>NZ_AP038773.1:2282500-4682500 GCF_047159485.1 Krasilnikovia sp. MM14-A1004 | reverse complement strand
CGTCCACCGTCCAGTCCGGGACGACGATCTCGTGGGCGACGACCTTCACCCGGCAAAGGATGCTGTACGTCTCGTGCTCCTGGAAGCGCTCCGCCAGAAATTCGTTGTTACGGTTCTGAATGAAGCTGTCCGTCAGCGCCCGGACCACCCCGAACGTCCCGCGGCTGAACATGCCGTTGCACAGCGTCGCCGTGCGCTCCCGGTTGTACGGATTCGGGGTGCGCAGGAACAGCGCCACGTCCTCCTTGAGGACGCGGTGCCCGGCGCGCTCGACGATCTGCGGGCGGAACTCGCGCCGGTGCGTGCCCGTGCGTACGGTGAATGCTCCCGCGTCGGCGTCGGTGGCCCGTTCCCGCTGGGCGACCGGCACCTCGATGAGGTCCTTGAGGATGTCGGCGGTGACCGGGTTGTAGTCGATGCCGCCGAGCACGATCAGGTGGGCGTTGCGGTGCTCCAGGGTCAGCTTCGACGGCACGCCGATGTGGACCGGGTTCGCCGGGTTGGCGCCCTTGACGTATCCGTAGAGTTCGATGAGCGAATCCAGGTCGGCGTACTGGTACGCCTTGACGAAATCGGGATCGATCGGGTCCGAGTAGGGCAGTCGCTGCCGGGCCGGGCCGGACAGCTCCGAGCTGACGATGGTGATGGCCTGCCCGGTGGGGAACTGCAACGGGCTGCGGGCCGGGCCGGAGCCCGAGGTGTGCTCGGCCGCCGCCCGCAGATCCATCAGCTGAGTGAGCAGCAGGCGGTAGGTGTCCTGCTCGCCGTCGCTGAGCCGGTCCGCCGGCGGCGTCCGGGGGCGGCCGTCCGCGGTGGTGCGCGCGGTGGCGAACAGCCGGGCGTACGCCTCCAGCCGGGGGACCGGTGGCACGCTGCGGCCCTTCTCCCAGGACGAGATCAGGGGGACGCTCACGCCCAGTGCTCTGCCCAGCATCGGCTGGGTCAACGAACCGCCGGGCCACCCGGTGACGCGCAGTTCTCGCAGGCGGCGGGCGAGCCGGGTGCCGTGGGCGGCGGCGGAGGGCATCGTTGCGCTCCCTTCAGGAAGATTCAGTCACGGGCCCTGAAGCCCGATCCGTACGGCCTCCGGGTCGTGTGGCGCGGGGGAGAACGAACCAGGGAAAAGAGCGTCGGGCACGGGAGGGTTTCCCGCGCGACTGCCGTGATGCCTCTACTTTAGGCGGTCCCTGAAGTTTAGGGTGAAAGGCAGCTGCAGCCCTTGAAATTCAGCCGTCCGTCGCGTCGGGAGGGGCCGGTCATGCATGTACGGCACGGTCGTTCGTCAGCGCCCCACCGGTCGGGTGCCCGGAGTCCACCGGGGAGAGTCCGCCTGCCGTGCACCGGGCGCGCCAACGCGCCACACATGAGGACGTCTCCGGGGCCAGCCGGAGACGTCCTCCGCAGACACTGTCCTCATCCCAGGGAAGGCCTGCTTGAATGTCCACGCTAGTCGTCTTCGCGGTGTCCGTACATCAAATCCCGGTTACTGTTGGCGCACCTCAGCCGTCACCGCCCAGCTCGCCCGCGGCGGGCATCCTGGTCGTCGCGCTGGTGGTCACCGGCCTGCTGCTGACCGCCGCATGGCGGCAGGTCGGCCACGCCATGGCACCCCTGCGCGAACTCGCCCGGTCGGTCGGCTCGGCGGCCGCCGCCATCCTGCTGCTGGGCGCCTCGGTCGCCGTCCTGCTGGCCGCGCTCGCGATCGTGACGGCGACGTGAGCGGCGGCAACGGCGGCGGCAGTGCGGTGGCAGGCGGGTGGGGGTTGTCACGGTCGGGCGCGTCGGATCAGCTGTGACCGTGGGGATCGCCATCCGTGTCGCCCGGCCCGCGGACATCGCCCGGCTGTCGTCGACGCTCGGGACGCCGCACGGGGACTTCTTCGCGGGCCGGCTGCCACTGCAGGAGGCGGGACTCGGCGAGGTCCTCGTGGCATGGCGCGGCGGTGCGCCGGTCGGGGCGGTGTTCGTGTCCTGGGACGTCGCCGACGAGCCGGAGGTCCGCAAACACCTCGCGGACGTACCGATGATCTCCCACCTGCAGGTGGCCGACGCGCATCGCCACCGCGGCGTCGGGCGCACCCTGCTGCGCCACGCCGAGCAGCGGCTGCGGTGGCGCGGCCACACCCGGGTCCTGCTCGGTGTGGACAAGTCCAACGAGGTCGCCCGGCGACTGTACGAATGGCTCGGCTACGTGCAGCCCGACGAACCCGAGCTGTGCGACCTCGGCGCGGAACCGGGCCGAACGGCGGACCCGGCCGCCGAAACGTACGACATCCTCGTGGCGGACCTGTACCGGGGCGGCCCCGGATGGCCGTGACCGCCCATAGACTCCCGGAATGGAGTACGGCGTCGGATACTTTCCCACCCACGACGGGATCGGACCGGGCGCGCTGGCCCGGCAGCTGGAGGAACGCGGGCAGGACGCGCTGTTCTTCGCAGAGCACACGCACATCCCGGCCAGCCGGCAGAGCCCGTGGCGCAACGGCGCGGAACTGCCCCGCAAGTACTGGCACTGCTACGACCTGTTCGTCGCGCTGACCGCGGCCGCCGAGGCCACCACCCGGCTGCGCGTCGGCAGCGGGGTCTGCCTCGTGGTCGAACGCGACCCCATCACCACCGCCAAGGAGGTCGCCAGCGTCGACCACCTCTCCGGCGGGCGGCTGGAGTTCGGAGTCGGCGCGGGCTGGAACCGCGAGGAGATGGCCAACCACGGCACCGACCCGCGTCCCCGGATGGCCCTGCTCGGTGAGCGGGTGCAGGCCATGCAGGCGATCTGGACCCGGGACGAGGCCAGCTACGCCGGTCGGTTCGTCAACTTCGACCGGATCTGGTCATGGCCCAAGCCCGCGCAGCAGCCGTACCCGCCGGTGCTGGTGGGCGGGGGCGGCCCGACCGTCCTCGACCGGGTGCTGGCCTGGGGTGACGGCTGGTTCCCGCAGTGGCACGACGACGACCTGTTCGCCCGCATCGCACAGCTGCAGGCGCGCGCCGACCGGCCGATCGAGGTGCAGGTACTCAGCGTGCCGCCCGACCCCAAGGCGCTGGAACAGCTGGAGCACGCGGGCGTGCGGCGGGCGTCGTGCTGGCTGCCATCCGGGCCGTGGAGCGTCGTCGAGGAAGCCCTGGAACGCTGGGAGCACGCGATCGCGGAGCTCACCGGCCGGTGACGCCCGCCGAGCTGTTCGCCACCGCGCGGGTCGCCCGGCTCGCCACGGTCGACGACACCGGCGCGCCGCACCTCGTGCCGATCGTGTTCGCGCTCGACGGCGACGTCATCCACAGCGCGGTCGACGACAAACCGAAGCGGCACCGGCGGCTGCGCCGTCTCGCCAACATCGCGCACGAGCCGCGGGTCAGCGTGCTGGCCGACCACTACGACGACGACTGGACCCGGCTGTGGTGGGTCCGCGCCGACGGCACCGCCGCCGTGCTGGATTCCTCGCCCGACGGGTTGGCCGCGCTCGCCGCCCGGTATCCGCAGTACGCGGCGAGGCCACCGGCCGGGCCGTTCCTGCGGATCGAGGTGCGCCAGTGGTCGTCCTGGGCCGCCACCTGAGTTTCGCCCTCGCCTGAGTTCCGCTGCCGTCCGGGTCGCGCTGCCGTCCGGGTCGCGCTGCCGTTCGGTCCGTCGGCCGGGCGGGGGAGGGCGGTCGCGGTTGAGTGCGGTACCCGGACCGATCTGAGTACGGCGACTCAGCCGCGCCGCGTGCCGGGCGGCGAGGATCTTGGCGTGATCTCGTACCCATGCCCGTACTGCGGTGTTGCGGCCGATGCGGCCGCCGGATGCCCCGGCTGCGGCCGCGGCCCCGATCAGAACGCTGTCGAGGTGGTTCGCCTCGACGGGCAGATCCGTGTTCTCACCCAGCGGCTCGCCGCCACGGATGCCGAGCTGCGCGAGACATGGCGGTTGCGCCATGCGGCGGCGGCCCGGGTCCGCGCGGCCGTGGCCTCGGTGTCGGGCGCGGCTCGCGCCCGGCCCGTCACGGCGGCCTCCGCCGGGGCGGTGAGGTCCGGCGGGGCGGCGGCGTCCGGTGGGGCGGTGTCGTCCGGTGGGGCGGTGTCGTCCGGTGGGGCGGTGTCGTCCGGTGGGGCGGCGTTGTTCGGGACGGCGGCGTTCGGGACCGCAAGCCCCGGCTCGGCGGCGCCCGCGGCTGCGGTGCCGGGTGCGCCGGAGGCCTCCGGCAAGCTGGTGCAGAACGTACTGTTCCTGCTCGGTGGCCTGCTGCTCGGCGTCGCCGCGATCGTGTTCACGGCGGTCGCCTGGGCGCAGTTCGGCGTGGGCGGCCGGGCGGCGCTGCTGGCCGCTTTCACCGCGGCAGCGCTCGCCGCGCCGCCGGCCGCGCTGCGCCGCGGCCTGACCGCCACCGCGGAGACCTTCGCCGCGGTCGGGCTGCTGCTGGTGCTGCTCGACGGGTACGCCGCCTGGTACGTCGACCTGTTCGGGGTGGCCCGGTACTCGGCGCTGGCGTACGCCGGTGCAGTGTTCGCGGTCACCGCCGCGGTCGCCGCCGGATACGAGCACGTCACCGGACTGGTCGGGCCGCGGTTCGTGGCCCTGCTGTGTGCCCAGCCGGTACTGCCGCTACTCGTCGCGCCGCTGCACCCCGGCGCCGCCGGCTGGGCGTTCACCCTGGCCGGTACGGCCGTGGTCGACCTGGCCGTGGTCCACCTGCGCGGTGCCCGTACGGCGGTGGTGATGACCGCGTACGCCCTCGGCGCGGCGTGGCTGTCCGCGTCGGGGCTGGCCGCGTTGCTCGCCCTCGCCGTCGCCGGTTCGGTGGCCGCCGCCGCGGTGGCCGCCGGGGCACTCGTCGCGGCGTCGGCCGTGGCCGTCGCCGGGGCCGTGGTCTCCGGGTCGGTGGTGGCCCGTACGGTCACCGGTTTCCTGGCGGTGGTGGCGGTGGGTGTCGGCGCGGCCCGGGTGGCCGCGCTCGCCGTGCCGCAGGCCGCCACGGTGGCGGTCGCCGCCGTGGCCGCGCTGCTGGCCGTCGGTGTCGTGGCGGTGCTGCGGTACCTGCCGTCCGCGGTGCGGCCGGGGCCGTGGACCGGTGCGGCCGTGGTCATCGGGATGCCGCTTCTCGTCGCGGCGCAGCGGGCCGTGGGCGCGGCGGGGGGGACGTGGGCGCTGGCCCGGCCGGTGTTCGCCGCCCCGGCCGCCGTCGTCGGGGGCGACCGGTGGCTGGCCGCCGTACTGATGCTGTTGATTGTCGGGGCCGTGGTGCTGCTGCCGCGCGGTGTGCGGGCCGCCGTGGTGGTCGTGGGCGCGGTGCCGGTGGCGTTCGCCGCCCCGGCCGCGCTGCACCTGCCATGGTGGTCGGCGCCCGCGTTCGACCTGCTGGCCGCCGGGGCGGCGGCGGGCCTCGCGGTGTGGTCCGGGCCGGTCGCGGGCGCGGCCGTGCGGATCATGGCCTACCCGGGTGTGGTGGCGCGCGGCGTTCTGCGGCGCGGTGTCGCGCTGGTCGCGGCGGTGCCCGTGGTGCACGCCGTCGCGGTGGGCCTCGGACGGCCCGCAGTCGCGGTACTGACCCTGGCCGGGGTGCTGGCGCTGGGGATCGGTGTGGCGGCGGGCGCCGGTGAGCGCCGCGACATCGGCGGGATCGGCCTCGCGGCCGGCCTGCTGGCCGTGCCCGCGATCGGCTGGGCGGGTGCCGCGACGGCGGGACTGTCCGCGTCCGCGCAGTCGCGGGCCGCGCTGGGCGGGGTGGCGCTGCTCGTCGCGGTACGGCACCTGGTCGCGGCGCGGTGGCCGGGATACGACTCCTCCGCGCTGGCCGCCGCCCTGCTCGGCGCGGCCACCGCACCACTGTGGACCGTCCTGTCCGGCGACCCGGCCGGCCTGTACGCGGCGACCGGCCTGCTGCTCGTCGCGCTGGCCGTCGGGCACCGGCGAGGACATGGCGGCCGGACGGATGAGAACGGGCAATGGTTCGGCGCCGGTCGGCGGATCCGGGCTGTTGCGGCGGCCGTACCGCTCGGGGTGGTGCTGGTGGGCGCGGTCGCGACCAGCCTGGTGAGTGTGCTGGTGCTGCCCTGGGGCTGGCTGGCCGACGTGTGGTCCGGTCGGCCCGACGGGGTCGGGCTGGACCCGGGCGGCCTCGGCCGGGTGACGGTCGCGGATGTCGTCGCCGTGGCGTTGCTGGTGCCCGCGGCGGCCCTGGTGGCCGGACGGCGTGCCGCGTACTGGGCGGCCGCGGCGCCGCTCGCCCTGACCGGACCCCTGATGCTCGCGGCGGCCGGGGTGTCCTGGCCCGGCGTGCCCGCGGCCAGTCTCCTCGCCGGGCTGGCGGGGCTGCTGGCGGTCGCGGTACGCCCGCCGTGGCGTCCCGGCACCGGTGGGTTCGGGGCCACCGGTGCCGGAGCGCCCCGCACCGGTGTGGCGCCGGCCGACGGACGTCCCGCGGCGAGGGGAGGACTCGCCACCGCCGTGACATGTGCCGTGCTGGCCGCGGCGGGGCTGGCCGGTGCGCTGCCGACGCGGTGGGCGACCCTGGTGGCCCTCGGCGGGGTGCTCGTCGTCGGTGCCGCGATCGGTGCCGCCGCGCGCGACCTGCCGGCGCGGCTCGCGGGCTGGCTCGGCGCGGTCGGTGCGGGCCTGGGGTTCGCGTACACGGCCGGGCGGGCTGCCGGGCTGCCGGTGGCGCACACCGCGCTCCCGGTGCTGGGCGCCGCGGCGGCGGCGCTGGCGCTGGGGGCGCTGCTGGCCGGGCGGCGCCCCGTCGAGGGGCGGGCGGTGCAGGCCGCCGCGCACGCCGGCGCGGTCGCGGCGTTGCTGCTCAGCGCCGGAACCCGGTACGCGGCCGTGGTGTGCGCCCTGTGGGGTGTCGCCGTCGGGGTGCGCGCGTTGCGCTCCGGTGAGTCGCCCACGACCCGCCGGATCCACATCGTCGCGGCCGCGGCCGCGGAACTGGCCGGGTGGTGGCTGCTCCTCGACGCCCAGCGGGTGTCCCTCGTGGAGGCGTACACCCTGCCGGCGGCCGCGGTCGCCCTGCTGGCCGGCTGGCTGGCGCGGCGTACGCGGGCCGACCTGTCCAGCTGGAGCGCGTACGCGGTGGCGCTCGGCGCGGCCCTGCTGCCCACCCTCGCCGTGGTGCTGGCCGGCGACGGGCAACCGGTCCGGCGGCTGCTGCTCGGGCTGGGCGCGCTGGCGGTCGTGCTGCTCGGTGCCCGGGCCCGGCTGCAGGCGCCCGTGGTCACCGGTGCGGCGGTGCTCGGCGTCGTGGCCCTGCACGAGGCGGCACTGATCTGGGATCTGCTGCCCCGCTGGATCCCGCTGGCCGCGGCGGGTCTGCTGCTCGTCGGTCTGGCGATGACGTTGGAGCGGCGGCGCCGTGACCTCGCCCGGCTCCGCGCGGCCCTGCACCGCCTCACCTGACGCGGCCCGAGCCGTCCCGTGCCCGAGCGGTCCCGTGCCCGAGCCGTCCCGTGCCCGAGCCGTCCCGTGCCCGGGCATGTCCTGCCCGGGCACGGGCTTCACCGGCGCTGTGCGATCTCCGGGGGTGTCACGCGGGCACCACCGGGTCGAGCTCCGGCCGGGCGGGTGCACCGTCGAGGACGGCCGGGAGCAGGTCGGCGAGTACGGCCACACCGTCGGCACTGAGTACCGACTCCGGGTGGAACTGCAGTCCCGCGAAGCCCGGCCCCCGCAGGGCGTGGACCGTGCCGTCGGCCTCGTCGCGGGCCAGCTCGACCCGGCCGTACGCAGTGTCCAGGATGTCCGCCGTCGCCACCGCGGTGAAGCTGGCGTAGAAGCCGACCCGCCGGGTCGCCCCGAACAGCGGCACGTCCCGCGCGACGCCCTGGTAGGGCGCGTCGCGGCGGTGCACCGCCAGCCCGAGCGTGGTGGCCAGGATCTGGTGGCCGAGGCAGACGCCGAGCACCGGGCGGCGCGCGGCCAGCAGCGATCCGGCGAGCGCGCGCAGCGCGACCATCTTCGGGTCGGCGGCGCTGCCGGGATCGCCGGGACCGGGGCCCACGACGACCAGGTCCGCGTCGGGCAGCGCGACGCGGCCCGTCCGGGCGTGCGGCACCGCCACCCCGTCCGGACCGCTCGCCGGTGCGGGGCCACCGGCCAGGTCGTTCCACGCCACGACCGTCACCAGCAGGCCGAGGGCGCGCAGCTGGTGCGCCAGCATCGCGGTGAACGTGTCCTCCCCGTCCACGATGACCGCGCGCCGTCCCGTCAGGGCGTCCACCGCCAGTTCGCCGGGGCGGCGCTGGTCGAGCCAGAAGCGGGCGAGGCGGTCGTTGCGCGCGGCCAGCGCCGCCCGTACCCGGGGATCGTCGGTCGCCGGACGGCCCGCCGCCGGTGCACGGGTCGCGGCGGGCCGCAGGCCCAGCGCGGCCATGATCCCCGCGGCCTTGGCGTGGGTCTCGGCGACCTCCCCGGCGGGGGTGGAATGCCGCACCAGGGTGGCGCCGACCGGGATCCGCAGCGTGCCGTCGGGCCGGATCTCCGCGGTGCGGATGAGGATCGGCGCGTCCAGTGTCTGCCGGCCCTGCTCGTCGTGGCCGAGCAGGGCGAGCACCCCTGCGTAGTAGCCGCGGCCGCGCCGCTCGTGGCGGGCGATCACCCGGCACGCGTTCTCCAGCGGGCTGCCCGTGACGGTCGGCGCGAACATCGTGGCCCGCAGCACCGCACGGACGTCCAGGCGGCCGCGCCCGGCCAGCAGATACTCGGTGTGGGTGAGATGGGCCATCTCCTTCAGGTACGGCCCGACGACCTGCCCGCCGTGCTCGGCGACCTCGGCCATCATCTTCAGCTCCTCGTCGAGCACCATGTACAGCTCGTCGATCTCCTTGGTATCGGTGAGGAAGTCGAGCAGGTCCCGGCCGTCGTCGTGGCGGTGCGTGCCGCTGATCGGGTTCATCATGGTCAGCCCGTCCGCGACGCTGACGTGCCGCTCGGGGGTGGCACCGACCAGGATGCGGTCGCCGGTGTGCACGAGGAACGTCCAGTACGCCCCCTGCTCGCCGGTGAGCAGCCGGCGGAACGCGGCCCGCGCGGCGGTCAGCGGGTCGCCGTCGAGGGTCGCGGTGAAGACGCGGTGGATGACGAAGTTGGCGCCCTCGCCCGCGCCGATCTCGTCGCGCAGCACGTCCGCGACGATCCGGCCGTACTCGTCGTCATCGATGTCGAAGCCGCCGCTCGCCGCGATCGGCGTCTCGGGCAGCTCGGCGATCAGCTCGGCGACCGGCACCCGGCGGTGCTCGGCCACCCGCAGGCACTGCAGGGGCGCGCCGTCGTCGACGCAGGCGAAGCCGCGTTCGCTGATCTGCCGGTACGGCACCAGCGCGAGCGCCGCCGGGCCGGGCCGCCCCGGCGGCAGGGGTAGGTCGGCGAGCGTGGCCACGGTGACGACGTCGCCGTTGAGTACGTCGATGTGGTCGGCGCCGTCGCGGTGCAGGTAGGCGAAGGGCTGCATGGTCATCCTCGGGCTCAGGCCACCGCCCGAGGTGCGGGCCACACGACAACGGCCGCCTCTCGGGAGGCGGCCGCGGTGGGTGGGAGCTACGCGCGGAAGGGTCGGGCCGCCGGATCGGCGGGCCACCACATACTCAAGCGCGCGTGCATGGGCGGAAGCCTACGGGGTGTACCGGTAGCAGCGCCAGCTCCACTGGTCGGAGGCGTCGAGTTGCCGGGCCCACGCGGCGGGGCCGTACAGATCTCGGCAGACGGCGTCCATGTCGACGGGGCGGGCGTCGTCGAACATGCGTACGCAGAACCACCCGTCACGGGTCAGCGCGGCGGCCGTGCCCCGCCCACCGGCCGACCGGCAGTACCCGGCTACGGCCCGCCCGAGGTTGTTGGGGCCGAGCAGCTGCGACGGGCGGGGGGACGGGCTGCGCGACGGCGGGCTGGTCGACGCCGGGGCGCTGCGGGTCGGGGTACGGCGGACCGTCGCGCTGGTCGTGGCCGTCCGGGTCGGCCGTCGGGTGGCGCGCGGTTGCGCCCGCAGAAGAGTAGGCCGTGGGCTCGGTGCGGCGGTGGTGGACGGCGCCGGGATGAACAGTGCCTGGGCGGCGCGGGCCTCGTTGGCGCGCGACTGGAGTTCGTGCAGCACGATCAGGGTGACGTCGATGACGACCGTGACGGCCAGGGCGACCAGCACCGCGCGGCGCAGCCAGTTCCGGCCGGCGGGCGGGGCGCTCGGAGGTTGGGGGTGCCGCGGTCGGCGCGGGAGGCGGCGTGCGCGGGGATCACGGTGCCGGCCGGAGAGCTCGTACGGCGGCACCCAGACGCTCCCTCGACATCGACGATCGGTCACCCTGGCGGGCGGCCAACCCACGGTAGAGGTGCGGGGCGGCGTACGCGGTCAGACATTTCGCTTCGTGTTCGAGCGGAAGGGGTGATCGCCGGCTTCGGCCGTACGGATGATCTGGTGCCGGATCAGTCGCGGGCGGACCCTGCCGGGCCGCCGGGGCGGGTCACTCGGGCCGGAACGCCTCGAGGATCGCGGTGCGGGCCCACTGCATGCGAGTGAGCGCGCAGTCGGGGTGCTCACCGAACTCCTGCGCGACCAGGGCGGCGCAGCCGGTCTCGCCGAGGCGGTCGACCGTCTCCGTGACGGCGGCGCGGATCAGCTCCGGGGTCGGCTCCTGGGAACGCTGCAGGTCGGAGACGAACAGCGCCTCGGTGCGGGCGTCGTAGTCGATAGCGGTCATCGGATCCCCCTGGAACGGCTCGCTGTGCGAGTGGTCACTACAGGAGACCGGTGCGGGGCTGCAGGCCCGCTGCTCACCGGTTGCCGTCGGGTTGCGCTGACCGACCTACTGCTCGTAGGTCTCCAGGAAGCGGCGCAGCCGGTTCGTCGCGTCGTCCAGCACGTCGACCGGGGCGAGGAACACCATCCGGACATGGTCCGGGGTGGGCAGGTTGAAGCCGGTGCCGTGGGAGAGCAGCAGCAGCTGCTGCTCCAGCAGGTCGATGATGAGCCGCTGATCGTCGCGGATCTTGTGCACCGCGGGGTCGAGGCGGGCGAACAGGTACAGCGCCCCGCGCGGCTGCACGCAGCTCACTCCCGGGATCTCGGTGAGGCGCTGCCACGCGTGGTTGCGCTGTTCGTACAGGCGTCCACCCGGGCGGATCAGTGTGTTGATGCTCTGGAACCCGCCCAGCGCGGTCTGCACCGCGTGCTGCGCCGGCACGTTCGGGCACAGCCGCATGTTGGCCAGCAGCTGCACGCCCTCCAGGTAGTCCGTGGCGTGCGTGGTGGGCCCGCTGATCGCCATCCAGCCGGAGCGGAACCCCGCCGCCCGGTACGTCTTCGACAGCCCGCTCATCGTGATGACCAGCAGGTCCGGGGCGAGGGCGGCCGCGCACTCGTGGACGGCGTCGTCGAACAGGATCTTGTCGTAGATCTCGTCGGAGAGCACCAGCAGATCGTGCCGCCGGGCGATCTCCAGCAGCCCGAGCAGGGTCTCGCGCGAGTACACGGCCCCGGTCGGATTGTTCGGGTTGATGATCACCAGGGCACGGGTGCGCGGGGTGATCTGCGCGGCGACGTGCTCCAGGTCCGGTGCCCAGTCAAGGGTCTCGTCGCACCGGTAGTGCACGGCCCGCCCGCCGCACAGCGTGACCGCGCCCGTCCACAGCGGGTAGTCCGGGCTCGGGACCAGCACCTCGTCGCCGGCGTTGAGCAGCGCCTGCAACGTCATGACGATCAGCTCGGAGACGCCGTTGCCCAGGAAGACGTCGTCCGGCTGGACCCCCTCCACGCCCAGCGTCTGGTAGTACTGGGCGACCGCGACGCGGGCGGAGTAGATGCCCCGGGCGTCGCTGTAGCCCTCGGCGTCGGGCAGGTTCTGCACCATGTCGGCGACCATCGGCTCGGGCGCGTTCAGGCCCCAGGGGGCCGGGTTGCCGAGGTTGAGTTTGAGGATGCGGTGCCCCGCGGCCTCCAGCTCCTGGGCGCGGCGCAGCACCGGGCCGCGGATGTCGTACCGGACGTCCCTGAGCCTGTTCGCCTGCGCCACCATGGGCTCAGCCTAGGCCGCCGCCATCGCCGGTAGGCCACCGCGCCGTTTCCCGCAAAGGATCCGGAGTCAGCCGCGGGTCTTGCCTCGTCGGCGCTCGCGGACCGGCCGGTCTAGCGGGCCGGGACCTCGGCTGGTCGGGGATGGCGCAGTCCGGGGTGGCCGGGTGGCAGGCTGCGCCGGATCACCCACCAGCTGGCGGCCAGGCAGGCGGCGACCAGCGGCCAGGTCAGCGCGATCCGGGCGACCCCGAGCGCCACCACCTGGCCGGCGGCGTACAGGGGGAGAAAGACGGCCACGCGTACCACGTACTGGGCCACCCAGACCCAGCTGCCGCGCGCGTACGCCCGCAGCAGGGCAGGATCGCGGCGCCACCGGGTGCGCTGCCCCAGCACCGTGCCGACCACCAGCCCGAGCAGCGGCCAGCGCACCACGATGCTCAGCGCCCAGACCAGCGCGCTGGCCGCGTTGCTCAGCAACTGCAACAGGAAGAAGTCCTCGGCCCGGCCGGTGCGCAGTGCGACCAGCGCCGCCACGCACACGCCGAGCAGGCCGACCAGCACGGCGCGGGGCCGGTGGCCGCGCCACAGCCGCCAGGCCGCGACCCCGAGCGCGGCCGCGATCGCGGCCACCGCGCCGATCCCCACGGAACGGCCCGCGGCCAGCCAGCCCACGACGAACACCGCCGGGGGTACGGTCGCGTCCAGCGCGGCCCGCCGCCCGCCCAGCAGACCGGCCAGCGATTCCGGCTGCGTCACGCCCTTGCCCTGCCGTCCCGCGTCACGCCTCACCCCTGCCCTCGAAAGTTAGGCCAGCCTAACTGGTGGGTACGGGAGTCTCCTGCGCCCGGTCCTCTGCCCGTGCTTCGACCGGGGCATCGGCCACTGCGGGCCCGGCTCGGCGTCGGTGCCAGCGCAGCGGGCCGGGGTGCAGGTTCCACCACAGGCGACGCCACCACGACCGGTGCCCGCGCAACGCGTCGGCGTACGCGACGGCCTGGTCGCCGGCCCGGCGAGCCTGCTGGCCGTCCGCGGCGCCGGGGGCGAACAGCAGCGTGTTGATCCCCGCCACGAGATCGTCCAGTGGGGGCAGCGGATCCGTCGCTGCACGGCTCGTGCCGGGGAGCACTGTCCCGGGTGGAGAGTCCGTCCCCGCCGCACGGGGTTGCGGCACGGCTCGGCGCAGGCGCCGGGCCCCGGGTGCCGCATCCGCATCCGCCTCCGCCGCGAACCGGGCCACCTCGGCCGCTGCCAGATGTCCCGGCACCGGCCGGCCCGCCAGCCGCAGGGCATCGGTGACCTCGAACCAGGCGCCGGTGATCCGCTCCGCGGGACCGCCCCGGGTCAACCGCCGTCGCCGCTGGGCCCGCCGCAGCCCCGCCACGGTCGCAGCGGCGGCCACCAGCACGAGCAGCAGCGAGCCACCGGCGCCACCGGCCACGACCGGCGCCGACACCCCCGGGGCCGGGCTCGCCGCCAGCGCACTCGGCGTGGCCGACGCCGTCGGGCTGTCGCTGGGCGCGGGCGCCTCCGAGGTGGGCGGTGGCGTCGTCGGCGGCTTGGGGGTGAAGTCCTCCTCGACCGGCCGCGGCGGCTGCTTGCTCTTCGGCAGCGGGTCGAACGCCACCCACCCCAGATCGTCGAAGAGGATCTCCGGCCACGCGATCGCGTCACCGCCGGTGACGGTGCCGCCCTGTGCCGGAGCGTCGAAGCCCACCACCACCCGGCTGGGCAGCCCGGTCAGCCGCGCCAACAGCGCGAACGACGCCGCGAACTGCTCCGACGTGCCCACCTGCCCGCCCCGGTCCCGCGGACCGAACAGGAAGAACGACAGATTCGGGTACGCGTGCCCGCTCGGCGCGTCCGACACCTGGCGGTAGTGCTCGGCGAGGAAATCCTCGATCGCCACCGCCCTGTCGTACGCGGCACCGTTGCCGTCGGCGAACTGATCGGCCAGCCGCTGGATCTCCGGTGGCGCTGCGGCGCCCACGGCGAGATACCGGGCCACGGCGTCACCGGTCGGGGTGTCGGCCGTGGGCAGCAGGTTGAGGTCCGGAGTCTGCACCTGCGAGGTGACCGAGTAGCGCAGTCCCGGCGTGAGCCCCTCGGGACGGATCAGCGTGCCCGTCGCCGGGTCGAATGCGACCCGTGCCCCCGAGACCGTGGCGGGCGTGGGCAGCGCGGGCAGCAGGCGTCCGGTGAGGCCGTCGACCCGGATCTCCTGGTGCACCTCGCGTACCTCGGCGCCCGGCAACGGCTCCCGGGTGGGCAGCACCCGCCCCGCGTTGCGGTACGTGGCACCGACCCGCCAGGTCACGCCGTCGTAGTCGGGCAGTACCGCGAGCCGCAGCCGCATGGGTCGGCGTTGCGTGCCCTTACCCGTCCCCGTGGTGGGGGCGCCGTCCGCACCCGGGTCGGAGGCATCGTCGGTGCCCGGGTCGCGGGTTCCGTCCGTGCTCTGTGCGGTGGTGGCGGGGCGCGGGGTGGACGGCGACGCGGTGGCCGACGGGTCCGGGCTCACCTCGAGCAGCCGCTGCCGGGGGTCCAGCGCCCAGCCGGAGATCCGGTTGAGCGGACTCTCGTCCAGGCTGTCGACCTGCGGCGGCTGCACGTACCGGCGCGGGTCGGCCGGGGTGGCCGAGACGCGGTCGCTCACCCACGGACCGACCAGCGCGACCAGCCCGACGAGCACGGCCAGGCCCGCCGCCGTACCGGCCAGGGCGCGCCCCCGGACGGCCGCACGGGCGCTCGCGGTCAGCGCGGCGGCAGTCGGTAGAGCCGCGTCCGATGCGGCGGCGTCGGGGGTCGCCGCGTCCGGTGTGATGGGGGAGCCCGGCCGGGCGGTGGCCGCGAGCGCCGCCACGATCAGGCCCGCGAACACGAGGGTGGGCCGCCCCACGGCGGCCTCGTTGGGGCCGACGACGTACAGCGCACCCGCGTACAGCAGGACCGGCGGGAGGCAGCCGAGCAACACCCGCCCGGCCCGCAGCGCCAGCTCGGCGCCCGCCAGCCCGGCCAGCCACGCTGCCACCACCGGCACGATCACGGTGTCCGGCGTCGGCTCGACCGGGATCATCGCGGTGAGCAGGCGCGGGATGCCGTTCGTCAGCGCGTCGGCGAGCACGGTCGGCAGCGGGTCGGTCAGCGCGGCATGCGCGGCGGCCAGCCGCACGGCCCAGACCGCGTACCCGGCCAGCGCCAGCACCGACAGCGGCGCCGCCGTCCACGACGGCAGGCGCCGTACCGCCACACTGACGCCCACGGAGCCGATCGCCGCACCCGCCACCAACTGCGCCAGCAGCGCGTCGGCGTAGATGCGGCCCAGCGCCAGCCCGGCGAGGGCCACCAGGCCGACCAGCGCGAGCGGCGCCACCGCGGCGCGCAGCCACCTCACCATCCGCGCACCCCGTCCCACGCGGCCGCGAACTGGGCGCCGTCCTCCGCCTCGATGACGATCAGGCCGTCGGAGGCCGAGACCGGCGCGGCGTCCCGGTCACCGAACAACCCGGCCAGCACCACCGGGTACGGCCCGCGCAGGCCACTCACCGCCCCCAGGTCGGCCCGCCCGCCAGGGCCGGTGAGGAAGACCAGCGTGTCGCCGAGCCGCTGGGTGCGCAGATGCCGGAGCCGCTGGGTGAGGTCACCGGGCCGCAGCGCCGCCTCGGTCAGCACGTCGAGATACGGCCCCGGCGCAGGACCCGACACCAGATGCAGGCTGACGGGCAGATCCTCCCGTACGGCGGCGGCGACGATCGACGCGGCGGCCTCGCAGGCCACCTCGAACGACTCCGCCGTCCCGGCGCGTCCGCCCGGATGGGCCGCGGCCCGGTCGTCGAGCAGCACCACGATCGTCGGCTCGCTGGTGTCGAGTTGTTCGCGCACCATCAGCTCGCCGACCTTCGCGCTGCTGCGCCAGTGCACCCGCCGCAGCTCGTCGCCGACCACGTACTCGCGCAGCGAGTCGAACGTGATCGTGCCGTGCGGGACCTTGTCGATGCGCCCGTCGAGGCTGCGCGCCATCCCGGCGGGCACCGCGCGCAGCAGGTGGATGCGCGGGTGCACCCACACCGTCGTGGCCGCACCGTACGTGCGGGACAGCCGCATCAGGCCGAGCGGGTCACCGCGGGTCACCCGCAGCGGGCCCACCGGCACCACCCCCCGGCGTACGGTCGGCACCGGATACTCGACCGTCGTGTCGCGTCCGGGGCGTAGCCGCAGCAACGGAACCGGGACGGTGGCGCCGCCGCAGCGGTCGGTGGCCACCAGGTTCGCGGCCCGTACGCGACTGGTGTTGCGCACGGTCAGTGTCATCCGGGCGGGTTCGCCCCGCGCCACCCGGTCGGGATCGGCGACCCGGTCGACACCCAGCCGGGGCCGCCATGCCGCGAACCCGACCGCGCACAGCACCGCGATTCCCGCCGCCGCGCCGAGCAGGGCGAGGTCGGGGTAGCCGAAGCGGAAGCCGGTCGCCAGCAGCGCGGCGGCCGCGACCGCGACACCGGCCCCGCGTCCGGTGACCCCCCGCACCCGCCAGCTCCCTGTCGAGCTGCGCGCGCTGCGGGGCCGCGTCGCACCGGGCTGTTGCGTCCCGCCCTGCTGGTGCGTCGTGCCAGTCGGGCCGGTCGCCCCCCGCAAGGCCGCCGAGCCCTGCGCGCTGGTGGCGCCTTGCGCGCTGGTGTTCCCTTGCGCGCTGGTGTTCCCTTGCGCGCTGGCCCTCCCTTGCGCGCTGGTGGCCCCCTGTGCGCTGGTGGCGCCACGCGGGGTGGTCGCGCCGTGGGGCGCGACCGGGTCCGGCGGCGGGGTCACGCCCCGACGCGCTGGTTGTCGGGCAGCGGCACCGGCACGGAGCGCACCGCGTCGTCGAGGACCTCGGCCGCGGTCACGCCGCGCAGCTGCGCGTCGGCCGACAGCAGCACCCGGTGCGCGAACACGGGCCCGAGCAGGGCCTTGAAGTCCTCCGGCAGCACGTACCCGCGGCCGTTGATCAGCGCGTACGCCGAGGCCGCCCGGGTCAGCGCGATGACCCCGCGGGGGCTGACGCCGACGCGCACCTGGGGATGGTTGCGGGTGGCGGCGGCGAGCTTGACCGCGTAGCTGTACAGGGGGTCGGCGATGTGCACGCGCAGGGCCATGCGGGCCATCTCCCCGACGGTCGCGGTGTCGGTGACCGGCTCGATGGCCTCGGGGGAACGCGCCGCCGCTCCGCGCAGGACCTCCACCTCGACGTCCTCGTCGGGATAGCCGACGGAGAGCTTGACCAGGAACCGGTCGAGCTGCGCCTCGGGCAGCCGGTACGTGCCGTCCATCTCGACCGGATTCTGGGTGGCCACCACCAGGAACGGCTGCGGCACCGGATGCGGGACGCCGTCGACCGTGACCCGCCGCTCCTCCATGACCTCCAGCAGCGCGGACTGGGTCTTGGGGGAGGCGCGGTTGATCTCGTCGGCGATGACGATGTTCGCGAACACCGGGCCGGGGTGGAACTCGAACCCCCGACTGGCCTGGTTGAAGATCGTGACGCCGGAGACGTCGGAGGGCAGCAGGTCGGGGGTGAACTGGATGCGCCGCCACTGCCCCTGTACGGACGCGGCCAGCGCTCGCGCCAGCGTGGTCTTGCCGACCCCGGGCACGTCCTCGAGCAGCACGTGGCCCTGGGCGAAGAACGCGGTCAGGGCCAGCCGGACCACCTCGGGTTTGCCGAGTACGACCGCGCCGATCCGGTCGGCCAGCTGGCCGGCGAGGGCGGCGAAGCCCTGAACGTGCTGTGGGGGAAGGGTTTCGTTGTGCACTGCGTGAACCTCGGGGGATGCGACGTCAACAGGTGGGAAGGTTGCCCAGGTCGTCCCCACCGTCCAGGTTGAGCCACGCCCACGGGATGTAGTTCTTGCCTGCGTAGTTCACCTGGACCCACCAGGTGCTGCGCTTGTCGTGGTTGTAGATGTATGCGTACACCTCTTCACCGGACTTCTTGCAGTACGCCTGCAGCCGCGTGCCCGGCTTCGCCCACCCGACCTGCTTGGCGTTGTCCTGCCGGGTGACGCTGAAGATCTCGTTGCCGTTACGCCCGTCGACGTCCTTGTCGCAGTAGTGGGCCGTGTCGCCGTTCTGGCCGTTGTTGCAGGTGGCGGTGCCGTACAGGGCGTCGGTCGCCTGAACCTTCGTCTTACTGACCGTTCCGGCGGCGTTCTTCGCCGTGACCGTGAAGGTGTACGTGGTGCTCGGCTTGAGGTTGCCGACCTTGAGACTCGAGCAGCTGCCGGAGGCCTTGCCGCCGGCGTTGTTCGAGGTCATCGCGCAGGTGGCAGTGCCGCCGCCCGCGTTGACGTTGAACGACACCGTGGCCGTGTCGAACGTCGCCGACGAGCCCGTGATCGTCACGACGGGCTGGGCCACGGTGCGGGCCGTGGCCGTGCCCGGTTCGCTGTCACCGGCCTCGTTGACCGCGCGGACCTCCACCGCGACGTTCTCGCCCGCGCCGAAGCCGTTGAGCGTCACGGCCGTGCCGTCGGTGACCTCGGTCGTCCGGCCACCCGCGCTCACCGTGTACTTGGTGATGGGGCGGCCGTTGTCGGCGGGTGAGGACCAGGTGACCCGGATGGTGCCGGCCTGGTCGCCGACCGTCGCCGCGTCCACGTTCTCGGGGCGCGCGGGCTTCGCGAACGGCACCACGCTGTTGCTGATCGGTGACGCCTTCGACCCGGCGCCGCGCTCGTTGACCGCGACGACCGTGAACGCGTACTGCTTGCCGTACTCGAGCTGGCCGTCCTTGATGGTCAGCGACGTGCCGTCGGTGACGTCGCCGGCGGGTGCGTTGGTGCCCTCGGCGATCGCGGTGACCGTGTAGCGGGTGATGTTCAGTCCCTGGCCGTTGGCGGCGGGCCAGCTCACGTCGACGGTGCCATCCGGCTTGGCCTCGGCGGTCACGGATTCAGGCGCGTCCGGCACCTCGGCCGTGGGGCGGACCGCGTTGCTCTCCCGCGCGGGCCCGTCGCCCTTGCGGTTCACCGCGTGCACCGCGAACGTGTACGTCTCGCCGTTGGTCAGCCCGGGCACGTTCAGCGAGCGCTGGTCGGCGCCGACCTGGAAGGTCTTGCCCGCGCCCTCCACCACGTACTTGGTGATCGCCGCGCCGTTCGCGGCGGCGGCCTGCCAGGTCACCCGGGCCTCGGCGTTGCCCGCGGCGGCGCGCACGTTGCGCGGGGCGCCCGGCTTGTCGGCCTGGGGCTTACGCGGCTTCGGTGGCGCGGGCGGGGGAGCCGGAGGGGTCGGCGGGGCGGGCGGCGGGTCGCCGCCGAGCACGTCGTCGGCGTACTTGTCGACCGACCGCACCGCGTGCGCGTTGTCGACCACTCGGGCGGTCGACGCGCCCGGCGCGTTGATGAACAGGTAGTTCTCCCGGACCTCCAGCTCAAGCGGCCCGCCGGGCCGCTTGATCGTGATGCCCTCCTGCGGTCGGCCCGCGGCGTCGAACACGTGCACCGAGCCGGTGTCACCGTCGGCGACGTAGAAGTAGCCCTCCCACGCCACCGCCGGCTGCAACTGCCCGCCCTGGCCGGGCACCGCGAAGTCGCGCGTCGCGCCCGAGTCGCTGACCGTGAACACGTGCCGCGCGTCCGCCACGGTCACCGGCACCACCAGACCGTCGGTGTGCGGCGCGAGCGAGCCCGGCCCCGACAGCTTGAGCGAGGTGGTGCGCTTCGCGCTGTCGTGGATGGTGGTCAGCGCGTTGGTCGTACGGTTCAGCACCGCGACCCCGGAGTCCATCGTCGAGATCGCCAGGTCGTGGCTGGGTGGCGCGACCGCGGTGGTGGAGATCTGCCGGGGCCCCGCGGGACCGCCCGCGGCCTGGCCGCCGGAGGGCGCGTCGGACGGCACCGGCGCGGGCGTGATCGCCGAGACCGTGCCCTCGCTCGGGACCGCGATCCACAGCCGGCCCTTACCGTCGAACGCTCCGCCCGTGATGCCGGGGGCGTAGTGCAACGTATCGCCGATCGGGCTCATCGTGCGCGGGTCGCGCTGGCTGACCTCGCCGCGTACCGCGTCGATGATGAAGACCGCGTCCTTGTTCATGGCGACGCTGACGCCGAGACCCGAGCCGCTCGGAGTGTTCGCGTACTCCTGCAGCGTCGTCAGGTCCATCGAGCTGATCTTGCCGGTGTTCACGTCGCGCAGGATGACGAACCGGTCGTTCTGACTGACCTCCATCTGGTGTCCGCGTGCGCCGGGGACGTCGACGCGGGTGTCCACCCGGGCGGTCACGCCGTTGATCCGGGCCATCTCACCCTTGGTGCGGCTCCACACCCAGGACGCCGCGTCGAAGCTGGCGACGGCCTGATCGGCGGCCCCCAGCCCCAGTACGGTCAGGCCGAGCCCGGCGACGAGGCTGAGCACCGTACCCAGGGTGACCAGCCCGCCGCGGCTACGCAGGCGGCGCCTGCCCTCGGCGATGATGGCGTCAGCACTGGTCACGGACCCGCGCCCCCTCCCGTTTGGCTGCTCAGGTGCCCCGCAGGACGCAGGCCATCATAGGGGCTCGCGGGCCCTCGTGGGTGCCCTGGTAGACAACGTTGTGGATACGTGTGATCGCGTAGTGTGATCATCTACTGTGTCGCGGACGGTTGCGCACCATTTCCCGACCGGGAGGTGCAGGTCTGCGGCGAGCTGGCGAACTTGGTCGTGCTATATACCGCGACCACCGCGACGCAGTACTCCAGTGCCGGGTTCAGCCCTTTCCAATCGAACGACGTCTCACCCGGCCGGACATGTCCGATCGAGTTGAGCACCTCGCCGGGGTGTCCGCCGGTCACCACGAACGAGGTCATCCCACTGGCCGGATCGGTCCAGGACACCTCCAACGAGGTGCCCGAATCCCGCAGTCGCACATCCGTGGGCGGGGCGCCGCCGAGGGTCGGCTGGTCGGGCTGCCGCGGACTCTCGTTGTTGCGGGCCAGGACCACCACGAGGGCGACCACGGCGATGATCGCGGCCAGCACGGCCGCGATCGCGGCGAACAGGGCGGGACCTCTGCGACCGTACGTGGAACCGCCTGCCGCCGGCGCGACCGCGACGGCCGGCGCCGCGCCCGTCGGCATCGGCCCGGGCGGAGGCGGAGGCGGTGAAGCAGGCGTGGGCCGGGGGCCCGGCCGCGCCGCGGGTGGGGTGGCCGTCGGCGTCGGCATGAAGGCCGGCCGCGCGGGAGGTGGGAGGGACGTCGACACGGGCCCGGAGGCCGGTCGGCCCGGAGGTGAGCCGTCCGGGTATTCGACCGGCGCGCGCTGACCAGCGGGCGGGAGCTGCGTGTCCGCCGCGCCCGGCGCAGGTTGCGCGTCGAGGATCGGCACGATCACCGTGGGCTCGCTGAGCGCGTCCCCACCGCGCGTCCCGGCGGGACCGGGCGGCGTCGCGCCGAAGGGGCTGTCGGCTCCAGCCCCTGAGACGGGGCCGACCGGGGATGCGGGCCGGTCCGGCTGCGCCGTCGGGGACTCGTCGCCGAGGAGGGCCCGGGCCTGCGTGACGGTCCAGTGGTCCGCGCCGAGCGCTGCCGGCCCCTGTTCGGCCACCCGGGAGAACGCCCGCCGCGCCTCGTGCCGGTTGCCCAGCTCCGCAGCGACCACGCCGAGGTCGAACGAGATCGCCAACATGAGCGGATCGGCGTCGCCCAGGCGCCATTGCCCGGCCGCGTACGCCTCCTCCAACACCCGGCGGGCCGCCGCCGGGTCGTCCGCCTGCTGGTGTACGGCGGCCAGCTGGTGCGCGGTGGCCAGGACGTCCGGGTCGTCCTCGCCGAGGCCTGTCCGCCCGACCTCGACGGCCCGCTCCAGCACCGCCCGCGCACCGGCCAGATCGCCGGAGCCGGCGAGGGCCCGGGCGTGTTGCCGCGCGGCGGTCAGAGGGGAGGGCTGGGCCACGTTCGCCATGCTGCCCGGTGTGGTGTCTGCGCGCCAGGCCAGCCCACTGTGATCTGGGAGAAATGACCGAAAGGTCCGCTAGACGGCGGAGCGGTGGGCCTCGGTGCGTGGCGCACTCAAGGGCCGTGTAGAGTGCTTTGCTGTGCGGCCCGCCGGGCTGCCGATCCACGGTGTGAACCGCAGGTCGGCACCGGTTAGGCTGACATCACCGGTCCGGGTGGCGGAATGGCAGACGCGCTAGCTTGAGGTGCTAGTGCCCTTAACGGGCGTGGGGGTTCAAGTCCCCCCTCGGACACCACACAGGTACACGATCGACGTCGTTCGATCGAATTTCCGCAAGTACGGTCTCGGTGCCGGGACGGTAGATCATGTGCAATCCGATCCGCGTGTAGACCTCCGCGCGATCGTGCTCATCTGCCCGCCTGAGCAGGCCGAGTAGCCCGCCGAAAGCGTCCACGATCGCGGCTATCTGTTCCTCGCTCATCCGCTCCGGTGGCGCTTCGGTGAGACCGAGGCGCGCCTGCGCCGCCTTCTTGATCGTGGTCGTTTCGCTGATCCAGCCGGCCACGAGCGCGGGGTCGCCTCCGGCATCGAGCGTGGCGCGGTATCGGGCGATTTTGGCATCGCAGTCTGCGATCGTCTCGCGAAGCTTCGGCGCCTCGTCGTGCTTCTGATGTTCGGTGAGGGCTGCGCGGTGGCTGGCGTCGGCAATGCGCTGGAGCGTGTCGGTGAGGCTGGCGTGGCCGAGTTCTTCGGTGAGGAACTGGTCGACCGGGTTGGTGATCGACTCCTGTCGGACGTAGAGGACTGGTGGGTGGGCGATGCCGTGTTGGCGGACGTAGTCGCGGGATGCCTTGCACCGGTAGTAGATGCGTCCGTGGTTGACGCTGCCGGCCATGACGCGACCGCAGAGGCCGCACCGGAGCAGACCGCGGAAGAGGTAGGGGTGTCGGCTGCGGCGCGGTGCCTTCCCGGCGTCGCCGACCGTGCCGCGTGCCTTGACCGTCTGCTGCGCCTGCTCATAGAGGTCGGTGCTGATCAGTGGGGTGTGCGACTCGGTGCGGGACCAAACCCACTCGCTTGGGTCGTTCCAGCGGTGGCGGTTCTCGTGGCCGAGCGCGACGTCGTCGACGTTGATCAGGACCTCATCCGTGCGCGCCCGATTCCAGACTTGGCGGCCGGTGTACCGCGGGTTCTGCAAGATCGCACGAATGGCGGTGGTCTCCCACACCTGCGTGTGGCGGTGCGGGTTCCGTGCGCGGTCGTAGGCCGACGGGCACGCGATGCCGTCTTGGGTGAGGCCGCGCGCGATCGAGGTCATCCCGCGGCCGGCGACGTACTCGGTGAAGATCCGTTCCACGATCGGGGCGGTGACCGGGTCGGGTTCGAGCTGGTGCAGGCGCTTGCCCTCGGCGGCCTTGCCGGGGTTGGGGTGTGGTCCGGCGTCGGCGAGGCGGTAGCCGTAGGGCGGCCGCCCGCCGAGGTAGCGGCCTTCCATCTCGGTCTGGGACTTCATTGCGGCCCGCACGCGGATCTTGATGCGGTTGCGTTCGCCTTTGCTCATGCCGCCGTAGAGGGCCATGACGAGGTCGTGGGCGTCGGAGCCGGGGTCGATCGCGCCGCCGACCTCGGGCACCCACAGGCCGACGCCGTAGTGCACGAAGACGGGGAAGGTCATGCCGAACTGGCTGCCGTAGAAGGCGCGTTGCGGTTCGCCGATGACCACCGCGTCGAAGTCGCGGCCAGCACTTTTGATCGCGTCGAGGAGGCGGAGCGCCTCGGGGCGCCGTTTCCAGGGCAGCGAGCGGGAGAGTCCGATGTCGAAGAACTCGGCGACGATCTCCCCGCCGGTTGGCTCGATCAGGCTACGGGCTCGGGAGAGCTGCCAGGCTTTCGACGCCTGTGGGTCTTGTTGGTCCTCGGTCGACACGCGTCCGTAGAAGGCGAACCTCATGGTTGTCGAGTCTTCCGGGCTCGGTCGATGATGCGCCACAGCACATCGGCGGCGGCCTGGGAGAGCGGGACTTCTAGGGACGTCTTGAGCTGCCCGTTCTCGATTTCCAGCGTTGTGCTCGTTCGTATGCTGCGATTTCTCCCCTCGTCGGTCGGGTCTTCCATGGCGATCGTGGGCCTCCTTTCTGATCGGTCGGTGGTGTCCGCGCGGTCGTCCGTCCGTTTGTCCGTCCGCGCGTTGATCTGCGCAGACGCGCGCGAGCGGACGGACGTCCGCGCGGACGATCGGTCAGGCGCGCCAGCGTCCTCGGGCCACCTGGCGAGCGCGCCCGGTGGCGGCGAGCGCTTGGAGCCGGTCGTAGATCCAGGTGCGGCGCATGCCGGTCGCGTCGATCAGTTCCCTGATCGTGAGTCCGTCGTCCGGCGCCTCGTCGAGCGCTTTCAGGAGCGCCAGTTCCGGGTCGTCGGCGACCTTCGGCAGTTCGAGGGCGTGCGGCTGATGGTCGATCGCGGCTCGGGACAGCGGGTCAAGGTCGGGCCGCTGGTCGATGTACCGGGCGGCCGTTTCCCGCACGTTCTCGTCGGTGACGAGGTAGGCGCGGGCGCGGCGTGGCTGGTTGTGACCGTCGGCGAGGACGTAGAACTTGCCGGGTGCGTCGAGCGTGTGCGCGTGCCAGCCGGCGGCGAGCATGCCGTTGTCCAGGATCAGATCAACGTCGCGCCGCTCCCGGACTCGCAGGCATACCCGGACGCTCATCTGGGAGCGCAGCGCCCCGCCTCCCATGGCCTTCTGCGTCGGGCGTTGTGTGGCGGCGAGCAGGTCGACGGCGACCGCCCGGCCGCGCCGGGCGACCGACTCGGCGTACGTGACGGCGGCCGAGGCCGTGTCGGCGAGTTCGGCGTACTCGTCGATGACGATGACCAGCGCCGGTGCGTCCGGCGTGGGCTCCCAGACGCGGGTGTTATCGCGGCCGGATGCGTGGGCACGGGCGTCGAGGACAGCGACGGCGTCGGAGAGAAGTCGGGTCGCTTCGTCCGGGGTGGTCGCGAGCCGGGCGAGGCATGGCGCCCACGGCCGAAGTTCCATGCCGCCCTTGAGGTCGATGCCCCACAGGACGACGTCGGCGCAGGCGGCGAGGTTGCCAAGTACGACGTTCAGGACGCCGCTCTTGCCTGAGTCGGTCGTGCCGCCGATCAGCGCGTGCCGTCGCAGTAGCGGCACCCGGACGGGTGTTGCGTCCTCGAAGACACCGAGTTCGATCGGGTCGGCGAGGGACCGAGCCGCCGGCCCTGGCCACGGGATCGAGCCGGCGTGCGGATCGACGGCGAGGACCCGCATCGTGCAACGGCCGGCGTGCACCGGGTCCTGCTCGACACGGACCGCGCCGGGCCGTGTCCCCAGAGCTGACTCGATGGCCGGCACCCGGGCCACGACATCCGCGACGCTCTGCCCCGGCCGGAGCTTCATCCGAGCACGCCAGCCCCAGGTGTCCACGGCGGCTGACATGACCCGCGACCCGTCGAGTCCGATCGCTTCCGCGAGGTTCGGCCACGCGTGGATGACGCGATCTACCCGGACGCGGGAGCGTCGGCGCCGGTGTGCCCACCAAGGGACGCCGAGCGCGACTGTCGCGACCACGAGGAGGGTCGGCAGGGGAGTGCGGTCGGGTCCGAGTGCTGTCGCGGCGGCGAGCCAGCCGCCGACAACGGCGGTCGTGGTCGCGGCGTAGGCGCGTTCGTCGGGGCGGTTGAGACCCCAGGGCAGTCCGCGCAGCCCGGCAGCCAGCGCCGCGGCGGCCGTGAGGACCGCGACCACCGGCCACGTGCCGGGGTGGCTGCGGTGCAGCGCGAGTCCGGCTGCGGTGAGTGCCAGTCCGGTCGTGATAGGTGCGAGTTCCGACCGGTACCGGAACAGGGCGCGCCCGATCGCGGCCAGGCCGACGACGAGCAGCGGCTCGTTCGGTACGAGTAGGAGCGGTTGCGGGTTGCGGCGACTCCACCGGCGATGCCGGCGTCCGTAGGCCCTCATTCGCTGGTTTCGCCTTCGTTCGGCATAGTGCAGGCGCGGTGTTCAGCGACCGCGTCGCGGAGGTACGCGAGGGGATCGGGCTCGCCGTCGTGGTGGGCGGCGAGAGTGGCACGCGCGGCGGCGAGCAGGTCGGCGAAGTCCCACCGGGTACGGCTCAGCAGCCGGGCGAGGCGGTTGACTTCGGCGATCAGGACGGGGATGTCGGCGACGGCGGTCCAGATGTTGACCGGGGTCGGCCGGCATCGGGCGGCATGCAGATGGGTGAGAACGGCCTCCTGGTCGACGGTCGGGCGCGGGATGTGCGGTTCGTTGGTCATGGGCGGGGTGAAGCCTCCCTTCGGTCGGTGCTGTCGGCGGTTTCGGCGACGAGGACCCGTCGCAGCTCGGTTGCCTTGGGTCCGGCAATCCGCAGGGCCGAGCGCAGTCCGTCTCGGCTGATGGGGCGGCCGTCGTGCGCGGCGCGGTGCCGGGCGTCGGCCTCGCGGGCAGCGTTCAGCAGGTCTGCATCTGTGCGGGTCTTCGTGCGCCGGGTCCGGACTCGGGTACGGGTCTGGGGACCGTCCTCGGCGGTCGGTGCCGGATCGCGATCGCTCGCTGTGACGGTTCCGAGTGCGTGCAGGTGAGCGGTCAGTCCGAGGACAGCGGCCGGTACGGCGCCGACGAGGACGACGATCGGCCAGGAGATCGCGACGAGGCCGGCGGCAACGAGGTGGTATCCGGCGTTGCCGACGATGCTCGTGGCGATGGCGCCGATCGCGTTGGCTCGGGCGAAGCCCCGGGCTCGGCTGCTGCCGAGCGTTCCCGCGAGCCAAACCCGAGCCGAGGTCATCGCGTACGCGTCGATGGTGACCGGCAGAAGCCAGGCGAGCCGGTCGGGCCAGCCGGCGACCCGAGCCAGCCCGCGGAGGCCGGCGAAGCTCGCCACCGCCGCGGAGATCGCGGCGACGCTCATGCCGACGATCACCCACCAGTCGCGTCGCCCGGCGGTGGGGGAACGGCTCACGTCAGAGTTCCAGTCCGGCGATGAACCGTGCCAGGGCGCGGAGCCCGTTGCCGGTCTCCGGGCCGATGGACGACGAGGCGAGGAAGTAGCCGAATGCCGCGCAGATGGCGGCCTGCCAGAGCGGCAGTCGGGCGTACCGCCACAGTAGGTAGACGAAGCTGCCGAGCAGGACGACGGCGGAGACGGCGATCGTCATGCGGCCCCGCCGTCCTGGTCGCGGTTGCGCCGGGAGCGGCGTGTACGGATCGCTCGATCCGCGCCGCTGTGACCACCGCGGGCCTGGTGCCGGCGATTCTAGCGCACTCGGGCGCTGCACTTGCGGCACAGGGTCGGGTGTCCAGATCCGAGCTGCGCGCCGCACGGGCAGGTCGGGACCTCGTTCGAAAATTGCTGGGTGTCCATGGCTGGTCTCCTCTCGGTTCGGCGATGCGTGGTCCGCATCGACGCCACTGAGAGTGCGATCAGAGGACGGGACGTGATCAGGTCGTGGCTGGACGTGTCCGAGACGTCGGGCCTAGGGTGGTCAAGCTGCCGGGACGTCCTGACGGGAAGACGATGCCGAACGAGCGACTACGCACCGCAATGTTGGAACGAGGGCTCACCCCGTCCAGCCTGGCGGAAGCGCTCAACGTGGACCCGAAGAGCGTCGAGCGGTGGATCAATGGGCGCACGCCGTACCGGCGCCACCGGTACCAGGTCGCCGCGCACCTCGGAGTAGACGAGGTCTACCTGTGGCCCGACGCGCTCAGCCCTGATCAGGTGGCCAGCGCCAGCGAGAGCGAGATCATCAACATCTATCCGCACCGCTGGACCGTCCCGTCCGAGGTGTGGCGCCACATGTTCGATCAGGCCGAGCAGGAGATTGGAGTCCTGGTCTACAGCGGGTTGTTCCTCTCCGAGGATGCGGGCGTCCGGCGCATATTCCGGCAGAAGGCCGAGGCCGGGGTACGCGTCCGCATCCTTCTCGGCGACCCGGACAGTGAGGCCGTCGCGCAGCGCGGCGCCGACGAGGGGGTGGACGACGTCCAGGCGGGAAAGATCAGAAATGCCCTCGTGATGTACCGGCCGCTGCGCGAGGTCGACGGTATCGAGTTCCGGTTGCACCGCACGGTGCTGTACAACTCGATCTACCGCGCCGACGATCAGCTCCTCGTGAACACCCACATTTACAGCTTCAGCGCCGCTCAGGCTCCCGTGCTTCACCTGCGCCGGGTTGCCGGTGGTGGCATGGTTACGACGTACCTGGACAGCTTCGAGCGGGTGTGGGACAACGCCACGCCGTTGACATGAGGTGCCATGACACGGCGCATCGACTTCTATGACGACCCGGCCGCGCCGCGCGCGACGTCGCTGGTGCCATCGGTCAACGTGGTCGTCACCAATGGCGCTGGCGAGATCCTTCTGATCCGGCGTTCGGACAACGGCAACTGGGCGCTTCCGGGCGGCGCGATGGACCTCGGCGAGTCTCTACCGGACGCGGCGGTGCGCGAGACCGTCGAGGAGACCGGGATCGACGTCGAGATAACCGGGCTGATCGGGATCTTCACCGATCCCCGCCACGTCATCCTCTACACCAGCAACGGCGAGGTGCGGCAGGAGTTCTCCGTCGTCTTCGCTGCGCGGCCGGTCGGCGGTACGCCGAAGACCAGCTCGGAGAGCACTGATGTCCGGTGGACGCCCGTACCAGAAATCGCTGCTCTACCAATGGACCGATCGATGCGCATGCGGCTCGACCACTTCCTGAGCGCGCCGCAGGACATACATCTTGGATAGCGACTGGCTCAGCGCGTTCGCGGATGTCTTCTCGGCCGTTGGCACTGTGGGCGCGTTCCTGGTCGGTTTTCTGCTGCTGCGGCGTGAGCACCGCCGAGAGGCCGACCGGGCCGACGACGAACGGCGAGCACATGCGGCGCGGATCAGCGCATGGGTGGAACTCATCCGGAAGGTCGACGGCGGTCGTGAGCTGGCGTTCCACATCCACAACGCGAGCGACATGCCGATCTACGAGGTCGAACTGCCGATGCCGACCCGCGACGGGGAGGAACCGGGCTCGGAGTTCGTCGGTCTCGTTCCGCCCGGCCGGACCGTTCAGCGAGCCGCACCGCAGGACTGGCTACGGACGTACGTGGAGCCCGAACCCGTGGAGATCGAGTTCCTGGACAGCGCCGGTCGGCGCTGGAGCCGCGACGAACAGGGGTCACTGTCTCGCGCTGACGCTCAGCCGCCTGTCACCAGCGCGGACACCCGCTGAACCGATCCAATAATCAGCGGGCTTGCCTCGCGGATCGACTCCGCAACTAGGTCGCCCTCGCCGTACCGGGCAAGGATCTCGGCAAGGCGCCTATGCACCTCGACCGGCTCGCCGTCAGGGGTGGTCGTCATGTCTGCGTACGTGAGCGCATCGGACAACAGGCCCTCGACGGGCGGAAATTCACTCGCGAGTTCGTCGGACAGACCCCGGTGTCGAGCCTCAATGAACGCGCACGAGTGGTTGGCAACGAGTCGGCAGACGATCTTGTCGGTGTCGGCAACATCGCGCAAATAGCGGGCGCCGTCGAGTTGATGCATGCCGGTGACGACGAGATCCGGCGCGTAGCCTATGTCGTGAAGCCAGGCCGCGGACACCAGCGGCGAAGCGTAGTTGCCAACTAGGTTCGCGACTGACTCGGCCTTGCGGCCCACACCTTGACTGTGCGACCACCGGCGGGGGATCGACTCTGCCAGCAACAGGCGCGCGAGGTCGCGGGCGCGTTCGACCTGATCCACGTGGGCAGACTAACGAACGTCCGTTGCTCTCGCTGATCGCTGCTGGTAGCCGTCGTCCTCCGTTACCCGGCGCAGTCCCGAGCGACGTCGCCACGCAGACGTGCAGCGAGCCGATCTGCCACGGATGGTTGCACGTCGCCGATGCGCACCACCGCGAGACCTTGCCGGCCGATCGCGTCGTGAAGTGCCGGAAAATCGTGGCCAACGTCGAAGCCGGCATCTTCGAGCGCCAGGGCCAGGCGGTCGGCAGACGTTCTAGCAGCGGCTTCCCAGGCGCGGTCGTCGTTCGGCATCGTTGTTGGTCCGCTCCCTCTCGTTGTTGATGATCCCCAAGCCTCTACGAGATGTGACGGAATGTGAACCACAGGGTGAGGACGTCTTGGGACTCCTTGGCTAGGATGGCGTTCTCGCCAGCGATCGGAGTCGTTGCGTGAACCACCCACTTGCTCGTGCGCTGCACAGCGCAGGAATCAACGCGGTCGACGTTGCGGCGCGCCTCGGTGTCGACCCGAAGACCGTGCAGCGTTGGATCAATGGCCGCATGCCGTACCCCCGGCATCGTGGGGCGCTGGCCGACCTGACCGGCTGGTCATCGCACGACCTGTGGCCCGACCTGCCCCGACCGGCCGAACCGGCGACCGAGGCCGATGAGATTCGGATCGTTTACCCCCATCGATCGGCGGTGCCGACCGACGCGTGGTCACGGCTGTTCGCCCAGGCTGATAAAGAGATCAACATCCTTGCCTACAGCGCGCTCTTTCTCGCCGAGGACTGTGTCGCGTCGGCCCTCTTACGTGAGAAATCAATGGGTCATGTGCGAGTTCGAATCGCTCTCGGCGATCCCAACGGCGTCCACGTCGCAGAACGGGGAGTCGATGAACGGATCGGAGCAGGCATGAGCGCGCGCATTCGTACCGCGCTGGTCGGGTTTCATCCCATCGTCGAGGCTGGCGCCCAGCTGCGCCTTCATGACACGGTGCTCTACAACTCGATCTACCGCGCCGATGACGAGCTGCTTGTCAATACGCATGTGCTTGGCCGTCCCGGCGCCCATGCCCCGGTCTTACACCTGAAGAGTCTCCACGCCGACGGCATGGTGGCGACCTATCTGGCATCCTTCGAACGGGTCTGGTCCAGATCAGAACCGGCACCGGCAGATCTCAGATGATCACTGTGCGTAGCGCCGTGAACTCACAGCTCAGGGTTGCTGCTCAATCCCTGACTGTGGCAGGTGGTGGACGGCGGCGACGCGGATTTGGGCGAAGCGTTCCTCGCCCTCGACTCCCTGAGGCCATAAGGGAATGCCATCAACCGCGACCCACGGTTCATCGGCCAGGATTACCACACCATGCACCCTGGTAATGCGCAGCGTCAGGCAGCCGAGGCCGTAACAGTAGTCGTCCTCGGCCACGCGAACGACGTCGCCGACCTTGACAGGCACGAGTCTGGTCACCTCGGGCCGTCCTCGGTAGCGGCGGTCCGGAGGTCGACCAGGGGCGCCGCCAGCCTGCCGGCGTAGATCAGTCTCTCGGCGGCTGATCGCCAGTCCTCACATCTGAACATCCTGCAGATCAGGCACGCGCCGATAATCGGATCGTCGGCGTGCGTCGCAACAACGTGGCGGTAGTAGGCAGCCAAATGGTCCGATAGCGACGTGTCCTCGCCCTCGTACGGTTTCGGGATCATCCAGCACCCCCTTCATTGGTTACAGCCCGGCCGCCTGGAGGCGACTGTCACGGACGGCCGGGGCCCTGCATGGCGGGCCGCCGGTGTGAGCGAGGCCCCTGCCAACAGGGTTCTCCGCAATGTTCTAGGACGGGACCGCCTCTTAACGGACGTCCTGTTACGTCTTGTCGTCCCGGGCACCAGTTCGGGCGTGACTCCACAACAGATCACGGTTGGCTACCCGTCACTCAATATCACCATCGTCAAAGGCGCGACGATCCGGCATGGTCGAGACGACGGGTTATCGGCCTGGTTAGCATAGGTGTCTAAGAATTGACGCATTAACGGAGTATGACAATGACCGATCAGAGCGAGGGCGGTCCCACAATGGCTCCCCCTGCGTACGAGTCAACTGGCCAGCGCTTTGGATCGAATGTCGTTGTCGGCTCCGCTTATCAGTGTCGGAACAAAGTGCGGAACGACGTGAAATCGATATAGTCACTATGCCGTCATGCCAGCGCATGACTGTGCGCCAACGACTATCAGAACGGTACATCCAGTTTGCCGCAGTCCGGGCAGGACCACGTCAGTGCCTTTGCCTTGAAGGAGAATTTGGCATGTCCGCGGTGCTTGAGAACATCACCAGCAATGTCCTTAAGCCTGCAATCCCAGCAGGTCCATGTGAGGGATGCTGGGTAGAACCCGAATATTCGATGATTCACATGTTGTGTTGCCAAGTCAGCCGTCGAGTTGCTCCACGGTGCTGCGCTCTCAGGTAGCTCCGATTCGGCGGCTGCAGTGGAACTGGTGAGGGTGGGGGCGGGCGGTGGGGCGGTGTCGGCCGCGAGACCCTTTAGGGTGTCGGACATCGCCAAGGCGGACGCAAGGAGGCCATCGAAATCTTTGAAATCCTTGCGGTTCCGAACGACACATTGGTATGAGTGCTCCGCCCGCGGAAAGGGCCTGACGCCATCGGCCTCGCTGCCGACTCTCAACTCGAACATGAATAGTCCTATTTTTACCGTCCTGACGATCTCGACCCCCGGTGGCGCATTGACCTTCAACTCGTTCAGGTGTTCGTAGGCCTCACCGATCGCCTGGCGAAAATCGGCAATCTCGTGTAGCGGTATCGTTGCATACCCGTCTCGATAGCGGCGGTCAGGCCCAGGAAACGTCCAGGTTAGCCCGGGGCTCCACCCACCGATCCGCAAGGTGGCTTCATACCTACCCTGCTGTACTGTGGTTCTCAACTCGTCCACTACCGTTACCAGCCTTAAAGTCCATTTCTGGAGACCAATTTTCGACGGCTCACTAACGGGCGATCTTGACAATCGCGCCGATCCGCGCGCGGATCTGGCTTCCGAGTCGGCTGAAGCCGAGCTCTCGGGATGCCTCGCGGATCAGCTCGTCCTCGGTTCTCAGAGCACCGTCGGACGTGATCCATTGGACGAGCGCCAGAAGTGCGGCGTCGGAATAGTCCCTGATTTGGAGACCGCGCGGGACAGGTGGCCTCGGGCCTCGCTCGGGCGTTCGCGTTGCGGCGCCCATGGACTCGTCGGCGTCCGTTGGCGTGTCGGCGTGGCTTGCGTTTGATGGCGCCTCGTCTGCGGCGCGGACCGCGGCGTCGTAGGCGGCCCGAACCTTGTCGAGTTCGGCTTGAGGGTGGTTGAACCAGTCGGTGGACCAGATTCGGTGGAATCGCCAGCCGAGTCGTTCGAGGTGGTCTTGGCGGAGTCGGTCGCGGGCTCTGGCGGTTTCGGCGGAGTGGTAGGTGGCGCCGTCGGCTTCGATGGCGAGGATCATGCGTCCGGGTTGGGTGGGGTGTTTGGCGGCGAAGTCGATGCGGTACCCGCCGACGCCCCATTGGCATACGACATCGATGCCTGCGGCGACGAGTCGGTCACGGACGGAGATTTCGAACGGGTTGAGTGCGGGGGTGTCGCGTAGCTTTCCGTCGAGATCTTGGCCGCCGCTCGCGGCGTATCGCAGGTAGCTGGCGAGCGCGCGGGCTCCGTCGGTGTTGAGCTTGGACGGATCTAGGTCGTTGGGGGAGAAGGAGGCGACGACGGCCATGCGGTGTTTGGCTCGGGTAACGGCGACGTTGAGGCGGCGTTCCCCGCCGGCGAGGTTGATGGGACCGAATCGGCGTTGAAGACGGCCGTTGACCTTGCCGAAGCCTACGGACAGGATGATCGCGTCCCGTTCGTCGCCTTGGACGCGTTCGAGGTTCTTGATGAAGTATGGCTCGGTGCGTTGCTCGTCGAAGTAGTTCTGCAGTGACGGGTCGCTGCGCAGTCGCTGGGTGAGCGCGGCCTCGATGCGGTCGGCGTGCTTGGCACTGAGCGCGATGACGCCGAGCGACTCGTCAGAGCGCTGCTGGACGTGTTCGATCATGAGGTCGACGACGCGGTCGACTTCGGCCGCTGTCGCCCGCTCGGAGGTGCCGCTGCCGCCGGCGGTGCTGTCGCCGATGACCTCCGTGAAGGTCAGTGGCGGCTCGACGGCGGTGCCGGGGAAGGTCGTGATGCGGTTGTCGTAGAAGTGGGCGTTGGAGAACTCGATGAGTCGGGGGTCGGCACTTCGGTAGTGCCATCCCAGGTAGTACTCGTGGGCGAGTGATTGTCCGAGGGCGCGGTTGAACGCGTCGAGGACGGACTCGACATCCTCGGTGAGCAGGTCGTCTTCGTCGGCGTCGCTGTCGTCGGTGAGTTCGTCGCGTTCTTCGAAGAAGCGGCTCGGTGGCAGCTGGCGGGAGTCGCCCGCGACCACGGCTTGGTTCGCGCGGGCCAGTGACGGCATCGCCTCGGCGGGTTGGACCTGGCTGGCCTCGTCGAAGATGACGACGTCGAAGAGCTGTTGTGGCGGCAGCATCTGGGAGACCATGAGCGGCGACATCGCCCAGCACGGCTTGGCGGCCAACAGGACGTCTGGGGCGGCGGCGAGCAGGTCGCGGATCGGCTTGAGCTTGCGCTTGCGGCCGAGTTCCTTGTCGAGGAACTGGTCCTGGTTGGGGTAGTGGGTTCGGGTGGCGGTGAGCCGCTCGGCGGTGATGCGGGCCACACGGCGGGCGGTCGTTTGGATGTGGCCGCGGTCGGCTTCGGCAAATTCGGCCGCGACATGGGTGTGGTGGCGTCCGTCGAACGTGGCCAGGTGCGGATCGCTTGCTCGGGCGTGGTCGAGTACCGATCCGTTCCAGGCGTGGTTGAGAGCGGCCACCGCCCACGCGTGGCTGTGGCCAGCTTCCCAGTCGGCGGCGTTGTCGGTGAACCAGGCCAGTAGTTCGCCGAATCCGGCCCGGCGTAGCTCGGTGAGAAGTTCCTTGACTTCAACGGCCCTGGCCGGCGCCGTCGGGTCGGCCGCCAGTTTCGCCAGCTGCGCCGCGGCGTCATCCCACGAGACTCGCGACAGGTCGCGGCCCATCACGGCGACCAACCGGGCCAACAGGTCGGTGGCGTGCGCGAGCTCGGCGCGGGCTTGGCCCAGATCCGATACGGCGGGCACTCGCTGGCCCGTGAGCTGCTGCCACTCGCCGCACAAGGCCAAAACGTTGGCGAGGTCGGCATGAAGGTCGCCGGCAGGGGTGGTTCGTAGCCGACCGGCTTCCTTGCAGCGCCGTCGGCGCTCCCAGAACCCCATCGAGGAGCCGACACGGCGGCGGAATGCCTTGTTCCCGGTAGCAGCCAACAGCAGGTGCAGGTCCTGCTCGTACACCTCCGGCCGCCAGCGGGCGGCCACGTCGGCTACTCGCGCGCACAACTGGATCGCCGCGTTCGCCTCGGCAGATGTGGACGGCTGCGGCAGGCCGGCGGCCCGGGTGAGCGCGGCGGCCTCGCGTCGCAGGTCCGCCAGCGCTAGACGAAGCAGGCGGACGTCGTCGAGCGCCCGGGTGCCCTCCTCCCTCGTGTTGATGTTGGCGGTGGCCCACGGGCCCTGCGCGTCGGCTGGCCTAAGGCCACCGATATCGGCTAGCCGGGCCACTCGTTCGCGGGCGGCTGCCAGAAGGTCGCCGTGCAGTGCCCGCAGGTGCTGGTGGGGTACTCGTGCCGGGGTGCGGGCGGGCTCCGGCGTGCCCAACATGGATGCCTGCGCGTCGAAGACCGACACTCCCCACGGCTGCATCGGCGTGTGCATCACTCGGGGATGGTGCGACATCGTCTTGCGAGCGCGGGACAACTGCGCATGTTGGGCCTGAGCATCGATCGGCGGCACCCGCCGGGAATCGGCGATCGCATCCCGGAACTGCTGGTACGCCGCGCCGCGGTTGGCCGTCGTGAGGTGCAGGTCCAACGTGAGCCCACCGAGGCCAACGCGATCCAGCCGGTTCAGCACCGCCTCGATGGCGGCGCGCTTCTCCGCCACGAACAGGACCTTCTTGCCCCGGGCGGTGAGGCTGCTGATCAGATTGCTGATCGTTTGTGACTTGCCGGTGCCCGGCGGGCCTTGGACCACCAGGTTTCGGCCTGCCACGGCGGCGTTGATGACATAGTGCTGCGACGGGTCTGCGTCCAGGACGAGGAACTCATCCTGCGGCGGCGCGAGGTCCGGTTGATCTCGCGTGACCTCACCCACGGGCTGGCGGAGCGCCGTGACGGCGTCGGTGTCCCCGGCTATCGCCGCGAACAGGTCGCTGGCCGCGAAGAGTCCCGCGTTATCGGTCAGGTCCTGGTACATCGCCTGTTTGGCGTAGTGAAAGGTGCCGATCAAGTTTCCCGGCTCGATGCCGAACCCCGGCACCTGGGCGAACTCGATGCGGAGTCGGTCCAGGGCGTCCTCAATGCCGGCCGGGTCATCGACGGCGTCGTTGAGTTCGTCGACCAACTCCGGATCCAGCTTCACGCCGAAGGTGACAGCGAGGTAGTTCAACAGGACCGGATTGATTTCGAGGTCCGGGTCGGCGGTCAGTTCCAGGTCCTCGACACCGATCGCCGACTTCGTGATCTGGATGTCCCGCAACAGCACCGGCGCCCGCGCCGCCCGATCCTTCGAGTCGGTCCACGTGGCGAACCCGCGCACGAGGCGGCCGACACGCACACCGCGTTCCTCGTCGTACTCCTTGATCCTCTTCCGGATCCGCTCCGCAGCCTTGAATGCCGCCTGCTGGCCCCCGTCGTCAACAAACAACTCACGGAGGCGCACCGGCTGCGCTCGCAGGAGCCGGTCACGCGCATCCTGTGCGGCATCCGCCAGGAGCAGCTTTCCGCGGTCCTTGCAGAAGATCATTTCGTTGCGACCGCTACGGTCGATCAGCTGATCCGCCCACACCTTCGCGGCCCGCAACACTGCAAGCCGTCGACCGTCGGAGACGAAAGGCGCAGCCCTGGCGTCTTCGGGCATTCGTGAGGTGGTCACCATCACATATTCGAACACGCTGCGCCATCGCCGACGTAAGTTGCGGAGATCACCGCCAGCCTGATAGGGAGCGCTGCAGAACCAGGCTGGTCGGTCCCGGATAGCCGGCATGATCTCGCTGATCAAGTCCCAGGTCGGATCCAAGAGCGTTTCGCACGGGAAATCGTGAACGGGATTTGCCCGCTCCTAAAGTCAAGGGCAAGATCATCGCGGACGTCTGCGCCATGCAGATCAGCGACCTCGCCACCCGGGGTCCATGTGGTGCGTAACTGGGTCGTGGTGGGTCGAGAACTGCATGACCTCACGGCCGCTCAGGCCACGTTATCTACTGCCATGCATCGGTGAACCAGATCCCGGTGGAATCAGCTGTCGAGCACATGAGGATATCAATCGACTTCGCCGACTAGGGAGGCAAAGCGAACGCGATCTTGCAGGAGGGCAGTCGCGCCAGACAGGTCGGCGAGCCGAGCTGCGACAGTGGCGCTGGCAAGCCGAGGCGGTAGGGCCGCGCTGAACTTCAGTCCTTCCAGCGCCCTCTCACTGACGTCCGGAAGGCACAGCCGCTGCCCGGCATCGGCCACCATCGCGCGCCATTCCGACGGCGTGACGTTCTCGCGGAGCCTGATTTGCAGGTCGTCGAAGCGCTGCGCCGGGTCGACCGCCTCACTAAGCGAAGCGGCTAGTGTGGCGTTTGCTCGGAATCCAGCCCAGGTCCACCACCGCAGGTCGCCTTGGCGGTCGCGAACGATAAGGTTCCCGCCGGGATGAACGAGGGACGATCGTTCTTCGCGCTCAATCGTTAGTCGGTGTTTCGCCCTATCGGTGAGCTGTACCGGGGGATCGGCACCGAGCAGCACCTCGCGCATGGCCCTGGTGAGCGTGAAGCTCAATCCCGCCCAGCCTTGCTGCAACCAGCGGGCCTTGCCGCCGCCGTCGGCGGGTTCGACAAAGCAGCGTCGCCGCCGCCAGTCGATGTACGTGACTCGCCAGCTCCGTCCGCCGAGCAGCAGCCGTCGATCTCCGTGAACCTCCTCGGTCAGCAGGCTCGGGTCGATTCTGCCGAGTTCGGCGCGGCCATGCAGGACGGTGAACTCGGGCGGCCCGGTGAACACGGCGGTCAGTTCCATGAAGTGCCGGCGCCCAAATGCCTTCTCGGCCTGCGGCCCGATGAACAGCATGCCGCCGTCACTGTCCAGGTAGCCCTGCTGGACAAGGAAACGCACGATCGGCTCGGCGCTGCTGCCGAAGGGTCCCAGGTCGTTCCACCAATGGCGCCAGAGTTGATCTCCCACACGGTGCTCTTGGAGGCACAGCGCGAGTATCTGCTGAGCGACGATGTGACGTGGTTCGGGCGGGGCGACGACCGGTTCCACCCAGCCTTTCCCCCAGAGCACGAGCAGCGCCGCCGCCTCGATGAGGGCATCTCCGTTGCGGGCGAGGAATAGGCAGTTTCGGGTTGCTCCTGGGCGTCGGCCGGTGCGCCCGAGACGTTGGAGGAACGAGGCGACCGTGGAAGGTGCGTCGATTTGGATGACGCGGTCAAGGTCGCCGACGTCGATGCCAAGTTCGAGAGTGCTGGTCGACACGATCACGCAATCGCGCGCCTCGGCGAAGGCATCTTCGGAGCGTCGGCGTTCGTCAGCTGACAGTGAAGCGTGCGAGAGGAATGTGGTGATGCCGCGTTCACGGAGAAGCTGGCCGAGTTCTTCGACGGTCTGTCGGGATTCGCAGAAGACGAGACGTTTCTCGCCGGCATGCAGGGCGGTGATGACCGTGGCGGCATTGGTCAGGGAGCCAACGTAGTCGAGCTCGATGTCGCCCGGAGGAGGAGTCAGCGGGCCTGAGGCCAGCACCAGATCCGACGACCCTTCTGACGGAGCTTCTCCGACCTCCGTCTCACCCAACCGTGCTGCGAGAGGTAAGCCGGGAGCCACGATCCGGGCGGGACTGCTGCCAGCTTCGGAGCCCTGCAGCCAGGTCAGCAGCTGCTCCGGGTTACCGACGGTGGCGGACAGCCCGATCCGCTGCAGCGGCCGGCCGATGAAATGAGTGAGCCGTTCCAGCACGGCGAGCAGATGCCAGCCTCGGTCATCGCCCGCGAATGCATGTACCTCGTCCACCACGACGACGCGCAGATCTTCGAGGAACTGCCGGTGGTCGACATTCGTGCTGACCAGCATCGACTCCAGCGACTCGGGCGTGGTCAGCAAGATGTCGGGGCGCCCGGACAGGATGGCTTGACGACGCGAGGCGGCCACGTCGCCGTGCCAGAGGGCGACGCGTCGGCCAAGCCAGTCGGCGTAGCGCTCCAGCCGCGGCAGCAAGTTGTTCAGCAGCGCCTTCAGCGGGCACAGGTAGAGCACGGATGTGCCGGTCCAGCGCTCCTCTCCCATCCTTGACAGGACGGGAAACACCGCTGCTTCGGTCTTGCCACCGGCGGTGGGTGCGAGCAGGAGCGCGTCCTGCCCGGCGAGCAGGGGCTCGATCGCTGCTCGCTGCAACGGCCGCAGGTCCGGCCAACCGAGCGAGTTGACGATGTGGTGCACCAGCACCGGCGACAGCTCGTTCACACCGAGATGTCCACATCACCGGCAGATCCCGGAGATACCCCGGCCGCGTTGCGCTCGACGTCGGTCAGCTCGTCCGCTTGCAGCGTCAACTCGTACCGTTGCCGGGGATCCCAGTCCTCGAATTGGTCGACTCGGTCGAGGACGTCGGCCACCAGCTTCTTTAGGTACACCCGGGGAGCGATACCGACTTGCCCGCCAAGCTTGCCCGTCACGGCGCTGGCCAGCTGCCGGAGGTAGGCGTCATCGATCCGGGTGGTGACCTGATCACTGCCGTAGATGTCTCGGGCCCGAATGCCGAGCTCCACCAGCGCGTCGACGGAGAAGCCCGCCAGCCGCAGCTGGACGGCCCGCGGATTGTCGAATCGCGGGTCGGCTTCGAAGTGGGTAGCGAGCCGCTGCGCCAAGGGCGAGAGTCGCTGCGTTCCCTGCGGCCCGTCGAAGAACGCCGGTGTCCCGGTGATGACCAGGAATAGGCCAGGAAATCGCCCGGCATAGATTTCATCGACCAGCTGGCGCAGCGCGTTCAGGGCCTTGTCTCGGGCATCCGAGCGGACCCGTTGTAGGGTCTCGACCTCATCGAGCACGAGTAGCAGCCCTGGATGGCCGCTATCTCGAAGCACGGTGAGTAAACCTTGCAGGAAGCTCAGCGCCCCGAAATGGTCGAGGTCGCCGCGCACCCCGGCACCCCGGCGCACGCTGGCCGCGACGTGTGGCTGCCCGCCCAGCCAGGCGGCCAACCCATCGGCCGCGGCATGGTCTCCGGCCGTGTTCGCGGCCCGGTAGCCGCGTAGCGCTGCGGCGAAGCCAGGAGTGGACCGGGAAATGTCCGCGAGCCGCCGCTCCAGCAGTTCACCGACTGTACGATCCAAACCCTCTGCGTCATGCTCGGCCACCGCGCCACCAGCCAGCACATCCTCCTCGAGGGCGAAGATCCACCCATCGAGTACAGGACGCAGCGCGCTGGGCGGAAACTGCTCTGTCGAAAGGTGCTCGACTAGCCGGCGGTAGACGGTCTCCATCCGGTGTAGCGGGGTTTCCAGTTCGGAGATCTGCACCTCCGACGCGGCGAAACCCCGTCGCTTAGCCCGCTCGGCAAGCCACCGGGTGAAGAAAGTCTTGCCTGCGCCGTACTCGCCCCGGACCGCCTTGAACACGCTGCCGCCGCCGGCCACGCGGTCCAGGTCGTCGTCCAGGGCGGCGACGAAGCGGTCCAGGCCGACCGCGAGCGCGTCGAGCCCGTTGGTGGGTACGACCCCCCGACGCAACGCGTCGATGATGTCCCGGCGCCGTCGGGCGGAGATGTCGGCGCTCACGGCTGCAGCTCGAACTGTTCGATTAGCAGCGGCACATCAAGCTTCGCAGTCTGGCCGTCCGGGTCGATGGTCAACACCGGATAGCCCTCGACCTGCAGGAGTTTGCGCAGAGCGGTGATGACCCCAACGATGCGGTGCGCAGGGATGCCCGCCCCTGCGGCGAGACCGTCCAGGCTGGCCCGGCCGCCACCGGCCAGCAGCGCACCGACAAGGGCGGCGACCCGTTCGTCAGGCAGAGGTGCGCGGGTGCCCCTTCGTTGCCGGTAGGCGTCGCTGGCCAGCAGCGCATCCGCCAGCGTTGACTGCGCGGGGTCACGGTGCGGCGCGGCCTGCGTGGGGGAGGCCGCGGCCGGACTCGGAAGTTCGAAAAGGCCCTCGGTCTGCGCTGGCTTGCTGCGCGGTCGCTTGCCCGCGGTGGTGGTGTCGGCGCGGGCCGCCGCATCGCGAGGCGGCGTGGCGCTGCCCGGTTCCGGTGAGGTGGTGGGCTCGCGCCACCACGCCGGGCCGGCCACCGGCGCGCCAGCCCAGCCAGGAACCGCCGTCTCCTCGCCCGCACTGAACAGCAACAGGGGGATGACGGCCTCGGCCGGCGCCGCGCCTCCGTGGTAGCCGGCCTTGCGGGGACCGTAGCGAATCTCCTCGCGCCAGGGCAGCACGACCGTGCCCCCACCCGCGGCGACCCGAGACCCACGGACTAGGATCTCACCGTCGCCGGTAGGCACCTCCGCCGTCCGCCAGCGGTTCTTCTTCTCGGGACTGGGCCGGAAGTCGGCTTCCGGCCCGCGGTCGATCACGTGACCGTGGTCGGAGAGAACGACGACTACGCGGTCCTGGGCGAGGCTGAGCAAATCCCGTACGGAGAGAATGTTCTCCGTTCCCCACACGGCCGTTCCGGGTTCGCTGCGGTCGAGCGCGTCGTCGATGGTGTTGACCACAGCGGCGACCAGTTGCTGGTTCGGGTTGTCGAGTGCGGCAAGCACATCCGGTTCGAAGGAGGCACCGGCGCCTGCCCGCAGCGCCGCCTTGTGCAACAGGACAGCGCCGGGAAAGCGAGCTTGGAAGCCCGCCTGTTCGGCTGGCTGCTGTCCGACGGCGATGCGCCCGCTGAACAGCGAGCAGCGGCTGATCTCAGTCAAGGTTGGCAGCGCGGCGAGCACGCCGGTACGTGGTCCGCCATCAGGGGTCAGCTCCAACCAGGCACCCGATCGGGTGACCGATTCGGCCAGCTCGGTGGCGGCCGCCACGCTCATCCCATCCATGACCAGAAGCAGTACCCGCCGCCCGGCATCCACGATCGGCCGGACCACCCGCTCCAACACGTCCTCGACCCGCAGCATGGCGCCGGGCGCCGCCTCGGCCTCCGTGGCCGCCACCAGCAGCTCGGCGAAACGCTGGTCGTGCCGCGACCGGCGGGCGTCGACGGCGCGATGCAGCAGGTGGTAGGCCTCGGCGACCTGTTGATCGGGGTCACCGGCGAAGACGTCCAGCCGGGCGCGGTCCACCCATCCGTCCTCGCGTACGTGGCGGTGCAACGCGTCGAGCAGCGTCGCGGCCGGAGGGCCGTCCGGTGTGGAGAGCCAGCGCAGCAGCCGGACTGCCATGGTGGCCGTTTCCATCCGACGCGCGTCGCCACCCCGGTGCCCGGCCAGGCGGTTTACCGCGGCCTGGGCCTCGGCAACCGCCACGGTATCGGCCGGACCAGGCCCCGGGACGGCGAGCCGCACTGCGGTGGCGACGTCGCGCAGGCGCTGCAGGAATCCGGCGGGGAGGAGGTTGCTGGCGCTGAGCAGGCTGGTGGCGTCGATCTCGGCAGCGATAGCCTCGGCGCGGGTGAGCATCCGGTGACCGTCCGCTCGGTCCTGCGGGTCACCGGAGCCGAAGACGCGATCGACCCACGCCTCCGCGGCCGCCGAGAAGGCGGTCGCTTCGGCGTCGGAGATCCGGACGCCGCCGAAACGGGGCTCCAACCTTGCCTGGGCGACGGCGATCTCAGTGGCCCGGGGACCGCCCGTCGGCGTCGGCCACAACATCCCGGCCAGCAGACCCAGCGGCACGGCGTCCACACCGTGGCCGGCGCGAGCGGCGGTCAAAACAGGCCGGGCAGCCGCGCCGGCGACCTCGGTGAGGAAGCCGGTGAGCCCGTCGATGATCTCGGCGGACACCTTATTCAACCGCAGGACCGCGGTGGCATCCGTGCTCCATTGGACCAGGCCGGCACTGTCGATCTGATCCCGGCCGATGCCGAGCAGCTCGGCAGCCAGGCAGCGCAGGGCGTGTTCGCGGGTGAGCACCGTGCCGGTGGTTGCGGGCCAGCCGGCTGTCGGGGCGAAGTCCGTGAGCGCGTTTGCCACCCAGCGGCCCATCCGGACCAGGGTCGGATCCACGTCCTGCGCGCCGAACAGGTGCGCGGCGACCTCCCACGGGTCGACGGTACGGACGGTCTGCCGGCTCAGGTGAGCGAGCAGGCCGTCGCCCAGTTCGGCGTCGGTCAGCTCGGTCAGCAACACAAGCCGTTCGGCGTCGGTGCGCTCGTGCAGGGCCGCGCGGGCGGCTAGCGGGGTCGGGCAGGGGACCACCCGCACCGTGGCGGAGGCGATCGGCAGTACCGTGTCCTCGGCGGGCCATTCCGGGCGTGCGCGAAGCGCGATCGCTGGGGTGCCGTCGTCCTCAGCGAGCCAGTCCTCCACCTTGCGCCGGATGGAGGCCGGTTGCGCGACCGTCACCGTGCCTCCCAGGTCACCGTCACCGATTGTCCGGCCTCAAGCTTCGCGCGGATCTCGCCCGCAGCCACATCCCAGGCTGCCGCTTCCGTGAAGGTACGGCTGGACGACGGCTGCGGCCCAGGCCCCGGCCCGACCGGGGGCGGGACGACCCCACCGCGGCCCGGTCCGGGCTGGACGAGCAAGGCGGCGGCCTCCGCGGCAGCGTCACGGAGAGCAGCAGTCAGGTCGGCAGCGTTCTGCTCGTGCCGTGCGGCAAACTGCAGCTTCTCCACAATGACCCGAGCCGCGTCGTCATTGGCGGACCGCACCCGGACCGCATCCAGCAGCGCCCATTGGGCGCCGGTGAGCGCGGCGGTGACGGCAGTTGCCGTCTTGAATGAGGTTCCGGCCGCCACCTCGTCGATGTCGCCGAGATCCGCGCGGGCCATTCGTTCGACCACGGTGACGTCGTCGGTCTCAGCGCTGAGGTCGGTCAGCAGCTTGGCCACCCTGCGGGCGGTCGCCAGCCGACCGATGCCGGCATCGCGGTCCAGCCCCAGCGCGTCGGCCCGCCGCTCCAACTCGACCACCAGCGCGGCCGCCGCGGCCGCGTGCGTCTTGGCTTCACCCCGCATCGTCCCGGCCAGCTCGGCAAGGTTGTTGGGGATCCGCAGAGCCGGCAGCACCTTGCCGAAGAATCCCTGCCCGCGCCGGGCTGCGTCCCGCCATGCCTGCTCGCTCGGCATCTCGGGGTGGCGCAGCTCCATGAGGTCCTCGACAGCCTGCACCGTGTCCACAGAAACCTTCGCTCCGCCGCGGTACCACGCGAGCTGCTGCTCGGCCGCGAAAACAGCAACGATGGCGCTCTGCAGGTCGCGGTCGAAGCCGCGTTCCTTGGGCTTGTCCAGCAGGTCACGGAGGACGTGCACCGGAAAGTGCTCCGTGTAGCCCTGCTGCGCCGCGTGCTGCAGCAGGTGGCCGCTCCACCAGCAGGTGCTCATCGTCAGCACGTACCTATGGTCGATCAGCTCGCCGAGGCGGAGCTGGTTGCAGATCCGCTTGATCGTCTTCTGGTCCGGCTGGTCGACCGGGATTCCCTTGGTCGGGTCGGCAGCGGCCAGGCGGGCGTACTTGACGACCTTGCCGAGCTCCGCGCGAGTCACCGCTTTCTCATCGTCGGGCAGCGCGGGGGTGCCCGGATACGACCAGGTGAGTAGCTCGCCGGTCAGGTTGTGGAATGCGTCGCGCAGCGTGCCGCCACGGGGATCGCCGAGGCGCAGGCCTTCGGCGAGGGTGTGCAGCACGCCGATGCTGTCGTCCTCCACGTTGGCGCGTTCGGGGGCGGCTGCTCCGTACGCCTGCTTGAACGCGGCGAGCAGCGCTACCCTCAGCTGCTGCTGGCGCTGTTGCAGGTAGATCTTGCCCTGTTGGCGGTCGGCAACGGACCAGTCGGCGGCCAGGGCATTGAGCCGGTCACCCGCGCCGCCGCCCCCCAGCAAGTAGTTAATCTTCGCGAGCTGGCCGACCCGGCCCATCACCTCGTCGGTGAGGAACAACGGCATCCAGAAGACCGTCTTCGAGCCCGGATGCAATGTCTCGATGCGGGCGAAGTCCTCATTGCGCCGGTGTCCCGGGTCGAATGGGTAGTCGATTACAATTCGCCAGCCGTCGCCGCTGCCGACCAGCGAGGCGTCCGGCATGTTGTCCTTGTCTCGTACGTTGCCGAAGCGCACCTGCATCGAGTGCTTGCGCCCCCGCCACTCCCGCACATAGGAGAGTTCGCCGAAGGTGCCTGACGGGCTGTCCAGTCCCAGCTCGCCGCAGACCATCTCGCGGACGAGCTGCTGCAGCACCCCGGCCGCGGTCTCGTTGTGTGGCACCAGTTCGAGCAGCCGGTCGTAGTCGACCGACGACAACTTCAGCGACACGACCGGGTCGGGGCCGTCTCCCAGGTGCAGCTGCCCGGCGTCGGCGGCGAGCCGCTTGAGGCGTTCCAGGACGATCTGGTTCTCATAGCCAGGGATCGGCGAGGCGATGGAACCGAAGTTGAGCGCGTGGAGTTTGGCTGCGGTGAGATTGTGCAGGGCGGGAACCTCGGCCACCAGGGCGCCCAGGATCAGCGTCTTGACGAGCCTGTCGTCGAGGGTGAAGAGCTCGTGCCCGGCCGCCTGCTCCTCGGTGATGCCGTGGGAGGCAAGCAACAGCGGGCGCAGCTTGTGCAGATAGGTGTCCCTTGCAGCCTGAAAAAGCTGCTTGAGCTGTGGCCGGTCGGGCAGTTCGCCGCGCAGCACCAGCGGATCGAAAAGGGCGGCCACCCCGATCAAGTCGTTGACCCGCAGCGTGTCGCGGCGTTCGACCAGGAGCTCGGTCATCACCTTCAGCGCGGTCCGTTCGCGCTGCAAGGCCTGGGACAGCGCCACGAGGGTGGCCACGAGCGCGGGGGAGAACGGGTACAGGCGGCGGAACGCAGCGGCGTCCGAGCCGATGCCGGCGTCGCCGTACTGGGCGCCAAGCAGCAGTGTGTCCCACACCTCGCGCCGGCTGCGCACCGCAGCGAATGCGTCGTCGATGACCTTGCGCCCCGCGTCGTCCGTCTTGAGTAGCCGTTTCTCGGTGATCTCGGGCAGGTTCGTGTCGGCCAGCACGATGTCGGTGCCGAGCCGTCCCTGCACGCTGCGCATGACGTCGGCCAGCGCGGCCCGCTCTGTGCCGCCGACCTGCGGGCCGAGGAAGTCCTCCAGGTTGCGCTGCCGGGCCACGAACGAGGCGATCGGCAGCGGCCGCGCGGCGTCAGAGGACTCGACCAGCTTGTTGAGCTTCGCGCCTTCGGTCTGCACGAACGTGTGGTCGGCGATCTTCGTGGAGAGCCACAGGATCAGCTCGTCGAGGAAGAAAACCATGGCGTCGTACCCGAGATCCTTGGCGTGCCGGGTGATCACGGCCAAACCGGTGTCCAGGTCGAGGTATTCCCCGCTGCGGACAGCGTTGGTGAAGAACGCGGTGGTGAGCGCGCTGACCAGTGCATCACGCTGCTTCGTGCCGGGCGGTGCGGCGGCTGCGTCGGCGTACGTTTCGGCGGTCCACCCTGCCCGCTGGGCCCGTTGGGCGGCGAGGCCACCGCCCGCGCCGCCAGCCGCAGCGCCGCCAGTGTGTAGCCGAGCGAGGAACTTCTCGTCACCCAGGTCCGCGCGCAGCCGCGCGGCGTCGGCCAGCAGGGCATCCGATTTGTGTACGGCCGGTGGTGCCGCCTCGGGGTGCGCCGTGGATACCTGGCGCAGGTAGCCCTCAAGAACTGCCTGCTCCACCGACTCGGCGTCGAGCATGTGGAAGGTCAGCGTCAGGATCCGCCTGCCGCGCAACCAATCGTCCGCCTTGGTGATCGGATCAGCCAGGCCACGGACCGCCCGGGCGTCCGGGTTGTGGCGCAGGATCTCCCGCAGCACCGCCATGAAATGCGACTTGCCGGAGCCGAACGAGCCGTGCAGGAACTTCGCCTGGGAGCGACCGGTGGCGACCGCGTGACCGATCATGGTCAGCGCCTCGTCGAAGCTGCGCCGCAGGTCGTCGGTGACTACGTAGCGATCCAGGTCGGCGCCCTCGGAGGCGCGGACCACGAAGTCGGCGTCACCCACCGAGGTCGGGATGTCGATCAGATCCCGCAGCAGGGTCATGTCAACTCCTCTACGCCACGCAACGTGGTTAGTGCGGCCCGGTCGGCACCCAACGCGCCCAGCTCTGTGTCGATCAGCCCGGTGAAGAACTGCGCTGGTGTGCCCGCGAATCCGGGTCGTGGTTCGGCGTACCACTGGTGCAGCCACGGCTCTAGCTCCGCCATGCCAGCCAGCAGCGGCAGAAGGTGTTCGGGAGGCCAGCCGGCCTGCGTCTTGCGATCCAGGTAAACGGTGGCCAATGCCTGTGCCTGGGCAAGGTGATCCCACCCGGCCCAGCCGAGAAGTAGACTACTGTCGCCCTCTCGGCCCATGTCGGGATAGGAAACGAAGCGCTCATTCGGGACGTCGAGCTTGTTTCGGTTGCGCCAATAGCTGGCCTTCGCGAAATCTGCGGTAGCGAACTTTGGCGGAACCGGGATGTCGACCTTCTCACCTTCGTCTTCGCGACGCTGTAGCGTCCAGGTGCGCTCCCATTGAGCCCGTTTTCTAAGCCCCGAAGGCTTGTAGCGCTGGGCGGAGAGGAATGGCACGTGCTCATCGGCGATTAGCCGAGTCAGCGTCGTCAAGATGTCGTGCTGGTCGGTGCCCGCCCAGATGTCCAGAACGGACCGGAATTCCTCGTCGTGGCGTAACCGGTCGGCGAGTTGCGCGATTGACATTGGGGACGGGGCGCCGCCCCAAAGCTCGGGCACCTCTAGGCGATCAAGCAACCAGGAACGCAAAGCGAACGATTGCTGTGCCGCCCAATCCCAAGGTTCCTTGTCGCGTTTCTGTGACCACCGTCGTTTGTACTCTGGGCGCTCCACAAGAGCGAGGTGCCGGTTAGACTTCAAAGCGGCTATCCTTCGCTCCACGAGCTGCTTATATGTGCCTGGCCAATAATCTGGCAGCTCGGTGATCGATGTCGACTTGTGCCGCCTAAACCACTCCGTGTGAATTTCGGATCGCGTCATGGCGATTTCGAACGCTCGCTGACCTGGCTGAAGCTCGGGGGGCGTCTCACAAGTCAGGTTCTCGTCAATCAAGCCGTAGATTTGATACGTTTCCCAATCCAGCTCTTCTTGAATGCTTACCATTTGCCCGCGGACAGAGTGGTACTCGACTTCGGCCTCTGCCAAGTTCTGACGCCTGGGCGTCCCGGAGTTCACAACCATTGCCGGGCTAACGGCGTTGAGGCGATTGGCCAGTTGATCAATGAATCGCGATCGTTCCAGCGGAAACCTCGACGGTATTGGGAACTCCTGTAGCTTCGTTCCAGTGAATTCGTATCGCTCCTCCCATGCCTCGTCCTGCATGCCGCGTCCGACGCCGCCACCCGCCTTTGGTTGGCTCACCTCCTTTAGCCAGAAGCACGCCGTTGAGCTGTTTAGCACTCCAAGCAGCCGCAGGTGGTCGTCCTCCGTAGCCCCTTCCGGCAACTTGATCACGGGAGCCGACCTGTTGAAGATCCTTCCACCCCGATCTAGCGCAAAGTGGTTATGTGTTGCCACAAAGGCGAACGTGATCGACAATTCTGTTCGCAACTTTTCGCGGTAGAGTTCGCCGAACTCGTGCCACTGGAGGGATGGTATGTCCTCTATAAACGTTCCGAAGCGTTTGCGACGCTGGAGTACGCGTCGATTTGGCCAGAGATGACGCATGATTCGTGGTACGGAAGGCGGCGCCGCGGTATTTAAATCCTTCTGATAAGGGAAAATGCAAACGATTTCCGGATCGATTAAGTAATCTCGCACCACGTCGCCCGTCACCATGGGCATCGTTGACTCTGCGGCAATCCTTCGAGCGGCCGCGGCCGTCAGGAAGAATGCGTCGTCTTCCGCGGTGATTGCGGCGAATCCCATCATAGTGGTCCGGTTGCCAAGCCGACTGGCTTCTGACTCGATGGCAAGCATGACAGAATTGGCCCCGCCACCGCTCATACTCCAGGGGTGGGTCGCAATGGACGCGCGGCTGGCGTCGACGGCGCTGATCCATTCGGATTCGGAGCCGGGTCGATCTATCTGGTCCAAGATCGCAGTCCAGACTAGTCCCTTGGACGGATCCACAGGCTGAGATGGCTCGCCGCGTATACCGAGGACGGTGCGTACAGGACCGCTGTAACGAGCACTCACCATCCGGTTTCTTCCCACCAAGATGACCGTCGGAGTTCCATGGCCGGGAATAAATGCACCCGAAGTGTCGACCACGTCAGCGAGTTCAACATCGTGAGCAAAAACGACGTTGATGAGCTTCTTGCCGAACTCTCGCTTCATGAACGAGTTTGATGTAATCTGACCGACCCAACCGGCGCCGTCACCATCATGATCAGCCCGTCGGGCCATTTGAAAGAATCGCTGGGCAAATGGCACGGTGAGGGCGTACTTGCCGGAGCAGGCAGGGTACATGTCTCGGTACCGTGCGTTGAGCACCTTGTCCTTAACGGTAATATAGGGTGGATTTCCGACAACGGTCGTGTAGGTGCCGCTCCGCAGGTAATTGGCCAGCACATCGGCATCTTCGGTGGCGTAGGCGAAGGTTGGCCGCTCTTCCAATTCCGCCATCAGGTCGCCTTGATGACGCGATTTCTCACCCCAGTCCAGAAGTGAATCTCCGGCTGCCACCCGGACGTCGAACGCCGGCGCTCGTTCCAGCTTGAACATGCCGCACTCATTTAAGGCAGCTACCATAAGCCGGAAGCGGGCGATCGCCACCGCAAGTGGGTTGATGTCCACGCCAGTGATCTGGTGCAACGCCCGCTGCGTCAGCTCCCGCACGTCCGTGGCTGGCTCGCGCTCCTTCCACCGGGCGATGAGCCGCCGGAATGCCCCGAGGAGGAAATGCCCCGAACCGCATGTCGGGTCGATCACCGTCGTCTCCGCTAGGCCAAATTCCCGGTAGGCGGGCTCGAATGTCCGGTCGAGGATAAACTCCTCTACGAACTCCGGCGTTTGCAGTAGCGCGTATGTCTGCCGCGCGTGCGCGGATAGGTCCTGGTACAGGTCACCCAGGAATCGGGTGTCCAGCCCCGATGAGCGCAGCGACCGGCAACCCGCGCCGCGCCGGAAGAAGTCGGACAGCGCCTCAGCAGCGCGACCAGAAATGTCGAAGCGCCACACGGGGTTGTGCTCATCGAAGATTTTCCCGGTGGCGCGCAAACCACGCAGATAGCTGAACCCCTCGCGCAGCCAGTGCCGGTCGTTGTGGCGTGGGTTGGCGATCAGGTACGCCTGCCGGTTCTGCACGGCCCGCTCCACCGGCGCCTCGTCCGTGGGTCCGCCGATCCACAGCCCGTCGACCAGACCGTTGTCCTCGCAGAAGCGTACGAACACGCAGTCGAGCACCCACGCCACCGCGGCCTGGTCGAGGATCTCCTCCAGCCAGGTCTCGAACGTGCCGCCGGTGCGTTGGGCGGCGTGCGCGTCGTCATACTCCTTGTGCAATTCGGCGCGCAACTCCACCTCGGCCGTGATCTGACCGCGAAGGTCCTCCGCTAGGGCCTTGACCTGGCCTTGCAGCGCCTTCAGCTCGATCATGACGCGGGCCTTTCCACGATCGGCCTGATCCACGTGTCCGGAAGCCAGATTGACTGACTTGCCGGGGAGGTCAGGGGCAATTGGGCGTGGTCGAGCATGGCGGGCTCCGGGCGCCGGGCTGGCACCAGCAGCAGGCGGGCGGCCGGTCGGGGCCGGGTGGGGTCGGCCAGCTCCTGCAGGAGCCGCAGTTGACCGTAGCGGGTCAGCGGGGCCGCCTCGGTCAGCACGACCGGCTCGTCAGTTTCGAGCGCCCGTTCGATCGCAGGGACGACCTCGTGGTGCACGAGGTCGACCAGGCTGCGGAAGTCGGGGTCGGTCGGCGTGCCGCTGTCGGCGGCGATGATGGCCTCCCACGAGAAGTTCAGGGCGCGCAACTGCGACACCATGATGCCGGTGACGTTGACCTCGGTCAGCCGCAGCCGGGTTAGCAGGGCGCGCCGGGCCGCAGCAAGCCGCTTCAGCGGGGCCAGCACCGCGAGGAACGTACGCCGATCCAGCGCGGCGCTCAGCTTGGCGTCCACCTCCTCGACCGCACCCGGGCTGGCCAACGGCGAGACTGTGCGGCTGATCCGAGTGCTGGTCGGTGCCACGCCCGCGGTGCGTGGCGCGTACGCCTGCTGGGTGTTGTCCCACTCCAGCGGCACCCCGCACGCGCTGAGCAGGTCGTCCAGATCCAGTCGGCTCGCGGGCAGCTCCTGCGCGCGGGGGAAACGGGCGCGGACACGTGCCCGCACCTGGTCGGCGCTGAGGCGCTGGCCGACAAGGCTACCGACGGCCAGCCGCAGCGCGCGGTCGGCAACCATGCCCACGGGATAGAGCTGGCCCTGGGCGTTGACGTCAGCGGCGCCGTTGCTGGCGGCCGAGGCCAGTTGCAGTAGCCGCGAGTCGCCGAACGCCGGCAGGCCCTCGGGCTCGGCGATCGCGCGCAGTTCCTCCACGGCGCGGCCGCGGGTGGGCAGCGGGTCCGACGCACTGAGGTCCGCGGCACGCCGGCCCAGGCGGACCGCGTACGCAAGCAGGTCGGCAGCCGTCGTAACAGCGGCCGGATCATCCGGTTCACGCCCGACCAGTACGGCGTCCGAGCCGCGGAATCGCTGGATCGCGAGCCTGGCGTCGCCGCCCCGGGACAGTTCGGCCTCCACGGCGGCGCGGACCAGACCGATAGCCTGCGGAAAGCGCTTGGGTCCGCTCGTGAAGGAGCCGCGGGCGGCGATCAGCGCCTCGGCCAGTTCGTCGGCGGACATTACCGCGCCGCGGGCATCCAGGAGGGCGACGATCTCGTCGCGCACCTGCGCCACGGCTGGGTTTTCCAGCCAGAGCTTGGCGTATTTGCGCAACAGGATGGAGATCTGCGGCTGGGCAATGCCGGTGGCTCTGGCGGCGTCTGATTGCGACAGCCAGCGCAGGAAGGTGCCGTCCCCAGTCGGTGCCTGGCCGAGGAGCAACTCCAGTGCCGCCCGGTCCTTGGCCCGGGGGCCGGGCAGGAGCCTGTCGCACAGCCCCTCCACGCCGTATGGCATCGGGGTTTCCGGTGCGGGTTCTGCCGGGGTCGGTGTGCCGGGAAGCCGGGTGCGGAGCGCGCGGGCCTGGGCGAGGATCTCCTTGCGGGTGGCGTCGGGTACGCCCTTGGCGCGCGTCAATGCGGACGGCTCGCAGTCGAGCAGCTCGCCGACGGTGTGCAGGCCGAGCCGCTCCAATGCGGAGCGGGCTCTGGCGGTCAACCCGATGCCGTCCAGGGGGGACTCGCGGGTGAGCGCGGACCCGGGCTGTGCCTCCCCGACCGGCTCCGGGATGTCCTTGAAGATCATCCGCCAGGCGTCGGCCATCTCCTCCGCCGTGTCGAACCGCTCTCCTGCCTCGCGAGCCAGTGCACGGGCAAAGAATGTGACCAGCCGGTCGGCGATGGCCGGGTCGAACGCAGCCGGGTCGAGCGAGACCTCGTCGCTGATCGCGGCGGGGTTGGCATTGTCACCCCACCGAGGGAGCGCGCCGGTCGCCATCTCGTACAGCGTGACCGCGGCGGAGAAGCGGTCCGCGGCCGCGTCGTACCGCATCCGGCGAGGCGGTCCGAGGAACGGGTCCAGGTATGGCGGGGTGCCCGCGCCGAGCTGGTCGACCGCGGTGGCGGCCAACGAGAAGTCGAAGATGCACAGGTGCGGCTGGCGATCCTTCGGGCGCGGGCGCGCGGCCAGGTTGGCGGGTTTGATGTCGCGGTGCCAGACGCCCTCACCCTCCAGGAAGGTGACGATGTCCATCAGGTCGCGGCCGTACCGCTCCAGGAGGTCCAGAGCGAGACGGCGGCCGCCGGACAGCTCCTCGGCCAGGGTGCGCTGGCCAGCACTCTCCAAGACCAGGGTGGTACGCCCACCGACGGTCACCGGGCCGTCGACCAGGGCAGCGACCTGCCAGTGGGGGCGCAGGTCGCGCAGCACTCGGGCCTCGGCCGTCAACCGGTCGGTGTACTGCGCGTCGCGGGCAACCTTGAGCACCAGCTCCCGCTTGCGCTCTTCCGTGCCGTCAGCCGAGTCGGCCTCTGCCACCGTAACCAGCAAGGCGGTCGCGGTGGCCCCCGAGCCGAGGCCGCGCACCACCGTGAAGCCGCCCTCGAGCACGTCGCCCGCGTGCGCCTCCAGCGGGTCGACCACCTCATCGGGCTCCGGCGCGGTCAGTTCCTCCCACACCGCCTCCAAGCCCCGGCGGAACGCCGCCACGCTCGGCAGCCGCTGCGACGGGTCGCCTCGCGTCGCGTCGTACACCAGCGTCGCCAGCGCCGACGGGACGCCGTCGGCGACCGCGGCGAGGTTCAGGCCGCCGTCACGTACGGCCGCGATCAGCTCTTCCGGCGTGGTCGCCGGCGCGTCACCAGCGAAGATCCGGTACGTGATCGCGCCCAGCGAGAAGACGTCGAGCTGGCTGCCGGGTACATCGGAGTGGCTGACCGCCTCCGGGGCCTGGTAGCGGCGGGTCTCGTCGTCGAAAAACAACTCCAGGCCTGCGCTGTCGGTCGAGGAGCTAAGCCGGGTCACCTGGGTGGCCCCGGCCATCCGACCTCCGGCCTGCCAGTCGGTCACCACCAGCCCAGGCCGGGACTTGTCCGGGCGGGCCACATAGACCGCGCGCGGGTTGAGCGCCCGATGCGCCAGCCGCCGGGAGTGCGCATGGTCCATGATCTCGGCGAGGTCCTGCACGAGCTGCAGCCGCTGTGCCAGAGTGAGCCGTTCGTCGCGTTGCACCAGCCACTGGTCGAAGCGGACCCAGTCGGTCTCGTGGTCGAACACGACGGCGGGGCCCCAGGGATGATCCACCAGATCTCCGGCCCGGGCGATGCCTGGGTGGTGGATGCCCTGGAGCAGCCGGAACTCTCGCTCGGCCGCGCGCCTGATGACCGGCACGTCCTCCGAGGGGGCTCGGCTGGTCAGGTAGAAGCGGACCCGGCGTACCAGGTTCTTGTCCATGCCGTGCCCGGCCATAAAGTCCTGCCAGCCGATGCCCTCGGCAAAAGGACGCGCGTGAACGATCAGCTGACCGACCTTGCGCTCCGCCACCGACGGGCGGATCTTGGCGCCGCGCACCAGCTCGATGATTTGGCGCGCTCGGGCGCCGTCGACCAGTTGGTCGAGGTGACGCGGACGGGCCAGCAGGAGCGTACGTAGGCTCGGCAGTCGCGAGTGGGTTTCGTGGCCGTTGAGGCCGTAGACGTGCTGGCGCCCGATCTCGTCGAACCTGGTCCGCATTTGGCGTGCATGGAGAAAGACGGCTGCGCCCACGTACGGGGCGAGATGCTCCTTGCCTTGCTGGCGTGCGTAGTGACGGATCAGGCCGGCCAGGCGCTTGGCCTTGCGGTTGGCCAGAATGTACGGGTTGTCCTCGGGCATGAGGCGGGCGTTGGGCATCCGGCGTACCCATTGGTTCCCGTCCCCGGCGATTTCGCCCTGCCAGTGCTTGAGCTCCAGCACGTACAGGCCGCTGGGGGCTAAGACGAGCGCGTCGACCTCGTTGATTGAGCCGTCGGTGCCGACGAACTCGACGTTGGCCCAGACGTGGAAGGGGTCGGCGTCGGGAAGGTAGGAGGCGAGCTCGCGCAGGCCTTCCTGTTCGTGCAGGTAGCCGCTCGGGTTGATCTGCTCCCATCGGGGCGAGTTCTCATGCATCAGCCGTCCCGCAAGACACTGCCGGCCCCCTTGCTGACCCTAGGTAGTGACACGTCCCGCGTGACAGCGGTACGGGTACAGATCCTTACACTCAGCTCGGGCGAGGGTACCTTAACGCGCCATCCCAACCGTGTCTGGTCCGCATGGCGCAGGCGCCTCCTCCGGGGCAGACACCTACAGCTTGGTTCTCAGCTCCTTGAGATGCTCCTCGGCCTCACTGTTGCCCACATCTGCGGCGCGCTGGAACAGCTCCTCGGCGCCGGTCAGGTCGTCACGACTCTCGAGCAGCCAACCAAGGTTCAGCATGGCGTCATTGTTGTCGGCTGCTACCGCGCGTCGGTAGTACCGCTCAGCCGTCTCCAGGTCTCGCCGTCGGTCCTGATGAAACACGCCAATCCGATTGAGGGCAGTGTCGGAGTCGTCGAGCTCTACTGCCCGTTGAAAGACCGCTTCCGCGCTGGCCAAGTCGCCCTGGCTGGCAAGAAGCTCGCCGAGGCCCACCGCTGAATCACAATCGCCGGCGTCGGTCGCGCGGCGCCACCAGGATTTGGCCTCATCGACTTTGGCCCCCTCACTGCACAACACGCCAAGGTGAAACATGCTCGGAATGTGGCCGGTATCGGCGGCGCGACGGTAGTAGGGCTCGGCATCGTCGAAGCGTCCTTGCTCGTCGAACCAGAAGCCGATTTCGAAAAGCTCTTCTGAATCGGTTGAATCGGTCGGTGGTGGCTCGACTATGGCCGGTGAAAGGATTCGGTCTGCGAGGTCGAGGCAGTGGCTTTTCCAATTCAGAGCCGGGCCTTTTCGCATGAGATCCAGGTTCAGGCGGCGAGCCGCGGAAACAACGCCGTCCACGTTCAGGAGACGTACGAAGTCGCGCGTGTTGTCGATCCAGATGCCAGCTATCCCCGGCCGAGATCTGTATTTTGGCTCGTTGACACTCATGCCTGGAATCTGCTCCTCAAACGCCTCAAGACTTTTCCATCGGGAGAGAATGGTAGCCCGATCAATGTTGAGGCAGAATTCCACTGTCTCCGGCTCGTTGCGTGGCGCGTAGACAAACAGCGTCTCCACATTGTGTACGGTAAGGGTGAGGAGGCGCTTGCCGCCCAGCGTGCCGGGCCTGGCACTGATTGACCAGTAGCTGAGCTCGGTACGGTACGGCGCTGGGATGGTCCATGCGACGTAGCGCCGCAGCCCGAATTCAAGTCTGGCGAAGCGGGCATCGGCGCAGAGTTGTTGGTATCCGACGTGGTTGCCCCGGCGCAGCGCAGGGTGCTGCGGTCGAGTGTCGGGTTCCATGACGTCGGACGGAGCCGACGCAAGCCAACTGTCCTGCTCCGTCGTAGGGACGACGATGTCGAAGTCGCTGGCACCGAGCCGTCCTTGCGTGTGCACCACATTGCGTAACTGAAATCCCTGGTCCTCCATGCGGCGGATCTCTGCGCGTTCAACCGCGTTGAGGTCTGGCTTCGAGACGCGCCAGAACGTAACTTCGATGATGTCGGGGTAGTTCTTTCGATGTGTGGCGAACCGGGTGACCACATCGACCGCTTGGCCCACATAGCGGTCGTCATTCGCAAATCGTAGAACGTATATACCGCACCGGTTCTTGGATTTGGGTAGTAGGTGGGCGATGGAGTGCATGCCTGCAACGGGCAGAATTTCCACAGCGGAGTCGGCCAAGCTTCCCACAGTAGATCTCCCGATGAACAGTGCGTATCGTCATTGTGGCGGTGCGTTCGACAAACGGACGTCGAGGTCCGCCCCGGCACGAGCGAGAAGGGCGGCGTTCGGTAGGCTGCCCACTGTCCGTGCGTGGGCGCCGTGCGGGGTGAGGAACAGCAGGATGCAGCGAGCGATTTCCTCCGCGGTGGCGTTCTGTAACGTGGCGGCATAGGCGGCCATTTGGGGCCGGTAGTAGTCGACCCGCTGGTCGAGAGCGCTCGACGGGACGGCGTCGGTTTTGTAGTCCACGATGACCAAGCCGTCGTCGTCGCGATACAGCAGGTCGATGATGCCTTCGAGGACCTTGTCGTCGATCGTGGTGCCGACGTAGGTCTCGCGCCAGTGTGGCCGGGTCGCAGCGCGCTGCACCACGTCGGCCTCCAGGGCGGAGCGCGCGAGGTCGGAGATGAGCTCGGCGTGCTGGCTGACGCCCTCGGCGAGGGACTGGGCAGCGACCGCGTCGGTGAGCCCGTCACCGGTGGATAGGTCGACGGTTTGCAGGACGCCATGGACAGCGCGGCCGATAGCGGTACCGTAGCGGCCCTTGTTCCAAGGCGGCAGCTCCAGGTCGCGGGGGTTCTTGGCGAGTCCCGGATCGGCAGGTTCACCAAGCCGGTCAGTCCGTGCCGGCATGACCGCCGTGAGCGTGCCTTCGAGCTGTGAGGCACTGATCGCGGAAGGCTGGCGGACGCGATGCCGGACTCGACTGATCCGATTCTGCCACTGCTCGAACGGCGGTGGTGGCGTCGCTGGGGTCTTCAACACCACGTCCGGCATGGCACCGACATCCGGAGGCAACGAAGGCGCGGCGGGGGCGGCCTCAGCCAGTAGCTCGGCGCTGGTGAGGGCGCGTGGGGGAGGCGGCTCCTTCGCGGTGCGGACCTTCCGGTGGAGGGAAACGGCGAGGTGGTCCCGGGCTCTGGTGCAGGCAACGTACAAAAGGCGCAGACGCTCGTGGTAGTCCATCTGCTCGTCGAGCGGCTTGGCGGTTTCGTACGCCGCGGTTTGCAGGTTCTTCCGTAGCTTGAGTTCGTAGCCGCCTTCGCGGGGCCACAGAACCTCCACGCCTGCGCGGGCGCCGCCGGCGCGGCTGGTCAGCCCAGACAGGATGACGATGGGGAACTCGAGGCCTTTGGCGGCATGGATCGTCGTGATGCGCAGGCTCTCGCTGTCGGTCTCCGGCAGGATGGGCTCGGCGACGCGGGCCGATTCGGCTCCCTGCCGGGCGGCCCAGGCGAGGTAGTCGCGCAGACCAGCGTGCGCGGTGTCGCTGAAGGCGCGCGCTTGGTCAACCACGAATCGCAGCCGGCGCCACACATCGCTGGCACGAGGCCCGTCGGCGGCGGACTCGAACATGCGCCGGTCGTCAATGAGTCGGGCGAGGATCTGGCTGGGCGTCAGCCAAGGCCGGTCGTCGTGCAGGCGGCGCAGGTATGAGATGGCGCGCGCGACGGCGTGGTCGCCCAGACCTGCGGGCGGTGCGGCGAGCAGGTCGAAGCGTCCGCCCGCTTGATGCCAGGACCAGAGGTCGTCGTCGCCGCAGCCGAACAGCGGCGACCGCAGGGTAGCGACCAAGGCAAGTTCGTCGCTGGGGTCGTCCGCGGCTCGGGCCGCGGTAAGCAGATCGCGGATCTCCCGGGTGCGGTAGACGAGCGAGCTCGCGGTGCACTGGAAACCGATGCCGGCGGCGTCGAGCGCGGCTTCCAGGTGCGGCAAGGACGTCCGTGCCGGAACGAGAACGGCGATGTCGCGCAGCCGGGCCGGTCGCCATGCATCGCCGTCAATAACCTGCCAACCCTCGGTCAGGGCCGCCTGTACGGTGGTGACGACATCGGCGGCTTCTCGGGTACGGAGCTCGTCGGCGCTCGGGCCGTCGGCATGCGGCTCGGTGCCGAGGATGAGTACGGCCGGCCCATTCGGAGCGGCGGGGCGGACTGCACGCAGCGGCCGGTACGCCGGCTGCGATCCGGGCGTCGCCTCGATGAGTTGCCCGAACGTGGTGTTGATCCAATCGAGGATGGGCGCGGTGGTGCGGAAGTTGGTATCAAGGGCGACTCCAGAGCCCAGGTGTTGTTGAGCGTGCAGATAGGTAGCGATGTCGGCGCGGCGGAACCGGTAGATCGACTGTTTGGGGTCGCCGACGAGGAATAGGCTGCCGGCACCGGTGGTGACCTCGGACCATTCTGGTGCGTCGGCGGAGGGACCACCGGCAATGCGGACCGCGAGTTCGATCTGGATGGGATCGGTGTCCTGGAACTCGTCGAGCAGCAGTCGCTGGTAACGGCGGTGCAGCGTCGCGCGTACAGCCGGGCCGTGGTTGGGGTGGCGGAGCAGGTCGCGGGCGAGCACGAGCAAGTCGTGGAATTCCAGGCGGCCTTCGGCGCGGCGTACGTCGGCGTCTTCGATGGTGGCGCGGCCGATGCGGTGGCCGAGGCGCCGCAGGGTGGCCTCGAGAACCCGATCGCGCAGCGCGATGGCGGCGGCGGCCAGATTGCGGCATGCGCCGCGTAGTTCCTCCAGGTTGTAGGGGCGCCAGTTGCCCGCCTGGCCGTGCCGCCAGGCCCCGCTGAGGGCGTTGCCGAGAATGGTCAGCCGGGCGGGGTCGTCCGGTGCGGCGGTGAGCTGCCTCATCCAGCCGTCGAGCTTGTCGAGGTGGGTAAGGAGCCTGTCGTTGTCGGCGGTGCAGTAGGACCGAAGCGCGAGGATGCGTTGTGCTTCCGCAACAAGGTCGTCGACGTCGATCGGTGGCAGGGCCGGGACGGATTGGGCGAGGACGCGTTCGGCGATGAGGTCCCAGTTGGCGTTGAAGGCTACGGCGAGCGACCGCAGGTCGTCTAGGTGCATTCCGGCGCCCATGGCCAGCAGCAAGGTGTCCGACAGCTCAGGATCGTCAAGCAGATCGGCCCGCAGCGTCGTCCACCGGTCGTCGAAGGCCAGGCCGGAACCCACCTCGTCCAGAACCTCGGTCAGGGGCGGCAGCCCGGCTTCGATGGGGTGCTGGATGAGGATGCGTTGGGCGAAGGAGTGCAGCGTGCCGATCGCCGCGCTGTCGAGGTCGTCAAGTGCCGTGGTGGCGCGGGCGGCTCGTTCGGGTGTCGGGTCGGTTTGGTGGCGTTCAAAGGCGGCCCGTAGTCGGTCGCGCAATTCTGCGGCGGCCTTTTCGGTGAAGGTGATCGCGGCGATCTGTATCAGTCGGCAATGATCGTCCAGGACGGTGGCCACGACCCGGTCGACCAGTGAGCTGGTCTTGCCCGAGCCCGCCCCGGCTTCGACGAACAGGGTCTCGTCCAGGGCGGTAGTGATGCGGCGCCGGGCGTCGGCGTCGGTGAGTGCGGTGCTCATGCGCCGGCGTCCGGATTGATGACCGCGAGGTAGGCGGCCAGGCGCGGGTCGCTCTGCTTTCGGGCCCAACGGGCACGCAGGTCCGCGGCCCCGAGAGTGTCCGGATCACAGTACGCGCATTCGATGTAGCCGCCCCAGCCGTCGTCGGCCGGTGGCCGGTGCGGGAACAAGCCGCCGGCGATCCCGTCGACGATCACCGTGACGGTCTCGGCGTACGCCTGCTCGGCCCGCTCGGTGAGCGTGATGGACACCCTCTTGCGCACGTCGGAGCGAAGGAACCAGTACTCGGCGGTGACCGCAGCACCCGAAATGTTCAGTGCAGCTCGGGCGGCATGGGCATACGCCGGCAGCTGCAGTTTGGTCCCGCTCGCGGTGGGGTCGTCCTGGTTGAGCTTGGCATACGAACGGGCGCTGCCGGTCTTGTAGTCCACGACCACCAGTGCGTCGCCGGCCTGGTCGATGCGGTCGGCACTGCCGCGCATCCGCACTACTCGGCCGTCAGCCAGCGGGATGGGCACCGGCGGCGTACCCCGCATCCCGAACGTCAGCTCGGAGCGCACCTGGGCGCGGCCCGTCTCCGCACGGATCCGTTCGTCGTCGTCCAGAAAGTGGTCGAGATCGGTGAGGATGCGGGTCAGCTGCCGCCGCCACAGCACCTGATGGCCGGTTAACCCGCGCGCGGCAAGGTCCTCGGCGACCTTGGTAGTGGTGCGGCGCAGCCGGGCCCGTTGATCCAGGCTCCACGGCGTTGTGCCGGAGGGAACGGTCCCGGCGTTGGCTTCGGCGGTGAAGAAGAGATCCAGGGCGGTGTGCACCAGACTTCCCACGTCGAGCGGGCTGGCCTGCAGAAGTTCCTCGGGCGACTCGACCGGGGACACCCGCAGCAAGCGCCCCAGGAAATAGCCGTGCGGACACCGTACCCAGCTCTCCAAGGCCGTCGGGGAGATCGCTCCCGTCACCGTCGGGTCAGGTAAACCCAACCCGGACAGGTCACCGTCGTAGCGCGTCAGGCGGTCGCTGTGGTGACCCCGGCGCATCGCTAGGGCCGCCGCGACGACGGTGTCGCCCGGCAGCACTGCCTCGATGCCAGCGCCGTGAGCGGCCGCGGCCGCGGCAGCGCGGGTGCGCCACTCCTGCTCGGTAGCAAGATCCGGGGTGCTGACGAGGCTGGTCGCGAACGAGGCGGAGTCCAGCAGGTAGTCGCCTGCCACGCGGGACCAGCGGGTGGCGTCCAGTGTCGGATTGCCGGAAAGCGTCCGTAGAGTCGGTAGCAGCCACCGAGACGGCAGCCGGGACATGCTCTGCCGCAGATCACCCCGAGGAAAGGAGGCGGTCACCTCGGGCGCCGCGGAAAGCGCGGCTAGCAGATGTCGATGTTGCCGGTCGGAGCGTTCGCGCAGGGGGAGCAGTTGTCCGGCGGCCAACGCTCGGACCTCGTCAGGCAAGAGGGCGTCGGTGCCGAGCCGGCCCGGTACCAGATCCTCGGCCAGGCCGAGCACAAACACTGCATCCGCCTCAATGGCCACGGCGGCGGACAGCGGGACAACCAGAACCCCGGAGCCGTACCGTCCGTGGCGCGGAAGGTCGGCGGCGAGTTCGAGCTCCATTGTCAGGTACAGCGCCGTCAGGTCAGCCGTCTCGGTCATGGTGCCCAGTCCTGCCAGGCTGTCCAGGAGCCGCGTCATGGTGGCGGCGGCCCGCGCCTCGTCCTGCGGCACCCATCGTTCCTCGTCCAGGTCGCCGATCATGTTCCGGTACATGCGCTGCGCCCACGCAGCCAGGGCCGGCCACGCCGTGAGGCTTTCGCCTTCGTGTAACTGCTCGCGCAGGTCAGTGACGCGGCGGCGTAACGCCTGGGCGGCGTCGGCGTCACGTTCCCGGCGAGTGATGATTGCTTCGTTCGGTGCGTCGCCGCCGCGTTCGGCGCTGGCTGCACTACGTTCCTGCGCGGCGTACGCCTTGAGCCGCAGATCCCAGTCGTCCCCGCCAACCACTCCTGCGGCCCGAGAGATTCGTTCCCAACGAGCCGCAGGCGTCCGCCGTCCCTGAGCGTCGCGCGTCGGCGCGGCCGCCAGCAGCGCCATGACCTCGTCGCGGCGCCACCCGTGCGCGGGCAATGCGAGCAGGTCGAGGAAGAGCCGGGCCAGGCATCGCTCGATCGTCGGCCGCACACCAGTGCCGTTCCACACGATCTTGGCCGCGTCAAGGTGTTCGGCGAGCAGCCGGGCGTAGGGGCGAGCGGACCCGTACAGCACCGCGATCCGATGGGCTGGCTTGTCGTGCAACGCGGCGGTCAGCAGCCGGACGACGCAGCGCACCTCATCGTCGGCGTCCGAGGCGTGCAGCACTCGTGTCGCCGTTGGCACCGTCACCGGGGGTGGCTGGCCGCCGCCAAGCGCGTCGGCTATGCCGAAGACGGCAGCGTCGGCGTGAGCGTTGCCGGAGATCCCCGCGACGACCTGCACGTCGCCGCGGGTGTGGAGTTCACTGAGCAGTGCGACGGCATTCGGCGGCAACGCCTGTGGAAGAAGGAGCACCACCGTGCCGATCTCGTTGCTGAGCGACGGTCGCTCGCGTAGCACCGCGACCGCGGCGCGCCGCAGGTCGGCCACGTCATACCAGGAATCATGGAGTGAGTCGACGACTCGACGGTGCAGGCGTACCAGATCGGCAGCGATAGCTCCTCCGTCCGCGATGCTCGCCAACGCTGCGCCGTCGGCCTCACGCAGCTCGCGGTGGGCGACGACGAGAGCCTGCACGGTATTCGGATGCTCCGCGACTTGGGCGAAGATGCCAGGCCGTTCCGTGAGCGCCTGACGCCAGGCCGCCGCCAGCACTGCCGACGTGGTCGGGCGGCGACCCGCACCGACCAGCTTCGGGGTGGCAATCTGTTCTGCGAGCCGATCGACAGTCAACACCGATAGCCCCGCGACGCCGGCATGCCCGGCAACGCCGCGGGCCAGAAACCGGCGGGCGATCACGCCGGCGAGATTCGTAGGCACCAGCACGGTGACCGGCGCCAGTGCGTCGTCGCCCTTGGCCCGCGCCAATACCTCACACAGGGCCGCGTATGCCGGGGCGCCATAGCCAGTCCAAGTCACTGACACGCTCGGCGTCCTCGCCGGTGTGTGCATTGATCCATCGGTCCGACCTCTGTTCGCCGGCGGATGAGACCAAGACCGAGGGAATGGAGGATGAACCTTGCTCACCTTATCGAAGGTGGCAGCGGGCCGCGGAGAATTCAACAAGCATCTATGAAGAAGAGGATGAAGGCGGGGACCGCCGGCGAACGACCTGTCGATTCTGGTTGCCGCACCCGGCTAAGGTCGGCGGCCGGAGCTGAGCCGACCGGGCAATCCAAATAGTGGCGCTCAATGGACGTTGAGATCTCAATTGACGAGACTTCGTTTAAATCCTGTCAAGTTGCGTGCTCAACGCGGAGGGGCGGATCTTGTCGGGGTGTCCCTGTCACGATGACGACCATGTGGAAGACTTTCCGACAGCATTGGCATTACGTCAGGGCGCTGATCCTGGTCGATGGCTGCTTTGTTGTCAGGCCGTGAGCTCATATTCGAGTTGTGTGTGCAAGGCGTCTCGGGTGTGTCGGTCGGAAAATGCATCGAGTGCGGCTGGGATGTCGAGGGCGAGGGTTCGGATGCGAGCGGCATACTGGCCTTCGCTGTTGCGGATGACAAGGCGGTGGGACGCGCCTGGTGTGCCCGGGTGGATGATGATGGCGGTGGGTGGCTGATCGTCCGAGCCGGAGCGGCTGAGTGCCTGGGCATATAGGAACGTTTGGTAGATGTCGCTGGGGTCGAGGTTGCGCTCGCTGTACAACTTGTACTTGGCGTCGACGGCGCGGCGCCAGGCGCGCCGCCCGGTGCCCCGGGCCAGGAGCAGGTCGGGGATGACACTCCCGTGTGAGCGGCCCGTGGTCTCGTCGAGGAGCACGGAGCGGTGCCGTGCCTGGGGCCGGACCTGCACGTCACGACCACTGAGCGCGTCTTCGACGAGGCGGGTGGTGAAGTCCTCAAACAGCCGATTCATGTCAAGCAGGAACACAGGACAGCGGCTCTGACCGCCGCCGTACATATCTGTAACGGCTGCGGCTTGTAGTAGCAGGATGCTCCACGAATGGGCGCTGCGGTAGTGCTCGTTATGTCGGGTGTAGTGCAGCCTGGTGGTCACGTCGTTGGGGTCGAGGTCGGCGGGGTCACAGAGTCCAGAGAAGTCCGCCGCGACGCGGCGGGCGAGCATCCGGACATCCGCGGCTGACGCGATGCGTGCGGCGACGTTCAGGCCCGCAGCCAGGAGCTGATTGTCGAGGTGGTCTGTCTCGAGCTCGTCGTAGCGGCACTCCAGTTGGTCCAGTTGGCCGAAGCGCCGGCGGATCTGTCGGTCGGCCAGGACCCGGCCGCGAAGGGTCGGCAGGGCGTGTTCTCGGGTGACATAGTTGCGCGAGGGTCCTTGGCGCAGGATCTCGTCGCTGTCCCGGGCGAGCATGAGGCAGACCAGGTCGCGTAGATGGACGCCGTGCGCGTCGATGCGACGGTGCGCGCGTAGCTCGCGCAGGGCGTTGATGCCACTGGCGTAGTCGAGCATCTCCAAGACGGCGAGGTTGCCCCCGGCGGCCTTGGGCACCACGTTCACGGTGCAGTGATGGAACTGGATGACGCCGACCCACGCTGTGGTGGTGATCTCGGCGTGGCCGTTGTGCAGCCAGCGGAGTTTGGCCAGGCGGCCGCCGCGTTCGAGGTCTTCCGCGAGGTGGAGATCGGCACGGTCGGGGGTTGGCCAGGGCACCCGTAGGGTCTGGTATTCACCGATGTCGTGAACGATCACGGCAGTGACTGGTCCGTGACGGTGGCCTGGAATTCGGTGTATAGCGCCTCGACGAGGTCGGAGTCGGTAAGGTCGCGGAGGTGCTGGCTGGTCACGTCGACCGTGCCGGCGCCGAGGAGGCGGCCGAGCAGGCCGTAATCATCGTAGGCGTACTCCTGCAGCAAGGGGATGACGTCGGCGCGGATAGCGGCGGCGAGGTCCTCTTCTGTAGCCACGGGCCGTCCGTCGCGCAGCAGGAATGCGTGCCCGATCTGGCGATCGCGACCTATTTCGGTGCGGACGCGGTCGTTGAGGGTGGATAGCAGGTCGGCGAGATGCAGTTTGCCGACGTAGGCCCCTTCGAGCAACTCGTCGTCTGGTAGCAGTTCGTGGAAAGCGAATCGGCGGCGCAGTGCCGCGTCGAGGAGCCGGATGCTGCGGTCGGCGGTGTTCATTGTGCCGAGGACGTACACGTTGGCGGGCACGGCGAACGCCTCACCGCTTTGTGGCAGCCGTACTTCCAGACCGCGCTTGTCCGACTCCAGCAGGGTGATGAGTTCACCGAAGATCTTTGGGATGTTTCCGCGGTTGATCTCGTCCACGACGACCAGGTACGGCTTCTGTGGATCGGTGAGGGCGGTGCGGCATACCCGCTTGAAGATGCCGTCCACCAGCCGCAGGTTCAGCCCGCCGGTGGGGGAGGGGAAAGGCTTGAAGCCTTCGATGAAGTCCTCGTAGCCGTAGGAGGGGTGGAAGGTCACCTGGGTGAGCAGTCCGACCTCTCGTCGGCCGGCTACGGCGGCGTCGATGTCCGAATCGGTTTCGGCGGTGAGGTCGGCCAGCCGGTGGGCTTCGTCGGCGGTGAGCGCGAACAGGGTGCCCTGGCTCCGGTTGGTCACCGGCTCGCTGGCCGCCAGTCGGGGATCTTCGGATATTTGTGCCCAAGTTGGCCCGTCGATGACACGGCTGACCGGGCGAAGGGTCACGGGTTCCGTCCGGTCGAGATTGACTTGGGCTACCTGGGCGAATCCGACGATCCGCTTGACCGGAGACGCCTCGTAGCAGAATATGAGATCGCCCGCGCGGATACGCGTGTAGTTCGTTTTTAGCTTGCCGCGACGGAAGTTCACCGAGCCGTCCTTGAACAGATTGTCCCAGGACCACTCGGAGGGGTTGGCGACCATCCACCAAGCAGCCGAGCCGACGGGTGGGGCTGACAGGGCGCCCAGCACCTCTGCGAACGCCTGTGTGCCGTACTCGACCGAGGGATCCAGTCCTGGGCGGGCGGGGGCGAGCCACCAGGCGGCGAATCGCAGCGCGGTGTAGGTCTTGCCGGTTCCCGGGGGGCCGAACAAGATCGCTTGGCCCTTGCGCTGGAGCGCCTCACCCACCGCCTGCAACTGCCGGTCTGGCGCGGCGAGCAGGGTGGCCGAGGTCGCCGATGCGGCAGTTGACGTCGCGACCAAGTCTGGACCGGTTGTCTTGGGGGGCCGCTCCCCAGTGATCCGTTTCCACAGTGTGCTCGGCACGGTGGCGACGGTGGTGACGGCCCACCGCTTCACTGGCTCGGACAAGGTCCGGGCGGCCGCTTCATCCCACCGTACAGTCACGGTGTGTCGGTACTCTCCCCGGTCAGGCCGCCAAACGTAGCCCGGATCGACAACGGTACCGAGCGCGAGCACTTTGGACTGTCCCTCGTTGGCAACGACCTGGTCGCCGGGCTGAAGCTGCGTCAACCGCCAGAGTTCGCGCGCCTTGGCCGTCACAGTGGACTGGTTGCCGTTGTGCGGATAGTGCTGGCTGAAGACGGCACGGAGTTCCTCCTCCGAGCCGAAGGCTGTCAGGTCCCCGACGTCGTCCCAGCCGACGCAGACATATCCACCGTCGCGGCACTCGGGCCAGAACCGCGCCCCTTCACCGGGAGCGATCTTGACGATGGCTCTGCTGGGGCGGGGGTCGGCCCACCAGTAGAGGAACAGCATCACCTCCATCGGGTCCCAGCCGGCGAACTTGCTACTTCCGCGAACGACCTCCAGCAAACGGCGGTTTGCGGCGATCGGCGTCAGGTCAGGCGGTTTGCTGCCGCTGAGCTTGTGGATGAAGTGCAGGACGTGCACCTGGGAGTAGATCGGCAACAGGTCGGCCGGGAAGTACACGTACAGACTCTTGCTTAGCAGGGCTCGACCGGAGCGCAGCGCTGGGATGTCATCAACCTCCGCGAATCTGCCCTCTCCGGCGAGACCGAAGGCGGTGACGAATCCGGCCCGGAGCGCGTCCCATGCGGTCTCGACGCTGCCGTAGGCGGGATCGAAGTACCAATCCGACCCGTCCGCCCGGTGGTAGATGATCAGCTTGCGGGAGCTGCCACCACTGATGCTGCCCAATTCCGGCGAGGCGAACTCCAACCGATAGCAGAAGGACGACCTGTAGCCGGGGTGACCCAACGCATACCGCTCCAACGCCATGGACGACCAGTCCCCAAGCGGAAACTCCGCCCGGATCTGCTCGGCCTGCTCCCTAGCGGCGGCTACCCGCTGCGCAGCCGCATTCCGGTCGAACTCCCTTAACGCGTCGTCAAGATCAGTCGGCGGCCCTGAAGCCATGATGTTCTCCCCGCAGCCGTGTCACGACCGACGTGCCCAGACCGGTCGACCGTACCGAAGGAGAGGCCGCCATCGGCCCGATTCGGCCGGGTGAACTGTCCACAAGAACGCCCAACTATGCGCGTGGTGCTCACCGGAACCACAGGGCCCGGAATCACATGAATGTCGCATCCGACATAGGAACAGCTGTTGGGACAGGTCGGTACACCACGCCGTCGAGGTGGAGTCGTGCTCCACGGAGTTGGTGGTTGGCATTCGTTGCGGTCGGCTCAAGGCTGACGGCGCAGCAGGCCAGCAGTTCCCGGACGCCGCCGGCGTTGCTCGATAACGGCATCTTTTCGACGAGACGTCTGCGGGAGGCAGATCGTGGGGCCGGATGCGGTGCGTCCGGCCCCACGATGCCCAGCGGCTACCTACGTCAGGTCGATGATCAGCTCCGGAAGCTCCCTAAGCAGACGGATGATGTTGGTGACCTTCAGCGCGAGCTCGTCCGCGACAGCCTGGGAGAGCCCCGGGACACCGCCAGCATCCTCGGCATTCTTCTGGATCTCGTGGACCAACTCGGGAATGGTCAGAGCGGTCTCCTTCAAGCTGTCCACGGCGACACGCAGGTCCGTCGCCAGGAGCCGGACCTGGGTCGCAGGCGTCACGATCGGTGCCGACGCGACCTGCATGGTGATGGGCGCAGGCCGACCGCGGCCCCGTTGAACCTTCGGAAAGGCGTCATCGAACCATCGCTGGCTCGCAGGGGCGTCGCCGACCATGCCCCCATCGTCGATCCGACGAGGCTCCCGGCCTTCGTCCATTGCCGCAGCGATTTCGCGCAGCAGGGCGATCGCGCGCGGACGATCTGCACGCATGGCATTGATGGCGTTGGTGACGCCACGGCGAATCCGCCGCTCGGTCTCCACGTCGTCGGCGTCCGGGTCCGCCGCATCCTTCCGGACCGCTTGGGCGCCCATGGACCCCCGGTCCGCATCGACGATGTCGTACGCGGCCAGCCAATGTGGCGCCCGGTAGACCACAAGCTCCTCGAAAGCGGTGGCGTCGTCGGCGGCCACGTCAAGCAGATCATGGAGACTGCGCATCGAGAGGCTGATGCCGTCCTTGGCCGCCGCAACACCGAGCACGTCGGCAACGCGCGGGTTCCACGGCTCGGGGTAGCTCATCGAGGTCAACGCCGACCAGGCGCGCATCCGCTGCCGGACCTGCTCGCCGCCCAGGTTCGACGAGGACGGCTCGCTCAAAGCGGCCCGGAGGCGACGTCGGGCCTCCTGCTGGTTCTTGGTGGGGAAGAACAGCTCCAGCAGCTTCATGCTGCGGAGGTCACGCAGGGCCGACACGGAGGCATTCGGGTCGACGCCCGGCATGTCGGTCACGGACCGGTCCCCCATCAGAACCTCGGCCGTCATCTGGTCGATCAGACCACCTTCGGCGAAGCTGGCGATCACACCGCGCCCGACCGACCGCGAACGGTCATTGGGCTGAAACTCCAACGGCGGATGCGCATGCGTGCGACGGTTGCTGCTTTGGACGATCTGCTGCAGACGATCGGGCTGATTCACCCCGACCACGATGTGTGCAGGCACGGTCGCGACCTTCGCCGCTCGCACCGCGCTCGTCTCCGCAACGTCTTGGGTCTGCGCCTCCGCGACCTCCTGGTTGCGCACAGCGGCATACCGGGCAAGCCACTGGACCGGGTTGATAGCGATATCGCTCCCTTCCAGACCGAGCTTTGCCCTCGGCACGCCGCCCACGACCTCCGCCGACGTCAGATCGTGCAGCCTGTGGCAGGCGGATGCGCGGTTGTTGCCACCAACGGCAGCGAGGGCCACGAAACGCCGGCCCTGGCTCTGCGGAACCACATACTCTTGGAACACCAGCAGACCCGGCTCCAATTGACCGTTCTGCGCCATGTCCTCGATAAGGTTGTACTGGCGGCGGCCCGCGCCCTTCTCCAATTCGGTCTCGGCGCGATCGAGGATCTCGCTCATGTGCAAGACAGACTCCACATCGGTCTGCAGCGCCGCGAATGAGCGCATGGCGCCGTTCGCCGTGTGCTCGGTCCAGGTCCGGGCCGACGGCAGGAACGGCCGGGCGCCTCCGCAGGCGGGGTCCGCCGGCGACCTCCACGTCGTGGAGGTCCGCTCGTTGTAGGGCCAGGGGGTCGCAGCGAAGCCGACGATCTCGACGGCGATGTACGTCAGCTCGCCGACACCGGTATTGATCGTCCTCAGTGCGCCGGACTTCAGCTGCCAATTCCCATTAGGATCACGGGAAACGTAATTCTTGGGGTTCGGTACGTAGGCGGTCAGCAGTTGGATCGCCTCGGAAGGCAGGTTCACCTCGGAGGTAGCGGCTAGGGCAGAAGCAAACCGCTCACGCCACTCGACAGGCGGTGGACCCTGGAACGGGCCGGAAGTCTTGGCCATTAAAGGCTCCTCGAGTTCAGGCGGCACGACGCCACACCACGGTGGTGAAGGTTCGTCGATGGTGCCGCACTTCGACCGACAGCCCTGTGGATGTCGGGAGTGGGCACCGCCTGGAGGGACCCTCCGGGCTCGCCGTTAGCGATCGCTACTCCGCTGGACGCGGCACGAGGACTACCAACCACCCGATGCGACCACTCCGCGTGATCAGATCCCGCTGGCTCCTCGCACTTCTAGGAGCATGGCGGGCAACAAGATTGGGCGCTCCGGAGAACCCGGTACCACCCCGCGGACATCATCTGCACCATGGATGCGCTCGGAGATGGTTTAGCACACCGCGCCGCCGTCACACAACCCGCCTGCTCGGACACTATGGATCGTCGTCCGTGCGACAAACGGCGGGCGCCTTCCTGGACTCGATACGCCGGGCGGCAACGGGAGGTCGACCGGGTTTCGTGGGCGGAAGCCGCGTCCAACAGACCGAGGCTGGTCAGCCTGCCGATGTCCCGATGATGTCTTGTGGTAACGAGCCGGCTGGTCCTCTGCAGCGACGGGCCCTGGGTGTGCTCCGTGAAGTCGGCTCCTGGGTGGTCGAATCCGGCTCGGCTCTCGGCTTCCTAGCAGCTGTCCCGTCCTCCTCGGCGCAGAAGAGGTCGCCGCTGTCGTTTCAGCACCGGCCGAGAGGCAAGCATCGAGGCGAGGCGGACCGCGCCGAGATTGCCGTCACAGCGACGTGGTCGGCACGTTCCACTGTGGGGTCTCCGCATATGCTTCCTATCTGTATATGCTTGCCGCATGATTGCTTCGGCCATGCGTGAGCCGACGTTCCTGGTACTCACCGCGCTTGCCGCCGAACCACAACACGGCTACGCCGTCATCGAGGACGTCCGGCGCCTCACCGGTGGACGGGTCACGTTGCGGGCGGGCACGCTCTATGCCGTGCTCGACCGTCTCCGCGGTGACGGGCTCATCGAGGTCGAGCGCGAAGAGGTCGTCCAGTCCCGGCTGCGGCGCTACTACCGGCTCACCGCGCTCGGCGAACGGCGACTGACCGAGGAGAGCGAACGGCTGCTGCAGCAGGCGACGGTCGCCGGCCGGCGGCTTCGCGAACGCCGTTTCCGGCTCGGCAACGCGCCGGCCTGAGGTCCCGATGACGACTGGAGACGGAGATTGCATGACCGCGCACGACGAGCTCGAGGGCCGCTACCGCCGCCTGATGGCGGCCTACCCCATCCGGCACCGGCGGGAATACGAGGAGGAGATGGTAGGCGTACTGCTGGCCGCGGCCGAACCAGGGCAGCGCCGCCCGAGAGCCTGGGACCGCGCCGACATCCTGGTCAATGCGCTGGCCGTCCGCGTTCGTGGGTGGGTCGATGACCTGGGTGATCCTGCGTGGCGCCGGGCGGCGTCCGCGGTCCAGGTCGTCGGGGCGCTGTTCTTGTTCGTCGTGGGCATTCGCTGGGTGCTGCCTGGGCTGGCCTTCTACCCCGGGGTGGACGTGCTGGAGTTCGCCCGTCCGGCCGTCTGGGCGGTCGTGTTCACCTTGACGCTGGTCGGTCTGCGCCGCCTCGCTGCCGGCGTCGCGGTGGGCGGCGCCCTTGTCGAGATCGCGCACGTCGCACAGTGGTACGGCTACTCGCCGAGCCAGGTCCTGCGATCGAGCTGGCTGGTGACGGTGGCGCTGTTGGTCGCGGTCTGCTCGGTGTGGCTCGCCGGCGGCGGGCGGGTCGCGGCGCCGCGCGGCCTCTGGTGGTTTGGCGCGGCGCTGGCTCTCGCGGGCGGCGGCAGCGTCGCCGACTTTCACCAGGGCTGGTTCTCCGGCTTCGCCTACGCGGTCACCATGGACGGTCAGTTTGTTTTCCGGTACGCCGGGCCGCTCTACCTGACCGCCGCCGCGCTCGCCGTGTGGGCCTGGTGGCGGCAGGGCAGCTTGGTCCGCCGCCGGATCCTGGCGCTGACCGCGCCGGTGGCCGGCGTCGCCGCGATGGTCACCTACGGATTCGCCGGCTTCATGTACTCCAGCCAGCAGTTCCCCTCGCCGATTCTGCTGCGCCCGTTTCAGTGGGCGATTCTGCTGGCGACACCCGCGGCGGCGTTTGCCGTGGCGGCGGTTGTCCTCAGCCGCTGGGAGCGGCTGAGCACGCTGGCCGAGGCCGGCCGCCGAGCCGAGAAAGCCTGAGCCCAGCCAGACACGTCAAGTGAGTGGATGGCCGGGCGATTGAAGGTGTCATGAGCCGCATGCCAGTTCCCTGGCCGCGATCATCGTGTGTTTATCCCGAGTGTTGAGCCTCGGACACCAATCAGTGGGCTACGGACCACGATTTCCAGGGTACTTGGACACGCGCCGGGCGCTCTCGCTGGTTCTGCCAGTGAGGACCTCGACGGTTATTTGCGGCGCTCACCCCAATGGCGGACCGCTTTCCCTTTCTATGCGGTCGGCGATGCCTCCCCAGGTTGGGAGGTCGCGGTGACCGCCGCGCGGGTGGTGGCGCCGCTCGTGCTCCCGGCCCGGCCGGGTGCGGCCCGCGGGCGGGTGGCTTCTGCGCCGGGTACGCGGAAGGTCGCGGTCCCGCGGCTGGCGGCGGACGTGTAGGCCTTGTCAGCCAGGACCCGTTCCGGACGGCAACGCGGGCGACCGATAGGCCGTGGCACCCGAATGCCCTCCAGAACCGGGATGAACTGCGGGCTGTCACCACGCTGCCCGGCAGTCAACACGATCGACAACGGCTTCTGGCCCTGCTCGCAGCTTAGATGCAGTTTCGTGGTCAGCCCGCCGCGAGATCTGCCCAAGGCGTGATCGACTGGTTCGGCGCACCTCCCGCCCGGCGACTCGGCCTGCAGATCCCCGCGCACCGGCCGCGTGCTGATGTGCCCGCGCGGTCGTGGAGTCCACCGACACGTCCCAGACGATCCGTCCGGCCGCGTCCGCGACAGCCCGCAACGCGGTCAGGATCCGCGCCCACGTCCCGCTGCGCTTCCAACGGCGGAACAACGCGTGTGCCGCCGCCCAGGAGCCGTAGACCGATGGCACGTCACGCCAAGGCGTACCCGCCCGGATCCGCCACCGGATCCCATCGATGAGCTGTCGTTTCGTCCATCGTGACGGCCGACCCGGCCGGCGTGGCACGGGCAGCAACGGCTCCAACGCTGCCCACTGCACGTCGCTCAGGTCATGCCGCCTCGTCACCGCTAGGGTGGTCACGAGGTCTCCGGTGGTCTCCGGGTTTCTTGGTCGTTAAGCCGTCTACCGGAGACCTCGTTACTTATCGATCACCGACACGCCGGACATGCGCCTCGGGCTGCCGGCGACTTCGATACACGCCCTAGGCGCGGTCGTGGCGAGGTGGCATCGTCTCCTGTGGGCGATTCTGGTGGGACGCGGCCCCGTGCGCGAACGAGCTCGCTTCGGCACCATGGGCCGGCGCCGACTGCCGGTCCAGCCGTGCCAAGGCCTGGCGCAGGTCTTGGAAGAACAGGTCGGCCAGGTCGTGAGTGAAGCCGTTTCGCACCACGACGCGCAGCACAGCCAGGTCCTCCCGGTTGGCGGGCAACGTGTAGGCCGGGACCAGCCAGCCGCGCTCCCGCAGCGTCATCGACACGTCGAACACCGAGTAGTGCGTGACCTCCGGGTGCAGGGCGAAGGCGAATGCGGGAAGCTCGTCGCCCTTCGTCAGCAACCGGAACGGGCCCAGGTCGCCGATCCGGTGGGACAGCGAGGTGGCCACCGCCCGGCTGTAGGCATGCACCCGGCGGTACCCGTCGAACCCGAGCCGGATGAAGTTGTAGTACTGCGCCACGACCTGTGAGCCGGGGCGGGAGAAGGTCAGCGAGAACGTGGGCATCTCCCCGCCGAGGTAGTTCACCCGCAGCACGAGGTCCTCCGGCAACGCATCCCTGTCGCGCCAGACCACCCACCCGACTCCGGGGTACACCAGCCCGTATTTGTGGCCGGAGACGTTGATGGACGCGACCCGGGGCAGCCGGAAGTCCCACCGCAGTTCCGGGTCGCAGAACGGCGCCACCAGCGCACCCGAGGCGCCGTCGACGTGCACCGGGATGTCCAGGCCGGTACGCGCCTGCAGATCGTCCAGCGCGGCACAGATGTCGGCCACCGGTTCGTAGCTGCCGTCGAAGGTGGAGCCGAGGATCGCGACCACACCGATGGTGTTCTCGTCGCAGTGGGCCACCGCCTCCTCGGCGGAGAGGTGGAACCGGTCGCCCTCCATCGGTACCAGCCGCGCCTCGACGTCCCAGTAGTTGGCGAACTTCTCCCAGCAGACCTGGGTGTTGACGCCCATCACGAGATTGGGCCGGCCAGCCGAACCGCCCTCCCGTTGCCACCGCCGCTTGAGGGCCAGCCCACCGAGCATGCACGCCTCGCTGGAGCCGGCGGTCGAGCAGCCCGGTGCGCGCAGGGGATCGGGTGCGTGCCAGAGTTCGGCGAGCATCCGGATGCACCGCTGTTCGAGATCGGCGCTGCGCGGGTACTCGTCGCGGTCGATGAGGTTCTTGTCCAACGCCGCCTTGGCCAGCCGGGCGCCCTGCGGCTCCATCCACGTGGTGACGAATGTGGCGAGGTTCAGCCGCGGATTGGCGTCGAGCATCAGTTCATCGTGCACGATCTGGTATGCCGCGTCTGGGTCGAGCTCCGCGGCGGGTAGGCGGTCCCGGGGAATCTGGACTGGTTCCCGGACGAAGATCGGGTTGACCGAAAGGTCTGGACGAGGCTCGTCCTGCGGCTCATGCGAGGCCATGTCATCACCCTCCCACGCGGTCCGGTTTCACGCTCGGCAACGCGGGTAGGTAACCCGACATGTGCCGTTGGCTGGCGTACCTCGGCGAGCCCATCCCGATGGACTGGCTCACCGTCAAGGCCAGCCACTCGCTCATCGACCAGAGCTTGCACGCGCGGCTGGGGGAGACCACGACCAACGGCGACGGGTTCGGCCTCGGGTGGTACGACCGCGGTGAAACGCCGGGCCTGTATCGCAGCATGCATCCCGCGTGGAGCGACCGGAACCTGCGGGAGCTCGCGGCACACGTGTCGTCCGGACTGTTCTTCGCGCACGTCCGCGCCTCTACCGGATCGGCCGTGCAGGACACGAACTGCCATCCCTTCCGGTACCGCCGATGGTTGTTCATGCACAACGGCCTGGTGCGGGACTTTCCCCGCCTGAAGCGTGACCTGCTGGTAGCCGTCGACCCCGCGCTCCTCGCGGCGGTCGAAGGGTCCACCGACTCGGAACTGCTCTTCCATCTCGCCCTCACCTTCGGTGCGCAGGACGATCCCCTGACCGCTCTGGAACGGATGGCGGGCTTCGTGGAGAGCGTGGCCGACCGGCACAGGGTGGCAAACCCGTTGCAGTTGGCGGCGGCGCTGACCGACGGCCGGCGGACGGTCGCCGTGCGGTACTCCAGCGAAGGGCGGTCGCGGTCGCTGTTCTACTGCGTCGACGCCCAAGCCATCAAGCAGCAGTACCCCGCCGACGACCGCATCCAGAGCGTGTCGGACGAGGCGCACACGATCGTCTCCGAGCCGCTGGTCGACCTGGCCGACGCGTGGACGGAGGTACCGGAGTCCACCGTGGTGGAGATGCGGCCCGGTGAGGACGAGTTCCGGCCGTTCACCCCGTGCCGGTGAGAGGGAGTGCGGAAATGGCAGAAGGACATGGGTCCACCAGTGGCGTACCTGGGGTTGGGGGAGGGACGCCGGTCTGCGAGCGCATCGGCGTCGTGGAGCACGTGCTCGCGGACAAACTGACGGACATCTTCCCTTGGAACAGCCGAGCGATCGCTCGCCACGACGATCGACCAAACTTGTGGGTCGGGTGCCAGTCGGGTGCGCTACCTCGCTAGCGACGCAGCGGCGGTTACCCCCTGCCTGACGGGCCGGCCGGGTGACCGTCGCGATCACCCGTCTACCTGCCCTCTTCCCGATGCCGGGGCGTCGCGGCACCAGCCGGGGAAGCCCGGTAGCTGCGGGCACCAGAGCAGTCCGGGCCCACCGTCATGCCCGATCCGCCTACGCCCGGCCTGCGGCGTCGGCGGGCTGTGGGGTTTTGGCGAACTCGTGCAGGATGCGTTCGCAGAATGCTGGTAGGTCGTCGGGTGACCGGCTCGTGGTGATGTTGCCGTCGGTGACGACCGGCTCGTCGACCACTTCGGCTCCGGCGTTGCGCAGGTCGGTGCGTACGCTCGGCCACGAGGTCAGCCGGCGGCCGCGCGCGACGTCGGCCTCGACGAAGTTCCAGGGGCCGTGGCAGATCGCGGCGACCGGCTTGCCCGACTGGACGAAGTCCCGGACGAACTGCACCGCGGCCGGTTCCATCCGCAACTTGTCGGGATTCACGGTCCCGCCCGGCAGCAGCAGCGCCTCGTAGTCGTCGACCGACACCGCGCCGACCAGCTGGTCGACCGGGAAGGTGCCGGCGTCTTCGAGGTCGTGGTCGCGGGCCCGGATCTCGCTGCTGGTGATGGAGACGACGGCGGTGCGGGCACCGGCCTCGTCCAGCACCTGCCGCGGCCGTTCCAGTTCGACTCGCTCCACCCCGTCGGCGGCGAGGATCGCGATCCGGCGTCCGGTCAGCTCTCCCGCCATGTCAGGCACCCGCCCCCGCCATCGCCGGGTGCAGGACGACCTTCGTCCAGCCGTCGTCGCGGTTGTCGAAGTGCTCGTAGGCCTCCGGCGCACCGTCGAGGGGCAGCTCGTGGCTGACGATGAACGACGGCTCGGCCCTGCCCGCGGCGATCAGGTCGCGCAGTTGCCGGTTGTACTTCTTGACCGGGGCCTGGCCGGTGCCGATGTGCTGGCCCCTGAACCAGAACATGCCGTAGTCGAAGGCGAGTTTGCCCTGCTTGGCCAGCTCGTCGCTGGCCCCGGGGTCCCGGGGCACGAAGACACCGACATTGCCGATCCTGCCGGTGAAGCGCACCGAGGCGACCAGCCGGTTCATCGTCAGGTCGGCCCGCTCCTGGCCGTCGGGCTCGTGCGCCTGATAGCCCACACACTCGCAGCCGTTGTCGGCGCCCAGCCCCATCGTCTCGTCGAGGACGGCCTGCACCGGGTCGACCTTCGAGTCGTCGATGGCGAGCGCGCCGATCGCCTCGGCCAGCCGCAGCCGGTCGGGGTGCCGGTCGACGACCATCACCTTGCTCGCCCCTCGGATGGTCGCCGAGAGGGCGGCCATCAGACCGACCGGGCCCGCGCCGTAGATGACCGTCTGGTCGCCGGGCTTGATGCCCGCCATCTCGGTGGCGTGGTAACCGGTGGGGAAGATGTCGGCCAGCATCACGTAGTCGGTCTGGCGCTGCTCGGCGTCCTCACCGAGCCGCAGGCAGTTGAAGTCACCCCAGGGCACGCGCAGCAGCTCGGCCTGTCCGCCGCCGTACGGGCCCATGTCGGCGAAGCCGTACGCGGCGCCGGCCATCTTCGGCTCCGGCTGGGCGCTCAGGCAGTAGTTCGTCAGCTGACGCTCGCAGTTCTTGCAGTGCCCGCACGAGATGTTGAACGGCAGGACGACCCAATCGCCCACCTGCACCTTGTCGACCCCGGCGCCGACCTCGACCACCTGGCCCAGGTTCTCGTGCCCGAACCAGCGGCCGGGCTCGAAGTCGGTCCGGCCCTCGTACATGTGCAGGTCCGAACCGCAGATGTTCGCCGACGTGATCCGCACCAGGACATCGGTCGGCCGCTCGATCCGCGCGTCCGGCACATCCTTGACACTGACCTGCCGCGGCCCCTCATACACCACAGCCTTCACGACTACCCTCCTAGTCGCCGATGCCTCCGTGTCGGATCGCGCTGTCCGGACGCCGCCCGCGGTCCCGGTACGCGGCCCCTCCAGGGCCGAATACCCCCGGGAAGACACCTGAACCCACAGCCGGCCGCGTTCGCCCCCAACCGGTGTCCGAGCGGGCAATTACCGTCACGCAACAGAGGGCTCAGAACGGTGATCTAGGGCTGACGCTGCCGGCACGCCTGCGCCACCCGCGGTCCACGCACCACGGATCGGTAGTCCTGCCAATCGACAAACCCCGGACGCATTGGTGAGATCGAGACAGGACGTACCGCCGTGACGTGAGTGAGTGCCGCTCGGATGACGATCGTCGATGAAACACCGAGCGACAGATGGGCCGAGCGGTCCGCGCGGCCGAGGCGGCGGCCACCGCCGAAGCGGGTCCGCGGCACCCGGCGCTGGCCGGCCCGCGAGCCGTGGCTCAGACGGCGGACCGCGTCCGCGACGCGCTCGCCGGCTTCTCCGGAGGCACATGTGCGCTTCTACCCTGCCGCGGGTGAGCCGGAGTCATCCGGCCCGGGCCAAAGCTCGAGACGGGCCCTAGCCCGACCGTGGCGAGCGGGCCGGCACGGCTGACGAACGAGAGGTTTGGAGGATCGGAATGGCCAGCACAGTAACCATCCAGACCGATGAGGACATCCAACGTGAGGTGCTGCGCGAGCTGAAGTGGGACGCCGAGGTCGCGCCGAACGAGATCGGCGTGGCCGTAGAGAACGGGGTAGCGACCCTGACCGGCTGGGTGGACACGTTCAGCAAGAAGTGGGCCGCCGAACGCGCGGCGCTTCGTGTCCGCCGGGTCAAGGCCGTCGTCAACAACATCGAGGTACGCCTGGCGCCCAGCGACGAGCAGACCGACGTCGACCTCGCCCAGTCAGTCGCGCGGGCGCTCGAGATGGACTCGCTCGTACCGGACGACATGGTGAAGGTCTCGGTGTCCGGCGGCTGGGTCACGCTGCGCGGCGAGGTGGACTGGGACTATCAGCGGCGGGAGGCGCAACGGATGGTCCGGACCCTCACCGGCGTCAAGGGGGTCAGCACCTTCATCACCGTACGGCCGCGTAGCGACCCGTCGGCCGACGAGCTCAAGATGAAGATCGAGGACGCCCTGGTGCGTACGGCCGAGACGGAGGCGGAACGGATGCACGTCGCCATCCAGGGCAGCAAGGTGATCCTGACCGGGAGCGTGCCGTCGTGGGCGGAGCGCCGCGAGGCCGAGCGTGCCGCCTGGTCGGCGCCCGGTGTCACCGAGGTGGAGAACCTGATCACGATCAACCCGTGAACCGTGATCCGTACGTCTGGTCCGATCGTCCGCCGCGGTGCTCGTCCATGACGCATACGCCGCACGCGGTGGGGCTACCCGCCCCTCTCGTCCTGCCAGCCACCGGGTTCGGGATGGTAGCCGTAGGCGGCGGCCCGCACGGTCTCCTCGTCCTCCAGCCCGGAGCCGATCGCTCCGCCGACGGTGGCCAGTGAGCTGATGATCCAGGCGAGGGTCAGGTAGTCGGTGAGATCGACCGGCCGCTGCAGGGTCTGTTCCAGCACGGATGGGTCGATCAGCAGCGCCTCGGCGAGCACCGTCCCAGTGAACAGCACCGCGTAGGACACCGCCGTGGCTAGGGAGAGGGTGAGGATCGTACCCAGGTTGAACATGCGGGCCAGCTCAGCCGATGTCTCCCGGTCCGGCCTCTCCCACAGGTCGTGCGCGACGATCAGCCAGGCCACCAACGCGGTCAGCCCGAGCAGCATGATTACGGTGAGCCGGAGTCCGCCGAGCGCATCGCCCATTTGCCAGATGGTGTTGTTGGTAAGTGCGAACGCGGCCGTGCCGAACGCGCCGACCAGCAGCTTGGACAGCCCTAGCAGAGCGCGCCCTGGGCGGTTGGCCTTGACCATCCCGGTCAGCAGCCGTACCCGGCCGATCAGCCGCGAGGCGACGTAGCGCAGTTCCCCGGCGTCGCCCTTGTCGACCATCCGGCGGATGGCGGCAACCCGGCTTGCCAGCTCGGCCGGTGCCCAGCCGGCCGGTGGCAGCCGCTCGTCGGAAGCGTCGGCGAGCAGCCGGCCCACGAGATCCGGAACGACGGCGCGGACCGCGCGTAGCTGGCGCAGTCCCAGCGCGGGCAGGGACACCATCGCGACTCGGCGCCGGGCGGAGGTCTGCGCGACCAACGGCACCCGCTCAGTGTGCAGCGGCAGGTCGGTCAGGCAGATCGCGACGTCCCACCGTTCGTCGGTGCGCCGTTGGGCAAGATCGTCGAGTAGCGCCTCAGCGCCGCCGTCGCGGCGCGGCGCCACCTCACCCCAGCCGCCCCGGATGGTCCATTGCACGTCCGCGTGCACCCGCTCGGCGAGCCGTCCCGCCAACTCGGCCGTGAGCCGCGCCGCCACCAGCGCCGGGTAGTCCGGCGGGGTTGCCACCAGTCCGACGACGATCTCCGGGGTCTCGGCGGGTCGCTCGTCACTCATGGGTCGTTCCGGAGCGCCTGGTCCACCCATTGACGCAGTACCCGTGCCGGCGCGGTCCCGCTCTGCCGGGCCTTGATCTGACCGTCTCTCATCAGCAGCAGCGTGGGCACGGCCTGCACGGAGAACCGCTCGGACAGCTTCGGCGCCTTGTCCACGTCGACCTTGACCAGCTTGACCTTCCCGGCCAGCTCTCGCGCCACCTGCTCCAGCGCCGGGCTCACCTGCCGGCACGGGCCGCACCACGTCGCCCACAGGTCCACCAGGACCATCACCTGCGCCCGCTCGGCCACATCACCGAAGTCGTCGTCGCCCGCGTCGACCACCCACGGCAACGGCTGGTGGCAGTTGCCGCACCGTGGCGTCCCGTCGGCGACGACCGGGACACGGTTCCTGCGGTGGCAGTGGGGACATTCGACGACATGGTTCTGCACGTCAATCCTCCGGCCGGTCCTCGTACGTGACGACCAGCTCGCCGTCGACGGCGTCCACCCGGATGACGGCGCCGTCGCCGGCATCGCCCGACAGCAGCGCCCGGGCGATGCGGGTCTCCACCTCACGGGCGATGAAGCGGCGCAGCGGCCGGGCCCCGTACACCGGGTCGAACCCCTGCCGTGCGATGAACCGCCGTGCCTCTTCGCTGACGTCCAGCGTCATCCGCCGCTCGGCCAGCCGCTCGCGCAACTCGCCGAACATGAGGTCGACGATGCGCTCGATCTCGGGCTGGGTCAGCGGCATGAACAGCACGATGTCGTCGACCCGGTTGAGGAACTCGGGCCGGAAGTGCCGTCGCAACTCCGCCATCACCAGCTCGCGGCCCTCCGGCTTGATCTCGCCGGCGTCGGTGACGCCCTCCAGCAGATAGGCGGAACCGATGTTCGACGTCATGATGATCACGGTGTTGCGGAAGTCGACGGTGCGGCCCTGCGCGTCGGTGAGCCGGCCGTCGTCCAGCACCTGCAGCAGCGTGTTGAACACATCAGCGTGTGCCTTCTCGATCTCGTCGAAGAGCACCACGGAGTACGGCTTGCGCCGGACCGCCTCAGTCAGCTGGCCGCCCTCCTCGTACCCAACGTATCCGGGCGGCGCGCCGACCAGCCGGCTCACCGTGTGCCGCTCCTGGTACTCGCTCATGTCGATGCGGACCATGTTCTCGTCGGTGTCGAACAGAGCGGAGGCCAGCGACCGTGCCAGTTCCGTCTTCCCTACCCCGGTGGGGCCGAGGAAGATGAACGACCCGATCGGCCGCCGCGGACTCTTGATGCCCGAGCGGGCGCGGATGATCGCGTCGGTGACCAGCTGGACTGCCTCGTCCTGCCCGATCACCCGCTCGTGCAGGATCTGGTCCAGGCGCAGCAGCTTCTCACGTTCGCCCTCGGTCAGCCGGCTGACCGGGATGCCGGTCCAGCGCGACACGATGGACGCGATCTCCGCCTCGGTAACGACCTCCCGGAGCAACCGCTTGCCGCCCTGCTTCGCGGCGAGCCGCTGCTCCTCGGCCTGCAGTCGGCGCTCCAGCTCGGGCAACCTGCCGTGGCGCAGCTCGGCGGCGCGGTTGAGTTCATAGTTACGCTCCGCCTGTTCCGCCTCGAGTCGGATCTGCTCCAGCTCACGACGCAGCTCCTGCACCCGTTTCAGCGCCTGCCGTTCGGCGTCCCACTGGGCACGCAGCGCATCCACCTCGGCCCGCCGGTCGGCAAGTTCCTTGCGGAGCTGGTCGAGGCGGGCCACGCCGGCCGGGTCGTCCTCCTTCGACAGCGCCGCCTCCTCGATCTCGAGACGGGTCAGTTTCCGGGTGAGTTCGTCCAGCTCGGCCGGCATCGAGTCGATCTCCGTCCGCAGCATCGCGCACGCCTCGTCGACCAGGTCGATGGCTTTGTCGGGCAGGAACCGGTCGGAGATGTACCGGTGGCTGAGGACCACCGCGGCGACCAGCGCCGCGTCCTGGATCTTCACGCCGTGGAAGACCTCCAGCCGTTCCCGCAGCCCGCGCAGGATCGAGATGGTGTCCTCCTCGGACGGCTCCTCGACGAGCACCGGCTGGAAGCGGCGCTCCAGCGCCGCATCCTTCTCGATGTGCTTGCGGTATTCGTCGAGCGTCGTCGCGCCGATCATGTGCAACTCGCCGCGGGCGAGCATCGGCTTGAGCATGTTGCCGGCGTCCATCGCACCCTCGGCGCCGCCGGCGCCGACGACGGTGTGCAACTCGTCGATGAACAGCAGGATCCTGCCCTCCGCCGCCTTCACCTCGGACAGCACGGCCTTGAGACGTTCCTCGAACTCGCCGCGGTACTTCGCGCCGGCCACCAGAGAGCCCATGTCGAGAGCGAAGACCTGCTTGTCGCGAAGGCCCTCCGGGACGTCGCCGTTGGTGATCCGCTGAGCGAGTCCCTCCACGATGGCCGTCTTGCCCACGCCCGGATCGCCGATCAGCACCGGGTTGTTCTTCGTCTTGCGGGACAGGATCTGGACGACGCGGCGGATCTCGCCGTCCCTGCCGATGACCGGGTCCAGCTTGCCGGCGGCCGCGTCCGCCACCAGGTCCCGGCCGTACTTGGCCAGCGCCTCGTAGGCGACCTCCGGCATCGCCGACGTCACGCGCTGGTTGCCGCGGATGCTCGTCAGAGCCTGCAGGAAGCTGTCACGGGTGAGTCCCGCCTCGCCCAGCAACCGGCCGGCGGCGGTCGCCGAGCCCTCGTCGAGCAGCGCGATCACCAGATGCTCGACCGAGACGTACTCGTCCTTGAGCCTCTTGGCCTCGCGGTCCGCGGAGTCGAAGAGCCGGGACAGTCGCTGGGTCACGTAGACCTCGCCGGGCGCGGCGCCTGGACCGCTGGCGCGGGGTCGCCGGCTCAGCTCCGCCTCCACCTTTGCCCGCACCGTGTCCGGGTCGGCTCCGGCCGCATCGAGCAGCCGGGGCACCAGACCCTCGGGCTGATCCAGCAGAGCCAGTAGCAGGTGCTCGCCGTCGACCTCCGTATGGCCGTACCGGAGCGCCTTGGTCTGTGCGTCGTGCAGGGCTTCCTGCGATTTCTGGGTCAGGCGGTTCAGATCCACGGTGTTCCTCCGATACGTCGCGAGGACGTCACGCGCAGCTGGCGCTCGAGTTCGGCAACCCGGTCGAGCAGGTCCACGACTAGCCCGAGCGACGAGTAGTTGAGGCCCAGACTCATGCGCAGGCGCCGGATCCGGGCCACGGCGAGCAACTGGTCGCGGGCGAACCACAGCTCGCCGGCGGAGTCGCGGACCGGTTCGAGAAGTCCCAGAGCGGCGAGCCGACGGGCCATCTCCGGGTGGATCCCGGCGACACGGCTGAACGTGGCCAGATCCAGTCGTACGGTGGACGGGCCTGGCCTTCGAACAAGGGGGTAGGTCACGACTGCCGCCTAGGGTCGAAGGTGGATGTCGCAGCGAGCTGCTCGAAGAGCCGCCGTTCCTCGTCGCCGAGTTCGGGCGGCACCACGATCTGGGCCACGGCGTACAGGTCACCGTCGGGGCCACGCGGATTGGGTAGCCCGCGGCCGCGCAGCCGGAGCCGCCGGCCGCTGGAGGTACCGGCCGGCACCTTGACCTTCGCCTCGCCACCGGGCGTGTCGACAGCGACCGAGGTACCGAGCGCGGCCTCCCAGGGCGCGAGCGGCAGGTCCACGCTGATGTCCCGGCCGTCCACCCGGTAGCGCGGATGCGGTGCCAGCCGGACCCGCAGGTACAGGTCGCCCGGCGCCGCGCCGTCGCTGCCCCGACCGCCCTGACCGGCCAGGCGGATCCGCTGCCCGTCGGTCACCCCGGCCGGGATGGTGACCTCCAGCGTTCGGGTGCCGCCCGGACCGGACAGCGTCACGCCGCGGCGCACGCCGGAATAGGCCTCCTCCACCGACAGCTCGAGTTCGGCCTCCTGGTCGGCGCCGGCCACCGGTCCCCAGCCGTCCCCTCGTCGGCCACCGAACAGGCCGCCGAGCAGGTCCTCGAGATCGATTTCCTGGGCGCCCCCGGACTGGAACCGGACGTCCTCGGCCGTGGTGCCGCGGCGGCGTGGCCCTCCTCGACCGCGGCGGGCACCGCTCGAGCCCGCGGCAGCTCTGGCGCGGGCCCAGGTCTGCGGATCCGTGTCCGGCGGCACCTGCCGGAAGTCCGGTCCGAAGGCGTCGTAACGCCGCCGCTGATCCGGATCCGAAAGCACGTCGTACGCCTCGGAGACATCCTTGAACCGCTCTTCGGCCCCCGGATCCTTGTTGATGTCCGGGTGATAGGTGCGAGCGAGTTTGCGGTACGCCCGCTGGAGCTCCTCCGCGCTGACGTCCCTCGGCACGCCGAGCGTCTCGTAGAAGTCGCGGGACGGCGCCATCAGGTGCCCTTCGCCACGATCACCGAGGCCGGTCGGAGCGGTCGTTCGTCACTGCCGTATCCGGGCCGGACGACGTGCAGCACCGTGCCCGGTTTCGCCCCGGCGCCCGGCGCCGTCGCCACCGCCTCGTGCCGGCTCGGGTCGAAAGGCTCGTTCACGTCCGAGCGGCGAGGGAATCCCAGGTCGGCGAGGACATTGAGGGCCTGTTCGTGGACGGCCTGGACCCCGGAGACGATCGACGCCGGATCGGCAGCGGCATGTTGCAGGGCCAACTCCAGATTGTCGAGTACGGGCAGCCATCGCGCGGCCACCGCGGCCCGCTCATCGTCCCGCTGCTGAGCGGACTCCCGAGCCACCCGCTTGCGCAGATTGTCGAAGTCGGCCAACGCGCGCCGCCAGCGGTCCTCCATCTGGGCGAGCTCGGCCCGCAGTGCCTCGGTCTCGTCGGCGCCACCGGGGGCCACATCGTTGTCGGTCGGGCCCGCATCGGTCCGGCCGGTCGCGTTGGGAGGGCCTGGGTCGCTGGAGGGCGGCCTCGCTGCGGCCCGCGAGGTGTCACCGACCGCCGTCCGGCCCTGCTCCTGTTCACTCATCGCCAGGTCACCCGGCCGTGAACTCGGCATCGATGACGTCGTCGTCCTGGCTGCTCCGGCTGCCCTGACCGTTCGGACCGCTCTGCGACGAAGCTGGGCCGGCACCGTCGCTACCGCCGCCCAGGCCGAGGCTCTGGTAGACCTGCTGAAGCTCGGCGGTCAGGGACCGCAGCCGATCCAGCGGTGCCTCGTCCTTTATCGCCTGCCGCGCGTCACCGATCAGCATCTCGGCGCGGCCCTTCTCGTGGACCGGCACCGCGTCGCCCAGCTCGGCCAGCCGCCGCTCCACCTGATGTGCGGCCGAGTCCAGCGAGTTGCGGGCGTCGATGACCTCCCGGATTCGGGCGTCCTCATCGCGGTGGCGCTCGGCGTCCTGGACCATCCGTTCGATCTCGGAAGTGTCCAGGTTCGAGCTCTGGCTGATCGTGATGCGCTGTTCGGCGCCGGTGTCCTTGTCCCTCGCCGAGACGTTGAGAATGCCGTTCGCGTCGATGTCGAACGTGACCTCGATCTGCGGCTCGCCGCGCGGAGCGGGCCGGATGTTCTCCAGCCGGAACCGCCCGAGCACCCGGTTGTCCGCAGCGCGCTCCCGCTCCCCCTGCAGCACCACGACATCGACGGCGGGCTGGTCGTCGGCCGCGGTGCTGAACGTCTCGGTACGGCGTGCCGGGATGGTGGTGTTCCGCTCGATGATCTTGGTCATCACGCCGCCCATGGTCTCGATGCCGAGCGACAGCGGAGTGACGTCGAGCAGCAGGACGTCCTTGACCTCACCCTTGATGATCGCGGCCTGCAGCGCGGCACCGAGCGCGACGACCTCGTCCGGGTTGACCGTCATGTTCGGGTCCTTGCCCCCGGTGAGCCGCTGGACCAGCTTCTGCACGGCCGGGATGCGGGTCGACCCGCCGACGAGGATGACCTCGTCGATGTCGTTGGCGGTGACCTTCGCGTCGGCCATGGCCCGCTCGACCGGGCCGAGGCAGCGGTCGACGAGATCCGCGGTGAGCTGCTCGAAGGTCGCCCGGTTGAGAGTCACGTTGAGGTGCTTGGGGCCGTTGGCGTCCGCGGTGACGAATGGCAGGTTGATCGTGGTCTGGGTGACCGAGGACAGCTCAACCTTGGCATGCTCGGCGGCCTCGAAGAGCCGCTGGAGGGCCTGCGGATCGCGGCGCAGATCGATGCCGTCACTGCGCTGGAACTCCTCGGCCAGGTGGTCCACGATGCGCCGGTCGAAGTCGTCGCCGCCGAGGTGGGTGTCGCCCGCGGTGGAGCGCACCTCCACCACGCCGTCGCCGACGTCGAGCAGGCTGACATCGAAGGTGCCGCCACCCAGGTCGAAAACCAGCACCGTCTCGTGCTCGCGCTTGTCCAGGCCGTAGGCCAGCGCCGCCGCCGTGGGCTCGTTGATGATCCGCAGCACCTCGAGGCCGGCGATGCGTCCGGCGTCCTTGGTCGCCTGCCGCTGGGCGTCGTTGAAGTAGGCCGGTACGGTGATGACCGCCTCCGTGACGCGCTCGCCCAGGAACTTCGAGGCGTCCTCGACCAGCTTGCGCAGCACCAGCGCGGAGACCTCTTCGGGCGCGTACTGCCTGTCGCGCACCTTGAACCGCACAGCGTTGTCCGGGCCTGCCACGACGTCGAACGTCACCGCGGTCAGCTCGCTGGACACTTCGTCGAAGCGGCGTCCGATGAAGCGCTTCGCCGAGTAGATGGTGCCTTTCGGGTTGAGGATGGCTTGGCGGCGGGCGAGCTGGCCGACCAGTCGCTCGCCCTGTTCGGTGAAGGCCACCACCGAAGGCGTGGTCCGCGCTCCCTCCGCGTTCGGGATCACGGTGGGGTGACCGCCCTCCACCGCCGCGATCACCGAGTTGGTGGTGCCGAGGTCAATTCCCACTGCCCGTGCCATGGCGTCGTCCTCCACACTTCTGTCGGCGGCAGTACCGTCGTTTGCACCCAGTTCGATCGCAACAGTGCCGATACCCGATGTCCATTGGCAGGACTGCCAATCAGGAGCCGACCGCGTCCATCCGTGAAAGAAGGCGCTGGCACGCTTGAGCGCAACGACGGCACGCGTCGCCGCCGATCCGACAGGATTCGATTTCCAGGGCGTGCTCTCGGCATTGCCCGTAACACGCGCGGCAGGCCTCGTCGAGGGCCCGCAGAGCCGTGACGGTCACGTCCCGGTTGTACGATGTAGATCTTGACAACACGCGTACCACCGCGGTAGCGATGTCGGCACAGTTGAGCGCGGCGCCGGCACACCGGGCAAGGTGAGCCGCTGAGGGCTCCGCCGAGCAGGCGTCCGCACAGGCAATGCACGCCTGGGCGCAGTTGAGAGCCTCCTGAATGCAGATGACCAGCGTGTCCTCATCCATCTGTGGCCGTTCGCCCGGATAGGCGTTGAGCATGGCTGCCACATCGGTCATCGACTCGCCTCCCTCAGATCAGCCGGTTCAGGGGCCATGGCTGGTACGACCGGCGATCGGGCTGCCGCCCATGTGATGCGAACCGGTCGCGGCGTCCTGCGCCACAGGACAAGCAGCCAGGCGATGCCGATGATCGAGACGAGTGCGAGGCCGCCCCACTCCATGGCCGTGAAGATGTTGACCTGTTCGCTGCTCGGCTCGACGAGCCACCCGTGCGGCGTCGCCACGAACTGCTCGCCCTCGGTCAATACCAGGGTCAGGTAGAGGGCGATGCTGTGCATCGAATCCCATAGACCGTGCAGGATCGACACGCCCAGGTACGCGAGAACCACCTTCGCGGTGATCCTGAAGTGCCCCCGCCGGGACGCGGAGAACAACACACCGCCCAGGATCGCGGTCCACAGGCCGTGCCCCACCGGCGCCAGCAGGCCGCGCAACAGTTCCGTCTGCACCAGCTGCACCAGCGACAACCCGTCGACCGAGAAGAGCGCGGTGAAGGCGTAGCCCGCGGACTCGAAGGCGGCGAACCCGAAGCCGACGGTGGCGCCCAGGATCATCCCGTCCCGGAGTGTCCTGGTGCGCAGGTGGCGGGTCAGCACCACCAGCGCGCCGAGCTTGACCGCCTCCTCGATGAGCCCGACGCCAAAGAACAGCCACGGCGACGGGTGCAACAGGAACGACTCGAGCACAGCCGCGCCGAGGACGCCGAGGACGCCGCCGGTGACGAACGTCGAGAAGATCAGCTCGGTGGTTATCTCTCCGGTCTCGCGGCGTTCGTAGGCCCACCCGACGAAGGTCACCGGCACCAGGAAACTGCCGAGCAGGACTACGGTCGGGACCAGGTTGGCGTTGCCGGTCACGAAGATGATCACAACGGTGGCCACCCAGAGGGCGAGCCCAGTGAGGAACATGCGTAGCCATACACGGCGTACCCGGGTCGCGCTGTGGGGGGTGGGCACGACCTCGACCATGATCGGGCTCCTGTCGTCGGACGGGGCGGGCGTCAGGTGGTGCGCCGCGGTCCGTCCCCGAATGTCGCCGGCTCGGTGGACCGGGTACCCCAGGAGTACCGCTCCCGGGCGCCTACGTCGATTGGCATCGTTGCCAATCCCGGGCCGCGAGGCGGTACTGAAACCTGGGTTTACCGCCGTGCGGGTGAGCCGAACTCATCTGTCTCACTTCGACAGTCGGCCCGTCCGTACGAGTTCAGGAAAGAGCCGACATGGTCACCGAGTACGCCCCGGCAGGTACGACCGACGGCGACGGACGTCTTGGAGTGTCGGAACTGGATCCGGTCGGGCGGCTACGATCGGGTGACGGCGGCCAATTCGGTCGGGACATAGAGGCCCTCCCGCACGGCGCGGAGGCTGGCCGTGATCCGGTCCGGAACGGCGAGCTTGATCCGGACGCGTTCGAGGTGCCTTTCCACTGTCTCCACGGGGATGCCCCGGGCAACGGCGATGGACGCCGTGGGCGCACCGTCGACGAGCGCACCCAGGATCTCCAGTTCGGTTCCGGTCAGCCCGCACAGGTTACCCGGTGCGCCCACAGCGACCACGGCTCGCAGATGACGTGGCGGCGGACCCTCGCACCCCAACAGAGTGATCCGGACATGTCCGGCTTCGGCTGGCGGCCGTTCGTACGGTGCCAGGAACGTGGCATATTCCGGTGTCCCGCCGAGGTGCGCGACCGCCGCCGAGAGGACGGCCGAGTCCGCCTCAAGTAGCGGATGCGTAGGCAGCCCGGGAAGGGGCAGCGACCCGCCGGACATGGTGAGCACCGTCGCCGCGGTCATCCCCCGGACGATCCGAGCCAGCACCGTGAGCGAGCGGAGCGGATCCACCGCGTACGCGATGGTGGGGGCCAGCAGTTGCACCAGCTGGCATGCGGCCGGACTCGGGTACGCGGGGCTGTCGGTGTTGAGTCCCAGTAGGCCGACCTGGTGGCCGTCACGGGTGACCAGACCGATACCGAGACCTTCCCGGAATCCGGCCGGCCGGAACAGTTCCATCCAGCTGCGGATCTCCTCCGAGGGTACCGGCAAATCCTGGACATGCAGCGGCGTAGTCCCGTGCAGGCCTAGGGACTCGATTTCGTCGTAGTCCTCCCGGGTGGTCATGTAGGCGCGGATGCGGTCGTTGTACCCGTGGCAGGCCAACAGGTCGTGCTGACGCAGCTCAGGATCAAGCAATGCGATGCGGGCAGCCTGGAACGGAATCACCCGGCGCAGATGGTCCAGGATCGCCTCCGCGCGCTCCTTGAGGCTCGCGGGCAGGTCCGCCAGCGCGGTCACCTCCGCGGCGACCTCGGCTGCGTGCGGCGGCAGGTCGAGCACCTCGGGCTCCCATTTCGCGGCGGCTTGTTTCGTATCAATTCTACCGATTCTGCAACGGCTCGGCGTCCTCCAGTGGCCGGCCGGACTCAACCGTCCGGCCCGGATAAGTCGGCGCCCATTTCCCCACCGGCCTCCTCGACCACGGCGTCGACGCGGGCGGCCCCGCCGGTCGGGTGCCGCATACCGGCGCTGATGGATGCCGCATCGGGCCACCGTGCTTACCGCGGTGGCCGGATGCGGGTGGTCGTCAGGGTTTGAGGACGATCTTCTCGCAGTTGTCCTGCTTGTTCTTGAAGATGTCGTAGCCGTGCGGGGCCTCGTCGAGCGGCAGGGTGTGGGTGATGATGCGGGTGGGGTCGATCTCTCCGCGTTCGATGCGTTGCAGTAGCGGCTTCATGTAGCGCTGGACGTGGCACTGGCCGGTGCGCAGGGTCAGCGACCGGTTCATCCAGGCGCCCGCCGGGAACTTGTCAAGGAAGCCGCCGTACACGCCGATGACCGAGACCACACCGCCGCTGCGACACGCCATGATTGCCTGGCGCAGCGCGTGCGGGCGTTCGGTCTCCGATCGGACGGCCTGCTTGATCCGGTCGTACGCGTGGATGTGCGCGCTGCCGTGGGTGGCCTCCATGCCGACCGCATCGATGCACTTGTCAGGGCCGCGTCCACCCGTGAGTTCCAGCAGCTGCGAGCGCACGTCGACTTCCTCGAAGTTCACCGGCGTGTGGCCCGCCTGTTCCGCCATCTGCAGCCGGTACGGCTCCTTGTCGATGGCGATGACCTGCGCGGCGCCCAGCACCCGGGCACTGTCCATGGCGAACTGGCCGACCGGGCCGGCGCCCCACACCGCCACCACGTCGGACGGCTGGATGTCGCACATCTCGGCACCCATGTAGCCGGTGGGCAGGATGTCGGACAGAAACAGCACCTGCTCGTCGGTCAGCTCGGACTCGATCCTCAACGGACCGACGTCGGCGAAGGGCACCCGCGCGTACTGGGCCTGACCGCCCGCGAAACCGCCGGTCAGATGCGAATAGCCGAAGATCCCCGCGACCGGGTGCCCGAACATCTTCTCCGCGATCCCCGCGTTGGGGTTGGAGTTCTCGCAGCAGGAGTACAGCTCGGCGGCGCAGGCGGCACACCCGCCGCAGGCGATCGGGAACGGCACGACCACCCGCTCCCCAACGCGCAAACGACCGGAGTCGACGCCCGGGCCGACCTCGATCACCTCACCCATGAACTCGTGACCCATGACGTCGCCGTCCTGCATCGTGGGCACATACCCGTCCACCAGGTGCAGATCCGAGCCGCAGATCGCGGTGGAGGTGATCCGTACGATGGCATCGCGCTTGTTGAGGATCCTCGGATCCGGCACGTCACGGACCTCGACCTTGTTGCGCCCCGCCCAGGTGTTCGCCCTCACTGCTCGGCTCCCTTCGCGAACTCGGCGTCCGACAGCGGCTGCGCCGGACGCTGCGGGAACTCCTTGCGGGCCCGCTTGCCCCACGGGGCGCCGTCGGAGCGGACCACCTCACCGGTCTCCAGCACCTGCTTGAGCCGGCGCAGATCGTCGTCGAGCTGCTGGTGCGGTTCCTCGCCGAAGTACTTGGCGACCGCCTTGCCGATCGTGCCGCCCGGAATGTCGTACACCAGCACGACATGCACCTCGGTGCTCACACCGTCCGGGGCCGGCACGAACCGCACCGTGCCGGCGTTCGGCACGTCGGCGTGGCCGGTCGAACGCCACGCGATCTTCTCACCGGGCACCTCCTCGATGATCTCCGCGTCCCACCCGACGTCCTTGCCGAACGGGGCGTCGGCGGTCCAACGACTGGTCCGGTCACCGGTGGTGCGGACCTGCTCGAGATGCGCCATGAACGTCGGCAGGTTCTCCACATCGCGCCAGAACCCGTACACCTCCGACGCCGGTTTGCGAACGGTTGTCGCTGCTGTCAACTCCATGGAACCTCCTCTGCGTGCGCTCCGCACCGCCGACGCGGAGCCGATGCCCTTCGCCCGAGTGGCCTGCACGGCGGTCAGCAAGCACGTTGACCACGGTGATCCCGGCGACGGCGCCGGTCAGGGCGAGGAGCCGTCCTCGCCGACGCCCGCCACGGGTGGCCGAAGCAAACCACCTAAACCCGCCAATCGCCCGCTGCGTGCCTTCCCTACTCGGTCAGACGAACGCCTCGTCTACGTAGCACCATCGCCATTCCTCGCCGGGCTCCAACGTTTGGACGATCGGATGGGCTTGGGTGTGGGCGTGCTGCCGCGCGTGCTTCATCGGTGACGAGTCGCAGCAGCCGACGTGCCCGCAGGTGAGGCACAACCGCAGGTGGACCCACGGCGTGCCCAGGCGCAGGCACTCTCCGCAGCCCTCGGGGGTCTGCGGCACCACCGCTTTGATCATGACGACGTGCGGGTCGATGACTGTGGTCATGGATTCTCACCTCATGCCGTGGCCGGCCGGTTCCCGGTGCCGGTCGCGGCCCGTGCATCGGGGCGGTTCCGGTGCAGCCGCACGCCCAACACCGCCAGGGCGATACCGAACAGGATCGCGTACGCACCGATCAGTGTCAGGATGGCCAGCGCCCCGGCCGCCGGCCAGACGATGAGCAGGATGCCGAACGCAACCGACAGCATGCCACTGAGCGCGAGCAGCCACTCGTGCCGCATCTCGCGGCGCAACAGCACCGCCGCGACGACCTGCAGCACGCCGGTGATCAGTGCCCAGGCTGCGATCAGCCACAGCAGCACAAGCGTGGTAACACCCGGCCACACGAATGTCAGGATGCCCATGAGGACAGCGGCGATGCCTTGCACGATCAGCCAGCTCCGGCTGCCGGTTCGGACGCCGTCGTGGTTGCGACCGAGCACCGAGGCCAGCGTGAACACGCCGTCGACAAGCGCATACGCTCCGAACAACAACACCAGTGCGAACACCGTCGGCCCCGGCCACACCAGCGTCACCACTCCGAACAGGATTGCGGCGATGCCGCGCAATACGACCGCCCACCAGTACCGGGACAGCATCTCCACCATGGTCGGTTCCTTCCGGACGTCGTCAGGCTGCCTTTTCGGCAGGCATGCCGCAGCGAATGCGGCGACAACCGCTGCGCCTGGGCGTCTCATCTCAGAACTACCCCCGTGGTCGGCCGCCGTCGATTGGCAGAGTTACCAATGCCGAGGGCGCCCGGCGTAATCGAGGTGGAGAACCGGATCACCATCCAGCCCTGATCGTCACCTCACGGCCGTCCGTTCCGCCATCGATGAGGCGGTACGGGATATACAGGCCACGGCGCGTCGCCAGCACCGCAGCGGCGGTTCGGGTCGGCGCGCGCAGCTTCGCCCGGATGTGTTCGAGGTGTGCCGCGGCGGTCCGCGCGGTGATGAACAGCCGGGCCGCGATGTCTCGATTGGCGCGTCCCTCGATCACCAGGCCGAGGACGACTAGCTCCCGGTGTGTCAGCGCGCAGAGGTCCCCGGGGGGCGAGATCAGGACGAGCCCTACCAGGTTCTCCGATGTGCTCGGCGGACAGGCGAGGCCGGTGACCTGGACGTAGCCCTCCCGGCCGTCGTCCGCTCGGACCGGGCAGAGGAACGAGGTGTGCCGGACCCGGTCGGTCAGACTGTCGACCGCTGTGGGGACGACGTCCGGGCATCTGGTGAGCAGGGGATCGGTCGCCATCCCGGGCAGCGGGGTGACGGTGCCTCGGCGGTCGACGACGGCGGCGGCGGTGGCGCCGTGGACCAGCTGCGCCAGCCCGACCAACAAGGTCATCGGATCCAGGACGGTGGTGATCGCCGGCGCAATCGCGCCGATCACGTCCCGGGCCTCAGCGGTCGGCTGGGTGGCCGTGTCAGTGTGTAGGGCGAGCACGCCCAGGTGGCGACCGTCCTGGGTGACGAGCGGGACGGCGAGGCCTTCGCGGAATCCAGCCGGCCACCAGTGTCCGGACCAGCACGGCAGCTCGGCCGTGTGCGGCGGTGCGTCCCGCAGGCGCATGGGCCGACGTCGCTGCAGCAGGCCGCCCGTCTTCCTCAGCTCGGTCAGCTCCTCCGATTCCATGTACGCAAGGCTGTCCCGATCATGGCCGACGGATGTGACCGTGGTGTAGCGGCGCTGATCTTCATCGAGCGTGCCGATCCAGCCCGCTGCGAACGGAACGATCCGCTTCATCAGATCCCACATGAAAGCCAGGTCCTCTGGCAGGTCGTCGCTGGCCGGGGTCACCCGGTTGATCTCTGCGGTCAGCTCCAGCGCCACCGCTAGCGACTCGGTCACAGCCTGCACCTCCTCACGACCGGACAGGTGCACCTGAAGGGCCTACCCCCCGACAGCGGCCGCAAACTTCGCAAGTCCAACCGATTGGTAAATCTGCCAATCGACACCCGCCGGAGTGGCTGTTGCGATGGAGGGGCGCAGATGCCCGCTCCGCTCCGAGCGACGGCCGGCCCCGCCGAAGCTCTACCGCGACCGCCGGTGGAGGACGCGACCATTGGCCAAGGCAGTCGCACCCATCTGCGCGCGACGAACCCGTTGTTCGCCGCCGTTGAGGGCGGGCCCACACACGACGACCGTGAACGGGGAGGGCTCATGTTCCACGCCGTCGGTGGCGCCGGTCACCGAGGCGCGCGAGTGGGTCGACGACGCGCTACGGGGTGACACGTGACTGCTGAGAACCTCGACGAAACACCGGACATCGGGGGCGCGTATCCGCGACTGCCCACCCGGTACCTGACCCTGCTCCGCCGGCACGGCGATACCCGCACGGTTCAGCCCGACGACGTGCTCGTTGCCGAAGGACAGCGGGACCGCGATTTCTTTGTTGTCCTGTCGGGCCGCGTGGCCGTCATCGAAGGACACGGCACTCCGCACGCCCGGATCGTCCGGGTGCACGGGCCTCACCGCTTCCTCGACGAACTGGGCCTGCTCACCGGCCAGCCGTCGTTCGTCTCGATGGTGGCCGCCACCCCGGGAAAGGTGCTCGCGGTCGCGCTGCCGGTGCTGTACGACCTGGTCCGCCAGGAACCGGAACTCGGTGACCTCATCCTGCGCTGTTATCTGACGCGCCGCGAACTGCTGGTGGGAAGCATCGCCGGCATCAAGATCATCGGCTCCCGGTTCGATCCGAACACCAGGCGGCTGCGCGAACTCGCCGCCCGCAATCGGGTGCCATACATCTGGATCGATCTGGAGAAGGATCCGGAGGCCGAGGAACTTCTCCGCCGCCTTTCCGTCCCGCCGCAGGAAACCCCGGTGGTGATCTGGCGGGATACGGTGCTCCGCAATCCCTCCAATGCCGAGCTGGCTCGATTGGCAGGACTGAAGGCGCCGGGTTCCGGCGAGGCGACGTGCGACCTCGTCGTCGTGGGCGCCGGACCGGCCGGTCTTGCCGCAGCCGTCTACGGCGCCTCCGAAGGGCTGTCCACCATAGTCGTTGACGCGGTGGCGCCTGGTGGGCAGGCCGGAACGTCGTCGCGCATCGAGAACTACCTCGGCTTCCCGGCCGGCATCTCCGGTGCGGACCTCGCGGACCGCGCCGTCATCCAGGCGAAGAAGTTCGGCGCGACTTTGACCATCCCGTCCGAGGCGATCCGGCTCGAGGCGAGCGACGGCCACCACGTCGTGGCCCTCGACGACGGTGCGCCGCTGCGGACCCGGACGGTCGTGATCGCCACCGGCGCGCGGTATCGCAGGCTCAATGTCCGTCGCCTCGCAGAGTTCGAGGGCACCAGCATCTATTACGCCGCAACCTTCATGGAGGCGACATTCTGCACGCGCCAGCCGGTGTCCGTAGTCGGCGGCGGAAACTCCGCCGGGCAAGCGACGATCTTCCTCACCGGGTACGCGAGCACGGTACGGCTGCTGATCCGGCACGACGACTTGGCCCGGGACATGTCCCGATACCTTGTCGACCAGATCGAGCGACTGCCGAACGTCGAGGTTTTGCGGAACACCGAGGTGAGTGAACTGCTCGGCGAGGAGGGGCGGCTGCGCACGATCGTGGTCACCGACAACGCGACCGGCGACCGGCGAGAGATCCCCACCAGCGTGCTATTCATCTTCATCGGTGCGCAGCCGTGCACCGGCTGGCTGGCGCAGTATGTCGCCTTGGACGATCACGGCTACGTGCTCACCGGCGCACGAGTGGGAGCCGGCGCGGCGCCCACCCCGGCAAGCCTGCTTGAAACCAGCCGTTCCGGCGTCCTCGCCGTGGGGGACGTCCGCAGCGGATCGATCAAGCGGGTCGCGTCCGCCGTCGGCGAGGGTGCCATGGCCGTACGCCTCATCCATGAGCATCTCGCCCGGTTGGGTGAGGCAGCCGCGCGGCCGCTGCATTCGGTATGAACGGCGGGCCGAGCAGCACCGGCTGCCCGCGCCTCGGCGTAGAGCGTGCCGAAGGCCAGCGAGGACTTGCCCGATCCGGAGACGCCGGTGACGGCGACCATGGCACCGCGGGGAATGTCGACGTCGACGTTCCGAAGGTTGTGCTCGGCAGCGCCCCGGACGCACACGAACCGGCCAATAACGTCGCTTTCCACCAGCTCTGCTTACCCTGTTCGGCGGCGCCGAATAACCGCCACGAGCGCTCCCATCACCTCGGCGCCGGGTTTGCGGGTACGAAGATCCGGTCTTGCAGGGCTGTTGAGGCCAAACTCCGACTGTCGCACTTCGCCCACGTGCCGCCGCCTTCAGCCCGGACCGTGCCCGCTGGCTGCGTCGGCAGGCTGGTGGATGAGGACGTCGCGGACCTTGCTGAGCAGCGTGGGGATGGTGAAGGGCTTTTCCAGAAGTGCGATGGTTCGGTCGAGGGTGCCGGCTGCGGCGAGGACGGGCCCGGCGTATCCGGACATGTACAGCACCGGTAGGCCGGGCCGCAGGGCGGTGATCTGCTCGGCGACCTCAGTGCCGGGCATGGTGGGCATCATGACGTCGGTGAGCAGCAGGTGGATTTGGTCCGGGTGGCGGGCAGCGATCTGGATGGCTTGGGGTCCGTCGGCGGCGGTGAGCACCCGATAGCCGTGGCTGGTCAGAACGCGGCGGGCGACCTCGCGGATGCCGTCTTCGTCGTCTACGACCAGGATCGTCTCGTCGCCGTGGTAGCCGCGCACCCGGGCGGGTTCGGTCCGCGGTCGTTGCTGCGCTGCTTCGATGGCGGCGGGCAGCAGCATGGAGAACACCGTGCCGTGGCCGGTCGCGGAGAACAGCCGGGTGTATCCGCGGGCCTGGGCCGGCCTGGCTGCGGCGATGACATTCATCGGCACCCGGCGCTGACCGTCCGCTCGAAGACCGGCGGGCATTGGGCCTCGCCGAAACCGGCAAGGACCCGTCTCTACCGGGTGCGCTACTGCTCACCCAGCCCCGCCCGCGTGGCCGCGGCTGGCCCGGCGGGGGAGTGACCGCGCCGGCACCGCCCAGAGCGGAGGCTGCGGTGCTAGGGAGGCTTGACCTGCGGAGATGATCGAAACGGTCGCCAGCATGCGGCTGCTCGCACCGTGGGCGCGGGGAAGATGCAGGGACGGCCCGGGCGTGACTCGGTCCCGCCCGAAGTCGGACCAGCCGGCGACCAGCAAGGGCTTGCCCGCGAGAAACGCCCGCACGCAGTTCGCCGAGAACGGTGTGCCTCCGGCTGCACGGGAGTGGACCGTGGCAGCCAGACGAACGTCGTCGGTCGGCACCCGGACGCCGACCTCCTCCCAGACCTCGCGGATCACCGCGTTGATCACGTCCTCACCCTCTTCGAGTTTCCCGACGGCAGGTTCCACTGTCCGTCCGCGAAGCGGGTGTCCCCCGCGACCCGAGCAGAATCCGATCGCCGTCGAGAAGTAGAAGAAAAACGTCCACGGGGTGGAGCGGCGGCGCTGTCATAGGCCTTCACGGTAGTGAGTGGATCCGGTCGGGCGGACGGCCACACCTTCCCACTCGCCCGGGGGCGCTCAATCCGTGGCAATGAGTTGCCGACCGCGTTGGACCGGATGAGCAGAATGCTGCGGTCGAACGGGCGTCAGCTGGCCGATGAGCAGTGCGAACTACCCGGCTACCCGGTCCAGGTCTGTAATCGGCTCCGCCGATCGCCGCGCGGCCGCGTGCTCCACCTCGAGTAGGCTCATCTCGTGCCGCTCGGCCTCGTACGCCGCGCGCCCGCCGCGCAGCCCGAACAGTCGCTTGGACACTAGCAGGTAGGCCACTGCGGCCACGTTGATCACAAGTGCCGCGATTCGGAACCAGGTGAGCCGCTCGGTCAGCTCGTAGATCTCGATGGGCAGGCCGAGCGACGTGGCGATCAGCGCGAAGTACTCGCCCCAGCGCTTGAGCAGCCACAGGCCGGTACCCTCGATGAGCTGCAGTACCGCGTACACGATCAGGGCGATAGCGACCCAGAGCAGCGTGTCCGACCGGGCCTCGAGGACGTGCCGGATGGTCTCCACGATCGCCGAATTCTCCAGGTTCCAGCCGAGCTTGTCGGTGAACGGCTTGAGCAGGGGAACGTCCTCGTGGAACGCGCGCTCGATGGCATCCCGGCTGCCGCGGAACCGGATCACGCCGTACCCGGCGGCGAGAACGAGCACGCCCTTGGTGAAGCGCTCGAAGGCAAGCAGCCGCAGGATGATCGTGTCGCGCAGCGCCCGGCCACGCGGCACGAGCGGCGCGTCGGCGGCCGGACCGGCCAGCCGGGGCTCGCCCAGAACGAAGTCGCCGCAGCGCAGGCAACGCCACGCCGCGCCCAGTGCGGTCCCCACGTGCAGTCGGGCACGGAGATCATCCTCAACCGGCGCGTACGTCAGATGTCCGCGACGGCCGCAGACCCACAGGTTCACATCCACAGCTCAGTTGATACAACACGAGGTCGACCAGCCTGCCGGGCCGGGGTTGCCGGGAATCCCTGACGCACAGTCGGCGGCCCGAGATGCAGCGCGGTCTCGATCACCTCCGAGGTGGCTTGGGCGATCTGCCGGTGGCCGGCCGCGTTCGGGTGGTCGCCGTCGTCGCAGAGGTAGTGTGTTTCGTCGTAGGCGTAGCTGGGGCCCTTGAAGGCGGCCCGAAGGTCGACGTAGGCGGATCCGGACGCCGTGGCCACCGATCTGATCGCGGTGTTGATCGCGTCGGTCAGCTCCTGGGCTGTCGCGACGTACGCGTCGCCCTGGGCCGCCGCATAGCTGCCGCCGAGCCATACGCTCCAGTAGTCCAGCAGCACGATCAGGACGTGTGCACCGCCGGTCAGCTCGTGCACCCGTCCGACGATCGTCGTGAGGTTCTGTTCGACCTGCGGAATCTTGGCGGTGTAGCAGGCCAGGGCGGTGCCGCAGGAGTCGGTGTACGCCACGTCGTTCGCACCGACCTCGATCTCCACGGCGTCCGCGCCGCCGAGGTGCGTGACCACGGCGCGGTCGGCGTCGAGCTGATGCACCACGTCCCTGCTGGTGTAGCCGCTGACGGAGTCGTTGGTGGCGCTCACCGGGTAGCCGGACACGGCGCTGACCGCCTCGGCCGTGAGCGGCGGATACGGCGTGCAGTCACAGTTCGTACCGTGCGGCACCGAATCGCCCAGCGCGACGATCGACCGCTCCGCCTGGCCGTGGCTCGACGTCGGGCCGCCGGCGGACGACGCCAACCGGCCACAGCCCGCCACAGCCCCGCCAGCGAGCACCACCGCGAGCACCAGTGCCACCCCACCGCGCATCATCACCGCAGCATGGCGGGTCACCCACGAAGTGGCATCGCCCGCACGTGATGAGGTCCGGCTGATCGCGCTGGCGGAGTCGACGGTGACCTCGACGGCTTGGCCTTGGGGCGGACTGCGATGGGCGCGGCGTAGCACCCCGGGCGGTTGGGCCAGGGCGCCAACATCTGCAACACCGCCAGTTCCCGGTACGCCGCGCCCGGCACCAGCCCGGCAGCCACTACCACCGCGGCGGCAGACACCGCGACCACGGCTTCTGGCAGCCGCCCGGCCGGCCATGTGCGCCACCCCGACATGGTGTTCCCCACCACCCGCACGGCACTTCTAAGATCGACAGCTTCTCCCGCGCACCATGCTCGATCGGCTCGCCATCTGGGTCCCGGCCGGGTTCAGGATCGCCCGAGCTCCGAAGGACAACGGCGTTCAGCGCCAGGTTCTGCGCGTACGTGCGGCGCTCGTCGCCGCTGTCCGGTTGAGTACGCGGGCACCGGCGACCGCGATCAGCGTGTAGAGCGGCGTCCACACGAGACCGAACGCCGCGCGTCGGCGGCTGCCATGACGGCTTTGCGACATCCTCGCACCAGTCTGCAGCGGTGCAGGGCGCAAAATCGTCCCGGAGCCCCACCAATGCAGCGCCGTGTACGTCAGGTGGCGAGAGCTCCGGCAGCCTTCGCGACATGAATCGACGGCGATCACCGTCGGAAGAAGGGCACCTTGCGAGCCGCAGCTACTCTTGTCGCGGCCGCACGCCCCGCGGTCGAAGAGCTGAGGAGCCCAGAACAGCTGGCTCGAATCCAGTCGGGCATTCACGCGAGTCTGCCTCGGGAGTCAGCGGGCACCTGACGCCACCGAGGTAGCTCGGCGCGGACAGAGGAGTAGGTCTAACATGCCGCTGACCAGCCTGTCGCTGATCGCGCTGGCCTTTCTCGCCACCGCGGCCGTCGTGGCTGGCACCGTGTGGGTATGGGGTCGGTCCTGGCGGCTACGGTTCCTGCCCCGCATGGCTGGTGTGCTGCTCATCGAGGCTCTTCTGCTGATTTCGGTCGGCTTGGTCGTCAACCGCGAGGAGGACTTCTATCCGACATGGGACGCCTTGGTCGCCTCCGACTCCGGCGGATCGACGGAACCGGTCTATCACACCGTCGCCGGTAGCCTCGATCAGCAGCTGGCCACCCTGGCAGGCCCCCGCAGTGGCCAGCCGCAGGCCTTGCCCTGGAAGCCCGCGGGCTGGACCGGCTGGCGGTTGGCCGCGGCGCCCACCCTGGTCGTCCCGGCCGGGTATCTAAGCCACCCGCAGTGGCGATACTCGGTGGTCCTCGTGGTCGCTAACGCCGCACCCGGCTGGCCGGCGACCGGCCAGGACGCCACCGCGCTGCGTGTCGCGGCCAACGCGAGCAGCGACGTGGTGGTCTATGTGACCACGACCCCCGGCACGACGGCACAGACGCTGACGACGGCGCTGCCTGAGCGGCTGGACCACGATCTGCGGGTCACCGGCCACCGGTGGGCGGTCGTCACCGCGCCCGCCGATGCTCCTCTGGTGGGGCAAGCCGTGGTGGCCGCGGCCGCCCAGTACCCGGCGGTGGCGACCGTGTACGGCGGCCAGCCGTCTCCACCTCCGACCAAGAAGGCATCCTCGCGTAGCGGCAGGAAGCCACCGTCGCGGCCTACGGCCAGGTCGAAGCCGGCGCGGGCGAGGACCACGTCGACGGACGTGACCGTCCGAACCGCAAACGCCGCCACGGTCGGCGGACGCGTGGGCGACAAAGAGGTGCCGGCGGGCATCGCGACCTTCGTCAGCCGCTCGGGCTCCGTCCCGGTCGCCCTGGCCACCGCCGTAACCTGGGCCGGCGGCCAGACTCCGCCACCCCTGGCACCGTCGTCACCACCGGTCAGATTCCTCCCGGTCAGGCACCCACGGTCGCACGCATCGTCCGGGCCCTCAGGCGCCCCGACCGCCCCGACCGGAAAGGACCAGGGGCATGGCTCCGGACAGCACCGGCATTGAGCTGGTCACGGTCGTCGCCGCGATTCTGGCGGCGGCCGCGCTCGCCCTCTTCTGGAACCGTTCCCAGGGGTGGCGCCGCGTCGTCCTGCGCGGTGTCAGCGTCCTGGCCTGCGTGGTCACCTCGGTGGCGTTCGCGGGCTCCTGGGTCAATCATGAGGTCGACTTCTGGCCGAGCTGGACGTCCGAGCACGACACCGTGCCGGACACCAAGTCCGCCGCACCGGCCACCGGCCCGATCTCCGCCGGTCCGGTCACTTCGACGGTCCGCGGGAGCGGACGCGTCGTCACCGTGACAGTCACCGGGGCGGCCAGCAAGCTGAGCATGCCGATGTGGGTCTATCTCCCGGTCGGATACGACCCAGCCGGATCGCTGCGGTACCCGGTGATCGAAGCTCTGCACGGTTATCCCGGTGTGCCCGCCCAGTGGCTGCATGCCCTGAACGCCCCGAAGATCCTCGACCGGGAGATCGCCGCCGGGCGCATGGCGCCCACCGTCGTTCTGTTCCCGCAGCAGTCGCCCCGGCCGCTACGGCTGGACACCGAGTGCACCAACCTCGTCGGCTCCGCGCAAACCGAGACATTCCTGACCCAGGACGTGCCGGAGTACGCGCGCAGCCACTTCAAGGTACGTTCCGATCACAGCGCCTGGAGCCTGATCGGCTTCTCGGCCGGGGCCTACTGCGCCACCCAGCTGCTGCTGCGCCATCCGAACCAGTACGCGGCCGCGGCCAGTCTCTCGGGCTACCTGGATCCCGGCATCCACGTGGGCGACGGGTCGGAGCACACGACCTACAACATCCTGTGGCGGCTGCAACATCTGCCGGTCCCCGCGGCCGCCCTCTACCTGGCGTGCGCCCGCGCCGATACCGGCGCATTCAACGCCACGGTCGCGATCGCCAAAGCGGGGCACAATCCGCTTGCGTTGACAACCTCGTACATCAACGGCGGTGGGCACAGCACCCAGAGCTGGCGGGCGATGGAGGCGCCTGCCTTCGACTGGCTATCGACCTGGCTCGGACAGCCGAACACCGAAGTGGGCCTCCCCAGCCCCCTCTAACGTGACCTTGACCGGTCTGCGTGGCCCCGCCGCATTTCCAGAGCCGACAGTCACGGCCGCTGCGGGACGGTCGGTGGGGCGGGCACACCCCACCGTCTACTTGGGCGTAAGAATGTGTCGCGGATGTGCGGATCGCGGCACGAGAGCGCGCTGATCACCGAGTCGCTTTCAGAACGCTGAGTCGGGTACAGCTTGCGTACCTTGGCTATCGGAAGGGTCAGTTTGTGAGGGCCGTCGACGTCGGCTGGTCGGAGTCGGCGCCGGGCAGGGACGGGTCATGTCTCGTCCAGGCCGTGCCGGAAGGCGTACACGACGGCCTGTGCCCGGTCGCGGGCGCCGATCTTTGCGAACAGGTGGTTGATGTGGCTCTTCACCGTGCCCTCGCTGACTACCAGGCGAGTGGCGATTTCCGCGTTGGACAGGCCCCGCGCCATCAGCGACAGCACCTCGGTCTCGCGTGGCGTGAGACCATTCCGGAGCTCCACCCGCGCGGCCGGGGCACCCGCGATGGCGTCGATCAAATGCCGCTGTACGGCCGGGTCGATGACCGCGTGGTCGTCGAGGACCATCCGTAGCGCCTCGTGGATCTGCTCTCCGCTGGCGTCCTTGGTCAGGTAGCCGCGAGCACCAGCCCGGATAGCATCCAGCACCGATCGGTCGTCCGAGTACGTGGTCAGCACGATTACCTTGACCTGCGGTGCCTCGGTGCGTAGCCGGCTGGTGGCCTCGACCCCGTCGCACCGCGGCATCCGCAGGTCCATGAGTACGACATCCGGCTGCACGGCCCGGGCCAGGGTGACCGCCTCGGCACCGTCCGCGACCGCACCGACCACCTCGACGTCTTTCATCAGAGCGAGCACCATGCTCAGCCCTTCGCGGACCACCCGCTGGTCGTCGGCGACGAGTACCCGAATCATGCCGGCACCGCCAGCTCGACTCGGAACCCATGGCCGGTCGCGCCCGCGCTGAGGGTGCCACCGAGCAGCTCGGCACGTTCGCGCATCCCGGTCAGCCCGTAACCGTCCGTCTCGCCGGGAACCACCGGCGGCCGGTCGGCGAAGTCCTCGACGATCAGGCGGGTGGCCGTCGACTCGTAGGACAGGTGCAGCGAGACCCGCGTCGGCGTGGCGTGCTTGGTCACGTTGGTCAGCGCCTCCTGTGCCACCCGGTAAAGGGCCAGCCGCGCCTGCGACTGCAATGGATGCGGTTTCCCGGACACCGCGAAGTCACACGGCACGGCCTGGTCGCGGGTGAACCGCTCGGCCAGGGTGGCCAGCCGGTCCGGTCCGGGCAGGTCGTCGTCGCGGAGCATGCCGATGGCCCCACGAGCCTCCTCCAGACCGGTCCGGGCAAGATGGTGGGCGCGGTCGACGGCGACGCGCAGGCGCGGGTCGGCCGGATCCTCGGCGACCAGCATGCGGGCGGCCGCCAGCTGCAGCAACAGACCCGACAGCGAGTGGGCCAGCACGTCGTGCATCTCCCGGGCCAGTCGCTGGCGTTCTGCCAGCCCGGCCGCCTCGGTCAGCGCCGCCTGGCCGGCTTCCAGCTCGGCGAGCAGCCGTTGGGTTTCGCGCTGCGCCTCGGCCAGCCGGAACGCCAGGTACAGCGCGCCGAACAGGACGGCGAACGCGGCGAGAACCGCCAGAAAGCCAAAGTCCTGTCCGGTGATCGAAGCCACCATTTCGAGCACCACGAACGCGACGATCAACGCCGGAACAGCCACCCGTACGGGCAGCAGCCCGGTCGCGGCGCACAGCACCGCGACCAGCACCGCCACCGAGCCCGGGCCATTCGGCTGCACCGCCACCAGCGTCACCGAGCTGCCCAGCATCGCCGCGACGAAGACCGCGTGAGGCGGCCGGATCGGTGGTTCGGCGCTTGCGTTGCGGCCGAACACCCCGGCCACGAACACGACGGTGGCCAGCACGACGATCAGCCGCTTCCCGGTCAGCCCGAAGCCGGGCTGGGCAGTGGCGGCGGCCCACACGAACCACGCCAGCATGAGCGGTGTCAGCAACTGCATCCACCGAACGACGCGGAGACGGGTCAGCATCGGCTCCTCGGTCTGCACCCACCGAACCTATTGGACCTCCGCTGCGGCAGCATCGGCGCATGGGCATAGAGGCGTGTCCACCCACGGGTGGAGGCGCGATGTCAGTCCGCGCGCCGATGCGGTACCCGACTGCGCGAACGCAGGCTGAGCAGCATGAAGAACGACCACCTGAACACCGTCGTCAAGCTGCTGTCCGCGTTCCTGGTGATCAGCCTGGCCACCATCGTTGCCACGGTGTTGATGCGCCACAACCCGACGCTCGTCACCACAGCCGTCTGGATCCGAACGCCACTGGTCGCGGCGAGTGCGGCGATTCTCCTGGTCCTCGCCCGCCGTGCGGCCACCGGCCACCGCGGCTCGTTTCGCCGGCTGCGCATCATCTCCCCGGTGGTGCTGACCGCGATCATCGTCGTTGTCGCCTGGCCGGGTGCGTTCCCGGTGTGGTTGCGTGTCGAGCAGGCCGTTTGCGGCGTGTTTCTGCTCAGCGTGGTGGTCCGCACCAACCTCCGTGGGGTCGGGTCATCCCTGGAGGCAGGCTCGGAACATTCGGCGACGACTCCCGCCACCCGGCGATAACCCCGCGAGCCGTGACCACGACATCCACTCTCATCTGCTGGTTCCAGATCCGGGTGCCGCAATCGGCGGCATCCGGCGATGGAACGCGCCTGATCCATGCTGATCGACGGGTCTGGCGTGGGTCGTGGATACCGATACGCCCGACAGGGGACGGCATTCTGCTGGCCAACAGGGCGCTCTGCCGAGCAGGGACTTCCCGGGCTCCGTTTACGCACTGCTGGAGCTGGTCGCCACCGTCGGTCTATCTTGCGCCTTTTCGTGTGCCGCTTGTCGGTGTCAGGAAGCGGCGTGCCGTACGGCGGCCACTCCGGGCAGGTTGCCCACCTCGGCGACCAGGCCCTCGAACGCGCCGGGGCTGCTCAGCTCGACCTGCCAGAACTGGGGCAGTGTCGCCCGCGAGGCGCCGGTGATGGGGCCGCCGCTGCAGTACGCGTCCCGGAAGTCCTGGTCCGTCGCATCGGCGGACCAGGAGGTGGTCCGTACGGACGGCACGTGCCAGATCGCGGCCTGGGCGATGTTGCGCTGGTCGTCGGAGGCGTCCTTGGCGACGTAGACGCGGGCCAGCAGGCTGGAGGCGACCTCGGCGGCCGGGAGGTCGGCTGGCGGCCCGGACGGGGTGCATCCCGGGCGCGCCCAACCCGGCCAGCCGGTCATGGCGCCCACCGTGATCAGCACGAGCGTCGCCGCCGCGAAGACCCGCGGCCGGGCCGGCAGGACGGCCGTCGCCAGTGCGAGCAGGCCCAGACCGAGCGCCAGCGTGGTGGGAGCCCGGGACAGTTGATCCAGGGTCGTCCACAGCGGGCTGCCCTCCAGCGGATCGGGTTGCGCGGACCACACGCAGATGACGAACAGACTCAGCGCGAGCACCACCATCGCCGACCCGGCGAGTGCGGCCGCGCCCAGGGTCCGCCCCGGGTGGCCCTCGCTGCGGCGGCTCGCCCAGCCGAACAACAGCCAGCCGACGCACGCGGCCAGCAGCGCGCCGGGCACGGCGAACCAGGCCGGCCATGGCGGCGTCGTGCGGGACAACCGGAACCCGGCCGAGCCGTCCGAGTCATACCAAGGGTGGTTCTTCACGTAGTAGGCGCCGTAGGCCAGGGTCAGCCCGCCCCGGGTGGCCGAGAATTCAGCGCTCCACGACGGCTGGTCGTGGTCCTCGTCGGAGGAGACGTCGTCGCGGATCTGCCAGCCGGCGCCGGCCAGGCGGTCGCGGACGCCCTTCGTGTACGCCGGTACCTCCCGGGTCTCCGCGGTGTTGCGCACCCAGTACTCGGCGTAGCCATAGATCTCACCGCCGTCCGCACCGAAGGCAGGTACGAACGGCGGCGCGTCGCCGCCGCCCAGCACCGACAGCCCGGGAAAGGCGGTCGCCGTGAGCCGTTGCGCCTCCGCGCCCGAGGGCAGCGGCTTCTGCAGCATCCACCCGAGGCGGGCGCTGGTGGCCGCGCCGAGCAGTCCGCAGGCGAGCGCGACCAGAAGGGACAGGACGACCACGCCGGTGCTGGCCGGCCGGCCGAGGCGAGCGCGCAGCCCGAAGCGAGTCAGGTTCACGACGTCCTTGACGGTTGGCCGGGCGCGGTCGGCCGGCGCGCACTCCAGCAGGGTGCCGAGCATCTCGGCGCGGCGCGGCCCGGGCGGGTAGAAACGGAGCAGGCGGCCGTACCGGCGGGCGAGCCGGTCGCTCACGACGCGCCCGGGCTCAGCCCGAGTCGACGGCGGGCCGACAGCTGCGCGGTGGCCGCAGCGACGGCCGCCCGCCGCCGCTCGGTCTCGGCGTCCAGCGCGGCAGCGCCGTCGGTGGTGAGCCGGTAGTAACGTCGCGGCCGTCCGTCCACCGTCTCCTCACGGTCCGCCTCGATGAGGCCGAGCGCGGTGAGCCGGTCGAGGGCCGCGTACAGAGTTCCGGCCTGCAACGTCACCTGCCCGCCGGACAGTCGGCCCACCTCCCGGATCACCCCGTAGCCGTGCCGCGGCTCGGGCGCTAGGGCGGTGAGGACCCAGAAGCTGGGATCGCGCATCGGTTCGGCCATACCGTTCAATATAAAGATGATCTTTATATGTCACAAGGCGGAGCCGGCGTCGATTTCGGGACCCGGCCGTCGACGCCGAGACGGGCCCGGGCGCATCGTTCCAGCTCGGAAGGCACTTTCGCGTTCCCGGGCACGACCACCCGTCAGCCCTGCTGAAGGGCCGACGCTCGTGCGGCCGTCGTGTCGAAGAGCGGTCTCCGGCGTCGGGAACGGAACTGAATGGTCAGCATCGCGGTCCGGCGACCATCGATCCCGTCACGGTGTACCGCCCGGGAGCCCGTGCCATCAGCGCAGTCCAGCCCTCGGCGGCAGGTGCCAGGCAGCCGTCGGGACCCGTGACGGCGAGCCATCGCGACCACCGCACCCGGAGCGACACGCTGCCGGGCGACGTCACGTCGAGCACCACGGCGCCGTCCGTCGACGACACCAGGGTCGCCCCGGTCACGATCGTCGGTGCGCCGGCTACCGCGTACAGGGTCCAGTGTGCGCTGTGCCAGAGGGTGCGCAGGTAGGACGGCCCGGACCGGACGAGTGCCGCCTCCTGCCCGGCGACCGACGCCGACGGCGCGTCGGCGAGCGCGACCAGCGAGACCCCGGTGTCCTTCAGCCAGCGCAGGTAGCTGGACGCGGTGAGCCGGCCCTGGAAGAAGACCGCGTTGCGTGCGGTGTCGGCCTGCCGCAGCCAGCCCCGGGCCAGGGGCGCGGTGCCGGGCACGTAGGCGGCTTCCCAGTAGTGGGCGGTGGGCACCACTTCGACGCGACCCTGCGGCTGATGACGGGCCAATTCGTCCAGCAGCGGCGCGAAGTAGGCAGGGGACGACGTGGGATCGCCGACACTGCGCAGGTCGCTGACCGCCACCGGGTGCTGCCAGATGGCGACCGTGCCCACCAGGACCGCAGCCGCGGCGGTCCGAGGCGCCCCGCCGGCCGGGAAGGGGACCCGGAGCCACGCGGGCCGGGTCGCGTACCCGGCCAGGATCGCCAGCGCGAACGTCGCCGACAGCCGCCCGGCGTTGAGACCAACCGGGGTGGTGAGGATGCTCGCGGCGAGGACACCGGCCGCGCTCAGCAGTGCGCCGATTCGGATCGCGGGGCGTGGTACCAGCAGCGCCACCAGCAGGCTCACGGTGCACGACCGCAGGGTGTCGGAGGCGATGGTGTTCATGGGTCCGTCCGCGCCGAACAGTGCGGCCATCCCCAGGGTCGGTACCGCTGCGGCGGTTGCCAGCAGTAGCCCGTCGACGCGCCGCCCGTGCAAGCCCGGATTCTCGGCCCGCCGCCAACCTGCGGCCTGCAGCAGGGCGACGGCTGCCAGGCCGGTGAACAGGCCGACGACGGGGCTGGCCGCCGCGGCGAGGACGCCGCCGATCACGGCGCCCGTGCGTCTGGGCCACGGTCGTGACCAGGTCAGCGCGAGCAGGGCGGCCAGCGCGAACACCAGACCGGCGGTGAACGTGACCCGCCCCGAGACGATGTTGCCGAACACGCCGGCCGCCCCGAGCAGCGCGGCCAGCAGTGGCCGGGACGCGTGCGTGCGGATCAGCAACGCGGCGAGTAGCAGGGTGGCGGTGACGGCGGCGATCGCGCCGAGGGCCCGGGCCCCCGTCGTGCCGCCGCCCAGCCAGCCCATGAGTTCCGGGGTGACCAGGCTGTACCCGAACGGCGAGACCCCGCCGTACCAGCCGAAGTTCAGGGCGGCTGCGCCGTGGCGGACCCAGAAGTCGGCGTACGCGGTCTGTGCGGCCAGGTCGATGCCCATCGGTGCCGCCGCCAGGTAGACCGCCGCCGCGGCGACCGCGACTACGGCGACCGTGGCCATGATCCGCAGATTCGGCCGCTTCTGCGGATCGGTGGACGGCGCGGTGGGTCGGGCTGTCAGGTCGGTGGACATGGCTTGAACGATTGACAGGTGTTGGATGGCATTTACCGAGATCGTTGGTTAGGTGCGTGTGGACGGATGGGCAGTGGTGCGGACGTGGCCGCGACAAGGTCGAACGAGACCGATGGGTCGTAGTGCCGGTTTGCGGCCCTATAGTTTCGGCCGCTGTCAAGTGCACTCCCTGGTGAACGCTCGCCGAGCGGCAGCGGGCCGCCCCGGTGTCACATCGGGCGGCGGCGGAGCGCGAGGGTGTGCGCGCTACAGGTCGCGGCGCCGCCACGGGGTGCTGGCGCCTTACCTGGCGACCGCTCACCACGGACCGGGCACCGCCACGGCACCCCCGGCCAGGTCTTGTCCTGCCACGGTCGGCTGCGGCACCAGCGACAACCAACCCCGAGCGCGACGCCCGCGACCGGTCGTGGGTCGCGGGGTCCTACGGAGATGGCCGTGGACCGCCTTCATGCAACGGGAGTCCACGGGCGCCAACAGCCGCAGCGGCGTACATGTCGGGTGCCGGCAAACATCTGGGCCTGGAAGTACTCGGCGGTGGGCCAGCAGCGGCCGTCGAGGTCGAACCGACCGGCGAGATCAGTACCCCATTTGCCGAGATCTATGGGGCGTCGGTGTCGAAGGAGACGATCTCCCGCATCACCGACAAGGTCATCGAGGAGATGACCGACTGGTCGCGCCGGCCGTTGGACGCGATCTATGCGGCGGTGTTCATCGACGCGATTGTGGTCAAGGTCGCGATCGCGTCGGCATCGGCCTGAGTAGGCCGGGCAGCAGCACGATCCCCATCGGTCGGGTCATGGCGGATGGCCTCAGAGGCAGCGGGGGTCGAGGTCGAGGGTGAACCGGTCGGCCGCAGCGAGTAGGTCGAGCATGGGGGCGACCTTGGGGAGCTCCCGGGTGAAGAAGTAGTGGGTCGCCGCGCGCTTTCCGTCGTAGAAGGCTCCCGTCTGGCCGTTGGCGGCAAGCCATTGCTCCAGCCAGAGCCAGGCAACAACGAGGTGTCCGGTCGCCTCGAGGTAGGCGGTTGCGTCGGCGAGGATCGCTGCCGGATCGCCGAGCCCGCCGAGGGACGCGGTGACGGTGGCGAGCCGTTCGGCGACTGTCACCAGCTGCTCGGCGTAGGCGGCGCCGGTGGCGTCCACGAGGCGAGCGCGGTCAGCGGTCCTGGTGATGCGCGCCAGTAGGATGCCGAGGCCCAGGCCTCCGTCGTGCAGCACTTTGCGGCCGAGGAGGTCCATGGCCTGGATGCCATGGGTGCCCTCGTGGATGGGGTTGAGCCGGTTGTCACGGTAGCGTTGCTCGACGTTGAAGTCGCGGGTGTAGCCCGCGCCACCGAGTACCTGGATCGCGAGGTCGTTGGCGGCCAGGCACCACTGCGCGGGCCAGCTCTTCACCACCGGAGTGAGGACGCCGAGCAGGCGTGCGGCCTCCGCTGCCTCCTCCCCATCCAGCGAGGCGACGTCGTCGACGAGTCGGGAGGCGAACAGGTTGAGCGCGAGTGCCCCTTCTGCATAAGCCTTCTGGGCCAGCAGCATGCGGCGTACGTCGGGATGCTCGACCAGTGCGACCTGCCTGCCGGTCTGGGGAGCGCCGACGGGGCGGCCCTGCAGACGCTCGCGCGCGTAGGTCAGCGACTCCAGGTAGCCGGCGTAGCCCAGGGCGGTCGCGCACAGGCCAACCCCGATCCGGGCTTCGTTCATCATGGCGAACATCGCCGCGAGGCCGCGGTGCTCCTCGCCGATCAGGTAGCCGACTGCGCCCGGCCGCCCGCCCGGCGTGTAGGCGCCGTCTCCGAAGACGGGTGCGGTGTTGACGGTGCCTCGGAAGCCCATCTTGTGGTTGATGCCGGCCAGCGTGACGTCGTTGCGTTCCCCGGGGTTGCCGTCGTCGTCGAGGAGGTGCTTCGGGACCAGGAACAGTGAGACGCCCCGTGTGCCAGCGGGCGCGTCGGCGGTGCGCGCCAGCACGAGATGGACGATGTTCTCGGCCAGCTCGTGGTCGCCGCCAGAGATCCACATCTTGCGTCCGAAGAGGCGATACGTGCCGTCCTCCTGCGCCTCCGCCCTCGTGGTGAGGTCGGCGAGGTTCGACCCGGCATGGGGTTCCGAGAGCGCCATGGTGCCGAAGAAGCGTCCCTCGGCCAGGGGCCTGACGTAGCGGCGCACCTGATCCGCGGTGCCGTAGGCGCACAGCAGGTTGGCCGCACCGACGGTGAGCAGCGCGTATCCGGTAGTGCCGGCGTTGGCGGCGTGGAACCAGGACATGCAGGCGCCGTAGACCGACAGCGGCAGGTCCATGCCGCCGACCTCCTCCGGAAGCGGAGCCCCGAAGAAGCCCGCCTCGGCGAAGACCTTCAGCGCTGCCCCGACCTCGGGGATCACCTCGACCTGCCGGCCGTCCCATCGCGGCTCGGTGAGATCGGCTGCGCGGTTGTGGGGGGCGAACTCGCGCACCGCCACCTGCTCGGCGAGGCCGAGCACGGCATCGACGGTGTCACGGTCGTGGGCGGCGAAGCGCGGCCGGGCGAGAAGCGCATCGGTGTCGAGCCACTCGTGGAGGAGGAAGTCGATGTCGCGCCGCGACATGAACTCTCGTGCTGACGTGTGGTTCCCGCCGGTGTGTGCGGTCGTGGTCATGGCTGATCCTTCGTGGGACGGGGCGGCGGGATGTGTGGTGGTGCTTCTAGCGTCCGGTGAAGGTCGTCGACAGGTGCAGCAGGCTGGGCATCAGATCAGCGGCGGCCTCCGACGGAGCGTCGAGGGCGTGGCGCGTCGTCGTCACCTGGTCACCGCGTCGATGCTCGCGGAGCATGGCGGTGTCATCGCCGTCTCTGGAAGGTTCTTGTCATGGCGAGGTCTCCCTTTCACTGCCAAGGCGGCCTGAGCCGCTGGCGCGTACACGGCCTCGTTCGGGCGGCGCGCCGCAAACAAATACGTCAGTGGAGTCGCCACTCCGCTGCAATTCTGCAGCAGGACGACCCATCAAAATTGACTTCAGACGACATCGAGTTGATCTGAAGCGACAGCTTGCCGCTCGGCCGAGCCATGATCCCGGGCCGGGCAAACATGAGCGCCTTCCGAACGGGTTTGTCTCACGAGATTGCCAGGAAGCGCTTCTCGGTGAACTCGATTCTCTGCGCTATCCGCGGCGCGCGAGCCACAACAGGGTGGCCCCGAGCCCGCAGCATGCGGTGGCCACCAGGTGCGGGCTGCGATAGCCGGACTGGGATCCGTCGCCCGGCAGCATGGGCACCCGGGGCTCGGGGCGGGGCGGTCGCAACCGCCACTCGGAAGGCTGCGCCGGGTCCGACAATTCCCGCGTGGACTGTTCACACCGGAGGTCGGGGGACTTCGGGCCAGGGCGCAAGAGTGGGCCGGCGGCGAGTGTGCCGTGACATTCCGCACCTCCGTTCCACGATCATTTTGAGTACGTTGTGGTCATACGACGAATGTCGAAAGGACCGGGAAATGCGTGCCGTAGTGATGTCCGGGCCCTCGGACGGCCCCGATCGGACGTCGATCATGGAGATCGATGAGCCGCGTCCCGGGCCGGGAGAGGTGAGCATCGAGGTCGCCTACGCCGGTATCAACTTCGCCGACGTGATGGCCCGTCGCGGCGACGCCGGGTACGGCCTGGCCTGGCCGTACATTCCTGGTCACGAGGTCTGTGGAGTGGTCCGGGAACTCGGCGCCGGGGTGCGGCACCTTTCGGTTGGGCAGTCGGTCGTGGCGCTGCCCGGCCGCGGAGGGCTGGCCGAGGTAGTCGTCGCGCCCGCTGCCTTGACTGTTGTCCTGCCCGGCGGCGTGCAAGCACACGTCGCCGCTGGCACACCGGCAGCGACGGCCACAGCCTGGCTGCTGCTCGACGATGTCGCCCGGCTGCGGACCGGAGAACGGGTTCTGGTGTACTCCGCCAGCGGTGGTGTCGGGGCGGCGCTCGCCCAGCTGATCCCAATCCTGGGCGGCGGCCCGAGCATCGGAGTGGTCGGCACCGCCCGGCAGGCTGACGTCGCCCGCGCACATGGGTACGACATCGTGCTCACGCAGCACGACGCGCTGGCCGAGGACATCAGGGCGGCGGCATCCGACGGCGTGGATGTCATTCTCGACCCGAAGGGGACCGAGCTGCTGGCAACCGACCTGGCGGTCGTCGCCCCGGGCGGACGCATCGTGCTGTTCGGCAATGCCTCCGGCCGCCAACCCGCGGCCCTCCCGCCCGCCGGGCACTTGTTGCGCGGGAACGTGACGATCTCGGGTTTCAGCATCGGCAGCCTGTCCGCCCGGGCACCGCAACGGGTCGCCGAGGCGATGCGTCGTGTGTTGGAGCTCATCGCGCTGGGCGAGCTCACCGTGCCGGTCACCGTTCTCGACTCGCTGGCCGAGGTGCCTGCGGCGCAACAACTGCTGGCCGAAGCCCGGGGCCAGGGCAAGTATGTCGTTCGGTTGGCAGGCGACTGACTCGGCGCGGCCCAGAGGTCTCGGTGTCGGACCTGGCATGCGAGGCGGTCAACGCATTGCTGGACGGATGGTCCGACCGACCCTCCCCCGACCCGGCCGATCTGGCAGGAGCCTGACGAATGGTCGAACCTGCCCACACGCGTACTGGGCAGGGACAAACACTGGTACTCCTGCACCCGCTCGGGTCCTCACGCAGTGTCTGGGATCCGGTGGTCGGTGCGCTGGCCGGACGCTTCGACGTGATCGCTGTCGACCTCCCCGGCTTCGGCGAGTCCGCACCACTGCCCGCCTCGACCGAGGCGACCCCGGCGGCGCTCGCCCACGCGGTCGCCCGCGCACTTGATGCAGAAGCAGATCGACGAAGACCCGTTCGTCGCCCAGGACGTCGTCAGCGTGTCGGGATCGCGGCCACGCATCGGCTCGATTTCTGCCCGAGACCGCCCGGGTACGCGCAGGGGACTGGCAGTCAGCGGGGATCGGAAGGGTGAGGGTGACCCTCTGCCGCGAGGGGTCAGGTAGGGCGGGGGAGGCGCGGCAAGTGGCGCCGGATGGTAACCCTGACGATTCCCGAACATGATCCGAACCCTTTGCCGCGGCGGGGCCTGGTACTTGTCTTTCTTCGGAAAACCTGAATCGAATCCGGCTTTCCTTGGGCTTCCGTGGCCGCACGGATCTTTCCGACGTGACGGTGTATGCCAGCGCTGATGTGGCATTGCCGGCGGCCCGGAAGGATGCGGTGGCCGAAGTCAACGAAAGGGAACGCTGCAATGCGAGTTCGGACAATGCTGGCAGCTGCGGTGGGGGCCGCGGTGATCGCCGCCGGGACCGGCGTTGCCGGTGCCGCTGAGGCGCCGGCTGCAGCTCCGCGGTTGGTTCATCTGTCCGTACCGGGCACCTCGTCGGACGTAACAGTGAGCGCCATCAACAACGCCGGCACGGTCGTCGGCGCCGTGGATGGGCGGGCAGTGGTGTGGAATGCCGAGACCGGCACGATGCGCAAGCTCCGCGCTGTCCCCGAGTACCCGTACTCCGTGGCCGAGGCAATCAACGCCTCCGGCGTGATCGTCGGCCTCGCGGCGTCGTCGTCGACCGCCCATGTGTCCCGCCCGGTGCGGTGGAATCTCGACGGCACCGTCACGCTTCTCACCAGCGAGGAAGGCGTGGCGGCGACGGCGATCGGCGACGACGACGAGATCGCCGGGTGGCGTGGCGGCATGTTCGCCCAGCGGACGCCGGTGCGGCTGCGCAACGGCAAGGCCATCGACATCAAAGTCAGTTCCGGCACCGGCTACGTCACTGACATCTCGGGCGCCGGCGTGGTGGTAGGAGTGACGCAAGGGTACCGGTGCAACTGCACGCCCCACGCCTTTGTTACGCAGGGGGCCTCATCGACGACGCTGACACTGGCGTCGACTGTGGAATCGGGAGCGGCCGCGATCACCACAGACGGCCGCCGTATTGTCGGAACCGCCGATGGCAGGGCGACGGTTTGGGAGCACGTCGCCGATACGGGCCCGCATGCTGGCTGGATGATGGGCAGCTTGGGTCAGCCGCGGTCGGGGTGGGCCACGCAGCCCACCGGAATGAACGGCAGCGGCGACCTCACCGTCGGCACCGCCCACTCTGGCTCGGCGCAGATCGGTTGGGTGCGCAGGGGCACCGCGTTCACCGAGCTGGACGGCAACCGTGCCGAACCGGTGGATGTGAACGACGGCGGGGTGATCGCGGGTTACGTCACTGCCACGTCGGGCGCCAAGCAGCCGGTAGTCTGGCGCTGACCGACGGCGCCGCCCGCACCTGGTCGCGTTGACGGAGACGTCGAGTTCCATCTGCGGAACCCCGGCGGAGTGATCCGCCGGGGTTCCCACATCCTGCTCAGGGATATGTATGTAGATGCATATCCCTGTGGTCATTCTGCGGAATTGCGGGTCCGAAGCAGAATCGTGCCAGACCCGCCGCCGTGATCCGCCTGCTCTCCTTGTCGAGGCGGCCCGGCAGCATCGCATTTCCAGGCCGCGACCATGGCCGTCACTGACATTCCCTGACCTCAATCGGGTGTGGTCGCCACCGCGGCGCGGACCGAGGTCACCGTGGCCGCGCGGCGTGCGGGCGGCTACTCCGTCAGGGAGAGGGCGCGGCTCGGGCAGATTTCGACGGCGATCCGTGCCCGCTTCAAGGCCTCGTCGTCCGCCGGGGTGTCCTGGAGGAGGACGACCGTACCGTCCTCATCGCTTTGGTCGAACGCGTCGGGGTCGGTCAGGACGCACTGGCCCGATCCGACGCAGCGGTCGAGGTCCGCCATGATCTTGGTCATGCCGGGTCCTCCCAGGTTACGGGTACCTCGTTGATGCCGTAGATGAAGGCGTCGTCCTTGTAGGGCAGCGTGTCGGCGGGTGTAGCGAGCCGCAGCGTCGGGATGCGGCGGAAGAGGGTGTCGAAGACGATTTGCAGTTCCATGCGAGCCAGGTTCTGGCCGAGGCACTGGTGGATGCCGAAGCCGAAGGCGACGTGGTTACGGGCGCCCCGGTCGAGTTTGATCTCTTCCGCGTCGTCGAAGGCCGACGGGTCGTGGTTGGCGGCGTTGCTCAGTGCCAGGATGGGGTCCCCGGCCCGGATGGTTACGCCGCCGATCTCCACGTCCTCGACGGCGACGCGGGAGTTGGCGAACTCGGCGATGGTGTAGACCCGCAGCAGCTCCTCGATCGCAGGGAGCGTACGCGCTGGGTTCTCGCGCAGCGCCGCCAGTTCGTCCGGGCGCTCCAGCAGCGTCACCACGCCGAGCGAGATCATGTTGGCGGTGGTCTCGTGGCCGGCGATCAGCAGCAGGAAGGCCAGCGACAGGACGTCCTCGGGATCGTTGCCCTGGGCGAGCTGACGGCCCAGCAGGTCGTCGGCGGGGTCGGCGGCCTTCTCGGCGATCAGCTCTTTGAGATAGTCGCGCAGCTCCGTGACCGCTTGCCGCCGTTCCTCGGCGGTGACGGTGCGGCTCAGCAGGGCCGAGCTGTGGCTCTGGAAGAAGTCGTGGTCGCGGTAGGGCACGCCGAGCTGCTCGCAGATGACGAGGGACGGCACCGGCAGAGAGAGGGCTCGTACGAGGTCGGCGGGGCGAGACCCGGCCAGCATGGCGTCGATGTGCTCGTCGACTATCTGCTGGATGCGCGGGCGCAGGCCGGCCATGCGGCGCACGGTGAACTCGCCGACCACGGCCTTGCGGGCGGGACCGTGCTCGGGCGGGTCCAGCTGGATGATCGATGGGCGCATGAGGTCGAAGGCGGGTTGCTCGCGGGTGAACCGGGGGAAGTTCGGGTGCTGGCGGTCGGAGCTGAACCGCGGATCGGTGAGCATGGCGCGGATGTGTTCGAGTCGGCTCAGCGCCCAGGCGACCTGGCCACTGGGCAGGGTGACCTGGGAGATCCCGGATTCGGTGTCCCGGATGCGGGTGTGCTCGTCCGGGGGCGCGTACGGGCAGCGGCGGGTGGTCTGCAAGGCAGGAGCGGTCACCGAGGAACCTCCATCGGTCGCAGTCGAATCTAAGCGGAACAAAACCCTCCGCTTCCGCTGAGAATAGCGCTGAATCCGGACAATCGTCCAGAGTTGACAGTGAGCTCTCAGGAATCCAGGTGGAGGTCGGTGATGCTGATCGGCTCGCCGGGAAGCACGCTCTGCCCACCGGAGTGCAGGCCGTCCAGGATGAGGGTCAAGCAGCGGCGCATCAGCAGGTCGGACATCTCCGCGGACCGGCTCGGTGGCGGTTTGAGCAGGAGCGACACCACCGCGAACACGTCACCAGCGCCGACGTCGGACCGCATCGAGCCCTCGGCCTGGGCCCGCTCGACCAGGCGCTCGACCACGTCGAGCACCGCGGCGCGGGTGTGTCGGAAGTCGGGTGCCTCTTTGAGGGCCTGCCGCGTGTGCTCGTCCATCATGGTCACGTGCGTGCTGAACCGTAGGTCGACGGCCCGGCGGACGATCCGCGTGAGGGCGTCCCAGGCGGCCGGCTCCTCATCGATCGCGGCGTGGGCGTCGGACAGGATGGCCGAGAGGCTCTCCAGGGCCACGGCGCGCAGCAGCGCCCCCCGGTCGGGGAAGCGGCGGTAGAGCGTGCCGACGCCGACCCCGGCCCGCCGGGCGATCTCGTCCATCGGCACACCCGGGCCGATCTCGGCGAACACGACTCGAGCCACGGACACGATGTGGTCACGGTTGCGCTGGGCATCGGCCCGCAGCCGGGTTGTTTCAGCCTTCATCGAATCCTCCCGCGTTCCCGGCAGACTAGCCGGGCACGATCGTGCCCGGCCACCGGCCACCGGCCACCGGCCCGGATCCAACGGCGTCCGGCCGGATCCGTGCCCACCTCGCCACCAGGAACGGCAGCGTGCCGGTTCGATAGCGCCCGCATCCCAGTCGTTCGCACGGAGCCGGGGCGGTCACCGTTCGTCTCTGGGCCGACCTGCCTGTTTGCCGTGCCACACGATGCGCGCTGATCAGCGCTCCTGTGGCCAGCCCGGTCAGCCGGTACCGATTGAGGTTGCCATCATCCGGTGCGGCGACCGCGGTGGTTCGCTGAACGCCCAGGAAGTCGGTGTCGTTGACCAGCGCCGGATGGACGCCGGGCGGGGAGATCTCCCACTGCTCGCGCGGGTTCCAGGCGCGGTCGGCTTGCTGCCCGGCGGGCGGCTCATGACCCTGCAACACGAACGCTCCGTCAACGGCCGACACCCGGCCGGCGCATCGTTCGCATCCGGGATGGCCGGGCTGTCGTTCACCGACGGATCATCATTCGGACCCTGAGGAAATGCTGAACGGCCGGGGCGGGGGTGGTGCAGCCGGCGGGTGCTACGCCGGCGAAATTCATGCGCCGTGCGTGGCGATGTGCCGGGCCAGGCGGTCGTCGTGGTTGCTGGGGCGCGGCGTTCGTGGGTAGCGAATGCCGCCGGCCGGTGTTCCGGTCGGCGGCATCGTGGTGGTGCCCGGTGTGTTCTCGTTAGGCGATTTTGATGTTGAACAGTGGGTTGGCGGCGAGTTTGCGGAACGCGGCCAGGCTCGTGGCCGAGCTGTTGATGCTGATGTCGCGGTCGCCGAAGGCGTCCTTCTTGGTGTCGAAGTAGACGATGGCCTTGACCGCGGGCCGCTTGGCCAGTTCCGGCAGCACGCTGTTGAACTGGGCGGACTTGTCGGTGACCTTGCCGACGCGGTGGTAGGCGCCCCACTCGGCAACCATGATGGGCTTGCTGGGGTGCTTGCTGGTGGCCCAGTCGTACCAGCCCTGGCCGCCGTTCTTGGCCCTGCGGTCGAGCAGGTCGTTGAACTTGCCGTAGTGGTAGTAGCCCTTCTCGGCACTGACGTAGGAGTCCAGGCCGATCCAGTCGACGACGTCGTCGCCGGGGTAGAGGTCCTTCCACCAGGACTGGGCCATCCACTTCTCGTTGCCCATGTAGGCGACGACGTTGATGGCGTTGGTGATGCCCCGGGCGTGCAGGCGCTGGATGACGTGGCGGTAGGAGGCGGCGAAATCCTTGGCGGTCATCCCGGAGCCGGGCTTGGGGTTGACGTCGTCCTCGGGCTCGTGGTTGAGCACGAGGAAGAACTTCTGGTTCGGGTAGGTCGCCTTGATGTGGGCGGCGAACTTGTCGATCCGGGCGTCGAGCTTGCCGGAAGCGACGTTGGCCCAGGTGGATCCGTACTCGACACGCCAGTTGAGCAGCAGCACCCGCGGGTTCTTCGGGTCGCGGGTCATTGCGATCTCCGCCGGGGTGGGGAACACCTCGTCACCCTTGTGGTAGGTGTGGTAGATCGTCGAGGTGCGGCCGGACACCTTCTCCCAGGTCTTCAGTTCCTGGTCGCGGGGCAGTGAGCTGAATCCGCCGGCGGCGGCGCCCCACAGCACACCGCAGGACGGCACGAGCTTGTTGTCGGTGACGCACTGCTTGGTCGGCTTCGGTGCGGCGGCTGGGGCGGCCTGTGCGGTGCCCGCGGTGCCGATGACGGCTGTGGTGCCGGCCAGCACGGCGCCGAGCATGGTCACGACCTTGTTCACCTTGCGGCCCAAAACGATGTCTCCCCCGAGTTGGTCCGGCCCATGTCAGCCGGTCACGTGAAGGAGATTCGGGGTCGTGGGGTGTGCATGCCGGTCCCGTGCGGGTGCCTGCGGGTTGCCGGTGGTGGGAAGCCTTCGATTCGATGGTGGGTTGCCGATTTCGTGGCCGGAGACTGTCCTGGTGTCGCACCGATACTGCTCCTACATCCTGTAGGTCCAGTGTGAGTGTGACCGTCCCGAACACACCCTTCCCGCCGTCACCAGCACCAACACGGCGTTCATGCCCCGGGCACCATGACGCACCACCCGAGCGATGAGGTGGGAGGCGCGCGGCCACGCCCGAAATCGACGGCGCAGACGCACCTGCGTCGGTGAGTGCGCCAGATGATGTCTGCCGACTGTCGTCGGCGAACGGCGAGCCGAGGAACTTCGCCCGCGGGGGAAGTGCCGCCGCGCGGCCCGCCGGCTGGTTGCCGAGCGGAAGTCTCGGCGGACGTAAAGGCGCGGCTGACGGGGTCAACCACCCGGGTAGCTGTTGGGTATCCCCGCCCGCGCATGCCCGGTCGGTCGAGGACCTCAACACGAGCATGCGTCGTACGATTGTTGGCTGTAGTAGCCGAGGAACGATGGGGGTGGGGATGGCAGGGTCGAAGCCGCCGGCGCCCGGCGCGGGGCGCGGTGGGGGCGGTCGTCGGCCACGCGGCGCTCTGGAGCGCGAGATCCTGGGCTGCCTGACATCGGCGCGTCGGCCCCTGACTCCTGGCGAGGTGCTCGACAGCCTCGGCGAGGATCTCGCCTACACCACGGTCATGACGACGCTTGCGCGGATGTTCGAGAAAGGGCTGACTGTCCGGGAGGTGGCGGGACGGGCATATGCGTACAGTGCGGCGCCGGACCCCCGCCCGGCGCAGGCGATCGCGGTCGCGACGCGTATGCACCGGCTGCTGATGGCGGGCGACGATCACGCTGGTGTGTTGGCGCACTTCGTCGCCGACCTCGGCCCGGAGGATGAGCGGCTACTCAGCGAGCTGCTCGCGGATCTCAGGTCCGGCGGCGACACCAACCCGGGTACGGGTGGCAAACGTGCGCGCGGGTCGGGCCGCGACGATGCCCGTCGGCGTTCTAGCGGCACCCGAGGGGATGGCGCCGGGGGGCCCACCGGGGCGGGAGGCTGACGATGGCATGGTTGGCGTGGTCACCACTGATGGCCAATCTCGCGCTCGGCCTGTTCGGGCCGTGGATCGCCCGTTCGCTCCCGCCGCGGGCCGCCGTGCGGTCGCTGCCGGCCGCGATGGTCGTCGTGACGGTGGGCACGGGAATCGTGCTGGCGGCGCTGGGCTTCCTGTTGCTGGCGCAGGTGCCCGAGGTGGCGCATCTCGGGAGCTGGTCCGCGCATCGCGTGGGTGATCGGCCGCCGGTGCCGGTGGCCGTCGAGGCGGCAGCTGGGGTGTGCGCTGTGGCGTTGTTCGGTTCCGGTTCGCTGGTGGCCGTGCGCGTCCTCGGCGAGCTGGCCCGGGCCGCAGGTGTGTGCCGCCGGCTGACTCCGGGCGTCGGCGGGGTCGTGGTGGTGACCGATGCGGTGCCGGACGCCTACGCCATTGGTGGCCTGCCGGGAACCGCGGGCCGCATCGTGGTGACCACGGGCCTGCTGCACACGCTCGACGATGACGAGTGTCGCGCCGTTCTGGCTCATGAGGGTGCGCATCTGTCGGACCGTCATCATCTGTGGACCCAGCTGACCCGGCTTGTTGCCGCGGCGAACCCCGTGCTGCGCCCCACCGCCCGCGCGGTTCGGTACGCGGTCGAGCGGGCTGCGGACGAGGCTGCGGCTGGCGAAGTGGGAAGCCGTCGCCTCGTCGCTGTCTCGCTGGCCCGGGCGGCCCTGGCGAAGGCGGCCGCGCGGCGGACTCCCGCCGATCGTGCCCTCGGCGGCACCCGGGTTGTCCTCCCGGCCACCGACGGCCAGATCGCGCGGCGTGCTGCAGCGATGTTGGCGCCGGCGCCGCGACCGCGGCGTCTGCTGGGCGCTGCTCTGCTTGTGTTGACCGCGATCACGTTCGTGGGGTCCTCGGCTACGGCGGACCAGCTGGACGACCGCCTCGACCGAGCCGAGGTGCCCGTGGTCGTGAGCGACCCTGCTGAGGCGGGCGCACACACGGCACGACTGCATCACGGCGCCGACCCGTCCGCGGTGATGCTCCCGACGAGTCCCGCCCCATCCCGGTGACGAGCGCCCCGCTTATGTGGGCATGATGCCGACATCGGTCTCGAGAGCCCTCGGCCTCGGGCCGGCACGAGCGCCCGGACGGCGATGATCGACGGACCGGGAGGATGCGGGGAAACGGTGCCGGGGTCCATACCGGTGTCGGGCGGGCGCCGCCCACCCCCTCGAGTAGGCGGCACCACGACCGGCGGCCACGTCGCTGCCGTCTCCCTCAGTTCTGTGGCTGGTTCAGGGCTGATTCGAGAGCCCGCATCGCGGCCGTACAGTCGGCTTGATTCGGGCTGTCCGCGCGCAGCGCCGTCAGGGCGCCATCGATCGCGTCGTCCAGTGCGTGCCAGTCCTTGGGTGAGCGTGGCTTGAGGCCCGCCTCCGCGGCATCCCACGCCACCTCAAGGTCTTTGATCCGCTTCTTCGCGCCGCCGAGGTCACCGTTGACGGTCTTCGTGTTCACGTCGTCGACGATGACGGCGAACGACGTCAGGTCACCGAGCTTTGCGGACACGACGTGTCGCGCTTTCGCACCCTGTGCAGCGGCCGGACCATGCGCAGTGGTCGTGGATCCGGCGGTGCCGGCGACCGTGCTGGCAGCGGCGGGTGTTCCCTCGGGGACTCCGATCGACAGCCAGCTGGCGAATCCGACCACGGCGGCCATGCCGGCTGCGGCCCACACCAGGTCGGAACGCCGGCCGAGGCCCGGACGTCCCTTGCCGGCCACGGGGTCCGCGCCGGCCCGCCGTGCCCGGCTCGAAACCACCTGTTCGCGGGCGACGAGGGCGACGATGATGGCGAAGAACAAGAAGCTGGTTCGGTTGGCGCCGAGGCCGAGACCCCCGAGCGTGCGGTCCTGGGTGAGCAGGTCACCGATCGAGGCGCCCATGGGCCGGGTCAGGATGTACGCGGCCCAGAACGCCAGCACCTGCCATGCCTGCACCCGCCAGAGCGCGAGGGTGACGAGGAAGGCGCCGCCGAAGATCAGGGAACCGTTGCGGAAGCCCAGGTTCAGCGCTTCCGTTGCGAGGTCGCCGGCTGCGGTACCCAGCGCGAAGGTGGTGAGGATGGCCGCCCAGTAGAACGCCTCCCGGCGGGGCGTGTTGATGGCGGTGATCGACAGGGTCATCTCCTGGCGGTACCAGACGACGAACACCACGGCCAGGATCACCGCGAACAGCGCTGTGCTGGCGTACAGGCTCACCCCGAGGGTGTCGGTGAGGAAGTCGGTGATCTGTGTTCCCGAGATGCTCACCAGCACGACGCACAGCCAGTAGGTCCAGGGCGTGTACTGGCGTGTTCTCCATTGCGCCACCAGGGCGATGGCCAGGACGGCGAAGACCAGGGTGTCGGTGACTGCTGGGCCCAGACCGACGTTGACCGCGAGGTAGTCGGCGAAGGTCTCCCCGACCGTGGTCGAGAGGATCTTGATGACCCAGAAGATTGCGGTGACCGTCGGCACCTTGTTCGCCATCGATCGTGCCCTGCGGGCAGCAATGGTGGACGCCATACGCACGCTCCAGAGAGAAGGGACGCCGTCGCCGGCGAGGTCAGCGCCGCCTGCGGTGCAGGGCGGGCCGCGCCAAATACTACTCACATAAGTAGTAGCAATTCCTCGGTTCCGTGCTGTGCAGCGCTGCGGCGTGTCCTGCCGGACCACCGAAGTCAGCCGTTTCGGTGGTGCGGCGCTCGGCCGGATAGCCACCGATCTTCCGTGTATTTCGGCAGCTCGGGCGCAAAGTGCAGAGGTGTGCCGTGTGCTGTCGTCCAGGTGTCCTTGATGGTGGGGTCGTGGGGTGCGGGCCACGCCGTAAGGCAGGGGTGGATGTGCGTCGCAGCGCCGGGTTCGTCATCGCAGGATGCCGGTGTGGCCGAGGGAGTAGCGGCCGGGTTGGGGCCAAACGCAGAGTCCGTGCGGTTCGGCGCCGACCCTGATGCGGGCGAGCAGGTGGCCGTCGGTGGTGCGGATCGCGTACACCTCATGGTGGTAGCGGCCGGACAGCCACAGGATCGTCCCGTCGGGGGACAGTCCGCCCATGTCGGGGCTCGCGTGTCCGGGGATCCGCCAGGTGTGTTCGGCCGTGCGGGTCGCGAACGAGACGACGGAGATGGTGCCGGCTCCGCGGTTGGTGACATACAGGTACCGCGAGTCGCGGCTGGGGTAGAGCCCGTGCGCGCCGTCGCCGGTTGGCAGGAAGGCGGGGGTGGTGAAGCTGTCGCCGTCGAGCAGCCATACGCCGCTGGCCTGCATGTCGGCGACGTACCAGGTACGCCCGTCCGGGGCGATCTTGATGTCCTGTGGCATGGGGTGCTCGCCGGGCAGGTGCATTCGGGCGATGATCCGCTGCCCCGAGGTGTCGATCTTGAGCAGGTCGCCGGAGAATTCGCAGGTGACGATGAAGTAGCGGCCGTCGGGGGAGAAGTCGGCGTGGTTGACGCCGCCGCAGTCCACCGGCAGGACGTGTGTGACGGCCATGGTGTGCGGGTCGCGGAACACGATGTTGTGGTGGGCCTCGGCCATCACGATGGCGTACCTGCCGTCGGGGGTGAAGTAGAGGTTGTACGGGTCGTCGACCGGTACCGGGCGGCCGAAGGTGCCGGTGCGGGGGTTGATCGGGGTCAGCGAGTCGCCGGTGTTGTTGTTGACCCAGAGTGTTCTCAGGTCCCACGAGGGGACGACGTGCTGAGGTCCGCGGCCGACTGGGACCGTGCGGGTGACCTGGTAGGTGTGCGGGTCGATGATCGACACGGTGTTGCTGGCGAAGTTCGGCACGTAGACGAGCTGGCGGTCATGGCGCACTTGCGGCGACAGTTGGCCGGGCCGGTCCGCGGCGTAAACGTCGTGGGGGTCCAGGGGGGCCGGCATTCCCGGCAAGGACCGTCCCGGTCGTGTCGGTGGGTACGTTGCGGGCGTGCCTACGCGCGGGCGGATCTGGCTGACCGGCGGTTCGGCTGCGGATGGCTGGCAGCCGGCGCAGGCCATCGTGAGTAGGGCCAGGACGGCAAGCTGGGGGCGACGGGAGGTCATGTCATCAGCTCACTCATGGTGACCGGGGCCAGTCCCCGTCGGTGCAGGCCGTCCAGCAGCGCTGGCATGGCGGTGATGGTGGCTTGGTGGCCGAGGTGGAGGCTGACGATGGAACCGCCTTGTACTGCCCGGAGGGTGGTGCGGACGATGGCGGCTGGTGCCGGGTCGGTGTAGTCGAGGGAGTCGACGTCGTAGGACAGGCAGGTGGAGTAGCCTGCCGCGGCGGCCTGAGTCCGGATCATGGTGGTCGCGTGGCGGGTCTGGGAGGGACGGAACCACCGCCCGATGGTGCCAGTCACCGCGCTCAGCATTTGGGCGCAGTCGTGGATCTCGGCGTATGCCCGGGCTGCGGTCATCGTGGAGATGTTCGCGTGGTGCTGGGTGTGGTTTCCGAGTTCGTGGCCGTCGGCGAGGATGCGGTGGGCGAGGTCGTGCTGGGTGCCCAGCCAGGTACCGACCGCGAGGACGGTGACACGGGCCCCACCCCGGGCCAGTTCGTCGAGCAGGCGCCCGGCCAGCACGGGGTCGCCCTGGCCGTGGAAGGTCAATGCCACCTTATGGCTGTCCCTGGGTCCGTGGCTGATCTCGCGTGCCGTAGTCGGCGACCCGGCGGTGGTCGTCACCCGCGGCACGGGCGGCGGTGGCGACGAGGCTGCGGTGTGGCCGGCCAGGGGCCGGGACGGCCCGGAGCAGCCGGACAGAATCGAGCCGGCGGCGAGAGCGGTGGCTGCCCGGAGGGCGTCGCGACGGTCCACCTTGCGCACGCTAGGCGCTCAGACCTGAAGAGACGCTGAAACCGGCGGCCGCCACGGGTTCGGCTTGCCCACACCAAGCGGCTGACAGCAGCGTTCGACGATCTGCTACCCGGTAGCCTTCGCGGCTCGAGATCAGCGCGTCCGGTCCTACCCGATCCTTGCCACCGCCGTCGCGATGCCATGGTCGCGCAGCGGTCCGACATCGAGGCCGCGGGCGTGACAGGCGACGAGAAGTCCTGGCAGTGCGGCCACGGTGGCCTCCCAGCATCGAGGGACGGCGGCGTGGTCGCTGTCGTGCAGCAGGACGGTGCCGCCGTCGACCGGCCGCCACAGCACGCTGCGGGCGATCGAGTGCGGGGTGGCCTTCCGGGTCCAGTCGCGCCCCCAGTGGGTCCATAGAACCGGTGTCAATCCGAGCTGCCGGGCCGTGCGGAGCGCGGCGGAGGTGGCCACCCCGTAGGGCGGCCGCCACCAGCGCGGGGTGGTACCGGTGACCTCGGTGATCACCTCCGCTGCCCGGGTGAGATCGGCGCGGGTTGCGGCCGGACTGCGGCGCAACAGCAGCCGGTGTTCGTAACCGTGCACGGCGACCTCATGGCCGGCGGCGACGATGGCCCGTGCGACCCGGGGATGTTCGCGCACCATCCGGCCCAGGAGGAAGAACGTCGCCCGGACGCCGGCGTTCTCCAGAATCCGCAGCACCTGCGGCGTGGCTTCCGGGTGTGGGCCGTCGTCGAAGGTCAGCGCCACGTGGCCCGGGCGTCCGCGTCCGGCGAGCCCGGGCCACAGCGTGCGGCGCAGCGGGCCGACCGCCGCGACCGCGGGCGCGGCCTGCACGGCCAGCAGCGCCGACGCTGCCACCGCGGCTGCCGTACCCGCGCGCCGGAGGCGACTCATGCGTACACCGCCGTGCTCGCGCGATCGAGCGTCGGGCGACCGGCGAGGCCGGCGACGATGAGCGCGGCGTCCGGTGCCGCGCACAGCTGCAGGTATGCCTGGTGCTGACGCGCGCGCAGCTCGCTGTGCGCGGCGGCGGCCAGCGCGCCCGCGAGGTCGCGGGGATTGCGGGGCCACAGCGAGAGGCCGAGTTCGTCGAGTACGGCCGCGTTGGCGACGCCGTGGCCGGGCAGGCACCGGTAGCTGATCACGGGTACGCCGCTGGCCATCGCCTCCAGGCTGGACAGCGCGCCCGCGTTGTGCACGACGACGTCGGCGGTGCGCAGCAGCGTTGGCATGTCGTCGACCCAGCCCAGCGCCAGCGTGTGTCCGGTTGCGGCGAGACGGCGGCGCAGCGCGTCGTTATGGCCGCAGATCACCACGGGAAGCATGGTTCCGGTGGCGGCGATGTCGCGTACGGTGCCGTCGATGTCACCGACGCCCCACGAGCCTGCGACCACGACGGCCAGCGGCGTGTGCGGCGGAAGGCCGAACTGCTGCCGTGCCGCCGCCGCTTCGCCGCGGTGGTGGCTCGGCCGGAAGGCGGCGTTGACGATCGGGCTGGTTGTTGCCGCCGCGCCGCCCAGAGCCGTGACGGCCGCGGTGGCGTGACGGCTGGCGGCGAGGTGTACGTCGACTCCCTCGGCCACACACAGGGGGTGCACGGATGGATCGGTCATGACCGCGGCAACGGGCGCGGCCAGCTGGCCGGTGCGCCGCAGCCGTCCGAGAACTTGGCTGGCCAACGGGTAGGTGGATACCACGGCGGCCGTCGCAGGGTGCACGGCGGTGCGCATCCGGCCGGATGCCGCACCGTACGACAGCGCCGCCGCGCCCTGAGCGCAGCGCTGGCCGGCCACGGTTCGCAGCAGCCAACCCCACGTCGCGGGGACGTAGCGCAGCTGCGTCGCGTAGCCGTCGCGCAGCCGCGTCCCCCAGCGCGGCGGCAGCAGGTCGAGGAAGTCGCACCGGTCGATCGCGAAGCCGAGTGCGTCCAGCCGCCGGCTGATCACGTCAGCCGCCCCGTCGTGTCCGGCACCGATGCTCGCCGACATGATCATGATCCGTGGCCGGCCGCACGCGGATTCGTCGCCGGGCTCGGCGACCTCTGTCGTGCTCGCGGGCACCGTGTCGGCTGTCATGCCGCAAGGCTGACGGGCGCTGGCTGAGAAAACCCTGAACGCGATACCAAGAGCGGACGAACACCGATGGAAGGCCGGCATCCCGTCCGATCGGTTACCTTCAGCCCACGCTCAGCTCGCCAGACTTAGGGTGTCGCCGACGACGGGAGGAGGGGTCCGGGATGGGCCTGCGACAGCTGGCCGGCAGAAGGCCGCGCTTCGGGGTGCGGATGCGCTCGGCGCTGGCCGCCGCGGCGGTGGTCGCGGTCGCCTCGGCGCTCTCCGGCGGCGCACTGCTGGCGATCACCCGGCAGATCCTTCTGGATAACGTCAACACGGCCGCCCAGGACCGCACCGGGCAGGTCGCTGCCGCCGTGCGCGGCACCGACCCGAACGCGCTCGCGGCGGTGCTACGCCCGGGCCCGCGCCAGCGCACGATCGTGCAGGTGCTGGATGAGAGCGGGCGGGTCGTCGCCGCCTCGGACGCGATCGCCGGGGTGCCCGCGATCTCGCCGTTGCGTCCGGCCGCTGGTCAGCGCCGCGCCGAGAGCCGGCGGCTGGCCGAGGCGCACGACGACCCGTTCCGTATCGTGGCGGCCGGCGTCGACACCGTGGCGGGCAGGCGGACCGTGCTGGTCGGGGAGTCCCTGGACACCGTCGACGACGGCACCGAGGCGGTCATCGCGGCGTTGCTCGTCGGGTTCCCGGTGCTCGCGGTGGTGGTCGGAGCGGCGACGTTCTTCTTCGTGGGGCGCACCCTGCAACCGGTGGAGGCGATGCGCCGCCAAGCCGCCACCATCACGTCCCGGAACCTGCACACACGGCTGCCGGTCCCGGCGGCCGACGACGAGGTCGCCGCACTCGCCCAGACGATGAACACCATGCTCGACCGCATCGAGGCCGCCTCCGCGGCGCAACGTCGGTTCGTCGCGGACGCGAGCCACGAGCTGCGCAGTCCACTGGCCACCATCCGGGCCAATGTCGAGCTGCTCGAGGCCACCGACTCGGCGGGGCCCGCCGCGCGCCCGGTGCACCGCATCCACGAGGAATCCACCCGCATGGCCCGCCTCGTCGAGGATCTGCTGCTGCTCGCCCGCGCGGACGATCACGGCCTGCGGCTGCGTCACGAGGACGTCGACCTTGACGACCTCGTGTATGCCGAACACGAGCGGATCGCGCTGCAGCACCCGCGTCTTCGGGTGGATGGCGAGGTCAGCCCGGTCCGGGTCCGTGGCGACTCCGACGCGTTGCGGCGGGCCCTGCGCAACCTCGTCGACAACGCCACGCGGCACGCCCGCGACAGGGTCACCGTCAGCCTGCACGTCGACCGTGGACAGGCCGAAATCCTGGTCTCCAACGACGGCGACCCGATCGCCGCAGCCGACCGTGCCCGGATCTTCGACCGGTTCGTCCGTCTGGACGACAGCCGTTCCCGGACGGCCGGTGGCGCCGGCCTCGGACTGCCGATCGCCCACGAGCTGGTCGCCGCCCACGGCGGTACCCTGGCCGTCGACGACCGCAGCAATGGCGCGGGCATACGGATACGGCTGCCGCTCGAATCGGATTCATCGAATTCTCAGGAACCTGCGCCTACGGTGCACCCATAGTCGGCACATGCGGCTGCCTGCGTCGACGCACGAGCCGCTGGCAGGACGCTGATCGATTCTGGGCGGCTGGAGAAAGGCGGCTCATGCCCAGCGACCCCGCATACGCGTTCGGTTGTGGTGTCGTACGTAAGTTCCGGCGCCAGATGTCGCCGAGTCCGGGGCATCGTCGGGATCTCACTGATCTCGATGTTTCGCGAGTTTGGGCCCCACCGCCGAATGCGGCGGATCTGCCGACCGCAGAACCGGCGCGCCGCGTACGGGAGGTGACGAGCACGGCAAGCCGGACGCGCGTTGTCTGCGGCACGAGAGTGCACGTGGCCTCGAAGAACCCTCCACGGCGCTTGGATGATTCCCGTTCCCGGTGGATTGGGGTGCGCTTACGCGGGTTTGAGGGCGGCCATGGTCTGGTCCAGGACTTCGCGGAACGGCGTGGTCCGGTCGGTGGTGATCCACGCGTTCTTGGCGGCGATGAGGCAGGCCAGTGCGGCGCCGGCGATGGCGGCGGGGCGCGGGTCGGCGGGTGGCCGTTGGCCGGTGCGCTGACCGAGCAGTTCAGCGAGTTCGTTCTGGGCCCGTGAGATGCGTTCCATCTCGCCTGCGCTCAGTGCGGGGTTGCCCTGGATGACCTTCTCCATCGCCAGGGTGCGGGAGAGCTGGGTTTCGTCGTCGAAGTAGCCGACGACGACGTCGAAGGCCCGCCGCAGCGACTCCCACACCGGCTCGTCGGCGGGGCGGGCGGTGAACGCCTGGATGAGCCGTTCCGCCCACACGTCGTACTTGCCGAGCACGAGGTCTTCCTTCGACGCGAAGTAGCGGAAGAACGTTCGCTTCGAGATGCCTGCGGCCGCGACCAGGTCCTCGATCGTGGTCTGTTCGTAGCCCTTGGCGGCGAACAGGTCCTGCGCGAGCATCGCCAGCTCGGCGCGCATGGCACGGCGGGCACGTTCGCGCACGGGTACCGGGGGGCGCTGCTCCATAACCGCAACCCTAGCACCCGGCAGCGTTTGTGGCACTCGGTGGCATGTTTGGCGTATGGTAGCGGGAGTGATGCAGGGACCCCGAACCGTCGGCTTCTCGACGCCCCTGCTCCGACATTGCCGGAGGCAGTCATGAACACCCCGTGGACCGAACACCAGATCCCCCGCCAGGACGGCCGGGTCGCCGTCGTCACCGGCGGCAACAGCGGCATCGGCCGGGAGGCCGCGCGGATCCTCGCCGAACGCGGCGCGACCGTGGTCCTCGCGGTACGCGACGTCGACAAGGGCAAGCAGGTCGCCGCACGCATCGCCGACCACACACCCGGCGCCGAGCTCGCCGTCCAGCCCCTCGACCTGGGCTCGCTGGAGTCAGTACGGACTGCGGCCGACGAGCTGCGCGCCACGTATCCGGCGATCGACCTGCTCGTCAACAACGCCGGACTCATGTACACGCCCCGCCAGAAGACCCGCGACGGCTTCGACATGCAGTTCGGCGTCAACCACCTCGGGCACTACGCGTTCACCGGGCTCCTGCTCGACCGGCTGCTCCCCGTGCCCGGCTCCCGCGTGGTGACCGTCAGCAGCTACGGCCACCGCATCCGGGCCGACATCCACTTCGACGACCTGCAGTTCGACCGCTCCTACGACCGGGTCGCCGCCTACGGGCAGTCCAAGCTCGCCAACCTCATGTTCACCTACGAACTACAGCGCCGCCTCACCGAACACGGCAGCAACACCATCGCCGTCGCGGCGCACCCCGGCAACGCGCAAACCGACCTCGGCCGCAGCCTGCCCGGCCCGCTACGCGCCATCATGACCGCGCTCATGCCTTTGTTCGCGCAGTCGGCCGCCATGGGCGCGCTACCCACCCTGCGCGCCGCCACCGACCCCACCGTCCTCGGCGGCCAGTACTACGGACCGAAGGGCATGGGCGGAACCCGCGGATACCCACAGATCGTTGGCTCCAGCACCAAGTCCCACGACGCGGCCGCCCAGCAGCGCCTGTGGGCGGTCTCCGAACAGCTCACCGACGTGACATTCCCAGTCTGAGACAGCAGTGGCAACAACCATGTGCACCATCAGTCTCGACGCCAGTGCATGGTAGGCCACGGAGTGGTGGACGCCTGGCCTGCGCGACGACATGGTCACCGAAGCCCTGGTCATCGGCAGCACCCCAAACTCCGCGAGATCCACTATCTACAGAGCCATTGCATAGCCATGCGTGACCTCGACGGATCTCCGGCCATGGTCATCACGTGGCGCTCGTTTCCCGGGAACATTCGCGCGGGACCAGCCGCCCCAGTGACGCCGAAAGTGACGAACATCCGGCTCCCGTTCACCCGAACGGAATCACCGGCTGGGTTGCCGTCGGAGCAGCGTCAGCGTGGCGTGATGCAGCGACCAGATGCCCAGGGTCCGGTACCCGCTGCGGAGCGCGGCGCGCAGATCGGGCCGTGCGGCGGTCGGATCACGATCATTTCCGTACGTGAACAGCCAGATCCGAGCGGCCTGACCGAGGTGCCCGCCGGGATCGGGGTATTCCTGGGCGCGCAGTGTGCCGACGTCGGCCGCCGGTTGCTGCATCAGCAGGTCGTGCGGCTGGCCCGGGTCGTGGCGCAGGTAGTACTGCATGCCGGTGCGCATGGTCCGGGAATGAGCCGTGTAGATGATCCCGTCGCCGGGTTGCTGGTAGCGGTCGACGAGGTGCGCGGCGGTGCGATAGTCGCTGCCGTTCTTGGCGGTCGCGCCGCGCAGGGCGCGCTGGTCCGGGACGACGGCGAGGCCGAGCACGGCGAGCGCGGTCGCGATCTGCAGGGCGAGGGTGCGCCGGCTGCGCCACCCGGCGGGGGAGTGGCCCGGGCCGAACGGCTGCACCAGCCCGGCCGCTGCCAGCAGCGCCAGCGGTGCGAGCACGATCAGCAGATACCGGACGACCCAATACGGCACGACCAGCACGGAGAGGGTCGCGAGGGCGGCGACCGGGGCGAGCGCCAGGACGCTCAGTTCCGTGACGTGCCGGCGGGGCTGCCAGATCGCGAGGATGGCGAGCCCGATGAGCAGCCAGCCGGCGGGGACGGAGCCGACCAGCATGCCGGGGAACTTCCACAGACTGCCGCGCGTGAGGGGCTCGATCCAGGACAACTGGGTGCCGCGCTGGTGCAGTCCCAGCCAGAGCAGCGGTGTCAGGGCGGCCAGCGCGCATCCCACCGCCATGCCCCAGGCGAGAAGGACGCGCCGGGTGCGGTGCTGGACCACGACGACCACGTGGGCGGCGAGGGTGGTGAGGGCGATGACGTGGCTGAGCCCGAGTAGCAGGACCGCAGCCGCATAGCCGATCCAGCGGGCGGGCCGTGGCCGTTTCACGGCGTAGTGCAGCAGCAGGAGTGCGAGCAGGGCGAAGCAGCAGGCGAATGCGTACGGGCGGGCCTCGTCGGCGTAGCGGGACGTGTTCGGCATCAGGCACAGCAGCAGCCCGGCGACGGCGCCGGTGAGCGGTCCGAAGAACCGGCGGCCCAGTTCGCCGGTGAGGGCGACCGTGGCACCCATCGCGAGGATCGACGGCAGGCGCAGGGCGATCTCGCTGGTGCCCGCGATCGCGGTCCAGAAGTGGATGAGCAGGTAGTAGGCGCCGAAGACGGCGTCGACGTGGTGCATCAGATGCCACAGCTGGGCCGGGGTTCGTCCGGCGGCGTCTGCCGTCGCGATCTCGTCCCAGCTCAGCACGGGATGCCCCGCCTGGATCAGGGCGATTCCGATCATCGTCAGGCCCGGGCCGAGGGAGGGGCCGAGGAGGGCCAGCCAGTGCCGTACATCCCGGTGGGTGCGCAGACCCATCCGTTCCGGTAGCGGCCTTATCCGCCATTGCGTGGCGGTCTTCCGGCCGCCCGTCGACCCCAGTTTCCCGACCATCAGCTTTGTCCCCCTGCCGTGACGCTCGCAGAGGGTCAATCCACCAGATCGCGCCTGAGAAAACGTTGAAAGGGTCGGCACCGGTGGCCCGTGACACGGATCGTGGCCGATACCGCGTGGCGAACCGGTCAATGGCGAACACCTGCAGGCGGTGGTCATGGCTGCTTACCGGCCCACACCCGCCGATCTTGCGTCGTATCGCCCCTGACACACGACCGGATGTCATCCGCCGTCAGGATTGATCCGGTACCCGGCTCCGCGCACGGTCTCGATCGCTGCGCGCCCGAATGGGTGGTCGATTTTTTTGCGCAGGTAGCCGATGTAGACCTCGACGATGTTGGGATCCCCGGTGAAGTGGGCGTCCCAGACGTTCTCGATGATCGCGGTCTTGGTTACGGGGTTGCCCCGGTGCCGCATCAGGAACTCGAGCATGGCGAACTCCCGGGGTGTCACCGCGATCGTGGTGGTGCCCCGGCCCACGTGCCGCTGCGCCGGATCCAGCGTCAGATCACCCGCGGTCAGCACCGCGGGCCGTGCGGGGGCGCCGCGCCGGATCAGGGCGCGCAGCCGCGCGATGAGCACGACGAAGGAGAACGGTTTGCTGAGATAGTCGTCGGCGCCCAGGTCCAGGGCGTCGGCCTGGTCGTACTCGCCGTCCTTGGCGGTGAGCATGAGCACCGGCGTCCACACCTCGCGGGCGCGCATCCGGCGGCAGATCTCGTAGCCGCTGAGGCCCGGCAGCATGATGTCGAGCACGATCGCGTCGTAGGCGCCGTACGGTGCCTCGGTGGCGGTCCAGAGCCCGTCCACCCCGTCGTGCACCAGGTCGACCGTGAAGCCCGCCTGGCCGAGGCCATCGCGCAAGGTCTCGGCCAGTGCGACTTCGTCCTCGACCACCAGTACCCGCATGAATCCTCCCGCTGATTGGCGTCACAAGGCGACACGGTGACAACGACAGGCGTCGCCAGCATAGCCACCGCACCGTGGGCGGCAGACACACAAGCCCGATCCTTGTCCCTCGACGGCGCGAAACCTCAACAGCCCGGATACTCTGCGGTGCTCCACACAACACAATTGAGTGAATCGGCTGCGCGGGCTTCAGCGTTCTTTCAGCGCATTCCCGGCAAGGTCTCGCCAGTGATCAAGACACGCAACAACAGGGTGGCGACAGGCCGGCCGGCGGCTCTCCCGGAGCGTATGGCGGCCCCGGACCCTCAACCCGACAGTCAATCTCGTGGCGGCGCGATACGGCCGAGAAAGACCACGGACCGTGGCCAGGCGCTGTGGCGCACACGAAATGTCCGCGCCGCTGCTTGGTCCACCGGCGCAGAGGCTCGCCGGCGTGGCCGCGTCGCCCTGGCGCTGGCCGCCGGTGTTGCGCTGGCGCTCGCCGGCTGCGCCGGACGGGCGGCGCCCTCCGCGCCCGCAATCCCGGCGGCGGCACCGGGCCCGACCACCAAGGTGCTGATGATCATGGAGGAGAACCACGAGTACGGCGACATCATCGGAGACCCGGAAGCCCGATACCTCAACCAGCTCGCGAGTCGATACGGCACCGCGCGCCGCGTCGATGCCGGCTATCCCCGTTCGTGTCCGTCCCTGGCGGCCTACATCCTGCTCACCAGCGGATCCACCCACGGCATTTGCGACGACAAGGCGCCCAAGTACCACCCGCTCGCCGGCGACAATCTCTTCCACCAGGTCACTGCCAGTGGCCGCGAGTGGCGCGACTACGCCGAGTCCGCCCCAGGCACCTGCATTCTGGCAAACGCCCACCAGGGACGGTATCTCGTCCGGCACGTCCCGGCCGCCTACTACACGCTCGAACGTGCCGAGTGCGCCAAGTGGGCGGTGCCGCTGGGCCACCCGGGGGCTGGTGCACTGCACACCGATGTCGCCGCCGGGACCCTGCCCGCGTTCGGTTTGGTCAGCCCGGACGCCTGTCACGACATGCACGGTGCCGCACCCTGCCCGTTGTCGCGTACCGCCAATGGCGACCGCTGGCTGCAGGACTGGATTCCGCAGATTCTTGCCGGGCCGGACTACCGGGCCGGGCACCTCGTCGTGATCATCACGTGGGACGAGGGAAGTGGTGCCGACAACCACATCCCCACCCTGGTGATCGCTCCCCGGACGAGCCACGTGACCGCGGATGAGCCGTACACCCACTGCTCCACCCTGCGAACCGTCGAGGACCTGTTGCGGCTGCCTGCCCTGGGCTGTGCCCGAACCACCCACTCGATGATCTCTGCCTTCCGGCTGTGACCCGCGTACCGGTCATGGATCCGGCCGCGCCTGAACCGCCGTGATGTCCGGCGAAGGACGCACGAGCGGATCGCGAAGGGCAGGCTCGTCGGCTGGCAGGAAGAGAGTGAACGTCGTCGGGCGGCCCGCACTGGTGAGCACCAAGCGGCCGCCTTCGGCCTCGGCCAGTGCAGCGGCGATGGACAGTCCAAGGCCGGCGCTGCTGTCTGGCGAACGCTCGAACAGGCGAGGCCGGGCTGACTCGGCTACACCCGGACCCTGGTCGATGACATCGAGAGCAAGCGCGCCGGCAGCGTCGCGGGCCCGCAAGGTCGTCACGCCGGCACCGTGCCGCAGCGCGTTGTCGATCAGGACGGCGAGGACCTGATGGACGGCTCGGGGGGACGCGGTGACTTCCGCGAGCGGACCGTCCTGTTCGACGCGCAGCGCGCGTCCCCGGGCGGTGAACGCGGTCAGCCTCTCGGCATGCAGGTCATCGAGGAGCGCGCCGACATCGAGGGCGGTGCGGTCAGCGGTATCGGCCCGAGCGATCGCGAGGAGATCCTCGACGATGCGCTCCAGCCGATCCGTAGCGGCTATGGCGTCGACAGCTGCGGCCCGTAGTGCGGCGTCCGTGCCGGTGGATGCGGCTTCGAGGGTCAGCCGCAGCCCGGTCAGCGGGGTGCGCAGCTGGTGCGAGGCGTGGGCGCTGAAGGCTCGCTCCCGGGTGAGCAGGTCGCGTAGCCGGTCGGCCGTCGTGTCCAGCGCGGTGCCCACGGTGTCGATCTCTGGGATTCCGCTGCCCGGGAATCGTACGGTGAAATCGCCACGCCCGAGCGCGTGTGCGGCGTCGGCGAGCCGGGTCAGCGGCCCTGCCAGGCGGCCGGCCTGGTGGCGGGCCGTGAGGGCGGCAACGAGCAGGGCCAACGCTGCGAGTCCGAGCATGCTTGCCCAGGCCAGGATCGCACGGCGGTCGGCGGACCCTGTGGTGGTGGCCGCCCGTACGAGGCCGACGACCTCCTCGCCCTGGCGGACCGGAACGGCGACCCGGAGCCCGCGTGCGCCGCTGATGTCGGCAAGCTGACCGGACAGCGCGCGGGAGTCATCGGGGCCGAGGGCCGCTGGCCCGTCACCGGTGATGCGGCGGCCGTCGGCGTCGTAGACGCCGATGGTGACGTCCGGCTCGGCCGCAGGCAGCTCGATCGGGTCGCTGCCCCGGATGCCGTCGAGCGACACCGTCGCCGCGGCCTGCTCGGCGACGTGGGCGAGCTCTGTGTGTTCGTCGTCGAGGTAGACCGCGCGGACGGCGATGCCCAGCGGGAGGCCGAACAGCAGCAGCGCGAGCAAGGCGGTGGCCACGGCCAGCCGCAGGATTCGTCGGCGCATACTCCGACCTCCTCGCCCTTGGGCCGGGGGATTGTGGCAGTACTCCCATGGTGCGTTCACCCGGCGCCGGATGCGCATCGTGATCCGATTTTGCCGTCCGCTAACCGTCCGCTGTCTTACCGCTGGCACGGCTGGTCGTAGCGTCCGAGTCAGCGGCCAACTGACGGCGCGGACCGTGTCGCTGGATACCACGGTCGAGGGGGTAACCATGGGATCTCGCCGGGCGAGGACGATCATCGTGACCATGGCGGCTGCGTCGATGCTGCTGCCAGGCTGTGGAAGTCGCAGCCCGGCGCCGCTTCCGCCGGCGCCCTCAGACAATGCCGTGCCCACGGCATCACCATCCCCGCAGGCGCCTAGCGCGGCGCCCACAACCGCCACCAGCGGGGTGGACCCCAACGCGCCGGAGGTCAACGAAGCCGGAGATATTCCGGACAATCAAGCATTCGTGCCGTACAGCCCAGCCTCCAAGCTGTTCACGGTCAAGGTGCCCGAGGGCTGGTCGCGGGTTAATGCCGGCACCGGCGTGGTGTTCGACGGAAAGCTGAACACCGTCCGCGTCGAACTCACCTCGAGCGCATCCGCACCCGATGTGGCCGCGATGCGCGCGCAGGTCGCGGCCATCGGTGCCCAATCGACGGGCTTCCGGGCCGGCAGTGTGCAGCAGACGTCCCGGCCCGCCGGCGCCGTGATTCTCGCGAAGTACCGCGCTGACGCCCCACCAGACGCGGTCACCGGGAAGGTGGTCAACGATGACGTCGAGCGCTACGCCTACTGGCATGCCGGGCACCTGTTGACCCTGACGCTGTCGGGGCCACACGGTGCGGACAACGTCGATCCGTGGCGCATCGTGAGCAACTCGGTGCGGTGGCAGCAATGACCACAGCGATACGCGCCCGCGAGCTGTACCGCTTCTTCCGCGCGGGGGACGAAGAAACCCTGGCCCTGCGCGGTGTCTCCCTGAGCGCGGAGCCCGGCGAGCAGGTCGTCGTCGCCGGACCGTCAGGGTCGGGCAAGTCGACGTTGCTGAACTGCTTGGCCGGACTCGACGAGCCGGACGGCGGCGCGGTGTACGTCGACGACCGCCGGATCAGCCACCGCCCGGAATCGGAGCGCGCTGCGCTGCGCCTGCGTCACGTCGGTGTCCTTCGGCAAGGCGGGAACCTCATCGAGCATCTGAACGTCGCGCAAAACGTCGGCCTCGTGCGGCGTCTTGCCGGGCGGGCGCACACCGCGCCTGAGGTGGCCGAGCGACTTGAGGCCGTCGGGCTGTCCGACCGCGCGCACGCGTACCCGTCCGAGCTGTCCGGTGGCGAGTCAGCACGCGCAGGGCTCGCCGTCGCGCTGGCCAACGATCCGGTGGTCATCATCGCAGACGAACCCACCGGCGAACTGGACGCCGCGAGTGAACTGCGGCTCCTGAACCTGCTGTCGACAAAGGCAAAGGGCGGTACGGCGGTGGTCATCGCCAGCCACAGCGCTGCAGTGGCCGCGGCGGCCGACCGGGTGCTCCGGTTACGCGACGGCCGGGTGATCCCGTCATGACGGCCCATGCGCCCGAGCCGCCCCGAGACGAGGCGGTATTTCGCTGCCACGATGTGACCCGGGTGTACGGCAACGGCCGCGGCGCCGTGGTCGCGGTCCACGACGTGGCCTGCACCGTGGCACCGCGGGCGCGGATCGCCCTGACCGGACCGTCGGGCTCGGGCAAGTCCACCCTGCTGCACCTCATGGCCGGACTCGATCAGCCGACCCACGGCACGGTGTCGTGGCCAGGGCTGGGCGGAAGCCCCACCCAGAATCGCGAACTCGTCGGCGTGGTCTTTCAAAACCCGAGCCTTCTCGAACCCTTGGACGTACGGGAAAACATCGAGTTCCCGCTGCGGGTCCACGGCATGAACCGCGACCTCGCGCGCCGACGCAGCGAGCAGGCCCTGTCCGCCCTCGGCCTGCAGGACCTCGGTCCGCGCCTGCCGGAGGAACTGTCCGGCGGCCAGGCGCAGCGCGTCGCGGCGGCCCGCGTGCTTGCCGGATGCCCGCGGCTCATCCTCGCCGACGAGCCGACCGGCCAGCTCGACCACGAGACCGGCGACCGGGTCGTCACCGCGCTGCTGACCGCGGCCGACCGGCTGGGCGCCGCCCTGGTGGTAGCCACCCACGACCGTGCCGTTGCCGACCGGCTGGCACAGCGCTGGCCGATGTCACACGGTCAGCTGACCATCCCCACCGGAGAGGACGACGCGTGATCCGCATCTGGCTGGCCGCGGTCGTGCGGCGCCACCGGTGGCGGCTGCTGGCCACGACGCTCGGCGTGACCAGCGCCGTAGCCCTCGTCGCAGCACTGGGCAGCTTCCTGTCCGCAGCCGAGGCCACCATGACGACCCGCGCCGCGTCGCAGGTCGCGGTGGATTGGCAGGTGCAGCTGCAGCCCGGCGCGGACCTGGCCGAGGTGCTGGCCGCCACCGCCGCAGAGCCGCAAGTACGGCAGGCTCTGCCGGTCGACTTCGCCACCCTCCCCGGCCTCACAGCGACCGTCGACGGTGGCACCCAGACGACCGGTGCCGCGGTGATCCTCGGTCTCCCGGACGGCTACGCACAGGCGTTCCCGGGACAGACCCGGACGCTGGCGGGCGCAGACCATGGAGTGCTCCTGGCCCAGCAGACCGCCGCCAACCTGCACGCGGAACCGGGAACTGTCATCACCCTCGAGCGCCCGGGGCTGCCGGCTGTCGCAGTCCGAGTGGACGGGGTGGTCGACCTGCCCCAGGCGAACTCGCTGTTCCAAAAGGTGGGCGCGCCGCCTCAGGCGCAGCCGGTGGCCCCTCCGGACAATGTGGCCCTGCTACCCGAGCCTCGCTTCCAGCAGCTCCTCGCGCCGCTGGCCAAGACACGGCCCGACCTCATCGGCAGCCAGATACACGTGGCCCGCTCGCACACGCTGCCCGCCGCGCCCGCCGCCGCGTTCACGCAAGTGACCGCTGCCGCGCGGCACCTCGAGGCCGCCCTCGCCGGTACCGGGCTGGTCGGTGACAATCTCGGGGCAGCCCTGGACGCCGCCCGCAGTGACGCCCTGTACGCCCGGCTGCTCTTCCTGTTCCTGGGCTTACCCGCTGCCGTCCTGGCAGGGCTGCTCACGGCGGCAGTGACCGCGGCGGGCGCGCCGCGCCGCCGCCGGGAACAGGCCACGCTGCGCACCCGGGGCGCTTCAATGCGAATGCTGTCCCGCCTGGCCGGAGCCGAGGCGGCCCTGATCGGCACCGTCGGCGCCGGCGCGGGCCTCGCCGCGGCGGCCCTGATCGGCCGCACCGCCTTCGGATCCGCCGCGTTCGGGGCCTCCGGTGCCGATGCCGCCGTGTGGCTCGTGGCCGCCGCCGGCGCCGGCCTGCTGATCGCGGTGGTAACAACGCTGCTGCCGGCGCGCCGCGACGCACGCACCACGACAGTCCACAGCGCCCGAACCCCGGTGAGCCGCGCGCGAGATCCACGTTGGCTGCGCTACGGGATCGATATTCAGCTCTTGCTTGCATCGGCCCTGGTGTTCCGGTGGACCAGCGGCGCCAACTACGCGCTGATCCTAGCGCCGGAAGGCGTTGCGACGATCTCCGTCAACTACTGGGCGCTGCTCGGACCCACGCTGTTCTGGCTGGGATCCGGCCTGCTCACCTGGCGCTTGACCACCCTGTTGCTGGGCCGGGGCCGCCCGCTCATGGCGGTCGCGTTGAGGCCCATGACCGGGCAGCTCAGCACGACCGCTGCCGCCAGTCTCACACGACAACGACGGCTCGTGGCCCGCTCGGTCGCGCTGGTGGCCCTCGCGGTGTCATTCGCGGTATCCACTGCCACCTTCAACGCCACGTACCGCCAGCAAGCCGACGTCGACGCCCGGCTGACCAACGGTGCCGACGTCACGGTCACGGAGCCCCCCGGCTCCACCGCCACCGCGTCCGCCGCGAGTGACCTTTCTGCGGTCCCCGGCGTCCGCCAGGTCGAGCCGGTGCTGCACCGCTTCGCCTACGTCGGCGCCGACCTGCAAGACCTCTACGGCGTACGACCCCAGACCATCGCCGCCGCGACCTCGCTCCAAGACGCGTACTTCGCAGGGGGTACGGCGGCCACCCTGATCGGCCGACTGGCCCAGCAGAAGGACGCAGTCCTCGTGTCCGCCGAGACAGTGAAGGACTACCAACTGCGTCCCGGGGACACGCTGCGGCTGCGGCTACCGACCGCGAACGGCACGCCGACCACCGCAGGGGGCGGCGCTCGCGCGCGTACTGTCGCGTTCCGGTACGTAGGCGTGGTCAAGGAGTTCCCCACGGCACCGAAAGACAGCTTCTTCGTGGCGAACGCCGACTACGTCGCACAGGCAACCGGCAGCGCTGCGGTCGGGGCATTCTTGATCGACACAGGTGGTCGTCACACCGGCACAGTCGCAGCCGCGCTGCGCGCCAAGCTGGGTACCGCCGCAGTGGTTACCGACCTGTCGACCGTGCGGGGGACGGTCGGATCCAGCCTCACCTCGGTCGACCTTTCGGGCCTAACCCGCGTCGAATTGGCCTTCGCACTGGCTCTGGCGGCCACGGCGGCCGGGCTCGTCTTCGGTCTGAGCCTGGTCGAACGGCGGCGGATGTTTTCCATCGCCGCTGCCCTCGGGGCCCGCCGGCGCCACCTCGCCGGTTTCGTTCTCGCTGAGGCCGCGACCGTGCTCTGCACGGGGCTACTTCTGGGCGCTGCGGGCGGCTGGGTGCTGTCGAACATGCTGGTCAAGGTGCTGACCGGGGTGTTCGACCCGCCGCCGGCGCAGCTGGCGGTGCCGTGGGCCTATCTCGCATGCGTCGCGGCGACGGCGTGCCTCGCGGTGGCTGCCGCGACGATCGTGGTGATCCGCCAGACTGTGCGGCCGTCGATCAGCATGCTCCGCGAGAGCTGAGTGGGCGGCGCCCGCACGGTACGGCCACTGCAGGGGTCAGCTCTCGCCGGGTTCCTCCAAGCGGTAGCCGTGCCCACGCAACGTCGTGATGGCCGGACACGGACATCCCGCCGCGCGGGCAGTCTCGACCAGACGACGGCGCAAGGCAGCAACGTGCACGTCGAGGGTCTTGGTCGGCCCGAACCAGTTCTCGTCCCAGACGTCCGACATCAGCGTCTCCCGCTTCACCGCAACACCGGGCGCTGCCGCAAGACGTACCAAGAGGTCGAACTCCTTCGGCCGCAGCGACACCGCCGTGCCGGACAGCGTCACGCGTCGCGCCGACACGTCGATGTCGAGGTTCCCGACGACTACATGCGACACGATCGACACCGCAGCCGGACGCCGCAGGTGCGCCCGCAGCCGTGCCAGCAATTCGGCCAGCCGGAACGGCTTGGTGAGATAATCGTCGGCGCCCGCGTCGAGAGCAACGACCACATCAATCTCGGCCCGACGCGCGGTCAACACCACAATCACCGTGCCCGGTGCGGCTCGACGCAGACGCCGAATCACCTCGACGCCGTCGATATCGGGCAACCCCAGGTCCACCAGGACGAGGTCGGTCCGATCCGGGTCGAGCGTGCGCACTGCGTCGCCACCAGTGGCACACCACGTCGCGGCGTATCCCTGCCCGCGCAGACTGTCCCGCAATGATTCTCCGATCAGCGGATCGTCCTCAACGATGATCACATCGCTCATCGCCGTCGCCCACCTCACGTCCTGCTGACGCCGTAGCGGTTGGTTACCTCACCAGCCTGTCGGTCATTCACACCCCTCCAGCACCAATACCCGGCGTGCGCCCCCGGGAGGTCGGGCAACCCACCGCTGCATCTCGGCCGTGGCGTGTCGACATGATCCTCACACCTTACTCCCACATCATGTAGGAGTACGTTTCGTCGTCATATGTGACAAGTATGGAGAGAAGATGAGAAGCATCCGGAAATGGGTAACGGTGGTCGCGGCACTGTTACTGATCGACGCAGCCGTCGCCCCCACATCCGCAGCGGCCATGGCACCCCTGGAACGGGCGCCGACCGCCTTGATCTCGATTCCCCGCTTCGACCATGTGGTCGTCGTGATGCTCGAGAACAAGCGATACGACTCCGTGATCGGACATCCCAAGACCCCATGGGTGTCGTCACTGGCACGGCGCTGGGCCAACATGAACAGCTTCTACGCCGAGACCCACCCCAGCCAGCCCAACTACCTGGCGTTGTTCTCGGGCTCGACCCAGGGGGTCAAGGACAACAACTGCCCGCACAACCTCGGCAACCGCCCTAACCTCGCCCGGCAGCTACTGGATGCCGGTTACACATTCACCGGCTACTCCGAAGGGCTGCCCCACACGGGCTACCGGGGCTGCGCCTCCGGCCGCTACGTACGCCGCCACGTCCCGTGGATCAACTTCAGCAACGTGCCATCGAGCGTGCACAAGCCATTCACCGCGTTCCCCTCCGACTTTCGTAAGCTGCCCGACGTCGCGTTCGTCATCCCGGACCTGTGCCATGACATGCACGACTGTCCCAAAGAACAGGCCGACCGATGGCTGAAGAAGCACCTCGCGCCCTACATTTCCTGGGCCGCGTCGCACAACAGCCTGTTCATCCTCACCTTCGACGAGGACAACCGGACGGACCACAACCACATCCCAACGATCATCGCCGGCGCCCGGGTGAAGCCCGGCCAATACTCGTCCCGGCACGATCACTATCACCTGCTCCGGACACTCCAGGCGATGTACCGGTTGCGCCCCACAGGTCACAGTGCCGCAAGGCCCGCCCTGACAACTCTGTGGACGCACTGACCAGATGACGTACCGGCCGACGGCGAAACTCGGCCGTGCCATGCTCCTACACCAGAGCCGAAGGACGATCTGTCGGTTGTGGATGCGCACGATGCCGCCGGTCGGGGGGTGCCGATCGGCGGCATTGTCATGGGTTTCGTGCGCTCCACGAGGACGGCAACCGCGATCGGGCGGGGTTCAGGTTCGAGCAGTTCGATCCGGGAAGGGTCGTCGAGCGCCCTCAGCGGCGTATGTGATCCAGCAAGGTCGAGGCCGGCAGCGCAAGCAACACGTCGGCACGACGGCGGCGACGGTCGCGGACGAACCCATCCCGCGACGTATCGTGCGGCCAGTGCCAGCGGAAGGGCGAGTAGCAGCAGTGGATGCATCGTGATGGTTACGCCCGCCGCCGACATCGGGTGAAGGACAACAACTCGTGCAGGACGTCGGCGGCCTCATCGTCCAGCGACGCGGCGAACTGTTGCAGGACGGCCGTGCGGTCGCGCCGCTCGTCCAGTGCCGCCTGCATCCGCGCTGCAGCCGCGGCGGCGGCGTTCAGCACCGGCCAATACGTGTGAGCCCTTCCGACACGCTCGCGGCGCAATTGCTTCTTCTCGTGCAGGCGAGTCAAAGTCGTCTGCACGGTGTTGTGGGCCAGCCCATCGCCGAGCATCGCCTGCACGGCGCTGGCGGTCATTGGTCCCTGCGCGGCCCACAACACGCCCATGACCTGTGCTTCCAGGCTGCCCCGTGCCCGCCGCGGCCCGTGGTTGTCCACCCTGCACCTCCATGGACAGGGTATCCCCGCCACCAGCATGTACTCGGACGCCATGGCGGCGAGACAGCGCATGGCTTGACGTCACCCTCTGCGCCGCATCGCAATATCGGCGCACCGCATGCCGGGGACTGGTGTGCTGGTGGCCAACAGCGTTTGTGGACGTCTGGCTTCGATCGTGGAAACTGGGCCCAGGGCGGCGTGTGTCTCCATGATCAATCTGCGGGAGTTGAGGCCCCGCCCTGGTGACGTCGGCGGGTGGGCGCAAGCATGTCGATCGCCGGTGATTCAGCGCGCGCGGCGGTAGTGCATGGCCACCACGCCGTTGCGGAGCGGCTTCGCCGAGAGCAGCTCGAGCTGGCGCGTGCCGGGCAGCCCGCCCTGGTACAGCGTCGGGCCGTGGCCGGCGATCCTGGGATGGACGAGCAGCCGGTACTCGTCGATCAGGTCCAGCCGGTCGAGCTCGGTCGCGAGCTGACCGCTTCCGAGGAGGACCCCGGCCGGGGTCGCGTCCTTGAGCTTCTGCACGCCCTCGCGCAGATCGCCGCCGATGTGGTGGCTGTTGGTCCACGGGAAGTCCCTGCGCGTGGACGACACCACGTACTTGGGTTTCGCGTCCAGCTTGACCGCCCACTCGCGGATGGCCGGGGGCGCCTGTTCGTCCCCGCGGGCGACGGCCGGCCAGTAGCTCTCCATCATCTCGTAGGTGAGGCGACCCCACAGCATTGCCCCGCCCTCGTCCATGAGACGGGTGAAGAAGGCGTGCGTCTCGTCGTCGGCGATCCCCTCCTGGTGGTCGACGCAACCGTCCAGGGTGAGGTTGAGGCTGAAGGTGAGAAGTCCCATGGCCGGCGACTCTAACGCCACTACAGCGTCGCGTCAGCGAGTTCGAGTGACACGCCCGTCTCGTTGATGTCCTCGGTCGGGACTCCCCGCGGGGGGCGTTTCCTGCGGTCAAGCCTGTCTGATCCAGATCTTGGCAGCCCAGGGCTGGACCGCAGTAGTGCCGCCCGCGTGTTATGCGAGCGCTGCCGGTCGGCGGATAGTGAGCGCGGCCAGAGCAGCCGCAGCGGCCAGCACCGCCACGACGACAATCCAGTTGACCACGAACGGGGTCGCCAGGATGCCATGGTCGCCGCGGAACCCCGCCGCATCATGGGATCGCACCTGCAACCCCCACACCAGGGCGGCGATCGTGGCCACCACCATCCCGGCGGCCACCACCATGCGCGCAACCGGGCCGAGCCGAGCCGGTTGCACCGCCGGTACCCGACGCAGGACCTCCGTCGCGGCCCACGCGGTCGCGGTCACCACCCCGATCGCCGCAAACGCGATCAGCACGAAGCCGGCGACATTGGGTGCCGACCGCACCTCATGGCCGGCCGCGATAACCTGCGCCAGCCGGAGAATTCCGTACCAGGCAGCAGCTCCCATGAAGGGGACCGCCACGAACTTCCACACGTCGCGGTGACCACCGCGGATCAACGCAAGCGCGGTGGGCGCCGCCGCGACCATCAAGGCGAGCATTGTCGTTGCAGCGGCGAGCACCATCAGCGTGTACATGCCGCGCGCTTCGCCGCTCACGTCCTCAGCCAGCTTGGCGAAACCAAGGCCACCCACCGTGAACAGCCCGACAGCCCACACCACCACAGTCATCGGGGAACCACGGGACACGAGAACACCTCCATGCGCACGCACGGCTCCGGACAACGAATCCACGATCAGGAGCGGGTGGCGGTGTATGCCCAGGTCGCACAGCAGTTGGGCATACTCCTCACCGTAGCGGCGACGCCACCCGGCCGGATAGCACGCCACCAACGCCCGCACCAGCAGGCCGTCGCCGCTCACGCCGGGGCCGTCCCGAGCCGCTCCAGGCTCAACGCGGCGAGCCGCTGCATCCGCGTCGCCTGCGACGACAGCTCAGCCGCGCCAGCCGCCGTCAACCGGTAGGGCCGCCGACGCCCGTCCGCCGGTAACCCCTCGATCAAGCCGCCCTTCTCCAGCCGCGAGAGCGCCGCGTACAGCGTTCCAGGGCCAAGGGTTACGCCGACCTCGCCGGCGATGTCGGCCGTGATGGCGTAGCCGTGTTTCGTGCCATCGGCCAGGCTGGCCAGGATCAGCAAGCCTGGCTCGGCCCAGCGGCCAAGGTCGTCCATCACCTGGCTCCTCCGTCCGCCGCTATATCGCCCAACGTACTACGCGAGGCGATATAGCGCCAGACCCGGCGGGTGCGACTCGCGTAGAACCGCGCCCTGCGCCGAGCGAGCCGGCGCATTTCGTGAACAGGTCAGGGGTCTCGCATGGTTCCGGTGAACAGCGACTGACTCCGATGCTGTCCTCGATGCATGCCGGGAGGGCAGGCGAACAGGCGGCTGCCGACGTGCTGGATGCACTCCTCAGAGATCTTGCAGGCGGCAGCCGACGGTTGCAGAACGGCGTCAACACCGCGATCGAGGCCTCAGGAGTCCGACGATGGCCGCCGCAGCCATCGCCCGGCGACAAGCTCGAGGGTCACGACGGCCGCGATGCCCTCGACCGCGAGCAGCGCGATCAGTACCAGCAGTTGGGTCGCGCCGGCCTGGACCACGGAGCCGCCGCCAAGAAGGACCCCGACGAAGGCGCCCGGCAAGGTGACAAGCCCGACGGTCCGCGTTTGATCCAGCGCTGGCACGAGCGCGGTCCCGGCGACCGGTCGGCACACCTCGAGCGCCGCGTCCCGAGGCAACAAGCCGAGCGCCAGTGCCGCCTCGTACTCACCACGCCGGTCCCGCAGCTCGTCGAGGAGACGGCGCCCCGCCAGGGACGTCGCGGTCATCGCGCCACCGATCAGAATCCCGGCGATGGGTAACACCGCGACCGTCCGCAACGGGGTCGCCCCGGCCGACACGACGGCCACGCCGACCGGTAGTGCGCCGGCCGCGATCGGCAGTACCACCGGCCAGCCCAGCCGCAGCGTGCTGACTCGCCGTGCCGAGGTCGTGGCAGCAACGACGAGCATGAGAGCGATGAACGCCGCGGTTGTCCACCATGTGCGCAGTACAGCTGTGATCAGTAGCGACACCACGCCGAGCTGCACGACCGCGCGCAAGGACGCAGTCACCACATCCCGGCCGAGGCCCAGGCGCGCGACAATCACCACGGTTGCAGCGACCGCGACCAGCACCACGAGAACCACCGCGAGCGCGGGACCAACTGACACCGCCGCCTGGGTACTCATGCCGTATCCAAGCATCCCGGCCAGGCAATCACCGTTGCCACCGCCCGACCCGTCGCCGATCAAAGATCATCGGCACCATCGCCTCCCGGCGCAGTTCCGGGCTCCCCGGCGGGCCGAAGCACTGACTGCCGGACGGCGGAGTTCACCGGTCGATACAGGCCGTCGACGACGACCCCCACCACAGGAACCACGGTCAGGACGAACAACCACGCGCCGAGTACGTCGCTGGGCCAATGCACCACCAGAGCCACGCGGCTCACGCCGACCATCACGGCCCAGGTGCCGGCGCCCACGGTCACCCACCGCCGACGGCACACCAGGGCGAGAACGACCGCGAACGTCGCCGACGCCGTGGAGTGCCCGGACGGAAACGACCAACTGCCCGCCGCCGCCAACCGATCGACAGGGCGCGGCCTGGCGATCACGCCAAGCAGGATCAGCCGGAGGATCAGTGTCGCGAGCGTCGCGACAGCGGCGAAGAGGGCGTGCCGACGCATACGCCGCTGTACCAGAACCGCGCACATGAATACCGTGGCCGGGCCGAGCACAGCGGTACTGCCGGTGACCGTGATCGCGCGCATTGCCCCCAGCCACCCCGGATGGCCGAGCGCAAAGTCGTGGGCCGCCTCGCTGATCGCCTCGTCTACCCGCTGCAACCAGACCCCGTGGCTCACCACCGCCAGCGCGAGCAAGCTGAATCCCGCTGCCGACACGCCAGCCACGACGAGTGCAACAGAAGGCTTCCAGACGACGTGATCAACCGGTTTCACCTCCATCACCGTACTCCTACGCACTGTAGGTGCTTATGCCGTCGCCGCATGACGGTGATCCGGCCGCGTAGGCTCATGGCGGAGGTCTGCAAGATGACGACGAATCACCGGCGCCGAGCCCGGGGCGGCCTGGAGGCCGAGGTCATGGGCGTGCTCTGGGAGCACGGCGTACCCATGAGCGCCACCGACGTGCAGACCGCCCTGGGCGGGGATCTCGCATACAACACCGTGCAGACGATCCTCATCCGCCTGCACGACAAGGGCACTGTCCTGCGTCGCAAAGCCGGACGCGGACACCTCTACTGGCCCGCGCAGGACGCGGCCACCGCGGCCGCCGACCGGATGCGCTCCGCGCTCGGCGAGCAGACCGACCGGCATGCCGTACTACAACAATTCGCCGCCGGGCTCGACGAATCCGACGCCGCGGTCCTGCGCCAACTGCTCGGCGCGGAAGCCAGGCGAAAGAAATGACCATCGAGATCTACCTGCCCCTTGCTCTGGCAGCGGCCGTCGCCCTGTCCACACGGTGGATCATCTCCCGCTGCGCTCCCGGCACCGCAGCCCGCGTTCTGACAGCCGCCGCTGTGGTCGCCGCGGCCGCTTCCACTTGGTCACTGCTGCTGCTGGCCCTCACGATGCTGGACGACGTTCCACCACTGTCCGCCCTCGACAACCACCCCCATATTGAACTGCCGGAACCAGTACCGGGATTGATCGCGCTGTTCGCCGGCATTGGGCTGCTGGGCGCCGTAGTACGGCTGTTCCGGGACCGACGCCACCGTGGCCAGCTGATCAACGAGCTGCGCCGGGTGGGTGAACCCCAGGACGGGATGGTCATCGCCGACTGGTCGAAACCGATCGCGGTGGCAATCCCCGGTCGACCCGGTCACCTGCTGGTCACATCCGGCATGCTCCGCCTCCTCGATGCGGACGAGCGACGGGTCCTGTTCGCGCACGAGCAGGCCCACCTCGACCACAACCACTACATCCTCGCCGGCGCCGCTGCCGCAGCCGCAGCTCTGAACCCGATGCTCATCCCCGTACGCAACGCGGTCGCCTACCTCCTCGAGCGGCAAGCCGACGAGGACGCGGCTGCGGTCGTCGGCGACCGTGACCTGGCCGCTCATGCGGTCGCCAGGGCGGCCCTCGCCATGACCACCGGCCCGGCGGCACTGTCGATCAGCGGCAGCGCGGCAGTACAGCGCGTCCGCGAGCTTCGCCAACCCATCCCGGTCCCACAACACCAGCGGCTGCTGGGGCCAGTCGTGGTAGCTGCCGGGATCGTGGTCGCGTCAACAGCGGCCACACTCGAATTCGTCGAGCTTGCCCGCGCCTGGCTGTGACCATGAGCCCGCCCGAAACACGAAACCTGCAGAGGCCGGAGCCCCGGTGGGGGTTTGGTGTTCGTGAGTCTCGGGCTAATGCCCGTCAGGCCACGATGGTGCAGCACCGACGAACCACCGGCGCGCCTTAACGCGGCGTCGCCAACGGACGACCTGTCGATCCTCTGGTCGGTTTCGCCGAAGCCTGCCATCGGCCATCGGCAGATCAAGCGCATGGGTCCGAACGGCGGAACCGGTAGCGCAACACGGGGATCCTCGACGCGCTGCGGTCCTCGCCTCCGCGTACGACACCGTCACAAGCCCCGACTGCGACGTCGGCGTCCGCCGGTCCGTGTTGAGGTTGATGGCGGTGCCGCCGTCCGCAACCGCACACCGAACCGAGCAGCTCATCGGGCAGGTCTTCTTCGCCAGCCCAACCGAAGGCGGCCCGGAAGCGAACTCGATCGGAAGCCGCATGATTGCCGCGACATAGATGACGAACTCGTTCTCATACACGGGTACGTCGGTCATCGCGACGGAGGCATTGGCGGTATGGGCGAGGAGGAGCGGGATCGGCGCAACGCCTCAGGCCGGCACCAAGTATCTCGGTTTGACTGATCGTTAAGAGGTCGTCCCACCACCCTGCGGTCGCCTCGCCGGAACCGACGGCGCGCACCACCCGTCAAGGCCATCCGGCGCCCGCTTAGGACCACACGTCAGCGACCGTCGCTACTCAACCGGGATCCAATCAGAACAGCAACCTCTGGGATGAACCCAAATGAATGACCGAATCCGGCAGGCGAAGGTCGAGTTCGCTTCGTGATTGCTGGCATCGGTCCGGGCGCAGGATCCCACGTGCGGATTGATTTGATGGACGGCGCGGCGCGCCCTGGGCGACGTCGGCATGGCGACGTACACAATAGAGATTGTCAGTCAGGGCCGTGATGTCGGGAGTTGACGTGAATTCCATTCGTTATGTTGTTCTTTCCATCGTCGCTACGGGCGCGGTGTCGGCAACGGCAATCACACCCGCGGCAGCAGCACCGCCCCAGAGACTTCCGCATCACACCGTCGCCGAAATTCAGCAGCACGTCAATGAAAAGGTGGCACACATCGTGAGTCATCTGGCCGTGCTGCGGCCTCGCGTGGCGGCCAACAAGCGCTTCACCGCAGCGCAGAAGAGCTTGCTCGACGCCGATATCGTCGCTTTGCTGAACGCCTCCGTGGCGGCCCGAACGAAGATCGATTCCGACACCACGATGGACCAGATCCGTGCGGATCGCCCGCTGTTGGTGGCTGTGCACGACAAGCGCATCAAGCTCCGGGCCGACCTGGCTGCCGCACGTTCGCACTAGATGTGTCCGAATCGGGTGTTCGTGGACGGCCGGCAGCGTCGCTCGATTTGACTGGTTCTCGCAATGGCGCTGCTCGGCGCAGGATTGCGAACACCGCAGATCCCGAGGCGGGTACGCGCCAGACAGGGCATGCGGCGCCCGGCCGCAGGATGAACGGTGGGGATACCCGGTCGCGCTGCCCACAGCCGTACCGGTCGACCAGGTCGATGTCCGGTTGCTGCGGTGGCGCCGGATCAGGAATGGCGGAGATGGCGCCGTCTGATCGAGGAGCGGCCAGGCTGCGCGTCAGCGGCCCTCACGGGTCGGCCGGAGGTGGTACGGCGTGCAGGTGCAGGTCGGTGGGCGGCTCGGCCGGAGCCCGCCGCACCGATCCAGGCGGGGGCGGGATGGCCGGGACCGACGGCGGCTCCATCCTCCCGCCCCGGCCGCGCCCGTTCAGGGTCGCGGTGGCGTGCTCGATCTTCTCGGCGACCGCGGTGTTGTGGCTCTTCGCCGAGTCGCCGAAGGAACGCCCCCCGGGGGGGTGATGAGGTAGAAGGCCGGTGTGGGTGCGCAGCCGAACGACCGTTGACTTCTAACGCTACCTAGGTAGAGTTAACGCTGTGCGGCGTAACCGACCCTTGTCCGCGCAGGCGATCAGCGTTCTGCGGGCGCTGGCGGCTGAGCCGTCGCGGTGGCGCTATGGCTACGACCTGGCCGCCGAGGTCCACCTCAAGTCCGGCTCGCTGTATCCGATCCTGGTCCGGCTGGCCGACCGCGGACTGCTGGAGGCGACCTGGGAATCCGGCCCGGAAGGCCGCCCACCTCGCCACCTGTACCGGCTCACCGGGGCAGGCCGGGAGTACTCGGCCACGCTCCCCGCAGCCCGGGCGGTGCGGAGCGCGCCGCGTCCCCACCTGCGTCCGAGTGAGGGGTCATGATGCCGGTGCTGTTCATTTTCGTGGTGGGCATCGCGGTGGCCCTGATCCGCCGGCATTTCCTGGTCGCCCCCGAAAGGCGGCCGAGCGGGGACGCACCGGCCCGGCTGCTCGGCTGGGCGGTCGGCCTGCTGGCCGATCCGCGGCAGGAGTGGGGTCAGGCGATGATCGGCGAGCTGGACCGCCTCGACGGGCGGGCCCGACGGTGGCGCTTCGCCCTCGGCTGCGTCATCGCCGCGCTGGCCATGCCGCCCTGGGGACGCGCGGCCGCCGCCCTCGGGGCGTTGATGGCCGTGGCGGCCGGCGCCGGCGGGCTGGACGCCTACACGCACATGCATTACCGGCTGCACACCGACGGCTGGACCTGGGTCGGGGCGGTCATCCTGATCCTGATACTCACCGGCTACATCCTCGGCGGCAGCATGCTGTTGCGCCGCCCCGGGGTGGCCGCTCCCGGGCTGGCCGGTGGCCTGCTCGTCGCGGCCGCCTGGCTGGCAGCCGGAGGGTTCACCTTCGATCACTGGCTCAACTCGTACGGGCTCGGATCCCGACAGTGGTTGCTGCTGCTGGCGCCGATCGCAGTCGGGGTGGCCGCTACCCTGTGGGGCGGCAGCGACGCCGTCGGCCGGCGCGCCACACGCCTGGCCGCCGTCACCGCCGCGCTGAGCATCTACCTGTACGGGGTCCTCGCGGTCGCGGTCCACGGCGCGATCGGACATGACCCGAGCGACGGCTGGACGACTGCCCAGATTGTCGCCGACAACCTCGGAAACCAGGCCGTGTTCTACCTTGTGGCGCTGCCCCTCGTGACCACGGCCATCGGATGGGCCGCCGCGGCGGCCACCGCACGCCTGCGTCATGCCCCGCCGGCGGCGCCGGTTCTCGCAGCATCGGGGCCTGGTTCAGCGCTCGCCGGGACAACCCACGCGGCCTCTGCCCAGCGCCGCCCGACGGCGACGAACGATCACCCGGCCGCCAGTCTCCCGAATGCCACAACGGCACGTCAGCGCCGAACCTGGTATGTCCTCTTGCTGTGCGCCGCAGCGGTATCCGCAGCGATCCTCGTCGCCCTCACCTTGATGCGACCGTGAAGCGCGACGGCTCGACCGAGGACAGGACACCGTCGACGTACCTCGTCGCCCTCACCTTGATGCGACCGTGAAGCGCGACGGCTCGACCGAGGACAGGACACCGTCGACGTATCCGATCAGGACAATGCCCAGCGCTAAGGGTGCCGGTATTTCCGTGACCCCGGTCGTTGGACCCGACCGGGACCGGCAGGACCCGATGGACGATGCGGGGGGGCTGGCGTTAAACCGCTTCGCCATCACCATCAGCGACCGATTCCCTGCCGCTGAGACCTACCGAAGGTCGCCGGAAACACCGTTAGCGAGCTAATCCCGGTCGATTGTTACCGGGACAGGACTACGATCTCGGGGCCGTCCGGGCCGCGTGGGGTTACGGTATCGATCTCCCCTCGGACACTTCGATCAAGGACTGACCTGCGGGTTTGCCGTGTGAGTCGTCGTTGGCTGAGGCCGTACGGTGAGGTCGTAGGCGTGGGAGTTCAACTCTCGCTTCGACACAGCCGTCGAGCACACCGGTTAGTGACTGTGTGGTTCCGAAGTCACCGCCTCGCCGCGCTTGGCCAGGATCGATGCAGCGAAGCCAGCTGCTCAGGCAGTTCGGGTGCGTGTGTGGGCGTGCCTCGATGGCGGCTGATGTTTTGGGGTTGATCGCTGCAGGTGTGCTGGCGGACGCGTTGTGCCGCCGCCGGCCGACAATTCGCCTTCTGCTGGCTGTGGGGTGAACATCCACGGTAGGTGTTTTGTGGTGACCGGATCCGGGTCCACCTGGTGCAGTCGCCGCTCCAACCCCGTATGGGGGTGTTTGGGTGCGGTCCTCGTCGTCCAGGCGATGGCCGTACGCAATACAAGACCGTGGCTGGGGCAGGCGGGGTGCTCGGAAACCTAATCCTGCTCGGGGTTGCGCCTGGTCTGTTCGTCGAAGTCTTCGCGGAGGCGGCGTAACCGCTGGGTGAGTTCCTCGGCGTGGGCCGCGAAGTGTTCGCGGTACGCGTCGATGTTCAGCAGGTCGCGGCCGCGGATGCCGTTGGCGACGTTCTGCTGCATCTCGCGGGTGAGCGGATCTTTGGCAGGCGGTGCGTCGCGGATCTGCTGCCGAAGGCGCTCCCGCAGGCGCGCGATCTCCTCGCGGTCGATTCGCGGGCGAGGGAATTCGTCTGTTGGCATGGCGCTCACTTCGTCGCCGGGACGGAGATGCAGTTGCGTCCGGCAGGGTCGGGATCGGGCAGGAGTAGCTCGGCGATTTCCAGCGGGGGTTCCTCGGGCATGCCGGCTATCGCGGCGATGCTCTTGCCTGCGTAGTACAGCTGGCGGAGGAAGTCGACGATGAACATGATGGCGTCGCAGAGCGCGATGACGGCCGCGGCGATCGTGCTCAGGCCGTCGGTCACGAAGCCCATTACTGCGGTTGCTGCCTCGAGTACGAGGTCGAGAAGCTCGCCGACGAGGTAGTTGAAATTCTCGTAGCCGTAGTAAGCGACTTCGATGTAGGTCTTGCACACCCCGAAGAGGTAAGTGTCGTAAAAGGCGAACTCGGTGGTCATTGCGCCGTGCATGTTCTGTAGCCAAGTCAACGCCGCGTTGGCGGCGTTGCCCTCCCAGTGCGGAGCAAGCGCGTCATCAGTGTGCTCGATGTTGTCCGTCATAGCACTCACGGAGAAGGCGACGTGTTTCCAGGCGACTGCGTAGTGGGCGAAGACTGTCCAGTCACCGGCGAGTAGATCGAGGGCTTCCTTGATTGGGTCGCGGCCAAAGATTTCCTTGATCGCGAAGCGCGCCCAGGCGTTCATGCTGACCAGGTCGTTTATCTGGCCGACCCAATCGGCGATCTCGGCGGCCTGCGGTTCAAGGCTGTCAATGCTGTCGCTGGGTGGCGTAGAGACCGCACGGTGCGGATCTGCTACGTCATTGAAAGTGGCGGCTGGTTTGTCGCTGTAGTCCCAGTGCGACGGGTCAGAGTCAATCGCTGGCGCGCGGCTGAGGCTTTGCAGCTGCGCGTCGATGCGCGCGGCGGCCTCGACGTCGACGCTGCGGTACTGCGCCGCCGACACACCGAAGTTCACCGCCCCGCTCTGCCACACGCCATTGACCCATTGCAGGCGATGATCGGCACGCGCGATCTGCTCGTCGTGGTCGTAGCTGAACCACAGCAGGAGGCCCTGCCCACCTATCTGGTTCCATTCGTCCTTGCTCAGGTACTGCGTGATGTAGGACTGCATGTCCGGTATTACCGCGCGGTTGCGCTCCAGCAGGGCCGCCACCTGATCCAGCGCCTGCGGTTCCACCCTGAACGTCACTTGACTGCTGCCCCCATGCCTGCGTCTGGCTGTCCGCGCTGAGGATGGCATGGTGGTGCCCATTGCGGCCACCCCGCATAATGCCCTGCGTGAACCGTTCCCGCGTGCTGCGGTCCTCCCTCAGCCGAGCCCTCTTCTCGATCTTCGGGGCTGCCCTGATCGGTCTACCGGTCCTGGTCGTGCTGGTGGTCTATGCGTCCAGCAATCCGGGGCCGCCACCAGCGGGGCTGGCCGTGGGTCTCGTCGCGCTGGTCCTGGTCGGCGTAGGCATGCTGCGGCTTGCGGTCGTGCGGGTCGTGTTGCATAAAGACCACATCGAGCTGGTTAACCCGCTGCGCCGTTTCCGGTACTACTGGAGCGACGTGGAGGAGATCGATCTGATCTCCAGCGCCGGGTGGATTGTGCGGGTCTGGGCGGGTGGCGTACCCCGCTGGGCGTGGGGTGTATCGCAGATCGGACAGTTCGGGGCGGTGCCGTTCAGCAGCGTGCACGATGATCCAGCAAAGGATGCGCCGCGTCGGGTGTACCAGGGATACCGCGAGATGCGCACCGCTTGGAAGAAGGGACGCGGCTGAGGGTATTCGGGCGGCAAGGGCGATCGTTAACGACGGAACCTCCGCCAGGGATCCTCTGAGAGCCGGCCCGACGATGTGCGCCGCTGTGCCCGGCATCCGGCATGGAGGACGAGGTTGGTTACGGGTCGCACGCCAGCTCTCGCGATGCGATCACTGTCTGCTTGTAGCCGGTGTTGAGCCTCGGACACCAATCAAGAACAAGAGAGTTCGCCGGGGTGACCACCTCGGCGATCATTGTTTCCGGGCCTGGTTGGTAGGTCAGCCGAAGGCCGATCCGGCTGTACAGCTTGGCCTTGTCGCGCGGGTCGGCGTCGCGGAGTAGCCGGAACAGGTCGTTGAACGCGTCGGCGATGGCGTCGAGTTGGACGCCCGATATGCGCGGCGGTGGTGCCTGGCCTTCGATCCATCCGCCTTGTCCGCGGTCAGGTGCTCCAGTCGTTTGCGGTGCCGGCCCCGGCCGCCGGGACGGGGCACCGCGACCGCGTCGAGCAGGGCGACCAGTTCCTTGGTGTCGGCGGCCTGTCCCGGTGTGATCCGTTTGACCAGGGCGGCCGTGACCATCGGTCAGCAGATGCAGTTCGGTGGTCGGTCCGCCGCGGGAGCGGCCGATCCCTTGGGCTGCCCGCGATTGCTGTGGGCTGAGCCCCTATTACGGGCACCGGCGCCATCGGCGTGTACCCGTACCACGGTGGAGTCGGCCCGCGCCCGCCAGTCCAGCTCGCCCGCAGCATCGGCCTGCGCCTGCAACCGTTGCTCGACCTGCGCCCACGTGCCGTCCTGCTCCCACTGAGCGAACCGGTGATAACAGGTCTTCCATGGCCCGTACCGGTCGGGAACCTGATGCCATTTCGCGCCGTTCTCGGTCCGCCACAAGATCCCGTTGATCACCTGTCGGTGATCGCGCCACCGGCCGCCGCGCTGCGGCGCCGTCGAGGGCAGCAACGGCTCCAAACGCGCCCACTCCTGATCGGTCAGATCACCAGCCATGACACGTACAACGACCGACAACAAGATCCGTCAGATGCGCTCTAGGGCACATCGCAACGGATTCCCTCGGCGGCGAGCTCACCTACAGGTACTCGGCGAGCGAACAGAGGTGCAGGTTGCGGCGCGTATCGCGCCAGGCGGCGACGGTCGCGGCGGCGACCTGGACGCCCCCGCCGCCAATCCGGGTCCGCCGCCGCGGGCGCGCGGCGCGGCTCCGCGCGGTGCCGAGTGCCCGGCGCCTGCAAATGCCACGAGCGTCCAGGTCAACGCCCAGCCCAGGTCACCGAGGCGGCCGCCGTGCCCAAAGAGCAGATCGACTCTGAGGGTCTCGTGAATGGCCCGGCATCACCAACCCGCCCGCCCACCGGCAGGGTCGGCGCAGATCCAGCGGGTTGCCGTCGCGTTGAACTCGCCGTCCACGCAGACCGTAGCTGTCGATTGCGGAGTTTTCACGTCACTGGGTGGTGCCGCGTGATTGTCGCGCCAGCGACGCCCTGCGCAACTGGAGGAGGAGACATCGTGTGGCGAGAGGTCAAGGCGGGGCGACGGTGGGTCGCCGGCTGCGCGGCGGCGGCGTCGGCGCTGGCCGCGGCGGCCTGCGGGCCCGGGGGTGCGGCCGCGCCACAGAATGCCGCGGCGGGAGGAACATCGGGCCGCCCGCAGTCAGGGCCGGTGAACACGGGCGGCACCGCCGTGGACTGCACTAAGGCGACCAAGGTGACAATCTTGGACAAGGCCTCCGCCGGAGCCGATCCGGCGTACTCGTTCAGCCCACGCAGGTTGACCCTCCGCCGCGGCGGCTTCCTCGCCATCACCAACAAATCCCACGAGGTCCACGCCCTGGTCACCGTGCCGGACGCCGGGATCGTCACCAGCGTGCTGGACTTGAAGGAACGCCAGGTCATCCAGTTCCCCCAAACCGGCACGTACACCGTTCGCGGCGCGGCCGGTGCAGTCCTGCGAGTCACCGTCGCCGGCGAGAGCGGGTGCCGCGCACCGGTACCCACCCTGACCTTCACCGGCGAGAACACCATCAGCCCGGCGAAGCTCTCTGTGACGGCAACCGAAAACTTCACGGTGGTCAACGAGTCCGGCACCAGTCAAACCGTCATGTGCACGCCCGATCCTGGCGGCAACCGGGACAACTCCCGCCTCGACGACGGCGAGACACAAGTCCTCGCCATCGACAAACCCGGCCGATACACCTGCGCCAGCCTTCAGCACCCGCGCGCCAATGCCACTATCACCGTCAACGGCCGCTAGAGAACCGGCGAGGCTTGCGCGTCGACGAGCTGACCCTGGTGGACCGGCGGTCGATCACCGTCTCCACAGCGTGTATCGCGCTGTGGAGACGGCACGCCGGTCGGCTGCGATCGTGCTGCGAGTGGATGGGGTCAGCCCGACGGAGTCCGGTCGGTGCCGCAGGCTGGCGCATGTTGCGGCATTGTCGGGTAGCTGTTAGCTGACGGTGAGCGCGGTGTCGTCGATGACGAATGACGTTTTCTGCGAGGAGTCTTCTGTCCCGGTGAACTTGAGCGTGACGGTCTGCCCGGCGAAGGCAGCCAGATCATAGGAGTGCAGGGCGTACGTGCTGGCGTTGAGGTTGGAGAACACCTGCAGCGTGGTGGTGCCGACCTGCACGGTCAGTTTGTCGTACTGGCTGGTGGTTGTCGTCTCCGCTGTGCTGATCTTCAGGTAGAACGACAGCGTGTAGGCGCTGCAACCAGGGGGCAGGGTCACCGACTGCGACAGCGTGTCCGTGTGGGTCGACCCGTAGCCGTCCAGCCACGCGTCACGGGTACCAGTACGCGGCGATCCATCGCCGGTGTTCGCGGCGATGACTCCGGACGAGGCGGTCCAGGGTGTGGTGCCGGATTCGAAGCCGGGGTTGCCGAGCTTCTGGCCTGCGCTGGTGCACCCGCCGGTCCCGTTGACGGTCAGCGAGTACGTGGCGGTGTGCGTCGCCGAGCCCGTTCCGGTCACCGTGATGGTGTACGAGCCGGCCGCCGCGGCTGTGGTGGTCGCGATGGTCATGGTCGTCGATCCGCCGGAGGTGACCGACGCCGGGCTGAAGCTCACCGTGACACCAGAGGGGGCGCCGGAACTGGTCAGCGCGACGGTCTGCGCGCTGCCGGAGGTGGTGGCGGTGGACACGCTGGCCGTGGCCGAGGAGCCGGGGTTCACCGCGCCCGTGGTCGGGCTGAGCGACACCGAGAAGTCATTGGCCGGCGCGCTGCCCGTGGTCAGCGTCCAGAGCGCGTACTCCTCGGCGTTGGCCCAGCGGCCCAGGGAGGTCGTGTTGATGTTCGACGGGTAGGAGTCGCAGGCCCTGTGGTAGCAGGAGTCGTATGCCTGCCCGGCGGTGCCGCCCCACTTGGTCACCTGGGCGCTGGTCTTGGTGTAGCTGGCCCCGGTGGAGTTGATCGACGACGGGATGCCGGCGTTGCGGAACGAGCCGTCGTCGCTGCAGCACTCGGTCGACGTCTCGGTCGGCACGCTGATCGAGGTGAAGTACTCGCGCAGCTTCACCGCGATGGCGTCGGTGCCCGTGACGAAGTAGCCGCCGTTGGGGGAGGCCATCATGTCGAATGTGCCGTACGCCTTGATCGCGGTCTTCTGGGCCGAGGTCAACGAGTTGACGTAGAACTTGGAGCCGATCAGTCCCTGCTCCTCGCCGGCCCACCAACCGAACCGGACGTGGTTGGTCATGGTCGGGTGGTTCGCGGCCAACTGCAGCGCGGCTTCGAGCAGCGACGCCGTGCCGGAGCCGTCGTCGTTGATGCCCGGCCCGGCCGACACGCTGTCGGAATGGGCGCCGAACATGTAGGTGGTGTTGGTGTCGCCGCCCGGCCAGTCGGCGATGACGTTCTTCGCGGAGCCGTTGCAGGTGGTGCAGGTCTGCATGGTGACCGTGAAGCCGGCCGCCTGCAGCTTCTGCTGCAAATACGTCGTCGTCGCGGTGTGACCCGCGGTGCCGGTGGCCCGGTTGCCGCTGTTGTTGGTGGCGTAGGTTTGCAGTTGTTGCAGGTGGGCGTTGACGTTGTTGACGTCGACAGTGGGCGGAGCCAACAGGGTTGCGCTGATCCCCGACCCGGGTGAGCCGGAGGTTCGTACACTCGGCGAGGCCGCCGCCGGCTGGGCGCTGAGCGCCATCGTCGCCGCGGCGAAAACAGCTAGGGCAGATCCTGCCGTCACCATTCTGGGTCTCATCAGGGCTCCGTAGGGTCGAAAGGACAATTCCAGGCTGGCCGTAGGAGATCAAGAAGGTGCCGCATGGCACAAGATATCGAAACACCTATATTTCTTGGCGGTTCATACCGGTCGAGCCCGGCGGGGCGAGCCGCCTGGGCGCGCGCTCGCCTTTGAACGGTGCTGCCGATCGGTCCTTCGGCGTGGAACCGGACCACCACGCTGCCGTACCTCGTCGGCCACGCGTACGATGGCGCGGCGGCGCCGCCTGACCCGCGCTCCACCGGAGCGATCCGGGCCGAGGGCACCGAGCATTTCGTGGGGTCCGCTGCTGGACGTGCGAGACGACGTGCGACAGGCCAGGTCCTCGTCACCGAGCCGGCGCTGTTACCCGAGGCGATCTGCGCCGCGAGTTTGCCCCCGGGCTACCTCTCCACCGTGAATCGGCGCAGCCGCAGGCTGTTGGCGACGACGACACCGAGGAGAACGCCATCGCAGCTCCGGCGATCATCGGGTTCAGCATGCCGGCTGCGGCCAGCGGCAGCGCGGCTGGCGGTGTTCGAAGCGCGCTTGGCATGCTCACTCGCCCCAGCGGCGCAGGGCTCAGTCGTGGCGGCAGGAGGGGAAGTCCGCGATACTGGCCCAGGTGAGCGAGCGTGCCCCGATGGACTTGGCCGCGTATGAGCGGCGGGTCCGCTCTGGCAACTGCTTCATCTGCGCGTTCCTTCGTGGCGACCCGGGTGCCGAACACGAGCTGCTCTACGACGACGGCGCGCACGTCGCGTTCCTCAACCGTTATCCGACCCTGCGCGGATATGCCCTGGTCGTACCCCGTCGGCACGTCACGGATGTCGTCCGCGACCTCACCCGCACGGAGTACCTGGCACTTCAAGCCGTCGTGCATACCGTCGCGTCGGCGATCAACCAGGTGCTCCCGACCGAGCGGACATATCTGCTGTCGCTGGGCAGCATGCAGGGCAACGCCCATGTCCACTGGCACATCGCGCCGCTGCCCCCGGGCGTGGCCTACGAACAGCAGCAGCACTACGCGCTCATGGCGGAGAACGGAATCCTTCGTCACACGGCCAACGAGGTCGCCGAGCTGGGCGCCGCTATCCGGGCGGCGCTCTCTGCCTGACCGGAGAGCGGCGAGCAAGACTCCACGCGTTCAGCGGCAGATCCGTACACCCGTCATGGGGTCTCAGGCAGGCCGCTCAGCTTGCTTCGAGGGACGTGGCATTGTGTTCCAGGTCCGCCGCGATGTCATCCCAATCCGGGCCGTGCATCCGAAGGTTCTGCGCAGCCTCTCGCATCAGTGCGGGATCGTCGGGTCGTTGGAGAAGCGCAAGTCGGTAGGCCAGGTTGCGCACCCAGACCGGGAGGAGCCCGTCAACGATGTTCGGACACAACTCGTGCAGCATCGCCAGGATCGCCTCCGCGTCGGCGAAGGTCAGTGACTCGATGAAGTGTCGATCATCGCGATCCTCAGCGCATTGCGGCACGACAGCAGGTCGATACTCGTCACCGTAGCGGCACCGGGCGTGCTCCGTGAGGGTGCTGTGCATGCCGTGGACCTTACGGCGACCGCGGCTCCAAGGCATACGCATTGATCGCCTCCAAGGCCCCACTGCCGCACTTGGCCACGCCGCCGAGCGTGCTTGTGGAGGGTTCGGTCGTGATCAGCCACGTTGACGCGCGGCGACGATCGCAGCGGCCTGCGCAGCGATCTCGTCGATCTCGCTGTCGGCGGGCGTCGCCATCACCTCGAACGCCAGGTCGGTGAGCTGCAGAATTTCGCCCCGTTTCTGGCCGTTACCGTCGGCGTGGGCGGTGACCAGGCAGGTGGCCAGCAACGCCGCCCGTGACCCGAATGGCAATAGTTGGATGGCGCTCTGCGCGATCGACGTCGGTGCCCCGTACAGGTCGGTCAGGAACTCGAGCAGGTCCGGGGTCAGGAACGGCACCGCCTCGGCGACGCTGAGCCGGTCCGGGCATTCCGCGGGCCTTCGTTCGACCGTGGCCATCTCCGTCCTCTCCCTCGCGTGCTCTCACCGTGACTATGCGCGGGGCGGCCCGGATGGCAACCGGTGACGCTGAAATCCTTTCCGGTGTTGAATCAGCTCCGGCTCCCCCGACGCGACGCCGTCGACAGCCGGTCGCCGGTAGAGGCATGGCCGCGCCACGGTCTACGGCACGCACCAGCTCAGCCGCCTCCGCGTCGCCGAGGCGTTGGATGCCCGCCGAGACCCGCCGAGCGCGCGCCAACGTCCGTCGGTGGATGGCCGCACAAGTGCCGCCGACGAGGCCCTATGGGAAGGGGGATTCGTCGGCGGCGCCGCGGTCAGCGGTGCAGCAGGCGCGTGAGCCGACGACTGCGAGCTGATCGCGCGTTCACCGCTCGCCGGCCGAGCAGCGCCGCGGTCACGGCACCGGCCAGGGCGATGACGCATACTGCTGCGGGCACGGGCCGGATGTGGACGGCCTGCTGCACCTGTCGCGCCCGATGCGGCGCCTGCGCGCGGAAGTGGGAGAGGCCGGAGACGGTCCTTCTCTTCATGGCAGACAGGGCGCCGCTGACCCGCGTACGAGGAGCCACCTTGCCGGTGAGCGCGGTGACGGTGTCCCCGAGGTCGACACGGCGCTGTTCGAGGTCGGCGCGGATGTGGTCGGGGACACCCGGCGGGGTGTGCGAGGTCGTTGCGCCGCTGCTGGTGTAGCTCGTCGTCATGTCTGATCTCCTCACGGTTGGGCTGCATGGTGCGGCCGTGGCCGGGTTCATGCCCCGCGGGCGAGGACCGCTAACGTGACTTCGGTGTTCATTCACCCCGTAGGGCTGGCTCAACGTGCCGCGGATTCGTCGAGGTAGTACACCCGCAGCTGGCAGCCGTCGGGACCGGCAGACCAGGCGACGTCGCCGACCGCGACCACGTGCGGCCGACCGGCAAGCCACGTGGTGGCCTGGCCGAAGACCTCGGCCGGGGTGCCGCCGGTGAAGGCGAGCAGCCGTGCCGGATCCCCGCGCTCCCCGTCGGCCGGTGCGCGACGCGAGTCCGGTTCAAGATCTTGCAAAGCGACCGGCTCGGGGCCGGTGACCACCGCCATCGAACCGACGGGGGCGCCGTTGAGCAGCCCACGCACGAACCAGTCGTTAATGGTTTCGTCGTACTCGACGCTCCAGCCGCTGACCGGCCCGATGTCGGTGGCGATCGCGTTCTTTGCGCTGTCCAGCGCCGCGTCCAACGTGGCGATCTCGAGTCCCGTTCCCTTGTACTCGACCAGGTATGTCATCTGTTTCCTCCCACGGGCCAGGCGGCCGACAAGGCCTCATACCCTCGGGCGGAGCCCGGTACGCCGGGAGGTCAGTGACGCGCGCGAAGCCCGAGGCGAACCACGCCGAGAGCGTGCCCACCGGCCGGTCCCCGCCTGCCGGCCGGCAGTGGTTTCCGCAGACCAGTTGCTCATGATCCACCGGTCCGGGGCTGGAGTGACATGGTCTTGCTCTTGGGCGAGGGCGAAGGTTTCCCGGACGACGATGGCCGGATGGCTGGGAGCCGCAGAGCGGACCCAAGTCGTTTCGGGGTTTCATCCCATACGGTTTGTACCTCCGCCGAGATCGCCAGTCCGGCGTCGAGGACCAGCCCTGCGACCGCGACCAGGGTCGCGCTGAGCAGCACCACGAACGGCTTGACCTGGCCCTCCGGTACGGCACCGGACCCAGCGGGTCACAGCGGTGATGCGGCGCCTCATGGACCACCTGTCAGGTTCGTCGCCAACACCGACGCATTCGGCAACCGCACCCGCAGCCCCGCGCGACTGGCCTTCACCAGACCCACACAAAAGCACCACCACGATCACAGCCGGCTCTGGTTGGCTGCTCCCATGACCCGTTCCACGGCTCACGCCGAACGCCAGATCGCCTACCTCGACGAGGCCGCCGCCAGCGATATCGGACGTGAGTACAAGCAACGCCTGCTGCAGGAGTTGCAGATCGGGCCCGGGCACGTCGTGCTCGACGTCGGCTGCGGCCCCGGAACGGACCTGCCCGCCATGGCCGCCGCAACCGGCCCCACCGGCACAGTTATCGGCGTCGACCAGGACCCGGCAATGCGCGACACGGCCCAGCAGCGAACCCGCGCCTACCCCGTGCGTGGAGATCCAGGCCGGTGACGCCCACGCCCTTCCGCTCGAGGCCGCCAGCGTCGACCGGGCCCGCGCGGACCGCGTGCTGCAGCATCTGGCCGACCCGGCAGCGGCGGTGGCCGAGCTGCGGCGAGTCCTTCGCCCCGGTGGCCGCGTTGTGCTGGCTGAGCCGGACTGGGACACCCTGGTCGTCGATGCCCCCGACACCGCGACCAGCCGCGCATACACCCGCTTCATCACCACCGATGTGGTCCGCAACGCCGCCATCGGCCGCAGCCTGGGCCGCCTGCTGCACCAGGCCGGGTTCATCGTCGAGTCCGTCAACGTCACCGTCGCGGTGTTCCGCGACTACCGCAGCGCCGAGACCGTCCTGCGGATGCCGACCGTCGCCGAACGCGCCTGGCAAGCCGGCCACCTCGACGAAGACACCGCCCGCGCCTGGCTCACCGAGCTGACCACCGGCCCGTTCCTCGCCGCGGTCACCTTCTTCACCGCCACCGGCAGACTTGTTGGCGACGCCACCGGCCAGCCCACGCAGCAGGGGGCCACCAGCGACAGCGGTTGGTAGCTTCCGATCATGGACTGCTACGTCTGCCGCAACAACGACCAGTTCGATCAGTTGCCGCCCCGCGAGCGGATCGCCGCCGACACGCACTGGCGCGTTGCTCACACGTTCAATACCACGCTGCCCGGCTGGCTCGTTCTGGTGCCACGGCGCCATGTCACCACGATCGCCGAGCTGAACGACGACGAGGCGGCAGCCCTGGGCACCTGGCAAGTTCGCCTGTCCCGCGCCCTGCACGACGTGACCGGCTGCGCGAAGACGTACGTCATGCAGTTCGCCGAGCAGGAAGGCTTCAGCCACGTCCATTTCCACGTCGTCCCCCGCATGCCCGACATCCCCGACGATCGCCGCGGTCCCGCCATCTTCGGCTACCTGGTGCGGCCGCCCGGACAGGGAATCGACGAGCCACACCGCGACGACCTGGCAGCCGCCCTGCAGGCCCGACTGAATCGGCCCCGCCCATAGCCGAGACGAACCGGCTCGGTCCGCCGACGAGCAGCTGCCACCGTGAGTTCGGGGACCGAAGCACGCCAGTACCCTCATCCCAGCCCACCCATACTCGGGTTCGTGGCCGAGGAATCCTGAGAATTAGCGAACCCGAGAGTTCTTCCAATCCACGCGTCAACCGGCGAGGTCGCGCTCGATCTCACGACGTGGCTGCCCGGCACCCCGAGCGGCACGAGATCCGATAGCGGGACCGGCACGAGACGGTGACAGTGACCGTCCCGCCCGGACGGAGCCCGCCGGTGCTGACCTGCACCCGGTCGACTGGCGGGTCACCCCCGGGCGGCGAGGCTGTCGCGGGCGGCGCGTTCCACGCCTGGTACGGGGGAGCGGCACGTTGAGAACTCGGGTGCGAGCTTGATTGTTGCCGCGGCATCAATTATGGTTGCCGCGCCAACAAGTGGAGGCCCGCATGTACACCATTTCCGCCGACGCGACCATCACCGCCGACCTGGACGCCGTGTGGACAACCGTCACCGATGTCGAGGCGTGGCCGACCTGGGATCCGCACGAGGAGCAGGCCCGGTTGGACGGGCCGTTCGCCACCGGTACCACCGGTTGGTCCAAGCCGCACGGCGCGCCGGCCGCCACGTGGACGATCACCGAGGTCGTCCCCGGGCGCCGCTGGGGATCGACGTGCGGCCTGCCGGGAGGCCGGATCAGTGGCGTGAACACGTTCGAGCCGGCCGGTGCCGGGCGGGTCCGTTGCACAAAGTCGTTCTCGGTGACCGGTCCGCTGGTACCGCTGTTCTGGCTCCACTTCGGCCGGCGCATCCGGCGCGACATGGCAAGATCGTTCGCCGCTCTGGAGCGAGAGGCGAACCGCCGGACCGCGGCGGCGGCGCAATGAGCGGAGCCGGCGACAGCGTGCCCGACACCGGGCCGCTGCTGTCCCCCGGATTCTGGTTGCACCACGCGGCGCTGGCCTGGCGGGCCGAACTCGACGCCCGGCTTGCCCCGCTGGGCCTGACCCCCACGCAGTTCCTGCTCCTGGCCTCGGCCGGCTGGCTGGAGCAGCACACCGGGCCGGCCACCCAGCAGCAGATCGCCGAGCTGACCGGCGCGGACCGGACCATGGCGTCCAAGGTGATGCGGGTCCTCATCGACCAGGGGCTCATTCGGCGGGACGCGCACGAGTCGGATGGACGTGCGGTGCGGATCCGGCTCACCCCCACCGGACGCCGGCTGACCAGACGGGCGGTTGCCGTGGCTCAAGCTGTCGATGCGCAGATGTTCGGTGGCGAAGCCGACCTGCGCGCCGCGCTACGGCGCATCGCCAAGAGCCACCCACGCCGCCACGCACCTCGCTGAACATCCTGCGCTGGGTTTGGGCGTTGCCCAACTGGGCGTTTGGACCTGGTTCAGAGGCCACCTCTGTCGGGCGATAACCCCGACCCATGCCCGCCTGGAAACTCCTTTGTCTGTGGATAAGCGCGGGTTTCGCCCCTCGATCGTGCTTGATTCACCGTCGACAGGAAAGAGCCGCGCCTTCCGTACGTGCGTGCCCTGCGCGGTGACGCGCCTGCACTCATGACTGCACGCCCCGCTCACCCCAGCGACCAATCCGTCGCCCGCTGGGTGCTGATCGAAGCAACGCCGACAACATCCGCCGCACCGACCCGGTCGCCGCCGTATCCGTCATCACCGTTTGCCCACGGCGCCGCCTACGCTGCCCGACGGCTACATCGAGCAGCCCTGGTCTAGCTTTACGTTCTGTCGAAAATCATCTACACCTTGCATCGATTGGTCTGTCTTTGATGAGTTGGTTGCGGCGCAAGAAGCCGATGAGTTGGGGACCGGCGGAGAGCGAGTCGGCCCTCCCCGGCATAACCACCGTGCCGTGGACAGAGCTGCGCGGGGCTAGCGGCCGACCGGCCGGCGAGCTTCCCGCGCAGCTCGTCGCCCTCGTCCTCGATCCCGGTGACGAGCTGCGGGTCATGCTCAGCGGTGAGCTGGCGCCGTCCGGCCTATGGGCTCAGGCCACGCCGTACGCGATCCCGTTTCTGATTCACGTGGCCGCGGACGTGAATCATCCGCGGGGCGCCGACATCGCGCAGCTGCTCTTGGAGGAGATTGCCCACGGCGAACCTCACCGCAGCGAACTCGATCTGGGTAATACGGACCTGCGGGCGCAGGTCAGGTCGGCGTTGGAGGCCGGCCGGCCGTTCTTCGAAAGTCAGGTCCGCACCGGTGACCCGGCGTCGCAGGCGCAGTCGATCGCCATCCTTGCTGGCCTGGATGGCGGATCGGGACGCCTGCGCGAACTGCTCGCCAGCATTGATGTCCAACGGGCGGATCCGCTGGTAGCCGAGGCCATCCGCGACGCCCACGACCGCTTCGACGGCGATTGACCGTCGACCGCGCGCGGCGTTTTCGCCGCGGCCGGGGCTGAGGAAGACCGATACACCAGTGAGTGGTAGATATGATCTTGTCTGTTGGATGGACCTCAACGGACGAGATCTTCTGCGGTGGGCGACCGCCTCTGACCACGATGGAGCTGTCTCACATGGGGCGTCCGGTGAGCGGGGGCTATCCGTTACGCTCGGCTCGTGACTGCCGTGCCGATCGGGTACGCCCGCGGCTCGACCGACAAGCAGGACCTCGAAGCGAACCGGCAGAGCCTGCTGGACTTGGGCGTGGCCGAGGACGGGGAGAGCCGTCGGGGTGCCGGAGTGGGGTCGTTGTGCAGGCCGGGTGCGGTATCCGGGGTAGGCCATAGGGACACGCGATTACAGAAACTGGTCGGCCATCGTCGGCGCGAACGGGATATCGATGACGAACCGATGTGGTCGCCCGGCCGGATATCGGATCGGCACTTTCCCGCCTCGGCGTACCAGGTGGGCGAAATCGTCCCGGCCACGGCCGATGAACCGGTACCGTCGCTCGCCGGTGTGCTGACCGTCCGGGTCGCGCCAGCTCAGGTAGACCGTATAGCGCGAGCTGCCGGGACCCTTGGTGCCGACCTGATAGTGGTAATCGCACCACACCACATCGGCGATCGCGTCGACAGCGCGATGACGCATCATTCGCATGCGCGCCCGTTGTACCCAGCCTCGGGCCCGATGGCAGACGACCACCCCAGTGACCACCCCGACGCACGCACCCACCCCCAGCAGCCACGGGATCTCGTGTCCGCCGTTGTATCGCGGAAGCAGGCCATAGCCGAGCGCTGTTCCGCCGAGCATGCCGCCGAGGACGGTGGCGGCCAACACCGTGAGCATCACCACGCCCCACAGCAGGTCCGCGCCTACTCGCGTCAGCCTGCGGTATCGGGTCATGGGAGGCGGGGTCCATCGTTCGGGGCGGTCGGGCACTCGGCCATGGTCTCACCGAGCACGTACGGGTTGGCATGCCCGAACCGCGCGGCCGCCACCAGATCCGGGCGCCCGGCCAGGTCCCGGGCGTACGCGGCCACCGCGGCGTCGCGGTCGTGGCGGAGGCCGCGGACCAGGCAGTCATCGACCTGGTGCACGTTGCGGTACCGGCTGCCCGGCGGCCCGGGCGCGCCCCGGACGATGTGGACCGCTCCGGTCGATATCCGGCCGTGGTACAGGTCGCCGCCCACCGTCAGCCGCCGGTCAGGTTGCGGAACAGGTGACCTGCGCCAGCGTGCCGCCCTGCTGCAGCCCGGTCATCCGTACGGTCACGCCCTGGTCGGCGACCGGCGCCAGCTCCTGCAGGTAGTACGGCCCCAGGTCGATCAGACCGCCGCCGCCACCCGGGCCCGTGATGCGCTGGCCGGACGGGCAGCTGACCACGAGACCGATCCGGTCGGCGGCGATCGCGCTGGTGCCCGCCAGACCCGGCACCGGGTTCGCGCAGATCGCGTACGAGTTGACCGACCAGCTTCCCCAGTAGCCCGCCGGGGCCACCCGGGCACTGGCCCGGCCGATGGTGAGTGGACCATCCGGGCGGATCATGGTCAGGCCGACCTGCCCGACCGGCGCGTCGATGACCGCCCCGCCGGCGCTGAACACCTTCTTGTGGTCCGCGCAGGTGGGGGTGTAGGTGGTCTTGAACGTCGCCACGCCCGGCCCCGAGTTGCCCTTCACGATCTCATAGCCGTTGAGGGGGTTGGCGCAGATGGCGAAGGCGTTGAGCGCCCACTGCCCGTCCCAGCCCGGCGCCACCTCCGCGGCGCGTACCCGCCAGGTGCTCTGGTTGATCGGGTAGGACTGGGTCAGGAAGACCTTGTCGGGACCCAGCTGGGGTCCGATTGATCCACCGCCGCCGATCACCCGCAGGCCCGCGGGACAGACCGCGTCCAGGGTGACGGAACTGCTCGACTGGTACGGCACCCGGGCCACGACCGTCTGCTGTCCCGGAAGCGCGGCGGCCGGGCCGGCGGTGCTCACCTGCACTGCCGCAGTCCCGAGAAGCAGGCCGAGAGCCGCGACGAGTGACGTGAGCCTCCGGTTACCCGTGAAGACCTGCCGCATCCGGTACACCCCTTATATCCAGCTTGTCCCTACCGCCGCGCAACCCCGGCCGCGGAAGCGTACGAGCAACTCACGCGCTGCGCCACCCGGCCAGAACCCTCTCCGGCCGATCACTACGAAGCCCGCGACGAGCGGACTCGGTCGACCGTGGCCTTGAGCGGGGGCTCACTGACTTGCAAGATCATCAACCTCGCCAGCAAGGACTGTCTGGACCGGGACTCGGCGGTCACCTTTCCTCGGCACGTTGCCGATCAAGGAATTCCGACGTTGCCCGGAGCATGTGCCGTACTAATTCTCGGTATCGCACGTGCGGCTCGTCGGGGGAACGCTCCTGCGTCAGCTTTCGCCATCCGCGCCGGATCCGGTCGACCCGATCGGGCGGCAACAGGGTGAGGAGACCGTAGCCAAGCACCGCGACGGCGAGACTGGATGAAATCAGGGCCGCCGCAGCGTCCTCCGACGAGCGGACCGCTGTCAGATTGGCGATGACCATCACCAGAGCCAGGGTGCCGATCACGAGGAGCCGAAGCGCGAGCATCGTGGTCATGAGGCGGGCCAGCAGCCGATCTCCCCGGGCCAGCAGCGCCGCCCCGCCGGCGACGGCGAGCAGGGCGCCGACGCCGGACCGGGCTACGACGAGCCACCAGATGCCCGTTCCCCATTGCCAGCCGGACTCCGGTCCGGCTCCGGCCGCCAACAGGGGGCGGATGGACCAGCCGCCGCGCTGCCCGACAGGGACGGTCAGGGCCTGAGCGAGCAGGTGCAGACCAGCGGCGCCGGCGGCGATGAGAGTCATGCCGAGCAGGGTGACGACGGCGGTCCGGACGTCTCGCTCGTTGGACACGCCCACCGCGACGAGCGCGGCGGCGAGGAATACGAGATAGCCGCCACCTACGCCGAGAGTGGACATGAGGATCAGCGGCGCCACCAGTGTCAGCATCACCGGCCTCGCGTAGTGCCGCAGGGCAGACGAGGGAGGTGTCCGCCGGATCAAGTCCACCGCGAACAGCACGACCACGATGGCGGCACCGGCTGCCACCACGCGGAGCGCGGAAACGGTGTCATTGGATAGCAGGTTCACCAGGATTGCGGTGAGCACGCCGAAGATCCAGAATCCGAGGTCGCGAAATCGGCGAGGCCGCGTCGGACCGTTCCTTTCGGAGTCCGAAGTGTCCACGCAGTCTAGTATTGCACCGAGCGCAAGGTTCAATGCGCTGGCCGGAGAGGCGGTCGACGGTTCGGCCTACGTTCGGCGGCGTGCCCTTCAGCAGCACACGGCCGCGCCGATGTGGCCAGAGGCGGATCCCGTTCGACGGGGGCAACCTTTTGTCGGATCGGACCGCGGCCGGGGGTGTCGGCGTGGCCGGCCAGCACCTCGGCGCGGCACCGCAAGGGTCCCTTGCCGCCGTGAACCGGGGGTGCCCGGCGACCGACTCGGCGGCGTGGTCGCTCTGCCATCGCCACGACGACGCTCGACCCTGATAGTCGATAGTGGATATCCGTCCGGAGAATGCGAACCGCGAGCCGCACGTTGTCCGGGCGAAGCGCCCGCGTGCGCACCGCCTGCATCGCCGGGGAGATGCTCGCCGCACTGTTGCCCAGCTCCACTGCCGGGACGGTGATCTATCGCCGATCCTGTGGTCAGCCCCGTCTCGTGGCGCGATCCCCGACGTTCGCCTACCGCATCACGATCGCGGATAGCCGAGCCGTGAGGTCGGCGAGGTCCCCGCGCTCTTCGAAGGTGTGGAAGATTCCTCGGTCGCGGTAAAAAGTGCGGACCGGCGCCATGAGCGCGTGATGCTGGGCGAGCGCCTGCTGCAACGGGTCGGGGAGGTCCGTTCGCGCAGCATCCGGCCCGTCGTCCGGTGTGGGGTGAACGACCTCCATCACGATGTCGGGCCGGTAGATCGGCGTGTCGAGGTACTCAGCCTGGCGCAGTCGCATCGGAAAGTTGAACAACACCCAGCCCACTCCGAGCCGCGCTAGCGAGCTGATGCTGTTTTGGAGCAGGTCCTCGATGAGCTCGTAGGGGTACGGGCCGTCGGGTGTCGCGAACGCCTCGGTGATCTGTTGGCCCCGGGCTGTCTGCTCCTCGCACTCCGCACGGATGAGATCAGGCACCGAACACACCAGCAGCCCTGTCGCTTTCCCGAGCGCCTTGGCGAGGTCAACTCCGTAGGCCAGGCCGGGCTCGGAAATCAATGACACCTGGAGCATGTTCTGCCTTCCGCGCTGGGGTGAGCCACCCGTCAGCCAGTGCCCCACCTCGTCACATTGCCAGATCAGCACCCGCATTGCGGGTCTCCTCGCCCATCGGGGGTGACCCGCCCGATCGTGCCGAGCGGGCACCGGCCGGCGTTCCGCTGACCGGCCCGGCCGACGTCGCTCGCCACCGCACGGGACGGGTGCGCTCAGTCGCCGACCCGGGACCAGAAGCCGGGCTCGATACCCACGCCGCGCAGCCAATTGTTCTCACCGGTCATGACGACCCGCTCCGCGTTGGCCTCCAGGAGCGCCAGTACGTCGTCGCCCTCGGTGCCACCCAGTGCGGCCACGAGCCGCGGCAGGTCGGCGGGCTGAACCGTGACGGCGTACTCGTATTCGCGGCCACCCCACGGGTTGTCGGGGTTGAGGTCCTGGCCCTCGAAGACGAGCCCGCCGTCCCGCTTCAGCGAGGCAGCGATCGTGAGCACTGACGTGCTCCAGAGGAGGACCCGGCGTTCGCTCTCCACCATCCGATGATCTTACGTAGGGTTTGCAGAGGTCGGGTCCAGGACCCTGTGCGGTGATCGCCCGGGCTGGCGGCCACCCAAGGAGTGTCTTGTCCGTCAGCGGAGCCACTCGCCGATGGCGGCGACGCGGATGGTGGCAAGGTGGCCACTGTGACGATCATCCGCTCGCTGCTGCTCTTTGCCGTCGCCGCCCTGGCCGAGATCGGCGGCGCCTGGCTGATCTGGCAATCCGTTCGCGAACACCGCACCGCCTGGCTCGCCGCCGCCGGAGTCGTCGCCCTCGGCGCGTACGGCTTCGTCGCCGCATTCCAACCCGACCCACACTTCGGCCGGATCCTGGCCGCCTACGGCGGCGTCTTCGTGGCCGGTTCCCTCGGCTGGGCGCTCATCGTCGACAAGTTCCGCCCCGACCGCTACGACATTGCCGGCGCCCTCATCTGCCTGGCGGGCGTCGCCATCATCATGTACGCCCCCCGCACCTGACGCTGCGCTGTTGCGGTTCGGTGACCTGCCCTGGCAGGGCTTCAACCTGCGCTTGTGATCCGCCGCCGGATGGCGTCGGGGTACCACGCTGACGCCGCAACTCGATGTCGATCCGGCATTGCGAGTCCTGAGCACGGTAGCCCACACCCGCGAGGGCGACCTCGGCCCGGCACCCGTCACGCGGGCCGCAGCCGGCCCTTATCCGTGGTGATCAACTTGCCTGACCTCCTGCGGTCGCAGTCGTGCCGGCGGCAGGCTTCGAGGAGGGAGCACCTCGACAAGGAAAGGACGAGCCATGACAAGCCAGAGGTTTTCCGCCACCGGTCCTGCCGCCGACGCGGGCGAGACCGTCACCGCCATGCCCGCCGCGGCCGGCTCCGAGCCCAGCGGCTCCAGCCGCCATGCCGTGTTCGTCCAGCTGAATGACCCCACGGGTAACAGTGTGCTGGCGTACGAACGGTCCGGTGACGGCCGCCTGAGCGAGGCGGGCCGGTACCCCACCGGCGGGAACGGCGGCGCCGCTGTACAGGCTCCCGTGGATGCCTTGGCATCCCAGGGCTCCCTGGTCTACGACCCGGGACACGGCAGGCTGTACGCCGTCAACGCGGGCAGCGACTCGCTGACCGTGTTCGACGTCGACGGTGCCCGTCTCACCCGCCGGCAGGTCATGGATTCCGGCGGCACGTTCCCGGTGAGCGTCGCCGTGCAGGGCGACCTGCTCTACGTTCTCAACGCGGGTGGTGACGGGACGGTGCACGGCTTCCGGATCGTCCCGGACGGTCTCGTGCCGATGCCGCAGTCACGCCGGTCGTTGCAGCTGGGGAACGTGAGTCCGCCGGTGTTCATCAGTGCCCCGGCCCAGGTGGGCATCAGCCCGGACGCGCGGCATCTGGTGGTCACCACCAAGAACCACAACACCATCAACGTGTTTCTGCTCGATCGGGACGGCTGTCCGCGGGGCGAGCCGGTCGTCACGAGCACCGCCAATCCGGTGCCGTTCTCGTTCGCCTTCACCCGCCAGGGCATCGCGGTGACCGAGGTGGGGACGTCGTCGGTGACCCACTACAAACTCAACGCCGACGGCACACTGACCCCGCTCAGCTCGGTGGCTGACGGTCAGGCCGCATTGTGCTGGATTCAGCCGCTGGGCGGCCGGCTCTACGGTGCCAATGCCGGCAGCGGCACGATCTCGGCGTTCGACCTGGCGCCCAACGGTGATGTCGCCCTGTCCGGTCATGACGGTGGCGTCGTGGCCCAGCCGGGCGGTGCCCCCATCGACATGGCGGCCAGCGGCAGCTATCTGTACGTACAGAACCCGGTCGCCGGGCGCCTCGACGGATACCGGGCCGCTCGGGACGGCACCCTTCAGCAAGTCACCGCGGTCACCGGACTGCCTCTGTTCGCCAACGGCCACGGAATGGAGGGCATCGCGGCCAGTTGACGACCGCAAGCGCCGGCAACCACAACCCGGTCGTTGCCCACGAGCAACCGTCCCCGGTGCGGGGGATAACAGATTTCGCCTGAGCCTGGTCCGCGGATCCCGGCCACCCCGTAGCCGGGCCGGGACCTGCGGTTATTCCACCGAGCCGGAGCTCACGCTACGCCTGGCGCAGGTCGCCGGTGGTTTGTCGTTGCGCCGACGTGCGCGTCTACCGTTGCCACTTCGCGTAATCTGCGCTGCGAATGCCCTCGAACGGGATCCGGGCTCAGGAGTCGCCATGCGTGTCGTGGATCGTGACGACCACATCCAGCGGCTCACGCGCGGCGTCTCGTACACGATCGCGCCGGTCCTGATCGTGGCGTTCGCCGTGCTCTACCCGGTGCCGACGCATGCCGGCCGGCTCTTCGCGTGGAACATCGCGCCGAGCATGACGGCGATGGTGCTCGGCGCGGCCTACCTCGGCGGGGCCTACTTCTTCATCCGCGCCGCGCGGGCGTCGGCCTGGCACACGGTCAAGGGCGGCTTCCCGCCGGTCGCCGCGTTCGCGTTCCTCCTGGGCGTTGCCACGATCCTCCACTGGGACCGGTTCCGGCACATGCACGTCGCGTTCTGGCTGTGGGCGCTTCTCTACTTCACCACGCCGTTCCTGATCGTCTGGGTCTACCTGCGCAACAGCCGGACCGGCCGCCCGATCGCCACCGGCGATCGGGTGCTGCCCGCAGTCGTCGCGACAGTGACCGCTGCCGTGGGCACGCTCGCGCTCGGCACCGGGCTGTTCCTCTTTCTCATGCCGGCCGTCGCGATGCGGAACTGGCCCTGGCCCCTCACGCCGCTGACCGCGCGTGTCCTGGGCGCGATCCTCTGCCTCGGCCTCGCCGGGATCGGGGCGTTGCTCGACCGCCGGTGGAGCAGCGCGCGGTTGCCGTTCCAGGTGGCCGCGATCATGCTGACCCTGATGGTCGTCGCGGGCCTCCGCGCCCACGCCGAATTCGACCCATCCAACGCCCTGACCTGGATGTTTGCTGCCGGGTTCGGCGGCCTCACCGTCTCTGTGATTCTTGTGTACGCGTGGATGGAGCGCACGCGATGACCGAAGGGTCGATCCCCGCGCTGCTGGATCGGATGCGCGCCGAACTCGCCACCCTCGGCGGGGCGCAGCGGTACTTCCACTCGGTCTATCTGCGTACGACAGAGGCGGTCGCGGCGGAAATCGAGCGTGGCGGCTTCGCCGACGGTGACTGGGTGCGGCGCTGGGATCTGGCATTCGCCACGCTGTACCTGGACGCGCTCGACGCCGACCGCGCCGGCCGCCCGGTGAGCCGACCCTGGCAGGTCACGTTCGCGGCGGCTCGCGACCGGCCGGAGATGCCACCTCTGCAGCACGTCCTGCTCGGCCTGAACGCGCACATCAACTTCGACCTGCCGCAGGCGCTGATCGCGGTGATCAGTCCCGACGACTTCGACGACGCGGCGATACTGCGCAGCCGTGACGCCGACCACCGGCACGTCGATGTCGTGTTGCAGGCCAGGGTCAGCGCCGAGGCCCGCGAGCTCGGCGCCGTGTCCAGGGTCGGTCTGCTCGATCGCCTGCTGCGGCCCGCCAACCGCGCCGCCAGCCGCAAGTTCCTCGCCGAGGCGCGCGCGAAGGTCTGGCACAACACCAGGGTGCTGGATCAGGCGCGGCGCGCGAGCTCGTACGACGCGGTGCTGGCGGACCTGGAACGGCTCTGCGCCGACCGGGTACGTGATCTGGTCGCTCCCGGACCGGTGTTGCTGAAGCTCGCCCGGCGCGGATTCGGGGTACGGCTGCCTCGCTGAACTCCACGCCGGCACGCCGAGCGCGTGGCCACCGTCACCATCGGACAGTCGTACCGTGATCTTCTCGGTGTCGTGGTGATGGTCGGGGAAACGGCGTCGGAGAATGCGCCGGCCCGCCGCCGTCGGCTCACCGCTCCGAGGGACGCTCAGTCGGCCCGGCGCCGGGTGCGATCACCTCGGCACTTCGCGCGAGCAGTTCGTCTTCGGCCGCCGCGTTCGCCGGGATCCGGGTGTACTCGGGCAGCCGGATGTCGCCCCGGCGCAGCCGGGCCACCACGACCGGCAGCAGCGCCAGCGCCAACCCGGCCTGCACGATCAGGTACACCCAGCCGACCGCGATGATGCCCCGGTCCGCGGCAAGCCACTCCACGCCGCCGAGCAGCGCGATGGCCCCGATGGCATTGACCACCACCAGCCGCCGGACGCGCCGCTCCAGCGAGGCGATGAGCATGTACATGATCACCACGGCGGTGCACGGGAAGCTCAACGCCAGCAGGCGGAGCAGGCCGGTCCCCTCCGCGGCGAAGTCCGCGCCCTGCAGGCCGAGCAGCAGGGGTGCCCCGGCCAGCAGCGCCACGGTCCAGCCCAGCGCGACCAGTCCACCGAGTCGCAGCGTGGAGCGGATGTGCACCCGCAGGCGCTCGGGGCTGCGCGTCACCTCTGCCACGAACGACATGCCGATGTTCCACAGCAGTGTCTGGGTGCTCACCACGATGAGCCATGGGACGTTGACGTAGGCCGCGGCCTCGGGCCCCAGCAGGTGCAGCACGAGCAGCGGCGGCACGTAGGTGATCACGTTCGCCATCGAGTTGCTCAGGTACTGCCCGGCGACGTAGGCGAGCAGTTCCCGGCGGGGCGGCAGCGAGGAGGCGTGCGGCGTGCGCCGCACGTGCGCGGGGCCCAGCCGACGGAACACCGCGGTGTTGACCACGGCCACGGCGAGCAGCGTCGGGATGGCCCAGGCGGCGATGATCCCCGTACGGGATTGGCTCTCCCCGGAAATCAGGACGGGGACGAGCAAACCGAGCAGCGCCAGGCGCACCACCGCGACCGAGAGGTTCTCCACCGGCACCCAAGGGGCCTTGGCGAACGCGGTCAGCACGCCGTCCTGGACGACGAACACCGCGAACACGGGGACGGCCAGGAGGAACACGACGTACTCCCGGGCCGGGGCACCCGCGAGGAACCCGCTGCTGAAGCCCAGGGCCAGGTACCCACCGCCGAAGAGCAGCGCCGCAACCACGATCGCGCCGTAGCCGGTGGCGAGGAACCGCACCGCGCGGTTGCCGGAGCCGGCTAGGAACCGCAGGAAGGTGGCCAGCAGGTTGAGCTGGGCGAAGGCCGCCAACATCGTGAAGGCGTTGATCTCTGCCGAGCCGAGGCCGACAGAGCTCGTGGAGTAGCTCCGGGCGGCGACCACCCAGAAGAGCAGGCTGGAGGCGGCGGTCGCGGCGGTGGAGAACATCAGCGCGATGCCGTCGAGCTGAACCCGGGACCCGCGGCCGACGCTCTTCGCGCGTCGGCGGCTCGCCGCCCCCTCGGGGCCGGACGATCGCGTCGGGACGTCGCCGTCCGGCACGCTCACTGCGCCCTGCGCAGGCGGCAACGGTGGCGGGGTCACGATCGTACGTACCTCCAAGCTCGGGGGACCCCGGACCACGCGGACGCGGCACCGGGCGTCCGACCGGCTGTCTCGATGGATCTGCGCGCGGCCGGCCGACCGCGAGGCGCCGGGGCGTACCAGGATACGGTGGCCGATCTCCCTGGTGGGGGCTGTGCGCGGGCCGTCCGGCCGCGCCGACCCGGGACGGGGAAGGCGACGGTACTCCAGGGCGGGGCGCGGGACCTGGTCCGGATGGTCGCCCCGGTCGGCGACGACCGGGGGCGGGGCGGCGATTCTCGCGGAGTTCCGTTATCGTCCTGGCCTTCTGCAGCCCCTGACCAGCAGATCCAGCGCGGTGGCGACCGGTCGTCCCCGCAGGTGCACCGAGCGCGGAGGTGAGAGATGAGCGAACTGCTCCGGCAGCGCGGCCCGGGCACGCCCTGGGTGCCGCAGCTGGCTCGGTTCCGCGCGCGCTGCGCGGCCCTCACCGAACGGGACCTGACCACGCCGCAGGACCTGCATCGCTGGACCGTGGAGCACTTCCGCGACTTCTGGGGCGAGTTCCTGCGCTGGGCGGACCTGGCCTGGGAGGGCTCGGCGGAGACGGTCTGCGCCGGCGACGACGTGGAGACCGCGCGGTTTTTTCCCGACGTGCGGCTGAACTACGCCGAGAACCTGCTCCGCCCGCTGCGCGGGGTCGACGACGATGCGGTCGCGCTGACCTCGGTGCATCACGACGGCGGCACCGAGAACCTCACCCGCGCCGGGCTGCGCCGCCGGGTCACCGCCGCCGCCACCGCGCTGGCCGCGGCCGGGGTCACCACCGGCGACCGGGTCGTTGTCATCGCGCCCAACACCGCCGCCACCGTGGTCGCCGTGTTGGCCACCGCCGCGCTGGGCGGCGCGGTCTCGACCGCTATGCCCGACATGGGCCCCATCGCGCTGCGGGGCCGGTTGGAGCAGGCCGAGCCGGTCGTGCTGGTCGTCGACCGCGCTGACTCCGGCGACTGGGCCGGTGCCCCCGGCGACACCCTGGCCGTCCTGCTGGACGGCCTGCCCACTGTACGCACGGTGCTCGTGCTCGACGACCAGCCGCTGCCGGCCACCGGCGGGCTACCGGTGCGCCGGTGGGACACCACCGCTGAGGAGACCGACGGCACACCGGCCGAGTGGCCCCGCCTGCCGTTCGACTCGCCGCTGTTCGTGATGTTCACCTCCGGCGCCACCGGGGAGCCCAAGGCGATGGTGCACGGCATCGGCGGCACGCTCCTGGAGCACCTGAAGGAGCACCGGCTGCACCTGGACCTGGCGCCCGGGGACGTCTACCTGCACCACTCCACCACCGCGTGGATGGTGTGGAACCGGCAGCTGTCCGCGCTGGGCGCGGGCTGCCGGATCGTGCTCTCGGACCGGGCGCCGACCGGCCCGGAGACCCTCTGGGAGCTGGTCGCCGAGCAGGGCGTGACCGTACTGGGCACCAGCCCCGCCTACCTGCAGCTGTGCCAGGACGCCGGCTACCGGCCCCGGGACGCGGTCGACCTGAGCGCGCTGCGCGCCGTGCTCTCCTCCGGCGCCGTGCTGCACGACTGGCAGTTCGACTGGGCCGCCGACGCCGTGGGCGATCTGCCGCTCCAGTCGATCAGCGGCGGTACCGACATCATCGGAGCCTTCGTGCTGGGCCACCCGGAGCTGCCGGTGCGACGGGGCCGCATCCAGGCCCGCGGACTGGGCATGGACGTCGCCGCCGTCGACGCGCAGGGGCGCGAGGTGGTCGGCGAGGTCGGCGAACTCGTCTGCCGCAACCCCTTCCCCTCCCGCCCGGTCGCATTCCTGCGCGATCCGGACGGCGCCCGGCGGCACGCGGCCTACTTCGCGGCCACCCCCGGCATGTGGACCCACGGCGACGTGATCGAGTTCGACCGCGACGGATCCTCCCGGCTGCACGGCCGCTCCGACGGGGTGCTCAACGTCGACGGCGTGCGGATCGGCCCCACCGAGATCTACGCCGTGCTGCGGCAGATCCCGGGCATCCGCGACGCGATGGCCGTGGAGCAGCGGCACCCCACCGTGCCCGGCGGCACCCGGCTGGTGCTGCTGGTGGTGCTCGAGGACGGCGTACAGTCGGTGGCCGGGCTGGCCCGGTCCATCCGCGCCGGCCTGCGCCGGCAGGCCTCGCCCGCGCATGTGCCCTCGCTGATCCTGCCGGTGGCCGCCCTGCCGCTCACCCACAACGGCAAGAGGTCCGAGCGGGCCGCCCGCCACGTGCTCGACGGAGAGCCGGTGGCCAACCTGACGGCGCTGCGGAACCCGGAGTCGGTTGACGGGATCGCCCGTGCGCTGGCCGCCGCCGAGCGGGCCGCGGACCACACGGCCGCCGACGGTGCCGCGGTCGGCGGCCTCGCGGCCACGGCCGGCCGGCTGTGGCGGGAGACGCTGGGTCCGAGCGCCGACGACGAGCACACCTTCACCGACCTGGGCGGCACCTCGCGGCAGGCGATGATGCTGGTCCGCCGGGTCCGCCAGGTGCTGGGCCGCGACGTCGGCCTCGAGGCGTTCATGGCCGATCCCACTCTGCCCGGGCTGATCGCCGCGGCCACCGCCGCGCCGCGGGCCGGCGACGCCCCGCACGTCGTCCGGCTGGCAGCCGGCGACCGGGCGCTGCCGCCGCTGTTCTTCGTGCACGACGCCTGGGGCGACATCGACGTCTACTGGCCGCTGGCCCAGCTGCTCACGGGCACCGGACCGCTGTACGGGCTGCGTACCGAATTGCATGCGGCCGACGGGACCCGGCGGCTGATCGGTGAGCTGGCCGCCGACCACGTGGCCGAGATCGCGCGGATGGCACCGGCCGGCCCGGTACGGGTGGCCGGGCACTCCTTCGGCGGGCTGGTCGCCTACGAGACCGCCCGGCAGCTCACCGCAGCCGGGCGGACTGTCGACTTCCTCGGCCTGGTCGACGTGCTCCCGCCTGCCGCCATGCTCACCCATCCGGAGCGCGTGGTGCATGAGCTGGTCGACCGGCTCTCGCTGTTGTTTCCCTCCATGCGGAACGTCACGCTGCGCGACATGGTCACCGAGCGCCTCCGCCCGTCCTCCGCTCCGGCCGACCGGCAGATGTTCGTGCAGACCACCACGGTGGCCAACGACCACGCGCCGGGCCCGTACCCGGGGCCGGTCACCTATTTCCGCGCGCGTCGTCGCCTGCCCGGACACCACGTCCTGCCGGCGTGGCGGCGCAAGGCCTCCCGGCTGACCGTCATCGACGTCCCCGGCGCCCACCACGACGTACTCGGCCAGCAACATGTCGTCGAGGCCGCCCGGAGATGGTCCGGTGCCCTCGCCGACGCCAATCGCGGAACTGCGGTGTCGCCGCCGAAGGGGCCGCCCGATTCGCCGGGGGCGCCGGCGAATAGCGGGAGCCGGCCGGATTCCTCGGTGTGGCGCGCGCTGTGGGCCTCGGCGGCCCACCTCATCCTGCGGCTGAGGGGTTTCAGCACACCGTCCTGATGGGACCCGGCATGCACAGGTCGTGGACGGTCAGGTCACGAAACGCCGAGCATGCGTACGAGCTGATGCCGTGGATCATCACCCGACCGGAGATTCTAATCGGGACGTACCAGGACTGCGACGGCCGTACGGTCGCATCTGCGGGCCTGATCGAAGGCTTTCCACGGCCCGGCATCCCGGCAGAATGATGTGATGACGGTGACCTATCGCCTCGGGTCCGAGGAGGCGCGGCGGCGGCCTCCTGCGAGTGGCGGGCGCGTCCACGAGAAGCCGACGCGGCGCAATTCGCTCCCACCGACGGCTGGCGGGCGTCCGCTGAAAGAGGATGGCGGCCCTGGTCCGTCCGCCGAGGACAACGGTGTCCGCCGTCGGCCGGAACCGGGCGTTGGCTCCGCGCGCGGTCCCGCACCCGGACCGGATCCCGGCGGCGGCCCCGGACGACCCTCCGGCGGCGGGCATGTCTGCCGAGAGTGCGGAACGCGGACCACCGTACGCGTGGAGGAGCGTGAGGCCGTCGTCGTGCGTGTCGCCGGCGCGACGTGCGCCCGATGCAACCGGCACCACCGGGACGCCGAGCACACCGCGCACCGCAGCCGGGTCACGCTGATGGTGACGCGACCCGACGGGGAGCGGCCGCGCGTCGAGTCGCTGCGGGAGAACGTCCGGGACAAGTCAGCGTCCTACCTGGAACCGCGGGTGATCGCCGCGCCGCGGGAGACGGTGGAGTCCCCCGACCGCTTCGACGCGACGTGGCGCGCCGCAGTGCAGGAGTCCTTCTCCGAGGTGCTGGACGCCGAGGACGAGGGGATCCTCCGGGAGACCATGGGACCCGAGCAGTGCGAGGTGCTCGATGCGCTGGCCGCGGCTCTCGACGAGGTCTGGCGGACGGTCGCCCCGGAGTCGGAGGAGACCGAGGTCGTGCTGCGCATCGTCGGCATCGAACCGGCGCTCGGCGCGCTCGTCGCCATCGTGGTCGAGCGGGTGGTGTCCCGGGGGCGGGAGCCGGGTGCGCTGATCGGGGAGACGCTGCGGTTCACCGGCATCGCGATCTGCACGACCACCGAGAACACCATGCTCTGCCGCTGCGTCCGGGTCGAGACCGAGCTGACCCCCGGCGGTGCCCCCGAGGTGATGCGGCAGGTGCAGGCTCGGTTCGCGGAGATCACCGCAGTCTCGACGGACATGACCATCGGCGACCTGCTCGAGACACCCGGCCGCCATCCGGAACGCGTCGGGGTCGCGAGGACAGAGCCGGGGCCGGAGCACGTCGAGGACGCAGACGCCGGGACCGAAAGGGGAACCGGCGGCGGAACCGGCGGCGGAGGCGGCGGCGGCGGTGGTGGGGGCCGGCGCGTCGGGGCGGTCACGGCGTCGCTGGACGTCGTCGGCGGGAGCCTGGACGGGCCGTCGAGCACGGCGACGTTCGGAACGCCGTGACCGATGTGGCGCCGAGCCCGGGCCAGCAGGCGGCCGTCCGGGAGCTGCGTACCATCGAACGGATCACCGAGGGCCGCATCAAGGTGGTCCGCGAACACGACCTGGACAAGGCGAATCGGCTCCCCATCGACCTCGAGATCGACTGCCGCGGCGAGTCGGCGCCCGGTGCCGCGGTGACCCTGCAGAGTTGGGAGCCGGTGACCGTCTTCGTGCCGGCACGGTATCCGTTCGTCCATCCGGACGTCGAGGTCGAGCACGACAGGTTCGCCCATCAGCCGCACGTGTTGTGGGTGCACGGCATCTGCCTCTACCTCGCGGCCAACGACTGGGATCCGACCCGCGGCATGCGTGGCTTCGTGAGCCAGCTGCTGACCTGGTTCCGGGCCGTTGCGCACGGCACCCTGACCGACGTCGAGATCCCCTTCCACGCTCCGCTCACTCAGCTGCGCACCGCCGACCACCTGGTGGTCCGGCCGGATCTACCGGCCGAGCTTGAGGACCGGAAGGATCTCTGGTTCGCGCTGGCGGTGGTCGAGGCCACATCGACACACGTGTACGAGGTCCGGGGCTGGGCGCGCCCGGATCAGTTGCGGCCGCTGCGCCATCCGTTCTTCCTCGCCCCGGTGGTCGCGCTGCCGACGCCGGTCGGCTTCACGTACCCGCGCAACGCCCTCGAACTGCAGCTGACGCTCAAACGCCAACGCCTGCCGACGCAGCTGTTCGACGCGCTGCGCCTGCAGATCAGAGAGATCGCGGCCAAGGGGTGGGAGGACGCCGGAGGCCGCCCGCCCGATCTGCTGATCCTCGGGAGTCCGGCACCGAGCCGCTACGCGATCGACTCCCGCATCGGGCACATCGCCGTCTGGCGGCTCGGCGACTTCTCCCTGCTTCCCGTGCTGGGCAACGCGTTCGTGAGGGTGGCCTGGGTCAACGTCCACGATCAACGGCCGCGGATCACCCGGCGCCGCGACTCGATGCGGCCGGCCCGATGGTTGGCCGGCAAGCGGGTCCTGGTGCTGGGCTGCGGGGCTCTCGGCGCGCCGGCCGCCGAGTTCTGCGTCCGCGGCGGCGCGAGTCACATCATCCTCGTGGACGACAAGGACGTTAGCCCGGGCATCCTGGTCCGCCAGCCGTACGCGCAGTACGACATCGGCCGGAACAAGGCGATGGCCTCCGCCGTACGCATGATCGAGATCTCGGCCGACTGCAAGGTCGAGCCGATGCCGGGGGACGCGCTGGAGATGTTCCTCCCGGGCGGATCACCCCCGGCCGTCGACCTGATCATCGATGCCACCGCGAACCGGGCGGTCGCGGCCGCCCTCGAACGGGCCCGGTGGACATCGGCCGAGCCCCCGCCGCCGCTGCTGTCGATGATGGTCGGGCACGACTGCGAGTACGGGGTCGCCACGCTGGCGCTACCGGACGCCAGCGGCTCCGGCGTCGACATCCTGCGCCGCCTGGCGATCACCGCGAGCACCGACGAGGACCTGCACGACGTTCTGGACGATCTCTTCCCGGCCCATCCCCGGACGGCGCTGTTCCAGCCCGAGCCGGGATGCTCCGATCCGACCTACGTGGGGTCGGCGGCCGACATGTCGACGTTCGCCGGCCAGATGCTGAACGACGGCCTGTCGGTTCTGACGTCGGCCGGCGAGGCGGGCCGGGGTACGGCCTTCCCCCAGCGGTGGGCGAGCGTCGTGCGGACATCCTCGATGACGCCGGCGCCAGGGGGACCACGGCTGCGGCAGTGGGCCGACGACGACGTGCGCCCGCGCCGGAACTCGGGCACGACCGCGCCGTACCAGGTGCGCGTGGAGCCTGCCGTCTGGGCGACGATGCGCCGGGAGGCGGCGTTGATGGCCGGTCGGCGTGGCCCGCACGTGGAGACCGGCGGCCTGCTGCTGGGCCAGATCGACCGGGCAAGCCGGGTCGTGTGGGTGACCGAGGCCGGTGGCCTGCCGCCCGGCAGCGTCGCCGAGGACAGACGTCTGGAACTCGAACCGGCGGTAGCACGGCGACTGGCCGCCGAACGCCGCCGCGCCACCCGTGGCATGGTCGCCTACATCGGAACCTGGCACACCCATCCCGACGATGCGGCACGGCCCAGCGCGGACGACGAGACGGCGATGCGGAAGATCGTTGCGGACGGCGGGCCCGCGCTGCTGATCATCCTCGGCGGGACAGAGGGCCGGCTGTCCCGCTGGGTCGAGGGTGGATCCCGCCCCCAGCGGTACGTCAAGCTGTACCTCCCCGACTGAGACTGGATGGTGGCGGTGCACCCGTACTCGCATGACTCAGGCCGTACCCGGATCGTGCTCCTCGCCCTGGCCGCCGGCTCGATCCTGCTGGCCTGGGGCCTGGGCCGCGCCCTCGATGCGCTCGACGTCGAGCCTCCATGGTGGCTGGACACGCCCGCCGTCGTGGGCTTCTACGGCATCCTGTGGCAGCTCTACGACCGGCTGCTGTGGCGGCTGCCGATCGGCCCGCGAACGCTCAGCGGCATCGCCGACTACCGCGGCATCTGGGATGGGCACCTGCACAGCAGCTACAACGGCGGCACGGAGGTCGAGGCGAGCCTCACGATCCGGCAGACGTCGTCGCGCATCCTGGTCGAGATGGGGCGGGGCCAGTCCGGATCGTTCTCGCGCATGGCGATGCTGTGTGGCGAGCCGGGCAGCGAGCGGGGCCTGCAGTACCTCTACACGAACCGGCCGCACAACGAGCCCCGGGAGCCGGAGGCGGGTGGGGTGGGGGTGATCGCGATGACCATCCACGAGGGCGTTTCCCGGCTCCTGCTCTCCGAGGACGGCACCACACTGACCGGCGACTACCAGAACGACCGGCACCGGCAGACGTACGGCACGATGTCCTTCACGCGGAGGTGAGGCATGGCCCTGTCCCGTGAGCAGATCGAGGATTGGTCGCGACGGCCGTCGTCGTTCTTCCTGGAGTGGACCCGGACCGTCCTGGTCGAGGCGCTCGACGGCGCTTCGCAGTTCCGGGGCAAGTGCGACTACGAGATCTACGCCCAGGGCTCGTATGCCAACGAGACGAACGTCGACCCGACGGGCGACGTCGATCTGGTGGTGCAGATGCAGCTCCCGTTCGAGGAGGAGATCACCACGCTCGACCGTGCCGAGGAGGAACGCTTCTGGGAGAAGTACGGCGACGCCACCTACCGGTGGCCGCAGTTCCGGGCCGACGTCCTCGACCGCTTGAGGGAGTCCTTCTTCGTCCACGTGGGCAACAAGTGCATGGACATCCGGCATTTCGACTCGCCGATGCGATTGCCGGCCGACATCGTCCCGGCGATCGAATACCGGGACTACGAGGCTTTCCCGGCACGAGACGTGGAGATCTATGAGGAGGGCATCTTCTTCCGCGACCGCGCCGGTCACCCGATCATCAACTATCCCAAGCAGCATCTGCAGAACGGCCGGCGCAAGGACGCCACGGTCGATCGCGGGTTCAAGCCGGTCGTCAGGGTCTTCAAGAACGCCCTCCGGAACCTCGAACGCTTTGATCGGGCCGAGGCGCCCTCGTACTTCGTCGAGTGCCTGGTCTACAACATCGGGAACAGCGCCTTCGAGGGCCCGATCCATGTGACCTACCCGCAATGCGTGCGGTGGCTGCACGACCACCGCGACGAGTTCGGGGACTTCATGTGCCAGAACGAGATCGTTCCGCTCTTCGGCGATGGCTGGCGCACGGAGCAGGGGTACCGGCTGGTCGATGCCCTCCGAACGCAACTTGCCTAGTCGCGGAATCCGCGTGACTGGGCGGTGATCCGAGGCCGGGTAACGACCCTGTATCGATGACAGCGAGTTTCAGCGGGCGCGGGCTCGGACCACGTCGGCCAGCGCGTGCCGGGCCATCGTGGTCCGAGCTGTCGCGACGGGTGCTGTGCCGCACTGTCAGCCCTTGAGGACCTCGTCTTCGTCGCCGTCGAACATGTCGGCGCTCAACAGGCCCTCGGCGCCGTTCTCCAGCCGCTTCTGCCAATCAGCCGAGCGGGGCAGCATCGTCGCCTCGTAGGCGCTGATGGCCTTGTCGACGGTGGGGGCTTTCGCGAGCGCCAGAGCGAGTTCGCAGGCGTCGAGCAGGGCGAGGTTGACGCCGACGCCGAGTGGGGGCGCGAGGTGCGCGGCGTCGCCGAGCAGGGTGACGGTGGGGTTGTGCTGCCAGGTGTGCGGGACTGGCAGGGCCATGATGGGCCGGTTGACGAAGGGGCCGTCGTTGTCGGTGATCATCTGTTGCATGGCAGGTCCCCAGGCGGCGTACTCCTCGAGCAGGTGGTCGCGGATGCCCCCGGTGTCATGCGGGCTCAGGCCGGCTGCTGCGATCCAGTCGAGGGGCACGCGGCGGATGATGTAGGTGCGGATGTGGTCGCCGCCGTTGCGCTGGGCGAACATCCCTCGGTCGCCGTCCGCCGCGGGGGCGCTGCCCTGGCCCACGAGGGCGGCGATGCCGGCATGCTGGTTGTCCAGCGCCACCCACACCACCTGCGCCCGATCAACGGGGTCATCGTCCGGCCTGAACCTCCAGTCAGCACGCCGTCGTGGTCCGGTCGGGCGGTGCCGTGACGACATCGTCGGCCACCGCCGGACCATGGCCTGTGCCACGTGCGTCGGAGGCCCCGTCCGCGATCGAATCGGAGGCCTCCCGGGGCCTCGCGGGCCCGGCCTGGAACAAGACCGTTGTCGCTCGTTAACGCGGACTTTCGTCCGTGCGCGGAACATGGGGTGGGTCATAGATCGATATCGATCTATCTGATTCGAGTTGGGGAGGAACCATGCATGTACCGAGACTGATCGGGCGCCAGCTCGCCGCCCTGATCGTGGCCGCCGTGACGGTGCTCGCCTGTCCGACGGCGTCAGAGGCCGCCACCCGGCCCGGCAGCGCCCTGCCGTACTACTTCTGGATCACCTCGACGAAGAGCGTCAAGTGTCTGACCGTGGCGGACGCCAGTACCGCCGAAGACGCCCCCGTGGTCCAGCAGACGTGCAGCGACACGGCGTACAACCAATTCTGGACCTTCCTGAACGTCGACGACGTTCACTTCATGTTGGTGGCAGGGCACAGCAGGAAGTGTCTGGCCGTAGCGGACGCCAGCACCGTCAATGGCGGCCGCGTGGTCCAGCAGAGGTGCACCGGCGCCGCCAACGAGCAGTGGTCATTCCCGTACCTCGAGGGCAACAACTACCTTGCCGTGGCACGGCACAGCGGCAAATGCCTGACCGTGGCCGGAGGCAGCACCGCAGAGGGCGCGCCCGTCATTCAACGGACCTGCCGGGGAACCACCGACCAACAGTGGCGACTCGGCTTCTGAGACTGCAGTCCATTCCGGGTGTGCGGCTCCCTCGCGCACCCGGCAATGCTCGGCGACGGTGCGGTTACGCCCGAACCCATCAGTGTCCGCTCGGATCGTCCGGATCGCCGATGATGATCACGATCGCGCCGAGGCGCTGTTCGGTTTCGACCCGGCGGTGGGCGGCGGCTGCCTGCGACATCGGGTAGATCCGGTCGACAATCGATTGGATCCTCTGGGCTTCGATCCTCTCGGTGATCGTCGCCAGGGCCTGCTTCGTCTCGGGGGCGAAGGCCACGGTGACGGTCTTGTCGGTGAGCCGGGTGGTCAGCGCCGAGCGGGCGAGCACAGAGAGGCGGGGGTTCCCGTTGAGATAGCGCCCGCCCGGTTGCAGCATGCCGATGAGACGGCGGTACGGGCTCCCGGGGACCATGTCGACGATGACGTCGAACGTGCGGCCGGTGGTCGTGACATCCTCGATGGTGTAGTCGATGAAGTCGCCCGCCCCGAGGCGCCGGACGAGGTTCTCCTTGTTTCCATGGTCGACCGCGGTGACCCGTGCGCCCATCGAGTGGGCGAGCTGGATGGCATGCGCGCCGATGCTGCCGCCGGCCCCGTTGATCAGCACCTGCTCCCCGGGCTTGATGTTCGCGCGCTGCACGAAGTGCAGGGCGTTGAGCCCACCGAGCGGGACGGCGGCGGCCTCGGCGAACGTCATGTTCCGTGGCTTCGGCGCGATGGCGGCGTCCTCGGGAAGGGCGATGTACTCGCCATAGGCGCCCAGACGCAGGCCGGCGGAACCGTACACCCGATCGCCCGGGGCAAAGGAGGTGACCCGCCCGCCCACCGACACGACCTCACCGGCGAAGTAGCCGCCCAGGACGCGACGCCTCGGCCGGCGGATGCCGAACACGATCCGCAGCGGCAACCAGAGCCATCTCACGGCGTAGTGGAAGCTCCTGAGCTCGCAGTCGGACTTGGTCGCCTCGGCTGCCCGTACCCTGATCAGGATCTGCCGGTCGCCCGCGACGGGCGCCGGCACCTCCGCCAGATGCAGGACGTCCGGCCCTCCATAGCGGGTGTAGACGATGGCTTTCACGAAGCCATCGGATCTGCCGGTGGCCGCGCTGTCAACCGACGCGCCGGAGTCCCACCCGGTCCGCGCCGGGCCAGCGGAACCGACCGTGCCGCGCGACCGCACCGATCTGCCGCCGTCGTTGGGACGAGACCCGGGGCGACGAGTTCGACGACTGGGGTCACTCGATCCTTAGGTTGTGCGTCGACGCCTCAGCGCCAGCCACGCGCCGACGATGCCGAGCGCGACGCCACCCACCACGGCGCCGATCAAGCCGGTCGCCTCGTATCCACGCTGCCCGGCAAAGCTGAACGACGTGTACCAATTCCCTCCGATATCGGCGCCCACGATCCCGCCCAGCAGCACACCGAGGGCCGCCGTTCCTGTAACCCCGGCGATGATGACGGCTTTCGACACTCGTCTGCCCATCGTCGATGGGCCTTGCGCGGATTCACTTCTGGGAGACACGACGACACCCCTGTCTTCTGCTGATCTTCACCCGAAGACTCCCACCCGGCGCAGTGACGGGCACCCGTCGCGCTACTCGTCCTCATTGGGTACCTGTACTCAAGACCGTTCGCGGCTTCCGGCCTGCCCCCGGTGAGCCGGGCTCGACTGGGCTGCCGGCCGAGTCGATGATGTCCTGACTCGACGGGGCGATCGGGGCGACGATTGCCATCGTGAAGGTCGCGGTGCTGTTGCGAGGACGAGTCCGGCAGCGAGCCCGGCCAGGACGGCCACGCCGTGTGCGTCGTCCCATCGCAGCAGAGCACAGCCGCACGCGAGGGCGACCGCTCCCGACGCGTACGCATGTACTGTCCGTTCCCGCAGCACCACCGCTGCCACCATGGATGTTGCCAGGAAGAACGTGGCTGCGGAGTTGCCGCCTCCGGCGGCGTGCCAGACGAAGGTGGCCGGCAGGTTGAAGACGAGCGCACCGACGACGACGGACGTGAGCAGACGCCACACCTGGCCGTCGACGATCAGGTCGGGCTGGCGCGAGAGAACGTCGTACACGCCGTGCCACGCGAGCTCGATCAGCGAGGGCACGGCCACCAGCAGCCAGGGGATCCAGTACGCCGGGGGCGTCTTGCGCAACAGTGGGATAGGCCCGCCGACCCGCCGACAGACGAGCGGCAGGCAGGCGACGTAGACGACGAGGTAGAGAAGGGCGGACCAGGTGCCGCTCTGGGCGGTGTTCACGAGCGCCACGCCCCCTCGACGAACTTGCCCCCGGTGTGCGCTCGGCGCAGCATCACGAGCGCCGCCAGCCCGCCGACCAGTACCGCGAAGATGCTTCCTTCCGGGCCGAACGCGCCGCCGCTGATGATCGCCGGGCCGTGGGCCATGCCGTCCAGCAGGCCGCCGACCGTGCGGTCCGAGCCGGAGACCGTGGTGCCGAAGATGCCCGACTCGGCGAAGTTCCAGCCGAGGTGGAACCCGATCGGCATCCACAGCTTCCGGGTCAGCACGAACGTTGCCGCCGAGAGCAGCCCACCCTGGACGGCGATCGCGAAGGCACCCCACAGCGTGGCCGCCGGGTTGAGCAGGTGCAGGCCACCGAAGAGCAGGCTGGACGCGGTCACGGCGAGGTAGGTGCCGGCGCGTTCCTCGACGATCCGGAACAGTACGCCCCTGAACAACAGCTCCTCGCAGGTAGCGATGCCGGCCATCAGGCCCAGCGTGGCGAACATGTCGCCGATCGAGCCCCAGCCGGCCCGGTAGCCGTTGCCCACAGTGATCAGCAGCATGGTGACGGTGAACAGGCCGATGCCGATGGCCACGCCCCGGGTGAGCTGGGGACGCAGGCCGGCTGTCGCGACCTCCGGTGTCGTCCGTTGCTCCAGCCAGCCCACCGTCCTGGCGTAGACGACAAGCGCAACCGCCGAGGTGGCCACGCCGGCCAGCAGCCCCGTCAGCGGGTTCGCCGCGGCATGCACGTTGATCCATGCGAACGCGCCGTCGACCGCTGCGAAGAGCGCCAGCAGGACGATCAGCCGTATCCCCGTCGGGCGCAGCCAGCGCGGTGGTCCGGTCTTCACCTGCTCGCGGGTGGCCTCGGATGTCACTGTTCCTCCTCGTTGGTGGCGACGAGGAAGACGCTACGAAGAGATCGACCCGCGGGAATCACGCTCGGGTGGGCACTACGTGTCCCCCATGAGAGGGACAAGGCCCGTGCGATGGGCGAGCACGACTGCCTGCACCCTGTCGCGCAGGTTCAGCTTGGTGAGAATCCGCGACACGTACGTCTTCACGGTCTCGATGCCGATCACCATCTCCGCAGCGATCTCGGCGTTCGACAGGCCGAGCGCGACGAGGCGCAGCACCTCGCGTTCCCGCGGCGCCAGCACTTCGATCGGGTCCGTGCCGGCGGCGACGGCGGTCGGGCGGATCCGGTCGGCGAAGCGGCCGATCAGCGTACGGGTGACGGCCGGCGACAGCAGCGACTCGCCGCGCATGACCGTGCGGACACCGTTGACCAGCTCGACCAGCGGCGTGTCCTTGAGCAGGAAGCCGCTCGCGCCGAAGCGCAGGGCCCGGTACACGTACTCGTCGATGTTGAAGGTGGTCACCACGAGGACCTTCGGCGCGTTGTCGACGCCCGGACCTGCGATGCGTCGGGTGACCTCGATGCCGTCGAACAGCGGCATGTGGATGTCCATGATCACGACATCCGGCCGTAGCCGCGCGGCCGCCTCGACCGCGGCCGGCCCGTCGGCGGCCTCCCCGACAACCGTCATGTCCGGCTGGGCGTCGAAGACCGTCACGTAGCCGGTGCGGACAAGCTCCTGGTCCTCACAGATCAGCAGGCGGATGGTCATGCGTCTCCCATGGTCGGAATCGCGGCGTGCAAGCGGAATCGGCCGTCCGGCTCCTCGCCGGCGGTCAGCTCGCCGCCGAGCATCTCGACCCGGTCGCGCAGGCCACCCAGGCCACGCCCGCCGGACAGGGCGCCGACCGAGACGGGTACGGGCGCAGCCACGTTGGTCACCTCGACCTCGACGCGACCGTCCCGCCGTGCGATCCGCACCGTGGTCGGCAGGCCCGCGGCGTACTTGACCGCGTTGGTCAGGCCCTCCTGGGCCACGCGGTACACCGCCAGGCGCACGCCGACCGGCAGCGCCGCCGCATCGTCCTCCTCGATCAGCTCGATCGGCTGGCCGCTCTGCCGCGTGTGCTCGACAAGGTCTCCGATCGTGGCCGGATCGCCGGTCGCCTCCAGCACGTCGAGCAGCGACCGAAGCTCCGTGAGAGCGCGCCGCCCGGCCGCGCCGATCGCCGTCAGCCCGGTGACCACCCGCTCCGGTGCTGCGGTGAGGAACTGTGTCGCGTCGGCCTGCACGACCATCGCGGTCACGTGATGGGTCACCACATCGTGCAGCTCGCGCGCGATGCGGGTCCGTTCCGCGGCGGTCGCGGCGAGGGCGGCCATCCGGCGCCGTTCGGCCTCCTCGGCCCGCCGGTGCCGCACGAACGAGCCGAGCGCCCAGAACGCGGTCAGCATCACGTAGAAGACCACGAAGTCGACGACCCGGTCGGGCGACCCCAGCAGAAACACCACAGTGGCGAGAACGACGTACGCGACGGACGCCACGACAGCGATCTGTCGCCGGAACCGTTTCTGGTGGGCGGCCACCGAGTACAGGGCCAGGTAGACCGTCACCGTGCCGAACTGCGGCGGATAGGCGAGCGCCTCGTAGAGGGCGAACGACATGCCGACGATCGTGAGACACGCGGCCGGCCGGCGTGTGCGCAGGATCAGGGGCAGGGTCTGGGCCAGCACCAGGACAAGCGCAAAACCGTCGAACGGGCGTCGAGGCAGGTCACCGAAGATCGCGCTCATCGTGGACAACGGTGGCAGCAACGCCAACCCGGTGAACACGCCGGCCAGCCACGCGTCACGCTTGCGGGTGTCGTACACGCGACGCCAGAGCTGCATGGCGGATGAGTCTAGGCGGACGCGGGCGCCGGTAGCACCGCCAACTCGGCGAATGCACGCACATCGATGGTGCGCGGCGGTCGGCGCGGGTAGCGATGTCCACGGCGGGACGCGTGATCCAGGGGGCCGCGGCTGGCGGGGGTTTAGGTGGTTTCTGGGGGGTATTGGGCCCGGTGATGAAGACTCCAGCCAGGGCCCGAGCCCGGCCGGAGGGAGGCATCTGCTCCGAGGAGGGTAGTCGTGAAGGCAGTGGTGTATGAGGGGCCGCGGCAGGTCAGTGTCAAGGATGTGCCGGACGCGCGGATCGAGCGGCCGACCGATGTCCTGGTGCGGATCACGTCGGCGAACATCTGCGGTTCGGACCTGCACATGTACGAGGGCCGGACCGACTTCGAGCCCGGCCGCTGGTTCGGGCACGAGAACCTGGGCCAGGTGGTCGAGGTCGGCGCCGGGGTCGACAAGGTGCAGGTGGGCGATTGGGTCGTCCTGCCGTTCAACATCTCGTGCGGGCACTGCAAGAACTGCGAGCGTCAGCTGACGAACTACTGCCTGAGCGCCCAGCCGGAGCCGAAGATGGCCGGCGCCGCGTACGGCTTCGCCGACATGGGCCCGTACGGCGGCGGACAGGCCGAGCTGCTGCGCGTGCCCTGGGGTGACTTCAACTGCCTGCGGCTCGGTGAGGACGCCGAGCAGCGCCAGACCGACTACGTGATGCTGGCCGACATCTTCCCCACCGGTTACCACGCCACCGAGATGGCGGGCATCAAGCCCGGCGACCAGACGGTCATCTACGGCGCGGGCCCGGTCGGTCTGATGGCCGCCCTCTCGGCGACCATCCGAGGGGCGAGCAAGGTGATGGTCGTCGACCGGCACCCCGACCGGCTGCGGCTGGCCGAGGCGATCGGCGCGCTCGCCATCGACGACTCGAAGGTCGACCCGGTGCAGGCCGTCCTCGACGAGACGATGGGGCTGGGCGCCGACAACGGCTGCGAGTGTGTGGGCTATCAGGCGCACGAGCCCGACGGCCAGGAGCGGGCCGACCTGACGATGAACCGGCTGGTCGCCTCGGTGCGCTTCACCGGCAGGATCGGCAATGTCGGTGTCTTCGTGCCCCGGGACCCCGGGGCCAGCGACGAGCTGGCCAAGCAGGGCAAACTCGCCTTCGACTACGGCATGTTCTGGTTCAGGGGCCAGCACATCGGCACCGGCCAGGCCCCGGTCAAGAAGTACAACCGGCAACTGCGCGACCTGATCGCCGCGGGCAGGGCCGAGCCGTCGTTCATCGTCAGCCACGAGCTGCCCCTCGACGGTGCGCCGGAGGCCTACGAGCACTTCGACAACCGCGACGACGGCTGGACGAAGGTCGTCCTGCACCCGGCGATGGCAGGGGCGGGTGCCTGACATGGCGGGAGAGCTGACCGGACGCCGGATCGCGATCCTCGCCGCCGACGGCGTGGAGCGAGTCGAACTGGAACGGCCGCGCCAGGTGCTGGACGAGGCCGGTGCCCGCACCGCCGTCGTCTCCATCACCAGCAGCGAGATCCGGGCCCGCGACCACGACCTCGAAGACGCCGGCACCTTCCCGGTCGACCAGCTGGTCGGCGCGGTGTCGGTCGACGACTACGAGGCACTGCTGCTGCCGGGCGGGACCGTGAATCCCGACAAGTTGCGGATGGAACCGGCCGCGGTGCAGTTCGTCCGGGACTTCGTCCAGTCGGGCAAGCCGGTCGCCGCGATCTGCCACGGCCCCTGGAACTTCGTCGAGGCCGACGTCGCGCGCGGGCGCCGGCTGACCTCGTGGCCGAGCGTACGCACCGACCTGCGCAACGCCGGAGCCGAAGTGGTCGACGAGCCGGTCGTCACCGACGGCAACATCACCACGAGCCGGTCACCCGACGACCTGCCAGCATTCTGCGAACGCATCCTGCAGGAGTTCGCCAAAGCCCCACAGCCCGCCGACGCCGCAGGTCGGGCATGACTTCACCGATCACGAACATGCTTCCCTCGCTCTCCGCGCCGGCAACACCGGCAGCGCGCGGTCGCTGTCGGGTGGGATGACCACATTGGTAATGGCGCGGTGCCGCGGTGCCCGGCGCAGGCGGCAGCGGAGCGAGAGATGCCAGCGGTTTCACCGAGGACCTTCGCCAGCGGTGAGTGGCCGGTTTGGCGATGAGTGCTGTTGGTGGCGTGTTCGGCCATCTGGAGGGTGTTGTCAGCGTGACGGGGTGCCGATTGCGGCAGGGGAGGCGGGCCCGGTCAGTGGGCCGTTGAGGGCACGTACTCGGACCCGGTAGCGGGTGCCGTTGGCCAGCCGGCTCACGGTGGCGCTCCGGGCTGAGATCCGCGCCGACCAGGTCCGGCCGTCGTTGATGCTGTACTGGTAGCCGGTGGCGCTGCGGACGGCCGTCCAGCGGATCGTCAGCTGGTGGTTTCCGGCGATCACGGTGGGGCGGGCCGGGGCGGCCGGTACCGCGAGCGGAACCCCGGCCGTGGCCACCGACGCGCTACTCGATACGGCGCCGAACAGGGCGCGCACGGTCACCGGGTAGGAGCGCCCGGCGGTCAGGTTCCGCACGATCGCGGTGTGGGCGGTGCTGGGGGCAGACCAGTGGACCCCGTTGTCCAGGCTGTACTGGTAACCGGTCGCCTCGGACACCACGGTCCAGCTGATCGTCAGGCTGTGATCTCCTGCGGTCACGGTGGGGCGGGCCGGGATGGCCGGGAACACCAGCGTGCCGGAGTTGTTCACAGTAGCCGCGGCGCCGTCCTGACCTCCGTTCATGCCACGGCCGCCGCCGACGGTGCTGCCGCCGACGGCGCGTGCGATCAGGGTCGCGCCGGCACCGATGGTGACGGTGCCGCCGTCGCCACCGCGGACGGCGTATCCGCCGTTGGATCCGCCCCGGCCGCCGCCCACGGCGGCGGCGCCCGTCCCGGCGGTCGCGTCGAGAGTGCCGCCCGAGAGGTTGACGGTGCCGCCAGGGCCGCCGTGCACGGTGGAGTAGCCGTCTGTACCGCCGCCTCCGACGCCAGCCCCGCCCGTGCCGCCGACCGCGGTCACCTGACCTGCCGAGACGGTGAGGGTTCCTCCGCTGCCCGCGCGGCGGTTGGCGTCCCAGGGGGCCGCACTGCCGCCGCCGATGCCGGCCCCACCGGCACCGCCGTGCGCGACGACTTCGCCCCCGGTCACCGTGAGCGAACCGGATGGCAGCTGCCGGGTGAAGTCATCGAGGCCGCCGCCGATGCCGGCAGCGCGGTCGCCGCCGGTCGCCTCGACGTGGCCGCCGCTGACTGTCACGTCCGGTCCGGGCGCGTACAACTGGGCGCCGATACCCGCGCCGTCTCGGCCCCCGTGGGCGCGTACCCTCCCTGCGGTGACCGTGATGCTGCCCGCCTTGACGGGCATGTTGCCGTAGCCGCCGATGCCGGCTGCTTCATCGCCGCCGGTGGCGTTCAGGACACCGGCGGCGTCGGCCGACGTGTCGGTCACCGTCAGCGGGCTGTCCGCGGCGACGCCGATACCGGCCTGGTAGTCCCCGCCGCTGAGGGTGAGGGTGTGACCGTGCAGATCGAGCGTGACTCCCGTGCCGCCGGTCACCGCGTTCGACGATTGCTGGCTGATGTCGGCACCGAGCAGGACCGTGCCACCCGCGGCGAACGCGTCGAAGAGATTGCCGTAGGTCGTCACCGTCTGCGACGTCGTCAGAGTGCCGGAGTTGTTCATGACACCGGCGGCGCCGTCGCGCCCTCCGTTCATGCCGCGGCCGCCACCGACAGGAGGGGCGTCGACAGCACGTGCGATCAGCGTCGCGCCAGTGCCGATGGTGACGCTGCCGCCGTCACCACCGCGGACGGCGTATCCGCCGTTGGATCCGCCCCGGCCGCCGCCGACGGCGGCGGCGCCCGTCCCGGCGGTCGCGTCGAGAGTGCCGCCGGAGAGGTTCACGGTGCTGCCGGCGCCGCCGTTCAGAGTGGAGTAGTTGTCGGTGCTGCCACCGCCGACGCCCGCCCCGCCCGTGCCGCCGACCGCGGTCACCTGGCCTGCCGAGACGGTGAGGGTTCCGCCGCCGCCCGCGCGGCTACCGGTGTCCCCGGGCGCCCTGCTGCCGCCGCCGATGCCGGCACCGCCGGCACCGCCGTGTGCGGTAACTTCGCCGCCGGTCACCGTGAGGGAGCCCGAGGGGTGCTGTCGAGTGGGATCACCGAGGCCGCCGCCGATACCGGCCGCGCGGTCGCCGCCGGTCGCCTCGACGTGGCCGCCGCTGACTGTCATGTCCGGTCCCGGTGTGTACAACTGGGCGCCGATACCGGCACCGTCGATGCCGCCCCGGGCGTACACCCGGCCCGCTGTCACCGTGATGCTGCCCGCCCTGACGGGTGAGTTGCCGTAGCCGCCGATGCCGGCTGCCTCGTCGCCGCCGGTGGCGTTCAGGACGCCGGCGGCGTCGGCCGACGTGTCGGTCACCGTCAATGGGCTGTCCGCGGCGACACCGATGCCGGCCTGCCAGTCACCGCCCCGCAGGGTGAGGGTGTGACCGTGCAGATCGAGCGTGACTCCCGTACCGCCGGTCACCAGGTTCGACGACTGCTGGCTGATGTCGGCACCGAGCGCGACCGTGCCCCCGGCGGTGAACGCGTCAACAAGATCGCCGTAGGTCGACACCGTATCCGAGGACGCCAGCGCCGGAGCCGATCCGACGAACAAGCCGGCTGCCGCCACGGTCGCGGCGCACGTTCCCGTTGCCAGCACTCGACCCATCACCAGAAGGACGTCAGACATTTCGCAGAACCTTCCATCACAGAGCCACGTTGCTCCAGTAGGGGAGGAAGGGGTCACGTTCGGACTCGGACCGCACCCGGTCCGGGCTGCCCACCAGGACCGGCACCGCCGCCAACCCGGGGCATTTGGCGGGGCTTTCTGCCCTGTCCGTCATCCCTCACTGCTTTCCCTGCCCATGGAATCGTCACGACTGCGTCGTTCCGCAAGTAATCCGGCGAGGGCTGCGGGTGACGTTGGACTCCTCTCTGCCTGGCCCTGTTGCGCCGCGAGGGGCGGTGGTTCCTTCTTGTTCTGGGCGTTGTTCGGTCGGCGACCTGGACCAGGCCGGTCAGCGCAGCGTCGTGCGAAACGCGACGATGGACGAGTGCGTTTCCGCAGGCCAGCGACGGCCCTTCCGCACGTTGGTGTGGGCTGGAAGGCGGCGTAACCGAGGCCGAGACAGGAGTGTGGACGTAGGTATCGGCCGCCGGTCAGGACTGCCGAGCGGTGACAAGGAAGCGATGGACTTCGGTGCGCAGCATCTCGGCGAGTTGCGCCAGACCGGCGGTCCCTGCCGGACCGTCGCCGCCGTCGACGGCCGCGGAGATGCCACTGACCAGGTTGTACATCTCGCGCAGGTTGGTGGTGACCGCTTCCAGGACCTGCACCGCGTCGCTGGCAGCGGATTGCACAGCGGTGACCTGTTGAACGATGTCTTCCGAGGCCGTGGGCCGTCTCACCGGCCAGTGTCTTGACCTCGCCGGCCACGACACTGAAGCCGCGCCCTGCGTCGCCGGCACGAGCCGCCTCGATGGTGGCGTTGAGCGCCAGTAGCCGGGTCTGGGCGGCGACCTGGGTAATCAGCTGCACGGCGTGGCGGATCTGATCGGAGGCGACGGTCAGCGAACTCACCGTGGCGTGGCCGCGTTCGGCGTCGTGGACCGCGTCCTGGGCGAATGCCGACAGCCCTTGAGCCGAGGCACCCATCTCGGTGGCTGCGGTGGCAACCTGCTCGCTGACCGTCAACACGGCCGATTCGAGTTCGTCGGCCAGTGCCATGCGGGCGTCGCTGGCCTCGGCCAGGCGACGTACGCCGGCGCTCATGTCGTCGACGGCGATGTTGATGGTCTTGGCGCTGTGGGCGTAGGCGCCGGGCATTCCTCGCGTCAGGAAGCGGCGATGGAAACGTCCCTCGGCGGACGCGGTCAGCGTGGCGCCGGACTCGCGCACGAACGCGTCGATCACGTCGAGGAGCCGGTTGACTTCCCGGCGGGCGGCTGCGGCCGCCGGGCTGCCGCCGAGTTGCGGCACCCGGGCCTCCAGGTCGCCGTCGGCGGCGCGGGCCGCGATCCCGGCCAGAACAGTCAACGCATCGACCAGCTCGACATCGGCCTCTCGGCGTTTCATGCCTCTGCCCCTTGAGAGGTGATTTCCCAGACGAATTCGTCGTAGGTTTGTCCACGCTCGGCGAGCAGGTCCTGCAGCATCTGCCAGGACGCGGCCAGGCCCTCCTGCCCGCCGAATCGCTCTTCCTCGGCGCGCAGCCGGGCGTACAGCATTGCCACGGCGTCGATCGCAGCCGGGTCCGGAGATCGTCGCGAGGAGTGGTACCCGACGATCTGGCCGCTGCCGTCGTAGGACGGGGTGACGTGGGCGAGGACCCAGTAGGCCGCACCGTCGCTCGCGAGGTTCACCACGTACGCGAAGATCTCCTCGCCCGCGGTGAGGGTGTCCCAGAGCAGTTTGAAGACCGCCTTCGGCATGTCGGGGTGCCGGATGATGTTGTGCGGCTGTCCGATCACGTCGAGTTCCGCATAGACCGAGATGCGCAGGAACACGTCATTGGCGTAGGTCAGCCGGCCCTTGAGATCGGTCTTCGTCACGATCAGCTCGTCCGCACCGAACGTGCGCACTTCACCGGTCGGGCGAGGCATCGTTGCCTTCACGTCCACTCCTCAGTGCTTGAGCCCCTCTGGCTATGTGATCGGTTGCCCGGATCACCGGGCTTAACGTCCACATGGGTGTGCCGCGGTTGCCAGCCGAAGCCTGCTACCCGTCGTGGTGCAGCGACCCACCGCCCGGCGAGCCAATTTGGTGTGATTCGGGCCCTTCGGCCCCTTGCCGGGGGATCAACGGCCTGTCAGCTGTCACCGAGCCGTGCCGACGAGTGCCGAGCCGGCGACACCCGAGGCATTTGTGGGGTTTGGTCGCTGAGGCCGCCGGGCGGCCGACCGTGGTCGTAGTAGTCCTCCCGCTGGCGTTCTTGGGGGACGTGCAGGGCCGAAGGTCCCCTGCGTGGCCACGACCGGGTCCCCGACCGGCCCATCCGAGTCGGGATCTTCAGCCCCCGCCGATGGGGTCGTTGCGCACGTCCGGCCGCCGTGACGGCGGCCGATGATCTAGGTGCAAGACGAAGTGAGGGCAAGGCGCAAGGAAGGGGCAGGACAATGAGGTCGCGCAGGATTGCCAGCATCATGATGGCTCTGGTCGGAGCGGGGATGGTCGCGGCGGGCCCGGTGCTGGTGTACGAGGGTGTGCACGGGCAGAGCATGATCACCGACGAGCTGACGGCTCAGAAGATCACGTTCCCGGCGGACAAGGCCCAGCTGCCCGACGGCCTGAAGGAGTACGCGGGTCAGCAGGTCACCACGGGCAGCGACGCGAAGGCGTACGCCGATCTCATCAAGGAGCACGTGGCGACGGCGACCGGCGGCAGGACGTACTCGCAGGTCTCCGAGGAGTGGATCGCCGGCGGCCGTAAGGACGCGCAGCTCGCGCAGACGCGGCAGACCGCGTTCATGGGTGAGACGCTGCGCGGTTCGCTGATGAGCGCCTACCAGGCCGAGCAGGTGACCTGGCTGGTCATCGGCCTCGGCGGACTGCTCATCGCGCTCGGCGCCACCGCCGGTGTGACCGCGTACAGCATGCGCCCGCGCCGGATCGTGGTCCCGGCCTCGCCCGAGGCGCTGGTCAGCGGACACCTGCCCGTCAGCTGACACCGGGGCCGCAGGAAACGAGGGCCGTCTCCCACGGGAGGCGGCCCCCGTTGGTGTTCCGAGCCACCGCGTTCGAGAGTCTGCCGCCACGACGTGTCGCCCACCAGCTGCGATGCCTGCCACCTCCTGCTTGTCTTCGCCCGTCGGTTGTCCAGCCGAATAGGACGTACGAGAGACAACCAGGACCGGGTCGTCGTCCGACTCAACAAGGAATACTGATGGGAATAGGACTCTTTCGGTCGGCCACTGAGGGCGCGCTGGCGGTCGCGCAGAAGCAGCTGACCGAGGCGCAGGAGAACGGCACGGCGGTGTCCCGGGTGGTTCAGGCCCTCGGCCGGGCTCGCACGGTCGAGGAAGCCATCCAGGCCGGCTTGGACACCATCCGTCTGGCGTTCGGCTGGGCGTACGGCTCGTACTGGCGACTGGACGCCCCGGCCAGGGTGCTGCGGTTTGCCGTCGAATCGGGCGACGCCGGTCCGGAGTTCCGTCAGGTCACTCTGTCCGCGTCGTTCGCTGAGGGCGTCGGGCTTTCCGGCCGCGTGTGGCGGGCCAGGGAACTGGTGTTCGTGCCGGACATCGGTCAGGTCGCCGACTGTGTCCGGGCCTCGGTCGCCGTCGAGGCGGGTGTGCGCAGCGGCGTCTGTTTCCCGTTGATCGAGGGCGGCCGGGTCGTCGGCACGATGGACTTCTTCACCACCGACACGCTGGATCCGTCCCCGCAACGCCTGGACACCTTGCGTACCGTCGGTCTGCTGGTCTCCCAAACCCTCGAACGTCTCGCCGACGCCGAGCGACAGGCGGCCTCGGCTGCCGACGCCAGCGCGGTGACCGCCGTACTGCGTGCTGTCACCGCCGCGAGCAGCGCCGACCAGGTCGTCCGCACGGCGCTCGATGCGATCCGAAAGGAATTCGGCTGGGCATACGGTTCCTACTGGCGGGTCGACTCCCGAGACAACGCGCTGCACTTCGCCGTGGAGTCGGGCAGTGCGGGCGAGGAGTTCCGTCGGGTTACCGAGCAGGCCAGCTTCGCCGAGGGTGTCGGCCTGGCCGGCAGGGTATGGCGGAAACGGGACCTCATGTTCGTGCGCGATCTCGGCGAGATGACCGACTGCGTCCGTGCGCCGGCCGCGCAGCGAGCCGGGGTACGGTCCGGTGTGGCGCTCCCGTTGATCGTCCGCGGTGACGTGATCGGCACCATGGACTTCTTCACCACCGACGTCCTGGAGGAGCTGGCCGACAACCGCGCCGACGCGTTGCGCAATACGGCGTTCCTGGTCGCCGAGTCGATGCAGCGCATCGAGGAGACCAACCGGATCAAGGCCGCGGGTGCTGAGCTGGTCACCTCCATCGCGGAAGCCGAACGTAACGTCCTCGCCGCGACCTCCGTGGCGGCCGAAGCGCAGACCAGGACCGCCGACGCGAACGCCTCGGTGCACCGGCTCGAACAATCGAGCACGAAGATCGGCGACGTCGTCAAGATGATCACCAGCATCGCCGAACAGACGAACCTGCTCGCGTTGAACGCGACCATCGAAGCCGCCCGCGCGGGGGAGGTCGGCAAGGGCTTCGCGGTGGTCGCCGGTGAGGTAAAGGAACTCGCCCAGAGCACCGCCCGTGCCACCGGGGACGTGGGCAACCTGGTCGCCGCGATCCAAACCGACGCAGCGACCGTTGTGCAGAGCCTGGACAGCATCGGTCACATCGTTGATCGGATCAACGAAACCCAAACCATGATCAGTGGTGTACTCACCGAGCAGGCCGCCGTCACCCGCGACATCATCGAGGCGTGACACCCGGCGTCGACGTACCGGCTGTCTGAAACGAGCCGCTGCGTGGACTGGCACGCGGGTGCTACGCGCCAATGCTGGCCGTGCGGCCGCTGTTTGTCGTCGGCCGGGTCGGCGCCAGTGCGATCGGCTCCCGGGTTTGCCCGCCGCCGTCGTCGTTCAACCATGGTGGGAACGAGGTCTACTGTGGCCTGGACGGCAGCTCGGGTCCCTCAAGAACTGCTCAGCGTGGCCGATTCAGCCAACGGAGGAGGTCTGCAACCCGGAGGCCTCGTGACTCGAGGACGACACGCACATGTTCACTTTCGTGACCCGTCTGATGCCTGAGGTCCGCCTGTCGGACACCGCGTTCGCCACCCGGCACCGGGCATTGCGGCTCGTCCTGCTGGCACACCTGCCCTTGATAGTCATCGTGGCGCTGGTGGGCGACAGCGCAGGACATCACCACGGTGACACGTTCGGTACGGCGTTCCTGTGGGGTGTCATCGCGGTCACGGTGCTGTGTGCGGTGTTATCCGGCTCTGCCCGTACGCGCCGCAGCCGGGCCCTGTCCGTGTCGGTGGGCCTGCTGCTCGCCGCCGTGGCGCTGGTGCACGGCGGGGGTGGTCTGACCGACCTGCACCTGCACTTCTTCGTCGTTCTCGCGCTGATCAGCCTGTATCAGGACTGGGCACCGTTCGCGCTGGCGGTGGCGCTGGTCGCGGTGCATCACCTGGTGCTGGGCACGCTCACCCCGGACCATGTCTTCTCCGACCCCCGGGCGCAGGCGAACCCGCTGCCGCTGGCGCTGTTGCACGCGGGCTTCGTGCTGGCCATGTGCGTGGCGCAGATGGCGTACTGGAAATTTGCGGCCACGGCGCAGGCGGAGAACGACCTGCTGGCGACGCAGAATGAGGAAGCGCTGCGGCTGGCGGCCGCCGAGGCCGGCGAGGCTGCCGAGCGGGAGCAGTCGGCAGCCGCGGAGGCAGCCGAGCAGCTGGAACGCAGCACGCTGCTGGCCACTCGCCTGGAGGACATCGTGGGCAGTGTCGCGGACGGCAGCGTTGGCCTGGCCGCCGAGGCCGGCGAAGCGATGGAGACGCTGCAGCACAAGCTCGGCCAGACCAGCGAACTGGTGACCGCCGCGACCACCGAGACAGCGACAGCGCTGGCCGACGCGAGCGCCACCACGGCACTGATCGAGGACCTGACCACCGCGGTCTCCGGGATTGTCGCGGTCACCAACATGATCAACGCGGTGGCGGATCAGACCAAGCTGCTCGCCCTCAACGCGACCATCGAGGCAGCCCGGGCAGGCGAGTACGGCCGCGGCTTCGGGGTCGTCGCCGACGAGGTCAAGACCCTGGCCGCGCAGACCGCCGAGGCTACCGGGCGGATCGAGGTCACGATCGGCGAGGTGACCTCCGGCGCCGCGGCCGTCGCGCAGGCCATGGGCGCCGTGGCGCAGCGGCTGTCGACGGTGTCCCTTATGCAGGACCAGGCCTGCACGACGCTCCAGGAGCAGACCGATGTAGCCGCTCGGACCCGCAGTGCGGTGATCACCGCGGCGGAGAGTGTCGGCGCCTCCGTGGCGCAGCTCCGGGGCGGCACGCCATAGGCAGAACCCGAGACGTTGATGCTGGGGACCAGGGACAAGTGCTCAGCTTGTCGTTCTTGAGCCCTCCAGCGACGGCTCAGTTCAACGCCGAATGCCCGGTTAGCGGGGCACTCGGCTTCACCAGGGCGCGAACGCTCATCGTTTCAGGTCAAGTAGATCTTGATCTACCTGGCCCCTGCAGTACCCCTGCACGCAGGCCGCTGCCAGGATTCATCCGCAGGCCGGACCCGGTGTCTACGCACCAAGAGAACATCCATCGGCTCACATGCGGGAGGTCCGAGAACGCCAGCGACCCAAATGGAGGGCGGCCGGGGCGGATGGGAGGAATCTGGTAAGCGCTCCGCATGGTTCGGGCTGGCTAGTATGGCGCATGTCCTCCTACCGCGATTTCCGGCCGACCTTGCGATTCCAGGCCACGTTGGCGGTGTCCCCCGACGGGCGTCACGTCGCCTTCGCCGACGACGCGGCCGGTCAGTTCAACTTGACAATTCAGGCAACCGCCGGTGGCCCGCCTCGCAGGATTACCGATTTTCGGGATCACACCGTGCGGCGGTGCTCGTGGCACCCCGATGGGTCGTTGCTGGTGGTTGAGGCTGATCACAGGGGTGACTTCCTGACCCGGCTCTATCTGATCGCGCCCGGCGAGGAGGAGCCGCACGCTCTCACTGAGACGGCCGGAGCAACGTTCTGCCTGCCCGAGGGAGGTGGCGCATTCTCCGCGGATGGTCACTATCTTGCCTACGAGGGCAACGACCGGGATCCGGCTGCCCAGGACATCGTCATTCGGACGATGAAGACCGGGGATGTGCGCCGGCTTTACGACGGCGGTGGCCGGATGACCCTCGGCGGCTGGTCACCCGACGGATCCCAGCTCAGCTTCACCTTGGGCACGGGTGGATACGACCACGTACTCCACGTGGTCTCCGTCGAGGACGGCGAGGTGCGGCGGCTCACCCAGAGCACGGGCGCGTCTGTGTACCTCGGGCCGTGGCTGCCGGACGGCTCCGGCATCGTGGTGCGTACCGACGCCGGCCGGGAGTTCAAGGGGCTCGCCGTCGTCGACGCCGCCGACGGTCACCTGACTTGGCTCGATACCCCGGACTGGGACGTGGAGGCGGTCGCGCTATCCGCAAACGGCAAAGTGCTGGCGTGGATGGTCAACGTCGATGGCGCCACCGAGTTGCACGCTCGTGACTTGACCACCAACGACGACCTCCCGGTGCCCGCGCTGCCTCTCGGGCAGGCCGACGCCCTGGCGGTCTCGCCCGACGGCGGATTCGCCGTCATGCGGATGTCCACTCCTGCCCGCCCCTGGAACATCGCGGTGGTCGATCTTGCCAGTGGTGCCGTCCGGTGGCTGACCGACTCCAGGCCGGAGGCGGCGGATCCCGCAACCTTTGTCGAGCCGACCCTGGTGCACTACGAAACCTTCGACGGGCGCACCATCCCGGCCTACCTCTACCGGCCGACAAATGGGACAGGTCCGATCGGGGTGCTGCTCTCCGTTCACGGTGGTCCGACCTATCAGGAAAGACCCGTCTACATGTACGACGGGTTCTACCAATACCTTGCCAGCCAGGGCATTGCTGTGCTCGCGCCCAACGCGCGCGGCTCCACGGGCTACGGCAAGCCCTACCAGCGGCTGGTCTACCGCGACTGGGGCGGAGACGATCTCAAGGACTTCGGCCACGCCGCGCGATATCTCCAGGGTCTGGATTGGGTCGATCCCACCCGGATCGGACTGTTCGGGGCCTCCTATGGCGGATTTGTCGTGCTGTCATGCCTGGCCCGGCTGCCCGAGTTCGACTGGGCCGCGGGGGTCAGCATGTTCGGCCCAAGTAACCTCGTCACCCTCGCCGAGGCGACACCGAAGGCGTACCGGTCCCTAGTCGCTGAGGTAATCGGTGATCCGGACACCGAAGCCGAACGGATGATCGCGCAGTCACCGATCACCTACGCCGACCAGATCCGCAGCCCCCTGTTCGTCTGGCAGGGTGCCCAGGACACCCGGGTCCCGCAACAGGAGAGTGACCAACTGGTGGAACGGTTGAGGGCTCGGGGCGTGGAGGTCCGCTATGACGTCTACCCGGACGAGGGTCACGGCCTGACTAAGACAGAGAACCAGATCCAGGCACGGTCGGATGTCGCCGAATTCCTCATTGCGCACCTGAGGAGCTAGCCAGCAGGCCTTCGAGCGACCTTCTGATGAAGCCCTCGAGAATCGTCGGCCGGGGCTGCGCCACCAGATCGAGCGCGCGCAGGAGGATGACCTTCGCCTGGTCGGGGTGGCCCTGTTGCTTGAGGCATAGTCCCATTCCACGGAGACACTGCGCCTCTCCAGCCACGTCCCCAAGGCTTCGGCAGGTCGCGAGAGCTCGTTGAAAGCCTGACTCGGCGTCGCCGTAGCGCTGCTGCTCGATTCTCAGCATGCTGAGCCAGAACAGCGCTTGCGCCTCGCCGTGTTGGGCATTGTGAGTCCGATACAGGTTCAACGCGCTTGTCAGGTATACGTCGGCCTGGGCCAAGTTGCCTCCAGCGAGATGGAGTTGTCCCACGCAACGCAACGCCAACGCCTCTCCGCCATGGTCACCACTCGCGCGCAGTACAGGAAGCGCCTTCTCGTACCTGGCCATGGCGGAATCGTTGTCGCCACGGAAGCGGTCGAGCATAGCTGCGAGACAGCTGACCGTCGCCTGCCCGTGTGGATCTCCGATCCGACTAAACAGACGCGAGGCATTCTCAAGATATGCGGACGCCCGGATACCGTCATTTCGGCTGGCCCACAACAGCCCCAGCCGATACAGGATTGCAGCCTGTCCGCGCTCGTCGCCTGCCTGCCGAGTCGCCTCGAGCGCCGAGTCGAGTACCTCCTGCCATTCGTCAAATAGGCGGAGCCGCTCGTACATCGGCGAGGTTGTGCACGCCAGCTCCCAGCACTCGGCTACCCGGCCGTCCTTGGCGGCCCGCCGGATCAGGGCGGCGACGATATGGCGTTCGGCCTCGAACCACTTCATCGGTTGGGCGGCCAAAGTCTGGGCTGCTTCCCGACCCGCGGTTGGCCGGACAGTGTCACCCCAGATGTTGCGGTAGGGGCCACCCTCGGCCCGGTAGTAGGCCATGTCCACGATGAGCAGACAGGTGGCGAGCACGCGGCCAGGAGCGGCCGCCAGCTCGGCATTGGACTCGGTCCGAGCGGCGCTCTCCTTGGCGAACAGGCGTACCAGGTCATGCAACCGATAGCGGGGGTAACCTGCGGTGTCCCGCCCGACCGCATCGATGAGCTGGGCATCGAAGAGAATTTCGAGGATGCCCTCGGCCTGTGGGGCTTCGACCTGTAGCAGGGCAGCGCAGATCCACACTGTGGACTCCGGCAGGTCGATGTCTCCGAGCCTCCGCAGTAACGTCTGCGCCTCAGGAGGCAGGCCAGCAACGCTCAAGGAGATGCTGGCGCGAACGTCCAGATTTCCATGGGTCAGGTAGTCCAACCTGCCGCGTTCGTCTGCTAGCAGACGAACAATCTTGGCGATGTTCCAGTGCGGCTTCGCGGCGAGTTTGGCGCCTCCGATCCGCAAGGCGAGTGGAAGTTGGCCGCACCGCTGGACGAGCGCGGCCGAAGCCTCGGGCTCAGCGGAGATCCGGCGATCCCCGACGACCCGTGACAACAGACTGAGGGACTGCTCGAAGTCGAGCACGTCAAGATTCAGCACGGCGGCGCCCAGCGTCGCGCCGATCCGCCTCCGGCTGTTGATAATTACTCCACACGTGGGGCTGCCCGGAATCAACGCCGACGCCTGATCATCGCCGGCCGCATTGTCGAGCAGGACCAGCACTCTCCGATTCGCCAGCAGGTCACGGTAAAGCTCTGCGCGCTGGTCGAGGTCGTCGGGCAGCGCAAGGCCTGTCACACCCAATGCACGTAGGAACCGCCCCAGCGCTTCGAACGCCTCCACCGGCTCATTGGGATCCATGCCGCGGAGATTGACGTAGAGCTGGCCGTCGGGGTACTGCTCCCGGAGGTTGTGCGCCACGCGTACCGAGAGGGTGGTCTTGCCTACTCCGCCGGGTCCACAAATGGCCACCATGGGCACGACCGCGTCCGCGCGTTCGGCCTCCCGAGTAAGGACCTGGCGAATGAACGAGATCTCCTCCACCCTGCCGACAAAGTCGCCGATCACGGGGGGGAGTAGGCGCGGGACTGTCGCGCGAAATCGGTCTTGAACACCGTCGGGGGGATCGGCGTCGGCGGCGACTTCGATGTGTGCTATCACGTGGCGCTGGCGCGTGCCCTGATCGATCAGGTGACGGCTGCCATCGGCGAGCACTGCGCTCCGGTCCACATCCCAGCCAAGCGCCAGGCGAGCACCGTCCAGGTACATGTCGTTGTCCGTCATCGCGTATAGGTGCATGAGCACCAGCGCCACTCCCGACATGCCTTTCAGCAGTCCCCCGGTACGGGGCGCACGCGTTGCCGAGGTCTCCTCGCCGGTTTCGGCAAGGTGCATCAGGTCCTCAGCGATTCCAACGGCGTCAGCAAGCAGCCCGGAGTCCCCGGTGCGCCGCGCGAAGTGCAGAAGGCTGAGAGCAATGCCGGCGCGGCCACCGAGCAGGCCGACCGAAGCCACCGTGGACTCTCGATGTCGGGCGCGGTTCAGCATGTCGATCGCCTCGGCGTGGTAGCCCAGTTCGTCGAGGACGTACGCCACCCCGTGCAGCCCGTCAAAGAGGCCGGGAAATGCGATCCGGTCGTGGCGCGCGCTGTCGATCGTCCACTCGACGAAGGCCTCGGGAACCTCGACATCCATCTGATGGAGGGCGAACAGTACGCCGGCCGACCCGTACGCGAAGTTGTGGCCGCCGGTGGAGAATTGCGGCGGGCTCCCGGGGAAGAGCGCACCAGGCCGGTCAATCGTGGCGCTCACCATGATTCCCTCCACCAGGGAGTCGCGGATAACGGGCCAGTCGGGATATGTCCGGCCGAGGAGCTCATCGCCCACGTCGCGCGGTGGCGTGACCACGCCGGCGGGAAGGTGTCCAACGACTCGGGCAGTAAAGCCGTCGTCGACCGGGAAGAGGTCTTCGACCGTGGCCAGAGCGCGGTGCACCTGGGCTGGCGTATGCTCCGGGCGCAAGTTCAGGGGAAGGTACAGCCACACATACACCCAGGCGAGCTGGGCCCGGTCCGCGGCCGCGCCGAACACCTCCGGCGGTGCATAGAAGCCTGGCGCTCCACCGTCTATGACCTCCCTTTCGTCGAGGGGGCGGGCGTACTCGAAGTCGATCAGAAAGACCTGGCCATCCGGCCTCACGATGACGTTGCTCGGATGCAAGTCGCCGTAGCGAACGCCGCGAGAGTGAATCTGGTCCAGTGCGTCGGAGAGTTTCGTCATCATCTCCTCGGCCCACGCGTGGTAAGCCTTGAGATCCGCCTCGGCGGGGCCCGAGGGAGCGAGCGCGTACGGATAGCGTTGGACCATCTCGTCGAAGAGGCTCGCTCCTTCGATGTACTCCTCGACCAGATAATGGTGCTCCCAGGCACTCCGGAACCCGAGCAGCCGCGGTACGCACGGCAGATCCGCCAGTCGTTCCAGGACGCTTCGCTGCACCGCGAGCCGGGCGGTGGCATCGCGCCCATTTCGGTCGAGACCGGCGTGCGGGCGCGCCTCGACCAGCACCACCCGTTCACCATTGCCCTCGTCGATAGCGAGGTAGACACCCCCGCAGTTCGAGTAGTGAAGGGCCTTCTCGATGGTGAAGGGAAAGTCGACATCGCCACTGTCAGCGCGGGCCGCGAGATGGGGCAGCAGTACCTCTGGTATAGCAATGCCCTGCGGCACCGCGAAGCTCGGCCGCCGCTCGTCCGGCACCAGCCGATCGGCTGCATCGCGGCGGGCGAGGACGGGCTCCCCGTCCTCGCCCGGGCAGAGCATCCGCTGGAAGGCTCCATAGCGTACGAAGACCGGTCCCTCGCCGATGCGCAGATCACTCAAGATGTACGGACCCGGTGTACCCTTCAGCAGCGCCTCAAGATCGGTCACCGCCGCGGCGAAGTCGTCGTTCGTCGGGTAGATCGCAATTGTCTTTCCGCTGGCAGCGCGTTCGGCGTACTTGCCGTTCATAAGCTGGATGGCGCGCCGGCTGCGGAGAAGCTTGAAGGGTAGGCCGCGCGCCACGCAGTAGTCCCAGACGGCGCCGCAGACGCGCTCAGCCTCCTCCAAGGTGACCGATACGTGGATCTTCCACCCCGTGTCGGACCCGACACCGACCCGGGGCGTGAACCGGACCCATAGCTCGTTCTCGCTCCGGTCCCACCCTTCCGGCGCTTCCCGCATTGCGGCGTCCAGGCGACTCGCGCTGTCCGGGAGTTGACCGGGCGCGGCAAAGAAGTCAGGGTCGGACTGGCAGAAGAGGGCGAGGTGTTCCCACTCGATCATCCCAGCGCTCCGGTGGGTGGCGCGAACACGCCATGCGCCGGGCCCCTCACCATTCTCGCCAATAGGTCCCACGCGTCATCGATCACACCAAACGATCTACTCTGGAGTGCCGTCATGATTAATGCTTTCCCTCGGTTCATGCGCCCCGTGTACAACGTCATCTCATGCATGTATGCCGACTCTTTCCCGGCGTTTCCGGCCTAACAAAAGGACAACGTGCTCCGGAATATCTCTTTGGAGTGCGGTAGGTGTTGTGGATAATGGACAACACTCCACATGCGCAACTCCTGCCTCGTTGGTAGGCGCTTGCTGTTCGGGCCAGTCATTGCGTTCCGCGCCAGAGTGTTGTGCACCCAGCCGACTCGACTGACGCCTTTGGCTCTCGAAGATGGTGACCAACCCGAACACCCCCGTCCTATGATCATGACTTCGACCTGAGTGCGCAGATGCGACGCGCAGGCGCAGCGCTCGCATACTTACGTAGCCGGTGGGCGGACTCCATTCATCAACTTCGCCACACCGGGGTGTCTTGAACCCAGCGGCTCAAGACACACAAGAAGTGGCGTCGCATCCAATATGGCAGGGCGTCTTAACCGTATTCTTCCCAGGCATTGGCGCGGTTGCGCGAACGGGCGTTGAGCTGGGCAAAGGGGCAAACACCTTCGACGACCAACGTCCCAGCCGGTCCGTATGCGCAAGTTCGGCCACCATCGGGACCGGACCGTCCCTCCGACCTTCCCGAGTTCTTCCCACTGCGCGTCCACAGCGTCTTTGGCGGGCCACCTGGCAGACACTCCGGCTGCTCCTCCCACCAGCTCACTACCACCTTTGAGGACCTGTGACTGGTGAAGAAGCCGAGCACTTGGCCTTGAACCTCATGGCCGACATCAGGCGCATGCGGGTGCTAGGCCGGACTCGGGCACGCGTCGCTCCGGTGTCGGCCCCTTGTCCTGCTCCGAGTGTCTGGTCCGCCGCCCGGCGGGTGCGGTGCGGCCGGGTGGGCCTGGACTTCCAGGAGATCACTCAGCGACCGCCGGTGAGTGGTCAACGAGAGCATCGCCGTGTACAAGGCCGCGGCATCTGGGGAGCGCCTCGGTGTCGGCCGGAGCGTGCTGGTCGACCCGTACGGCGTGATCCGGGCCTACCTGGGCCCGTGGCCGGCGCACCTGCTCGTGGAGATCGACCCCGCGGTGACCGAGATGGTCCGCGCCACCATTCCAGTTGTGCGGCACCGCAGGCGGGAGGTGTTTGACCGATGGTCTCTAATGTGCCGAATGCGAATCACGGTGCTTGGGGGCCTGGGCGCCTTTCCGGATCGGGATCAAGGTTGCAGCGGCTACCTGCTGCGCCACGACGGTTTCACCATGCTGATCGACCCCGGATACGCCACCCTGCAGCCCCTGCTAACGCGGTGCGCGCCCGGCGACGTCGACGCGGTCGTGGTGACCCATGGTCACCCTGATCACTGTGCCGACCTACACCCTCTGCTCCGGGCTCGCGCTCTGTCCGGTGGTGCGGTGCAGCCGCTGCCGCTCTATGCCCCGGCCGGTGCTCTCGACGCCGTCCTTGCTTTGGACAGCCATGACGTGCTCAACGGCGCGTATCGGGTGCACGAGCTGCCGCTGCCCGGCGATGTCATCTGCGGGCCGCTAACCGTCGCCACCATGCCGGTGCCGCACTTCCTGCCGAACGCAGGTCTGCGGATCACCGCCGGACGTACGAGCGTGGTGTACACCGGGGATGGAGGGCCGCACGAACCGTTCGCCGAGTTCGCGGGTGGGGCCGGGCTGCTGATCGCGGAGGCGACCTACGCCACCGAAGTACCCGCGCCGCAGGCCGGTCGGCTCAGCACCGCTGCCGACGCAGGCGCCCTCGCCGCCCTGGCCGGCGCCGCGGCACTCTGGCTCACGCATGTGTGGCCGGGCAGCGACCCCGACGCCCACCTGGCCGCTGCCCGCCGCGCCTACGCCGGGCCGTCCAACGTGGCCGTGCCGAACCTGACGTGGATCTCACCGACATGACCGTGCCGTCGTGCGGCGCGGTCCGCCGAGGCCATGCCCATGGACCTCTTGGAACGACACGGCCCCGCGGTCGCCTTGGTCACCGCCGAAGAAGCCGTCACGGCACCTTGGCGCTCGGCCGGGCGGTGCGCCGACGTCGCCCGCGTCGTCGACCGACCCGGCGCGCCCGAGCTGACGGCATTGGGCTTCGTCCGCAAGCGGGTGGCGATAGCCCGGGCGCTGGCCATGCAGTCCAAGGCCCACCGCTCATGTTGAGGTGGAGAGCCCCGCTGACCGCAAGTGAGGACGACTTCCTCGCGCGGCTAGCAACGCCGCCCCGCTCCGGCGCCCACGGCTTCGCGCACGCCATGCTCGGCGACGAACCGAACCTTTACGGCCATCTCACGCAGCCGGGGTTACTCGTTTTCAAAGCTGACAGCGGCTTCATCGCCGTGCCCTCGCAAGACTTCGATCACCGGCTTCCGGAGACGGTCGGTCGGCAGAGGTAGCGGTCGGCTGACCGTCGGCCAGGACTCCGGGACCGCTCACAAGGAGGTGCCGGGCCCGGCTGACCCAGGTGCTCAGATGGTGTGGCGGGCGAGTGAGGAGCATGCCACGAGAGCGGTCACTGCCGTAGCGATCGAGGTGGTGGCGAGCCGCTGCGGGGACTCAGGCGATGAGCGCGGCGGTGTACTGGTCGGCCACGGCGCCCGGGTCGGTGAGCTCGGACCTGGTCGCGGTCAGTCCGAAGTCGACGACGTCGGCTCCCAGTTCGCGCAGCAGCCGGGCGAGGAACGCCTCCGCCGTGTCGGCCTGGGGCTGGGCCTCGGCCGTGACGACAGGGAAGGCGACCACGCCGGCGAGGGCGTTGGCGGGCAACTGGTCGAGCAGTACCTTGAGCGCACCGGAGAATGTGCCGCGGTAGGTCGGGGTCGCCACGATCAACAGCGTGGCGTCCTGGACGTCGAGTAGCGCTCGGCCGGTGGCCTCGTCGGCCGGGGTGAGCAGGCCGGGACCGAGTTCGGCCACATCGACCTCACAAATGTGTCGGACCCGCGGCTCCTCGCGATCCGCTCGCCCAGCTCCGTGGCCAGCCGTAACGTATTCGATCCCGGACATGGATGGCCGGAGACCACCACCACCTGGGGCATGGGCGCCTCCTCACGTAAACAGTTCCCGTTATCATCCGCGCCGACGCCAAAGATTGCCATCCGCCAGCGTGTCATTACTTTCCGTGACCGCTTGAGTGCGTGGAAGTCCTGAATCCCGCCGACGCCGTCGAGCGGGCTGTCCGCCAGCTCCGGGTGCAGGTCTCCCGACTCGTCCACCCACGACGGCCCGTTGACCTATCTGGATGACGGCGCTGCACCGTCGGCGGGCACGGGTGCTGCCCGCCGTACATCAAGCGCAGGGGCGCCTGGGCGAGCGGGCCCGTACGGCCTGACCTGCGGGGGCCGGTCGCCGCTGAGCCGGCCCGATGCGATGCGACAGCCGGCTGTCAGGCAACGGTGACCGGGTGGCGTACCACCGCGTCGAACAGGTACCCGAGCGTGTTGTAGGTGGCCGTGTCCGGCTGTGTGTTGCCGCGGACATCGGTGGCTCGCGCCAGCAGTTCCGTGCGTCCGGGTGTGCTCGGGCGCACGGTGATCTCCCAGCGCTGCCATCCGGTGCCGGGTCCGATCGGGTGGGCTCGGTGCCAGGTGGCGCCGCCGTTCGTGCTGACCTCGACCGTGCGGATCGGGCCGTGCGCCGACCAGGAGCGGCCAGTGAGTCGCACCGGTCTGCCGGCGGGCAGCACGGCCTCGTGGTCGAGTTCGAAGGCGCTCTTGACGACCTGTTCGTCGAACGGCTGCCCGTCGGCCGGGAAGGTGGGGCCGAACAGGCGGTAGAACTGGGTGTTCCAGGGCGTGAACAGTGGTTGGTCGGAGACCTCGATGCGGCCCACCCATTTGATGGACGCGATCCCGATCCAACCGGGCACGACCAGCCGGACCGGGTGGCCATGGTCGGGTGGCAACGGTTCGCCATTCATTTCGTACGCCAGCAGCACGTCGTTCAGTGCCTTGCGGATCGGAATCGGCCGGCGCACCGGACCGAGGTCGACGCCGCCGGTGACGAAGTGGGGGTCCAGACCAACCGGGAGCACGTCGACCGCCCGCGACGACAGTCCGGCCCGGCGGAGTACCGTGCCCAGCCGTACGCCGCGCCACCGGGCCAGCCCGACGGCGCCCAGATGCCATGCCGTGCCGGTGACGGTCTGTCCCTGCTGGCTGGTGTAGTAGCTGCGAGCGTTGCCGGCGCACTCGACCGGCACGGTGATCGTCTCGGCGGGCAGGCGCCGAAGCTCCCGATAGGAGAAGGAGGCGGGGCCACCGCGCAGGCCAGGGCCGGTCACCTCCAGCCGCCAGTAGCCGGCGTCGATGATCGGCGTGCGGGTGTGGTTGCGGACGAAGAACCTGTCGATCGGCACGAGGTGTCCCTGGTCGCGCATCGCGGACCAGCGCATCTCCGCGTTGGTGCCGAGCACGGTGAACTTGTCCGGCGGGAGTGGCTTGACGATCGGCCCGGCCGGGTCGGCGCCGGCCGCCGGGCCGGTGGCGGTAGTCCCGTCGACCGGATGCCCGGCGGCCGTGGTGGCGCCCAGGGTGCCGACCGCGGCGGTCAGCTTGAGCAGGTCGCGCCGGGAGAAGCCGGATGCGTCGCCGCGCAGCCATTGCCGCAGCCTGCGGCTGTCATAGGTGTGCTCGGACGGCATCGGGGTCCCTTCCCTTGCGCGAACGGTGGCGTCCGGTCGGGCCGCTCAGTTCACCTCCCGCAGCTTGCCGGTGGCGACGTCGTAGACGAAGCCGCGTACCGACTCCTTGCGGGGGATGAACGGGTCGGTCCTGATCCGGGCGATGGACTGCCGGACGTCGGCGTCGAGGTCGGTGAACGCCTCGGCCGACCAGGCCGGCTTGATGCCCACTTCCGCCTCGATCGCCGCCTTGAACTGGTCGTCGGTGAACGTGAGCATGCCGCAGTCCGTGTGGTGGATCAGGATGATCTCGCGGGTGCCCAGCAACCGCTGGCTGATCGCGAGGCTGCGCAGCTCGTCGGCGGTGATCACGCCGCCCGCGTTGCGGATGACGTGCGCGTCGCCCTCGGCGAGGCCGAGCAGACCGTACGGGTTGAGGCGGGCGTCCATGCATGCCACGACAGCGACCTGGCGTGCGGGTGGCAGCGGCAGCGCGCCCTTGTCGAACGTGCTGGCATACCGCTCGGCGTTGACCAGAAGCTCGTCCGTGGTACTCATTGCGCCTCCCCGACCCGTTGGATCAATTGAGAGTCAGCCTACAGGCGAAGTGGGGAATGTCCGGGGAGTCAGCGGGAGGGTAGCCCGCGCCGTTCGAGTGCGGAGCGCAGCTGGTGGCGTCCGGCCATCGATTCCGGGCCCTTGAGCCGTTCCAGGACGCGGTCGCTCCAGGCGCCGGGCAGCCCGAACGCGGTGTTGTGGGTGGACACCCGCTCGTCGTAGGTGGCGACGTGGGCGTCGGCGGCGGTGTCGTACAGCTCGCGATGCAGCACGGCTGCTTGGGGCAGACGCGGCTTGACCCCGGCGTTCTCGCCGGGGTCGGGTTCACCGACGGCCAGCCCGAACGCGGCGATCGTGTGCGGCGGCAGGGCCAGCGCGGCGGCCACCTGGTCCGGATGGTTGCGGATGGCGCCGACGAACACGGTGCCGAGTCCGAGCGACGCGGCGGCCACCACGGCGTTCTGTGCCGCAAGAGCGGTGTCGATGAAGCCGGTGAGGGTGGTCTCCAGGTAGTCCGCGGCGGCCGCGGGGGTCCCCGCACGGTCGGCGAGCCGGCGGGCGCGGCCGAGGTCGGCGATCCAGACCAGGAACAGCGGTGCCTGGACGATGAAGGCCTGGTTCGCCGCGAGCGCGGCCAGCTGCGCCTTGCGGTCGGGGTCGCGTACGGCCACGACACTCCAGAGCTGGAGGTTGGACGAGGTCGGCGCCGACTGTGCCGCCGCGACGAGCGTGGTGAGTTCGTCGTCGCTGACCTCGCGAGGCCGGAATCCTGCAGGCGGGCGACTCGGACGCCGGGCGCGAATTCGCCGCCGCCACCGCCGACGCGATCTTCAGCCGGTACGGCACGCGCGACGCCGGCCAGGCGTTCTACGCCGACGTCAAGCGACGCCTGCCCACCTACGGACGCGACCGCGACGAACTGCTCGTGCTGCCGGCGGCGACGTTCGTGCTCGGCGACACCGACTCCGACGCCCGTGACCGGGCGGCGGTGATCCGGCGCCAGCAGGTCAGCGGTCAGACCGCCATCAAGCTGCTGGAGCAGCTGTGGAACCGCGACCTGTCCGGCTACGACCCGGACGGGCCACTGCCGGAGATCGATCCGGATGTATCAGCCGGGCACATCGCCCACGGGCGGGCCAGCGTACGCATGCACCGCGACCCGGTCTCCACGGCGCGCGAGTGGCGCTCGCGAGCCGAGGCCGGCAACCTGTCGATTCGCGACCTGATCATCGAGGTCACCGGCCGTCAGACGTTCATCGGCAGCCCCCGGACGGTCGCCGACCAGATCGACGATCTCGTCCAGGGCGACGCCGCCGACGGATTCATCCTGGTCCCGCACGTGGTGCCCGACGGGCTGGACGAGTTCGCCGACACCGTGGTGCCACTGCTGCAGGAACGCGGCGTGTTCCGTACCGATTACACCGGCCCCACCCTGCGCGACCACCTCGGCCTCAGCCGCCCGGCACGGCAGAACGTCCAGCGCACCGGCGCTACACCGTGAACTGGCCGACCAGGGTCTGCAGTTCGCCGGCGAGGCCGGAGAGTTCCTCGGCGGTGCGGTTGGCCTGCCCGACCCCGAGGTAGGTGTCCTCGGCGGCCTTGGCCACTGCGGTGATCGTGTCGGTGATGTTGGCGGCGCCGGTCGCGGCCTCGACAATGCTGCGGCCGATCTCGCTGGTGGTCGCGGTCTGTTCCTCCACCGCGGAGGCAATGGCGTTGGAATAGCCGTTGATCCGCTCAACGACCTGCGCGATCTCGGTAATCGTCGCGACGGCGGCGCTGGTGTCGGTCTGGATGACCTGAATGCGGCTGGCGATCTCGTCGGTGGCCTTGGCCGTCTCCTGGGCCAGGTCCTTGACCTCGGAGGCGACCACCGCGAATCCCTTGCCGGCCTCACCCGCGCGGGCGGCCTCGATCGTCGCGTTGAGGGCGAGCAGGTTGGTCTGCTCGGCAATCGAGGTGATCACCTTGACGATGTCACCGATCTCGGCAGATGAGGTGCCGAGTTTGTCCATGGTGGTGCTGGCGGACTGGGCGACGGCTACGGCGCCGTGGGCGATCCCGGCGGCGTCGGTGGCGCTGCCGGCGATCTCCCGGATGGAGGCGGTCATTTCCTCGACGGCGGCGGCCACGGTGGCCACGTTCGCCGAGACCTGCCCGGCCCCAGCCGACACCGTGTCGGCACGGTTGCTGGTCTGTTCGGCGGTGCTCGCGATCTGGCTGCTGGTGGCGGCCATTTGCTGGGCGGATCCGGCCAGGATGTGGCTGCTGTTGCTGAGCTGCTCGACGGTAGCGCGCAGGGTGGCGCCGGCGCGGTGCAGTTCGGCGCCCATCTGCCCGATCTCGTCGCGGCTGTCCGCATCCGCGTCTGCGGTGCGGGTCAGGTCACCGTCGGCGATGGCGCGGATCGCCCCCGACAGGGTGTGTACCCGACGGGCCAGACCGCGGGCCACCACCAGCCCGAATGCACCGGCGAGCAGCAGGCCCACGGCGAGCACGGAGATGGTGATCGTCCGCGCCACGGTGTACCACTGGTTGGCGTTGACGGCGTCGGCGGCGGCCTCGGCGTTCTCGGCGGCGATCAGCGCGTTCAGCTGGGTCATGGTCTCCTGTACGGCCGGGACCAATGCGTTGTCGCGGATCTGTTCCACGTCGATGTGGCGTTTGCTGGCGGGGATGAAGTCGCTGTCCCGTGCGGTGCGGTAACGCTGCCATGCGGTGTCGAGCCGGTCCAGCAGCACGGGGCTCACGGTGATCTTCCGGTATGCCAGCACATCCTGCCGGAACGTCGCGTCGCCGGCCTTGATCTCCTGCTCGTAGCGGGCCTTGGTGGCGTCCGAGGTGCTCAGTGCGTGATTGAGCACCGTCGCCCGCATGGCACCGATGTCCACGGCGATCTTCTCGAGGTCCTGACCGGGGACGACACTGCCGGTGTACAGCTCGTGGACTGCCCCGCTGAGCCGTGACATCTGCACGATCGCGAAGGCCCCGATACCGGCGCCCACTGCCGCCAGCACCAGCACGACCAGGAGGAACTTTGTGTACAGGCGGCGGTCGCGTATCCAGCGCGTCACTACGCCGGGCCGTTTGAGGACAGTCGATGCTTCGGCAGTCATGGCCTGATCTTTCAACCCGGGGGCGAGGGAAGTGCTTTGATGCCTGATGCATCGGTCGCTCAACCGGAAAACCTGACGAACTGCGACCTATGTCGCAGCACCCCCGATCGAGCCGATCAAGCGTCACCCACCGCGCTCGCGCGTTCGTAGCGCAAGGTAATCGCGCCGTCGCTACTGAGCGCCACCCGAGGTGGAGAAGTGTCCGTCTCGGGGCGGGCGGCCAGTGCTCGCTGACCGGACGGCGGCCTGCGGGTCGGTAACGGTCAGTAACATCGACTCCTGCGTCGAGTCCAGAACCGGGCGGGTTTGGATACGTTCTGTCACCCTGATCCGCATCCTTCGCTTGTCCTCGGAGTATCGATGTTGCGTCCGTCCCGTTCCTCCCTGCTGACCGCCACCGTGACGCTGGCCGCCGGCCTGCTGGGAGTCTCAGCCCCCGCCTATGCCGCGGACACCGCCACCACGCTGGACGCGGTCACGATGGCGGCCGAGCTCAAGACGGTGGCCGACGCGTCGACGGCCGCGGCCCATGACGGCTGGAGGATCACCGACACCTACTCCGAGGGCTCGATGTCGGGCTCGTCCTCGTTCGTGGTGGACCTCACCCGCAAGATCGCATACACGCGATCCCGGTTCGGCACCGACGGGTACGCCATGTATGTCGTCGGCGGCAAGGGCGTGTACCAGTCCCTGATGGGGCCGGACGAGCGGGCGGCGGTGAAGATGATGGGCCGCCCCGGAGTGCGCTACCAGTTCACCGCGGTGCCGTCGATGACCCTCGACGACTACCTCGTGGGCGGCGTGGGGACACCTGCCGCCGCGCTGACCGACAACACATACGCGGGCACCAAGACCGTGCACGACGACGGGTCCACCGACTATGCGTACCACGACGACAAGGACATGACGGTCACCCTGCACGTCAGCGCCGCGGGAACGCTGACCAGCAGCCGAGGCACCGGCAATGGCTTCACCGACGTCACGGCGTACACCTACGGGGCCCAGCACGTGACACTGCCGGCGGCGTCGGCCACGATCAGCTCGAGGACCCTGGCCAGGGGCGTGGCGTACCTGAACATCAAGACCACCATCGCCGAGGTCGCCTCCCAGGGCGCGGCCGACACCCGCCAGGCCGCGCACGGACGCCGCATCAAAGTCGCCACGCTGCGCCGCATCGTCCGCCGGGACGTGGCGAACTTCAACCTCGGAACCGTCCCCAAGATGATCAAGGTGACCGCCGTGAAGCGTGGGGTCCGGCTGCGGGCGACGAACCCGTGGACCCACAAGTCGGTCACCTTCACGGTCAAGGCCTACGGCAAGGAAATCGCCGTCAAGGGCTGAGCCCCGGACGGTCAGTCCCGGGCGACCACCGGACCCGCCGCCGCCAACCGTGCATGCCGCCGGCCCGCGACATCGCGCGGGCCGGCGGCGAATGCGGCCGTTCAGTGGGTGGAAGTCGGCGAAGTATCGAGGCTGATCTGCCGGGTGAGGCCGATCGCCTGCCACAACACGGCGGGAGCGTCGGCGCCCTCGACCGTCCGGACGGTCTTGGTCCTCCCGGTGCCGTACCGCACGGTCAACGTGTAGGCGAAGCGGTCGGCGCCCGGAGTGCTGGCCGGGTATGCGGCGTCGAGTCGCCGGAACTGCCAGCTCGAGACGAGCTGGATCAGGTACGCGGTGTCCACGTGCACAGTCGTGGATTCAACGACGTAGCAGTCGTGGACGCCGGCGAATCCGCCGGTCCGGGCTAATGTCACCTGTGAGGCGGACGGGAGCGTCGCAGAGGCGGGCCGCGCGGTCATCGCCAGCCCGACGGTCATCGCGATGGCCGCGACGATGGCGAGCAGGGTTCGGTTGGCGGCGCGCAGAGCCGTTGACATGGCACACCTTCTTCGTGGGATGGTGGAGTGGCGAGGGGACCGGTTATTCGGTCCCTGTGTGCACAGGCGACACGATCTTTTGGCCTGTGTCGGTGGAGTGCCCACCGCTTCCTTCTCAATTCATGTCTATCACTGGATTTGCTCGGCTCTCGAGGTCCGAAAGTCCTCGGGTCGTAGGACGATCCCGGCGTCCGAGAGTCATGTCAAAGGAAAACCGGCTCCACGCGGGCTTCCGGTCCCGGAAAGCCCGGGGCGTAACGGCCGTCATCCGGCCAGCGGACCTCGTACGGCGGGAGTGCCATCCGCATGCGGACCGCCGCGATCACTCCGACGTGCGGCAGGTCACCAAGGTGAACGCCGGAATCAGTCATACCGGGTACGGGCCAGGACGCACCATGACCGCTATGCCGCGTGGCGTGGCGCGGCGGGCGTGCTCTGTCGCGGAAGAGCGGTAGGAGCGGTTGCGCCGGCGTGCCGGCGTTCGGCGCGCAGCAGCAGGGCGAACGAGATGATCATCGCGATCGAGAACGGGTAGTACAGCCAACCGAAGAACATCAACCCGACATGGAAGCCGATCGCCGCTACCAATCCCAGCCGGGTCCACCGGTCACCGCTGAGCATCAGCACGCCCACCCCCACCTCGAATGCGATGAGCAGAGAGATGAACAGGTGCTGATGTGGTGCCACGACCGCACGCCACGTGTCGGTGACGAACGGCAGGTAGGAGGCATCAGCGAAGCCGGCGTAGTCGCCGCCGGTCGTGAGATGGAGGGTGTTGAACAGCGCACCACCCGCGAGGAACAGGGTGGCGACAGCGAACCGGCCGACGTGCATCGCGCGTGGACTCCACCACGACCAGACGGCCGCGACCATGATCACCAACTCGGTGACCGACCAGAAGACCAACCACGGGACCGGCATGGCCCCTCCTTCCAGAGTTCGCCCACCGGACGCGAGGAGAGCGGCCGGGCGGGCATGACCGGAACCCGGCAACCGGTGCCGGCCGCCGGACACCGGTCCTCAGCAACGGCTGCGCCGACCCCAGCCGAGATAGGCGACCGGGCCGACGGGCTGGACGAACAGCACGGGCCACCAGAGCACCTTCGGACCCCGTACGCTCGCCCGTGGACGCCGGGCGAGGTCCGCCGCCGCCGCGGCCGTCAGCACCGCCTCGACCGATGCCAGGACCAGCACGGCGGTGCGTTGCCGATACGACAGGTCGGCCCAGTGTTTCCGTGTCATCTCCCTCGTCCCCTTCCGCCGATCCCGGACCGTCCACCTGTGGCGCGGGCGCGGGTGCACCACTCAATCGCAGCCACCACCTTGAGCGTTCGCCCGCCCGAGGGGCCGGGAACAGGGTCGAACGTCACCGCGCACGACCCCCAAAGCCATGCCCACCCAGAGGGGGACCAGCCACCATCCACCGGTTCAGCAGATGCGCGGCAACTGTTCACCGACCAGCATGTCGAGCACACGTCGTGATCCCACGGAGGTCCGCACGACCACCCGGCCGCGATCGGTGTCGCGTACGGTGCCGATGGTGACCGCGGCCCGGCCCTCCGGCCGGGCGCGCATCGCGGCCAGGACCGCGTCGGCGCGGTGCGGTGCGATGAACGCGACGAGGCAGCCCTCGTTGGCCACGTGGGCCGGGTCGAGGCCGAGGAGCTCGCAGGCTGCCTGCACCGGGGCGGGTACCGGCAGCGACTGCTCGTCGATCTCGATGCCGACGCCGGACGCGACCGCGATCTCGTTGAGCGCCGAGGCGATGCCACCGCGGGTGGGGTCGCGCAGCGCGTGGACGGCGTCGCCACCGGCGTCGACCATGGCTGCGACGAGCCGGTGCAGGGGCTGGGTGTCCGAGCAGATGTCGGCGTCGAAGCCCAGGCCCTCCCGCACGCTGAGGATGGTGGTGCCGTGGCTGCCGATCGGTCCGGACAGCAGCACGGCATCACCGGGTGCGGCGCCGGTCGCCGACGGCGCGGCACCGGCGAGGCGGTGTCCGACGCCGGTGGAGACGACGTAGAGGCCGTCGGCGGCGCCGCGGCCGACCACTTTGGTGTCGCCGGTGACCACCGGCACCCCGGCCGCTCGGGCGGCCGCGCCGACGGACGTGGCGACCCGGCGCAGGTCTGCCAGGGGGAAGCCTTCCTCCACGACGTAGGCGACCGACAGGGCCACCGGCAGCGCGGCGCGCATGGCCAGGTCGTTCACGGTGCCGTGTACGGCGAGCGCGCCGATGTCGCCGCCCGGGAAGAACAGCGGGCTGACCACGTACGCGTCGGTGCTGAGCACGACGTCGACCCCGCCGATCGGGACCACCGCGGCATCCTCCAGCGCACCGGCCGGCGCGGCCGACCCGAGTGCGGGCACCAGGACGTCGCCGATCAGTTCGGCCGACAGCTGCCCGCCGGAGCCGTGGCCGAGCAGGACCCGTTCCGTCTCGGCCAGCGGTACCGGGCAGCTGGCCGCGAGCGGATCCACCGCGGTCACCGGGCACCTCCGGAGACGGAAGCCCCGGTGTACCGGCGACGGCCCGCGCGGTGGAACGCGGCGCAGGTGCCCTCGCTGGACACCATCGGCGCACCCAAGGGGGACCGGGGAGTGCAGGTGATGCCGTAGGCCGGGCAGTCGGTCGGCACGCTTAGCCCGGTGAGGATCCGTCCGGCGATGCAGCGCGGGTCCTCCGCCGCGGTCAGCCGCCCGACGTCGAAGCGGCGGGTCGCGTCGAAGCCGGCGTACGCGTCGGCCAGTTCCAGGCCGCTCGTGGCGATCGTCCCGATGCCGCGCCAGGCCCGGTCACTGACCCGGAACACCCGACCTACCGCCTCCCGGGCGGGCCCGTTTCCGGTGCGCCGGACCGCACGGGCGTACTGGTTCTCCACCTCGAAGCGGCCCTGTTCGAGCTGGCGTACCGCCATCAGGATGCCCTCCAGCAGGTCCAGCGGTTCGAACCCGGTCACCACGATCGGCACCCGGTACCGGGCGGCGAGCGGTTCGTACTCCGTCCAACCCATGACCGTGCAGACGTGTCCGGCGGCGAGGAAGCCCTGCACCTCGCACTCGGTCGCGTCCAGGATGGCGGTCATGGCGGGTGGCACGAGCACGTGGCTGACCAACATGGTGAAGTTCGTCAGTCCGAGAGTCGCGGCGTGCAGCACCGCCATCGCGTTGGCCGGTGCGGTGGTCTCGAACCCCACGGCGAGGAACACCACCTCGCGATCGGGTCGCTGCTGGGCGAGCGCGACCGCGTCCATGGGGGAGTACACCACGCGTACGTCGGCGCCGCGGGCCTTGAGCGCCAGCAGGTCGGTGTGCGATCCGGGCACCCGCAGCATGTCGCCGAAGCTGGTGAAGGTGACCCCGGGCCGCGCCGCGATGGCCATCGCCCGGTCCAGGGTCTCCAGCGGGGTCACGCAGACCGGGCAGCCGGGCCCGTGGATCATGCGAATTCCGGGGGGCAGCACCTCGTCGATGCCCTGCCGCACGATGGTGTGGGTCTGGCCGCCGCAGACCTCCATGAGGTTCCAGGGCCGGGTCGTCGTGCGGTGCAACTCGTCCAGGAGCACCCGGGCGAGTCGGGGGTCGCGGTATTCGTCGAGGTATCTCATGCGGTGCGATCCTTCGCGGGCAGGGGTTCGCCCAGTTCGTCACGGACCGCGTCGCCCATCGCGCGCAGCACGTCGAGGGTGCGTTCGGCCTCCCGACGGTCCACCTTCGTGATCGCGAAACCGACGTGGACGATGACGTACTCGCCGGGGCGGACGTCGGGGACGTAGGTCAGGCACACGTCCTTGCGGATGCCGTCGAAGTCGACGACACCCATGAGCAGCCCGTCCCGGTCGGTCACCGCGGTGACCCGGCCGGGGATGCCGAGGCACACGCCGATCAGCCTCCCTCGTTGCAGGTTGCGGCCGCCACCACGGCCTGGCCGTAACTGATCCCGCCGTCGTTGGCGGGCACGTCGTGGTTGAGGTGGCCGGTCAGCCCGGCCGCGTCCAGCTCGGTCAGCAAACGGGACGCCAGGATGCGGTTCTGCAGGCACCCGCCGGACAGGCACACCTGCGTCACCCCGGTGCGTTCGGCAGCGCGGGTGCACAGCGCGACCGTCGCCGCCGCGACCGTGGTGTGGAACCCGGCCGCCAGCTCGCTCGCGGGCACCCCGGCACGGGCACGTTCCAGCACTGCGGTGAGTGTGCCGCTCCAGTCGTACACCCAGAGCCCATCCACCTCGGCCAGCCGCCAGGGCAGCGGTTCGGTGCTGCCGGAGGCTGCCGCGGCGGCCTCCAGCAGCACCGCCGCCTCGCCCTCATAGCCCGCGTCGTCGCAGAGGCCGAGCAGGCTGGACACCGCGTCGAACAAGCGGCCCGCGCTGGAGGCGCGAGGGCTGTTGACGCCGCGGGACACCATCCGCGCGATGGTGTCGCGTTCCGTGCGTGGCAGCCGATCGAGGAACCACGCGGCCGATCCGGGTGGCACCGGGAACTCGCCGCCCAGCAGGTAGCCCAGCACCATGCGGGCCGGGCGGCGCACGGCCGCCTCCCCGCCCGGCAGCGGGGCGGTGCCGAAGCGGCCCAACCGGCGGAACCCGGTGTACGAGGCCAGCAACAGTTCACCGCCCCACAGCGTGCCGTCCGCGCCGAGGCCGAGCCCGTCGTAGGCGACGCCCAGGAACGGGCCGCGCACGCCGTTCTCGGCGGCACACGACACCACGTGCGCGTGATGGTGCTGGACCGGTACCCGTCGCAGGCCGGGCGGCTGCTCGATGGCGTACCGGGTGGACAGGTATCCCGGATGCAGGTCGTGGGCGAGCACATCGGGCGTGAACCGGTGCAGCCGGGTCAGCTGCCCGAGCGTGGCATGGAACGCGGCCAGGGCGTCGGCGTCGTCGAGGCTACCGCCGTGCGGGCCGACCAGCGCCCGATCGCCACGGGCCAGCGTGAACGTGTGCTTCAGCTGGGCACCGACCGCCAGAACGGCCCGGTCGGCCGGAACCGGAATGGGGAGCGGGTCCGGTGCGTAGCCGCGGGCGCGGCGCACTATCGCGCGTCGCCCGCCGATGACGCGGGCCACGGAGTCGTCGTAGCGTGCGCGGATCGGCCGGTCGTGGAGCAGGAACCCGTCGGCCACCGGCGCGAGCCGGGTCATCGCGTCGGTGTCGTCGATGGCGATCGGTTCGTCGGAGAGGTTGCCGCTGGTCACCACGAGCGGCCGGGTCAGTGCCCGCAGCAGCAGGTGGTGCAGCGGGGTGCCGGGCAGGAAGAGCCCGACCCGGTCGGTGCCGGGGTGAACGCCGGACGGCAGCCCCGTCGGGGCGTCCGGGTGGGTCGCCAGCAGCACGATCGGGCGGGCCGGATCGGTGAGCAGACGCAGCTCGGCAGGGGAGAGGCGCGCGAGAACCTCGGCGGCGGCGGTGTCGACGACCATGACGGCGAACGGCTTGCGGGGCCGCCGTTTGCGTGTGCGCAGACGGTGCACCGCGGCGGCGTTGGTGGCGTCGCAGACCAGTTGGTATCCGCCCAGGCCCTTGACGGCGACGATGCCTCCGGCGGCGATCGCGGCCACCGCGGCAGCCAGCGCCTGCTCGCCGGTCGCACCGGGGTCACTGTCGTTCCCGGCCGGGTGGCCGGCCGACCGCCACGACAGGTGTGGCCCGCAGTCGGGGCAGGCGACCGGCTCGGCGTGGAACCTGCGGTCGGCCGGATCGGCGTACTCGGCGGCGCACGCCGCGCACAGGGGGAACCCGGCCATCGCCGTACGGGCCCGGTCGTACGGCAGGGTGTCGACGATGGTCGCGCGGGGGCCGCAGGCGGTGCAGTTCACGAACGGGTACCGGTAGCGCCGGTCGTCCGGGTCGAACAGCTCGCGTAAGCAGTCGTCGCAGGTCGCCAGGTCGACGGGGAGGCCCGCGAAGCCCGGTCGTGTGGCGGCTGCGCTCGTGCTGGGGGCCACGGTGAACCCGGCCCCGAGGGTGTCTGAGCCGCCGTTGCGCGTGACAGTCACCCGAGCCACGACCGCGTGCTGTGGCGCCTGCTCCTGCAGGGCACGAACCAGCGCCGCGAGGGTGTCGGCCGCTCCCGCGACCTCGATGACCACGTCCCCGTCGACGTTGCGGACGCTCCCGTCGAGCCCGAGCCGGCTCGCCATGCGATGCACGAACGGCCGGAACCCGACGCCCTGCACCGTGCCCCGGACCCGGATCGACCAGGCTTCCCGGGCCGGTGCCTCGCGTGGCGTCACGGCCATCGCTCAGCCCACCAGCTCGCGGATCCGGGCGGTGACGGGATCCACCTCTGCGGCCACCTCCGGGCTGAGCCCGGCGCCGAAGCCGAACTCGATCGCCCCCACGGCCAGCACCACCAGACGTCGCGGTAGCCGCCCGAGCGCCCGGCCCAGTTCGACAGTGCTGCCCAGGCTGACCCCGTGGGAACTCGCGGAGCGGGCGTCGGCGAGGTCGGCGAGTTCGTCGAGGACCAGCTCGTACCGGTGGCCGCCGTGGTCGGCGCCGTCGCGGACCGCGTCGACGACGACGGCGAGGTCGGCGCCGGTCCACAGGTCGAGCAGCCGGGTCGGTTCCCCGTCACACGCCCGCAGCTCCACCGCGGCCAGTGCCGGGTCGGACTGCCGCAGCACCTCCAGCCGGGACACCACGGCCGGGCCGAAACCGTCGTCGCGGCGGTACTCGTTGCCGACGCCGATCACCACGCAGCGCTGTCCGTCCACGCGCGTCAGCCCCGGTCGATCGTCAGGTCGAGGAAGTGGGTGGAGCAGGAGATGCACGGGTCGTAGTTGCGGATCGCCTGCTCACACTCCGCGGTCAGCCGCTCGTCGTCGAAGTCCAGCCGGGCCGCGACGAAGCGGCGCAGGTCGTCCTCGATGCTGGCCTGGTTCTGCGACGTGGGCGGCACGATCCGGGCCGTCGTGATCAGCCCCTCGGCGTCCAGGCCGTAGCGGTGGAACAGGATCCCGCGAGGTGCCTCCGTCGCGCCGAAACCGACCCCCGCCCGCGGCGGCACGTCCACGGCGGGCCGGGCGGGCGGCTCGTACTCGTCGATCAGCCGCAGCGCCTCCTCGACCGCGTACACCACCTCGACGGCGCGGACCAGGATGCTCTGGTACGGGTTGCGGCACTCCTCGCCCAGCCCGGCCGCGTCGGCGGCCTCGCGGGCCAATGGCGACAGCCACCGCCGGTTGAGCGTGTACCGAGCGGCCGGACCGACCAGATACCGGCCACGGTCGGCCAGCCGGGCGTGCAGCGCGGTGGAGTGCGGCACCTGCTCCTCGATGACGTGCTGCTCGAAGTCACGCGGCCCGAAGGTCAGGCCGCCCGTGGTGGTGACGGTGCCGTCCTCGATGGCGTACCGGCCGTCGGTGGTCAGCGCCAGCATCTCGTGGTCGTGGTGGAAGTCGGGGAACTCGAACCCGGCCGCCCATCGCACGGTGTCCAGGGCCTGGTCGAGTGCCACCCGCAGCATGCGGGCCAGCGCGGTCAGCTCGCTGGGTGCGGGAGCGCGGTAGAAGCCGCCGACCCGTACGTTGATCGGGTGGATGGCCCGGCCGCCCAGCAGCTCGACGATCGCGTTGCCTGCCTTCTTCAACGCCAGACCGCGCTCGACGAGGTCCCGGCGGTCCTTCGCCAGCTCCAGCGCGCTCGGGTAGCCCAGGAAATCCGGCGCGTGCAGCAGGTAGATGTGCAGGGTGTGGCTCTCGATCCACTCACCGCAGTAGAGCAGCCGCCGCAGGTCGGCGATCGGCCCGCCCACGCTGACCCCACAGGCGTCCTCGATCGCCGCGCACGCGCTCATCTGGTACGCCACCGGGCAGATCCCGCAGATCCGGGCGGTGATGTCCGGCGGTTCGGTGTACCGGCGCCCCCGCAGGAACGCCTCGAAGAACCGGGGCGGCTCGTAGATCTCCAACCGGACGTCCTCGACGGCGCCCCCGCGGACCCGTACGTGCATGGCGCCCTCACCCTCGACGCGGGCCAGCGCCCGCACGTCGAGGGTCCGATCCGACCGGTGAGTCATTCCCGCTCCGTTTCCACGTTGCCCGGACCCGCCGCCGGGGGAGGGCCGACGGTCACCCGGGACAGCTCGACGAACGCGGGTGCGGCCGCGTTGAAGGTGCGGTAGGCCCGGACGATGTCGGCCTCCGACATGCCGGTCGCCCGCAACAGCCCGGCCTCGGCTCCGGCGTTGGGGGACTCCATCGGCCCGAAACAGCCGTAGCAGCCACGCTGGTGGGCCGGACACAACGCCCCACAACCCGCATGCGTGACCGGGCCGAGACACGGCGTCCCGTGCGCCACCACCACGCACGCGGCATGGCGCTGCTTGCATTCGAAGCACACGCTGTGCGCGGGGATGTTCGGCTTGCGGCCGACCAGCAGCGCGGTGATGACCTCCAGCAGCTGGCGGCGGTCGATGGGGCAGCCGTGCAGTTCGTAGTCGACGTCGACGTGTGCGGCGATCGGGGTGGAGGTGGCCAGCGTGGACACGTACTGCGGATGGGCGTAGACCACCGAGGTGAACTCGTCGACGTCGGCGAAGTTGCGCAACGCCTGCACCCCGCCGGCGGTGGCGCACGCGCCGATGGTCACCAGCGTCCGGGACATCTGCCGGACCCGCTGGATGCGTTCCGCGTCCTCCGGCGTGGTGATCGAGCCCTCGACCAGGGACACGTCGTACGGGCCGGGCAGCACCGCGCGGCTCGCCTCCAGGAAATGCGCGATGCGCACCCGCCCCGCCACGGCCAGCAGCTCGTCCTCGCAGTCGAGCAGGGTCAGCTGGCAGCCGTCGCAGGACGCGAACTTCCACACCGCCAGGGTCGGCATTGCGTCGTCGGCCATCACAACTCCCGTACGCTCAGCAGCGGTTCGGCACCGGCCCAGTCGACGACCGGCCCGTCGCGGCACAGCAGCAGCGGCCCGAGCTGGCAGTGGCCGCACCAGCCGGCGCCGCACCGCATGGTGCGTTCGAGCGACACCTTGATCCGGCCGGCCGGGACGCCGCGCGCGAGGAGCCCCCGGGCGGTGAACCGCATCATCACCTCCGGGCCGCAGAGGAACGCGACCGTCCGCGCCGGGTCGAACGCCGCGCGGGCCAGCAACGACGTCACCACACCGACGTGCCCGCTCCAGCCGCCGTCCGGCCGGTCGACGGTGACCTCGACGTCGATGCCCGCCTCGGCCCACGAGCGAAGCTCACCCTGGTAGAGCAGGTCGGCCGGGGTGCGGACCCCGACCAGCACGCTCACGCGCCCGTAGCGGGCCCGGTCGGCGAGCGCGGCCAGCACGACCGGCCGCAGCGGGGCGAGACCGATTCCACCGGCGACGATCAGTACGTCCCCGCCGTCGGCGTCGGGCAGGTCCCAGCCCGTGCCGTATGGCCCGCGGACCCCCACCGTGCCGCCCGGCGCCGTGCCGGTCAGCGCCCGGGTGACCGCGCCGACCGCGCGGATGGTGTGCACCAGGCGGTCGCCGCTCGCTCCGCCGCCGCTGAGCGAGATGGGCACTTCACCGATTCCGTACGCGGTCAGCATCGCGAACTGTCCGGCCGCGAACGGCGGGAGCGGGCCGGAGTCGTGCGCCAGCTCCACCGTCACGGTGTCGTAGGTGTCCACCCGCCGCGACACCACCCGGTAGGGGACCGGCAGCGCGGTGGTGACGGACGCGGCGGCCGGCGCGGTCACGACGGCACCCCGGTCGAGGGCCGGCCGGCCTGCGCCGGGGTCGCGTACAGGGCCAGCACCCGCAGCCGGGTCGCCATCAGCCGCTCGATGATGACGGGCGTGAAGCAGCGCAGGATCGCGTACCCGAACGCGGGGTCTTCGGCGCAACGGTTCCGGACGGCGGCGGCGTCGAACGCGACCGTCGTGGTGGTCTCGCGGGCCACCGCGCCGAAGTGCCACCGGTAGGGCGGGTGCAGCCACGACCAGCCCAGGACGGTGTCTGCGGACAGTGTCTCGATGACCTGTTCGCCCCGGCCGGGCACCTGCATGTCGAGGGCGACGCTGCCGGACCGGATCAGCCAGAACCGGTCGGCGACCCCGCCCTCGGCGAAGAGCCGTTCGCCCGCTCGGTAGGACTGTGGCGTGCCGTCGGCGGCCAGCTGCGCGTGCTGGGCGGTGCTGAGCGCGGCGAACACGGTGCGGGCGGCAATCGCGTCGCTCATGTCCTTGCTGGGTTCGGTGCGGTCGGTCACGGCGAGTCCTCTCGTGCGGGGGTCTCCGGCGCGGGGAGGGCCTCCTGCAGGGAGAACAGCGCGGCCGCCTCCCGGGTGATGTCGATGCCGGTCGGGCACCAGGCGATGCACCGGCCGCACCCCACGCAGCCGGACGACCCGAACTGGTCGTGCCAGGTGCCGAGCTTGTGGCTGATCCACTGCCGGTAGCGGGATTGGCCGCTGGTGCGCACGCTGCCGCCGTGCAGGTAGGTGAAGTCGAGGTCGTAGCAGGAGTCCCAGCGACGCCACCGCTCCGCGTGCTCGCCGGTCAGGTCGGTGACGTCCTCCGTCGTGGTACAGAAACAGGTCGGGCAGACCATGGTGCAGTTGCCGCAGGTCAGACAGCGCGACGCGACGTCGTCCCAATGTGGCGACTCCCGGCTCGCGGCCAGCATCTGCGGCAGGCCCTCCGTGCGTAGCGTGCGGCCCATCCGGGTGGCGGCCGCGGCGACGGCGCCCTCGGCCTCGCGCACGGTCGCGTCGTCGGCGACCTGATGGGGTACGGCGGCCAGCACCTCCGCCCCGACCGGGGTGGCGGCCCGCACCAGGAACCGGTGCCCCGCGTCATCGACGAGTTCGGTGAGTGCGAGATCGAAACCGGATTCGGCACGCGGGCCCGTGCCCATGGAGGTGCAGAAGCAGGTGGCGCCCGGCTCCGTACACTCCACGGCGATGATCAGGTTGCCGTCGCGGCGACCGGCGTAGATCGGATCGACGTGCCCTCCACCGGTCAGCACCCGGTCCAGCACGCCGATCGCGGCCAGGTCGCAGGGACGGACTCCGAGCAGCGCATACCGGTGCGGCTCGTCCGGTTCGGGGATCACCGTCCCGGTGGACCGGTCGGCCGACCACATCCGGGCCCGCGCCGGGTGCAGTACCTTCTTCCACGACTGTGGCCCGGCCGAGTGGGCGAAGGCGGCATTGTCGTCGCGGGGGCGCAGACGGTAACGGCCCGCCTCGGTGTCGACGCCCCAGCCGTGGGGCAGTTCCGTGGCGGACGTGAGTTCGTCGAGCACGATCGCGCCGTCACGGACGGTCGGGCCGACCACCGTATAGCCGCGGCTGTGCAGCGTGTCGAACAGGTCCTGCAGAGCGAGCGCCTCGATCACCGTCGGCGGATCGTGCCGGGCATCGCTTCCTGGCTGCATGTCACACCCCTTGACATCTCGAGGCCGCACGGGACTGGTGCCCGTTGGCCCGCGGTTTGCCGTTGGGCATTCACCACTGTGCGGAGGTCAGGATCGGTGGCCACGCCCAAGGATCATCGCCCGGTGATTCTCCGGACATGGACCGATGTCACAACTTCGAGGGACCTTTGGCTCGGGCGCCCTCGACCACGAGAGCCCGCGGTTGACGGGAGTCCTGCCGGGACGGTGGGCCCGCCCGGCAGGGGCGCTCGACTCTGCCCGGCCCGCACACGGTGGACGTAGCGTGACGGCCGAGGGCCGAGGAGGGTCGCATGCTGAAGAACCTGACAGTGGACGACGTGATGACGACGAAGGTCATCTCTGTGCCACCGGATGCTCCGTATCGCACCGTGGTCGACATGCTCATCGCGCACCGGGTCAGCGCCGTGCCCGTCGTGGACGACTTCCTCCGGGTTCTCGGTGTGGTTTCGGAAGCGGACCTGCTCAACAAGATCGAATATGCAGGAGACGAGCCGCGCCTGTTCGAGAGCCGCAAGCGCCGGCGCCAACGGGACAAGAGCCAAGCCGCCACGGCGCGCGACCTCATGACCGCGCCGGCCATCGCGGCGATCAGCGGCATCACCACCATCGCGGCCGCGGCACGTCAGATGGACGAGCACGATGTCAAACGCCTGCCGGTCACCGACGACCTCGGCAGGCTGGTCGGCATCGTGTCGCGCGGTGATCTCCTCAAGGTCCACCTGCGCCCGGACGACGACATCCGCGTCGACGTCGAGAACGACGTTCTCGGGATCGTCCGCGCGGAGGAGGCGACTGGCGTCAATGCGACGGTGAGTAACGGCATCGTCACCGTTGTGGGCGCCGTCGAGCTGTGGTCCACGCGCGACATCGTGGAACGGCACATCCGGCGAATCCCCGGTGTCGTGGACGTTGTCAGCCAACTGACCTACGGGTTCGACGATCGGACGATGGCCGGGCCCGGCATGGGCTTCGGAATCAGCTGACCGCACCGGACAGCGCGCCATGCGCGAGCGGCGCCTGATGAGCGTACGGATCATTGGTCCCGCTCCGGCGGGGCCTTTCGCCTCGTGCCCGCGAAAGGCCGATGATTCACAGTGAAGGTATGGCGCCGGCACTGGAAGTAGGTGTGCAACCACCATGACGATCCGCACCGGCTCGACCGCCGCGGTCCTCGCGCGGGCCGCGGCCATGGCGGGCTATGCACCGTCGGTCCACAACACGCAGCCCTGGCGGTGGGCGATCCGGCCCGACCGGATGGAGCTCACCGCCGTGCGGAGCCGGCAACTGCCGGCGAGCGATCCGGACGGCCGGCTTCTGATGATCAGCTGCGGAGCCGCGCTGCACCACGCCCGGACGGCGCTGACCGCGACCGGCTGGAACTACACCGTCGACCGGCTGCCGGTCCCGGATCAGCCCGGTCTTCTGGCGGTGCTCACGCCGACCGCGCACCGGGAGCCGGACGCTGCCGCAGCGCGGCTGGTGCAGACCATGGAGCTGCGGCACACCGATCGGCGTCCGGTCAGCGACACCCGGATCCCGGATGCCACGCTGACGCAGGTCGTGGCGGCGGCTGAGGCGGAGGGCATCGCTTGTGGCCTGCTCACCGGCGAGCACGTCTACGACCTGGCCGGCGCTGCTTCGCGGGCCGACGCGGTGGAGAAGGCAGACCCTGAGATTCAGGACGAGCTGGCGTACTGGATCGGACGCCACGACAGTCTGGGCATACCCCCGGCGGCGCTGACCGGTGAACAGCCCGCAACGACGGTGCCGGTGCGGGACTTCGGGCAGCCGGGAACCCTGCCGTCCGGTCCCGGGCATGACCGGACGGCCCGGTACGCGGTGCTGTTCGGCGCTTCGGACGAGCCGTCGTCCTGGTTGCGGGCGGGGGAGGCGCTGTCCGCGGCGTGGTTGACAGCGACCCGGCTCGGCGCCTCTGTGCTTCCACTGAGCGCGGTGATAGAGGTGCCGGCGACCCGCACCGCGCTGCGCCGGGCGATCGACGACCTGGGCTGGCCGTTTCTCGTGCTCCGCATCGGTATCGCGGATCCGGACCACACCGGCGCGGCGCACCCCCCGCGGCTGCCCACCGCCCAGATCGTCGACCTGGAGGAGGTACGTCACCTGCTGGGCGGGACCGACTGAGCGGGGCCTTCCCGCGTGGGCGCTCGACTCCGGTTCCACACGAACGTACGGCGAGAGGTGGGTGACCCGGGGATGGTCGGGGAGTCTGTGCAGGCAACGCGGATGCGGTTGGCCGACCTCGTGATCCCGCTGCTGTTCGCGGTGTCGACGCTGCTGCTGCTCGGCGGTGTCGCCGCGGCTCTGGTCGGAGCGGGCCCGGTCGCCGTCGGTTTGTGGGTGGCGGCGGCGTTGCTGGGGCTGGCCTACTCCACGGTCACCCTCGTCGACGCGGTACGCCATCGGCGCCCGAGCGTGGACGTGATCGCGTGGCTCGCACTCGCCGGCGCCCTCGCGGTGGGTGAGGCGTTCGCGGGCGCGGTCATCGCGGTCATGCTGGCCAGCGGTGTGCTGCTGGAGAACAGGGCAGAGCGGCGGGCGCGCCGGGAACTCAGCCTGCTGGCCGCGCGGGCGCCTCGGACCGCGCGTCGCCTCACCTCCTCCGGTGTCGTCCAGGTCGCCGTCGGAGACGTGGCTGTGGGCGACGCTCTGCTGGTCGGTTCCGGCGAGATCGTGCCGGTGGACGGGCGTCTGCTGGGCGCCGCGGTCCTGGACGAGTCCGCGCTGACCGGCGAAGCCCGCCCCGTCGAGCGCCGCGCGGGGGAGGATGTGCGCAGCGGCGTGGTGAACGCCGGTTCGCCGCTGCAGATGCGCGCCACGGCGACGGCGGGCGCATCGACGTACGCGGGCCTGGTGCGGCTGGTCGAGCATGCCCGCGCGGACAACGCGCCGTTCGTGCGTGTCGCCGACCGGTTCGCGGTCGCGTTCGTCCCGCTCACGCTCGTGCTTGCCGGGGCGGCGTGGGCGCTCACCGGCGATGCCGTGCGGGCCGTCGCGGTCCTCGTCGTGGCCACGCCGTGCCCGCTGCTGCTGGCCGCACCCATCGCGATCATGTCCGGGCTGTCCCGGGCCGCCCGTGCGAGTGTGGTCATCAAGGGTGGCTCCGCGCTGGAGCGCCTCGCGGCCGGCCGGGTGCTGCTGTTCGACAAGACAGGGACGCTGACGCGCGGCCGGCCCACGCTCGCGGACATCGTCACGACCGGGCCGGTGGGCGCCGCCGAGCTGTTGCGCCTGGCCGCGTCGCTCGACCAGACCTCGGCGCATGTACTCGCCAGCGCCATCGTCACCGCTGCAGGCGCCCGCGAACTGCCGTTGACCATGCCGACGCAGGTCGTCGAGCGACACGGGTACGGGGTCGAGGGCGTTGTCGACGAGCACCGCGTCCGGCTCGGCAAGGCGTCCTGGATTGTCGGCGACCCGGCACCCGCGTGGGTGCGCCATGCGCGCCGCCGCGCGGCCCTGGACGGGTCGCTGACGGTCTTCGTTTCGGTCGACGACGTCCCTGCCGGAGTTCTCCTCCTGGAGGATCCGCTGAGGCCCGAGGCCCCGCGGATGATGCGCGCGCTGCGGGCCGCGGGAATCGACCGGACGGTCCTGCTCACCGGCGACCGCGCCGACATGGCCGAGATGGTCGGCCGCATCGTCGGCGTCGACGCCGTGCATGCCGAGCGCGACCCGGCCGGCAAACTCGCGATCGTCCGCGACGAGCAACGGCAGCGTCCGACGATCATGGTGGGAGACGGCATCAACGACGCCCCCGCGCTGGCCGCGGCGAACGTCGGCGTGGCACTGGCCGCGCGCGGCGTCACGGCGTCGGCCGAAGCCGCCGACGTCGTGATCACCACGGACCGGGTCGACGCGCTGGCCGATGCGATCCTCATCGCCCGGCGCTCCCGACGTATCGCGCTGGAAGCGGTCGTGGCGGGCATGGGCCTGTCGCTGATCGGCATGGCGGCCGCCGCGGTGGGGCTGCTGCCTCCCGCCGTCGGCGCTCTGGTCCAGGAGGCGATCGACGTCGCGGCGATCGTGATCGCGCTGCGCGCGCTGCTGCCGGCCCGCACCCACACGGTCGTCCTGCCGCCGGCCGACGTCGCCACGGCGCACCGTCTCTACGCCGAGCACAACGCGGTCCGTCCGATCGTCGAACAGGTCCGAACCGCGGCAGACGCGCTCGCCGCCGGGGACGATCTCGCCGCTCTGCGCAGCCTGCTGGAGCGGCTGGAGTCCGACCTGCTGGCGCACGAACGGGCCGAGGAGGCCGAACTGCTGCCGATCGTGGCGCGGGCACTGGGTGGGCCGGAGTCGGTCGGCGCACTCAGTCGTACGCACGCAGAGATCGAGCATCAGGTGCTCCGGCTGCGGCATCTGCTGGACGAGATCGGCACGGTGTGCGATCAGGAGGACGTCATCGAGATGCGAGGACTTCTCTACGGCCTGTACGCGATCCTGCGCCTGCACAACGCGCAGGAGGAGGAGAACGCGTTCAGCCTCGTGCCGACGGCGGCGCCCGGCCGATCGCCCAGCCCCGCTGATGCTCACGGCGTCTGCCCGGACACGGTGTAGTCGGCTCCACTCATCGGCCACTAACATGCTGCAGGCAGGCGGACGGTGAAGGTGGCGCCCTCGTCGGGCCGGCCGGTCGCGTCGATGGTGCCGCCGTGGCCGGTGACCACCTCGCGCGCCAGTGCCAGCCCGAGCCCGAAGCGGCGCTGATCACCGTGACCGCGGGCGAAGCGGTCGAAGATGCGCTGCGCATCGGCCGGGTCGAACCCCGTACCGTCGTCGCGTACCGCCAGGGTCACGGGCCGGGGACCGCCCTCCGACCGCAGTTCCACGGCGACGTGCCCGCCCGCAGGGGTGTGGCTCAGTGCGTTGTCGACCAGCGCGGTGACGACCCGGCGCAGGGCGGCCTCGCGCCCGCGGACCAGCGACGGACCGTCCGGGTCGGGACTCAGCACCAGCTCGATGCCGTCCTGCTCGGCACGGGTGCCCAGCGCGGCGACCACGCCCGCCGCCACCACCCCGAGGTCCACCTCGGCGCCGTCATCAGCGCGGGGCTGGGTGGACAACAGCAGGTCGTCGACGACCTCGCCGAGCTGCCGGGTCCCGGCCACGAGCTGCTCGATGTCCGGGGTCATCTGCGCCGGTGACGCCCCGGAGCGCAGATCGCGGTGCAGCAGTTGGGCGCGGGTGTGCAACTGCGCGAGCGGTGTACGCAGTTCGTGACTGGCGTCGGCCACGAACCGCCGTTGCCGGGCCAGTGCCTCGCCCAGCGGCGCGGTGGCCCGGCGCGCCAGCAGCGCGCCCGCCACTCCGGCGGCGGCCAGCCCGAGCAGTCCGGCCACGCCGAGGACGGCCAGCAGCCGGTGCCGCTCCCGTTCCTGCTCCGCCATGCTGCCCACGACCTGCACCACGCCGTCGCCGCGGGCCCTGGTGACCACCAGGTAGTCGGTGCCGTCGCGGTCCATGGCGGACAACTCGGTCGGGCCGCCGGCCCGGACCCGATCGAGGGCGGCTCGGTCGGGGAACCCGCCGGGCGCATCGTCGGTCGCGGTCAGAGTCCCGTGCCCGTCCAGCTTGAAGATCCACATGCCGGGCGGCGGGTCGACGACGTCCTCCTCCGTGGCGGCCGTCTGATCCACGGAGCGTTCGAAGGCGATCCGCCGGCTGCGGTCGGCGGCACCGATGACGAACGCCCCGGTCAGCAGCAGGATCAGCGCGACCGCCACGACGTTCTGCAAGGCGAGAACCAGACGGGCGCGGCGCAGCAGCAGCCGGTCGGGATCGGGCCCGCTCACAGTGCGCCCAGCCGGTAGCCGGTTCCGCGGACCGTGCGCACCACCTCGGCACCCAGTTTGCGGCGCAGGTAGTGCACGTAGGTGTCGACGAGCGACTCGGCCGCGGCGTCGGGGAAGACCTTCGCGACGATCTCCGCCCGGCTGAACACCCGAGAGGGGGCCTCCGCGAGCATCCGCAGCAGATCGCTCTCGCGCCCGGAGAGGGTCGCAGCGCTGCCGTCGACGGTGGTGACCCGGCGGGTGATGAGGTCGAACTCTGCGGTGCCGACAGCCATGGTGTGCGCACGTGTGCCGGCGCGGCGCAGCAGCGCCCGTATCCGGGCCAGTAGTTCGTCGACCTCGAACGGCTTGACCAGGTAATCCTCGGCGCCGCCGTCGAGCCCGGCCACCCGGTCCTCGACGGTGCCGAGGGCGGTCAGCACCAGCGCCGGAGCCGCCACGTCGCGGCGGCGCAGCCGGGCCAGCAGGTCGAGGCCGTCGATGCCCGGCAGACCCCGGTCGATGATCAGTACGTCGTACTCGCGGGTGAGCGCGAGATGCAGGCCGGTCTGGCCGTCGCGGGCCACGTCGGCGGCGTATCCGACGTCGCGGAACAGGCGTACGAGCAGTTCGCCCAGTTCTCTGTCGTCCTCCACCACCAGGATGCGGGTCACCGTCATACCGTCGCTCACCGCGCTCACGCCACCCAGCGTGACACCACAAAATCGGAGAACTCGAAGAAATCGTCCGTACGCTCGTCGGCGATAGCCGTCCCGAACCCGCTTCGGAAGGAACGTCATGGGCACCGTCAACGGACTCCCGGCGCACGTCCTGCTCGTGCACGCGGTGGTCGTCCTGCTACCACTGAGTGCGCTCCTGCTCGTGCTGACGGCGGTCTGGCCGGCCGCTCGGGCCCGCCTGGCCGGACCCAACGCCCTGCTGGCCCTGGCCGTGGTGGCACTGGTCCCCATGACGACCAGCGCGGGCGAATGGCTGGAGCGCCGGGTACCGAGCAGCACCCTGCTGCACGACCACACCGAACTCGGCGACACCGCGATCTTCTACGCCATACCGCTCGCGGTGCTCGCCGTGCTGGTCTGGTGGCGCCAGCGGGAAGCCACCGGCGCCGGGACCGGAAACCGTACCTATCTGGCGCCCGGATCGGTGGTCGTCACCCGTGTGCTGGTGGCGCTGGCGGTCATCGTGGCCGGTGCCGGGATCTACGGCATCTACCGGATCGGCGACTCCGGTGCCCGGGCCTCCTGGACCGGGAACTTCAGCACCACCGCCCACACCGACGGCCCGCCCGACTGATCAGCGGCCGTGCCGACCGGTCGAGTGCCCGGGACACGGCGGCGAGCTGGGTGACGACATCGGCGCAGTCGCGGCCGGACTCCAGCATGGCGATCACACCGCGGATCTGGCCCTCGGCGCGACGCAGCCGCTTGATGACATCACCCGCCGCTTCGGCGTCGATCTCCATGCCCCGCCCCCACTCGTGTCGTCGATCCACAAAATACCCCACGGGGTACCGTCGGCCGGCGCGACAGGATTCGACCGGGAACGGGTGAAGCACAGCGGGCTCAGGGCAGGGTCACGTAGCCGTGGCGGGCCTTCCAGAGGAAATACTTCTCGAATCCGAGCTTCATGAGGTGTGCCTGCGGGCCGGGGATGAGCACGCCGTGCTTGCGGGGTGGCAGCATCCTGTCCGCGAGGATGATGACGCCGTTGTTGCCCGCGTCCATGACACAGACGGCCCTGATGTCGCCGAACGCTTTCGTTCGGGCCGGCTCCGCGCCGCGGATCTGCGCGGCGATGTTGGCGGCCGCGGTGTGCGCCATCACCTCGGTCGGGAAGCCGGTCTTCGGGATCCCGACCGGCGTCGGGGTCTGCCACGGAACGTCGACCGCGGCGGCGACGCCGACCGCGTAGACGTCGTCGTACTTCTCGCTCTGATACGTGTCGCGCACTCGCACGTAGCCCTGGCCGTCGGACAGCATCCCGGCCCGGCGCACGACCTCCTGCCCGGTGAACGGCGGCACCACCATCGCGTACGAAAACGGGATCTCGGTGCCGTCACCCAGCACGACCGCGTCGGCCGCGACGTGGTCGATCGGCCCGCCGAGGTGGGCGTCGATGCGCTCCTTGCGCAGGAACATCGTCAGCAGGGATTCGCCGTGCGGCAGGCCGCCGATGCCGAAGTGGCCCGGGAACGGCTCGGCCGACACATAGGTGAGCGGCACCCGCTTCTTGATGCCGGCCCTGCGCAGCCGGGCGCAGACGCCGAAGTCACCATCGCCTCCTCATGAGCCGGTGGGCGCCTGGCGGCATTCCGACATCCCCGGCCGGCCGAAATGCTGGACCTGGTCCATGCCAGGCCCAACACTGGATGGGCGCGGAGCTGAGGTCCCGGGTGGGCGGCGAAAGGTTGTGACTCATGGGCGGGGGCGGGCATCGGCTGGAGCCTGATCGGCCGTGGCAGGACATTCTCACGGGTGGCGCCAACCGGGTACGTCCCGCGCCGCCGCTGCGGGCCGAGTTGCAGGAGCTGGCGCGGCAACCCGCGCAGTTCGTGAAACGGTTGACCGGCGCCGACCTCGAACCGGCACGTCGGTGGCGGGTGGCCGGCACGGACCTGGGCATCCCGTACCTGTTGGAGAACGGGTCCGTCGGGTTCCTCTTCGGGGACACGTTCGCGTCGGCCTGGCCGGAGCAGGGTGACGACTGGCGCTCGCCGGTGATGCTGCGATCGAACGTCCATCCCGCCGCCCCGGGCGGGATCGTCTTCGACTCGGCCGCGCGGGTGAAGGGCGACGGCCGGGCCCCGCAGCTCATGGACTACATCCACGTTCCCAAGCCGCTCGCCAACCCGAACGCTGAGATCACCAGGATCCCTAACGACGCCGTCTCCTCTCCCGAGACGGGCCGCCAGGTGCTGTCGTACATGGCGGTCTACGACTGGCCCGAGAACCAGCCGTGGCGCACGGGCCGGGCCGGGCTCGCGTACTCCGACAACGGCAACGACTTCACCGACGTGCCGGGCGCCGCATGGGCCAACGACGCGGCCAACCTCGACGCCTTCCAGATGTGGACGATGCAGCGGGACCGCAGATTCGTGTACGTGTACTCCGTGCGCGCCGGCCGGCAGCATGGCCCGATGATGCTGCAACGGGTGCCGTGGCAGCGCATTCTCGAGCCGGAGGCGTACGAGCCCTTCGGCTGGCGCCAGGACACCGGGTGGCGGTGGGGGCAGCAGTGCACCTCCGTGCTTGCCGAGGAGCCCTTCGGGGAGCCGTCGGTCCGGCTGCTGCGCGACGGCGTGTGGGCGATGACGTACTCGCTGCCCGGCCGGATCGTCTCCCGGCGGGCCGAGCGGCCCGAGGGCCCGTGGAGTGAGCCCAAGGTGCAGGTGACGGCGGCGCAGGAGCCGTTTCTGTACGGCGGGTTCATCCATCCGTACTCCACCAGCGCCATCGGTGACCTGCACCTGATGGTGAGCACGTGGCAGCAGAACCCACCCGGCACGTCGCACGCCTACCACGTGTCGCAGTACGCCGGGACGCTGTGAAGGGGAGTGGATCGCCATGCCGGGCAAGGGATCCGAACTGCGGGAGGGCCTGAGCGGCGAGCTCGGCGAGGCGCTCATGGAGTCTGTCGACTTCGACGGTCTGGCCGCACGACTGGGTAGGCCGCGCGGCGAGCGGAACGTTTTCGAGGACGTCCTCGGTGAACGCGCCTCCGGAGTGGAGATCTCCGACGGCATCGAGCGACCGTCGCGGACCCTGCACCAGCTCGACCTCGGAAGCTTCGGCGTCGACCTGGCGAACCGATTCAACGGGCAGTGCAACGGTTACGTCCTGCGCGTGCTGGAGCCCGCCGGGCCCGGCCTGACCATGCAGAGCGGCAAGGCCCGCACCGCGGCCGACGGCGACGTCGACTGGACACCGGACGTACGGATGCATGTGGCCAGTGTCAGCAAGCTGGTCACCGCGATCGCCGCCCGCAGGGCCCTGGCCGACGCCGGAGTCCCGGGCGGGACTGCCATCCACCCGTTCCTGCCGTTGTACTGGCGTCGCGGGCCGGACGTCGACCAGCTCACCTTCGACATGTTGCTCACCCATCGCTCGGGCTTCTACAACCCGACCACCGACCTGGCCGTCTACGGCGAACTCAAGGGACAGATCGCGCGGGGGGCGTTGCTGGGCGTCCCACTGGGCAACGCCACCTACCAGAACGTCAACTTCGGTCTGTTCCGCATCCTGATCCCCGTGCTCAGCGGAGCCATCAAGGTCTCCCTGACGGCGCCCAGTGGGGTCGAGGACGACCACGACCGGCTGTGGGAGGCCCTGAGCATCCAGGGCTACCACGACTACGTCCAGCAGCAGGTGTTCGCCCCGGCGCAGCTGGCCGGTGCGGCCACGGCGAGCGCCCCCGGCAACGCCCTGGCGTACCAGTGGGGTATGCCCGGCGCGGGGTGGGACTCCGGCGATCTGTCCGTCACGTCGGCCACCATCGGCTGGCACCTGACCGCGGGTGAACTCGTACGCCTGCTGCACGCCTTCACGAACGGCGCGATCGTGCCGAGTGCCGATGCGTGGGCCATGGTGGAGTCCGGTTGGGGGGTCGACCGCAGCAAACCGACCAGAGCCGGCCGCTACTTCCTCAAGGGAGGACGCTGGCAGAGCGCCAACAATCAGCTCGAACAGGCCGTCGTGGGTCTGCTCCCCGGCGGCCTGCCCTTCGCGCTGCTGATGAACTCCCAGCTCGGCCCGGACACACCGTTGCTGATCGACATCGTCGCCAACGCCATCGAGGCGCATGTCGTCGTGGCGTAGACCTCTCCGGTTCAGGCTCTGGGTGGTGCCAAGCCCGCTGTCAGGCTCGGTCGCGGGGAAAGGCGAGGACGTCGCCGGTCACGCTGACCCGGACGGTGCTTCCCGGCTCGGGCAGTTCGATGCCGGACAGGCGGGCCGTGACACCGATGCCCTCCGGCTGTACGCAGAGCCGCACGGCGGCGTCATGGCCGTAGTAGCTGATCTCCTGCACCGTGGCGGTGGGCCCGGAGCCGGTGCGGTGCAGGAGGAGTTGCTCGGGGCGGATGAGCACCTCGGCTGGACCGGCGAGGTTGGACGTGCGGACCGACAGGGTGCCCAGTGCGCAGGTCGCCGCGCCGTCGGTGACCTCGGCGGGTAGGAGCACGGCGTCGCCGAGGAAGCGCGCGATGTGGGCGTCGTGTGGCTGCCGGTAGATGGTGGCGGGCGGGTCGAGCTGGGCGAGGCGTCCGTCGCGCATGATGCCGACCTGATCAGCGAGCGACAGCGCCTCAGCCTGGTCGTGGGTGACCAGGATCGCGGTGGCGTCCGTGGCGCGCAGGGCGCTTGCGACGGCGCGTCGGGTGTCCTCCCGCAGGCCGGTGTCGAGGGCGCTGAACGGCTCGTCGAGCAGCACGAGTTCGGGTTCCGGGGCCAGTGCCCGGGCCAGGGCGACGCGCTGTTGCTGGCCGCCGGACAGCTCGTGCGGGAAGCGTCGGGCGATGGCCTGGTCGAGCCCCACGAGGTCGAGCAGTTCGTCGAGCCGGTGCCCGGAGCGCCGATGGCGGCGGGGCAGGCCGAAGGTGATGTTGGCGGCCACCGTGCGGTGCGGGAACAGGGCGCCTTCCTGGGGTACGTAGCCGATCCGCCGGCGCTGCGGGGGGACCGAGCGACCATCGGCGAATGCGGTCTGCTCGCCGAGTTTGATGGTGCCCGTGTCGGGGTCGGCGAAGCCGGCGATGAGCCGCAGCAGGGTGGACTTGCCGCACCCGGACGGGCCGAGCAGCGCGGTGAAGGTGCGGGCGGGCACGTGCAGGTCGATCCCGGCGAGCACGGGGACGGCACCGTACGACTTGGTCAGGCCCTGCACGGTCAACGCGGTCATGCGGCGGCCGTCCTCTCCGGGTCGCGGGTGAGCAGGTAGGTGGCCGGCGCGGACAACAGCACCATGACGGCGGCGTACGGAGCGGCCGAGCCGTAGGCCAGGCTGTCGCTGTAGGCCCAGAACTGGGTGGCGAGCGTCTGGGTGCCGGTCGGGGCGAGCAGCAGCGTGGCGGTGAGCTCGGTGACCGCCGCGACGAACACCAGTGCTGCGCCCGCGCCCAGGCCCGGCGCGATCAGCGGGAGTGTGACCCGCCGCAGTCTGGCAAGCGGCGACAGGCCGAGGCTGTGTGCCACATCGTCGAGCAGTGGCGGCGCCTGGGCGAGGGCGGCCCGCACGCTGACCACGGCGCGGGGGAGGAAGAGGATCGCGTAGGCCGCGACCACCAGCGGGATCGTCTGGTACAGGCCAGGGGCGATGCGGATGCTGATGGTCACCAGAGCCAGGGCCACCACGATGCCGGGCAGCGCGTTGCCGAAGTAGGTGCTCCGCTCGATGAGGGTGGTGAGCCGGCCGGGGCGGCGCACGTCGAGCCACGCGAGGGGTAGTGCCAGTGCCACGGTCACCACGGCGGCGGTGGCGCCGAGCCCCAGCGAGCTGGCCGCTGCCGTGCCGAGCGGACCCAGCGCCACGGTGACCGATCCCTGCAACAGCCAGTAGGTGAGACTGCCCAGCGGCACGCCGAGCGCCAGTACGGTCAACAGTCCCAGGCCCGCCGTAGCCGGCAGCGTCATGGCGCGCAGGCGCGCCCGCGGCGCGGGGCGCGCGGAGCCCGCACCGACCCGTGCGTACCGGGCCCGGCCGCGCAGCCGCAACTCGGCGAGGAGCAGCAGCAGGCAGCACAGCAGCAGCACGGCGGCCAGCATGGTGGCAGCGGAGCCGTTGAACGAGGACTGGTACTGCTCGTAGATGGCGACGGTGAACGTGGGAAAGCGCAGCATCTGCAACGCGCCGAACTCCGCCAACAGGTGCAGCCCGACCAGCAGGCACCCGCCCGCCACGGCGGGGCGCAGCTGCGGCAGCACCACGGCGGAGAACACTCTGAGCGGACCCCGGCCCAGTGCGCAGGCGGCTTCCTCGAGCGCGGGGTCGAGCCCGCGCAGGGCCGCCGCCACCGGCAGGTACACCAACGGGAAGTAGGACAGGGTGACGACGAGCAGCGCGCCACCGTAGCCGGTGGCGCCCGGCAGCAGCGATACCCAGGCGTAGCTGTTGACGAATGCCGGGACCGCCAGCGGGGCCACGAGCAGTACGCGCCACAGGCGGCGCCCCGGCACGGTGGTGCGTTCCACCAGCCACGCCGCCCCTGTGCCGAGCACTGCGCAGGTGAGTACGCCGCCGCCGAGCAGCAACGCCGTGTTGCCCAGCAGCTCGGCCGTACGCGGTCGCAGCACCAGCTGTTCGATGTCGGTCCAGCTCGACGTCGCCACGTAGAACACCACGAACGCCAGCGGCAGCAGCACCAGCAGGGCGACGAGGACCCCGAGCACCGGCGCCGCGGCGGGGTAGCGGCGGCTGGCGAGGCGTCGCGGCGGCTGCCGCGCCGGCCCGGGTGCCGGTGCGTCCGCGGTGGCGACAGTGGTCGGGGCGGAACCGGTCAGAGTAGACCTGCCTTCTGCATCAGCTGGATCACCTCGGGCCCGTTGAGGGTGGCCGGATCGACCTTGGGGGGATCGAGCTCACTCATCGGCTTGAGCTGGGGGTTGCTCACCCCGTCGGCGACCGGGTACTCCATCGCCTTGCTGTCGGCCAGCACCTGCTGGCCGGTCCTGCTGGTCAGAAATGCCAGGAACCGCTGGGCCTGTGCCTGCTTCGTACTCGAGGCGAGCACACCCGCACCGGAGACACTGAGGAACGCTCCGGGATCGGCGTGGCCGAAGAAGTGGAGCTCCGCGTTGGCGCTGCCGGTACCACCCGAGGCCCGGTCCTTGTACCAGTAGTAGTGGTAACTGATCCCCGCCGGTACCTCGCCGGAGTTGACCGCTTTGAGGATCGCGATGTTGTTCGTGTAGATCTTGGCGTTCCGCTTGAGCCCGTCCAGCCACTGCTGGGTGGCCGCTGTGCCCTTCAGTGCGAGCACCGCGCTGACGATGGCCTGGAAGTCGGCCCCGGAGGGTGCGATACCGAACCTGCCCTGCCAGGGCGGCTGCGCGAGATCCAGGATCGATTTCGGGAGCTGGTTCTGCGGCAGCGCGGTGGTGTTGCGGACCAGCACCGTCGAGCGGGCGGCGTAGCCGATCCAGCTGTGGTTCGACGGTACGAACCCGGCCGGCACCTGAGCCACCGTCGGGTCCTCGACCCGGGCGAACAGGCCCTTGCCCGCCACGAGGCCCATGGCCGGCGAGTTCTCGGTCATGAACACGTCCGCGGGCGATGCCTTGCCCTCCTGCACGATCTGGTTGGCGAGTTCCGAGTCGGCGCCGGGCCGGATCTTGACCTTGATCCCGGTCTGCTCTGTGAACTTGTCGACCATCGCGGAGAGCAGCTCGCCGTGCGGCGCTCCGTACACGATGAGCGTGTCCTTGTCGTCGCCCGACCCGCTCCCGCAGGCGGTCAGAGCCCCACACAACAGCACGGCCAGGAGCCGCCTCCACTGACGCATGCCGTCCGTCGCCCTTCCCTGCCGTCGATTAGGTTAGGGATACCTTAGACGAGGTCTTCGTCGGCGGTAAGTGACGGACGTCTCGGGCCCCTGACGAGCTAATCCCTGGTCAGCCAGGTGGACAGTTAGGTTTCCCTTACCTTACTGTCACGAGCCGTGAAGCCGCACCGCCCCACTCACCCCGACATCGGCCCCCGCCCTCTGGGGTGTGACCTCCTGACGCATGCGGACCGGATCGCGTTGATCACCCAGCGCGACACAATCTCGTACGGTGAGTTGGCGCGGCGGGTGGCACGGGCGGCTCGCCGGCTCGGCGGCGGAAGACGCCTCGTGCTCATCGCCGGTGCGAACGAGGTCGAATCCGTCGTGGCGTACCTGGGCGCGCTCGCCGCCGGGCATCCGGTGCTGCTGGCGCCGGGCGACAACCCGGCCGCGGTCGAGACGTTGACGGCGACCTATGACCCTGACGTGGTGGTTCGTCGGGCAGGCCGCCGCTGGCGGTACGAGCAGCGCCGTGCGGGATCGGCGCACGTGCTGCACCCGGACCTGGCGTTGCTGCTGAGCACCTCCGGCTCCACCGGTTCGCCGAAGCTGGTCCGGCTCTCACACGACAATCTCCGGGCGAACGCCGAGGCGATCGCCACCTATCTGGACATCCGCGTGACCGATCGCGCGGCAACGACGTTGCCGATGCACTACTGCTACGGGCTGTCGGTCATCAACAGCCATCTGATCAAGGGCGCCGGAGTGATCCTGACGGACCGGTCGGTCGCCGACCCGTCCTTCTGGGAGTTGTTCGGCCGCGCGAACGGCACCACGTTCGCCGGCGTGCCGTACACATTCACCCTGCTCGATCGGATCCGGTTCGAGACCATGCGGCTCCCGCACCTGCGGTATGTCACCCAGGCCGGCGGCCGGCTGGCGCCGGACCAGGTACAGCGCTACGCCGAGCTGGGCCGGGAGCGCGGCTGGGACCTGTACCTCATGTACGGGCAGACCGAGGCGACAGCACGGATGGCGTACCTGCCGCCCGGTATGGCCGTGACGCATCCCGGGGCGATCGGGGTGGCCATCCCGGGCGGTTCGCTGCGATTGGAACCGGTCGACGGCGTCGCCTCTCCGGACAGCGGCGAACTCGTCTACACCGGCCCCAACGTGATGCTCGGTTACGCGGAACAACCCGCGGACCTTGCCCTGGGACGTACCGTGCACGAGTTGCGTACCGGTGATCTGGCCCGGCGCACGGCCGAGGGGATCTACGAGATCGTCGGTCGGCGCAGCAGATTCGCGAAAGTGTTCGGGCTGCGTATCGATCTGGAACGGATCGAGGCGGGGCTGGCGGCCGACGGAGTGACCGCGTGCTGCGCCGTACGCGACGATCAGCTCATCGTGGTTGTCCAGGAAGGCCATCACTGCAGTGACATCGACCGGCTGGTCGCCGGTCGGTGCGGGCTGCCGGTGCGTTGCGTACGGCTGGTCCTGGTTTCCGAACTGCCCCGACTGTCGTCGGGCAAGCCCGACTACCGGGCGGTCGGCGCACTCGCCGGGGCCACCCAGCCGCCGGACGGCGCGGGCGACGCCTCCGCGCCCACCGACCTGCGCGCCCTCTATGCGGAGATCCTCGACCGGCCCGACGCCAGCGACGACGACAGCTTCGTCAGCCTCGGCGGGGACTCGCTGTCGTACGTCGAGATGTCCGTGCGGCTGGAGGAGGCGCTGGGTGGCCTCCCGGCGGGCTGGCAGGCGATGCCGATACGCGAACTGTCGGCCAGACCCGACCCGCCGCCGGTACGCCGACAGAGGGTCGACACCACGGTGCTACTGCGCGCGATCTCGATCGTCCTGATCGTCGGCTCCCACATTCATGCCTTCACCATCCACGGCGGCGCCCACCTGCTGCTCGCGGTGGCCGGTTTCAACTTCGCGCGCTTTCCCCTCGCGGCGGGCGACCGGCGCGAACGCATCCGGCACATCGCGACCACCGTGGCGCGCGTTGCCGTGCCGACGTCGATCTTCGTCGCCGCGGTGGTCCTGCTCACCGACTACTCGTACACCTGGAAAAATGTCGCCCTGCTCAATGAGGCGATCGGCCCCCGCCTCGGCGACGAGCGGAACCTGTGGTTCATCGAGACGTACATCTACATCCTGCTGGCCCTGGCGCTCGTGATGGCCATTCCGGCGATCGACCGGTGCGTGCGGCGGTTCCCGTTCGCCGTTCCCGTGACGCTCCTCGGCGTTGCCCTCACCGTCCGGTATGGCCTGATCCCTGTCTCGCCCATGCACCACATGGCCACGCCGGTCCAGGTGTTCTGGCTCTTCGCGCTCGGGTGGGCGGCCGGCAAGGCGGCTCTGGCCCGGCAACGCTGGCTGGTCACGGCGATCACCGTGGCCGCGGTCCTCAACTACGACAGCGAGCGCCTACAGGTGGCGGTCGTGGGGGTGGGTGTCCTCCTGCTGGTCTGGGCGCCGACGCTTCCCAGCTCGGTGATGCTGCGGCGGATCGCCGGCACGGTGGCCGGCGCATCACTGTGGATCTACGTGACCCACTGGCACGTCTACCCGATGCTCGACCACTATTCCCGGTACCTGGCCCTGGTCGCATCGCTGGTCGTCGGGGTGCTCTACGGCGGCGTCGTGCAGCGCCTGACCGCCAGGTTGTCGAGGTTGCGCCGGCCGGCGTCCGAGCCGGCAGCAGACTCCGTGCCCGTCGCTGCATTTCCTCGAACCGTCGTACTCAATGACCGGAGCGGTTGATATGCCGGGGGTCGTATGTTCGCGGTCAAGCTTGGGCTGATCACTCCGCGGTAGCCGTCGGCGCACTCCATGACGGTCCGGCCGTGTGGGGAGGTCCGCCAGTTGCTGGGTAGTTCAGCAGGCCGACCGGAACAGGAGGGGCCGCCGGTGGGCATCCCCGCAACGGGGATCGGCCGCGAATCTCTCCGCCACGGGTGCATGCCTTCGGCCGCAACAAGGTCGGTGGCGGGACGGCGCTCTGCGGAGCAACGCGGGCGCCCAGTAGCTTCTGGCGCGCGGCGGGCCGACCCGGCGGGCCAGGGGCTCCGGCGTACGCGCGGATCCCCCGAGGTCGGCGCGGCTGAGCGAATCCAAGGCCTGCACGGTCACCTGAACCTGTTTCACTGGTTGCCTCCGGCTTGTCACGTGTGCGGCGTCAGTCTCCGGAGGCCGTATTCAAGAAATCTCCACGCCGCCTTGCCCGCGGTGTGCGGGCCATGAAGGTTGCGCCGGGTGTCGCACGGCGACACCGGGCACTCGGGGAGCGTGTTCCGCGCATCCACATCCACCAAGGGGCGGCATATCCGATATGCCGTCTCAAGCAAGGACGATCCGACCGAGCGGTTGCATCGCGTCAGCCGGTCGGGGCGGGGCACCGTCCTGATTCCTTGGTCAGGAGTGAAATGGTGGAGGGCAGCGGCCGGTAGATTGATCGGCGTCCAGGACGAGGTTGGAAGTCGGGTCGGCAATGCACGAGAGGGTGGAGCTGCGCCTGCTGGGCAATGTCCGGGCATGGCGGAATGGCGCCGAACTCACGCTCGGGTCGGCGCGCCGTACGGCCGTCCTGTGCACGCTCGCTCTGCACCCCGGCCAGGCCGTGTCCCGCGAGCAGCTCGTCGCCGCAGTCTGGGGTGAGCAGCCGCCGTCCAGCGCGACCGGCAACGTGTACACCTACGTCTCCGCGCTCCGGCAGGTACTGGAACCGGCTCGGGACAGGTGGGCCGCGGGCCGACTGCTCACCTCCGGCGGAGGCTCGTACCGGATGCTCCTGCCGCCGGAGTCCATCGACGCCTTCCGGTTCGAGTCGCTGCGGGCAGCGGCCCGATGTCACCGCGACGAGGGCAACATCGCCGCCGAACTGGCCGCCGTGGAGTCCGCGCTGCGACTGTGGCACGGTGACGCGCTCGCCGGGGTGCCCGGACCGTTCGCCGAGACCCAGCGGCTGCGCCTGGCCGAGCTCCGGCTCGCCACCGCCGAACGGTATGTCGCGTTGCTGGCCGAGACCGGCCGGTCGGACGAGGAGATCGAGAGTCTGCGCGCGCTCGTGGACACCCCTGCGCGCACCGGGCTGGCCGATGTGCTGCGGACGACCGGCGGCCCCGTTGCGCACCGTCCGGGCCGTCCGGCAACCACCGCGAAGAGGCGCGGCGCGCCGCTGCCCGGACGCGACGCCGTGATCGCCGGGCTGCACCGCGCCGCCGCCGAGGCCGTACGCGGGCACGGGCGCAGCATTCTGATCCACGGCAGCCCGGGTATGGGCAGGTCAGCGCTGCTCGCGGCGGCGCTACGCGACGCCGCCCCGGCCGGATGCCGCCTCGGCTGGGCGGCCGGCGACGAACTGACCCAGCGCATCCCGTTGGGCATGCTGTTGGAATGCGTCGAGTCCGCGATGGCCGACGCCGACGCGCGGCGGCGTGCGCGTGACCTCTTCACGGCCGCCGTGGACGCCCTCGACGGCAGCGGCGCCGAGGCGGCCGACCGGGCGGTGGACCTGATCCGCCACGCTGCCGGAACCGCACCGGTCATCCTGGTCGCCGACGATCTGCACTGGGCCGATCCGCTGACGCTGCGCGTGTGGACCTCGCTCGGCGCGCAGGCCGCGCGGCTGCCGCTGCTGCTGGTCGCGACCGCCCGCTCGGGCGCGAGTCGGATCAGCGGGCTGTCCGCCGACGAGGTCGTCGCGCTGACGCCGTTGGACAGCGCGTCTGCGAGCGCGCTGATCCGTGCCGCCGCGCCGGAGCCGCCCGAGCCCCGTGACCTGCGGCGGATGCTCGATGACGCGGGCGGCAACCCCACGTATCTCCGCCTTCTGGCCGCGGGCGAGGGCGGTCGTTCCAGCCTGGTCGCCGCGGTCGGTACGCACCTCGCCCCGTTCCCGGAGCACGCCCGGGGAATGCTGCGTGCGCTGGCCTTCCTGGAGGCGGGCGAGGCGGCCCGGCCCTCGGGCGCCACCGTGGCCGAGCTGGCAGCGGTCACCGACGGCAACCCGGACGACCTGGTCCAGATGCTCGATCGGGCGTCGGCCGCCGGAGTGCTCGGCAGCGCCGGGGACCGGTGGGTGTTCCAGCACCGGGTCGTCGCCCGCACCCTGTACGAGGGCACCCCAGCCGCCCTGCGGATCACGCTGCACCGGCTGTTCGCCGAACGGATCGCCGCGTCCGGCGGGCCGCCCGAGCGGGTCGCGACGCAGCTGCTGGCCGGTGACGTCCCGCTCGACGGCAGCCTCGCCGACTGGTTGGCGGGAAACGTCGCCCGGCTCGCCGAACACGCCCCCGACCTCGCGGTTTCGGTTCTGCAGCGCGCCCACGCCCAGCGCGCCGGCGACCCGGCCCAGCAGCTGCTGCTCACCGCGTGGCTGGCCCGGCTGCTCCTCGCCCGGGATGGTCACGCGGCTGCTGCCGCCGGCTGGGTCTCCGCCCGGACCGCGGACCCCGACCTGGAGGGAGAGATGCGCTGGGTGGCCGCGGTCGCCCACGAGCGGCGCGGCGAGTACGCGGCCGCGTCCGACATCGCCCATGCGGCCCTGCGTGAGCAGCGGATCGCGGCGTCCTGGAGGCAGCGCCTGCGGCAGGTCCTCGACCGCGTGGATCCACACCTGACCGGCGATCCGGCGTGGTCGCCGCTCGCGGCGCCGGCCGGGGGCGAGGCGTCCGTGGTCTCGTGAACAATCCACCCGACGACCGGCTGCGCGTGTCGGTGCTGGGGCCGGTCCGCGCCTGGCGAGGTGACCGGGAGGTGCCGCTGGGGCCCACCCGGCAACGGACCGTGTTCGCGCTGCTGGCTGTCGCCGGGCGCGCGGTGGGGCGCGACGAACTGATGGAGAGCATCTGGGGCGCCTCGCCGCCCGCGACCGCGGCCGGCAACATCTACACGTACGTTTCCGGGCTGCGCCGCCGCCTCGGACATGACGTGCTGACGTCCGGGCCCAGCGGCTATCGGCTGCGGTTGCACCCCGGCGACCTGGACAGCGCGTCGTTCACCGCGATGTGCGCGGAGGCCGCCGGCCTGCGTGCGGCGGGGGAGACGACCCGTGCGGTGGCCGGGCTCGACGAGGCGTTGCGGCTGTGGCAGGGGGAGGCGCTCGCCGGGCTGGTCGGGCACCGCATCGAGCAGGAGCGTGCCCGGCTCGCCAAGCATCATCTCGGCGCCGTGGTCCTGCGTGCGCGGATGCTCACCGACCTGGGTGACGACGGTGCGGTGGCCGAACTGGCCGGCCTGGTGCGCACCAACCCGCTGCACGAGCCCCTGCACGAGTTGCTGATGCTGGCCCTGCACCGCAGCGGCCGGCGGGTCGAGGCGCTGGAGGTCTACCGCGCCGCCCGGCACATCCTGCGGACCGAGCTGGGGGTGGCGCCGGGTCCGGGCCTGACGGCCCTGTACGAACAGATGCGGGCCGATCCGCTCCGGTCCGCGGACGCGGCGGCACCGGTACCCCCGGTGCTGCCCCTGCAGGTGGCCCAGGCCCTGCACGTCGGGTTGGAGAACCGGCTGCTGGCCGGTCGCGACGACGAACTGCGCCGGCTCCGCGACCTGGTGCCCGCCCTGGCCACCGGACGGGGCGGCACGGTCTGGATCGACGGTGAACCGGGCATCGGCAAGAGCGAGTTGCTCACTGCGGCGTTCGCCGACGTGGGCAGCCGGGGCTGCCAGGTCGCCTGGGCCGCCGCCGACGAACTCGACCAGCAGGTCCCGTTGCAGGTATTGACCCGCGCTCTGGGGTTGGAGACCGGCTCGACCGACCACCGGGTGGCCGCCCTGGCCGCCGGGTTGCACGCCGACGGCGGCGATGGGGCCGGCCCCTCGGCGGCCGCGAGCCGGGTGCTCGGCTACGTCCGTGCCGCCTGTGCCATCGCGCCCCTGGTCCTTGTCGTCGATGACCTGCAGTGGGCGGACGAAGCCACAGTGCAGCTCTGGGACCGGCTCGTCGCCGTCACCCGGCACCTGCCGCTGCTGTTGGTCGCCGCGGCGCGCCTGGAGACGCACGCCGGGCCGCTCGCCCGGCTGCGCCGGGGCGTCCAGGCCCGGCGCGGGCAGGTGATCCAGCTCGGCGCCCTGCCGCAGGACGCGGTGGAGCAGATCGTGGTCCAGGTGGTCGGCGCCCCACTCGGGCCGGGCCTGGCCGCGATGATCCCGATCTCCGGCGGCAACCCCCTGTGCGCGCGGGAGATGGTCACCGCGGTGCTGCGCCGGGGCGAAGTGCGGATGTTCGACGAGTACGCCGACGTCGCCGCACCGATGCAGGCGCCGCACTCGCTATTCGCCGTGGTCCGCGCCAACGTGGAACTCCTCACCGGGGGCACCCGGGAGGTGCTGCAGATGGCGGCCCTGCTCGGCACCCAGTTCGCGGTCGACGACGTGGTCGCGGTGACCGGTCGGTCCCCCATCGACCTGGTGGCCAACCTGGAGGAGGCGCTGGCCGCCAACGTCGTCGTGGACGCCGGCACGGACCTGGCATTCCGGCATCCGTTCCTGCGCCAGGCCCTCTACGAGAGCGTCCCGGCGCCGGCGCGCGCCGCGATGCACCGGCACACCGCCCGGGTGCTGGACCGCGGCGGCAGCCCGGTGACCCGGGTCGCCGAACAGCTGGCCGCGGCGAGCCCGATCGTCGACGAATGGGTGGTCTCCTGGTTGGTCGCGCACCACGCCGAGGCGATCCGGCGGGCGCCGCAGCTCACCGGGGAACTGCTCCGGCGTGCGCTCGGCTCCGGGCTGCCGGGCCCCGCGCAACGGGAGAGCCTGCTGATCGCCCTGGTGAAGCTGGACTTCCGGTACGAGCGCTGGCCGCTCGACGAGGCCCGTGAGGCCGCCCTGCTGGCCACCGATCCGGCGGACCGCGCGGAGATGCGTCAACTGCTCGCGGCGATGACCTACCGGCGTGGGGATCCGGAGACGGCGATCGGCATGCTCGAAGCGGCACTGACCGACGCAGAAGTGCCCGAGATATGGCACACCCGGCACCGGTTCCTGCTGGCGAACTTCCGGCGCGGCTCCCTGGACGACCTGGACCGCGCGGAGCGCGCGGCGGCGGACATGCACGCCGAGGCAATCGCCGGCGACCATCCGTACGAAGCGGCCTTCGCCCTGCAGACCGGCTGGCTGACCAATTCCATCCGCCGCGACCACGCTCGGGCCCTGGAGTACGTCGACGGCGCGCTCGACCTGATCCGGGACCGTCCGGACCTCACCAGCATGTACCTCGACCTGCTGGACAACCGGCTGTTCACCCTGCACAACCTGGACCGGCTGGCTGACGCCGAACTAACCCTGCGCGAGGCCATGCTGTTCGCGATCCGGCACCGGCTGCCGTCGGGGCTGCAGGTCACCTCGGCGGTGCAGCACTACTGGACCGGCCGGTGGGACGATGCGATGGCGGAGATCAGCGCGGTCACCGACGACGCACCGGGGCTCACCTTCCTCGGCGCCCGCGAACCGGGCGCGGTGTCCATGCTGCTGCACGGGGTGGCCGCGCTCATCGCCGCGCACCGCGACGACGCGGTACTCGCTGGGGGTCACCTGGACTCGGCGGAGAGCCTTCCGGCCACCGGAGCCGAGCGCGAGAGCTGCGACTTCCTGATGGTCGCCCGAGCGCTGGTCGCCGAGCAACAGGACCGTCCGGAGCAGGCGTTGCAGGTGCTGGCCCCGCTGCTGGTGCCCGACTACGCCCCGATGATGCTGCGCCATCAGTGGCTTCCGGACATCGTCCGGCTCACGCTGCGCCTGGGCCGCCGCGACATCGCCGAGCAGGCCGCCGCCATCTGCGCCGACGAGGCCGCCAAGGAGATCCTGCCCGCGCGCGCGGCATCCGCGTCGGCGCACTGTGCGGCGCTGCTCCAGGGCGATCCGGAACGGGCGCTGGCCGCGGCGGCGCACTATCGCGGGGCCGGCCGGACGACCGAACTGGCCGCCGCGCTGGAGGACGCCGCGGTGCTGCTGGCCGCGAACCGCCGGCCACACGACGCGGCGCGTATCGGCGGTGAGGCGGTGCAGCTGCACACCATGCTGGGCGCGCGGTGGGACCTGCGCCGGGCCCGGCGCAGGCTCGCCGAGTACGGCGTCGACCCGTCCAGCGGAGCGGCGCCGACCGGCTGAGCGGCGGGCACCGTCAACGACGGTGCGGGTGCAGCCGATCCCGAACACTGTGGATCCCGGCCAGTCCCCGTTTGGCCGGAGTTCGCCCCGCCCGCGACGGCAACCCCGAATTGCCGAGCCGAGCCTGAACCTTGAGGCGCATCACGCCGTTGTGGGGCCGTGGCTTCCCGTTCGGCGTCCTTTCCCGTGCAGGCAGCGCGGCCGGCAACGCCGCCTGTGTCGATGGAGGGTGCGGCATGAGACTCGGTTCGCTGACCGCCGACGTCACCCGGCCGGGCGGCGCACCGGCAGCCGGTCCGACGCTGCGCGACACCGCCGCGATGACCCCGTTCGGGTTCGCGGAATGCTGAGGCTTGCGGTCATCGGCGGCGGGCCGTCCGCGGCGTGCATGGTGGCCGCTGTGGCACGCCGTGTCGTCGCGGTGTCCCCCGTGGACATCACGGTGTTCGAGCCGGGCCCGAATCTGTGGCGCGGCCAGGTATTCCAATGCGACGGCGACGAGGTGCTGGCCAACGTGCCCATGGCGGAGATGTCGGCACGGACGTGGGACCGCGAGCACGGCGTACGGTGGCTGCACGAACAGGGTCTGGGAGCCTGGGCGGCCGAGTCCGTGTTCCCGTCGCGGTCCCTGGTCGGTCGCTACCTGCAGGACGCCGCCGAGCTGGCCGTCACCGCGATGGTGGCCGGGGGCTCGCAGGTTCGCGTCGAGGCGCGCGCTGTACAGGCCCTGGTCCGGGACGAGGGCCACCTGATCGCCTACGGGGACGGCTGGCGAGCTGGGCCGTTCGACCACGCGGTGCTGTGCCCGGGCGCCCCGCCCTCCTACGATCCGTACGGGTTGGCCGGAGCGGCCGGTTACCACCGCGATCCGTACCCGCTGCGCGATTCGCTGGCCGACGTACCCGTGCGGGCGCGGGTCGGCATCGTCGGATCGGGTCTGACCGCGGTGGACGTGGTGATGGCGCTGCGGGCACGTGGCCACCAGGGCCCCATCAGCCTCGCGTCGCGCCGCGGGCTGCTGCCCGCCGTGCGTTGCGCACCCGGTAGCCACATCCTGCAACACCTGACCGTGCCGAACCTGCTGGAGCTTTCCGGCCGGAATGGCGGGCTGCGCGCAGCGGACGTGATCTCGCTCGCCACGGCCGAGCTGGCCGGGGCCGGAGCGGACCCCGCAGCCATCGCCGCGGACCTCTCCCGCACCGCTCCGGCCGCCCGGCGGCTGCGGGAGGACCTGGATCGCGCCCGGCACGACCCCGATCCGGGATGGACGCTGCTGCGAGACGCCATGGTGAGCTGCGGCCAGGACGCCTGGTACCTGCTGCGCGCGGAGGACAAGTCCCGGATCCGGTCCTGGCACCAGAGCTTGATGCGGCACTGTTGCCCGATGCCGCCCGGCAATGCGGCGGCGCTGTCGGATCTATTCGATACGGGCCAACTCGACGTGCTCCCCGGGGTCACGTCGATCCGTCCCCGGCCCGGCGGAGGTTTCGAGATTCGCGCCGCCCGGGACTGCACCGTCGACGTCCTGGTATCGGCTGCCACGCCGGCCACGCACCGGCCTGCGCCGATGGCCCGGCAGCTGGTGGCGTCGCTGGTGGCTCAGGGACTGGCCGTGCCGCATCCGTTCGGTGGGCTACGCGTCGAGCGGACCACCAGCCGCCTGATCACGTCGCGTGGTGGGCCGGATCCGGGCCTGCACGCGCTGGGTGACCTCACCCATGGCGCGTACCTGTTCACCTTCGGCATGCCGGTGCTGGCCGCCCGCGCGGACGGCATCGCCACCGACATCGCCACCGCCGTCCGGGAAGCCTTCGTCTGAAGGGAACGCACCATGACCACCTACCTGTCCGAGACGGACAAGGCACTGCCGATGCCGCAGCCGCCGGTGTTCGCCGGTCCGGCCGAGGAGCGGGCACACCACAAACGCCGGCTGGCTGCGGCGGTGCGGCTGTTCGGTCACTACGGATTCGACGAAGGCATCTCCGGTCACCTGTCGGTCCGGGATCCGGAGTATCCGGACCGGTTCTGGGTCAACCCGTTCGGCGTCGCGTTCAGCCGGCTCCGCGTGTCCGATCTGATCTGCGTGGACGCCGACGGCCGCGTGGTGCACGGCGACCGCCCGGTCAACCCCAGCGCGTTCGTCATCCACTCCGCGATCCATCGCCAGCGCCCCGACGCGCACGCCGCGGCGCATGCCCACACCCTCAACTCCCGCGCCCTGGCCGCGCTCAACGTGGGCCTCGTGCCGGTGGACCAGGAGTCCACCGCGTTCTGGGACGACCACGTGCTGCACGACGATTACGCAGGCCCCACCGTGGATCCCGACCAGGGCTACGCCGTGGCCGGCGCGCTCGCCGGCAAACGGGCGATCCTGCTGCGCCACCACGGACTGATCACCGTCGGTTCGACGATCGACGAGGCCGCCTACTGGTTCATCAGCTTCGACCGCTGCGCTGCGGTGCAGCTCCGCGCCCGCGGCGGCGGCGCTCTGACGACGATGAGCGACGAGCAGGCCCGTGCCGCCCGCGCCGGCTTCGGAGACCCGAATCTCGCCTGGTACAGCTTCCAGATCCTCTATGACCACATCGTCAGCCTGCAACCCGACTTCCTCGACGAGTAGGAGGCGAGATGCCTGTCTCGCTGGGCCCGAACATCGGCATGTTCCGCCCTCGGAAAGTCCACGACATCCTTCGTCCCCGCACACCACAGGAGGTGCAGACCCTCGTCACCACCGTCGGGGACGCTCCGCTTCATCCGTACAGCACTGGCCGGAACTGGGGGCTCGGGTCCCGCGAACCCGCTCAGGACGACGTGATCGCACTCGATCTGAGCGGCCTGGACGCGATCCGCGGCCTCAACGTCGAGGACGGGTGGGCCGTCGTGGAGCCGGGCGTGACCCAGGCCCGGCTCGCTCGGAGACTCGACGGCACCGATCGCATTCTCAACCTCACGGCGTCCTCGGCGCACACCAGCATCGTCGGCAACATCCTCGACCGCGGCGTCGGCCTGCGCCGCCCCCGCGTGGAGGACCTGCTCGGTGTGGAGGTCGTCCTGCCCGACGGGGAGCTGGTCCACGTCGGCTGGTGGCCGGACTCGGCCGGCCCCGCCTATGCGCCCGGACTGGGCCCGAGCCTGCTCCATGCGTTCGTCCAGTCGAGCCTCGGCATCGTGACCGCGGCCGCCGTCCGCCTGCTGCCCCGCCCGGAGGCACTGCGGGTGATCTCGCTGCAATTCGATCCGGAATCCCTCGCCCCCGCCGTCGACCTGTTCCGGCGATGGGTGAGCCAGGGCCTCGCCCACAACTGCCTGCGGGTGTACGACCCAGCAGCCGCGGCCGCGTACCGGGGCCACCCCGGCCAGTACCTCGCCCACGTGTGCGTCGACGGTGCCGCCCGCGCGGTCGATGCACTCCGCGGCATCATCATCGACGAGGCGAACGAATGCGGCCTGTTCTCGGCCATCCGGCACGCGGACACGCCGGACCTGTCGCCGGCTGAACGCCGGATCGCCACGCTCGTGGAAAGCGAGTACGCAGGCACCCCCGACCCCGACGACGTCCTGCTCACGGCCAAGACCGGGCACCCGGTGGACACGATGGACGCACAGGCGGGGCTGCTGTTCTTCCTGCCCGTCATCCCGTTCTCCGGCCGCGCGGCCGGGCAGGCGCGGTCCCTGGTCCAACGGGCAGCCGACGAGACCGGTACACGCTGTGCCGCAACGTACTTCACCCTCGACTCCGACCTCGCCCTCGTCGTCATCGCGATCAGGTTCACGCGGGAACCGGCCGAAGCCGGGCACGCTCATCGGACGCTGGACCGGCTCTACGAGTTGTTCACCGCGGCCGGCTTCGCCCCCGGACGCCTGGACGTCGACCACGCCCACTGGGTCGCCGACACCCCGGCCCGGCGCCTTGTCCGCCGTCTGAAGGACACGATCGACCCGAACCGCGTCATCGCTCCCGGTCGGTACCAGTGAGCCGGCAACGATGCACGTTGGTTTCTCCTCCGCCGCTCAGCCCTTCGCCGTCTGCTCCAGCGTCCGCTGTTCGCCGTGTTGCGGTGGCCTGGTGGGCAGCCGGACAACGAATGTGGTGCCCTGGCCCTGCCCGTCGGCGAGGTGGATGGTGCCGTGATGTCGTTCGATGATGGTGCGGGTGATGACCAACCCCATGCCGGTGCCGGGGATGCGATTCTCCACGGCAGTCGAGGCGCGGTAGAACCGGCGGAACAGGTGCGGACGTTCAGCGGCGGGGATGCCGATGCCGGTGTCGGCGACGCTCCAGATGATCTGCTCTCCGGATTCGTCGAGGTCCGCGTGCACGGTGACGGCTCCGCCCGCGGGGGTGTATTTGATCGCGTTGGAGAGCAGGTTGTCCGCGACTTGGCCCAGCCGAAGCGGGTCGCCGATCATGGGCAGCTCACGTGGCGTGCGCACGGTGACCGTCACGTCCTCGGCCGGCGCGGCGGAGGTGGCGGCTTGTACGGCGGCGCCGATGATCGCGCTCAGGTCCATGGGAACCGGATGAACGCCGAGATGGCCGGACTCCAGGCGGGCCAGGTCGAGCAGGTCCTCCGCCAGTGCGGAGAGCCGATGGGCACTGCGGGCAATGGTGCGCAAGAACTCCCGTTGATCTTCCGGTGAGCCGGCGTCGAGTTCTTCTTCGGCAAGTGAGGCGGTCGCCGTGATCACCGACAGCGGATTGCGGAGCTCGTGCGTGACCAGAGCAACGAATTCAGCCTTGGTCCGGGCCAGCTCGACGGCCAGTTCCTCGGCATGGCGCCGGTCCAGGAATTGCCCGACCTGCGCCGCTATCCCGGACAGCAGCACAAGGATGGCGTCTTTGGCATCCCGGGCGTCGTTGGGGTGGTCGCCGTAGACGCACAAGGCGCCCAGGATGCGCTTGTGGGCGCAGATGGGAACACCGGCGGCCATGCGCAGTCCGACCTTTACGGCGTCGCGGCTGCGTTGCGAGCCGGCGCGCTGGGCCAGGTCGGATATCCAACGCGTCTCGGACTGCTCGAACACCTGCCCCGGCAGGCCGTCACCGGCCTTCGCCTCATCGATGGCGAAGTCGCCCAACGGATGTTCGGCGTGGCGGGCTTCGCAGCGCAGCACGTCACGGTGGTGGTCATCGACGAGCCACAGTTCGGCGACCGGCCACCCCATCTGCACGCCGAGGGCCTCGACCACGCTGGCCGCCGCGCTGGCGCTGGAGTCGGCGCGGGCCAGCCCGCGGGTGACCGCCGATTCGGCGGCGGCGAACAAGCTTGCCCGGTGGATGGCTGTCACGTCGTGCGCGAAGGCATGCAGCAGCCGCCCGTCGGGCTCGTCGGTCGCCGTCAGCGTCAGGTCGATCGGAAAGGCATGGCCCTCACGATGCAGCGCGAACAGCCGCAGCCGCTCTGCCATCTTCCGGGTGGGTACGCCCGCCGCCAGCCGGGCCAGCCGGGCACGGTGCGCCGGGCGGTCCGGTTGCGGGATGATCAGGTCCTCGACGAGCCGGCCGCAGGCCTGCGCCCGCGAGTAGCCGAACGTCGCCTCGGCCGCCGGGTTCCAGCTGGTCACCCGGCCGGTCACGTCTATCGCTATGTACGCGTCCAGGGCGGCCGCGAGCAACGTCTGGGGAACATGCGGCACGGTATCGCCACAGCTGACATTCATCGCGCACCCTCCGACAGCCCGGGCTGCGTTCGAGGGGGGTAAACGAAACCGACTGCTTGCATACCCGGACCACACCGCACCAATCGTCGCGAGCGTGATCACGAAGGCGACGGCGAGCCTCCCGAGGGCCGCCGTGGCGTTGCTTCGCTGCGAGAGGTTCCGCCCGGCTCTACGCTGGTCGGGTGGACATCTGGGTGGAGCGGGTCGGTTCGACCGTCACCGTCAACGGCGTTTCCGCCCTCCTGAGCGCGGCGGATCCGACGACCGGCACCCTGGACGTCGAAGTCAAAGATGATCTTGGGCTTGTCCCCTTCGATGTGGTACAGCTGATCCACGCGCCGCCGGTCAGCCGGTGGTGGGCGGCAGTGCGGACGGTCGGCGGCGGACGGGTCCAGCTGGGCCGCCCCACGCTCGATGGAACAGACCGGCGCCAGTACCCGCGACGGGAGCTGGAACTTCCGCTGACGGTGTGGTGGCCCGGCACCTCGGTGGAGAGCAACGGTCGCACCCTCGACGTATCGGTCGGCGGCTTCGCCGCTGTGCTCGACCACCCGCCACCGGAGGGTGCCGACGTGGCGGTACGGATAGACGGCTCCTATCAGCCGCTGCTGGCCGTCGCCCGGTGTATCGCCGTGCAGGACCAGCAGGCCCACTTCGCCTACACCGACATCGGCGCGCAGGAGTCGGAGCTGGCCCGGTCCCTGGTTCTCATTCGCCCCGCCCGCACCTGGGACGGCGCCAGCACCGACGCGGTTCTGTGGTCCAGCGTCGGCGCCCAGCCGGTCACCGCCAAGCCGACCCGGGTCGCCTGCGTGGTGTCCGGCGCCCAGCAGTGGCCCGCCCGCAAGGAACACGTGGTCCTGAGGATCAACGATGAGCTGCTCCGGGCGAGGGTGGTCTCGGTCGCCGGTGGCGTGGCCCGACTCGCCTGGCTGGACTGACCCGACCCGGCCCGCCGGTCGAACTTCTGGGCCCGGATGCGCGACGGCAGTGTTGCGGCCGCGGTTCTACGGGCACGTCAGGGGCGGCACCCCATCGTCGTGCCCGGCGGCTAACGCCTTGTCAAGGCAGGCGACGAGTTCCTGCGGGAGGAAGGGCTTGGCCAAGATCGCGGTGGCTCGCGCCTCGACCGCGCGGGGGTCGCCCGGTAGCAGACTCCCGCTGACGAGGATCACGGGCAGGTCGGCCGTGTTCGCGTCGGTCCGGATGGCCCGGCAGAGTTCAACGCCGGACATCCGTGGCAGGTCGAGATCGCTGATGACTGCGTCGGGGCGGTTTTCCCGCACGCCCTCCAGTGCGACTGCGCCGTCTGCGGCCGCGATCACCTCGTGGCCCGCGCGATGCAGCATCCGAACAACCAGGGATCGGATGTCGTCCTCGTCCTCAGCCACCACGACAAGCGCCATGTGGTCTCCTCCTCCACGGTGCCGGAGGGTCCAGTTCGGCCACGGTAACCTCCTAGTGCCCAGCGCTCTCGCCGTTCAACCCTCCTGGTGGTCCCGGCGGCCAACAGCTGCCTCGGACCCTGCGGCCTCGTGTTTGCTTTGCCGCTTTCACGGAAAATGTCCCATGGTGGCATCGGTGATCGTGGCGGAGGATGATCTCGACCATCAGCGGTTGATGACCGAGGTGGTGACCCGGCTCGGGCATGAGGTGTCGGTCGCCTCGGACGGCCAGCGCGGCCTGGAGCTGGTGGCGATGCGGCGGCCGGATCTCGTGCTGGCAGATGTCGACATGCCGCACCTGACCGGGCTGCAGATGTGCCAGGCGATCCACGCCGACCCGGAGTTGAAGCACATCCCGGTAGTGATCGTTACCGCGCTGCTGCTACCGACCGATCCGCGCATCGCCGAGTTCGGGATTCAGGGCCTGCTGCGCAAGCCGTTCAGCGTCCGGGAACTGGCCGAGGTGGTCGAGACGAACCTCGCTCTGCAGACCCCGGACCCTGCGCCGGTGCCGGCTGAGAACAGCCCGGGCGATGCGCCGGCCGCGGTGGATCCCGGCGTCGGCGCGGGCCGGGCGGACGCGACACGGGACCCGGCGTTCATGGAAGCGCTCGTGCAGAGTCTGGACACCGGCGTCCTGGCGTGCGACACCTCCGGCCGCATGGTGCTGTTCAACCACGCATTGCGGCAGTTCTACGGCGACGAGGGAGCCGCGGTGCCGGTGCAGCAATGGCCGCAGCAGTTCGTCATGCGCCACCCCGACGGCGTCCCGCTGACGGCCGAGGAACTGCCCCTCTCCCGGGCACTGGCCGGGCAGCACGTCAGCCAGGCGGGCCTACAGGCGTACGACCGTACCGGCCGGCCCGCCTGGTTCACTGTCAACGCCCGGCCGATCCGCAAGCACGACGGCACGCTGCTGGGCGCGGTCGCCGCGGTGCACGACGTCACCAGCCAGCACTGGGCAGCGCAGTACGAGAGCTGCAAGGACGCGGTGCTCAGGGTGCTGGCCGAGGTTCCGGATCCGGACGCGGCCGCTCGGCTGGTGCTGCACGCGGTCGCTACGACGTTGGGCTGGCCGTACATGCGGCTGTGGCTGCACGATCCACTCACCGACCGGCTGCGCCCCGCCGCGATCTTCACCGCGCCGGGCGAGGAACCGGTGCCCGTCCCGCACCGGATGGCCTACGGGCAGGGGCTGGCCGGGCTGTGCTGGCAGCGGGGCGAGCTGATGTGGGTACCCGACATCCACGCCCCGGACTCGCCGATGCTCCGAATGGTCAGCGAGGGCAGCGGGTACCGGGCCGCCGGGGCCGTCCCGGTGACCAGCGGCAACACCATCACCGGCGTAATGACCTTCTTCTCCCACCAGCGGCAGGAGCCCGAACCGGCATTGGGAATCCTGCTCACCGGCGTCGCGGGACACCTCGGCGCCTACCTGGAACACCGCCGGGCCAACAACCTGGCCACCCAACTGGCCGTCAGCGTGCAGGAATACATAGCCCTGGTCGGCCACGAACTCCGCACCCCGCTGACCTCCATCGGCGCCTACACCGAACTCATCGCCACCGAGCCCGACGCCACCACGATCGGGGAGGTACGCGACCTGCTCAGCGTGGTGACCCGCAACAACGACCGCCTGCTCGACCTCATCGACCAACTCCTCGACCTGGCCGCGCTCGAATCCGGGCACGCCGGCCTCGACCGCAGCGGCGTCAACCTGACCACAGTCGTCGCCGACGCCGTCAACACCGTCATGCCGCTCGCCGAGCAACACCACATCGGCATCCACACCCAACTACCCACCCGGCTCATCGTCCCCGGCGACGCCCACCGGCTGCACCAAGCCATCAGCAACCTGCTCGACAACGCGGTGCGCTACAGCACAGACCGCACCGACGTCACCGTCACGCTCAACGACGACAACGTCGCCGCCGTCCTGACCATCACCGACACCGGACCCGGCGTCCCCACTGCCGAATACCCCCTGCTGTTCCGGACCCTCTACCGCGGCAGCAACGCCCGCCGGACCGGCACGCCGGGCACCGGGCTCGGCCTGCCGCTCACCCGCGCCATCGTCGCGCTGCACCGTGGCACGCTCACCGTGACCCCCAGCGACCCGCACGGCACCACAGCCACCCTGCGCATCCCACTCAGCGACCCCCGCGCCGACCCCGCACCAGCGACACGGCACAGCGGATAGGCGTATCCGTGCCGTCCGGCGTCGATGGTTCGCCGGGGCGTTTGACGGCGCGGCGGGCCCGGGTAAGCGGGCACCGCTGTTCGCCATCGTGAGGGAGCGCCATGCGGGAACCGCAGATCACACTGGACCCGGCATCACTCAACCCGGTCGAGGAGAAACTCCGCTCGCCACTCGAGGATCAGCTGACGTCTGCCCTGCGGGCCGCGACCGAAGAGGTCACCGCGGAGTACGCCGGCCAGTCAGTGACCGCGGTGACCACGATGCTGCTGGAGCGGACCCGCGCCGCGCTGCACCCCGACATCGCGGCGGGCTTCGAGCCCAACCTCGACGAACTCCGGCAGGTTGCCGAGGCGATCGTCCGCGCCGCCTGAGTGCCTGTCCTCGAAGGGACCCGGATCCGGCGGCGCCTCATGCCACCCACCACCAGCCGTCGCCCACTTCCATGGCCACCACCTCTGGGGAACCGCGCACGCGCGCGATCACGGCTGCAACCCGCGGAAGGCTGGACACGAGACCTCCAGACGATCTCCCTGCCGCGGTGCGACGCCACGGCGACGGTTCGTGGATAGGTGACATTGCGTGGTTGGCCGTTCACTTCGTTTGTGCTGCTGGTTGTGCGGGTACCGGGTCCTGCGACCAGGGCACGGGTTGTGACCCGCGGTGACAGGGGAGTGGCAGATGCGGACGCTGGGCGGGCGGTATCAGCTCGAACGGCGCATCGGTGTGGGTGGCATGTCCGAGGTGTGGCGCGGGCACGACCGGGTACTCGACCGGCCGGTGGCCGTCAAGATGATCGCGCCGTCGGTTGCGGGCACCCTCGGCGAGGTCGGCGGGGCCGACCTGATCCGTGCCGAGGCCCGGTCCGCCGCGCGTCTCGTGCACCCCAACGTCGCCGGGGTGCACGACTTCGGCACCTCCCCGGCGCCGGACCGCGACGTGCCGTACATCGTGATGGAGCTTGTCGAAGGACAGACGCTGGGCGAGCATCTCGGCGCCGGGCCGTTCGACTGGCGCATCGCGGTCCGCGTCTGTGCCGAGGTCGCCGCGGCCCTCGCCGCGGCCCACGCGGAGCGCGTCGTGCACCGCGACATCAAGCCCGCGAACATCATGCTCACCCCCGCCGGGGCCAAGGTCCTTGACTTCGGCATCGCGGCCGCGATCGGCAGCCACGACCCGAATCCCGACGGCCTGGTCATGGGCACACCGGCCTACGCCGCCCCGGAACGCTTCTCGGGGCTGGCGGCGACCCCAGCGTCCGACATGTACTCACTCGGTGTGCTGCTGTACCACTGCCTCGCGGGCCGGCTGCCCTGGCCGACGGCAAGCCACACCGAACTGGTGGACGCGCAGAAGCGGCTCGACCCCGAACCGCTGCCGCACATCGAGGGGCTCGCCCCCGAGGTGCTCGACCTCTGCTCGCGCTGCCTGCACCGGAACCCGGCCGAGCGGCCCACCGCGCTGGTCGCGGCGCTGCTGCTGGCCGAGGCCGTGGACGCCCGGGTGTACGTCCCCCTGGCCGACCCGGCGGTGAGAGTGCCCCGGCCGTCCGCGGTTCCACGGTGGGACACGCGCGCAGCGGAGGCGTCGACGAACATCGCCCTGCCCGCGGACCCCGGCTCAGCCCCGCCCGGTGAGGGACTCTTCGACGAACGGCAGGGCCGGCACCGCGCCGGTTGACCCAACCTCTGGGAGCACCGTCCCTCCCGCCATGGAGACGGATCCGGCCCGGAGGATTGACGACCCCGGGTAAGTGGGAATAGCAGCGGCGATGAAGGAGGCCCCCCGATGTCCCCCACACTCGTGATCATTCTCGTCATCGTGGTACTGCTGGTGATCGCCGCGATCGTGCTCGGCGTACGCGCCAGCCGCCGCAGGAAGTTGCAGAAGACCTTCGGACCCGAGTACGACCGTGTCGTCGGCGACGCGGACAGCCGTACGGCGGGCGAGCGGGAGCTCGAGGAGCGCCGCAAGCGGCACGCCGAGCTCGAGCTCAAGCCGCTGTCGGCGGAGAACAAGGCCCGCTACTCGGCCGCGTGGGAGGAAGCGCAGATCCAGTTCGTGGATACGCCCGAACGGGCCGTGGCGACGGCCGACGAGCTGGTGACCCGGCTGATCGCCGAGCGCGGTTACCCCACCGGCGACTACGACGAGCAGCTCGCCACCCTGTCCGTCGAGCACGCGCGCACGCTCGAGCACTACCGCGACGCGCACGCGATCAGCGAGCGCAGCCGCAACGGCGAGGCGGGGACCGAGGATCTCCGTCAGGCCCTGGTGCACTACCGCGCTCTCTTCGCCGACCTGCTCGGCGAGAACCCGGTGCGGACCGAGGGCACCACCGCCCCTGGCGCCGAGCCGAACGTCCCGTCCCAGAGGATCAATGACCACGACGGCGACGTCGCGGTTTCCCGTCCCGACGCCACGAGCCGCTGAGGAGTCCGACGATGCGTTTCTACTCCAACGACGCCAGCGAGTCCACCGACGACGCGGCGCCCGGTGACCGCCCCGAGCGGGTGCAGTCCGAGCCCGTGGCGGTGCCGCGCCAGCGGTCCTCCTCGCCCTGGTCCGACGGCCCGTTGTCCGACGGCCCGGTGTCCGACGCCCCGGCCGACGAGCGCAGCGTCGCGCCCGGTGAGGGGGCGGTCGAGTCGCCGTCGGAGTCCAACACGACCACCTATCCGTCCGGCGCCACCGGGAGTTCGCCCGAGGACCGGGTCGACGTCACCCTCGACGACCGCGGCACCCTCGACGACCGCGGCACCCTCGACGACCGCGGCACCTTCGAGGACCCGCAGGTCAAGGACGCCGACGACGACCAGCGGCCCACCCCGGCGCCCGAAGCCGACGGCGGCGCGGAGAACGCGACGGCGGTGGCCCCGGTGACCGCGCCCGCAGCGGACCGGCCGGACACCCTGTTCACCGCCGCCGATACGCAGGGCCTGCAGGATCGGTGGCGCGACGTGCAGCTCCGCTTCGTCGACAGCCCGAAGGACGCCACGGCCGAGGCCGCCGTGCTGGTCGAGGAGGCCGTCGACACGCTCACCGCCGGCCTGCGGTCGCGCAAGGACAGCCTCGGCGGCGAGAGCGACGACACCGAGGCGCTGCGGGTACGGCTCCGCGGCTACCGCGACATCCTGAACCGCGTTCTCAGCCTCTGACAGAGCGGATGGGCGCCCTGCTGCCTCTGCTGCTGACGCGTGCCGGATGCCGGACGCGAGGCGCCGCCGGACGAGGCATCCGGCGGCGCCTCGCGGAGACAAATTCCACTCGATTTCGTTGAACCCCTGTAAACGCGCAGGTCACCCTGGGTCAGGAGGGCGTTATCCGGTCCTGACGCAAAGTAGTTCAGCGGTTTTCGCCACCCTCCGGGACGCTGCCCCGTCTGGGGGTTGTGGCGGATCTTTCCAGCGAGCACAGAGAGTCCGGGCCGCGTCACCGGCGTTCGGGCCGGATGCGTCGGCTCCTGAAGCGTGCCGCGGTGGTGGTCACCGTCCTGACGGTCGCAGCCGGCATCACGGTGGTGGGCTACGTACAGTCGGTGCAGTTCCCAGCGGACCCGGTCGACGTGCAGGCGTCGACTCTCTACTACCGCGACGGCAAGACGATCCTGGCTCGGGTCGGCACGCAGAACCACAGTGATGTGGCGTTGTCCGCGGTGCCCGTGGAGGTGCAGAAGGCGGTCCTGGCCGCCGAGGACCGCGATTTCTACGACCACTCCGGGTACTCGGTGCGCGGCATCCTGCGCGCCGTGGTGGCGAACATCCGCGGAAAGCGCGAGGGGGCGTCCACGATCACCCAGCAGTACGTGCGCAACGCGTACCTGACCCAGGACGTCTCCCTGGACCGCAAGGCGAAGGAGCTGGCGCTCGCCATCAAGCTCGAGCGCAAGCTGACAAAGGATCAGATCCTGGAGCGCTACCTCAACACGATCTATTACGGCCGGAACGCGTACGGGATCGCTGCGGCGGCGCATGCCTACTTCGGCGTCACCACCGACCGGCTGACCGCGGCGCAGGGCGCCGTGCTCGCGGCCGTGATCAAGGATCCGTTCCGGTACGACCCCGCCAACGATGCGGCCGCGGCCCAGCAACGCTGGGCATGGGTTGTCGACGCGGCACGGGAAGAGGGCTGGCTGAGCGGCGATGTGAAGTATCCGGCGGTGTCCCCGACATCGGCGGCGGTCGCCGGGCCGAGTGGCATCGTGGTCGACCGGGTCGAGCAGGAACTGGCCGCCCACGGCGTGACCCCGAGGATGTTGCACACGCAGGGCCTGTCCATCGTCACCACACTGGACGCGAAGGCGCAGGCGGCCGGCATCGCCCAGGTCGCCAAACACATGGCCGGGCAGCCGAAGGATCTGCGGGTGGCGCTGGTCGCGGTGGATCCGCGCAGCGGCGGGGTGCTCGCCTACTACGGCGGTAAGCAGCGCGGCTATTTCGACGATGCCTCGGCCGTTCACCCGGCCGCCTCGACGTTCAAACCGATCGTGCTGGCCGCCGCGCTGGAGGCCGGGATCAGCGCGCAGTCCCTGTGGGACGGCAGCTCGCCGCGGCTGTTCCCGGGCAGGCTCGGCGTGCCGCTGTACAACCACGACGGGCTGCAGTGCCCGGTCTGCACGCTCGAAGAGTCGATGGTCGAGTCCCTGAACACCCCCTTCTACGCGGTAACGGAGAAGCTGGGCGCGGACAGCGTGCGCAGGATGGCCCATAATCTGGGCATCCCACCCGCGTACGGGAGCACCCCCGCACTGGTGGACGGGAGGGGCGACCCGAAGCCCGGCCGGACCCGCCCGGACATCGCGATCGGCCGCTATGCGGTCGCGCCCGCCGACCTCGCCACCGTCTACGGCACCTTCGCCGGCGCCGGTGTCAGGCACGACCGGCACTTCGTGGAATCGGTCACCGGCCCCGGTGGGCGTCGGATCTGGAAAGGCCAGCCGCGGAGCCGGCATGCGCTGGACAGGGCCGCCGCCGCGGATGTCACCTCGGTGCTCGCCGCTGTCGTTGACAGGCACGCCATGACACCCGACCGGCCGGCCGCCGGCAAGACCGGCACCCAGCAGTGGGGTAACACCTCCGACAACCAGGACGCCTGGATGGCCGGCTACACACCCGAACTGGCCTGCGCGGTGTGGATCGGTAAGGCGGATCCCGGGCCGATCCGCGACAAACGAGGCAAGGCCATCGAGGGGGAGACCCTGCCGGCTCAGCTCTGGACCGCCTTCACGCGGGAGGCACTGCGCGGCCGCCCGGTGACGCCCCTGCCCGGGCCGGCGAATGTCGGCAAGCCCGCCGCCTTCGACATCAAGCCGCCCACGGCCGCACCCGGTGCGAAACCCGTTGCTCCGAACGGGATCCAGCCCCGTCCGGAGCAGTTCGCGCCGGATGCCCGTCGGCAGGCGGATCTGGGAACAAAGGACGCGGGACTCACCAAGCAACCGCGAGTCGCGCAGTAGTCATGCCTCCCGCGCAGGGGGAGCGGCTCGGTTCGACGGTCAGGCAGGTGGTGTGAAGTAGTCGCGCAGCGAGGCGATCAGGCCGTCGCGCAGTCGGAAGATCTGTACGAGCGACACGTAACTGCGCCGTCCGTCGGGCTCGTCGAAGGCCGTGTCCGTCTCGGCGATGAAGACGTCCGGGTCCGGGGTGTCGTGCAGCACGTAGCGGGAGCATTCGATGTTGACGGTGCCCTGGTAGCGCGGCTCGCGGTGATAGGCGACGATGCCGATGCGGATGGCTTCGCGCCCGGCGAGGCGATTGGGCAGGCGGTGCCCGTCCGGCACCAGCGGCGCTTCGAACAGCCCGTCTTCGGTGAACATTCCCGCAACCGCGTCGGGGTTGCGCGTGAGAGCTCCGGCGTACACGTACCGTTCGTAGATCTCTTGATGAGTCCGGGTCACTTTCTCCAGCCTACCGAGGCTGGGCAAGCAGCCGTCTCAGGCGTGCGCGGGGTTGCTGACGTGGGCGGTGATGATGCGCCAGCCATGGGGCAGACGTACCCAGGTTTGCGACTGGCGGCCGAGGACGTCGGTGTCCGGGTAACCGAACAGTGTGGTCACCACGGCGACGTCCACGCCGTACGTGGTGATGATCGTGTCCTTGAGGCGGCGGCCGGGCGGCAGCGGCGGTTGCGCGCGCCGCCAGGCCGCCTGTTCGGCCAGGCCGACCTGCCGGTCCGCGATGCCGAAGCGTACGGCGTCCGGGGCGAAGAAGCCGACGATGCGGTCGACGTCGCCCGCGACGAGGGCCTCCTCGTAGGCCTCGAAGATCGTGCCGATCTCTGCCACGATGGCGGGCTGGTTGACCTGCATGGCGCCTCCGATGTGCGGGCCGGTGGTCCGGGTGACCCCCGGACCACCGGTCTCGGCTGGTGGTCAGACAGGGGTGCTGGCGGCCTTCTCGCGGGGTTCCGGTATGCCGCCCTCGGGCGCCTCGGTGAACTCGTTGCCGCCGGCGTGCAGGCGTTCGAGGGCCAGTTCCTCGGCGTCCGGTTGCCGGGGAGCGGGCCGGCCCAGGGCGAACAGTACGCAGACCACGGTCAGGAACACATAGCCGAGGGTCACCGGGCCGTCGGCGTTCCACTGCACCTTCTCGGCGTGGATGAGGCCCACGAAGGTCAGCACCGCGCCCGCGCCGGAGAAGATCGCCGCCTGCCAGAACCGTTTGTCGATGATGAAGGCGACGATCGCGCCCAGTACCAGACCCGCCAGGATCGCTCCTTCGCCCAGGGTCTTGAGGCCGTCGTAGACGACGCCCGCGCCGGCCAGGGTGCTGATGCCGACCCGGGCCGCGCTGGTGCCAGCCGCCGCGAGGGCGTTGTCCAGCAGGCCGGTGGCCCAGGCGGCGATGTTGGGGATGAGAGCGGCGACGACCGCTGCCGCGTGCGCCCGCGGCGTGGCCTGGAACGCCTGTGCGCCGATGAGCAGGCCGATGTAGAGCAGGATCGGCACGATGGCCGCGGTGGGGAAGATCGTGCCGAGCAGGCCGAACATCCCGAAGAAGCAGAGCAGCGCGATGACGACGCCGGTCGCCATGGAGTATCCGGTACGGCCACCCGCCGCCTTCCAGCCCGGGTGCCCGACGTACACGGCGGGCGGGAACGGGGAGCCGAGCATCGAGCCGATGACCGCACCCCCGCCGTCGGCGAGGAGCACGCTGCGCAGGTTGTACCTGTCGCCCGCGCTCGCCGCGCTCTCCACGTTGGTCATCGCCTCTGTGAAGTTGTAGACGCCGAGGGGAATCGCCGTGGCCAGCAACGGTGCCATGTCGCGCAGGCCGTCGACGAGCAGGTCGATTTTCAGGTGGGGAAACGCGAAGGCGATGTCCTCGGCGGCGGCCTTCACGTCCGGCACCGACATGGCACCCCCGATCCAGCCGATCGCGGTGCCGACCAGCAGAGCCACGAGGCCGATGGGCAGGTTGAACGGAAGCCGTACGTCGGTGAGCAGGCCCACCAGCAGCAGGCCGAAGACGGGCAGGGCGATCCAGGCGGCCTGCCACATCCGGCCGGCCGGATTCATCGAGATGAAGGTGATCGAGATGCCGGCCAGCGTGCCCAGCAGCGCCGCCCGCGGGGCGTACTTGCGGATGAACGGGCCGACGAACGCACCGATCAGCACGATCACGCCGATGATGAACGCCCACGCGATACCGGCCGTCCACGCCTGGATCGGATCCTTCGTGCGCAGGTAGATGGGCAGCATGATGACGAAGATGACGATGAACATGTGCGGGACGCTCGGCCCGTACGGCATGGCCGTGACGTCGCTGCGGTTCTCGCGGCGGGCCAGCCGCCGCGCCAGGTGCGTGTAGTAGATGTTGCCGAGCACCAGCGCGATGCCGAGGGCCGGCAGGATCACCCCGAAAACGTCACCCGCCGGCATCTGCACGACGCCGATGCACAGGGCGGTCAGGGTCAGCACGTTGACCAGGACGTTGATGCCGAAGCCGAAGAACGCGTTGGTGTCTCCGCGTACCCAATAAGGAAGTTTCACCGTGTGCTCCTAGAGAGGGACCGACGTGGAATCCGTGACCCAGCCGAAAATGCCGCCCTGGGCGGCGATCATCTCCAGGCCGACGCGCTGAAATTCGGGGAAGTAGGAGCCGACGCAGTCGGCGAGCACGAGGCATTCGTAGCCGCGGTCGTTGGCCTCGCGGACCGTGGTGTGCACGCACACCTCTGTCGTCACGCCCGCCACGAGCAGGCTGCGGATGCCGAGCTCATCGAGCAGTCGCTGAAGGTCGGTGGCGTAGAACGCGCCCTTTCCGGGCTTGTCGACGACGGCCTCGCCCGGTGCCGGGCTCAGCTCGTCGATGATGTCGTGGCCGTATTCGCCGCGGATGAGGATGCGGCCGAACGCGCCGGGGTCGCCGATGCGCCTGCTGGGCGCGCCGCGTGCGAGTTTGGCGGGCGGGCAGTCGGACAGGTCGGGCAGATGGCCTTCCCGGGTGTGGATGACCGGCAGGCCGGCGGCGCGCCACCGGGTCAGGAAGGCGGACAGCGGCGCGATCGTCCGGCGCAGTTGCGAGACGTCGTTGCCGAGGCTCTCGCCGAAGCCGCCCGGTTCGAGGAAGTCCCGTTGCATGTCGATGACGAGCAGCGCCGCGCTGTCCGGCGTGAAGGTGAAGGCCGACGGCTGCGCCTCGACGGTGGGCATCTCAGGCCTCCGTCCCGGCGATGACGTCGTCGCTGGTGGCGACGGCTCCGAAGACGCCGCCCTGCATGGTCACCATGTGCAGGGCGGCGGCGTGGTTCGACGGATCCGTGGCACCGGTGCAGTCGGAGAGGATCAGGCATTCGTAGCCGCGATCGTTGGCCTCGCGCATCGTCGTGTGCACGCACACGTCGGTGGTGATGCCGGTCAGCAGCAGGTGGGTGATGCCCCGGCAACGCAGCACGAGGTCCAGGTTCGTGGCGTAGAAGGCGCCCTTGCCGGGCTTGTCCACGATCACCTCACCCGGCGCGGGGGCGACCTCGGGCACGATCTCCCAGCCGGGTTCCCCGCGGACCAGGATCCGCCCGCACGGGCCGGGACCGCCGATCTCGGCGCCGATCCGGGCCGATCGCCACCGCTTGTTCGCCGGCAGGTCGGACAGGTCCGGGCTGTGGCCCTCGCGGGTGTGCACGACGAGCATGCCGAGGCGGCGGGCGTGCGCGAGGAGCCTCGCGGTCGCGGGCAGGCCCGCCCGGGTGAGTGCGATGTCGTAGCCCATCGCGTCGACGTATCCGCCGGGGCCACAGAAGTCGGTCTGCCAGTCGATGCAGATCAGGGCGGTGCGCTCGACCGGCACGGTGCCGTCGTACGGCCAGAGGTAGGGGGTGGCCTTGACCGGGCCGATGGTAACGTCCGTCATTCTGTCGATTGTCGACCGTTCTGTTTCGACGGACTTCACAGTGTGTATCGCAGAGATGTCCTGACGTGATCTACAGCAGATAGGCGCGGGATCCGTGCCCGCTCAGGGCCGAGATGATGGCGTTCACATCGTTGTCGGCGACCGCGGCGAGGAGGCGCTCGTGGCGGTGCACCCCGTCGGCCGCCGCGGCGACCTCGGCCTCCCGGTGCAGATTCGCCGCCATGTAGAGCTGCAGCCGCACCAGGACCGACTCGTACAGCCGGCAGAGCTGACGGTTGCCGCCGAGCGCGACCAACGCGACGTGGAAGCTGCGGTGCGCGTCGGCGATCGCCGGACGGTCGCCCTCCTCCGTTGACTTGCGCATCGCGTCCAGCGCCTCCTGCAACGCGGACAGGTCGGCGTCCGGCGGGATGCTCGCCGCCGCGTGCCGTTCGAGGACGTCGCGGATCTCGTAGAGCTCACGGACATCGTCGTCGGACAGGATCGCCACGCGCGCGCCCCGCCGCGGGATGTGTTCCACGAGCCCCCGCTGGGCCAGCAGCCGCAGCGCCTCGCGCAGCGGTCCGCGGCTGATGCCCAGCCGTTGGGTCAGCTGCTCCTCGACCAGGCGCTCGCCAGGATAGACGCGGCCGCTGAGGATCTCGCGGCTGAGCCGGTCGAGGGCGAGATCGACGAGGCTCTGACTCTGCAGCTTCCCGTCGCCCACGTCTTGAGTGTGCCAGTCGTGGGCGTCGATGGGGCCGACGGGCGCAGGGGGCGGGCCCAAGCTCCGCCGGGCGGGGCCCGGTCGCGCGGTGAGGTCTTTCTTACCCGTCTGTAACAGCCGCGACCCCCCGAGGTGACCGGCGGCCGGTGGAGTGGGACACGACCCGCCGCACGGCGGGGCGCCCCTAGGGTTCCGCCGTCGACGACGGGTCCGCGACCGAGAGGGGCAGGCGGGCCGACGAGGGCCCGTTCCACGGCGGGACAAAAACCCGGGAGGCCAGGTCGACCCGCAGGTGGCGGGTCCCGGTCCCGTGGAGTGTCGCCGATGATTTACCGCTGATCCCTCGCCACACCCCGGCACCACGTGGGCCCGCGCCGGTCCGCGTGGCGATGCCGCGTGCCCCCCGGGCCGCCGTCAGGGCGGCCGCGCCGCCGTCCGGCGGCCCTGGAAATCCCCGCCTTCCCGCAACAGAAAGGCCGGCAGATGGTCGCCGTCACCCCCACGGTCGCACCGAATCGTACGGACACCGACAGCTCGGTGCTCGCCGAATTCGGGTACCAGCAGCAACTGCACCGCAAGCTCGGGCCCTTCGCGGCGTTCGCCTCGGGGTTCTCCTTCGTCTCCATCCTCACCACGGTCTTCCAGCTGTTCGCGTTCGGGTTCGGCTTCGCCGGGCCCGCCTTCTTCTGGACCTGGCCGCTGGTCTTCGCCGGTCAGCTGATGGTCGCCCTGGTCTTCGCCGAACTGGCCGTGCGCTACCCGATCTCGGGCTGCATCTACCAGTGGTCGCGGCGGCTCTCCAACGGGGTCACCGGCTGGTTCGCGGGCTGGTTCATGCTGATCGGCCAGATCGTCAGCGTGGCCGCGGCCGCCATCGCGCTGCAGGTCGTCCTGCCGTCGATCTGGCCGGGCTTCCAGGTGGTGTCCGGCGACCCGGCGCTCTCGTCGACCAGCGGCGCTACCAACGCGGTGCTGCTCGGCGCCGTGCTGATCACGGTGACCACGGTCATCAACGCGGTCGGGGTACGGGTGATGTCGCTGGTGAACAGCATCGGCGTGGTCTGCGAGATCGCCGGTGTGGTGCTGCTGGTGGCGCTGCTGTTCGGGCATGCCGAGCGCGGCCCGTCCGTGGTCATGGACACCGGGCACGCGGGCGGCAGCGGGTACGCCATGGCGTTCCTCGCCTCGGCGCTGATGGCCGCGTACGTCATGTACGGCTTCGACAGCGCCGGTGAGCTCAGCGAGGAGACCCGTGCGCCGCGCCGTACCGCGCCGCGGGCCATCATCCGGGCGCTGGTGGTGTCCGGCATCGGTGGCGGCCTGCTGCTCATCGCCGGCCTGATGGCCGCGCCGAGTCTCACCGACGGCGAGCTGATCGCCGGTGGCCTGCCGTACGTGGTGACCAGCCAGCTCGGCACCGGTCTGGGCCGGGCGCTGCTGGTCGACGTGGCGATCGCGGTGTTCGTGTGCACGCTGGCCATCCAGACCGCCGCCACCCGGCTGATGTTCTCGATGTCCCGCGACGGGGTGCTGCCGTTCTCCGCGCGGCTGGCCAGGGTGAACGACAGGACCGGCACTCCGCTGCTGCCGGCCGTGGTGATCGGGGTGCTGGCCGTCGCGATCCTGCTGGTCAACGTCGGGCAGGGCGCCCTGTTCACGGCACTGACCAGTGTCGCTGTCGTCGTGGTGTATCTGGCGTACCTGCTGGTCACCGTGCCGGTGCTGGTGCGCCGGATGCGCGGCGGCTGGGCGGCGACCGCGCCGGACGGTCACTTCGGATTGGGGCGCTGGGGTCTGCCGGTGAACCTCGCCGCGGTGGTGTTCGGCGCCTTCATGGTCGTCAACATGGCGTGGCCGCGGGAAGAGGTGTACAACCCGACCGGAGGACCCGCGTACCTGCGGTACTTCGCGGGGATCGCGCTGGCCGTGATCGTCGGGCTGGGTCTGGTCGCCTACGTCGCCCGCCACCGCCAGCGACGCCCGCTCGCCGCGGCTGCGATGCCGGATGGTGCCGCATGACCGAGGGATATCGGCATGACGTGCCCGGCGGGGCCGCCTGGTCGGTGACGCTCCGGCGCGGGTCGACAGTGCGGCTCGAAGCGCTCGGGACCGATGCCGTGGCCAGCGTGCTCCTGTTCGCCGCCGCGGACCCGGTGGAGCGGCTGAACGTCCCGGACACGCTGAAGGCGCAGATGTCCGCCCGGATCACCCCGCCCATGGTGCTCATGTCCGACCTGGGCCGGGCCCTGGCATCCGTCACCGGGTCCTCGCTGGACTGGCACGACGCGATCACGGGACACAGCATCGACGCCGACCTGGACCGATACGGTGCGTCCGACTACGGCCGCGACCGCAACGGCTGGCGGCGCAGCGCCCGCAGCCTGCTGCTCGACGAGCTGTACGTGCACGGCCTCGGCGAGCGGGATCTGCATGCCTGCGTGAACTTCTTCGCCAAGGTGGCGCCCGCATCCGGCGAGCGGGCGGAGCTGGCGTACGTGCCCGGCCACGCCCGCTCCGGCGACTGGGTGCGCCTGCGCGCCGAGCAGGACCTGCTGGTGGTGCTCGCCACCGCGCCGCACCCCCTGGACCCGGCGCCACGCTGGGACCCGGCCGGAGTCCGCGCCGACGTCGCCGCGGGGGAACCGGGCCCGATCCCCGCCGACGACCCCAGCTGGACGTTTCGTGCCGAGTCCGCCCGCGCGCTGGCCGCCGCAGAGAGGAGCCTGCTGTGACCGGCGTTCTGCACACCCCCAGCCTGCTCGACGTGACCGTGGCCGCCGGGGACGGCTGGATCGGCGAGATCCCGGCCGGTGGCCGGCTGCGCATCGTCGACCTGCACGGCAACCAGGCCGTCGATACGCTGATCTACGACGCCCGGGACACGGCCAACCGGTACAGCGCGGTGGACACGATCCGGGCGCAGGGTGCGGTCTACCTCACCACCGGATCGGTGCTGCGCAGCGTCCGGCACGATCCGCTGGCGACCATCGTGGACGACACCTGCGGGCGACACGACACCCTCGGCGGGGCCTGCGCCAAGGAGAGCAACGTGGTCCGCTACGGCGAGCACACCCGCCACCAGCACGCCTGCCGCGCGACCTTCCTGCGCTACGCGGTCACCCACGGGCTGGACAAGCGCGACCTCACTCACAACATCAACTTCTTCATGAACGTGCCGGTCACCCCCGACGGCGGACTCACCTTCGCGGACGGCGTCTCCGCGCCTGGCAAGCACGTCGAACTGCGTGCGGAACGGGACATCCTGGTGCTGATCAGCAACTGCCCGCAGCTGAACAACCCCTGCAACGGCTACGACCCGACCCCGGTACGGCTGCTGGGGTGGGCGCGATGACGCCCACGTTCGAGATCCTCGTGCCGGGCATCCAGACCACCGTGCAGGACCTGCCCGGCCGGACCGGGCTGTGGGGCGTCGGGGTGCCGCCGTCCGGCGCCTGGGACGATCTGTCCTTCAGCCTCGCCAACCGGGCGGTCGGCAACCCGGCCGGGGCCGCCGGGCTGGAGGCGGTGCTGCGCGGACCGAAGCTGCGCGCCCTCACCGACACGGTGGTCTGCGTGAGCGGCGCCGCCACCGCGGCCACCCTGGACGGCGTCGCGGTGACGCCCGGCCACCCGACGCCGGTCGCGGCCGGGCAGGTCCTGGACCTGGGTCCGGCCAAGGGGCCGGGGCTGCGCAGCTACCTGGCCGTCCGGAGCGGACTCTCGGTGCCCCCCGCCCTCGGCAGCGCCGCCACGTTCCTGCTCGGCGGGTTCGGCGGCCACGACGGGCGGGCGCTGGCCAAGGGCGACATCCTGCACACGGGAACCGCGGCCGCGGCCGAGCCGTCCGTGGTGACGTTGCCCGAGCTGACCGGCGACTGGCAGCTGCGGGTGGTGCCCGGCCCGCACGGCGCACCCGAGCACCTGTCCGAGGAGGGGATCGCCGAGCTGTTCGCCGCACACTGGCGGGTCGATCACCGCGCCGACCGTACCGGGGTGCGCCTGGCCGGGCCGAGCCCGCGCTGGGCGCGCAGCGACGGCGGCGACGCGGGACTGCACCCCAGCAACATCCACGACAGCGCGTACCCGGTCGGCGGGATCATGATCTCGGGGGACACCCCCGTGATCGTCGGGCCGGACGGGCCCAGCCTCGGTGGTTTCGTGGTGGCGGCCGTGGTGATCCGCGCGGACCGGTGGAAGCTCGCCCAGGCCCGCCCCGGCGACGGGATCCGGCTGGTCCCGGTGTCACCCGAGGACGCCGACGCGGCCAACGAGCACCACCGGGCCCGGCTCGCTGTCTTCCGCAACGACAACATCAGCGGCGCGGGCGCACAAAAGGCCGTCTTCGCGGGGGAGCAGCCCCGGCCTCGCCCGGTCACCGTCCGCGACGGGCGGCGGCCCGCGCCGCTGGCCGAGATTCCCGCCGACGGCGACCGGCCGGCGCTGACCGTACGGCGGGCCGGCGACCACCACGCGCTGGTGGAGGCGGGCCCGGCTGTCCTGGACCTCGCCGTGCGCCTGCGCATCCACCTGCTGGCCGGTGCCCTGGCCGGCGACGACCGCATCGTCGAAGCCGTGGAGGGGGTCCGTTCGTTGCTGCTGGCGGTCGACGAACGGCGGCTGCCGTTGCCCGTACTGGCGCAACGGGTCGCGGCCGCGTGGGCCGGACTGCCCGATCCACGTACGGTGGAACTGACCGCCCGCGAAGTCACCATGCCGATCGCCTTCGACGACCCGTCGGTGCACGAGGCGATGGCCCGCTACCAGTCCGGGGTACGGCCCGACGCGCCGTGGTGCCCCGACAACGTCGAGTTCATCCGCCGCATCAACGGGCTGGACCGGCGCGGGGACGTGTTCGACATCGTGAGCGCGGCGGCGTATCTGGTGGTCGGGCTCGGCGACGTCTATCTCGGCGCGCCCGTGGCCGTGCCGCTGGACCCGCGACACCGGCTCGTCACCACCAAGTACAACCCGCCACGCACCTGGACCCCGGCCAACGCGGTCGGCATCGGCGGCGTGTACCTGTGCGTGTACGGCATGGAAGGGCCCGGTGGGTACCAGCTCGTCGGCCGCACCGTACCGGTGTGGCGCTACGACCCGGACAGTGCCGATCCGCCGTGGCTGCTGCGGCAGTTCGACGTGCTGCGGTTCACAGCGGTGACGCCGGAGCGGCTAGCGGAGTTGCGAGCCGACGTCGCCGCGGGCCGGTCGGCGCTGGAGACCCGGCCGCTGACACTGCGGCTGGCGGACCTGCTCGACACGGCGGACGCGGCGGAGTTCACCGCCCGGCGCGCCGGGGCGTTCGCCGCGGAGCGGGACCGCTGGGCGGCCCAGAGTGCCGCAACGGGGACTGCGACTGCGGCGGAGACCGCGATCGCGGCTGCGGCACCGGCTCCGGCATCCGCGGTCGTGGAGCCGGTCCAGGCGCCAGCGATCGCCGAGCCGGCCACGGTCGGTGTGGCATGACGGCCGCCGTCCCACAGAGCGCCACGCCCGTGGCGGCGAGCGGGCAGCCCGTCTGGATCACGGAACTGTCCACCGACGAGGTGGCGGCGTTCGAGGCCGCCGCCCCGGAGGGGCCGCTGACCGGCGTGCGGTTCGGCATCAAGGACAACCTGGACCTGGCGGGGCATGCCACGACCGCCGCCTGCCCCGGACTGGCCGACTCGACCGCCGCCACGTCCGCGGTCGCTGTGCAGCGGCTGATCGACGCGGGTGCCGTGCCGGTCGGCAAGACCAACATGGACCAGTTCGCGACCGGGCTCGTCGGGACCCGCAGCCCGTACGGTGCCTGCCACAGCGTGCACAGCTCGCGGCACGTCAGCGGCGGCAGCAGCTCCGGCAGCGCGGTCGCCGTGGCCAGCGGGCAGGTGCCGCTGGCCCTGGGCACCGACACCGCCGGTTCCGGCCGGGTGCCCGCCGCGTTCAACGGCATCGTCGGGATCAAGCCGACCCGAGGGCTGGTCTCCACCCGTGGGCTGCTACCGGCCTGCCGATCGCTGGACTGCGTCACCACGTTCAGCCGTACGGTTGCCGACGGCGCGGCGGCCCTGGCGGTCCTGGCCCGGCCGGATCCCGGCGATCCCTGGTCGCGGTCCGCGCCGCCCGCCCCCGCCCCGGCGGTCGCGGCGCGGATGCGGGTGGTCGCCGTGCCCGACGGGGACCTCGACCTCGACCCGGTGCACCGGGCGGCATGGGAGGAGGCGCTGCGCCGGCTCGACACGGTGGCCGCCCACGTCGTGCCGGTCGACGTGACGGCGTTCCTGGCGACGGCCCGGCTGTTGTACGGCGGGCCGTGGCTGGCCGAACGGTGGGCCGCGTTCGGTGCGTACCTGTCCGCGCCCGGTGTGGATCCGACCGTGCGCGCCGTCGTCACGCCGGGCCGGGACGTGCCGGGCCCGGAGGTGTTCCGTGGGTTCGACCGGCTGGCGGAGCTGCGCCGGCGGACCGAGGCGGTCTGGCCGGACGTGGACGCGTTGATGCTTCCGGTCACGCCCGGTCATCCCACCCTGGCCGAGGTCGCCGCCGACCCGGTCGGGGTCAACAGCCGGCTGGGCACGTACACCAATTTCGTCAATCTGTTGGACCTGTGCGCGATCGCCGTTCCGGCCGGCACCCGGCCGGACGGGCTGCCGTTCGGGGTGCAGTTCGTGGCGCCCGCCTTCGCTGACCGGCCCCTGCTCGACCTGGCCGCGGCGTGGTGCGGCGAACCGGTCGCGTCGTCCGCCCCGGCTGCCGGGACCAGTCTGGTGGCCGTCGCGGGAGCGCACCTGAGCGGGATGCCGCTCAACCCGCAACTGGTGCAGCTGGGCGGGCTGCTGCATGCACGGGCCCGCACCGCGCCGGGCTACCGGCTGTACCGCTTGCCGGGGCCGGGAGTGGCCCGTCCGGGACTGGTGTTCACCGGCGACGGCCCGGCCACCGGCATCGCGTTGGAGGTGTGGCAGGTGCCGCATCAGGCGGTGGGACAGCTGCTCGCCACCGTGCCGCCGCCGCTCTGCCTCGGCGCCGTACGGCTGGACGACGGCACATCGGTCACCGGCTTCCTGACCACCGAGCACGGGGTGCGTGACGCGGTGGACGTCACCGCATCCGGCGGTTGGCGTGCCGCCTGCAGGTGAAACGCCGACCGCCGGGCCGTTCGCCCGGGAAGTCGAACCAGCGCCTCAGCCGAGGAGGTGCGCGTTGACCCTCAGCACTTCGGGTGCCAGCTCACCGATCTCCACCACTTCGACGCCGGCCGCGCGGAGCGTCGCGACCCCCTCGCAGCGGGCGAACCGCGGGGGTTCCCGCATGGCGAAGACCACGCGGGCGATGCCGGCGTCGAGGATGAGGCGGGTGCAGTCGGCCGGGCGGGACGCCCGTGTCGTGCACGGTTCGAGGCTGGTGTACAGGGTGGCGCCGGTCAGGAGCTGCCCGGCGGCCTTGGCCAGAGCCGCCTCCTCTGCATGCACCGCGGTATCGGTCTCGCGTGAGTGTCCCTCGGTGATGACCGTGCCGCCCCGAACGAGGACTGCGCCCACGTTGTAGGCGGTGGACACCGGTGCGCAGCGACGGGAGAGGCGGATCGTCTGCAGCAGCCAGTCCCGATCGGTCGCGCTCATGGTCGGCCCCCAGGGGTGTCGCTCGGTGGTCACCGCTCGGTGGCCGGAATCTGTTCGGCCGGCACGCCGCGCGCGTTCAGGTGGCCCATCATCAGGTCCTTCACCCGCAGGTACTCCTCGTTGTGGGCGCCCACGAAACCACCGTGGAAGACGCGGGTCACCGCGATCCCGGCGGCGCGCACGGCCTCGATCTTGAGGGGGTTGTTGGTGGCGAGGCGTACGCCGTCGACTCCGAGCAGCTGCAGCGCCGCGGCCGCGGCCGTGTAGTCGCGGGAGTCCACCGGCAGCCCGAGGTGGGTGTTCGCGTCCACGGTGTTGAGGCCGGCCTCCTGGAGGGCGTACGCCTTGATCTTGTTGACGAGGCCGATGCCGCGCCCCTCATGGCGCATCAGGTAGAGCAGGATGCCGTACGGCTCGTTGCCGATGAGCCGGAGCGCCTCCGTCAGTTGCGGGCCGCAGTCGCAGCGCAGTGAGCCCAGCAGATCTCCGGTGAAGCAGGCGCTGTGCAGGCGCACCAGCGGCGCGGAGTCCCCGGCCGCGCCGTGCACGAGGGCGACCACCTCCTCGGTCCCGTCGTCCGGATCCCCGAACACGTGCAGGACGAAATCGCCGGACTCGGTGGGCAGGTTGCAGCTGGCCAGAATCGCGATGGACATGGCGTCCCTTCAGTGTCGGACCGGTTCGGCGGGGAACCGGTCGAGCCGACCGATCGGCTCCGTCGGCGCCCACGACAGCAGGGGGATGTGGGCGTTCACGGTGTGGCCGTCGGACAGCTGTGCCGAGGACGGGTGGTGCAGGTGCAGCATCTGGTCGTCGTACTGGTCGAACGCCGTGGCGAGCTGGGCCCGCAGGACGAAGTCGATGTCCTCGCGCCCCCAGCCCTCGAAGCGTTCGTCCATGCCGCCGATCGCCTCGAACACATCACGGCGCAGCCAGACACACACCCCGGGTGCCCGGTGCACGAGGAAGCCGCGCAGGCTGGCCGGATCGGGCCGGGGGCTGCCGGTACGGCGGTGCCCGACCGCCCGCGCCGAGGCGGCGGCATCGAGGTAGAACAGATCGCGGAACGGCAGGAACCCGCCCGCGCCACGACGATGGAACCGGGCCGCGTTCCGCTCGATGAACTCGCGGTCCACCAACGCGTCCGCGTCCAGGACGCAGACCAGTGGCGCCGGGCGGGCGGTGTTGACCACGCCGACGTTGACCGTCCAGCATTTGTTGAAGTCCCCCCGGTGGGGCGCGAAGAAGTACTCGTCGACGTGGTTCGAGATCACGTCTCTCCACCGGTCCGCGTCGTCCGACTCGACGACCGTCACGTGGTAGGACTCCCGGCTCGCGGACTGGTCGGCGAGCGCGCTCAGGCAGGCGAGGAGGTTGCGGGCGCGGGTGCCGCTCGCGGACCGGTCCCGGAACGGCACCACGACCTGCACCTCCGGGTCGGCTCCGCCGGAGGGGCCGGCGCCCGGCCACGAGCGCCAGTCCGGATCGGGTTCGGCGGCCGGGTCGTACCGGTGTCCGATGTGGTAGTCCAGGCGCGACTTCATCGCCACCTCCCGGGCGGCCCGCACCAGGGGTGCCGTCGCGGCGTCCGTCACCGAGGCCGCGACCAGCTCGTGAACCCGTTCCCAGGCGCCGACACTGCGGGGGTCGCCGAGCAGCTCCGCCGTCGCGGCGGCCAGGTCGGCGTCCCCGTAGCTGTCGATCTCGGTCAGGACGGCCGTGAGCAGCGGTTGCGCCCGATGCCAGTAGTACGGGTTGGCCGCGCGTGCCCCGTCGTCGGCCTTGAGCACGACGGCGGCGGCCACGGCATGTGCCATGGCCGCCGGGTCGGCCGGAAATGTTCTCGTCATCGGAGCTCTCCTCGTCGTTGCTGCACGTCACCCGCGGGCGAACGGTCACCGGCCTGCCGTCAGACCCTCCTGCCGGCCGTCGTCGAGGCCGTAACGGTGGTCCGGGGCGCACCCCAGCACCCGCAGCACGCCGCCCACGCTCGCCTTCGTCACCACGTCGTGGCCCCGCTGCCGCAAATCCTCGCGGGTGCCGGCCGGCATGTCGGCGTCGACATGCAACTGCGGTGGGAGAGCCGCCTCCACCTTGTCGCTGCCCGGAAAGTAGGTCCAGCGGGGGCGGCCCAGCGCCGCCGCCGGGCTCGCCCCGTGCACGAGGAGGTCGCCGAGCACCTGCGCGTTCCACTGGGTCTGCCCGTCGCCGCCGGGGGTGCCGCCCAGCCAGCGCACGCCGGACGGAGTGCTCACGCTCCAGGGCAGGATCGTGTTGACCGGCCGCTTGCCGGGCTCGCACCGGTTGGCGTGCGACGGGTTCAGGGTCGTGCTCCGACCTAGGCGGTTGCCCAACAGCAGCCCCCACTCGGGCACCCCGACCCCGGCGCCGAATCCCAACCCCAGGCTCTGCACCCAGCTGACCGCGTTTCCGGCCCGGTCGACGACGGCCAGGTGCGTGGTGTCGCCCGCCGAGTAGTGCCCGGCGTAGCGGCTGGGGCTGCGCCGTTCGGGATCCACCCCTGCATCGAGCGAGTCGACGACCCCGGGGTCCAGCGGGTCGTCGAACGAGGCGAAGCGCGGGTCGGCCAGATTGTCGAGCCGCCACCCGTAGGTCTGGTTGACGATTTCGGCCAGCAGGTGGACCGACTCCGCGGATCCGGGCGACAGGCCCTCGGCGCGACGCTCGTACAGAAGCAGGTTCTGCAGGAGCAGCGGACCCTGGGTCGGTGCAGGCGTGCTGGCGACCCGGTGCCCGCCGATCACGGCGGTGGCCGCCGGCGTCAGCTCGCTCGTGTCGGCCACGAAATCGTCGGTTGCCAGCAGACCGTCGAGTTCGGTGCTCACTCGGGCGATCCGCTCACCGACGGCCCGCCGGACCTCGGCGGCCGTGACTCCCGCCTCGCCGACCATGCGGTAGAGCCCGCCCAGACCGGGCTGGCGCAGCAGTGAGCCCACCGCCGCCCGGGTGGCGCAGGGGGCGTACACCTCGGCGAACCCCGGCTGGATCAGCAGGGCCAGGTTGTCCTTGATCCAGCGGGTGGTCTGCCCGGTGACCACGACGCCGTCCTCGGCCAGCCGCACCGCCGGTGCGAGCAGACGGTGCAGCGGCATCGTGCCGTACGCACGGTGCAGCGCGAACCACGCGTCGAGCAGGCCCGGCGTGACGGCGGACAGGATCCCGTCGATGGGCACGGTCGAGTGGCCGCGCCGGGCGAAGGCATCGATCGTCGCGGCCATCGGGGCCCGGCCGAGCCCGGTCAGCGCCACCGCTTCGGCGCCGCCCGCCACGTGCAGCACCGCGACCGCGTCCCCGCCGGGCCCGGAAGCCATCGGCATCGTCACCGTCATGACAGCGGACGCGGTCAGCGCCGCGTCGAACGCGCAGCCGCCCTCGTCCAGCACGTCGAGGGCGGCGAGGGTGGCCGCCGCGCTGCCGGTGGACACCATCGTGTGGCGGCCCCACTGCTGGCGATCCCGCAGAACGTCGCGCACGGCGCTCACTGCGGTGCCTGGAGCAGCAGGAAGACGCTCGCGTGCACCAGCTCCACGTCCGCGCTGCCGAGCCGGCCGACGATGGTGTCGACGGAGTCGGCCGCCGCGCGCTGGTCGGCGCGCCAGGGTCCGCCGCTGGCGACCCACCAGCGGGCGTAGTGGCCGGCCGGCACCGCCGCGGTGCGCTCCACGACGAAGGCGTCCCGCACCACGAGTCCGGCCCGTTCGGCCAGGTCGGCCGCTTGAGCGGCGGTCAGGCGGCGCCGGTCGAAGTCGTCGGCGTCCGCGTCCACCACACCCAGCCGATTCGTCAGGTACGCCGAGAACCGGTCCGTGCCGGCGGTCCGGGCGGCGCTCGCCACACAGCACAGCCCGCCGGGCCGCAGGATGGCACGGATGGCCCGGAACACGTCGTCGTACCGGGGGTGCATCCAGTGCAGCGCCGCGTTGCTGAACACCGCGTCGTACTTCCGGTCGGGCACCGTGTCCGGGAACGCGCCGAGCTGGAAACGGACCCGGTCCGGCAACTCCCTGCGCTTCGCTTGCGCCAGCATCGGCGTGGAGATGTCCATCGCGTCGATCTCGGCGCGCGGCAGCGTCTCTGCCAGGCGCCGGGTCAGAGCACCGGTGCCACAGCCGATTTCGTACGCGGTCCGGACGCTCCCCGGATCGGGATGCAACCGGGCCAGCACCGCGGCGTTGCGGAACTGGATGTCCCGGGCGAGCGTCTCGTAGTCGTCCGCCCGGTGCCACCGGTGTGCGTCACTCACCACCGCCGTCTGCGCGTTCACGCGCGCTCCACGGGCTTGAGCCCGATCATCTCGCGCGCCTCGGCCGGTGTCGCCGGCTCACGCCCCAGCTCGCGCGCGATCCGGACCACCCGCTCGACGAGCTGGACGTTCGTCGTCGTACCGCGGCTGTTCCAGTCGTAGTACGGGTTGTCCTCCAGGCCGACCCGGACGTGGCCGCCGAGGCTCATGGCCAGCGTGTTGGCGGCCAGCTGGTAGCGGCCGATCCCGGCGAACGCCCACGTCGAATTCTGCGGCAGCGCGGCCAGCGCGGCCGCGGCGTTGGCCGCACTCACCCCGGCGGTGCCGATCGAGCCGAACAGAATGTTCAGGTAGTACGGCGGCCGCAGCACGCCGCGGGAGATCAGGAATCGGGCGTAGTCGAGCATGCCGATGTCGAAGATCTCCAGCTCCGGCGTGATGTCGCGCTCGTACATCGCGGCCGCCAGCCCGCTGATCGTCTCCGGCGCGTTGACCGACGGCCCGGAGACGAAGTTCATGGAGCCCAGTGTCAGCGACGCCATCTCCGGCTTGGCCCGGCCGGACACGTTCAGCGACTCGGCGCGCTTGGCCAGTTCGGGCCAGTTGCGCCCGCTCGTGGTCACGACGAGCACGATCTGCGGCGCCTGCTCGACGACGGCCGAGCAGATCTCGGCGAATCGCTCGCCGCGCCAGGTCGGCTCCTCGTCGTCGTCGCGGGCGTGCAGGTGCACCATCGAGGCACCGGCCTCGTAGCACTGCCGCACGTCCCGCGCGATCTCTTCGGGCGTGATCGGGACGGCGGGGACCTTGGCCCGGCGCGGAACCATTCCGGTGGGACACAGGTTGATGATCAACTTATCCGACATCGCAGGTGTTCCTTTCGTCGGAACCGAGAGACGTTCCATTACCGGGACAGCAGGGCCCACCGGTGGGCGGCCGGCGCCGTCGTGGCCGGGCTGATCACGTCGATCCGTACGGCGTCCCCGTCGACGCCGGGCTCGGGCAGGAGCCACCGCTCGGCCGATCCGCCCGCGGCGGGTGGCGGCGCGCCGGTGGACAGGACGACGTGACTGTCGGGTGGACAGAGATCGCGGACCGGCTCCGGCGACCATACGTACCGGGTCACCGCCGGCTCCTCCCGCCACAATGGGCGGGCGAGGCGCCAGAATCGCTGCAGGGCCTCGGGTGGATCGGCCCATGTCGCGTCCCTGTCCTGCGGGTCGCGCCACAGCCAATAGACGCAGAACCGGTCCGGGTCGGCGACGTTGCGGAGGGGCTGATAGGCGAGCAGTCCACGGTCCGGCATATCGGCGTCGGTCAGGGCAGCAGCCAGATCCGCATTGAGCGCGGCGAGATCGGCGCCGACCGTGGCTCGGGCCCACTGGTGACCGAGGACGACAATCGGCTGCTGGTCAGACATCCGGGCCGCCGGTGTGGCAGCGGATGCGAACCACATCAGTGCACAGTGGATAGGCAGAATAAAGCAGTATTGCGCTGGCCATGTATCTCCCCCGTTAGGCCGCCGCGATACATGCTACCCAGCAATCAACGATGGTCAACTACCCGACGGTTCCGGAACTTGTGCGGGAGTCGGTAAACACATCGGACGGTCATGTCGCTGTAGCACGCCGTCAAGTCAACCGAATTATCAAAAGACAGCTTCCCGGAACGGTTTCGGTGCACTCGATTCTCTGCGCTATCCGCGGCGCGCGAGCCACAACAGGGTGGCCCCGAGCCCGCAGCATGCGGTGGCCACCAGGTACGGGCTGCGGTAGCCGAACTGGGCGGCCGCGCCCAGCACCGGGCTCGCCAGCAGCGATCCGATCGGGTATGCGTTCGTGAACGCGGTGGTAGCCCGTCCCGGCTGTCCCGGGCGCATGTCCTGCACGTATGTGATGCCCAGGCCCATCATCGCGGCGATGAACGCCGCGTTGCCCACCTGGGCGACCCCGAGCACCCAGAGCTGGGAGGTCCACGAAGCCACCGCGAAATACAGCACGCCGCAGACCGCGCCGCCGATCACCAGCCGCCGCAACGGCATCCGCCGGGACAACGCGCCGGCGCCGAGCATGAAGGGGATCTCCAGGGCCGCGCAGAGACCGAGCACCAGGCCCGAGTCCTGGACGGAGTGGTGCAGGTCGCTGGTGACGTGCAGGGACATGGCGCTCACGCCGAGGACCGAGGCGCATTGCAGCAGCACGAACCCGGCCACGGTGACCCGGAACTCACCGCGCCCGGCGGTCCCGGACGCCTGCTGCGGGCCGGGCGCCGCGGCGTCGCCGTCGCTCGGCGCGGCCGGTGCAACCTCGCGTATGCGCAGCAGTACGACCATTCCCGCCGCCGCGGACAACGCCGCGGTGGACAGGAAGATGGCGGTGAAGCCGCCGAGGCCGAAGAGCAGGCCCGCGAGCGGCGGGCCCGCGACCCAGGCCATTGAGGTGAGCGTGCGCAGCGCGGTGATGACGAACGCGGATCGTCCGCTGCCCCAGCGGTCCAGCCACTGCCTCGCGTAGGCGAACGACTGGGGGTAGAGCGTGCCGGCCAGGGGCACCAGGGTCATCGCCAGCACCAGCAGTGGCCCATAGCTGCGCAGCGCCGAGTAGGCCACCATCGCGACCGCGCCCGCGCCCGCGGCCACCATCATGACCACCCGCCGCCGCATCGACCGGTCGGACATCCGGGCGACGACAGTGCTCACCGTCACCGCCATCACCGGGCCGACGGCCAGGAACAACGACACTTCGACCGGGCTGGCGTGGACCGCGCTGGTGAGGAACAGCGGCAGCAGCGGCATCCACAGTGCACTGGCCAGGCCCGCGCATGCGAAGACGGCGGCGAGGGGATAGAGCCCGCGATGCACACCGCTCAGAGTCGGCTTGGTTTCAGTGAGCACGACAGTCGATAGTAGGACGTGCCGATCGCGCAGCCGATCGAATATGCCTGCGCTCGGACGTTCACCAGCGGCCGCTGGCCGGGATCACGGCCGGTATGTCGACCGGTCAGTGCGCGGCCGGGTGCGCCATGCACAGCTGGTTGCGGCCCGATTCCTTGGCGCGGTAGAGCGCCGCGTCTGCTGCCTCGACGAGGTCGCGGACGGATCCACCGCTCGCCGGTACGTGCGTAGCGACACCGATGCTGAGTGTGACGACGCGGGCTGTCGTGCGCTCGTGCGGGAGGGCGAGTGCCTCCACGGCGGCGCGGGCCCGTTCGGCGACCACGGCGGCCCGGTCGTGGTCCGCGCCGGTGAAGACGATGGCGAACTCTTCGCCGCCGTACCGGCAGACGATGTCGGTGCCCAGGCGGACGGTGCCGGCGAGCTCGGCGGCGACCCGGCGCAGACACTCGTCGCCGCCCTGGTGGCCGTGCGAGTCGTTGTACGACTTGAAGTGATCGATGTCGATCATGGCGAGCGTGACGGCAGTGCCGGTCTCGCGGGCTCGCCTCCAGGTGGCGTCGAGCGCGTCGTCGAAGCGGCGGCGGTTGGCCAGCCCGGTCAGCGGGTCCGTCAGGCTGAGCGCGGCGAGTTGCTCGTTGGCGGCCTGCAGGGCGCTGGTGCGCTCGGCGACCTTGGTCTCCAGGCGCCGGTAGAGGTGGGCGTTGTCGAGGGAGACGGCGAGCTGCGCGGCGAGCAGCGTGACGGCGCCGAGCCGGTCGGTGGTGAAGGCGTCGACGCTGAGCCGGTTCTCCAGCACTAGCGCCGCCCGCAGCGCACCCTGCTGCAGCACCGGGACAACGAGCAGTGAGCCGCGTGGCGCCCCGGTCAGGTACGGGTCGCTGGCGAACCGGTCGTCGCCGGCGGTGTCGGCGACCAGCAGCGGCTCGCGGGTGCGTTCGACGTAGTGCAACGCCCGTACCGGCACGAGCCGTTCGGTTCCCGGCGCGGAGACGGGCACCGGGGCGTCGCCGGGCCGGTCCGGGTCGGGCAGCGTCCAGTGGCCCGCGTCGGAGTCGAACAGGGCGAGCCGGATGGAGGTGGCCCCGGCGAGGGCACCCACCTGCTCCACCACACGCGCCTGCAGCCGGTCGAGGTCGGTTTCCGAGCTGAGCGCCTGCGACGCCCGCAGGACGGCCAGCAGGTCGATGTCGTCGCCCCGGACGCTGGTGCTGAGCGCCTGCCGCGCCGACGCGGCGTCCGGGATGGGCAGGTCGGGGTAAACGCGGTCGAGCTGACGGACCTTGCCCGCGGCGCCCCAGCTGCGGTAATACTCGCGCGCCTCGGCGAGCAGGCCGCGGCCCGTGCGGGGCAACCCGTGGGCCAGGTGGAACAGTCCGGCCCGCTCGGCGATCAGCGCCTTGTGCCACGGCCGCTGACGCGGCTCGGCGTCGCACAGAGCGGCGTCGAAGGCGGTGGCGGCGGCGCGGAAATCGTCGACCGCCCAGGCCCGTTCGGCCTCGACCAGCCGCAGCAGGTGACCGAAGTTCTCGGGAGCGTCATGGGCGCGTTCGGCCAGGAAGTTCCGGCAGCCGTCGAGGGCCGCCAGCAGCGCGGGCCGCGCGTCGGGCTCGGCGTCGCGCACCTGCCGGGCCAGCGCCAGCGCCAGCAACAGTTGCGTCAGGGCGTACGTATAACAGGCGCGCAGCATCGGGGCCAGCCGTGCCGCCTGGTCGGTGTAGCGGGCCACGTCGGAGTCGTCGAAGATGATCGCGGACAGCGCCCGGTACATGAAGTAGTGCAGCGCGACCCGCTTGTTGACCTCCAGGTGCTGCAGCTCGTCGAAGGTGTCGTCGCTGAACCCGCCCGGTGTGCTGGTCCGGCCGCGCATGGCGAGCGCGAACTGCCGGTAGATGACCTGGATGGCGGAGGCATTGTCGTTGCCGGTGCGGCCAGCGAAGGCCATTGCCGCGTCCACCTCGGCGTCGAGGTCGTCGAGGGTCGGTCCGATGTCGACCAGGGCGAACAACGCCGGCCAGTAGGCCATGCAGACCGAATGCAGGTCGCCGCCGCGCAGCAGGCCCTCGCGCGCCAGGCGGGCCTGGTGCACCTCGTCCTCGAGCGGCTGGAACCAGTGCAGCGTACCGACGGCGTTGACGTACCGGACCTGAGCGGTCTCGGTCTCGTAGCCCCGCGCGACGCCCACGGCGAGGGCGTGCTGGACGAGGCGTTCGCCGACGCTGTGCTCGCCGCCGGTCTGGATGGTGGCGAAGCCGGCACTGGCGATGGTGGGAACGAGCGCGGCGCAGGGCCCGTGCTCCGTCCACAAGCGATGCGCCGCGGTGACCACCCAGGGCAGGCCGATCGGGTCGGCGGCGAACAACGCCACCGGAGCGAGCCGCTGCAGCACGCGGGCCGCGGCGAGAGCCCGCGGGTCGGTCGGCTCCGGACGGGCCAGGTCCTCGGTCACGGAGGCGGTTTCGATCCACCTGTACATCGCGTCCAGGCGGCGCCGCACCTCGGCCCCGGCATCGTTGCCCGGCGGGGCGTAGCCGAGCCGATTCAGCAGGGCGAAGCCGAGATCGACCGCGTCGGCATGCCGGTACCTGTTGCTCAGGCTCGAAATCTGGTTACAGGCCGCGTCCACCAGCGCCAGCGGGTCGGGCGCGCGGTGCTCCAGCGAACCGTACGTCTCATCCGCCTCGTCCAGCCGGCCGAGGCTGTAGAGGGCGCCGTGCCGTTGCGTCTCCCACGCGATGGGCAAGGGATCATCGTCGGCCGTGTCGAGGGTCGCCCAGAGCCCGAGCGCCGCGCTGAGGTACTGCTCGGCGGTCGAGTGGTTGCTGATCAGTCGCGCCGCCGCGGCGGCCGCGCCGAACAGTTCCGCCGCCGTGCGCCGCTCAGCTGGTTCGACGTCGCGCAGCAGCGGTCCGGCCGCGAGGTACTGCTCGGCGGCCTCGCCGCGGAAGGCGCGATCCGCGGCCAGGCGCCAAGCGATCGTCAGATGGGTGGACGGCCGGGCCGTCGGGTCCAGGTCGTGGCGGGCCGCCTCCTGCACCCGGTCGTGCCGGAAACGCACAGTGGGCGTGCCGTCGTCGTCTATCACCAGCAGGGCGTCGTCCAGCGCGGCGGCCAGGCGCTCGCGAGTGGTCTCCGGACGGTGCCCGCCCGCGCGGGCGAGCAGGTCGAGCCGGACCGAGCCGCCGAGGCAGGCCATCACCCGCAGCAGCTCGCGGTCGGATTCGGCCAGCCGGCCGATGCGCTCGGTGAGCAGGTCGACGACGTTGCCCGACCCGATGTGGCGGCGGATCGCCGAGGAGTCCCAGCGCCAGCCCGACTCGCCCAGGTCCAGCGTGCCGTCGCCGCGCAGTGCGTTGATCAGCTCGACGGTGTCGAACGGGTTCCCGCCGGTGCGCTCGTGCAGCACGCCGGCGAGCTCGGCCGCGGGTTCGGCGGGCAGCCGCAGCATCTGCCCGACCAGATCGGCCAGATCGCCCGGCCCGAGGTTGTCCAGGTGCAGTCGTACGGGCGCCGCTCCCAGTCGCTGCCACCGGTCGAACAACGCGGTGAGCGGGTGCGCCGCGTCGACCTCCCGGTCCCGGTACGCGCCGACCAGCAGCAGCCCACGAAGGTGACTGTCGGTCTGGATGGCGTCGACGATGCCCAGCGCGGACGGGCTGGCCCACTGCAGGTCGTCGAGGACGAGGACGAGCGGCCGATGCGGCGACGCGATCGCGCGCAGCAGGTCGAGGGCCGCCTGCCGCAGTCGTGCCTGCAGCTCCATCGGGTCGTCCGCCCCGATCTCGTGGTCGCCGAGCAGCGTGGCGAGTTCCGGCGAGGCCGCGGCGATCAGACCGGCGTTGGGGCCGAGCGCCGCGAGAATCCGCGTACGGTGCTGCGCCAGCTCGTCCTCCGGCTCGGCCAGCAGCAGCCGGCCGATGCCGTGCAGCGCCTGGACGGCCACCCCGGAGGCGGCGTCGTGGCGGTACTGGTCGGCCTTGCCGGTGACGAACCAGCCCCCGGCGGCGGTGACCATGGGGCGCAACTGGGAGATCAGGGCGGACTTGCCCGCGCCGGGCGCGCCCGTGACGAGCAGCCCCGTCGCGCGCCCGTGCACCGCCTGCTCGAACGCGGACCGCAGCGCGGCGCTCTCGGTGTCGCGCCCGACCACCGTCGAGGGCGGCGACAACCGGCTCGGGAAGTCCCGTCCGCCGAGCCGCAGGGGCGCCTGGGGCTCGGCGACCAGACGGGTCAGGTCGTGGACCAGCCCCTCGGCGCTCTGGTAGCGCCGGGCCGGTTCCTTCTCCAGCAGCCTTGCCACGATGTCGGACAGACCCCGGGACACACCGAACTCCGCCAGCGGTCGCGGGGTTCGGGCGAGGATGTCCCGCACCAGCTGCAACGGGTCGCCGTCACCGAACGGGGGGTGCCCGGTGGCCAGCTCGTACAGGGTTGCGCCGAGTCCGTACAGGTCGGCGCGGGAGTCGACGGGCAGCCCGGTACGTCCGGTCTGCTCCGGCGCCAGGTACGGCAGCCGGCCGAGGATCTCGGTGGGGTGGGTGAACGCGGGGCGGACCTCGGCGAACGTCGTGGCCAGGTCGAAGTCGATCAGGACCGGCCGGCCGTCGTGGCGCAGCAGGATGTTGGCGGGGTTGATGTCGCGGTGCACGACCGCGGCCCGGTGCACCGGGCCGAGGATGCGCGCGAGCGCCAGCGCGAACGCCGGCAGGCCGGCGACGTCCGGACGCTCGGACGGCGCCAGCTGCGCCAGCGTCCGGCCGGGGACGTCGACGAGGGTCAGCCCGTGCCGGTCGGCGGGCGGGTGGTCGTCCGCGAGCTGGCTGACAGCGGGAACGCCGGCCAGCCGGAGCAGGATCGCGTGCTCGTGGTCCGCCCGTGCCCCGGCGTTCGGCCCGAGCATCTCCTTGCGGACGACCGTGCCGCCATCCGCCGTGGGCACCCGGCTGACCCGGGTCTGGTCACTGTCGTACAGCAAGCCGGAGAGGTGCAGGTCTGTCGGAGACCCGGTCGGCGTTGCCACGGACATGACGTTTCGCTCCCATCGCCGGCGCTCCGAGACGACGTGCCCAGCCGGTGCCACGCTCGGAGTACGCGGTCCAGGGGTTCCGGTCGGTCGGAGCCGGGCGAACTTGAGAGATCCATGCCGGTGGCCCGGAAAATTGTCTGACGGATGCCGGTAACGCGGAACTGAGACGACGTCGCGGGTCACACAACTCCTGCGAGTGAGGCATTCCCCGCCGATACGGCAGTACGGGACAGACCCTTTTTGGCTGGGGCTGGTTATTCGGAGCCACATTCTGATGCGTACCGCACATGCCCGCTTCGTCGTATGGATGCTCGCGCTCACCGCGGCCTTCTACGCGTTCCCCGCGTTCAGTAGGTACACCTGGGCCGCGATCGGCCTCTCCAGCGCCGTGGCCGTCCTGGCCGGCGTGCGCATGCACCGGCCCTCGCGGCGGCTGCCCTGGTGGCTGCTGGCCGGCGTACTGGTCAGCTTCACCGCCGGGGACACCACCTACAACATCCTCACCGACGTCCTGCATCAGGCGGACCCGTTCCCCAGCGTGGCGGACGGCTTCTATCTCGCCGTGTACCCGATGCTGGCCGCCGCGTTGCTGATCTTCATCCGGGCGCGTTCCGACAGCGGCAACCGGGCGGCGCTGCTCGACGCCCTCGTGCCGACGGCCGGCCTCGGCCTGCTGTCCTGGGTCTTCCTGGTCGCGCCGTACGTGGGTAACACCGATCTCAGCCTGCTGGAGAAGCTCACGTCGGTGGCATATCCGCTGGGCGACGTGCTCGCGCTCGCCATGCTGCTGCGCCTGCTCATCGCGCCGGGACGCAACCTCGCGATCACGATCCTCGGCGCCGGTGTCTCCGGCCTGCTGATCACCGACGTCCTGTACGGTCTGCGCCAGCTGGCCGGTACCTGGGCGGTGGGTGGCCCGACCGACGCGGGCTGGGTCTTCTTCTACACCGCCCTCGGTGTCTGCGCCCTGCACCCGTCGATGACCCAGCTGACCCTCGCCCGGCAGCCCAGCCGGCTCGTGGCGCACACCGGCGGCCGCCGCATCGCGCTGATGTCCGTCGCCGCGCTGATCGCGCCGGTCCTGCTCGCCGTCGAGGACCTCCGTGACGGGGTCCACGACGCGCTGGTCATCGCCGTCGCCTGCGCCTCGATGTTCCTGCTGGTCATCGCCCGGGTGCTCGACCTGCTGCAGACCCAGCGGGAGGCGGGCGCCCGCGAGCGGGTCCTGCGGGAGGCCGGCGCGAGGCTCGTCGCGGCCGCCAGCGAGCGGGAGGCCGCGGTCGCCCTGCGGCTGGCCGTCGCAGACCTGATCAAAGGCGGCGAGCCGTACCGTCTGACGTTCGCCTTCGATGACTTCGCCGGTGACACGCCGCCCGGTCACCTGGCCGGCCTGTCCGAGGTCGCGACGCTGCCGGAGAACATCGCGGTCCAGTTGGCCGGCCACGCGTTCGCTCTGCACGCGACAGTCCTCGGCAGCGGGCGGACGGCGGATGGCCCGGGCCGCGCCATGCACGCCTACCTCGCGGCCGCGCCCGGCCTGCTGCAGTCGCTGCGGCAGCCGTTCGAAGCGCTCATGGCGCAGGGCGCCATGGCGATCGGCCGGATCAGCCTCACCGAGGAGGTGAGCCGCCGCAGCAGCGCCGACTATTTCCGTACGCTGGTGCAGAGCGCCTCCGACGTGATCCTCATCGTCGACGACGAGGAGCAGATCCGGTACGCGTCCCCCTCCGCCGAGCACGTCTTCGGACGCCCGCAGCTGGTCGGCACCCCGTTGAGCGGCCTGTTCGCGGGTACCGACCAGGCCGAGCTGCGCGACCTGCTCGCCAGCGGCCGTCAGGACAGCGTCGACCTGAGGGCCGTCCGCGCGGACGGCGGGCTGCTGCAGGTCGAATGCGGCTGCCGGGACCTGCGCGCCGACCCGACGGTCAACGGATTCGTGCTCACGATGCGCGACGTCACCGAGCGCCGCAAGCTCGAGGGCGACCTGACCCATCAGGCCTTCTACGACGGTCTGACCGGGCTCGCCAACCGCGAGCTGTTCCAGGACCGGCTGGAGCATGCGGCCGCGCGCGCCGCGGACGACGGTTCCACAATCGGCGTGCTCTTCCTCGACCTGGACGACTTCAAAGAGGTCAACGACACACTCGGGCACGCCGTGGGTGACCAGCTGCTGATCGCGGTCGGGGAGCGCCTCTCGCGGACGGTCGGCTCGATGGACACGGTGGCACGCACCGGCGGCGACGAGTTCGCCGTTCTGGTCGGGTTCGCGAACGACGAGTTCGACGTCGACCGGGTCGCCGCCCGCATCGTCGCCGAGTTGAGCGTGCCGGTCGAGGTCGGTGACGGCAGCGGCGGCACGCACGTGGTCAGCGCCAAGGCCAGCATCGGCGTGGCGACCAGCGTCGAGGCGGAGGGCAGCACGGAGCTGCGGCGGCAGGCCGACCTTGCCATGTATCTCGCCAAGGGCGACGGCAAGAACACCTGGCAGCGTTACCGCACCGAGTTGCATGCCGCCGTGGAGGAACGCCTGGAGCTGCGCGCGTCGATCAACGACGCGGTCGCCGATGGCCAGTTCGTGCTGCGCTACCAGCCGATCGTCGAGCTGGGCAGCGAGGAGGTCGTGGGCCTGGAGGCGCTGGTGCGCTGGCAGCATCCGACCCGTGGGTTGCTCGGCCCGGACCGGTTCATCGACCTGGCCGAGGAGAACGGCTCCATCGTGGCCCTCGGCAACGCCGTGCTGCGCGATGCGCTGCGGACCTTCGTCGGCTTCCGGGAATCCGCCGGGGACAGGCCGCTGCGGTACGTGAGCGTGAACGTTTCGGCGCGGCAGTTCCGCACCCCCGGCTTCGTCGGCCAGGTGCGCGACGCGCTCGACGACTCCGGCGCCCGTCCCGAGTGGCTGCTCCTGGAGGTCACCGAGAGCCTGCTGCTTCGCGACGCCGAGAACGTCTGGGCGGACCTCAGCGAGCTGCGCGACCTGGGTGTCCGGATCGCCATCGACGACTTCGGCACCGGCTACAGCTCGCTGAGCTACCTGCGCCACATGCCGGTGGACATCCTGAAGATCGACAAGTCCTTCATCGACGAGATCGGGAACAGCGACGAGCAGTACGCGCTGGTCGAGGCGATCGTCGGTCTGGCCAAGATCCTGAAACTCGCGGTCGTTGCCGAGGGCATCGAGCACCGGGACCACAGAGACCTGCTGTTCCGGATGGGCTGCCCGTACGGCCAGGGCTACCACTTCTCCAGGCCCGAGCCCCCGGACCGGGTGACCGCCCTGCTGGCCCCCGGCGCTCTGGTCTCCTGAACGCCGTAACCCGTACGGAACAACTCCCTGGCGTGAGACACCGGAGCGTGCTCACGCCAGGAAGGAGTCCGATCAGGGGTTCACGCGGATCTCCAGCAGGGTGGCCAGGGGCTTGTTCTCGTCTTCGCCGACGCCGACGCCCTTCCACACCCCGGTCTTGAGGTTGTGCTGTTCGGTTTCGCCGTCCACCGTCACCGTCGCGCTCGCCTTGTGGTCGTCGCCACGCAGGGAGTACACCTCGTCCATGGCCAGGCTCAGGAAACCGGTGCTGGAGGTGGCCTTGAAGCACACGTTGCCCTTGAGGGTCGCCACCCAGATCAGATCGTTGTTGGTGGGAGTCGCCGGGCAGTCGGCCAGCATGATCGTTCCCGAGCCGCGAATCAGCTTGATGCCGCGCTCAGCAAGGATCTTGTCGGCATTCGGGTAGCTGTAGTCCTCGACGAGTGACTTCGGATCCGATGCGGACTCCGCCGAAGCCGAGTTGATGGAGAGCCCCACGACGGCGGCCGATGACGCGATTGCCCCCGCGGTCAGAGCAAGCAGCTTCTTCGAAAGCAACATTCTTCCCTTCGTCCAGTACCTGTCTACGTAATTCGAAATGGTCAGGCTTACTAATATGAATCAGTGATGTTGGCGGCGGAACCACGAGCCGATGGTGGCGATGCCGAACCAGGCGGTCAGCGGAAGAATGCTGGACGCCGTCGCGACCGACCAGCCGATCATCGTCTCTTTCGTGGTCATGCTGGTTACCGTTGACAACCCGACGAACAGCAGGCCGAGCACCGTGGCCGCGATTCCCACGGCCACGAGCCACCGCAGCCGACCGACTTTCTCCGCAATCAACAGCGAGGGAAACAGTACGGCGGCGGTCAGCACACCGCCGAGCGCGGCGGCGACCAGCACGAGGAAAGGGCCGGCCAGTGGGCCGCCGGCGTCCGCGTCCGTCATCAACGCGAACACCAGCAGGCCCACATAGGCGAGAACACCTTCGACGCAGAACGTCAGCCAGCTCGCTGCTGCTCCAGCAACGTGCCTGACGATGTTCCGAGCCATCGCAAACCCCACCTTTCGCCGTCGCTCAGTTCCAGCTGACGGTTTCAGTCCAGCGGATCGACTGGTTGGTCTTCGACAACGGACCACCGCCGCTATTGACGAAATTGTTCAACGGGTCACCGATGTTCCGGCTCCACCAATCGGTGTATCCGATGATCGGAGGATGGGTGGCGGATTGGATGTCGGACTCGTTCTCGATGAAGTACGACACCTTGGCCGTCTTGTGCACCCGATCCACGTCGTAGACGTAGAACTCCATCTGGTACGACCCCAGGTAGGTGACGGCGAGATTGCCCGTCTTGCCCGCGGTCAGCAGGGTGGAGTAGTCCTTGACGTACTTCGCCGCTCCGCCGGTCCCACCCAGACCGTAGTCGCCGTGTCCGAGTCCGTCGCCGTCGCCGTCGCCCGCGCCGCCGTTGCGGAGGCTCTCCAGGATGCCGGAGCGGACGTCCGCGACATGGTCGTGCTTCTTGATCAGCTCGGTCATCGGGTCGCCGTCGAAGAACCGCTGCTGCCGCTCGCCGTCACCGGTCAGCCACTGCACGCCCAGCTGGAACGGGGTGGTGTTGTTCGGACCCTTGCGTTCGAGTCCCATCCACCACGGCTCCTTGCTGCCCGGCCTGGTCTCCTGCATCTCCTGACGCATTTTCGTCAGGTACTGACCGATGGCCCCGGCGTAGTAGGTCGCCGCCTCGCCCGCGTTCTTGCCGGCCTCCACCGCTGACGCCCGCGCCGCCTGTGCCGCCTGCACCGCGCCGGCGGCGTAGTGCGCCGCACGCCGGCTCGATGCGGTCGCCCGGTTCGCCGAAGCCTGCGCTGACTGCGCCGCCCGGTTCGCGGAGGCCGCCGCCGAACGGGCCGTTGCTGCCGAGGCAGCCGCCTTACGAGCCGACGCCTCCGCTTCGGTGGCGGCGGTGTTCGCGCGACCCGCCTCGTTCTGCGCTCGGGTTGCGGCAGCGCTGGCCTCGTTGGCGTACTTCGCCGCCTCGGCCGACGCGCCGCGGGCCCGCGCCGCGCTCTCGGCCGCCTTCTGCGCGTTCTGCTGTGCGGTCGCCGCGGCGGATGCCGCCTCGGATACCTGGTGTTGCACGGCGGCCACGTGCGTGGCTGCTTCGAAATCGCGCTGCGCCGCCTGATACTGCACGGCGTTGAGGAAGTCCGACAGGTAGCTGCTCGGCCCGGCCAGGGCGATCTGACCGGCCGCCTGTACCTCCGGGCCGCCCTTCGTGATGATCTGGTTGATCTTGATCCGGGCATCCGACTCGGCTGCCACGTACTGCCCGGTGGTCAGGAACGCCTGACGATCCTCGGCCGTACCGTCGAGCGCCGCGTTGGCCGCCTTCTTCGTCGCCGGGCCGCCCGAGGTGAGCAGCTGGTTGATGCGGATCCTGTCGTCGGCGTCCTTGCCTTCGTAGTCCCGCTTCGTGAGGAACTCCACCACCACGCCGTGGGTACCGGAGAGGGCCTTCTCCGCGGCGGTGGTGAACGCCGGCTTGTTGACCGTCGCCGCCAGGTGCATCACCCGGAAGCGGTCGTCCTGGTCACCGGCGACCTCCCGTTGCGAGGACACGAACATCACCACGTCGGCCTCGCTGCCGCCGAGCGCGTCGGCGGCAGCGGCCTGTGACCAGGGTCCACCGGACTTGAGCAGGAACGCGGCGACCTTGCGTCCGTTGGTGACGACGGTTTCGGTGCTTGCTCCCGGCGCGGTTGCCGCGGCCCACCACTGCTGCGCTTCGCCGCTCAGCCGTGCCTGCTCCTGCGTGTCCCAATTCAGCTTCGTCAGGTAGTCCTGCTCGGCCTGCCGAGCCTCGATCGCCAGTTGCATCCGCTGCTCGGTCTGCAGGCGCAGGCGCTCGTCGTCGGCGGCGCGAGCCGCTTCCTCGATGGCGGCGGCCTTCTTGGCCGCATCGGCGGAGGCGTTCGCGGCATCGATCGCCGCCGCAGCAGCGTCCTTGGCCTTGTTCGCCTGGTTCGCCGACTCGCCCGCGTGGTTCGCCGCGTCCTCGGCGGCCTTTCCGGCCGCCTCGGCGTGCTTCGCCGCGTCGTTGGCCGCATCCCGGGACTCGTACGCGGATCGCGCCGACTGCTGCGCGTACTTGATAGCGGCGTCAGCCGCCGAGTTCGCCTGCGCCGCGCGGCGCCGGGCCAGACCGGCCGCGTTGCGTGCCCGAGCCGCCTCGGTGGCGGACACCCCGGAGTAGCCGCCCGCGCTCTCGGCCGCGGCGGCCGCCTGGTCCGCATGCGCCGTGGCGCTCTTCGCCGCGTTCGCGGCGGCGCCGGCCGCCTCCGCCGCCTTGCCCACCGCCGCCGCGGCAGCGGCCGACTGCCGCGCCGCCGCGGCCACCGCGTACGCGTTCTTCGCGGCGTCCCGAGCGGCTCCGGCCTTGTTCCTGTCGTACGCCGCCCCGGCCGCCTCCCGGTATGCCCGCTCGGCAGCCTGCCTCGCCCGCATGGAGGCGCTCGCCGCCCGCGCCGCGGCCGTGGCCGCTACCCGCGCCGCCGCGTTCGCCGCGTTCGCCGCGCTGATCGCCTGCTGAGATGCCTGGGCAGCCCGGCTGGCAGCGTCGGCGGCGCGGCCCGCGGCCCGGGTGGCCCGATCGGCGGAGTTGGCTGCTTGCGCGGTCTCCTCCTTGGCCCGCTCCGCGGCCACCCTGGCCAGCCGAGCGGCCTCGACGGCCTGGTCCGAAGCGTCCTGGGCCGCCTGCGTTTCCCGCGCGGCCAGCTCGCCTGCTTCCTTGGCCTGGTTCGCCAACTCGGTGACGGAGGCGATCTCCTGGTCACGCGCGCGGGCGACGTCGGCCCCGGAGATCAGGAACTCCTCTAGCTCGGCCGGTGTCCCGTTGAGCGCCGCCTGGGCGGCGGCCTTCAGGTTCGGCCCCCCGGCTGCATCCAGTTGGTTGGCCCGGATGCGATCATCGGCGGTCTGCGCCTGGTACCGGCCGGTGAGGAGGAAGTCGGCGACGTCGGAGTCAGCGCCGTCGAGCGCCTTCTGCCCGGCGGCCCGGACCTGGCCCCCACCCGCGGTCATGATCTGGTTGGCGCGAACCCGCAGATCCTGCCCGAGCGGGGCGCGCCACCCCGACTCCAGGAATGCCCGTACCGCCGAGGTGCCGCCGGCGAGCGCCTCCGTCCCGGCCTTGCGGATCGCGGGCCCGCCACTGCTCATGAGGTCGTCCACACGCGCGCGATCGTCGAACGCCTTCGCCTCGGCCTGGCCCGTGGCGAGGAACTCCCGGACGTCCTCGTCGGACCCCAGCAGTGCCTGTTCGGCGGCGCGGGCCAGATTCGGCCCGCCGGACTGCAGCAACGCCACCGCGCTGCGTCGATCGGTGACCGTCTCGGCCCCGTACGCCACGGAGGGCAGGGAGCTCACCGCCACGCTGACGGCACCGCCGATGGCGGCGAGGATCCGCCATCTCCGCTTCGCTTCTACACGCAAGATAGTTCCTTCACTGCTTTCGGATATGTCTTCGACCGCTGACGGGGTTCGCGTGCTTCCCGGCACGGCCCCCACGCGCAGGGCCGTGCCGGAACAGGGACGGATCAGAAGATCCGCGGCTTGGAGGGCAGGCTCCAGCCGCTACCCACGTGCAGCCCGGGGCCGGTGAACAGCTTGCTGTCGGCCGACAGGTCACCGCGGGACTCGAAGGCCCGCAGGTCACCATCGCCGTCCTGGCCGACGATGTCGGTGCGTCCGTCGCCGTTCAGGTCGGCGGTGATGATGCGGGGCTTGCTCGCCGTACTCCAGCCCCTGCCGACCTGCACGCCCGGACCGGGGAACAGCTTGTCATCGGCCGACAGGTCACCCGTGGACGCCCACGCCCGCAGCTCGCCGGCGCTGTTCTGGCTGATGATGTCGGTCCTGCCGTCACCGTTGAAGTCGCCGGTGAGGATGCGGGTCTGGGCTGAGACGCTCCAGCCCCTGCCCACGATGCGCCCCGTACCGGTGAACAGCTTGTCATCGGCCGACAGGTCACCGCGGGACGCCCACGCCCGCAGGTCGCCGTTGCTGTCCTGCCCGATGATGTCGGTGCGTCCGTCGCCGTTGATGTCGGCGGTGATGATGCGGGGCTTGTTCGTCGTCGTCCAGCCGCTGCCCACGTGCAGCCCGGGCCCGGTGAACAGCTTGCTGTCGGCCGACAGGTCACCGCGGGACGCGAACGCCCGCAGGTCGCCGGCCACGGCCTGTCCGATGATGTCGGTGCGTCCGTCGCCGTTGAAGTCGCCCACGAGGATGCGGGGCTTGCTCGCCGTGCTCCAGCCGCTGCCCACGTGCAGCCCCGGCCCGGTGAACAGCTTGCTGTCCGCCGACAGGTCACCGCGGGACTCGAACGCCCGCAGGTCACCATCGCCGTCCTGGCCGATGATGTCGGACCTGCCGTCGCCGTTGAAGTCGCCCATGAGGATGCGGGGCTTGCTCGCCGTGCTCCAGCCCCTGCCGACCTGCAGCCCCGGGCCGGTGAACAGCTTGCTGTCGGCCGACAGGTCACCGCGGGACGCGAACGCCCGCAGGTCGCCGGCGACATTCTGGCCGATGATGTCGTGCTTGCAGTCGCCGTTGAGATCGGCGGTACGGACCACGGCCGCGGCCTGATCCGCCGCAATCACCTCGCCGGTCACGCCGCACAGCGCGACCGCCTTCGACCGGATCCACCCGGCGAGATCGTCGGTACGGGTCTCCACCGCGCCCCGCTCGCTGGTCTCGGCCGGGCCGAGGCAGCCGTTCTGCCGGGAGCTCTGGTGGATCCCGACGAGTTCCACCGTTCCGTTGCTGTCACGCACGGCCGGGCCGCCGGCGTCACCCTTGCAGGTCGTGGCGCCATCGGGGTTGGTGGCCTCGATGGTGACGGTGGCCGCGTCCACGCCCTTGACCGAGACGGTCGCGGCGTGCTTCTTCTCCGGCACCCAGGTGTCGGCGGTGCGGCCGTAGCCGACCACGCGCAGGGCGTCGCCCTCGGCGGGAGCAGCGGTGCCCAGGGCTACCGGTGCGACCGTGGTGATCGGCGTCAGCAACCGCAGGAGAGCGACGTCCCGGTCGGCGTGCGGCACCACCCACGTGACATTCACGGTACGGCCGAGCGTGACGCTCACCGGCTTGCTCGGCGCTCCGGCCGTCGCCGGCGCGCCCGCCCCGGCGACACACGTGCGGGCGGTGAGGACCCAGGACGGCGCCACCAACGCACCCGTGCAGGCGCTGTCGACGCCGGGCGTGCCGACGTTCACCCGGGCGGTGAACGCGTACGTGTTGTCGTCCACCGCGTCGCCGGTGACCGCGCCGGCGGCCGAGCCACCGAGCAGGACCGTCGCCGCGGCAACGGCGAGTCCGGCCGCTCCAGCTCGACGATGACCACGGAATGGCATTGATGCTCGTCCTTCCTGTCCACACACCGGAATCCGGCTGTGACCGATCACAAGTAATGACGTGCACGCCGAAGACTGGGCAGGCGTTCCCGTCTGCCCAGTCGATCGAGGGCGTGTCCTAGCAGCGAGACATGGGGCGTCGTCGGCTACGAGCCCGTCGCGTTCGAGCCGAGTGCGTGGCGCTTGCCGTCGCTGATGCTCCAGAGCTGGTCGGCGTTGCTGTTGCAGTTCCACTGCAGCAGGTGGGCGCCGGCGTCCTTGGATCCGGCCTCGACGGCCAGGCAGAGGCCGCTGAGGTTGTTGCGCAGCCGCGTGCCGTCCGCGGATTCCACCGTGCTCCAGAACTGGTCCGGGTTGGCGTTGCAGTTCCACTGCAGCATGTGCGCGCGCAGGTCCTTGCTGCCGCCGGCGATGGCCAGGCACTTGTCGCTGCGGTCGTTGCGGATCTCGATGAAGCCGCCGGGCCGGGTGTTGAGGTGCCACTCGTTGTCGTTGGAGCCGGCGCACTCGGCCAGGACGGCGTGGGCGCCGGCGTCCCTGGAGCCGCCATTGCCCATGCACAGGCCGCTGTTGCCGTTGACCAGGTACTCACCGACCGTGCGGTTCTGGAACTTCCAGTTCTGGTCCAGGTTCGCGTCGCGGCACGGCCACTGCACGAGGTGTCCGCCGTTGACCATGGAGTTGCCCTCGATGGCGAGGCACTTGTCGCTGAACAGGTTGCGCAGCCTGGTGTAACCGTCGGCGTTCGTGGTCAGCTGCCAGTACTGGTCGGGGTTGTCGCGGCAGTTCCACTGCAGGATGTGGGCCTTGTCGTCCTTGACTCCACCGGCGATGGCCAGGCACATGTTGCTGCGGTCGTTGCGGATCTCGTACCGGCCGCTGCTGCGTTCGGAGATCCGCCAGTCCTGGTCGGCGGCGCCGCTGCAGCTCCACTGGATGGCGTGTGCGCCCGCCTCGGTGGAGCTGCCGGCCACGCCCAGGCACAACTTGCTGCTCTGCGCGGTCAGGGTGGTGACCCGGGTATCGACCTGTCCGTTGATCCAGGCGCCGAGGTCGTCCACGCGGGTCTGCGTGCCGCCGCGCGGCGCGGCCGCGTCGGCGGCGAGGCAGCCGCCCTGCCCACCGCCGGTGGTTATGGCGGCGAGGGTGACGGTGCCGTTGCCTTCCCGCAGTCCCGGTCCGCCGGCGTCGCCCTTGCACGGTCCGACCTGCCCGCTGTCCGTGCCGGCGATGTCGATCGCGGTCGCGGTCGTGGCGCCGACGGTGTACGTGGCGGTGTGCAGCCGGTCCGGCACCCAATCGGTGGCGGTGCGACCGTAACCGGCGACCCGCAGGACGTCCCCGGTGGCGGGGGCGGTGCCACTGAGCGCCACCGGTGTGATGTCGGTGACCGACGCGGCCAGCCGGGCCAGAACCACGTCGCGGTCCGGATGCGGCACCACCTTGACGACCGGGACCACGTGTCCGGTACCCGCCGTCAGGTCGGGGCGGCCGATGGTGACCGTGGTGGGCTGCGCGGGACGCCCCGCGAGGACCGGCTGCCCGTTCGGTGCGAAGCAGGACTTCGCGGTGATCACCCAACGGGCGTCGATCAACGCGCCGGAGCAGCTCCGGCCGCCCTCAACGGGCGCGCCCACGTCGACCTTGGCGGCGAACGGATACGCCGTCCCGGCGTCCGCGGCCGCTGCTGCGGTGCCACCCAGGGCACTGGTCGACACTCCCGCCACCGTGAGCAGAGCCAGGCCTACCGCTGACCATCCGCCGGCACGTCGCCGCGCGAAAATGGGCATCAACGAATCTCCCGTCGTCCGTGGAAAACAGTGCGATGGTGCGATTCAGCGCAGAAACCGAACAGCTATCCGCGCATGACCGAGCGAATGCCGCGGGAGGACCGGGCCCGTACGCGAAGCGCTGAGCCGGCAGAGCCGTCGCGGCTCTCGCCGCGCAGCGTGGTAGGGCCGCAAAGCAGCAGCTGAGACACAGTCCCCCCGTGGACGTCGTCGAGATGCAGCCGGAACCAGACCGAAGCTGCCATCGAGCCCGAGACGCTAATCGCAGGACATCGAAGAGATCAAGTCGACGAGGCGAAGATCAACATGTCGCGCAGCGTGACCACAGGTTGACGGATGTCGCTTGACCGCTCGGGCGACATCTGTCACATCACCGGTGTGCGGCGTGCCGACGACACAGGGCGACGCAACCTCCGGAGCGTGCCGGGTCCGCAGAGCCGGGCGATCGCCGGAGCAGTGCAGGGGAGGGCGGTGCGCCGCGTCGGCGGTCCGGGTGGTGCCGAGGTACACGGATCATCTCCGGGGGTGGAGCCGGACGGGCCGCGGGCCCCGCCGCAGCGGGGCCCGCGCGGGACCGTCAGTGGCAGGTGGCGCTGCCGCGGTCCCTGACCTTGCCGTCGACCGAGACGAATTCCCAGATGTAGGCGGTGTCGTTGAGGGTCAGTTTCAGTACGCCGTGCACATTGGTCATCCGCACCACGCTATGGGGACGTTCGGCCACCAGGGGGCGGTTGCTGGCCCCGCCGGTGCCCACCACGAACTCGGCGATGCCACCCGCGTCGCCGCGCCCGTCGGCGCGCTGCGGCGCGAACCGTTCGTAGTCGTGGTCGTGGCCGGTCAGCACCAGATCGGCGCCCGCGGCCTGCAGTGCCTCCCGGGCGGGCCGGCTCACCGGGTTGTTGCCGTGGTCCCCCGAGATGAACAGCGGGTGGTGCCAGTACGCGGCCACGCAGCGCCGGCCGTTGCGGGCCAGGTCGTCGCGGAGCCAGCGCACCTGCGCGGAGTCCGGGCCCATGGACAGGTTGGAATCCAGCGCCACGAAGTGCCATGCGCCGGAGTCGAAGCTGTAGTAGGTCCGCCCGTCCGGCGTGGCCGCCGCGCCGTAGTATGCCCGGTATCCGCGGGCGTCGTCGAGATACTCGTGGTTGCCCGGAACGGGCCGGGTGCGGTCGCGGAGCCTGCCCCGCACTCACCGGCGATGTCGCCGGCCGCGGCCACCACGAACGAGCCGGACGCGCCGGAACCGCCGGGCGCGGTGACGGCGCTGGTCACGTCGCACGCCCGCAGGGTGCCCGCATCGCCGGCCACGACGACGCCGAGCGTACCGATGCTCGTCGCCGACGCCTGCTCGGTGCGGAAGGCCGCGCCGCGGGCGAGCGGTGTCGCCGTACCGTCGCGCAGGACGTCCACGTCGTACCGGCGGGCCGGCACGTCGACGGTGATGCTCAAGTCGACCCGCTGCCCCGCCCGGTACGGCACCTTGGTCGCGTACCGGTAACCGGAGCCGTCGCGGACGTCGAGCACTCCGGACGGATTGAACCGGACCAGGGCGGCCTGGTCGGTGAAGCGCGTACCCGGAGCGGGCGCCAGGGTGACCAGGGCATCGATGCGGTCCCGCGAGGGCGTCACGCCGAGCGTGGTGGTGAACCGGCCCCGTTGCGTCCCGACCGGCTTGTTCACCCAGCCGCCGCCGACGACGGCGGTGGGCAGGCACGATCCGGGGGCGGTCGGGGGAGGTCCGCTGGGACGCGGCGGCGAGGGGGGTGCCGCCGGGCCGGGCGCCACGTCGGCGTAGCCGGCGGTCCGGTCACCGATGCGCAGCGCGTCGTAGACCATGCTGCGGTGCGTGGTGTCGGACGGCTTGGGCCGCCCGTCCCAGTCCCACTTGTAGATGCCGAACTTGAAGTACGGGGAGTTGGCGCCGTCGTCGTGGGTGGCGCCGGTGCGATCGAGCACCCGGCCGCCGTCGCGCCAGACCTCGAGACGCCCCCCGGAGTCGGTGCGCCAGGTGACGTGGAAGACCCAGTCGGTCCAGCGGCCGGTCTGGTACGGGCCCAGGTCGATGATCGAACCGCGGAAGTCGATCTTCCAGTGGCCGTTGTTCGTCAGCAGGGCCAGCGGCGGCGAGCCGTTGTTGCCCTGGTGGTGCCACTGGCTGACGATCTCGGACGAGCGGTCGGCACGCCAGTCCGCCGGCAGGTTGAGGCTGAAGCCGTACCACCGTTCGACGCCGGCGGGCTGCCGGTCGGGCTGGCTGAACTCCGCGCGCGTGCTGCTCGACACGTCGGGATCGCCCTTGTCCAACGTGAACTGCACCGCGTGGTGGCCGTCGCGGGTGGGCGCGTCCACGATCCGTACCGACTTGCCGCAGCAGTACTGCTTGATCCAGCCGGGGGGAGGCAACTGCCGCTCGGCCTCCTGCTCCCAGTCCAGCGTGGTGAGCAGGCCGGTCCGGGACCGGGCGTCGGCCGCGGCGGCCCGGACCGTCGAGGTACCCGGCCGGGCGGCCGGGTCCGGTGATGTGGCGGCCATCGCGGTGGGGATCGCGGCCGCCAGCAGTGCCGCGGCCGCTCCCGCCGTGAGCAGGGTCTTGATCCGCCGGCCGCGGCGCGGCATCGGGGATGTCACATGGTCTCCTCGGGGGATATCGATACCGGCCGGTGGCCGGACGAGGCACCTCGGCCCGCCGGGGGATGCTGTCAGGCGGACAACCGGCACCGCCTGAGTAATCGATGCTCAATATGCCGCTCAGCCATTGACGGGCGTCGTGGGCCGGGCGGTAGCGTCCCGGTCCGGCCCGCCTCCGTGCCCGTGCCGGAGTTCGGCGGTCGACGACAATCACTGTCCCCCCGCAGGGAGTTTTCAATGGTCAGGAAGCCAGGTCTCGTGGTGGCGAGCGTCGCCGTGGGTGCCCTCGTCGTCATGCCGGTGGCGTACGCGGCCACCTCCGAGGGAGGGGGCGCGAAGGCGGTGGTGAGCACCGCGAACGCCGCCGACGGCGTACGGATGATCTACCCGACGAGGCGCAACGGCCAGAGCTGGACGCTGACCGGGGAGCCGGCGTCGGACAGCCGGTTCGACCCGCAACAGGCGCTGCAGCGCAACGCCGACGGCACGTTCAAACTGCGCAGCCCCAAGGTCCGCCTCGGCGTGGCGACGACGACGTACCGGAAGGGAAACGAGGCAGAGCTCGTCTTCAAGCAGAACGAGCTCGCGCGGCGGGGCGTCATGTCCGACGCCAACGACTGGCGCGACGTGGAGATCACCGGATATGTGCGGTTCAACGCCGGTGACTCCCACGACGCCTTCACCTGGTACGCCCGCGGCGGCCGCCACACCGGCGACGGCAGGGCGCCACAGGCCTGCTGGGGCACCGCGTACAAGGCGAACATCCGCTTCGGCGACGGCGCGGTGCGCTGGGAGAAGGAGCTGCACCACAGCGACGGCTACGCGTTCTCTCCGTGGACCGGCGCCTCCGGCAGCCTCAAGGGCCGGTGGGTGGGCTTCAAAGCGGTCATGTTCAACACCGCCGCCGGGGTGAACCTGGAGATCTGGACCGACCTGCACAACACCAACACCTGGACGAAGGCGCTGTCCTACGCCGACAACGGCAACTGGCAGGTGAAAGGGTCCAATCCCTGCTCGGGCACGCCGAATCAGGTGATCTCCTGGGGTGGGCCGGTCGCCACGTTCCGGTGGGACAACGCCTCCGATGTGGACTTCACCAAGCTCAGCGTCCGCGAGATCGATCCCCGCGGCGCGACCGACCCGCAGCCCACCGCCACGGTCGGCCCGACGCCGACGACCGGCCCGGCCGGCGGCGACCCGGAAGCCTGCACCGGCACCGCGACCGCGCGCACGGCGACCGCCAACGGTCACGACGGGAACAAGCCGGCCAACCTCATCGACGGCGACCCGAGGACCCGCTGGTCGCGCTCGGGCTTCCCGGCCGCGGCGACGCTCGACCTCGGCACGCCGACGCGCGTGTGCGGGGCCGACATCGCCTGGTTCCGTGGCAAGGGCAGGGTCAACAGGTTCACGGTGTCCACCTCCGAGGACGGCCGCACCTACACCGTCCGCTACACCGGGGCCAGCACCGGCCGGTCCGCCGCCGCGGAACCGGTCAGGTTCGGCCCGGTGAAGGCCCGCTTCGTCCGGGTCACCGTGACCGGCAACAACCTCAACCGGTGGGCCTCGATCTCGGAGATCACGGTCCGCGCGACCGGTTCGGGCGCCGCAGTCCACTGACGACACTCGCGGGGCGCATCGGGTGCGTTCTATGGTTTCGGGATGCGCCGACGGGACATACTGACGGCCGCGGCGGCCGCCTCGACGCTGGCCGGTTGTGTGCCGGCGGCCGGCCGCATCGTGGCGCCGCCACCGAAGCGCGACCACCAGCCGGGCGTGGTGACCCCACCGCCCGGCTTCGCCACCCTGGTGGCGCTCGATGTGACCGGATCCCGCCCCGATCGGCCGCTCGCCGCGCTGGCCGCGCGGATCGAGGCCGCGACCCCGGCGACGGTCACCCTCGGCGTGGGCGCGTCGCTGTTCGACGACAGGTTCCCTCTCTCCCGCGTACGGCCGCGAGCGCTGGCCACCATGCCCGCGTTCCCGAGCGACGTGCTCGACCCGGCCCGCTGCCACGGCGACCTGTTGCTGCAGGTGGGTGCCGCGTCCGCCGAGGAGGCCAGGGTCACCGCGGACGACCTCGTACGAGCCGCCGACGGTGGGGTGCGGACGCGGTGGCGCATGGACGGCTACCGCACGGAGAACACGGTCACCGCGGCCGGACTGCCGACGACCCGGAACCTGTTCGGCTTCCGGGAGGGCGCCGGCAATCCCGACCCGCGCGACGGTGCGCTGATGGACCGGCTGGTCTGGGCCGACGAGGGCGAGCCGGCCTGGGCCGCCGGCGGGACGTACCAGGTGGTGCGGCTGATCCGGTTCGCCGTGCCACTGTGGAACCGTGACCCGGTGACCCGGCAGGAGGAGATGATCGGGCGGCACCGGGCCGACGGCGCGCCGCTTGCCGGGGGCCCGGAGGACGCCCGGTTCACGTACGCCGACGACCCGGACGGGCGGGTCACGCCGCTCGATGCGCACATCCGGCGAGCCAACCCGCGGACCGCGGACAGCGAGCGGCATCGGATCCTGCGGCGCGGCTACTCGTACGGTGCGGGGTCGGACCAGGGTTTGATCTTCATCTGTTTCCAGCGGGACATCGAGGCCGGTTTCGCGACCGTCCAGCGCCGGCTCGACGGCGAGGCGCTGGAGCGCTACGTACTGCCGTTCGGCGGCGGCTACTATTTCGTGCCGCCGTCGCTCGACGGGTTGCGGTCGATCCTCACGACGAGCGCTTGAGCAGCCGCTGGGCGGCGCGCAGCCGGACCCGCGCGTCTGCGCCGGACCGCTGCACGGCCAGCAGATGCCGCGGCACCTGATCGCCGCGGGCCAGCGTCTCCTCGATCGCCGTCGACACCTCGTCGGAGATCCGCGCCAGGTGGCCCTCGACCGCGCTCAGCTCCACCAGCGGCGGCGGGGGCTCGACCCGGCCCCGGCGGACGGCACGGGCCCGCTCCCAGTGCGGCCGCAGCTCCGCGGCGTCGGCGCCGGCCTGCTCGCAGATCGCCGCGACGACCTTCCAGGGCGGCACCCCGCGCCCGGCCAGATAGCGGGACAGCGCCGAGTCGCTGGCGTACGTGACCGCCTGCAACTCCCGCAACGTCATCCCGGACCGGGCCCGCAGCGAGCGCAGCCGGGCCGCGAAATCCTGTAGTTGAGCCGTTCCACTCATCGTGCCTTTCCCCCAGTGCAAGGCATGGTCGTAGCGTATGGCAATCGACAGCGATCTGTCCCACCCCTGTCCCGATCTGCATCCCACCTATCGATGTTGATCTCCTGGTGACTCCACACTGGAGCGACCGGACTGGACTGGGAGGTCGGGTCATGCTCCTTCGCCGTCTGACCGTGGTGCTGGCGGTCGGTGCGCTGTTCACGGGCCAGCTGACGTGGTCGCCCCGGCCCGCCGGGGCCGCGACCGACTCGGCCGGTGCCACACTGTCCCGGCCCCGGTACGAGGACGCGGGCCACGCGCCCCATCCCGCCGGGTCCGCCGGCCGCCCGGCCGCCCGGGCAGCGGCCACCGCCCGGCCCGCGGACTACGCGTACGACGGGGCGGGGCAGCTGCGCGGCGTGAGCCATGCGTCGGACGGGGCGGGTGCGCGGTACTCCTACGACGACGCCGGGAACCTGACCTCGATCGACCGTACGGCCCCGGGCGCACTGACCGTCTCCGCGATCGCGCCCAGCCGGGCCCCGGCCGGGGCCGCCGTGACCGTGAGCGGCACCGGCTTCGCCACCACGACCGCCGGCAACACTGTCGCGTTCAACGGCACCACGGCCACCGTGACTTCGGCGTCGGCCACCCGGCTGGTGGTGACCGTACCGTCCGGGGCGACCACCGGGACCGTCACCGTCACGTCCGGCTCGGCCACCGCCACCAGCAGCCAGACGTTCACCGTGACCCCGGCCGTGCCGGCGCCCACGATCACCGGGTTCAGCCCGGCATCCGGCGCCTCCGGCACCACCGTGACGATCACCGGCACGGGCTTCTCGACCACGCCGGGCGAGAACAATGTCGCGTTCGGCCGCACCCGGGCCCGGGTCGGCGCGGCGACCGCGACCAGCCTGACCGTCACCGTGCCGGCCGCGGCCGTCTCCGGGCGCATCAGCGTCGCCACGCCCGGCGGTGCGGCCACCGCGACCGGCGACTTCGTGGCCGTGACACAGCCGTTCACGGCCGCCGACATCGGGTCGAACGCCGTCCTGACCGCCGACGCGGCGGCCACCTCTGTCAGCTTCGCGACGGCGGGCAAGGTGGCGGTGCTGCGCTTCACCGGCACCAGGGGCCAGAAGCTGAGCCTCGGCCTGACCGGCTCCACAGTCGGTGACCTGCTGATCTACGGCTACACGCCGTACGGCCTGTCGTTCGCGCGCGACGAGTACGACGCCGCGTGGCAGATGTCCACCTTCGACGGTGGCTGGGCCATGCCGCCGCTGCCGGTCAGCGGCACGTACCAGGTCGTTCTCAAGCCCACCTCGGCAAGCGCGACCGGCACGGTCACGGCCACTCTGTCCAGCAAGATCCAGGCGTCGCTCGCGCTCAACGGCGCGACCACCGCGGTCTCCTTCACCCGGCCCGGCCAGCAGGCCGAGCTGACCGTCGACGCGCAGGCCAACCAGCACATCGGTCTCGGCTTCACCGGCAGCATGACGGGCACCCTGGTCGCCGAGGTGCGCGACCCCGCCGGCACGCCGGTCATCTGGCCCGGGGCCGACGGCGGCTACGGCTACTCGCGCCAGCTGATCGACCTGCCGTATCTGGACACCGACTTCACGACCATCGGTGCCGGCCGGTACACGATCCTGCTGCGCAGCAACGAGCAGCACACCGGCTCGCTGACCGTCACCACGTCCAGCCCGGCGTCGGCGGGCGCGCTGACCATCGGCACCGCCAAGAACGTGTCGGTCACCCGGCCGGGCCAGGACACCCAGCTGACCTTCGCGGGTACGGCCGGGCAGAGCCTCAGCCTCGACCTCTCCCACGTGACGCTGAACTACTACCCGCGGGTCACGATCGTCGAGCCGGACGGCAGCACCCTGGCCGTGATCGGCATTCCGGCCAGCTGGACCGACCTGCCGACGCTGCCCGCCACCGGCACGTACACGTTGCTGTTCAGCACCGGCTCCGAGACCGGTGGCTACACCGTCACGCTGACCCAGCCGCAGAGCGGCGGATCGCTGAGCCTGACCGGGGCGGGCAGCCCGGTCTCGCTGCCGGCGGGCCGGGGGGTCGCGCTGACCGTCGCCGGTACGGCCGGCCAAGAGGTCACGATCGCGCTGAGCAACTGGGCACTGCCCACCTCGGCGCTGGTGGCGATGACCGTGACGAACCCGAGCGGCGGTTTCGTCGACGACGTCACGATGGACTCGATCAGTGCCGTCACGTTCCCGACCGCGACCACCGGCACGTACCGGCTCGTCCTGCGGCCCCTGGACGGCGCCTCGGGTTCGGTGACCGTCACCGCGTCACCGACCATCGAGGGCGGCGCGTTGACCGTCGGCACCAACAAGACGATCACGTCGCCCCGGCTCGGTCAGCCGACCCGGATGACGTTCACCGGGGCGGCGGCCCAGCGGCTCAGCATGGCGATCAGCGCCTACGGCTACACGTACGTGGTCTGGGTGGTCGTGACCCGCCCGGACGGCTCGCCGATCTACTCCGGGTGGCTCGACGACATCTGGCTGGCGATGGACCCGTTCACCACGGCCGGCACGTACCGGCTGGAGGTGCAGCCGCGCGCGGCGACCGGCGGATCGCTCACCTTCGCGCTGGTCCAGGCGACAGACGCCGGTGCCACGACGGTCGGTGGGTCGGCGCACGCACTCACCGCGACCGCCGGCCACTACGTCGACACCACGATCGCGGTCACGGCCAACCAGCGGCTCTCGTTCGGCTTCAGCAGCTGGACGTTCACGGCATCGACGATCTACGTCCGGCTCGCCGGTCCGACCGGGACGCTGATCCTCGGGGAGACCATCCCGAAGGTCGCCAGCCTGGACACCTACCAGTTGGCGGCGGGCACCTACCGGATGTCCGTGATGGCCTCCGACCACGGCGCCGGCGCCGTCACCGCGACCGTGTCGGCGCAGATCAGCGGTGGCGCGCTCACCCTCAACACGGCCAAGACGGTCACCGCGGGCCGGATCGGCCAGGCGACCTGGTTCACGTACGCCGGTACGGCCGGCCGGCTGCTGGCCATCGCGTTCACGAACGTGACCATGCCGTACTACCCGTACGTCTGGGTGCGGAACCCGGACGGCACCGAGCTCGCGTATCTCAACGGCAACGCGACGGTCAACATCCCGGCGCTACCCACCACCGGCACGTACGAGATCCTCATCGGCCCGAACTCGGCGACCGGATCGGCGACGGCCACGCTGAAGACGCGGACGGCGGCAGCCGCCCCGCCCGCCGCACCCGGAAGCGGGGTCGCCGTCGGGCCGCAGCGCGCGAGCGCGGCCGAGGTCCCGTCCCGGAAGCATCCGGACCGGCGCCCCATGGTCAAGCCCCGGCCCGGCTCGACCCCGGTCCCGGCCGCACTCCCGGCGACCCGGGACGGCGAGAGCTGGCGGCCGAGCGCGGCCAACCTCTCCGGCGCCGGCTGGTCCACCGGCCGCGGCGCACCGAAGCCGGTATCGGGTCCACTGCGGGCGACCGCCGGGGTCACCGCCCTCAGCGGCCGCGTCCGCACGCTCGACGACCGGCCGCTGCCCAACGTCACGGTCATCGTCGACGGCGTACGCGACCTGACCGACGCCGACGGGCTGTTCCTCCTCAAGGGCCTGCGGCCGGGGCACCGGGTGCTGCGCGTCGACGGCTCCACCGCGAACACGCCGACACACAGGTTCGGCCTGCACGACATCGGCGTGGACCTGGCCGGCAACCAGACCACCGTGCTGCCCTACACGATCTGGCTGTCGAAGCTGGACACCGGGCACACGGTGCGGTTCGCCTCACCGACCACCAGCGCGGTGACCATCACCACGCCGGCCGTTCCCGGTCTGAAGGTCGTGCTGCCGGCCGGCGCGGTCGTCCGCGACACCAACGGCAGGGTCGTCACCGAACTCGGCATCACCGCGATCCCGGTGGACCGGCCGCCCTTCCCGCTGCCGCCGTCGCAGGTGCCGAGCTACTTCACCGTGCAGCCGGGCAGCGCGTACCTCTTCCCGGCCGGCGCCCGCGTGATCTACCCCAACTTCACCCACGCCAAGCCGGGCGCGGTGATGGACTTCTGGCACTACGACCCGGCCGGCAAGGGCTGGTACGTCTACGGCAAGGGCACGGTCACCCGCGACGGCACCAGCGTCGAGCCGAACAAGGGTGTCGAGGTCTACCAGTTCACCGGGGCGATGCTGATCACCCCCGGCGAGGACCCGCCGCCCGCCGCAGCGCCCCCGGCCGGCCCGCCCAACACCGGCGGTGACCCCGTCGACCTGGCCACCGGCCTGCTCGTCGACACCACCACCGATCTCCGCGTCGACGACGTCCTACCGCTGTCGCTGACCCGCACCTACCAGCCCGCGGACACCGGCGCGCGCCCGTTCGGCATCGGTGCGAACCTCAACTACGGGCTCAACCTGTACTCGGAGAACCGGTTCTACGAATGCTGGCTGATCCTGCCGGGCGGCGGCCGCGTGCACTTCCACCGCACCAGCCCGGGCGGCGCCCCGCCGAACGGCTATCTCAACTCGTCCTTCGCCGCCGATCCGACGCCGACGGCGTTCCACGGATCCACGCTGATCTGGAACGGCGACGGCTGGGACCTCACGCTCGGCGACGGCACGACCTACGTCTTCGGCGACGAGTCGCCGCTGCAGTCGATCCGCGACAAGTTCGGCAACACCATCACCATCACCCGGGCACCGGCCCCGCCGTGGACCGACGGCATCACCCGCGCCAACGGCCCGATCACCCAGATCACCTCGCCCAACGGCAAGTGGATCAGGCTGAGCTACGACGCGAACAACCGCGTCACCAGGGCGGAGGACGTGCTCGGCCGGTCGGTCGGCTACACGTACGACGCGGGTGGCCACCTGCTCACGGTCACCGGCCCCGACCACGGCGTCACCACCTACACGTACGAGTCGGGGCGGCTCAAGACCATCGAGGACGCCCGCGGCACCACGTATCTGACCAACGATTACGACAGTAGCGGGCGGATCCGGCAGCAGACCCTGCCCGGCAACGCGACGTACCAGTTCGCGTACACCACCGACGCGGCCGGGAAGGTGACAGAAACCCGGGTCACCGATCCCAAGGGTCACGTCCGCCGGGTGACCTTCAACGCTGCCGGATACTCCACCAGCGACACCACCGCCTCCGGCACGAACCTGGCGCGGACGACGACCGTCACGCGGGACCCGAACAGCAACCAGGTGACGGCGTACGTCGACCCGCTCGGACGCCGCACCGAACTCGGCTACGACGCGTACGGCCAGATCACCTCGGTCCGGCAACTCGTCGGCACCGACGGCGCGCGCACCGAGCTGATCGCCCGGGACGGCCCGTACGGCCAGATCAGCAGGACCACCGACGGCCTGCAACACAGCACGGTCTACGGCTACGGGGCCGACGGCGCGCTGCACACCGTCACCGACCCGATGAACCGCGTCGTCACCATCGACACCAACGAGTCGGGTCAGGCGACCAGGCTCACCGACAACGACCACCAGCAACAGACGCTGTCGTACGCCCTCGGCGACCTGGCCGGGGTCACGGACGCCCTCGGCAACACCACCGCCCGCTTCTCCGACGCCGCCGGGCGCACGCTGCGCACCGCGGGCCCGACCGGTGACGTGGCCACCTGGACCTACGACGGCGCGGGTCATCCGACGTCGACGACCGACCCGCTCGGCCGGACCACCACATACCGCTACGACGCTAACGGCAACCTGCACCTGGTCACCGACGCCCGCCAGCACACCACCACGTACGACTGGGATTCGTCGGACCGGCTGCAGAGCGTCGCCGATCCGCTGCAGCGCACGACCACCTACACCTACGACGCCAACGGCAACCCGGCCACCGCCACCGACGGCCGCCATCAGACGACCCGGTACGACTACGACGCGCTGGACCGCCTGGCGTCGATCCGATACCGCGTCGACGGCGATACCCAGGAGAGCCTGACCACCTACACGTACGACCCCGGCAACCGCCTGCGCACCATCGCCGACTCGGCCGGCGGCACCACGACGTTCACGCCTGACGCGCTGGACCGGCTGGTGGCGGAGAGCGGCCCGGACGGCGACCTCGGATACGCCTACGACGACGCCAACCGCCGCATCCGCATGACGGCGACCGGGGCGGCCGACACCACCTACGGCTACAACGACGACGACCAGCTGACCAGCGTCACCCGCGGTGGCGACCAGGTCGGGATCGCCTACGACACGGTCGGCCGGCGCAAGACCTTGACGCTGCCCGCCGGCGTGACCCAGACGTACGGCTACAACGCCGAAGGGGACCTGACGAGCCTGTCGTACGGGCGGGGCGGCACCACGCTCGGCGAGATCGCGTACACACTGGACGCCGTCGGCCGGGTCACCCACGTGGACGGTGGTTACGCGCGCGTCGACCTGCCCGAGGCGTACGGCCCTGCCTCGTACGACGCCGCCGACCAGCTGACCACGAACACCTACGACGACGACGGCAACCTGACATCGGACGGCACAAACACCTACACCTGGAACGCCCGCGGCCAGCTCACCGGCCGCAGCGGGCCCGGTCTGTCCGCGACGTACGCGTACGACGGCCTGGGCCGGCGGAGCGGCCGGACGATCGGTGGCACCACCACCGCCTACCTCCACGACGGCCCGAACGTGATCCGGGAGAAGGCCGGCGGCACGGTGCCGGCCACCATGCTGACCGGCGGGCTGGACGAGACGTTCGCCCGGACGACCAGCGACGGGTCGCAATCGCTGCTGACCGACCGGCTCGGCAGCACCCTCGCCCTGGCCGGCCCGTCCGGCGTGGGCGCCGAGTACTCGTACGACCCGTTCGGCGGCACGACGGTCACCGGCGACGACGGCGGCAACGACACCCGTTTCACCGGCCGTACGGACGACGGCGACGGGCTCTACCACTACCGCGCCCGGTACTACGCGCCGGCTGCCGGCCGGTTCATCAGCAGGGATCCGCTGGGCCTCGCGTCCGGCGGCACCGACGCCTACACGTACGCGTTCAACCGGCCGACGGACCTGGTCGACCCGAACGGCACCAAGCCACGCGCGCCCGGAGCCGACCCCGAGTGCGACCCCGACATCGAGAACTGTGGCGCGCGCATCGTCGACATGTGGGGCGACGACATCCTCGAGCCGGACCCGATCGCGACAGAGCTCAAAGGGCACACGGATCAGGCGCTGGCGGAATGGGACAACGGCCAGCTCGGATATTCGCCCAAGGACCTGACTCGAATCGCCAAGAACCCCCATCTCGCCGACACCATCAAGGGCAACATTCTCGACGGCCGGGTGAAGGATCTGGCCGGCAACAATCCGGCCCTGGGCGACGTGTACTCGAATCCCAGCGGCTATCCCGGACCGGATTTCGTGAACGGTGGCACGCGAACCGACGTCGGCTGGTACGACCTCACGACCGGAAAAATGTGGGGTCAACACATGTTCGACTACGGACCGAGGTACGGACCGGGCATAGGTATACTGTGGAAATGAGTGCCACCCCGGCCAAGATCAAATCTCGTTGGCGGACATCGTCGGGAGGCAGACTCGCTGAGGAGGCCGTCCGCCGGCTGCGGGCGGGGGAGGCGCTGTCCGGCCTGGGTCTCGAAGTCGTCGACGGCCGGTTCGACCTGCGCGGGGTGACGTGGGCGAAAGCGCCGGCGATGTGGGAGGACACCGTCATCGAGGGGATCGCCCTCGACCACGCGGATCTGCGGCACCTGCGCTTCGTCGATTGCGAACTCAGAAACTGCCGGTTCGCGCAGGCCAACTGCCAGGACTGGCGGCTCTGGGGTACGACGATCGAGGACTGTTCGTTCGACCACGCGGATCTGCGCGGTTCCTCGCTCGGCGCGTGGCGGGACGGACGCGGCAACACGTTCCGTCGCGTCCGTTTCGTCTCCGCCGACATGGCCTCCGTGGGTACCAGCGCGGCGACCTACGTGGACTGTGATTTCTCGTTCGCGGATCTGACCCGGGTGAATTTCTGGCAGTCGACGCTGGCCGGATGCATATTCGCGGGTGAACTGGTCGACGTCGTGTTCGACGGGCGCATGCTGGGCGAGGAGAAACCCGACCCGAATCCGATGAAGAACGTCGATTTCGCGAATGCGAAATTCGACGGCGTCGACTTCCGCGGCGTCAATTTCGCGACGGTGACGCTCCCCGACGACCCGGATCTGTTGCGCGTCGACGATCTCGCCATCATTGATCGGGCCACGAGTGTGCTGGCGTCCCGGCCGCGGGACGCGGCTTCCGGCCTGGCTTCGGCCATTTTCCAGCAGGTTCGGCGTTTCCATTCATCCGGCGCCTCCATCCTGCTGAATCGCCGCGACTTCGAGCCGGCGGCGGCATTGATCACGGACGTCCTGCGCGAAGCCGGGTGGGCACCGCACCATCCGTGATCCCCGGATCCACGCGAGCCACGGGCCGACATCCTGCCGTCGAGGCATCGATCTGCGCCTCGACACGCTCTCGTCGCCCGATTGAGCGGACTGGCTACGGTGTGCGGTGTGACCCCCTTGGAAGGCATGGTGCGCGGCCACAACGGCGCCATCATCCGATACCTCGAAACCGTCCCGGCCGCGCCCAGCACGGAAGCGCCGGTGGTCATCCTGCACGGAACCCTCAACACGGGGCGGGATTGGCTCGATGTCGCCGCGCGCATCACGGAGCGCACCGGCCGCCGCGTTGTCGCGCCGCACCGCCGCGGACGGGCCACGAGCGCCGACTTCGGTCCCGACTATGACCTGATGGTCGAGGTCGCCGACCTGTGCGCGCTCCTGGACCGCACCGGTCCCGGGACGGTGCTGGTCGGACACAGCTACGGCGCAGTGGTGTCGCTGCTGGCCAGCACCGCGCGGACGGACCTCGGCGCGCTGGCGCTCTACGAACCGCCGCTCCCACTCGACCGGCCGGTCACCGGGCGGGCCCTGCACCGCATCCGCAGAGCGCTGGATCGGGGCGACCTCGACACCGCACTTTCCACGATCCACCTGGACGTGCTCGGCGACAGCGCCCACACGCTCGCCCAGCTGCGTACTCTTCCCAGCTGGTCGGAAAGCCTCACCCTTACCGGGAGCTCCGCCGTCGAGCTGGCCGCCCTGGATGAATTGACCGGGTTCGACCTGGCTCCGTACGCGACGCTGACCGTCCCCACCACGGTCATCCAAGGCGCCCGCAGCGACCGGCCACCCTTCGGTACCCCGGCCCGTGCCGTCGCGTCAGTGATTCCCGGCGCCGAGCTGGTCGTCCTGCCCGGCCACGGTCACGTCGCGAACTTCACCGCGCCCCGTGAGCTTGCCGACCTGCTCGTGGCGGCCATCGACGCCGCTCCGGCATTCCGTTGACCCTCTGACGGCTCGCCAGGTTCGAGACCGCCGAGGCCCGGGAGGAAGCCGACCGCTTCCGCAAGCAGGCCCGCCGCGACCCACTCACCGGACTGCGCAACCGTCGCTATGTCGACGAAGAACTGTCCGCCATGATCGCTGCAGACCCGGACCTGAGTGTGGCGATCGTCGACATCGACCACTTCAAGCGGATCAACGACCAGCTCTCCCACGACACCGGCGATCAGGTACTCGTCCAGGTCGCGAAGCTCCTGGACACCGGACTGGCCGCCGCTGTCCCGGAAGGTTTCACGGCCCGACTCGGCGGTGAGGAGTTCCTCCTCGTGCTGCCCGCCACCCCGATCGCCCTGGCGGTCGGGCAGTTGGATCGGATCCGCCGGGCCATCAGCGAGCACGACTGGCACGACACCACCCATGGCCTGCCGGTCACCGTCAGCATCGGCGTCGCCGGAGTCAACGAAACGTTCCCGCGTAGCCAGCCCTCCGCCCTGTCCACCGCGGACCGGTACCTCTACGCGGCGAAGAACGCCGGCCGCAACCGCGTCGTGGCGGGAACCGAGCCCGGACCCATTCGAATCAGGTGACCACGGCGAGTACGTGCACGCTCACGGCGACGAACGGCTGCTGGTTGACGATACGATGCCGCCCGGGTGTGAGCAGACGACCGAATCCTGACCGAAGCAGGTGGATGGCGGCGGGCTCACTGTGGTCGTCCGGCTGGACCAGCTCGACCAACTCGCCGCGCATGACATGCACCGCGCCGGCTCCGTCGTGCGCGTGGAAGCTGGTTCCCTGCCCCGGGAGCCAGGTCGTCAGCCACACCTCGTAGTCGGGGCGGTCGACGAGCCGAACCGACCAGCGCCTGCCGGGACGAAACCGCGGCGCGACCGGCCAGTCGTACGGCTCTGCCGCGAACCTGTGGGCGATCGCCAGGCAATCAACCCGGGACGCAGATGTCATCGCCGCCCCCGGGGCTCTGTTCCACATCGGTCTCCTGCACCGTCGCCCATCCCTTCGAATCCGCGCCGAGTGACGTGATCCCCGGTCTGTCGGGACAGGGGTCCCGCGACTCTGCAACACACCCATGGCACGACCTTCCCGGCCGACCGGTCTGCAACGAGGATGCCTGCGGGGTCTGGTCCCTTCCTCTACCTGTCGGCCAGGACCCCTATGCCATTGGAGGGAGATTTGGTTCCCGGCCGGGGTCCGGCCTGCGCCGATGTTCGCGGCGTCCGGGCGCTCGTGTTCCGTGTGGTCGCAGGGCGTTGCCGCGAGGAGCTGCGCCTGCGACCGCCGATGTCCCGCCCGTGCTCCTGTTGGGGTGAACGGTGCTCTCTCGAACGGGAGAGGCAGTCGAGTCATCGGGTAGAAGAGTCGTATCGCGGAATCTGCCACGGTTGTCGCGGACGGCTTGCCGTTCCTACCGGTAATGCGTCCATTTTCTGTGCCCGATCATTGGGCATTCCAGAATAGTGATCATCCCCGCGCCCACAGGGTGCGGGGCATTTGGCGTCCCACATATTTCGGGCGGCAAAAAAAGAGGTACGGATCTTTGAACCAAGCGTTTGGTTTTGGCCGTACCACCGGCCGGTAGTAATGCCAGCCAAGCCAAGTGTGAGGGATGTGAAACCATGCGCTCAGGCAGGACGAGAAAGCCAATCAAAATTGCCGTCGTCGTGGCCGTCGCGGCGGCTACAGGAGCGGTAGCCAGCATTCCGGCAATCAGCTCTGCCGGAGAGAACGGCGGTGCCGGGCGGAACAACTGTGTCCTCCGGCCGGTCGGCGGGGACGGTGCGGGCGCCCGCGACAACCAGGGTGCCCAAGCTGGACAGGGCGATGCCGGCCGGCAGCGCGGTCAGGCCGCAGGTGCCAACCAGGGCAACGTGAACCAGCAGGGCAACGGGAACCAGCAGGGCAACGGGAACCAGCAGGGCAACGGGAACAACCAGCAGGGCAATGCGAACAACCAGCAGGCCAACGGGAACGATCAGCAAGGCGGCGGGAATCAGCGCGGCAACGAGGGACAGAACCAGGGGCAGGGCAACGGGCTGCAGCAGGCGCGGCAACGCGCGAACGCTGCACGGCAAGCCTTCTTCGCGCAGCTGACACGGTTCCGCGCGGCGCGGGCCCAGGCGCGGGCGGCGGTGCAAGCCTTCCGGAAGGCCCAGCGCAACGCTGCGGCCAACCCGGGTAACGCGGCGGCCCAGCAAGCGGTGCAGAACGCGAAGGCCGCGGCCCGGGCGGCGATCACGAGGTTCCGGACCGAGCGGGCCGCGGCCCTGCGCGCTCTGCGTCAGGCCCGCCAGGCTGCGGCCCAGCAGCAGAACCAGAACGGCCAGAACCAGAACGGCCAGAACCAGAACGGCCAGAACCAGAACGGCCAGAACCAGAACGGCCAGAACCAGAACGGCCAGAACCAGAACGGCCAGCGTCGGTGCAATGGTCAGGGCCAGAATGACCGAAACCAGAACAATCGAAACCAGAACAATGGCGCCCAGAACGCCGGGAACAACGGTCAGGGCAACAACTATGGCAGCCAGAACCAGGGTGGTCAGGCGGGAAGCGGCAACCGTACCGACTCCGCCGGCGCGGCGCAGACGATGAATGATCTCGAGCGGGCCGCGGACACCGACGGTCTGCGCAATGTCACCTCTTCTGACATTGGCGCGGATCGCCGATAGCGAGCGGCGTCAGGGGCGACGGATACCGCCGGGCGGTTCGCCCGGCGGTATCCGTCGTGCGATCCGCGTTCGGGCCGAGGGGCAACGATGGTCGTGGTGGATGAACCATCGAACCGGCCGCTCCCGTATTGATTGACGTGAGGAGGATACTGGCTCGGCGCGGTCCGGCGATCGCACGCGAGCTGGGTCTGGGCGTTCTGCTCGCCGCAATCATCTGGGGGTCGGCGAGGCTGTCGTCCGACCCGGCTTGGACGTTCATCGAATGTGCGCCCGAATCGCCCTTGATTTGGGCGCCGATGGGCGGCGCAGTCGTTCTGGGACTTGTCGGGTTGAAATATCCGTTGGTGTCCCTCATCGGTGCCGCCGGACTGTTCGGGGTCTGGCCGGTGTCCGGCTGCCTGCTGGCGCTTGCCGCGTTCCGGGCCGCCGCGGAGACCCGGCCGACACGCCGGCTGGCCGCTTTCGGCTTGGCCGTTCTCGCGGACTTCGGCGCGGCCTTCGCCTCCGCCCGGTACGGCTGGTCGATCGTCGCTGTCGGCCACGCCCTGGCCCTGATCGTCTGTCTTGGACTGCCCGTCGGCGTGCAGCTGTTGCTGGGCAAGGCGGATCGGCTCGTCGGCGCTCTGCGCGAGCGCGCTCACTACCTCGAGGAGAACTACCGGCTGGCGCACTCGGCGGCACGACTGCAGGAACGCTCCCGCATCGCACAGGAGATGCACGACGAACTCGGGCACCGCCTGAGTCTCATCGCCCTGCACGCCGGCGCGCTGGAACTCGCCACGGCAGAGCAGGCGCCGGCGGGAGCCGACCAGGCGCGTCTGATCCGTAGCACGGTGCAGTCGGCGATGCGGGAGCTGCGTACGTCCCTGGGCATCCTGCGCGCCGCGGAGCCGGTGGAGGCACAACTGCGTCCGGTGCAGGAGACCGGCACCCGGGCCGACCTGGCCCGGTTGGTCGACGAATCACGGTCGGCAGGGGTGCCGGTCGACCTCACGTGGCACGGGGACGATCTCAGGGGTGTCGCGCTGCCGGTCCGGCAGGCGGCGCATCGGTTGGTCCGGGAGAGCCTCACGAACATCCATCGGCATGCGTCCGGAGCCGAGGCGACCGTGCGGATCGAACGCGGTGGTGACCGGATTCGGATCCTGATCGGCAACGGCCGGCCGTCGGCGCCGGCACCCGCGGTCCGGGGCACCCGACGTGGCCTGGTCGGCGTGCAGGAGCGGGTACGCCTGCTCAACGGGGATTTCGCCGCCGGCCCGACACCCGAGGGCGGCTTTCAGGTACGGGCCGAACTTCCGTTGACGGACGTTCCGGTGACTGGCGGACCGGAGGAAGCCCTGCCGACGGGGAACCCGGGCAGGACCGCGCCACCGTTCCTCGGCCCACGGCACGCCCGCGGCGGCCTGCGACGGCTCCGGGATGCCCGTGGTGTCGCGGCGGTTCTGGCCGCCGGGTTGCTCGGCGTACCCGCGCTTGTGTCTGTCGTGCTCGACGCGGCGTCGATCCTGGTGCCGGGCACCGACCCATACGATTCGCCGGAGGAACCCGTACGTGTCGGCATGACCCGGGCCGACGTGCTGTCGGCCATCGGCGAGGACGATCCGGTGGCCCGGCTGGCCGCCAGGGCGGTCGAGACGCGCCCGCCGGCCGGGGCGGCGTGTGTGTATGCCCAGCAGTGGGACGACGTCGGGCGGATCATCCGGTACTGCTTCGAGGGCGATCGCCTGGTCGTCATGGACGAATACCCCATCACCACAGGTTCGTGAGGCTGACACCCGCATGACCAACGCTGCCGTCCGGCCGGTCCGGATCCTGCTCGCCGACGACGAGGCGCTGGTCCGTGCCGGTCTGCGCCTGGTCCTGGGTCACGCCGATGACCTCGAAGTGGTCGCCGAGGCGGGCACCGGAGCGGAGGCCGTCGACCTCGTGGCCCGCCACGACATCGATGTGGTCCTCATGGACGTACGGATGCCCGAGATGGACGGCCTCACCGCGGCCGAGCAACTGTCCGCGCGCGCCCCGTCGGTCCAGGTCCTGATGTTGACGACGTTCGGCGAGGACGAGTACGTGGCACGGGCCCTGCTGGCCGGAGCCGCCGGATTCCTGCTGAAGGACACCGGCCCGGAGGAACTCATCCACGCGGTCCGCGCCGCCGCGGAGGGGCATGCCATTCTCTCGCCGCGCATCACCCGCGAGTTGATCGACACCTACGTGGTCACCAGCGCGAGCCGGATCGCCGAGGCGCGCCACCTGGTCAACCAGCTGACCGGACGCGAGCGTGATGTCCTGGGCATGATCGGTCTCGGGCTGTCGAACGCGGAGGCCGGCAAGCGGCTCTACATGGGTGAGGGCACCGTCAAGACGCACGTGCGGCACATCCTGACGAAGCTGCGCTGCGCCAACCGTGTCCAGGCCGCCATCCTCGCCCGCGACGCCGGCCTACGGCCGGGCAGATGACGCTGCCCTTTGATTGTCCGGCCGCCGGGTCGGCCGGCATGGGCATCGCCGACGCGCACGGCGGCGGTCAGCGACGAGCGAACCGCAATGGCAGGCTCTCGGGCCCGTAGAGCGCGGTGGGGGGCCGCCACGGCACGGGAGCGGTGATCGACGGTGGCCCCAGCCGGCTGGTGAGCGCGCTGAGCGACTCGGCGATCTCGGCGCGGGCGGTTGCGGCCCCGAGGCAGAAGTGCGGGCCACCACCGAAGGTCAGGTGCGGCGTCTCGCGGGCGAGCGTGATGTCGAACCGGTCGCCGTCGCTGTGGACGCGAGGGTCACGGCTGGCCGCCTGCGTCCCGAGCATCAGGAAGGTCCCCGCGGGAACGTGCACGCCGTACAGGTCGAGGTCCTCCACCGCGAACCGGAAGTTGGTCGGCACCGATGGCGACCAGCGCATGACCTCTTCCACCGCCTGCGGTACGAGTTCCGGACGCGCACCGAGCAGCCGCCACTGGTCGGGGTGCGCGGCGAACGTCACCAGGGCCAGGCCGAGCTGGTTGCGGGTGGTGTCGTGCCCGGCGAACACGAGGGTCACCGCGAGGTTGCGCAGGTCTCGGGTGCTCAGGCGTTCCCCGCTCTCCTCGGCGGCGATCAGCGCGGACAGGAGGTCGTCCCGCGGATCGGCGCGGCGCTGCTCGATCAGCGAATCCACGTACGCGTGCAGCCCGACAACGGCCTCCTCCACGCGGGAGCGCACCTGCGGCAGATTGAAGCTGAACACCAGCCCGACATCGGTCGACCAGCGCCGGAACAGGTCGTAGTCCTCGGCCGGGACACCGAGCAGCGCCGACATCACCCGCACCGGCATCGGGTCGGCGAAATCCGCCATGAACTCGCACTCGTCGCGATCCGCGAGCGCCCCGGTCAGCTCGGCCGCGGCGTCGCGCATGAAGGGCCGCAGGTCCTCGATCATCCGCGGTGCGAACGCCTTGCTCACCAACCGCCGCAGCCGCAGGTGGTCCGTTCCCTGCCGGTGCAGGATCATCGGTACGAACCAGTCGTAGAGCGGCCCGTCCGAGATGCCCATGAGGTCGAGGTAGCGTTCGCCGTTCTGCGCCAGTCGTGGGTCGCGGAGCAGCTGATGCATCTCGGCGTACCGCAGCACGATGAGGCCCATGGGTGTCGTTGCGCACCAGCTCGCTTCGCGTGCGGCGGCGACGGCCGGAGAGTCGAACCGGAAATCCGGGGCGGTGATGTCGAGGAAAGGCAGGTCCACGGCCGGGGCGGTCGTCATGGCGCTCCTGACGGAATCAATCGACACGTATGGATCGATGCTGTCGTCACCGTATCCGCAGAGACGCGTCGCCGATACCCGCAGTGACCGATCTCGCCGTCGCCGGGAGCCCCGCCGTGCCCTGGATTTCGCCGACCGGCCGCACCGCCGGCTCAGGGTGGTGGTGGGGGGATGGTGTCGAGTGCCGGTGGCTGATCGGGCCAGACGAGCAGGACCGGGCAGGGTGCATGGTCGACGACGAACCGGGTGGCCGGGGCCAGGCTGTGGGGCCCGAGCCGGCGGTGGTCGCCGTCGCGGACCACGATGAGCAGATCCGCGCCCGCCGCGGCGGCGGTCACCTCCCGCTCGGCGCGTCCGCGGAGTGCCAGGGGCCGGGCGGGGCGGCCCAGGCGCGTGCGGGCGGCGTGCAGCAGGGACCGTTCGGCGTCCTCGACCGCGGCGGCGATCACGTCGCTGTGTTCGGCGGGATCCCGGCCCCGGCCGAACAGGCCCGCGCGGGCGGCGTCGACACCGGCGGCCAGCGCGGGGTCGACGACGTGCAGGAGGACGATCTCGGCATCGGCCGCAGCGACCCGGGCGGCGTCCACACCGGCCTGCCAGGTGCCCTCGGCCAGCCAGACCAGAATCTTCATGACACCCCCGAGGTTGCCAGCACCAGCCAGAGCATGACCGTGCCGGCGAGCAGACACGCCGGTACGGTGACTGCGCCGAGGCGCAGGAATTCGGCGGTGGCCGGGGCCGCGTCACGCCGGTGCAGGATCTGACGCCACAGCAGTGTGGCCAGCGACCCCACGAAAGTCAGATTAGGGCCCACATTCACGCCGATGAGTGCGGCGAACACCAGTCCGGGTTGATGGCCGACCGCGGGCACCAGGACCAGCGTGGCCGGCAAGTTGTTGATCAGGTTGGCCAGGAGGGCGGCGAGCCCGGCCGTGGCCAGCAGGCCGACGAAGCTCGCCTGGTGCGGTGTCACCGCCGCCACGACCCGATCCAGGCCGTGCCGGCGCACGGCGAGCACGACGACGGCCAGGGCGAACACGAACGCGCAGAACGCCGGGTTCGCCTCCCGCAGAAGCCGCCCCACGTCCCGGCCCGGCCGGTGGCGCAGCCGGGGTACGGCCAGCAGCACCGCACCGGCCGCGGCGATCCACGCCGGGTGCACCCCGACCGGTTCGGCCACGGCGAACCCGGCGACCGTCACCGCAAGGACCACCAGGGCGTACCGGGGTGCGGTGACGGGTGTGGTCCCGACCGGTGCGGGCGGGGTGGCGACGGTCAGGTCGGACGCGAAGAACAGGCGGAACACCAGGTACTCGACGCCGATCACAGCCAGCCAGGGCAGTGCCATCACCGCGGCGAACCCGGCGAATCCGACCCCGGTGGCGGCGAAGGCCAGCAGGTTGGTCAGGTTCGACACCGGCAGCAGCAACGAGGCGGAGTTCGCCAGATGGGTGCACGCGTACACGTGCGGGCGTGCCCGCGTGCCGACCCGGGCCGCCGCCGCGAACACCACCGGGGTCAGCAACACCACGGTCGCGTCCAGGCTCAGCACCGCCGTCACGGCCGCCGCCACCACGAACACCGCCGCCAACAGCCGCGCGGGTCCACCGCGACTGGAGCGGGCGGCGACGACAGCGGCGTAGCGGAACACCCCATGCGCGTCGGCCAGGTGCGCCAACATCAGCACCACCGCCAGGAACGCGACCGTCGGAGCCAGCTCCACCAGTTCCCGCCACGCTACCGCGACCGGCACCAGCCCGGCAGCCACCACCACCGCGGCGGCCGGCACCGCGGCCACGGCTTCCGGCAATCCGCCCGGCCGGACCACCGCGAACGCGAGCACCGCCAGCAGCAGCCCCAGCGAGATCACGGTGTCCACCAGGGCAGCGTACGAAAGCGCCGACCACCTTCTCAGCGCCTGCCACGGAACAAGGCGTCACGGAGCCTGCCGACGCTTGCGCAGCCGCCGACCCGGGCACACCGAACGGCATGCCCGGGGTCGACGACCCGGGTTTCCTCAGCGGCACACCCGGCCCGCGTTGAGGCAGGCGGCGATGCGCTGCATCGTACGGATGGAATTGACGTTGATGAAGTCGTTGTGGTCGGAGAACGGGTTGTGGTTCTCCTCGGGGAACGAGTCCAGTGCGTACTGGCCCTTCACCTGCACGTCGCGGGGAATGGTGTAGGAGATGGTGATGCGCAGCTGCGGGATCGCTGTGAAACCGGCCGGGCAGGCGCCGGTGGTCTTGTCGGCGAAGGCGACGTGGCCGCGGTGATTGGCGCTGTCGATGTTCTTCCCGTCCCAGCATCCCGGAAAGTCCTGCACCCGCTGGACCTGGCTGCCGGGCGGGCAGATCGGGTAGCGGTCGGCGAGCCGATCGGCGAAGCCGGAGCAGGTCCAGGTGGCGCGGGCGTTGGCCGGGCCGCGGCTGGTGGGCTTGGCGTCACCGGTCAGCTCCCGGAGAAACCTCGGCATGGGTACGACCTTGCTGACGGCGTTACCGCGGTACTCGATGAGGACCTTCGCCGGCCGTACGATGCCTCCGGTGTTGTTCGGCAGTTCCAGATCGGGTCCCTGCGGGTCCGGCAGCGCGGCGGGTGCACTACTGGGCGCGGGCGGCGTGCTGGTGGGCGGGGGACCGGCGGGTGTCCGGTTCAGCACGCAGCCGGCGAGGGAGTCGAGTCCCTGTGGGCGGGCGGCGTACCGGCCGATGGCGGTGGCGATGCGGTCGAGCACAGCCGCGCGCTGCGCACGCAGCGGCCCGACGATCGCGTTCTCGGCGACGTCGCGGCCCTGGCCGCCGGCGGTGACGAGGCGCTCGTTCGCCGCGGAGATCTGCCTGTCGAGTTCGTCGAGGCCGCGGTTCACCTCGGCGAGAGCCTGCGCGGGTACGCCGGGCAGGCTGCCGCGTACGGTGGGGCACTGCACCTGCGGGTTCGCCACCTCGGCGGCCTCCACGCTCGCGGCATGCCAGCTCCCCGGCATGGCGGCGTGCATGCCGTCGTAACTGACGTCGCAGTCGGTCAGCGAGACCAGGCCGTCGGCCGGGCCGCCGATGCTCGCGCTGATGCTGTTGATCAGTGCTGCCCGGCGCGAGCGCAACCACCCGAGAACCCGGTTGTTGAGGTCCGCGTCGATACGGCCGCGGCTGGCAGCCATCCGCCGGCCGGCCACGGCTTCCAGGTCGTCCAGTTCCGCGAGGCGGCGCTCGACACCGCTGCGGACACCGGCGGGCACGGCGGGCAGCCGGTCGCGGACGCGGGGGCACGCCACCTCCGGCTGGGTCCGGGCGAGCGCCTGCCGCACCTGGTCACCGCTGCGGACGCTCCTGTCGATGCGCACCACCGGCCAGAAGTACGACGACCGGTCGCCGTTGCGGCAGGTGGTGCCCGAAGCGGCCAGATCGGCGTCGGACGAGTTCGCGGTGATGGCGAGGTTGCCGACGAAGTCGTGGACGTGCTCGGCACCGTTCCTGATGCCGGGCTGTGCCACCGGGTTGTCCGGGCTGAACTTGCCATTGCCGTTCGTTCCACAGTCGACGGTGAACCGCCCGGTCGACGCGCCGCCGGACGGCCGCGGGTTGCGCACGTTCGGCGTGACGTTCTGGATCGGCACGAACTCGTCGAGGGTCGTGGCGGCGTCCGCGGTGCCCTTGCCGCCGCTGGACACGAAGGTGACGGTCAGCCCCGCCGTGGCCGCCAGCACCGCCGCCGCCACGGCCAGCCTGGCCGGCCGGGACTCCATCAGCGACGACCGCATCGCCCTGCGTCTCATGGGAATCTCCTTCATGGATTGTCAGAGACCGGCTTCGGTTCCTGCGCCGGCGCCACGGAATACGGGGCGGCACCCGCCGGACGGTCGGTGACAGGCGGGTACGTCATCGTTCGGTAAGAAGTCACGCCCGACCTACCAGGTCGTGAGGAGCAGGTGATTGACAGTCAGGGCCACGGCCGCCTGCACGGCCAGCCACCTCCGGCGGTCATCGGCCGGGATCAGGCCGGCGCCGGCCATCAGCCATCCGGCGAACGGCAGCCAGATGCGTTCGACCTCGGCCTTGCTGTAGCCGGACACGTCGGCGGCGACGATGGCCGCCGCAGCGGCGAGTGGCAGCAGCCAGTGACCACCGGCGCCGGGCCGCCGCAGGGTCGCCACCACCGCGCGCCGGGCCCCGCGGACCCCGGCAGCCCGGACCCCGGCCGCCCGCCATCCGGTACGGGCCGCACGGCGCAGAATGACAGCGGCGGCCGGGCCGGCGGACACGGCCAGGACCGCGAGATCGGCCCACACCCAATATCCGTACGGGCGCCGGCTCGCCAGGCCCTGGTAGTAGCGCTCGATGACGAGGTGATAGCCGGTCAGCCAGTCGAACCCGGCGGCGGTGAACCCGAGCGCGACCAGTGCCGCCCCGGCTCCGGCCCACCACGCGGTGCGCCGGCGCGGGCCGGCAAGGATCAGCACCGCCCCGGCGATCGGGGCCATCAGGACCAGGCCGTAGGACAGGTAGCAGCCGAACGCCAGCAGGACGCCCCCGCCGAACGCGGCACCCGCGACCCTGCGGGCGACCCCGTGGGCCAGCAGCGCGACACCCACCGCGGTCACCCCGGCGAACATGCCGTCGGCGGACACGCCGGACCAGACCGCCCCGGGGAACAACACCACGAACGGCACCACGGCGCGCGCCGCGTCGTCGCTGCCGAGCAGCCGCACCGTGTACGGCACGGCGACCGCGACGAGCGCCGCCACCAGGATGCAGAGCACACCGGCCGGCGCACCACCGCCCAGCCCGGCCCGGTCGAGCCAGACGAAGACCAGCAGCGCCCCGGGCGGGTGACCGGCCACGTGGGTGGTCCACGAATCGGGCTGGAAGTCGAGGATCCGCCCGGTGAATCCGTGCAGCATCGCCGGGATGCTGGTGACACCGGCGACCTCGTGCAGGTACTCGAACCGTGTGGTCAGCCGGCCGGAGACGCCGCGCCGCCAGCCGTCGATCAGGGCCAGCGACAGCGTCCAGGCGGCGGCGGTGGCGTAGGACAGGGCCAGCAGCGGCCGCCACGGCAGCCTCGCGGCCAGCGCGGGACCGCGCCAGCAGACCAGTACGGCTACCCCCGCCGCCAGTGGCGTACCGGGGCCGGTGTGCGGGAGCCACTGCGCGAACAGCGGCGCCGCGCTGGCGTGCACCGGACGCCCCAGCAGGTACAGGGTCGCGCCGACGGTGGCGGCCATAGCGAACAGGCTCAGGGCGGTGCCGGCGGCGATGAGGTCGGCCCGCGCCGGGCCGCTGCCCCGCCGTCCGTCGCCCGCCGCGGGCACAGGTCCGGTCGGCTGATCCCCCGGACCGCCCCGGCGGCCGGGCCCGCACCGGGGGCGTGGCCGCTGCCCGGGTTGCGGCCTCATCCGCGCAGGGCGGCGTGGGCGAACTCGGCGATGCCGTCCGCGAGGCCGACCCGCGCCCGGAAACCGAGTTCGGTCGCGGCGCGCGCCGGTGCGGCGACGACGTGGCGTACGTCGCCGAGCCGGAACTCGCCGGTGACCACCGGTGCCGGGCCGCCCGCGGCCCGTGCCAGTCCGGTGGCCAGTTCACCGATGGTGGCCGGCCGCCCCGAGGCGATGTTGTACGCGTGCCAGCCGGTCCCCGTACCGGTCGCGGTCACCGCCGCGAGGTTGGCCGCCGCGACGTCGCGGACGTGCACGAAGTCACGGCGCTGACCGCCGTCCTCGAACACGCGCGGCGCCCGCCCGGCCTCCAGTGCGGACCGGAAGATCGCCGCCACCCCGCTGTACGGGGTGTCGCGCGGCATCCCCGGCCCGTACACGTTGTGGTAGCGCAGCGCCACCACGGTGCCGCCGGTCTGCCGGGACCAGGCTGCGGTGAGGTGTTCCTGGGCGACCTTGGTGGCGGCGTACACGCTGCGCGGGTCCAGCGGTGCGTCCTCGTCCACCAGCCCCGGTGCGAGGGTGTGGCCGCAGCGGGGGCAGGCGGGCTCGAACCGGCCGGTGGCCAGGTCGGCGACCGTGCGCGGCGCGGGGCGTATGGCACCGTGCCGGGGGCAGGTGTAGGCGCCCTCGCCGTAGACGACCATGGAGCTGGCCAGGACCAGCCGGTGGATGCCCGCGCGGGCCATCCCGGCCAGCAGGACGGCGGTGCCGAGGTCGTTGCAGCCGACGTACTCGGGCAGATCGTCGAGGTCGGCACCGAGCCCGACCAGCGCCGCCTGGTGCACCACCACGTCGACGCCCGCCAGTACGCCGGTGACGGCGTCCCGGTCGCGCAGGTCGGCCCGGTGCACCGGTACCCCGGCCACGGTGTCCGGCAGCGGCACGCGGTGCGCGCCGGGATGGCCGCAGTCCACCACGGACACGTGATGGCCCGCGTCCTGCAGGGCGGCGACGACATGGGTTCCGATGAAACCGGCTCCGCCGGTCACGAGTATGCGGGTCACCCGCCGACGGTAGGGCCGGATCGGGGCCCGGCAGCCCGGTCCCGGTGAGCCGTCAGGGGTTCGTAAGAACCGTCGGCCACGTCACCGTTCCGTAAGACCTTGTCATCGGGACGTAAGCCCTTACCCGCCGGTCCGCGGTTAGCGTCCGGCGTCATGACCGATGTGGTACTTCCCTGCCGTGACGAGGCTGCGGCCCTGCCGGCCCTGCTGGCCCGGATGCCCGCCGGGTACCGGCCGATCGTGGTGGACAACGGCTCCGCCGACGGCTTGGCCGCGGTGGCCCGGGCCCACGGCGCCCGGGTGATCAGCGTGGCCGAACCCGGGTACGGCGCCGCCGTCCACGCCGGCGTGCTGGCCGCCGACCCGGACGACGGGGTGGTGTGCGTGATGGACGCCGACGGCTCGTTCGACCCGCGACAGCTGCCCCGGGTGGCCGGGCCCGTCCGCTCCGGCGTGGCGCAGCTGGGGGTCGGCCGCCGCCGCCCGGCCACGCGCGGTGCGTGGCCGCTGCACGCCCGCGCCGCCAACGCCGCCCTCGCCTGGCGGCTGCGCCGGTTGGGGCTGCCCGTCCACGACATCGGGCCGATCCGCGCCGTGCGCCGCGCCGACCTGCTGGCGCTGCGGCTGCGCGACCGCCGGTTCGGCTACCCGCTGGAACTGCTGATCGCGGCCGGACGGGCGGGCTGGCCGGTGGTGGAGGTCGACGTCGACTACCACCCGCGGGCCGCCGGCACCCGCTCGAAGGTGACCGGCACCGTACGCGGCACGGTGCGCGCGGTACGGGACATGAGCGCGGTGCTGGCCCGGTGAGCGCGACCCCCGCCGCTGCCCGGCCGCAGGTCCTGGTCCTGGCGAAAGCGCCGGTGCCCGGCCGGGTCAAGACCCGGCTGTGCCCGCCCTGCACTCCTGCTCAGGCGGCCCGGATCGCCGCTGCCGCCCTGAGCGACACCCTCGGTGCGGTCACGTCGGTGGCCGCATCGAGGGTCCTCGTCGTCGACGGCGGGTACGCGGTCCCGCCGGGCTGGACGACGGTCGCCCAGCGGGGCGGCCCGCTCGGCGACCGCCTGGTCGGCGCGTTCGCCGACACCCGGGCGCCGGGAGTCCCGGCCGTGCTGATCGGCATGGACACGCCCCAGCTCACGGCGCGACTGATCGGGGCGGCCCTCGCGCCGCTCGGCGTACCCGGCGGCCCGGACGCGGTGCTCGGCCCGGCCGCCGACGGCGGCTGGTGGGCGCTCGGCCTGCGCGAACCCGCGCACGCCGAGGTGCTGCACACCGTTCCCACCTCCACACCGGACACCGGACGGCGGACCCTGGCCGCGCTGCGCCGGCGCGGCCTGCGGGTGCACCTGCTGCCCCGGCTGCGGGACGTCGACACGGCTGTGGACGCCCGCGCGGTGGCCGCGCTGTGCCCGCCGGGCAGCCGCTTCGCCACCGCCGTCGCCGCCGACGTGCCCGCGCTCATGGCAGCCGCCCGGTGAGCGCCCACGACAGGCCGGATCCGACGGCGGGTGCCCGGTGAACGCCGTCTTCGACACCGCCCTCGCGCGGGCGGCGGCCGGGCATCCGGCCGCGTTCACCGCACGGCACGCGGGCGGGGGAATCCACCGGTTCGATCCGGCTGCCTGGTGCCGGGACTCGATCGCCGGTGACGCCGCGCTGCTCGGCCGGTGCACCGGCCCCACCCTCGACGTGGGCTGCGGTCCCGGCCGGCTCACCGGGGCCCTGGCCGGCGCGGGCCGGCCCGCACTCGGCATCGACATCAGCGCCACCGCGATCCGCCTGGCCCGCCGCCGCGGCGCGGTCGTGCTGCACCGCGACGTGTACGACGCGGTGCCCGGCACGGGCCGCTGGCGGCACCTGCTGCTGGCCGACGGCAACATCGGCATCGGTGGCGACCCGCACCGGCTGCTGCGCCGCTGCCGCCGCCTGCTCGCGGCCGACGGGCACCTGCACGCGGAACTGGCGCCGCCCGGCACCCCGGCCTGGTCCGGCACGGCCACGGTGCGCCACCCGGGCGGGCCCGGCGGCACCGTGCACTGGGCGTGCGTCCCGGTCGACGAGCTTCCCGCACTGGCCGCGGCCACCGCGCTGCGCATCCTCAGCACCTGGACGGAGGCAGGACGATGGTTCGCCACCCTGACGCCCCGCTGACCGGCGGCCGAGCCGGACTGCGGCGGCTCGCCCGATGGTGGCTGGCGCCCCTGCCGGCGCCACCGGCGGCGCTGCGCCGGGGGCCGCTGCGTCCCGGCGCGTTCCCGTCCCCGCTGCGGTCGGCGCGGCTGACCAGCCAGCTCGGCATCGCGCTCGGCGTCGCGTTCGCTGTCTGTTTCCTCACCGGGCTGCTCAGCCACCTGATCCAGCATCCGCCGGGCTGGTTCTCCTGGCCGGCCCGTCCGGTGTGGCTGTACCGGCTGACCCAGGGCGTCCACGTGGCGACCGGGCTCGCCTCGGTACCGCTGCTCGGGGTCAAGCTGTGGTCGGTCTATCCGCGCCTGTTCACCTGGCCGCCGGCCCGGTCGCTCGCCCACGCGGCCGAACGCGGCAGTGTCGCTGTGCTGGTCGCCGCGGCCCTGTTCCAGGTGGTCGGCGGCGTGCTGAACATCTCCCGCTGGTACGCGCCGATGCCGTTCTTCTTCACCACCGGGCACTACTGGGTCGGCTGGCTCGCGGCCGGAGCGCTGCTGGTGCACATCGGCGTGCAGCTTCCCGTGGTCACCGGCGCCCTCGGCCGCCCCGCTGCGCCGCCTCCCACCGTGCCGCCGGGTCCCGGCCCGGCGGGGCTGAGCAGGCGGGGCCTGCTCACGGCGACCGCCGCGGCGGCCGGGCTGATCACCGTGACGACCCTCGGGCAGACGGTCCGGCCGTTGTCCGGTCTCGCGGTGATCGCCCCCCGCCGCCCGGGCGTCGGACCGCAGCGCGTGCCGGTGAACAAGACCGCGGCGGGTGCCGGGGTGCGAGCCGCGGCGCTGGATCCGTCGTACCGGCTGCTGGTCGACGGCCCCGGCGGGCACCTGAGCCTGGACCTCGCCGCCCTCAACGCCCTCCCGCAGTACACCGCGCACCTGCCGATCGCGTGCGTGGAGGGCTGGAGCGCGGCCGCCACGTGGACCGGCGTCCGGCTGCGTGATCTGGTGACGCTGGTGGGCGCCGACCCCGGCCGGACCACGGTCCTGGTGGAGTCGTTGCAGGCGGCCGGCCGTTACCGCGCCTCCACGGTCGCGCCGCAGCTGACCGCCGACCCGCTGACGTTGATCGCGCTGCGCCTGGGTGGCGAGCCCCTGCACGTGGACCACGGCTACCCGGCCCGGCTGATCGCGCCGAACCGGCCGGGCGTGCTGCAGACCAAGTGGATCGGCCGGCTCACCGTGGGCGGGCCGCGATGAGGACACGGGCCGCGCTGGTCGCGGCGGGGCTGCTGCTGATGACGTACGCGGCCGCTGGTGCCCTCACCGACCCCGGCCTGGAGGTGCCCGGCGTGCTGTCGTTCCTGGCCGGGGTGCTGATCGCCCACGACGCCGTCTGGATGGCGGCCGTGCTGGCCGGTGGTGCCGTCCTGGCACGGGTGGTTCCGGGCCGGCACCGGCCCGCGGCGCAGGCGGCCGCGATCAGCGCCGTCGCGCTCACGGTGGTGGCGTTTCCCCTGGTCATCGGCGTCGGACGGGTGGCGGGCAACCCCTCGGTGCTGCCCCTGCCGTACGGCAGGAATCTGATCATCGTCCTGCTTCTGATCGGCGGGGTGACGCTGCTGACGCGCCTGCGGCGGCCCCGGCGCGGCCGGCCGGCGGCGGGTCGTAAGGATTCCGAAAGACCCGGCCACAACGGCCCCGGGCCCGCGGATGGGTAGCGTGATCCGGGTGGGACATCGGGTACTGGTCGTCGACGACGATCCGACGGTCAGCGACGTCGTGCGGCGTTACCTGGAACAGGCCGGCTGCGAGGTCAGGCTGGCCGCCGACGGCGCCGACGGCCTCGCCGCGATCGCCGCCGAGCGCCCCGACCTCGTCGTACTCGATCTGATGATGCCCGGCATCGACGGCCTGGAGGTGTGCCGCAGGGTCCGGCGGCAGCTCCCCGGCCTGCCCGTCGTCATGCTCACCGCCCTGGGCGAGGAGGCCGACCGCATCCTGGGGCTGGAGGTCGGCGCCGACGACTACGTGACCAAGCCGTTCTCGCCCCGCGAACTCGTGCTGCGCATCCGCTCTGTGCTGCGCCGCACCGCCGGGGCGGCGAATCCCGCCACCCCGGTGCGAATGGCCGACGCCGAGCTGGCCGTCGACACCGCGCGCCGCATCGCCGAGCTGGACGGCGCGCCGCTGGCGCTGACCGTCCGCGAGTTCGACCTGCTGGTCTTCCTCATGCGCCACCCCGGGCACGCGTGGTCCCGCGCCGAGCTGCTGGACAAGGTGTGGGGCTGGCAGTTCGGCGACCAGTCCACCGTCACCGTCCACGTCCGCCGCCTGCGCGAGAAGATCGAGCAGGACCCGGCCGAACCACGCCGGATCCGCACCGTCTGGGGCGTCGGATACCGGTACGACCCGGTCGGCGAGGGGGACGGCCGGTGAACGACATGCTGCTCATCGGGCTCTACGCCCTCGCCGCCGGCGGTGTCGTCGGGCTGGCCGGAGCGGCGGCGCTGCGCCTGCTGCGCGGGCACTCGATCCTCGTCCACATCCTGGTGCTGCTGGCGGTCACGGTCCTGGCCGTGGTCGCCGGGGTCGCCACGGTCGCCCGGGCCATGTTCCTGTCCGGGCACGACCTGAAGGTCGTGCTGGTCACGGTCAGCGCCGCCGCGGTGATCAGCCTCGCCGTCGGTGCGGTCTTCGGCAGCCGGCTCGCCGCGTCCGCCGTGTGGGCGCAGGCCGCCCGGGACCGGGAGCGGCGGCTGGAGGCCGGGCGGCGCGAGCTGGTCGCCTGGGTGTCGCACGATCTGCGTACGCCGCTGGCCGGGCTGCGGGCGATGGCCGAGGCCCTGGAGGATCGCATCATCGACGACCCGGCCACGGTCGACGAGTACCACCGCCGGATCCGGGTCGAGACCGGCCGGATGACCCGGCTCGTCGACGACCTGTTCGAGCTGTCCCGGATCAACGCCGGCGCGCTGCGGCTCGTACCCACCACGGTGCCGTTGCGGGACGTGGTGTCCGACGCGATCGCCGGTGTCGCCCCGCTCGCCGCCCGCCGCAAGATCAACGTGGTCGCCGCCGACAGCGGCTGGCCCGCGGTGCGAGCCGGCGAACGCGAACTCTCCCGGGTCGTCAGCAACCTGCTGATCAACTCGGTGCGGTACACCCCGGAGGACGGCACCGTGCAGATCAGCGCCGGCCACGACCACGGCAACGTGTGGCTGGCGGTGTCGGACACCTGCGGCGGCATCCCCGCCGACGATCTGGACCGCGTCTTCGACGTCGCCTTTCGCGGCGAACGTTCCCGCACACCGGGCGCTGTGGACTCCGGCGGCGGGGGAGGGCTCGGCCTGGCGATCGTGCGCGGCCTGGTCGAGGCACACGGCGGACATGTGAACGTACGGAACACCGACCGCGGATGCAGGTTCGAAGTGCGCCTGCCGGCCGCCTGATCCCTCGCACTGTCCACTGACCACCGTCACCCGAAGCGGTTAACGATCTTCGAAAGTAGTCCGGGCCGCGGCCGGGGCGGGCACCCTCAACGGAGACATCCCGCCGACCCGGAAGGGCTGCGATGCGCCGCTCCGTCACGCTTGCTTGTGGACTCGCCATGCTGGTGGGCTCCACATTCTCCGCTGCCCCGGCTATGGGCGATGCGCATGCCGCGGGATCGTCGCATCACGCGGTGTTCGTTCAGCTCAACGCTCCCGGTGGCAACAGCGTGCAGGCATACCAGCGAGCCGGGAACGGCACCCTGACGCCGGCCGGCCGCTATCCGACCGGTGGCAGGGGCGGCACCGCGTTGCAGGCCACGGTGGACCCGCTGGCCTCACAGGGATCGCTGGTCCACGACGCGCCACACCACAGGCTGTACGCCGTCAACGCCGGCAGCGACACCCTGACCGTCTTCGACGTCGACGGAGCACGGCTCACCCGCCGCCAGGTGGTGGGTTCCGGTGGTGGGTTCCCGGTCAGCGTCGCCGTGCGCGGCGACCTGCTGTACGCGCTCAACGCCGGCGGCGACGGCTCGGTACAGGGCTTCCGGATCACCCGTACGGGTCTGGCGCCCCTGTCGTACGCGCACCGGTCCCTGCGCCTGGGCAACACGAACCCGCCGGTGTTCATCAGCGCCCCGGCCCAGGTCGGCATCAGCCCGGACGCCCGCCACCTCGTCGTCACCACCAAGAACCACAACACGATCGACGTGTTCGCCCTGGACCGCGACGGGCGTCCACAGGGTGACGTCGTCGTCAGCGCCTCGGCCACCCCGGTGCCGTTCGCCTTCGACTTCACCCGGCAGGGCATCGTGGTCACCGAGGTGGGCACCTCCGCCGTGACCCACTACCGGCTCCGCAGCAACGGGACGCTGAGGGCGCTCAGTTCCGTTTCCGATGGTCAGGTGGCACTGTGCTGGATCCAGGCGCTGGCCGGCCGCCTGTACGGAGCCAACGCCGGCAGCGGGAACGTCTCCGCGTTCGACCTCAGCGCCGCCGGCCGGGTCACGCTGTCGCCCCGGAACGGGGGAGTCGCGGCCCGGCCCGGCGGTGCCCCGATCGACATGACCGCCAGCGGCGGCTACCTGTACGTGCAGAACCCCGGCACCGGCCGGATCGACGGCTACCGGGCGGCCACGGACGGCAGCCTGACCCTGGTCGCCACGGTGACCGGACTGCCCGTCGCGTCCCACGGCGTGGGGATGGAGGGCATCGCGGCCAGCTGACCGGGTCTGCTACGGTCCGCACGACCGCGTGCAGGTCGCCATCACTGGAGGAGGTTCGCGGTGCCGGACACCACCTGCCACATGTCGATTTCGCTGGACGGCTTCGTCGCCGGGCCGGACCAGAGCCGCGACAATCCCCTGGGCAAGCGGGGGCGGGAGCTGCACGGCTGGCACATCGGCGACCCGCGGGCCAACGACGCCGACAAGGTCGCGAACGACTGGCTCATGCGCCCGCGCGGCGCGTACGTGATGGGCCGAAACATGTTCGGCCCGATCCGCGGGGACTGGGCCGACGAATGGACCGGGTGGTGGGGCCCCGAACCGCCGTATCACGCGCCGGTGTTCGTGCTGACCCACTACGCGCACGACCCGATCCCGATGGAGGGCGGGACGACCTTCCACTTCGTCACCGAGGGCTTCGACGCGGCGTACGCCGCGGCGTGCGAGGCCGCCGGCGACAGGGGCGTGGACATCGCCGGTGGGGCCTCGACCGTCCGGCAGGCACTGATCGCCGGCGTGATCGACGAACTCACCCTCGACATCGCACCGGTCCTGCTCGGTTCGGGCGAGCGCATCTTCGACGGGGTGGAGTCCTTCGGCTTCGAACCCGTCGAGGTGCTGCACTCGCCGCTGACCACCCACATCCGCTATCGCCGCGTCGGCTGACGCCGCAGGCGTCCCGCGGGTCAGGCGGCCAGGGCCGCCTCGATCGCCGCGACCACCGACGCATCCTCGGGCTCAATGCCCGGACCGAAGCGCACGACCGCGCCGTCGGGGCCGACAAGGAACTTCTCGAAGTTCCAGCGGATGTCGCCGGTGTAGCCCTCCTCGTCGGGAACCTCCACCAGCTGGGTGTAGAGCGGGTGCCGGTTCTCGCCGTTGACCTCGACCTTCTCGGTGAGGGGGAAGCTGACTCCGTAGGTGGTCGAACAGAACTCGACGATCTCCTCGGCCGTGCCCGGCTCCTGTCCGCCGAACTGGTTGCACGGCACGCCGAGCACGGTGAACCCCCGGCCGGCGTAACGCTCCTGCAGGCGCTCAAGACCGTTGTACTGCGGCGTGAGGCCACATTTGGAGGCCACGTTCACGACCAGGGTGGCGATGCCGGGCCGCGGCCCGAGCTTCGCGGACGGGTCGGTGCCACCAGGGATCGTCACGTCGAAAATCGTCATAACGATCATGGTAGTCGCCCGCCGGATCTTGTCCTGGGCGTGTTCGACCCGGTCGGCGCGGGGAAAGAGTAGAAATGTGCTGTTCAGCCACCATTTGCCGGCGGCCGCGTTTCCTCGCACACCCGCCGGGTCACCGGCGCTTGTCGCGCGCCGGCCGGTCGACGGCGAGCGGAGCGCTCCCTCCGGCCGGTGCAGCCGTGGGCCGCGGCGCGCGTTTCCTCACCCGACCGCCCACCAGCCGACAGTCCTCCGGAAGACGAGGGGAAATCGATGTTCCGACTGCTTGACCAGGTGCCGGTGAAGCCGCGTACGACCGCCGCACTGCTCTGCCTGGTGGGCGGCTCGCTCGGGGTCGGCCTGTACACGCATGTCACCGTCGGCGCGGTCGCCGAGAAGCTGCCGGCCGGCTCTGCCGGCCGGGCGGACCTGGAGCTGGTGGCGAGCCTCGCCCTGTGGCTGCCGCTCGTGCTCGCGCCGCTCGGCGTGCTGTTGCAGATGTCGACCTGGATGACCCTGGTCCGGGCGCTCAGGCACTGCGCCCACATGATCACGACAGCGGCGAGCGGCGACCTCAGCCCCCGGATGCTCGTCTTCGGCAAGGACGAGCTGGCCCTGCTGGCCACCAGCTTCAACACGATGATGGGCCAGCTCGGCGCCACCGTCGCGGGCATCCGGCAGGCGGTCGAGGAGCTCGCCGCCCACTCCGGCACCCTGGAACGGGCGAGCGCCACGATGACCGAGGCCGCCGGGGCCACCGTCACCGAGCTGGAGTCGGTCGCCGGCGAGGCGCGCCGCACCAGCGACGAGGTCGAGGCGATCGCCACGGGGACCGAGCAGATGCGGACGGCGATCGAGGAGATCAGCAGCAACACGTCGGCCGCCTCCCGCGCCGCCGACACCGCCGTGGCCGGCATCGACCAGGCCACCACGAACGTGACCCGGCTGCACGAGTCGAGCCAGCTGATCGGCGACGTGGTTCGGACGATCAACGCCATCGCGGCACAGACCAACCTGCTCGCCCTCAACGCCACCATCGAGGCGGCGCGGGCCGGCGAGGCCGGCCGCGGCTTCGCGATCGTGGCCGGCGAGGTCAAGGAACTGGCGCAGGCGACCGCCACCGCGACCGAGGAGATCGCCCGGCGGGTCGAGGGCATCCAGCGCGACACCGACGAGGCCGTCACCGTGGTCACCGGCTTCTCCGAGGTCATCAGCTCGATCGCCGAGCGGCAGATCACGATCGCCTCGGCGGTCGAGGAGCAGACCGCGACGACGGCCGCGATGGTCGCCGGCGCCGGCACGGTGAGCGTCAGCGCCGAGCAGATCAGCCGGGCGATCGACGCCGTCGGCTCAGCCGCGTACGAGGTCCGCGGGGCGGCCGTCGACAGCCGTGCGGCCGTCGAGGGTCTGAGCCGCACGGCGAGCCGCCTCAGCGACATGGCCGCGGTCTTCCGGAACTGACGGTACGGCGCCGGGGAAGTGCCGGGGCGGCGGCTGGCCCACCGCCTCCCCACGGGATCCGCATCGCCGCCGGTTCAGGAGACCTTCACCACCCATGTCCGGCTGATGCTCCTGGTCTGGTACGCGACGGCTGCCGCGGCGAGGGTGATGGTGCAGGTGCCCCGGGCGTGGCCCACGACCGAGACGGCCCCGCCCCGCGTGCTGGTGAGCCGGCAGGCGTTGCCCCGGACCTGCCAACTGCCGCTGTGGCCGAACGAGGTGACCGGACGGGCGGTGGTGAGCGTGCCGGTGCGCCCGCGGGCAACCCGGAGCGGGCGACCGGCAGTGGTGGCCGCGCGTACGGTGGCGGGCCAGGCCGGGGTCGCGACCACCAGGGAGACGTACCGGATGGCATCCGCACCCGTCCACTCGGGCGATTCAGGGACGGACGCGGAGATGTCGCAGGTGAGTTTGCCGAGGGTAGCGGTGACGGTGGTGCCGGAAAGGGCGCACGTCCCCTTCACTCCGAGGCTCGCCGTGCGGCCGGAGCCCGTGCGCACGGTGATGGTGGCGCGGGACTTGTAGGCGAGGGTGGCCGGTGCGGTGACGGTGACGACATCGCGAGCCCGGAGCAGGGTGATCCGTGCTGTCGCGGTGGTCGCCGCGTGGTGTTCGGTTTCCGGGGTGGTCGCGGTGATGGTGCAGGTGCCGACGCCGGAGGTGGCGAGGACGGTGTTGCCGGTGAGGGTGCAGGGGCCGGTGGCGGTGAGGTCGGCGGTCGCGCCGCTGCTGGTTCGGGTGGTGAGGTCGGCGCGGTCGCTGTAGGTGAGTGTGGAGGGTGCGGTCACCGTCACGGTGGCGTGAGCCCGCTGCAGGGCGATCTGCGCTGTCGCGGTGGCCGCCAGGTAGTGCTCGTCCTCCGGGGTGGTCGCGGTGATGGTGCAGGTGCCGACGCCGGAGGTGGCGAGCACGGTGCTGTCCGTGAGGGTGCAGGGACCGGAGACCGTGAGTACGGCGACACCGCCGTCGTCGGCGTGCGCCGTGAGTTCAGCCCGACCCCCGTAGCTGAGGGCCGAGGGTACGTCGAGCGTGATGGTGTTCTCGCTCTTGCGCAGAACCACCGTGGCTTCGCTGGTGCCGGCCAGGTAGTCGGTGGTCGCGGCGCTGGTGGCGGTGATGGTGCAGGTCCCCGATGCCTCGGTGGCGGTCACCGTGGTGCCGTCGACGGTGCACGGGCCGTCGGTGGAGAGCACCGGTGGGCCGGCGGGGCTGTCTACCGGAATCACGGTGGGGGTTCGATAGCCGAGGCCGTCGGGGCCGTTGATCGTGATCGGGTTGATTGCTGGCGATAGCTGGAGCTGTGCTCCGGCGGACGCGGCGCGGTAGTGGGAGCTCACGGGCGTACGGGCCGTGAGGTGGCAGGTGCCCGTCCCGGCCGTGGCGGTGATCGCCGCGTCGGCGAGGCTGCACGGTCCGGTGACCGCCAGAACGGGCGTCCGGCCACTGCCGGCGCCGGTGGTCACGGCGGTGCTGGTGCCGAAGGTCAGGCTCGGTGCGGCCGTGACGGTGACGGTGTCGGCTACGGGCTGTACGGCCACCACCGCGGTGGCGGTGGCGGTGGCGGTCGCGGCGGTGACGGTGCAGGCGCCCGCACCGCGATCCGCGCTCAGGGTCTCCCCCGCGAGGGTGCATGGTCCGGTGACGCTGAGCGTGACGGGGGCGCCGCCGTCGGCGCGGGCCGTCACGGTGGTGTCGGCGCCGTCGGCAAGGGTGGCCGGTGCGGTGAGGGTGATGGATGGGGCAGCGGCGGGGACGGTGATGGTGGGCCAGGTTGCCTGCCGGAATTGGAGGTCCAGCCCTTGGCTGGTGAGGACCCAGATGTCGCGGCGGCCGGGTGGCAGACTGATCTGCACGGGTCCGGCCTCGGGTTCGGTGCTCTGGTAGGCGGAGGTCTCCAGATCACGGCTGCCGGCCGCACGGGTGTACACCAGGATCTTCTTGGGGGCACCGTCCCAGGTGATCGTTGCGCCACCGGTCCGTGGGGTGATCGCCAGATTCGTCAGGGTGGCATCGTTCCAGATGGCGAAGCCGGGTGCACTGTCCAGCGCGTCGGGGCCGCTGGCGGTCACTGACGCCCAGGGTTGCGGCGAGAGCGCCGCCGGTACGGACAGGTGAGTGTCGGTAGTGGTGTACCACAGGCTGTGGAGGGCCGCGCTACGCAGGCGGACCTGGTAGGTGGTGGCACCGGGCACCGGCGGCCAGGTCAGGTCCAGGGTGTCGCCCACGGCCGAACCGGTCAGCTGGGGCTGCGGGAGCTGGCGCGCGTCGGGTGCGGTGACCGGAACACGGATCAGGTCTGCTCCGGTGTTGGTGTCACCCGGTGAACGGCCGGGATCGTCGGACCATTCGATGCGACTCGTGCCCGACGGGGAGTCGATGGTGCGCCAGCCGGTGAAGAACGAGTTCTGGCGCACCATGCCGCTGACGCGGCCCACCGTCTGGAACGCCTGGGTGGCCGGTGTCCACATCAATTCCCGGGCTTCCGCGCCGGACGGGCCGTTGCAGGAAAGCCGGACGCTGCGGCCATCGGCGGAGACCTGACGGATCACACAGTTCTGCACGCTGCGCATGTCGAGCGCGGGTACGGGAATCTCGCTGGTCTGCCGGGTCAGCAGATCACGCCGGTAGTAGTGGGCGTCCATCGTGCGGTAGACGAGCCAATGGCCGCCCGGGTCGACGGCCTGCCACCCGGAGTAGCCCTGGATGGGTGCGCCGTCGGGCAGCCGGGTCTGGTACTCGGCGTCGCCGGTCGTGGTGGAGATCGTCACGATGCCCGGGACACCGGGCGGGGACACGGCACTGACCGAAGTGGCCAGTACCACCTGATCCGCGGTGACGGCCTGGATCCAGGTATCGGTGGGCACGGTGCGCAGGCGCCGCGGCGGGGAACCGCTGGTGCTGGACACGTAGAGGCCCAGTGTCTGGGCCGTGCGTTCGGAATGGGATCCATAGGCCAGGAACGCAACCGTGCTGCCGTCTGCGCTCAGCGTCGCGTTGCTCTGCACCACCATCGTGTCATTGGCGTCCTGCCCGGCGCGCTGCGCAGGTGTCAGCCCGACCCGGATGTTGCGGCCGGTGGCCATGTCGTGCGCGAACAGTTCGTAGGCGTCATCGGTGTCGCCGTCGACGACCCCGTACCCCCACCCGGAGAGGCTGGCCAGGACTGTCCGGCCGTCGGCGCTGAGGCCGTGGAGCCGCACACTACCTGTGCGCAGCACGGTGCCGTCGGCGGCGAGGCCCAGTGGGCGCGCCTCCACGCTTCCGGCGGGGACCACGACGGGGATGGGTGTGCCGTAGCCACTGGCCGCCTCACGATAGCGGTCACGGAGCTGTTGGGAGTTCGCCATCGACACGATCGTGCCGTCATCCGCGAGCAGGATGGGGGAGAAGACGTCGGGTTCGAGGCCGTCGGTGAACTGGGCACCATCGAGGAGGACCCGGGCGGTCGTGACAGGGCCGCCGTCGTCGTCGGTGATCGCCACCGCGGTGCGCAACACCGGTGTGTCATCGGGAGATCCGGGCGCGGGAACCAGGCCGAGCAGGCCACTGTGCCGGCCCTCGGCGATGCTGTCCTCGGTCACCGGCATCGCCAGGTGGATACGGGTTCCCGCCTCGGCGGGCCCGACGGTGATGGTGGTGTCGGGGGTGGTCAGTTGACCGTCGCTGACCGCCTGGAACGTGTATCGGTGATCCAGTGGCCGGTCCACGACGATGTCGGCCGTCGCCGCGGCGCCGCCTTCGGCGGCAGCCGCGCCGGCCTCCAGATGCACCGCGTCGGAGACCAGCCGCGGTGGATGCGTTGCGGTGACGAGGATTTGGAGGTCGAACGCGCCGCCCTCGGAGCGGATCTCCAGCCAACGCCGTCCGGTGCCGGGCAGCAGGGTCGTGCTGTACTGTTGCGCGCCGGCCCACACCCAGCCCACGGCGTTGTCGTAGGTGTCGTCTTCTCCTGCCCGGTCGTTCAGCCACCGGAGTTTCACCTGGTATTGGTCATCGGGCTGGGCCAGGACGACCGTCACCGACGCGGCGGCGTCGGTGGCGTCGACCGGAACGACGACACGCTGGCCGGAGACCAGCCGCTCATTGAATGCGTTCGCATTCGGCATGGCGACCTGCGGGGCCAGCGCCGTGAGGCTCGCACCGGCCTGACGCGCGAGTGCCTCGCCGCCCCGCAGGATCCCGGCGCCGGACTGCGCGTCGATACCGGGCGAGAACCAGTCCCGGGCGGTGCCGCGGAGCAGATCGCCGAACGGGTCACGGACCGTGGCGTCCAGAACGCCGTCGGCGCAGTCGCCGCTGGTGTCGGACTCAGCGCATGCGGTCGCCGAGGGCCGGCGATCGGGGCGCGCGTCGGCCAGCAACGCGACCACACCGGCCACCACCGGCGCGGCCATCGAGGTGCCCGACTGGCTGATCCAGGGTTCCTGCGGATGATTGGCGTACGCCGAAGCGACGTCCACCCCGAAGGCGGTCAGGTCGACGCCGGGCCGGTTGTCACCGGTGGGACCGCGGGAACTGAACTGGGCGAGCCACTCACCCCTGACCCCGCCATTGGCCGCACCGATCGTCAGCGCGAACGGCGCCGCCGCCGGGATGAGGAGGCTGCGGGGTGCGGAGCCGGAGTTTCCGGCGGCGACGACGACCTGCACCCCCGCGGCCATCAGCCGGTCGACCAGGCGGCTGGTGGAGTCGGTGCCGTCGGCGCCGTAGACACTGGCGCCGAGGCTCATGTTCACCACGCGGACGTTGTACTCACGGTGGTGTTGGAGAAGCCAGCCCAGCGCGGCGTCGACGTCCGACATCCAGCCCGAGCCGGTGCAGTCGAACACCTTCAGATCCAGCAGCGCCGCGCCCGGCGCCACACCCCCACCCTTCGCCAGGACACTGGAGGGAGTGCCGGCGACGATACCTGCCACATGCGTGCCGTGCCCGCTTTCGTCCCACCGGCCGGTGCTCTCGGGACCCGCGCCGCACGACGCCGCCCGCATGGACACGAAGTTCCGGTGCAGCAGGACCTTGCCGCCGGATAGCGCAAAATGCCTGTCATCGATACCCGAGTCGACAACGGCGACGACCACGTCCGAGGTGCTGTAGGAGGTGGGATCGCCGTCCGCGTCGCCCGTCACCCCGAGAGCGTCGCGGGCCGCTTTCACGTCCGGGGCCACATCGTCGACGAACTGCAGACCGTCCCGGTTCGCCCACCCGCTGGCCCCGTCGGGCCGCGCCGCTCCGGGAGGCGCGGCCGGGTCGGGCGGGCTCTGTGCGGGCTTGGGTGCGGGCCCCGACCGGGTGCGCAGGTCCGGCTCCACCATCCGTACGCCCCGCACCGACGCCAGCGTGCGCACCGACGCGGCCGGCAGACGGACCGACAACAGGCCGGTGCCGGGCACGACCCGTACCCGCGACTGCTTCCACCGGGCACGGATCTGCTGCGCCACCGCTGCCGGCTTCTGACTCGCCGCCACCACCACCGTGGTGGGCCGCCGTGCTGGCGCGGCCGCGAGCTGAGACTCGAGACTGTCGGCGACCCTGTCATGGTCGCGATCCCCAGTCGTCGCGACCGCGCCGTGTTGACCATGACCCGCCGGTGACGCTGCCGGGGCGGTGACACCACCGGACCCTTCCGTGTGACGCCCGCCTGCCGTCGCCGTCTTCGCCGTCGGCGTCGCGCGCCCGGGACTGCGGTCGCCGACCGCGCCGCACCCGGCGGTCAGGCCGAGTACCAGAGCAGCGGCAACGGGCGCGGCCCACGATCGCGGGAGGATCAGGCGTATCACGACAGGCCCCAGGCAGGAGAGACGGCGCTCGGCTGAACGCCAAGCCTGCCCATCGGCGGCCGGCGAACCCGGTTGAGGACAATCGCCCGCCAAGATCACGAGTCGCCTCGATCGTGACCTGGCACACAGTGCTACCGCGGGCACTCGGCTCCCGCGCCGGGGCCGGCGCATAGCCTGTACGGGTGTCTCTGGTCCGTTCGGCCGGTTTGCAGAAGTTCCGGCAGGTCGTCGAGTCGCTCGGCGGTGACGCCGTCGGCTGCGCCCGGCGGGTCGGGCTGCCGGTGGAGGCCCTGGACACCGACGAGTTGCTGGTCGAGGACTCGAAGCTGGCCGCGGTGCTCGAGGTCGCGGCCGCCGACCTCGGCTGTCCCGATCTCGGGCTGCGGGTGGGCCAGGCCCAGGAACTCGGCCTGCTGGGACCCCTGGCGCTCGCGATCCAGCATTCGCCGTCGGTCGCCGACGCCCTGGAATGCACGTCGCGCTACATGTTCGTGCACGCCCGCGATCAGAGCGTCTCGCTGGTCGAGGACCCGGAAGGCGACCGCGGTGTGGTCGCCCTGCGCTACACCTTTCCAGGGGTACGGCCGCTGCCGCAGGCGACGGACATGACGGTGCTGTTCCTGCACCGTACGGTGATGTTCCTCGCCGGCGGGAAATACGGGCTGAAGTCGGTCGATCTGCCGCACGATCCGGTCGCGCCCCGGCAGCGGTACGAGGAGGCGTTCGGCGCGCGCGTGCGTTTCGGGCGTTCCGAGGCGGTGCTGCGGCTGCCGTCCAGCCTGCTGTCGAAAACACTGGACGGCGTCGATGCGACCGTACGCGGGCTGGCGCTGGCTTTCCTGTCGCGGCAGTCCCCGGGGCCGGGCAAGGCCGTGACCTCACGGGTGCGCGCGGTGCTCGAACAGTCGCTGGGTACCGGCTCGACCGAGCTCGCCGATGTCGCGCGCGTGCTGGCGGTGCATCCGCGGACGCTGCAGCGGCAGCTCGCCGTGGAAGGGACGTCGTTCGGCGCCGTGCTCGACTCGGTGCGCCGGGCGCGGGCGCGCTCCTATCTCACCACCACGACCATGCCCTTCGTTCAGGTCAGCAACCTGGTGGGCTTCGCCGAGCAGGCGGTACTCACCCGGTGCGCGCGGCGGTGGTGGGGGCGTACGCCCTCGCAGTTGCGGCGCGAGGCCCGCAGCCGGGACTGACGCTGTCGCGCAGGATCAAGTCGTTGTCGCGTACGATCAATTTTTCGGCGTGGGGCCGCCTACGCTGAGGGCATGGATTTCAGTCCGTCCCCCCGCGCCGTCGAACTGACGGAGGCCGTCCGCGCTTTCGTCGCGGCCGAGATCGCCCCGGTCGAGCGTCACCTCGATGCCCGGGCGAGCGACGCACGCCGGCACGGCGGCGGAGCCGACCTGTGGCGCGTGTCCGACGAGGTACGCGGACTGCAGGCCAAGGCCCGCGCCCTGGGCCTGTGGAACCTGTTCCTGCCGGCGGGACACGAGGGTCCCTACGCCGAGCGGTTCGGCACCCGCGGCGGTGCGGGTCTGACCAATGTGGACTATGCGCCGATCGCCGAGGCGACGGGCTGGTCGTCGCTGGCGCCCTACGTGTTCAACTGCAACGCCCCGGACACCGGCAACGCCGAGCTGCTGCTGCGCTACGGCTCGCCGGAGCAGCGCGAGCGGTGGCTCGAACCCCTGCTCGATGGGCGGATCCGGTCGGCGTTCGCGATGACCGAGCCCGCGGTGGCGTCCTCGGACGCGACGAACATGCAGCTCACCGCGGTGGTCGAGGGCGACGACGTGGTGCTCGACGGCCGCAAGTGGTGGACGACCGGCATCGGCCACCCGGACTGCGACGTCCTGATCGTCATGGGTCTCAGCGCCCCCGACGCCCCCAAGCACGCCCGGCACTCGATGGTGCTCGTCCCGCTCGACACCCCCGGCGTGAAGGTCGAACGGATGCTCGACACCATGGGCTTCCTCGACGAACCGTTCGGCCACGGCGAGGTGTCGTTCACCGACGTCAGGGTTCCCGTCGCCCATGTCATCGGCGGACCGGGCCGGGCGTTCGAGCTCGCGCAGGGCCGGCTCGGGCCGGGCCGGGTGCACCACGCGATGCGCATGATCGGCCTGGCCGAGCGGGCGCTGCATCTGGCGTGCGAGCGCGGCCTGTCCCGCGAAGCCTTCGGCAAGCGGTTGGTGGATCTCGGCGGCAATCGGGAACGCATAGCGGAGGCCCGCATCGCCATCGATTCCGTACGGCTGCTGATCCTGCACGCCGCCTGGAAACTCGACCGGTACGGCAGCGCGCCCAGCGAGGTCAGCGCCATCAAGGTCGCCGCGCCGAACGTGGCGCAGCAGGTCATCGACTTCGCCATGCAGATCCACGGCGGCGCCGGGCTGTCCAGCGACTTCCCCCTGGCCGGCGCGTGGACCGCAGCCCGGGCGGTGCGCCTGGCCGACGGCCCGGACGAGGTACACAAAGGCGTGGTCGCCCGGGCGGAACTCGGCAAGCACGGAGCGCTCCGGTGAGCGGGCGCCGCGTCCTGGTCACCGGCGGTGCCTCCGGCCTGGGCCGGGCCCTCGCCGAGCGGCTCGCGGCCCGCGGGGACCGGGTGCTCGTCACCGACCTCGCGCCGAGCGTGGAGGTGCCGGCCGGCGCGCTGTACCAGCGACTCGACATCACCTCGTTCGACGACTGGGCGGCCGGCCTGGACCGGGTCGAAGGTGACCTCGGCGGTCTGGACCTGCTCGTCAACAACGCGGGCATCGCCGCGGGCGGCCGGGTCGACCGGCTCGACGACGCGCACTGGCGACGGGTTCTCGAGATCAACGTCCTCGGCACGGTCAACGGCTGCCGCATGTTCGCGCCGATGTTCAAGGCCCAGCAACATGGCCACATCGTCAACGTCGCGTCGATCGCCGGACTCACCCATCCGGCCGCGATGACCTCGTACGACGCCAGCAAGGCGGCCGTCGTCGCGCTGTCGGAAGGGCTGCGCCACGAGCTGCGCCCCTGGGGCGTCGACGTCAGTGTCGTCTGCCCGTCGTTCTTCCGTACCAATCTGGCCGCCTCGCTCGGCGGCGACGATCCGCTCATGGAACGGATCGCCGCCCGGCTGATCGCCCGGGCACCGCTCGACGCCACCGAGATGGCCGCCCGCGTCCTGCACGGCGTCGACGCCCGGCGATTCCTGATCCTGCCGGACCGGCCCGCCCGGCGCGCGTTCTGGACCAAGCGCCTGGCCCGCCCGCTCTACGACCGCCGGATGATCGCCGCGGGCGCCCGGATCCGCGAGATCGAGCTGGGCGAGGACACCGCCGTCCGGGAGACGCCGTGACGGGCGGCGTCATCCTGATCACCGGTGCCAGCGCGGGCCTCGGCGCGGAGATGGCCCGCCAGTTCGCGGCCCTCGGGTACGACCTGGCGCTGTGCGCGCGGCGCACCGACCGGCTCGACGAGCTCGCCGACGAGATCCGCACCCGGACCGGTCGGCGGGTGGAGACCGCCGCGCTGGACGTCACCGATGGCGCAGCGGTCACGGCGGTTTTCCACACCTTCGCGGCGACATTCGGCAGGCTCGATCGCGTGATCGTCAACGCGGGTCTCGGCAAGGGCGCCCCGCTGGGCACCGGGCGCCCTGATGCGAACCTCGCCACCGCGATGACCAACTTCGTCGGCGCCCTGGCCCAATGCGAGGCCGCCCTGGAGGTCTTCCGCGCACAGGGGAGCGGCCACCTCGTCCTCATCTCCTCGATGTCCGCGCTGCGCGGCATGCGCCGCTCGATGACCACGTACGCCGCGACGAAGGCGGGCGTGGCGGCGATCGCCGAGGGCCTGCGCGCGGAACGCATCAGGGGTCTCGACGTGTCGGTGATCTATCCGGGTTACATCCGCTCGGAGATGAACGCCCACGTCGAGCAGAAGACCCGCTTCATGGTCGACACGGAAACCGGTGTGCGCGCGATGGTCCACGCCATCGAGCGGCGGCGCGTCAAGGCGTACGTGCCGCAGTGGCCCTGGGTGCCCCTGGCCGCCGCCATGAAGGTGCTGCCCCTGCGGGTCGTCCGGAGGCTCACATGAGCGACCGGGACGTCCGCGCGGAGGACGCCTTCGACACCCGCGCCATGGCCGAATGGCTGGCCGCGAACGCCACCGACGCGGGCATCGACCTCACCACCGTGCCCGAGGTACGCCAGTTCTCCGGCGGCGTGTCCAACCTGACCTACCTGCTGCGCTACCCCGACGGCGACCTCATCCTGCGCCGGCCGCCCAAGGGCGACCACGTCAAGGGCGCGCACGACATGGCCCGCGAGCACCGGATCCAGACCCAGCTCGCCCGGCATCTGCCCTACGTACCCCGCACCGTGGCCCTGTGTGAGGACACGTCGGTCATCGGTACGCCCTTCTACGTCATGGAGCGGATCGGCGGTCCGATTCCGCGCAAGGAGCTTCCCGCGGGCGTACACCTGGATCGCGAGCAGGTCGCCGCGCTCTGCCGCAACGTCATCGACCTGCTGGCCGACCTGCACTCGGTGGACGTCGCCGCCACCGGCCTCGGTGATCTCGGCAAGGGCGACGGCTACGTCGCCCGGCAGGTCGCCGGCTGGTCCGAGCGCTACCGCCGGGCGCGGACCCGCACCGTCGGCTCTTTCGAGGCGGTGATGCGCTGGCTGGACGAGCATCAGCCCGCAGATCGGCCGCACACGCTCGTCCACAACGACTTCCGCTTCGACAACGTGGTGCTCGACCCGGCCGATCCGACCCGCCCGGTCGGCCTGCTCGACTGGGAGCTCGCCACGGTCGGCGATCCCCTCGTCGACCTCGCCAACTCGTTGGGGTACTGGGTCGAGCCGGGCGACGAGCCGCTGATGCGGCTCTTCCGCCGCCAGCCCACGCACCTGCCCGGGATGATGACGCGGGAGCAGGTCGTCGCCCACTACTGCGCGCGGACCGGCGCCACCGTCACCCACGCCGAATGGGCCTGGTACCAGGTTTTCGGTCTGTTCCGGGTCGCCGTCATCGCCCAGCAGGTGTACCAGCGGTACGTCCGCGGGCAGACCACGAACACGAAGTTCCGGTTCTTCGGGATCGCCGTCGTGGTCCTCGAACTGCGATGCCGCCGCATCATCCGCCGTGCCCGCACGATGTCCCCGCAGACCGCCGCCACCCCTATGTCGACGACCAAGGAGCCCTCCAGATGAGCCGCATCAACAGTCAGTACCGGCTGGCCGCCCGCCCCGTCGGGTTGCCGAAGCCCACCGACTGGGAGTACGTAGAGGAACCGGCCGCCGAGCCGGGCGAGGGCGAACTGCTGATCCAAACGGCGTACCTGTCGCTGGACCCGGCCATGCGCGGCTGGATGAACGACGCCAAGTCCTACATCCGCCCGGTCGGGATCGGCGAGGTCATGCGCGCCGGTGGCGTGGGCCGCGTCGTCGCCTCCCGGCACCCCGGCTTCGCGGTCGGCGACCACATGTACGGCACCCTCGGCGTTCAGGAGTACTGCCTGTCGGACGGCCGCGGGCTGACCAGGGTCGACCCGGCACTGGCGCCCCTGCCGGTCTACCTCGGTGTGCTGGGCATGCCGGGCATGACCGCCTACTTCGGACTGCTCGACATCGGCCGCCCGCAGCCCGGGCAGACCGTCGTGGTGTCCGGCGCGGCCGGCGCGGTCGGCAGCGTGGTCGGCCAGATCGCCAAGCTCAAGGGATGCCGGGTGATCGGCATCGCGGGCGGCGAGGACAAGTGCCGACTCGTCGTTGAGGAGTTCGGCTTCGACGCCTGCATCGACTACAAGTCCGCCGACGTCCGCACAGCGTTGCGGGAGGCGGCGCCCGACGGCGTGGACGTCTACTTCGACAACGTGGGCGGCGACATCCTCGACGCGGTCCTGACCCGCCTGGCCCGGGGCGCCCGCATCGTCATCTGCGGCGCGATCTCGCAGTACAACGCGACAGAACCGGTCAAGGGTCCGGCCAACTACATGTCCCTGCTGGTCAACCGGGCCTCGATGACCGGCATGGTGGTCTTCGACTACGCCGACCGGTACGCCGAGGCGGCCGCCGAGATGTCCGGGTGGCTGGCGGACGGGACACTGCGGTCGCGCGAGGACGTGGTGGACGGCGGCGTGAAGGCCTTCCCCGAGGCGCTGCTGCGGCTGTTTCACGGCCAGAACACCGGCAAGCTCGTGCTCAAGGTGGCGGGCGACTGATCAGGTCAGCTCTCCTTCTCTTTGGCGTTCTCCTTTTCCTTCTTTCCTCGGCCGTGTCGGTTCTCGTCTCCCTTGGTTGCGCCGGTCTCGCGTTTCGGGTTGGGCGAGGTGGGTGGCGTGGTCGGCACGGTGACCGAGACGGCGGCATGGCATGTCGTGCCGTTGAGCTGAAAGCGGGTGGGCAGCGAGGCCGTGTTCCGGTACGTGGCGTCGAAGCCGGCCGGTATGGAGGCACCCGGCTGTACAGCGCCGCCGCGTGCCTGCACCGCCCGGCCGCTCTGGTGCCACCGCGCGGCCCAGCCGCGGGTGATGTGCTGCTCGGCGGGGAGAGGGAAGGCCAGTCTCCAGGCGTCCACCCGGGTCTTGCCGGTGTTGGCGATCGTGACGTCGGCGGAGAACCGGCCGTTGCCGGTGTGCCGCATGGCGTAGCGGACCGAGCATTGCAGCTTCGGTGGCAGCGCCGGTGCGGCGGCGGCTGGACCGGTCAGTCCCACCGTGCCGTTGTTGCCGGAGTCGTCGCCGAGCCGGACGATGCCGAGCGCTGCGGCGGGCAGCAGCGCGACGGCGGTGGCCAGCGGCACGAGGATCCGCCGTCGTGCGGGCGACCTCCTCCAGCGGCGCCATGTGGTCGGCGGCTTCCGGGTCGCGAGGGCAGGCCGGGCGCTCCCGGCCGACGCGGAGCAGTGCGGCGCGGTGTCGGCGGATGTCGGGTCGAACCGCACCGCGCCGTAGCCCGTCGTGGCCGGGTAGAGCACGGAAGGCGTCACGCCGGCCACCCGGCCGAGGGCCGCCGCCGCGTCCGCCGCGGCCGGCCGGGCATCAGGTTGCTTGACGAGGCACTGCCGGCACAGCTCGGCCACCTCCGGCGGGAGGCCGTCGACGGGTGGCAGCGCAGCCGGTTCGTGGTAGAGGTGCGCTCTCAGCATTTCGGTAGTGGTGGAAGCCCGCCAGGGCAGGTGCCCGGTCAGCATGCGATAGAGCAGCAGTCCCAGCGCGTACACGTCGGTGGCGCCGTGGACCGTTCCGCCGTCCAGCCGTTCCGGTGCCAGGTAGGCCGGCGTCCCGAGCAGCTCGCCGTCGTGCCGGTCCGCGTCGCCGATGCTCGCCGAGATACCGAAGTCGACAAGCTTCACGCCGTGGCCGGTCACCATCACATTGCTGGGCTTGACGTCGCGGTGTGCGATCTCCCGGTCGTGCGCGGCCGCCAGCGCGGCTGCTACCTGGGCACCGACCAGGACCGCCAGCCGCCACGGCAACGGTCCACCGGTGAGCAGCTGTTCGAGTGAGCGTCCCTCGACGAGTTCCATCACGACGTATGGCAGCGTCCGTCCGTCACGGTCTCGCTGCTGTCCGTAGTCATAGACCTCGACGATGTGGGGGTGCCGAAGGCGGGCCGCCGCTCGTGCTTCCAGGTGGATGCGATGTACCAGCTGCGCGTCCACAGCGAGCTGGGGTGAGAGGACCTTGACCGCCACATCTCGCCCGAGCACGTTGTCGTGGGCACGCCAGACCACCGACATCCCGCCGTGGCCCAGGCGGTCCACCAGCCGGTACCGGCCGTCCAGCACATTCGCATGCTTCATGGCCGTGACGTTGCCCGGCAGACCGGTCGCGAAAACGGATCCCGGCCGGGTACCGGGCTGCGCTACCTGAGTGCGGCAGATGACCGAGATGCGGCCTCGGGTCGCAGGCCGTGGCGCAGGGAGTCGGCGATCTCGTCGCGGTGACGAAGGGCGGCTCGCCAGCCGACCACATGGGCGGTAACCGGGTCGTGACCGGGTGTGGTCGCCGTGACGGTCCATGGCCGGCGGAACAGCACGCGCGCGACGATCGACACCGCCAGGAGGATGAGCACGACAACGACGTCGAGTATCACCAGGAGCAGCGGCAGCAGAACCCACCAGAACAGCGCCGCCGCCACGACGAACGCGATGAGGATGACGACGATGGCACCGATCGCGTCGCCCAGGTCGAAACCGCCGCCCCCGCCGCCCCCACCGCCGGAAGTCGAGATGTCGCCGCCGACCTGAAGAGCGCCGTCGACCACGTCGCCCGAGTGGCCGGTGCGCTTGGCCCGCCAGCCGCCGAAGCGTCGCGCGAGCGCTCGCCAGCGCGGCGCCCACTCGACGCGGACGTTCCACGGGGTGCCCTCGGGCGTCATGACGGAGACCGTTTTCACGCCGACAAGGTACCGGCCGCGGACGACAACGGGTTCCTCCCAACGGGCGGCTTCATCGTGTATTCCTCGACACCGAGTCAGGGTGCGGTGCGGTCGCGGTACGCACGCTGGCGGGGCTCGGGCTCCGTTCCGGCCACGACGCGGTTGCGTCCGGCGTGCTTCGCCGCGTAGAGGTTGCGATCGGCGGTGGAGAGCGCTGCGGACTGGCTGCGCGGGGAGGCTTCGTTGACCCCGGCGACGCCGATGCTGACCGTGACGGGCAGCCCCCCGGTGGTGTCGCGCCAGTCGTGCTCGCCGATGGCCCGTCGTATCCCGTCGAGCTGCCGGACAGCCAGGGTGACCGGGGTGGCGGGCAGGACGAGGAGGAACTCCTCCCCGCCGAGTCGGGCGACGAACCCTTCCGGGATCACGGCGGCCAGTTCTGTGTCCAGCAGCTTCGCGACCTTGACGAGCACCTGGTCGCCGGTGTCGTGGGTCAGCTCGTCGTTGATCCGCTTGAAGTGGTCGATGTCAGCGATCGCCACGGTCAGGTCCGGGTCGGCGGCGACCAGGGCGGGAAGTTCCTCGTCGACGTACCGGCGGTTGTGCAGCCCGGTGAGCGGGTCGCGGCGGGCCTGCTCGCGGAAGCGGTTCGCGTCGTCCCGCGCCTCGGCGGTCTCGAATTCAGCATGTCGCGCCAGCGCGCTGTCCTGCTCCTGTCGCGCGAGCAGGTGTTCCCGGGCGGCGAAGAAGACCTTCATCGCGTCGAACGCCTCGGCGTGTTCTCCGCGGGCGGCGTGCAGTTCGGCCTGTTCCTGGTGCACTCGGAGCAGGACTTCCTGCAACTCCCGCTCGGTGCACAGCGCACGGGAGGCGTCCAGGCTGACCTGGGCCCGGCCGATCGCGCCGACGCCGCGCTGGGCCCGGGCGAGGGTCAGCAGGTACTCGGCCAGATAGTCGTCGTCGCCCGCGTCCCCGGCTTCGTGCCGGGCGATGCACCTCTGCATGGTCTGCTCGGCTTCGGCGTATTCGCCGTTCTCGATCTGGATCGCGCCGATCGTGTCGAGCCACGAGGGGAGCAGGTCGAGGTCGTGTTCGGCCGCGTACTCCTGCAATCGTTGGGCGACTTCTCGGGCCCGCAGGAAGTCGCCGGAACTGTATTCGGCGTAGGCCCAGTCGTTCAGCACCGTGGGGAGCAGATCCGATCGTCCCAGCTTCCGGGCGAGCCGCTCGGCCTCGCGGTAACGCGGCCGCGCCGCCTCCACCTGGCCGTTGAACACGAGTGCATCGGCCAGGTTGCTCGGGTACATGATCTGCATGTACGCGGTGGCGGTCTCATCGAGCACCTCGACCGCGCTCAGTGCGTGCTCCAGGGACTTGGCGGCGTCACCGGCCATCCGCTCCAGGTTCGCCCAGGACACGTGAACGCGAGCCTGTAGCCGGCGATCGATCTGCTCCACCGCCCATTGGTGGACGGCGGTGAACTCCTTTGCCGCGTCGGCGACCGCGCCCATGCGCCTGAGCAACCCGGCCCGGCACAGCCGGGCGCGCATGTGCAGGGGCTCGTCACCCACGACGGCGGCCTGGCGTTCGAGCTCCACGGCGGTGGTGAAGGCGGCCTCGACGTCCACGATCATCCGGTCCTCGATCGCCAGCAGGGCGGCCGACAGCTCCTCGGCGCTCCTCGCGACGCCGTCCACCGCATCCACCCCCCGCAGGTCCGCCAAAGCACAATCGGCCGCGGGAACCCCCGGGTGAGCGATTTCGGGTGCGCCATCCCGGCCGGCAGCGCTCGACGCCTGCTACCGGCCGGGACGGCCCTGCCTCATTTCAGGTGCCGGGCGAAGAACCGGTTTCCGTCGTCGCCCTCGAACCGCGGGACGCCGGTGTGCCCGCCCATGTTGGCGTGCAGCGTCTTCTCCTGGGAGCCGAGCGCGTCGAACAGCTCCAGGGCCATCTGCCTGTCGTTTCCTTCGTCGTCCCACTGCAGCAGGACGAGCAGCGGAATGGTGACCTGCCGGGCCTGCTCGATCATGCTGCGGGGCACGAAACTCCCCGCGAACAGGAGCGCGGCCGAGATCCGCGGCTCGACCACCGCGAGCCGTACGCCGATGGAGATCACCCCGCCCGAGTACCCGACCGGGCCGTCGATCTCGGGCAGCGCGACGAGGGCGTCCAGGGCGGCCTGCCATTCCGGGACCGCCGTGTCGACCAGCGGGAGGACGAGCCGGTCGATGATCTCGTCGTCGACCGGATCACCGGCCTCCAGTGCGCGGCGCAGGTCGGCGCGGGCCTCCTCGGCGGCGGCCGAGCGGGGCCGGTCACCGCTACCGGGGAGCTCGATGGTGGCGGCGGCGAAGCCCTCCTCCGCGCACTGCGCGGCCCGGGCCGCGAGCCGGGGGTACATCCTGCGCAGCCCGCCCGGGTGGCCGAGCAGGATCAGCGGTGCCGGTGTGGATGCCGGTGTCCAGAGGATGCCGGGGATGTCGCCCAGGGTGAATTCGCGTTCGAGGACGTCGTCGGTGCGCTTTTCCGTGGTGAATCGCATGGTCGTGCCTTTCGGGAGTGCTCGTGAACGGCGCTCCCGGACGACCTACCGCCCGACCGCAACCCCTGAGGGGAGCGCCCATGTCGCTACTGCGTTCACGGGTACCACCTCCTCGGTCTCTCGCACGGCCTCCCGGAACGTAGCAGCGGTCGCTTGATCCGCCAAGCACATTTCCGCGCATGCTCGTGGCGCGTCGCCCCGGACAATGGCATGCATCGAGATGTGTCGATGTTGCCTGACGGGGAACACGGTAGCCGTCGACATCCTCGGGCGTCCCGATGGGAGAGGCCATGCCAACCTCCACCGCACACCGGCACGTACTCGTGGTCAGACGCCTGGCGTGGCTCGCGCCGGCGCTGGCGTTCGCCGTCCTGGCCGCCCTCGGCACGGACACCCGAGCCGCCTCCCACGCCGGACGGGCACCCGCTCCGGCCGCCGTCCGGGCCGCGGCCGCCGGCCCGGCAGGTGATTCAGCGGGCGACTGGCCGGTGGCCGGCCAGAACATCGCCAACACCAGGTACGCAGCGGCCGAGCACACGCTGACCGCGGCGAACGTCGCGGGCCTGCGGCCACGCTGGGTGTTCACGACCGGGGGCAGCGTCTCGGCGACACCGACCGTGGTCTCCGGCACCGTCTACGTGCCCGACTGGGGCGGGAACCTCTGGGCCGTCGACGCGGCGACGGGGCGCCGGATCTGGTCCCGGCAGGTCAGCGAGTACACCGGTAGCGCGGCGGACGTGTCGCGGCTGAGCCCCGCGTACTGGAACGGCATGCTCATCAGCGGCGACGGTGGGACCACGCGGCCCGGCCATGCCGGGGCGATCGCCTTCGCCGCGGACGCGGCGACCGGCCGGCCACTGTGGCACACCACCGTGGACGACGACCCGGCCGCGATCGTCACCGCCTCCCCGGTCGTCGCGGACGGCGTCGCGTACGTCGGGGTCTCCTCCAGGGCCGAGCTGGTCCCCGCCGTGCCGAGTTTCCGGGGCAGCGTGGTCGCGCTCGACGCGGCCACGGGCGGGCTGCTGTGGCAGACCCGCATGGTGCCGCCGGGCTACACCGGCGGCGCGGTGTGGGGCAGTACGCCCGTGGTGGACCGCGCGCGCGGGCTGCTGTACGTCGGCGTGGGCAACAACTACACCGTCCCGCCCGGCGTCTGCGTCACCCCGGTGGAGATCCTCTGCACGCCGCAGTCCCCGGACAACCACATCGACTCGGTGCTCGCACTGCGGCTCACCGACGGGAGCATCGCGTGGAGCCGCCCGACCCGGGCCGCCGACACCTGGACGCTCTTCACCGATCTCGGGCCGGACTTCGACTTCGGCTCCGCGCCCAACCTGTTCACCGCCGAGGTGGACGGCAGGCCCACCGAACTGCTCGGCATCGGTCAGAAGAGCGGCACGTACTGGGCGCTGGACCCCGCGACCGGCGCGGTCGTGTGGCAGACGCATGCGGGACCGGGCGGCGAGTACGGCGGCATCGAATGGGGTACGGCCACCGACGGCCGCCGGATCTACCTGGCGATCGCCAACAGCGACCATGTGCCGACGGTCATCCGGTCGGCGAGCGGTCACACCTCCGTGACGACCGGCGGCTTCTGGGCCGCCCTGGATGCCGGTACCGGCCGGATCCTCTGGCAGACCGCCGATCCGTACGGCGCGCTCGCCTACAACTTCGTCTCCGCCGCCGCGGACGTGGTCTACGTGGGCAGCCTGGCAGCACACGGGGACACCATGCTGGCCCTGGACGCCGCGACCGGCGAGTTCCGGTGGCGGTTCGCCAGCGGCGGCGCGGTGCTCGGCGGCGCCGCCGTGGTCGACGGCACCGTCTACTGGGGATCGGGATACCACACCCTGGCGATCGGCCTGCCCTACGACGGCAGCAACAACAAGCTGTACGCGTTCTCGCTCCCGGGGAGGGCGTAGAAGCGGGGGGCCGCCCCTGAACCCAGCGCTCGGCCCGGAGGTACCACCCCGGGTCCCGGCGGTACGCGTCCAATGTCTCGGTGACGAGCCGGTCGAGGGAGATCTCGTCGGTGAACCGGTAACCCCGGCCCACATCGTCCGCGAACACGATCACCGCACCGTCGGGTCCCTCGCCCGGCACCCCATCGGTCATGATCATGTGTCACCGGCGTGCCCCGGAGCGCAGGCTGATGTCTGTGCACTCCGCGCAGACGGCCTCGGGGATCAGTCCGAGCCGGGCGAGCCGGTGGAAGAGCACGCAGCCCAGGCACAGCCCGAAAGCCGATTCCAGGGTCGCGGCCACGACGATCAGACCGAGTACTGCATGGGCCGCGCCCGGGCGGTCGAGCCCGAACGCCAGCAGCACGGCGGTCGCCGAGAGGACCGCGCCGATGCCCTGGGCGAACCGCTTCGGCGGCCCCGGTACCGGCCGCGCCGCGATGGGGAGCATGGGCCTGACCACTCGGGTGACGAGATGCCCGAGCGGGCTCAGCGTCGGCCCGGTCAGTACGCGGGCCAGGAAGCCGTACGCGATGACGACGATCAGCCAGGGCTGCTGCAGGGCGACGGCGCAGGCGCACAGGAGTACGACCCCGCCGGCGACCAGCCGGGCGGAGACCTCGTCCACCGGGTTGGGGAAGCTGAATATCGCCACGGCGCTCTGCTCTCTGCTCGGCGTGCGCCGCTGTCAGCGGTCCCACGCAGGTACGGGGCGACACGCTAGATGACCAATCCTATCGAATCAATAGGCAATCCCGCCTGGTGGTCGGCCTCCCGGTCACCTCCGCCGGAGCCGGGGCGATCGGGGTTGGCGTCCGGGTGATCGGCAACACCTTCCAGGAATCACTTGCGCAGCAATATCCTACTAACCCTATAGTCATTAGGTACATGCTGTCGGTGAGCTGACGCCGGCCGCCCCGCGCCGTGCCCCCCATCCGAGTACCGAGACCGCCCCCTGCCGTACCGGAGTGACGCATGTCAGAACGAGACCACATCATCCAGGCCCACACGGGTGTCGTGAGCGCCCGCATCGCGGTCGTGGTCGGCAACCACCTGGCCGCCGAGTTGACCCCGCGGCCGGTGCTCACCGAACTCGGCGCGACCGTACCGGGGCGTGGCCTTTTCGTCACCGACCGGCACCACGACCACCCCGCCGCCCACGTCGACTGGCTGGCGGCCACCGGCCCCACCGTCCAGGCATTCCTGCGAACCCGGGAGCGGATCGCATGACCACACTGCACACCAACCAGGACCTCGACCACCACCGGCTGCGCGAGGTGTTCGGCATCTTCCCCAGCGGGGTGGTGGCGGTCGCCGCCCTCGTCGACGGTGCGCCCGCCGGTCTGGCCGCCAGCTCGTTCACCTCGGTCAGCCTCGACCCGCCACTGGTGTCCTTCTCCATCGCCAACGCCTCGAAGACATGGCCCGACCTGCGTCGCGCCGCGCACCTCGGGGTCACCATCCTGGCCGAGCACCACTCCGCGGTCGCGCGCCAGTTGGCGGGCGCCCCGAGCCGACGGTTCGACGGGCTGTCCCTCACCGCGACGCCGTCCGGGGCGGTCACGCTCGACGACGGACTGGCCCATTTCGAGACGACGATCTATCGCGAGGTGCTCGCCGGTGACCACACCATCGTGCTGCTCCGGCTGCACGCCGCACGCCGCGCCGGGCTGAGCGACCCGTCACCGCTGGTCTTCCACCGCAGCCGATTCGGACGGCTCCAGCGCGGCTGACCCAACCGGCCGCTACCGGCGTGTGTCCTCAGCTCATGCCGGGCTGCAGCCGCCTCCCGCGGACCAGACCTTCGAGCAGCTCGGCCTCGGTCCGCGGTGCATCCGTGGACGGCACTCTTGTTCACGCAGGCGGGAAAAACCGCGAAGCGGTGAACCCGGTGTCCACCGGGGCCGTTGTCAGCACCGCCATCGGCGTCCTCCGCCCCGCTCTCCGGCGAAGGGCCCCCAACCCACGGGCGCAAATCCGAACCCGGCAGGACATACAGTGACGACATCACGAACTCGGGAGGCTCACCCGGGGGAGGCATCCGCTCCCGCCGCGTCGATCCCACCATCGTGCGTACACAGCGTCTTTCGCATGGCCGAGGAGTACGAGCGCCGGCACGCCACGGACGTCATCAAGTTGCACGTCGGTGAACCCGCTTTCGGCCCACCTCCGGAGGCCACCCGGGCTCTTGTCGACGCGGTCAGGGCCGGCCGCACCGCCTACACCTGCGCCGAGGGCGCGCTCTGGCTCCGTGAAGCGCTGACCGCCAAGCTGGCGCGGATCAACGCGATCGACACCACCCCGGATCGGGTCTTCGCCACACCCGGTTCCTGTCAGGGCCTGGCCGCGCTGATGCAATCGATGGCCGAACCCGGTGCCGAACTGCTGCTGCCCGCCCTGCACTGGCCCATCTATCTCCAGCAATGCCTGCTCGCGGGCTTCCGCCCCGTGTTCTACCCGCTCGGCGGCGACCATCTCCCCGACCTCGACGGCATCGAGTCCGTGGCGACACCGGCCACTCGCGCGATCCTGCTGAACAGCCCCGCGAACCCGACCGGGGCGGTCCTCGACCGCGGCCGCATGTCCGACCTCCTCCACCTCGCCCGGACCCGTGGGTGGCGGCTGATCAGCGACGAGGCGTATGAGCAGTTCGTCTACGTCGGCGACCATGTGTCGTTCGCCGCCCTGGAACGCGACCAGCGCCCGGAGGACCGCGTCGTGGACAGCGTCTTCACCTTCTCCAAGGGCGCCGCCATGACCGGCATGCGCCTCGGGTACGTGGTCACCGCCAACGACCGGGCGGCCCGGGCCCTGCGGGTCGTCCAGGAGGCCAGCATCGTCGCCCCCTCCACCCCGATCCAGCACGCCGGGCTGGCCGCACTGCAGCGGTGGGACGCCGGTCAGGACAACGCCGAGCTGGTACGGCGCAACCGCGACGGCGTGCTGCCGCTCCTGGTCGGCAGCGGCCTGCTCGGGGCGCTGCCGCACGGTGGCTGGTACGCCGTGCTCGACGTGTCGCGTACCGGCCTGGACGCGGAGGCGTTCGCCGGCGAACTGCTCTCCGACCACGGCGTGGCCGTCGCGCCGGCGACCGGGTTCGCGTTGCAGCCCCGGCTCGACGACGCCGGCCGGGTTCTCGAGGCACCGGCCGCCCCGTGGTCACGGCACCTGGTGCGGATCGCATTCTGCGGCGATCCCGTCGCGCTGCGTGCCGGCGTCGAGCGGTTGGTCGCCTTCGCCGCGGCCCGGTCGGGAGGCGCGTAGCCGGGTTTGCCGCGGTTGTTAGCGTCGGGCGGGTGGGATCGAGGGATCGTGAAGTGTGGCCGTGACCGCGTCGCACGAGGTGGTGGGTCTGCCCGACCCCGGCCGGGCGTCGACGCTGGACGAGCTGATCGAGTGCCTGCAGCGCCTGAAGGCGTGGGCGGGTAACCCCTCGTATGAGGTGATCACACGGCGGGTGAACGCCGACCGGCCCGCGTGGGACGCGGTGGGCAAGACGACGGTGGTGGATTGTTTCCGGCTCGGCCGCAGGCGCATCGACGACGAGCTGGTGGCCTCGGTCGTGGCGGCGTTGGCGGTGGACGCCGGCTTCGTCGCGCAATGGCGGCGGGCGCTGCGGGCGATCAACGGGGAGGTGCAGGCGGCGGCGCAGGTGCGGGTGCAGGACGTGTTGCCGCAGGAACTGTCCGGCTTCACCGGCCGCGAGAGCGAGATCGGCCGGATCCGGCAACGGATCGGTACGGCCGGTGGCGCCGTGGTCATCTCGGCGCTGGCGGGCATGGCGGGGGCGGGCAAGACTCAGCTGGCCCTTCGCACGGCCCACCTGCTGCTGCGCGATGAGCCCTTCGACCAGGTGCTGTTCGTCAATCTCCGTGGATTCCACCCCGACCCCGCCCAGCCGCCCGCGGAGCCCGCGGCGGTGCTGGACGGATTCCTGCGGCTGCTGGGCGTCTCCGGGCAGCAGATCCCGCACCGGCTGGAGGACCGGGTGGCGTTGTACAGGCAGCGGCTGGCGGACCGGCGCGCGCTGGTCGTGCTGGACAACGCCGCCGACGAGCGGCAGGTACGCCCGCTCCTGCCCGGCCTGCCCACGTGCGTGACGTTGGTGACCAGCCGCCGCGACCTGACCGAGTTGCCGCAGGCCGTCCGCGTCACGGTGGACACCTTCACCGCGGACGAATCGCTGCTGTTCCTGAGGCAGGCGGCCGCGATCCCCGCCGGGGACGATCCGCGGGCGGCATCGCGGATCGCCGAACGATGCGGGCGTCTCCCGCTGGCACTCGCTCTGATGGCCGGGCACATGCGCGCCAAGGAGGGCTGGACACTCACCGACCACGCGGACTGGCTCGACGAGCGACACCAGGATCACCGGTTGGATTCCGCGGTCGAGCTCGCCCTGGACGTGTCGTACCGGAATCTGCCGGCCGAGGAGCGCGAACTGCTCCGCCTGGTGGCGCAGCATCCCGGGCAGGACATGGACCTCGGTGCCGTGGCGGCACTCAGCGGCGCCGGAATCGAGGCCGCCGAGCGGCGGCTGCGGTCACTGTCGTCGCATCACCTGATCCAGCCGGTCGGTGCCGACCGGTACGCGTTGCACGACCTCGTCCGCACATACGCCGTGGCCCGCGCCTGCGACGAGGATCGCCGCGCCGACCGCCGGAGAGCGCTCACCCGGTTGTTCGACTACTACCTGGCCACCGCCGTCGTGGCCACGAGAAGGCTGGACCCGGGCAAGGCGGGCAGCCGGATCTGGATCCCGGAGTCGCCGGTCGCGCTGCCCACTCTGGGCGACCCGATCACCTGGCTCGACACGGAACGGGTGAACCTCGTCGCGGTCGCCGTCCACGCCGCCGAGCACGACTGGTCGGCGCATGCCGTCAGCCTCAGCGCCGTGCTGAACCGCTACCTGACGACGCGGGGCCACCATCTCGAAGCCCGCACCGTGCACGGCCGGGCCGCCCGGGCTGCCCAGCGCGCCCATGACGTGAGCGGACAGGCCGCCGCAACGGTGCTGCTGGCCGCGACCGACCTGCACCGCGGCCGTTACCAGGCGGCCATCGGCGTGCTCGAACGGGCGCGGGGCCTCTTCCGGGAGGCGGGTGACGTGCCGGGCGAAGCCGACGCGCTCAACAACCTCGGCATCGCCGAGATGCGGCTGGGCCGGTACCGGGACGCGGCGGCGTACCTGCACGAGGCACTGGAGCTGCACCGGCGCGGCGGCGGCGGGATCGGGCAGATCCAGGTCCTGACCAACCTCGCCTGTGCGGAGGCCGATCTGGGTCAGCACGCGGCGGCGATCGCGCATTGCGAGGAGGGGCTGGCGCTCGCCCGGGACCGGGGCGATCTCATGGGCGAGGCCATCCTGCTGTGCAACCTCGGCGGATCCGAGGCGAGACTGGGCCGGTACGAGCGTGCCGAGGAGCACCTGACCCGCTCGGTCGCCCTCGCCCGCGAACTGCGCAACGTGATCTTCGAAGCGAGCGCCCTGGACAACATGGGGGTATTGCACACGCGCCGCGGCGAAGCCGGCCGTGCGATCGACCTCCACCGCCGGGCGATCGCCCTGTATCAGCAGTTGGGACACCGGTACGGTGAGTCCTGCGCGCGCAACGGGCTGGGTGAGGCCGCTGCCGCGGACGGCCGGTGCGATGCGGCGATCACCGAGCACACCGCCGCGTACGCCCTGGCCTCCGAGCCGGACGCGGTGGATCTGGAGCAGCAGGCACGAGCCCGGACGGGTCTGGGCGCCGCCCACCACGCCCTCGGCAACCGCGACGAGTCCCGACATCACTACGAGTCGGCCCGCGACATCTGGGCCGGGCTGGATCCGTCCAAAGCCGACCTGATCAGCGCCACTCTGGAGGCAATGCGTGATCAGCCGACCGGCCTTTGACATAATCCACGTTAAAACTTAACATGCTTGCATTGATGGAGCGCTCTATCTGACACCTTGGACGGTCCCCACGGGAGCTTCCCCGGCTCCCATCCCCACGCGCGTCCCCCGCGTCGGTACCGCCATGTCTAGGAGAGCCCATGGACATCGTCGCCGTCCCCCCGAGAAGATCCCGTAACCCCCGGCACCGGGCCGCCGCCGGCGCCCTGGTGGCCGCTGTCGTCGCGGCAATCGGCGCGCTCGGCGTGCCGGGAGCCGAGGCCGCCGAGACGCTGCTGTCGCAGGGCGCACCGGCGGTCGCCTCCTCGTCCGAGAACCCCGGTGTGTACGCCGCGCCTGCCGCGGTCGACGGTGACACCGGCACCCGCTGGTCGTCCGCGTTCGCCGACCCGCAATGGCTCCAGGTCGACCTGGGTGCCAGCTCCACGGTCACCCGGGTCGAACTGAACTGGGAGGCCGCGTACGCCAGGTCGTTCACCATTCAGACCTCTGTGGACGGCAGTACCTGGACCGACGCCACCCCGGCCACCGCCGGCGTCGTCGGCGTGCAGAGCCTTGCCGTCTCGGCCACGGCCCGCTATGTGCGCATGTACGGCACCGAGCGTGCCACCGTGTACGGCTACTCCCTCTGGGAGTTCAAGGTCTTCGGTGCGGCCGGTACGGTGCCGGGTGGCGGCAGTCTCGGCGCGAACGTCATCGTCTTCGACCCGTCGATGTCGACCGCCTCGATCCAGAGCCAGGCCGACACCATCTTCCGGCAGCAGGAGTCGAACCAGTTCGGCCCGCAACGCTACGTGCTCGCCTTCAAGCCGGGCACCTACAACGGCTTGAACATTCAGGTCGGCTTCTACACCTCGGTGCTGGGCCTCGGCCAGAACCCGCAGGACACCCGGATCAACGGCGACATCACCGTCGACGCCGGATGGTTCCAGGGCAACGCCACCCAGAACTTCTGGCGCTCGGTCGAGAACCTCTCGCTCTATCCGGTCTCCGGCGCCGACCGCTGGGCCGTCGCGCAGGCCGCGCCGTTCCGCCGGATGGACATCCACGGAGACCTCAACCTCGCCCCGGCCGGCTACGGCTGGGCGTCCGGCGGTTTCATCGCCGACTCCCGGATCAGCGGTGCCGAGCAGCAGTACTCGCAGCAGCAGTGGCTCACCCGCAACAGCATCATCGGTTCGAGCCTGAACGCGGTCTGGAACCAGGCGTTCATCGGCGTCAAGGGCGCGCCGGCGTCGAGCTTCCCGAACCCGCCGTACACCACGATCGGCACCACGCCGGTCATCCGGGAGAAGCCGTACCTGTACCAGGCCGGCGGCGCGTACCAGGTGTTCGTCCCCGCTCTGCAGACCAACGCCTCCGGCGTGACCTGGGCGAACGGCAACACCCCTGGCACGTCCGTCCCGTTGACGCAGTTCTATGTCGCCAAGCCCGGTGACAGCGCAGCGACGATCAACGACGCGCTCGCGCAGGGCCTGAACCTGATCTTCCAACCGGGCATCTACCACATCAACCAGACGATCACCGTGACCCGGGCGAACACCCTGGTGATGGGACTCGGCTACGCCACGATCATCCCGGACGGCGGCGTCACCGCCATGCAGGTGGCCGACGTGGACGGCGTGAAGATCTCCGGCCTGCTCTTCGACGCGGGCACCACCACCTCGGCGAACCTGCTGGTGATCGGCCCGAACGGCTCCTCGGCCGACCACGCCGCCAACCCGACGATCGTGCAGGACGTGTTCTTCCGGATCGGCGGCGCGATCGCCGGGAGGGCCACCAACAGTCTGCTGGTCAACAGCAACAACACCCTCATCGACCACATCTGGGCGTGGCGCGCCGACCACGGCACCGCGGGCACGGTCGGCTGGACGGTCAACACCGCGGACACCGGCCTGATCGTCAACGGCCAGAACGTCACCGCGTACGGCCTGTTCGTCGAGCACTACCAGAAGTACGAGGTGCGCTGGAACGGCAACGGTGGGCGCACGTACTTCCTGCAGAACGAGCAGCCGTACGACCCGCCGAGCAACGCGAGCTGGCGGTCCGGCGCCAACGGGTACGCGGCGTACCAGGTCGCGGACGGGGTGACCAGCCACGAGGCCTGGGCGATGGGGAGCTACTGCTACTTCAACGTCAACCCGCAGGTGCATTCGGACCGTGGCTTCGAGGTTCCCGTCACCAGCGGGGTGAAGCTGCACAACGTCTTCACGGTGTCGCTGGGTGGCGTCGGGGTCATCGACCACGTCGTCAACAACACCGGCGGGCCCGCGCAGGGCAGCGCCACCGTACCCGTCACCGTGGTCGCCTTCCCCTAGGCGATTCCCGCCGATGCCGGAGGCGCGCAACCCGGAGGGTTGCCGCCGCCGGCATCAGGCGTGCAGTGTCAAGCGCAGGCGGCGCCGTTGAGGGTGAACGCCGCCGGGGTGGCGAAGGCGCCGGCGTATGTGCCCTGGAACCCGAAGGACTGGCTGCCCCCGGCGGAGATGCCGCCGTTGTAGGACAGGTTGCGTGCGGTGGTCGCCCCGCTCGTGGCGGAGAGCGTCGCGTTCCAGGTCTGGGTGACGGTCTGTCCGGCGGGCAGGGTGAAGCCCAGCGACCAGCCGCCGATCGCGCTCCCGCCGGTGTTGGTCACGGTGACGTCGGCGGTGAAACCGCCCGGCCAGGCATTCGTCTTGTAGGCGACGGCGCAGCCCGTGCCGCCGGGGGGCGGCGTGGTGGTGGGTGGCGTGGTGGTGGGTGGTGTGGTGGTGGGTGGCGTGGTGCCGCCCCCGTTCACGGTGGCGGAGAAGGATTTGACAGCGAGCCCGGCGCCGCCGATCCAGGGCTCGAATCCGGCCTGGATGCTGGTGAGATACCAGGCGCTGGTGATGGCGCCACGGTTGCGTACGTCGGTGATGAAGTCCAGAACGCTGAATCCCAGGGTGGTGATCGGGGCCGGGGCGACGTAGCTGACGACCTCGTTCTGGCCGTTGTTGCCGCGCCAGACCTCCCAGGTGCGGCCGCCGATTGTGGCGTTGCCGACGACGGAACCGATCGGCTGGATGGCACCCTGACGGTTGAACCAGATCATGATCTCCTGCTGGTTCACGCCGTCGGTCTTCGGCGCCGGATCGAGCCAGATGTCGTACGCGGCGTCGTACGTGGCGCCGCCGACGAAGCCGTATTCGATGCTGCTGGTCGCGCTGGTGATCTGGTCGACGCGCAGCGGCAGGTTCGTGCCGGGCGAGCAGTTGGTGTAGTGGCAGCCGTAGTAGACCGCCGGGTAGGACACCGGGGCGCCACTGGTGTTGCCGACCCCCTGCTGGCTGGCGATGGTGAAACCGGCCGTGGTGACGGTGATGCACTGCTCGGCCGAGGTGCCCCAGCGGTTGTTCATCACGACGTATCGGCCGCCGATGGTGGTGGAGCCGAACTGCTCGCAGATCTGGGTGTCGGCCTGTGCCGGCAGGGCGAGGACGGTCGCGGTCAGCGCACCTGCGGCGATCAGGCAGGCGGTGACGGCGGCGCGGAGGGCACGTCTCATGACGCTCCTAGCGGTGGGGGGCTCCCTGACGAGGGGGATGGGAGCGCTCCCACTGACGCTAGCGCAGATCTATGAATGTGAAAAGAGTGTTGCCTACAGGTTTCCGGCGCGGGACGCGAACCGGGCCCGGCGGCTATTCGACCCGGTCCACGGCCACGTCGGCCACCACCGGCAGGTGATCGGAGGCGATGCCGGCCGGAGGCGAGGCGAGCACGACCACGCTCCGCGAGCGCACATCGGGGGAGTGCAGGACGTAGTCGATGCGTTGGGTGGGTGCCGGGCTCGCCGAGGTGTGTCCGGGGCCCGTGCCGGCCGCGGCCCAGCCGTCGACCAGGACGTCCGTGAGGGCCCGTACCTCCGGTGTGGTGGGTTGGGCGTTGAGGTCGGCCAGCACGATGGTGTGCTCGGGCGCGCCGAGGATCCTCCGGATCGCCCGGGCCTGGGCGAGCCGCTCGCCGGGATCGTCGTGTTGCAGGTGCGTGGCGTACACCTGCCAGATGACGCCGCCGATGTCGATGCCCGCGCGCAGCAGCCCGCGCTGTTCGCGCGTGCCGGAGCGGGGCAGCGCGATGTTCTCGTGGTCCACGATGGGGTACGCCGACAGGATCGCGTTGCCGAACTGGCGACGCCCCGCACCGGGGATGCGCGGCCGGCGCTCGCGGTTGCCGCCGTACGCGACGTGCATGGTCAGCCGCCGGCCCAGCCAGCCGGCCTGGTCACGGAACCGGCTGCGGGCCTGGAAACGCCGGTCGACCTCCTGTAGCCCGACCACGTCGGCGTCGGCGGCGCGAATGACCTCACCGATGCGGGCGAGGTCGACTCTGCCGTCGGCGCCCTGGCCGTGCCGGATGTTGAAGGTCATGACGCGCATAGCCGGGAAGGTATCCCCGCGACGTTTCGTCGCGAGCGGGTACACGCCGACGGCACGCGCACATGGTTGCGCCCAAGCGCCAAACGGAGGCGGCCCCATCGAGGTAGCAGGCAGTGGCCTTGTTCACACCTGATCGCGTGCTTCGAACCCGGCAGCCGCCACGCCCGTCCGCGTCCGGGGATTTCCGTTAATGCGGCTGCTGTGGAGGGTTCGTGGAGACAAGAGCTGGGGGCGTTTCCGGACTGGGCCGGACGGCGTGGGCCGACGATGAGGTGATCACGCCGGATCCGACGACCGGACGCGGATTCGTGACCCGGCCGATGCTCGCACTGGCGGAGCGGCTGATGGCTCGCGGGTGGCCGGTGCGCTGCTGGGGATCCCGTCCGCACAATCCCACCAGCGATCACCCGAGGGGCCGGGCATGCGATGTCCTGACCAGCAAGCCGGGCGTGCTGCCGACTGCCGCCGAGAAAGCGCGGGCCGATGCGTTGGCCGCGGAGCTGCAGGCCGGTGCCGAGAGCACCGGAATTCGCTATCTCGTCTGGTACGGACGGATCTGGTCCGTCGAACGCGCCGACGAGGGGTGGCGTCCCTACGGGGGCGGCGGAGTCTACGACCCGGCCGACGTGACCGGCGGGCACTTCGACCACATCCACATCAGCATCCGCTGACCGTACCCGCACGCAGAAGGGCGAGAGCCCGCCGAGGAGTCCTCATGTCGCCGCACCTTGACCACATCGCGGAACTGCGCGCCAAGTACTTTCCCGGTGAGATGACCGACGCGGGTTTCCGGGTCGTTCCGGTCACCGATCCCGACGTCTATCTCCGCGCCACCGGGCCGCTCGCGGAGACCGTCTTTCCGCACGAACTCGCACCGAGCGCCATTCCGCTCGCCCAGCAGCCGGAGAACACCCGGCGGCTGCGGGGCATCTTCGAGCACATCCACCGCGAGCGGTTTCTCATCCTCGATGCGCAGGACGAGGTCCAGGGCTGCTTCAGCGGCCAGATGGAGGATCCACAGACCTTCAACATCGGCCGGGTGGGGCTGACGCCCGCGTTCCGCAAGCGCGGCGCGGTCCGGCTCTACGTGCAGTTCATCGAGTACATCCGCGAACTCGGCTACGAGCGGCTCACCTCGTGCCATCACCCGCACAACACAGAGCCGCTGATCGTACAGATGAAGCTGGGATTCTTCGTCGAAGGCATGGTCATCGACGAGCGGCTCGGGCCGCGCGTGAAGATGGTGCTGCACCTGACAGAGCAGCGCCGCAACGACGCGGTGCGCCGCTTCCGCCTGACTCCGTGACACCTCATGCCGCGTCGACGGGCCGGCACACGCTGCCCCTGATCCTGGTGGCCCGGCTGGCGTCGCAGGTCGGCACCAGCCTGCATTTCGTGGCGCAGGGTTGGTTCATCTACCGGCTGACCGGCGACGGGCGACTGCTCGGCGTGGCCACCATCGTCCCGCTGCTCGGCCCGCTGGTGCTCGGCGGCGTCAGCGGGCGCCCGTCCGACTGCTACCCGGCGCGCTCGGTGCTGGCCGTGACGCAGACGCTGCTGGCGGCGACGACGGCGGCTCTCGGCCTGCTGGCGTACACGGCACGAATGGAGGTCTGGACCCTGCTGGCCGGTACGGCGCTGATGAGCGTGATCGCCACGTTCGCCGCGCCGGCCTGGCAGCTGCTCACCGCCGAACTGGCCGGCGACGGCAATGTGCGCCGCACGACCGCCCTGAGCACGTCGGCCCTCGACCTCGGCACTGTCGTCGGCTCCGCCTCGGCAGCCGCGGTCATCGCCGTGACGGGCCTCGGCGGTGCGTTCGTTCTCAACGGCCTGTCGTACGCGGTGGTCGCCGCCGTGATGCTGACCGTCCGGGGTGGCAACGATCGGGTCCGGCGCGAAACCCCGGCCCCCGGTGACACCGTCCGCGCCTTCCTCACCCGGCCCGACCTGCTGCCGGTCGTCGTGATCGCGGTCGTCGCGAGCGCCGCGGGTGCCGGCCTGCAGCCGCTGCTGCTCATGCTGGCCGAGCAGGAGTCTCCCGTCGCGTACGGATGGTTCCTCGCCGCCCTCGCGCTGGGCTCGATCGCGGCCACGGCCCTGACCTGGCGCGCCCGTGCGACCGCGTCCACCATCGGGGGCGGCGCCGTGGCGATGGGCGTACTGGTCGCGGCGCTCGGACCGGCCGGCGGCGCATGGACCGTCGCCGCCCTGCTCCTGCCGATCGGCGTGCTGTTGCTCAGCCTGCGGGCGGGCATCGTGGCGTACATCCAGATGCGCGCTCCGGGCGGCGCAGGCGGCCGCGTCATCTCGTCGATCCTGGCGATCCTCGCGGGGGCTCAGATCGGCGGGACCCTGGGGTTGAGCTCCCTGGCGGAGGCGACCAGCGCCGGCACCGCGATGATCACCGCCGGGGTGTCACAGACGGTGATCGTCGCGGCACTTGCCGGGACGTGGCTGCGCCGCGGCGCGCGACGACCGATCGGCCCTGTCCTCCCGGACGCGCGGCCGTCGGGTGTCGCCCGGGCCGAGCGGGCATGACGAAGACCTGTTCGGGCCTTCGCGGGCCATCCGGGATCGCCTAGGGTTCGCTCGTGATTCGCGCCGCCGTCCGCCGCCGCCCAGCGGTGCAGCCCGCTGCGGTGGCCGACCCGTTGGGAATCGAGTCGGGGCGTTCCGGGGCGCAGCGGGCGTCGGAGCGGATGGCGTGGCTCGACGGGTTACGCGCCGTGGCCGTCCTGCTCGTCGTGTATGCCCATCTCAGCCGCTATCTGCTCCGCGACGTCCGGGCCCTCTCCGGCGAATGGGTGCACGCGGGCACCGCCGGGGTGATGCTGTTCTTCCTGGTCAGCGGCTACATCATCCCGGCGTCCCTGGAGCGGCATGCCGACGTACGCAAGTTCTGGGTCAGCCGGATCTGCCGCCTCGTCCCGCTCTACCTCGCGGTGACCGGGGTCGTCGTCGTGCTCGGCGCCGGCGGCCTGGTGCCGCTGGACCCCTACCTCACGGCCCACCCGGCGACCGCAGGGCTGGCGCACCTGAGCATGCTGCCGTACCTGCTGGGCGTGCCGCTGGTCACGCCGGTGTTCTGGACGCTGTCGTTCGAGATGGCGTTCTACCTCCTGGTCACCGCGTTGTTCGCGGTCCGCCTGCACCGTGCCGGCGGTGTGCTCGCGGTGGTCCTGGCGGGGTGCGCCGTGCTCACCGCCCCGCTCGCGCCGGCCCTCTTGTCGGGCTCACCCGCCCGCGGGCCGGCGGTGGTCGTCATCGTGGCGGTGGTACTGGTCTGCGGCCTGCTGGCCGTGACGAGCGGGCGGCGGTGGGCCGTACCGACCGGCGGGCTGGCGCTCGGCGGGCTCGCGGTCGTGCTGGTGGCCGCCAATCAGGGACCCGCACACGTCTGGGACGGCCTGCTCATCGTCGCGGTCATGTTCGTCGGCACCACGATCTACCGCGCGGACCGGGGGCAGACGGGCTGGTGGCCGGTGGTCCTGGTCGGCGGGGTCGTCGCGGTGGCCCTGGTGGCCAACTGGTTCGCCGAGCTGGAGTCGCTGGGTGCGCCGACCCCGCAGTACAAGGCCCGGTCGGTCCTCACGCTCGTGGTCTTCGCCGGCGCGTTCGCGGTGGGCATGGTGACGCGCCGGTGGCGTACCCCGCGCCCGCTGGCTCGGCTCGGCGTGCTCAGTTACTCCGTCTACCTCAACCACTTCGTGCTGATCCAGCTGTTGCAGCCGGTGCTGGCCGACCTGGGTGAACGGCTGCCCGCCCCGGCGCAGTTCGCGGCGGTGGCCGCGTACCTGGCGGTGCTGGCCGGTGTCTCCACGCTGACGTACCGGTGGGTCGAACTGCCGTGGCAGCGTCTCGGGCGGCGGTGGGCGGCCGCCGCGCCGCGGAGGAGTCAGGCCTCACCCGTCCGGGAGTCGACCGTGGCCGAACACGACGAATTCGCGCCGTCGAATCCGTGAACCCGCAGCGTCGGGGCCCGTTGTAGCGGGTCGGCACGGGCACCGGCCCGAGCCCGTCGACGGGAGGGAAGTGGATGCGGATCACGGGCCGGGCCGTGGGGTTCGCGGTCGCCGTCGCCGGCAGCGTCGCCGGTCTCCTCCTCGCTCTGCTGGGGGTGGCGCCGTCCGGGGGGCACCGCGGGCACGCGCAGGCTCCGGCGAACACCGTCTCCGTCACGATGTGGAACTGGGGTGGGTTCAACGCCAGGTTCTGCCTCCGGACCACCACCACGAGCGCCCGGCCGCGCGGGAGTGACCGATCGTGTTCGGGCTGGCAGATGACGCACAGCAGCGTGTCTCTCACGGCCGATATCACCGGCGGTCTCGACGAGGTGTACCTGAACACAGAGGTCGACCCGGCCGGCGGAACCGGGGGCGCGCGCAGGAGCGACGACAGGGTGATCACCGGTGCCACCACCTGCCACATCACGGGGATCGCCGCCGACTACAAGATCGATTGCAGCGGATATGGCCCATTTACAGGGGGCTGATCGATGTTTTACGATCCCGTAACGCAAGGGATCGCACATAATCCCTCAGGTTCGCACGCAGGGGGTCCCCATGGATCGTCGTGCCCTACTGACCTCGGCGGCGGCCATGGCCGTCGGAGCACCCCTCGTCGGCGGCGACGCGGCGCAGGCCGCTGAAATCGGGTACGTGACCAACCGGGCTCCCCTGCAGCCGGAGGCGTTCATCAAGCTGGCGCCGGGGGCGACGAAGGCCGGTGGATGGCTGGCGACGCAGCTGGAGTACCAGCTGACCGGGCTCAGCGGGCGGATGGCCGAGGTCTCCCACTTCCTGCAGTACGACAACACCGGCTGGATCCACCCGCACCTCGCCGGCTGGGAGGAGCTGCCGTACTGGCTCAAGGGATATTCGAGCCTCGGTTACGTCACGGGCGACGCCACCGCGCAGGCGCAGACCGCGACGTGGGTCAGCGGCATCCTGGCGACCCGGGCGGGCGACGGCTACTTCGGGCCGGCCGGCCTGCGTACGAGCCTGAACGGCGGTCCGGACCTGTGGCCGCACATGCCGATGCTGCACGCGCTGCGCACGTACGGCGAGTTCACCGGCGACGCGCGGATCGTGCCCGCGTTCACCGGGTTCTTCCAGTTCGTGAACGCGCAGCCCCCGAGCGTCTTCGGTCAGGGCTGGGGCGCGCAGCGCTGGGCCGACACGCTCGAGGTCGTGTACTGGACCTACAACCGGACGGGCGACGGCTTCCTGCTCGACCTGGCTCGGCGGATCCACGCCCGTTCGGCCGACTACCTCGACAACCTGCCGACGCTGCACAACGTGAACCTGGCACAGGGCTTCCGCGAGCCGGCCGTGTACTCGGTGCTCAGCGGCGACCCGGCGCACCGGCAGGCGACGTACCACAACTACCGCACCATCATGGACACGTACGGCCAGTTCGCCGGCGGCGGCTTCGCGGGCGACGAGAACGCGCGGCCCGGCTTCGGCGACCCGCGGCAGGGCTTCGAGACGTGCGGGATCGTCGAGTTCATGGCGAGTCACGAGATCCTGACGCGGATCACCGGCGACCCGCTGTGGGGCGACCGCACCGAGAACCTCGCGTTCAACTCGCTGCCCGCGGCGCTGGACCCGCGGCAGACGGGCATCCACTACATCACCAGCGCGAACAGCATCGCGCTGCTGGACCGGCCGGGACACGCGGGGCAGTTCCAGAACTCGTTCGCGATGCAGGCGTACATGCCGGGCATCGACAACTACCGGTGCTGCCCGCACAACTACGGCATGGGCTGGCCCTACTACGTCGAGGAGATGTGGGTCGCGACGCCCGACGGCGGGCTCGCGGCCACGTTGCACGGACCGGCGACGGTGACGGCGAAGGTGGCCGGCGGGACTGTGTCGATCACGGCGGACACGGTGTACCCGTTCGGGGACACGATCACCTACACGGTGCGGACGCCGAAGCCGCTGGCGTTCCCTGTGTACCTGCGCGTGCCGGGGTGGTGTGCGAGCCCGGGCCTCACGGTGAACGGCGCGGCCGTGCGCGTGGCGGCCGGTCCGGCGTACGCAGAAATGAGCCGGACCTGGACGGACGGTGACCGGATCGTCCTGAAGCTGCCGATGCGGGCCACGACACGGACGTGGACCGCCAACCACGGATCCGTGTCTGTGAACTTCGGCCCGCTGACCTTCTCGCTGGCGATCACCGAGAACTGGTCACGGACGGGCGGCACGGCGGCGTGGCCGACGAGCGAGGTGCGGCCCGGCTCGGCGTGGAACTACGGGCTGGACGGCGCGACGCGGTTCTCGGTGACGACCGGGCTGGGTGACGCGAACGACCCGTTCACTGTCGCGAACGCGCCGATCAGGATCACCACCCCGGCGCGGCGGATACCGGGATGGCAGCCGGACGCCGACACGATCGTGACGACGCTGCAGGACAGCCCGACGCCGTCGAGCGGGGCGGTCGAGCAGATCACGCTGATCCCGATGGGCGCGGCCCGGCTGCGGATCACGTCGTTCCCGACGATCGGCGCGGGCCCGCCGTGGCAGGCGGCCGGTGTGGCGTTCCGGATCCGGAACCAGCACAGCGGCAAGGTACTCGGCGTCGACGGGATGTCGACAGCGAACAGCGCACGGGTGGTGCAGTTCAGCGACAACGGCACCGCCGACCACCTGTGGCGGTTCGTCGACCAGGGCGATGGCTGGGTGACGATCCAGAACGTCAACTCGGGCCGGCTGCTCGCCGTCGACGGGATGTCGACGGCCGACTCGGCGCAGGTCGTGCAATACGACGACAACGGTACGGCCGACCACCTGTGGCAGGTGGCCGACAACGGCGACGGCCACGTGCGGATCCGGAACCGGAACTCCGGCAGGGTGCTCGCGGTGTCCGGCATGTCGACGGCCGATTCGGCGAACGTCGTGCAGTTCACAGACAACGGCACGGCCGACCACAACTGGCGGCTGATCCCCGACGGCACCGTGAAACTGCAGGTCACCCACACGAACGACGTGCTGGCGATCAACACCATGTCGACAGCGAACGGCGCCCAGCTGCAGCAGTACCCGCCGGTCGGCTCGGCCGACCACCTCTGGCGTTTCCAGGACGCGGGGAGCGGATACTTCGCCGTCCTCAGCACCATGGACGGCAAGGCCGTCGACATCTCCGGCGCCTCCACGCTGGACGGCGCGAAAGCCGTGCAGTGGGACTACCTCGGCGGCGCCAACCAGCAATGGCGGCTGGCGTGGAGCGCCCCCAACGTGTTCGCGCTCGTGGCCCGGCACAGCGGCAGGGTCCTGGAGGTGCAGGGCCAGTCGACCGCCGACAGCGCCGACGTCGGCCAGTGGCACGACCTGGGCCTCGCCAACCAGCGGTGGCGGATCATCGCCGCCCGGGATTAGCGGGGGACGGCACGGGGTATCAGCCGTCCGCGCTCGGAGACACCGCAGCGAGAACGGAGCTAGTCATGCTGATCCTGGGCCTCATTCTCCTGTTGCTCGGCATATTCCTGCATGTGTCGATCCTGTACACGATCGGCATCATTCTGCTGATTGTCGGCGCCGTCTTCTGGATCCTGGGCTCGGTCGGCCGCCCGATCGCCGGACGCAGATATTGGTACTGATCCCCTTCGGCGAACCCGCGTTCAGGGGGCGCCCGCCGGTTCGGCGGGCGCCCCCTGCGGCTCTGTTCAGTGGTGGGCGAGCCGCGCGATGGCGCTGCCGTCCAGCGCGGCCAGCAGGCCGGCCGGATCCGGGTACGTGGCGATCGCTCCGGCGTCGGTCAGCTCGGCGGCGCTGGTGCCCCCGCACGTCAGCCCGATGCAGGCGATGTCCAGCTTCGCGGCCGCCTGCACGTCCCACACCGAATCACCGACGAACACGCAGCGGCCCGGCTCCACGCCGGACTGCGCCAGGGCCGCCTCCAGGATGTCCGGGGCGGGCTTGCTCTCGTCCGCGTCCGCGGAACTGGTCGCGGCCGCCAGCACGTCGTCGGCACCGAGGACCCGGCGCAGCACCGCCAGCTCACGTTCCCTGGCCGACGAGGCGAGCACCACCGCGAGGCCGAGCCCGGCCACGGCCCGCAGCAGGTCGGTGGCCGCGGGCAGCGGGCGCAGGCGTTCCCACCACGTGGCGTACAGCGTGTCGTGGGCGGTGGTCATCCGGTCGTCCCGGCTCGTGTCGCGGTCACCGCCCAGCCAATGGTCGAGGATCTTGTCGGAGCCCATGCCGATGGCCCGGTGGATCTCCGCCATGGGCACGTCGTGCTCCTCCAGCCGCAACGCCTGCCACCAGGCGACGGCGTGCAGATACGTGGTGTCGACGAGGGTGCCGTCGACGTCGAACAGCACCCCGGCGCGCGATTGACCGGCCATGGCTGCTGACATACCCGCTGGCCGGCGACTCAGTCAGCGCGCCGGGACTCGCATGCTCGCCGGCCGTCCCGAGGCGTGCCCACGCGGCGGGCGGGTATCCGGTGGGGGTGAGGGCAGGCGACGAGGGGACGGGCCATGGCTGAGTTCGGATACACGCTGATGGGTGAGCAGAGCGCTCCGACCGCGCTGGTCGACAACGCGGTACGCGCGGAGTCGGCCGGGTTCGACTTCGCGGTCTGCTCCGACCACTACTACCCGTGGCTCACCGAGCAGGGTCACGCACCGTACGCGTGGGCGGTGCTCGGCGCGGCGGCGTACGCCACCTCCCGGATCGGTCTGATGTCGTTCGTGACCTGCCCGATCCGCCGCTACCACCCGGCGGTGGTGGCGCAGAAGGCGGCCACCGTCGCGCTGCTGTCGGGCGGCCGGTTCACCCTCGGGCTGGGCGCCGGTGAGAACCTCAACGAGCACGTGGTCGGTGCGTGGCCGCACCGGCACCAGCGCCACCGCATGCTCACCGAGGCGCTGGACATCATCACGCCCCTGCTGCGCGGCGAGACCGTGCACCACGACGGCGCCCACTTCCAGGTGCCCGAGGCCCGGCTGTGGGACCGGCCGGAGGACGGCGTACCCGTGGCGCTCGCGGTCTCAGGGCCGTCGTCGGGTGAACTCGCCGGCCGGTACGCGGACGCCGTCATCGTCACCGAACCCGAGCCGGAGCTGTTCGATCTGTACGACAACGCCGGTGGGCGCGGCAAACCCCGGTACGGCCAGGTTCCGGTCTGCTACGGCCCCGACGAGGCGCAGTGCCGCAAGATCGCACACGAGCAGTTCCGGTGGAGCGGACTGGGCTGGCCGGTCAACGCCGAGCTTCCCGACCACCATGCGTTCGCGGCGGCCAGTGCCGCGGTCACCCAGGACGACGTGGCGCAAGCGATCACCTGCGGCCCCGACCTGGACCGGCACGTGCGGGCCGTACGGAAATATCTCGACGCGGGCTGCACCCACGTCGCGCTGGTCCAGGTCGGCGCCCGGGGCCAGAACGCGTTCCTGGACTTCGCCGAACGTGAGCTGTTGCCGGCCCTGCGCGGCTCCTGACCGCCTCAGCTCGGTATCTCGCCGGTCTCGGCCAGATGGTGGGCGACGTCGGCGAGTTTGCGGTTCAGGCGTTGGGACACGCGCCGCAGCAGGTCGAAGGCGGCACCCGCGGACAGGTGCTGGCGCTCCATCAGGATGCCCTTGGCCTGCCCGATGACGTCGCGGGTGCTCAGTCCCCGATGGAGCGCGGCCTCACGCCGGTCGACCTCGTCGCGGCGGTGCGCCATGGCCACCGTCACGGACAGGTACGCGGCCAGGATCGCTGTGAACTCCTGATCCTCATCGCTGAACGCGTCGGGGCTCGCGCTGTAGAGGGTGAACGCGCCGAGCGCCGACCACTGGACGCGTCGATGGACGAACAAGCCCTGGGACAGGGCGCTGGCCGCGCCGAGCTGCGCCGCGGTGGCCGCCAGGACCGGCCAGCGCGATGATTCGGCCAGCCCCGGCGCGGTGACGGCGTGTTCGGCGTTCATGGCTTCAGGGGCGGGACCGATTCCGGTGGCGAACTGGATCTCGTCGAGTTCAGCGGCGGCCGGCGTGGTCGCCACCTGATCGACGACCTGTCCATGGCGGCAGAGAGTGATGCTGGCCGAGTCGCACCCGGCCACCGCGTCGACGGTGAACTTCAGTACCTGCGGGAGCACCTCGCTCAGATCGTCGGAGCCGAACAACTGGCGGGCGAGCTGCGCGAAGCTGGCCACCAGCATCGGCCCGTACGCCTGCGGTCCCCACGCCGCGGCGGCGCGGGCCCGGTCGTCCGCGGCGGCATGCCGGCTGGCCGCGGCCCTCTCGCGCTGGCGTGCGTCGCCGGCGCGCCGGTCTGCGTGTGTCGACTCGTCCGTGGCGTCCGGCAGCCGCGCCGCATCCATGCGGGGGCCGGATCGTCGCGCGTGCTCCACCCGCCGCTCCCGGTCCAACGAATCGCGCTCACGGTCGTCGGCCAGGCGTTCGCGCAGCCCGGCGGCCTCCTCGCGCTGATCGGCGAGCTCGTCGCGGGTGTCGGCCCGGTTGTCGCGTTCGGCGGCGACGAAGTTCCGCCGGTCGGCCAGCCACGCGCCCTCCTCGGCGTCGGCCGCCCCCTCGGCCTGCTGGGCCGCGGCGGCGCGCTCACGTGTGGCGGTGCGCCGGGTGGCGCCCGCGTGGACCCGGGCGGCGGTCTGCCTCGCCCGTAGCAGCTCCGCCTCGGCCCGCCGTACCGCCGCCTCCGCGCGGCCCAGCGCGGCGCGCGTCGCGGCCGCCTCCGCCGCGTCGTCGAGGTCGCCGGTCGACGAGGCGTGTGCCAGCCAGGCGGTCTCCCGCCGGTCCAGCACCTGGTCATGCCGGTCGGCGAGCGTTTCCCGCTCGTCGGCCAGCGCCTCCCGCTCGTCGGCCAGCCGTTCCCGCTCGTCGGCCAGGCGCTCGCGCTCATCCGCGCCGGCCTCCCACAGATCAGCGCGGCGGTCCTGCTCCTCCGACGGAACACTGCGGTTCGGCGGTGCCGTCTGCCCTTCCGCGTCGGCCATCGGCGCTCCCTTCCGAGTCGGCATACCGGCGCGTGAGGGTGTTCTCCACGCCGAGCACGCCGAATACCCGCGCCGGTATGCCGCGCAACCCATCGACGCACAATTCCCGGCCCCGCGCCCTCGCCGCCGCCCACGCGCAGATGATCAAGCCGGTGCTCTGGGCGTCGATGAAGCGCACGTCCGACAGATCGAGCACGATCGTGGCGGCGGCGTCGGAGTCGGTGACCGTCGACAGGCGCCGGCGCAGCTCCGGGACGGTCGACAGGTCCAACTCACCGGCCACCTCGACCAGAAGGCCACCATCGATTTGCCGCTGCGTCCAACCGAAACGGCCCGGCCCGCAGTGCGGGACACGGACCTCACCACCGGATTTTTCGGACACCAGCCATCCCCTCCCCTGAGGAGTGGCTGGATCATCAACCAGACGTCATTGTTTCCCCCACGCCGCGCCTGCGCAAACCAGGAAGTTGGTCGAAGCGATCAGCGACGGTGCCTGCGGGTGAAGGTTGTCGCAGGGGGCTGGCACAATCCGCGGCACCTTCACACAAGGGGATGTCGATGGGTTGGATGCCGGCGGGAGCCGACTACGAGGTGGGTCTGGACCGGGGCAGGGTCGTCGCGCGGACGGTCGCGGGCCAGCGGCTCAAGAGCCTGCCGAAGGCGCTGAAGGACCACGAGGCGGTGGTGGGCCTGCGCCAACTCGTCGAGTGGCTGCACCGGCACGAGGCGTCCTGCCGCGCCGAGGTCGAGCGGTGGATGGTGCGGTCGCTGCCGGTGCCCACCGCCGTCGTCGCGCGGGTGTGGGCCGACGAGGCGTGGCGGGCGCTGCTGCGCGACCTGGTGATCGTGCCGGTGACGGCCGACGGCGAGTGGGACATGGCCGCGGCGGGACTGCTGCGCGACGCCGACGAGCGTACGGGGCTGGGCGTCGTCGACCTCGACGGCGAGTCCACCCGGATCACCGCCGAGACCGTTGCGATCCCGCATCCGGTGCACCTGACCGACCTGGCGGAGCTGCGCGAGTTCGCCGCGGACCTCGGCGTGGAGCAGGGCATGCTGCAGCTGTTCCGGGAGGTGTGGCGCAAACCCGACGACGACGCAGGACAGCGCCGTGAGCTGGCGCGTTACGCCGGAGCACGCTTCGCGGAGCTGCGCCACGTGCAGTCGCGGGCGACGGCCGGCGGCTACCGGGTGCAGGGTGGCACCGCCGTCTGCCGGGTGTGGGAGGCGGGGACCACGGTCGTGGCGTCGGTGTGGATCGGCGACGGCGACCCGTCGTTCGAGACGGAGATCTCGGAGCTGACGTTCGCCGATGCGGCCGGGGAGAGCATCGCGCCGCGCGACGTGCCGCCCGTGGCGTGGTCGGAGGGGCTGCGGATGGCCGCCGCACTGCACGCCGGCCGGGTCGTCGACGAGGAGGGCGGTCACCGATGAGCGAGACGTTGCTGGAGGCCGGCGCCGTACTGCCCGGTCCGTCCCGGGACGCGGCACTCGACGACGTCACCGCCCGCTCCTACCGCCACCCGGTCCTGGACGGCCGGGTCGTGGTGCGGCTGGTCGGCGCGGCGGTGGGCCCGGCCGAGGACCTCACGATGGAGTTCCTCGGCTTCGCCCCGGCCACCGAGCCGGTGCCGGTGGGCCACGGGCAGCGCCGGGCGCTGGGCTTCCCGGCGTGGGCGCTCGTGCACGACCCGGCGAACGGCCGGCACGCGCTGGCGCTGGTCAAGGAGATGGAGAAGCTGGCCCGGACGGCCCGCAGCAAGCCCGGCAACGCCAAGGACGGGTACGACGGGCTCGCGGTGCGGCTCGGCGCCGCGGCCCCGCAGTTCCTGCCGACCTTCTGGGAGCAGGCGGGCCGGGCGTTCATCGCGGCGGACAACCCGCGCATGGCCGGTACCTGCTTCACCGCGGCACGCCGCGCCGAACAGGTGCACGGGCTGGTCATCGACGAGGACCGGGTGCGCGACGTGCACCTGGAGTTCGCGTTCGCCGGGGCGCTGACCGCCGCCATGCTCACCGAGTACACCCGCGGGGTGGTCGGCCGGCGTACCCCGGCGGAGGCGTACGACCTGGTGAAGACGCTGGCGCTGCGGCGGGTCGCGGGTGGCCTCCCGCCACACGCGTCGATCGCGGCCGACCTCGCACGGCTGGCGAGGGCCGCGGGACTGGACCCCGAACGCGAGGCCGACGCGGTCGTCACCCAGCTGCTGACCTATCCGGCGACGGTGCGGGCGCGCCTGTCGGTGTGGAAGGCGTACCGCCCGGCGCTGGTGCGGCTGGGCCGGCGGGACAGCGCGGTGCGGGCCCGGCTGCTGGAGATCTTCCCGGAGCCGGCCGACGAAGCCGACATCACCGACCAGTGGCTGGAACTGCTGGAGGCGACCGGCGCCGCCGCGGACCTGGCCACCGGACCGGCGACCCGCTGGCTGGAGCGGTTCCTGGGACGCCGGCGCCCCTGGCGCAGACACGTCGGGCGCAACGTGCGGCTGCTGACGCTCGTCGAGCGGCTGATTCCGCGGCTGGTCGCCGAGGGCGGGGTGCGGATGGCGACCTCCTCGCACGTCGACGTCGACGTCCTCGACCTGTGCCTGGCGGGCGGCGTACCGGCCGAGGTGGACGGATTCCACCTCATCTGGTGGGTGCAGGACGAGGAGCCGGGGCGCCGCGAGCTGACCGCGATCGCCGCCGACCCGCGGCTGCGACCCCAGCTGCGCGAGGCCGTACGGTCGGCGCTCAGCAGTCTCCGTAACGGCGAGGCGCTCACCAGCCCGGCCCTGCCGCAGCGGACGCTGGAGCAGCTGGCCGGCGCCGCGGGCATCCGGGACGTTCTGGTCGAGTTGCTGGCCGAGCAGTGTGGACGGGCCGGGGGCGGCACGGTCGCCGGCCTCGACGCCGACCTGACCGAGCTGGCACCACTGTGGTCCCCGGCGGGCATGGCGTACGCTCCGGACGGTTTCCGGCAGCTGCTCGACGTCGACCTGGCGGCCGTGCTGGCGCGGACGCTGCGGGCCGGACAGCTCGCGGAGTTGTGCTGGCCCGCCTACGAGGCCGCGGCGAAACAGAAGAAGAACATCCGGATCGGTACGGCCTGGCCGGAGCTGGTCGTGCACGACGACGTGTCGGCGCACGTCATCACTCCCGACGACCGATCCGTCGAGCACCATTTCCGTTACCCGGGCGCCGGGCACCCGCAGGCTCCCGCCGGGTTCCCCTACACGTTCTGCATGTACGTCGACGGTGACCTGCTGATGTCCTGGCACGGCCAGGGCGGCATGGCCGCCCACTGGACGTCGCGCCCGGCGGACCTGCTCGACGTCGACTGGCCCCCCGGCACCACGCGCTGGGGTGAGCCGCGGATGCCGTTGCCGGTCCCGGGCGGTGGTGTCACCACCGGCGTCGCGCCGGTCCACGCGGGCGACGCCCGCGGCCCCGGCGAGGCGCTTCAGCTGGCCGGCGACGGGCAGGCGTACTGGCGCTACGAGTACGTGAGTGGCGAGCAGGAGTGGCGCTGGCGGGAGTTCGACCCGGGGACCGGCAACGGCGGCCGGGTGAGCATGCCCGCGTTCTTCGCCGCCGCCGCCGGCGGCCGGCTCGTCGGCGGGTCCTGCGCGCTGCGCCCGGCCCCGCCGGAGTTCGCCGGATCCCCGCTGGGCTGGCAGGACGGGTTGGTCGGCTGGCGGACGACAGTCACCACCGACGGCGTCGAGATCGGCGAGGGTGTCGACGGCCGCCGCGTGACGTTCGCGGGCCGGCCCGGACGCCGGGACAGCCTCGTGGGTGCCGTGACGCTGCCGGGCGCGCCGGCGCCGCTGCCGGTGACGCAAGCGGGCAGCCATCTGAGCCTGTGGACGGCGGACGGAGAGTTCCCGCTGGCCACCCACGTCGGGGGGAGCCCGACGCTGCCGCCGCTGCTGTGGTGGCACGCGCTGCGGACCCGGGACGCGGCGGGCTCGGCCGCACTCCGGGCGATCGACGACCGGACGGCCGCGGCCCTGCTCGCCGTCGACGACACCGTGACCGGCACCGTCGCGGTCCAGCAGGCCGCCGAGGCGAACGTCGCGGCACACCTGCCCGCGGTCACGGACCCCGTCCTGCGGAGCCGGATCGCGGAGGTGGTCGCCCGGGCGGTGCAGATGCGCCGCCGCATCGCCGAGATCCCCCGGCACCTGGATGCCCGGCCGGACCCGGCCGCCCGGCCACTGCCGCCCATCACCGACGAGGAGTTGGAGCAGGCGTGGGACGGGCTGTGCGAGGAGTCCCGCCGGTACTACTTCACCACCAGCCGGTACAACCTGCTGGAGCACGCACGCATGGTGGGTGCCCTGCTGGGGGCCGGCACGGAGACGGCCGTACCGTCGGTCAACCACGACTGGACGTCACTGCTCGCCGGCCTCGGCGGCGTCGCGTTCCGGGCGGCGAGTCCGGTGACCGGCGACGCCGATCGTGCGGCGCTGGCCGCCTTCCTCGCCGTCGTCGACGGGACGCCGCTGTCCGGCGACGACCCGCCGCTGCGCGTGCTGGAGCTCCTGCAGGACGAGACGGCCGTCGAAGAGCTGGAGGTTCATCGCGACGGAGCACAGGTCACCGTGCTCTTTCCGGCTGTCCGGTACTTCAACACCCCCGGGAAGAGCTTGCGCCGCAACGCCGTCCAGGTCGCCGCGGGCGGCGCGTTCAGCCTGCCCGACGGCACCGCGCTGGAGGGCGAGACGCGCCCCAGTGGACGGCTCGGCGGCGCGCGGCTGCGGGCGTTCCGCACCCTGCTGGCCGAACGCGGGCCGGCACCGTGGCGGCCGGAGGCCGTGGGGGCGCTGACCGCGGCCACCGGCATGTCCCGCGCCGAGGCCGCACTGCTCCTGGCGGGAATGCCGGGCGTCGCCAAGCGGGAGGCGAACTTCCTCACCGCCGCGCAGCGTGCGGTGCTCGGCGTCGCGGTGGCGCAGGCCAGGGTCGCCCGGGCGGGGCTGCAGGCGTTGACATCCCGGCAGCGGCTGGCGCTGCTCGACGCGGCCATGCCCGCCGACCCGGCCGACCTCTGGGACCACGGCCCGGACGTGGCGGCGCTCGCCGACGAATGGATCCACCTGTACGGACGGCGGGTCGCCGTGCCGGAGGATCTCGTCGCCGCGCTCGCCCGGGTCACCGACGACTTCGTCGCGGCGCCCCTGCTGCAGGCGATCGCCGCGCCCGGTCCCGGTGACTGGCTCAGCACGGACGGCCGCAGCGAAACCGGCCGGTACGGGTACCCGTCGACCGCGTGCGACGAGGGGGAGGCGTTCGACCAGTACTACCTGACGGCTGTCGGTGTCGCGCTGCCGTGGCTGGCCTACCACCTGCGGTGGGACGACCCGCTGCGGGCCGCGCTCCCCGAGGCGCTGCGGCTGGTCCGCGACCGGCTGCGCAACCCCGATCTGCTCGTCGGTTCCGGCGCCCACGACGCGGGGAAACGGCCGGAGGCCGGTCCCGCCCTGGTGGACGGCGACGGCGTGTCCGACTGGGTGACACACCACCTGGCTCCCGCCGGACTCGACGGTGGCGACGACCCGGCGCTCGGCTTCATCGACGACGAGACCGCGACGGCGTTGCGTACCCTGCTGTCCGACTGGATCGACCAGGTCGTGGCCACCCCGGACGGTGCCGTGGGCGCACCGCACGACCCCCGGGTCAGCGCGCCCCACCTCGTCGACGAGGTGTGCGACAGGTACGGCCTGGACGCTGAGGCGGCCGCGTACTACCTGCAGGTGCTCGCCCTGCCCGACCCCACCGACAAGGCCGTGCAGGCGTGGAACGGCTGGAAGCCCGCTCAGCTGCGCAGGGCACGGGAGGCGCTGCTGGCCGCCGACCTGCTGGTGGCGGCCAAGCGGGAACGCGCCGGCCGGGGCGCGTTCCTGCCCGGCGGCTGGCAGCCGGCCAAGCCGCCACGGATGCCGCTGGAGACCTGGAAGCAGCCCCTGTACGCCGACGCCGGCGGGTGGCAGCTGGTGACCCGGCCATTGCCGCAGCTGTTCGCCGCGGCCTGGGCCCGGATCGTCGCGGGCGACGTGCCCCGCTACCGCGACCTGGAGGAGAAGCGGTGACCGCCCGCCAGATCGACCCGCCCGAGCACCGGTACGCCGACGAGCTGGCCTTCCTCGCCGCAGCCGACACCGGGCCGCGCCCGCCCGGCTGGCGGCTGACGCCGCGCGCCGTGGTCACGTTCGTCGCCGGTTCCGGGGGGACGCCGGTCGACGGCGCGCAGGGCCGCCGGGTCATCGAGGCGAAGTTCGTCGGCGATCGGGCCCTGGTCGAACGGTGCGTCGTCACCCTGGCCGGTGAGCGCGGACTGCTGCTGGTCGGCGAGCCGGGCACCGCGAAGTCGATGCTGTCCGAACTGCTCGCCGCCGCGATCTGCGGCACCAGCGCCCTCGCCGTGCAGGGCACCGCCGGCACGACAGAGGACCAGCTGCGCTACGGGTGGAACTACGCACTGCTGCTGGCGAAGGGGCCGTCCACCGAGTCGCTGGTGCCCTCACCGATCCTGACCGCGATGAGCACCGGGGCGGTGGCCCGCGTCGAGGAGATCACCCGGTGCCTGCCGGAGGTCCAGGACGCCCTCGTCTCGATCATGTCGGAGCGCCGGATCAGCGTGCCCGAACTCGCCGGCACCGACGGCGCGGTCGGCTACGCCGTACCCGGATTCTGCCTGATCGCGACGGCGAACCTGCGCGACCGCGGGGTGTCGGAGATGTCCGCGGCCCTCAAACGCCGGTTCAACTTCGAGGTGGTGCCGCCGATCTCCGACTTCGACGCCGAGCTCGCCCTGGTCACCCGGCAGGCGCGGGCGGCGGTGGAACGCGGCGGCGCCCCGTTCGCCGTGGACGACGCCGTGCTGGACACGCTCGTGACCGCCTTCCGCGACCTGCGCACGGGGCAGAGCGCCGAGGGCTGGGAGGTGGAGCGGCCCTCGTCGGTGATGAGTACGGCCGAGGCGGTCGCCGTCGCCGCGTCGATCGGGCTGTCCGCCGCGTACCTGCCCGGGCCGGATCCGTTGTCGCTGCTGCCGGGCCACCTGCTCGGCGTGGTGCGCAAGGACGACCCGGCCGACGCGGCCCGCCTGCTCGCGTACTGGGACGGTGCGCTGCGGCGGCGGGCCGAGGCCGGCGCGCGGATGTGGCGGCAGTTGTGGGAGCACCGGGACGTGCTGCGTGACTGATCCCCGCGCCGCGGTCGATCGGCTGACCGCCGCGGGCCGCGTGCAACTGATCGGGGTGCGGCACCACTCGCCGGTGCTGAGCGCCGCGGTGCCCGCCCTGCTCGACGCGCACGCACCGGAGACGCTGCTGGTGGAACTGCCCGCGGAGATGCAGCCGTGGGTGCGCTGGCTGGCCGACCCCGACACGGTCGCGCCGGTGGCGCTGGCGGCGGCCCGGGAGGACGGGCCGGTCGCCTTCTACCCGTTCGCCGACTTCAGCCCGGAACTCGCCGCGATGCGGTGGGCGCACCGCAACGACGTACCGGTGATCTGCTGCGATCTACCGCTGACCGATCCGGCCTGGCAGGACGAGGCGGCGCCCAGCCGTGTCCGGCGCGGCGGGCCGACGCTGGGCGCGGCCGTGCGCGCGGGCCTGTCCGGCCGTCCCGGCGACGACCTGTGGGAGCGGTGGGTCGAGGTCGGCGCGCCGGGCAACCCGCCCGAGGCGGTCCGGCGGGCCGCGCTCGCCGCCGGCTGGGCGCTGCGGCAGGACGCCGAAGCGTCCGGGGTCGACCCACTCGACCTGCACCGCGAGGCGTGGATGCGGGCCCGGCTCGGGCAGACCGCGGGCCGGGTCGCCGTCGTCGTCGGCGCCTTCCACGCCCCCGCTCTCGTCGACGCAGACCCCCGCTGGCCGGACCACGAGCACCGACCGGTCCCCGACACCGCCGCCGGGCGGGGGAGCGGTGAGCGGGATCGGTCGCCGGGGACCGGCGCGGCGCCGGTCGTGTCGCTGGTGCCGTACACGTTCGAGCTGCTCGACGCCCGTTCGGGCTATCCGGCGGGCATCCGCGACCCGCGCTGGCAGCAGGCGGTGCACGACTGCGGCGCCGATCCCGACGGGATCCGCCGGGCCGCGCAGGCCTTCACCGTCGAGGTCACCCGTGAGCTGCGCGCGCAGGGCCGGCCCGCCGGGCCCGGCGAGGCCGCCGAGGCCGCGCGCCTGGCCGCGGACCTGGCGGGATTGCGTACGCTGCCCGCGCCCGGCCGTGGCGAACTCGTCGAGGCACTGCAGACAGTGCTCGCGACCGGCGCACCGACCGGCGCGGGTCGTGCCGTCGCCCGGGCCATGGACACCGTCCTGATCGGGCGGCAGCGTGGCAGGCTGCCCGCCGCCGCCCCGGTCACCGGGCTCCGGCCCGCGGTGGAGGAGGAGCTGGCCCGGCTGAAGCTCCCCGGCGCGGGGCACCCCGCCCGGCGGATCCGGCTGGATCCGCTGCGCTCGCCGACCGACCGGGCCCGCGAACTCACCATCCGCAGGCTGGGCGCGTGCGGCGCCCCCTACGGCGACCCGGGTACGCCGGGTCCCGTCGCGGGCGGCGAGGCGTTGACGACGAGCTGGCGGGTGGGTTGGACGCCCGCCACGGACGCCGCCCTGTCCGTCGCCGCGTTGCACGGCGTCACCCTCGCCCAGGCGGCGGAGGGCATGCTGGCCACTCGCCGCCGACGCGAACAGCGGTCCGGCGGCCCCACCCCCGCACAGGCGCTGACCGGCCTCGACGCCGCCGCCGCGGCTGGCCTGCCCGGACTCGCCCGGCATCGCCTGGCCGACGTCCGGCAGGCCGTCTGCCACAGCGGCGGGCTGGACCACCTCCTCGCGGGCCTGAACCTGCTGCGCCGGATCGACCGGGGTCACGTCGCCGGCCTCACCGAGCGGCTCGACGGCCTGGCCGACGTCCGCGACGAGTTGCACGCCGCCGCGGTGGCGGCCGTGGCCGGGCTCGCCGGATCCACCCGGAACGAGGACGCCCGCGCCCTGCACGACCTGGTCCTGTCCGCCGACGCCGACGGCCGGCTGCTGCGCCTGGACCACACGATCCGGGCGCTGACCAGGGACGGTTCGCCGCTGATGCGGGGCGCGGCCGCTGCCGTGGGCGTCCTGCTCGGACACGAGGAGCCCGCGGCGTTCGGGCGACGGCTCGCCTCCTGGGTCGACCTGCCCGCCGCCGAGGCGACCGATCGGCTGCGTGGTGCGCTCAGCGTGGCGGGCGCGTTGGCCCAGTCCGGCGGCGAGGTCCTCGACCCGCTGCTCGACACCGTCGAACGGCTGACGGACGACGAATTCGTCGGCCGGCTACCCGCCCTGCGCGGCGGGTTCGACGCGCTGAGCCCGGCCGACCGGGACCGTCTCCTGCGTACGGTCGGCGAGCGGCACGGTGCGGTGGACGACCGGCTGCCCGCCGACGCGGAAACGGTCGCCGCCTGGCTGAGCGCGGATCGGGCCGGACTGGCAGCGGTCCGGGCGCTCGGCCTCGACGCCTTCTCCGCGGCGCCCGCGCCGATCACGGGGCCCGGCCCGACCCCCGCCGCGGCCGACGGGGGAAGTGCATCCCCGCAGCCCGGTCGGCACGCGGCGCCCTCGCCGCAACCGGCGGATCGCCGGGTCCGGGGCTCGGTCGGTGCGGTCGAGCCGGGCCCGCACCACGACCCGGCCGCGATCACGGCGGGGCAGCGGTGGCGGCTGGTGCTCGGCCGCGAAACCGACCGCTTGCCGACCGCGCAGCGCCGGCTCGCGACCGCTCTCGACGAGCTCTACGGCGCGGGGCGGGGCGAGGGCGCGTACACCGTGGACTTCGGCGGTGCGGGCGGGCGCGAGGCGGCGTACCCGCAGGCACGCGACTGGCTGGAGGACCTGGAGGTGCTCTTCGGCGGTGACGTGCGCGACGAGGTGCTCGCCCGGGCCGCCGAGCGCGGCCGGCTCGACGCGGCCCTCGCCGCCGACCCGGCACGGATCCGCCCGTCGATCGACCTGCTGCACGCGGTGCTCTCGCTGGCCGGCGGCCTGCCCGAGGCGCGCCTGGCCCGCCTGCGTCCCCTGATCGCGCGGCTCACCGCCGACCTCACCGCGCAACTCGCGCGCCGGATCCGTCCGGCGTTCACCGGGCTGGGCACCCCTCGGCCCACTCGACGTCCGACCGGCCGGCTCGACCTGGCCGCCACCGTACGGGGCAACCTGCACACCGTACGCATGGATGCCGTCGGCCGGCCGCAGATCGTGCCGGAGCGGCCGGTGTTCCGCAGCCCGGGGCGGCGCAGCGTCGACTGGCAGGTCGTCCTGCTCGTGGATGTCTCCGGCTCGATGGAGACCTCGACGATCTGGGCCGCCCTCACCGCGTCGATCCTGGCCGGGGTACCGGCGCTGCGCACCCACTTCGTCACGTTCTCCACCGAGGTTGTCGACCTCACCGACCGGGTCACCGATCCGCTCGCGCTGCTGCTGGAGATCCGGGTCGGCGGGGGCACCCACATCGCGGCCGGGCTGCGTTACGCACGACAGATCACCGTGGTGCCCGCCCGCACGATGGTGATCACGATCAGCGACTTCGAGGAGGGGTTTCCGACCGGTGACCTGCTGTCCGCCGTCCGGGCGCTGGTGGACGACGGTGTCACGCTGCTCGGCTGCGCCAGCCTCGACGACCAGGGTCGTCCCCGCTACAGCACCGGCGTCGCCGCGCAACTCGTCGGCGCCGGTATGCCGGTCGCCGCGCTGAGCCCGACCGCGCTGGCCCGCTGGATCGGAGAGCAGGTCCGTTGAGTCTGCCCCCGATCGCCGCCGGAGTCACCGCGGAAGCGGTGGCCGCCCTGCCGACCCGCCTGCGCGGCAAGCTGGACGCCGCCGTCGATCAGGCCCGCGGCTGGCCCATCGCCCGCGAGGGCGCGATCGTCACCGTACGGCCCGACGACCGCACTGTCGTCACGCTGACGACGCCGGTCACCGAGCCGGGTGACGCGACGTGCTCCTGCCTGCTGGCACCGCGTTGTCTGCACCGGGCCGCCGTCCTGAGCGCCGCGCCCGTGCTGACCGACGACCCGGACTCGTCGCCGCCCCTCACCGCGCCGATGGACCCACCGCCGTCGGGCACAGCGCAAGCCCCGGCGCAGCTCGCCGGCACGAAGACCGCGTCGGAGATATCCCCGGCGGTCACTGGCATGCCGACCGGCTCGGCGACGCCCGGCTCGGCGAAGCCCGGCTCGGCGAAGCCCGGCTCGGCGAAGACCGGCTCGGCGAAGACCGGCTCGGTGAAATCGTCGGGGCAGGTCACCAGCGCTCAAGCCGGCGCGGCCTCCGGCCTGTGGTCCGCGGCGGCCGCAGTGCTCAGCACCGGCATTCCCGGCGCGGGAGCCGTCGCCCGGGCCGACGTGCTGCGCGGCGTCCACCAGGCCCGCGCCGCCGGATTGCACGCGCCCGCCGCGACCGCCGTGCGCGTGGTGGAACACCTGCGGGCGGCGCAACGCGACGATCCTTCCTTCCGCCTCGCCGACCTGACGAACGACCTGCGCGACCTGCTCGTCTCCTGCCACCGGCTGACCACCGGCGACGCGACCGCGGCCGGTGTCGCCCGCCGGGATTACGAACCCGTCGGCGACCTGCGGCTGTCCGGACTGTTCTGCGAACCGGTCCGCGCGGCGACCGGTCACGCCGGCGCGGTGACGTATCTGGCGGACGCCCGGGGCCGGATCTGGCTGGTCTCCGACGTCAAACCGGCGAACCCCGAGGTGGCCGTGTCCGCCGCCCGCGCGTCGGTCGAACTCGGCGAGGTACGGCTCAGCCACCACGACCTGTCCCGCAGCGGGCTGCTGGCGGTCAACGCCCACGCGTCGGCCGCCGGTCGGCTCAGCCATGGCCGGGACCGCCGGGCCGTGGCGGCCCCCGGTACCGGTTGGTTCGATCCCCCGCTGGATGCGCTCTGGCGGGCCGACCCGGCCGCCCAGGCAGATCGCTGGCTGGCCGCCACGACGGTCGCACCGCACGAGCGGCCCGCCGCGTCCGACCTGGCGTTCCTCGACGGAGTCGTGCTCGGCGCCGACCACCGCGGCCTGCTGCTGGCCGTCGGCGAGGGCGCCGGTGCCGCGGATCGCGGCGAGCGGTCCGGACAGCACGGGCACGACCTCGTCGTCGCCGCGACGGCGCCGCACGACGACCCCGCGCTGCCGTACGTCGTCAACCTGCGACAGCTCGCCGCTCACGCCGCCGGTCACCCCATCCGGCTCGTCGCCCGCTTCTCCGGTGTCCGGCGCGTCGCCGCTCTGGCCTTCGCCGCCGACTGGCTTCCGTCCCGGCACGGCGGGCACGTCGACCTCGGAACCACCACGCTGACGCGCGCGGATCTGCCGGGCGCCGGGCCCGTACCGGCGGCCACCGATGACGATCCGCCTCCGCCACCGCTTCATCTCGTACGCCACCAGCTCGAACGTGTCGTCGCGGCCGGTCGGACCGCGTTGCTGTCCGGGGTGGACGACGGTGCCGGCCGGCTCACCGCGGCACACCTCGGCGCGGCGGCCTCCGTTCTCGCCGAGTTGCGGGCGGCCGGCGTCCGGCGGACGCGGGATGTCTTCGGCCGGCTGGACCCGCACGACGCAGACGGGCTGGCTCGTGCCTGGCTGGTCGCGGCGGTCTACGAGCAGGCCGCGGCGCAAGTGGTGACCTGGTCGGCCTGGCAGGCACGGACGGCGACCGTGACGTTGGCCTGATCCTCGGCTGAACCTCCGTGGGAGGAGGGTCAGAATCGCCGCTGGCGTCCGGCGGCGGCGAGGGTGAGTCCGAGGGCGGTCACGATCAGGGCGGCCAGGGCCGTCATGGCTGCGGGTGGGCCGGTGACGGGCAGGTTGGGCGTGTACGAAGCCGCTCCCGCCGCGGTCACGGCTCGCGACCGGCTGGCGTTCTGCCGGTCGCCGTCGGGCGAGTTCGCGGTGGCGGTGGCGATGTTCACGACCTCTTGCGTGGCCACATCGCCGCTGGTCACCGCGTAGGTCGCGGTGCACACGACGGACCTGCCGGGTGCCAGCGGCTCGGACGGGCAGGTGACGGACCGGACACGCGGGTCGGTGACGGCCACATTGGTCAGCGTGACGTTGCCGGTGTTGGTGACCTGGAACGTGTACCGGATCTGTTCGCCGTCGTTGGCGAGGTTGTCGGTGTTGGTGTCGACCAGGCGTGCCTCCTTGGTGAGGGTCATGGCCGGTGCCCGGGTGGTGGGCAGGGTGGTCTGCGCGGGTTCGCTGCGCACCAGAGGGCCGCCCAGCGCCACCGGCCGGGCGAGGGCGGCCGCGCCGGCTGGAGCGCTGCCCTGCGCGATGGCGGTGTTGTACACGGCGCCGCTGTCCATGTTGCGCTGAGTGACGCGGTAGAGGGCGTGGCAGACGACGCTGGCGCGCGGCGCGAGGACGGTCACCGGGCAGGCGAGAGTGCCGATCGGGTCGTCGGTGACGGTGACGTCGGTCAGGGTGACGTTGCCGGTGTTCGTGACGGTGTAGGTGTAGCGGACCGTCTCGCCGAGGTCCGCGGTGCCGGTGCCGTTCGCGTCCTGCAGGTCTCCCGTCTTGGTGAGGCCGATCGACGGCGTCGCCGCCACGGTGTCGATGTCGTCCTGCGCGGGTGGGCTGTCGATGTCGGGTCCGGTCGGCGGCGTACCGGTGGCGACGGCCTCGTTGTGCACGACCCCGGCGTCGACGTCGGCCTGGGCCACCGTGTACGTCGCGGTGCAGGTGACGGTCGCGCCAGGGGTGAGGGCACCGCCCGGGCAGGTGACCGCGCTGAGCCGGGGGTCGTCGACGGTGACGCCGGTGAGCGTGACGTTGCCGCTGTTGGTGACGGTGAACGTGTAGTCGACGGTCCGCCCGACGTCGGCGAGCCCGGCGACCCCGCCGGGACCGGGTGGCCCGAGGACGTGCGTCTTGCCGAGCACGAGCCCCGGCGCCGGGACGTTGGAGAGGATGTCGTGGACGGCGGGGTTGCTCGTCGTCGTGCCGGTCGGGGTGTTCGCCCGGGCGGTCGCCTCGTTGTGCACGGTGTCGGCGAGCACGTCGGCTTGGGTGACCGTGTAGGCGGCCGTACACGTGACGGACGTCGCCGGGGGCAGGGGACCGGCCGGGCAGGTGACCGGGGCGGCCTTGGGGTCGTCCACGGTGACGCCGGTGAGCGTCGTGTTGCCCCGGTTGGTCACGGTGTACGTGTAGTCGACGGTCTCGTTCTCGTCGGCCACGCCGTTGCCGTCGACGTCGTTGAGCGCGCCGGTCTTGTCGAGGCCGATGCCGGACAGGCGCGGGACCGTGTCGATGTCCACGACCGCGGTATTGCTGGTGACCACGCCGGGCAGCAGGGAGGTGGCCGTGGCGCTCGCCGCGTTGTGCACCACCCCGGCATCCACGTCGGCCTGCATGACCGTGTACGCGGCGGCGGTGCAGGTCATCGACTGTCCCGGCAGCAGTGCCGCCGGTGGTGGGCAGGTCACCGCGCCGACCGACGGATCGTCCACGGCGATGGTGCTGGCGGTGATGGTGCCGGTGTTGGTGACGACGAACTGGTACGTGACGGTGTCGCCGGCACCGGCCAGGTCGGCGCCGCTGTCGATCGTCCCGTGCTTGTCCAGCGTGAGGCCGGCCACGGGGACGTTCGCGGCGACGTTCGCGTCGACCGCCGGGCTGGCCACGTCGCTGGCGTCGAACGGGTCGGTGCCGTGCGCGGTGGCGCTGTTGTGGATCTCCGTGGCGACGAGGTCGGCGGAGATGACCAGGCGGCTGCCGGTGCAGGTGGCGCTGGCCCCGGGCGCGAGGGTGGCGGCACAGTTGATCGTGCCGAGCTGCGAGTCGTCGACTGTGACGTTGCTGAGGGTGACGGTGCCGCGGTTGGTGACGGTGAAGGTGTACCCGATGGTCTCGCCGACGTCGGCCAGGGCGTTCGGGGTGGCGTTCTCCTGCAGGGTGGCCACCTTGGTCAGCGCGAGCGCGCTGCTGTGGTTGGCCTGCAGCTCGGCGGTGGCGGTGTGCGTCACCGCGGTGTTACCGGGGTCCAGCGCCTGGACCGTTGCCGTGTTCTGCGCCTTCGCGCCGACCCGGTCCACGTCGGCCTGGGTGACCACGTGGGGTGCGGCGGTGCAGGTCATGTGGTTGGGCGCGGTCGGGTCCAGCGTGCTCAGCGGGCAGGTGACCGGACCCAGTTTCGGGTCGGTGACCCCGATCGCATGCAGGGTGGCGTTGCCGACGTTGGTGACCTCGAACGCGAAGGTGATCTGTTCACCGACGTCCGCCAGATCGTTGCCGTTGGTGTCGTCGAGCGTGGCCCGCTTGACCAGCACGATCGCGGGTGCGTTCTTCGGCGTCGGGACGTCGGTGCTCGCCGTGCTGCTCACGTCGGGTCCGGACGGTGGGGTGCCGAGCGCCGTGGCGTCGTTGTGGGCGACGTCGGCGTCCACGTCCGCCTGGACGACGGTGTAGGTCGCGGGCGTACAGATCATCTGCGCGTCCGGTGCGAGGGTGGTGGACGGGCAGGTGACCGCGCCCACCTTGGCGTCGTTGATCCGTACGTTGGTCAGTGTGGTGTTGCCCGTGTTGCGGACCCCGAACGCGTAGACGATCTGTTCGCCGAGGTCGGCGACGGCGTCGCCGTTGGTGTCCTGCAGGGTCGCCGTCTTCTTGATCAGGATCGAGGGTGCGTACACCGGGGTGAGCACGTTCGACGAGGCGGGCTGGCTGCTGATCGCCGCTCCGGTGGGCGGCGACGCCGTGGCCGTCGCCTCGTTGTGGACAGCGTCGGCGACGATGTCGGCGTTGGTCACCGTGTACCCGGCCGAGCATGTGGCCGTGGCGCCGGGCGGCAGGTCCGCGCCGGGGCAGGTCACGGGCCCCACCTTGGGGTCGGAGACGGTGACGGCGGTCAGCGTGACGTTGCCGGCGTTGTGGACCTGGAACTGGTACGCGATCTGTTCGCCGAGGTCCGCGAGGTTGTTGCCGTTCGTGTCGGTCAGGGTCGCCGTCTTGGTCAGGGTCAGGGCGGGCCGGCGGGCCGGCGTCGCGGTGTCGGTCGTCGCGGCCAGGCTGACCGTGTCGGGGCCGGTCGGCGGCGTTCCCCGGGCGGTGGCGCTGTTGTGCACGACGCCCGCGTCGACGTCCGCCTGGCGGACGGTGTACTGCCGGGTGCAGTTCGTGGTCGCGCCCGGCGCGAGGGTGGTGGCCGGGCAGGTCACCGGGCCGATCTTGGTGTCGGTCACGCCGACCGCGGTGAGGGTGGCGTTGCCGGTGTTGGTCGCGGCGAAGGTGTAGGTGATGGTCTCGCCGACGTCCGCGAGGCCGTTGCCGTTCGCGTCGGTCAGCGCGGCGGTCTTCGTGAGGCCGATGTGCGGTGCGTACACCGGTGTCGGGGTGCGGGTCTCGGCGGGCAGGCTGGTGGCGACCGCGCCGTTGGGCCCGGTGCCCCGGGCGGTGGCGACATTGTGTACGTCGTCGGCCACGACGTCCGCGTCCGTGACGGTGTACGCGCCGGTGCACGGCATCTGTGCCTGCGGCGCCAGTGTGGTGCCGGGGCAGGCCACAGTGCTGGCCTTCGGGTCGGTGACGGCGACCCCGGTCAGGGTGACGTTGCCGGTGTTGCGGACCGTGAACGTGTAGTCGATCCGCTCACCCGGGTCGGCGAGCTTGTTGGCGTTGCCGTCGACCAGCGCGGCCGTCTTGGCCAGGGTGAGTGAGACCTTCGGCGCCGGGGTGGGAGTGTCGGTGGACGCCGGGGCGCTGACGACGGTACCGCCGGCAGGGGGTGTGCCCTGCGCGGTGGCCGAGTTGTGCACGACCCCGGCGTCCGCGTCGGCCTGCGTCACGATGTACGTCGCCGTGCAGGTCGTCGCCACCCCCGGTGCGAGGGTCGTGGCCCCGCAGGTGACCGTGCCCAGTCTCGGGTCGGTGACTCCGGCGCCGGTGAGTGCGACGTTGCCGGTGTTGGTCACCTGGAACGTGTAGTCGATGCGCTCGCCGGGCTGGGCCAGCCCGTCACCGTTGGTGTCCGCCAGCGTCGCGGTCTTGGTCAGTGTCAGCGACGGCGTGGCCGTGATCGGGACGGTCGCCGTGGACGGGTTCGAGGTGATGCCGCCGCCGGCGGTGGCGGTCGCGGTGTTGCTGTACGTGGGGTTCAGCGCCTCCGCGGCGGTGATGACGTGGCTGCCCTTGCAGACCATCTGGCTGTCCGGGTCGCCGGCCGCGGTCAGCGTGCTGCGGGGGCAGGTGATGCCGCTGGCTCCCGGGTCGGTGACCTGGACTCCGGTCAGCTGCACGATGCTGGTGTTGACCACCACGAACTCGTAGGGCACCCGGTCGCCGGGGCCGTAGCTGGCCGGTTGGGTGGTGCTCCGGTCGACCTGCTTCGTCAGGCTCAGCGTGCCCAGCGGCGTGACGCTGTTGACGACCATGTCGCGGATCAGGTGCACGTCGGTGGACCCACCGGTGCTGGCGGCGAAACCGAACTTGTAGGTGGCCGGCACGTCCCTCGTCGCCGTGCGTGACAGGACGGTGCGGTAGCCCGCACCGTCGGAGAAGTCGACCTCGACGGTCAGGGTGGGGCGCAGGCCGGGGCTGACCGTGATCCGTACGGGCCGGGCCGCCGCCGCGGGCCCGAACGTGCTGCGCAGGGAGCCGGGCAGGGTCGACGCGTTGCCGGACGTGGAGCTCACCACGTAGCAGTATCCGGTGGCTCCCTCGCCCGGCCCGCGGAGCGTCACCGTGTTGGGGATGCGGTCGTGAGGTGAAGGCGTGGCGCATCCGGCGCCCTTGCCGAAGTTGTCGGCGATGAAGTTGCCATAGGCGTCGAATCCCACGCCGAAGAAGGCGCCGTGCACGCCCGGTGACCCGGTCTGCTGCGCGTATCCCAGCGACCCGCCGGGGGCGCCCACGCTGGTCAGTTCGGTGGAGCCGTCGGTGAGGAAGAACGCGATGCCGTCGGCCGCGCTGCCCGCGTACTGGTATTGGGTGAACGTGACGACCAGGCCGCCGCTGGCGGGCAGCGGCCGGTTGTAGACGATGCCGCCCGCGCGGTTGTTCGTGGCGTCGGTCAGTTGCAGGTAGCCGGGCACGGTCCCGGTCTGCGGGGCGCGCTTGCTGAGCGCGCAGCGGGCCAGCCGGGACCGCCCGGCAGGCGCGGTCACGGACGTCGCTCCGGTGAGGCAGGCGTCGTTGAGCGCCAGCACGCCGGGGTCCGCGACCGACGCACCCTGGAAGCTCTCGTCGAACAGCAGCGAACCGCCCGCGGCGAGCGCGGGTGTGGCCCGCACCGTCAGGCCGGCCACCGTGCTCACGGCCAGCAGAAGCCCCGCGCCGGTCACCGCCCCGACCCGCCGGCGGACGATGGACACGCGCTCCGGCCATCCCATAAAGGCCCCCGGGGACGTCATTTATGGATGAATACGGACGAAGCATACGTAAATGGCGATCTCCCGACAGGGGAACGGGAGAACGTCCACCCGCGCCGGATGCCGGGCGACCGCCCCTCACCGGGCGCCCGGGATCACCTCCACGTCGGTGATGAGCCGGCGGTCCGCGCCCACCGTGCGCGGCGCACCGGTCAGCCGGACGCGGCCACGGCACGGCAGGTCGCCCGCCGAGGTGCCGACCATGACCTCGATGTCGCCGGGTTCCACGATGCGGCTCAGGTCACGCCCAGTGAACGCCGTACGGTCGGCGTGCACCCCGAACCGGACCTCGGCCTGCGTCCGGGGCGCGAGATGCACGCGGGCGAAGCCGGTCAGCTGCCGTACCGGGCGGGTCACCTGGGCGACGGGGTCGTGCAGGTACAGCTGAACCACCTCGTCGCCCGCGCGGTCCCCGGTGTTGCGGAGCAGCACCGACACGGTGAACTCGCCGTCGGTGGGCACCTCGGTCGCGGACAGGTGCAGGTCGCCGACCTCGAACGTGGTGTACGAGGCGCCGTGGCCGAACGGGAACAGCGGCGTCGGGTCGAGGGTGCTGATGTCCGTGCGGTCCACACCCAGCGGCGGCTGCAGGTACGTGCCCGGCTGCCCGCCCGGGTGCCGGGGGATCTGCACCGGCAGCTTGCCGCCCGGCTGGATCCGCCCACTGAGGATCCCGGCGATCGCCGCGCCCGCCTCCTCGCCCGGCATGAACGCCTGGATCAGTCCCGCCGCCCGCCCGTGCACCTGACCCAGGGCGTACGGCCGGCCGGAGACGACGACCACGACGACCGGCGTACCCGTGTCCAGCAGCTCGGCCAGCAGCTCGGCCTGCACGCCGGGCAGGCGCAGGTCGGCGGCGTCGCAGCCCTCGCCGGAGGTGCCGTTGCCGAACAGGCCCGCGAGGTCGCCGACGAGCGTGACGCACAGCTCGGCGTCGCGGGCCGCGGCCACCGCGGCGGGGAACCCGGAGCGGTCGGTGCCCTGTACCCGGCTGCCCGGCTCGTATACGATCTTGGTGTCGGGTAGTTCCCACCGCAGCGCGTCGACCACCGTGGGTACGTCGATGCCCAGGCCGAGTCCGGGGTGCTGCGGCAGGACGTGGTTCGGGAAGGCGTAGCAGCCCATGAACGTGCGCGGGTCGTCCGCGCACGGTCCGACCACGGCCACCTGCCGCGGCGTGGGGCGGTCCGTGCCGAGCAGCGGCAGCGCGGTGCCCGCCTCCAGCAGCACGATCGACCGTTCGGCGAGTTCGCGGGCGAGCGCGCGGTTGGCGGGGGAGTCGAGGTCGACGTCCGCCGCGTGCGCCACCGACGCCTCGGGGGTCCAGCCGGCGTCGAGCAGTCCCAGCTCGGCCTTCTGGGTGAGCAGGCGCCGGGCCGCCCGGTCGACGAGTTCCTCGCCGATCTCGCCGCGCGTCACCCGCTCGACCAGGGCGTCGCCGTAGCCGAGTGTGTCGGGCAGTTCAACGTCGATGCCGGCGGCCAGCGCCTGGGCGCCCGCCTCGCCGGTGTCCGCGGCGACCCGGTGCATGGTGGCCAGGAACGGGATCGCCCAGTAGTCCGACACGACGGTGCCGGCGAAGCCCCACTGCCCGCGCAGCACCTCGGTGAGCAGCCACGGGTCGGCGGCGGCCGGTACGCCGTCCACGTCGGCGTACGAGTTCATCACCGATCGGGCGCCGCCGATCCGCACCGCGGTCTCGAAGGCCGGCAGGATCATGTCGAGGAACTCGCGGCGGCCCATCGGTACGGGGCCGTGGTTGCGGGCCGCGCGGGACGCCGAGTAGCCGGCGAAGTGTTTGAGGGTGGCGATCACCCCGGCGCTCTGCAGGCCGCGGACGTACGCGGCGCCCAGCACGGACACCAGGTACGGGTCCTCGCCCATGGTCTCCTCGACCCGGCCCCACCGGTAGTCGCGGACCACGTCGAGCACGGGGGACAGGCCCTGGTGCACGCCGACGGCGGCCATGTCCCGGCCGATCGCCGCGGCCATCCGCTCGATCAGGTCCGGGTCGAAGGTGGCGCCCCAGGCGATCGCCGCCGGGTAGACGGTCGCGCCGTACGTGGTGAAGCCGGTGAGGCACTCCTCGTGGACCAGGGCCGGAATGCCCAGGCGGCTGCCGCGCAACACGGTGTGGTGCCGGCGGACCAGCTCGGCCGCGCCGGACGGGGCGGTGACCGGGAGGCTGCCGTACACCCGGGTGAGGTGGCCGAGCCCGTGCCGGGCGGCGTCGGCGAGGCGGACGCTGCCCGCTGCGGCGAAGACGTCCTGCATCGGGGCGACGTTCGGGTCGGTGTCCGGCGCGTCCGCGTCGGCCGGGTCGTCGCGGACCCATCGGCTGCCCAGCTGCGCGACCTTCTCCGCCAGGGTCATCTGCGCCAGCAGCGAGTCGACCCGGTCGGCGACGCTGCGCGCCGGGTCGTGCCAGTCAGGTGTCGTCACCAGTTGATCTCCTATCAGGCGGGCTGGCGTAACCGAAACTTTCGGATGTCCGTCGCCGGACGCTCGTGACCTCAACGTGAGCTGGGGTGCCCTCAGATTAGTGCTCCGAGCAGGGTGTTGGCCCACTCTTGCTGGTAGGGCGAGGGTTTTTCAAGGCCCTTGACACGCCATTCATGAAATCCTATGTTAACCACACCTCTTAGAAACTTGCGAGAAATCACCGAAAGTTTTGACCCCCAGGAGATCAGCGTGGAGCGCAGTCCGTTATCCCGTCGCACGTTCCTCAGCCTCACGGCCGCCGCGGGTGCGGGCGCCGCGCTGGCCGCCTGTGGCAGTTCCGGCCCCGGCGGTTCGAGCGGCGGCGGGACCACGGCCGGCTACTGGTTCCTCACCGGCCAGCCGGGCGAGGGCATCCGCCAGGCCGCGGCGGAGCGTTTCAACACGGCGAACCCGAACGGCAGGCTGCAGTTCACCGCGTTCGAGAACGACGCGTATAAGCAGAAGATCAAGACGGCGATCGGCGCCGGGCAGGCACCCACCCTGATCTGGGGCTGGGGCGGTGGCGGCCTGAAGAGCTATGTGGAGGCCGGCCAGGTCGAGGATCTGACCGGCTGGTTCGGCCGGAACGCCGCGGTCAGGGACCGGCTGTTCGCCTCGTCGTTCGGACCGGCCACGGTCGGCAACAGGATCTACGCCATGCCGTGTGAGACCGTGCAGCCGATCATCCTGTACTACAACAAGAAGGTCTTCGAGTCCGCCGGCGCGCAGCCGCCGCAGTCGTGGGACGACATGATGGCGCTCGTGCCGACGTTCAAGAAGGCCGGCGTCGCGCCGTTCTCTCTGGCCGGCAAGGCCCGCTGGACCAACATGATGTGGCTGGAGTTCCTGCTCGACCGCATCGGCGGCCCCGAGGTCTTCCAGAGTGTCGTCGACGGCCAGAAGGACGCCTGGTCGCACCCGGCGGTGCTGGACATGCTCAACAAGATCCAGGAGATGGTCCGGGCGGACGCGTTCGGCAAGGGCTTCGCCTCTGTCGACGCCGCCGGCAACGCCGACCAGGCCCTGCTCTACACCGGCAGGGCCGCGATGATGCTGCACGGCGGCTGGACGTACGGAAGCATGAAGAACGACGGCGGCGACTTCGTCTCCAGTGGATCGCTGGGCTGGATGAACTTCCCGCCGATGGCGGGCGGCAAGGGCGATCCCGCCAACACCGTCGGCAACCCGGGGCAGTACCTGGCCATCTCGGCCAGGGCCACCGCCGCGCAGAAGGACATCGCGAAGAAGTTCTTCACCAGCGGTGTGCTCGACGCGGACGAGACCAGGGCCTGGATCAACGACGGCGGCTCCGTGCCGGTCGTCAAGGGCACCGAGAGCGTGCTGGCCGCCTCGCCGGACGCCGCCTTCCTCAGGTTCGTCTACGACACCTCTGTCCACGCCGGGTCCTTCGCGCAGTCGTGGGACCAGGCGCTGAGCCCGACCGCGGCCGAGGCGCTGCTGAACAACATCGCCAAGCTGTTCCAGCTGACGGTCTCGCCGCAGCAGTGGGTCACGACCATGAACGGGGTCATCGGCACATGACGGAGATCGCCCCGGCCGGCGGGCGGAGCGGTTCCGTGTCCTGGATGGCGCTGCCCGCACTCGCCGTCTTCCTGGCCTTCGGTGTCGTGCCGCTGCTGGCCGTGCTCGGCCTCAGCTTCACGCGGTGGGACGGGATCGGCGCGATCCATCCGGCCGGCCTCGACAGCTGGCGGAGCGTGCTGACCGAGCCGGGCCTGCTGCACGCGCTGGGCGTGACGTTCCTGGTCATGGCCCTGTCCTGGCTCGTCCAGACCCCGACGAGCCTGCTGCTCGGGGTCTTCCTGGCCGGGCATCAGCGCTACCGCGCGGTGCTCGCGGTGCTGTACTTCATCCCGTTGCTGCTGAGCTCGGCGGCGATCGCGATCACCTACAACGCCCTGCTGAACCCGAACTTCGGGCTCGGCGCCGGGCTGGACATCCCGCTGCTCGACCAGGATTGGCTGGGCCGGGGTGATCTGGCCGTGTGCGTCGTGGTCTTCGTGGTGTCCTGGCAGTTCATCCCGTTCCACTCGCTGATCTACCAGGGCGGGGTGCGGCAGATTCCCCGAGCCATGTTCGAGGCCGCCGAGATCGACGGCGCCGGCCGGGTACGCACGTTCGTCCACATCACCCTGCCGCAGCTCAAGTACACGATCATCACGTCGTCGACGCTGATGGTCGTCGGATCGCTGACGTTCTTCGATCTGATCTTCGTGCTCACCGGTGGCGGGCCCGGCGACGCCACCCGGGTGCTGGCGCTGGAGATGTATCAGACCGGGTTCACGGCGAACCTGATGGGCCCGGCCAGCGCGATCGCGGTGATCCTGGTGCTCGTCGGCCTCGGTCTGGCCGTGCTGCTGCGCCGCATCGGCGGCGGCAGCGCGACCGACAGCCAGCTGGACGGTGCCTGATGGCCGTCTCGACCCGGCCGGCACCGCCGATCTCCGGTGAACCGGCGCCCGTGCGACACGGCGGCCGGCGGCACGGACCGGCGTCGCCGCGCCGCGGGAACCGGCTCGGTGGTGCCTTCGGCTGGCTCTGGCTGCTGGTGGTGCTGCTGCCGATCTACTGGATCGTCATCACCAGCGTCAAGACCCGCGCCACCTACTACGCGCAGAACCCGCTCGTCCCGCCGGCCGATCCGACCCTGGACAACTACCGGCAGGTCTTCGCGGCGGGCTTCGCCCGCTACTTCGCCAACAGCCTCGTGGTCACGGCCGGGACGACGCTGCCGGCGGTGCTGGTCTCGTTCATGGCGGCGTACGCGATCGTGCGCGGCGGTGCGGCCAGCCGCTTCCTGCGTACGGTCAACGGCCTGCTCCTGATGGGCCTGGCGATCCCGCTGCAGGCGGTGGTGATCCCGATCTATCTGATCATCATCCGGATGCGGATGTACGACACCCTGATGGCGATCATCCTGCCCTCGATCGCGTTCGCCATTCCGTTGTCGGTGCTGGTGCTCGCCAACTTCATCCGGGACGTACCGAAGGAACTGTTCGAGTCGATGCGCCTGGACGGCGCGGGCGAGTGGGGCACGCTCTGGCGGCTGGCCTTCCCGCTGAGCCGCCCGGCCCTGGTCACCGTGACCATCTACCAGGGACTCGCGGTGTGGAACGGCTTCATCCTGCCGCTGATCCTCACGCAGAGTCCCGAGCGGCGCACCCTGCCGCTGGCACTGTGGAGCTTCCAGGGCCAGTACGGCGTGAACGTCCCGGCCGTGCTGGCCTCCGTGGTGCTGACCACGCTGCCCATCCTGGTCTGTTACGCCGTCGGCCGGCGTCAGCTGCTCAGCGGCCTGACCGCGGGCTTCGGAAAGTAGCCGTTCCGCTCCTGTCCCCACAGGTTTTTGCGTGCTCCATATGGGAGCGCTCCCAAGAAGAAGGGCGAGCAGTATGCGACAGGCATCCGTCCCCCACGGGGCCACCCGGAGATCCCCGCTCCGGGTGGCCACCACCCTGATCGCGACCGGCGTGGTCGCGGCCGCCACGGCGGTGGCGTTCGCATCCGCCGCGGACGCGGCCACCACCCTCGGCGCCTCGGCGGCGCAGTCCGGGCGGTATTTCGGCACCGCCATCGCCGCGGGCAAACTCGGCGACAGTGTCTACACCACGGTCGCGAACCGCGAGTTCACCATGGTCACGGCCGAGAACGAGATGAAGATCGACGCGACAGAGCCGAACCAGAACCAGTTCACCTACACCAACGGCGACCGCATCGCGAGCTGGGCCACCGGCAACGGCAAACGCCTGCGCGGGCACACCCTGGCCTGGCATTCACAGCAGCCCGGCTGGATGCAGAGCATGAGCGGCACCGCGCTGCGCAACGCGATGATCAACCACATCACCCGGGTCGCCACCCACTACAAAGGACAGATCTACGCCTGGGACGTGGTCAACGAGGCCTTCGCCGACGGCAACTCCGGCGCCCGCCGCGACTCCAACCTGCAGCGCACCGGCAACGACTGGATCGAGGTCGCGTTCCGTACGGCCCGGGCCGCCGACCCGGGCGCCAAGCTCTGCTACAACGACTACAACACCGACGGCCAGAACGCGAAGAGCAACGCCGTCTACGCGATGGTCCAGGACTTCAGGTCCCGGGGCGTACCGATCGACTGCGTCGGCTTCCAGTCGCACTTCAACAGTCAGAGCCCCGTACCCGGTGACTACCAGGCCAACCTGCAGCGCTTCGCCGATCTCGGCGTCGACGTGCAGATCACCGAGCTCGACATCGAGGGTTCCGGCTCGGCGCAGGCCGCCAGCTACAGCACCGTGGTCAAGGCCTGTCTGGCGGTTTCCCGGTGCGCCGGCATCACCGTCTGGGGCGTGCGGGACACCGACTCCTGGCGCGCCAGCGCCACCCCACTGCTGTTCGACGGCAACGGCAACAAGAAGCCCGCGTACACGGCCACCCTCGACGCGCTCAACGGCGGCCCGACGAATCCGCCCACGTCCGATCCCACCACCCCGCCGCCGACCGGCGGCGCCTGCTCGGCGAGCACCACGCTGAACCAGTGGACCGGCGGCTTCACCGCCACCGTACGGATCAGCGCCGGCTCCGCCGCGGTCAACGGCTGGGCGGTCACCCTCACGCTGCCCGCCGGCGCCTCGGTGACCAACACCTGGAACGCCGTCGCGGGTGGCGGCAGCGGCACGGTCCGCTTCGCCAACGCGAGCTACAACGCCCGGATCCCGGCCGGTGGCAGCACCGAGTTCGGCTTCCAGGGCACCGGCACCGGCCCCAGCGCCACCCCGTCCTGCGCCGCATCCTGACCGGCGGTCCCGGCGTGCGGTGACAGTGGAGCCGCACGCCGGGCCGATCCCGAGCACCAGAGGAACCCGATGAGAAGACTCGCTCACGCACTGCTGGCGGCCGGCGCCGCCGTCGCGCTCGGCGCGACGATCCTGCTGCCGGCCGCGCCGGCCGCGGCCGCCGCGCTGCAGGAGATCACCGGCTTCGGCACCAACCCGACCAATCTACGCATGCACCTGTACGTCCCGGACCGGCTGCCGAGTAAACCGGCACTGCTGGTGGCGGTGCACTACTGCACCGGATCCGGCCCGGCCTTCTACTCCGGCACCGAGTTCGCCGCCCTCGCCGACCGGTACGGCTACCTCGTCATCTATCCCTCCGCCACCCGATCCGGCCAGTGTTTCGATGTCTCGTCGCCCGGGGCGCTGCGTCACGACGGCAACAGCGATCCGGTGGGCATCGTGTCGATGGTCCGCTACGTACAGAGTCACTACGGCACCGATCCCGCGCGTACCTTCGTCACGGGCGCCTCGTCCGGGGCGATGATGACCAACGTCCTGCTCGGCGACTATCCCGACGTGTTCCGGGCGGGCTCGGCGTTCATGGGCGTGCCGTTCGGCTGCTTCGCCACCACCGACGGCTCCGGCTGGAACTCCGCCTGCGCCAACGGCCAGATCAGCAGGACCCCGCAGGCCTGGGGTGATCTGGTGCGGGCCGCGTACCCCGGATATTCCGGTGCCCGGCCCCGGATGCAGGTGTGGCACGGCACCGAGGACGCGACGCTGCGCTACCCGAACCTCGCCGAGGAGATCAAGCAGTGGACGAACGTGCTGGGCGTCAGCCAGACCCCGGTGCTGACCGACGCCCCGCAGTCCGGCTGGACCCGCACCCGGTACGGCTCCACCGCGACACAGGCGCCGGTCGAGGCGATCAGCGTGGCCGGGGCCGGCCACTCCCTGCCGAGCAGTGGCATGGCGGAGCGCGCCATCAGCTTCCTCGGCCTGGACGGCGGCACCACCACACCGCCGACGACCCCGCCGCCCACCGCGGGTGACTGCCGGATCGGGTACGCGGTGGACGCCTGGAACACCGGGTTGACCGCCACCATCACCATCACCAACACCGGCGCGCCGCTGAACGGCTGGACGCTGGGCTTCACCCTGCCCGCGGGGCAGAGCATCACCTCGGGCTGGAACGCCACCTACACCGGGACGAGCGGGGCGATCACCGCCCGGAACATGTCGTACAACGGGGCGCTCGCGACGGGCGCCTCGACGAGCATCGGCCTGCAGGCCACCCACACGGGCGATGCGGGCAGACCGGCTGCGTTCACACTCAACGGTGTCGCCTGCGCGATCACCTGAGCGCCCCTGCTGCACCGGCCCGCCGGAGCCGGGGCAGCAGTCGGACGGTCACCGGCGCGGCGCGGATTCACCGTGGTGCCCTGAGTGCGCGTACCGTGAGGGCGGTACGCACGACGTCGGGTCCGCCGGTCTTTCTCGTCAGGCTGTCTTCTCGGCACTGCCTCGTTCATGGAGGCGGGTCAGCATGATCTTGACTTCCCGACGCCTGGAAGGCGTGACATGACGTTCGATGCAGCTGCCGTCGCCCCGCCGTTGCTGGTGGAGGTCCAGGCCTCCACCGCCGCCGGAACCGTCATGACGGTGGTCGGCGACATCGACATGGTCAGTGAGGCGGATCTCCACACGGCCGTGACCGCCGTGCTGAGCCACGACAAGCCGCACCGCCTCGTGCTGGACATGGGCGGCGTGACGTTCCTCGACTCATCCGGCGTTCGTGCCCTGATCCAATGCCGCGACCGCGCGGACCGGATCGGTACGCGGCTGGAGATCCGGTCGGCCCACGAAATCGTTCGCCAGGTTCTGACCGTCTGCGGCATCGCGGATCTCGTTCATCTGTCCTAGGCGTCGACGGGCTCAGATGGTGTCCGGCGATGGCAGGTTCATGGTGGCGGTGACGGACACCCCGCTGCCGTCGGCGTGTTCGACGGTGATGGTGTCGCTGAAGTACAGGACCAGCCACAGCCCGCGGCCGCCCGCGGTGGCCAGGTCGGGCGACTGCTGGGGCAGCTGGTAGGTGGCCGGCATGCCGGGTCCGTCGTCGGTCACCTGACAAGAGGCGGTCGTGTCGGTGGTCCACAGGCGTAGCCGTCCGTGGCCGCCGCCGTGGCGTACGGCGTTGCTGGCCAGCTCGGAGGCGATGAGCACCAGGTCGGCGACCCGCTCCGGAGGCAGGCCGGTGCGGTCCCCGTGAGCCGCCACCGCTTGGCGCAGCGCGGTCAGGTCCTTGCGTTCGAACGGCTCGTCGAGCAGCACCAGGCGGGTCGGGGCCGTCTCGCGCGACGTGCCGGGTACGGGGACGCCGGGCTCACTGGTCATCGACGACCACCAGCTGCACCGCCGGAGCATCCGCGATACCCAGGGCCCGCAGCACCTTGCTGGTCTGTGCCCGGCACCGCACGCTCATCCGCGACCCGTTCGGCAGGGCGGCGGCAGCCTGTGCCAGCGCTCCGGCCGCGCTGCCGTCGATGAACTGCAATCCGAGAAGGTTGACGTCGATGTGCTCGTCCAGGGCCAGGGCCTCGGCCAGGGCCCGGGCCAGTGGCTCGACCCCTCGGTAGTCGATCTCCCCGGCGACGCGGATGCCGGGTGGCAGGTACTGGCGGCAGATGCGCAGCAGCGCGTCGTCGTGGTAGGTCGCCGCCGCCAGCGCCAGCTCGTGGTTGGCAGCGACACCGGCCAGGGTCACCGCGTCGAAGCACTGCCGGTCGTACTGGCAGACCGCCATCGCCCGGCCCTCCGAGAGCAGGTGGCCGACCCGGGACTCGTACGTCATCAACTCCTCGACGCCGGCCACCGGGCGCAGCGCCCAGCACATGTCGGCGGTGACCCGCAGCCCGGCGAACCCCGCATCGCGGGCCCGATCGATGCGCCCGGCCAGCCGCGTCACCACCCGCTCGGCCGCGAACGACCCGTCGGCCAGGAACAGCTCGGCAGCGCCGGCCACGTGGAGCTGTCCGCTGTCCACGGCGTCGTGCACCGCCAGCCCGCGCTCGGCCAACTGCGCACGAAGCTCGCTCGGCGTGATCGCATCGGTCAGGCACAGCACCTGCTGGCCCTGCCGCAGCCCGTCGCGGGCGAACGCCGCCACCAGGTCGAGGCGTTCCTCGCTGTCGGAGAACATCAGGCAGGCGTGATCACCGGGCTGGAGGTCCTCCACCCTCGACGCGTCCGCCACCGGCCCCTCCTCGTTCCCGCTGCGGTATTCCGCACAGCACCATAACCTCGTCGGTCGCACACACCGTGATTCGCGACCGGCTCGGGGGCGATTCGCGCGCCGCTGTCGAGGCCCCCGGCCCGCTACCGCCATCGCATGCCCGCCGGGCCGGGACGGGAAACCCCGCAACGAAGGTCAGCGTCGCCACCCCGGGTTTTGATCGCGCCCATCCGGGGCATTGGCGAACGAACGCATACCACCGACCCGCGGCACGCCCATTGACCACAGACTCCTCGCGTTCTCACGAGAGAATCGGAGCACCTGCCCCAAGGGACACTAAGGTGACCTCACTTCGCATCTCGCCGCTCCCGCCGGACGCGACGGAGCTGGATCTCTGGATCCTGGTGACCGCCACCCAGCTCCGCGAATTCCGCGCACACCTGATCGCGGCGCTGAACGGGCACACACCAGCCGCGAACTCGCAACTCGCGGACATCCCCGAGCGGATGGTGCTGGTCGCCACCGAACTCGCGACCAACGCCATCAAACACGGCCTGCCACCGACCATCGTGCGGCTGCTGCGTACGGAACGCGAGTTCGTGCTCGATGTCGCCGACCACGACCTGACCACGGTTCCCGAACTCACCGAGGCGGGGCCGATCGACACTGGCGGTCGAGGGCTGCACCTGGCGCGGGCGTTCGCGCTCGATCTCGGGTGGTACGCCGCCGACCGCACCAAGCACATCTGGGCCGCTTTCCCCATCGATGTCGGCGCGGACGCGAGTCAGGAGTCCATCGTCAGCGGCCACCGTCACATACCGCGCTCCGGCGCTTGAACCTGTACTCGGCCAGATCTGATGTCGGTACCCTGCGTCAATCGCCGGCGGCGTCGGCGACCCGGTTGATGAGCTGTTTCAGGCGTGCGATCTCTTCGGCGAGCGCGGTACGGCCGGCAACGGTGAGGGTGATCCAGGTACGGCCACGCCTGCCCTCGTAGCCCTTCTCCACCTCGATCAGGTCGGCCTCCTCCAGCACGCTGAGGTGTTTGGAGAGGTTGCCGGCGGTGAGCTGCAGCTGGGTGCGCAGGTAGCCGAACTCGACGCGGCGGGCCTCGTGCGCGATGGTGAGGATGCCGAGGCGTACCCGCTGGTGCACCACCTCGTCCAGCCCGATGACGGGGTGCGCGGCGTCCGGATCGGGGGTGTCGGTCACGGCCGTCACCGGGGCCGCCGGCGGGCCGCCGCGAAGCCGGCCGCACCCAGCAGCAACACCGCGCCGCTGACCAGCTGCGGTATCGCGAACTGCGCCCGGACGCCCCAGTGCGGCGGTCCCCACCCTTCGTCCATCGGCAGCACGAACAGCACCGCGGCGAGGTAGCCGAGGGTGAACAGCAGCAGCGCGGGGTGGCGTTCCAGCCGGGCCAGCACCAGCAGCGCGATCCCGATCATGCCCCACGGCGCGATCAGCCGGTCCACCACCAGCCACCAGTACGAGAAGTGGTGCGGGTGGGTCGGGAAGTACATCGCGGCGGCCACCCATGCGGCGGTGAACACGGCCGTCGTCGCGGCTCCGGTGAGCGCGTAGGGCAGCACCCGGGCGCCGAGCCCGCGCGCCCGGGCGGTCCGCACGTAGCAGACGGCGATCGCGGCGTACGCCAGCAGCAGTGCCGCCGGCCAGTAATAGAGCACGCCCCGGCGGGCGAAGTCGCAGCTGCCGTCGGCGTGGCAGTGCACCCGCATGCCGAACCAGTCGAACGGGATCCCGGCGAGCGTGACCACGGCCAGCACCAGCAGCGCGACCCAGGTCATCCGCTGGTCCCGGCGCACCCGGTGGGCCAGGGCACGGACGTCGGACAGCAGTCGGCGGGGATCGCCGCCGACGGGAACCGATTCTGTCGTCATGCCCAACAGGTTTCCACAGCAAACCTGTCGGCGCTAGTGCTCAGGAGAAAATTCCGCCGACCTGGCCGGGATGATGTGCTCGCCGTACGCGGCGAGCGTCGCCTCCTTGGCATCGTGCTGCAGATAGACGGCGAACTGGTCGACGCCCAGGTCCCTGAGCTCGGACAGCCGCTTGAGGTGGTTCTCGACCGGGCCGAGCACGCAGAACCGGTCGACCACCTCGTCCGGCACGAACGTGGCGTGCGAGTTCCCGGCCCGGCCGTGCTCGGCGTAGTCGTACCCCTGGCGTCCCTTGATGTAGTCGGTCAGCACCTGCGGCACCGCGCCGTCGCCGCCGTAGCGGGCGACGATGTCGGCGACGTGGTTGCCGACCATGCCGCCGAACCAGCGGGTCTGGTCCCGCTGGTGCGCGATGTCGTCGCCCACGTAGGCGGGCGCGGCCACGCAGAACTTGATCGCCGCCGGGTCGCGTCCGGCCTTCGCGGCCGCCGCGCGGACCGCGGTGATCATCCATTCCGCGATGTCCGGGTCGGCGAGCTGCAGGATGTAGCCGTCACCCACCTCGCCGGTCAGGGCCAGGGCCTTCGGACCGTACGCGGCCACCCACACGTCGAGCCGGCTGTCCGGCGCCCACGCGAACCGCAACCGCTGTCCGCGCAGCGTGACCTCTTCGCCGTTGCCCAGCCCCCGGATCACCTGTACGGCCTCCCGCAGCTGGGCCAGGGTCTGCGGCTGCGCGCCGAGCACTCGCAGCGCCGAGTCGCCCCGGCCGATGCCGCAGATGGTGCGGTTGCCGTACATCTCGTTGAGCGTGGCGAACAGCGATGCGGTGACCGTCCAGTCGCGGGTGCCGGGATTGGTCACCATCGGTCCGACGACGACGCGGGACGTGGAGTCCAGGATCTTGGAGTAGATGACGAACGGCTCCTGCCAGAGCACGTGCGAGTCGAACGTCCACACGTGGCTGAACCCGGCGGCGTCCGCCTTCTTCGCCAGCTCTACCACGTCCCGCGCGGGCGGGTCGTTCTGCAGCACGACCCCGATGTCCATGCTCCTGGCAGGCATTGCTCACCGCACTTTCGGGAAGCCGAGGTCGACCTCGGACGTGGCGGGATCGGGCCAGCGGGAGGTGACGACCTTGCCGCGGGTGTAGAACTGGATGCCGTCCGGGCCGTACATGTGCAGGTCGCCGAAGAGCGACGACTTCCAGCCGCCGAAGCTGTAATAGGCGACCGGGACCGGTACCGGCACGTTGACGCCGACCATGCCGCACACGACGTCGTACTGGAACTGGCGGGCCGCGCCGCCGTCGCGGGTGAAGATGGCGCACCCGTTGCCGAACTCGTTGGCGTTGACCAGATGCAGCGCCTCGTCGTACGTGTCGGCCCGCACGACGGAGAGCACCGGCCCGAAGATCTCGTCGGTGTACAGCGGCGAGTCGGTCGGCACCCTGTCCACGAGCGACGCACCGAGGAAGAAGCCGGGACCCTGCGCGATCGGCGCCTCGCGGCCGTCGACCACGACGTCGACGCCGTCGGAGTCGAGATACGCCGCCACCTTGTCGCGATGCTCGCGGCTGATCAGCGGGCCCATCTCGGCCGACGGATCGGTGGCCGGGCCGACCGCGATCCGGCCGATCCGGTCCCTGATCGCGGCGACCAGCGGGTCGGCGCTGCCACCGACCGCCACCACGACCGAGATGGCCATGCAGCGCTCGCCGGCCGAACCGTACCCGGCGGAGACCGCGGCGTCGGCGGCCGCCGAGATGTCCGCGTCGGGCAGCACAACCATGTGATTCTTCGCGCCGCCCAGCGCCTGCACCCGCTTACCCGCGGCCGTGCCGCGCTCGTAGATCGACTTCGCCACGGGGGTGGAGCCGACGAAGCTGAGCGCTTGCACGTCCGGATGCGCGATCAGCGCCTCCACGGCCGTGACGTCGCCCTGGACCACGGTGAACACGCCGTCCGGCAGACCGGCCTGGCGCAGCAGGTCGGCCAGCAGCAGCGACACCGACGGGTCCTTCTCGCTGGGCTTGAGCACGAACGTGTTGCCGCAGACCAGCGCGTTGGCGAACATCCACATCGGCACCATGGCCGGGAAGTTGAAAGGCGTGATCCCGGCGACCACGCCGAGCGGCTGCCGGATCGAGTACACGTCCACGCCGTTCGACGCCTGTTCGCTGTAGCCGCCCTTGAGCAGGTGCGGCGCGCCGGTGGCGAACTCGATGTTCTCCAGGCCGCGGGCCACCTCACCCTCGGCGTCGGCCACGGTCTTGCCGTGCTCCGCGCTGACCAGCGACGCGATCTCCTTGCGGTTCGCGTCGACCAGCTCACGGAAGCGGAACATCACCTCGGCGCGGCGGCTCAGCGACTGCGCCCGCCAATTCGGGTACGCGGCCAGCGCGCTCGCCACGGCCGCGTCGGTCTCGGCCGCCGTGGCGGCGACCACGTACGCCTGCTGTTCGCCGGTCGCGGGGTCCCAGACCGGCAACCGCCGTCCGCTCGTACCCGAAACGGTCTTGCCGTTGATCCAATGGTCGATCGCGCGCATGCGCCCCCCTTTAGAGCAGGTAGTCGGACAGGCCGCGCTTGACGAAACGGCCGTGACCGGCCCGGCCGGTGTACGTGCCGCCGCGCGCGACGACGGTGCCGCGGGACAGGACGGTGTCCACGCCGCCGTCGATCTCCCAGCCCTCCCACGCGGAGTGGTCCATGTTCATGTGGTGGGTCTCGACGCTGATCCGGGTGTGCGCGTTCGGGTCGTAGACGACGATGTCGGCGTCCGAGCCGGGCGCGATGACGCCTTTCTTCGGGTACAGGCCGAACATCCGGGCGGGCGTGGTGGCGATCGTCTCCACCCAGCGGGCCAGCGACAGCTTGCCGTCGACGACACCCTGGTAGAGCAGGTCGACGCGGTGTTCGACGCCGCCGATGCCGTTCGGGATCTTCGAGAAGTCGCCGAGCCCCAGCTCCTTCTGGTCCTTCATGCAGAACGGACAGTGGTCGGTGGAGACCACGGACAGATCATTGGTGCGCAGCCCCTGCCACAGGTCGGCGCGGTGACTCTCCCTGCCCGAGCGCAGGGGAGTGGAGCAGACCCACTTGGCGCCCTCGAAGCCGGGCGCGCCGAGCTGGTCCTCCAACGTCAGGTACAGGTACTGCGGGCAGGTCTCGGCGAACACGTTGCGGCCCGAGTCGCGCGCGGCCTTGACCTGTTCGAGCGCCTTGGAGGCGGACAGGTGCACGATGTAGAGCGGGCAGTCCGACGCCACCGCGGCCAGCCAGATCGCCCGGCTGGTCGCCTCGGCCTCCAGCTCCTGCGGCCGGGTCAGCCCGTGGAAGATCGGGTCGGTCTCGCCGCGCTGCAGGGCCTGCTGGACCAGCACGTCGATGGCCGGGCCGTTCTCCGCATGCATCATGATCATCGAGCCGTTGCCGCGGGCCTTCTGCATCGCCCGCAGGATCTGCCCGTCGTCGCTGTAGAACACTCCCGGGTACGCCATGAACAGCTTGAAGCTGCTGATCCCCTCGTCGGTGACGAGCCGGTCCATGGCCTTGAGCGACTCGTCGTCGACGCCGCCCAGGATCATGTGGAACGCGTAGTCGATGTGGCAGTTGCCGTCGGCCTTGGCGTGCCAGGCGGCCAGGCTGTCGTGCACGACCTCGCCGTAGCGCTGGACCGCGAAGTCGATGATCGTCGTGGTGCCACCGATCGCCGCCGCCCGGGTGCCGGTGTCGAACGTGTCGCTGGCCTCGGTACCACCGAACGGCAGCTGCATGTGGGTGTGCGCGTCGATGGCGCCGGGGATGACGTACTTGCCGGTGGCGTCGATGGTCTCGACGTCGGAGGGGCCGCGGCCCGGTGCGTACAACGCGGCGATGGTCTCGCCGTCGACGAGGACGTCGGCGTGGCTCGCTCCGCTGGGGCCGATGACCAGGCCGCCCTTGATCAGCGTGGTCACGGGTTCACCAGTCCCTGGTAGCTGTCGGGGCGGCGGTCGCGATAGAACTGCCAGCGGTCGCGGACCGTGCCGAGCAGGCTCATGTCCAGGTCGCGGACGATCAGCTCCGGGTTGTGCGTGTCGGCGACCTCGCCGACGAACTTGCCCTCCGGGTCCACGAAGTACGACTGGCCGTAGAAGTCGTTGTCGCCGAGATCCTCGATGCCGGTCCGGTTGATGGCGCCGACGAAGTACTCGTTGGCCACCGCGCTGGCCGGCTGCTCCAGCTGCCACAGGTAGCTGGACAGGCCGCGGCTGGTGGCGGACGGGTTGAAGACGATCTGGGCACCGTTCAGGCCGAGGGCGCGCCAGCCCTCGGGGAAGTGCCGGTCGTAGCAGATGTACACGCCTACCTTGCCGACCGCGGTGTCGAAGACCGGGTAGCCGAGGTTGCCGGGCCGGAAGTAGAACTTCTCCCAGAACCCCTTGACCTGCGGGATGTGGTGCTTGCGGTACTTGCCGCGGTACGAGCCGTCGGCGTCGACCACGGCCGCTGTGTTGTAGAGGACGCCGGGCTGCTCCTGCTCGTACATGGGCAGGACCATCACCATGCCGAGTTCGGCAGCGAGGGCCTGGAAGCGTTCGGTGGTGGGGCCGGGGATCGCCTCTGCGTACTCGTAGAACTTCGCGTCCTGGACCTGGCAGAAGTACGGGCCGTAGAAGAGTTCCTGGAAGCAGATCACCTTCGCGCCCCGGGTGGCCGCCTCCCGGGCGTAGTCCTCGTGCGCCTTGATCATCGATTCCTTGTCGCCCGTCCAGTTGGTCTGGACGAGAGCGGCCCGAACGACACCGGTCATGAGCAGCCCCTCCTCGTGATCGTCCGACCGCCTGTCGTCCGCTCCTCGGCTTGACATCGGGGCCGGATACCGTAGGACACTACGACACAGATCCTGGCGTACAAAGACCTTACTGCTACGGAATGTTTTAGGAGTCGGACCTTGCTGGCGCTCATCGCGGAGGCCGTCGACGACCGCAGCGCCCGCGGAATCGCGGCCGCCGTGAGCCGTCTGGTCACCGCGGGCACGCTGGTCGCGGGCACCCGGCTGCCGACCGTGCGGGACCTCGCCCGGTCCCTCGGCGTCAGCCCGACCACGGTCAGCGAGGCGTGGGGGAGCCTGGCACGGGCCGGCGCGATCCAGACCCGCGGACGGTCCGGGACGTTCGTGACCGGTGCCGCCTCCGGCCGTACCCGCCTGCGCTACGCGCAACTCGGCAGCACGTCGGCCGGACTGCGCTGGGACCTCTCCACCGGCGTACCCGATCATGATCTTCTGCCGGACGTGACCGCCGCGCTGCGCCGCATCGGCGACGGGCGGCTGACGACCAGCTATCTCGACGCGCCGGTCCTGCCGGCACTGCACGCCGCGCTGCAGGCGCGGTGGCCGTTCACGCCGCAGCGGCTCACCGTGGTCGACGGCGCGATGGACGCACTGGACCGGATCATCGGGGCCGCCGTGCGGTTCGGCGACCACGTGCTGGTGGAGAACCCGGCGTTCCCGCCGCTGCTCGACCTGCTGGACGCGGCCGGGGCGACCGTGGTCGGGGTGCCACTGGACCCGGACGGTCTCTGCGTCGCCGCCCTGTCCGAGGAGCTGTCCCGGGTCGACCCGGTGGCGTTGTTCCTGCAACCGCGGGCCCACAACCCGACCGGGGTGAGCATGTCGGCCGCGCGTGCCGGAGAACTGGCCGCCGTGCTGGCCGGGCATCCGCGCGTGACGGTCGTCGAGGACGACCATGCCGGGGATATCGCGACCGCGCCGCCGCTCAGCCTCGGCACCCACCTGTGCGACCGGACCGTGCACGTGGCCGGCTTCTCCAAGAGCCACGGGCCGGACCTGCGGCTGGCCGCGGTCGGCGGCCCGGCCGAACTGATCGACGCGGTGGCCGACCGGCGGCTGCTCGGCCCCGGCTGGTCCAGCCGCATCCTGCAAGCCGTCCTGCTCGACCTGCTGACCTCTGCGGACACGATCGCCACGATCGCGAAGGCCCGCGACGAGTACGCCCGCCGCCGCGAGGCCCTGCGGTCGGCGCTGGCCGAGCGCGGGGTCGGCGCCGAGGCCGCGGACGGCATCAACCTGTGGCTGCCGGTCGACGACCAGCAACGCGCGATGGTCACCCTCGCCGGGCACGGCATCGGCGTCGCCCCGGGTACGCCGTTCCTGGTGTCCCCGGCCGGCGGCGGCGATCACGTCCGGCTGACCGTGGGCCTGGTCCGCGACGGCTACGACGACCTCGCCGACATCCTGGCCGCGGCGGCCCGCCCGGCCGGCGGCGGCGGTTCCGGTTCCCGAGCCCGCCCGCACCCGCGCGGCTGGCGCTGATGAAAGGTTGCGCGATGACGGACGACCTGCTGGCCCGGCACCGGGCCGTGCTACCGGACTGGATGCCGCTGTACTACGGCGACGAACCGCTGGAGATCGTCTCCGGCTCGGGACGCCGGGTGGTCGACGCCGCCGGGCGCTCCTACCTCGACTTCTTCGGTGGCGTCCTGACCAACATGATCGGGTACGACATCCCGGAGATCACCGCGGCGGTGACCGAGCAGATCGCCACCGGCGTCGTGCACACCTCCACGCTGTACCTGATCCGCCAGCAGGTGGAGCTGGCCGAGAAGATCGCCCGGCTCTCCGGGATCGGAGACGCGCGGGTGTTCTTCACCAACTCCGGCACCGAGGCCAACGAGACCGCGCTGCTCATGGCCACCAACATCCGGCGGTCCAACCAGATCCTCACGGTCCGCAACAGTTACCACGGCCGGACGTTCGCCACCATGGCGATCACCGGTCACCGCAGCTGGTCGGCCAGCTCGCTGAGCCCGCTGCAGGTGGCCTGGCTGCCCTCGGGCGACCGGCTCCGCGGGCGCATGCGCGGACTCTCCGACGCCGACCATATCGAGGCGGCCGTCGACGAGCTGCGCGAGGTGCTCGCCACGGTCACCACGGGCGACGTGGCCGCGCTCATCGCGGAACCGATCCAGGGCGTCGGCGGATTCGTGCATGCGCCCGACGGGCTGCTCGGGGCGTACAAGAAGGAGCTGGATGCGCACGGCATCCTGCTCATCGCGGACGAGGTGCAGACCGGGTGGGGACGTACCGGCGACCACTTCTGGGGCTATCAGGCGCACGGCGTGGAACCGGATCTGATCACGTTCGCCAAGGGCATCGGCAACGGGTTCGCGCTCGGCGGCGTGGTCGGCCGCGCCGAGGTGATGAACGCGGTCCCGGCGATCAGCTTCTCCACGTACGGCGGCAACCCGGTCTCCACCGCGGCGGGTAACGCCGTCCTGGACTACCTGCTCGACCACGATCTGCAGGCCAACGCCCACCGGGTCGGCGCCGTCCTGCTGGACGGGCTGCGCACGGCAGTGGGGTCCTGCGGCATCGTCGCCGAGGTGCGCGGCAGGGGGCTGATGATCGGCATCGAGTTCGTCCGCCCCGGCGGGGAGCCGGACCCGGCCACCGCCGTCGCGGTGTTCGACGCGTGCCGCCGCTCCGGTCTGCTGGTCGGCAAGGGCGGCCTGTACGGCAACGTGCTGCGGATGGGGCCGCCGCTCACGCTGACCGAGGACGAGGCCCGCGAGGGGCTGGCCATCCTCGTCGAGGCGATCCGGGCTGCGGACGCTGCCGCGCTGCGGTGAATGCCGCGCTCCGATGAATATTGCGTCTTGCTGACGGTCGTTGTAGATGCAATATTGTTCGGAAGTGGCCGTCGTCACAGACGGACCACACCGGTGATCCTCGCCTGGTTCGGGCACGGCGCACGTGCAGAGCAGGAAGGGTGTGGTGGTGATGACCGTCGCGGCGCCGTACTGGAATCCGAAGACCGAATGCATGCCCCGCGAGCAGCTGTCGGCGCTGCAGCTGGCAAAGCTCCGTGCGGTCGCCGAGTGGGCCCAGGCCCGCAGCCCGTTCTACCGGCGCAGCTTCGCCGCGGCGAAGTTCTCCCCGGACCAGTTGCGGACGCTCGACGACCTCCAGCGCATCCCGTTCCTGACCCGGGAGCAGTGGATGCAGAGCCAGGCCGAACGCCCGCCCTACGGCGAGCTGCCGGTCGCCGGGCATGAGGCCGCGATCCGCCTGCACACGACCAGCGGCACCTCCGGCTCGACACCGCTGCGGGCCCTGGACTCCCGCAAGGACTGGTCGTGGGCGGCGGAGATGTGGGCGTACGCGCTGTGGGGGATCGGGGTGCGCGCCACCGACATCGGCTACGTCGCGTTCGGCTACGGCTCGTTCATCGGCTTCTGGGGACTGCACAACGGCCTGGAGAAGGTCGGTGCGCTGACCATCCCCGGCGGCGCGCAGACCACCGCGGCCCGGGTACGGCAGATCGTCGACTTCGGCGCGACAGTGGTGGCGACGACCCCGACCTACGCGATGCGCATGGCCCAGGAGGCCGAGGCGCTCGGCCTCGACCTGCCCGGCTCGGCGGTGTCCCGGCTCGTGCTCTCCGGCGAACCGGCCGGTTCCATCGTGGAGACCAAGGCACTGATCGAACGGCAATGGGGGGCGAAGGCCTTCGACACGGCCGGAATGACAGAGGTCTCGACCATCTTCATGTTCGAGCCGGAGAACCAGCCCGGCGGCTGCCACATTATCGAGGACCACTTCATCGAGGAGGTCATCGACCCGCAGACGGGCGAACGGCTCGGGTACGGCGAACGCGGCGAACGGGTGTGCACCTCCTTCGGCCGCAGCATGATCCCGCTGTTGCGGTACCGCACCGCCGACCTCGTGGTCCGCCAGCCGGCCGCGGCCGCCGGCAACGGCCGTACCTGGGACCTGTACGAGGGCGGCATCGTGGGCCGGGCCGACGACATGAAGCTGGTGCGGGGCACCAACGTCTATCCCGGTGCGATCGAGGCGATCCTGCGTACGCACGACGGGATCGAGGAGTTCCAGATCCGGATCGAGCGGCGCGGAGTCCGCGACGAGGTGGTGCTCCAGGTGGAGCCGCACCCACGCTTCGACGACGCGGCCTGGACCGCGCTCGCCGAGGCGCTGGTCGTGGAGCTGGCCGAGGCGCACGAGGGGCTGCTGTTCATTCTCGAACGCGCCGCCCCCGGCGCCCTGCCCCGCTTCGAACTCAAGGCGAAACGCCTCACCGATCTGCGCCCGGCGACCGAGCACACGACAGTGCGGGCATGAGCCCCACCCCATCGGCGAGAGGACCGGACGTGACCCGGGATCTGCTGGACAACCCGCTCACCGCCGAGGAGCGCACGCTGCTCGACGCGTACCGGCTGCTGCGCGAGCTGGCCCGCGAGGCGCCGACACCGTGTGTCGCGGCGAACGCCCGCGCGGCACTGGCGCCAATCGCCGTCGCGGTGACCGATCTCGGCCTGAGCTTCGAGCACCTGCTCGACGACGGTTGCTGAAGGTCAGGTTGCCGGCCGGATCAGGCGCTCGTCGGGGATCACCGCGACGCCGAGGATCTCGATGAGCGCCTCCGGCTGCCAGAGCGCGGTGCAGCCGATGCCGGCCATGGCCGGATAGACGGGCCCGGCCAGCTCGCGCCAGACCTTGCCGATCTCCCGGCCGTGGGCCTGGTAATCGGGGATGTCCGTCAGGTAGATCGTGATGCTGACCAGGTCCTCGGGGATCCCGCCCGCGGCGCGCAGCGTGGTGAGCACGTTGCCGAATGCCTGCCGGAACTGCGCCACGATCCCGCCGGGGACGATCCGCATCTCGGCGTCGAGGGCCGTCTGCCCGCCCAGGTGGAGCGTGTTGCCGACGAGCGTGCCGTGCGAGTAGCCGCTCGGTGCCGGCAGGGACGGCGGGTTGATCGGCATGGGCGCCATCGGTGCTCCTCGGGCTCGGGTTGCTCTCGTGCTTATAGACTTTATCTGACGGTCGTGGGAAATTGGCTATACGGTGTCGACGGGACGGTTTCGTCAGGGATCGAGGAGATGCCCGGTGAACTTCGAGGGATACCAGCTGGAGGGCGACGCCACCGCCTACATGCTGCCGGACGGCAGCCTCGGGCCGGTGGTCACCCGAGCCGGCCAGGAAGACGTACAGACCATGTCGTCCGGGGGAGCGGTCCGGATCTCCGGGGTCAGCATCCAGCACACCCCCGCCCGCAGGCTGTGGTACGGCAAGGTCCTCAACCGGGCCGGCTTCCGCTCGCTGCCACACCACCACGGCGAGGCCGAGACCGGCGGCTACGTCCTGTCCGGCAGGGCACGCATCTACTACGGCGACAACTTCGCGCAGTACGTCGATCTGGAGACCGGGGACTGGGTGTTCGTGCCGCCGTTCCTGCCCCACGTCGAATGCAACATGTCGACCACCGAGGAGCTGACCTGGCTCACCACGCGTACGCCGGAGAACCTGGTGGTCAACCTGGCCGACGTCCTCGACGAGGACCTCACCGGGTTCCGGCGCGCGTGAACGCCACCTCCGGCATCCTGACCGAGGCGATCACCCTCACCCCGGTGCCGCCACAGGTCTTCGACGAGGCGTACGAGGCGACGACCCAGCCGTGCCCCTGGCCCAAGGCGTACGGCGGTGACCTGGTCGCCCAGGCCGCCACCGCGGTGATGCGCTCCGTCGGCGCGGACCGGCGCCTGCACTCCATGCACAGCTACTTCCTGCGCCCGGCCCGGATCGGCGCCGCCGTGCGGTACGAGGTGGAACGGCTGCGCGACGGCCGCGGCTACTCCACCCGGCAGGTACGGGCGTTCCAGGACGGCAAGGCGATCTACGCCGGACTCGCGTCGTTCCACATCGGCGAGCCCGGCGGCAGCTACCGCAGCACGGCGCCCGAGAACGTTCCGGCACCCGGGACGCTGCCGTCGGCCGCGGACGTGTTGCGCGACGCGGTGCCCGGCACCCCGGCCGCGGGCACGATGACCGACGCGGCCAAGGCGTACTGGTCCGGCGGACGCAGCTTCGACCTGCGCCACGTTCCCGGCCCGGTCTACCTCGACGTCGACGGGGCGGCCACCGGCCACCAGGCGGTCTGGATCAAGCCGTTCGACGCGCTGCGCGACGTGCCCGGCCTGACACCTGCCGTCCGCGACCAGGCCGCACTCGCCTACGTCTGCGACTACACCATCCTCGAACCGCTCCTGCGCGTGCTCGGCCTGCCCTGGGCCCGGCCCGGCCTGGTCACGGCCAGCCTCGACCACGCCATGTGGTTCCACCGCACCGGAGCGGTCGACGGCTGGCTGCTCTACCTGCAGGAGGCCGTCGCCATCGAGCACGGCCGTGGCCTGGGCACGGGCCGCTTCTTCACCTCCGACGGCGTCCACCTGGCCACCGTCGCCCAGGAAGGCCTCGTCCGGGCCCCGTTCGATCCACACTGAGGGACCGCCATGCGCATCGCCGTCGTCGGAGGGGGACCAGCCGGGCTGTACTTCTCCGCCCTGATGAAGCAGCTCGACCCCACCCACGACATCACCGTCTGGGAACGCAACGCCCCCGACGACACGTTCGGCTTCGGCGTGGTGTTCTCCGACGAGACCCTCGGTGGCATCGAGAACGCCGACGCCGAGTTCTACGCGACGATGGCGGCCAGGTTCGCCCGCTGGACCGACATCGACATCCACCTCGACGGGCACCGGCACACCGTCGGCGGCCAGGGCTTCGCCGCCATGAGCCGCCAGGACCTGCTCGCCCTGCTGCAGCAGCGGTGCGCCGCCCTCGGGGTCATGACACATTTCCGTACGCCCGCACCCGACGTCGACCAGCTCCGCCGCCAGTACGACCTGGTCGTCGCGAGCGACGGCAGCAACTCCCGGATCCGGGCGCGGTACGCCGACGACTTCCAGCCCTCACTGGACGTACGCCACAACAAGTACATCTGGCTCGGCACCGACCAGGTCTTCGAGGCGTTCCAGTTCTTCATCAAGCAGACGCGCTGGGGGACCATGCAGGTCCACGGCTACCCGTACTCGGAAAGCGGTTCCACCTTCATCGTGGAGATGCACTCCGATGTGTGGCGCGCCGCCGGCTTCGATGCGACCGAGGGCGCCGAGCTGCCGCCCGGTTCCTCCGACGAGTTCGCGCTGGCCCGGATCCGCGAGCTGTTCGACGCCGAGCTCGGCGGCCACCGGCTGCTCGGCAACCACTCCCGATGGCTGGAGTTCACCACCGTCCGCAACGCCCGGTGGACCAGTGGCACCGTGGTCCTGCTCGGCGACGCCGCGCACACCGCCCACTTCTCCATCGGCTCCGGCACGAAGCTGGCCATGGAGGACGCCCTGGCCCTGGCCGCCTGCCTGCACGAGCACCACGACCCGGGCGCGGCCCTGGCCGCCTACGAGGCGGAACGCCGTCCCGTGGTCGAGTCGACACAGCGGGCCGCGCAAGCCTCGCTGGAGTGGTTCGAGAACATCGGCGTCTACGCCCGCCAGGAGCCGATCGAGTTCTGCTTCAACCTGCTCACCAGGTCACGCCGCATCACCTACGACAACCTGCGCGCCCGCGACGAGCGGTTCGCCCGGCTGATCGGCAGCCGGTTCGCCGAACGGACCGGGGGCCACGCCGACACACCGGCCATGTTCCAGCCCTACCAGCTGGGGCCGCTGCGGCTGAAGAACCGCATCCTCGTGTCCGCCATGGACATGTACTCGGCCGTCGACGGCGTGCCGGGCGACCTGCACCTGGTGCACCTCGGCTCCAAGGCGCTCGGCGGCGCGGCGCTCGTCATGACCGAGATGGTCTGCGTCTCCGCGCCGGGCCGCATCACCCCCGGCTGCGCGGGCCTGTGGACCGGCGAGCAGGAGCGGCAGTGGCGGCGGATCGTCGAGTTCGTCCACGCCCGGTCCACCGCCCGGATCGGCGTACAGCTCGGCCACTCGGGGCGCAAGGGTTCGACCAGGCTCATGTGGGACGGCATGGACGACCCGCTCCCCGACGGCAACTGGGAGATCATCGGACCGTCACCACTGCCGTACGGGCCCGGATCGGCGACGCCCCGCGAGATGACCCGCGCGGACATGGACGTGGTCCGCGACGAGTTCGTCGCCGCCGCCGAGCGCGCCGCGGCCTGCGGCTTCGACGTCCTCGAACTGCACTGCGCCCACGGCTATCTGCTGTCGTCGTTCCTCTCACCCGTCGCCAACCAGCGCGGCGACGAGTACGGCGGCGGCATCGAGAACCGGCTGCGCTATCCGCTGGAGGTCTTCGACGCCGTCGCGGCGGTGTGGCCGGCCGACCGGGCGTTGCTGGTCCGCATCTCGGCCACCGACTGGGTCCCGGACGGCAACACCGCCGACGACGCGGTCCGGATCGCCGCCGCCTTCGTCGCGCACGGCGCCCACGGGATCGACGTCTCCACCGGTCAGGTCACCAAGGACGAGAAGCCGGCGTACGGGCGTACGTACCAGACGCCGTTCGCCGACCGGATCCGGCACGAGGTGGCCGCCGGCACCGGGACGGCCGTGATCGCGGTCGGGGCCATCTCCTCCTACGACGACGTCAACTCGATCCTGCTGGCCGGACGCGCGGACCTGTGCGCTCTGGGCCGTACCCATCTGTACGACCCACAGTGGACGCTGAACGCCGCCGCCGAGCAGGAGTACCGCGGCGCCGGGGCGGACTGGCCTGTGCAGTTCGCGGCGGGTAGCCGCCGGCCGCCCACCGCGCGCACCGACGCGATCCGCCCGCGCCTGTCCCTGTTGCGCCCGGAGACCACCGGCGACGACGTCCACGTACGCTGGCGGCCGTGCGCTCCGCAGACGGCAGACCGGTGAGCCCGTCCGCGGTGACCACCGGCCGGGACGTCCGTCTCGCCCAGCTGATCCTGACGATCTTCGGACTGTACGCCCGCGCCGAACACAACTGGCTGTCGGTGGCGGCCGTGGTGCGCCTGATGGCGGATCTGGGCGTGGACGGGCAGGCCGTCCGCTCGGCCGTCTCCCGGCTGAAACGTCGCGGCGTGCTGGACAGCGTCCGCCACGACGGGGCCGCGGGTTATGTCCTGGCCGACTCCACTGTGGAACTGCTGGCCGAGGGGGATGTGCGGATCTTCCAGCGAGGGCGGGCGGTGCCTGCCGACGGGTGGCTCATGGTGGTGTTCTCGGTGCCGGAGTCGGAGCGGGAGAAGCGCCACGAGCTGCGGGCCAGCCTGACCAGGCTGGGCTTCGGCACCGCCGCCCCGGGAGTGTGGATCGCACCGGGAAACCTCGCGACCGAGACCCGGCACACCCTCGAACGCCGTGGGCTCGCCACCTACGTCGACATCTTCACCGGCGACTACTACGCCTTCGGCGACCTGCGGTCGAAGATCCGTACCTGGTGGGACCTCGACGAGCTCGCCGGACTGTACGCCGACTTCCTCCGAGTGCACCGCCCCCTGCGCGAACGCGTCACCGCGACCACGCCGCTGGACGCCTTCACGGCGTACGTGCCGATGCTCACCGAGTGGCGCCGCCTGCCGTACCGCGACCCCGGCCTCCCGCTGGCGCTCCTGCCCCCCGGCTGGAACGGCGTCACGGCGGAGGCGCTGTTCCACGAGTTGAACGCGGCACTGAGCGCGGCGGCCCGGGAACACGCCATCGCGGTGATCCACCGGTGATCTGAGCGGCGATGGCGGAGTTGTGCCGTGGCGCCACTCCGCCATCGCCAGGTGTTCACCGGACCGGCGCGCAGCTATAAAAACATTCACATGCCATCCCCCTCGCAGTCCTCGGCACCCGGTACGGTGCGGCGCCGGTTGATGGCCGCCGCAGCGGCTGCCGGACTGATCGCCGGCGGAATCACCACCACCCCGACTCCCGCGAACGCCGCCATCCCCGGCACGCCCCCGACCACCACCGCCGGATCCCGGCACACCCTCACGCTGATCACCGGGGACGTGGTCACGGTGACCACGTCCGCCGACGGCGCGGAAACCGTCGACGTGGACCGGCCGGCCGGCGCCCCCGGCGCGGTACGCCTGCAGCGCAGCGGCGGCGACCTCTACGTCCTGCCCGACGAGGCGCTGCCGTTGCTCGGCGCGAACAGGCTGGACCGCCGCCTGTTCAACGTCACCGACCTGCTGGAGATGGGGTACGACGACGCGCACACCGGCACCCTGCCCGTGATCAGCGCCTACCCGGCGGGCGGGCGCGCGGCCGCACCCGTCGCCCCGCGCGGCGCCAGGCTGGTCCGCGACCTGCGGCGCGTCGGTGCCGCGGCGCTGGCGGTGGACAAGAAGCAGACCCGCCCGTTCTGGACCACCATCGCACCGCGCGCGGGCCATGCCCCCGCCGCGCTCGGTGGCGGGGTGGCCAAGCTCTGGCTGGACGGGCGGGTCACCGCCACCCTCAAGGAGAGCGTGCCGCAGATCGGCGCCCCCGAGGCGTGGGCCGCCGGGTACGACGGGCACGGCGTCAGGGTCGCCATGCTGGACACCGGCGTGGACGCGACCCACCCCGACCTCGCCGGCCGGATCGACGACAGGGTCAGCTTCGTCCCCGGCGAGGACACCTCCGACGTCAACGGCCACGGCACCCACGTCGCGTCGACGATCGTGGGCACCGGGGCGGCCTCCGGCGGCTCGTACCGGGGCGTCGCGCCCGGCGCCGACCTCATCGTCGGCAAGGTCCTCAACGACGGCGGTTACGGCCAGGACTCGTGGGTGCTGGCGGGCATGCAGTGGGCGGCCGAATCCGGCGCGGACGTGGTCAGCATGAGCCTGAGCGACCCGACGCTCTCCGACGGGACCGACCCGATGGCGGTCGCGGTGGACACACTCTCCGCCCGGTACGGCACGCTGTTCGTCATCGCCGCCGGCAACTCGGGCCCGGAGAGCATCGGCACCCCGAGCGCCGCCGCCAGCGCCCTCACCGTCGGCGCCGTGGACAAGAAGGACGCGCTGGCGTCGTTCTCCAGCACCGGCCCGCTGGTGAACAGCGGCGCGCTGAAGCCTGACCTCACCGCTCCCGGCGTCGACATCACCGCGGCCCGCTCGCAGCAGATGACCTCCGGCACCGGCCTGTACCGCAGTCTCAGCGGCACCTCGATGGCCACCCCGCACGTGTCAGGCGCGGCGGCGATCCTGGCCCAGCGGCATCCCGACTGGACGGGGGCCCAGCTCAAGGAGGCGCTGATGAGCAGCGCGAAGGGGCTGGCCGGGGACTACACGCCGTACCAGGTCGGCGCCGGCCGGGTGGATGTCGCGGCCGCCGTGCGCGACGACGTGCGGGCGACCGGTTCGGTGTTCTTCGGCAACTTCCTGTGGCCCCACAGGCCCACCGAACCGCCGGTGACCAAACAGGTGACGTTCACGAACTCCGGCAGCACCGCGGTGACCCTGAAGCTGGCCGCGACCGGCCCGTTCACGCTGGGCGCCGCCGCGGTGACCGTGCCCGCGGGCGGCACCGCGACGGTCCCGGTCAGCGGTGACCCGGCCGGGCCCGGCACGGGCCGGTTCACCGGGTACGTCGTCGGCACCGACGCCGCCACGGGCGCCGCGGTCACGCGTACCTCGCTCGCCCTGATCAAGGAGGACGAACGGTACGACCTGAAGATCAAGCTGATCGGCCGGGACGGCAAGCCCGCCACCGCCCCCGTGGTGATCAAGAAGGATGGTGAGGAGTACCCGTGGTACTCCACCGTCGCCGGTGAGATGACGCTGCGCATGCCGCCGGGCACCTACACCGTGGATTCGTCGCTGACCGTGCCCGGGGAGCGGCCCGACTCGCTCGGCTACGCCGCGCTGCTGGACCCGGAGACCGTGCTCGACGGCAAGGGCGCCGAGGTGGTGCTGGACGCCAGCAAGGCCCGCCTGCTGGACACGACCACGCCGCAGCGCAGCCAGGACCGGCAGAGCAAGATCGACCTGACCGTCCAGTACCCCGACGGCGACAGCTTCCGCGACGGCGTCCTGGTGCCGCCCGGCTACGACGACCTCTACGTCACGCCGACCGACAAGGTCACCCGGGGCACGTTCACGATGACCACCCGGTGGCGCAAGGGCGAGCCGCCGCTGAGCCTGACCGTACCCGGGATGGCGTCGCCGGACGCCGTGGTGCAGCCGGGCAGCACCCTGACCGCCGGGCGGCAGATCCTGCCGGTGGTCTACGCGGGCAACGGTGCGCCCGCCGACTACGCCTCGCTGTCCGCGAAGGGCAGGGCCGTCGTGGTGAACCGCAGCGACGCGGTCAGCGCCACCGACCGTGCCGCGGCCGCCGTGGCCGCCGGGGCGAAGCTGCTGCTGGTGGTCAACGACGGTGCCGGCCGGCTCAACGAGTCGGTCGGCGCGGCGCCGATCCCCGTCGCCTCGGTCCACCGTGACGCCGGTGCGCGGCTGATCGCGCTGGCCCGGACCGGGACGTGGCGGACGGTCGTCGACCACGTGCCGTACCCGGCCTACGTCTACGACCTGACCCGCAACTACTCGGGCAACGTGCCGGACAGGGCGCTCACCTACCACCCGCGCCCCCGCGACCTGGCCCGGATCGACGCGCACTACTACAACCTCACCACGCCCGTGGAGGGTTCCGGCTTCCGGTACGACATGACCTTCACCCCGTCGCTCGGTTTCCCGGAACGGGAGTGGCACCCGGGCACGCGCACCGAGTGGGTCAGCCCGGACCAGCTCTGGCACGAGGCGCATGCCCAGGGCGACTGGGTCGTCGTGTCCAACCGCAACACGTACGCCGCGGGCCGCACCACCCGGCTGAACTGGTTCGCGCCGGCCGTCCGGCCCGCGTTCAACCGGGCGTTCGCGGTGCAGAACAGCCGCTACCGCGACATGATGACGCTCAACGTGCAGGCCTGGAGCCCGTCCGCGGACACCCTGGAGACCGGCGGCTACCTCCCGTGGGGCTCGGTGCCGAGCAACCTGAAGCTGTACCAGGGCGACCGCCTGCTGTACGAGGACAAGCACGGCGCGTCCCTGCAGCAGGAGACGGTGCCGGCCGGGACCCTGCCCTACCGCCTGGTGCTGGACACGTCGCGCCCCGCCGACCAGTGGCGGCTGTCCACCCGTTCCCACACCGAGTGGGACTTCGTCTCCGGCACCAACCGCGCGGACAACTTCGTCCCGATGGCCCTGCTGCAGATGGAGTACCGCCTCGACACCGACCTGCACGGTGACCTGCCGTCGGGCCGTGTCCGGGACATCCGCGTCAAGCCGATCCCGCAGGCCGGTGGCGGTCCCGGCACCGGCACCGTCACCACGGTGACCGTGGAGGTGTCCTACGACGACGGCGCCACCTGGCAGCAGGTGCGCCTACGCAGGGATTCCGGCTGGTGGAACGGCACGCTCGCGCTGCCCCGGCAGCCCGGCGGCTTCGTCTCTGTACGCGCCACCGGCCGCACCGACGCCGGTTTCGCCATCAGCCAGGAGGTCATCCGCGCGTACGGTCTGCGGTGAGACCGCACGACGGGCCCCGGGGCGGCGACGTCGCGGGGCCCGATGGCGGTGGGCAGGGGACCTCAGCGTGGCGCATACTCTCTCCGCGGCTACGGGTGCAGGGGAGGCGGCCGCCGATGCTGGGTGCGCTGGGTCTGAACCCCGGGGACGAGGCGGTCTACGGCGCGCTCGCCGGGCGCGCCCGGGCCGGCCCGGCCGAGCTGGGCGGCCTGCTGCACGTACCCGTGGCCGAGGTCGAGGCCTCGCTGTCCCACCTGATCGCCTGCGGCCTCGTGACGTCCACCCCCGACGGTGTCTACGCCGCGGCCCCGCCCGCGATCGCGCTCGGCGCGCTGATCAGCGAACGGCGGGCGGAACTGCGCAGCGCCGAACTCGCCCTCGTGACCCTCGCCGAGGAGCACCGCAGGGCGATGGCGGGCCGCTCGATCAGCGAGTTGATCGAGGTGGTCACGGGCGTCGAGGCGATCCGGCACCGGTTCGCCCAGGTGCAGCATGCCGCGCGCCGCGAGGTCCGCAGCTTTGTCACCGCGCCCTTCGTCGCCGTGCCGCCGGGCGAGAACCCGGTGGAGTCGCAGCAGGTGGCGCAGGGCGTGCGCTACCGGGTCGTGATCGACCGGCCGGCGCTGGCCGAGCCCGGCGTGGTCGCCGAGACCCTGGAGTCGTTGCGCCTTGGCGTCCAGGTGCGGGTGGCGGAGTCGCTGCCGATCAAGCTGATGCTGGCCGACGCCGAGCTGGGGCTGGTGCCGTTGACGGCGGTCGCCGGGGAGGAGCCCGGCGCGGTCCTGCTGCACCGGGCCGGGTTGCTCACCGCGATGGACGCGCTGTTCGAGATCGTGTGGCGCCATGCGCACCCGCTCGACGCCGGCGCCCTCGACGGCCCCACTGCGCCCGACGGCACGGACGTGGAGACGGACGTGCCCACCGCGCTGGACCGCAGGATCCTGGCGTTGCTGCTGGCCGGGCTCACCGACCAGGCGGTCGCCACCCAGCTCGACCTTTCCCTGCGTACGCTGCAGCGGCGTCTGCGCCACCTGATGGACCTGGCCGGCGTGCAGAGCCGGATGCAACTCGGCTGGTACGCCGCCCGCAACAACTGGGCGTAAACGCGGACCCGCGTGAACGGCCCATTTCGGAGCGATTACGTTCCGGAACCTCAAGTGCTTGTGCTGGTGTATGCACGATGTTAACTTTTTGCCAGGGAGCGCTCCCACGCTCGATTTCCCCCGCGCATTCCCGGCCACTGCATCCCCATTGCTCCACAGTGGTCAAATCCCCCAGGCGAGAGCTTCACGGCACAACCATCACCCCGTTATCCGATCGACGGATGGGAGGGTGCCGTTGTCGGCGCGGATGCTCGTACGCCGCGATCGCCTCGTGAGGAGGCCGTCATGCGACCGCCGACGATCCGCCCCCGGGTCAATGTCCGCCGCTGGTTCCTGTCCCCATTCCTCGTTATCGCGCTGGTGTCCGCGCTGACGCTCAGCCGGGCCTCGACGGCTCAGGCCGCCATCGGTGGCAGCTTCGTCGAAAACTTCAACTCCTTCGACACCGGCCGCTGGTACAAGTCCGACGGCTGGACCAACGGCAGCCCCTTCAACGTCGGCTGGCGGGCCGATCACGTCTGGTTCAACGGTGGCGTCATGGGCATCAACCTCGACACCGCCACCTGCCCCAGCGGCTGCTCGGGCATGCCGTACGCATCCGGCGAATACCGTTCCAACGACCTGTTCTCCTACGGCCGCTTCGAGACGCGGATGATGGCCGTCAAACGCTCCGGCACCGTGTCGTCATTCTTCACGTACACCGGGCCCAGTGACGGCCAGCCGTGGGACGAAATCGACGTCGAGATCCTCGGTAAGAACACCACCCAGATGCAGACCAACTACTTCACCAACGGTGTCGGTGGACACGAAACCATCATCAATCTGGGATTCGACGCCTCGACCGGCTACCACGACTACGCCATCGAATGGTGGAACCAGGGCACCATCAACTGGTTCGTGGACGGCAAACTCGTCCACCAGGAAACCGGCTCGCGCGGCGCGCTGCCCACCCATCCGCAACGCATCATGGCCAACCTGTGGCCGGGCATTGGCGTCGACAGCTGGCTCGGCGCGTTCGCCTACCCGGGAACGCCGTTGACCGCCCGTTACGACTGGGCCAAGTACACCAAGTACTGACATCCACCGCCCCGGAATCGCCCCGCCGGCCGGCGAACGTCCACTACGTCGTTCGCCGGCCGGCCACACGCCATCGGCTCGGGCACACGCTGCGCACGGGTCCGTTTGGCCAAGGCGTTCCTGCTGTGACGACGTGCCAGGTCAGCTTGCGACGGAGTTCTGCAGCATCATTCGTACGTACCGGGCCTGGTAGTGGTCGAGCAGATCGACAGCGTCTGTCAACGCGACTCGCTCCAGGGCGTCGAAGGCGCGGCGGTAGATTCGAACCGTCCGGTGCCCCTTCGACATCACGGACGTGTTGAACAGATCCACGCTGACCCAACGGTTGTCGGCAACGTAGAACCCATGGAAGGGAGCGAGGGGCAGCGGTGCGTGATCTGGGATGATCAGCAGGTAGACATTCGGACGGGCGGCCAGCTCTCGCATGCGTTCGATCTGCGCGATCATGTCGGCCGGCCTGCACACCCGGTTCCGCAGCACTTGCTCCGTGATCAGAAAGCGGAACTCCCGATCGGGCAAAGCCAGGATCTCGCTCCGCTTCATCCGAGCTGTGACGGCCTCTGAGACCATCACAGCCGAATCGACGAGCCGAGCGTCGTCCAGCTCCTCCTTCAGCTCGGTCATGATGGCGCGTGCATATTCACTCGTCTGGAGAAGCCCTGGGACGACGGCCGGCTGGAAGACCCTCAGGTCCTTTGCGGCCGTCTCGATCCGGCCCATCTCGCTCTGCGCGGTTGCAAGGCCCTGCTGGGCCCAGGTCCAGTCAGTGAGCCGGTTGTCCGCATGCTCGGCTAGCTCCACGACGCGCTCGACCTCGGCCTGTGGCATCCCGAGCGCTTCGGCCAGCAGCCGGACGTCGCCGGGCTCCGCCGCGACCACTCCGTTCTCCAAACGGGAAATCTTGGCTTGGCTCATTCCGACTCGGTCGCCGAGCACCTGACCGGTCAGCTTCTGTCGCTTCCGCCAGCGGGCCAAGATGGCGCCTACCGGCTCGATGGGCCGGTCGGGGCGGAGGTCGGGCGAGTCCTGCACCGCAACTCGCCCCCCTCCAGCATGGTCATCAACCAATGCTATGCATCTGCTTGCATGGCGGCCGCCAAGAGTTCCATGGGAATCTCCACTAGCTGCTCGCCAGCAGGCAGATCGACGTCGACGCTCTCTGCCGCAACGATGTAGCCCTGTACGACAAGGGTATTCCGGTCTGTCCTGTAGACGGTCGGGCAGCTGCCTGCGCCGCACAACGTGGTAACGAGAGTCAGTTTCGGTGCGCCCGATACGCCCTTATTGTCATGGTTCACATCGCGCATATTAGCGCAGCGGTCACGTGATCCACGGAATATTCGGGTCCGCGACCCACCTAACCACAGCTGGGCAGGCGCGCAACTCCCCAGTTCGGCCAGTCTGGCTACGTTGCGGCACCGTGATGTTCCCATGCTTGTACGTTCTGTTACCAAACGGGTCTGAGTGAAATTCATTCACGACGATGAACCTTGCCACAGTGGAGCATATCAGCGAATATTCAATGAGGAAGCCTCGGCGGGCATGTCGGCTCCGGTCGGAAAGTGATGACTGGTGATCGCTATCAGCAACTTCCGACATCATGGGCATGCCCGGTCCTGCATATGCTCGGCGATCCCCCGCACGATCAGGATCGGAGGTCGGCAATGCCACTCCTCTCCGTTGCCTCACCGGCGATTCTGGACGGCCAGAGCGCGTCCTGGATCCACCACCCGCTTACCTACCTGGCCGTCGCGGCTGTCTGCCTGATGGTCGCCCTGCGCTCGCTCAAGCGGGCGATGTCCCCGATGAAGGCTCTGATCCCCGCCTTCGCGGCTGCGGCCTTCGCCGTCGTCGCCACCCTGCTGGCGCTCTCGATGCTGATCATCGCCGCCCTCGCAACCGTGAGTGGCGTCTAGCCCTGGCAATGACATGGAGGGTTTCTGTGACCGGATTCGTCGTGCTTGTCGCCGCGGGAGCTCTCGCGGTTCTGATCCTGACCGAACTCGTCGCGGCTGCGCTGCCGGTGCTCATCGTCATCGCGGTGGTTCCACCGGAGGAGCGAGAGGGACTGGCCAAACTCCTCGCCGCCTGCGATAGCTCCCCGAAGCTGCGCTTGTGGACGGCTCTCCGGCTGGCGGTCTGGGCGCGACGTGACGAAGCGAAGCACGCCCGTACTGATGCCCACCGACAGCACCCCGTGGCGAAGCGGCCGCCAGTCTGAACCCGTGTCCACCTGGCCGACGGCGTCAGTTTTCCGCACCGCCCGGCCTCGGCGGGAACGGCAGCAGGCGCATCACCACGTCCGCCAGGGTGGCCGCCGCGGTCTCTGGCGCGGCCGAGGGCAGCACGACGTGGCTCACCACGAGCCGGACGATCGACTCGGCCGCCGGGGCGAGGTCGGTGGCGTCGGCGTCGAGCTGCGCGGCGGCCCATTCGCGGACCGCGTCGCCGGCCAGTACGAGCACCACGTCGGCCCGGGTGGTCAGGTAGGGCAGCAGGTCGTCGGCGCCGCCGCGTGCGCCGGTCAGGATCGCCTTGACCAGCGGATTCTCCGCGGCCGCCACGAGGACGTGCCGGATCGTGGCCTCGGCGATGGTCCGCATGTCGTCTCCGGGCGTGGCCAGGTCCGTGCGGACGGCGGCGACGAACCGTTCGATCTCCTCGGTCGCGACCGCCTGGCCGAGGCCGGCCTTGTTGGCGAACTCGTTGTAGACCGTCTGCCGGCTGACCCCCGCGGCCTCGGCGACGTCGGCCATGCGGACCGCGTCCCAGCCGCGGGTGATGGCGAGGTTGCGGGCGGCCGCGATCAGCGACCCGCGCAACAGCCGACGGTTCTGCTCGCGCAGCGAGCGGACGGGTGTCACCACGGCACGACCGTAGACGCGGCACGGCAGCGTGTCAAAAATCTTGACACCAGCATCGTACGTGTAAAGCATCGAGGCATGGAAATCGCTGCCCCCGCCTGGCGGGACACGAAGCGTCCGCTCTGGCCCCTGGCGCTCGTCGTGCCCGCCCTGCCGTTCGTCTCGCTCCTGTGTGCCGTCCTCACCGGCGGCGCCTGGGCCTGGTGGCTGACCCCCGTGGTCATCCTCGGCCTCATCCCCGCCATCGACCTGATCCTCGGCGACGACCGCGGGAACCCGCCCGAGGACGCGGTGCCCGCGCTGCAGGCGTCGCGCTACTACCGCTGGATCACGTACCTGTACGTGCCCGCGCAGTACGCGGCGCTGGTCGCCGCGTGCGCGGTCTGGACGGCGGGCCCCGGCCCGGTCGCCGCGGCGGGGCTGGTGCTCACCGCCGGCCTGGTCAACGGCATCGCCATCAACACCGCGCACGAACTCGGTCACAAACGCGAGTCGGTGGAGCGCTGGCTGTCCAAAATCGCGCTCGCCCCGACCGGCTACGGCCACTTCTTCGTGGAACACAACCGCGGCCATCACGTACGGGTCGCCACGCCCGAGGACCCGGCCAGCTCACGGCTGGGGGAGAGCTACTACCGGTTCTGGGCCCGGACGGTGCCGGGCAGCCTGCGCTCGGCGTGGCGGCTGGAGACCTCCCGCTTCCGGATCCGCTCCCGCTCGCCGTGGACGTACCGCAACGACATCCTCAACGCCTGGGCCATGACGGCCGTACTGTTCGCGGCGCTGACCGCGGTGTTCGGGCCGCGCGTCCTGCCGTTCCTGCTGGTGCAGGCCGTGGTCGGCTTCTCCCTGCTGGAGGTCGTCAACTACCTGGAGCACTACGGCCTGCGGCGGCAACGCACCCCCGCCGGCCGGTACGAGAAGGTCGACCCACGGCACAGCTGGAACAGCGATCGGCTGGTCACCAACGTTTTCCTGTTCCAACTGCAGCGGCACAGCGACCACCACGCCAACCCGCTGCGCCGCTACCAGACCCTGCGGACCTTCGACGTCTCGCCGCGGCTGCCCGCCGGGTACGCCACGATGGTCGTGCTCGCCCTGGTCCCGCCGCTGTGGCGCCGGGTCATGGATCACCGGGTGCTGGCCCACTACGGCGGCGACGTGACCCTGGCCAACACGGTGCCCGCCCGCCGGTCGTCGGTGTGATCGGCGCCGTGCCGGACCTGAACCGGCGGGCCGTACCCGTGGCGGTGGCCGGAGGCCGTGACCTCCGGCCACCGTCGGCGTCAGCCGATCCGGAGATCGTCGACGACCCAGTACCAGTTGTTGCTGGCGTCGTAGTAACGGAACTTCACAGTCATCGCGGTAGCACCGGCCGGGACCGTGACCGGCAGCGACTCGACGGTCGCGCGGGCGTCCGCGACGTACCGCTTCACCAGCTGGTCCGGGCCGCCGTCGAACGAGACGAGGACGTCGCCCTTCTGGCTGCCCTCCTGCCGGTAGTGCGTCACGTAGTTCAGGCGGACCGTGCTCCCCGCGGCCACGGGGTACGCGGGCGAGACGAGAGTGGAGTCGTAGCTGCCGCCGCCGGACTTGTCGGCGAACTCGTCGCTGTCGGCGACGGCGAAGACGCCGCGGGTACGCAGGGCGTTCTCCCGCTCCTGACCGCTCTGCGCGCGGCTCCAGAACTCGTCGGTGGCGAACGACCAGCCGCGCCACTCGGTGACCCCGCCGGTGGGCATGGCACTGCGGATCACCGACCAGCCGGTCGGCGCGGTAGGGGTCCAGCCCGCCAGCGTGGCGGGGGTACCGGTCTCGTCCACCCGGGTACGCAGCGCGAGGCCGTCGAACGGGTCGGTGGAGCGTACCCGGACGCTCTTGCCGTCCAGGGTGGCCGCCACGCCGAAGTGCGCCAGCGCCGAGGCGGCGACGTCCACCTGGCGTACGTCGATGGGCCGGGATCCCGCGCTGATCCCGGCGCCGCTCGCGAGGACGAAGGTGCCGCGCTCGTCGATGCCGCAGCCGCCGTGGCCACCCTGCGGGATCCGGTGACCGTGGTCGGTGGTCACCATGATCAGCCAGTCCTCCTGACCGTACGTGGGCCGGGAGCGCACCGCGGTCAGTATCCGTCCGAGCTGCTGGTCCTGCTTCTCGATGGCGGCCTGGTACGCCGCGCCGGTGCCGGAGGCGTGCGCCACCACGTCGGTGTTGCCGAGGTAGACGAAGGAGGCGTCCGGGCCGCCGTTGCTCAGCCGGCCGACCGCGTCGGTCGTGGTCCGCTCATCCTCGGCCGGGTAGCCGTTCGCGTCGCCGTCGAAGGTGACCCGGGTGTCGATCGCGGACGAGAACGTCCCCTGGTTGTGCAGGGACGGCCAGTCGACGGCCGAGTAGGTGGCGTACGCCGGGTCGGCCCGCTCCAGCCGGGTCAGGAAGTCCGGGTAGGTGCCGTACTGCCTGCCGATGAAGGTGTTGTTCTTGACGCCGTGCCGGTCCGGCCACACTCCGGTGGCGATGTTCGACCAGCCCGGCCCGCTGGACGACTCGGCCGTCGTCGGGCACTGCACGAGACTGCGGCCCAGCATGCCCTGCGCCGCCAGGTCGTGCAGATTCGGCGCGTTCGCCGCGACGACATTGTCCCAGTTGAGCCCGTCCATGCCCACGACGAGCAGCTTCTTGACCGGCGCGGCTCCCGCTGCGGGTGCGGCGGGCACGGTCAGGACCGCGCCGACCAGCAGGGCCGCGGCGAGGGCCCGGCGTCCGATGGGTGGCATCGTCACCTCCAGGTGTGATCCATGGGCTTCGTATCGAAGTCAGTCAATATGAACACAGCGGGTCCGCCGGGTGGGCGGGTGGTGACGGGTCCGGACCCATCTCTGCCGCACCGGGGTGGGCGGCGGCGCGAGGCGCGGTTCGGCACGAAAGCGTGACGTGGCGGCCGCAGCCGGCTCGTAGCGTCCCGTGCATGGGTGAAGTGAGGTTCGGACGACGGCGGTTCCTGGCTCTGACGGCGGCGGCCGGTGCGGCGGTCGCCGGTACGGGGCTGCTGGGAGAACCGCTGGCCGAGGCGGCCACCGCTGTCGACTACGCCGGGCTGAAGCGGGCCCTCACGGGTCCGCTGCTGCGGCCCGGCGACACCGGATACGCCACGGCGGCCAAGCCGTACAACAGTGCCCTCGGCGTACGGAAACCGGCCGCGATCGCCAAGGTGGCCGGCGCCGATGACGTGCGCACGTGCGTGCGGCGGGTGCGCGGGCACGGCGTGCCGCTCGCCGCCCGCGCGGGTGGGCACAGCTACGCCGGCTTCTCGACGCCGGACAACGGTGTCGTCGTCGACTTGTCGGCGCTCAAGGGGATCACGGTCACGAGCGACGGTACGGCGGTCGTCGGCGCCGGCGTCAAGCTCATCGACCTCTACTCGGCGCTGGCCGCGCACGGCCGCGCGCTCCCGGCCGGATCCTGCCCGACGGTCGGCGTCGCCGGCAGCACCCTCGGCGGCGGCATCGGCGTGGTTGCCCGGACCTACGGTCTCACCTGCGACCACCTCAAGTCGGCCACGGTCGTCACGGCGGACGGCGCCCTGCACACGGTCGACGGCAACCACGACGCCGACCTGTTCTGGGCGCTGCGCGGTGGCGGGGGCGGCAACGGCGGCATCGTCACCAGCTTCACCTTCGGTACGGTCCCGGCGCCCACCGTCACGATCTTCTCGCTGCGCTTCCCGGCGTCGCGGACGTCCCGCGTGCTGCGTGCCTGGTCACAGTGGATGGACGCCGCGCCGGACCGGCTCACCTCGCTGTGCGCCGTCACCGCGGCGAGCACGCCGACCAACCGGGTCACCGGCACCTGGACCGGCTCCGCCCCGACGCTCGCCGCCCACCTCTCCGCGCTGATCACCGCGGTCGGCGCGAACCCGACCTCCCGGACGACCCACACCTACGACTACCTTTCCGCGATGAAGTACTTCGCCGGCTGCCTCGGCAAGACGATCTCCGCCTGCCACGCCGGCGGCCACGAGGCCTTCCGGGCCGCGTCGCGGATGCTCGACCGTACGGTCACGTCGTCCATCGCGGACCGGGTCGTCGCGCTGATGAGCAGGCAGCAGGGCATGGTGCTGCTGTTCGACTCGCTGCGCGGTCAGGTGGGGCGGGTCGGGACCGCGGACACCGCGTTCGCCCACCGCGGCGCGCACGCCTCGGTGCAGGTCTACAGCGGCAACGCGGCCAACGGCCCGGCGGTGCTCGCGGTGCAGCAGGCGCTCGCGCCGATCGTCGGCAGCGGCGCGTACGTCAACTATCTGAATCCGGGCCAGAAGGACTGGGCGAGCGCCTACTACGGCGCCAACCTGCCCCGCCTGCGGCAGGTGATCCGCAGGTACGACCCGGACCGCGTCTTCGACTTCCCGCAGTCCGTCCTGCGCGCCTGAGGCGCCGCGGTCGGGCCACGCGGAACTCGTCGCCCTCGGGGTCGTGCGTGGTGGGCGCCGGCGCCCGTTGCCCTCGGGGTCGTGCGTGGTGGGCGCCGGCGCCCGTTGCCCTATGCTGAGCGGCGCGGTGGCCGATGCGACGGACACCGTCCACTACGGACGGAGACGTGCCGTGTGGGTCACGGGGGATGGGACAGGGATGAGACGACGGTGGGATCTCCGGTCCGCGCTGCGGGCCGTGGTCGGCGTCACGGCGACTGTGGCGGCCGGGCTGACCGTGGCCCCGGCTCCGCCGGCGGCCGCGGCGACCCGGGTCCCCGTCGCGGGGGCCGCTGCCCCGGCCGCCGACTGCCGGCTGCCGGCATCCGGGGGGATCGGCAACGAGCAGGAGGGCCCCACCGACTACCGCCGGTGGCTCCCGGCGCAGGGCGCGCTGCGGGCGGTGTTCCTCTTCGTGGACTTCTCCGACGCTCCGGGAGGCGCCGGGGAGCTCGCCGAGCGGCGCGACATGTTCGCTTCAGCACCGGGTGACTGGCTGCGGACCGCGTCGTACGGCCGGGCCTCGCTGGTGCCCACGTTCACCACCGCGTGGGCGCGGATGCCGCGGCCGCAGAGCGCCTACGCGGGCTTCAACGCCTCGTTCGAGGCGCACCGTGCCTACCTGCAGGACGCGGTCACGGCCAGCGACGCCGTTGTCGACTTCACCGGGTTCGACCTCGTCTACGTGGTGTCCCCGCGGTCCGCCACGGCGATCGCCGTGTCGCCCGCGTTCATCGCCGACCCCGGATGGGGCGTGTCCGCCGACGGCGTGGAACTGCGCCACGGGGTCACCCTCGGCGCCGATGTGGACAGCTGGGGATACCGGGTCCTCAACCACGAGACCGGCCACGTGTTCGGTCTGCCGGACCTCTACACGTACGGTGCCGGCTGGCCCGACCTGCACCGGCCGGTCGGCGGCTGGGACCTGATGGGTCTGATCAGCGGCCCGGCACCGGACCACCTGGCCTGGCACAAGTGGAAGTTGGGTTGGCTCGACGACACGCAGATCTCCTGCGTCACCGCCCCCGGCACCCGCACGGTCACGCTCACCCCGCTGGGCACCGCGACCGGCCTGAAGGCCGCCGTGGTGAAGGTGTCCGCGCAACGCGTCATCGTGGTGGAGAACCGCCGAGCCGACAGCCTCGACGTGGCGTCGCCCTGCCTGCGGCCGGGTGTCCTGGTCTACGCGGTGGAGGCCGGCGTCGGCGGCGGCAACAACCCGGTCCGGGTCATCGACGCCCAGCCCGGCAGCGCCGTCGACGGCTGCGGCCCCGGCGACGCGGAGCTGGACAACGCCACCCTCACCGCGGTCGGTCAGCAGGTGACCGATGCCGCCTCCGGTGTGCGGGTCACGCTGACCGGGACCAGCGGCGCCAAGCGGACGGTGCAGGTCGCCTGGTGAAGCCGGGCCGCGGGCCCGCGCGCCGGCGGGCTCCCGATCGCGGGGTACGGCACACTGCGGTGAACGTGGGGACCCTCCGACCCGACCGCGCAGCGTGAGCGAGGTGACCGCCGTGCCCGTGGGCCGCCTGCACCACCTGATCATCGACTGTCCCGACCCGCCGGCCTCCGCCCGATTCTGGAGCGCGGTGCTCGGGCTGCCCGTCACCTACGACGATCACGACTTCGTTGTCGTCTCGGCCTCAACCACCACCTCCGGCCTCGCCTTTCAGCGCGCCCCTGATCATCGCCCGCCGACCTGGCCCGACCCGGCCGTGCCGCAGCAGATGCATCTCGACGTGATGGTCGATGACCCCGACGCCGCCGCCGGGGCCGTCCTCGCGCTCGGCGCCACACCGCTGCCCGGCGACCACGTCTTCGCCGACCCCGCCGGCCACCCGTTCTGCCTGATCCCACGACCCGGCTGGGCGCCGCCGGTGACCTGACTTCCTCAGGTGCGGTTTCCGTCAGACGATATGAGTGCGAGGGATGAAATCGGACCGGGGGGATCGCGTGAGCGACGTCGGGGTGCGTGGACGCCGCTGGTCCGCGGGCAGCCGCCTGGAACTGACCGATCTTGAGGTCGACGCCGAGATCGGTCGCGGCGCCGCCACGTCGGTGTTCCGGGCCGAGCGCCACGGCCGGCCCTACGCCCTCAAGCAGCTTCGCGGCGCGGCCGGACACGAGCCGGAGGCGCTGGCGTCCTTCCGGCGCGAGGCCGCCCTGATGGCATGCGTGGACCACCCCGGCCTGGTGCGTACCCGGGCCGTCGGCCTGCACGACGGGCGCCCGGCCCTGGTCACCGACCTGGTCGACGGTGCCTCGCTGGCCGACCTGCTGGTCGGCGGCATGCTGGACCAGGCACGGGTGGTGACGCTGGGCGCGGAGATCGCCCGGGCGCTGGCCGCCGCGCACCAGGCGGGCCTGGTGCACCGCGACCTGAAGCCGCACAACGTCATGGTGCCGCGCTCCGGCCCGGCCATGCTCATCGACTTCGGTCTGGCCGCCCGCGCGGGCAAGGCGGTTGCCGAGGACAGCGCGGTCGGCACGTTCACCTACAGCTCGCCGGAGCAGACCGGGATGCTCAAACGCCCTGTCGACAGCCGCTCCGACCTCTACTCCCTCGGCGCCGTACTCTTCGAATGCCTGACCGGGCACCCGCCCTACCAGGGCTCGGACGTCGGCGCGCTCCTGCGCCAGCACGCCGCCGCGCCGATCCCCGACGTACGCAAGATCCGTCCGGACGTCGACCCGGCACTCGCCGAGATCATCACCCGGCTGCTCGCCAAGGACCCCGACGACCGGTACGGCTCGGCCACCGAGCTGCTCGCCGCACTGCACCGCTGCTCCGACGCCGTCGTGGCGGGGGAGCCGACGAACTGGCCGCTGTACGGCCGCGACGCCGAACTGTCGGCGCTGACCACCCGGTGGGACCGGGCACGTGCCGGGGCCGGTGGCGTCGCCGTGATCCACGGCGCCGGCGGGCTCGGGAAGACACGCCTGGTCGAAGCCGTCGCCGCCGCCGACGACGGGGCGCTGGTCCTCGACGTCCGGTGCGGCCCGGACGACACCGTGCCCCTGGTGGCGCTGCGTGAGGCGCTCGACCGCCGGATCCAGCAGTGGCGGGCGCTGCCCGCGGACGAGTGGGCCGCCGCCGCGCAGGCCGTCCGGGAGTCGGCGATGGCGGCCGGCGCGAACCTGCTCAAGTCCCTGTCGGCGGGCCTCGCCGACCTGCTGGCGGACGTTCCCGACACCGCCACCGAGGGCCGCGACGAGCAGTTCGTCCACGCGGTCGCCACGTTCCTCATCGAGCTGTCCCGCCGCGTCGGCCCGGCGCTGCTCTGCGTCGACGACGCACACTGGCTCGACGACACCGGTCGCCGTGTGCTGGCCGACCTGGACCGCAGCCTGAGCGAGGCACCCCTGCTGGTGCTGATCGCCGCCGCGGACGCCGCCCCCGGCGAGTTCGCCGCCGCCGAACCGGTGCTGGCGCTCGGGGCGTTGCCCGACGACGACATGGCGGCCCTGGTCGCCTCCCGGTTGCCCGGCGCTCCGGTGCCCGGCGAATTGGCCGCCCACGTCACCGCCCGTTCCGGGGGCGTGCCGCTGTCCGCGATCGAGTACCTGCGGCGCCTCGTCGACGGCGGCCTGCTGGTGCCGCACTGGGACACCTGGCTGCTCGACGAGGAGGGCCTGGACGCGCTGCCGATTCCGGCCGACGGCCTCGACCTGGTCGTGTCCCGGCTCGACGAGCTGACCGGCGCCGACCGTGCCGTCCTGGCCGTCGCGGCCGCCGTGGGCAGCCGGTTCGACCTCGACCTGGTGACGGCGGCGGGTGGGCTCTCCGCGGACGACGTCGCCACGGCCGTGGAGGCGGCGATCGGCCGCCGGCTGGTGGAGGCGCGCGCCGCGGGCCGCTACGGCTTCGTCTATCCGGCCGTCCGCCGGGCCCTGTTGGCCACCATGGACCCCGCTGACCGCCGGGGCCTGCACGCGCGGATCGCCCGGCAGCTCGAATCGCTCGACCCGGCGCGCCGGGAGGCCGACCACGTCTACGCGGTCGCCGGGCACTACGCGCAGGCCGACCCGGCCGGCGAGGCCGAGGCGGTGTACCGCACCAGCGTGGCCGCCGGCCGGCAGGCGCTGGCCGACCAGGCGCCCGCCGACGCCGTCACGTTCCTGGAGCAGGCAGAGCACGCCGCGGACGCCCACGGGCTGCCCGTCGACGTCGACACCCACCACCTGCTCGCCACGGCGTACCTGCGGGCCGGACGGCTGAGCCCGGCGCGGGAGCGGCTCGACCTGGCGCTCGCGCGGTCCGACGATCCATGGCAGCGGGCGTCGCTGTGGACGACCCTCGCCGAGCTGCACAACGTCGGCTACGCCGACGAGGACGCGGCCAAGGCCGTCTTCGCGGGGCTGGCGGAGATCGGCCGGCCGTTGCCGCGCAACAAGCTGGCGCGGGTGTTCTCCGGGTTCGGCCCGGCGCTCGGGGCGGCGCTGATCCGGCGTACCGGCATCGGGTTCGGCACGGTCAGCGGCCGGCGCCGCGAGGAGTACCTCATCCGGGCCCGGCTGCTGGACACGGGCGCCTACTCCGCGGCCCTCGGGATGCGGCTGGACGAGGTGGCCACGTTCGCGCAACGCGCCCTGTTCGTGGCGAACCGGCTCGGTCCCGGTGCCCCGCTCACGCGGGCCTACGCGATGGTCGGCTTCATCGCGGTGATGGTCCGGCTGCGCGGTGTCGGCCTGCGGTGCTTCGCCCGCGCGGCCCGCTACGCCGCCGAGCTGGCCGACCCGGCGCTCGTCGCGTACGTCGACTTCACCCGCACCATGGGACTGCTGTTCTCCGGCTCCGGCGACTCCGCCCGCGAATGGGACGAGATGCTGGACCGGCACGCCCGGTGGCTGGAGCCGGCCCAGTTCATCGCCGGTGTGGCCACCGCCGGCATGCGCCAGGTCCTGCGCGGCAATCCGCGCGAAGCGCAGGCCTGCTACGAGCGGGCCATCGCCGTGCTGCCGCCCGGTCGGGAGATCAGTGGCACCACCATCGCCGCCCTGTCGGTCATGATCCCGGCCCAGCAGGGCCACCTGGGCGAGGCGGCCGCCGCGCTCGCCGACCTGCAGGAATCGTTCGACCATGACACCGCCGGGATCCAGCAGCGCCGGACCCTGGTCCTGGCCACCATGCATTCCCTCGTGGAGCAGGGCGAGTTCGGTGAGCTGTTCGAGGCGGCCGCCGCCGACTTCGCAGAGTTCGCCGACAGCGGCGAGCTGATGACCCACCACAACTGGTGCTACACCTACCTGGCCTACGGCCGCCTGACGCAGTGCCGGCAGGCGCCGGACGCCAAGAGCCTGGCCGCCGCCCGCGCGGCGGTGCGCGAACTCGGGCGGCACACCGCCACGTCACTGCTGGTCGCGGCGCACCAGATCACCCGGGCCGCGCTCCTGCTGCTGGAGGGCAAGTACAGCGCCGTCCTGCGCCTGGTCGACCGGATCGAACGCAAGGCGCGGCCCCTCGACTCGCCGCTGGTCGCGTTCGAGATCGCCCGGCTGCGGGCCCGGGCGCTGTATCGCACCGGCGTCACCGGCGAGGCCGAGCGGCAGGCGCAGTGGGCTCACATGATCGCTACCAGGTACGGCCTGGAGGGCCGGGCACGTCAGGTCCGTGCCGAGTTCGGCATTACCGACGCCACCTCCGCCGCACCCGGTACGCGGATCGGCGAGCGGGCCACCAGGACGGTCGTCAACCGGCGCATGGAAGCCCTCCAGCAGGTCAGCATCGCCGCCGCCTCGGTCCTCGACCCGGACCGGCTGGCCCGGATCGCGCTGGACGAGACGCTGCGCATCCTCGGTGCCGAGCGCGCGCTGATGTTCCTGGTCGACGACGCCGGGCGGGTCCGCCCGTTCGTCGGCCGCGACGCCGCCGGCGCCGACCTCGACGCGGTCACCGACTACGGCTCCAGCCTGGTGCACCGCGTCGCGGACACCGGCGAGGCGCTCGTGGTGACCGGCACCGAACACGGTGCGTCGCTGGGCTCCGAGAGCGTGGTGGCGCACGGCCTGCGCAGCATCATGGTCGCTCCGGTGCAGATCAAGGGCCGGCTCATCGGCATCGTCTACCTGGACAGCCGGATGGCCCGCGGCATCTTCACAGAGGACGACGTCGAGGTGCTGACCGCGATCACCAGCCACGTCGCCGTGTCCCTGGAGACCGCGCGCGCCGCGCAGCTCGACCTCGCCGTGCGTACCGCGCGCCAGCAGCAGGAGCTGGCGGAGACCCTCCGCGCCAGCCTCGCCGAACTGACCACGATCCTCGACCCCGCGCAGCTGCTGCACCAGCTGTTCGTCACGCTGCACACCCAGCTCGGTGCCGAGACCGCCGCCCTGCTGCGCGGCGACGACCAGCTCACCGTCACGCACCTGACGGGCCCGGCACCCGGACTGGTGGGCCACCAGGTGGACCTGCGCACCGACCCGGCCTGGACCCGGCTTCCCACCGGCGAGTCCGTGACGGTCCTGCGCGACGGGAAGGCTCCGGCCGCCGTCGCCGAGTTGCTCGGCGCGCACGCGGCGACGTTGGTGGTGCCGCTGGTCAACCGTGACGGCCGGGTCGGCGTGGTGCTCCTGGCGGGGCCGTCCTTCGACGACACCGCACGCAACGTGGCCGCCACGCTGACCGGGCAGGGCATGACCGCGTACCACAACGCGCAACTGTTCACCCGGGTGCAGGAGCTGGCCACCACGGACGAGCTGACCGGTGTGCACAACCGCCGGCACTTCTTCTCGCTGGCGGCGGCGCTGTTCGGCGTGGCGCGGCGCAGCGGCCACGGGCTCAGCGCGGCCATGCTCGACATCGACAACTTCAAGAGGATCAACGACACGTACGGGCACGGTGTCGGCGACGACGTCATCCGCGAGGTCGCCCACCGCATCGCCTCCGCCCTCCGGGAATCCGACATTCTCGGCCGTTACGGCGGTGAGGAGTTCGCGGTGTTCCTGCCGGGCGCCGACCTCGACATCGCACCGCTCGAACGGATCCGGTTGGCCGTGGCGGCGGAACCGGTGGCGACCCGCGACGGGCCGGTGACCGTGACGATCAGCATCGGCCTGGCCGCCCTCGGCACCCACGACGACGGCCTCGACCAGTTGCTCGCCCGCGCGGACCATGCCCTGTACCAGGCGAAGACGGGCGGCCGCAACAAGGTGGTCGCCGTCTAGCGTCATCGCCGGGCCGCGACACGCACCACGATCGGGCCGGAGAATCCGGCGGTCGCGTTCTAGGTTCTCCTCGTGCGAACAAGTCGACTCGAGGCGTTCAGTGACGGCGTACTCGCCATCATCATCACGATCATGGTGCTGGAGTTGAAGGTGCCGGAGGGCCCCGAGCTGGCCGATCTCATCCACTGGACCGGCACCGGGTTGCTGACCTACCTGCTCAGCTTCGTGTACGTGGGCATCTACTGGAACAACCACCACCACACGTTCCAACTTGTCCGGCAGGTCGACGGCGCCGTGATGTGGGCGAACCTGGCGCTGCTGTTCTGCCTGTCGCTGTTCCCGTTCACCACCGCCTGGGTCGACGAATCGAGGTTCGCGCGGACCCCTGTCATCATCTACGGCGTCAACCTGCTCTGCGCGGCCCTCGCGTACTTCACGCTGCAACGGATCATCATCCGGCACGAGGGACCGCAGGGTCTGCTCCGGCAGGCCGTGGGCATGGACCTCAAGGGCATGGTCTCCCCGCTGTTCTACGTGGCGGGGATCGTGTGCGCCCTGACGATCGACCGGAATGGTCACCTCGGGGCGGCGATCGCCATGGCCTGCTACGTCACCGTGGCGATCATGTGGATCGTGCCCGATCGCCGCATCGACCGGATGGCCCGCCAGTTCGGCATGCCGGACTGAGCCCGGTGCGGCCTACCGCGGGATCGCGGTCCGGACGATCAGCACCCGTTGCGTGTCGTGCTCGTCGATGAAGGACTGCGCGAGGTAGAGCCAGTCGCCCTGCACGGCGACCAGGTCGGCGTGACCGGCCGCCGTGGCGACCCGGCCGTCCGGCGTGACCCGCAGCACCTCGGTCTCGGCCTGCGTCCAGCGGTCGTCGCGGGCCTGGTCGAGCACGGCCTGCTGGGTGTCGTTCGCGGCACCCTCCCAGTCGAACGAGCCCGGCAGCCGGTCCTGCCCACTCCGCACGTTCGTCAGGTAGAGGTCGCCGTTCGCGGCGGCCACCAGACCCGCGTTGTCTGCGGCCCGCTGGAGCTCGTTGGTGGTACCGGACATCGCGGTCCGCAGCCCCGCGGCCCGCCCGCGGTCCCGCCACGGGGCACGCGATTCGTCGGCCCCGGGGCCGGTGGCGCGCCTACCGGGAAGGTCGCCGATAACCGCGTCGGCGGAGCCGTCCGGTGTGACCCGGACGACGACGCTCTTGTCGACCGCCGCGTAGACGCTGCCGTCCGGGGCGACCGCGAGCGGAACGGTGAGACCCGAGTCGAGCGCCAGGTCGGTGCCGCGGATCCCGTCGGCGAAGCCCCCGCTCACGGAGGCGGGCGCGCCGTTCGGGTCGCGGCCGAGCACGGTACGCAGTCTGCCGTCGCGCACCGTGCGGACCAGCTGGAACGTGCCGGAGCCGACGCGGTTCTCGACGAGGTACAACCGGTCGTCGGCGGAGACGGCGACGCCGTCCACGGCATTGGTGAATGCGCCCCCGGCCGGGGCACCGTCCGCGGCCGGGGTACGCGGCCCGCGATAGGTCGTCCGGTCCAGGCCGAACCGGCGGACCGTGCGGCCGTCCGGCTCGATCCGCAGAACGCTGCCCGGCCCCTGCACGAGGCTGACGTAGACGCTGCCGCGCGGCCCGGCGGCCAGCCCGCTGACGGTGGTTTCGTGCAGGTCCGGCACCGCGACGTGGGAGAGCCGCCCGTCCCGGACCGTCCACAGGGTGAAGTCCCAGCCCGTGCAGGTCAGTACCCGCAGTGCCGCGCTGTCGTCCATCGCCATGCCGATCAGCCGTCCGCTGATTTCCGAGTCCGCCGCCGACCGGCCCGCGCCGGTGCCGGCCCCGGCCACCACTTCGATCCGCTGGCCCGGCTGAGATGCCAGGGTGTCGCCCGGCAGGATCATCACGAGCAGCATGGCGACGGCGGCCGCGCCCCAGTACCGGCCGTGGTGGCTGACTTTCGCGCTCGCGCCGGACAGCAGCCACGGACCGAGCCGGGCGCCTCCGGCGGCCGCCCCGATCGCCGCCGGGATCGCCATCGCCGGGTGCGGCCACCACGGGCCGTGGTCCGGTGCCCTCAGCGCGCCGACGCCCGAAGCCACGAGCACGGGCGTGGCACAGATCACCGCCCCGGCGAGCCGGGCCGCCCATCCCGGCGGCGACCACCACGGGGCGAGCGCGGCGATGACCACCCCGGAGACCAGCCCGCCGATCAGCCCGCAAACGATCCCGAAGGCCAGGCCGATCGGCAGGACCAGCGGCAGCCGGACGAAGGCGCTCAGCCGGTCGCCGGGTGGTACCTCCACGAGTGTGGCGCTGCCGAAGAAGACCAGACTGGTCAGCATCCCGGTCAGCGCGCCGATGCCGAGGCCGCCGGCCACGCTCCGGCCGAAGGCTCGGACGGCCGCGCGCGCCCGGGCGGGCCGCTGCGGGACGTCGACAGAGTCAAGAGCCATGGGTCGCACGATAGGCGGTGCCCGGTCACCGGCGCGGACCGCCCAAGATCACGGGGGATTCATCCCGGTACGGGGGGCGGTGCTCCGGCGGGCGGGTAACCGCCCGCCGGAGCCGGGCGGATCAGGCCGGAGGCGTGTAGGTCGGCACGTTCGCCGCGATGATGTGCGGGTGGAACTGGAAGACGTTCGGGTCGTCGGGGTCGACGGTGACGCTGACCCAGTGGTTCTGGTATTCGCCGAACGTGGTGACGCGGGTGAAGTTCTCGACGACGTTCGCCCCGGCCGCACCGGCGGCGTTCGTGGTGGCGTAGTCGGTGAGCGGCTTGTCCACCTCGAAGCTGTGGCTGTCACCGTTGACCAGGACGACCGGTCCGCCGAAGGCGACGGTCTGGGTGAACAGCTCCTTCTTGGTGTCGGCGTAATGGGTCACCGTCGCGGTGGGATCCCACATGTCCGCCTGAATGACGACCATGACGCCGCGCGAGTGGTCGGCTTTCGCGGCGGCGAACCCGTCACGGAGCCATTGCAGATTCGCGGCATTGCGGGCCGCGTATTCGGCCTGTGCTTCGGCGGCGGGTCCTTCCTTGCCGCCGAGGGAGAAGTTGTTGTCGCTGCCGGGAATGTTGAGTCCGATGTAGGTGACCGGACCCTTGCGCCAGCGGACGTTCTCCGGGTATTGGGCGCTCTGGCGGGTCAGCTTGATGGTTCTCTGGCCGAGGCTGCGGTCGGTGGGATAGAACAGCGTCCGTTCGTACGCGAGCCGGTCGTTGGAGTCGGAGACCCTGCCCCCCTGGATGGTGGTGCGGTCGCAGTCGGTCCAGTCGTTGTCGCCGGGGAGCACGACGAGGGGGTCTTTCAGGGTGGCCCACTTCGACAGCGCGTACTGGTAGATGTCCGGGTGGGTCGCGTCCGCGACCGCGTTCTCCGGCGTGGGGTTGGCCGGGTCGGTGGGGTGCGCGTCGGCGTAACAGGGTTCGCTGCCGTTCTTCGCATCACCGTCGAAGACGCTGAATGCAAGGTCGTACGTGTTCATGTCGGCCAGTACGGCGGGGTAGTGTTCGCGGCCGTACGCGGCGTATGGCATGTCACCGAAGAGTCCCACCTCATAGGAGTCATCGGAATGATCGTTGTTTCCGTGGTCGCTGTCGGCGGCCGCGATGCCGGGTACCAGCAGGGTCGCGGCGGCCACGATAGCGAAGAGCGATTTGCGCATGGCGGCACGGTGGTCGACGCGGACAAACCCGCGGTTCCACAGAGGTGCATGGCGGGTTAACAACGGCATCGCGCAGCAGTATGTACCTGTTCGAGGGACCCCGCTCCGCCGCGCGGAAAAGGGGGAGCGGAAAAGGGAGGATGGCCGGGTCGTCGTCTGTCCGGAGGTGTTCGGCGGTCATCCGCCGGAAGGTGTCCCGCTGGGCTGCGGCTCGCTGGACTTGACCAGTGCCTTCTCGGCCGCCGCGATGGTAGCCGCGTCCACCTCTCCGGTCGGTTCGACGCCGACATCCTTCTGGAACGCCGTCAGCGCCTCGGTCAGCGCCGGCGTCCATGTTCCGTCGACCGGTCCCGTCCAATGGCCGGTCAGCTTCAACGTCTGCTGAACCGCCGCGGTCGAGGCGGTAGCCTGCGCGGCGGTGGCGCTGCCCTTCGCCGCCAGCTCCGCCTGCAACGCGTCCGTGGTGGCCCTGTCCATCGCGCCGGTCACGGGCAGACCGTTCTTCTTCTGCAGCGCCTTGACCGCATCGACGGTCGACGGGCCGTACACTCCATCGATTTCGGCCTTGTAGTACCCCGCCTCGGCGAGTGATTTCTGCACCGCCGTGGTGTAGTCGTGCACCGCGGCCTCGGCCTTCTTCTGCTGGTCGTCGGTCAGGCAGCCGGCCTGCGCGAACAGTCTCAGCCACGACATCTCCAGCGCCACCGCGGCGGCGTTGAACTGCTCGGCCGCCTGTGACAGCGGGGTCTGGTCGGTGATGCCCTGCTGCGCCGCGGTGAAGTCGGCGTCGGCCTGCTTCACCCGGTTCACCGTGGCGGCGGGCACCGCCGGAGGGCTGGACGGGGCGCTGGCGGACGGCGACGGCGGGGCGGACGCGGAGCCGGACAGGCGGGCGAGGGTGGCCCGGGCCTCGGCGAGGTCCTTCTCCGCGGTCGCCACCTTGTCCTTGGCGGCCGTCACGTCCTCGGCGCTCGCCACGACGTCGGCCCGCGGGTCGGTGAGGTCGGCGCCGGCGTTCTTCACGTCGCCGACGGTCGGCGCGGTGCTGTCGAGGATGTCGCCGTAGCGGTCCAGCGCGGTCAGATACGTCGCGGTGGAGGTGCAGAACGCTGTCGTCTTGGCGCTCAGATCGGTCTGTGCCGCATCGAGCGCCTGCTGTTTGTCCGCGACCTCGGACTGGGCCCGGCGCAACGCCGCGTCGCCGTCGTTTCCGCCTCCGCCGCAGCCCGCGACCGTGACGGCGAACAGCGTGGCCAGCACGGCGGCGCCGGCCCGGCGGCGTTCAGTGCCGGCCACGGCGAACAGGCAGGACGGCCGTGCCCGCCGCGGTGGGCGGGGCCGGAGAGACGCGACCCCACATGAGTACGCCCTTCATGCGCTCCAGCGTCAGCGCTCGGCGGCGCGGCCGGATCACCCGGCGTGGATGAAAACCGGGGGGTGCGGGACTCCCCGCAACCTTAGCGATCGTTCAGTTATGCTGGTGGCCCCTGGTCGGATCGAGGAGTACGCGATGGCTGAGCCGGTGCTGACCTACCGCGGCACGGTGTACCCGTGGCACTGCGACCACATGGGACACATGAACGTCATGTGGTACGTCGGCAAGTTCGACGAGGCGACCTGGAACCTGTTCACGACCCTCGGCATCACCCCGGACTACCTGCGGTCGTCCGCGCGCGGCATGGTCGCCGTGGAGCAGCACCTCACCTACCACCGTGAAGTCGTCGCCGGTGACACCGTCGCCGTGCACTCCACGCTGCTCGAAGTCCGGGAGAAGGTGATGCGGTTCCGGCACGAGATGCGCAACGCCTCGGGCGAGACCGCGGCCGTCACCACGCTCACCGGCGTACACCTGGACACCGCGCGGCGGGTCTCCTGCCCGATGCCCGCCGACATCCTGGAGGCGGCGCGCCGGCTCCGGTCGGTCCAGGCGAGCTCAGAAGCCGGGGAAGACGGCGCGTAGCTGGTCGAGCGAGATGTTCCCGGTCACCTCGACCTCGGCCGGAGTGTGCTGCGGGGTCAGCCGGCCGTAGATGAGCCGCAGCGCGGACTCCAGCGGACCGGTGAACGTCGCGGTCGTGGGCAGGTCGGCCGTGGTGAACCGGGCCCCGCCGTCGAGGGCGATGCGGTAGGCCGTGCCGCTGATGCCGACGACGGTGGGCTCGGGCGCCGCGTCGGTCTTGGCGATGAAGCCGAGCAGAAAGCCGAGGCTGCCGCTGAGGTGCTCGGCGAGCAGTTGCGCGGAGCCCTCGGTGAGGGCCGCGGCCGGGTCGATTCCGACGCGGACGTCCCAGCTGTGCTGGACCACCTCACTGAGCCGCAGGGCGGCGAACGACGCGAGCGGAAGCGGGTCGGGCAGGAATCCCACCTTGACCCGGAGGTCCTCGTGGCGTCCCTCGGGAATGCCTTCGAGCGCCGTGACCAATGCGTTGTCGGACGCCATGGAGCCGGTGGCCTGGTCGTGCGGGCTCAGCGCGTTCCACCGGTCCCAGACGCCCTGGTTGAAGTCCTGCGCCGGCGGCTCCGTCCCGCCCAGCGCGGCCGACAGGCTCGCGAGGGTGATCTCGGCGCCGCTGCCCAGGTGGGAGAGGACGTCGGCGATGCTCCACTCGGAGGCGCCGGACGCGCCGGTGACCTGCTCGGCGGAGAGCGCGGGGACCGTGTTCGCCAGGGCGTCGTGCTCACTGCGCAGGGCCGCGATCGTGCGGCCGGCAAGAGTCGTCATACGGTCAAACCTATGCCCAGTCGGGTTCGGCGGCGCGGTACCCGTACGGGCGTGGCGCGCCGACCGAACGACGACTCGCGGCGACCCCCGATCACCCCAGCAGGTCGGGCCGTTGCCAGTCCTCCCCGCGCAGGTGGTGGGCGAGGAACGCGAGCACCGTCGAGTACCAGACCTTGGCGTGCTGCGGCTTGAGGATCCAGTGGTTCTCGTCGGGGAAGTAGAGGAACTTGTGCGGGGTCGCCCCGTCCGGTTCGGTCGAGCGTGACAGCAGGTCCCACCACAGGTGCAGGGCCTCACCGATCGGTACGCGGTAGTCCTTGTCGCCGTGGATGACGAGCATCGGGCTGGTGATGGCGTCGGCGAAACGGTGGGGGGAGTGGGCGTCGGTCATCTCCGGCGTCAATTCCCGGGACCAGTAGTGCGCGGCGTCCGTGGTCGGCAGCATCTGGTCGAGCGACCACAGCGACGCGTGCGTGACGATCGCCGCGAACCGGTCGGTGTGCCCGGCGATCCAGTTGGCCATGTAGCCACCGAAGGAGCCGCCCATGGCCGCGGCGCGGTCGGCGTCGATGTCGGGCCGCTGCTGCGCGGCGTCCGTGATCGTCATCAGGTCCGTGTAGGGGGCGTCGCCCCACTGCCCCCAACCACGGCGGATGAAGTCGATGCCGTACCCGGTGGACAGCGCGAAGTCGGGCATGAGTACCGCGTACCCCTGAGCCACGGCGATCCAGGCGTTCCACCGCCACATCCAGGAGTTGAAGGACAACATCGGTCCACCGTGGATCCACAGCAGCAGCGGGGCGGGTGTGTCCGGGCCGGCGCCGTCGGGCAGCGCGAGCCAGGCGCGCAGCGGGGTGCCGTCCGCGGCGGTGGTGGTGACCTCCTCCAGCCGTCCGGGCACCCGCACGTCCCGGCCGAGGGCCTCGGCCGGACCGCGCAGGCGCTCCACCGGGGACACTCCGTCCAGGGAGATCCGGACGGGGCAGGGCGGAGTGTCGATGGTCGAGCGCAGCGCGTAGACCCAGCGCCCGTCCGGTGACACCTCGGGACAGGTGTAGGCGCCGTCGTCCGGGGTCATCCGGGTGACGTCTCCGGTGGCGGCGTCCACCCGCCACAGCGGTGAGCGGCCGTGGTCGTCGGCGGCCACGATGAGTGCGGTGCCGTCCGGCGTCCAGCGGGCGGAGTGCGGCCAGCGGTCCCAGTCGCCGGTCAGGACCCGTACCGGGCCGCCGGCGACCGGGACGAGGCCGAGCCACGCGTTTCCGGGGTCGTGCGGCGAGGTGCGCCGGTTGACGACGATCGCGGCCTGCGTCCCGTCGGGGGACACCCGCATGACCCAGTAGTTGTGGTCGACGTCGTCGGCCAGCGTCCGGCGCTCGCCGGTCGCCATGTCGACCGCCGCCACGGTGTACCGCTGCGATCCGGCGGGTTCGGGCACCACCCACGTGGTGGCCACGGTGCGGCCGTCGGGGGTGATGTCCCAGCTGCAGTCGTAGTTCAGCGAAGGGCCGACGTGGCCGGTGAGGTCACGCAGCTCCAGCGGGGCGTCGGCGAGCGTGACGTCCTCCGTGAACTCGGCGGCGAACAGGCGGGTCTGGTCCGGCCCGAGGTCCTGGTCCCAGTGCCGGACCGGGTACTGCTCGTGCAGGATCGCCGAGACCCCGGCCTCCTTGCGCCGCGCGCGGAACTCCTTGTCGGCGGCCGCGTCGGTGGACGAGGGCATCAGCGCCGAACCGAACACGATCGTGCCGGTCCCGCTCACGACGACGCCGCGGACGCCGCCCGGTGGGGTGGCCACCACCCGGGCGTCGCCGCCGCCGGCGGGCTGCGACCACAGAGCCGTTGCCGGCTCCTGGTCGCCGCTGTCCGGGTCCGGCCTGGCCGAGGTGAACAGCAGGTCACCGGAGGGGGTGAAGGCGGCCGCCGACTCGCCGGGGCCGCTGCGGGTCAGCCGGCGGGCCGGGCGTGCCCCGTCCGGGTCCACCTCCCACAGTGCCGTGGTGTACCGGGTCCGCTTCTGGTCGGGGGTCGCCACGCCCACCACGAGCCGCCGGCCGTCGGGTGCCAGCCACAACCCGTCCAGCCGGGGCAGATCGACGAACGCGTCGAGATCGGAGAAGGGATCGGGGGGCTGGAGGGCCGAATCGATGATCACCGTGCCTTTGTACCAGCACCGTGCCAAGCTCCGGTCGTCGCCTTGAGCAGGCAACCTGAAGGTCTGTTCAGGCGCCTCACGGTCGGGATCGGTCGCCGCCGCGCAGGCCGGTGTGCGCGGCGGGAACTGCCTGTCGACTGCCGCCGATGCTGCCGCCGGGCGCCCGCATGCCGCGCCTACCTTCGTCGGGTACCCCGTCGTGTCGTCCGCAGAGGAGCAGGCCATGCAGGTGGCGAATCCGGCTCCGGACGGGCGCCGCCACGTGGTGCTCACGAGCATGGAATCCGACTCGCACACCTGGAACCTCGTCTTCCTCCAGCTGGTGCTGGAGGAGCTGGGATACCTGGTGACGAATCTCGGCGCCTGCGTACCGGATCAGGTCCTGTTGGCGGAGTGCCTGTCACCGGTGCCGGACCTCATCGTCATCAGCAGCGTCAACGGGCACGGCTACAACGACGGGATGCGGGTCATCCCGCTGCTGCGCAGCCGCCCCGAGCTGGCGAGCGTGCCGATCGTGATCGGCGGCAAGCTGGGCATCGGCGGCGCTGCCGACGCGGACCACCCGGCGGCGCTGCTGCGGGCGGGCTTCGACGCGGTCTTCGCCGACGGCGGCGGGGTCGAACCGTTCCGGTCCTATGTGCGGGCGCTGCCTTCGCGGGCGGCGGCATGAGCATCGACACCGTCGGCGCGGGCGGCCTGCCAGGCGCCCCCGGTACGGGTCCGCTCGCCCCCGGCCGGGCGGCCGGTACCGGCTTCGGTGCCTTCGTGGCGCGGGCGAGGGCCGCGGGTCGCCTGGTGGTGCAACCGCGGATGGGCATGGGCGACCCCCGCCGGATGCGGGAGGGCCTGCTCGCCACCCGCGGGGCCGACGCCACCTCGGCCGGCACCATCACCATCGACAGCTACACCCGGGTCGGCAACGACGCCGCCGCCCGGCGGGCCCTCGCCGACGGCGTCGACCTCAACGGCTACCCGATCGTCGGGCACGGCGCGGCCGTCACCCGCGCGGTCCTGCACGGCGTACGCGACGACTCGTTCCCGGTCCAGGTGCGGCACGGCTCCGCCGCACCACAGCGGATCTTCGCCGCACTGGTGGCCGCGGGGCTCGACGCCACCGAGGGTGGGCCGGTCTCCTACTGCCTGCCGTACAGCCGCACGCCGCTGCGCGAATCCGTGGCGAACTGGGTGCAGTGCTGCGAACTGCTGGTCCGGTTCGCGCGCTCCGGCGCCGAACCGCACCTGGAGACGTTCGGCGGCTGCATGATGGGCCAGCTCTGCCCGCCGGGCCTGCTGGTCGCCCTCAGCGTGCTCGAGGCGATGTTCTTCTACCAGCACGGGGTGCGCAGCGTGTCGCTGAGCTACGCGCAGCAGACCGACGCGGAGCAGGACGCCGAGGCGGTCCGGGCGCTGCAGCGGCTCGCCGCTGAACTGCTGCCCGACGCCGACCGGCATGCCGTGATCTATACGTACATGGGGGTGTATCCCCGGACGCCGGCCGGCGCGCGGGCGCTGCTCGTCTCGGCGGCGCGGCTGGCCGTGCGTTCCGGCGCCGAGCGGCTGATCGTCAAGACCGTGGCCGAGGCGCACCGGATACCCACCATCGCCGAGAACGTCGCGGCGTTGGAACTGGCCGCGGCGGCCGCGGCGGCTGAGCCGCGCGGCGCCCGGCCGGTCGGCGACACCGGGGTGTACGCGGAGGCCCGGGCGCTGGTGCAGGCCGTCCTGAACCTCGACGCCGACCTGGGACGGGCGCTGGTCCGCGCGTTCGACCGCGGCTACCTCGACGTGCCGTACTGCCTGCACCCGGACAACGCCGGGCGCAGCCGCAGCTACATCGACTCCGCCGGCCGGCTGCGGTGGGCGGAGATCGGGGCGATGCCGATCGGCCACCTGGTCGCGGCTTCCCGGCCACGCCGCGTCACCTCGGCGGCGCTGCTCGGCGCCCTGTCCTATGTGGAGCACAAGTACGACCGGGCCGCGCTCGTGCGGCCGGCGGCGCAGCCCCTCCCGGGATACGACCGGGTGCGGTGCGCGGACGGAGGAGAGATGGCGGAGCACGATGACTGAACACCACGGCACCGGGGTACCGCCCGGATTCCCCGCCTCGCCGCGGGAGCACCTGTCGTCCCCGGTCACCCGTACGGTGCTGCGGATCCAGTACCGGATCCTGGACGCCGCGCGCGAGTACCTGCGCGGCGAGGGATTCACCGAGCTGCTGCCCCCGCTGCTCGGTCCCGTGACCGACCCCGGCGGGCGGGGGTCCAAGCCGATCGACGTCGACTTCTACGGCCACCGCTACAAACTGATGACCAGCGCGATCCTGTACAAGCAGGCGTCGCTGCTGGCCTTCGACCGGATCTTCTACATCGCCCCCAACGTGCGGATGGAGCCGCCCGAGACCGCCTCGACCGGCCGGCACCTGGTGGAGTTCCACCAGATCGACGTCGAGGTGGCCGGCGCCGGCCGCGACGACGCCACCCGGCTCGCCGAGGGTCTGGTCCGGCACGCGGTCCGGCGGGTGGTCGACCAGCTGCCCGCCGAGCTGGAGCAGCTGGGCCGCGACGCCGGCGCCTTCACCGAGCTGCTGGCTGCGCCGTTCGGCCACCGGACGCACGCCGACGCGGTGGCGGAGCTGCACGCGATGGGCCACCCGCAGAGCCCGGACGGCGAGATCGACTGGCAGGCCGAGGTGAAGCTGTCCGGCAAGGCGAGCGGGCCCTTCTTCGTCGAGGACTACCCCAAGGGCTCCCGCGGCTTCTACGACCGGGAGGATCCGGACCGGCCGGGCACGCTGCGCAACTTCGACCTCATCGCGCCCGAGGGCTACGGCGAGCTGTGCAGCGGCAGCGAGCGCGAATCCGCGTACGAGCGGATCGTCACCCGGATGCGGGAGACCGGTGAGAATCCCGCCAAGTACGGCTGGTACCTGCAACTGGCCCGCGACGGCATCCCGGCCAGCGCCGGCTTCGGGCTGGGCCTGGAACGGTTCACCCGGTACGTGGCCGGGCTCGACGCGGTGTGGCAGGCCAACGCGTACCCGAAGCTGGCCGGGGTGACCTCGCCGTGACCGGCCTGCGCACCTCGCGGTTCCCGGAGGCAGAGGTCCGGGACCGGGCGCGGCGCGGCGCCGCCGCTGTCTTCCCGGACGTCGCCGGCTACGGCCGCACACTGTACGGGTCGGAGCCCGCCGAGCGCGCCGACGACGTCCTCGACGCGATGCGGCTGGTGCCGCCGGTGTTCATGCCCCAGCGGCTGGAGAAGCTGGTGGAGCTGGCGCGCGAGCCGCTCTACTCGGACGTGGACCTGCGCACGACGGTCGGCGGGTTCGCCGCCCCGCTGCCGGTCTACCTGTCGGCGTTCGGCTCCACCCGGGTGGCCAGCGCCGACCTGGGCCTGGCCGCCAGCGGTCAGGCCGGCGCGCTGGGCATCCCGATGGTGATCGGCGAGAACGTGTACGCGGCGGGCGGCTACCGCAGCTCCGGCGGCGCGCACCGGTCGCTGCTGGACCGGATCGCCGGGTACGCCGACGCCCTGCCCGCCGGGCTCGGCGGCCTCGCCGTGCAGCAGAGCACCGAGGACGCCGACTGCGAGGTGTGGAACCTGGTCTACAGCGACCCGGCGGCGCAACCGCTGCTCGACACCGGACGGCTGGCATTCGAGCTGAAGACCGGGCAGGGCGCCAAGCCCGGCCTGGGCGGCATGACCGTGCTCGACGGCGCCGCCGCGGCCCGCGTCGAGGACCTCTACGCGATCGACCCGGTGTTCGGCCCCGACGCCGGGCGGGTGCTGCGCAGCAGCTCACCCGGCACCTTCACCGACGAGATCCTGCGCCAGCAGATCCGGTTCATGCGCAACAACTTCCCGCGGGCCCGGGTGTGGGTGAAGCTGCACCCCGGCCGGGACGTGCGGGAGGCCGCGGCGGTGGCGTGGCAGGCCGGCGCGGACGCCGTCACGGTGGACGGCGCCGAGGGCGGCACCGGCTGGGCACCGCTGTCGTTCCTGCACCAGGTGGGTCTCCCGCTCGGCGAATGCCTGCAGCGGATCGGCCGGCCGGACGGCTGCCTGCTGGTGTCCGGCCGGATCTGGGAGGGCGCACGGGCCGCCAAGTGCCTGGCCCTCGGGGCGCGGGCGGTGGGGCTCGGCCGCGCCGGGCTGCTCGCCGTCGACGAGGATCCGTCCGCCGGGCTGCGGCGGCTGGTCGAGGGTCTCGCGCTGGAGCTGCGGCTGCTGATCAGCGCGCTCGGCAAGTACCGGCCGGACGCCCTCGGCGCCGAGGACGTCTGGCCGGGCGTCGCCTCCCGGCCGGAGGACGCCGTGCGGGTCGGCTGACCGGGCCGGGTCAGCCGGTCGCGCCCGACGTGGTCGGTGACGGGCGGTGCTGCTGTGCCGCGGCGGCGTACTCGGTGAGCGCCGCCCGGCCCGGCCGCTCCGTCTTGATGATGAGGCTCGCCACGTGCTTCTCCACCGTGCGCGGCGAGATGTGCAGCCGGGTGCCGATCGCCCGGTTGTTGAGCCGCTCGGCCAGCAGTTCGAACACCTCATATTCGCGTACGGTCACGCTGAGCGCCCGCAGGGTGGCGGGTACCCGGTCGGCGCCGGTGCGGCGCTGCGGAACCGACGCCCCGATCCGGCGCAGCAGCCCCCGGCAGGCGCTCGCCACGGCGGGTACGCCGGCGCGGTGGAAGTGCTCCTCGGCCCGGCGCAGCCACCCCTCCGCGTCGCCCCAGCCGTACCGGTGCGCCTCCTCGGCGACGAGCCTCAGCCCGAGGTGCCGGGCGGTCGGGAACGGCTCGGCCGCCGCCTGCGCCACGGCCGCGGCCGCGTCGGCTGCCGTACCGTCGCCGTCGCGGCCGAGCAGCACGGCCCGGGCCAGCTCGACGAAGATCTGGTTCCACCGCATCTGGCCCGCCGCCACGCCGGCGACCTGCGCCAGCTCCGGCCAGCCGGCCCGTCCGGCCAGGACATCGAGCAGCAGATACAGGCCGTGCCGACCGGACAGGTGGAACGTCGACGGGTTCTCCCTGTCGATCTCGGCCGCGGCCTCCAGCTCCCGGCCGAGCTGGTGGGTGTCCTCCTCCAGCAGCGCGCAGAACACCCGGGCCATGCCCACCGCGAGCGGCAGTTCCGGCGAATGCTCACCGTCCCAGCGCTTGAACTCGTCCAGCGCCTGCGCCATCTCCGCCCGGTCGGCGCGGTGCGCGGCCAGGGTGGCCCGGACGACCAGTGCGTACCGCAGGATGGAGAGCAGGTGCAGCCGGCTGGTGGATCGCTCCACCTCGGCCAGCTGGCGGGCGGCGGACTCGACATCGCCGGTGAGCACCGACTGCATGGCGAGGATGGCGTCCACGGTCAGGCTCGCGGTGATCGCGCCGACCCGCATCGCCTCCCGGCCGGCCCGCCGCAGCCCGCTCGTGTCGCCGTCGGCCAGGCAGCGGTTGCCGCCCAGCCGAACCATGGCGTAGATCCGGGCGATCGGCAGCCGGTGCTGTTCGGCCAGCAGGACGGCACGGTCGAAGCAGGTGTCGGACTCCGCCAGATCGCGGCCGCGGGCCAGCGTCCCGAGCAGCTGCCAGGCCTGGCACGCCACCTGCGGCAGCGGCACCCGCTCCGCCGCGACCACCGCCCGCCGCGCCAGATCGGCGGCGATCTCGTTCCGGCCCGGGCTGGGGGAGTCGAGGGCGAGGAACGCCGCGACGGTGTCGATCGGGGCGGTGTCGGAGTCGGCGCCGTCCTCGCCGAGCAGCAACCGCGCCTTTCTGATCTGGACGATCCCGTCGGGCCACCGCCCGGCCGAGTGGGCGACCTTGGCGAGCCGGGTGTGCAGGGCGGCGCGGCGGCGCGCGGCGAGGCCGGCCCAGCCCAGCTCGTCCAGCGCCTCGGCCAGCTCGAACGCCCGCTCGAACGCGCCGGACTCGGCCAACGCCGGCAGCAACGCCTCCAGGATGTCGGCGCGGGCGCGCGGGTCGCGGCTGTCGGCGGCCAGCTCCCGCGCCCGTTCCAGCAACGTCACCGCCGAGCCGGCGGCGCCGTCGTCCAGCGCCCGCCGGCCGGCCTGGGCGTAGCGGCGGGCCGCCTCGACGGGGTCACCGGCCGCCTGCCGCAGTGCCGCCACCATGGAGCACCAGTGACCGGGCAGCTCGGGATGCAGTGACTCGATCACGTCGGCGGCGCGGCGGGACAGCTGGGCCCGGTCGAGCGGGGTGAGCTGCGCCAGCAGGGCCCGCGGGGTGGTCGGATGGCGGAAGGCGAACCAGTCCGGTGCCGGCTCGTCGGGCACCACGAGCTGCGCCTCGATCGCGGCCTGCACTCGGGCATGGGTGGCGTCCTCGGCGGAGCCGAGGACCCGCTGCACCACCGACAGGGGGAACCGGTGGCCCAGGGTCGCGGCGGCCGACAGCAGCATCCGGCCGGGCGGTCCCAGCCGGTCGATGCGGTGCGCCACACCGCGGACGAGCGTGGCGGGCACGTCGGTGCGCAGCTCGCCGACGACGCGCCAGCCGGTCGCACCGCGGACCAGCACGCCGTTGTCGACCATGGCGTGCAGCAGTTCCTCGGCGATGAACGGGTTGCCGGCGCTGTGCTCCCACAACCGCCCGGCGACCGCGTCGGGTACGCCGCCGCGTTCGGTGCCCAGGGCGGCGGCGACCAGCAGGTACACCTCGTCGCGGTCCAGTGGTGGCAGCTCCAGTACCCGCCCGGTCTGCCGCCGGGTCGCGGAATGGGCCAGGTCGCGGGCCTCGGACGGCTCGCCGCCGACCGCGGCGAGCAGCACGACCGGCTGCCCGGCGGCGTTGTCGACGAGGTACTCCACGACCGCGAGCGTCTCGGCGTCGGCGTCCTGGAGATCCTCCAGCACCAGCAGGCAGCCGGCGTCACGGCCGAGCGCGGCGAGCAGCCGCAGCACCGCCTCGGCCAGCACGATCAGGGAGTCGCCGTACTGGCCGTCGGGATGGCCCCACTCGGGCATCAGCCGGCCGAGCACCGGACGGTACGGGGCCAGCTCCAGATCCTGCGGCAGCGGCCGCCCGCGGAACCGGGAGAGCAGGGCCTCGGTCAGTGGCCGGAACGGCACCGTGGGCCCGACCGTGCTGCCCCGGCCGCGCAGCACCTGCATCCCCGCGGCGGCCGCCCGCTCGGCCGCCGCCAGCGCCAGCCGCGACTTGCCGATGCCCGGCTCGCCCATGAGGAAGACCGCACCCCCGAAGCCCGTCCGGGCATCGGCCAGCGCCCGCTCGATGGTGTCGAGTTGCGCATTGCGGCCGATAATGAATGGTGCTCGGGTTTGCATATCGAAGAGCCTAGTTACCGGCTGCTAGTCATGAGAATTCGGCGGGCATCCGGACTTGTCGGACTTGCAGTTCTCCGGCGGCGACCCCGCCCGGGTGGCGTTCGCGGCGCCGGGCACCGGCCGAACGGGAGGCCGGCTGGGCGACGCCGCGGCGTGCCGCACCGGGTCACGCCGCGGCGTCGGGGCTCAGGACAGCGGAGGATGGATCGTGGTGTCCCCGATGCTGACCGCGACCACCGTGGACAGGCCGACGGCCAGGCTGAACCCGGCGAGCGCGCGGGCCCGCGCACCGACCCGGCCGCGCCGGCCCAGCATCATCTCGCCGGCCGGGTGATCGGTCACCGGCGCGGCAGCGGTGCCGGCATCGGAGCCCTCGGTCGTGCCGGCGCCGGCAACGACGGAAAGCGGAACGGTCTTGTCACACCACATTCGTGTGCTCCTTTTTGCGGAAAGGTGATGGAAAGGGGTAAAGATTCGGATGAAACAGGGTCACCGCAGTAAAACCGAGGGGACCCGGGCGCCGTATCCGATTCGGAGCAGACCGTATCCGAACCCGGCAAGTCCGGTGAGCAGGCCCGGCGGGGTCGGGCCGCCGGGGGCGCCGCACCGGGCCCGGCCGCGTTCCAGCGCCGTGAGCACGGCGTCCGTGCGGCCCTCGCGGGCGGCGAGGGCGCCAGGGTGCCCCGCCCCGTCGAGCGCGGTGAGCACCTCCGCCACGCCGAGTTCGCCGTGGCACAGGCTCGGGTCGGCCGACACCCCGGCACCGGTGGCGGCCGCGATGTACCGGCGGGCCGCCGTACCGTCCACATCGGTCAGTGCGGCACCGGCGAGCGGACCGCACCAGCCGAGGTCGGCCGGCCCCTCAGCGGACAGGGCGGGCCGGTCGGCGGGCGGGTGAGCGCGCAGCGCCCAGGCGACGCCGGCGGCGCCCCACGGCAGACCGGCGCCCGGCGGCGCGGGCAGGTGGGGCAGGCGTGCCGCGTACTCGTCGGCGAGGCGGCCGGCCGCCGGCAGGCCGGTCTCCGCGTACACGGCCCGCATCGCCACCAGCCCGCCGGCGAGACCGGCCGCGAGACCGGCCCGTTGCTCGTCGGTGTCGTCGGTGCGGACGTGTGCGGCCAGTTCGACGGCGGCCGCGCACCAGCGCCCCAGCTCGGCGTCGTGCAGCAGGGTGGCGGTGCGGGCCAGGACGTACGCGATGCCGCCGAGACCGTCGAAGAATCCGCAGCCGGCGGCGTCGGCCAGCTCGGGGTCGGCCGCCAGCCGGTTCAGCAGCAGCGGCACCGGGTGCAGTGCGGCCCGGATCAGGCCCTCGTAGCGCCGGTCGCCGGTGATCGACGCCAGTTCGGCGAGGAACAGGGCGATTCCGGGATAGCCCTCGCCGAGACCGGCGTTCAGCGGGGCGAGCGTCCAATGCCGGTTGTCGAGGCGCACCAGCCCGGCCCAGTTCGCCCGTGCGCCGTCGCGGTACGCGCTGTCGGCCAGCTCGGCGGCGATCCGTTCGGCGGCCGCCAGCAGCCGGCTCCGCGTCCGGGCGTCGTCGCCCCCGCTCCGACCGGCCGCGGGTGATCCCGGCGGCGCCGCGGCGGCCGGGGCGCCCCCGTGCCGGACCGGTCCCGCGGCCAGCGCCGCCGCGATCACCCACTCCTGCTCGCGCCGGTCCCGCGGTCCCATCGCGCGAATCTTGGCGACGGCCGCGGACAATCCCGTCACCGGCAGCACCTCGGGCAGCCGGGTGCCGTCCGAAGCCCACAGGTCCCGGCTGTCCGGCCGGCCGGTGAACAGCGGGACGTCGCCCCGCCACAGGTCCTCCAGCTCGGCCGGGACCAGCCGCGCGCGGTCCGGGTCCTCCGCGGACTCGTCCCACAGCAGCCCGAACGCGCGGTCCCGGTCGCGCGCGTCGCGTAGCACGCCGGGATGCGTGGACTCGTCCAGCAGCGTCGCGTAGTCCGCGCTCGGCCGGGGCACCACCCGGATCGGCGCCGCGGCGCACCCGTCGAGCAGGGACACCAGCTCGTCGGCCCGCGCGGCGATCGCGTCGTAGCCGGCCCGGAACCCGGCCAGCAGGTCCGCCCGGTACTCCCGCGGATCCGCCGCCCGCTCGCCCAGCCGGGGACGGTTGTCCGCACCGGCGACGGCGGCGACGCGGCGCACCAGGCGCATCGTGTCGGTACCCGGATCGGCCCAGGCCACCACCTCGGCCGGATACCGCTCGCCGCCGAGCCCGGACCGGTCGACCGTGCCGTGCTCGCCCGGCAGCGCGGTGGGCAGCAGCCCGGTACGCCGTACCGAGCGGGTCAGCGCGTGGGCCGCCGGATCGGGGCCCGCCCCGGACGGCGGCAGCAGATCCGGATGGAACAGCGTCTCGACGTCCACCAGCAGCGGCTGGTCACCGCAGGCGAGGACGTTCTCGCAGTGCATGTCCGTGCCGTCCAGCGCGTACAGCAGGGCCAGCAGCGCGCCCTGCCGGCGGTAGAAGAGCGCGAGCCCGGCGGCGTCGGCGCACGGGCGCGGGCGGACGTACTCCTGCCAGCCGTAGCCGGGCCGGGTCACCATCGCCACGGTGGCCAGGTCCAGCCCGGCGACCCTGTCGAGCCAGTGGACCAGGTCGTTGAACCGGCGGTGCAGCGTGAGCGGCCGCGGCTTGTAGACCACCGTGGCGCCGTCCGCGAAGCGCAGCAGCGCGACCGCACGCCCGCCCCCGTGCCCGTCGCCGCAGGGCTGTACCGCGCTCAGCGCACCGGGATCGTCGCCCAGCAACCGCCGTACGATCGTCGACCGGTCGGCCGTGTACCGCTCGATCGTCTCGGCCAGGGCGTCGGCCGCCTGGCTGCAGTGCCGGCCCAGCAGCCGGGCCAGGACCGGGTACCGGCCGAACAGGCCGGCGAGGCCCGGCCGGGTGCCGAGCCCGGCGGTGAACGCGGCGAACCGTTCCGCGCCGGTGGCGCCGGTCAGCCGCCCGGCCCGGCGGGCGTCGTGCAGCTCCGACACCAGGGTGCGCACGGCCAGCGTCGCCAGGCGGCGACCCAGCCCGGCGGCCCATCCGGCGTACACGGCGGCCGGGTCGACGTCGGCGGCGGCGCCGACCCGCCGCGCGACGCGGTCGCGGGCCGCGTCCACGAGAGGCCGCAGCGCGCCGGCGAACGCGTCGCGCCAGTCGGCGTCCGCGGGGCCTGCCTGCGCCCGCGCCGGAGCGTCCGCCACGGCTCGCGCCACGAAGTCGGCCCAGTCCGGGCACCCGGCCAGCCGGTCGGATCCGGTGCAGCCGGGCGCCCACCACCGCGGCGGAAGGTCCGCGGCATCGCGGCCGTCCAGGAGCGCGGTGTCGGTCATGGATAAAGATTCGCAGGCCGCCGCACCACCCACATGGGTAGTCACTGCCCAGATTCCGAGCGTCACCGCGAAAGCGCAGGTCAGCCGAGTGCCGGCCGGACCGGCGGGGCACGGTGCGGCGCCGGGGGCGCCCGGCCCGCTGCGCGATCACCCGGCCGGGACCCGGGCGCGGCGCCGAATATGGGGGGACCGGTCCCTGTGCGGCGGGTACGTACCGGTGGCACTGTCGGCGGTGATCTTGCGACACCCCGGTCGTGGGTTCGCAGGACGCCAGCCAAGGAGGGCGCAATGGACACCCGTCATCGCGTGGATGACTTCGGCACGCTGCTGCGGCGCCACCGCATCCGGGTGCGGCTGACGCAGCAGCAGCTGGCGGACTTCTCGACGCTCAGCGTCCGCGCGATCCGTGACCTCGAACGCGGCCGGGCACAGCGGCCACGGCCCGACACGGTCCGGCTGCTGGCCGATGTGCTGCGCCTCGACGGGCCGCACCGCGCCGACTTCGAACTGGCCGGACGGGGCGGCCCCGAGCAGGGCGAGCCGGACCGGGTCGACCCGGCCCGGCTGCACCCCCCGGTGCCGGTCACCCCGATCATCGGCCGCGACGCCGAGGTGTCGGCCCTGGAGGAACTGCTCACCGTGGACGGCCAGCGGCTCGCCGCGGTGGTGGGCGTGGCCGGCGTCGGCAAGACCCGGCTGCTGATCGAGGTGGCGCGGGTGGTGCGGGAGAACGCCGGCTGGCCGGTGCTGTGGCTCCCCGCCGCCGAGGCCGCGGTCCTGCCGGCCGCCACCGTCGCCGCCCTGGCCGAACTCGTCGGGGACCGGCACGCGCTGGTGGTCGTCGACGGTCAGGCCACTGCCCGCCCGCCCGGCGCGGTGCTGGAACTGCTGCACCACTGCCCCCGGCTACGGGCGGTGACCACGGCGCTCGTGCCGGGCGGGATCCCCGCCGAACAGGTCTTCCCGCTGGCGCCGCTGGAGGTGCCGGCGCCGGGCGCCGAAGCCGACCCGGCCGCCCTGGCCCGCGTCGGCTCGGTCCGGCTGCTCACCCTGCTGCTGCGCCGCAACCGGCCGGGCTTCCGGCTGCACGCCGACAACGCGGCGGTCGTGGCGGGCCTCTGCCGTTCGCTCGACGGCATCCCGCGCGCGCTGGCGCTGGTCGCGAGCTGGAGCCTGGTGCATCCGCCGGAGCAACTGCTCGACGAGGTCACCCGGAACCCGTTCGCCCTGTCCGCCCCGGTCCCGGCGGCCGGGGTCGACGCCGGGCTGCGCGAGTCGCTGCGGCGCAGCCTGGACGCCGTCGAACCGGCACTGCAGCCGCAACTCACCCGCCTCGCCGGGCTGCGCGGCAGCTGGTCCATCCCGGAGGCCGCGCGGCTGACCGGCAGCCACGTGGCCGAGCTGGCCGGGGCCGTGCACGCCCTGATGGTGCAGGGCCTGGTACGCCGGCGCGCCGAACGTGCCGCCGGCCACTTCTCCGTGCTGAACCTGGTCCGCCAGATGCACGCCGAGCCCCGGTGGGCCGAGATCGCCGTGCCCGCCTCAGTCCCCTCCGGCCGTACGGGCGAAGTCCTGGTGCGGTGACCGGCGGCGGCGATCCGTACCGGCCGGAGGAGGTTCCGGTGACCAACCTGACCCGCGCGCAGCAGCACCTCTGGTACCGGGAGCAGCTGGCGGGCCCCACCCGGACGTCACACGTGTCGGTGCTGCTCCGGCTGCACGGCGAGCTCGACGAGGCCGCCCTGTGCCGGGCGATCGGCGACGTGACGGCCCGCCACGACGTCCTGCGCAGCCGGTACCCGGCGGTCGGCGGGCACCCGTACCGGGATGTGCTGGCACCGGGGGAGGTGCCGGCGGTGACGTTGGTGGACTGCGCCGAGCACGAGCTGGTGGCGGTGCTGGACCGGGCCGGTCGCCGGCCGTTCGACCTGACCGCCGCGGCACCGGTCCGGGTGATCCTGTACCGGCTGGACAAGCCCGCGCCCGGCGCGGTCCGGCGCTCGGGTGCGTCACCGGTGGGCCGGTGGGCGCTGTTGCTGGTGGCCCACCGCATCGTCTGGGACGGGGCGGGCCTGGCCGCGTTGGTCGGCGAACTCGGCGCGGCCTACACCGCCCGTCGCCACGGCACCGCGCCGGTGTGGCCGACCACCGCCGCGCCCGATCGGTGGGACGCGGCTCTCCGCGCCCCCTCGCTGCACCCCGCTGGAGTCCGGCCCGCTGTGGTTCGTGGCGTCGGCGGGCTCCGGCGCGACGAACCGGCGGGTCTGCCGGCCGGGCTGCGACTGCCGTACGACCGGGCCCGCCCGCCGGTGGCCAGCAACCGGTGCGGGTCGGTGCCGCTGCGCCTGTGTCCCGTGGCCCGCGCGCGTCTGGCCGGGCTGGTCCGGGCGGGCCGCGCCACGCCCGCCACGATCGGGCATACGGCCCTCGCCGCGCTGCTCACCCGGCTCGGCGTGGGGACCGACATCCCGATCGGCGCGGTACCGGAACGGTCCTCTACGCGGCCCTTCGCCGTGCCGGCCGCCACGATGCTGCTGCGCGTGGACACGTCGGGCAACCCGAGCTTCCACGACCTGCTGACCCGGGTACGGGCCACCGAACTTGCCGCCCGCGCGCAACGTCAGGAACCACTGCGCGCGGGCCGGCCGCCGGTGCAGGTGATGGTGATGACGGCCGAGCCGCCCGTACGGATGAGCCTGCCCGGCCTGGAGGTGCGGGCGCAGCGGCTCGACCCGGAGGTCACGGACTGCGACCTGGCCGTGGTGCTCGCCCCCGAGGGCGTCGGCACCGGTCCCACCGGCCGGCTGCGGTACGCCACTGACGTCTTCGACCGGACCACCGCCGCGAGCCTCGCGGACCACCTGGTCCGGCTGCTGGACGCGATGGCGGCCGAGCCGGATGTCGGCCTCGGCGCCGTCGAGGTGGGGCGGGACGATGCCCGCCGTGCCCCGATCGGCGGGACGCCACCGGGCAGCCGTCTGTACATGCTCCCCACCGGCCGGTAGCCGGCGCGGCAGAGTGACCCCGGCGTCGGCCGGGCGTGCCCGGCGTGATCCGTGGCTCGTCCGCAGGGGCTGATCCGGCCGGGCGTGCGTGGCTGATCCGCGGCTTTCCGCAGGGGGCTGATCCGGCTGGGCGTGCGTGGCTGATCCGCGGCTTTCCGCAGGGGCTGATCCGGCCGGGCGGCCGTGACCACGTGCGGATCACGGCCGCCCGGCGGCATCGTTTCCGACCGGCGCGGGATCAGCTCACCCGGCGCGGTCGGGGCGCTGGGCGACTATGGCTGGTCGGCCAGGTGGGCGGCGATCACCTCGCCGATCGCGGCGATCGGCGCGGGCTGGGTCAGTTCGCCGTGCCGGGCGGCCACCGGGTGGACCTGGAGCCGGCCCCCGACGTAGCGGCGCCACGCGTCGGGCGTCGGTGCGCCCGGCCGCCGGCCCTCGGTGGCCTGGAAGAACAGCACGTCACCGTCGAACCGGCCGGGACGGTGCGCGGCGGCGAGCGCGCCGTTGCCCGCGAAGACCGTCGGCAGTCCGGCCAGCGTCGCCGCGGGAAGTCCGGCGAGCGGGCCGCCGGCGGCCCGGACCCGGCGGACGAACTCGGCGTGGTCCAGCGCAGCGTCGTCGGGCAGGTCGGTGAGGTCGTGGCCGAGCGAGACGAGCAGCGCGGCGAGCGTCTCCCGATCCGCCGGGGCGGCCCCGGGTGAGGTGACGGCCTCGTCGGTCGCCCGGCCGGCCGACGGGTAACCGTCCAGCATGGCCAGCAGGCCCACCTGTTCACCCTGCTCGCGCAGCGCGACCGCGACCGCGTGCGCCACCTGCGCGCCGAACGACCAGCCGAGCAGGTGGTACGGGCCGTTCGGACGCTGCTGCCGGATCCGCTCGACGGTGTCCTTGATCAGCTCGTCCATGGTCGCCGGCCGGCGGTCCGGGGCGGTGAGCCCACGCGACTGCAGGCCGTGCACGCCACGGGACGCCTCGATCCGGGGGAGCAGCCCGGCGTACACCCAGCCGATGCCCACGGCCGGCGGCAGGCAGAAGACCGGTGCCCGGACGCCGTCGGCGCGCAGCGCGATCAGGACGGCCAGGTCGTCCGGGTCCGCACCGCCCGGTCGCCCGGCGCGGGCGGCACCGTCCAGCCGGGCGGCCAGCCCGGCCACCGTCGGCGTCTCGAACAGCGCCCGGATGCCCAGGTCCACGCCGAGTTCCCGGCGGATCAGGCTGATCAGGCGGGCGGACAGCAGCGAGTGTCCGCCGAGGTCGAAGAAGCTGTCGTCGACGGAGACCTCGTCGGTCCCCAGCACCTCGGCGAAGAGCCCGCGCAGCAGCCGTTCCCGGGCGGTGCGCGGCTCCCGGAGCACGCGGGCCGGGCGCGGCGGCGCGGGCAGCGCCGCGACGTCCAGCTTGCCGTGCGCGGTCAGCGGCAGCGCGTCCACGACCACCAGGTGCGTCGGGATCGTGTGGGCGGGCAGGAACGCGGCGGCATGCGCGCGGACCCGCGCGAGGTCGAGTCGACCGTCCGCGCCGATGCGGTCCGCGTCGGCTCCGGCCGCGCGAGCACCGTCCGTGGTGGGCGCGACGTCGCTCGCGGCGGGGACGAGGTAGCCGACCAGGTGGTCGCCGCGGGCCACGGTCGCCGCCTGCCGTACGCCGGGGCAGTCGGCCAGCACCGCGTCGACCTCGCCCAGCTCGATCCGTACGCCGCGGATCTTGACCTGGTCGTCGACGCGGCCGACGAACTCCAGCCGGCCCCGGCGCCAGCGGACCACGTCACCGGTGCGGTACATCCGGCGGCCGGGGCCGTCGAACGGGTCGGCGACGAACCGGACCGCGGTCAGCCCCGGACGGCCCAGGTAGCCGCGGGCCAGGCCGTCGCCGGCCAGGTACAGCTCACCGGGCACGCCCTCCGGCACCGGGGACAGGTACTGGTCCAGGACGTACGCTCGCGTGTTCGGCACCGGAACGCCGATGTCGGGCAGCGCGTCGCCGGTCGGTGCCACGTCGGCGCCGGTGGCCATCACACTGCACTCGGTCGGCCCGTACCCGTTGACCAGGCGGAATTCCAGGTCGGCCGGGGGGCGGCGGCGCAGCCGGTCGCCGCCCGCGGTGACGGTGCGCAGGGCGGCCCGGCGCAGGGCCGGCTCGTCCAGCATCGTCTCCAGCCGGGGCGTGGGCAGGAACGCGGTGGTGATCCCGGTGTCGGCGAGCCACTCGGCGAGCCGGCCCGTGTCGGTCAGCGCGGCCTCCGGCGGCAGGTGCACCGAGGCGCCCGCCGACAGGTGGGGCCACACCTCGAAGACCGCGGCGTCGAAGCCGAGCGCGGCGACCTGGCTGGCCCGGTCCTGCGGGCGGACCGCGTAGGCGCGGCGGAACCAGGCGCACAGGTGCGCGAGCCCGGTGTGGTCGACCACGACTCCCTTCGGTGCGCCCGTCGAGCCCGAGGTGTAGATGACGTACGCGGCGTCGCGGGGATGCGGTCGCAGTGCCGGTGGATCGGCCGGCCGGGCCGCGATGTCGGCCGCTTCCCGGTCCAGGCGGATCACCGTCGGCGCCGGCCCGTCCCCGGTCGCCGGCTCCGCGCCGAACGGCACGTCACCGCGGGTCAGCACGACCGCGACCGCCGCGTCCCGGCACATGTACGCCAGCCGGGCGGGCGGGTAGCCGGGGTCGAGCGGCAGGTACGCCGCCCCGGCGCGCAGCGCGGCGAGTTGCGCGATCACCTGGTCGAGCCCGCGCGGCAGGCAGACGCCGACCAGGTCGCCGCGGCGCACACCGGCGTCGGCGAGCCGCGCGGCCAGCTGGTTGGCCCGTGCGTCGAGGTCCCGGTAGCGCAGCACGCCGTCCGGGCCGGCGACCGCGACCCGGTCCGGGTCGGCGGCGGCGTGCGCGGCGACCAGGCTCGGCACGTCCCGCCACGGGCCGAGGTCCACGGCGGTGTCGGTGCGGCGTACCAGCAGGTCGTGCCGCTCCGCGGGGGCCAGCAGGTCGAGGCGGCCGATCGGCCGGTCCGGGTCGGCGACCGCCGCGGTCAGCAGCCGGACGAGCCGGTCGGCGATGCGGCCGACGGTCGGCGGGTCGAAGACGTCGGTGCGGAACGTGAGCCCGCCGCCGATGCCCTCCGGCCGGCCGGGCACCAGCTCGTGCAGGGACAGCGCCAGGTCGAAGGTGGAGGTGCGCACCCCCACCGGTACGCCGGAGACCGTCAGGCCGGGCATGCGCGGGTCGCTGTCCTCGTTGTTCTGCAACGCCAGCATCACCTGGAACAGCGGGTGCCGGGCCAGCGAGCGGGCCGGGTTCAGCTCCTGCACGAGGCGTTCGAACGGCACGTCCTGGTGCGCGTACGCGCCGAGCGAGGTCTCCCGCACACGGTCCAGCAGCTCGCGGAAGGTGGGCGCGTCTCCGGTGTCGACGCGCAGGACGAGGGTGTTGACGAAGAATCCGACGAGGTCGTCGAGGGCTTCGTCGTCGCGTCCGGCGACCGGGGTGCCGATCGGGATGTCGTGTCCGGCGCCGAGGCGGCTCAGCAGCGCCGCGAACGCCGCCTGCAGCACCATGAACAGCGTCGTCCGGCTCTGCCGGGCCAGCGCCAGCAGCCCGCCGTGCAGGGCCGCGTCGATCGTCACCGGCACCGAGTCGCCCCGGTTGTCGGCGACCGGTGGGCGCGGCCGGTCGAACGGCAGCGCCAGCTCGTCGGGGAGCCCGGCCAGCCGCTCCCGCCAGTACCCGACCTGAGCCTCCAGCGGCGACTCCGCCGCCGAGGGAGCCGACCCCGGCGACGGCAGGGGCTCCGGCCCGTCGCCGAGCACCTCCTGACGCCACAGCGTGTAATGCCGGTACTGCACCGGCAGCGGCGCCCACTGCGGCGCCGCCCCGTCGAGCCGGGCGGTGTACGCGGTCGCCAGGTCGGCGGTGAGCCGCCCCATCGACCAGCCGTCGGTGGCGACGTGGTGCATCACCAGCAGCAGCACGTGGTCGCCGCCGGGCGTCGCCAGCAGCTCCGGCCGCAACGGCATGTCCACGGTGAGGTCGAAGACCGCGGCACCGGCCGCCTCCAGCGCGCTCGCCAGTGCATCGTCGTCGACGTGCCGGACCGGCAGCGGGAACGGCGTCCCGGCGGCCGGCGCGGGCAGCACCCGCTGGTACGGGTGGCCGTCCACCTCCGGGTACACGGTGCGCAGCACCTCGTGCCGGGCGACGACGTCGCCGAGCGCCGTGGCCAGCGCGTCCGTGTCGAGGACGCCGGTCAGGCGCAGCGCGCAGGTCAGCGCGTACCCGCTGGTGCGGGCGTCCAGCCGGTTGAGGAACCAGAGCCGGCGCTGGGCGGGCGAGAGTCCGACCCGCTCCGGCAGCGGCATCGCCCGCAGCGGGGCGCGCGCCGGCCGTCCGGTGTCGACGGCGCCGGTGAGCCCGGCGACGGTGGGCGTACGGAAAAGGTCGCGGACGCTCAGCTCGACGCCGAGCGCTGCGCGCACCCGGCTGATCAGCCGGGTGCCGAGCAGCGAGTGCCCGCCGAGGTCGAAGAAGTCGTCGTCGATGCCGACCCGGTCCACGCCGAGCAGGCCGGCGAAGATGTCGCAGAGGATCTCCTGTACCGGGCCGCGCGGCGCCCGGTAGGCGGCTTCCGCGGTGACCGGTTCGGGGGCGGGCAGGGCCCGCCGGTCCACCTTGCCGTTCGGGGCCAGCGGCAGCGCGGGCAGCCGGAGCACCACCCGGGGCACCATGTACCCCGGCAGCTGGGCGGCCAGGTGCCGGCGCACCTCGGCCGGATCGGCCTCGCCCACGACGTACCCGACGAGGGAGGCGCCACCGGAGTCGGTGTGCAGGGTCACGACGGCCTGGACCACCCCCGGGCATCCGGCGGCGACCGCGGCCACCTCGCCGAGCTCCAGCCGCTGCCCGCGGATCTTGACCTGGTCGTCGGCGCGCCCGAGGTATTCCAGCCGGCCGGCTCCGGTCCAGCGGACCAGGTCACCGGTGCGGTACATGCGCTGTCCTGGGGCGCCGTGCGGGTCGGCGACGAACCGCTGCGCGGTGAGCCCGGCCCGGTGGAGGTAGCCGTCGGCGAGCTGGTCGCCGGAGAGGTACAGCTCGCCGGGGGCGCCGGGCGGCACCGGGGCGAGCCGGGCGTCGAGCACGTGCGCGCGGGTGTTCCACACCGGGTGCCCGATCGGGACGGTCCGGGCGCCCGCGACGTCGGCCGAGTACGGCTGGTGCGTCGCCTCGACCGCGACCTCCGTCGGTCCGTAGAAGTTGGACAGCCGGGCCGGCAGCGCGGCGGTGAACCGGGCGGCCAGCTCCGGGGTGAGCGCCTCGCCGCCGCAGAAGACCTGCCGCAGCGGGCTGTCGGCGACGGCGGCCGGTTCGGCCAGGAACGCCTCCAGCATCGCCGGCACGAAGTGCGCCACGGTGACTCCGGCGGTGCGGATCAGCGCGGCGAGGTACGCCGGGTCGCGGTGCCCGTCCGGCCGGGCCAGCACCAGCGTCGCGCCGGTGATCAGCGGCCAGAAGAACTCCCAGACCGAGACGTCGAAGCTGGACGACGTCTTCTGCAGCACCCGGTCGTCGCCGCCGAGCGGATAGTCGTGCTGCATCCACAGCAGGTGGCTGACGATCGCCGCGTGCGAGGTCAGCACGCCCTTCGGCCGTCCGGTCGACCCGGACGTGTAGATCATGTACGCGGGGTGCCGCCCCGAGACCACCGGCAACCGGCCGTCCTCGGCCGCATCCAGGCCGGCCAGCACCGACGGCGTCAGCACCAGCGCCGGTCGCGCGTCGGCCAGCATGAACGCGATCCGGTCGGCCGGATAATCTGGGTCCACCGGCAGGTACGCCGCACCGGCCCGGTGCACCGCGTGCACCGCGACGATCAGCTCCACGGAGCGGGGCAGCTGGACCGCGACCAGGTCGGCCGGGCGCACGCCGCGCCCGCGCAGCGCCCGGGCCAGCGCCTCCACCCGGCCGTCCAGGTCCGCGTACGTGATCTCCTCGTCGGCGTACCGGACCGCGACCGCCGACGGGGTGCGGGCCACCCGGGCGGCGAACAGCTCCGGCAGCGTGGTGTCCGGCACCGGCACGTCTGTCGCGTTCCACCGCGCCATGCGCTCCCGGTCGGCCGGGGTGAGCAGGCCGATCGCGTCGATGGGCGCGTCCGGGTCGGCGGTCACCGCGTCGAGCAGCAGGATCAGACGCTCCACCATGGACTCGGCGGTGGCCCGGTCGAACAGGTCACCGGCGAACGAGAGCGAGCCCGTCACGCCGTCCCCCTCGGCCAGCGACAGGCCCAGGTCGAACTTGACCGCATCCGAGTCGAGCAGTTCCTCTGTCACGTCCAGGCCGGGCAGCCCGCTCTCGCCGTCGCCGGTCTGCTGCAGCACCAGCATCACCTGGAACAGCGGGTGCCGGGCCAGCGAACGGGCCGGATTGAGCTCGTGCACCAGGCGTTCGAACGGCACGTCCTGGTGATCGTAGGCACCGAGATCGGTCTCCCGGACCCGGTCCAGCAGCTCCCGGAAGGTGGGGCCGCCGGCGGTGTCGACGCGCAGGACGAGGGTGTTGACGAAGAATCCGACGAGCTGGTCGAGGGCTTCGTCGGCGCGTCCGGCGACCGGGGTGCCGATCGGGATGTCGTGACCCGCCCCGAGCCGGGTCAGCAGCGCCGCGAACGCCGCCTGCAGCACCATGAAGAACGTCACCCGGCTGTCCCGGGCCAGCGCCCGGATCCGCCGGTGCAGCGCCGGGTCGATCGTCACCGGCACCGAGTCGCCCCGGTGGCTGGCGACCGCCGGGCGGGCCCGGTCCGTCGGCAGCGACAGCTCCTCGGGCAGGTCGGCGAGCTTCTCCCGCCAGTACGCCAGCTGCCGGGCGAGCACGCTGTCCGGGTCGTCCGGTGCGCCGAGCAGCTCGCGCTGCCAGAGCGCGTAGTCGGCGTACTGCACCGGCAGCGGCGTCCACTCCGGAGCGTCGCCGGCGGCGCGGGCCGCGTACGCGGTGGCCAGGTCGGCCAGCAGCGGCCCCATCGACCAGCCGTCACCGGCGATGTGGTGGGTGACCAGCAGGAAGACGTACTCGTCCGGTGCCACGTCGAACAGGTGCGCGCGCAGCGGCGGCTGCACCGCCAGGTCGAACCGGCGGCCGAGCGCGTCGGCCAGCGCGTCCGCGTCGTAGGCGGCCCGGTGCAGCTGCGGCCGGTGGGCGGGCAGGACCCGCTGGTAGGGCTCGTCGTCGTGCACCGCGAAGACCGTGCGCAGCGACTCGTGCCGGTCGGTGACATCCGCCAGCGCGGCTTGCAGCGCCCCGGCGTCCAGCCGGCCACGCAGCCGCAGCGCGTACGGCATGTCGTAGGCTCCGTTGTCCCCGTCCAGTTGCAGGATGAACCAGAGCCGCCGCTGGGCGTAGGACAGCGGCACCCGCTCCGGCCGCGCCTGCACCCGCAGCGCGGGCCCGGGCGACCCGTCGCCGGCGTCGGCCTCACTCGCGGCGGCCGCGAGGCGGGCGGCGAGGCCGGCCACGGTCGGGGCCGCGAAGATGTCGCCGATCGCGACCGGCACCCCGAACGACGGCCGGATCCGGCTGAGCAGCCGCACCGCCAGCAGCGAATGCCCGCCGCGGGCGAAGAAGCCGTCGTCCACCCCGATCCGCTCGACGCCGAGCACCTCGGCGAAGAGCGCGCAGAGGATCTCCTCCCGCGCGTCCCGCGGCGCCCGGTAGGGCCGTTCCCAGTCCGCGCCGGCCGTCGCCTCGACCACCGTGCCGACCAGGGCGCCGTCCGCGCCGTCGGCCCGGTCGGGGGTCGACCTCGGCGCATCGGTCGCCGCCTCTTCGGGTACGCCGGGCTTCCCGGGTACGGCGCCGAGTGCGGCCGGTGCGCCCGTGTGCGGCGTGGCCACGGCCACGGTGGGGTCGGCCGCGACGTCGGTGAGCAGGTCGACGTAGGCCGCGACGATCCGGCCCGCGGTCGCCGGGTTGAACAGGTCGGCGGCGAACTCCAGGTGACAGTCGAGCCCGTCCGGGGTCTCCGCCACGGTCAGCGACAGGTCGAACTTGGCGGTGCCGGCCACGGTGTCCTCGGCCCGCGCTCCGAGCCCCGGCATCGACATGCCGTCTCCGGTGTCGCCGGAGAGGTAGGACAGCAGCACCTGGAACAGCGGGTGCCGGGCGAGCAGCCGGGGCGGGTTGACCGCCTCGACCACCCGCTCGAACGGCAGGTCCCGGTGCGCGAACGCGTCCAGGTCGGCGTCCCGGACCCGGTCCAGCAGCTCCCGGAAGGTGGGCGCGTCGCCGGTGTCGACGCGCAGGACGAGGGTGTTGACGAAGAATCCGACGAGGTCGTCGAGGGCCTCGTCGTCGCGTCCGGCGACCGGGGTGCCGATCGGGATGTCGTGGCCGGCGCCGAGCCGGGTCAGCAGTGCGGCCAGCGCGGCATGCACCACCATGAACAGGGTGGTCTGGCCCTGCCGGGCCAGCGCGGCGAGCGCGTCGCGGGTAGCGGCGTCCACCCCGGCGCGGACGTGGCCCTTGCGGTGGCTGGGGCGCGCCGGCCGGGGCCGGTCGGCGGGCAGGCGCAGCTCGACCGGCAGCCCGGCGAGCGCTTCGGTCCAGTACGTCAGCTGCCCCGCGACCAGGCTCTGCGGGTCGTGTTCGGCGCCGAGCAGGGCGGCCTGCCAGCGCGCGTAGTCGGCGTACTGCACCGGCAGCGGCGCCCAGGCGGGGGCGGTACCGGCCCGGCGGGCCAGGTAGGCGGTGTCGAGGTCGCGCAGCAGCGGCGTCAGCGACTCACCGTCGGCGGCGATGTGGTGCAGGCAGAGCAGCAGCACGGCCCCGTCGCCATCGTCGGTGTCGCCGCCGTCGGTGGGGAGGAAGAGGGTGGCCCGCAGCGGGATGTCGGTCGCCAGGTCGAAGGGCGTGGCCGCGGCCGCCGCGTGCCGGTCGGCCAGCTCCGCGCGGGCGAGGCGGACCACGCTGAGCACCGGGCCGGTCTGCGCGCGTACGTGCTGGCGCGGGTCGCCGTCCGGCGCGGAGTAGACGGTGCGCAGGATCTCGTGCCGGATGACCAGGTCCCGGCAGGCCGCCGCGAGCGCGTCCACGTCCACCGGGCCGGTGAGACGCAGCGTCAGCGGAATCGTGTAGGCCCGGTCCTGCCCCTCGACGCCGGCCAGGAACCAGAGCCGGCGCTGCGCGTAGGACAGCGGGGCCCCGTCCGGCCCGGCGTCCGCACGGTCGGCGGGCAGGAGCGGGGGCCGGGGCGGGCCGTCGGCGGCGGCGTCGAGCGCGGCCAGCACGCCCGCGACGGTGGGGGCGCGGAACAGCGTGCGTACGCCCAGTTCGGCCCGGAACGCGGCGCGGATCCGGCTGATCAGTTGAGTGGCGAGCAGCGAGTGGCCGCCGAGGGCGAAGAAGCCGTCGCGCACCCCGACGTCCGTACGGCCGAGCACGTCCGCGAAGAGTCCACACAGGATCTCCACCCGCGGGTCGTCGGCGCGTGGCTCCGGTGCCACCGCGGCCTGCCCGGCGCCGATCGGGGCGCTGCTGACCGCGTCGGTCGCCGGAGCGTCGCGGGTGCCGATCGCCGGGATGTCGCCGGCGTCGAGGGTGCTCAGCGGGGCGTCCGGGTCGGCCAGCGCGGCGCGTACCAGCCGGACCAGACCGGCGGCGAGCGCTGACATCCGGTCGGCGGAGAAGCGGTCGGCGGCGTACTCGAACTGGCAGTCGACGCCGGCCGGGGTGCCGCCGGTGTAGCGCTCGGCGAAGACGACACTGAGGTCGAGCTTCGCGGTCGGCAGGTCGATCGGCTCCGCGGCGACCGTCAGGCCGGGCAGCCGGGGCGGGTCGCCGCCGTCGGTCTGCTGCACCAGCATCACCCGGAACAGCGGGTGGGCGGCCGACATCCGGTCCGGGGCGAGCCGGTCGACGAGACGCTCGAACGGGGTGTCCTGATGGGCGTAGTCCGCCAGACCGGTCTCCCGGATCCGCGCCAGCAGCTCCCGGAGGCTGGGGTCGCCGCCGGTGTCGGTACGCAGCACCAGCGTGTTGACGAAGAATCCGATCAGGTCGGCGAGCACCTCCTCGGAGCGCCCGGCGACCGGGGTGCCGAGCACCACGTCCGGTCCGGCACCCCACCGGGAGAGCAGCGCGCTGACCACCGCCCGCAGTCCCATGAACGGGGTGCAGCCGGCGGCGCGGGCCATGGCCAGCAGCCCGGCGTGCAGCTCGGCGGGCAGCGTCACCGCGACGATCCCGGCGTCCGCCACGGATTCCTGCCCGGCGCCGGGCTCGCCCGGCAGGTCGGTGGGCAGTGGCATCGGGGCGGGCAGGTCCGCGAGGCGGCCGCTCCAGTAGTCGAGCTGGGCGGCGAGTGGGCTGTCCGGGTCGTCCGGGTCGCCGAGCACCTCGCGTTGCCAGTCGGCGAAGTCGCCGTACTGCACGGCGAGCGGCTCCCAGTCCGGCGCGGTGCCGGCGTGCCGGGCGGTGTACGCGGTGGCCAGGTCACGGCCGAGCGGGCCGAGCGACCAGCCGTCGCAGGCGATGTGGTGCAGCACCAGCAGCAGCACGTGCGTGTCCGGCCCGAGGGCGTAGAGGGTGGCGCGTACCGGAAGGTCGGCGGCGAGGTCGAACGGCCGGGTCAGCTCCGCCCGCAGCAGACCCGGCAGCGCCGCCCCGGTGACCGGTCCGGGATGGACGGCCAGCGGAGCCGCGTCGACGGCCCGGACCCGCTGCCGGGGTACGCCGTCGTCGGTGGGGTAGACCGTGCGCAGCACCTCGTGCCGGTTCAGCAGGTCGGTGAGCGCGGCGCGCAACGCCGCCCGGTCGAGCGGTCCGTGCAGGCGCAGCGCGAACGGGACGTTGTAGGTCGCGCCGGGCCCGTCGAGCTGATCGAGGAACCAGAGGCGCTGTTGACCGAACGACAAGGCACGCACGGCGAACCCTTCAGTACGAGGCGGGTGGGATGCGGAGCGCCCGGGCGGCGGCGACCGGGCCGCCGAAGGCGACCACGGCGCTGACCGTCCAGGCGACGGTGGGGGAGGTGAGACCGGCGACGACGCCGACGACCGCGTACGCCAGCGGCGCGCAGCCGATGCCGGACAGCGCCACCAGTGCCATCGCGGCGCCGAGCCGGTCCGGCGGGGCGGCCTGCTGGTAGAGGGTCACGGCGGCCGGGCCGTTCTGGCCCGAGCAGAAGCCGAGCGCGGCCGCGACCGCCGCCATCAGCGGCAGCGTCGGCGCGAGGATCATGACCGAGAGCAGGACGGCGATGCCGGCGGCGCCGCCGACCAGCCGGATCCGGACCGGAATCCGGTCGCCGAGCAGCGCGCCCAGCCCGGCGGACGCGAGGGCACCCACCGCCCAGCAGGCGATCAGGATGCCGACGCCGGCCACGCCCCACCCCCGGTCGAGCATGACCGCGGGCAGGCCGGGATTCATCGGCCAGGCGAATGCGACGTCCAGGCAGAGCGAGGAGAGGAACAGCATCCGCAGCCGCCGGTCGTGGCGCAGCAGGACCAGGCCGTCGCCGGAGCGTCGCCAGAGCGGCACCCGGACGGCCGTCGTGGACGGTGGCGGGGTGAGCGCCCGGGTGGCCGGCAGGAGGCAGCCGAGGGAGACCGCGCAGCCGGCGCAGACCACGGCGAGCGCGACGGCGAGGTGGCCGGTGGCGACCAGCCAGGCGCCGAACGGCGAGCCGACGATCGGCGCGAACCGGCCGACCATGGTGCGCATCGAGTTGGCCCGGCCGAGCGCGGCGGGCGGCACCATCCGGGGCATCAGCGAGCCGAACGACGGCGTGCCGAGCCCGAGCAGGGCCCCCTCCACCGCGGCGACCGCCACCAGCAGCGGCACCGTCCCGGCGCTCAGCGCCACCACGGACGCCACGGCGAGCACGCCGATCCGTACCCCGGTGGTGCGCAGCAGCACCGCGCGCGGCCCGAACGCGTCGCAGACCGCGCCCCCGAAGATCATCGCGAGGGCGCGGGGCACCGACTCGGCGAGGGTCACCCAGGTGACCGCGGCGGTGCCGCCGAGTTCGGCGGCGGCCCACACCACGGCGATGAAGAACACCTGGTCACCGACGAGGGAGGTGCCCTGCCCGGCGAGGAGCAGCGCCACCCGGGTCCAGCCGGTGGCGGTGCGATCCGGCGGGCGGATCTGCGTCTGGGTCAACGGTCTTTCCTCACCGGGCGTGCAGCCGGACCGGGAGCAGGTCGAGGCCGAAGTTGATGATCGACTGGTTGTGGACGGGCGCGCCGGTCGGCTCGATCGTGGCGACCCGGCGGAACAGCGCCCGGAAGATCGCACCCAGTTCGGCCCGGGCCAGCGGCGCACCGATGCAGTAGTGCGCGCCGAGGCCGAGCGCCAGGTGCCGGTTCGGCGATCGGTCGAGGCGCAGCTCGTGCGGCTGGTCGAAGACGGCCGGGTCGTGGTCGGCGGCCCAGACCCAGACCGCCACGCGGTCGCCCGCCTCGATCACCTCGCCGCCCAGCTCTGTGCGCTCGTTCGCGGTGCGCAGCACGTGCAGCCCGACCGAGGTGTAGCGCAGCAGCTCGTCGAGGGCGGTACCGAGGTCGGCCTCGCCGTCGCGCAGCCGCTGCCAGGCCTGCGGGTGCCGGATCAGCGTCCAGAGGCTCATCGCCGCGGTGTGCCGGACCGTCTGCACGCCACCGACCAGGATGTTGTCCAGGTTCAGCACCACCTCCTCGACGGAGAGCCGCCGGCCGTCGATGCGGTGCGCGGCGAGCGTACTGATCAGGTCGTCGCCGGGTTGCGCCCGGCGGCGCATCACCTGCTCGAACAGGTACGGGATGAGCCGCTGGTGCCCGGCCCGGCGCTGCTGCGGGGTGTGTGCCAGGAACGCCTCGTCGCAGACCGCGACGACCAGGTCCCGGTCGTCGTGCGGGATGCCGAGCAGGTCGCACATGACGATCAGCGGCACCGGCGCGAGCATGCGCACCAGATCCGTCTCGCCCTCGGCGACCGCATCGGCGACCACCGCGTCGGCGAGTTCGTCGACGCGTTCGGTGAGGGTGCGCACCCCGCGAGGGGAGAAGTACGGCAGCACCGGCGCGCGCAGTTCGCGGTGGCGGGGGCCGTCGGTCAGCGCCATCATCTTCCCGGCGCCGGCCGGGTTGCCGCCGGTGCCCAGCAGCGACCCGCCGGTCGAGCCGAACGTGCGGTTGTCGGTGAGCACCCGGGCGCCGAGTTCGTAGTCGAGCACGGACCAGACCGGCCCGTCCTGCGCGGTCTCTGTGCGCTGCACCGGTACCGCGCGCAGCTCGTCGATGATCGCGCCGACGTCGTCGCGGGCCCAGAGGGCCGGGTCGGTGAGGTCAATCGTGGTCGTGGTCATGGCTGCCTCCCAGACGGCGGAGCAGTGCGGCGGGTCCGGCGGAGAACGGGGTGGCGAGCAGGTGCCCGCCGGCCTCGACCGAGGTGCTGAACGGGCCGGTGGTGGCGATCGCCCAGCGGGCGACGTCGGCCGACCCGATCATCGGGTCACCCGCGGCGGCGACCGCGTGCAGGGCGAAACCGGGCCGCGGCGCGGGCCGGTACCGGTAGTCGCGGCACACCGTCAGGTCGGCGCGGATGGTGTCGACGACCAGGTCCCGGATCGCCTCGTCGACCTCCAGGCCGCAGGCGTGCAGCAGCGCGGCGGCGCCGAGCGTGTCGGCGGGCACCGTACCGGGCCAGGTGTCCGGTGCCCCGGCGCAGGCGGCCACCACGGTCGACGGTCGCCGGCCGGCCGGCAGCGCGCGGGCCACCTCGTAGCCGAGCAGCGCGCCGAGGCTCTGTCCGTAGAAGACCGCATCGGGGCGGACGTGCCGGCCGATGCCCGCGACGATCGCCGCGACGAGCGCGTCGAAACCGGCCGGCATCGCCTCGGTGTACCGGCCCCCGCGCGCCGGCAGCCGCACCGCCCAGACCTCACGGTCCGGGGCGAGCGCGGCGGCGAGCGCGGCGTACGCGGTGACGTCGCCGCCGGCGTGCGGGAAGCAGAACACCCGTGGGGTGCCCTCCGGCAGCGGGTACGGCCGGTAGGCCCACGCGTCCACCACGTCCGGCCGCACCGGCGCCGCCGGGGTGACCGCGGCGGTCACCGGGTGCCCCGGCGGCCGACCAGCGGCGCCACCTGGCGGGCCGGGGCGTCGCCGCTCAGCGCGCCGCGGACCGTCGCGGCGAAGTCGGCGCAGGTGCGCGCCGCCATCAGGTCGCGCAGGGCCAGCGGCACGCCGAGCCGGTCGCGCAGCGTGTAGATGACCCGCAGCGCGGCCAGTGAGTGGCCGCCAAGGGCGAAGAACCCGTCGGTCGGCTGCACCCCGGGCACCCCGAGCACCTCGGCCCAGACCTCGGCCACCGTGCGGTCGATGTCGTCAGTGGACATCGGGGTCAGGCCGTCGCGAGCGCGTCGCGCAGGCTCTTCGGGCGGATGTCGGTCCAGACCTCGTCGATGTGCGCGACGCACTCCTGCTGCGTGCCGGACACACCCACGGGGCGCCAGCCGGCCGGCACGTCCAGCTCGGTCGGCCAGATCGAGTACTGCTCCTCGTCGTTGATCAGCACGGCGAAGGTGTCGAACGCGTCCATTCAGTTCCTCCCAGATTCGACGGGCCGGTGGGATCCGGCCGTGGACGTGGTGGCGGCGGCGAGGTCGCCGAGGGCCGACGCGTACGCGTCCGCGTACGCGTCGGCGACACCGTCGGGCACCAGCGAGCGCAGGTGGTCGACGGCGAGCAGGGTGCGCCCGGAGCCGGGGTCCTGGACCAGGGCGACGCCGAGCGCGAAGTTGGTCGGCTCGTAGCGCAGCGTCGGCTCGCACCCGGTGCGGGCGTCGTCGACGATGCCGGCGCGGCCGAGCCGGTGGAACCGCAACAGCGCGAAGCAGGTCTCCAGGCGGGCGCTGTCCATGTAGCGGGCCAGCCGCGCGAACGGGACGCGGCGGTGCGGCAGCAGCGCGGTCTCGATCTCGTGCAGGGCCCGGACCAGGTCGGGGCCGTCGCCGAGCGAGTCGACGTCGAGGGCGAGCGGGACGGTGTTGAGGAACAGCCCGTACGCGTCGGTGCCGCCGCGTTCCTCCAGCCGCCCGTTGACGGACAACCCGGTGGTGAGCCGGCTCCGGCCGGTGATCCGCCGCAGTGCGGTGACGTGGGCGGCGAGCGCGACCGCCTTGATCGGGGTACCGGCCGCCTCGGCGGCCGCGGCCAGTTGCGCCGGTGCGTCCGGCAGGAGCCGTTCCACGGTGCGCGGGATCTCGGCGGTGGCCTCTGTCGAGTCGCTGCGGTCGGTGAAGAGCGCGCCGTTGGCCCCGGCGAGCCGTTCCCGCCAGAACGCCGCGCTCTCGGCGGAGTCGGCGGCGGCCTGTTCGGCGGCCACGAAGTCGCGGAACGTCGACTCCGGCGGCGGCGCCACCGGCCGGTGCGGGTCGCGGTGCCGGTCCAGCAGTTCGGTGAGCAGCGAGGTGAAGCTCCAGCCGTCCAGGATGGCGTGGTGTTCGGCGATGGTGAGCTGGAACTCGTCGTCGGTGAGCCGCTGCGCGCACACCCGGAACAGCGGCGGGCGGCGCGGGTCGAAGCGGGTCGCGCAGAGCGCGTCGAAGACCTCGGTGACCGCGGCGTCCTGCTGCTGCGGCGGCAGCGCGCGCAGGTCGGTGATCTCGACCGGGGCGGGGATCCGCTCGTGCACCAGCTGCAGCGGCTGCCGGTGGCCGACCACGTGCAGGCTGGTACGCAGCACGGGATGCCGGGCGATCACGTCGGCGACCGCGGTCCGCATCGCCGCCGGGTCGAGCGGGCCGGTGACCCGGAAGCTGTTGACGTTGTGGTAGCCGCCAGCGTCGCCGGACAGTTCCATGTGGAAGATCATCCCGAGTTGCATGGCGGCCATCGGGTACGCGTCCACCACGTCCGCGGGCAGCGCCGCCACCTCGTCCGGGGTGAGCCCATCGAACGGCCGGGTGCGGCCGGCGGAGGGGTCGACGGGGCGCAGCAGTGGGGCGAGCGCGGCCGGGGTGGGCGCCGTGAACAGGTCGGGCAGGGTGACCGCCCAGCCCTCGTCGCGCAGCGCGGCGGCGAGTTGCACGGCCCGGATCGAGTCACCGCCGAGGTGGAAGAAGTTGTCGTCGGCGCCGACGTCGGCGACGCCGAGGATCCGGCTCCAGGCCCGGGTCAGCAGCCGCTCGGCGTCGGTGGCGGGCGCGGCGTACCGGGTGCCGGTGTCGGCGCGCTCGGCGCTGGGCGCGGGCAGCGCGGCCCGGTCCAGCTTGCCGTTGACCGTCATCGGCAGCACGGGCAGCACGGTCACCGTCGCCGGGATCATGTGCGCGGGCAGCACGGCGGCGAGGTGCTCGCGTAGCTGCGGGTAGGTGGGTGCCGGGCCGTGCGCGGTGACGTAGGCGGCCAGGCGCGGTTCGCCGTCGTCGGGGCGGTGCACGGTGACCACCGCGTCGTCGACCGCGGGGTGCGCGGCGAGCACGCTCTCGATCTCGCCGAGCTCGATCCGGAAGCCCCGGATCTTCACCTGGTCGTCGCCGCGGCCCAGGTACTCCAGGCCGCCGTCGGCGAGCTGCCGGGCGAGGTCGCCGCTGCGGTACATCCGGCCGCCGCCGGGCGCGGGCAGGAACCGCTGGGCGGTCAGGCCGGGGCGGGCCCAGTAGCCGTCGGCGAGCCCGGCGCCCTCGACGTACATCTCGCCGGGGACGCCGATCGGGCAGGGCCGCAGCCAGGCGTCGCGGACGGTGACCGACAGGTGCGGCATCGGCGCGCCGATCAGGCTGCGGGTGAATCCGTCCGGTGTGACGTCGTGCGTGGTGACGTGCACGGTCGTCTCGGTGATGCCGTACAGGTTGCACAGCGGCGCGGGTGCGCCGCCGGGCAGCGCATGCCAGCGGCGGACCACCGCCGGGTCGAGCGCCTCACCGCCGAGCATCACCGACCGCAGCGCCGGCAGCGGCCGGGGTACGGCGCGCAGCGCGGCCTCCAGCTGCCGCAGCGCGGACGGGGTCTGGCAGAGCATCGTGACCCGTTCGTCGGCCAGCAGCGCGGCGAAGTCCTCCGGCGAGCGGCTGAGCAGGTACGGCACCACGACGAGCCGGCCGCCGTGGTGCAGGGGCCCCCAGAGCTCCCACACCGTCCAGTCGAACGCGCAGGAGTGGAACAGCGTCCACACGTCGGTCTCGGCGAAGCCGAAGTGCGCCAGGCCGGAGGTCATCAGCCGGGACACCTGCCGGTGCGCGACGGCGACCGCCTTCGGCCGTCCGGTCGAGCCGGAGGTGAAGATCAGGTAGGCGAGGTCGTCCGGGCCGACCGGCACGTCGGGGCGCCGGTCGGATGCGGACGCGGCCGTGGGGTCCAAACGCACGAATCCGTCCGGGACGTCCCGGTCGGCGACCACCAGCCGGACCGCCGTGTCGGCGAAGACGAACGCGGCCCTGTCCTCCGGCGCCGCCGGGTCCACCGGCACGTACGCGGCGCCGGCCTTGAGCACGGCGAGGATGGTGACGACGGTGAGGTCGGTCCGGTCGAGCAGCACGCCGACCCGGTCGCCGCGGCGCACTCCCTGGGCGATCAGCGCGTGCGCCAGCCGGTTGGCCCGCCGGTCGAGCGCGGCGTAGGAGATGGTGGTGTCGCCGTGGGTGAGCGCCGGACGGTCCGGGAACCGGTCGGCGGCCGCCTCGAAATCGTGGTGCAGGCAGCGCACCTCCGGCTCGCTCCCGGGCCGGGAAACCGGTGCGTCCAGCGGCACCGACCACAGCGGCCGGTCGGGATCGGCGAGGACCGCGTCGAGCAGCGTTCGCCAGTGCCCGACCATCCGGTCCACCGTGGTCGCGTCGAACAGGTCGGTGCTGAACTCGACCTCGCCGCGCAGTTCGCCGTCGTCGAAGGTGGACCAGGTCAGGTCGAACTTGCTGGTGCCGTTGCGCTCCACCCGGCGGGTCGCGGCCAGCGGCCCGAACCGAAGCGGGGCCGGGTCCGCCATGTGCGCGCCGAAGACCACCTGCACCAGCGGCGGCACCCCGGCCGCGCGCTCTGGGCGTACCGCGTCGACGATCGCGTCGAACGGCACGTCCGGGCAGCCGAACGCGTCGAAGACGGTGTCGCGTACCTGCTCGACCAGCGTCCGGAAGCTGCCCGCGCGATCCACCCGCACCCGCAGCGGCACCAGGTTGACGAAGTAGCCGACCAGGTCGGTCAGCTCCGGCCGGTTCCGGGTGCTCACGGGCGCGCCGATGAGCAGGTCGGCGGCGCCGGTGTAGCGGTTCAGCAGCGCCGCGAACGCGGCGAGCTGCACGATGAAGGGCGTCGCGTCCGCCGTCGTGGCCAGGGCCCGCACGCGGGTCCCGGTCCCGGCATCCAGGTCGAATTCCTCGGTACGCCCGGAGAAGCTCCCCGTGGTCGGCCGGTGCCGGTCGGCGGGCACGTCGAGGCGGGCGGGCGCCCCGGCGAGCTGCGCGCGCCAGTAGTCGAGCTGCTCGTCCGCGTCCTCCACCGGCGCCGTCGCGTAGTCGGCGTACTGGGTGGCCAGCGCGGGCAGGACCGGGTCGCGGCCCTCGCAGGCGGCGGTGTAGCACTCGGCCAGCTCCCGCTCGAACACGCCGGCCGAGGCGCCGTCCCAGACGATGTGGTGCACGCTCAGCAGCAGCGTGCGGGAGTCGACCAGGACGGCGCGCAGCAGCGGCCCGGTGGCCAGGTCGAACACGGCCTCACCGGCGATCGCGGCGGCCAGGTCGGGGTAGGCGCCGCGGCGCAGCGGCACCGGCATCCGGTCGTGCACCACCTGGCGGGGACCGTCCGGCCCGAGCGTGAACGTGGTGCGCAGCGCCTCGTGCCGGGCGACGATCCGGTCGAGCGCGCGCTGCAGGATCTCCGGGTCGACCGGCCCGTCGAAGGTGAACACCCAGGGCACGCTGTAGGCGGCGGAGCCGGGGTGCAGGCGATCCAGGAACCACATGCCTCGTTGCAGGCCGGACACCGGTGCCGTGCGGCTGTGCACGATCGACTCCCTTTGCTCGTCGGGGCGGGTCACCGGGTGCCGATCCGGTGGGCCATGGCGGAGACGGTCCGGGCGGAGAAGACCAGGCGCGGCGGGATCCGTACGCCGGTCTCGGCGGTCAACCGCAGCGCGACCCGGACGGCGGACAGCGAGTTGCCACCGAGGCGGAAGAAGTTGTCGTCGGCGCGGACCTCGTCGACGCCGAGCACCTCCCGCCAGACCGCCGCGACCAGCTGTTCCGCCTCGCTCAGCGGGTCACCGGCGCGGTCCGGTCCGGTCCCGGCCGGGGCGGCCCGGCCGGTGTGGTCGTCCGGTGCGGGCAGGGCGGCCCGGTCGAGCTTGCCGTTCGGGGTGAGCGGCAGCGCGGCGAGCACGGTGACGCTGCTCGGGATCATGTAGTCGGGCAGCAGGGTGCCGAGGTAGTCGCAGATCTCCGGGTAGCCGGGTGCGCCGTCCGGCGCGGTGACGTAGGCGGCCAGCCGGGTCTCCGCGTCCGGCCCGGAACGGGCCACCACCGCGGCATCGCCGACGCCGGGGCAGCCCGCGAGCGCGGCGGCGACCTCGCCCGGCTCGACGCGGAACCCGCGGATCTTCACCTGGTCGTCGGCGCGGCCGGTGATGTCCAGCGTCCCGTCGGCGTTCCACCGTCCGATGTCGCCGGTGCGGTACATCCGGGCGCCGGGCGGCCCGGCCGGGTCGGGCAGGAACCGCTGCGCGGTGAGGCCGGGGCGGCCGACGTAGCCGAGCGCCAGCCCATCACCGGCCATGTACAGCTCGCCGGCCGCGCCGTCCGGGACCGGCCGGTACTGCGCGTCGAGCACGTACACGTCCTTGTGGGCGACGGGCCGGCCGATCGGCACGGCCGGCGCGTCCAGGTCCGCCGGGCGTACCTGGTGGCAGGTAGTGAAGCCCATGCTCTCCACCGGGCCGTAGCCGTTGACGATGCGCAGCAGCGGGTACCGCTCGTGCAGGCGGCGTACGTGGGCGACCGAGGCGCGTTCGCCGCCGGTGAAGACCACCCGCAGCGGCGCGAAGATCTGCGGGAACTCGTCGACCAGGAAGTTGAACAGGCTCGCCGACAGCTGCAGCTGGGTGACGCCGTGCCGCAGCACCAGGTCGGTCATGGTCTCCGGGTCGGGGCGCTGCCCGGGGTGCAGGACGGTGACGCCGCCGAACAGCAGCGCCCCGTACAGCTCCAGGCCGAACGCGTCCCAGGAGACCGGGGAGCACTGCAACCACACCTGATCCGGGTCGAAGTCGGCGTACCGCTGGTCGAGGTAGGTGGCGGTGAGCGCGCGATGGGTGGCGGTGACTCCCTTGGGCCGGCCGGTGGAGCCGGAGGTGAACATCACGCAGGCCACCGCGTCGGCGGGCACCGGCAGGTCCAGGTCCTGTTCCAGGCCGGACTCGGCGAGGGCCTGGTCGGCGCCGGCCTTGACGTCCCGGATCATCTGCCGGGTGACGGTGAGGTGGGCGGCGCAGTCGGCGATCGCGTCCGCCCGGCGGGCGGCCGGCAGCTCCGGGTCGAGCAGCGTGTAGCCGGCGCCGGCCTTGAGCACCGCCAGCAGCGCGGTCACCAGGTCGGCGTCACGGTCCACGAGGACCGCGACCACGGCACCCGGCGCGACGCCGTGCGCCCGCAGGTGGCGGGCCAGCCGGTTGGCGCGGGCGTTGAGCCCCGCGTACGTGAGCCGGGTGTCGCCCGCGATCACCGCGACCGCATCCGGGGTCCGCCGGGCCTGCCGCTCGAAGAGGACGTGCACCGGCAGGTCGCGGTCGGTGCCCGTCCCGCCCTGCGCTGCCCGGGCGGGCACCGCCTCGGCGTCCGGGTCGGCGGTCAGCGTCTGCAGCGCCGCGAACCAGTGGTCCCGCAGGTCGTCCAGGGTGGCGGCGTCGAAGAGGTCGGTGTCGAACTCGATCCGGCCGGAGAAGCCGACCCCGTCGTCCTCCACCGACCAGGACAGGTCGAACCGGGAGACGTTGTTGACGTGCAGCCGGCGGGTGACGGGAACCCCGTCCAGCGGCGGCGCCGGCGGGGTGGCCGGGTGCATCTCGAAGACCAGCTGGAACAGCGGATGCCGGGCGTCGGTGTGCCCCGGCCGGACCCGGTCGACGATCTCCTCCAGCGGTACGTCCTGGTGCTGGTAGCCGCCGAGGGCCTCCGCGCGGACCCGTTCCAGCAGGTCCCGGCCGGTGTCCCCGGCCGCCAGCCGCAGCCGCAGCGGCAGCAGGTTGATGAAGTAGCCGATCAGCGGCGCGAACTCGGGCCGCTCGCGCAGGCTCACCGGGGTGCCGACGACCATGTCGGTGGTGCCGCCGTGCCGGTTCGCGGCGAGCGCCAGCCCGGCCAGCAGCACCATGAACGGGGTGGCGTCGGCGGAGCGGGCCAGCCGGCGTACCGCGTCGGCGAGCACGTCGTCGAGGGCGAACCGGCGGTGGTCGAGGCGGTGCGCGGGGGTCGCGGGCCGGACCCGGTCGGTGCGGATCGTCGGCCCGGCCGGCGCGCCGCGCAACCGTTCCACCCAGTATTCGGGGCGGCTGGCGGCGGCGCCCTCCCGGGTCCACCGGGCGTGGTCGCCGTACTGGATCGGCAGCGGGGCCAGCGTGTGGCCGCGCCCCTCGTAGCCGGCGCGCAGCTCGCGCTCCAGCACCGGCAGCGAGCCCTCGTCCCAGACGATGTGGTGGAAGACCAGCAGCAGGCTCGCCGTGGTCGGCGAGGTGTGGATCAGCCGGGCCCGCAGCAGCGGCCCGGTGGCCAGATCGAACGGGCGGCTCACCTCGGCCCGGATCAGCGGCTCCGGGTCGGCGGCCGTGCTGACCGCCAGCCGTACCTCGACGCTGTCGTGGATCACCTGCCGGGGCAGGTCGCCGTCGAGCGCGAACGTGGTCCGCAGGGCCTCGTGCCGCGCCACCACCAGCCCGATCGCCCGTTCCAACCGGTCGGCGTCGACGGCTGCGCCGAATTCGAACACCCACGGCACGTTGTACGCCGGGCTACCGTGCTCCCACAGGTCGGTGAGCCACAGTCCACGCTGGACCCGCGACAGCGGGGCGGTCGCCGCGGGACGGCGCTGCGGGCCGGGGCGCCGGGTCCGGCCGTCGTCGAGCCCCTCCTGCACCGCGTCGACGAACTCGCCGAGCGTCGGCGCCTCGAAGATGAGGTACGGCGAGACCGGGCCGAACACCTCGTACACCCGGCCGGCAACCCGGACCGCGGTCAGCGAGTCGCCGCCGAGGTGGAAGAAGCTGTCGGTGAGGCCGACCCGGGCGACGCCGAGCACGTCCGCCCAGATCCCGGCGACCAGCTGCGCCGCCGGGGTACGCGGGGCGACGAAGGTGTCGTCCGGCCGGGCCTCTGGCAGCGGCTCGGGCAGCGCGGCCCGATCCAGCTTGCCGTCGGCGGTCACCGGCAACGCGGGCAGGACGGTCAGCGTCGCGGGCACCATGTGCTCCGGGAGCCGGTCGGCGAGGAACGCCCGGACCTCGGCCGGATCCGGGTCGGCGCCGGGCACCGGGACCAGGTAGCCGGCCAGCCGCTGCCCGGTCTCGGCCGTACCGTGCGCCACCACCGCGCAGGCGGCGACCGCCGGGTGGGCGCCGAGCGCGTGGGTGATCTCGCCCGGCTCGACCCGGAATCCGCGGATCTTCACCTGGTCGTCGGTGCGGCCGATGAACTCCAGGCCGTCGCCGGCCCGGCGGACCAGGTCGCCGGTGCGGTACATCCGGGCGCCGGGCGCACTGGCCGGGTCGGGCAGGAACCGCTGCCCGGTGAGCCCGCCCCGGCCCAGGTAGCCGACGGCGACCAGGTCACCGCCGAGGTACAGCTCACCGGAGTCGGTCGGCCGCAGCCGGGAATCCAGGACGTATGCGCGCCGGTCGCCGAGCACCGCGCCGATCGGCACGCTGGCCCCGTCCGCCGGCCCGTCCCCGCCGGACACGGGCGCGTCCGCGACCGTCGCGGTGATCACCGTCTCCGTCGGACCGTACGCGTTGAGCAGCCGCACCCCGGTCAGCGCCGCCCAGTCGGCGGCGGCGCGGGCGGAGAGCCGGTCGCTGCCGGAGATCATCGTGTGCAGGGTGTCCGGCACCCGCCCGCCGGCCCGCACCGCCGCCACCACCTCGTGGAAGTACCCGGCGGCGACGTTGGCCACGGTGACCCGCTCGGCGGCCAGCAGCCGCAGGAACTCCTCCGCGGACAGCAGCCCGGACGGCGGTGGCACCAGCCGGGCGCCGGCGGTCAGCGCCGTGGCGATCTGTTCGACCGCCACGTCCACCGTGGGCCGGGCCAGGTGCAGCACCGCGTCGTCGGATCCGATGCCGAAGCGCTCCCGAGCCGACGCGACGTGCGTGGCGAGCGTCCCGTGGGTGACCGCGACCGCCTTCGGCATCCCGGTGGTCCCCGAGGTGTACACGAGGTAGGCCAGCTGCTCCGGCCGCGCCGCCGGCACGGCCCCGGCGTGCTCCGCCGCGTCGGCGGCCGGTGCCGCGGTGAACTCCGCCAGCCAGCCGGCCCCCGGCCGGACCCCGTGCTGCGGCGCGTCGTCCGAGCCGTTCCCGTCGGTGTCGGTGGTGAGCAGCAGGCGGGCGTCGGCGTCGGCGAGGATCGCCTCGGTGCGGGCGGCCGGTGCCGCCGGGTCCACGGCCAGGTGGACCGCGCCCGCCCACCACACGGCGAGGATGCCGGTGATCGTCGCGAACCGGTCGGTGCCGGCGACCGCGACCACCTCGCCGGTACGGACACCGGCACCGGTCAGCCGGGCCGCCAGCCGTCCGGCGCGGCCGGCCAGCTCGCGGTAGGTGACCTCCCGCGTGCCGAGGCGCAGCGCGATCCGGTCCGGCTCCCGCGCCGCGATCCGGGCGATCCGCGCCGGCACCGTGCCGTTCGGTGCGCCGGCGATCGGCTCGGTGCCCGCCGGGCCGGCGGGCGCTGCGCCGACCGGACCGGTCTGCTGGCCCGCGCCGGTGGGCGGCCGCTGTACCGACATTGTCTTCACCCCGAATCGGAGAACGCGCTGCGATGGATGACGGCCGTGCGGGGAGCTCGCTGCGGAGGCGCTGCCCGGCGGGGCGGCGACGGCGGTGGGGCCGGCGACGCGAACGACGTGTCGAGATGACGCTAGGGGCCGGCCGGGTCGGTGAGCGGCAGCTCGACCGGCAGCTGTGCGGAAGTACCGGCGGTGGTCCGGCGTCCGCGGATCCCCGGCCGGCGCACCACCCCGCGGCAGCGTCGCCGCAAGCTGCCGCCGGGCTGCCTCCGCGACTGCCGCCGGCCGGTCGGAGTCCTCGCTAGCGTCGGCTGTCGATTCGTGGCGGGACCGGACCGGTCGGAGCCGCCGCAAACCGCACACCCCCACCAGTCGAAACGAGCCACACGTGTCCGGGCGGTCCGGCCGGCGAGGTGGCACAGGTGCGAGAGGAAACAAACCGCGATGGGTTCCACAAGCGTCACCGCGCTCGGCCCGATCACCTGGCTTCGCGAGCCCGGCCGGCCCGCGACGGCCGAGATCGCCGGGCTCGACGACCTGCCGACGGCGTTGTCCTGGCTGGCCGAGGCGGAGCCGGCGCTGCGCGCCGCACTGCACGAGTACGGCACGGTCTTCCTGCGCGGCCTGCCGATCGGCAGCGTCGAGGACTTCGGCCTGGTCCGGGACACGCTGATGCGGGGGCGCACCCCGTACCGGGAGAAGGCCACGCCGCGCAGCGACTTCGGCAACGGCGTCTTCTCCTCCACCGATCTGCCGGCGGCGCAGCCGATCCGGATGCACAACGAGAACAGCTACACGCTCACCTTTCCCGGCCTGCTGATGTTCGCCTGCCTGACCGCACCGCCGGAGGGCGGCGCGACGCCGGTCGCGGACTGCCGCGCGGTGCTGGCATCACTGCCGCCGGAGCTGGTCGAGCGGGTCCGCCGTACCGGCTGGATGCTCTACCGCAGCTACTCGGAGCACATCTCCACCGACTGGCAGACCGCGTTCGGCACCGAGCAGCGGGCCGAGGTGGAGCAGTACTGCGCGGAGAACCTGATCGACTGCCGCTGGCAGTCCGACGGGCACCTGCGCACCGGCCAGCGCCGTCCCGGGGTGATCAGCCACCCGGTGACCGGGGAGCAGGTGTGGTTCAACCACATGGCGTTCTGGAACGAGTGGGCGCTCGACGACGAGCTGCGGGAGACGCTGATCGACGAGTTCGGCCGCGACGACCTGCCGTTCAACACCGGCTTCGGCGACGGCACGCCGCTGACCCGCGAGGACCTGGTCGCCATCGAGGAGGCGTACCGGGCCGCGACCGTGCGGCAGACGTGGCGCGCCGGTGACCTGATGCTGGTGGACAACATCCTGAACACGCACGGCCGGGACCCGTTCCGCGGCGGCCGGCGGATCCTGGTCGCGATGGGCGAGCCGGTCGAGCTGACCGACTGCGCACCCACGGTGGCCCCGGCGGCCGGCACCTACGGGGAGGCGGGGCGATGAGCGACCTGCTGGTGCGGTTCCGGGACGCGGTGCGCCGCGACCCGGACCGGATCGCCGTACGGGACACCGGTGGCGCGCTGAGTTTCGCCGCGCTCGACCGCCGTACCGGCGGGCTGGCGGAGGCGCTGCGCGGGTACGGCATCGGCCGCGGCGACCGGGTCGGCGTCTGCCTGCCGCGCGGCACCGACCTGCTGGTGGCGATGCTCGCGGTGTGGCGGGCCGGTGCCGCGTACGTGCCGCTGGACCCGGCGTACCCGGCGGACCGGCTGGCGTTCATGGCCGACGACGCCCGCCTCGGCGCGCTGGTGACGGCGTCGCGTCCGGGGTGGCTGTCGGCCGACGTGCCGGCGATCCCGGTCGCCGGTGCCGAGGCGGCCGGTGAGACGTTCGTGGACACCGACGTGACGGCCCTGGATCCGGCGTACCTGATCTACACGTCCGGCTCGACCGGCCGCCCGAAGGGCGTGCTGGTGCACCGCGGCGCGGTGGCCGCGCTGGTCACGGCGCTGGAGCGGGCCGGCGCGTACGCGGCGGCGCCGCGCGTGGTGGCGTGGAACGCCAGTGCCTCGTTCGACGCGTCGGTGCAGCAGTGGGCGCGGGTCTGCCGCGGCGACAGCGTCGTGATCCTGGAGCAGGAGCACCGTACGGAGCCGGAGCGCCTGGCGGCCTGGCTCGCCGAGTGCGCGGTGACCGACCTGGACCTGACGCCGTCGCACTGGGATCTGCTGCGGGACCGGCTGCTCGCCGCGCAGCCTCCGCTGCGGCTGTTCATCGGCGGTGAGCCGATCCGCGAACCGGTGTGGCGGGAGATCGCCGACGCCGCCGCCGAGGGACGGCTGGACGCGGTGAACGTGTACGGCCCGACCGAGTGCACAGTGGACGCGACCGCCACGTGGATCTCCGGCCCCGGCGGCCCGCACATCGGTACCGCCCTGACGGGCGTCGACACCCACGTCCTGGACGAGCGCCTGCGTCCGGTGCCGGTGGGGGAGCCGGGTGAGCTGTACCTGTCCGGTACCCGGGTGGCACTGGGCTATCTGGGCCGGCCGGGGCTGACCGCGCAGCGGTTCGTTCCGGCGATCACCGGTGTGCCCGGCGCCCGGATGTACCGCACCGGCGACCGGGTACGGCAGCGCGCCGACGGCGTGCTGGAGTTCCTCGGCCGCGCCGACGGGCAGGTGAAGCTGCGCGGCTACCGGGTGGAGCTGGGTGAGATCGAGGCGGCGTTGCGCGCCTGCGCCGGGGTGAGCGCGGCGGCCGTGGTGCTGCGCGAGCTGCCCGGCCGTGGCACCCAGCTGGTCGGCTACCACGTCTCGACGGTGCCGGCGGCGACGCTGCGGGCGGCGCTGGCCGAGACGCTGCCGGAGTACATGCTCCCCGGTGACCTGGTCGGGTTGGCGGCGCTGCCGCTGACCGCGAACGGCAAGCTGGACCACGCGGCACTGCCCGACCCCGCCGCCGCCGACGTCCCGGCCGGCGCCGGTGACGACGCGCCGGTGGGCGAGGTCGCCCGGGTGATCGCGGAGGTGTGGGCGGAGGTCCTCGGCCGCGACAGGGTCGGCGCGGACGACGACTTCTTCGCGCTCGGCGGGCATTCGCTGGTCGCGTTGCGGGCGGTGGCCCGGTTGAAGCGGACGTTCGGGGTGGCGATCACCACCCGGGACGTCTACCGGCACCCGCGCCTGTCCGAGCTGGCCCGGCACGTCGAGACGCTGGCCGGTTCGCCGGCCGGGGCGCTGACCGCCGGCTGAGGCCGGCCGATCAAGGGAGACGCGGATGCGCGACATCGACAACATCGTGGTACGGGCCCGGCCCAACCCGCGGGCCAGCCGTACCCTGGTCTGCCTCGGCTTCTGCGGCGGGGGCTCCGGCGGGTACCTCCCGTGGGCGGACGTGCTGCCGTCCGACGTGGAGCTGGCGACGATCTGTTACCCCGGCCGGGACGGCCGGTTCCTCGATCCGTACGCCGAGGACTGGAACGCGCTGGCCGAGGATGCTCTCGCCGCGGTGACCGCCGCCGCGTCGCTGCGCCCGTACGTGTTGTTCGGGCACAGCATGGGCGGGTGGATGGCGGCCGACGTGGCCAGCCGGCTGGAGCGCCGTGGCGGGCCGCTGCCCGAGGCGCTCGTGGTGTCGTCGGCGAACGCGCCCAGCCGGGGGCTGACCCCGCGGGACATGTTCCCGTCCCGGCAGGACAGCGACGGCGGCCTGGTGGACTGGATGCGGGTGAACGGCCTGCTTCCCGACTACGTGCTGGACGACCCTGACCTGCGGGAGATGGCGGTCGAGCTGATGCGGGCCGACATCCGGGTACGGGACACGTTCACCTGGGCCGAGGGCAGCGAGATCAGCGTGCCGTTGCAGGTGCTCACCGGAGACCGGGACGCGGTGATCGCCCCGGACACCGCCGCCCGGTGGCGGGCGCTGGCGCGGGGCGGGTTCCGGCACGATGAGCTGCCGGGCGGCCACTTCTACACCCCGCAGGTGTGGGCGGAGCTGCCCCGGCACATCGCCGCGCTGGCCCGGGAGCCGATCGGCTCGTGACACGCACCCGGCGGCGGCGGAGCGACCACGCTTCGCCGCTGCCGGGTTCAGTACTCGTTCTTGATGGTGAAATAGGAGCCGCGGATCGTTCCGGCCAGCTTCGACTTCTGCCGGGCGAACTTGAACCGCGCGGCGAGCTCCTCGGGAACCTCCATCCCGTCGGAGAGCTTGAACCCGACCGCCCGCTTGCCGTCGTCGTCGATGGTGTACATGACGTTGATCGACAGCCCGCTCTCGTAGAAGACGTAGGCCATCCGGATGTTCTCGACCTGGAAGGCGGTCGCCTCCAGCGGGCGCGACGCGATGACGAGGTCGCGTTCCTCCTTGAGGATGCGGTGCACCCAGTCGATGGTCGCCCGGGCCTCGGCGGCGGGCTCCACCGTGAACTCGTGGTCGTACTTGTTCTTGAAGTAGCGGGCTTCGTTCGCCCGCAGACCGGCCAGCGCGTCCGCGACCGGTGACGACTCCAGGCCGACGGTCGAGACGGTGGTGAAATCCACGATGTAGGCCATGACGCACCCCTGAACACGCCGAATATGTCCGTTACGCCGGCCGGACGTTACCACAGCCCCGAAGTCCGCAGTGGGGTAAACGGCGTCGATGCCCGGATGTCACCGGAATGTGAATCATGCTCGTACGGATCACGGGTCTGACGTGGATGTTTACCGGCGTGTTACGAGGCCTCCACCTGCCGTCTGGACCGGTTCGCTGGACTGGCTGCCGTGTGCGGCCGGGATGCGGCCGCGGAAAGGACAACTGTGATGCGATTCCCTTCGCGGCGGGTCGGGCGGGCCGGCCTGGTGGCCGTGCCGGTGTTCTCCGCGCTCGCGCTGGTCGCGGGCGCAGCACCGGCGCAGAGCTTCGATCGGGCCGACGCGGCCCGCGACGCGGTCAGCCGTGGCCACGCCCGCAACGTGATCATGCTGCTCGGCGATGGGATGGGCGATTCGGAGATCACCATCGCGCGCAACTACGCCAAGGGCGCCGCCGGCCGGCTGGCCATGGACACCCTGCCGCTGACCGGCGAGTACACCACATACGCGGTGCAGAAGACGGACCCGGCCAAGCCCGAGTACGTCACCGACTCGGCCGCCTCGGGCACCGGCTGGTCGACCGGGCACAAGACCTACAACGGTGCGATCTCGGTGACCCCGGACGGCAAGCCGCAGCCCACGATCCTCGAACAGGCGAAGTCGGCCGGCTACCAAACCGGTGACATCACCACCGCCGAGCTGACCGACGCCACCCCGGCCGTCCTGGCGTCGCACGTGGTCGACCGGTCCTGCCAGGGCCCGGACAACATGGCCGCCTGCCCGGCCAACAACAAGGCCAACGGCGGCGCCGGATCGATCGCCGAGCAGGAGGTGCAGACCGGCGTCGACGTGCTCATGGGCGGCGGGAAGCAGCGCTTCGACCAGACCGTCAAGGCCGGTCCGTTCACCGGCAGGACCGTGACCGACCAGGCCAGGGCCGCCGGGTACACCGTGGTCACCGACAGCGCCGGACTGGCCGCCACGAACCGGCACCAGCGGGTGCTCGGCCTGTTCTCGCCCGGCAACATGGACCTGGAGTGGACCGGCCCGCTCGCCGCGCCGTACCCGGCGAACACCGAACCGGTGGCCTGCACCCGCTCCAACCCGGCGCGACCGGCCACCATGCCGCACCTGTCGGACATGACCCGCAGGGCGATCGACCTGCTCGACGCCAAGTCCGCCGGTCGTCGGGACAAGGGCTTCTTCCTGCAGGTCGAGGGCGCCTCGATCGACAAGCAGGACCACGCCGCCAACCCGTGCGGCCAGATCGGGGAGACGGTCGAGTTCGACCGGTCGATCGCCGTCGCGCTGGACTACGCCCGCACCCACCGGGACACCCTGGTCGTCGTCACCGCCGACCACGGCCACACCAGCCAGATCATCGAATACCCGCAGACCAGTGCGCACCACAGCCCCGGCGCCATCGCCACCCTGCTGACCGCCGACGGCGCGCCGATGGTGGTCAACTACGCGACCGTGGCCGGCGCGCCGAGTTCCTCGCAGGACCACACCGGCACCGAGGTCCGCATCGCCGCGCAGGGCCCGCAGGCCTACCGGGTGCTGGGCGTCACCAACCAGACCGACCTGTTCACCACGTTCCGCGCCGCGCTCGGCCTGTACTGAACCCGTACCCGCTTCGGTGGCCGGAGGCCGCACGGCCCCGGCCACCGAAGCGGTAACGCCCGGTATCCGATCGATGAACAGTGGGTGGGTGATCCACGGAGGTCGGGCTCAGGTGTTTCCACGATGGCCGGAGACGGGTTGAATCTCATGATGTGACCACCGATGCGGCTTCTGCGAAGCGGGTAACCGATACCGAGCTGGAGGCGATGCGCCAGCTCGTCACCGCGCTCCAGCAGCGATTTCCCGAGGTCGACGACGCCACGGTGGCGGCCTGCGTCAACGATGTCCATCGCCGCTTCGGCGCCGCGCCCGTCCGCGACTTCGTGCCGCTGCTCGTCGAGCGCGAAGCCGTGCGCGCACTGACCCGGATCGCCCGCGACGGCATCCCGGCGCCGCGCTCGCATCCGCGATGAGCCCGCTGGACGAGGGCGTCGCAGCGGCATGACGGGTCACACCCGACCTGCTTGTCCCAGGAGGACGTCATGAGCATCACGAAGCCCAGGGTGGACCTGAAGTTCGAGGTTGTCGTCATCCCGGTCGCGGACGTCGTTCGCGCCAGGGAGTTCTACGCCCGGCTCGGCTGGCGGCTCGACGCCGACTTCGGCTTCGACAACGGGTTCCGGGTGGTCCAGTTCACCCCGCCGGGCTCCGGGTGCTCTGTGCAGTTCGGCACGAGGATCACCACGGCCGAACCCGGCTCGGCCCAGGGCCTCTACCTGGTCGTCGCCGACATCAGCGCGGCGCGCGCCCAGCTCGCGGCCCGCGGCGCCGAGGTCAGTGAGGTCTTCCACCCCGGTACGCCCGGCGCCCAGTTCCGGCCCGGCGATCCGGCTGCTCGGCTGAGCGGTCCGGCGGACGACCGTGCGAGCTACGGCTCGTTCGTCACGTTCCGCGACCCGGACGGCAACGGGTGGCTCGTGCAGGAGGTCACCACGCGCCTGCCGGGCCGCGTCGCCGCCACCGAGACGACCTTCGTGTCGGTGGACGATCTGAGCAAGGCGCTGCAGCGGACGGCGGCCGCGCACGGGGAGCACGAGAAGCGCCTCGGGCAGCACGACGAGAACTGGCCGGATTGGTACGCCGCCTATCTGGTCGCCGAACAGGCGGGCACCCAACTGCCGCAGTGAGTCTCGCGCCAACCGGAATCCTTCCGGTTGGCGCGAGAAGGCCCACATCGCATCGGGCCGAAAGTCCCTGTTGGACCTCCGGCGGACGCTGCCACGCTGGCGCTGACCGGGATGGATGCTCCCGGACGGGGTCCGGCGACGGCGTTATGTGACCAGCCGACGCGCCGGGCCGGATCAGCGCGAGACTCCCCATCCCGACTCAAGGGCGAAGCGAAAGCCGGCAGGCGGACAGCCCGGGCCGGCAACTCGGCGCAGTCAGGGAGGACACGATGGACTTCTCGGAACAGCTCGACGCGCTCCAACAGCGCGTTGCGGCGACCACGGCGTCGGTGCAGGCGGCCGCCGCCGAGTCCCGCGATCAGCTCACCAAGCGGGTGGATCAGGCCCGCGCCGACCTCGACCGGGCCGGCCAGAAGGCGCAGGAGCAGGCCGACCGGGCCGAAGCCGACGCGCGCAGCAAGTGGGCACAGATGAAGGCCGAGGTGGCGGCGAAGATGGCCGATGCCAGAGCCAGGATCGACGAGCGGGGCCGGCAACTGGACGTGCAGGCTGCCGCCACCGATGCGGACTGGCTGGAGGCCGACGCCGCGGACGCCCTGGACTTCGCCGCCTGGGCGGTAGACAACGCGGAGCTGGCGATCCTGGACGCGATCGACGCCCGCGCGTACGCCGACGAACTCGCGGCAGCGCGCTCCTAGCCGGGCCCGGCCGGTGGGCATCCGGGAGCGGCGCGATGGGGTGTCGCCCGCGACGACAGCCGTTGAGGGAGGGATCCGATGACGAGTGAGGTGCGCGACGCCGACCTGGCGCGGAACTCCGGCCGGCCCGGGGCAGGGGAGGCCCCGGGCATCTGGTGGTGGTTCCTGATTCTCGGGGTGCTGTGGACCTGGTTCGGCATGTTCGTGCTGTCCTACCGGATGGGCAGCATCGCCGCGGTAGCCGCGTTCGTGGGCGTCGCCTTCGTGTTCGGCGGCGTCACCCAGCTGATCGTGGCCACCCGCGTCCATGCCTGGCGCTGGCTGTTCATCGTGGCAGGCATTCTGGGCGTGACCGCCGGGATTCTCACCTTCGCGTGGCCGGGCAAGACCCTGTACGTGGTGTCGGTCCTGGTCGCCTGGTATCTGATCATTTTCGGCGTGATCCACCTGGTCGGCGCGCTGGCCGGCCCGAAGACGCCGTGGTGGTGGACCGGGCTGCTGCTCGGCATCGCCGAACTCGCGCTCGGCGTGTGGGCGGTGCGTTCCTGGGAGCGGTCGCTGGTGACACTGGTGACCCTGGTCGGTGTGTGGGCCATTTTCCACGGCGTGAGCGAGATCTTCGCCGCCTTCACCGTGCGCCACACCGGCAGACGGGCGGCACGGCTCGTCGGCTGACCGCCGGTGCGTGGGCATCGCGGCCGTGCGGTGCCCACGCCGAGGCGGACTCCGGGTTCCCACAGAGAGGAACGTCCTGACATGACCAAGCCTCAGCAGCAGGCGGGAAGCCCCGTCCGACCGTTCACCGTGGAGACTCCCAAGGACGCGCTCGACGATCTCCGTCGCCGTCTGGCGGCGACACGCTGGCCGAGCAGTGAGCTTGTTGGCGACCGTGCGCAGGGTGTGCAGCTGGCCGCGATGCGGGCGCTGCACCAGTACTGGGCGACGGAGTACGACGGACAGCGGGTCGCGTCCCGGCTGAACGCACTGCCGCAGTTCACCACCGAGATCGACGGCGTGGACATCCACTTCGTGCACGTCGAGTCCGGGCACCCGGACGCGCTGCCGCTGATCATGACGCACGGCTGGCCGGGCTCGGTCATCGAGATGCTCGACTCCGTCGGCCCGCTCACCGATCCCACCACGCACGGCGGCGCCGCCACGGACGCGTTCCACCTCGTGCTGCCGTCACTGCCCGGGTACGGCTTCTCGGGGGAGCCGGCCGAGGTCGGGTGGGATCTCGTCCGGACCGCGCGGGCGTGGTCGGAGCTGATGCGCCGGCTCGGCTACGACCGCTACGTGGCCCAGGGCGGTGACGTCGGCGCCGGTGTCACCGACGCGATGGGACGGCTGGGCCCGGACGGCCTCGCCGGCATCCACACCAACCTGCTCGTGCCCGCGCTCAACGACCCGGCGTCCCTGCCGCACGCCACGGACGCCGAGCGCGCCGCGCTGGCCGCCATCAAGACGTTCCAGACCAGCGGGAACGGCTACTTCGTGGAGATGGCGACCCGGCCGCAGACCATCGGGTACGCGCTGCTGGACTCACCGGTCGCCCTGGCCGCCTGGATGATCGACCACGACACCGACGCCTACGACAAGATCGCCCGCGCGTTCGTCGACGGCCGGCCCTCGGGCAACCTCACCCGCGACCACATCCTCGACAACGTCACGACCTACTGGCTGACCGGCACGGGCGCCTCCGCGGCCCGGTCGTACTGGGAGGCGTACGGACCGGACTCGCCCTCCGCGGGCACCCCGCCGCTCCCGCCGCCCCGGATCCCGGTCGGCTTCAGCACCTTCCCCGGCGAGATCTGGCGGACACCGCGCAGCTGGGCCGAGGCGTGCTACCCCACCCTCGACTACTTCGGCGAGGCCGAACGGGGCGGCCACTTCGCCGCCTGGGAGGAGCCGGAGCTGTTCGCGGCGGAACTCCGGGCCGCGTTCCGCCCACTGCGCTGACCGAGCACCCGGCGACCCGGTCGGTCATGCGGGCTCGGACGGCTCGCGTTCCGCGTCCGGCAGCGCTTCGGACAGCAGCACCTTCGCGGTGGCCGCGAGCGGAATCGCCATGACCGCGCCGACCAGGCCGAGGAGGGTGCCGCCGGCGAGGGCCACGAGGAGCACGGTGACGGCGGAAAGGCTGACCGAGTCTCGCAGGACCCGCGGCGCGATGAAGTAGTTTTCGAGCTGCTGGTAGGCGATGAAGAACAGCAGGACGATCACCGCCTGCGGCCAGACTCCGCTCGTGCCGAGCGCCACGAGGACGCAGATCGCGGCGCCCAGCGTGGCGCCGATCATGGGGATCAGGTCGGTCAGGGCGACGGTCACGGCCAACGGCGCCGCATACGGCACGCGGAGCAGTTCCAGGCAGGCGAAGGTGGCAACCCCGGCGATCAGCGAGATCAGCAGATTGCCGATCATGTAGGCGCCGACCTTGTCGGTGATCACGTCGACCGTGTGGGCGACCCGCGGTCGGCGCGCCGACGGGACCACCCGGACCAGTCCCCGGCGCAGGCGGGTCAGGTCGGCCATGAAGTACACGGCCAGCACCAGCACGGTCACCGTGGAGGTGAGCGCGCCGAGGAAACGGTGCAGGAAGCCGACCGCGCCGCCGGTGAGCTTGCCCGGCAGCGCCGAGGCGAGTCCGGTCAGCCGCGCCGTGAGGTGGTAACGGTCGGTGATCTCCCGTACGGTCTGCGACTGGTCGGACAGCCGCCGCAGGTACCCGGGCAGCTCGGTGACGAGTGCGCTGCCCTGCCGGGTGATCGGGGGCACCAGCGACCAGACGAATCCGGCGAGCAGGACCAGGCCGGCCACGACCAGGATGGCGACCGCCCACGGACGGCGCAGCCCACGGGCGGTCATCCAGCGTACGGCCGGATCGAGACTGACCGCCACGAACAGCCCGATGAGGACGAGCACGATGATGCCGCGGACGAGGTACACGCCGTACGCGACAGAAAGGACCGCGAGTACGCCGGCGGTGGCGGTCGCGGCCCGCGTGAAGACGAGACCTGGCGAAAGGACGGAGGGTCGGTCGTCGCCCGTCATCGCGATTCCCTTCGTATTCGTGGCGCGGGCGGTCAGGGATGGATCCAATGGGCAGATGCTGGGCGTGGACGCGCCCATTGCGAATCCTTGACGACATGGGAGGCCGCATGCACCCCGACAGGATCGGGACGGATCTTCGCCACCCGGTGGTGGAGCAGGAGCTTGCCCGGCGAGCCGCGGACTTCCAGCTCCGGCTCGCTGACAAGATCACCAGGTTCGCCGGGTCGATGCACTTCGTCTATCTGCACGCCGTCGGATTCACGTTGTGGATGCTGTTCGTCGAGTCGGACCCGTGGCCGACCCTCACGCTCATCGTGTCACTTGAAGCGATCTTCCTGTCCACCTTCGTCATGATCGGGCAGAACCGTCAGGCCACCTTCCAGCAGGCGAAGGCCGACCACGACTTCCAGGAGCAGGAACTCGAACTCAAGACGAACACCGAACTGACCCGGGAGATCCACCGGCTGACCACGGAGCTGCACCGGCGCCTGGTCGACCGGGACGAGGGCAGGAACCCCGACCTTCCTTGATCGGGGCCCACGAGGACCTCGGTCCGGTCCCGGAGCCGACGCCCCGGCCGAACGCTGGCGTCTACGCCGCGATCGCGGCCACCGCCGACGGTGAGCAGCACCTGCGGCGACCGCGGGTCGGCACGGCCCCGAACGTCGCGGCGACCTCGCTTCGCGCCCAGCGCATGCGCGCCGCGGCGGACTCCGGGTGGTCACCGAACTCCTGAGCCATCAGCGCGGCACATCCCCTGCCACGGAACCGGCGGACGGCCGCCATGATGGCGTCGCGAACCTGGCCAGGGCTGGCGTTGTCGGACGGCTGCAGTGTCGACACGAACAGTGCCTGGGACCGGACTGTGTTGATCGAGTGGTGATCCATGATGAGCCTCCTCCCGCACCGGACGACTCCAGGACATCACGACGGTGTGACACTTTCGGGTCCCGGCCGTGGCCCCGGGATAGAGCGACGTTGACCACGGCCGGACGCCCGGTCAGTCGCGGCGGCGCAGCAGCAGCAGGGTGTGGTGGGGGACGTCGAGTCGTCCGCCCGCTTCTCCGGTGTCGCGCCGGTCGGCCAGCAGGGGATCCGCGGTGTCGACGACGATCTCCCAGGACCGGCCGTAGCCCCGGTCGGGCAGGGTGAACGCGGTCGTCCCGCCGAGCGGGTTGAACAGCAGCAGGAACGAGTCGTCGACGATCGGCTCGCCGAGGGCATCACCCTCGTGGATGCCGTTGCCGTTCAGGAAGACCGTCATGGTCGCGTGCGGTGCGGACCAGTCCTCGGCCGTCATGGGCGCCCCGTCGCGGCGCAGCCAGGCGATGTCCGGCAGCTTCGCATCACCGACCGGCTCACCGGTGAAGAAGCGGCGACGGCGGAACAACGGGTGCTCGGCGCGCAGCCGGGTGAGCTGTGCGGTGAACCGGGTCAGTACCTCGTGCTCGCCGGCGGACGCCCAGTCCACCCAGCTCAGCTCGCTGTCGTGGCAGTAGACGTTGTTGTTGCCGTGCTGCGTACGGCCCAGCTCGTCGCCGTGGGCGATCATCGGCACCCCCTGGGACAGCAGCAGGGTGGCGAGGAGGTTGCGCTTCTGCCGTTCCCGCAACTCCACGACCCCGGGCTGGTCGCTGGGTCCCTCGACGCCGCAGTTCCAGGATCGGTTGTAGCTCTCCCCGTCGCGGTTGTCCTCGCCGTTGGCCTCGTTGTGTTTCTCGTCGTAGGACACCAGGCCGGTGAGCGTGAATCCGTCGTGGGCGGTGACGAAGTTGATGGAGGCGGTCGGGCGCCGGCCGTCGATCTCGTACAGATCCGAGGATCCGCTGAAGCGGGAGGCGAGCTCGCCCAGGCTGCCCGGGGCGCCGCGCCAGAAGTCGCGTACGGTATCGCGGTACTTTCCGTTCCATTCGGTCCACAGTGGTGGAAAGCCACCCACCTGGTACCCGCCGTCGCCGACGTCCCACGGCTCGGCGATCAACTTGACCTGGCTGACGATCGGGTCCTGGTTGACCAGGTCGAAGAAGGCGGCCAGCCGGTCCACCTCGTGGAATTCGCGGGCCAGCGACGCCGCGAGATCGAACCGGAACCCGTCGACGTGCATCTCGGTGACCCAGTAGCGCAGCGAGTCCATGATGAGCCGCAGCGACTCGTGGTGGCGGACGTTCAGGCTGTTCCCGGTGCCCGTGGTGTCGCGGTAGTACCGCTGGTCCTCCTCGACCAGCCGGTAGTACGCGGGGTTGTCGATGCCCCGGAACGACAGAGTGGGGCCGAGATGGTCACTCTCGGCGGTGTGGTTGTAGACGACGTCGAGGATGACCTCGATGCCGGCCCGGTGCAGCGCCTTGACCATCGCCTTGAACTCCTGCACCTGTCCGCCGCATCCGCCGAACGAGGCGTAGCCGTTGTGCGGGGCGAAGAAGCCGATCGTGTTGTAGCCCCAGTAGTTGGACAGTCCGCGCTCGATCAGCGCGTGATCGTCGACGAACTGGTGCACCGGCATGAGCTCCACCGCGGTGACGCCGAGCCGCCGGAAGTGCTCGATCATCACCGGGTGGGCCAGCCCCGAGTACGTGCCGCGTACGTCCTCCGGCACGTCCGGGTGCCGCACGGTCATGCCCTTGACGTGCACCTCGTAGATGACGGTCTCGTGGAAGGGCACCCGCAGCGGGGTGTCGTTGGCCCAGTCGAAGAACGGGTTGATCACCACTGAGCGCATCGCGTAGGGCGCGCTGTCGCCGTCGTGGTAGGAATCCGGGTCCCCGGGCCGGTAGGAGTACAGCGCCTCGTTCCACTCGTTGTGCCCGTCGATCGCCTTGGCGTACGGGTCGAGCAGCAGCTTGGCGGGGTTGCAGCGCAACCCGGCCGACGGCTGGTACGGGCCGTGCACGCGGTAGCCGTAGCGCTGGCCGGGCACGATCCGCGGCAGGTAGCCGTGCCAGACCAGCGCCTCACGCTCGGGCAGGTCGATCCGGGTCTCGACGTCGTCGTCGTCGAACAGGCAGAGCTCCACCCGCTCGGCGACCTCGGTGAACACGGCGAAGTTGACACCGCCACCGTCGTACGTGGCGCCAAGGGGGTACGCCGTTCCGGGCCACACCTTCATCAGCCCATCAGACCAGGCTGCGCCGTACCGTGCCAGGGAGAGTCACCTATGGTGTGCGGGCCTCGTCTGTGCACGCGGTCAGTCGGTCGGCGATGATCTGCGCGGGTCCATCGGCCAGGACGATCGTGTAGTGGTTGGTGCCGGGGACGAGCTCGGCCTGCAGCCGCGTGGCCCCCACCCAGTGCGCCACGACGGGCTCGGGCAGCATGCCGGGCTCCCGGTCGAGCGCGTCCCGCGGGGCGTACAGCAGGCTCGACGGCACCGCCCACCGCAGCAGGTCGTCGCCGAACGAGGCCGCCCGGGCGATGACGTCGCGGCCGTCCGTGCCGACCGCGTCCGCGTTGACCCGCGATCGGATCGCGCCCGGTACACCGGTGGCGTCGTAACGCACGTAGGCGTCCAGGTCGTCGTTCCAGTGCGCCGACAGTGCGGGGTGGGCGCGAAAGTGTGCCAGGTAGCTGTCGAGGGAGTCGAAGGTCAGGCGCAGCCTGGCCAGCGCGGGTCCGACCGCGGCGTGTAGGACCTGGTCCGGATCGACGCCGGTGGGCGCGGGCAGCGGCAGGCCGCCGTCGATGAGGACGAGGCGGTCGACGAGTCCGGGTGCGGTGACGGCGGCTCGCAGGGCGACGTAGGCGCCCATCGAGTGTCCAGTGAGGACGACGGGGGCGGCGAGCTGCCGGGCGACGGCGCAGACGTCGGCCGCGTGGGCGTCGATGCCGTACGGGCCCGGCATCGTGTCGCTGCCGCCGCGTCCGCGCAGGTCGAGTGCGAGCAGACTCCAGTCGGCCGGCAGGTGCCGGGCGACCGCGCGGAACTGCATGCCGGAGGCGGTGATGCCGTGCACGGCGAGCACGAGCCGCGGGCCGGTGCCGAACCGCAGCGCGGTCAGATCGCCACCGCTGACTCGGAAGGTGAGGGTCTGCACCGCGATCATCCCTTCGTGGCGCGTGTGGGCAGCCGGTCCGGGGCGGCACCGGCGACGCGCAAGGCGTACCGCACGAACGTGTCGGCGACCTGATCGCGGGTGTAGGGCTGATCCGGGCCGAACCAGGAGGCGACGCGGATGCCCATGCTGCTGATCGCGACCTGCGTCAAGGTGAGGTCGTCCGCGTCGAAGACCTGCTGTCGCACGCCGGCCTCCAGCACCTGCCGCGCGAGATCACGGCACTGCTCGCGTACGGCCAGGGCCGGCGCGGCGCGTTCGCGGGTCAGCGCGTGCATCTCCTGGTTGGCCACCAGCGCCAGCAGCGGGTAATCCGCGTGCACCAGGACCTGGGTCCGCACCAGCGCCGCCAGCTGGTGCGCCGGGTCGGCTCCCGCCTCGGCCAGCGCCTCCTGCAGCCGCTTGTGCAGCTGTTCATGACCGAGCAGGACCAGCTCGGCGAGGATGTGTTCCTTCGCCTGGTAGTGCGCGTACAGGGTCGCGGAGTTGATGCCCACGCCGGCCGCGATGTCGCGTATCGACGTGCCGTGGAAGCCGAACTCGGCGAAAAGCTTCAGGGCGGCGTGGAGGATGCGCCCGCGGGTGCCGGGCGGGGTCGCCCCGTCCGGCAGCCGTACCGCGACCGCGTGGAGGCGTCGGGGGTCCCCACTCGGCTGTGACATCCCACCTCCGCCTTCACCACTGAGAAACATCGTGTTGACACGCCCGGCTGGGACGCTCCATAGTGACGGGCATCACTGGACCCAACCAATCGATTGGTAGATTAGCAGAAGGGATCCGCCGTGGGTACGTCTGCACCGTCCACAGGCCACCCCGCCAGCCCCTGCCGTCGTCGGTCCCGCAGGACCACCACCCGGCGGCGGGTGCGCGACGCCCTCGTCGCATTCCTCGTCGGCGCTCTCGCCGTGGCGGCCGGTCCCGCTCCCGCCCGCGCCGCGGCGCGCCCCGGCCGGGACGGCGCCGCGCCGGGCCTGCCCCGGCTGAACATCACCGCCGCGTATGTCAGCGGCATCTCGTCCGGCAGTTACATGACGTCGCAGCTGCAGGTCGCGTACTCCAGCGTCTTCCGCGGTGCCGGGACCTTCGCCGCCGGGCCGTACTACTGCGGCAACGGCGACATCCTGCAGCTGGCCACCCAGTGCGGCACCGACCTGACCGGGTTGGACGTCGCCGAGCTGGAGAACACGGCCACCCGATGGGCCGCCGCGGGCCGGATCGACCCGCTGGGAAACCTGGCCGACGCGCGGGTCTACGCCTACCACGGCACGCTCGACCCGCTGGTCTCCCGGCACGTCAGCGATGCCGGCGTCGAGTTCTACCGGCACTTCGGGGCCGACGTCAGATACCACACGAGCGACAACGCGGGTCACGGCTGGCCCAGCCCGCTGGGCATCCTGCCGTGCGGGCTGACCGTGTACCCGTTCCTGATCAACTGTGGCAACGACCCGGAAGGCGAGATGCTCACCCATTGGCTGGGCCACATCAATCCGGCCAACCGCGGTCCGCTCGCGAGCGAGGTCACCCGGTACGACCAGGACCGTTACGTCCCCGGCGGCTCCGCCCAGTGGTACAGCATGGCTGCCGATGGCCTCGCGTACATCCCGCCGGCCTGTGCCGCGGGCCGGCCGTGCACGCTCGTCGTCGCCCTGCACGGCTGCGCCAGTGACACGACCTTCGCCGGCGAGATGTTTCCGGAGCACTCCTACCTGGACAACTATGCCGACACCAACGACCTCGTCGTCCTCTACCCGCAGACCTCCATCAGCCTGCTGCGGGGCAACCCCCTGGGGTGCTGGGACTGGTGGGGGTTCACCGGGAGCGACTTCGCCACCAGGAGCGGCCCGCAGATGCAGGCCATCGTGAACATGGTGCACGCGCTGGGCGTGCGGTGAGCAGTGGACCGGGGCCGGCGTGCTATCCGCCGGCCACCGGCCGGCCGGGCCAGTCGCGGTAGCGGATCTCGCCGAGAATCGCGTCCGTGCCCGGCACCAGGGTTCCCTCGCTCAGCCCGGCCCCGAAGTAGCGGGCGTCGGGATCCGTGACGACAGCACGCCGATCGTGGCGGGCAGCCAGGGCCTCGCGGAGGAATTCGTCCATCCGGAACCGCTCGGGCCCGGCGATCGCGACGTGCCCGTTCAACGGCGACCCGGTCGCGATCCGGGCCACCGCCCGGGCGACGTCGTCGCCCGCGATCGGCTGGAACAGCACCGGAGCCGCCCGGACCGTGCCGCCGACGGTGGCGGCGTCGGCGATGCTGCCCACGAACTCGAAGAACTGGGTCGCGTGCACGATCGAGTACTGGATCGAGGACTTCTCGATCAGCTGCTCCTGAGCGAGCTTCGCCCGGAAATAGCCGCTCTCGGGCAACCGCTCCGTCCCCACCACCGACAGCGCGACGTGATGGGTGACGCCGGCGTCCGATCCGGCGGCGAGCAGACGACGCGTGGACGTCTCGAAGAACCGCATCACCGCGTGGTCCTCGAAGGACGGCGAGTTCGACACGTCGATCACCACGGACGCGCCGGCCAGCGCCTCGGCGAGTCCGTCGCCGGTGAGCGCGTCGACCCCGGTGTTCGGTGCTGCCGCCACCATCTCGTGGCCCTGTTCCCCGAGTATCGTCACGAGCTTCGCACCGATCAGGCCGGTGCCTCCGATGACGACGATCTTCATGGCCGACCTTCCCGCTCGCGGGCGTACGTTCAGATGGTTTCGTATCAGGTGGTGCCGAGGCCGGCGCGCAGGAATGCGGTGGCCTGGTCGATGGCGGCTCGCGTGGCGCGGGTCTCGCTCAGCGCATTGAGCAGCATGAAGTCGTGGATCGTGCCGTTGTAGCGGACGGCTGTCACGGGAACCCCCGCCGAGCGGAGCTTGGCGGCGTATGCCTCGCCCTCGTCGCGCAGTACATCGGCCTCGTCGACACAAATGTACGTGGGCGGCAGACCGGTGACCTGCGCCATGCTGGCCTGATTCGGCGACGCGGTGATGTCGGCGCGCTGTGCCGGATCGGTGGTGTAGGCGTCCCAGAACCACTGCATCGCCTTGCGGGTGAGGTAGTAGCCGGTGGCGAACTGCTCGTACGAGGCCGTGTTCATCGCCGCGTCGGTGACCGGGTAGTAGAGCGACTGCTGCACGAAGCTGACATCGCCGCGTTCCTTGGCCATCAGCGCCAGCGCGGTCGCCATGTTGCCGCCCACCGACTCACCGGCCACCGCCATACGGCTGGCGTCCAGGCCGTTCGACGCGCCGTCACGGGTGATCCACTGGGCGGTGGCGTAGCCCTGCTCGATCGCGGTCGGGTAGCGGGCCTCCGGCGAGTTCGGGTACTCCACGAACGCCAGCGCTGCCCGGGCGCCCACCGCGAGTTCCCGCACCAGCCGGTCGTGGGTTCGGGCGTTGCCGAGGATCCAGCCGCCACCGTGCATGTACACGATGACCGGCAGCGTGCCCGTCACGCCCCGCGGTCGGATGACGCGCACCCGGACCTCTCCCACCCGAGCGGGAACCGTGATCCATTCTTCGTCGACAGGGAGCGTGCTGACCGGGCCGGACTGCGCATCGACCAGCACCTTGCGGGCGTCGGCCAGCGTCATGTCGTACAGGAATGGTGGTTTGGCGAATGCATCAGCAATCTGCTGCGCTGCGGGTTCGAGGACGATAGGGCTGGCAGTCGTCATGACGGTGCTCCCCATGCGAAGCCGGAGATGGCTCACCCCGACGTTACTCACCCTCCGCGCGGGAGCAACCCCGCGCAGCGCCAGTCGACGTACGTGAAGTCGGTGGCTGTCCTGCCGACATCGGGGGTGTCCACACCGTCCTGGACGACGAGCAGGCCGTGCGGGTATCCGGGCAGGGGTGTGCTCACCACCGCCGCGCCGTCGGAGTGCTGCGCGCCGTCGGCGTCCGGCCCGTCCGTGACGTGGAACGTGCCCAGCGGCCTGATGCCGGCCCGGTCGAAGACGTGGAACGTGCTGTCACCCTGACCGGAGACGAGCAGATAGCCACTGTGCCGCCCGGTCGGGTAGATGGTCAGTCCCTCCACATCGGCGGCGATCGGGCCGCCGAAGCCGGGATCCTGGTCGGGATGCGGCGTGCACTCCTCGGTGTCCGGGTCGTAGGTCGCCGGAACGCCGTACTCCCGCACGCGCTGCAGCAGGCTCGGGGCCCCGTCGAACCCGCCGGCATCGAGCGGGACGCGCCACAGCCCGACGTCCTCTTGGGCGGCGTACAGGACGCCGGCGGCGGGGTCGACCACCATGCCCTCGACCTGCGGTTGTTCTCCCGGCTCGGCGCAGGGGGTCCAGTCGGCGCCGTTGGGCAGCCGGAACGTCGACGGCAGCCGCACCGAGTCCGCCGGCTCGTAGCTGACCCGGCCGTTGCGGGCGACCAGCTCGACCCGGCTCAGCGTGGTGCGATGGCGGCGGCTGACCACCGCGTACGCGTCGTCGCCGGCGGTGTACGTGGCCAGGCCGTAGGCGGTGTTCTGCTCGTCGACCTCGGCCTCGTCGGCGGCGAAGATCCGCGGCGCGTCGGCGGCGGTCACGTCGACCAGCGGTGCCGCGCCGCGGGCGGCGGCGTCCGGGTCGATCCGGTACACGCGCAGCCGGTCCCGGCCACGATCGGTCACCACGGCCAGGTCGACGCGGCGGCCGCCGAGCGCGAAGCTGGCGACGAGGTCGACGTTGTTGAACCGGCCCGGCTCGGCGCCGGGGCCGGGCGCCGCGGGCGCGGCGATCGCCTGCACCTGGCGGCCGTGCAGGTCGTAGACGCGCAGACCGGCGTTCTTGGCGGTGCCGATGACGAGGCTGGCCTCGCGGTGGGTCGGATGGACCCAGATCGCCGGGTCGTCGGCGTTGGCGTGCCCGCCGGCCGCGTCGTCGAACAACGTCGGCGTTTCGAGGACCGCCGGCACGTCGTGGAAGGACGGTGTGGCGGGCCGTGCGGCGGCGTGTGCGGCGCCCGGCACCAGCGCGACGGCCAGTGCGGGAACGAGGAGCGTCGATCGATGAAGGGGCACGGCCGCAACCTACGCGCCGCGGCACCAACGAGCAGCGGCATCGGATCAAACGGTGAGTGAACGCCCGGCTACGTACCGGCACGGTCCGGCGGCGTTCGTCCACCGGAGTGTCGCATCAGGATCGTCGGTCGCCCGCCGCTCTCCGGACATCAGCTGACCACTCGCGCCGCCGCCGGGGCCGGACGCTCACCGCGCCCGGCCCCGGCGGATCAGGAGGGCGGGGACAACGTCGTCGACCAGAGCGATACGCCGTCGCGGTCGCGCAGGTCCACCGTCAGCGCGCCCGAGCGGCCGTCGATGTTCACCTCGCCGAAGTGCTGGTACCCGTCGGCGGGCGAGCTGTTCGCCACGGGCGGCGCGTGCACGAACACCGCCTGCGGGCCGAACGTGGCGTCCAGTTGGTTGGGCCCGAACCCACCGGCGTGCGCCGGGCCGGACACGAACTCCCAGAACGGCGTGAAGTCCGGCACGGCGGCCCGCGCCGGGTCGTAGTGGTGCGCGGCCGTGTAGTGCACGTCCGCGGTGAGGAACACGAGGCCCGTCACGCCGTGCTGGTGCGCGGTGCGCAACACTGTCGCGAACTCCAGTTCCCGGCCGAGCGGGCCGCCGTCGTCACCCTGGGCCACCCCCTCCCGGGCGCCCGGCCCGTCCGGGACGACCAGTCCCAGCGGCAGGTCGTTGGCGATCACCTTCCAGGTGGCGCGGGAGCTGAGCAGCCCGTCGATCAGCCACTGCCGCTGCGCCGCACCGAGCAGGCCACGGTCCGGGTCGGCGTACACGTCGGCGTCGTTGGGGTCCTTGAACGTGCGCATGTCCAGCACGAACACGTCCAGCAGCGGTCCGTACGACAGCTTCCGGTACACCGGCCCGTCGGCCGCCGACAGCGGCAGCCATTCGTGGTACGCCCGGTGCGCGCGCGACGCCAGCACGTCGACCCGGCGCTCTGTGTACCGGGCGTCGTCGATCACCTCGCCGGGATACCAGTTGTTCAGGACCTCGTGGTCGTCCCACTGGTTCACCTGCGCCACCTCGGCCGCGAACCCCCGGTACGCGTCGTCCAGGAGGTTGTACGCGTACTGGCCCCGGAACTCGGCCAGCGTCTCGGCCACCTTCGCCTTCTCCGGCGTGACCAGGTTCTGCCAGACCCGCCCGTCGGGCAGCGTCACGGAGGCGGGGATCGGGTTGTCGGCGTAGATGGTGTCGCCACTGTGCAGCAGGAAGTCGGGGCGGCGGTCGCGCATCGACGCGAAGATCTTCATCCCACCGTACGCGGGATCGATGCCCCAGCCCTGACCGGCCACGTCGCCGGTCCACACGAACCGGATGTCCCGCCGGGCCGTCGGGGCGGTGACGAACCGGCCGGTCAGCGGCTCACTGGACAGCCCCGGCCGGTCCAGGCTCTCCAGCCGGACCCGGTAGTGCACCGGCGTCCCGCTCGGCAGGCGGGTCAGGCGTACCTTTCCGGTCAGGTCGGTGTCGGGTGTCAGCACCGGCCCGCGGACGAGCCGCGCACCGCGGAAGTCCGGACGGCGGCTCACCTGCACCCACATCCGGCTCGGCCGGTCGGCGCGGGTCCAGACGACGGCGGAGTCGGCGGTGGCGTCGCCACTCTGGACGCCGTGGGTGAGCGCCGGTCGCCCCTCCCGCCGGACACCGAACGCCGGTGCCACGAACAGGGCGCCGCCGGCCTTCAAGAGTGTTCGTCGATCAATCCTGGTCATGGCATGGGCCTACCGGCCGAACCTGACGGGCAGGCGTGGTGGAGTTGGCCGCCGCCTGAACGTCCGTCACCGCCGCACCGGTGGCTCCGCGGGAACAAGGTTTCACGGGTCGTAATGCCGTCCCTCCATTGTGGTCACAACCATCGACTACGGTCGATCTCAGGCGTGCCGAATGTGCACGACTGATCACGAGGAGAGACAAGTGATGGCTCAGCAGGGCGTCGGCCGGCGGTTCGTTCGCGCCGCCGTCGCGGGCATCGTGGCGATCGTGGCGGCGATGGCGCTCATCGGGGGGCAGCCGACCGCGGCCCGGGCGGCGCTGCCGTCGGGCTGGTCGGGCTGGTCGCAGGTTCCGGGCGGCGGCGCGACGAACGACTCACCCGCAACCGTCAGCTACAACGACATCCAGTACGTGTTCGTCCGGGGCACGGACAACCGGATCTACGTGCAGCGGCACAACGGGGTGCTCTGGTCCGGCTGGAGCGAGGTGCCCGGTGGCGGCGCCACCACCTCCGGCCCGGCGGCCGTGGTGTACCAGTCACAGCTCTACCTGTTCGTCCGCGGCACGGACGACCGGATCTACCTCAACCGGCTGAACGGCACGTCGTGGTCCGGCTGGTCCCAGGTTCCCGGCGGCGGGGCCACCCACGGCGCGCCCGCGGCGGTGGTCTACCAGAGCACGCTGTACCTGTTCGTTCAGGGCACCGACAACCGGATCTACGGCAACCGCTACACCAGCTCGTGGAGCGGATGGTCCGAGGTGGTCGGCGGGGGAGCGACGCCGTCGGGCCCGGCGGCCGTGGTCTACCAGAGCACGCTGTACCTGATCGTGCAGGGCACCGACAACGCGATCTACGTGAACAAGCTGGCGTCCAGCTGGTCCGGGTGGTCGCTGGTGCCCGGTGGCGGCCGCACCCCGTCGTCCCCGGCCGCCGTGGTCTACCGCGGTGAGCTCGGCGTGTTCGTCCGGGGCACGGACAACGCGATCTACCTCAACTCGTTGAGCAGCGCCTGGTCCGGCTGGTCGCAGGTGCCCGGTGGCGGCGCGACCACCTCCGGGCCCGGCGCCGGGGTGTACCAGAACGTCCTGAACCTGTTCGTCCGCGGCACCGACAACGCGATCTACGTGAACCGGCTCGGGCCACCGTTGTCCTGATCCGATCCCGGCGGCGCGCAGCGTTGCCGCACCGCCCCGGATCCGGCGCCCGTCCGCGCCGGATCCGGGGCACCGCGCTGGCCGAGGAAACCCCAGCAAGCTGGCCGAGGAACCGCCAGCAAGGCTGTCAGGTCGGGAAGCCGCGCTGCCGGGCGACCTTCTGGAGTTCGGGCCAGTCGTCGCCGCTGTGGGTGTGATCCGGGAGAAGGCAGCCGAGGGTGAGCGGACGGGGCACGTTGTACCGCGCAGCGGTGGTGTCGGCGGGGGAGCCGAAGTCGAGGACCTCGGCGAGGTTGTTGGCCGCCGCGTCGCGGACGGTCAGCGGCGCGAGGCCGAACCGCCACTCGATCATCTTCAGGATCGACGTGTGGTCGTACAGGCCGTGGGCCACGTGGCCGCGGCGGGCCCGGGGGGAGATGACGGTGCATGGCACCCGGAAGCCGCGCAGGCCCGTACCGAGCTCGGGGTTGGGGTCCTCGCCGACGGGCGGCGGCACGTGGTCGAAGAAGCCGCCCCACTCGTCGTACGTGATGACCAGGACCGTGCGTCCCCAGTTGGGTGAGCTCACCACGGCGTCGTGCACCTTGCCGAGGAAGGCCTGGCCGAGGCGGATGTCGGCGAGCGGGTGCTCGTCCTCCGCCAGACCCGGCACGGCCTCGCCCAGGAACGCCGGCTCGACGAAGCTCACCGCGGGCAGCGTCCCCGCCGCGGCGGCCGAGTAGAAGTCGCTGATACGCCGGCTGATGCCGAGGTACCGGGTGCCCCACAGCGCGGTGAACGGGACGTCGCTGTAGTAGTAGCGGCCGCTCACACCGGCCGCGGTGAGCCGGTCCCAGATGGCCGGCATCCGGGCGATCCGGTCGATCGAGGTGGTGATCCGGTCGGTGGTCGCCGAGTGCAGGAAGAACCGGTTGGGGTAGGTCGGCGCCATCATCGCCGCGAAGTACCTGTCGCACACCGTCCACTGTGGTGCGGCCTTGCCGTAGAAGCCGAGGTCGGCCCGCTCGTAGTAGCCGATGGAGAGCAGGTCGTTGGAGCCGGCACGCAGCCAGCCGTCGCAGGCACCGTCGTTGAGTTCGACGCGCCCGCCGTCGTACGAATGGTCCGGGTCGTGGAAGCCGCAGCCGTTCGGCGACAGCAGGTGGTGGGTCGGGTGTGCGGTGCCGGCGGCGTCGGTGTAGCTGAGGCCGGCCTGGATGCCGTCGGCGCCGGGCAGCCAGCCCAGGTAGTGGTCGAAGGAGCGGTTCTCCATCATGACGACCACGATGTGGTCGATGCCGGAGTCGGCCGGGTCGGGTAGCTCGGTGTCGCTGTACGCCGTGGACGGGGCGACGAGTATCCCCGCTGCTACGGCGGCCGAGCCGGCCAGGAATTCCCGTCGGGTCACAGGATTCATGTGAGGGAGTCTCGCAATAATCGACGAACCTGAATATCTCTCGTACTGAAGATGCGAATACGGTCGGCCCCCACCACGGCGCGTGACGGCTGCGGGGTCGCCGGTGGGTGCGAGGCCCTCGGTCCGCTGGGCAATCTTGTGAGCTTGGTCATGACCCTGAATGTGTTGCTGGCCTGGTCCGACGGCCCGCCGGGCCGGGAACGTGGCGAGGATCGCACCTCATGGCCCGCCCGCGTCACGCGGATTTTTTCTGCAGCGAATAAAGTCCGGCACCGCCAAGTCACCCGACCCGAGGATGAGCGTGCCCACCATCCGATCGATAGCCGCTGCCGTGTCCGTCGTGCTGTGTGCCAGCGTCGTGACGCTCGCGCCCCGCGCCGCCTCGGCCGCCGACCCCGTCTACAAGGACCCGTCGCAGCCCGTCGCGGCCCGCGTCGAGGATCTGCTCCAGCGCATGACCCTGGACGACAAGATCGGCCAGATGGTCCAGGCGGAGCGGCACTACGCCACCCCCGCCGACGTGCGGGACTACCGCCTCGGCTCGATGATGGCCGGTGGCGGCGAGGGGCCCGAGCCGCAGTCCCCGCAGGTCTGGGCCGACCTGGTCGACAGCTACCAGCGCGGTGCGCTGGAGACGCCGCTGGGCATTCCCATCATGTTCGGCATCGACGCCGTGCACGGCGCCAACCACGTGTACGGCGGCACCGTCTTCCCGCAGAACGTCGGGCTCGGCGCGACCCGCGACCCGGCGCTGGTGGAGCGGGTCGGCCGAGTCACCGCCGCCGAGGTGGCGGCGACCGGCATCGACTGGACGTTCTCGCCGTGCCTCTGCGTCGCCCGCGACGACCACTGGGGCCGGGTCTACGAATCGTTCGGTGAGACGCCCGCGGACCCCAGCGCGATGACCAGCCTGATCACCGGAATGCAGGGCACGTCCCTGAGCGCGCCCACCTCGATCCTCGCGACCGCGAAGCACTACGTCGGAGACGGCGGTACGACCGGCGGCGTCGACCAGGGCGACGCGCAGATCAGCGAGGAGGAGCTGCGGGCCGTCCACCTCGCGCCCTTCCGCGCGGCCGTCCAGCGCAACGTGGCCAGCGTGATGATGTCGTACTCCAGCTGGAACGGGCAGAAGCTGCACAGCGACAAGTACCTGATCACCGATGTCCTCAAGGGCGAACTGGGCTTCAAGGGCATCGTGATCACCGACTGGGACGGCATCGCCCGGCTGGACGACAACTACGTCTACACCCCCGAGAAGGTCCGCACCGGTGTGAACGCCGGCATCGACGTCTTCATGGTTCCCGAGAACTACTGGTACCGGGAGTTCATCCGGCTGCTGCGCGACGAGGTGAACGCGGGCCGGGTCAGCCAGGCGCGCATCGACGACGCCGTCAGCCGCATCCTCACGAAGAAGTTCGAACTGGGGCTGTTCGAGCGGCCGTTCGCCGACCGCAGCGGGGCGTCCACCGTGGGCAGTGCGGAGCACCGGGCCCTCGCCCGGGAGGCCGTACAGAAATCGCAGGTCGTGCTGAAGAACAACGGCGTCCTGCCGCTGGCGAAGGCGCCGGGGAAGATCTTCGTCGCGGGCAAGTCGGCCCACAACATCGGCTTCCAGAGCGGCGGCTGGACCATGAAGTGGCAGGGCGTCGACGGGCCGAGCACCCCGGGAACGACGGTGCTGCAGGGCATCCGGAACACTGTCGCGCCCGGCACCACCGTGACCTACGACCGCGAGGGTGACGGCATCGACGCCTCCTACGCGGCCGCCATCGCCGTCATCGGCGAGAAGCCGTACGCCGAGGAGTACGGCGACCGCAAGGACGACCTGCGGCTCGACGCCGAGGATCAGGCGCTGCTGGCCCGGCTCAAGGCGTCCGGCGTTCCGGTGGTCACGGTGCTGCTCTCCGGCCGTCCCCTGGACGTCACCGCCGAACTGCCGGACATGTCGGCACTGGTCGCCGGCTGGCTGCCCGGCACCGAGGGCCAGGGCGTGGCCGACGTGCTGTTCGGCGCGGTCCGGCCCACCGGGAAGCTGCCGGTGAGCTGGGCGCGCGACGTCACCCAGCAGCCGATCAACGAGGGCGACGGCAAGACACCGCTGTTCCCGTACGGATACGGCCTGACCTACGACCCGGTCATCCCCCTGCCCGCCGCGCCCACGCCGAACGTCGAACCGTGAGGGTTGTCATGAAACGCACTCTGATCGCCGCCGGCCTCGCGCTGGCGTTCCTGATCCCCGCACCCACGGCCGCCGTCGCGGCCGCACTACCCTGCTCCGTGCAGATCGTCGCCCACGAGGACGACGACCTGCTGTTCATGAATCCCGACCTGCAGCGCGACATCCGCGCCGACAAGTGCGTCCGGACCGTGTACGTCACCGCCGGCGACGCGGGCCGCGACGTCGGGTACTGGTCCGCACGGGAAACCGGCGAGCAGGCGGCGTACGCGACGATGGCGGGCCGCCCGAACGAGTGGTCTCCCGGGACCACCACCGTGGAGGGCCGCGAGCTGCGCGTGTCGCGGCTGGCCGGGACGCAGGTCGAGCTGGTCTTCCTGCGCCTGCCCGACGGCTTCGACGGCCGCGGTTCCGACCGGTACGGCGCCCAGAGCCTGCAGAAGCTCTGGGAGGGGCAGATCGGGCGCATCACAGGCGTGGACGGAACCGCCGGGTACACCCGCGCGGAACTCATCTCCGTCCTGCAGGGTCTGCTCGCGCAGGCCGGTCCGGACGTCGTCCGGCTGCAGGACTTCCGCGGCGACAGCGGACCGGTCGGCGTCGACGGCGGCGACCGCGATCACCACGACCACCACGCCGCCGCGTACTTCGCGTACGCCGCGCAGCGGCTGCTCACCACGCCGCACCGGACGGCCGCGTACCGCGCGTACTCGATCAGCGAGCTGCCGGCCAACGTCACGGGCGCCGACCTGGAGCTGAAGAAGGCGACGTTCTACGCGTACGCCGCGTTCGACGAGCTCCTCGGGTGCAGGGACGACGCCTCGTGCGACGCCGACCCCACCGCGGGCGGCGGCCCGTCCGTCTACCGCCCGTGGCTGTCCCGGCAGTACGAGGTCCCCGGACCCGCCACGGACGGCACGGTCGAGCTGCGCGCGGCGAACACCCGTTGCCTGGACGTCCGCGACGCGGCCGCCGCCGACGGCACCCCGGCACAGCTGTGGGACTGCGCGGGCGCGGCGAACCAGCGGTGGACGTTCACCACGGACGGCGCGCTGCGCGGGTTCGCGGACAAGTGCCTCGACGCCGACCCGGCGAGTTCCGCCGTACGCATCTGGGCCTGCACCGGCGCCGCCCAGCAGCGGTGGACCCTCACCGGGGCGGGCGAACTGCGCGGCCCCGACGACCGCTGCCTCGACCTGCGCGACGCCGACCTGCCGAACGGCACCCCGGCCGAGCTGCACGCATGCACGGGCGAACCCCGACAGAAGTGGCGCGTGGTCTGACCTCGAACACACCTCGAACACACCCCGAACGCCGCCCTGGTGGACGCCCCGCGCCACCGGGGCGGCGGGTGGCATGCTGAACGTATGGGTGTTCCGGACGATGCGGTGAGCGAGGCCGTCCGGCTCGAACCCGCGCCGCGGTGGGTGGCGCCGGTGTTCGCCGTGCTCGGCGCGGCCACGATCCCGTGGACCGCGTACCTGGCGGCCACGCTGCCGGATCATGAACGGACCCACAACTACCGCGCCGCGTGGGTGGGCTTCGACATCATGCTCGTCGTGGTCCTGCTCGCCACCGCGTTCGCGGCGGCGCGGGGGCGGCAGATCGTCGGGCTGCTGGCCGCCTCGACCGCGACCATGCTGGTCGTGGACGCCTGGTTCGACATGACCACGTCGCGTCGCGCCGACGTGCCGGAGGCGGTCCTGTCGGCGCTGCTGATCGAGTTGCCGCTGGCCGCTGTCTGCACCTGGATCGCCCTGCACGTCGACCAGGTGGTCGAGCGGCGGCTGCGGCAGCTGGCCCGGCGGCCGACCGGCCGGGCTCAACCACCACGGGTACGCGGAGTGGCGCCGACAGTTCGCCACCTGCGCAAGTGATGCTGAACCGGGCGCTGAGGGGCACGCGTTCATAATGTTGACGGGAACGGCTATATCGATCATCGTGGATACCCAACGTCCCGGTGCACGGTGACGCCGGGCCACCCACGATCGAGGTACCGATGACCAGGTTCGCGCTCTTCCGCCGGTCGCGCCTCCGCAGCTCGCTCGCCGCCACCGCGGCCCTCCTGCTACCCCTGCTCGGCGCCGGGATGGCGGTGCCCGGCAGCGCCGCCGCGGCCGTCCCGGACACCTCCGAACAGGCCTACTACGACGTCACCTCGCCGGCCACGACCGGTGCCGGTCTGGCCGCCGACCTCACCCGGCGCGGCTACGACGTGCTCGAAGGGCCGGTGACCCACGGCGTACCGATCCTGGCGACCGCCGAGGACGCCCAGCGGCTGCGGCACCGCGGCCTGACGGTGCGCTACGCCGGCCCGCTCTACCAGCCGGTGGCCGCGACGTTCCGGGCGGCGGCCGGGACCTACTACGGCGGCTACCACACCGCGGCCGGGCACGAGGCCCACAACCAGCAGGTCGCCTCGGCCCATCCCGACCTGGTCGTCCTGCGCAGCATCGGCCAGTCGTGGCTGAAGACCCAGAACAGGGGCGGCCACGACATCCAGGCCCTGTGCATCACCAAGCTCCAGGCGGGGGACTGCGCGCTCAACACCAGCGGTGCGAAGCCGAAGTTCACCCTCATGGCCCAGATGCACGCCCGCGAGCTCGCGACCGGCGAGCTGGCGTACATGTGGATCGACTACCTGGTGAACAACTACGGCCGCAACGCCGACGTGACGCGGCTGATGGACACCACCGAGCTGTGGGTCATCCCGATCGCCAACCCGGACGGCGTCGACATCGTCTCGTCGAACTCCAACCGGCCCGTCTCCCAGCGCAAGAACGCCCACGACAACGGATGCTCCGGCACCGGCCGCGGCGTCGACCTCAACCGCAACTCCAGCTACCACTGGGACGTCAACCAGGGCACCAAGTGCAGCGAGACCTATCCGGGCACGAGCGCGGCCAGCGAGCCGGAGACGCAGGGCATCCAGAACCTGCTGGCCGGCATCTACCGCGACACCAAACCCGCCGCCGACTTCTCGCCGGCGACCACCGACACCACCGGCACGTTCCTCACCCTGCACAGCTACGCCGAGCTCGACATCTATCCGTACGGGTGGACCAACACGCTCGCGCCGAACAACGACGACCTGCGGACGATCGCCACGGCCATGAGCCAGTCCAACCACTACGACGTCGTGCACGGTGACGGCGGCCTGAACTACTTCGCGCCCGGCGCGACCGACGACTGGATCTACGGCACGCGGGGCGTTCCCGGCTACACCATCGAGGTGGGCCCGAACTCCTCCTCGTGCAGCGGCTTCTTCCCGCGCTACTCGTGCATGTCGGGCTTCTGGAACCTCAACCTGCCCGCCTTCATGACCCTGGCGAGCGCGGCGGCACGCCCGTACCCGACCGGTCACTGAGCACGGCGGCCGTGGCCCTTCCCTCCCGAGGCGGGGGAAGGGCCACGGCCGGTCAGGCGGCCGCGCCCCTCGCCGCGGTGAGCGCCGCGGCGGTGGCCGGGTCGTGGCGCTCGCTCATGATCTCGTGCAGCGCGGTGAGCGGCGCGGGCCGGGCGAAGTGGTAGCCCTGTGCGAGGTCGCAGCCGAGCTGGCGCAGCCGGTCGGCCTGTGCGGCGGTCTCCACGGCCTCGGCGATGGTCTGCAGCCCGAGGTTGCGGCTCAGCTCCAGGATCGCGCGGATGAAGGCGAGGTCCCGCTCGGTGCCCTCCTCGATCTGCAACGCGGTGAAGGAGCCGTCCATCTTCAGGATGTCGACGGGCAGCTGGCGCAGGTAGGCCAGCGACGAGTACCCGGTGCCGAAGTCGTCGATGGCGATGCGTACCTGGTGGTCGCGCAGGATCTGCAGCTGTTCGGTGACCGTGCCGGCGTCGACGACCGACGTGACGAGCACCGTTTCGGTGATCTCGACGATCAGCGCCGAGCCCGGCAGGTCGTTGCGCTGCAGCAGGTCGAGGACGTGATGGGCGAACCGCGGGTCGCGCAGCTGCTGGGCGGAGACGTTCACGGTCACGGACAGCCCGTGCTCCCGGTGCAGGGCTCCCAGGTCGGCACAGACCTGGGCCAGCACCCAGGCCCCGATCGCCACGATGGCGCCGCTCTGCTCGGCCAGCGGGATGAACCGCCCGGGCGGGATGACGGTGCCGTCGGGACGGGTCCAGCGCAGCAACGCCTCGGCCTCCACGATGTCGCCGGTGGCCAGTGCCACGATGGGCTGGTAATGCACGGTGAACTCCCCGTCCTCGAGGGCCCGGTGCAGGTCGGCCACGAGTTGGGTGTTGGCGAGCCGTTCTGCGTGCACGGCGGCGTCGTAGACGGCGTACTGCTGGCCGCCCGCCAGCCGGGCGCTGCGCAGCGCCAGGTCGGCGTCGCGTAGCGCGTACCGGCGGGGGCCGTTCGCGCCCAGCGGCACGACGCCGATGCTGGCGGCGATGCGCCGGGCCGGAATCCCCGGCAGCCGGTACGGCGTGTGCAGCGCGTCGAGGATGTTCTGGGCCACGGTGGCGCCGTCGCGCCCGTCGGTGAGTACGGCGAACTCGTCGCCGCTGATGCGGACCACCGTGGCCCGGTCGGGCAGGACCGCGCGGAGCCGGCGGGCGGTCTCCACCAGGACCGCGTCGCCGATCCGGTCGCCGAAGCTGTCGTTGAGGTCGCGGAAGCCGTCGAGGTCGACCAGTAGCAGCACCTGCTCCCGGCGGCCGGCGGCGTCCAGGCCGTCCTGCAAGCGCGCCCGGTTGCCGAGCCCGGTGAGACCGTCCAACCGGGAACGGCGGCTGAGCAGTGCGGCGAGCTGCGCCATCCGCACGATGAGCAGGATCGACATCGCGCCGCCGAGCAGCACCAGCCCGATCGTACGGGGCGAGCGCCCACCGACGTCGGTCGCCAGGCTGGCCACCGTCAGCGCACCGATGCCCAGGATCAGCGCGACGTACAGCACGAGCCGTCCCCGCGACGTCGGTGCCGAGTTGCGGGTGACGGTGCCGGTGCTCAGCGCCATCGAGGGGTGCAGCGCCGCGCCGCCGATGAGCAGGTAGGACCCCAGCCAGCCGATCGCGACCAGCCGGTCGAGGTCCGTGCCGGAGAGCAGCCCCGCGAAGTTCACGGTGTTGCTGATGATCAGCAGGCTGCTGGCGCCGACCATCAGCCGGTACGCGGGTGTGCGTACCCGCGAGACCATCACGACGCGCACGGTCAGCACCAGGAAGATCAGGTCGGTGGCGGCGTAGCAGAGGTAGCTGGCCAGCCGCAGTCCGCCGAACCGGCCGTCGAACAGCAACGGCTCGATCACCACCGACCACGAGACCGCGCCGCCGCCCAGCGTCACGATGGCGGCCTCCACGGCGCCGCCGCGGCGCTGCCCGGGACGGACCCACCAGTAGTTGCTCAGCACCAGCAGCACCAGCATGAGGGCGTAGAAGAGATCACCGAACGACGGGAACCGCGGCACCCCGGCCGGTGTCAGTGACAACGCCCAGCCTGCGTTGGCCACTAACGACGACGCCACCGCCGCGACCATCAGCCACCAGGGGGCGGTCCAGGCCGGCCGGTGCCGGCGGGTGCCGATCGTGACGGCCCCCATGACCGACGCCGCGACCGCGATGTACAGCCAGAGGCGTATCCCGAGGGGGAGCAGCGTGCCGACCAGCACGACGGCCCCGCCGACGGCGAGATACCAACGGTTGGCGACGGCTCCTGAAACGTCTGCCTTTTCACGGGTCACGGCATATGGATACCGGCCGTCGGGTGCAGGCACGTTGCCATCGCCCTGCGATCCGGATCGACCTGACGCCGCGCCGACCTCTACGGCCACCGCCAGCAGCCGGGCCACGTGGCCCGGTTGCTGAGCACGGCGGGTTTCCCGGTGCCCTCGACGGTCGTCACAGCGCCCGTGGGCACGGACAAGACCCGCAGGGCATCGAGATGGCAGTCCGGCCGGCGGCCGGGATCACTCCGACCGTGCGAGCGACCCCGACCGGGGAACGACCGCGTCGGCCCCGGCCGTACGGCGTTCCCGCCGGGCCGCGCCGAGGGTCTCCACGGCGCCACCGACCGCGGCCGCGGCCACCGCCGCCACCACCGTCCCGGCGCGGGAGGCGTGCTGGGCCCGGCCCGGCCCGGCGGTGCGCACCGCGCCGGACGCCTCGCGCAGCACCGCGCGCGGCAGGGTGCGGCTCAGGTACGACCGCTCGGCGCCGAGCGTGCGCGGCCCGCGCAGCAGCCGGGCCATCTGCACCTTGCCGCGGCCCTCGGCGTAGCAGCGCCGCAGGAAGAAGCGGAACGTGGACCGCTCCGGCGGCACGGCGTGCTCGACCACGGCGCCCGGCACGTACATCCAGCGGCCGCCGTTCTCGCTCATCCGCAGGCACAGCTCGGTGTCCTCGGGCCGGTTCCGGTCGCCGATCTTGCCGAACCCGTCGCGGAACCCGCCGACCTCGGCGAACACCTCCCGGCGCACGGCCATGCTGGCCGACCAGACGTTGCGCACCGGCGCCGTGGTGGTGGGCATGCCGGTGTACGACGCGCCGACCGCCCAGAGCAGCTCGTCGGGCAGCCAGCTCGGGCGCGAGCGGCTCCAGGCGGGCGCGATGGCCCCGCCGGTACCGACCACCTCCGGGTCGGCGAACGGCTCGACGAGCTGGGCGAGCCAGTCCTCGTCCGCCGCGATGTCGCTGTCCAGGAAGGCGATCAGCGGGGTGGTGGTGTGCCAGGAGCCGGTGTTGCGGGTGCCCGAGGCGCCCCGCTCGAACCGGTTCTCCAGCACGGTGACGCCGGTCAGCTCGCGGCGGACGCGTGCGAGCAGGGCCGGGTTGTGATCCACCACCACGATCACCTCGGCCGGCGCGGCCGGGCGCTGGCCGAGCGCCGAGGCGACGGCGCTGACCAGGGTGTCCCAGTTGCGCTCCGTGTGGCAGGGAATGACGACGCTGACCTCGCCGGCCATCAAGCGGCCTCGCCGTTCTGCGCGATCACGGTCTCCGCGGTGAGCAGCGCGTCCACCCGCCCGTACCAGTTGCCGCCCGGGACGGCGAGCACCGGCACGGTCTTGCTGCGCGTCCGGAGCTTCGACGGCGCGGCGGCCCTCGCGGCGGCACGCCGCTGCGCCGTACGGCGCTGGAACTCGCTGAGGATGGTGCGCAGCACCCGCATCCCGTCGCGGAACGTGTTGAGGTTGCTGGTCCCGTGGATGCGCAGGTGCTCGATGCTGGAGACCTCCTTGACCCGCATGCCGCTGCTGGCCACCCGGATGTTGATCAGGGTCTCGATCTCGAAGCCGTCACCCCACAGCTTCTTGCCGTCGGACCGCGCGGCCAGCTTGGTGGAGGGCAGGTCCATCACCGGCACCACCCGCCGCCAGAAGGCGTTGTAGCCGTAGCAGAGGTCGGTGAACCTGGTGTTGAACAGCGTGTTGACGACCAGGTTCAGCCCCTCGTTGCCGACCCGGCGCAACGGGGTGATGTCCTTGCTGTGGCCGCCCACGCCGAACCGCGAGCCCTTGGCGAACTCGGCGCCGCTGGTCAGCGCCTCCACGAACTGGGTGATCTCGGCCGGGTCGGTCGACCCGTCCGCGTCGATCATCACGATCGCGTCGCCGGTGCAGGCCTCGAACCCCACGGCCAGGGCGTTGCCCTTTCCGGTACGGGTCTGCTGCACGACCACCACGTCGGGCCGCAGCCGGCGGGCCACCTCGACGGTGTCGTCCGTCGAACCGCCGTCGACCAGGACGACCTCGTGCAGCGTCTCCGGCAGCGCGGCGAACACGTGCGGCAGGTTCCGTGCCTCGTTCAGCGTCGGGATGACCACGCTGACCAGCGGGGCCCGGCGGGGCGCTCCCCGCGGCGTGCTGCGGCGGTCGCGGGGGCCGGAAGCCTGCGGCGCCAAGCGGCGTTCCCGGCGGGGCGCTCCGGGGGGCGTGCTGCGGCGGTCTTCCATCAACGCACGGACCTTTCGTCGGGGGCTCAAACCCATGCCGTCGGCCGGCCCGCGACGAACCTGAGAAGAATCCGCGTGGCTTTTCGGTTAGACAGGCGACCTGGAGCCTGTCGAGCAGCAGGACCCCGTCCGGCGAGTAGAAGTACTCGCGCACGTGCCGGGCCCAGTCCCCGATCGTCTTGGTCCTCCGACCGCCGCAGCATCGCCCGCCCCGGTCCCGGGCACGTTCCGCCCGGGACCGCGGGAAGGGTCAGCTGAGGGCGAACTTCTGCGCGGCGCTGCCGTTGCAGTCCCAGATCTGCAGCCGGGTGCCGTTGGCCGAGGCGCCGCTGGGGGAGTCCAGGCAGCGGCCGGACTGCGGATTGCGCAGCGAGCCGTCGGCCTGCTGCTGCCACACCTGGCCGCCGACGCCGTTGCAGTCCCAGAGTTCGACCGGGGTGCCGCCCGCCGTGCCGTTGCCGTTGACGTCCAGGCAGCGGCCGAGGGTACGCAACGAGCCGTTGGCGCTGTGGAACCAGTGCTGGTCGACGGCGTACGACTGGCAGTCCCACAACTGCACGGCCGTACCGTTGCCGCCCGTGTCGTCGGCCGCGACGTCCACGCACTTGCCGGCCGGTCCGACGGTGGTGCCGCCGCCGTTGACGGCGAACTGCTGGGCCGCCGACGAGTTGCAGTCCCAGATCTGCAGGCGGGTGCCGTTGCCGGTGGCGCCGCTGGGCGAGTCGAGGCACCGGCCGGACTGCGGGTTGCGCAGCGAGCCGTCCGCCTGCTGCACCCACTTCTGGCCGCCGACGCCGTTGCAGTCGTACAGCTCGACCCGGGTGCCGCCCGCCGTGCCGTTGCCATTGATGTCGAGGCAGCGTCCCAGCGTCCGCAGCGTGTTGTCGGCGTAGTGCGCCCAGTGCTGGTCGGACGCGTACGACTGGCAGTCCCACAGCTGCACCGCGGCGAGGTTCTGGCCGGTGTCGTCGGCGGCCACGTCGACGCACTTGCCGCCGGGGCCGGTGATCGTCCCCTTCGGACCGTTGGGCACGTTGGTCTGCCCGGAGTAGCCGACGGACACGATGGTGGCCTGCACCGCGTTGTCCGCGGCGTCGCTCGGGTAGCCCGCTGTCATCACGCCCTCGAAGAACGTACCCATGTTGCGGTTGCTGTTGTCGCCGCCGGTGCCGAGGATGATCGAGCCTTCCTGGTGCATCGGGAGGTAGCCGCCGCGGTTGGGCAGGGCGCCGTTCCACCAGGTGCTCAGGCCGCCGGACTGCGAGTTGCCGCCCTTGAGCGCGTACGTCGTCTGGCCGTTGTTCTTCAGCAGCGCCGTGACGAACGTGCTGTTGTTGCCGAGGTTCGCGGTGTTCGAGCCGTTGGCGCCCTGGAACATGCCGTTCTCCAGGTCCGCCTCGACCCACGGCCCGGATCCGGTGCACGGCGCGAAATAGCACGTCGTGGCGATGCTGACCGCGTCCATGTGACCGTTGCCGGTGTCCGCGACCTGTGCCTCGGCATTGCCGTAGTCGAAGCAGCAGTCGGAGCCGACATGGGTGCCGCTGGCCACCATGTACATGCCCTCGGGCGCGCCGTTCTGGGCCACGCCCGCGCCGACGTAGTGCCGGTAGCCGTGCTGCGGCGAGATCCAGATCCCGTACGCCTTGTGACCGCCGGCCGTGACCGCGATCTCGCTGGCGTCGGCCGGGTAGTCGGCCGGCCCGGCGGTCCCGGCCGGCGACACGGTCAGGTCGTTGTGCCGGGCGCTCTGGTCGTAGATCCGGGTGATGCCACAGGTGGTGCCGTTGCAGAAGGCGTCGTGGTCACCGGCGTCGGCGTAGCCGCCGACGGCCAGCAGGCCGACGTCGTGGGTGGCGTGGTCGGAGGCGCGGGTGAGCTGGTACAGCGGTCCGGCGTACGCGGCGAACAGCGCCCGCACGGTGCTGTGGGCGGCGACGCACGGGGTGCCGGCGGCGCCGTAGATGTCACAGGGCAGGGACGTGGCGGCGGAGGCCGCGCCGGGCAGGCCGATCAGCGTGCCGAGCACGAGCACCAGCGTGGCGGGGAAGGCGAGGAGTGAGCGGGGTGTGCGCATGGGGATGCACTCCTGACGACCGTCTGCGCAGTGCCGGCATGGCAGACATTGACGGAGGTCGACCTTGTAAACGAAAAGTTACGCCCCGCTGGTTGATGTCGTCAATATTCGGTTAAAGATGTTGGTTTTTGTTCGGATGGCTCAGCGGCCGTACTTGTGGAAGGGGATCGTCCAGTCGGCGAGCCCGTTGCCGAGCTGGAGCGGCCGCGGGCTGTTCTTCACGTCGACGACGTCGCCGACCATGAAGTTCTCGTAGACCCACTTGGCGTCGGTCACGCTGAGGTTGATGCAGCCGTGCGAGAGGTTCGCGCGCCCCAGCGCGTGGTTCCACGGGGCGGCGTGCATGAACTCGCCCGTGTCACTGATCCGGGTGCAGTACTCGACGTCCTCGGGCGCGTAGTAGTTCGGGTCCTTCGGGTCGGTGATGCCGTAGCTCTCCGAACTCATGCTGTGCACCCGCTCCTTGGACAGCACGACGTGCGGACCGCCGGTCGTCCAGTAGCTGATGTGTTCGCCCTTCGCGCCCGTGGTGGTGCCGCCCTTGCCGAGGCTGCACTTCATGGTGCGGACGAGCTTGCCGTTGATGTAGACCTTCGTCACGTGCTTGCGGTAGTCGGTGACCGCGATCAGCTGGCGTCCGATCTCGAAGTGGGTGGACGCGTTCTTCGCGCCGTACACCTGCTTGCCGAGTTTGACTCCGAACGCCTGGACGCTCACCTTGATCTTCGTGCCGGCGGACCAGTACTTCGCCGGGCGCCAGTGCACGGTGCTGTCGCTGGCCCAGTGGAACGTGCCCTCGACGGCGGGCGAGGTCTCGATCTCGATGGCCTTCTCGGCCGCGGCCTTGTTGACGGCGCGGCTGAACGCGATGATCACGGGCTGTCCCGCCCCGTACGTGTGGCCGGTCCGGATCGCGCTCATCCCGTTGGCCTGGAACGTGACGTGCGCGAGGCTGTGCGGCTTCACCGTGGTGAAGGTGGAGGTGTGGTCGCTCGCGACACCCTTGGTGTCGGTGGCGGTCGCGACCACCTTGTAGGTCTTGTCGTAGGCGAGGTCGTCGGTCGAGCGCCACGTCCCGTCGCTCTGCAGGGAGCCGCTGACCTTCGTCTTGCCGGCGGTGACGGTGACCGTCTGCAGCGTGCCACCCTCGGCGGTGACGACGATCGGCTTGCCCGGTGACACCTCGGTGGCCCCGCTGGCCGGTGTCACGGTCAGCCGGACCGGCGTGGTCGGCTGCTCGGTGTCGGCCACCGGCTGAACCCAGTTGGCGGCGCCGGTGCCGGCCTTGCGGTGGGAGGAACACCCGGCGACCGCCGCGGCCGCGGCCACGCCCAGTGCGCCGATGATGACGTTACGTCGCTGAATCATGGCTCTCGCAATCGAGGGGTCCCGGTCGGCGCCATCCGTGCCGTACAAGACAAGACGTAAGGGAGGCGCGAATCGTTGCCCACGCTCCGACCTCCCGTGTCGCGTTGTCTGCATTCGAGGCATCTATGGGTATTTCAAAGTGTCGATCAAGCGACTGTGCAGGCTACCACCGCGGCGGTATCCCATGGTGGCAGCGCTGACATAGGTTGACCATCGCCATGGAACTCATCGCCGCGCGCGGACAGAACCGGTCGTGAACCTTTCTCAGCGAGCCCGGATACGCGCGGGGGACACCGCGACGTTCGGACAGCTCTTCGAAGACCATGCGGGTGCGGTGTACCGGCACGTCGTACGGAACACCGGCAGCTGGAGCGTGGCCGAGGACATCGTGTCGCTGACGTTCCTCGAGGCGTGGCGGTTACGCGAGAAGCTGCGGCCCGAGGGCGACAGCGTGCTGCCCTGGCTGCTCGGCATCGCCGTCAACGTGCTGCGCAACACCCGGCGTGCGGCCCGTCGGCACGCCGCCGCGCTGATCCGGTTGCCACCGGCCGAGGCGATGCCGGACTTCGCCGACGAGATCGTCAACCGGATGCACGACAGCGAGCAGCTGACCGCGGCCGCGGCCGCGCTGGGCCGGCTGCGTCCGGCCGAGCGGGAGGTGTTCACGTTGTGCGTCTGGTCGGGGCTCGACTACGCCCAGGCCGCGGAGGCGCTCGGCGTACCGATCGGCACGGTCCGGTCCCGGCTGTCCCGGGCCCGGACCAGGTTGCGGGAGATCACCACGGACGTCGCGAACGAGCGGGAACCCGGTCCGGGCCGCGGACAGGTACTGGATGGCCGTACCGATGCGGCCCGGTCGAATCAGGAGCGGAACCGATGAACCAGTCAGGGCCCGATGCCGCCGAGCGCGCCGACCTGACCCGGCTGCTGCCGCCGCCGGGGGATCCGGAGCTGCCCGCCGACCGTCACCGTCTGCTCAAGGACGCCTTCATGCAACAGATCTCGGAACACCCCGCCGCCGCGCGCCCCCGCCGCCGGTTCCTGCTGATGGCCGCGCCGGTCGCGGCCGCGGTGCTGGTCGCGGCGATCGTCGCGACGACCGTGTTCAACCGGCACACGGCCGCCGCGATCACCAGCCCGACCGTGGCGGTCGCGGCCGGCGACGCCAGCAAGGTGGCACCGCTGATGGAACGGGTGGCACTGGTCGCGGGGAGGAAGCCACCGGTGCCGGTCGGCAAGGACGAGTACGTCTACATCAAGAGCAGGACGGCCGGGCTGGTCTTCTCCGAAGACAACAAGTCGGGCCACTGGGAGGCCGGTGTCGACCCGCAGGTGCTCGGGCCGCTGCACCTGCGCGAGATCTGGGTACCCGCAGCGCAGGGCACCGAGGGCCTGATCCGGGAGGACGACGACACGTTCGGCCTGGACGGGGCGACCCCGAACAGCCGCTACGCCGACCTGCCGACCGACCCGGCGGCGCTGCTCGACAAGATCTACGCCGACACCAAGGGGATGGGCACCGGCCCGGACGCCGAGGCGTTCGACTTCATCGGTACGGCGTTGCGCGAGTCGCTGCTGCCCCCGCAGGTGACCGCGGCCCTCTACCGGGCCGCCGCGAAGATTCCCGGCGTGGTCCTCGTGCCCGACTCGGTCGATGCGGAGGGCCGGCACGGGGTCGCGATCGGCCGCACCGACGAGCTCGGCGAACGGCGCGAATGGATCTTCAACGCGACCACGCTCGACTACCTCGGCGAGCGTTCGTACCTGGTCCGGGACACGGCGACCGGTAAGGCCGGCATGCTCACCGGCACCACCGCGGTCCTGGAGCGCGGCGTGGTCCACCGGCAGGGCGACGTTCCCCGGTAGCCGCCCGGCCGCCCGGGTGCCGGCTCGGCCGGCACCCGGCGCGCACCGGGTTCAGCCGCGATCGTCGAGCAGTGCCACGACCGCCGGGAGGGTGGACCAGTCGCTGGAGGCGACGCTGGCATGCGCGGCCGCCAGGGCGGCGACACGAGCCCGCGCGGCCGACGCGTCGCCCGCCGGGACGGCCGGGGGTACGCCCTGCGCGTCCGTCATGACCAGCAGGTAGTGGTTGCTGTCGTACCAGGCGGTGTCGATGTCGCCGGCGAGGTACCGGCCCGCGTCGCCGTCGAAGGCGACGAACCACGGTCGCAGGCTCGGGTCCGAGTAGCGGGCCCGCGGGTCACCGGTCTGGGCGTTGTGCACCGCCGGGAAGATCCGGGCGCGGGACAGGGTGCCCGCGGCGGCGAGCCCCTTGAGGTACTGGGCGTATTCGACGTCGGTCCACAGTGTGTCCGTGGGGTTGCTCTCCTCGACGGTTCCCGGAATGACTTCGATGATCACCTTGCCGGTGAGCCGGTCCCGGGTAGGCCACGCGTTCGCGCGGGCGGCGGCGTCCAGCGACGGGTGGTCGCCGAGCAGGTCCGCGGGCGTGAACACGGCCGAGCCGAGGTGCGCGGCGATGGCCGCGTCGAGCTGGGCGGGGCCGAGCCCGGTCCGGCTGCTGAATCCCGCCTTGAGTTCGAGTTTGAGGATCAGCGGCCCGGTGCCGGGGTGTGCGGCCAGCCAGATCCGGATGTCGTCCAGGCAGTATTCGAGGTTCTTGTTGGTGCTGCCCGAATACAACTGCGCCGCGGTGGTCGCCGCGACGCAGTTGTTGGCGTTGCCGAGTGGCTTGTTGTGGCTGACCTTCCATTCGCGGGTGACGATGTCGACCCACACGTCCAGTTCGATCATCCCGGGGTGCTCGTCCAGCGCCTGCGCGAGATAGGAGAACGTCGCCGGATCGTACGTGTTGTGCAGCCCGACGGTGGTTGTCTGGGATACCGGGCTCTCCGGCCCGGCCGCCCACGCGGCGTGGTCCGCCCGTGTGGTGGTGCCCAGAGTGGCGAGTGTCGTGGTGACCAGGGCCGTGACGAGGAGTCGGGATCTGCGCATCGGAAATCCTCCTGACCGGCCGGTCCGCGCGCCGGCCACGAGGACATCTAAATCGATGAAGATGAAAATGAAAACTGCCTGATGGGGCATCGGGGTGTGCCCGAACACGCTTGCTCCGGGCGAGCTCCGCTACCTACCGTCCACGTGGTGAATCAATCTTCAGCTCCCCGTACCGGACGATTCCCGACCGTCGCGTTCGTAGCGCTCGTGGTTGCCGGAGTCGTGGTCGCCGGATGCGGGCTCGGCTCCAAGGAGAAGACGTCGTCGTCCGAGCGCCCCGAGTCGTCGGTGGTCGAGGCCACGCCGTCGCAGGTGCCCAAGCAGACGCTCACCGTCGGCAGGACCGTCTGGTACCTCGGTTTCAAGTGGACGTTCGAAACACTGACCTTCGATCCGCAGGATGACGCCCGGGTCACGGGGGAGGTCCTGGCCGAGAACCTGTCGAACCAGGACTACACGCCCGATGCGGGTCTTCTGCTGTCCGTCGGCGGCCGCCAGTACGAAGGCGGGTTCGTGGACCCGACGCTGGTCGGCGGAGGGCAGAAGAGCCGGCAGACCGTGGCGTTCCAGTTGGACGACGCGTTCGCGGGAAAGCTGGACTCGGGCGAGATCATCGTGGGCAACGCGGACAACACCCAGGCCCACGTCCCGCTGGGATCCGCCGGGACGCTGGTCGCCAACGAGCCCCGCTCGGTGCTGTCCGGATCGCACGAGGTGCGGATCCACGAGATGAGCGTGTGGATCAAGAACTGTGAGGTGCGCCCCGACGTCGTGCCCACGCACGAACAGGCGAAGAAGGGCTACACGATGCTGGCGTGCGGCGTCGACCTGCAGCGTCATCTGGACGGCGGCAACGGGTCCGGGTTCGGCTCCGAGAACCTGCGCCTGAAGATGCCGGACGGTACGACCGTCGGCCCGACCGACTATCCGAGCGAGGCGCTGTACACCTCCGCGATCGTGCCCGACAAGTACGTGTCGTTCCTGATTCCGGAGGCGACGACAGGGCGCGCCGCGGTGCAGGTCGTCGTCGTGGCGGGCGACAAGCCGAAGCCCGGCGAGATCAAGGATCTCCCGATCACGCTCTGACGACACCGGCGGCCCGCGGGTGACCGACCCGCGGGCCGCACCCGTTGCCGATAAGTAACCAGGAGGCACAAATATGCTGCCTCTTCAGCAGTCCTTCGACGATATGCATCCTTAATGCCCTCCCGGATCGTTGACCGATCAACGACTGGGCCTCTCCACGAAATCGGAATTCACGCGTGCGGGTGAGGCGGGGACCTCCACCATGGACCGGGCGCGTCTCCCCGCGATACATTGCTGCGGGTCTTGCGGTGCGTTTTGACTGTCAGCTCTGCACTGTCCAGCGAACTCCGACCACGAATCGATTGTGGAATCCGGCCCCGATGACGTGGCCGCGTTGACAACGATGTCAACGCAGGCGTTCGGAGCCGGACGAATCCCTCCGGCGGACGCGCACCGACCAGGGCTTTCCGAAACCGGTAATCATTCGGGCCAGTCGTCGTCACCTGTTGCCGACGGCGACTCCCCAGCGGGGAATGCACAGGCGCCCGCGTGTCGAAAATCGGATTTCGAGGGGAGTGGTGTGCATGACCGACACTATTGAAAATGTTGCGTCGTCGTTCGCGACGACGATGGAGGACGTGCTGTTCGACATTCCGTACAGCAGCGCCGCGCAGTTCCACGAGTATTACGGCAAAGGACTTCCGCCCCGGCGGCTGGGCATGGGATGCGCGTGGCAGACCTTCGAGGTCGCCCGGCGGGTACAGGAAGGCATCGGGGTCAAGGCCACCCTGCTGTTCTCCGGCCGCCACGTGGCGGCGGTGTATCCCCAGACCGACGGCATGGTGGTGCTCGATCCGTACCTGCTGCACCGGGCGCCGGTGGTGCTGCGGAGGACGGAAGCGGTCGACGGCGTCGTGACCGCCACCGAGGACGCGTTCCCGTTCCGGACGGCCGCGAACGGCGAGCCGCGGCCGTCGAGGCTCACGGTGCGGTGGACTCCCGCGAGCGGCGGCATGCACAGCGAGAACCGCCGGTTCAGCCCGAGACTGGGCCGCTATGTGACGTACCGTGCGTTCACCTTTCGTCCCGGATCGACGCTGTCGGCCTTCCCGCCACCGCACGGGCTGGTCCGGCGGGTGCTGCTGCATGCAGAGCAGAACAACCTGTCGATCAGGAGCATCGATCGCGACAGCGGTCGCATGCGAGAGCTGGTGCTGCCGTTCAGCGGACGGCCGCGCGGGCGGCTGACGGACGAGAGATATCTGATCACCAAGGACAACCAGGGCGCGGTGAGCCACGCGGGGACCGACGGGTTCCGGCGCGACCTGACCGACATCTGCGCGTCCGTCTCCAGCAGTCCGGACGAGCTGACCGGGTACCTGCTCGGTGCCGCCGAGATCTATGCCGCGATGGCACCGGAGAACCTCGCGGTGCCGGACTACTCCGTGGAGGACGAATGAGCACCGATTCCTTCTTCCTGGCCGGGCTCATGCAGGGAGCCAGGCCCGGTGCCGACGTGGCGGACCAGGACTACCGGCAGCGGCTACACGAGGTGATCAAACTGCACCGGCCGGACGCCGTCGTGCACGATCCCGTCGAGATCCTCATCGGCTGGTTCGCCGCCGACGAGGGCCGGATCCGCGGGGCCCACGCGGCACTCGCGGACCAGCCGGTGATCCGGCGGGACCGGCTCGATCCCGCCGTACTCGAACTGATCGAGGGTTTCCACAAGCTGACAGAGCTCGCCGCCGCGTCGGACGTGTGCGTGGCATGGTTGCCCGGCCGGGAACCGAGCATGGGTACGGCAGCGGAGATGCAGCGCGCCTACCTGGCGGGGCGGACGGTCGTCGCGGTCACCGAGATGCGCCAGACGCTCGCGATCCTGGCGTGCTCGACGGTGATCCTGCCGGACTTCGCCGCGTTCGCGCAGTGGCTGGCGTCGCCGGAGGCGCCATGATGCACGACGCGCTGGGCCCCGTCGAGGCCGTGATCCGTGCCGCCGCGCAGCGGCCGGACGGGGTCGCCATGACGTTCGTCGACTACTGCTCCGACCGCGAGGGTGTGGCGACCGACCTGACGTACGGCGACCTGGCCGTACGAAGCACCGCGGTGGCGGCGTGGCTGGTGGAGAACACCCGGCCGGGCGAACGTGCCGCGATCCTCTGCGGACACGACGCCGACTACGTCGCCGCGTTCCTCGGCTGCCTGCACGCCGGAGTGATCGGCGTACCGCTGTTCGCCCCGGAGCCGTTCCGGCCGGCCGACCGGCTACTCAACGTGATCGCCGACTGCACGCCCGAGATCGTGCTCACCAGCAGCGGACACACCGATGCGGTGCAGGAACTGCTCGCGTCGCCCCGGCTCGCCGTGCTGCCCAAGGAGATCCTGCCGGTCGACCGGATCGACGCCGGATCCCGCCCGGCGCCGCCGGATCCACCGGACGGCGACGCCGTGGCCTACCTGCAGTACACCTCGGGATCGACCAGAACCCCGGCCGGTGTGCAGGTCACGCATCGCAACGTGGCGGTCGGTGCCGCCCAGCTGGCCGCCTGGGTGCCGGCGGAACAGTCGTCGCGGCTGGTCAGCTGGCTTCCGTTCTTCCACGACATGGGCCTGATGTTCTCGATCGTGCTCCCGCTGGTCCGCACGGTTCCGGTGACGTGCTTCGCGCCTCTGGCGTTCATCCAGCAACCCCGGCGCTGGCTGGAACTGCTCACGACGCAGCACGCCACGCACACCATGTCCCCGAACTTCGGTCTCGACCTGTGCGTCGACCGTGTCGGGCCGCAGCGGCGCGCGGGAATCGACCTGTCGGCGCTGCGCGCGCTGGGCAACGGATCGGAGCCCGTCCGGCACCGGACCCTGACCCGGTTCACCGAAGCCTTCCGGGACAACGGACTCCGGCCCGACGTGCACTGTCCGGGGTACGGCTTGGCCGAGGCGACCCTGGGGGTGACCGGGCACGAGCCGGGACGGCCGTTGCCCGTCGGTGCCTTCGACCGGCGTGAGCTCTCCGCCGGACGGATCCGGCCGCTCGACGCGGCGGACCCGCGGGCACGGCTGATCGTCAGCGCGGGCCGGCCGATCCAGCAGGAGGTCAGGATCGCGCACCCGCGGACCGGTGCCGACACGGACGCGCCGGGTGAGATCCGGGTACGCGGCGACAACGTCTGCGTGGGCTACTGGCGGCAGCCCGAGCGGTCCGCCGAGACCTTCGGGGACGACGGGTGGCTGCGTACCGGCGACCTCGGGTTCCTTGTGGACGGCCGGCTGTACGTCACGGGCCGGCTCCGCGACCTGATCGTCATCGACGGGCGAAACCACTACCCGGCCGACATCGAGGCCACGGTCGAGGAGGCGTGCCCGCAGCTGCGCCGGGACCGGGTCGTCGCGTTCGGCGCGGAGATCGACGACGCCGAGCGGCTCGTCGTGGTGGCCGAACCGCGCTCGCCGGTATCCGCCGCGGACGTCGAGGCGATCGGTGCGGCGGTGCGGGCCGGAGTGTCCGAACGACACGACGTGCACGTCCACACCGTCACCCTGCTCCGGCGGGGCACGGTGCCGATCACGTCGAGCGGTAAAGCGCGACGGCAGGAATGCCGGATCCGGTTCGAGCGCGGGGAGCTGGGCCGTGGCTGACGTGCGACGGTGGCTGACCGAACGGCTCGCCGCGCACGTCGGCATCCCGGCCGGGGAGATCGACCCGGACCGGCCGTTCGCCGACTACGGCGTCGGTTCCCGCGACGCCGTCGGAATCGCCGGTGAACTGGAGGATCTGCTGGACCGGCCGATCGAGCCGATCGCCCTGTGGCAGCACCCGACGCTGCGCAGGCTCGCCGACTCCCTGTCCGCGGACCGCGCGCTGCCCAGCGCGCGGGCGGCCGGTACGGAGGCGGAGGTCGCCGTCGTCGGCATCGGGTGCCGGTTGCCCGGCGGTGTCGACTCACCGGCGGACCTCTGGCGGCTGCTGATGGCCGGTCGCGACGTGGTCACCGAGGTGCCCGCCGACCGGTGGGAGTCCTGTTCCGTCCCGGACGGGACCACCACGGCGGGTGGATTCCTCGACCGGGTCTACGACTTCGACGCGGAGTTCTTCGGGATCTCGCCCCGGGAAGCCGTCGAGATGGATCCGCAGCAGCGCATCCTGCTCGAAGTGGCGTGGGAGGCGCTGGAACATGCGGGCATCCCGCCGGACGGCCTGGCGTCCAGCCGGACCGGGGTGTTCGTCGGCGCGTCCACCAACGACTACGGCCGGGACCGGCTGGCCGATCCGGCGGCCGTCAGCGGGTGGACGGGCACCGGCGTGGCGGCCAGCATCCTCGCCAACCGGCTGTCGTACCTCCTCGACCTGCGCGGCCCGAGCCTGACCGTGGACACGGCGTGTTCGTCGTCGCTCGTGGCGCTGCACCTGGCGAAACGCAGCCTGGAGGCGGGGGAGTGCGACCTGGCGATCGTCGCGGGGGTGAACCTGATCCTGTCCCCGGCGGTCACCGTGAACTTCGACCGCTCGGGCGCGATGGCCCGCGGCGGGCGGTGCCGTCCGTTCGACGCCGCGGCCGACGGGTACGTCCGCAGCGAGGGCTGTGTCGCGGTCGTGCTGAACAGACCCGGCGACGCGGACGATCCGCGCGCGACGGTGCTCGCCAGCGCGGTCAACCAGGACGGCCGGTCGAACGGCCTGATGGCCCCGAACCCGCTGGCGCAACGGGACCTGCTGGCCGGGGTCTACCGCGGCATCGCGCCCGGGGCCGTCCGCTACGTCGAGGCGCACGGCACCGGAACGCCGCTCGGCGACCCGATCGAGGCGACGGCGTTGGGAACGGTGCTGGGCGGGGACCGGGCCGATCCGCTGCTGATCGGCTCGATCAAGTCGAACCTCGGCCATCTGGAGGCGGCCGCGGGCCTCGCCGGTCTGGCCAAGGCGGTGCTGTCGCTCGAACACGGACACGTCCCGCCGACCCTGCACTACCGCAGTCCGAACCCGCACATCGACTTCGACCGGCTGGGGCTCGCCGTGGCCGACCGGCCCATCCCCCTGCCGGGTGACGCGTTGGTCGGTGTCAGCTCCTTCGGATTCGGCGGCGCGAACGCGCACGCCGTCCTGCGCCAACCGCGAAGGTGAGGTTCCGCCATGGATTTCGGTGTGATGATGCTGGTCACCGACTACTCCGCCGACGCGGCGTCGGCGGCCGGGGCGGCCGAGGAGCGCGGCTTCGAGTCGTTCTTCGTGCCCGAGCACACCCACGTACCGGTGAGTATGGCCAGCCCGCATCCGGGCGGCGTGGAGATACCACCCGAGGCCCTGCAGGGCGTCGACCCGTTCATCACGCTGGCCGTCGCCGCCGCGGCCACCAGCCGGTTACGGCTCGGCACGGGCGTCTGCCAGGTGCCCGTGCGCGATCCGATCCAGCTGGCGAAGCAGGTGGCCAGCATCGACGTCGTGTCCGGTGGCCGGTTCCTGTTCGGGGTCGGCACCGGCTGGAACCACGAGGAGATGCTGAATCACGGTGTCGACCCGCGGACCCGTACCGCCCGGCTGCTGGAGCACGTGGCGGCGATGAAGCACATCTGGGCCGACCACGAGGCGTCGTTCGCCGGACGGTTCGTCAAGTTCGACCCGCTGTGGTCGGTGCCGAAACCGGTGCAGCGCCCGCATCCGCCGATTCTCTACGGCGGTAACGGACCCCGTGCGATCGAGCGGGTGCTGGAACTGGACGCCGAGTGGATGCCCTGGCACGAACTGCTGGGGGAGACGTTCGCCGATGACGTGGCCGAGTTGCGGCACCGCGCGTCGCTGGCCGGGCGCACGTCGGTGCCGGTGACGGTGTTCGGCGCACCGGCCGACGAGGAGATCCTCGACGCGTACCGCCAGGCCGGCGTCTCCCGGTGCGTGTTCCCGCTGCCGTCGGCGTCGGCCGAGGAAATCCTGCCCATCATGGACTGGTACGCGGACGTGGCCGAGGAGCTGGCATGACGGGCCTCTTCCCGGTGTCGGCCCGCTCGCCCGAGTCCCTGGCAGCCAACGCGGAACGCCTGGCGCACTGGCTGGAGAACGAGGGTGCCACGGTGCCGTTGACGGACGTCGGCCACACCCTGGCCCGGCGGCGCTCCCACCTCAGTGAACGGTTGACCGTGGTCGCCGACGGGCGGGCACAGCTGATCGACCGGCTGCGCGGCGGCGACTACGAGCGCGGCAGGGCCGCCGTACCGGACGCGGGCGCGGTGTTCGTGTTCTCTGGGCACGGCTCGCAGTGGACCGGCATGGGGCGGGACCTGATGGCGAGCGAACCGGTGTTCGCCGAGCTGGTCGGGGAACTCGACGACGTGGTCGCGGCCGAGTGCGGCCGGGCGCTGTCCGACCTGGTGACGACGGAGGATCTCGGCTCGGCCGGGATGGCACTGGTGCAGCCCGCGCTGTTCGCCACGCAGGTGGGGTTGGCGCGGATGTGGCGGCACTACGGGATCGCGCCGGCCGCGGTCATCGGGCATTCGATCGGTGAGGTCGCCGCGGCGGTGGTGGCGGGTGCGCTGTCCGCTGCCGACGGGGCGCGGGTGAGCTGCCGCCGTGCGGCACTGGTCGAACGGCGCCTCGCCGGTCACGGCGCCGCCGCGCTGGTGGAATTGCCCACCGCGGAGGTGCTGCGCAGGATCGGCCGCGACGGTGTTCTCGACCTGGCCGTGCACAGCTCCACCAGGGCATGCGTGGTGTCCGGCCGCACGGACGACCTCGCGCGGTTCGTCGCCGGCTGTGAGGCCGACGGGATCACGGCGCACGAGGTGCCGGGAGTGCGGTTCGCCGCGCACGGCCGGCAGATCGACGCCGTCGTCGACGAGCTGACCGCCGGCCTCGCCGGCATCGAGGCCCGGAAACCGGTGATCCCCTGCTACGGCACGGCGGTGCCGGGGGTCCCGCCGTCGTTCGATGCGGGCTACTGGGCGGACAACCTTCGCAATCCCGTACGGTTCGCGCAGGCGGTGCAGGCCGCGGCGGCGGACGGGTACCGGTGTTTCATAGAGGTCTCGCCCCACCCTGTGGTGGTCTCCGCCGTGTCGGACACGCTGGCCGACTCCGGGGTGACGGGTACCGCCGTGTTCGGCTCGCTCCGGCGCGACCAGCCCGCACCACCGGCGCTGCTGGCCAACGTCGGCCGGGCCCACTGTCGTGGACTGCCGGTCGCCTGGGAGCCCCTGCACGCCGAGGGCCGGCTGGCGGAGCTGCCGACGATGGCGTGGAACCGGAAGCGGTACAGGGCGGACGCCCCGCGCGCCGACGACCGGCATCCGCTGCTCGGCGTACACATCGAACTTCCCGACCGGCACGTCTGGCAGGCGACCGTCGATCTCGACCGGCTGCCCTGGCTTGCCGACCACAGGGTGAACGGCCGCGCCGTGCTGCCGGGTTCGGCCATGGTCGAGATCGCCCTCGCGGCCACTCGCGCCGCGTGGAACGTGCCGGTGGCCGCGATCGAGGTGTCCGGCCTGGAGTTCCGGCGACTCGTGTCGCTGACGCGGCCGGTGACACTGACGACCACCATGACCCTCTCGGGTGGCACCGCGACCGTGGAGATCGCCGTGGGCGCGATCGTGCACGCCGCCGCGACCGTCCGGCGGACGGCCCACCCGGCCGACGACGACGTATCACCCGTCACGCAGTGGAACGGCACCGGTCCGGCCTATCAGCGGTTGCGTGCGGCCGGGCAGGAACACGGTCCGGCGTTCGCCGCGATGACCGGGCTGGCCGGCGAATGGTCCCTGGTGTCCTGGCCGGCGGACCTGCACCGGGACGGCCGGTTCACGCTGCATCCCGCGGTGCTCGACGCGTGCCTGCACGGGATCGCCGCGGTCATCGGCGGGCAGACGGCAGGGACCGTGCTGCCGGTCGGGATCGCGAGCGTGCGCGCCCGGCGGTCGCTGGGCCGCGACCTGATCTGCCGGGCGACCGTCACGCCCGCGGACGACGGCGACACGCTCGCGACCGTCGGTGTGTACGAGCGGTCAGGGGAGTGGATCGCGACCCTCGACGGCATCCGGCTGACACACGTCGACGACGTGCCACCCTGGGAGGATCTGGTGTACGCCGTCGAATGGGTCGACGCGCCCCAGCCCGGCGGCCAGCCCGGCGGCCGGCCCGGCGGCCGGCCCGCGCGGGTGATCCGGGTGCCGGACGGCGTCGACGGACCGCGACTGCTGCTCGACCTGGCACAGACCGTACGGGAGATCCTGGCGGCCGGGCCGCCGTACGACCGGGTGGTCGTCGCGCTCGATGCGGCGAACCCGGAGCACGCCGCCCTGGTCGGCCTGGTCCGTACGCTCCGGCACGAGCATCCGGAGCTTCCCCTGTCCCTCGCGGACGACCCGGACGGCACCACGGACGTCGCGTCGACCACGGAGGACGAGGTCAGCTACCGGCACGGTGTCCGGCGGGCCGCGCGGTTCCGGCCGATCGGGCTCCCGGCGCGTACGGACTCCGTCCCGGTGCGCCCGGACGGCGCGTACCTCGTGACCGGCGGCACCCGTGGCCTCGGGCTGCGGACCGCGCAGTGGCTCGCGGAGCAGGGCGCGGGCACCATCGTCCTCTGTGGGCGGACGGGCCCGGACACCACGGTCGCGAACGCTCTCGTGCTCACCGGCGACATCACCGAGACCGCCGAGCGGGCCGTCGCACTCGCGGAGAGCCGGGGGCACCGCCTGCGGGGCGTCGTGCACGCCGCCGGTGTGCTGGACGACAGCCTGCTGGACGATCTCTGCGCCGACCGGATCCAGCGCGTCTGGCATCCGAAGGTCGTCGGCGCCCTGCGGGTGCGTGCCGCGCTCGGCGACCGGCCGCTCGACTGGTGGGTCAGCTACTCGTCGCTGGCGTCGGTGGTCGGCGCTCCCGGACAGGCCGCACACGCGGCGGCGAACGCCTGGCTCGACGCGTACGGTGCCCGGCTGCGCGGCGAGGGCGTCCGGGCGGTCACCGTCAACTGGGGCCGGTGGGCGCAGGACGGCTCGGCGACGGCCAAGCAGGTCGCCGGTGTGGCCGGGATACCGACCGGTACCGGCATGGCCGTCCTCGCGGAGATCCTGGCGCGGGACGTCGCCCGGGTCAGCGTGGCGCACCTCGACCGGGCCGGGCTGGCGGCCGCGTACCCGCACATCGCCCGGTCGGACTTCTTCTGCCACTTCCACACCACGGCGCGGTTCTCCGTCGGCTCGCTGGCGGGGCTCAGCGACCCGGACCGCCGGCGGATGGTCGGCGGACAGGTACTCGCCCGCGCCGGAGCGGTGCTCGGGTACGCGCCGGGGGAACTGCCCGGGGACCGGCCGCTGGTGCACGCCGGCCTGGACTCATTGGGCGCGGTGCAGATCAGGAACGCGGTACGGGAGGACTTCGGGGTGGACGTCTCCCTCGCCCGCCTGCTCGGCGGCCACACCGCCGCCGAGTTGGCGGACGACGTGCTGACCGAACTCGGGAACCTGCCCGGCACCCCGGCCGTCAGTGCGGGCCCCGACCGTGCCCGCATCCGGGCGGCACACATGGCGCAGCGCCGCGCGACCCGGAGGCGAGTATGAGCCCTGTGGAGTCCATCGCCGTCATCGGGATGGCGGGCCGGTTCCCGCACGCCGCCGATGTCCACGAGTACTGGGCGAACCTCGTCGCGGGCCGGGACTGCCTGGACGAACTGGACGAGGCGGAGCTGCGGGCCAACGGCGTTGCGGATAGCCTGCTGCGCAGCCCCGACTACGTACGCCGGGCGGCCACCCTCGCCGGGTTCGCCGACTTCGACGCGGACTTCTTCGGTTTCGCGCCGGGAACGGCCGCGGCACTGGATCCGCAGCAGCGGTTGTTCCTGGAGAGCTGCTGGCATGCGCTGGAGGACGCGGCCTACGTACCGGATGGTTTCGACGGGGCGATCGGTGTGTTCGGTGCGGGGTCGTTCACCGGCTATCTGCACCACCACCTGGCGTCCCAGCAGGACCTGCGACAGTTCCTCGGCGCGGGCACGTCCATGACGGTCATCGAGGCGCTGTCCCTGACCGACAACAACTTCTTCGCCACCCGCGTGGCGCACACACTGAACCTGCACGGTCCCGCACTCACCGTGCAGACCGCCTGCTCGGGCTCGCTCGTCGCGGTGCACCTGGCGTGTCAGAGCCTGCTGTCCGGCGAATGCGACATGGCGTTGGCCGGCGGCATGGCGGTGAAGGTGCCCCACCGGGTCGGCTACGTCTACGACATCAACTCGGTGATGTCCGCGGACGGCCGCTGCCGGCCGTTCGACGCGGCCGCGAACGGCACGGTCTTCGGCAGCGGTGGCGGTGCCGTGGTGCTCAAGCGGCTCTCGGATGCGCTGGCGGACCGGGACAACGTCCGTGCGGTCATCCGGGGCAGCGCCGTGAACAACGACGGCTCGCTGAAGATGGGCTTCGCGGCGCCGAGCATGCGGATGCAGGCCGCGGTGGTCTCCGAAGCCCTCGCCATGGCCGAGGTCGAGCCCGGCAACGTCGGTTACGTCGAAGCGCACGGCACGGGTACCGCGCTCGGCGATCCGGTGGAGATGGCAGCGCTGCGGTCCGCGCTGCCGACGGCCGAGCAGTGCCTGGTCGGGTCGGTCAAGGGCAACATCGGCCACCTGGAGGCGGCCTCCGGGATCGCCGGACTGATCAAGACCGTGCTCGCGCTGGAGAACGCCTGGATCCCCGGTACGGCGCATTTCACGGCACCGAATCCGGAACTGGGGCTCGACGACTCGCCGTTCACCGTCCGGGCGGACGGGGTGGGTTGGGGGCAGCGGCCGAAGGTCGCCGGAGTGACCTCGCTGGGCGTGGGCGGTACCAATGCCCACGTCGTCGTCGCGGAAGCGCCACGACGACCGCAGCCTCCGGCGGAGGTACGCCCGAGCGTGCTCGTGGTCAGCGCCCGCAACCCTGACGCGCTCGCGGACATGCGCAGGGCTCTCGCCGACCATCTGCGGCGCACGCCGGGGATCCGGCTGGCGGACGTGGCGCACAGCCTCGCCGTCGGCAGGCAGCGGTTCGACCATCAGTACGCGGTGACGGCATCGACGGCGTCGGAGGCAGCCGACCTGCTGGAGGCGGGGCAGGCCCGGACCGAGCCGCCACCCGTACCGCCCGACCCGGACGCGATGCGTGTCTGCCTGCCGGGCTACCCGTTCCAGCGCACACGCCATTGGCTCGAAGCCCGCCCGGTCGCGGTGGCCGCAGCCGGTCCGGCGGCGGCGGGGGACGTCCGCGAGGTGCTCACCCAGCTGTGGCGGGAGACGCTCGGCGTCGACGACGTCGCACCGGACGACAGCTTCTTCGAGCAGGGCGGCGACTCGGTGATGGCGATCAAGTTCGCCTCCCGGGCCCGGACGCAGGGAATCGACCTGCGCCCCCACGACCTGTTCGACCATTCGACGCTCACGTCGCTCGTCGCGCACGTGACGCCCCGGACAGCGCCGGCGGCACTGCCTGCGGACGACCGCGACATCCCCGTGACGCCGACGCAGTTGACGCATCTGCGGGCAGCCGGGCCCCGTGGCCTCCCGGTGGTGTTCCGGCTCGCGCCGGATGCGGATCGGACGGTCGTGCGGCAGGCCGTCGCGGCCGTCGTCGCGCGGCACGACATCCTGAACCTCGTCCCGGTCGCGTCGCACGGCGTATGGCACCAGGAGAAGGGCGAGCCGCCGGGGGAGCTGCCGACGGTCAGGGCCGACCGCGACTCCCTGGCGACGGCGGATGCCGTGCTGGACCTCGTCGACCGGACGGCCTTCGTGGACACGGACGGCGACGCCTACCTCGCCCTTGTCGTCAATCGGGTGGATCAGGCCTCGGTACGGATCCTCACCGACGAGCTCACCACGGCGTACCGTCATCTTGCCACCGGCAATGCGGTGACGCTGCCGGAAGCGACGCCGTGGGCGCGGTGGGCCCGGCACACAGGGGATCTGGTGCACGACCGGAGCCTGACGGCCGAGCTGGACCACTGGACGGCGACCCTGGACGGCCCGCCCGACGGCCTGTCCGTGCCGGACCGTCCCGGCACGTGGCGGGTGCTCCGGCACACCACCGACGCGGGAGCGCTGAAGGACCTCCGGCGGCGCGCGCAGGCGAAATGGGCGGAGATCCTGCTGGCCGCGATGACCTCGGCCTGGCATCGGCTCACCGGACGACCCACGATGACCGTGGACGTGCTGGGCGACGTCCGCCGCGCGCATCAGGTCCCCGGCCGCTCGGTGGGTCTGTACTCGGCGATCTACCCGGTCACCGTCGCCGCGCAGGAGAACGCGCTCGCCGCCGCCCGGATGTCGTGGCGGGGCGTTCCCCGGCACGGCCTGGGGTACGGGGTGCTCCGGTACCTGCACGGTCCCGCCGCCGAGTGTCTGCGCGACCTGCCCGAGCCCAGCGTCCTGGTCGCCGCGCAGGGGACCACGGGACGGCCGGTACGCGCGACGGGGCAGCCGTTGTCCCGCGTGGAGCTGGACGCCCCGCCGGTCGGCCGCCATCCCGTCGAGGTGCGTTGCCACATCGCGGGCGGCGCGTTCGTCGTCGAGTGGTGGCACGATCCGCAGCGGTGCGATGCCGCCGCGCTCGCCGCCTGGCAGGACGAGACCGCCGCGAGGCTCGACGCACTGGCGTCGCTGGCGTAGTACGGACCCCGGCGTCGCAGCAGGTGTACGACGCGTTGACGACCGTCGACAGCCCGGCCGGGTGGCGTGGCAGGTGGTCGACGGTCCCGACGTACCGATCAGCGACTGGCACCGACCGGCGACCGACCCGGCCGTTTCCGTTCCAGCAGAACGACTCCCAGCTCCGGGTACGTCCAGCGCTTGACCGGCTGATAGCCGTCGCGAAGTCGCTTCTGCTTGCCCGGGCTCATGTCCCGGAACGGGTCCGCCGGGTCGTCGACGCGGACCACCCAGATGCGCGGCGGGTTGCCGAGGCACGACGCGTCGGGGCACTCGGTGGCCGGGAAACGGCCATGGGTGCGTGGCGGCTCCAGCTGGAGCACGTCCGCCGGGCGCGGTACGGGCAGATACCTGTCGTACAGGTCGCGGGGGGCCCACGGAATGCTGTCGTGGGTGTCGGGGAAGACGACGACGTCACCGGGCTTCCAGAGCGGACCGATCACGGTCGCCACCTTGGCCGAGTCCGCCCCGTGCCCGGCGGATCCGCGCACACTCAGCTGGGACGGATAGCCGAGGACGGCCGCGAGCGTCACGACCGCGAGGGCCCGGACCCTGCCCCAGCGAACCGCCGCGCAGGCGGCGAGCACGGTCAGCGGCGGCACGGCCACCAGGACGTAGCGGGCCACCCAGATCGGGGTGACCCGGTCGGCGGCGAGCAGCACCAGGATGGGCATGAAGCCCGCGGCGGCGACGCCGACGTGTCCGAGGTCGCGACGCACAGCGAGCACGGCGAGGCCGAGCACGATGCCCCCGACCGCACCCGAGAGGAACAAGCGGTCGGGAAACACCTGAAACGCGCTGAGGGTGAGGTGCCGGATCCAGGAGATCTGCGTACGGCTGCGGTAGCCCAGCGCGATGAGCGCCCCGGCGCCGAGCGCACCGGGCAGGGCCGCGCCGAGCCATGCCACGGTGCCGTACCGGGCGGCGGTGCCGACGCCGATCTGCCGCACCGCGACCGTGGCCGCGTGCGCGGCGAGGACGAGCAGGGCGCACAGCGGGTGGCTGAGCCCGGCGAAGAGCACCGCGCCCGCGTACGCCGTGGCACGCGCGCCGCCCGGGTCGTCGAGCAGCCGGATGAGGCACAGCACGGCCAGGCTCGCGGCCAGCATCACGCACGCGTACGGTCGTGCCTCCTGCGCGTAGCGGGAGGTGACGGGCAGGACGGCGAAGAGCAGGCCGGCGGTGAGGCCGGCCCACCGCCCGCCGAGGCGCCGCCCCAGCGCGACCACCACCAGCGTCGTTCCCACCGTGGCGAGCAGTGCGGGAAGCCGGAGCGCGGCGGTCGAGGTGCCCGCCACCGTGGTGTAGACCTTCATGGCGGCGTAGTAGGGCGTCAGCACGGCGTCGACCGCGTGGGACAACCGCCACAGCTCGCCCCAGGAGAGCCGGACCGCGCCCCAGGTTGCCAGCTCGTCCGCCCACAGTGCCGGCCCGGTCAGCCGCCAGACGCCCAGGCCGGCGGCCAGTAGCGCGGGCAGGACCCAGATCACCGGATCGAGACGCCGCCCGGCGCGCCGATCCGGTGCGGTGTCACCGCGCTGCCGGGGCAGCAGCTGCCCCGGCGGGCCGGCCGCGGTGGCGACATCGACCGCAATGGTGTCTGGCATGACGGCAGATCGTAGGTGGTCGCTGCGGCCCGCAGCCTGCTCCGCGTGACCACACGGTGAAGCGGCGGCAAATCATTGTCTTCGCATGTCTGAATGGCCGGGCGGCCGCACCGTACGTTTCGATCTCCGTCGAAAGGTACTGGCCGAGGCGTGTGCCGGATGATGCCATCGGGGCGGTCCTCGATGGACATCTCTTCGCTACAACCTGACAGGGGAGCGCGGTGCGCAAACGTCTGCGCGCCTGGGGTTCCGGCCTGCTCGTGGCCGGTGTCTCGGCGGTATTTCTCAGCGGTGGCACGGCGTCGGCGGTCTCGGCCGCGCAGGACGTGCCCGACGGCAGCCTGCCGTTCGTTGCCAAGGTCACCGTCGGCGATCAGTTCCAGAGCTGCACCGGGACGCTCGTCGACACACGATGGATCATGACCGCGAAGTCCTGCTTCGCCGACGGGGCCGCGCCGGTGTCGGCCGGTGTACCCACGCGGCCCGCCACGGTGGTGCTGGGCCGCGCCGATCTGACCAGGACGACCGGCCACCGCCTGTCCGTCGTGTCGCTGGTGCCGCACCCCGACCGCAACATCGTGCTGGCCGAGCTGTCCGCCGCGGTCACCGACATCGCCCCGGTGCCGCTGAGCACGTCGGCGCCCCGCGACGGCGAGTCGCTGAGGGTGGCCGGCTACGGACGGACCGGTACCGAATGGATCCCGGACCGTATGCACTCCGGTGTGTTCACGGTCGGCGCCGTGTCGGCGGGCGGGTTCGCCGTCGACAGCGCCTCGACGGGTGCCACCCTCTGCAAGGGCGATGCGGGAGCCCCTGCGTTGCGGCAGAGCGACGCCGGTTTCCAGCTGGTGGGTGTCGCCAACACCTCCGGGCAGAAGGGCTGCCTCGGCGAGCCGGACTCCCGCACCACCACCGGCGCCACCGAGTCGCGTGCCGACGATCTCGCCGACTGGGTTCGCGGCAGCATCGCGGTGCGGCCCCAGGACCTGCGTGAGCCGGTGACCGGCGAGTTCACCCGCGACGGCCGGCAGGACCTGGTGGGCACGGACGCCGCCGGCAACCTGTGGCTCTACCCCGGCACGGCCACACCCAACGTGTGGGACCACCGCAGGAAGATCGGTACGGGCTGGTCGGGCTATCGCGAACTCGAGATCGGCCGGATCAACCGGGACGACTACGACGACCTGATCGCGATCGAGACGTCGACGAACATCCTGTGGATGTACCCGGGTACCGCGTCCGGCGGGGCGTTCGGCGCTCGCGTACAGATCGGCGCCGGCTGGACCACCGACTTCCGTGACGTGGCGATCGGCAAGGTGAACCGCGACGCGTACGACGACCTGCTCGTGGTGAAGAACTCGACGCAGCAGCTGCTGCTGTACAAGGGCAACGCCACGGGTCCCATGTTCGACGCGGGCGTCCAGTACGGCCTGGGCTGGGGCTGCTGCAAGGAGCTGCAGGTCGGCAAGTTCACCAACGACGACTACGACGACCTGCTGACCGTCGAGTCGTCCACCGGGAAGATGCGGATCTACGCCGGCACCGCCGCCGGTACCCAGTTCGCTCCGGGCGTCGATGCCGGCGCCGGTACGGCCTGGAACGCCGCGTCCTACGTCGCCAAGGGCACCGTCGACGGCACGGGCCTGGAGGGCCTGATCGAGGTCGAAGCCGCCACCGGGAAGACCTGGCTGCACCCGCGCACCGCGGCCGGGGGATGGGACACCCGCGTCCAGCCGCCCGGCACCGTCGCCACGCCACAGCCCGGCGAGATGGCGTCGTTCGTGACCGGCGAATTCACCAGGGACGCACACACCGATCTGATCGGCGCCGACTCGGCGGGCGTGCTCTGGCTGTATCCGGGGACGGCGGCGCGGACCTTCGGTGCCCGGGTGCAGATCGGCTCCGGCTGGTCGGGCTACCGGGAGCTCTCGGTCGGCCGGATCAACCGGGACGACTACGACGACCTGGTCGCGATCGAGACGTCGACGAACATCCTGTGGATGTATCCGGGCACCGCGTCGGGCGGGACGTTCGGCGCTCGCGTACAGATCGGACTTGGCTGGACCACCGACCTCCGTGACGTCGTGATCGGCAAGGTGAACCGCGACGCGTACGACGACCTGCTCGTGGTGAAGAACTCGACGCAGCAGCTGCTGCTGTACAAGGGCAACGCCACGGGTCCCATGTTCGACGCGGGCGTCCAGTACGGCTTGGCCTGGGGCTGCTGCAAGGAGCTGAACCTGGGCCGGTTCAACGCCGACGGCTACGCCGACCTGCAGACGGTCGACGCGTCCACCGGCAAGATGCGCCTCTACGCCGGTTCCGCCGACGCCGCGCAGTTCCTTCCGTCCGTCGACCCGGGCGCGGGCAGCGCGTGGCTGAACAAGTCCAACCTCTTCCCCGTCACCTTCGGGTCCGACATCCGGGCCGGCCTGCTGGCGAAGGACGACACCGGCACCCTGCTGCTGTATCCCGCCGGCGCCGGCGCGAACGTCGACTGGTCCGACCCGATCCCGTTCGGTCCGCGCGACTGAGCACGAAGGACACCATCATGCGCATCACCACTGCAGTGAAATATCTCGCCGGCGTCAGCGCCGCGGTCGTGGCCGCTGTCGGGGGCGGGGCCGTGGCCCTGAGCCCCGCGGCGGCGCGGGCCGACGCCCAGGAGCAGTTCCCGCTGGTCGAGGACTACTCGTATCCCAACGCCGCGGCCATCCTCGAACAGCAGAACGTCAAGCTGATCTCGGGCGACGGGCGCATCCTCATCGCCGACTGCGCCACGCCGCCGGCGAACAACATCGGCCTGCTCAAGGTGTACACGACCGACGAGAGGATCGGCGCCGACGGCATCGGCCGGGTCTGTTTCAAGGTGACCGGTCCGAGGGGCGTGCTCAATCTCGAAGTACCCGGTGTCTTCGAGATCCGCGGCGACGGGCAGTCCACCGGCGCCGGCCACGAGGTCACCGCCGACCTCACGACCGACGACGGCGACAAGGTGACCGTCGCTGTCGACCCGGACGGGAGCACGCAGGTCGGCCGCGGCGCCGATCCCGCCAACGAACCGACCATGCTGCTGCGCCTGACCGTCACCGGCTGATCCCGCTTTCTCGTTCAGGGGCGGGTGCCTTGACACCCGCCCCTGCTCACCCTCATGGGGGTTCCGTTGCGCACCATCACGCGTGTCCGCAGCTGGCTGGCGGCACCTGTCGCCCTGACCGTTCTCGCCGGGATGCTCCACACCGCACCCGCGTCCGCAGCCGGGGACGCACCCGTGGTGCCCGCCGACCGCTCGCTGGTGGTCACCACGTGGCAGCAGGGCGGCGCCCAGGTGCGGGCCATGGCCGCGGTGGCCCTCACGGGTTCCGACGAGCAGATCTCGGCGTTCCTCACCACCGGCCTCCAGGACGCCCAGCGCCTCGACCAGCGCGACGCGGTGGTGGGGGCGATCGTGGACGGCGGTCCGTCCGTACAGGCCGCCGCCCAGGCGGCGCTCAACGCCTCGGACGGGGGCGACACGACGGCGCTGCCGATCTTCCTCTCCTCGGGGTGGACGAGCGCCGCGAACATCGACCTGCGTCTGCAGGTCAACCAGTTGATGGCCGCCGGAGGCGAGCAGGTGCGCGAGGCCGCCCAGGCGGCGCTCGACTCCGAGGATCCCGAGGTGCTCCAGGAGTTCGTCGACAGCGGCTGGCAGACGCAGTGGCAGACGGACCAGCGGCTCGAAATCAACAGGGCCATGGCGGCGGGCGGCCCGCAGGTGAAGGCCGCGGCGCAGAAGGCGCTCGACGACGGCAGCCCGGCGGCGATGGAGCAGTTCCTCACGTACGGATGGGACGTCGCCGCGGCCCACGACGAGGAGACCGTGACGCTGTCCGGCCTGCTGGAGCAGGCCCAGTCGGCGGCGGCCGAGGTGGATCGCGAGACGGCCAGGACCAAGGAGGAGGCACAGCGGGCGGCCGCCGGCGCCGCCGCGGCCAAGGTCGCCGCCGATCAGGCCGCCGACGCCACCCGCGACGCCCGCGACAACGCGGCGAAGGCCCGCGCGCAGGCCGTGCGCGCCGCGAACGCCGCCCGCAAGGCGGCGCAGTCGGCACAGGTGGCCATCGAGGCGGCCGCCGCGGCATCCCAGGCGGCGCGCCGGGCCTCCGCGGCCGCCGCCCGCGCCTCGCGCGCCGCGTCCCAGGCGGCGGACGCGGCCTCGGACACCTACCGGGCCGCCGCGGCCGCGGCGACCAACCGCAGCGACGAGGGGAAGGCACGCAGGGCGGCGGACGACGCCAACCGCATCGCCCAGGCCACCGAGGACCTCGCCGGCAAGGCGGGGGCGACCGCCAAGGCGCTCGAGCAGGCCCAGGCGGCCATCACCTCGGCCGAGGCGGCCGCGAACCAGGCGAAGCTGGCGGCGGACGCGAACACCCGGACCGCCGAGTGGGCCAAGCAGGCGAACGTCGACGCGCAGGAGGCGGTCTCGGCCGCGGCCGTCGCCCAGGCCAACGCGAACCGGGCCCTGCGCGCCGCGGCCGCCGCCCGCAAGTACCTGACCGTCGCGATCAAGAGCGCCTACGCCGCCCGGGACGCGGCCAACGCGGCCGCCGCGGATGCCCGGCGGGCCGCCACGGCCGCGATCTACGCCGCGGACCACGCGGCGGACGCGACCGAGGCCGCGTTGATGGCCACCGACTACGCGAACGCGGCGACCACCGCCGCCGGCAAGGTGGTGGACCTGGGCAACCAGGCCCTGGAGATCTACAACGCCGCCCGCGAGGCGGACACGGAGCGGCTCGCGGTCGTCACCGACGAGGCGCTGGAAGCCGCCCGCGAGGCGAACACGCAGTACGAGCTGCAGCTCAAGAAGGCCGACTGGGACATCGACCAGGCCGCCCAGCGCGACGCCGAGACCAACCGGCTCATCGCCGAGGCGCTGAACCCGGCCACCGACCCCGCGGTCGCGGTGACCGACGCCCGCAAGGTCGCGCTGAACCTGGCGGGTGCCCAGGGCGTGTGGACCCGCGAGCGCGCCATGGCCGCGCTGTCCGACTCCGACGCGGACGTGCTCGACTTCGTCCGTACCGGCATCGCGAAGGCGGCCGGGCAGGACAACCGTACGGCCGTGATGGACCTGGCCGTCAGCGAGAACACCGCGCTGGCGGCGGCCGCGAACGCGGCACTCGCGGGCACCGACGCGACGGTCGCGCAGTTCCTCAGTACACAGAACTACTCGGGCCGGGCGAGCCAGGACCGCCTCGCGGTCAACCAGATCATGTCCGCCGCCAGGACCGCCAACCGTACGGTCACCGTGCAGCGTGCCCAGGCCGCGCTGGACAACGGGTCGTTGCAGGCGCTGCGCGACTTCCTCGACACCGGGCAGTACACCTCCTCGGCGATCGACGACCGGGTGCAGGTCAACCAGGCCATGGCCGACCCGGAGTCGGGCCCCGAGGTCAAGGCGGCCGCCCAGGTCGCGCTGGACGGCCCGGCGATCAACCTGCCCGAGTTCCTGAGGACCGGCCGGTACGAGGCCGCGGAACGCGACGACGACACCGCGGTCCACCTCGCCGTCGTCAGCGGCCTGCTGGAGAAGATGAACCAGCTCGGCGCCACCGCCGTGCAGCGTGCCCAGGAGGCCCAGTCCACCGCGGCGACCGCGCGGGGCGACGCGACGAAGGCCAACGAGTACGCCCGGGCTGCCATCGACTCGGCGAGCCGGGCGTCCGGCTACGCGATCAAGGCGAACGACTACGCGAACCAGGCCGCCGCATCGGCGCAGAAGGCGGTGGCCGCGGCGAAGACCGCGCAGGACGCGGCGGTCAGGGCGAACACGGCGGCGCGCAGCGCCACCCGTTCGGCCGCGTGGGCCATCGCCTCGCGACAGCACGCCAAGGAGTCCGCGGACGGCGCGTACAAGGCGGCCAAGCAGGCAAGGGCGGACGCCGAGGCGGCGGGCAAGGACGCGGCCGCGGCCCGGCAGGCGGGGATGGCGGCGTACGACGACTACCAGAACCGCAAGGGTCTGGAGATCGTCAACTGCGAGCACCGGTACAACCAGCAGGCGGTCACCGACTTCGAGAAGTTCTGGACCGGCAGCAGCGGCGAGTCGTGGAAGACGTGCACCGCGAACATCATCGCCGATCCGAAGGAGATGGCGCGACGCGCGTACACGAACTCCGTCTATTGTGACGCGTACTATCCGCACCCGCAGCAGAGCCAGTTCCTGCAGAACTGCCTGAAGACCGTGCTGGACCCCGACTTCAAGTGGATGTCCCAGCAGAACTTCGTCACCGATCTGGTCAACGGGGTGAACGCCCTCATCCTGCCGCCGGTGGTGGCGATCGGCGCACTCTGCATCGGCACGATCGTCTGCGGCGAGGTGCTCGGCACGCTGGTGTCGTGGGGCAACGTCGGCCTCAGCCTCTACCGCTTCGTCAAGGGCGACCAGTCGCTCGCGGACACCCTGCTGGATCTGGGCGAGACCGCACTCGAGTCGCTGCTGCTGCGCGGGCTCACCAAGCTGGCGGGCAGCGCGTTCCGCGGCCTCAAGGCGGTCTACATCGCCGGGGTCAACGCCAAGAAGATGAGGGCGCTGCTCGGCGCGGTCGACCTGTCCCGGTTGAAGTTCGGCACGCTGGTCTCCTGCATCCTCGCGGCGCCCGGCGCGGCCAAGAGCGCCGCGGCACTGCGGGCCGCCGCCGCGCCCGGCGTGCCCCCCGCCGCGGGCACCATTTGCAAGGATGTGGTGCTGGGCCTGAACTCGGTCAGCGAGGGGCTGGGCAGCGACGACCTCGCGAGACTGCTCCAGACCAAGTTCAAGATCAACGCTCGCACCTACAACGGCAAACCGTGGGGTGACCCCGATCCGGACACGAACGGAGCGCTCCCGTTGTGGATCAACAAGGTCGCCGGGGCGATCAAAGACCAGTCCGTGACGATCCACGTGACAGTGGACGGTCTCGACGGCACCGACGCGTTCGACAAGATCCGTACGGCCGTGCGCCGGGGCAAGACCATGAGCCCCGAGCAGGCCGCGAAGTCGGACGGCACCAACTGGGAGCTGGCCACGCTGTTCAACAGCATCATCGCCGGGCCCGAACTGGGTGGCCGCGAGCTGGGTACGGTGCGGTTCTACCAGAACGGCGTCGACATCACCGAGTCCCTGAGGAGTAAGTTCCCGACGACCATCGACGGCTGGAAGGAATTCAAGGGGATGCCGAAGTGATCAACCGCTACACCGCGCCGGTGTTCGCGGCGCCCGACCGCTTCTTCCAGGTGATGCGCACGTCCCGGACGCACACCCAGCTCTGGCTGCAGTCCGACGCCGCGCCCGATTCGGGGCATCCGCTGCGGCTGGAGGTGCTGTTCCAGTGGGTCCACTACATGTGCCTGCCGTTCACGTTGCGCGGTCTCACCGTGCGGGCCGCGACGCCCGCGGAACGCGACCGCCTGGCCGCGGCGCACGGCCTGGAGGTCTCGGCGGAGCAGGGCGTGTACCTGCTGTCGGAGGAGCACGACTGGTTCGTCGTGGCGAGCGGCTCACCGCTGTGGGCGGAGGCCCGGCTCTCCTACAGCGACGAGTCGGTGTTCTGGGACCACGCCGCCGACGAGGACGTCGTCGTGTCCGTCGCAACGATGGCCTGACGCACCCGCGCGGCCGGTTCAGGCGGCGTCGAGGTCGCGGTACGTGCGATTGTGGCCCTTGCGCCCCTGGCTGGACGCGACCCGGTCCCGCCCGGCGTGCTTGGCGATGTAGAGGTTGCGGTCCGCCGTGGACAGCAGCGCCGGCTGGCTGCGGTCGGGCGCCTCGTGGACGCCGGCCACGCCGATGCTGATCGTCACGGGCAGCGTGCCGGTGAGTTCCGCCCAGGCGTACCCGCGGACGGTCTGCCGCATCCGGTCGAGCTGGTCGGCCGCGGCGGCGACGGCCGTCGCGGGCAGGACCAGGAGGAATTCCTCGCCGCCGAGCCGGGCCACGAAGCCGTCCGGCGTCGCGGCGAGGAGTTCGGTCTCCAGCAGCTTCGCGACCTGGATCAGTACCCGGTCGCCGGCGTCGTGGGACAGCTGGTCGTTGATCCGCTTGAAGTGGTCCAGGTCGACGATGGCCACGGTGAGTTCCTGGTCCGCCGCGATCAGGGCGGGCAGTTCCTCGTCGACGTAGCGGCGGTTGCGCAGGCCGGTCAGCGGGTCGCGGCGGGCCTGCTCGCGGAAGCGCTCGGCCTCCTCGCGGACCTCGGCGCTCTCGAAGATGGTCTGTGCCTGGGCCTCGTGCTGCTTCGACCGCAGCTTCTCGTAGGCGTCGTGGAAGACCTTGTGCATCGCGAACGCCTCATGGATCTCGCCCCGTGCGGCGTGCAGCTCGGCCTGCTCCTGGTGCACCCGGACCAGCACCTCGTGCAGCTCACGTTCGACGCACAGCTTGCGGGAGGTGTCGAGACTGGCCTGGGCCCGGTCGGTGGCGTCCATCCCGCGCTGGGCGCGGGCCAGGGTGAGCAGGTACTCGGCCAGGTATTCCGCGCCGTCGTAGTGGCCGGTGTGGTGCAGCTCGATGCAGGCCAGCATCGTCTGCTCGGCCTCCGCGTACAGGCCGTTGCTGATCTGGATCGCGCCGATCGTGTCCAGCGTGAAGGTGGCGAGTTCGATGCCGTGTGTTTCGGCGTGTTCCTGCAGCCGCCGGGCGACCTCCTGGGCCCGCGCGAACTCCCCGACCAGATACTCCGAGTACGCCCAGTTGTTGAGGACGTCCGTGAGCGGCTCCCACATCTCGAGTTCGCGGGCCAGCTCCTCGGTCTGCCGGAATCGTGGCCGGGCCGCGTCCAGCGCGCCGCTGTCGGCGAGGGCGTCGGCCAGCTTCATGTGGTGCCGCACCCGCATGTACGGCGTGGCGGTCTCGTCGAGCAGCTCGACCGAGTTCAGCGCGTGTTCCAGGCTCTTGGCGAAGTCGCCGCGCAACCGCTGGACGTACGACCAGGTGACGTGAGCGCGGGCCTGCAACGAGCGGTCGCCGTGCTCGACCGCCCAGGCGTAGCTGTCGTCGAGCCGCTGCGCGGCCCCGGCGACGTCGCCGGCGCGCATGAGCAGGTACGCACGGCACAGGCGGGCGCGCGCGACGAGGGTGTCGTCGCCGAGTTCCATGGCCCGTGCCTCGAACTCGGTGACGAGGGCGAGGGCGGCCTCGGCGTTCCCGATTCTCCGGTCCTCGATCTCGAGCAGGGCGGCCGACAGTTCCTTCGCGCTCATCGCGCTGCTGATCAAGATCCACCCCCAGTCCGGTCCTCTCCCCATCGGCCGAAGTCGGCCCGGCTGAAGGAGTTCGCGGACCCGGACCAGCCTAGGATGCCGTAGAGGACGTGACGGGCCACGCGGTTTCCCCGTCGATCGGGGCGGCGGCGTGCCGGTGCGCGCTCATCACCCGGTCGCGGCCGTCGCGCTTGGCCCGGTACAGCGCGCGGTCGGCCTCCGCGATGAGGCGAGCCGGGTCGACGGTGGTCCGGCTCGGGGTGCCCGCGACGCCGACCGAGGCGGTGACGGAGATGGCCGGGCCGGCGGGGATGTCGATGGGCGTGCGGCGCAGGGTCTCCCGCAACCGTTCGGCGAGGTCGAGCGCCGCCGTCTCGTCCGCGTCGTGCAGCAGGCACACGAACTCCTCGCCGCCGAAGCGGGCGACGACGTCGCCGGCCCGGACCGTCTGGCGGAGCCGGTCGGCGACCTGGACGAGCACGGCGTCGCCCGCCGGGTGGCCGTACCGGTCGTTGATGCCCTTGAAGTGGTCGAGGTCGAGGATGACCATCGCGATCGGCTGGCCGGACCGGGTGCAGCGCTCGGACTCGTCCGCGAGCATCTCCTGGAAGAAGCGCCGGTTGTACAGGCCCGTGAGGGGGTCGGTGACCGCCAGGCGCTCCTGCTCGCGCAGCGCCGCGTGCAGCTCGCGGGCCAGCCTGGTCCGGTCGCGGGTGGAGAGCATCTGGCGGACCAGCAGGCCCATGAACAGGACCGCGGCGACGGCCAGGGTGCCGCTCCCGATGCGCTGGTGGTGGGCCTGCTCGACCCCGATGAGCGTGGCGACCGCGAACGCGGCGACGAGCACCGCCGGGAAGGTCACGTCGCGGTCGATGCGCGTCACCTGGGCCTCGCCCTGATGGCGGACCGCCACCAGGGCAGCCAGCAGGATCAGTACGGCCTCGGCCTGATAGCCGAGGTTCAGCCAGCTCCCGTCGGAGTACTCGTGCACCACCGTGACGTAGGTGTACCAGCCGTCCGAGATCGTCGCGGTCAGGTACGCCGCGGCGATCAGCAGCACCGGATACGGCACCATGCGATGGCCGGCCAGGCCGACCGCGACCATGATCGCCAGGATCGCGAGGTCCAGGAGGGGGTACGCGCTGGACACCAGGGCGGCGAGGTCGGCGCCGCCGGACAGCTGCGGCGCGATGAGCAACGGCCAGCCCACGGCGCCCAGCCCCACGGCCACCAGCGTCGCGTCGAGCAGGCCACGCGCGTGGCGCAGCAGGTGGGCACCGCCGAACCCGATCACGATCGCCGGGACGGTCAGCGCGTTGCTGGCGAGGTATGCCACGTCGGCGATCGAGGGGTCCGGCCCGCCGTCCGGGGTCGTGTAGGCGTACACGGCCCAGCAGACGTCGCCCGCCAGCCAGCACGCCGACGACGCGCAGAGGAAGCGCCACATGGTCCGGGTCCGGCCGCGGGTGCCGCGTGCGGTGACCCCGCACGCCACCGCTGCGGCGGCGACGGGCACGAGATACAGGATCGAGCCGACGAACCGCGTCAGTCCCTCGTCGCCCTGCGACAGGGCGGTCGCAGCGGCGTACAGCCCGAGCCAGAGCATCCCGAGGACGGCCGCGGCCCAGCACACCCGGTCGGACAGGACCGCTCGGCGGAGTTCCGCCTGCTGGCGCAGCTGACGCTCGGGAGAGGTCTCGACGGGTGCGGCGGCGCGTGCACGGTCCATGACCGGCGCACCTCCCTCCGCACCCAGCACCCTTCACCACCGCGGTGGAGCACGGGTCGGGAGCGGCCCACGCGTCGGCCGCCACCCGAGATTACGCGGGGGTCAGCCCATATCATCGGCACCACCCGAGTGCGGCTGAAGCACTTCGAGGGTGGTACGCGCGGACCGTGCCGGGGCCGGGCCCTGAAGAGGCCCCCGCGGGCGGCAATGTCGGCCGGTCGCGGGCGGGGAACGCCGCCGAGCCGGCTCAGCCACAGGGGCCGCGCCGGCTCGGCAGTGTCGATCTTCCCGGGGCTGGGTCAGTCGGCCGCGGGGGTGAAGGTGTCGCAGGCGGTGCCGCGTTCGGCCTTCTTCACGGTGCTGCCCTTGCACAGCCGCACCGCGGGCTCGAAACCACCGAACAGCAGGTTGGAGGTGGTGGTGAAGTTGGTCTTGCCCTTGCCGCAGAGCGTGCCGAACGTACGCCACTCGATGCCGTCCGTGGGCCCGTTGTACGCGACCTGCACGACCCCGCACGCCTTGGCGGAGTTGACGGCCAGCGTGCCGCTGATGCGGATCGGGGCGACCGGGTGCTCCGGGATGCTCATCATGCGGTCGTACGTGCCGTAGGCGGACACGCTTCCGGTGGCGAGCTCGAACGTGTTGTCGGCGGCAGCGGCGGGCGCGGCGGCGACCCCCACGGCGAATCCGGCCATCGCGACGATGCCGAGGGCGCGGGCGGCGAGAGACTTCATGAGTCGGTCCTTCGGGTAAGCCCCACCGGTCGGGTGGGGGTGGAGGGAACTGCCCACCGTCGGCGGAACGCCTCGTCGGCACGGACTCGTGGCAGGACAACGAGTCGGAATACCAATGAGGACGCTCGCGGTGAGTTGTGCTCACTCGACGGTGCGTCATGATCAGACGGCATCGCCGCGTGCGGGTCAAATCGAAGCGAGGGCGCCGAATCCACCGCTGCCGGGATGAGACCCCAGCTCACGGGGGTGCGGCGTCGACGGGCAGTCACTCGGTGTGTGAAATCATTCACTCTCCGACGCTCGTCGGTGGTGATTTTTGTCCCTCCACAGTGGTCTGACGCTTCGATTAGTGTCGACATACGCGCCGGTGACTCGGGCAGGGCGTCAGCCCCACGTCCTGCCCGGCTCGCGCCTCGGATCCGGCGGCCGCAGGGTCCCGCCGGATCCGAGGCGCTTCCACCCGGACGGGTTCTCTTCCGCAACGCCCTCGCGGAACGCACGAGCGTCGTGCAACGTGTAGCTTGCGAACGGGCGAAGGGTGGGGAGGGACAGGTGACGACTGCCGGCTTCTCGTCGAAACGGCTGGTTCGGGTGCGACAGCTGCTCGAACGTCACGTCGACTCCGGCTTCGTCCCGGGAGCCGTCGCCGTCCTGGCCCGCCACGGCGAGGTGCACATCGAGGCGACGGGCAGTCTCGCATTCGACGGCGCCGGATCGGGGACGCCGATGGCCGCCGACACGATCTGTCGCCTGGGGTCGATGAGCAAGCCGATCGTCGCCGCGTGCGCGATGACGCTCGTCGAGGACTGCACCCTGCGTTTGGACGACCCGGTCGACGACCTGCTCCCGGAGCTGGCGGACATGACCGTGCTCGCCGATCCCCACGGGCCACTGGACGACACCGTGGCGGCGGCGCGCGCGATCACGCTGCGGGATCTGCTGACCTACACCCTCGGCACCGGCGCGGTCCCGGCCGAGCCGGGAACGATCCCGATCGCCGACGCGCTGGACGCACTCGACGAGCCGTCGCCGGACGAGTGGATCCGCCGGCTCGGCGCGCTGCCACTGGTGCATCAGCCGGGCGAGCGCTGGATGTACCACACCGCTGCCAACGTGACAGGCGTGCTCATCGCCCGGGCCACCGGCATGTCCTTCGGGGAGGCGCTGCGCGAGCGGATCTGCGATCCACTCGGGATGAGGGACACCGGCTTCAGCGTGGGCGCCGGGAAAATCGGTCGTCTGGCGACCGCGTACGAGCGCGACAACGCCGCCACCGGCGAGCCGGTCGTGGAGGACGGACCCGACGGGCGGTGGAGCCGTCCGCCGGCGTTCGAGGCGGGCGGCAGTGGGCTCGTCTCGACCCCCGAGGATTTCCTCGCCTTCGCCTCGGCACTGCTCGCCGGCGGTGCACGTCACGGCGAGCGGGTGCTGTCGCGGGCGTCGGTGGCGTTGATGACCAGTGACCAGCTGACTGCCGCGCAGAAGGCGGTGTCCGGGTTCTGGCCGGGGTACTTCGACGCCATGGGCTGGGGGTTCGGGATGTCGGTCCGCACCCGCCGCACACACCTCGGCCCGTCGGCGGGCAGCTACGGATGGCCCGGCTACTACGGCACCGCCTGGTACAACGATCCCGCCGAGGATCTGACGGCGATGCTGTTCCTGCAGCGGGCGCACGCCGGCGACCAGAGGCTGCCGAGGTCGCAGGACTTCTGGACCGTGGTCTATCAGTCCATCGACGACTGAACGCTCGACAGGCGACCAACCTTGTAAAACGGCGTTCGCGGGCTGTCCATCCGCGCCCGAGAGGATGGACGCGGGGCACACACGCCCATCACGAGGAAATGGGGGATTGTCGTGAATCGCGTCCGGAAGGGTTTCGCCCTGCTCATCGCCGCGACGCTGCTGGGGCTCCTCGCCCCGGGCAAGGCGTTCGCCGCCACGCCGCCGCTGCGCGACGTCGTTCTCACCCACACGCAGATCTCACCGTCGGTCGCCACGCCGGGTACCACCGTTCACATCTCGTGGTGTTTCGACACCGCGTACGCCGACCAGGTCAGGTCCATCGAGCTGTGGATGGGTCATTCGACCGGCATGGGACACGCGCCGTCGCTGTATCTCCAGGCGTCGATCGACCCGAAGGCGAACCAGCTCGACTTCATCGTCCCCTCGGTGTCGCCGAGCCAGCCGGGGAACATCTGGTTCGTCGACCTGGTGTGGCGCGACGGCGCCGAGCTCGACGAGTTGGCGCTCGTGCCGATCACCATCCAGTAGCGGGTGGGGGGCCGCCCGGCCGCGGCCCCGACCCGCGAGGCTGTCAGGACCGCGGGACGAACAGCATGCGCGCGACCATGAGCATCATGACCACCATGCCGCCGACGACCGCGAGCCACGACCAGATCCATCCGACGGTCAGCGTCAGCACCACGAACCCGGAGATGGCCAGCAGCCAGGTGACGACGGTGTAGATGCCGAATCGCGCGGCCGCCGAGGGGTCCTCTGTGAACCGGTCGCCGACGGCCGCGTGCGATTCCTGCATGCGTACCACCCAGGGCTTGTGCCGGTTGGTCTGCGTGGCGCCCAGGTAGCTCACCAGGCCGACGGCCGCCAGCAGCAGCACCGCACCGCCGACCAGCCAACCCGCGCCGGCGCCACGCAGGTACAGCCACCCGCCGCCCAGCCCGGCCGTGCCCAGCAGCACACCGGCGCCGTACGCGGCGGCGCGGCGGGTCGGCATCGGGTGGTTGCCTGTCGTCTCCTGCCGGAGTGCGTCGGCGGTGACCGCGCCGGCGGTCACCGCGACGGCGAGCGCCGCGGTGATCTCCAAGCCGAGGGGTACGTCGACGATCGTGGCGGCGAGAGCCAGCACGGCCAGTCCCGCCGCGCCGAGCGCGGACAGCGCGACCGTGCGGAGGACGAAGGCGGGCCGTGGCCGGACCCGATGCCCCCACGGCGCGGTCGCCGCGGCGCGCCCGGCGGGTTCGGTGCCGTCGACGATCGCCCGGACGTCGCCCAGTTCCTCCACCGCCTGCTGCGCGGCCCGGCCGCCGGGCAGGCCGCCGGCCCGGAGCTCGGCGACGCGGGCGACCAGGTTGGCACGGACCTCCTCCTTGAGATCCTGCTGCTCCGTGGTCATCTCGACGCCCGCGAACGCCTGGTCGAGCAGCCGGTGGACATCCAGATCGGAGCCACCCGTGGTGTCGTGGGGGATGGTTGTCACGTTGACCGCCTTGGTGTCGCGTCGGAGAGACCGGCGGGCCGGTCCAGGTCGAGCAGGGAATCGATGAGGTCGCGGGTGAGTGCCCAGGCCGCCACGTTGCGGCGGTACACGGCACGGCCGGCATCGGTGATCCGGTAGTACTTGCGGCGGCCGCCCTGGCTCTCGTCGCCCCAGTAGGCCTCGATGAGGCCGTCCTTCGTGAGCCGCCGGTAGGTCGCGTACAGGGTTGCTTCCTTGATCTCGTGCCGCCCGCCGGTGGCGTCCCGGATCCGTTTGAAGATCTCGAACCCGTAGCTGTCGTCGTGATGCAGCAGGGCCAGGACGATCGTGTCGGTGTGGCCGCGCAGGAGGTCGGCCCCGAGCACGTCGCCGCGATTGTTCTCAACCACGGCAGGTACTGTATCAGGTCAAGTACTTGATGCGGAAGGTGACCACCAACCGGCAGGCCCGGCCGTCAGTGGTGGGTGGCGACGGCACGCAGTTCGTGGGCCGTCGCGGCGATCAGGTCGGTCAGGGGTGCCTCGTTGCCGGGCGCTACCCACTGGGCGAAGGCGACCCGCAGCACGGTGACCCCCGACCCGGCGGCCAGCGCCGCCGCGGTCGGGCTCACGCCCGTGGCGCCGAGGGCTCCGGTGAGAGCGCGCGTCAGCGAGCCCATCTTCAGCAGTTCCCGTTCTTCCAGTTCGGGACTGCCCTCGATGATCGACTGGCGGCTGCGGGCCAGGTCCAGCCGGTCGGCGAAGATCTCGCGGGCGGCGATGCCGAGAGCGGCCACGACGGCACCGAGCGGATCGTCGGCGGCGCCCGCGTGGTCGGCGACGGACCGCACCAGCAGGTCCTCCAGGTCCCGGCCGCCGCCGAAGAGGACTTCGCGCTTGTCGCCGAACAGCCGGTAGAAGGTGCGCTTGTCCAGGCCGGCCCGGGTGGCGATGTCGAGGACGGTCGTCTGCTCGAAGCCGCGCTCGGTGAACAGTTCGAAGGCCGCCGCCTCCAGGCGGCCACGCGCTCCGGGTCGCCAGCGTGCCATGCGCGTGATCCTAGCTGATGTCACATAGCGACATCATCGTCCGTCCGGCTATGTCGCATGGTGACATCAGCGGTGTAGGGTGATGTCACAAGATGACATGGTCCGTTGGGAGGGATCACCATGCGGGTGTTCGTCACCGGTACCTCGGGGCACCTCGGCTCGGCGGTGCTGCCGGAACTGCTCACCGCCGGGCACCAGGTGGTCGGCCTGGCCCGCTCGGACGCGGCCGCCGCCGCGATCGAGAAGCTCGGTGGACAGGTACGGCGCGGGGACATGAGCGACCTCGACGTGCTGCGCGAGGAGGCGGGCGTCGCCGACGGCGTCATCCACCTGGCGTTCCGGCACGACCTCATGCAGTCCGGGGATCTCGCGGGGGCGGCCGACGCGGACCTGGCGGCGATCACGGCGATCGCCGGGGCGCTGGACGGTATGGGCAAACCGCTCGTCGGCACCTCGGGCACCGCCATGCTGGCCCGCTCGGGCGATCTCGGCCGCACCGGCACCGAGCGGGACGTGATCGCGGGCGGCTACCGCATCGACGCGGAGAACTACGTGATCGATTTGGCGGAGCGCGGCGTACGGTCCTCCGTCATCCGGCTGACACCGACCGTGCACAGCTCGCTCGACTACCACGGCTTCATCCCTGGCCTCATCGCCATGGCCCGCGCCCGGGGCTACGCCGCGTACGTGGGTGACGGAGCCAACCGCTGGCCGGCCGTGCACACCCTCGACGCCGCCCGCCTCTACCGGCTCGCGCTCGAGAACGCCCCCGCGGGCACCCGCCTGCACGCCGTCGACGACGAGGGCGTCCCGTTCGCGGACATCGCCGCGGCCATCGGGCGCAACCTCGGCGTACCCGTGCGCGGCATCAGCCCCGAGCAGGCCAGCGGGTACTTCGGGTTCCTGGCGGCGTTCGTGCAACTGGACAACCCGACGTCATCGGCGTCCACGCGGCAGCTGCTGGACTGGCACCCGACCCATGCCCGCCTCATCGCCGACCTGGACGCGGGCCACTATTTCCGTACGGGCGTCTAGCACGCGACGGCCGCCGGGATCCCCGGCGGCCGTCGCGGTGTGCAATGTCAGGGCTGGGGGCGGTCCACCTCGCCACGCCACGCGCCGGTCTCGACGCCGCCGCGGCCCTCGATGAACTCCTTGAAACGCTTCAGGTCGCCCTTGACCTGCCGGTCGAGGAAGCCCAGCTTGTCGCCGGCCTGTTCGACGACGCCCTCGGGCTCGAAGTCCATCTGGACCGTCACCCGGGTCTGGGTGGGGTCGATGCGGTGGAAGGTGACGACACCGGCCTGCCGGCCCTCCACCGAGGTCCACGCCACCCGCTCGTCGGGCAGCTGCTCGGTGATCCGCGCGTCGAACTCCCGCTTCACGCCGTCGATGTTGGTCCGCCAGTGCGTGGTCGTCTCGTCGAGCTGGCGGATCTCCTCCACCCCGCTCATGAACTGGGGGAAGTCCTCGAACTGGGTCCACTGGTTGTACGCAGTGCGTACCGGCACGTCGACGTCAACGGACTCGGTAACGGTGCTCACCATGAATTCCTTCCTGTTGCGGTCAACGCTGTCGCGTCGTTGGTGCCCCGAGCGGCCGCCCTCAAACCGTGTGCGGGGTAACCACCCGCGAACCGCGGGGTTGGTTTCGGCGCCGAGTGGGCACGAGTGCACCCATGGGCACCGACGACTGGTTTCTCACCGACCGCGAACGCGGGAACCCGGCGGCGAGCCTGCCCGCGTGGTGTGCGGGGAACCACGTGGAGCTGCTCGTCCACGGATCCGCGTACTTCGCGCGCCTGGCCGAGGAGGTCGCCGCGATGTCGGCGGGCGACTACCTGTTCTTCACCGACTGGCGGGGCGACCCCGATCAGCGGCTGACCGGCGCGGGGCCGACGATCCGCGAACTGCTGGTGGCCGCCGCCGAGCGGGGGGTCGTCGTCAAGGGCCTGGTCTGGCGCTCGCACCTGGACGCCTTCCGGTACAGCGAGGACGAGAACCGCCACCTCGGCGAGGACATCGAGAGGGCCGGTGGGGAGGTGCTGCTCGACCAGCGGGTCCGCGTCGGCGGGTCGCACCACCAGAAGCTGATCGTGCTGCGGCACCCGGACGATCCGGCCCGGGACGTCGCGTTCGCGGGCGGCATCGACCTGTGCCACAGCCGCCGCGACGACGCCGGGCACCACGGCGATCCGCAGGCCGTACAGATGGCGCCACAGTACGGTGCGCACCCGCCGTGGCACGACGTCCAGCTGATGCTGCGCGGCCCTGTCGTCGGCGCCCTCGACCAGTGTTTCCGGGAGCGCTGGCAGGACAAGACCACCCTCGACGCCCGCCGGCCGCTGGCGTACCTGCGGGATCGCATCCTGGGCGCCGACCTCAAGGTGGGTGAGCTGCCGCCGCTGCCGCCGGATCCGCCGCCGGCCGGGCCGCACCTGGTGCAGGTGCTGCGCACGTACCCGAACAAGCACCCGCCGTATCCGTTCGCGCCGGACGGGGAGCGCTCGATCGCCCGCGCCTACGGCAAGGCCGTGCGCCGCGCCCGGTCGCTGATCTACGTCGAGGACCAGTACCTGTGGTCGCGGGAGGTGGCGGACCTGTTCGCCGCGGCGCTGCGCGGGAATCCCGCGCTGCATCTGGTGGTCGTGGTGCCCCGGCACGCCGACGTGGACGGACGGTTCGCGCTGCCGCCGAACCAGGTCGGACGGGTCGAGGCGGTGCAGGTGTGCCGGGACGCGGCGCCCGACCGGGTGCACGTGTTCGATGTGGAGAACCACGCGGGGACGCCGGTGTACGTGCACGCCAAGGTGTGTGTGGTCGACGACGTCTGGTCGAGTGTCGGCAGCGACAACTTCAACCGGCGGTCGTGGTCGCACGACAGTGAACTGTCCTGCGCGGTTCTGGACACCGAGCTCGATCCGCGCGAACCCGCCGACCCCGGCGGCCGCGGCGACGGCGCGCGAGTGTTCGCCAGGGACCTGCGCCTGCGGCTCATGCGCGAGCACCTGGACCGCGCGGACGGCGACGACGCCGACCTGATCGATGCGCACCAGGCGGTCGAGGTGGTCCGCAAGGCCGCCGACGCGTTGCAGGCCTGGCACGACGGCGGGCGGGTGGGTGAGCGACCGCCGGGCCGGCTGCGGCCGCACCGGCCCGAGCGGCTGCCCGCCCGGACCCGGCTGTGGGCGATGCCGTTGTACCGGCTCGTCTACGACCCCGACGGCAGACCGTGGGGGCTGCGCCGGCGCGCCGGCTGGTGAGCCGCCGACGGAGGGCGTCCGCCGGCGGCTCCGCTCTCTACTCGGTGACCGCGGTGCTGGTCAGCACCGGGCTGGGTGCGGTGTAGCAGCGCGCCGGGACGTCGATCCCGCCGAAGAGGATCTTCACGTTCGCGGTGAAGGTCAGACCCGGATCCGCGTACGAGGTGCCGGCCACCGTCGAGGTGATCGTGGCACCGGCCGGGGCGGTCGCGGTGACGGCGAGGTGGATGGTCGGGAGCTGGATGGTGGCTCCGGCCGTGACCGGGCCGGGGACGGTGAGGGTGACCACGCCGTTGGCCACGGATGTCGACGGTACGCCCGTGCCGAGGTTGGAGCCGCCCGTCAGTGTCACGCCGCGCAGCGCCGTCCCGGCCGGCACGGGCGTTCTGACCTGGAGGTTCTTGAGGTAGCGGATCGTGTTGCCGCCGGCCGACGTGGGGATCGTCAACGGGGCGGACTCGGCGGCGATCTCGAAGTCCGACCCGGTCGCGACGCTCGCGGGTGCGGAGCCGGTGATCGGGGTGTCCAGGTTGAGCTGCTGCGGCCCGCCGACCGGCGGTTGGGCCTGGCAGTCCCAGGTCACGGCGACCGGGTCGGCGGAAGCGGGAGCGCTGACGGTGAGGGCCGCGACGACGCCGAGGACACAGCTGGCGAGGGGGATGCGGAAGGGGTGGGGCATGACGGCCTCCTTGCCGGAAGGGGGAACCCTCTCGACGCAGCATTACGGAGCTATTACATCCATACAAGTAAATGAACGAGAATTCTTCGGATTCGACAACCGGGCGGATTGGCGCAGATCCCGCCGCCGCCCGGCAGAGCGCGTTACGTGCGGGACTTCCAGCCTCCTGTCTAGACTCTGCGTGCGCGCCTTGTTCCGCTCTGTCGTCGGCGAGGAGGCTCCCAGTGACGGCCACACGCATCACGTTCGTGTCGACCCACGCTCCGGATCACTGCGGTATCGCCAGCTACACGAGCTACCTCATCGCCGCACTCCTCGCCGAGGACGGCGATGTCGAGATCACGGTCGTGACGCCGAGCCGCGCGCAGCCGCGCCGCGACGGCCGGGTCCGCGTGGTTCCGGCGCCGGTCGACGGCGACGGCTACCCGGCGCGGATCGCCGCGGCCGTGGCCGCGACCCGGCCGGACGTCGTCCACATCCAGCACGAGTTCGGCATCTTCGGCGCCGACGAACGGTTTCCCCGGCTGCTGACCGCCCTGGCGGATGCGGACCTGCCGACCGTGGTCACGATGCACACCGTCCACACCGATCTCAGTGTCGACCTCGGCTGTGGATGGTCCCGCGGGTTCTCGCTGGAGGGCGTGCGCATCGAGGCGCACCAGCGGGCGATCGGCGAGCGGGCCGGGCTGCTCATCGTGCACCACGACCAGTCGATGCGGCAGACCCTCCTCCGGCAGGGGGTGCCCGGCGGCGCGGTGGTGACGATCCCGCACGGGACGCTGCACCTGCGGCCGGACGCGGTCGAGCGCGCCCCGGTCCCGCCCGGACGCCCGCTGCTCGTCGCGCCGGGCTACCTGCGGCGTTCCAAGAATCTCGACGCGGTCATCGAGGCGTTCGCCGTGATCGCCGAGCGACGTCCGGAAGCCCGGCTGTGGGTCGGCGGGTACCTGCGCGAGTCCGGCGCCGAGGGGCTCGCGTACCTCGACGCGTGTGTCGAGAAGGCGCACCGGGCGGGGGTGGGCGACCAGGTGGTGGTGACGCGCGAGCCGGTGCCGGAGCCCGTGATGAGTGCGGCCCTGGCCGCCGCCGACGTGGTGTTCTGCGTGTACGACGAGGACACCCGCTCGGTCAGCGGCATCCTGCACCGGGCGCTCGGGGCGGGCGCGATCGTGGTCGCGTCCCGGCGGCCCAAGTTCCAGGAGCTGGCGGAGGTGTGCGACGAACTGCTCGTCGACCCCGGACGGCCGGCGGAACTCGCGCGGCTCGTCGACCGGATCCTCGACGACGACGGGTTCCGTACCGCGGTGCGCGCGCCGCTGCAGCGCCTCGCCCTGCGCACGGCCTGGCCGGTGGTCGCCCGCGCCCACCTGGACGCGTACGCCCGGATCGTGCCCCGGCGCACAGGCGCGCACCGCGACCCGGCGCCCGCGTGGCACGGTCGATAGCCGCCACGACGCGATGCATGACCTGATCCAGGACGACTACGCGGAGCCGGTCGCCGACCGGGCGCTCCTCGACGAACCGCTGGTCGTCCACCGGCACGCGGGGCTGAGCGACTGCGCGACCCTGGTGGTGTTCGTCCACGGCCTCGGCGGCCGCCGGTACGGTACCCGTCCGACGTGGGGCGAGTTCCCGCGCCTGATCTTCCAGGAGCTGCCCGACGTCGACGTCGGCATCTACGAGTACGTGTCCCTGCGGGGACGGGTGAGGTTCTGGCGCTCGGTCGACCTGGAGGTCGAGGCCGAGGTGCTGGCCGGCGTCCTGCGGCAGGCGAGCACGTACCAGCGGATCGTTCTCGTCGCGCACAGCATGGGCGGCCTGCTGTGCAAGGCGGCCGTCCGGTTCCTCATCGAGTCCGGGGAGTTCCGGCACCCGCCGTACGTGTCCGGGCTGATCATGATGGCGACGCCGCAGGCCGGGTCGTTGCGGGTGCCGCGCCTGGCCGGCCGGCTGACCAGGGACGGCCGGGCCCTGGTCGCGCACGGTGCCCTGGTCACCCAGCTCAACACGTTCTTCACGACCCGGGTGGTGCTGGACGGCTCCGAACCCGGCCCGAATCGCGAGTCCCTGCCGACGTGGGGCGTCCTGGGCTCCTCGGATTTCGTTGTCGACACGCTGAGCGCGAGCCTCGGGCTGCCGATGAACCGCACCCGACGGGTACGCGGCAGCCACACCTCGATCGTGAAGCCCGCGACCCGGCAGGCCGACGCGTTCCGTTACGTCGCCGACCGCGTCCGGCAGCTCGTCGGGCGCGACGGCAGCGCCACCGCCACCTCGGCGTCCGGGCCGGAACTGCCCAGCCGCGACGGCGTACCCGGCGTGGGGATCTTCCTGGACCGGCGGGAGCTGCGCGCCGAGCTGGCGGCGTTCGTCGCGGACCGCCACCAGCGACTCTTCCTCCTCGCCGGACCGCCCGGCTGGGGTAAGCGGCTCGTCGCGGCGAAGGCCGTCGACGAGCACCGGGAGTCCTTCGACGACGTCCTCTGGATCGACTGCACAGAGGCGCGCGACACGGCCAGCGTGTTCCTCGGCCAGCTGCACGCCATGTTGAGCGAGCAGGGCGACAGCGCGCTGGAGGGCCGCTGGCACCACCCCGAATCGCTGCCGGCGATCATCGGGCGGCTGCTGGCCGCACTGAACCGCAAGCGGTACCTGATCGTGCTGCACCGCGCCGAGCGGTGGCTGGGCGCCGACGGCACGGTCCGCGACGAGGCGCTGCGGACCGTCCTGCTGCGGATCCTCACCCGGGTCAACGCCGCGAAGGTCCTGGTGACCAGCGAGGTGTTCCCGCGCTTCGACCCGAGCGGGGTCGAGGTGCCGCTGGGTACGGTCGTGGAACGCAAACTCGGCGGGCTCGACGAGGAGGCGGCGGTGCACCTGCTGCGGGCCTGCGGGCTGCAGGCGGCCGACGAGCAGCTGTTGCGCCGCGCGGCGGCACAGTACGACGGCATGCCCGCCGCGCTGCGCACCGTGGCCGACGTCGTGGTGCGCGGTCACCGCTCGCTGGACCAGGTTCTCCGCTCGACGGAGGTGGAAGCGGCCATGGACGAGCTGATGAGCCAGTCGCTGGCCCATCTGGCGCCGGACGCGCGGCAGGCGCTGGACCGCCTCGCCGTGCTGCGGCGGCCGGTCCGCCGGGCCGACCTGCCCCGGCTGGGTGATGCGACGGCGCAGGCGGTACCCCTGCTGGCGCAGCGCTTCCTGGTCGAACTGGACACCGCCGGCGACACCGTCCGGGTGGCGGAGGCCGCCCGCCGGGCGGTGCTGGGCGCGATGTCCGCCGACACCGCCGCGCGCCTGCACCGGGCGGCGGCCCGCTTCTACGCACCGGATCCCCGCCCGCCCCGGCCGGACGACCTGGCCGACGCGGAAACCGCCCTGGAGGAGATCCACCACCTGACCGAGGCGGGCGACGTCGAGGCCGCGTCGCAGGCGCTGTGGTGGGCCGGTCCCGCGCTGATCACCCGGGGATACGCCGACGTCGTCGACCGGGAGGCGCGGCGCGTCGGGCAGGTCGGTGATCCGGCCGGTCACGCCCGCGCCGCGTTCCTGCTCGGTGAGGTCGCCGACCTGCAGGACCGGTACGACGCGGCGGCCGCCCACTTCGCGGACAGCCGGGACAGCGGTACCGCAGCCGGTCTCTGGCCGATCGTCACGCTGTCGGTCTACCGGCTGGGGCGCATCGCCTCCGCGCGCGGCCGCCTCGGCGAGGCCCGGGAACTGCTGACCCGGTGCGTCGAGGAGTGCCGGCGGCACGACGTGACCGACGGTTGGGCCGGCGCCCTGCTCAGCCTCGGCTGGATCGAACGCCAGCAGGGTGCCTCGGACGAGGCGGTCGAGCGGCGTTACGAGGAGGCGCTCGCGCGGGCCCGCAACACCGACCCCCAGGTCGAGGCGTCGGCCCACCGCGAGCTGGGATACCTCGCCTGGACCCGCTTCGGCCGGGAGGACGACGCGCGGCAGCACCTCGCCCGGGCACGGGCGATCAGCGAGCGGCACCGCGACGTCAAGGAACTCGCCGCCGTCCACACCACCCTGGGCTACCTCGAGGTGCAGTGGGGCGACACGGACGCGGCGATCGACGACCTGTGGGCCGCCGTGGACATCGCCAAGCGGATCGGCGACACCCACCTGCTGGCCACGGCGTACGACCACCTGGGCCAGGCGTGGGAGCGGCGCGGTGAACTCGCCGGCGCGGAGGACTGGTACGTCCGGGGCCTCGACACGCAGACGCAGATCGGCAACCCGAGCGGTCGGGCCGTCAGCCACCTGCACCTGAGCCGGGTACGCCGCCTGCAGGGCCGCCGCGCGGACGCCGCCGCCGACGTGGACGCCGCCCGGCGGCTGATCGCCTCGTACGGCATCACCGAGCTGGGCGGCAAGGTGGCGCAGGAGGAGCGGGAACTCGGCACGCCCGGGCAGTAGGACCGGCGCCGGGCAACAGGACTGAATTCAGAGGGTCTGATCGGTTTCGTCGGCACGCGGGACCACGTCCATCGTGCGGGCTCGATTTCGTCTGTAACACTGCGGGCGCCCTGGGCGTGCTTATGAGCAGGAACAGGAAGCAGGACGGAACAGGAGCCGAGCCCGGAATGTCGACGGAAGCAGAGTTCGACGCCTTCTACGCCGCCACGGCGAAACGGCTGGTCGCCACGGTCTATGCGATGACCGGTGACCTGGCCGAGGCCGAGGATGCGGTGCAGGAGGCGTACGCGCGGGCCTGGCAGCGATGGGGCCGCCTCACACAGCAGGGAGACCCGCTGCCGTGGGTGCGTACCGTCGCGTCCCGGCTGGCGATCAGCACCTGGCGGCGTACCCGGAATCGGCTGCGCGCCCAGTTGCGGCACGGCCCTGAACCGGACCTGCCCGGGATGTCCGAGGACCGGGTCGCTCTCATCGCGGCGTTGCGCGAGCTGAGCCCCGACCAGCGGCGGGCGGTGGTGCTGCACCACCTGCTCGACCTGCCGGTGGAGGACGTGGCGTGGGAGACCGGTTCGTCGAGCGGTGCGGTGCGGACCAGGCTCAGCCGGGCCCGCAAGCTGCTCGGCGCGCAGCTCGCCATCCTGGACACACACGACGAGGGGGTTGTCGCGAATGGTTGACGTCGAGGAACTGCTGGACGGTGTCCCGGTGCGGCTCGCGCCGGCACAGGCCGTACGCGCTCGCGGCGAGCGCCGCCGGACCCGGCAGGGGGTCGGTGTGGCCGCCGCCGTGCTGGTCGTCGCGGCGGCGGTGGGCATCGGCTCGTGGGTGAATCCGGCACCCGCCCCGCACGGTGCGAGCGTGGCGTCGGACCCGGACGGGGCGGCTCCGCAGGGCGAGAACCCGTTCGAGCCGGACGGTGTGGTGCGGAACCTGAAGCCGTCCGACCTGCCGAAGGACGCGGCACTGCACTGGAAGCCCTACATCCCGGACGCCGAGCACCAGACGGACGAGGCCGTCGCCCTGCCGCAGGCCGGTCTGACCGGTGCCTGCAACGGCGGATGGCCCGGCGGCGTCACGGCACCCGAGCAGCAGTTCACCAGCATCTTCACCGGTGCGGGCAACGCACGGGCCCGGTACCGCGTCTCCGAATACGCGAACGCCGACCAGGCCACCGACGCGATCCGCGGGCTGGGGCAGACACTGCACGACTGCGGCCTGACGGCGCACGACGAGGGCGCCCGCTACAGCGGCCGGACCGACGGCACCGGCCCGTGGCTCGACGTCAGCGTCCGGCGCTGGGGAGTGTGGGTCGGTGTGACAGAGGCGCAGTACAGCCCGGCGTCCTGACCGCACCGCAGGTCCCCGGCCTTTGGCGGGCCGGGGACCTGCTGGTCATGAGCGCGCCTCGGGCCGTACCGACAGGGTGCGCTCGGCGCGCTCGCCGGCGGTGCGGCCGCGCAGCGCGGCGTTGACCACCTCGGCCAGGTGCAGCGCGTGCCGGCCGTTGCCGGCCTCCTCGATCTGGGTACGGCAGGAGAACCCGTCGGCGAGGATCAGCGTCTCGGGCGCGGCCGCCCGTACGGCGGGCAGCAGCACCTGTTCCCCGACGGCCAGCGAGACGTCGCGGTGATCCGGGGTCATGCCGAAGTCGCCGGCGAGTCCGCAGCACCCGGACGCGAGGTGCTCGACGTCCAGGCCGATCCGGCGCTGGAGTTCGGAGTCGGCGTCGTACCCGATGACCGCGTGGTGGTGGCAGTGCGTCTGGCTGATCGCCTGCGGCCGCCCGCCCTGCTCGGCCCGCAGGTCGGGCAGCGCGATGTCGTGGTCGTCGACGAGCAGCTCGGCGAGGGTACGGGTCTGCTTGCGCAGCCGCAGCACGTCCTGGTCGTGGCCGAGCAGGTCCAGCGCGTCCCCGCGGAACACGGCAGTGCAGGACGGCTCCAGCCCCAGCACCGGCACGCCCGCCCGCAGCCACGGCGCGAGCACGCCGACGGTATGACGCAGCACCCGCCGGGCGACGCCGAGCTGACCGGTGGACATCCAGGTCAGGCCGCAGCACACGGGTTCACGGGGCAGGACCACCCGGAAGCCGACCGCCTCCAGCACACCCACCGCCGCGGCCGCGATGCCCGGCGACAGGTACGTCGTGAACGTGTCCGGCCACAGCAGGACCGTGCCGCGTTCCCCGGTGCCGCGCGGCGTGCGGTGGCGGAACCAGCGCGGGAAGCTCGCCCGCGCGAAGCGCGGCACGTCCCGGCGCGGGTCGATGCCGCCCAGCCGCTTGACCAGCCCGCCCACCACGGGCGCGTGGGTGACCGCGTTGGCCAGCGGCGCGACCGGCAGCACCAGCCGCGCCGCCACCGGCAGCCAGCCCAGCGAGTAGTGCGCCCGCGGGCGGATCCGCCCGCCGTAGTGGTGGGCCAGGAACTCGGCCTTGTACGTGGCCATGTCCACGTGCATCGGGCAGTCACGTTTGCAGCCCTTGCAGGCGAGGCACAGGTCGAGGGCGTCGGCGACGGACTGCTCGCGCCAGCCGCCGGTGACGGTCTCGCCGCGCAGCATCTCGAACAGCAGCCGGGCCCGGCCGCGGGTGGAGTGCTGTTCGTCGCGGGTCACCTGGTAGCTGGGGCACATCACCCCCTTGTCCGGGTGCGGGCGGCGGCACTCGCCCACCCCGGCGCAGCGCAGGGCCGCCCGGGCGAAGCTGCCGTCGTCGTCGCCGTAGCGGAAGAACGTGGCAGGTTCGGCGGGCGAGTAGTCGGCGCCGAGGCGCAGCTGACCGTCGAGCGGGTGGGCGTGGACCACCTTGCCGGGGTTCATCCGGTTGCCCGGGTCGAAGATCGCCTTGAACTCCTCGAACGCCCGGACCACCTCGGCGCCGTACATTCTCGTCAGCAGCTCGCCGCGGGCCTGTCCGTCGCCGTGCTCGCCGGAGTAGGAGCCGCCGTAGCCGGAGACGAGGTCGGCGGCCGCCTCCACGAAGGACCGGAAGCCGGCCACGCCCTCCGCGGTGACCAGGTCGAACGGGATCGAGGTGTGCAGGCAGCCGTCGCCGAAGTGGCCGTAGAGGCTGGCCGCGTCGTAGCCGTGGCGGTGCAGCAGCGCGGTGAAGTCGCGCAGGTAGTCGCCGAGCCGTTCCGGCGGGACGGCCGAGTCCTCCCAGCCGGGCCACGTGTCGGGGCCGCCGCCGGGGGTACGGGCGGTGGCGCCCAGCCCTGCCTCGCGGACCGTCCACATCTGCTCGCGGTGCTTCGGGTCGTCGAAGACCTTCGCCTCGTCGTGGCCGAGATCGGCCAGCATCCGGTGGATGCGGTCGGTGGCCTCCTCGACGGTGTCGGCGCCGAAGTCGGCCATCAGCCAGGCGGCGCCGCGGCCGGTGTGGTTGGTCGGCTCGGGCAGCAGCGTCAGCGCCTCGGGCTGCATGTGCTCCTCGCCCTCGTACCGGATCAGCTTGTCGTCGAGGCCTTCGAGAGCGACCGGCTCGTGCGCGTTGATGGCGGGCACCGCGTCGCCCGCGGCGGCGATGTCCGGGAAGGCCATCAGCACCAGCGCGCGGGCCCTCGGCTCGGGCAGCAGCCGCAGCTCGGCGCGCAGGACTGTCACGCAGGTGGACTCGGTGCCCACCAGCGCCCGGGCGAGATGGAAACCGTGTTCCGGCAGCAGCGCCGGCAGGTTGTAGCCGGAGATGCGCCGGGGCAGGGTGGGGAAGGCGCGGATCCGTTCGGCGTAGCGGTCGCGCAGGTCGCGGACCGCGCGGTGGATCTCGGCGGGCCGGCCGCCGGCGGCGAGGATCCGCTCGTACTCCTCGTCGGAGGTCTCGCCCACCCACATCCGGGTGCCGTCGTAGGTGAGGATCTCCAGACGGGTGACGTTCGCGGCGGTGGTGCCGCTCCACTGGGCGGTGGAGCCGCACGAGTTGTTGCCGAGCATCCCGCCGATCGTGCAGTGGCTGTGGGTGGCGGGTTTCGGCCCGAACACCAGCCGCCCGTGCGGCCGGGTGGCGGCGTTGAGCTGGTCGAGGACGAGGCCCGGCTGGACCACCGCCAGCCGGCGCTGTTCGTCGACGGACTCGACCGCGGTGAGGTGCTTCGAGAAGTCCAGCACCACCGCGACGTTGCAGCACTGGCCGGCGAGGCTGGTGCCGCCGCCGCGGGACAGCACCGGCGCCCCGAACTCGCGGCACGTCGCGACGGTGGCGACCACGTCGTCGAGGGTGCGCGGCACCACCACCCCGATCGGGACCTGCCGGTAGTTGGAGGCGTCCGTGGCGTACAGGGCGCGGGTGCCGCGGTCGAAGCGCACACCACCACGGACGCGTCCCCGCAGCGCCTTCGCCAGGCCGTCCGCATCGACCCCGGCGGCCCAGGGGGAACGGGTTCGGGGGGTCGGCAGAAGGGTGGTCATCAGTCACCCTTCAGCTGCTGGATCTTGTCCTTGAACAGGGTGGTGGCGATCGCCGCCTTGTGCGGCTGGCCGTGCAGGAAGGACTGGGCGAACTTCTTCGCCTGCTCGTAGCCGACCCTGCCGGGCATCGGCGGTTCGTTCGGGTCGACGGCCACGTCCACCAGCGCGGGACCGCGGTGGGTGAACGCCTCGACCAGGGCGGAACGCAGGTCGCCGGCCTTCTCGACCCGGGCGGCGAAGCCGCCGCAGCCGCGCGCCCAGGCGGCGAAGTCCGGGTGCGGGTCGCCGAACCGCACCCCGTGCTCGGGGTAGCCGAGGACCATCTGCTCCCACAGGATCTGCCCGAGCGAGTTGTTGTTGTTGATCACCACTGTGATCGGCAGGCCGTACCGGCAGGCGGTGTGGAACTCGGCCATCAGCATCGCGAAGCCGCCGTCGCCCTGATAGGCGATGACCTGCCGGCCGGGGTACGCGAGCTGGACGGCGATCGAGTACGGCAGGCCGGGCGCCATCGTCGCGAGGTTGCCCGACAGGTAGAACTCCCGGTCACCGCGGATGCGCCAGTGCCGGGCGGCCCAGGTGGCGATGGTGCCGGAGTCGCAGCACAGCACGGCGTCGTCGGTGGCCAGGTCGTCCAGGCAGGCGGCCAGGTACTGCGGGGCGATCGGGTCGCGTTCGCCGTTCTCCAGCGCCCGCATCTTCTCGTTCCAGTCGCGCATCCGCTTTTGGTACTTCTCCAGGTGCGACCGGTCGGCGCGCCGGGTCAGGCGGGGGAGCAGCGCCTCCAGGGTGGCCCCGACGTCGCCGATGAGCGGGACGTCGGTGGGCAGCCGTACCCCGGCCCTGGTCTCCTCGATCTCCACCTGGACGACCTTGACCCTGCCCGGCTGCGGCAGATGCTTCGTGTACGGGAAGTTGGTGCCCAGCATGACCAGCGTGTCGACGTCCTCGATCAGATCCTCGCTGGGCGCGGTGCCGAGCAGCCCGATGCCGCCCGTGGTGTACGGCGAGTCGTCGGCCAGCACCATCTTGCCGGACAGCGTCTTGATCACGGGTGCGGCGATGGTGTCGGCCATCCGTTCCACCAGCGGACCCGCGCCGCGGGCGCCGATCCCGACCAGGATGGCGGCCTTCTCCGAGTCGTTGATCACCTCGGCGGCGCGGGCCACGTCCATGTCCCGGGGCCGGACGGTGCCGGGCAGGTACACGGGTGCGGTCTTCGGCGGTGTGGCCGGAGCGACGTGCTGGTAGGGGTCCGCGCTGGCCGGGGCGACCTGGATGTCGTTGGGCACGCACAGGTGCGCCACCCCGCGCCGCGCGTACGCGTGCCGGATCGCCACGTCCACCAGCGCCGGCAGCTGCTGCGGGTTGACCACGAGCTGGTTGTAGACGCTGACGTCGGCGAACAGCCGGGTCAGGTCGACCTCCTGCTGGTAGCCGGTGCCCAGCACCGAGGTCTCCTGCATGCCGGTGATCGCCAGCACCGGCGCGTGGTCGAGCTTCGCGTCGTACAGGCCGTTGGCGAGGTGGATGCCGCCCGGCCCCGACGTCGCCAGGCACACGCCGATCTTCCCCGTCGACTTGGCGTACGCGGTCGCCATGAACGCCGCGGCCTCCTCGTGGTGCACCAGGACGAAGCGCACCCGGTCGGCATTGCGCCGAAGGCCCTCCATGATTCCGTTGATGCCGTCGCCGGGTATGCCGAAGACGGTGTCCACACCCCAGTCGGCGAGGCGGGCGACGAGTACCTCAGAGGTGATCGTTTCCATGCGGCGTCGGTCCCTTCGGCTGGTGTCCGATCGGCTCACACCTGCCGTACCCGTGCGCGGCACATCCATGCCCGGCGCGGGGATCGGGGATCAACCGGCTGAGCGGACGATCAGTGCCCCTCGGCCAGCCGGGCCGCCAGCTCGGCGGTCCCCGGCCCGGACAGGGCCGGCAGCGCGGCTCGCCGGCCGGTGATCAGGAGCAGCAGCGACGCCATCGGGCCCTCGACGCGCCGGCCCTGCCCGACCGACCACGGGTGGTCGGTGGCGACGAGCTCCAGTCCGTTGAGGATCCGCCTCGCGTGGAACGGCCATCCCATGGGCCAGACCCGGTTGGCGGCGGCGGCCGCCGCCGCGAGCGGCATCGGCCGGGTGCGGCCGAGCGGGATCGCGATGTCCTGGCCGTGCACGAGGATGTCGATGAGCGGTTCGAGGTGACTGATGCCGGGTGCCTTCCGGCGGGAGCCCACCATGCCACGCAGCAGGATCGCGAACCGGTCGACGGGCAGTTCGGCCTGCCGGACGGCCGAGTCGAGGATCATCCGGTGGAAGTCGCCACGGGCCCGGACCAGCCACGCCAGCGCGGACAACGGCCCCGCGTGGGCGAGCGTGAGATGCGCCGCGACCTCCCGTACCCGCCAGCCGGCGCACAACGAGGGCGTTTCCCACTCCGGCCCGGACAGGTCGTCGAGCAGGTCGGCGAGACTGCGCCGCTCGTCGTCGATCGCCTGCCACACCTCGTCGCGGTCCATGTCCGCACCCCTGCCGCCGATCAATATTTGGTACGATTCTCTGACTAATAATGGTCAGAGAGACTGACTGAAGTCAAGGGGGCTGCCGACATGGACGACGCACGGGAGGGCGGCCTCAACCTGGGTCTGCTCTGCTACATCGCCCACCGCGCCATGGAGACCCGCGTGCTGGAGGCCGTGGCCGCCGCCGGCTTCGACGACCTCACGATCGCCCAGGCGCGGCTGGCCGCGCGGATCGGCCCGGCCGGTACGCGCCTGACCGAGCTGGCCGAGCAGGCGCAGGTCACCAAACAGACCGCCGGCTTCCTGGTCGACCAGCTGGAGCGCGGGGGCTACGTCCACCGGATCGCCGACCCCACGGACGCCCGCGCCCGGCTGGTCCGGTTCGCGCCGCGCGGCGAGGCCGTGATCGCCGTCGCCCGGCAGGCCGAGGCCGAGGTGGAGGCCGAATGGACCCGGCATCTGGGTGCGCGCTCGGCGGCTCACCTGCGGCGTGCGCTGACCCGCCTGCGCGAGATCACCGACCCCTACCGATGACTCCGAGAATCTTCCGGCCGCCGGATGATCCGATCCGCCCGGCGCTGCGTACTGCCTGGTGTCGGCATGTGCCCACGTGCCCGATGACGGACCTGACGCCCAGGCCCGCCGCCGGGTGGGGCGGACACGCAAGCTTGGGAGGTTCGTGTGGCCGTTGCCAGCTCGTTGTACCTGTGGCGCCGCCTGTGGGGTACAGCGATCCTCTCCGCCGCGCTCATCCTCCTCCTGCCGGAGAAGGGCCGCGCCGAACCGGGCGTTCCGGTGCCCCCGAACAACCTCCTGTCCGACCGGGGCGCGGGCGCGCTCGCGGCCGCCGACCGCGATTTCGTGATCAAGGTCCGTCTTGCCGGACTGTGGGAGATCCCGGCCGGGGAGATGGCGCAGGACAAGTCGGCCGATCCACGGATCAAGGAGATCGGCCGCAACATCGCCGCCCAGCACGTCGTGCTCGACAAACTCACCCGGGACGCCGCGCAGAAGCTGGGCATCGTCCTGCCGGACGCGCCGAACAGCGACCAGCAGGGGTGGCTGGGCGAGATGCGTGAGGCGGACGGCACCCAGTTCGACGAGATCTACATCGACCGGCTCCGGGCGGCGCACGGCAAGATCTTCCCGGCGATCGCCACGATCCGGGCGAGCACCCGCAACGACACCGTACGCAAGCTCGCCCAGCGGGCGAACCAGTTCGTCATGACGCACATGACCCTGCTGGAGAGCAGCGGCATCGTCGACTTCGGCTCCCTGCCCACCGCGCCGCCACCCTCGGCGGCCGCGGGTCAGCCATCGGCCACCGCTCAGGTGCTGTCGGCGCCCGAGCAACGCCCGTCGTCCGGCACGAACACGCCACTGGTGTTGCTGGCGCTCGCCGGCGGGCTGGCCGCGGGTGCGTTCGCGACCAGGCAGCTCGCCGGCAACCGCCGCCAGACCCACCGGTCGCGGCGCGGACGGTACTACGACGGCTGAACGCCGGCCCGCACGCCACCAGCCCGGCCCGATCGCCCGAGCCGGGCCGGTGCCGTCATCCCGAGATGATCGTCCACAGCGGATTCCGTGGCCTGCGCGTCGACGGCCGCTTCGACCGGGTGCTCGAGCCCGGCCGCTGCGAGCTGCCCCGGCGCCGTTTCCCGGGGCGGCGCGTGCCCCGCGTCGCGATCGTCCCGATCGACCTGCGCGAGCGCGAGCTGAGCACAGCGACCGTCTCGACGCCGAGTGACGGCCGTCCGCGCCCGCCGGGGCCGGGCCATGGCTACCAGCGGTGCGCGATGTCCACCGCGATCCGGCTGTGTGTGCCCGGCCCGGCGAGCAGGACGACCCGGAACGGCAGGCGGGCCCGGACGCCGGCCGCGAAGGTCGTGTAGCCCTCGAACGAGCCACCGAACACCACATCGCGCAGGGTGTCGTAGCGCAGGACGTTGGCCGTGTGGTCGCCGGTGCGCGCGTTGATCGTCGACGAGTGACCCGCCTCGTACGCCGGGGCGCGCAGGGTCACCCACAGGTGGGCGCCGCCCGCGGTGTACGGGACGAGGTCGATGCCCTCGCCGTCGGTCGGCACCTGGTCGCTGTAGCGCACGGAGTACCCCTGCGCCGTGCCGTTGAACTCGAACACGATCCGGTCCCAGCATTCCTGCCGGCTGGTCTGCACGCTCACCAGGGGCGCCGTACTCAACGGGCCGGCGGTCTTGTCGCCGCTGCCCCACGTGATGCCGCAGTAGGGAGTGGTGGTGGTCGCCGCGGCCAGCGCCGGCGCGGACGGCGCGTTGCTCCGGGCGGTGCCCGGTCCCGCGGCGACCGGCGCCGCCGGCCGGTCGGCCGCGGGAGTGCCGCAGGCCGCGAGTGCGAGGCAGAGGACCACAGCTATGGATTTTCCGACCGACGTGCGCATGTGGCACCTCCCAGGGACACGAACGGGAAGCTGGTCCTGCTTCGACGGTAGGCGAACCCGGCAAGGCGGCCGGTCGCGAAACCCCGTAGGGGGCAACGCCAGGATGATCGACTTGTCCGGTGCCGGGGGTGACGGCATAGCCTTCCCCGGTGACCACGCCAGCCTGGGTCGACCTCGGCGACAAAGCCGGCTCCATCGTGGGCGCCGTGACCAGCGTGGTGTCGCTGGGAATGTCGGTGATGTCGCTGCGGCGGGCGGGACCGTCGGCCCCCGGGCCGCGCGGTCGCGGCTGGCTCCGGCTCGCGGTGGTCCTCTCCGCCCTGTCGATCACCGCCTTCGCGGTGTCGTGGGTGTGGGACCGGCAGCGCCTCGGCCCCATCGCGTTGGGGGCGGGGCTGACCGCCCTCGGGTCGCTGACGGTCGCGGCGGTCCTGCGCGGGCGCGCGCCCAAGACCCTGCCCGAACCGGTACGGGCGCTGCTCGCCGAGCAGCTCGGCCGGGCCGAGCAGCCCCGGTACGACTTCGGGTCGCTGTCCCCGCCGAGCACCCCGCTGATCCACGTGGAGCGGCAGGCCACCACGACGGACCGGCGCGGCCTCGGCGGTCAGGTCCTCACTGTCGCGCAGATGGTACGGACCGCCCGGCACGCCGTGGTGACCGGCGGCCCCGGGGTGGGCAAGTCCACCATGGTCGCCCACCTGGTCTGGGAGGCCGGCTCCTGGTGGCTGACCGCCCGCGCCTGGTCACTTGTGCGGCGCGCCCCGTACGGATCGGTGGTCCCCGTGGTCGTGCAGGCCCGCGCCCTGCTCGGCGCCGACCTGCCGGCCGCGCTCGCGGATACCTGGCAGCACATCCCGGCGGTCGACCGGGACACGTTCACCCGCCCGCCCACCCCGCACACCTCCTGGCTCGTGCTGGTGGACAGCCTCGACGAGGTGGCCGACCCGGCCTGCCGTGCCACCGTGCTGCGCCGGCTCGGCGCCCACCTGGACACCGACCGGGGCCGCAGCCGCATCATCGTGGCCACCCGCCCGCTGGGCGTCGAGGAACTCGGCGACCTGTCGGCGCGCGAGGTGCAGGCGTTCCAGCTGCGGCCGTTCGCCCGCGAGGACGTCGGCCGGTTCGCCGAGCGCTGGTTCACCGTCCGCTCCGGCGGCGGGCTCTACGACCCGGGGGAGGAGGCCGCCCGCTTCCTGTCCCGGATCCGCGCGGCCCGGCTCGAACCCCTGGTGCGGGTGCCGTTGCTGTGCACCATGACCGCCCTCGTCTACGAGGCGGACCGGGACATGCGGCTGCCGACCAGCCGGGCGGAGCTGTACGCGGAGTTCATCGCCCTGCTGCGCCGCGGCCGTCCGGCCGCCGCGGACCAGGACCCGCTGGCGGAATGGCTGGCCGACCACGTCGACGACCTGCTGGCCGTCATGGCCACCGCGGTGTGCCGGGCCGACGACCGCCGGCTCATCGAGGTGGCGACCGAATGGGTACGCGCGAAGGCGCCGGCCGATCTCGCCGCCGGGCCGCAGTCGGGCTGGGTCAATACGGTACGCAGCCAGCTCATCGTCAGTGGACTGTGCTCGGTGCGCAGTACGAACGTCGAGTTCGTGCACCACAGCGTCGCCGAATACCTGGCCGCGGACCCGCGCCTGTCGCTGTTCGACCCGGACGGCTGCCAGGCCGATCTGCTCGATCCGGCCCGCCGCAGTCGCGCGCTCTTCCTGCTGGCCCGCTCCGGCGAGGCCGCCGACCCGCTGGTCGAACGGTTGATCGCCGTCGCGCCGTCGGCCGCGGGATTCATCGTGGCCGACGGCATACCGGTGGCGCCCGCGCTGCGGCGCCGCACCGTCGACGCGCTGCTGGCGGCGTTGCAGACCGACGACACGGGCGCACCGGACTGCCTGGCCGTCCTGGCCGCCCTCGGCACCGACGACGAGATCCGGGCGAGACTCGAACGGGTGACGGCCGACCCGGCGGAGGGCGTCTGGGTGCGCGCGACGGTGGCCGACGCACTCGCCGACCTCGGCTTCGAAGCGGGCACGGCGGCACTGCGGGAGCTGGCCGAGCAGCGTTCGGTCGTCGGACAGTGGGCGGGCGTACGGCTCGCGGCCCGGACCGGGCGCGTCCCGGACCGGCCGAGCCGGCCCGCCGAGGTCGACGACCTGAGCCGGATCGGTCCGCTCGGGCGGCGGGCGCTGGCCGCCGTGGCCGCGGACCGGCGGGCCCCGGCCGCGGACCGGCTGGAGGCCGCCTCGGCGCTGTACCGGCTGCACGACGACACGGGCCGGGACATGCTCCGCGAACTGGTGCGGGATGCGCCGCAGGTGCCCGCGGACGTCCGCCGCCTCGCCGCGATCGCGCTCGACGGCGGCGGCGACCCGATCGGCCGTACGGTGCTGCGCCAGCTGGCCCGGCCCGCCACCGACGCGGCGCCCGTGCCGCCCCGGGTGCGGCGGCAGGCCGCGGTCGCGCTGACCGAACGTGGCGACGCCGCCGGCGCGGACGCGCTGTGGGCCATGGTGGAGGACCGCGACGTGCCGCGGGAGGAGTGGCTGGCCGTCCGGACGGCCCTCGCGGAGATCGGGGAGATGCCCGCCCCGGAGACCGACAACCCGTGGAGCCGGCGCCTGACCCACGGTCCGCTCCGGAGCGTGGTGCCGCTCGTCGCCGCGGCCACGGCGTTGGCTCTCTCCCGCGCCGCTCAGGTGCGATGGGCCGAGGTCGGTGTCCTGGTCGCCGGTGCCGTTGCCCTGTCCGGCCTCGTGATGGTCGTCCTCGCGCGGCGCCGGAGGACACCGGCCCCGTCGGAATCCACCCGGCGGGCGCTGTCGATGCTGGCCGAAGCGGTCACCCGGCAGTGGTCCGCCGAGGCCGCCTCCCGCGACCTGGACCTGCAGCATCTGCAGGTGCGATGGCCCGCCCGCGGGCGGGACCGCCGACAGCCGCCGGCATCCCGGAGGTTCGGATCGACCGCCGACATCGTGGACGCGTTCCAGCGGCTGCCGCGGCGGCACCTGTTGATCCTCGGCGGCCCCGGTGCGGGCAAGACCACGGTGGCGATCGGCATGCTGCTCGGCCTGGCCGAGGTACGGGCGTCCGACGATCCGGTGCCGGTGTTCCTGTGGCTCGCGCGGTGGGACCCCCGCGAGTCCAATCTGGTCGACTGGGTGGCCGGGCAACTGGTCGAGAGCTATCCGTTCCTCGGCCCGTCGGCGAGGGCGCGGGAGCTGGTGGAATCGGGCCGTATCCTGCCGATCCTCGACGGCTTGGACGAGATGCCGGAGGCGTCGCGACATGACGCGGCGTACAAGATCTGGGACCTGGCGAGACGGGGCCTGTCGCTCGTGGTGACCAGCCGGCCGCAGGCCACCAGTCCGGTGCGACGGCTGCCGACGGCCGAGCTGGAACCGTTCTCCGCGGTGGAGATCGTGGCGGGGATGACGCGCGGACTGCCGCCGTCGGTTCAGGACCGGTGGCAGCCGGTGCTCACCGAGATCCACGAGCATCCGGGCGGTTCCCTCGCCCGGGCACTGTCGACACCGCTGCTCGTGTCGCTGGCCCGCACCGTGTACGCCGACGCGGGAAGCAACCCGGTCGAGCTGCTCGATCACTCCCGGTTCGACCGGCCCGCGGCCATCGAGTCCCGGCTGATCGACAGGTTCATCCCCGCCGCGTACCGGCATCACCCGCGCAGCGGGCGGTGGCTGTGGGCGGCCGAGCGCTGGCTGTCCTTCCTCGCCACCGTCCTGGATCAGCAGGGTACGCGCGAATTCGCCTGGTGGCGGCTGCCGGGCGCGGTGCCGCTGACCCAACGCCGACTACTGACCGGATCGGTGCTCGGACTGGCGTGCGGCCTGCCCCTCGCCATGGACGGCGGGGCCGTCCTTCTCCCCCTCGGTTTCGGGGTGGGGATGATGGTGGCCTCCCTCGGAGTGCGCGACTCCCCGCCGCTGACCGTGTCCCGGTTTGTTTCCACGCACGACTTCGCCACCGGCCTGCGCCGGGAACGCAGACGCGCGTGGGGCCTGGCGGCGGGATTCGCCGGTGCCGTCGTCGCGGCGTACGCGCTGCTCGGAAGCTATCGCGACGGTCTGGGCGTCGCCGCCATGTGCATGGCCTTCGCGCTGGTGCAGTCCACCTGGGGGCAGTGGCTGATGGCCCGTGTGGTGCTGGCCGCGGCCGGGCGACTGCCGTGGCGCCTCGTCCACTTCCTGGCCGACGCCGCCGACCGCGGCGTGCTCCGCGAGGCCGGCCCCTTCTACCGGTTCCGCCACTTCCGGCTCCAGGAACGGCTCAGCCGCCGGTGGGAGAAACCCCGACGGTGAGCCGGCACGATCCCATTCGGGCGGTGTGCGGAGAGCCGATGCACGGTCCGGACCCGGCCGCCCGGCGCCCCGTTCACGGATCCTGGATGGTGGCCAGGTCGGCCAGGCCCGCGATGGTCAGCACCGGGCCGAGCAACGGGGTGGCCAGCAGCCGGACGTGCTCGACGTACGGGAACAGCGCGGCCAGTCCGGCGCTGTCGAGGTACTCCACCCCGGTGAGGTCGACGACGAACGAACCGCCGTCGACGCCCCGGCGGGCCTGCGCCAGAGCGCGGGAGAACGCGTCGGCGTTGCTCATGTCGATCTCGCCGGTGGCGGTGACGACGAGAGTGCCGTCCGGGCGGCGTCCCGTGGCCAGGCTCAGAGCGGCGCTCATCCGGCGATCCTCGCATGCAGACCGACGATGGTGCCGGTGACACCGGTCGTGACGGTCACCCGGGTCATCAGCGCCCGCATGATGGTGAGTCCCCGTCCCCGGTGCGGGTCGCCGGCCGGCTGATCTGCCTTCCAGCGACCGCTGTCGGCGATGGTCAGGTGCAGCTCGTCGGCGGTGGCGGCGGCATGCAACCGGATGTGTCCGCCCGGCAGGTGGCGGTGGCCGTGCTCGATGGCGTTGGCGCACGCCTCGCCCGCGGCGACGAGGACGTTCTGCGCGGTGGTGGTGTCGACGCCGCACCGGGCGAGCCAGCCGCGCAGCGCCGCCCGGACTCCGGCGAGGCGGCCGGCTTCGGCGGGGAAGTCGAGTTCGAGCGGGCCGGGATGCCGGTACAGGAGAAGCGCCACGTCGTCCTGGTACCCACCCGGGGGCGCCATGTCCCGCATCAATCCGGTGGCGAGATCCTCCAGATTCGCGGAGCGTCCCTGCTGGACCGTGCCGGTGACGCGGTCGATGCCGGCCGTCAACGGTTGGCGGCGCCGTTCGATCAGGCCGTCGGTGTACAGCAGCAGGGTGGCGCGGCTGGGCATGGCGTACTGGGCATCGGGGCGCCGGGTGTCGCAGCGCACCCCCAGCGGACGGGACCGGCCCTGGTCGAGCAGGTCGACGGTGCCGTCGGGGTGGGTGACGACGGCGGGTGGATGGCCGGCGCTGGCGTAGCACAGGGAGCCGGTGTCCGGGTCGAGCACGCCGCAGAAGACGGTGGCGCACATGGCGCCGGGCAGCTGGGTGGCGAAACGGTCGAGGGCCGTCAGCGTCTGCGCGGGATCGGTGTTCTGCAGCAACAGGGCGCGGCACGCGCTGCGCAGCTGACCCATCACCGTGGCGGCCGGCAGGCCGTGGCCGACGCAGTCGCCGACGACGATGCCGATACGCCCGTCGGCCAGTGGGAAGGTGTCGTACCAGTCGCCGCCGACCTTCAGCGGCCGGGTCGCCGGTGCGTAGCGCACAGCGAAGCCGGCCGGCAGCTGGGCCGGGCCGAGGATGGCGCGCTGCAGGGCCAGCGCGGTCTCGCGTTGCTGGTCGAGCTGGTGCATCCGGCGCAAGCCCTGGCCGAGGTGCCCGGCCAGTACGGCCAGCAACGTCTGGTCCTGCTCGGTGAACGGCCGGTTCTCCGCCAGGTCGATCCACAGCACCATGGTGCCGTCCGGGTGCTCCAGCGCGACCCCGGCTCCACCGGGCTGATCGGCGACCGGGGTGAGCAGCGGCTTGTCCCGCAACGCGGTCACGGCCTGCTGACGCTGCTCGGTCAGCGTGCCCCAGCGCGTCTCCGGGCCGGAGGCGATCACCGCGGGCGGGCCGGAACCGTCGAACACCGTCGCGAACACCCGCGTCGCCCGCCACAGCTCCTGCAGCATGGGCAGCACCCCGCGCAGCGCCCCGGTGAGGCTCTCCGCCTGGGACAGGCGGACACTCAGGGCCGCCAGGGCGCTCTCCCGCTGCACGGCGTAGTGCTCGGCGGTGACGTCGCGCAGCGTGCCGACGATGACGCGCCGCCCGGTCTCCGGGTCGTCGACCTGGTTGAAGGCCGCCGCGACCCACAGCCGGTGGCCGTCCCGATGCGTCACGGGAATCGTGTAGGCGCCGTGGGGTCGTTCGACGAGCGCCGTGAAGGCCTCGGCCGCCTGCTGGTATCCCTCGGGATCGGCTGCCGGGTCGGGCCACCACGGGTGCACCGGCGGGTAGGGCAGGTCCGCGGGTCCGTACCCGAGGATGTCGTCGAACGTGGAGTTCGTCTCGATGACCGTGCCGTCCTCGTCGCAAACGAAGAACGCCTCCTGCAGGGAGTCGATCAGGGCGGTGCGCCATCGGGCGTGGTGGTTGCGCAGCCGGGCCAGTTCCACGTTCGCGCGTACCCGGGCCAGCAGCTCGGCCGACGAGAACGGCTTGACCAGGTAGTCGTCGGCACCGGCCTCCAGGCCCTCGATGGAGGCCTCCTGCCCGGCCCGCGCCGACAGCAACAGGACGGGCGTGCCCGCCGTCCGCGGATCGGCGCGCAGCGCCCCGACCAGCTCCAGGCCGTCGAGGCGCGGCATCATCACGTCACTGACGATCAGGTCGGGGACCTTCCGGCGTGCCGCCTCCAGGGCGGACTGCCCGTTGTCGACGGCCTGGACCCGGTGACCCGCGGACCGCAGGAGCCGGGTGAGGTAGTCGCGCATGTCCGCGTTGTCGTCGGCGACCAGCACCCGGGCCCCGGCACCGGCCCGGCTCACCCGGGCCTCGGGCCCGGCGCCCGGGACCTCGGTCTCCGGGTCGGCGGGCACCCAGCGCAGAGCCTCCTGGACGAACGGCTCCACGGTCGCCGACACCGTGGCGGTGCTGCCCGGTTTCGCCAACGCGTCGGCCGGGAGATGGCCGGTGCCGAACGGCAGGCCGATGACGAACGTCGTGCCCCGGCCGACGGCGCTGGTCGCGGTGATGGTGCCGCGGTGCAACTCGACGAGTTCCTTGACCAGGGCCAGGCCGATGCCGCTGCCCTCGTTGGAGCGGGACCTGGCGTCCTCGATGCGGTGGAACCGTTCGAACAGCCGCGGCATCTCCTGCTGCGGCACGCCCACGCCCGTGTCGGCCACCGTGACCTCCGCCCGGTCACCCCGGGCCCCTACGGCGACCCGTACGCCGCCGGTGAAGGTGAACTTCAGCGCGTTGCTGAGCAGGTTGAGGATCACCTTCTCCCACATGCCGCGGTCGACGTACACCGGCCGGCCCAGCGGCGGACAGTCCACCTCGAACGTCAGCCCGGCGCGTTCCAGCGCGGAGCGGAAGACACTGGCGAGTTCCGCGGTCGCGGCCGCCAGGTCCACCGGCTCGTAGCGGGCCTGCATGCGGCCGGCCTCGATGCGCGAGAAGTCGAGCAGGCTGTTGACGAGTTTGCCGAGCCGCAGCGCGTTGCGGTGCACGACGTCGAGCTCGGCGCGGACCACCTCGTCGGGGTCCCGGCGGGCCCGCAGCTCCTCCACCGGTCCCATGATCAACGTGAGGGGCGTGCGGAACTCGTGGCTGATGTTGGAGAAGAACGCCGTCTTCGCCCGGTCCAGCTCGGCCAGTTCCTCCGCCCGGCGCTGCTGGGCCGCGTAGCTGCGCGCGCTGGCGATCCCGGCGGCGACGTGCCCGGCGGCCAGTTCCACGAACCCCTGGTACTTGTCGTCCAGGACCCGGTACCGGTTGAGTCCGGCCACCATGAAGCCGTACGGCGTGCCGCCCTGCTGCAGTAACGGCACCAGCAGCGCCTGCGTCGGCGGCTGCGGCCAGTCCCCGGACGGTAACCCCAGCGCGCCGCCGTCGAGGGCGGCCAGCGCCACCTCGCCGCGGGCCGGCGCCGCCGTCGGCCACACCGGTGACCCACCGGCCGCCAGCTCCGCAGGTGCGGCCGGATGGCCGGCCGGCATGCCCGTCGCACCCGCCAGGCGGGCGCCGTCGCCGTCGAACAGGTACGTCAGGGTGAACGGCAGGTCCCGCTGGTTGCGGCCGAGCTGCGCACCGGCGAACGCCAGCACCTGCTGTTCCGTACGGATCGCGCTGGGATCGGAGCCGAGGTCCCGCAGCGTCGCCATCCGCCGCTCGCCGATGATGCGCTCGGTGTCCTCGCTGACCACGCAGAGCATGCCGACCAGCGCGCCGTCGTCGTCGCGCAGCGGACTGTAGGAGAACGTGTGGTAGGTCTCCTCCGTGTATCCGGAGCGTTCCAGGAACAGCAGCAGCGCCTCGTCCCAGGTCGCCTCGCCGGTGGAGAGCACGGTGTCGATGCGCGGGCCGATGTCGTCCCAGATCTCCGCCCACACCTCGCTCGCCGGACGGCCGAGGGCCCACGGATACTTGCGGCCCAGGGTGTCGCGGCGGTAGGCGGCGTTGCAGAAGAACGTCAGTTGCGGGCCCCACGCCATCCACATCGGAAACCGGGACGACAGGAGGATGCTGACCGCGGTCCGCAGGCTCTGCGGCCACGCCGACGCCGAGCCGAGCGGCGTCGCCTCCCAGGAGACCGCGGCGAGGTCCCGGCCGACATCGCCCCCGACGGCGAAGACCTCGGCGGCGGTGGATGCCCGCGGCCGGTGCTCATCCTCGATCATGATCGGTGTTCTTCTCGCTCGTCACCGGCTCTCAGCAAGCCCTCCCACCTGCGCAATGTCGGACATCAACGGCTTACCGAACAATACGCGGCCGGCTCGCAGACCCCCCAATTCCGGGCGACGGGCCGACGACAGCCTTTCCCGGGGTGGCCGGGATTCAAACAGGCGGGGACGGGCGTGACCGCATCGATGTGCCGGTCACAGCAGGTCGAGGGCCGCGCCGACGATGCTGTCGGTGTCGAGTCCGTGGTGCCGGTACACCGACTCCAGGTCGCCGGACTGCCCGAACGTCGTCACGCCGAGGTGGGTGGCCCGGACCTGACGGATGCCGGCCAGGAACGCCAGCGTGTGCGGATGACCATCGAGCACCGTGACCAGCGGTGACGACCGGCGGGCCGGGAAAGCGGCATCCAGGATCCACGTCTCGGTGGCCGCCGTACGGGCCGGCCGCCCGGCACGGGCCTGGACGGCGTCGAAGAGCAGTCCCGGGCTGGTGACGCAGACGACGTCGACCGCCGTGCCCAGCGACTCCAGCCGGTCGGCGGCCTGCAGCGCCTCGGGGACGACCGCGCCCATCGCGGCGATGGTGAGCGCCGGCGTCCCGGCGGGGGAGCGGCGCAGCGGGTACGCCCCGGCGACGACCTGCTTGCGGCGCCGCTCACGGGCGGCGGGGTCGGCGGGCACCGCGGCGAGCGTCTGATCGACCGGGCGCGTGGACAACCGCAGGTACGCCGAAATGCCGTCGGGCCGCCCCAGCCGGGCCATCGACGCGAGCAGGGTCCACTCGACGTCGATCGCGAACGCCGGTTCGTAGCTGATGCAGGCGGGCTGTTCGAGTCCGACCGACGGCGTGGTGATCGACTGGTGCGCGCCGCCCTCCGGTGCCAGCGCCACGCCCGACGGGGTCCCGACGAGGATCGACTGCCCCCCGGCATAGAGCCCGTAGGACCACGGTTCCAGGGCCCGCTGGACGAACGGGTCGTACAGGACGCCGATGGGCAGCAGCGGCTGTCCCCACCGCGACCACGTCGCGCCCAGCTCGCCGAGCAGGCCGACCAGGTTGACCTCGGCGATGCCGAGTTCGAGGTGCTGGCCGTGGGGATGCTCGCGCCAGTGCAGGATCGTCTCGGGGTCGTCGTTGAACCAGTCCTGCCGTGCGGTCTGCGACCAGACGCCGACCTTGTTCACCCATCCGGCGAGGTTGGTCGACGAGGAGACGTCCGGGGACAGGGTCACCACGCGGCCGGCCACCCCGGGCGCGGCCCGGGTGAGATCCAGCAGCGCCCGGCCGAGGGCGGCCTGGGTCGTCGCCCGGCCCGACGGCGTGCGCCCGATGTCGGTCGGCACGGCGCCGACCGCGGAGGTGCGTACCGGTTCCCGGTGCAGGCTCGCGGCCCGGCGCGCGCACAGCTCGGCGGCCCCGCTGTCGGCCGGGAACCGCTGCCACGGCGCGTCCAGCGTCATGCCGGACCGGGCGGCGAGTTCATTCATCTGGTCCTCGGACAGCAGCGAGGAATGGTTCTGCGGGTGTCCCTCGGTGGCCAGCCCGTAGCCCTTCACCGTGTACGCGAAGATCACCGTGGGGCGGGTGTCGTCGATGCCGCGGAACGCCTCGTCGAGCGCCGCCAGGTCGTGGCCGCCGAGGTTGCGGATCGCGTGGTGGAGCTGGGCGTCGTCGAGGGTGCCGACGAGCGCCCGCAGCTCGTCGCTGTCGGGCAGCCGCTCGCGCAGCTGGGTCGCGGAACAGCGCAGCAGCCGCTGGTACTCCGGGTTGGTCATCTCGTCGATACGCCGCCGCAGCTGCTCCCCGCCCGGCAGAGCGAACAGGTCGGTGAGCTGCCGCCCGTACTTGACGGTGAGCACCTGCCAGCCGGCAGCGGCGAACATGCCCTGCAGCCGGGTCGCGCCGATGTTGGGCACCACGCGATCGAGCGACTGCCGGTTCATGTCGACGATCCAGCAGATCTCGCCGAGCTCGGCGACCATCGGGTCGAGGATCGCCTCCCACACCGCGCCCTCGTCGAGTTCCGCGTCGCCGACCAGCGAGTACTGGCGCCCGGTCCCGGCACCGCCCGCGTGCGACTCGACGTAGCGGCGCGACAGCGCACCCCAGATCGGCGCGGTGGCACCGATGCCGACCGACCCGGTCGAGTAGTCCACCGGGTCGGGGTCCTTCGCCCGCGAGGGGTAGCTCTGCAGGCCGCCGAAGGACCGCAGCCGGGTCAGGTACGACTCGTCCAGCGCGCCGAGCAGGAAGTTGATGGCGTGCAGGACCGGCGACGCGTGCGGCTTCACGGACACCCGGTCCTCGGCGCGCAGGTGCTGGAACCACAGCGTCGTCATGATCGTCGCCATCGACGCCGAGGACGCCTGGTGGCCCCCGACCTTCAGGCCGGTCGGGTTGGGCCGTACCCGGTTGGCGTGGTCGACGATCGCGGTCGACAGCCAGAGCACCCGCTGCTCGATCTCCCGCAGGACGTCGGTGTGGTCACCCTGCCTGGTCCCGCCCGGCGTGGACGGGGAGCCGGCGGTCGTCGCGAGGTTGCGGTCGCTCATGGGTGCCCTTCCGACGGCGATGGCGGTGTGGCGGACGTGACGTTGGCGGGCCGGTGCTGCGCCGGTCCCGGTGTGTCAGGGTAGGCGGGCGCTCGCGGCCGACCGACGTCAGCCCCTGAGGAAGCGTTCAGGAGCGTGGCCTGGGGGAAGCACCGCATGAGCATGGTGTCGGCGTTCGTGCCGATCTGGATCCTGACCGCCGTCGGCTACGCGGCCCGCCGCTGGGGGCTGCTGGGCGAGGCGGCGACCGCGGTGCTCGGCCGGTTCGTCTTCCACCTGGCGATGCCGTCCGCCCTGTTCCTGACGCTGTCCCGGATGCCGCTGTCCGGATTCCTCGGCCTGCCGCTGCTCGCTTTCGCGATCAGTTCGGCCACGGTCGTCGGATTCGGGTGGCTGGGCGCCAGCCGGTTGTTCGGCCGTAAGCCCGATGAACGGCCGATCTGGGGCATGGCCGCCGGATACGTCAACTCGGCGAATCTCGGAATCCCGATCGCGACGCAGATCCTCGGGAACGTGTCGTTCCTGGCCGAGGTCGTGCTGCTGAACGTCCTGGTGATGACGCCGGTCATCCTGGGCGCCCTCGACCGTCGCCGCGACCCGGCCGGGCGGATCCGGATCCGCCACCTCACCACATTGCCGGTACGCAACCCGGTGATCCTCGCGTCGCTGCTCGGCATCGCCTGCTCGGCGGCCGGCCTGCACCCGCCGCAGGTGCTCGGCGCCGCACTCACGCTGCTGTCGGGCGCCGCCGTGCCGACCGCCCTGATCGCGCTGGGCACCTCGCTGCACGGCGCGGACGCGTCGCGGGTCGAGCCGGCCGAGCTGGCCGTGATCACCGTGCTGAAGCTCGTCGCCCAACCACTGGTCGCCTGGGCGGCCGGGCTGGCGCTGCACCTGTCCGGACCGGAACTGCTCGCCGTGGTGGTGTGCGCGGGCCTGCCGACCGCGCAGAACACGTTCATCTACGCCCAGGAGTACGGCGCCGGCGAGGCGGTGGCCTCCCGGGCGGTGGTGGTGACCACGACGCTGTCGCTGGCCACCCTCGCCGCGGCGGCGACGATGCTCGGCTGAGCCCGCCCGGCGCCGCTCCTAGCGGGCCGCGACGAACAGGCCCTGCGTGGCCCGGCCGAGGCCGCCCGACTCGTCGTGCAGCGCCGTGTCGGCGAGCCCGATGCCGTCGGCGTCGACGGCGGTACGCGCGTCCAGGCAGACCCACTCGCCCGCCGGGTAGCGGTGCAGGTGCACGTTGAGGTCCGCGTTGACGAACAGATGGGTACGGATGTCCAGCACGCCGCTGACCCCGTTGCCCGAGTCGGCGGCGACCAGCACCCGCGTCAGCGGGCTCGGGGTCTCACCGTCCACCAGGGGCACCCGCATCCGCAGCCAGCACGTCGCCGGACCCGGTTCGAGGAACGATCCTGCCGCGAACCGGGTCTCCATCGCCGTGTGGTAACCCTCGTCGTACGGCAGGGGGAACGGCTGCTCCCGCGCCGTTTCCGGACCGGGCGGCGGTGCGACGCCCGGCACGCCGGGAGCGGCCCCGTCGGCCGTACGGATCAGCACCGCGGTCGCCCGCATGGCGGCCGGGCCGCCGTCGGGGGTCAGTTCCGCCTCGACCACCTCCACGCTGCGGCCCGAACGCACCACGCGGGTGCTGACCGTCAGCGGGCCGATGGGCACCGGCCGGGCGATGTCGAACGTGATCCGCACGACCCGGCTGTCGGCGCGGGCGCCGGGGCGGCACTCGACCGCGCGGCCGATGAGCGCGGCCGGCGGGCCGGCGTGCTGCGACCGGGCATCCCACGGCCCGCGGGTGAGCGGGGTTGCCTCGAACCGGTCCTCGGCCACCTGGCGATAGAACGACACGACGAGATCCTACCGGCGGGTAGTTTCAGCGCAGGTGTCCCACGAGCAGGTCCCGCGTCGCTTCGAGGTGGGCGCGCATGGCCGCCTCGGCGGCCGCGCCGTCGCGGGCCAGGACCGCCGCGACCACCGGCTCGTGCTCGGCGTGGATGTCGGGCAGGGTGCGGCCGCTGGCGGTGCTCGGCGGGCCGAGCAGTGCGGTGGTGGTGCGCAGCCGCTCGACGATGGCGGCGGTGCGGGGCCGGCCCGCGGTACGCAGCAGCAGGTCGTGCAGGGCCCGGTCGGCGGGCCAGAAGGAGGCGTCGTCGCCGCGGGCGGCCGCGGCCGCCATGGTCTCCAGTGCCGTGCGGATGCTGCCGTGCTGCGCGTCGGTGCCGCGCTCGGCCGCATGGCGTGCGGCGGGCGGTTCGAGGGTGAGACGGATGCCGATGATCTCCTCGATGTCGTGGGCGCTCGGCGGAAGGACGCGGAAGCCGCGGTTGCGGTGGATCTCGATGAGTCCCGCTTCCGCGAGGCGCAGCAGGCCCTCCCGCGCGGGGCTGCGCGAGACCCCGAGCAGGTCCGCCAGCTGGTAGACGGAGTACGTCGTGTCCGGCACCAGCTCGCCGGCGGCGACCCCGTCCCGGACGGCCTGGGCGACGGCGTCGGCGAGGGATCGCGCATCCGGCGGCAGGGCGAGCTCGGGCATGAGTAACATGTTACTCATGAGCGAGCAGTCGACCGGCGTGGTGGAGCACCTGCGCACCGCGGGGCTCGAGGTCCGATCCGACGCCGGCACCCTCGGGATGTACGCCTCCGACGCCTCGCTGTACCGGATCCCCCCGCTGGCCGTGGTGCGCCCCCGGCACGTCGACGAGGTCGCCGCGGCGCTCGCCGTCGCCCGCGAGACGGGCGTACCGGTGACCTCCCGGGGCGCCGGGACGTCGGTGGCCGGCAACGCCGTCGGCCGGGGCATCGTGCTCGACTTCTCCCGCCACCTGAACCGCGTACTCGACGTCGACCCTGCCGCGCGCACCGCGGTGGTCGAGCCCGGCACCGTGCACGCCGTCCTGCAGAAGGCCGTCATGCCGCACGGCGTCCGCTTCGGGCCGGACCCGTCCACCCATCCGCGCTGCACCATCGGCGGGATGATCGGCAACAACGCCTGCGGCTCGCGGTCGCTGGCGTACGGCCGCACCTCCGACAACGTGGCGGGGCTGGAGTTGCTGACCGCGGCGGGGGAGCGGATCACCACCGGCTACGACGACACGGGCGCCGCAGTCGCGTACGGTGCCGAGCCCGTGCTCGCCGGTCTGCGCGACGTGGTCGGCGCGCACCTGGCCGCCGCCCGCACCGAATTCGACCGGTTCGGGCGCCAGGTGTCCGGCTACGCCGTGCAGCACCTGCTGCCCGAGCGATTCGACCTCACCAGGGCGCTGGTCGGCTCGGAGGGCACCCTGGCCGTCATCACGCGGGCGACAGTCAAGCTCGTCGTCGACGCCCCGGCCCGGGTCGTCGTCGTGCTCGGCTTCCGCGACATCATCGCGGCCGGCGAGGCCGCCCCGGCCGTGGTCGCGCACGGACCGACCTCCTGCGAGGGTCTCGACTCGCGGCTGCTCGACGTGCTGCGCGCCCGCCGCGGCCCGGACGCGGTTCCGCCGCTGCCGCGCGGCGGGGCCTGGCTCTTCGTCGAGCTGGCCGGCGACGATCCCGGCGAGGTGCTCGCGCGGGCGCGGACGCTGGCGGCCGACGGCATCGGCGACGACACCCTGGTCGTCCCGGAAACCGCCGCCCAGGCCCGGCTGTGGCGCATCCGCGAGGACGGCGCGGGCCTGGCGGGCCGCGCCCCGTCCGACAAGCCCGCCTGGCCGGGCTGGGAGGACGCCGCCGTACCACCGGAGAAACTGGGTGCCTACCTGGCACGCTTCGACGACCTCGTCTCCTCGTACGGCATGACCTCCGCCCCGTTCGGGCACTTCGGCGACGGCTGCATGCACGTACGGCTCGACTACCCGCTCGACCAGCCCGGCGGCACGACGGTGCTGCGCGAGTTCCTCACCGACGCGGCGACGCTCGTGGGTGAGTTCGGCGGATCGCTGTCCGGCGAACACGGCGACGGCCGCGCCCGCTCGGAGCTGCTGCCGCACATGTACTCCGCGGACGCCATCGCCCTGTTCGCCGGGATCAAGCACGCCTTCGACCCCGGCAACCTGCTCAATCCGGGGGTGCTGGTCGGCCCGGACCCGGTCGACGCCGACGTCCGGCCCGCCGGGCGCTTCCCGCTGAAGCACCTCGCCTTGGCGTACCCGCACGACGGCGGCGACCTCGGCCAGGCCGTGCACCGCTGCACCGGCGTCGGCAAGTGCCGCGCCGACAACTCCGCCGCGGGCGGCGTGATGTGTCCGTCCTATCTGGCCACCCGCGAGGAGAAGGACTCCACCCGCGGGCGTGCCCGGGTCCTGCAGGAGGTGGTGCGCGGCGAACTGCCGTGGTCGCACCCGTCGGTCCACGACGCGATGGACCTGTGCCTGTCCTGCAAGGGCTGCGCCTCCGACTGCCCGACCGGCATCGACATGGCCACCTACAAGTCCGAGGTGCTGCACCAGACCTACCGGGGCCGACTGCGGCCGCGCGCGCACTACACGCTCGGCAGGTTGCCGTTCTGGGCGCGCCTGGCCGGGTGGACGCCCCGGCTGGCGAACGCGGCCGTCCGGCTGCCCGGCCTCGGCGGCCTCGCGCTCTGGCTGGCCGGGGTCGACAAGCGCCGTGCCGTTCCGGCCTTCGCGCGGCGCCCGTTCCGGCGCACGTTCACACCGGCGACGGCCGAGGGCCGTACGCCGGTGGTGCTGTTCGCCGATTCCTTCTCCGACGCCTTCTCACCCGAGGTCGCCGACGCCACCGTACGTGTGCTGCGCGCCGCCGGCTACGAACCGCGACTGCCGTCCGGGTCGGTCTGCTGCGGTCTCACCTGGATCACCACCGGCCAGCTCGACTCCGCAAAGAAGATCCTTTCGCGTACGGTCGCCGCGCTCGCCGCCGACGCCCGGGCCGGCGTCCCCATCGTCGGCATCGAGCCGTCCTGCCTGGCGGTGCTGCGCTCCGACGTCCACGAACTGCTGCCCGGCAACGCCGACGCCGCACTGGTCGCCGGGTCGGTGCGCACCCTCGCCGAACTGCTCACCACGACACCGGGCTGGGCCCCGCCCGATCTGTCCGATGTCGAGGTGGTCGCCCAGCCGCACTGCCACCACCACGCCGTCCTCGGCTGGAAGGCCGACGCCGACCTGCTCGCCACCGCGGGCGCCCGGGTACGGCGGCTGGCGGGCTGCTGCGGCCTGGCCGGCAACTTCGGCGTCGAACGCGGCCACTACGAGGTCTCGGTGGCCGTCGCCGGGCACGACCTGCTGCCCGCGCTCGATGCCGCCCCCGACGCGGTCGTGCTCGCCGACGGCTTCTCCTGCCGGACCCAGGTCGCCGACCTTCGGGACCGCACGGCCCTGCACCTGGCCCAGCTGCTCGACCGCTGAGGCCGGGCTTCTCAGGGTCGTGCGGTCACCGCCTTGCTGGTGGCCCTGCCGTCCTGGTAGCCGGTCCGGCGCGCGATCACCGTGACGGTGACCTTCTTGCCGCGCATCGAGGAGGTCAGCTTCAGCGTCGCGCCGGTCCGGCCCGCGATCACCCTGCCGTTGAGGCGCCACTCGTAGCGGTACGACGTGACCCCGGGAGACCAGGTGCCGACCGAGGCGCGTACGGTCCGGCCGACCCTGGCCGTGCCGGTCACCGCCGGCTTCCTGGTCGCCTTCGACGCCGGGCCCTTGGCGATCACCGCCGAGGACGGTGACGACGCGGTGCCGGAGAGGTAACCCGTACGCTTCGCCGTCACCGTGACCGTCAGGCGCTTGCCCAGCATCGCGGGCGGGATGACGTACGACGCGCTGGTCGCGCCGGTGATCGTGGCGCCGTTGGCCGCCCACCGGTAGGTGTACGACGTGGCCGCCGGCGTCCACGTGCCGACGGTCGCCTTCACCGTCGAGCCCACGGCCGCAGTGCCGGTGATCGACGGCTTCGTGCCCGGCTTCAGCGCGGGAGGCCCCGCCACGGTGAGGGCTGCGCCCTGACCGTCGGCGGGCTGGGCGGTCAGCGACCACGTGAAGGTCCCGTCGGCGACGGGCCTGCCGGCCGAATCCCTGCCGTCCCAGGTGGCCTTCAGGATGCCCTGCGCGGACGAGCCCGAGAGGGTACGGATCAGCGCGCCGCCCCGGTCGCGCAGGACGACCTGCCACGCCGCGGCGGGCTTCGACAGCCACCAGGTGCCGGACCAGCTGGCGGCGTTCGGGCTCACCGTCGAGTCGATCACGGTCAGCGCGCCGGCCGGGATCCCTGTCGGCACGATGTGGACGCGCTGGTCGTCGTCGGCGTACGCCACCGCGCCGCCGAACCGGTCGACGGTCCAGCTCGTCCGCGAGCCCCCGAAGCGGCCCAGTTCGGCGGCGCCGACCAGCGTCCGGGTGGGCAGGTCGGCGTGGTTGCCGCTGGCCGGGAGCCCGTCGTGCAGGTCGATGAGCCGGAGCCCGTCGGCGTGCTCGACGAGGTAACCGTCGCCGAGCAGGACGTCACCGGCCGGTGCGGTCACCGTACGCTTGGCCGCCCGGTCGTAGATCCCCGCGCCGTGCACATCGCCGAAGCCGTCCCTGCAGAGCCAGTAGACCCAGCGGCCCACCGCCTGCAGGCTGCTCGGGGTGCAGCCGTTGGTGGTCGTGAACGACTCCATCACGCCCGTGCCGGGCAGCTGGGTGGCCGTGACGACACCACCGGTCTGTGCCGCGCTCCACAGCGTCGAACCCCAGACGGCGGCGCCGACCGGTGTGCGGTGCACGAGCACGGCCCCGGCCGCGCCGGGCCGGAACTCGACGATGTTCTGGTTTCCGAACGAGACGCCGTTGACCACCGCGTAGCGGCCGGACAGGTCCACCAGTTCCGGTGTGTCCTCGCCCGTGTGGACGCTCGGTCCCGGGGCGGCGGCGCCGTTCGCGTAGAGCATCGTCAGGCCGGACTCGGTGGCCGGCCGGCGGCCGTGATAGCCGGTGCCGTCGGCGAACATGGCGACGCAGCGCAGCCCGTCGGTGGTGTCGTTGGCGCAGTTGCCGTCGCGCCCGCTGACGAACCCGTCCCGGCTGGACCGGGCCACCGCCGGGGTGGCGTCGGGGCCGGGCGTGGTCAGCCAGGTGCTGCGGTACGCGCCGAGGTAGGTCCCCGGCTGGTAGATCGTGCTGTTGTCGGCGGTGCTGAGGATGCCACTGCCCAGTGCCAGCCCGTGGACCTGCGCCGGTACGGGCGCCACCGCGGTCACCCGGTGCCGTTCGGGGCTTCCGCCGGGGCCCTGCGAGATCCGGTAGATCCCCCAGTCCAGGTCGCCCTCCGCGACGAAACGCTCGGCGCCGGCCACGATGGCCGAGCCGTCGGGCGCCTGCTGGATCTGGTTGGCGGCCGGGTCCATCAGCTTCGTCAGCTGTGGCGCGTCGACGTCGGTCGGCACCGCCCACAGTGGCTGCCCGCGGTAGAGGTCGTTGCCCGGCGAGACCCGCTCCACCGACAACAGGGTGGAGCCGACGATGCCGTACGTGGCGTCGTAGGCGAACGGGCCGGTGTCGACCGTACGGAAGGGGCCGTTGATGTTCTTCCGGTCCAGCACGTCGAGCTTGGCGCGCCCGGCCCGCTTGCGCAGGATGGAGTCGGCGCCGAGCTGGAAGCCCGTGACCTCGAACCCGGTGTCGTTCTCGTCCATCCGGTCCGGCAGCGCGCCGGCGACGCCGTCGGCCAGGTCGACGATGCTCCACCGCCCCCAGCCCGGCTCGTCCGGCGACGACTTGTAGCGCAGGATGACCGACCGGGCGTCGCCGTCCTCGACTGCGATGTCCGTGGCGCCGTCCGGCAGTCCCGTCACGGGCGTGTCGGTGCCGTCGCGCCACAGGTGGACGGTCTGGTGTTCGCCGTCGCCCCCGGTCCGGGTCAGCACGGTGCCACCGAACGTTCCCCGGTACGAGTGCCCCGCCGGCACCGCCACGTCGGCGACCTTGCGGGTCTTGTCCAGCAGCGTGACGTGCGGTGCGTCCCCGCCCTCGTAGAGCGCCACGGTGTCGGCGCCCCGGCCGTACCAGCCCGGTTCGAACGACGCGGCGGCACGGAAGGACCCGTCGTCGACGTTGTACGTCACCGCGGTGGGCAGCCGCTGGTCGAGCGCGGCCGCCGTGCCCGTGGTGTAGTCCGTCCACAGCAGACGGTCGTCGCCCTCCTGCGCCCACAGGAAGCCGCTGGTCCCGGCGGTGAGGATCTGCGTGGCACGGGGGACGGCGCGCTGCGCCGCCGGGAGTACGAGCGCCGCGGGAACCGCCGCCGACTGTGGTGCCGCGGCGGCGGCCGGTGCGGCGGCCAGCGTGATGCCGAGGGTGAGCGCGGCCGCCAGCACCACCGGCGTACGGGTCAGGGACACCATTTCTCCTTGTTTATACGTACGATGCGTGTTTTATCCGTCACAACCCGTGCATCCGCGATGAACCGGCGGCACAGGATACCGAAATCCGAACCTCTGTCGTGTCCCGTCGCGCGCATCGAAAGCGGCGCTCCCGGCCGTTTCGGAAAATGCGTTTTTTCCCGGCATTGCGGACGGATCGGCGACCTAGGTGGACGGGGCATCACCGAGGTGCCCCGGGCTGATCACCCTTTGTGCATCGGTTGGCGGATAGGTTGGCCGAGGCCGGATGGTCGGCCACTGGCACCGGTGCGCGCGGCGTGCGAGATTGTCGCGCGGATCAGTGACGAGGAGTGGCCATGGAAGAGGCGCTGCGGGCCTACGGCGCCGGCCGCATCGACGGCCTTGACGGGTCCCGGGACACGGCACAAGCGGAGGATCCGGCTACCGGCGCGGACTATCGCAGGGGATTTCTCGACGGCCGCCTGGAGGTGTTCCGGATGTTCGCCGGCGTCCGCGACCTACTTCGCGGAGACGACTGAAATCTGGCGGGCGGAAACGAGCCGCCGAGTCGAGGCAACCGGTGACGCCTGCGCCACCAGCAGCAGGAGCGCGCCGCAGACCGCGACCAGGATCCACCCCGGACTCATCGCCGGGGTCAAGCCACCCGCTCCCGGCTCCGCGACCAGGCCACCCGCCAGGGCGATGCCGAGCGCGGCGCCGATCTGACGCGCGGTCGACGCGATCCCACCGGCGAGCCCGGACCGCTCCGGCGGCAGCCCGCTGACCGCGGTGTTGGTGATCGGCGCGTTCGCGAAACCCACCCCGATCCCCACGCACAGGTACGCGACCAGCAGCACCGGCAGCGCGGTCCGCTCGCCGAGCCCGACCAGCAGCGCCCCACCCGCCGCGATGCCCGCCCCGGCCAGCCGCAACGGCAGGCGCGGCCCCACCCGGCCCACCAGGTATCCGGACAGCGGCGCGCAGATCGTGGCCGCGAGCGCCATCGGCAGCGTGACCGCACCGGCCGCGAGCGGACTCAGCCCTCGCACCTGCTGCAGGTAGAGCGTGCCGAGCAGCAGGGTGGCGTTCAGCGCGACGAAGGTCACCACCGCGCCGCCCACCGCCGCGGCGAACGGCGGCCTCCGGAACAGTCGCAGATCGATCAACGGCTCGGCCCGGCGCGTCTGCGTCCGGACGAAGATGAACCCGACGGCGGCGATCGCGAGGTACGCCGCCGTCGCCCACCCGGACCGCCAGCCCGTCCGCGGCCCTTCGATGAGCACCGCGACCACGGACCCGACCAGGATGCTCAGCAGCACCTGGCCGGGCAGATCCAGCCGCCGGGGCCTCGGCGACCGCGACTCCGGCACGTGGACCGCGGTGAGCACTCCGACGATCGCGATGATCGGCAGATTGGCCCAGAACACCGCCCGCCAGCCCAGCCCGGCGATCAGCGCGCCACCGAGCAGCGGCCCGGCCGCCATGCTGAGCCCGAACACCGCCGCCCAGACCCCGATGGCCTGCGCCCGTTCCCGCGGCTCGGTGATCACGTTCACCACGATGGCCAGCGCCACCGGGCTGAGCATCGACCCGCCCACGCCCTGCACCATGCGCGCCGCGACCAGCACCTCCAGGCCCGGCGCCACCGCGCAGCCCAGCGAGCCCGCCGCGAACAGCACCAGCCCGGCCCGGAAGACCCGCCGCCGGCCGATCCGGTCGGCCAGCGCACCGGAGGTGATCAACAGGCCGGCCAGCACCAGGGTGTAGGCGTCGACGGTCCATTCCAGTTCGGGTACGCCGAGCCGCAGCTCCCGCCCGATCGACGGCAGCGCCACGTTGACCACCGTCGTGTCCAGCCCGACCAGGAAGATGCTGGTGCAACAGATCGCCAGCACCCACCATTGACGCGTCTTGTCCATGACCGGAATGGTCGCGGACCGGGCCCGCCGGGCCCAGCGAACTTGCGGAGACCGCAAACTGCTTCCATGGACCCTTCACTGGCGGAGCTGCTCGACGGCATCGGACCCCGCCTGCGCCGCATCCGCCAGGACCGCGGCCTGACCCTGGAAGACCTGGCCGCCGCCACCGGACTGTCGGTCAGCACCCTCTCCCGCCTGGAGTCCGGTAAACGCCGTCCCACGCTGGATCTGCTGATCCCGCTGGCCCGTGCACATCGCATGGCCCTGGATCACCTGATCGGCGCTCCGCCCACCGGTGATCCCCGCGCCCACCTGACCCCGCACCGCACCGAGCCGCGGACCGGCAATCCCAGCGTGGTGGTGCCGCTGACCACGTATCCCGGCCGCCTGCAGGTCTTCAAGCAGATCCTCGGACCCAGCCCGGGCCCGCCGCGGCAGGTGACGCACTCGGGACACGCCTGGTTCTACGTCCTGTCCGGGGACGTACGCCTGCTGCTCGGCAACCGCGACCTGCTCCTGCATCCCGGCGACACCGCCGACTTCGATGCGGCCGAGCCGCACTGGTTCGGCCCGGCCGCCGACCGGCCCGCCGAGATCCTGCACCTGTACGGCCCGGACGGCGACCGGCCCCACGCGGGCTGACCCCCCCCGGCGTGATCATCCGGGGTGGTTGTCGGGTGGCAGCGGCTCGGCTTCCAGGGCGGCGCGGTCCCAGCCGCCCAGATCCGCGGCGGCGGCGTACGTCGTGCTGAGGAACTCGGTGAGCGTGGCATCCGGGTCGGGTGCGGTGGCGACGGCCTCGTAGGGCAGCAGGAACTCCCGGACGTCGCCGTGGTAGCCCGCGGCCCGGGGCCGTACCGGATGCGTGGCGTATCCGGGCGGCTCGGGATAGGCGTACGCGTAGAAGGCGCCCTCCTCGCCGCCCGGCCAGAAACCACAGCTGGCGAGTTCGTGCGAATAGCCCTCGCGCATGACGCGAACGGGGCAGTTCGGCGCGCCACCGGGGTGGGGCGGCGCGGTGCGCCCCGAGAACCGGGTGCAGGCCAGGTCCATGGCACCCCAGAAGAAGTGCACCGGACTGGACTTGCCCACGAACCCGGACCGGAACCGCCCGAGTACGCGGTCGGCCTGCAGGAGCTGGCGCCAGTACAGCTGGACCGCGCGGGCGTCGTACGAGGCGTGCTGATCGTCCTCGGCGAACGGTACGGCGGGCTCCACCTCGTTGGGCGTGGCGTGGATCCGGGTCTGGATACCCAGCTCGGCGAGGGCGTCCATGGTCTCTGTGTAGAAGCGCGCCACCGACTTGGGCGCCAGCTCGACCCGGCGTCGGCTGCCGTCGCTGGTCCGGATGTGCAGCTGGTGGTCGAGGAAGTCGAACTCGATGTCGAACGCCGCGTCCCGGTACGGGATCGCCGGAGTGGTCAGGCCGCGCGGGCTCACCAACAGCGTGACGTGCCACCAGTGGTTGACCGCCGGCGTGTGCGCCATGCGGATCTTCCCGACGACCTGGGTCCACATGTGCAGCGTGTCTTTCGTGTCGGCCCAGTCCTCGATCCGAAGCCGCGGCCACACCCGGTGCTGTGTCGTCTTCTGCTTGGTCACCACGCCCTCCCGCGGATGCCGCTGGACGTTCGATCAAACCGGGGGCACGACGGCACCACCCCCGAATCCTAGACCCGGCCGGGTCGCCTGAGGGGCGGAAGCCGCGTGCCGCGGCGAGACGACCGGGATCCCGGGCGTCTGACGTACTGTTGCGCGGTGGGCACGTCGCAGATCATGATCGCCCTGGACCGCGGCAGCGCCGTCTCCCTCCAGAGCCAGCTCTGCGACCACATCGTCGACGCGGTGCGCACCGGAAAACTCCAGCCCGGTGACCCCGTGCCGCCGAGCCGCGAGCTGGCCCACGAACTCGGCGTCTCCCGCACGGTCGTGCTGCGTGCCTACGAGCTGCTGCGCGCCAACGGGGTGCTGGACGGGCGGCCCGGATCCGGCACCCGCATCAGCCGGACCCTGCCCCGCTGGCAGCCCGCGGACGCCACCGCCCCGGCGTCCCGGCTGGCCCCCGAGCCGCCCCTGGCCGGGCAGGCCGACCATCCACTCTGGCAGCCGTGGGAGCGGTCGGCGGACAACGCCATCGACTTCCGGCACAGCACACCCGCGCTGGCGCAGTTCCCGATCTCCCGGTGGCGCCGCACGATGAGCGAGGCCTTCACCAACGCCGACGCGGCGCTGCTCGGCTACGGCCCGGCGGAGGGCTCGCCCGCGCTGCGCGCGCAGCTCACGGCGCTGCTGCGGCGCAGCCGGGCGCTGCTCGCCCCGGCCGACCGCATCCTGATCACCAGCGGCGCGACCCAGGCGATCGACATTCTGGTACGGCTGCTCGTCCGCCCCGACGACGTCATCGTCATCGAGGACCCGAGCCACACCGCGCTCCGGCAGATCTTCGGGTACGCCCGCGCCACCGTGGTCGCCGTCCCGGTCGACTCCGACGGCCTGCGGGTCGGCGACATCGACCGGCACGTCCGCGCCGCCGGACACGACCCCGCCCGGGTACGGCTGATCTACGTGACACCGTCCCACCAGTTCCCGACCGGGTACATCATGTCGCCGCAGCGGCGGCGCGACCTGCTGGCCTGGGCCGGTGCGCACGGCGCCACCGTGCTGGAGGACGACTACCACCACGAGTTCACGCTGTCCGGCGAGCGGATCCCGGCGATCGCGGCCGACCCCGGCGACGCCGCCGTCGCATACGTGGGCAGTTTCAGCAAGACCCTGTACCCGTCGATCCGGATCGGCTACGCGGTGCTGCCGCCGCATCTGGTGCAGCCGTTCCTCGGTCTCAAGTGGATCACCGACCGGCTGACGGCCACGGTCACCCAGGAGGCCCTGGCCACGTTCATCTCCTCCGGCTCGTACGCGTGGCACATCGGCCGGATGGACCGCCTGTACCGGCAGCGTCGCCGCCGCCTGCTGGACGCCCTGCACGTGCAGTTCGACGGCGCCGCCCGGGTGAGCGGCGCCGACGCCGGCCTGCACGTGCTCGTCACCATCGGCGGGGCGGGCGGCACCGACCCCGCCGAGATCGCCCGCCAGGCGGCGGCGCGCGGCGTGCTGGTCTATCCGGCGGCCGACTACTTCGTCGGCCCGACGCCGGAGGATCCGATGTTCCTGCTCGGCTACGGGGCGGTGCCCACCGAACGGATCACCGAGGGGGTGGCGTCGTTCGCCGCGGCGGTTCGCGCGGCGGCTGCTCGGCGGCCGTGAACGCGGGCCGCCGGAACCGGTGCAGCTGCCCGTGGGGCACGGTGCAGTCGAACAGCGTCTTCGCGGTGCGCCCGTCGGCCGAGATCGTCGTCGAGTAGCTTCGGTGCTGGGTGGGATCGAGCGGAAACCCTTGCCGGTCGGGCAGCACGACGATGTCCCGGTCGCCCTGCATCCGGGTCGCCATCGCCCACCACAGGTCCTGTTCGGACTCGACGTCCACGTCCTCGTCGACACTGAGCACCAGCTTGACCATGCGGGACCCGTCGAGCACCGCGAGGGACGCGGCGCGGACGATCTCGTCGTCGCGTTCGTCCCGCTTGGCCCGCCACTGCAGCACCGCCATGAGCTGCCCGCCGCCCGCGGTGTGGCAGTGCACGGCCCGGATCGGGGCGTCGCGGCCCAGCAGGTCATCGAGGATGGCCGCCTCCATGCCGAAGCCCAGCAGGTGCGACTGCTCGTAGCCGGGCCCGGAGACCGTCTGCAGGATCGGGTCGGGCCGGGCCGTGATCGCGGTGACCCGCACCACCGGCAACGCGGGATGGGCGCGGCCCTGGTAGCCGAGGAACTCGGGGGTGGCCGCCTCGCCGTCCGGGTTCTCCGCGGCCAGCTCGCCGGTGATCTCGCCTTCGAGGACGTACTCGGCGTCCGCTATGAACTCGGCCGCGACGCTGCGGCAGGGCAGCAGCTCGACCGGCGCCCCGGCCAGCGCCCCGGCCACCGCCAGCTCGTCCATCCCCGTGGGCACCAGCGAGGTCGGGCAGCACGACGCCAGCAGGACGGCCGGCGACGGGCCGAGGTGGATCGCCACCGGCAGGGGCCGTCCGCGACGCAACGAACGCTCGTACGCCAGCCCCAGGTCGCGGCCGGGCACCATCCAGATCGTCAGCCGGTCGGTGCCGCGCACGCACATGCGGTGCACCGACAGATTGCGTACGCCGGTCTCCGGGTCGGTGGCCAGCACCGCGCCGAGCGTCAGGTACGGCCCGGCGTCCTCGTCGGTCAGCACCGGGATCGGCAGCGCCGACAGGTCGGTGGGCAGCGTGTGGCGCGGCCACCGCCCCGGATCGGCGGCCGGTACCGGGGCGAGCGGCGCGGCCACCGCGTCGCGCAGCCGGAACGGCACCTGCTCGGGGCGGAGACCGAGCAGGGCGGCGGCCCGGCGGCGGGTGCCGTACAGGCCCATCAGGAGCTGCGACGGCGCTCCGGTGTCCGGGCGTACCTTCTCGAACAGCACGGCGGGGCCCGGCCCGGTGGGCGGCGGGGCCGGCGTCCCGGCCCACCGGGCGTAGCGTGCGCCGGGGCCGAACCGGGCGGGCAACTCGTCGGTGACGCGCAGCAGCTCGCCCGGCATTGACTCCAGCGCCGCGACCGCGGCACGCAGGTCGGTGATCACACCGGCGTCCCGCGCCGCCGCGCCAACCGGACCAGCTGCATGGCGGTGAGTTCCTCGATGAGCGCCCGGTATGTCTCGCGGGCGATCTGCGCAGGCATGCCGTGCCGCTCGGCCAGCATCTCGACCCGGGCCAGCACGGCGCGAACCCGGTCGGGGGAGCGCACGGCGGCCTCGTCGGTCTTGTGCTCGGTGAGGACCCGAACGGCGGCGGTCCGCTCGGCCAGCAACCCGACGATCATCTCGTCCAGCTCGTCGATCCGCCGCCGCATCCGCTCGATCTCCCGCTGCCCATCCTCGGTCATGCTGTGCTGGCTGGGCATGCCCTCGTGGCCCTCGCTGCGCTCGGTGCGCTCGGTCATGCCGTGCTTGCTGGGCATGCCCTCGTGGCCCTCGCTGCGCTCGGTCATGCCGGGACCACGCGGTCGACGACGAACACGAGCGTGGGCTGGTCGTGGGAACCCTGCGAGCGGTGCTCGTCGTCGTCCGGGATGACGAAGGCCATGCCGGGGCGGCACGGCACCGAGCGGTCCCTGAAGTGGATGGTGAACTCGCCCTGCAGCACGTAACCGGTGTGGCCGCGCAGGCACCACTCGTGCTCGTCGAAACCGGCGGGCAGCTCCAGCAGCCGCAGCCGCTGACCACCCACGTACGCGATCTTGACGCGCCCGTCGGCGCCCGGCTTGTGCCAGGTCTCCCACTCGGCGTTCGGGAAGTCGATGCCGACGGGCAGGGTGACGGCCTCAGTGGACATTGTCGGTGTCTCCTTGGATGGTGGTGAGCTCGCCGCGGCGCGGACGAGGGATTCGTTCGTTGAGATCGCGCAGCGGCAGCACAGGTCCGAAGATGCGCTGGTGCTGGTGGAGCAGCTGGATCATGTCGAGCATCCGGTGCAGCATGCGGTCGAGCGCGTCGAGGCCCTCGACGTCGTTCAGGCCCGGCGTGCTGTCGGTGTTGCGCAGCAGCACCGGGAAGCCGCTGCCGACCAGGATCATGCGGTTCAGCAGCAGGTTGTTGACGATCTGGTTGTGCGCCGACGAGTCGCTGTAGCGGCGTCCGGTGACGATCACCCCGCCGACCTTGTTCGCCAGCGGGCGGTCGAAGCGCAGATACCCGACCCCGGCGCGTTCGATGAAGATCTGCATCAGGTGTGCCAGGCCGAAGCCGTGCACGGGTGCGGCGTACAGGATGCCGTCGGCCTCCCGCATCCGTTCGATCAGCGACGGCATGTCGTCGCTGAGTTCACACGGCACGAGGCGGCTGTTGCAGTTGCCGCACGGGCTGCACGGCGCGATGCGGTGGTCCCGCAGGTAGATCGTCTGCAGCTCGCCGCCGCGCGCGGCGATCAGGCGGCCTGCGTAGGAGACCGCGAGGTCGGTGTTCCCGCCGGCGCGTTCCGAACCGTTGATGGCCAGGATGGTGCTTCGCATGTGGCTCTCATCCCCCGTGGATGGGCGACCGCCCGGACGGGGTGACCGTCCGGGCGCGCCAAAGGTCAGTCGGTCAGTCGTCCGGCGAAGTAGTCCAGGTACGCCTGCATGTCGAAGTGGCCGTGGCCGGACAACGAGAACACGATGGCCTTCGACTCGCCGGACTCCCGGCATTCCAGCGCCTCGTCGATCGCCACCCGTACCGCGTGGGTCGACTCGGGTGCGGGCACGATGCCCTCGGCCCGGGCGAACTGCACACCGGCCTCGAAACACGCCCGCTGCGGCACGGCCCGCGCCTCCAGCGCGTCGATGTCCTTGAGGGCGCTGACGACCGGCGCCATGCCGTGGTAGCGCAGCCCGCCGGCGTGGATGGACGGAGGCACGAAGTCATGGCCGAGCGTGTGCATCTTGGTCAACGGTGTCATCCCCGCGGTGTCACCGAAGTCGTACTCGTAGGTGCCCTCGGTCAGCGACGGGCAGGACGCCGGCTCGACCGCGATCAACCGGACCGCCGGGCCGCTGCCGTCGTTCTGGCGGCGCCAGAACGGCAGGGCGAGACCGGCGAAGTTGGAGCCGCCCCCGGCCGCGCCGATCACCACGTCGGGATAGTCGTCGGCCAGTTCCAGCTGGGCCAGCGCCTCCTGCCCGATGATCGTCTGGTGCATGAGGACGAGGTTGAGCACCGAGCCGAGCGCGTACTTCGCGGTGCCGCCGCTGGCCAGTGCGGCCTCGACGGCCTCGGAGATGGCCAGGCCGAGGCTGCCGGAGGAGTTCGGGTCGGCGGCCAGGGCCGTCCGTCCGGCCTCGGTCAGCGTGCTGGGGCTGGCCGTGACGCTGGCGCCGAACGTCTCCATCAGCGCCCGCCGGTACGGCTTCTGGTCGTAGCTGACCCGGACCATGTAGACCTCGCAGTCCAGCCCGAAGTACGAGCACGCCAGCGACAGCGAGCTGCCCCACTGCCCGGCGCCGGTCTCGGTGGTCAGCTTCTGCACGCCCTCCTGCATGTTGTAGTAGGCCTGCGGCACCGCCGTGTTGGGCTTGTGGCTGCCCGCCGGGCTGACCCCCTCGTACTTGAAGTAGATCCGGGCCGGCGTCTGCAGGGCCTGTTCCAGGCGGTGCGCCCGGACGAGCGGGCTGGGCCGCCACTGCCGGTACACGTCGAGGACCGCGCCCGGGATGTCGATGTCGCGCTCGGTGGAGAACTCCTGCTCGATCAGGGCCTCGGGGAACAGCGGTGCCAGGTCGGCCGGGGTGATCGGCTGCCGGGTGCCGGGGTGCAGCATCGGCGGCAGCCCCTTGGGCAGGTCCGGCACGACGTTGTACCAGGTCGTGGGGAGGTCGTTCTCGGAAAGAACAAATCTGGTCACGGGCATGTCGGTGTGCATCTCCTAGGTGGTCAGGCGTACTGCGGTTGCGGTTCGGCTACCGGGGCGCGGCGCACCGGCAGCACCGCGTAGGCGAGGATGCCGAGCGCGGGGGCGAGGAACAGGGCGAGGAACACCGGCGCGTGGCCCTGCTCCTGCCAGAGCAGGCCGAAGCCGATGGGTACGACGAGGCGGGCGAAGCTGAGCACGAAGCCGTTGAGCGACATGAACCGCCCGACCCGGCGCCCGTCGACGTGGTCGGCGATGTACGTCGGGATGACGACCGACACGATGATCTCGCCGAGCGTCCACACCACGGTGGACAGCAGGATCGCGGGCAGCGAGAAGGCGAACGCCATCAGCGCCGTACCCGAGGTCCACAGCACACCCGCCACGATCAGCAGGACCCGCGTCGGGTGGGTCTTGATCCGGCGTTCGATGAGCAGCCCGGCGGAGACCACGACGATGCTGTTGATGGTGTAGACGACGCCGATCATCGCGGCGGACGTGTGCAGCACGGTGGTGACCGCCAGCGGCAGCGCGTACTCGATGCCGATCAGCGGCGCCACGTAGCACAGCGACGCGAGGACGATCACGGCCACGTCTGTGTCGGCGCGCCGCCCGGACGGGCCGTCCGCGCGTTCCGGCTCCCGGGCCTGGCGGAGCGTGTCGCGGGGGACCCACAGTGCGATCAGGGCGGCGCAGGCCAGTCCCAGCGCGATGTTGCCCGCGAACATCAGCGCGTACGAATAGGCAGCGGCGAGGCCGCCCAGCAGCGGGCCGATGCCCATGCCCAGATTGTTGGCGATGTAGTTGACCGTGTAGGCGAACGGCCGCTGCTCCGGCGTGGCCAGGTCGGCGATGAGGGTGTTGGCCGCCGGGGCGAACATCCCCATGCCGACCAGCGCGACGAACAGGAACACCGCGTACAGCCAGGGGGAGTGCTGGACGAGGGCGAGGCCCGCGTACCCCAGCGCGTTGAGCACGAGGCTGACCAGCAGCGCCGGACGCCGCCCCGCCCGGTCGCAGACCGGCCCCGCCAGCAGGCTGCCCACCAGCAGCCCCGTGCTGCCAACCGAGATCAGCCCCCCGGCCTGCCCGGTGCTCAGGTGCTTGGCGTCGGTGAGGTAGACCGCCAGGAGTGGGAAGACGAACATGCCCACCCGGTTGACGAAGCAGGCCAGCACCAGGACCCGCAGCGGCCGGGGCAGCGCCGCGAACTCGCGTACCCGGGATGCGCCGATCATGACGCCTCCGCTGCGGTACGGACGACGAACGTGTCCCGGATGAGCTTGAACCGGGCCAACACGTCCTCGTAGTCGCGGCCGGAGCAGACGAACCAGCCGAGCACGTCGTTCGAGGCGGTCGGTGGTGCCAGCACGTCGCCGACCCGCTTCCACACGTCCGCGTCGAGCACCGAATCCAGGCTCTTGAGCTGCTCCGCACTGGTGATCTCGGTGATCCGGCCGACCCGCGACGAGGAGAGGTATTCGGTGCCGACCTCGGGACCGCTGCGGCTCACCGGCCGGTGCGCCGGGTCCAGTTCCAGGCGGCACCACTCGCCGGCCAGGTTGATGCCGTGACCGGCCTGGATCGCCGGCACGATCGAGCCGCCACCCGCTCGGGCGGCCGCCTCCCCGAAGACGACGGACCCGTCGTCGCGCAGGAAGAACTCGACGTGCGCGACGCCGGTGTCCATCCCGAAGCCGCGCAGCAGCCGCGCGTTCTGGGAGAGGATGCGCCGCTCGCCCGCGGACAGGTCGTGCCGCCGCGAGATCGTCCCGCCCGGCTCGTCGCGGAACTGCAGGATCGAGTACGTGTACCGCGACAGCTGCTCGAAGACGATCCCGCCGCCGCTGACCAGGGAGTCCACGTGGTACTCGACGCCGTCGACGTACTCCTCGACCCGGTAGTCGTGCCGGTCGTCGGCGATCTCCGGCCACACCCGTTCGAGGTCGGCGTCGGAGTCGACCCGGAACGTGCGCCCGCAGGCCCAGCCCGCGTACGGCTTGAGCACGATGGGGTAGCCCGTGGTGGCGGCGAACTCCTGGACCGCGCCGAGGGTGTCCGGCCGGCAGGAGCGGGCCACCAGGATGCCGAGTTCCTCCGCGCGCCGGTGCATGACGTTCTTGTCGCGGAAGGTGAGCGCCTGCTCCGGATTCAGCCCGCGGATGCCGTGGTCGCGGCGGCACCGGCTGGCCGTCAGCACGTCCCCTTCGAACAGCGGGAAGAGGCGTTCCACCCGGTGCGCGGCGCAGATCGTGTCCATCACCCGGCGTACGTTCCCGGAGTCGTCCAGGTCGGCGTGGTAGCTGCGGACGTCACCGACGTCGGCGGGGTCCCAGCCGGTGGGGATCAGTGCGATCGGCTCGACGCCGTACTCCCGCGCCGCCGCGACGACGCTGGCGAACTGGGCGGCGTACCGTCCGGCCTGCGGCCGGTAGACGATGACGACGGCACGCGTCATGACGGCCTCCCCGCGGTGACGGTCTCGGCGGCGAACGGTGATCCGGTGCGGACGGTGCGGTCGAGCCGCAGCCGGTGTGCCGGTGGGTCACCCAGCGCCGCCAGGGCGTCGCCGAGCCGGTCCAGGGCCGCGTCGAGCCGGGCCGCGCCGGCCGGGTCCGCCGCCTCCACGGTGAGCAGCAGCCGCTGCGGCCCGGTGCCGGTGGCCACGACGTGGCTCTGCCGCCAGTTCCAGCGCCGGGAGTGGGCTCGTCCGGCGCCGTCGGCGTAGATCACCTCGCCGGGTTCCGGGTGCTCGGGGGCGTCCGGCCGGCCGAGCGGCAGGAACGCCTCCGTACCGTCGGCCGGGCGGACCGTCAGCTCCTTCGCGACGGAGCCGACGGCGCAGCTGGCGACCGGCAGGCTGGTGGCCAGCGAGACCGCGTTGCAGAGGTCCACCAGCGCGTTGATCCGGGGCAGCCGGTCGCCCTTGGCGACCCGCCGGGCGATCGCCTCGGCGGCGCACGGGAACCGGTTCGGGTTCAGCCCGACGGCCCGGTACGCGTCCCGCCATGCCGCGACGCCGGGCAGCGCGGCGACACCGGCCTTGTCCAGCCCCCGCGCCTGCACGGCGTCTTCGGCCGCGGTGAGCAGCCGCTCGACCGCCGGGTGGTCGCGGGGCACGTCGAGCGCGGGCACCGCGATCAGGCCGAGCACATAGCCGGGTACGCGCTCGGACACGCGGTCGTCGATGGTGACCCGGATACCGCCGGGGTCGGTGAGCTGTGGCATGGGACTCCTCAGGGTGTGACGTTGTGCGCCGCACCGTATGTCCGCGGGCGGGCCCGCGCGGCGACCAATGTCGTGCCGTTGGGTGAGGCCAATCGGGTGCCGGCCCGGCGGTCAGGACACCGGCGCTGGGCGGGCGGCACCGCGCAGGAAGTTGTCGAACAGGCGCGCCCCGTGCTCGGTCATGACGCTCTCGGGGTGGAACTGCACCCCCTCGACGGCCAGCGAGCGGTGGCGCAGGCCCATCACGTAGCCGTCGTCGCGTGCGACCGCGGTGACCTCCAGCTCCGGCGGCACGTCGCTGACGATCAGCGAGTGGTAGCGGGTGACGGTCAGCGGCCGCGGCGAACCCGCGAAGACCCCGCGGCCGTCGTGGTCGACGACGCTGGTCTTGCCGTGCATCAGATGGGACGCGACCGCGGTGACACCGCCGAACGCCAGGCCGATCGCCTGATGACCGAGGCAGACGCCGAGCAGCGGCACCTCACCCGCGAAGCGGTGCACGAGTTCGACGTGCCCCGAGTCGGCGGGGTGGCCGGGCCCCGGGCCCAGCAGCACGGCGTCGGGTGCGAGCGCGGCCATCTCGTCCGGGGTACGGGTGCGGGAGCGCACGACGATGGTCTGCGCACCCAGTGTCCGCAGGTACTGGTAGATGATGTGCGTGAAGCTGTCGTACGCGTCGACCAGCAGGACCCTCATGGCAGCAGCTCGCTTCCGGTCAGCGCCCAGTAGGCCGCGCTCATCTTGGCCAGCGTCTCGCGCCACTCACCGGCGGGCGTCGAGTCGGCGACGACGCCCGCGGAGGCCTGCGTGTGATACACCCGCCCGTCGCGCACCGCGGTGCGGATGCACAGCGCGAAGATCGCGTACCCGCGGGGGTCGAGCAGGCCGAGCGCGCCCGCGTAGATGCCGCGCGCGCTGTCCTCGATGGACTGGATGATCTCCATGGCGCGCAGCTTCGGCGCGCCCGTCATGGTGCCGGCCGGGAAGGCCGCGCACACCGCGTCCCAGACGTCGACGCCGTCCTCCAGCCGCCCCGACACCGTGGACACCAGGTGGTGCACGTACGCGAACGGTTCGGCCTGCATCATCGAGTCCACGCTCAGCGTGCCCGGCACGCAGACCCGGCCGATGTCGTTGCGGCACAGGTCGACCAGCATGACGTGCTCGGCGCGCTCCTTGTCGCTGCCGACCAGCTCGGCGACGCGGGCGCGGTCGTCCTCCGGGTCGGCGGCGCGCGGGACGGTGCCGGCGATGGGCCGCATGACCACCGCGCCGTCCTGGATCTTCAGGAACAGCTCGGGGCTCGCGCCGATCACGGTCTGGCCGGCCCGGGGCAGCAGATACATGTACGGCGAGGGGCTGCGTTCCCGTAGCCGCCGATACACGTCCAGCGGGGCGAGGTCGGTGGCCACCTCGATGCGGTGGCCGATCTGGATCTGGTAGCTGTCGCCGATCTCGATGTAGCCGAGGCATTCCTTGACGCGCGCCTGGAACGTCTCGGAGTCCACACTGTCGCGGACCCAGTGCGGCGCCGGGGCGGCGGGCGTGGGCCCGCCCGCATCCACCGGCACGTCCGTTACCAACGACTGTCCGGGTTCCAGCAGTGGGCCGGAGCTGACCAGCTGGTGGACGGTGCCGGTGTCCAGGTCCCACCAGACCGTGTTGCGGAACAGCGTCAGGGTGAGCCGGGCGACCCGGTCCGCGGCCGGATTGGCGGGCAGCGTGTCCATGTCCCACGCCGCCTCGTACGCGAACGTCGTCAGGAAGCCGAACGCGAACGCGCCGACCGGCACGTCGGTCTCGATGGCGAACGCACCGGACAGTGCGCGCACCGCCGGCCAGACCCGGTCCGGGCCGGCCACGTGCCAGGTGGTCACGCCGTCGGAGCTGCCGAGGCGGACGCCGAGCACCGCGTCGGTGACGGCGGCGAGGGCGGTGCAGAGTGGGCCGTGCCCGTGCAGCTCCAGCCGGTCGCCGACGAACCGCAGCTCGGCGAGGCGGTCCCAGCCGAGCATCGCGCCGTGGCGGTCGGAGTCCGGGCCGTCGAGGCTCTCCAGCAGATACAGATCGTCGGTGGGCCGCTCGCCGGCGAGCGTCGCGTAGAGCGCGAGCGGATCGACGGGTGCTATCGGAACGGCGTGCACCGTAATCGGAACCGTTTCGGCTAATAGGACGTTTCGCTTCTGATCAGGCATTGCGACGTACCCCCGTGTGTGCAGCATTTCCGGTGCCATTCCGCAACCGGTCGTCTGGTCAGTCCATCCTCGAAATGTCCGGGCCGGCGCCGAGCACAGCGATGAGCTTCGATAACACGGCTTGTCGCAAGCGTCACAATGACGCTCCACACAGGACTGTCACCAGCCTCGATACCGTGTTGCCGGATGGGGCGAGACACATCGTCGGCTCGCGTTGCGAAACATCAGACCAACGCGGCGGGTGTGGTGTCCATACCACTTCATCAACGGGGGACTAGACCAATTGAGCAGGCATCTAGAGATATCGATTGATCGGCAATCCCGGGTCCCGATCGCCCAGCAGACCCGCGACGCGATACGGCGAATGATCGAAGAGGACATGCTGCAACCGGAGACCCGGTTGCCCTCCAGCCGGCGGCTCGGCATCGACCTCGGTGTCTCACGCAGCGTGGTGGTGGAGGCGTACGAGCAGTTGATCGCCGAGGGGTACCTGGTCGCCCGGCGCGGCTCCGGGACCTCCGTCGCGCCCTCGGTGCGCCCGCCGCAGGACTCGGTGCTCGCGACGCCGCAGCGACCGGTCACCGCCCGGTGGGACCTGCGCACCGGCGGGTGCGACGCGTCGGCCTTCCCCCGGCAGGAGTGGCTGCGCTGCGTGACCGCGGTGATCAGCGCCGCGGGCCCGCGCGAGCTGGGATACGCCGCCCCCGCCGGCCTGCCCGCCGTCCGGCAGGCGGCCGCCGCCTACCTCAGCCGGGTGCGCGGCGTGCGGGCCCGCCCGGACAAGGTCATGATGACGGCCGGGTTCGCGCAGGGTCTCGCGCTGCTCTGCACGGTGCTGCGCGAACGCGGCCACGAGCTGGTGGCCGTGGAGGATCCGGGCCATCCCGGCGAGCGCCAGTTCATGTCCCGCGCCGGGCTGCGGCCCGTGAGCGTCGGAGTCGACGCCGACGGGATCGTCGTCGACGAGCTGTACCGCACGGGCGCCCGGGCGGTGGTGGTCACCCCGGCCTGCCAGTTCCCGACCGGCGTGCCGCTGGCCGCCCACCGCAAGGCCGAGCTGGTCGAATGGGCGCACCGCGTCGACGGCTTCGTCATCGAGGACGACTTCGAGAGCGCCTACGTGGCCGCCGCCGACCGGGCCCCGGCACTGCAGAGCCTGGCCCCCGACCGGGTGGTCTACGCCGGCAGCGCCAGCAAGGTCCTGGCACCGGCGCTGCGCCTGGGCTGGCTGGTGGTGCCGTACCCGCTGATGCCCGGGCTCGAATTCGTCAGGTCCAGCCGGGACTTCGGATACTCCGGGCTGGAACAGCTCGCGTTCGCCCGGTTCCTGGAGTCCGGCGCGTTCGACCGGCACCTGCGCCGCGTCCGCGATGAGATGCGCAAGCGGCGCGAGCAGGTCCTGGACGACGCCCTGCGGGTGCTGCCCGGTGTGCGGCCCCTCGGCGCCGACAGCGGTCTGCAGACCTACCTGGAGCTGCCCGCCGGGTGCGACGAGGCGGCGCTGGTCCGGGCCGCGCAGGCCCGGTCCGTGCTCGTGCACGGCGGCCAGTACTACCGGGTCCGCCGCGGGGACCGGCCGGGCGCCGTCGTCGTCAGCTACGCGACAGTGCACCGTCCCGGCCTGTCCCGGGCCATGGAGGCACTCGGCAGGGCATACCGTGATATATGCCGTGGCGGCGGTGGGATGCCGATACGGTGGAAACATCGCAGACCGGCCCTCGACGCCTGCACGCGTGGCGTCGTCGATGCCTGACACGTCCCGTAGGAAGACCGAGACATGCCCACGTTGCGTCGGGTCCGTGGTGGCGCGCGGCTCGGCGGTGCCTTCGCGCTCGCGGCGCTGATGGTGATCATCATGATCGGCGTCGCCATGAGCAGCGTCCGCGCGGAGGGCAGGGCGGACCGGCGGGCCGCCGAGTCGGCTGCGCTGCAACGCGACGCGTTCACTGCCCAGTTCCGTTCCGCCGACTTCAACGGCTGGCAGACCGCGTACGCGTTCGACGCGGTCCGGGGAGTGCCGGGCGCCACCGCCGACGACGGCGCCCAGCGGCGGCTGTTCCTGGCCTCGACGGCGGCGTTCCGGCAGGATCTGGCCCGGATCGGCACGCATCCGCTGACCGCGGCGCAACGGCGGCAGCTGGCCGTCGCCCAGGGCGCCTTCGACCGGTTCATGGAACTCGACGCGCAGATCGTGGCCGCGTACCGGTCGGGCGATCCCGCCCGGATCGCGGTGGCCAACGATCTGGTCGCCGGTGCGGAGATGCAATTGTTCGGCACCGCCGCCGGCGCCGTACAGCAGCTCGCCGAGCTGGCCCGCGCCGGCGCCGACGCGGACGCCGCCGAAGCGTCGCGCACGGGATCCCGGGCAGTGACCGTACTGGTGATCGTCGGTGTGGTGTGCCTGCTGATCGCCGTCGCGCTGGCCGTGCTGGCCACCCGAACCATCGCCAACGTGGCACGGCACAAGGCGATGCTGGCCGGCGTCGTCGAGCAGTCCACCGCGGCGACGATGGCCATGGCTCTGGACGGCACCATCACGGCGTGGAACACCGCCGCCGAGCGCATCTACGGCTTCACCCCTGACGAGGCCATCGGCCGCGACCCGACGATCTTCATGTTGCCGAGCCGGCAGCACCTGATCCGCGTCACGCTCAGCGAGGTGGCCGCAGGGCGTCAACTCCACATCGAGGGCGCCCCGCGCCTGCGCAAGGACGGCAGCCAGATCAGAGTGTCGACCACCATCGTGCCGATCCGGGACGAGATCGGTGTGGTCGTCGGCGCCGCCGTCACCGAGAACGACGTCACCGCCCGCATGCAACGCCAGGCCGAGGAGCAACTCAACAAGGAACACGCGGCGCGGACCGCCCGGCTGGAGAGCCTCGGCCAGCTCGCCGGAGGCGTCGCGCACGACTTCAACAACCTGCTGGCCATCATTCTCAACTGCGCCGAATTCGTCGCCGAGGAGACCGGTGAACAGGTGGCGGGGGACCTGGCCCGGATCCGTGACGCCGCCGAGCGGGGCCGGGCCCTGACCAGCCAGCTGCTGCTGTTCGCCAAGCGCGAATCGACCCACGCCGGGAACGTCGACCTCAACTCGGCCGTCACGGGCGCCAAGGACCTGCTCGCCCGGACCATGGGCGCCACCATCACCCTGAGTTTCACGATGTACGACGGCACCCTGCCCGTGCACACCGACCGTGGGCGGCTCGGCCAGATCCTGCTCAACCTCGTGATCAACGCCCGCGACGCGATGCCCGACGGAGGCATCATCGAGGTCAAGACCGACCTCGTGGAACTGGCCGAGGGCGCGGTCATGCCGCTGCCCGCCGGGCACTACGCCCGGCTGACCGTCAGCGACACCGGCGTCGGCATGAGCGCCGAGGTCCGGGACCGGTTGTTCGAGCCGTTCTTCACCACCAAGCCGTCCCAGAAGGGCACCGGCCTCGGCCTCGCCATGGTCTACGGCATCGTCCTGGACGCCGACGGCACCATCACCGTGGACTCCACCCCCGGCGTCGGCACCACCTTCCGGATCCTGCTGCCCCTCGTCGCCGAGCAGCCCGAGCCCGACGGGCAACCCACGCCGACCCCTGCCCGGGGAGAGGGAAACGGCGAGCGGGTCCTGGTGGTCGAGGACGAGGACACCGTACGCGACGTCGTGGCCCGCATCCTGACCCGCAACGGCTACCGCACCACCGCGGTCCGCGACGCCAACACCGCGCTGCGCATGGACCTCGACGACGTGGACCTTCTGATCACCGACATGATGCTGCCCGACCGTTCCGGCCCGGCGGTCGCCGACCAGGTGCACGCCCGGCACCCCGACCTTCCGGTGCTGTTCATTACCGGGCAGAGCGACCCCGTGGTGGTGCCGAGCAGCGCGTCCACCGCGGAGACCCGCATCCTGTACAAGCCCTTCACCGCCGTCGAACTGCTCAGCAACGTCGGCAGGGTACTCGAAGCCACGGGCCCGCGGCGGGGTTGACGGGGTCTTGCGCCGGGCCCGTACTGTGCCGTCGTGTCGAGATGTCTCCCAGCGTGGACACTGTGGAGGCCACGTGTCTGACGAGCGCCTGGTGGGCAGAGAGGCGGAGCTCGCGGCCCTCGATCTCGCCGCGGACCAGTTGGCAGAGGGCGACCCGGCCCGGCCGCTCGTGCTGCTGCTGGAGGGCGAACCCGGCATCGGAAAGACGGCGCTGTGGCAGCACGCGCTGCGCCGCCTGCGCCAGCGGGGTGTCCGGCTGCTGGTGTGCCGGATGGGGGAGCGGGAGTCCAACCTGTCGTTCGCGGGCCTCACCGACCTGGTCGGCGCGGTTCCCGACGCGGTGCTCGGTGGGCTTCCCGCGCCGCAGCGGCGGGCGCTCGATGCGGCCCTGCTGCGGGCCGCCCCGGACGGTGCGCCACCCGACCCGCGGGCGGTCAACCTGGCCACGCTGACCGTGGTCCGCCTGCTCGCCGCGGCCGGGCCGGTGGTGCTGGCCGTCGACGACGCCCAATGGTGTGATCCGGCCACCGCCGACGCTCTCCGGTTCGTGGTCCGGCGGATCGGCCGGGAGCCGGTGGGACTGCTCGCCACCATGCGTACGTCCGGCGCCGGTGCCCGGCCGTCGCCCGCGTGGCTCGACGCGTCGGTCGACGCCGACCGGGTGCGACGGGTGGCACTGGGCCCGCTGAGCCCGGCCGAGCTGTACCGCCTGATCCGGGCGCGGACCGTCCTGCGGCCCGCCAAACCCGACCTGTTGCGGCTGGCCGGGGCGAGCGCGGGCAACCCGCTGTTCGCGCTGGAACTGGCCCGGACGGTCGCCCGCGCGGGATGGCCGGACCCGACGGCCCGGCTCCCGGTACCGACCACGGTGACCGGCGCGGTGGCCGCCACGGTGGCCGGGATGCCCGAACAGAGCCGGGAGACGCTGCTGATCGCCGCGGCGCTGCGCCATCCGACCACGGCGATGATCCGCGCCGCGCTGGAGCTGCCGGGGTCGGTGACGCCGGGGCTGGCGGCGGCCGAGGAGAGCGGCATGGTCGAGGTCCGCGACGGGCGGGTCGGCTTCACCCATCCCCTGTACGCGTCCGCTGTGTACTCGTCCGCCGCGACCGAGCGGCGCCGGGCGGTGCACGCCCGGCTGGCCGGCGTCGTCACCGACCTCGACCAGCGGGCATGGCACCTCGCCCTGGCCGGCGACGGCCCGGACGCCGGGGTCGCCACCGTGCTGGCCGAGGCGGCCCGCCAGACGCAGGCGCGCGGCGCACCGGCCATGGCCGCCGAGCTGTGGCGCCTCGCCGTGCATCGCACCACCCCGGGCGATCCGCGGGCGTCCGAGTGGGCGGTGTCGGGGGCGGAGTGCCTGTTCTCGGCCGGTGACGCGGACGGCGCCCGCGACGTGCTGGACCGTGCCGTCGCCGAACTGCCCGCGGGGCACGCGCGGGCCCGGGCACTGCTGTGGCTGGGGTCGATCCTGTTCTACCAGGGCAGCCCGCGGGACGCGGTCGCGGCGCTGCGCCGGGCGATCCCCGAGGCCGTCGGCGACCCGCTGCTCACCGGCATGCTGCACCTGCGGGTCTCCTGGTTCGCGGACTACGACACCGACCTGCGGGTGAACGCCGCGCGGCAGTCGCAGCGCCTGCTACCGGCGAGCGCCGGCGCCGAACTGCGCGCCTGCGCGACGATCGCCGGGGAGTACTTCGGCTTCCTGGCGGGCCGGGGCATCGACGTCGGGAACCTCGAAGCGGGCTGGGCGATGCTGCCCGAACGGGACTTCTCGTGGGAGGTGGAGTGGGCCCGCTCGATGTTCCACCTCTGGGCCAAGAGCTTCGACATCCACCGCGGCCGGGCCGGCTGGCTGACCAAGTACGAGCGGGCGTACGAGATCGGTGACGAACCGGCGGTCCCGCACGCGCTGCTGCACCTCGTCGAGATCGAATGCTGGCTCGGCAACCTCGACCTGGCGGCCCGCTACGTGGCCGAGATGGCGGTCACCAACGACCAGACCGGTCAGCGCCGGTGGCGCGGCCAGACCCTGTACGCCACGGCGCTGGTCGCGGCGATCCGGTGGGCACCCGACGACGCGGTGGCCGCCGCCAGGGAGGGGCTGGCGCTCGCCGAGGAACTGCCCGACGCCGTGGCGGCCGCCCTGCACCTGTCCGTGCTCGGCTACGTGGAGCTGTCCCGCGGCGCCGCCGAGGCCGCCGACGCGTACCTCACCCGGGCCGCGCACCTGGTCGCGGAGATGGGGATGCGGGAACCGGCCCGGTACACCTTCTTCGCCGACCAGGTGGAGGCCGCGCTGCTGCTCGGCGACGTCGAGCGGGCCACCGGGCTGACGGCGGACCTGGGGGAACGGGCGGCGCGGTCGCCGTACCCGTATCTGGTGGGGATGGCCGCCCGCAGCCGGGCGCTGGTCGCGCTGGCGGTCGGTGACCTGGACGCGGCCGCGGCCGCGGCGCAGGCCGCCGTCGGTGCCTGCGCGGCCGGTCCGCTGGCCCTGGAACTCGCCCGCGGCCAGCTGGTCCAGGGCATCGTGTTGCGGCGCCGGCGGGAGCGGCGCGCGGCCCGGCAGGCGCTGACCGCGGCGCAGGTGTCCTTCACCCGCCTGGGTGCGGTGCCGTGGGCCGCGCGGGCCGCCGCCGAGTTGCAGGCGCTCGGGCTGCGGCCGTCGTCGTCGACCGGGCTGACCCCGGCCGAGCAGCGGGTGGCGGATCTGGTCGCCCGGGGACGGACCAACGACGAGGTGGCGGCGGCGCTGTTCCTGAGCCCGCGCACGGTCGAGTCGCACCTGCACCGCATCTATCCCAAGCTCGGCGTGCGATCGAGGACGGAGCTGGCCCGCGTCGTGTCCGGACAGCCGTGAGCCGCCGTGCTCACGGGACCGCGAAATCCGGGCGACGGTCGAGCCGGGCGCGGACCGCGTCGGAGCCGAACCGGTAGTCGATCTTCCGGGTGGCCTCTGCCCAGTCCGCCATCGTGCGCACCGGCGTGAGCGTCTCGACGACGTACGGGTGGTGCCACCGGTCGATGGAGCGGCGCCACAGCTCGGCCGGCGGGTCGGTGAGGATGTTGCCCACCGTGCCCTCGTACGCGGGCATCGCCCGGACGGCGCCGTCCGGCTCGATCTGCATGGCGGGGAAGAACTTGCCGCTGCGGATGTGCTCGGGATGCATCTGCAGGGACAGGTTGTCGGTCACGGTGACGTGCACCGTGCCCGGCGCCAGCTCCTGCAGCCGCTCGGCCTGCTCCGGGCTGCCCATCAGCCGCGTCTGCGCCTCGGTGAGCAGTTCGTGTGCGGCGAAACCGGGACGGCTGGCCAGCCCTTCCGGCACCACGGCGCCGAAGGACAGGAACGACAGTGCGGGGAACCGCGGCGCGATCCGGGTGCAGAACTCGTCGAGTTCGTCGACGGTGCTGCGGACGACGACACTGTCGATGCCGAACACCGCGCCGGGCACCGAGGCGGCGGCCGCGTCGAGGCGGGCGAGTGTCTGCATCGCCCGGTCGAAGGAGCCGCGGCGCCCGCGGATCCGGTCGTGCGCCGCGCCGGTGGCGCCGTCGACGCTGACGCTCACCCGGAAGAACCGGCGCAGCAACTGCTCCGCCAGCTCCTCCGACACCGACCAGCCACCCGTGAACAGGGCCACCTTGATCCCGGCCGCGGTGAACCGCTCGACGACGTCGAACAGGCCGGGCACCAGCAGCGGCTCACCGCCGGCCAGGGAGATCCCCAGCGGCCGCATCGCGATGAGCGCGTCGGCCACCCGCAACAGGTCGGGCAGGTCGAGCTGGCGGGCCGGGCGGCGGCCCGACTCCGAGTAGCAGTGCACGCAGCGCAGCGGGCAGGCGTACGTGATGTCCCAGATGATTTCGAGCGGCTGGTCCGGGATCGCGGCGTTCACTCGCCCGCCGCCGTCGGGTCCAGGACGACGAACGGGTGCCCGTCCGGGGCGCCCGCCGGCGTCGACGTGAGCGCCATCCGGGGGAACCGCGCCGCCATCGTGTCGATGACCATCCGCATCTGGCTGCGGGCCAGCGCGGCCCCGAGGCAGTGCTTGTGCCCCAGGCCGAAGGCCAGGTGCGGGTGGGCCGGCCGGTCCGGGTCGAACGTGTCAGGCGCCGGGAACGGGCCCGGGTCGCGGTTCGCGGCGACCAGCGCGCAGTGCACGGGGGTGCCCTCCGCCAGCGGCTCGCCGTTCAGCTCCGCCCCCGCCTGCGAGTAGCGTGTCGCCAGCATCGCTGGCGTGATCAGTCGCAGCAGTTCCTCCACGGTGGTCCGCGACAACTCGGGCTCGGCCGCCAGCCGCGTCCAGAGACTCCGATGGCGCAGCAGCACCTCCAGGCCGCCGCCGAGCAGCCGGGTGACCGGGTGGTGACCGGCGATGAGCAGCAACCGTACGGCGGACAGGATGTCGTCGTCGGTGCCGACGGAGGTCATCGCACTGATCAGATCCGTCCGGGGCCGGGCGCGCCGTTCGGCGATCAGCGCGGTCAGGTACCCGGCCAGAGCGACCCCGGCGGACTCCGTCACCGGGACGCCCGCGCCCGACTCCGCGAGCCAGCCGAGCATGTAGTCGCCGACGTACCGGCGGCCGTCCGGCGGGACGCCCAGCAGTTCGCAGAGCACGGCCACGGGCAGCGGGACCGCGAACTCCGTGACGAAGTCCACGGGCTCGCCCGGCGGCAGGCCGTCCAGCAGCGTGTCGATCTCGTGCTGGATGCGCGGGGCCAGCTCGGCCACCCGGCGCGGGGTGAGCCGCCCGCCGATCAGGCGGCGCAGCCGCTCATGCTGCGGGTCGGGCAGGAAGAACAGGTCCTCCTCGTCGAGCAGCTCGCCCGATCCGCCCTGCGGCGCGCGGGCCTGCGGCGGCACCCCGCGCAGCCGCGGGTCGACCAGGGCGCCGACGGTCGCGTCGTAGCCGGTCAGCAGCCAGCCGTGCTCCCACCCGCCGAAGTCGACAGCGTGCGCCGCGCCGGACGCGCGCATCTCCGCGAGTCGCTGGTGATCGCGCAGCGCCCCGGCGGGGAACAGCGGCGGACCGGTGGGGGCGGCGGTGTCGGGCGGGGTCGCCATGGGAACTCCTCGTGCGGGTACGAATACGTCAGGATGCGGGGGCCAGGAACTGCGTGGCGGCCAGCTCGGCGTACAGCGGGTCGGTGCCGACCAGGTCGCTGTGGTTGCCCGCCGCGCGGACGGTGCCGCCGTCGATGACGAAGATCCGGTCGGCCAGGGTGACCGTGGACAGCCGGTGCGCCACGACGAGCACCGTCGTGGAGCGGGCGACGTCGGCCACGGTGTCGCGCAGCGCCGCCTCGTTCGCCGCGTCCAGCTGGGAGGTCGCCTCGTCCAGCAGCAGCAGGCGGGGCCGGCGCAGCAGGCTGCGGGCGATCGCGACCCGCTGCCGTTCACCGCCGGACAACTTCACGCCGCGGTGCCCGACCGCGGTGTCGAGCCCCTGCGGCAGGCGCGCCACCAGGTCGGTCAGCCGGGTGGTACGCAGGACCTCCCGCAGGTCGTCGTCGGTGGCGTCGGGCTGGCCGAACAGCAGGTTGTCCCGCAGCGTGCCGGACAGCACGGGGGAGTCCTGCTCCACGTACCCGATCGCGGCGCGCAGCGCGGCCAGCGGCAGGGTGCGTACGTCGGCGCCGTCGAGCAGGATCCGCCCGGCGGTGGGCTCGTAGAACCGTTCGATGAGCGAGAACAGCGTGGTCTTGCCGGCCCCGGACAGTCCCACGAACGCGGTGGTGCCACCGGCCGGGACGCGGAACGTCAGGCCCCCGTGCACCGGCGTCAGCTCGGGCGAGTAGCGGAAATGCACGCCGTCGAACTCGACGGCCGCGGGTTGCGCACCCGGCGCGGGCAGCGGCGCCGGTGGCCCGGCCGGCTCGGCGGGCAACTGTTCGGCCTGCCGGATCCGGGAGATCGCCGCCGCACCGATCTGGTACTGGCTGACCGCACCGACCAGCGAGTGCACGGACGGCACCAGGTAGTAGACGTACATGAGGAACGCGATCAGGCCGCCCACCTCGATCGCCCCGGAGGCGACCCGCGCCCCGCCGACGATCAGCACGACGAAGAACGCCAGCTGGATGGTGCTCTCGGCGACGCTGCCGCCGATCGCCAGCCATTTCGCCGCGCGTACGCTGGCCCGCCACGTGTCGTCGGCGGCCGCGCCGATCGCCGCCTCCTCGCGGTGTTCGGCGCCGGACGCCTTCACCGTGCGCAGCGCGCCGAGCGCCCGCTCCAGCGCGGCACCCATCCGGCCCACGTGTTCCTGGGTGTCCCCGCTGGCCCGGTTGACCTTCGGCATCACGACCCGGATCACGACCAGCGCCAGCGCCAGCATCGCGGCCGTGACCGCGAACAACACCGGATCGAGTACGGCCATGACGGTGGCCGTGGCGATCAGCAGCGCCCCGCCGGTCACCGCACCGACCAGCGAGTCCGTGGCGAGCTGGCGCAGCAGCACGGTGTCCGCGGTGACCCGCGACATCAGGTCGCCGGGTTCCGCCGCGTCCAGGGCGGTGATCCGCAGCCGCAGCAGATGCGCGATCAGCCTGCGCCGCGCGGTACGCACGACGGTTTCCCCGGCGCGGCGCAGCAGGTACTCGCCGAGCGGCGCCAGCACCGCCGACACGACGACGAGCAGGCCCATCAGCAGCAGGGGCGTGGTCACCGGGCGGCCGGCGCCCAGGTCGTCGACGAGCCGCGCGACGACCAGCGGCAGCGCCAGCCCGGCGGCCCCGCTGAGCAGTCCCAGGACGCCGCCGGCGGCGAGTTCGCGGCCGCACGGGCGAAGGTGACCCAGCAGGACCCGCCAGGCCGGCGCGCTGGGTGGCGTAGACACGTCCACGTTTCCTCACGATCGTGTTCTGGTCCCGGCCGGGTGCCGGGGGACCGGCTGGATCCCCCGGCACCCGTGCTGGGGCTTAGTTGCAGGTGCCCTTGTACGACGTGACGTGGCTGTAGCACGGGTGTGCCGCCAGCGTCGACTCAGCCTCCAGGCTCTGCAGGTCGAGAACGAATGCCATGGTGTTCACCTCCTCTCGTCCGCCTCGAACGCGGGCGACCGCAGATCGAGAGCGGGGATGATGGCCGCGTTCGGTCCGAACGCGACACCCAGGGCGGCCAGGATCCCGGCCCCGCCGGTGGCCAGATCCATGGACAGCCGCAGCAACTGGTTGCCGGGGAACGCCAGCTGTCCCCGGTGGGACAGGGCGTGCCAGCCGAGGCGGCGCACGTGGGCCCGGATCAGCGGGCGGTCCTCGGGCACCGCGAGCAGGCGGAGCGCGGCGATGGTGCCGGCCCGGCCCTCGAACAGGAACGGGTGGCGCACGAACACGGCGCGGCAGGCCGTACGGACGCCGTCGATCGCCGCGGGAAAGCCGTCGCGGGCGGCCCGGTCGGCGTCGGCGTGGGCGAGGTAGCGGGCCAGCACCAGGGCCAGGCCGCTGCTGCCCGTACCCAGGTAGGTGAGGTACCGGTTCGCTTCGAGTAGCTGGAACGTGCCGTCGGGCAGGAACCGGCCCTGCGCGACCTCGCGGCGCAGCGCCTCGGCGGCCAGCTCCAGCATGCGCGGATCGCCGGTCCGGCGGTGCAGGTCGAGCAGGTACAGGGCGACGCCGGTCAGCCCGTGCTGCAGGCCCACGCGGCGGAACGGGACTTCGCCGGTCAGCATGTCGCCGAGCCGGTGCCCCACGTCCACCGCCTCCGACAGCAGCGCCTCGTCGCCGCAGGAGTCGGCGAAGTGCAGCAGGGAGAAACCGGCGCCCGCGAGCCCACCGTGGACACCGGGGGTGGCGAGGTCGAGCTTCCGGGCCCGGTCGCACACCTCGCGCGCGGCGTCGGGGCGGCCCAGCACGTCCAGGACGACCGCGGCGCCGTGCAGCCCGTCGAGCAGGCCGGGCCGGGGATCGGTGGCGCGGGCCGCGGCGGCGGCGAGCCAGTCCATCAGCTCCGCCGGCACCTCGGCGCCGGCCTGGTGCAGGGCCCACAGCACCCCGGCCGCGCCGTATGCCACAGGGAAACCGCCGGTGGCGAACTGCTGCGGGTCGCCGGGGAAGAGCCGGTCCGTACGCTCCGGTGTCGCACTGGCCAGGATGCCCCGCACGATCGAGTCACGGATCCGGGGCCAATCCGGCTCCTCGGCGCCCAGCAGCCGGGCCGGCCCGTCGTCGCCGAGCGGACCGTGGGCGGCGGTGAACCGGCGCACCAGCCGCGCCCCGAACGCCTTCGGTACGGCGAACTCCTCGGTGATGTCCTCGGTGAGGCTGGCCAGCTTCACCGGGTCGCGCTCGGTCAGCGGGCTGATCGGCAGGAACATCCACTGGCGCAGGCAGTCCAGGACGTAGGCGTCGGCGGCCCGGCCGGTGAGGCCCGCCGGTGCCTCGAATCCCGGCGCGGCCAGCCCCGGCTGGCCGGTGTCGTCGAGGTCACCGGCGATCTCGAAGTCGACCAGGACGACACGGCCGTCCGGCCGGACCATGATGTTGGCCGGGTGCAGGTCGCCGAAGCGGACGCCCCTGGCGTGCACGGCCGACAGCGCGTGGTCGACGCGGGCCAGCATGTCCGTCGCCCACCGGACGTAGGCGGACCGCGCCTCGGGCGTCGCGTCCGGCCCGACCAGTGGGTAGCGGTCGAAGACCTCCGCCATCAGGGTCTGGCCCTCGATGTACTCCTCGACCAGGAACTCGTGCTCCCACACCACGAAGTGGCCGAGCAGGCGCGGCACGCAGTCCAGCCCGTCGAGTCGGGCCAGCATGGTGCGTTCGACCGCGAGGCGGGCCACCGCGTCCAGGCCGTTGCCGTCCAGACCCGCGTACGGGCGCGCCTCCCGTAACACCACGTGACCGTCGCCGTCCTGCGGCGTCGCCAGGTAGATCCCGCCGCCGTTGGAGAAGTGCAGCGGCCGTTCGATCCGGTACGGGAACTGCTCGGCGCCGCCCGCCGCGCGCCGGGCCAGCGACTCGTGCAGCACCGGTGGTGGTGTCACCCACGACGGAATCGTGAACCGGGGGGACCTGTCGTCGGGGACCAGCCGTCCGCCGGGTTCCCGGATCGCGTACACCGGCTCACCGTTCGGGCCCGGACAGGTCATCGCCTGGAAGGCGCCGTAGCGCACGTACACAGGGGAGTCCTCGTAGCGCAGGTCGCTGAGGATGTAGGGGCCGGTGTGGCCGCGCAACATCCCGGCCAGGTCCGGCAGGGTCCGGGCGAGCTGTTCCTCGTCGCGCGGGTACAGCGCGAGCAGCTTGCCGCTGGCGCCCCGCGCCACGTGCTTGGAGTTGAGCAGTTGCACCGCGGCCCGGCTGCGCAGGAACTTCACGGCGATGCCGTGGCGCAGGCAGTAGTCGACGACCGTGTCGCACACCGCGCCCGCGGTGTCCGGCGTCGCGCTGACGTGGACCTTCCAGCCCTGCTCCGGCAGTTCGGCGCCGGGCGGCTCCAGCACGACCCACAGGTCCTGCTCACGGGCGTGCCAGCCGTCGGGCAGGGCCCGGTCGGCGGTCGCGAACCGGCTGTCGGTGTCGCGCATGCGCGCGGGTGTCTCGAAGAAGTCGGGATCGGCCTGGCAGTAGTCGAGCAACTGCGGGATCGCGTCCTGCACGGACAGTTCCTCCTCGGTGGCGGACGGACGGTGCGGTCTCGTCCGCCGGTCAGGGGTCGAGCACGACGGGGAGGGCGAGCAGGTAGCGGACCCGGTTCTGGCGGTAGTCCAGTCCGGCGCCGTCGTCGGCGATCCGCAGCCGGGGGAACCGCCGCGCGAGGGTGCCGAACGCGACCCGGGCCTGCACGCGGGCCACGGCCGCGCCGACGCAGTAGTGGTGCCCGTGACCGAACGCGAGGTGCGGGTTCGGATCCCTGTCGATCCGCAGGCTTCCCGGATCGTCCAGGCGCGACGGGTCGTGGTTGGCGGCCACCAGCGACGCCGCGACCAGGCTCCCGGCCGGGATCGTGCGGTCGCCGACGGCCAGCGGCGCGGTGACGTGGCGGGCGAGCCCGAGCGGGAACGGCGTGATGAAGCGCAGCAGCTCCTCCACGGCCGATGCGACCAGTTCCGGGTCGGCCGCCAGCCGCTGCCACTGCCCCGGCGCCTGCAGGAGGGCGGCGACGCCGCTGCCGAGCAGCGTGGTGGGCGCGCGGTGGCCGCCGACCATCAGCCACCGCGCCGCCGAGACCAGCGCCGCCTCGTCCAGCGCGTCGCCCTCGGCGAGGATCACCGCGCTGATGAGGTCGTCGGCGGGCGCGGCCCGCTTCGCGGCGATCAGCCCGCTCAGGTACGCGTCGACGTCCGGGTGCGGGTCGGGCGGGATCGCGGTCATCCGCCTGATCAGCCAGTCCTCGATGTAGTCGCGGTCGCCCTCCGGTATGCCGAGCAGCTCGCACAGCACGACGATCGGCAGCGGGCGGGCGAACGCCGTCATCAGGTCGGTGACGGCCGCCGGGTCGATCGCGTCGAGCAGCCGGTCCGTCTCCCGCTGGATCCGCGGGCGCAGCAGTTCGGCCCGCCGGGGGGTGAGGTGCTGTGCGACCAGCCGGCGCAGCAGGGCGTGCAGCTCGCCGTCGACGGTCACCAGGTCCTGTTCGCCGCGGTGGGCGGGGCCGGGACCCGGTGCCGCCAGCCGGAAGCCGGCGGTCATCTCGGGGCCGCCGATCAGCGCCGGATCGGCCAGCGTGGTGGTCGTGACGTCGTGCCCGGTCAGCACCCACGTCGCCGCCGGTGCGGCCAGCGACAGCCGGTGGACCGGTCCGGCCGCACGCAACCGTCCCATGATGTCGGGTTCGTTGAGCATCGTGGGGGTCAGCGCGGTCAGGCGCACCGGGCAGGTGTCGCCGGTGTGCGGCTCGTCCGCGAGCCCGGCCAGGAAGGGACGCAGCCGGGACCAGGCGGCTGCCCCGCTGTCCTCCGGCAGCGTCAGTACCGGGCAGGCGAGATCGTCCTCGGAGTACCCGCCCGCCTCAGCGGCCGGGAAGTCCACCGCGATCACGCCCGCCACGCGTTCCGGGTGCCGGTCCGCGACGGTCAGGCAGGCGGCCGCGATCGCTCCGGAACCGGCGATGACCAGCCGATCGGCGGTTTCGGGCCGGGCGAGGAGGTCGGTGATCCGATCCGCGAGGGCGTCCGGGGTGGATTCCGGGGCGGGCAACGGGACCGTGGCGACCCGCCAGCCCGCGCCGACGCCGTCGACGAACAGCCGCTCGGTGGGCGTGCCACCGATGAGCAGCAGCGTTGTCGGACGGTCAAGATCAGTCGGCATGGGTGGAGAGTGTCAACCGGCCCCGTGCGCGCGCATCAGTGGAAACACGTAAATGCATCGATGGTGCAGGGTTCTCTCGGCCGGCCCGCGACGCCGAGGCGTTCACCCCTTCGACGCACCATCGCCACAAAAGCCGCATAGATTCCCATCGTTGCTCGTCTGTGGACGGCGGCACCGCCGCCCGCACCTTCTCCGAAGGGGACACCATGAGATCCCGCATCACCATCGCCGCGGCCGCCGCGCTCGGCGCCCTGGCGGCCGTGCCCGCCGCGCCGGCCCTGGCTGCCGCACCCAGGACGTTCGCCACGTCCGTCTCCGGCGCGTGCGACACCGTCACCGGCGAGTGGGTCGTCGACTGGGCGATCACCAACCAGTCGGACACCAGCGCGCTGCTCATCGTGGTGGAGTCGACCCCGCCCGGCTCCCGCCTCAGCAGCCTCCCGGCGCCGCAGGGCGGCGCCACCACGCACGCCATCCAGCGCATTCCCGGCGACAGCCCCGGCGCCCGCCTGTCCTACATCGCCGTGTGGACCGACTATCCGGGCGGCAGCTACATGAGCACGACGGACTTCACGGCTCCCGGCCCGTGCGAACAGGCTCCCGCGTAGCCCGGCCCGGGTGACCGGACGCGGCGACGGCGGGGACGAAACCCCGCCGTCGCCGTCCCGCCCGGTGGGCGGTCAGTTGACCTTGCGTTCGTGACCCGACCAGTACGGTTCGCGGAGCTTGAACTTCTGGATCTTGCCGGTGGCGGTACGCGGCAGCGCGTCGAGGAACTCCACCCGCTTGGGGCACTTGAAACCGGCCAGGTGATCCCGGCAGTGGGTGATGACGTCCTCGGCGGTGAGCGGGCTGCCGTCGGTGACCACCAGCGCGGTGACCAGCTCACCCCACGTGTCGTCGGGGATGCCGATCACGGCGGCCTCCCGGATCGCCGGGTGGGAGATGAGCGCGTCCTCGACCTCGATCGAGGAGACGTTCTCACCGCCGGTGATGATGACGTCCTTCTTCCGGTCGGAGATCGTCAGGTAGCCGTCGGTGAGCGTGCCGCCGTCGCCGGTGTGGAACCAGTTCCCGTCCTGCGCCCGCGCGGTCTCCTCCGGGTTGTCCCAGTACCCCTCCAGGTTGGTGTTGGACCGGGCCAGCACCTGGCCGTCGTCGTCGATGCTGATCCGGGTGCCGAGCGCGGGCGCGCCGGCCCGGCCGAGCAGGCGGGCCTGCTCGTGCGGGTCGAGGTCGGCCCACTCGGCGCGCATCCGGTTGACAGTCAGCAGCGGCGAGGTCTCGGTCAGGCCGTAGATCTGGAGGAACTCCCAGCCCAGTTCGGCCCGGATCCGTTCGATGGTCCGGGTGGGCGGCGGGGCGCCGGCCACCACGATGCGTACGCGGTCCCGGCCCGGTATCTCCCCGTCCCACGTCGCGGCGGCGTCGAGTACGGCGGTGACCACCGCGGGCGCCGCGCACAGCAGGGTGACGCCGTGCCGGTCGATGCGGCGCAGGATCTCCGCGCCGTCGACCTTGCGCAGCACGATGTGCCGCCCACCGAGGCCGGTCAGCGCGTACGGCATGCCCCAGCCGTTGGCGTGGAACATCGGCAGCGTGTGCAGCAGCACGTCGGAGTCGGACAGCGTGATGTGCAGGCCGAACGTGACGGCGTTGAGCCACAGGTTGCGGTGCGTCAGCTGGACGCCCTTGGGCCGTGCCGTGGTGCCGGAGGTGTAGTTCAGCGTCGCGGTGGCCGACTCGTCGCCCGCCCACGGCGCCGGGTCGTCGGTGCTGCCGAAGACCGCGTCGTCGTCGCCGAGCGTGACGACGTGCTTCGCGGTGACCGTGTCCAACAGGTGCGTCAGCTCGGGGTCGACGAGCAGGACCTCGGCACCCGAGTGCTCCACGATGTACTTCACCTCGGGGGCCGACAACCGGAAGTTGACAGGAACGAGGACGCGGCCCCAGCCGGAGACCCCGAAGAACGACACCAGCATGCGGGCGGCGTTGTGCGACACGATCGCGACCCGGCCGCCGACCGGTACGCCCAGCGCGTCCAGGCCGGCGGCCTGGGACCGGGCCAGCCGGGCGACGTCCCGGTAGGTCAGCGATCCCCAGGAGGGAGCGGGTTGCTGCGGCTCGTCGACGACCGCGACACGGTCGGCGTACACCAGTTCGGCGCGGTCCAGGAAATCGCGTACGCCCAGATCGAAGAACACGTGCCGGTCCTTTCGCTCACTGACACCCCTGGTGATTCGGCGCTACGCCCTACGTTAGGGCATCCGAATCCCGCCACCGCGGACTCGACGCCGGTGAGCGCCGGTCGGGCGGGCCAGGACATTTGTCCCGGCGGGGCGCGTATTCGCGGCTCTGCCGGTGCCGTCCGCGCCTGCATAGCGTCGTGGTCATGGATGACACAGTGGTACGTCTCAGTGGGCTCGACCGGCGGTTCGGTGCCGTCCGCGCCCTGGCCGGCCTCGACCTGGCCGTCACCCGGGGCACGACGGTCGCCCTGCTCGGGCCCAACGGCGCGGGCAAGACCACCGCCATCTCGATCATGCTCGGCCTGTCCCCGCCGGACGACGGCTCCGCCACCCTCTTCGGCGGACCGCCCGCCGCAGCGGTCCGGGCGGGCCGGGTCGGGGCGATGCTCCAGGACGGCGGATTCGTCCCCCAGGCCACCGTGCGGGAGGTGGTGGAACTGGCCCGGGCGCTCTACCCGCGGCCGCTGGCCGCCGACCGGATCCTCGCGATGGCCGGGCTGACCGGCCGGGCCACCCGACGGCTGGACCGGCTGTCCGGCGGCGAGGCGCAACGGGCCCGGTTCGCGTTCGCGATGGCCGGCAACCCCGACCTGCTGGTCCTCGACGAACCCACCGCGGCCATGGACGTCGCCGCCCGGCAGGCGTTCTGGGCGGCGATCCGCGCGTATGCGGACGACGGCGGCACCGTCCTGTTCAGCACCCATCACCTCGACGAGGCGGACCAGTTCGCCGACCGGGTCGTCGTGCTCGCCGAGGGGCGGGCGGTGGCCGACGCGCCCCCCGCGCAGATCCGGGCCCTGGCCGGCGGCCGCACCGTGACCTTCGACCTGGCCGGCCGATCGGCGGCGGGACTGGAGTCGCTGCCGGGGGTGCGGGCGGTGGACGTGCGCGGCGACCGGGTCGCGCTGACCACCGACGACTCCGACGCCACCGTACGGGCGCTGGCCGCCACCGGGTTCCGGGCACTGGAGGTCACCGCCGCGCCGCTGGAGGCCGCGTTTCTCACCCTCACCGGAACGGAGCACTGATGTACGCGTATCTGCGGTTCGAACTGCGGCGGCTCGCTCGGGACCCACGGTTGATGCTGTTCACCGTCCTGGGCCCGGTCGCGACGTACGTGATGTTCTCGTCGATGGGGGCGGACGGTGACCGGTTCGACGGCCTGGACGACGCCGCGGCGCTGATGGTCGGCCTGGCCGGGTACGGCGCGGTCGCGGCCGTCCTCATCGTCGGCGCCTCCGTCGCGCAGGAACGCGCGGCGGGCTGGCTCCGGCAGCTCCGTGTCACCCCGTTGCCCAGCGGGCGGGCGGTGGTGGCCAAGGCCGTCGTCAGCATGCTCAGCGCGCTGCCCGCCGTGGCCGCGGTGGGCGTCGCGGGGCGGATCCAGCACCACGTCGAGCTGAGCGTTTCGCGCTGGGCCGCCCTGCTGGCGTTGATGTGGCTCGGCACGGTGCCGTTCGCGCTGCTCGGCCTCGCCATCGGGTACGGGCTCACCCCGCACCTCGCCCAGCCGGTCACGTTCGTCGCGTTCCTCGGCCTGTCGGTCCTCGGGGGACTGCTCGTGCCGGTGACGTACTTCCCGGCCGCGCTGCAGCACCTCGCCCACGCGCTGCCCACGTACCGGTTCGCCGAACTCGGCTGGCGGTCGGTCGCCGGGATGGCCCCCACAGCGGCCGGCCTGGGTGTGCTGACCGCGTGGACCGTGGCGTTCGCGGCCGTCGCGGTGCTGGCGTACCGTCGGTCGACCGCCCGCGGCTAGCGATCGTTACGGTATCCGCCATGTCCGATGTCAGCCTGCCGGCGGCCGGTGCCGGGCCGGGCACGAAGCGTCGCGGCCTGCTGCTGGTGGCGGCGCACGCGTTCTGGTTCTGGCTGTTGCTGCCGCCGGCCGCGGCGATCGCCCACGGCCTGGTGCATCCGGCCGGGCTGGCCGCCGCCGGGCTGGCCGTCTTCGCGGCGCTCTATCTCGTCCTGGTGGCGGTGCCGGTGGCCGGGCTGGCGGTCCGGCCGGTGCTGTACCACGCCGGGCTGGGGTTGCTCGCCCTGCTCGGCGTCGCCCTCGCCGGTGCCTATGCCGGCGGCCCGGAGGGCTGGCTGGTCCTGCTGATGTACGTCGCCACAGCCGGTGCGGTGGGAGTGAACCGCGGCGGCTGGGGATTCGGGTGGGTCGGTGGCGCCACCGCAGCGGTGGTCGTGATCGGGGGGACCCACCGGATCCCGGGCGACGACATCGCCCAGTCGGCCCTGCTCACGATGCTGGCGGGGGCGATGACGGTGGCGTTCGCGCGGATGGCGCGCCTGGTGGACGAACTGCGCCGGACCCAGCGGGAGCTGGCGCGCACCGCGGTGGAGCAGGAACGGCTGCGGTTCGCCCGCGACCTGCACGACCTGCTCGGACACACGCTGTCGCTGGTCGTGGTGAAGGCGGAGGTCGTGCGCCGCCTGACCCCGCTGGATCCGGCCCGCGCCACGGCGGAGGCCGCCGACATCGAGCGCATCGGCCGTACGGCGCTCGCCGAGGTGCGGGAGGCGGTGACCGGATACCGGGACCACAGCTTCGGCCGCGAGCTGGCGGGCGCGCGCACGGCCCTGGCCGACGTCGGCATCGCCGTCACGGTACGGGAGAGTGGCCAGCCGTTGGGGGTGGAGGCCGACGACGCGTTCGGCTGGGTGGTGCGGGAAGGGGTGACCAATGTGCTCCGGCACAGCCGCGCCTCGCGGTGCGACATCGAGGTCCGTACCGATGGTTGTGGTTCGGTGCTGACCGTCCGCGACGACGGCGTGGGCGGGCGGCCGGAGCCGGGCAATGGCCTGCGCGGTCTCCGCGAGCGGCTGGGCCGCGCGGGCGGCACGCTGGAGGTCGCCCCGCTGCCCGGCGGCGGCCTCCAGCTCACCGCGCAGATCCCCGGCACGCAGGTCTCCGCCGCGCGGGCCGGGTGGTGACCGCGTGATCCGGCTGCTGCTGGCCGAGGACCAGGGCATGATGCGCGGCGCGCTGGCCCTGCTGCTGAACCTCGAACCCGACATCGAGGTGGTCGCCGACGTCGGCACCGGGACGGACGCGCTGGCGGCGGCGCTGCGGGTCAGGCCGGACGTGGCGCTGCTCGACATCGAGATGCCGGACGGCAACGGCCTGGACACCGCGGCCGCGCTGCGCGACCAGCTGCCCTCGTGCCGGGTGCTGATCCTGACCACCTTCGGCCGGCCCGGCTACCTGCGGCGGGCCATGGAGGCCGGGGCGACCGGCTTCATGGTCAAGGACGGCCCGGTGGAGGAGTTGGCGGTGGCCGTCCGGCGGGTGCTGTCCGGGGAACGGGTGATCGATCCGGCGCTGGCGGCGGCCGCCCTGTCCGCCGGGCCCAACCCGCTGACCGACCGCGAGCGGGACGTCCTCGCCGCGGCCGTGGACGGTGCCACGGTCGCCGACATCGCGGCCCGGCTGCACCTGTCCGAGAGCACCGTCCGCAACTACCTGTCGGCCGCGATCGGCAAGACCGGCACCCGCAACCGGATCGAGGCGTCCCGCAGTGCCCGCGCCAACGGCTGGCTCTGATCCGCTGCGGATCGGCGAGCCGCGTAGGATCGGCGGGCATGATCGAGACCGCGCGCGCCGCGTTCCGCCGGTTGCATGAGGCGGGCACGTTCGTCATGCCGAACCCGTGGGACGTGCCGTCGGCGCGGCTGCTGGAACACCTGGGCTTCCCCGCCCTGGCCACCACGAGTTCCGGCTTCGCCGCCTCGCTCGGCCGCGCCGACCAGCGCGTCACCCGCGACGAGCTGGTGGCCCACGTCGCCACGCTGACCGCGGCGGTCGCGGTGCCGGTCTCCGTGGACGCCGAGCGCGGGTACGCGGCGGATCCGGCGGGCGTCGCCGAGACCGTACGGATGCTCGCGGAGGCGGGCGCCAGCGGTGTGTCGATCGAGGACTACGACCCGGTCACCGGGCGCATCGACCCGGTCGGGGTGGCGGCCGAGCGGATCGCCGCGGCCGCCGGGGTCTGCGCCCGCCACGGCATGGTGCTCACCGGCCGCGCCGAGAACCACCTGTACGGCATCGGCGACCTGCGGGACACCATCGACCGCCTGGCCGCGTACCGGGACGCGGGCGCCGCCTGCCTGTACGCCCCCGGGCTGGCCGACCTCGGCGAGATCACCGGCGTGGTCCGGGAGATCGGCACCGCGGTCAACGTGCTGGCGCTGCGGCACGGCCCGAGCGTCGCCCAGCTCGCCTCCGCCGGCGTACGGCGGGTGTCGACGGGCGGCAGCCTGGCCTGGGCGGCGTACGGCGCACTCGTGGACGCCGCCACCGAGCTGCGCGACAGCGGCACGAGCGGCTATCTCGACCGGGCGCTGTCCCGTCCCATGCGCGACTCGGCCTTCCGGTCGGAGTAGCTTCCCGGCGCGGACCCGCAGCGCTAGAGTGGGCGACGGCTCGGGCGTGTTGTTCGCATGGATAACCAGCCGCCCTCAGCGTCACCGCCAACCATGTGCCGGCCCTCCGCGGGGTCCGGGTACAGCGCGGCGGACGGGAGCCGGACATGGTCGCAGCCAGGATTCACGTCAACGGGCGGGATGTTCCGCTCGGTGACATACCCGTGCACACGACCGCCCTGGAGTGGCTGCGCGGGCTCGGGCTGACCGGCTGCAAGGAAGGCTGCGGCGAGGGGGAGTGCGGCGCCTGCTCGGTGCTCGTCGCCCGCGCCGGGGTGCACACGCCGACCGAATGGGTGGCCGTCAACGCCTGTCTCCTGCCCGCCGCCGGGCTCGACGGGCAGGAGGTCGTCACCGTCGAGGGGCTGGGCGAGCCCGGCCACCTGCACCCGGTGCAGCACGAGATGGCAGTGCGCGGCGGTTCCCAGTGCGGCTACTGCACGCCGGGCTTCGTGTGCAGCATGGCCGCCGAGTTCTACCGCCCGGGCCGGGAGACGGACCCGCCGGACCCCGACCACGGGCCGAACGGGTTCGACCTGCACGCGCTCAGCGGCAACCTGTGCCGGTGCACCGGGTACCGGCCGATCCGCGACGCCGCGTACGCGCTCGGTGCCGCGCCCGGCGGCGACCCGCTGGCCCGCCGCCGGGACGAGCCCGCCCCGCCGCCCCGGCCGACCCGGCTGCGGCACGACGACGGCGCGTACGTGCGCCCCGCCACGTTGCCCGACGCGCTCGCGCTGCTGCGGGACCACCCCGCCGCGACCGTGGTCGCGGGCGCCACGGACTGGGGCGTCGAGGTCAACCTGCGGGGCGTGCGCGCCGCGCTGTCCGTCGCGATCGACCGGCTGCCGGAGCTGCGGGAACTCGTCGTCGGCCCCGGCCACATCGAGATCGGCGCCGCGCTGACCCTCACCGAGATCGAACGCCGCCTGGCCGGCCGGGTGGCGCTGCTCGATCAGCTGTTCCCGGTGTTCGCCTCCCGGCTCATCCGCAACAGCGCCACCATCGGCGGCAACCTGGGCACCGGGTCACCCATCGGCGACCTCCCGCCGGTGCTGCTGGCCCTGGACGCCACCGTGCTCCTGGCGAGCGCCGACGGCGACCGCGAGGTGCCGCTGGCCGACTACTTCACCGGCTACCGGCGCAGCGTCCGGCAGCCCGGCGAGCTGATCCGTGCGGTGCGCGTACCGCTGCCGGTCGCCGGCCTTGCGGCCTTCCACAAGGTCGCGAAGCGGCGCTTCGACGACATCTCCAGCGTGGCCGCCGCGTTCGCCCTGGACGTCGTCGACGGCACGGTGGTCCGGGCGCGGATCGGGCTCGGCGGCGTCGCGGCCACCCCGATCCGGGCCCGCGCCACCGAGGCCGCCCTGGAGGGCGAGCCGTGGTCCGCCGCGACAGCGGGGGCCGCCGCGGAGGTGCTGCGCGGCGAGGGCACCCCGCTGGACGACCACCGGGCCAGCGCCGCCTACCGCGCCGCGATGCTCGAACAGAGCCTGCGGAAGCTGTACGCCGACAACGAGGGCGAGGTATCGCTATGAGCGCCGTCGGCGTCGCGATTCCGCATGAGAGCGCCACCCTGCACGTCACCGGCGCCGCGCTCTACACCGAGGACCTCGCCGGTCGTACCAGGGACCTGCTGTACGCCCACCCGGTGCAGGTGCCGCACGCCCACGCCCGGATCACCGCCGTGCGCACCGCGCCCGCGCTGGCCGTCCCCGGCGTGGCCCGGGTGCTGACCGCCGCCGACGTACCCGGCATCAACGACGCCGGGGTCAAGCACGACGAGCCGCTCTTCCCCGACGAGGTGATGTTCTTCGGCCACGCCGTGTGCTGGGTGCTCGCCGAGACGCCCGAGGCGGCCCGGCTCGGCGCCGCCGCCGTCGAGGTCGACGCCGAGGCGCTGCCGTCCTGCGTGACCCTGGCCGAGGCGATCGGGGCCGGCAGCTTCCAGGGCGCCACCCCCCGGGTGGTGCGTGGCGACGTCGAGGCCGGGCTGGCCGAGGCCGCCCACGTGTTCAGCGGCGTGCTGGAGTTCGCCGGGCAGGAGCACTTCTACCTGGAGACGCAGTGCGCGCTCGCGCTGGTCGACGAGGCCGGGCAGGTATTCGTGCAGAGCAGCACCCAGCATCCCTCGGAGACCCAGGAGATCGTCGCGCACGTACTGGGCCGCGCCAGCCACGAGGTCACCGTGCAGTGCCTGCGGATGGGTGGCGGCTTCGGCGGCAAGGAGATGCAGCCGCACGGCTTCGCCGCGATCGCCGCGCTGGGTGCCACGCTCACCGGCCGCCCGGTGCTGATCCGCCTGACCCGTACCCAGGATCTCACCATGACGGGCAAGCGCCACGGCTTCCACGTCGACTGGCGGGTCGGCTTCGACGCCGACGGTCGGCTGCGGGCGCTGGACGCGACGTTGACCTCCGACGGCGGCTGGAGCCTGGACCTGTCCGAGCCGGTGCTGGCCCGCGCGCTGTGCCACGTCGACAACGCGTACTGGCTGCCGCATGTGCGGCTGGCCGGGCGGATCGCGCGTACCCACAAGACGTCCAGTACGGCGTTCCGCGGCTTCGGCGGCCCGCAGGGGATGATGGTCATCGAGGACATCCTCGGCCGGTGTGCGCCGCTGCTCGGCATCGACGCCATCGAGCTGCGGCGGCGCAACTTCTACCAGCCCGGCCAGGACACGCCGTACGGGCAGCCGGTGCGCCACGCGGAACGGCTGGACCGGCTGTGGCAGCAGGTCCTCGACAGCGGTGGGGTCGCCGAGCGGCAGCAGCGCATCGCCGCGTTCAACGCCGCCCACCCGCACACCAAGCGCGCTCTGGCGCTGACCCCTGTCAAGTTCGGCATCTCCTTCAACTTCACCGCGTTCAACCAGGCCGGTGCGCTCGTGCACGTGTACAAGGACGGCTCCGTCCTGGTCAACCACGGCGGCACGGAGATGGGCCAGGGCCTGCACACGAAGATGTTGCAGGTCGCCGCGACCACGTTGGGCATCCCGTTGAGCCGGGTGCGGCTGGCACCGACCCGTACCGACAAGGTGCCCAACACCTCGGCCACCGCCGCCAGCTCCGGCGCCGACCTCAACGGCGGCGCGGTCCGCCACGCCTGCATGCAGATCCGCGACCGGCTCACCGCGGTGGCCGCCGAGATGCTCGGCGGCGGCGACGTACACATCGTCGACGGTGTCGCCCGGCGGCCCGGTGCCGCCGACGGCATCGCGTGGGACGAGCTGGTCCGCGCTGCCTACTTCCAGCGGGTGCAGCTGTTCGCCGCGGGCTACTACCGCACCGAGGGCCTGCACTGGGACGCGTCGGTGATGCGGGGTTCGCCGTTCAAATACTTCGCGTACGGGGCGGCGGCGGCCGAGGTCGAGGTGGACGGGTTCACCGGGGCGTACCGGATCCGGCGGGTCGACATCGTGCACGACGTCGGGGACAGCCTCTCCCCGCTGATCGACATCGGCCAGATCGAGGGCGGCTTCGTGCAGGGCGCGGGCTGGCTCACCCTGGAGGACCTGCGCTGGGACACCGGCACGGGCCCCGCTCGCGGACGACTGAGTACGCAGGGTGCCAGCACCTACAAGCTGCCCAGCCTGTTCGACATGCCGGAGGAATTCCACGTCACGCTGCTCAGTGACGCCACCGAGGACGGCGTCGTCCACGGCTCCAAGGCGGTCGGTGAGCCGCCCCTCATGCTGGCGTTCTGTGTCCGGGAGGCGCTGCGCCAGGCCGCGGCGGCGTTCGGGCCCGACGGCATCAGCCTCGACCTGGCCTCACCGGCCACACCGGAGGCGGTGTTCTGGGCGGTCGAGCGGGCCCGCACCGGGGCGGGACCGGTCGCCGCCGTCCCGCAGACCCTGCGCCCCGCGCCCGAACCGGCCGGCGAGACGGTGCGCCATGGCTGACCGCGGCTGGATCACCGCGGTCGCGCGGCTGCGCGAGACCCGAGAGCCCGGTGTCCTGGCGACCGTGGTGACGGTGCGCGGGCACGCACCCCGCGCGGCCGGCGCGAAACTCGTGGTCGGCGCCGCCCGTACGTGGGGGTCGGTCGGCGGCGGCAATCTCGAAGCGGTGGTCGTCGACAAGGCCCGCGCGCTGCTGGCCGACGCCGCGGCGACGCCCGAGCTGGTCACGATCGCGCTGTCCGACAAGGCCCCCTACCAGTACGGGGTGCAGTGCTGCGGGGGCACCGTCACCGTCCTGCTGGAGCCGCTGCCCGCGCCGCCCGCGGTGGCCGTGTTCGGCGTCGGCCACGTGGGTCTGGAACTGGCCCGCATCCTGGCCCGGCACGACCTCGACCTGCACCTGGTCGACACCCGCCCGGAGCAGCTCACCGCCGAGCGGCTGGCCGTGCTCGACGACGCGCTCGCCCACATCTACGTGCACCGGCTGGCCGTACTGCCCGAGATCGTGCTGGGTGAGCTGCCCGCCGGCACCCACATCCTGATCATGACGCACGATCACGCCGAGGACTTCGCGCTCTGCGACGCGGTGCTGCGTGGCGGCGACTTCGGCTCGATCGGGCTGATCGGCTCGGCCGCGAAATGGGCCCGGTTCAGCACCCGGCTCGCCGCGCAGGGCCACGACGCCACGGCACTCGAACGGATCACCACGCCGATCGGCATCCCCGGCATCCACGGCAAGGAACCCGCCACGATCGCCGTCAGCGTCGCCGCCGACCTGCTGCGCACCATCGACCGGGCCGGGGCCCCGCTACCCGCGGACGCCGACGGATGATCCTGTACCGCGCGCAGGTCCTGGACACCCCCGACGACCCGTTCCGTGGGGGAGCGCTGCGCCACGACGCCGACGCCGGACTGCTCGTCGCGCACGGGCAGATCGTCGAGCGGGGCCCGTTCACGCAGGTGCGCTCCCGGCACCCCGGCGCGGAGGTGGTCGTGCTCGGCGACGGCATGCTGCTGCCCGGCCTGGTCGACACCCACGTCCACTTCCCCCAGGTACGGATCATCGGCGCGCTCGGCATGCCGCTGCTGGAGTGGCTGGAGCGCTGCGCGCTGCCGGAGGAGTCCCGGCTCGCCGGGGTGACGTACGCCCGCGCGGTCGCCGCCGAGTTCGTCACCTCGCTGCTGGCCGCGGGCACCACCACGGCGCTGGTCTTCGGCTCGCACTTCGCCGCCGCCGTCGACGAGCTGTTCGCGGCGGCCGCCGGGCCCGGCCTGCGCATCACCAGCGGGCTGGTCGTCGCCGACCGGATGCTGCGCCCCGAGCTGCACACGACGGCGCAGCGCGGCTACGACGAGGGGCGGGCACTGGCGGACCGCTGGCACGGCCGGGGCCGCAGCCGCTACGCGGTGACCCCGCGCTTCGCGCTGTCCAGCACGGACGAGCTGCTGGCCGCCTGCGGGCAGCTGCACCGCGACGTGCCGGGCAGCTGGTTCACCTCGCACCTCAACGAGAACCCCATCGAGATCAGTACGGTCCAGCAGCTGTTCGGCGACGGCAGCTACCTCGACTGCTACGACCGGCACGGGCTGGTGGGCCGCAGCAGCGTCTTCGCCCACAACGTGCACCCCACCGACGCCGAGCTGAAGCGACTGGCCCAGGCAGGGTCCAGCGTGGCGCACTGCCCCACCAGCAACGCGGCGCTGGGCAGCGGGCTGTTCCCGCTGAACCGTCACCTCGCGTTCGGGGTGCCCGTGGCGTTGGGCTGCGACGTCGGCGCCGGCACCGGCTTCTCGCTGTTGAAGGAGGCGCTGCAGGCGTACCTGTTGCAGCGCCTGCGGGACGAGCAGAGCGTGCTGCTCGGCCCGGCGCACCTGCTGCACCTGGCCACCGTGGCGGGGGCCGAGGCCCTCGGCCTGCGCGACGAGGTCGGTGACCTGAGTGTGGGCCGCCGCTTCGACGCGGTCTGGGTGCGGCCCGTCCCGGGCACGCCCCTGGACATCGGCTTGCGGCATGCGGACGGACCGGAGGACGCCCTGGCGAAGGTGTTCACGCTCGCCACGCCGCACGAGGTGGCGCGGGTCTGGATCGACGGGGTCCCCGTGGAAGGCTCGGCGGGCTGAACGCCACGCCGCGCACTGGACAGATTGTTCAAGGGTCGCGCGCTCAGCAAGGCTGATCTGCACAGAATGCTCGCTCCCGACTGGGCGTGTTGTGCACCACAGCCCGTTCCTCAAGGCTGAAGACCCCAGCCCGATCCCGCCGAAGCGGGATCAGCCCATGTCCGTGCATGACAGGCTCAGGTCGGGCCCGAACGGAGGTACGGATGGCGCACTACCAGCGAGCCGGCAGCATCCCGGCCAAACGGCACACCCAGCACCGCGATCCCGGCGGGAACCTCTACTACGAGGAGCTGATGGGCGAGGAGGGCTTCTCCTCCGACTCGTCGCTGCTGTACCACCGGCACGTTCCCTCGGCCATCGTCGACGCGCGCCCCTGGGACCTGCCCGACCCGGCCACCGTGCCGAACCAGCCGTTGCTGCCCCGGCATCTGAAGCTGCACGACCTCTTCGGCGAGCAGGAGTGGAAGGCGCGCGACGCGGTACGCGACCGGCGGCTCGTCCTGGGCAACGCCGACGTCCGGATCACCTATGTGGTGGCCGGCGAGACCTCGCCGCTCTACCGCAACGCCACCGGCGACGAGTGCGCGTACGTCGAGTCCGGCACCGGCACCGTGGAGACGATCTTCGGTGACCTGGAGGTCGGCACCGGCGACTACGTCATCATTCCGCGGGCGACCACCCACCGCTGGGTGCCGGCGGGACACGAGCCGCTGCGCCTCTACGTCATCGAGGCCAACAGCCACATCGCCCCGCCCAAGCGGTACCTGTCGCGCTACGGCCAGTTCCTGGAGCACTCGCCGTACTGCGAGCGTGACCTGCGGACGCCGGGCCTGCCGCGCCTGGTGGACGAGCAGGACGTCGAGGTCTACATCAAACACCGCGGCGACGGCCCGGCCGGGCTCACCGGGACCGTGCACGTGCTGCCGCACCACCCGTTCGACGTGGTCGGCTGGGACGGCTGTTTATACCCGTACGCGTTCAACATCGCCGACTTCGAGCCGATCACCGGCCGGGTCCACCAGCCGCCGCCCGTGCACCAGGTCTTCGAGGGCAACAACTTCGTGATCTGCAACTTCGTACCGCGCAAGGTCGACTACCACCCGCTGGCCGTGCCGGTGCCCTACTACCACTCGAATGTGGACTCCGACGAGGTCATGTTCTACGTCGGCGGCGACTACGAGGCCCGCAAGGGCTCCGGGATCAACGTCGGGTCCATCTCGCTGCACCCCGGCGGGCACTCCCACGGCCCGCAGCCGAGCGCCATCGAGGCCAGCCTCGGCGCGGAACGGTTCGACGAGCTCGCCGTCATGGTCGACACGTTCCGGCCGCTCGGCCTGGGCGAGGCGGGCCGGGCCTGCGACGACGGCAGGTACGCGTGGACCTGGGCGGGACGGGGACCGGCCTCGTGACCGGGACCCGGACCGCGCCGCCCCGGCTGTTCCTCGGCCTGCTCGACGACGCCGCCATCTTCCCGCCCGGCAATGTCGCGTTGCCCGACGCCGTACGGGCCCACCAGGACCGGCGGTCGTCGCCGCTGGCGCCGCTGCTCGGCCCGTTCATCTGCTCCCTGCCCCGGTGGGAGGAGCTGACGGCGGCCCTGGGCGCCGGGCCGCCGCTGCCGGTCGCGCTCACCGTCCCCGGCGGGGCGCAGGACGTTCCCGCCGCGGTCGGGCGAGCGCGGGCGGAACCCCGCGTGGAGCTGCAGGCGCTGGAGGTCCCGGCGAGCGCCGACCGGCTGGCCGAGCTGGCGGACACCGTCGCGCGGCAGGTGCCCGCGACGGTGCACACGTACGTCGAGCTGCCGTGGGCCGACGTCACGGCGGCCGCGGTCGCCACGCTCGTCGGTGCCGGCCTGCGCCTCAAGGTCCGTACCGGTGGGCTGGTCGCGGCGGCCTTCCCGGACGAGCCGCAGCTGGCCGCCGTCCTGGACGCGGCGGTCCGTGGCGGCCTCGCGTTCAAGCTCACCGCCGGCCTGCACGACCCGGTCCGGCACCGCGATCCCACCACCGGCTTCGAACACCACGGCTACCTGAACGTGCTCCTCGCGACCGCCCGCGCCCTGGACGGCGGCGACGTCGCCGCGGCGCTGGCCGACCATGATGGAGTACGGGTGGCGGCCGCGGTCGCCGGCATCGACGACCCCCTCGCCGAGCGGGTCCGCCACCACTTCGTCAGCTTCGGTACGTGCAGCATCACCGAGCCGGTCGACGGCCTGCTGCACCACGGACTTCTCCCGGAGGATCCCCGTTGACCACCGTCCCCGCCACTTGGCTCGATCTTCCGGCGGATCATCCGTTCGGCGTCGCCACCCTGCCCTACGGGGTGTTCAGCACCGCGCCGGATCCGGACCCCCGGGTCGGGGTCGCGATCGGCGACATGGTCCTGGACCTGGCACCGGCCGTCCGGCGCCTGGCGCCGCCGCTGGCCGACGCCGTGGCGGGACCGTCGCTGGACACGCTGTTGGCCGCCGGGCCGCACGCCTGGTCGCAGGTGCGTGCCCTGGTGACGGCATGGCTCACCGACGCCTCGTTCAGTGAACGGCTGAGCCACCATCTCGTCCCGGCGGGGGACGCCGTCATGCACCTGCCATTCACGGTCGCCGACTACGTCGACTTCTACGCCTCCGAACAGCACGCGACCAACCTCGGGCGGATGTTCCGGCCCAACCAGGACCCGCTGACGCCGAACTGGAAGCACCTCCCGATCGGCTACCACGGCCGCGCCGGCACCATCGTCGGCTCCGGCACGGATGTCGTCCGCCCCTGCGGCCAGCGCCGCGGCGCCGACGGCGAGATCACCTTCGGGCCGTCGCAGCGCCTCGACATCGAGGCCGAGCTGGGCTTCGTCGTCGGCACCGGGTCGCGGCTGGGCCGGCCCGTCGACCTGGCCCGATTCCCCGAGCACGTCTTCGGGGTCTGCCTGGTCAACGACTGGTCCGCCCGCGACATCCAGGCCTGGGAATACGTGCCGCTCGGCCCGTTCCTCGGCAAGTCGTTCGGCACCTCGATCTCGCCCTGGATCGTGCCGCTGGCCGCGCTCGAAGCCGCCCGGGTGACACCGCCGGCCCGGACCGTGCCGCTGCTGCCGTACCTCGACGACGCGCAGACGCCGCCGTGGGGGCTGGACGTCCGGCTCGAGGTACGGCTCAACGGCCACGTCGTCTCGCGCCCGAGGTTCGACGGCATGTACTGGACTCCCGCGCAGATGCTGGCGCACATGACCGTCAACGGCGCGTCCCTGCGTACCGGCGACCTCTACGCCTCCGGCACGATCAGCGGCGAACGCCCCGACCAGCGCGGTTCGCTCATCGAACTGTCGTGGGGCGGCGCGGAACCTCTCGCGCTGCCGGACGGCACGACCCGCACCTTCCTGGAGGACGGTGACGAGGTCGTGATCAGCGCGACCGCGCCCGGCGCGGACGGTGCCGTCATCGGTCTCGGCGAGGTCCGCGGCCGCATCCTGCCCGCGGCGGAACCGCCCCGGTAGGCGTCCCCGCGGCGGAGCCCGGTAGGTGTCAGCGCAGGATGCCGGTGTGGCCGAGGGAGTAGCGGCCGGGCTGGGGCCAGACGCAGAGGCCGTGGGGTTGCCTGCCGACCCTGATGCGGGCGAGGAGGTGGCCGTCGGCGGTGTCGATGGCGTACACCTCGGCGTGGTAGCGGCCGGAGAGCCAGAGGACCTTGCCGTCGGCGGAGACCCCACCCATGTCCGGGCTGGTACGGCCGGGCAGCCGCCACTTCTCGACGACCCTGCCGGTGGCGAAGCTGATGAGCGAGATGCTGCCCTCGCCGCGGTTGGACACGTACAGGATCTCAGAATCCCGGCTGGGATAGAGCCCGTGCGCGCCGTCGCCGGTCGGCACGAACGTGGGTGTGGTGAAACGGTCACCGTCGAGGACCCACACGCCGCTGGTCTGCATGTCGGCGACGTACCAGGTGCGCCCGTCCGGGGAGATCTTGATGTCCTGCGGCATGGGATGCTCGCCCGGCAGATGGAGCCGGCCCAGCACGGTGTGCCGGAGCGTGTCGACCTTGATCAGGTCGCCGGAGAACTCGCAGGTCGCGATGAAGTAGCGCCCGTCCGGGGAGAAGTCCGCGTGGTTGACCCCGGCACAGTGGACCGCAAGTGTGTCCTTGACGGCCATCGTGTGCGGGTCGCGGAAGACGATCTCCTTCATCCGCTCCGCCATGACGACGGCGTACTTGCCGTCCGGCGTGAAGTACAGGTTGTACGGGTCCGCCACGGGCACGGGTCTGCCGAAACGCCCGGTGGCCGCGTCGATCGGGGTCAGCGAGTTGCCGGTGTCGTTGTTGACCCACAGCGTCCGGAGGTCCCAGGACGGCACCACGTGCTGAGGGCCCTTGCCGACCCGTACGGTGCGCAGCACCCGGTAGGTGCGCGGGTCGATGACCGTCACCGTGTTGCTGTCCAGATTGGGGACGTACACCAGCGGCCTGTCGCGGCGTACGACCGCGGACAGGTCGCCCGGCCGGTCCGCCGCGTAGAGGTCGCTCGGCGACAGCGGCGGGGGCATCCCGGGCAACGGTCCCGGTGCGGCGGCCGGCACGGGGGAGGGCCGCACCGCGGCGGGCGCCGCGGCGGCCCGGTGGACACGATGCGTGCTCTCGCAGGCGGCCGCCATCGCCACCGCGGCCAGCAGGGCCGCCGCCAGCGTGATCCGACGTCGGACTCGTCCGGGGCGATGCGTCACGGGGCCTCCAACCTGGGGATTAATGCCGGAATTCGGATGCTATGAGACTCTCGCCACATCGGCGGCTTGCGATAGGCGGCTAGCGTGTGCGCCGTGTTCCTCGCCAGCCGTCGATGTCGTCCGGTCAGACTCGTGGCCTTCCTCGCGGCGATCACCCTCACGGTGACCGCGGGATGCTCGGCGGGCTCGGCGGCGGTGGCGGCCAGGTCCCGCCCCGGTCAGCCTGGCACGTCCGCCGCGGCAGGACCACCGCAAGACGCCCATCGTGGTGACGGCGGTGCGTTCGCCGGCAAACTACCCACTTTCGGGCCACCACCGACGCCCCACCCCATCACGGTGCCGGACGGGCCGGTCGCCCCGATCTACAAACGGCTGCCGGTCGACCAGCCGGTGGCGTTCCTGACCATGGACGACGGTCAGACGCAGCTCGCGCAGGCCCACGACCTCATGCAGGCCGCGCACATCCCGTTCACCATGTTTCTCATCGCCCCGGTGGCCGCCGCGAATCCGCCGTTCTTCCAGCGGCTGGTGGCGGCCGGAGGGGTGATCGAGGACCACACGCTGACCCACACCAGCCTGCGCGGAAAGCCGTACGCGGTGCAGCGCCACGAGATCTGCGGGGCGAAGGCGAGCCTGGAGAAGACGTTCGGCACGCCGATGCGGTTCTTCCGGCCGCCGTACGGCAACTACGACCAGAACACCCTCAGGGCCGTCCACGACTGTGGCCTGCAGGCGGCGTTCTACTGGTCGGAAACGGTCAACAAGGGCAAGGTCCGCTACCAGACCCCGGTGCACCGGATCCAACCCGGAGACATCATCCTCATGCACTTCCGGCCCGCGTTCGTCCAGGACGTCACCGCGGCACTGCGGGCCATCCACGACGCCGGTCTCACCCCGGCGCTGCTCGAGGACTATCTGCCCCCGAGCGGTGCAGCGCCTGCACAGAAGCCACCGGCCGGGGCGTACCCGCCCCCGGCGGTGTCGCGCTGAGCCAGCCCCGGAGGGTGGCCTGCATGCCGGCCTGGAACCGGGTGTTGGCGCCGAGGCGGTCCAGCAGCGCGCGCAGGCGGCGCTGGTAGGTGCGGTGGGCCAGGCCGAGGTGCGCGGCGATGGCTTCGTCGGTGGCCCCGCTGGCCAGCAGGCTGAGCAGGCGCAGCTCGTCGGGCGTGGGCTGGTCGGCGCTGCCGGGTTGTTCGCCGGACAGGCGCAACGGCAGCGCCAGACGCCACAGGTGCTCGAAGAGGGTGCCGAGCGCCTCCAGCAGCCCGGACGGGTGGACGATCACCATGCTCTCCAGGCGCGCCGGGGCGGGTTCCAGCGGGAGGATCGCCGCCTGGTCGTCGATGAGGCCCAGCTTGGTGGGCGCGTCGTTCATGACCCGCGCCTCCTCCCCCCGCCCGATACAGGCCGCCACATCGGTACGCAGGTCGTGGAACTCGATCAGCCCGGCCGAGTCGTAGATCGCGCGGCAGCGCACGCCCTTGGCCAGCATGTCGGATTCGGTGGCGATGTTGTCCTGCGCCGGAACGGCGTACGGCGGCTTGTCGACGACCCGCAGTTGCTCCCGGGCGCTGCGCTGCAGCTGCATCCAGCGCTGCCGGATCAGGGGACGGCCGGTGACGATCTCGACGAGTTCGGCGGGGTCGCGGCCGCCCGCGGCCTGGTGGAAGCGGGCCAGGAGCTGTTCGACGTACTCGCGGGCCTGCGTGAGCGACCGTTCGCGGGCCGTGAACAGTTGCTCGAACGCGGTCGCGGGTGACACCGCGGCGTAGCGGGACGGCCGGCCGGGGACGCGGGTGATCAGGTGCTTGGTCACCATCGTCTCGACGGCCCGGCGCAGCACGTCGGCGCTCACCGACAGGGCACCGGCGAGATCCTCCACAGTCTGCGGTGGGCCCTCGACGAGGATCTCGTAGACGGCCTGTTCGACGGGGTCGAGGTCGAGAACGTCGAGCATGCGCTGATTCTGCCCCGACCCGGCGTGACCGTGCCCGCGCCGTCGTGGCGGAAAGTGGCCAGGAGCGGTTTGCGCCGCGGGTGAGTCCTTCCCCGACGGCCCCGTCGCAGGTCAGCATCATCAATCAACCCGGCCGGGAAATCACGTACGTCAATTGATTCTGGGAAGGACTGTCATGTCCCGTACCCCGCTGCTGCCCGCGCTCGGTGCGGCGGTGCTGGCCGTCGCGCTGATCGGGCCGGGAAGCCCGGCCGGCGCCGCCCCGCCATCCACCCCGTCCGGTGTGTCCCCGGCCCCCGATCCCGCCCGCCGGGTCACCCTGGTCACCGGCGATGTCGTCACCTACACCGCCCGTACCGGCGCCCCGCCCACCGTCACGGTCGACGCCGCGCCACGTGCCGGCCGCGTGCCGCCGAGCTTCCTCGCGCGCGGCGACCGCACCGGCTACTACGTGATCCCCTCCGATGCGCAGGCCGCGGTCACGGCCGGCACCGTGGACGCCGAACTGTTCAACGTGGCGCGGCTCAGCCGTACCCGGGACAAGGATCTGGGTCTGCTCGTGAAAGGGCCGGCGGTGGCCGCGGGCCTGCCCGCGGCCCGGCTCACGGCCCGCATCCCCACGGCCGGTCTGGCCGGGGTACGGGTCCCGCCCGCGCGCGCCGCGCAGTTCTGGACCGCGGTCGCGCCGAAGCTCGGCACGACGATCACCCGGCTGGCACTGGACCGCAGCCTGCACGTGACGCTCGACGAGAGCGTCCCGATGATCGGGGCACCGGCGGTGTGGCGGGCGGGCTTCGACGGCACCGGCGTCACGGTCGGTGTCCTGGACACCGGGATCGACGCCACCCACCCCGACTTCGCCGGCCGGATCATCGAGGCCCGCAGCTTCATCGACGGCGAGGACAGCACCGACACGTACGGGCACGGCACGCACGTCGCCTCGACGATCGCCGGCTCCGGCGCGGCGTCCGGCGGGAGATACAAGGGGGTCGCGCCCGGTGCGAAGCTGCTGATCGGCAAGGTGTGCGACGGCAGCGGCGCGTGCCCGGAGTCGGCCATCATGGCGGGCCTGGAATGGGTGGCCGGCAAGGCGAAGGCCGTCAACCTGAGCCTGGGCGGTGAGCCCAGCGACGGCACCGACGAGCTGAGCACCCTGGTCGACGCGCTGACCGCGAGGACCGGCACGCTGTTCGTCATCGCGGCCGGCAACGCCGGCTGCGCGCCGTGCGTGGCCGCGCCCGGTGCGGCGGCGTCGGCGCTGACCGTCGGCGCGGTGGACAAGCAGGACAGACTCGCGGCGTTCTCCAACCGCGGGCCACGGCTGGGCGACGCGACAGTGAAGCCGGAGATCGTGGCACCCGGGGTCACCATCACCGCGGCGCGGGCCAAGGGCACCTTCCCCGACATCCCCGGCGACCCGAACTACGTGCCGCTGTCGGGCACCTCGATGGCCACCCCGCACGTCACCGGGTCTGTCGCGCTGCTGGCGCAGGCGCGGCCGACGGCGGCCGCGACCCAGCTCAAGGACGCGCTGGTCTCCGCCGCCAAGGACGACGCGCTGAGCTGGAACGCGCAGGGCGCCGGGCGGCTGGACGTGGCCCGCGCGGTGACGCAGAAGGTGACCGGCCCCGCCTCGGCGAGCTTCGGCAGGCTCGACCGCGCGGCGACGCCGGCCACCCGCACCCTGACCTACACCAACGCCACCCCCGTGCCGGTCACGCTGGCGGCGGAGCTGTCGGTGACGTCGTGGAGCGGCCGCGCACCGGTCGCCGGCCAGGTCACGCTGTCGAACACCACGGTGTCCGTACCGGCCGGCGGTGCGGCGGCGCTCGACGTCGTCGTCGACCCGGGGCTCGGCGAGGCGGGCGCCTACGGCGGCGTCCTCACCGCGACCGGCCCCGGCGGCGTGACCCTGCGTACGCCGGTGAGCTGGTACGTGCCGTACCCGCCGAAGCCGCACGCCACGCTGACCATCGGGCAGCTCGGCTTCGACGGCGAGACCGTCGCCGAGGACGGCCCCGTGACGGTGATCCGTGACGAGGTCAGCCACAACCCGAACGACCCGTTCGACGCGGGGGAGCTGTTCTTCTGGGCGCACCGGCAGGGCGGCGTCTGGGTGGCCAGTGTGCCCGAGGGCACCTACGCGGTGCTGTCCCAGCACTCCGACATCCGGCCGCAGAGGCGCCGGTGGGTGGCTCTCACGGCCACCAACGTCACGGTCGGCGCCCACGGCGGCGCGGTCACCCTCGACGCGCGTACGGCGGTGCCCTCCCGCGCGCAAGTGCCGGAGCCGACGTGGGAGTACGACCACCAGATCGGCGTGACGGTCAACGTCCTGGCGTCAACTTCGGCCACGCTGTTCTTCCCCAGCCGGGGCGACCAGAGCATCGAGCTGTACGCCACCCCCACGGCGCCCGCGGCGAAGGGCTCGGTGACCGCACAGCAGTCGTTCACGCTCGGGCAGCGGGCCGTGCGCCTGCGCGCGGGCGGCAAGGACCTCGCCGCGCAGTTCGAGCCGTACGAGGTCACCTCCGAGCTGGCCGGTGACCGGGACCTGCCGCTGGTGTTCGCCGGTGCCGGCACCCCCGACGACTTCGCCAGGGCGGGTGTCAAGGGCAAGGCCGCCCTGGTCAGGTTGCCCACCCCCACCACGGGCGGCGGCTGGGACCGGTACTGGTCGGCGGTGCAGGCCGCGCAGACCGCCACGGCACACGGCGCCGAGGCCGGCGCGGTGACCGTGCTGCCCTACCTGGACACGGCCGGTGCGCTGCCGATCGGGCCGCGTGCCGGCCACGGTCCGGCCAACCCGTCGGCGATCCCGCAGATGTCGCTCGGCAACGCCGACGGGGAACGGTTGCGGACCTCCGCGGGCATCCTGCAGATGCGCGTACGGCCCAACCCTTCGGCCATGTACCACCTGCATTTCGGCCGGGGCAACGGCATTGCCGCCGACCTCACCCACCGCGTCGACCCCGGTTCGCTGGAGAGGGTACGCAGCCGGTACCACGCCGACGTGGCGGGTCTCGGGCTCGCCCAGTGGTGGCTGGCGTTCCGCACCGACTCCGGGGGCGCGGCGGCCAACCCGTCCATCTACCTGACCGCACCGGCGGCGGTCGACGACTATGTCGGGCCCGTCGAACCGAAGGACTTCTGGCGTCGCGCGGCGGGCATCGAGGACCGCGACCACAACATGTTCAGCCAGGTCGACTTCTCGCGGTCGCGGGGCACCCGGGAGGACTGGCTGGCCGGGCCGATCGCGATGGCGACACCCGACTCGGGCGACGGCGCCGGGTTCTTCCGGTGGGGTCCGGACCGCCTGTTCACCTCGCCGTACCTGAACGACGGTTCCTTCGGGCATGTGGCCGACGTCGACTGGGGTGACGTCTACCCGTTCACCTACCGGCTGTTCCGGGACGGGCAACAGATTCCCGGCAGGCCGTATCCGGGGCTGCACACGCCGTACTTCGACCTGCCCGCCGATCCGGGCCGCTACCGCCTGGAGGGCACGTTCATCCTGCCGCCGACGAACCCGTGGTATTCGCCGAGCCAGGCGGTGCGGCGGATGTCACCGCGGGTGGAGACCGCGTGGACGTTCACCTCCCGGCGACCCACCGCGGACGGCTGCGGACCGGACATGGGGTCCTGTGCGCGGCAGCCGGTGCTGCAACTCCGCTACGACCTCGGCGTGAGCCTCACCAACACCGCCGAGGCCGGGCAGACGCACCGGATCGGCGTGCACGTGGGCGCACCCCACGGCGCCGTCGGTGCGGGGCGCATCGCCGGACTCATCCTGTCCTACTCCACCGACCAGGGGAGGACGTGGCGGTCCGCGCCGGTCGCGGGGTCATCCGGCGACTTCGTGGCGCGGGTACCGGACCCGACGGCGGGCGGCACCGTGTGGCTGCGCACCGAGGCGTGGGACACCGCCGGGAACCGCGTCCAGCAGACTGTGCACCAGGCCTACGCCGTCGTGCGGTAGGCGCACGGGGGGAAGGCGCCCCCGGCGTGGCGGCCGGGGGCGCCTTCGGTGTGCCGGACATCCCTCAGTCGGATTCCGCCGGTGGGAGGAAGGCGCCCGGCACCTGCCCCGGCGCCACGATGGTGCGTTCACCCGGGTACGGCTTCGCCCAGTCGTGCGACTGGTACCAGGTGAAGTGGTTCATCTGTGCGGGGTTCGCGAAGTCGGGCCTGGCGTCCGGCCCGGTCAGCCGCTGCTGTGCCTTCCACGCGTCCCATTGCGCCGCGACCTTCCGCTGCGCCGCGGGCACCTTCGCCGACGGCGCGGCCGCGGCGTGCGGGTCCTGCGGCGCCGGAACGTCCACACCGCACGGCGGCGGGACCGCCAGGCCCAGGGTCAGCGACGTGCGGTTGGGCACCGCCGTGAACGGGGCGGGGTCGGCCTGCGGCGTGAACGCCGCACGCATCGGGCTGGCCGCGCTGTCCTTCTGGTTCATCGGGTGGATGCCGAGGATCTGTTCGATCGTCCGGATCATCGTGATCTGCGAGTAGTAGTGGCTGTCGACGACGCCGTGCCCGGCCCACGGGCTGATGATCTGGATCGGCGCGCGGTGGCCGTCGACGTGGTCGAGGCCTGCCTGCGAGTCGTCCTCGACCACGAAGATCGCCGCGTCCGCCCAGTAGCGGCTGTGCGAGATGGTGTCGACCATCCGGCCCACCGCGAGGTCGTTGTCGGCGACCTGTGCGGCCGCGTTCGGCGGGCCGCCGGTGTGGTCGCTGGAGAGCCAGAACATGTTCAGGTCCGCCGGCCCGTTCCTCGCGAAGTCACGCTTCCAGATCTCGTACCGGTAGATGTCCGGGACGCTGGTGTCGAACTTCGGGAAACCGGCCACCGACACGGTGTTGAGCGACGGGATCGGCGACGACGAGACCATCGGGTACGCGGTGTCCTGCCCGGTCGCCGCCATGTTTTTGGTGTCGCAGTACAGGTTCTGCCAGCTGGCACCGGCCGGCTTGGTCAGGAACTGGTGGAACTCGCCGAAGTCCCGTACGGTCCGGCCGGCCGCCTGCGCACCGGTCCAGAGGAAGCCGGTCCGCTGGTGGCCCAGCGCGTCGTCCTCAGTGTCGTAGCTGCGGATGTACTCACCGGCCGAGGACTCGGTGTACTCCGGGTCGTCGGCCTGCATCAGCCAGTTGTGCCCCTCGGCCGAGTTCGTGCCGATGTCGTACGTGTTGTCGTACAGCCCGAACTGGCGTTGCATCGCGTGCTGGTTCGGCGTCACGTTCTCGCCGAACTCCGTCAGCGCCGGGTCGCCGTCGCCCCGCGCGTCGTCGCCGAACATCTGGTCGTACGTCCGGTTCTCCTTGACGATCAGGAAGACGTGTTTGATCGTCGACGGGTCGCCGAGCCGCACCGGCACCGGCACCGGCTTCGCGTGGCTCGTGCCCCTGGCCCGGATGACCGAGCCGGCGGTCCAGCCGTTCTGGCTGAACACCGTCGCGGTCGCGGCCCTGATGGCCTGGTCGTCCGGCAGGGCGAAACGCTGCAGGCTGGACGTCGTGTCGTGGGTGTTGTGCCCGGCGCTGGTGGTGGGGCGGCGGGCGTCGATGCCGCGGGTGGTGGAGACCAGGACGTCGGTGCCGACGGTGGCGATCTCCGCGGGGAAGTAGTCGGTCGGCAGCAGGCCGACGTAGCCGACCGGCTCCAGCGGGCTGGTGTACCGGTACACCGCTACCGCGTCGGCGCGGCCGAGCGTCACCAGCAGGTGACCGTCGTCGGTGAGCGTCACGGCGTCGGGCTCGTAACCCACCGACGCCTCGGGCCACGGCTGGGTGGCGACGGTCTGGACGACGGTGTCGCCGGCGGTGTCGATGATGGACACGTCGTTGCTGGCGGTGTTGGTGACGAACAGCGCCCCGTGGCGGGCGAACAGGGCGGTCGGGTGGAGGCCGACGTCGATGCTCCGGACCGCCGCGGCCGGGTTCGCCAGGTCGATGACGCTGACCGTACCGGTGGTCGTGGCGGCGGTGACCGGGTCCGCGGGTACCGGGGTGTTGTACGAGTTGATCGTCGTATCGCCGGGCCGTGCGGGACGGCCGCCCTCGTTGCTGACGTAGAGCTTCGTGCCGACCGCGGCCAGGCCCCGCGGGGCGTTGCCCACGGCCCAACTGCGCTGGATGGCGCCGGTCGCCGCGTCGAGGGCGACCACCCGGTTCTGGCCGTTGACCGCGGCGTACACGGTGGCGCCGTCGGCGGAGAACACCGCCTGCGCGGCGAGGGCGCGCTTCGGCCCGTCCGCCGGGATGGTGATGAACGCCGGGTTGGCCAGCGTGCCGTCGGGCTTCACGGTGAACCTGCGGTAGCCGTCGGCCTGCCCCAGCCACAGCTGGGTGCCGTCGGGGGAGTAGGTGGGGCCTTCCTGGCCCACGTCGTTGCCGCTGATCCGCAGGTCCGCCGCCGCGTTGTTGCCGACGAGCTGCTGCACCTTCCACGTCGCCAGGTCCACGATGGCCAGCGCCATCCCGCCGTCGGCGAGCGTGGCCGCGAGGTGGGTGCCGTCCGGGCTGACCGCCGACGACATGATCTTGCCGTTGTTGATGACGAGGCGCGTGCCGATCGGGTCGATGTACTGGTCGGCGGAGACGACCTGACCGCGGCGGGTGGTCTGGCCGACCTGGTCGGTGCCGAACCGGTACGTCTGGGCGAACGCGGCGCTCGCGGTGACGACGGCGACGGTGGTGGCGGCGGTGACGGCGAAGGCGTGGCGGCGCAGACGGAGCCGGCCGGACCGGTCCACCGGCCGACGGTGGCGTTGTACCTGCATGAACTATCCCTTCGGCGTGGTAGGGAGCAGCGCGACGGTGCCGTCGAACTGCCAGAGCGGGTTGGGGGCGTCCCCGGTGGCGGTCCGGACCAGGAAGTAGCCGTTCACCTCCTTCGGCCCGTCGCCGTCGGCCATGTACCGCCCGTCCGGGGCGAGGTCGAGCTGGTAGGTGGCCGACCCGGCGGCCTCGGTGCCGGGCAGATGCCAGGTGACGACGCACCGCCAGTCGTTGCCCGGTCCCCGCGGTTCGAGCCGCCCGCCGCCCCGGCTGCACGCCGCTGTCGGGCGCAGCTGTGCCTCCGTGACGTCGGGCCGGTGCAGCTGCGCGGTCTGCAGCCGGTACAGGTGACCGAAGGCGGTGGCGACCGACCGCTGCACCTTGTCCTGATCGATGCCGGAACCGGTGGCGCCGGTTCCCATGGCGACCACCCCGACCGTCACCACCAGCAGCCCGGCCAGTGACAGCAGTCCCATGGCCGCACGGCGCCGCGATCCGTCGAACGACAGGTCGGTGAAGTCCCGCCGGACGAACAGCCGGTACGCCAGCCCGGTCGCGGTCACCGCCCACACCAGACTGATCACCACGGCGATCAGCAACGGGCCGGCCCCGGCCGGGCTGCTGAACAGCCGGTTCCAGGCCACGAACGCGTATCCGGGCAGCGCCAGCCGTGCGGCGACGGGCAGGGGCAGCATCTGGGCGAGCTGCAGCGCGAGCGCGACCAGCGCGGGCAGCAGCAGCCCCATCGGTGACCTGCCCAGCGCGACCGACCCGAGCAGCCCGATCGCCGCGAGCGCCAGCACCGGGGCGAGCACGCACACCCAGGCGAGCAGCACCCTTGCGGCCGCGTCCGCCGGCGGCAGCAGGTGCCCGTCGAGCCCGACCAGCGGCTGATCTCCGACCGCCAGGATCCCGCCCGCGACGCTGGAGACGGCCAGCCCGGCGACGAGCAGCAGGATCACGCTCAGGCTGGCCAGGGACTTCGCCACAAAGATGCGCCGGGGCGACCGGACCGCGACCAGCAGGTGCCGCCAGGTGCCGAGCCGGTCCTCGGCGGCGAACACGTCGCCGGCCACCACCGAGATCATCAGCGGGAGCGCCCAGGTGCCGGCGAAACCGAGCATCACCAGGGGCCCGGCCCATCCCGTCGCGTGCATCCACCGGCCGAAGAGGGTGTCGACGGGAAGCGTGCTCTGCCGGCTCACCGCCGCGACGAACAGTCCGGGCGCGGTCCAGCAGACCAGGCCCAGCAGGCGGATCCGCCACTGCGAGACCAGCTTGACCAGCTCGAAGCGGTAGCCGCGCAGCACCCTGACGCGCCGGAACACCGTCGCGGTCACCGCGCGCCCTGCCCCTGCTGCCCGGTGAGGGCGACGAAGGCGGCCTCCAGGGGCGACACCACGGGCGCCAGTTCGCGCAGGGCGATGCCCGCGTGGACCAGCCGGACCACCAGGTCGTCGAGCGCGGGCACCAGGCCGCGTACGACGAGCGCCGCGGGGTCGTCGCGTCCGCGCGCGTCGTCGGCCAGGCCGATCCCGGCCGTGTCGGCGGCCACCCGGCGGGCGGCCGCCGGATCGGAGGTGACCACCCGGTAGTCGAGCTCACCGTTCTCGGCGGCCAGCTTGCTCAGCGGGCCGGAGAAGACGATCCGGCCCGTGGCGAGGATCGTGACCTCGGAGCACAGCGCCTCGACGTCGTCCATGCGGTGGCTGGAGAGCACGATGGTGGCGCCGTCCGCCGCGACGCGGGCCAGGACCCGGTGGATGATCCGCTTGCCGATCGGGTCCAGGCCGTTGGCGGGTTCATCGAGTACGAGCAGTCGCGGCCCGGTCAGCAGCGCGGCGGCGAGCCCCAGTCGCTGGCGCATGCCGAGGGAGAATCCGTGCGTCCGGTCGTCGGCGACATCGGTGAGCCCAACCTGGTCGAGCACCTCGTCGATCTCCGCTGCGGCCCCGCGCAGCGATGCCAGGGCGGCGAGGTTCTGCCGGGCGGTGAGCCAGGGATAGAGGCCGGGCCCGTCCACGAAGCCGGCGACGTCCGCCGGGGCGTCGAGGGCCCGCCGGACCGGCGTACCCAGGATCTCCAGGCGGCCGCTGTCGCCGACCGCCAGGCCCAGCATGAGGCCGAGCAACGTGGTCTTGCCGGCACCGTTCGGCCCGACCAGGCCGTGGATCTGCCCCTGCGCCACGTCGAGGTCGACACCGTCGAGTGCGACGACATCGCCGAAGCACTTGGTGATCCCGCGAGCCCGGACGGCGAGGGTCGTCTCCACTGGATCCTTCCTCCATGACCTTCGATGAAGCTAGGGAAGGCGTACGTCGTCAGCGGGCGGGGTGAGTTGCCCGTTCATGAACGGAAGGCGACGAGCATCCGTCATGGTCGATGTATTCTCGTCGGGGCCCGCCGTCCGGTTTGGCCTTGATCGCGACGCTGCTCCCGTCCGGGTGACTTTCGTGTGGTGACGGTCACGAATCTGACACCTCGCCGACACGTTGCGCTAAGGCGACGTAACGTAGAGGGCTGCCCACGGCGGGCCCGCACGCCTGCTGACGCTGACCCGCGAGGTGAAGATGGTGCACGCCCGGTGACCTTGACCAGTGATCTGCGGCTGACAGAGCTTCCCCCGATCGCCCCCGCGCCGGCCGGACCGGCGGTATTCCGTACCTCCTCGACCCCGGTTCGCCGGACATTGGTCGACATTCTCGACACGACCGTGAGCGCTCACCCCGACGCCGCCGCGCTCGACGACGGCACCAAACTGCTGACCTACGGCGAGCTGGCCGAGCGGATCGACGCCGTCCGGGCGTCGCTGACCGCGCACGGCGTCGGCGTCGGCGACCGCGTCGGCGTCCGGATCTCCTCCGGTACGGCCGAGCTGTACCTCGCGATCCTCGGTGTGCTGGCGGCCGGTGCCGCCTACGTCCCCGTCGACGCGGACGACCCCGAGGAACGCGCCCAGCTCGTCTTCGCCGAGGCGGACGTCTGCGCCGTACTCGGCGACGGGCTGACCGTGTCCCTGCGCCGCACCCCCGACGGCCGCGCGGGGCGGCCCGGCCCGGACGACGACGCCTGGATCATCTTCACTTCCGGTTCCACCGGTACGCCGAAGGGCGTCGCGGTCAGCCACGCCTCCGCGGCCGCATTCGTGGACGCCGAGGCGCAGCTGTTCCTCGCCGGCGACGAGCCGATCGGCCCGCGCGACAGGGTCCTGGCCGGGCTGTCGGTGGCGTTCGACGCCTCCTGCGAGGAGATGTGGCTGGCCTGGCGGCACGGCGCATGCCTGGTGCCGGCCGAGCGGTCGCTGGTCCGCAGCGGCGTCGACCTCGGCTCGTGGCTGGCCGAGCAGCGCATCTCCGTGGTGTCCACGGTGCCGACGCTCGCCGCGCTGTGGCCGGTCGACGCGCTGGCCGGGGTCCGGCTGCTGATCTTCGGGGGCGAAGCCTGCCCGCCGGAGCTCGCCGAGCGGCTGGCCGTCGAGGGACGCGAGGTCTGGAACACGTACGGGCCGACCGAGGCGACCGTGGTCGCCTGCGCCGCGCGGATGACCGGCGACGGGCCCGTACGCATCGGGCTGCCGCTGCTCGGCTGGCAGCTCGCCGTGGTCGATGAGTCGGGCGAGCCGGTGTCGATGGGGGAGACCGGCGAGCTGGTGATCGGCGGGGTGGGGCTCGCGCGCTACCTGGACGCGGCCAAGGACGCCGAGAAGTTCGCCGCGCTGCCCGCGCTGGGCTGGCAGCGGGCGTACCGCAGTGGCGACATCGTCCGGGCGGAGCCCGAGGGCCTGCTCTTCGTCGGTCGTGGCGACGAGCAGGTCAAGCTCGGCGGGCGCCGGATCGAGCTGGGCGAGGTCGACGCCGCGTTGCAGGCGCTGCCGGGTGTCGCCGGTGCGGCCGCCGCGGTGCAGCGGACCGCCGCGGGCAACCAGCTCCTGGTCGGGTACGTCGTGCCGCACGACGGCGCGGACTTCGACACCGCGGCCGCGACGCTGCGCATCCGTGAGCAGCTGCCGGCCGCCCTGGTCCCGCTGCTGGCCGTGGTGGACGACCTGCCGACCCGTACGTCGGGCAAGGTGGACCGCGCGGCGCTGCCCTGGCCGCTGACCACCCTGGAGGACGCGGCGGGTGAGCTGACCGCGACCGAGCAGTGGCTGGCCGGCGGCTGGGAGGAGATCCTCGGCGTCGCTCCCAGCGAGGCGGACGCCGACTTCTTCAACCACGGCGGCGGCAGCCTCACCGCGGCGCAGCTGGTGGCCTGGGTCCGGCGCACGCATCCCCGGGTATCGGTGGCCGACATCTACCTGCACCCGAGGCTGTCGCAGCTCGCTGCGGTGCTCGACGGGCTCGACACCACGGCGGCGGTCCGCCGCGAGGTCCGGCCGACACCGCGGCGGGCCGGGCTGATCCAGGGCCTGCTGATGCTGCCGATGCTCGGGCTCGTCGGGCTCCGCTGGCTGACCGTCCTGGCCGCGTTGGCCAACGTCCTCGCGCTGGTCACGCCGGTGCCGTGGGCGCCGGCCGTGTCCTGGTGGTGGGTGGCGCTGGGCTGGGTCCTGCTGTTCAGCCCGCTCGGCCGGATCGGTCTGGCGGCCGGCACGGCGCGGCTGCTGCTGCGCGGCGTACGACCGGGCAGCTATCCGCGGGGCGGCGGCGTCCACCTGCGGCTGTGGGCCGCCGAGCGGATGGCCGAGCTGACCGGCGCGACCAGCGTCGCCGGGGCGTCCTGGATGATCACCTACGCCCGGGCGCTCGGCGCGCAGGTCGGCCTGGACGTCGACCTGCACTCCGCGCCGCCGGTCACGGGTCTGCTCAAGCTCGGCCGGGGCGCGGCGATCGAGCCGGAGGTCGACCTGTCCGGCCACTGGGTCGAGGGCGACGTCGTCCACATCGGCAGGGTGCGCGTCGGCGCGGGTGCCCGCGTCGGGTCGCGCAGCACCCTGATGCCCGGCGCCCGGATCGGCAAGAACGCGCGGATCGCCGCGGGCTCGACCGTGGCCGGTGCCGTGCCCGCGAACCAGCGCTGGGCCGGCTCACCGGCGGCACCCGCCGACAAGGACCCGGGCGAGTGGCCCGCGCAGCGCCCCGAGCGGTCGCGGACGCGGTCCCGCTTCTGGATCGCCGTGTACGGCCTGACCGCGCAACTGCTGGGCCTGGTGCCGGTGCTGGCCGCGCTGCCCGCACTCGCCCTGCTCGGCTGGACCCTCGCCGTCCGGCCGGCCGTCGGTGCCGCGCTGGGCGCCGTCGCGGCTGCGACCGTCGCCTACCTGCTCGGCTACGCTCTGCTGGTGCTCGTCGCGGTCCGGGTGCTCAGCCTCGGTGTGGGCGCCGGGTTCCACCCCGTGCAGGGGCGGGTGGCGTGGCAGGTCTGGACGACCGAGCGGCTGATGGGGATGGCCCGGATCGGCCTGTTCCCGCTGTACGCCAGCCTCTTCACGCCGGTGTGGCTGCGGCTGCTGGGCGCGAAGGTGGGGCGCGGCGTGGAGGCCTCCACGGTGCTCGCGCTCCCGGCGATGACGACGGTCGACGACGGCGCGTTCCTGGCCGACGACACCATGGTCGCCACGTACGAGCTGAGCCACGGGTGGCTGCGGGTCGCCCCGGCCCGCATCGGCAAGCAGGCGTTCCTCGGCAATTCGGGGATGGCCGCGCCCGGCCGGTCGGTGCCCAAGCGTGGCCTCGTCGGCGTGCTGTCGTCGGCGCCCCGCAAGGCGAAGAAGGGCTCGTCGTGGCTGGGCGCGCCGCCGATGCCGCTGCGGCGCACCGTCGAGTCCGGCGACACGAGTCGCACCTACGACCCGCCGCTGCGGCTGAAGCTGGCCCGGGCCGCGGTCGAGATGTGCCGGATCGTCCCGGTGATGTGCGCCGCCGCCCTCGCCGTCGGCGTGCTCGCCGCCCTCGCGTACGTGTGGCAGTTCGCCGGTAGCTGGGCGGCCGCGCTGGCCGCCGGCCCGGTGATCCTCGCCGCGACGATCGTCGCCGCGGCGACCGCGACCGCCGCAAAGTGGCTGCTCGTCGGGCGGTTCCGAGTCTCCGAGCGCGCGCTGTGGACCTCGTTCGTCTGGCGCAACGAGCTCGCCGACACGTTCGTCGAGGTGCTCGCCGCGCCGTGGCTGATGCGCTTCGCGTCCGGAACGCCGCTGCTCACGGCGTGGCTGCGCACCCTCGGCGCCCGGATCGGCCGGGGCGTGTGGCTGGAGACCTACTGGCTGCCCGAGTACGACCTGGTCCGTCTGGGCGACGGCTCGACCGTAAATCGGGGTTGCGTGGTACAGACCCACCTGTTCCATGATCGTGTCATGAGCATGGATGAGGTAACCCTGGCCGCGGGAGCCGCACTCGGCCCGCATGGCATCGTTCTGCCCGGCGCGAGCATCGGCGCGCGCACCACCGTCGGGCCCGGCTCGCTCGTGACCCGCGGTGACGCGGTGCCCGAGGACAGCCGGTGGCTCGGCAACCCGATCGCGACGTGGCCGGCAACGGCCGTCCGCCGGGCATGATCTCGAAGGTGCCGGGCGCTCGTGGCGCCTTGCCCGGTGCCGAGCACTCGACCGACCCGTACCTGCCCTTGCACGGCAACGGCGGCTACCGGGTGCTGCACTACGACCTGGACCTGGACTACCGGGTCGTGGCGAACCGGCTGGCCGGCCGGGCGACGATCACCGCGACGGCGGTCCAGTCGCTGTCCCGGTTCACCCTCGACCTCGGTCGATTCCGGGTCCAGGACATCCGGGTGGACGGGCGTCCGGCGAAGTTCGCCCACCGGCCGGACAAGGTGCAGATCCGGCCCGAGCGCCCGATCTTCGCCGGTGACACGTTCCGGATCGACATCCGGTACGGGGGCCGGCCGGTGCCCATCTCCGGGCGGTGGGGCGACATCGGATGGGACGAACTGACCGACGGCGCGCTCGTGGCCAGCCAGCCGAACGGTGCGCCGTCCTGGTTCCCCTGCAACGACCACCCGAGCGACAAGGCCACGTACCGGGTGGCGCTGACGACGTCGTCGCTGTACACCGTCCTGGTCACCGGTGACCTCGTGTCCCGGCGCCGGGGCGCGGGCAGCACCACCTGGGTATACGAGCGACGCGAACCCACCGCCCCGTACCTGATGGGGGTGCAGATCGGACGGTACGAGCTGGTCGACCTCGCCGTCGGCGGTGTCGTCCAGCGCGCCGCGATCCCGCCGGCCGTGCGCGCCAGGTTCGCGCACGACTTCGGCCGGCACGGCGAGATCATGGAGGCGCTGCAGCGGTTGTTCGGCCCGTACCCGTTCCACGAGTACGTCGTCGTGGTCACCGACGACGAGCTGGACGACCCGATCGAGGCGCAGGGCATGGCGGTGTTCGGCTCGAACCACGTCGACGGGCAGCGGACCTACGAGCGGCTGATCGCGCACGAACTGGCCCACCAGTGGTTCGGCAACAGCCTCACGGTCGCCGACTGGCGCCAGATCTGGCTCAACGAGGGCTTCGCCACGTACGCGGAATGGCTGTGGTCCGGCGTCTGCGGCGAGCTGTCGACCGACGCCCTGGCGGCACACTGGTATGCCCGCGTCGCCGCACGCCCGATGGACGTCACGGTCGCGAATCCCGGCATCGACAAGATGTTCGACCAGCGGGTCTACAAGCGGGGCGCGCTCACGGTGCACGCGGTGCGCAAGAAGCTCGGCGACGAGTCCTTCTTCGCGATGCTGCGGGCCTGGACCGCCGAGAACCGGCACGGCACGGTGACGACCGAGCAGTTCCGCGCGCACGCCCAGCGGTTCGCGCGGGAACCCCTGGACGACCTGTTCGCCGCGTGGCTCGACCGGCCGTCGCTGCCCCCGCTTCCCCGCTAGGGAGCGGGCCCGCTACGCGTTCAGGTAGGTGAGGACCGCCAGTACGCGCCGGTTGTCGTCGTCCGACGGCGGCATGCCCAGCTTCGTGAAGATGTTGTTGATGTGCTTGCTGACGGCCTTCTCGGTGATGAAGAGCTTGGCCGCGATGGCCGCGTTCGACCGGCCCTCCGCCATCTCGCCGAGCACCTCGCGCTCCCGGGTGGTCAGCCCCGCCAGGGGTTCGCGGCGGGCCAGCAGCTGCGACACCACCTCCGGGTCCATCGCCGTGCCGCCGTCGGCGACGCGGCGCACCGCGTCGACGAACTGCGCCACGTTGGAGACGCGGTCCTTGAGCAGGTAGCCGACCCCGCCGTTGCGGTCGCTGAGCAGCTCGCGGGCGTACAGCGGCTCGACGTGCTGGGAGAGCACCAGGATCGGCAGGCCGGGCACCTGACTGCGGGCCGCGATCGCCGCCTGCAACCCTTCGTCCGTGAAGGTCGGCGGCAGCCGTACGTCGACCACGGCGATGTCCGGGCGGTGCCGGACCAGCGACGGCAGCAACGCCGGACCGTTGTCGACCGCCTCGACCACCTCGAACGCGAACGCCTCCAGCAGCCGGGTCAGGCCGTCCCGGAGGAGGGCATGGTCTTCGGCGATGACAACACGCACGGCAACTCCATCATCACGACCGTCGGACCGCCGGGCGGCGAGGACACCGTCATGGTGCCATCGAAGGCGGCCAGCCGACGCTGGATGCCGCGCAGGCCGGTACCCCGCGAGGGGTCCGCGCCACCGACGCCGTCGTCGCGCACGCCGAGCGCCAGCAGGCCGCCCGCGTACCGGATCGACACCTGCGCGGTGCGGGCGCGGCTGTGCCGCACCACGTTCGCGAGTGCCTCCGCGACGGCGAAGTAGGCAGCGGACTCGACCGGGGTCTCCGGGCGCCCCGGCAGGTCCAGCTCGACGGCGACCGGCAGCGGCAGGCCCATCGCGAGCGCGCGTACCGCGCCGTAGAGGCCGCGTTCGGCCAGCACCGGCGGGTGGATGCCGCGGACCAGGTTGCGCAGTTCCAACAGGGCCGTGCCGCTGACCTCACGGGCCTCGGTGAGCAGGCGGCGGGCCGCGGCCGGATCCCGTTCCAGCATCTCCTCGGCCAGACCGATCGTCATGCCCAGCGACACCAGCCGGGCCTGCGCGCCGTCGTGCAGGTCCCGCTCGATGCGGCGCAGCTCGGCGGCCTGCGCGTCCACCGTGTCGGCGCGGGTGACCGTCAGCTGGGCGACCCGCAGGCGCAGCTCGGCGGCCTTCGTCGGGGCCAGGAACAGCCTGGTGAACCGGGCGTTGACCGTCAGCAGCACCGGCGCGGCGCTGAGTCCGAGTGCCACGAACAGCACGCCCTGCGGGACCGAGAGCAACGCCTCCGGCAGGCTGGCGATCGGCCAGAAGAACCCGTAGCCGTACCAGTCGACGCTCAGGTAGAGCCAGAGCGGGAGCAGCGAGATGCCCTCGACGCCGTACAGCGGGATGGCGATCGCCAGCAGGCCGAGCGCGAGGCCGACGACGGCGCCGGGCACGAGCCAGGCGAGGTCCCGCCAGGTGGCCGGGTCGGTCACGATCCACCGGAAACTCCGCCAGCCGCCCGGCAGGGCACGCTCCGGGCGCGGCTGGTAGGGGCGCGCGATGACGACTCCGGCCCGCGCGGCCAGCCGCCGCTCCAGGTCGGTGCGCATCCGGACCAGGGCCATCACCCAGGGCAGCAGGGCAAGACCGAAGAACGGTACGGGGACGAGTACGAGCGCGACCAGCGTCACCACCAGCAGGAGCAGGTTGGTGATCGCCAGACCGGCCGTGATGGCGCCGCCGCCGATGGCGCGCAGGCCGTCGCGCACCCACGACCGTGTCTCCATGGAACCCCATTCTTCCCGGCCTCCACCATGCGCACATTCCCGCCGGTCCGGCGCGGGTGCTAGCACCACCATTCGCGGGGGCCTGGCACTCCTGACCGGTACGCGATCGGCCGCGAGCCTGGAGGCATGACGATGACGACGGAGCCTGCACGGCCGACGACCGGAAGCGACTTCGCCGAACTGAACCGGCGGGTGACCCGCGCGGGCCTGCTGGAGCGGCGGCCCGCCCACTACGCCGTACGGCTGAGCGCCGTGTCCCTGGCGCTGGTCGGCGGGTGGACGGCGTTCTTTCTCGTCGGGTCCTCGTGGTGGACGCTGGCCGTCGCCGCCTTCCTGGCGGTGACCTTCGCCCAGGTGGCGCTGGTGGCGCACGATCTGGCCCACCGCCAGGTCTTCCGGACGAAGCGGCCCAGCGAGGTCGCCGGCCGGATCGCCGGGAACCTCGGCGTCGGGATGAGTTACGGGTGGTGGATGGAGAAGCACACCCGTCACCACAACAACCCGAACCATGACGATCTCGACCCGGACGTGGCGCCCGAGGTGCTGATCTGGGCCACCGAGTCCGCCCGGGGACGGCGCGGGCTGAAGGGGTTCATCGGCCGCCACCAGGCGGGGCTGTTCTTCCCGCTGCTGACGCTGCTCGGCATCGACCTGAAGGTGTCCAGCGTCAAGGCGCTGATCCGCGGCGACATGAAGCACCGCAACCTTGAGGCGGCGCTGCTGGTGGTGCACGTGGCCGGCTATCTGACCGCGCTGCTGCTGGTGCTCTCCCCAGTGCAGGCGCTCGCGTTCCTCGTGGTGCACCAGGCGCTGTTCGGCGTCTATCTGGGCATGACGTTCGCCCCGAACCACAAGGGCATGCCGCACCCGGACGGCACCGAGGACTTCCTGCGCAAGCAGGTGCTGACCTCGCGCAACGTGACCGGGGGCCGGCTCACGGACGCCGCGCTGGGTGGCCTGAACTACCAGATCGAGCACCACCTCTTCCCGGCGATGCCGACCCCGAACCTGCGCAGGGCGCAGCCGATCGTGGCGGCGTACTGCGCCGAGATCGGCGTCGCGTACGAGCAGACGAGCCTGCTGGAGTCGTACCGTCGGGCGCTGCGGCACCTGCACGAGGTCGGCGCGCCGCTGCGCAGCCGGTCAGCCGTCCCGGTGCGCCAGGGCCGGTGACTTGGCAGTGGCGGCGTGCCGGGCGGTCTTGGCCCGGTACATCGCGCTGTCGGCGGCGGCCAGCAGCGCCTTGGCGTCGTACGACGTCCCGGTGCCCACGGCCACGCCGACGCTCACGTCCACGCTGACCTCGCCGGAGGCCAGCGGGACCGGCTGGCGTACCAGCTCACGGATCCGGGCGGTCATCCCGTGCGCGCGCCGCTCGCAGTCGGGGCCGGTGAGGATCGCGACGAACTCGTCGCCGCCGAGCCGGCCGACGAAGTCCTCGGAGCGGATCGCGCCGCGCAGCCGTCGCCCCATCGACCGGAGCAGCTCGTCGCCGGCCGCGTGCCCGTACCCGTCGTTGATCTGCTTGAAGCCGTCCAGGTCCAGGAAGAGGACCGCCACCTCGCTCAGCCGCCGGTCCAGCGCGCGGGCCAGGTGTTCCAGCAGCGTCGCCCGGTTGGGGAGTTCGGTGAGGGGGTCCATCCGGGCCTGCTGGGTGAGTTCCTGCTCGGCGGCCTTGGCGGCGGTCACGTCGCTCAGGTGGGCGACGAACGAGCCGCTGTCGGGGAGCGCGCCCAGGCAGACGTGCACCCAGGCCTCCGCGCCGTCGGAGCGGCGGAAGCGCAGGTCACCCCGGCTGGAGTCGATCGATCCGGTGGCCAGGGCGTGGAAGCCGGCGCGGGCGCGCTGCCGGTCGGTCACGTCGACCCACTGCCAGTAGGGCCGGTCCACGATGCCGTCGGCGGGCTCGCCCAGCAGCTCCTCCAGGGCGGGGTTCGTCTCGGTCACCGCTCCGGTGGCGTCGAGGATCGCCATCCCGGTGGGCGCGTTGCGGAACGCCGCCTGGAAGCGCTGCTGTGCGGCGGCGAGCGCCGCCTCCGCCTGCTTGCGGGCGGTGATCACGCGGGCGACGATGAGCGCGGCCGGACGGCCCTGGAACTCCAGCGGCGTGCCGGCGGCCTCGATGTCGACCACCCCTCCGTCGAGGCGGATCAGCTTCTCCTCGACGTACTCCAGCGGCTCGCCGTCGGCGGTCAGGGAGCGCATCCGTGCCGCGCCGGGATCCCGGTAGTCGGGATGCATGAACTCGATCGCGGGCCGGTCCTGCAGGTCGGCGATGGTGCGGGCGCCCAGCAGCTTGAGGCCGCGGGCGTTCGCGAAGACGTGATATCCGTCGCAGATCACGAAGATGGTGTCGGGGGACAGGTCGACCAGGGCCTGAAACCACGCGTCGCCGTCACCCGCGAGCGTGGCCGGCGCCGTACGCCCGTCCGTCACGACCCATCACCACCCAGCGTCAGCACGATTCTTCTGCTCACCGATCGGCCATCGGCGGCTCGTCCTGAGACCTCGGGGCGGGTCGGCCGCCGGTTCGTACCGAATGACCGATCCGGGCCGGGGCCGGCTGCCGCGTGTGACAGGGTGTCGTGACGGATCATCGTGGCGCTCGGAGGCATGCAGTGGGTTCGGAAAGCAGCACGGAGCTGTCGGTCACCGTCGCGGACGGTGTGGCCCTGCTGGAGATGCGCCGGCCACCGGCGAACCACGTCGACGAGGCGCTGCTGGCCCGGATCGTCGACGCCGCGCTGGCGGCGGACGCCGACCCCGCGTGCCGGGTGATCGTGCTGGCGTCGGCGGGCAAGCACTTCTGCGCCGGTGCGGACCTCGGCGAGGGCGAGTTCGTCCGCGACCGGGCGGCCGCGGCCGAGGCCCTGTACCGGTCCGCGGCGCGGCTGTTCGAGGTACGGACTCCGGTGATCGCCGCCGTGCAGGGCAGCGCCGTGGGTGGCGGGCTGGGCCTGGCGTGCGCCGCCGACTTCCGGGTCGCGGAGGCGTCGACGCGGTTCGTGGCGAACTTCGCGCGGCTCGGTTTCCATCAGGGCTTCGGCCTCAGTGTCACCCTGCCGGAGCTGGTGGGCCGCCAGGCCGCGGCCGACATGCTGCTGACCGCGCGGCGGGTCGGCGGCGAGGAGGCCGTACGCATGGGTCTCGCCGACCGGCTCGCCGAGCCGGGCCTGCTCCGGGAGACCGCCCGGGCGTTCGCGTTGCAGATCGCCGCATCCGCGCCGTTGGCGGTCCGGTCCATCCGGCAGACCCTGCGCGACGACCTGGCGGCGCGGGTCCGCCGGGCCCTCGACCACGAGCTGGCCGAACAGCGGGTGTTGTGGGCGACCCGCGACAGTGCCGAGGGCATCGAGGCGAGCCTGGCGCGGCGTGCCCCGGTGTTCCGGGGCGAATAGGGGACACCGCGTTCGCCCGTCCGACCATCGTGGATCGGCGCGGACGAACGCGGTGCCGGTGCCTAGCGGTCGACGGTCACCGGTGTGGTGACGGTGACCGGATCCGGGGTGAGCCCGACGGTCTGCACCTCGCCGGTGCCGCGGACGATGCCCTTGGCCGTGACGGTGTAGGACACCGTGCCGCCCGGCTGTCCCGCGGCGCTGGTGACCCGCAGGTCCGACGTCGGGAGGCCGCCGACGCCCGAGCGCGCCCCCGCCGTGCCGGTGGCGTTCTCGGCGCCGATCACCAGCGGGGAGCTGCCGGCGGCCAGGGTGCCGAAGTTGTACGCGTACTGGACGTCCTGGACACCGTTGGTGCCGATCCACGTCTGGAACGTCTGGACGGTGCTGGTCCCGGCCAGGTTGACCTGCCACTCGATGACGATCCAGTTGCCGACGCCGTCGGTGAGCACATTGGCCAGCACCCCCGTGGCGCCGGTCCCGTCGAGGTCGGTCCAGTACGGCGCGAGGACGTTGTTCGGCCGGGCCGGATCGGGAATCGCACCCTGCGGCGCGACGTCGGCCCCGTCGCCGCCGCCGACGACCAGGTAGCCGTTGGACGCGATGCCGAGCCGGGAGTAGCTGACGCCGTCGTAGAGGAACGCCGGCACGTCCAGGTTCACGATCTGCTCGTCACCGACCGGCAGGATGGTGTTGCCGCCGAACGCGGTCAGCGGAATGTAGCCGAAGATGGTGCCGGGGTCCGGCGCCACCGAGATCGGCCCGGCCGGCCGGGCGCCGGCGAGGGTGGCGCGGGGTGCGCGGGCGGTGAACGGCATCGTCACGGTCGCCCCGGTGGCGCCGGTCAGGTGCAGGTGGCGCTCGGTGGTCGTGGTCAGGTCGACGGTGGTGTCGGCCGGGCCGGTGTTCTCGGCCGTGATCGTGCAGGTGGTGGACTGCTTCACCGCGATGGTGGCCGGAGTGCACGCCTGCGTCAGCTGCAGCGGGCTGTCCGCTGCCGGTGCCGCGGGCGCCGCATGGCGGGTGGCGCTCCCCGTCGCGCTGATCGGCGCGTCGGCGGTCAGCCGGTGGTTCGCCGGGTGCAGGGCCGAGCCGTCCACCTGCGCGGCCGCCGGACCGGTGGCCGTGGCGATCAGCAGGGGCGGTGCGAGGGCGACGGCGGCCACGGCCGCTGTCCATCTCGATCGGAACATCGGGACTCCCTTTCGTGACGGCTGCCGCTTCCCGTCCAGAATGGATCTCGCAATTCCTGAGAATGTCGGTGGAAAGGCATACAGCGCCGGACCTGAAAGAAGCTCTGATATTTTGCCTCTTTACGGGCAGCACGTTATGCGCTGAGCGCCACGGTGTCGATACGTTTGGTGGCCACTCCACCCTCAGGTGTCGCCGGATCGGTTCGGAGCCTCCACCGGAAAGGCGGAAACCGCCTTCGCGGGGGCATCAGCCATGGAGACGGCTATATGGTCGGCACCGCCGTCGAGAACGGTGCCGGAGGATTCCCCTTCCCCCCGCCTCCGACCCCCCGAGCAATGAGGACTGTCAAGTGCCGATCTCCCGCCGCGGTCTCATCGCCGCCGGCCTTGCCGTGGTCACCGTCGGCTCGATGAGCGTCGTCTTTACGCTCAATGCCGGCGCGGCCGAGAATCCCGACACCGTCTCCGTGGCGACCTCGTCGAGCGCGCCGGACGATCCCGCGGCGACTCCGTCGTCGGGTGGGCCGGACGATCCCGCCGCGACGCCGTCGTCGGGTGCGCCGGACGATCCCGCCGCGACGCCGTCGTCGAGTGCCCTGCCGGACGCCGGGCCCGACGGCGAGGCACCACCGCCGAGGCTGCCCTGGGGCGGCACGCCGACGGAACTCACCCGGGCGGAGCCCGGTGCCAACAGCGCCGAGGTCGCGGCCGAGGGCGCGGACGTCGCACCGGCCGACACCAGCGGGGACACCGAGGCCGACCCCGAATTCGCCCCCAAGGGCCAGAGCACGCGCAGCGGCGTGGTCAAGAAGAGCACCACCGACGTCGTCCCGCCGAAACCGCCCGCGTTCCGGGAGCCCGTGTCCGGCGGCGGATCGCAGGTCAACTACTTCTACTCCGTCGGAACGCAGAACGTCAGCATCGGGGGGCTGCTGTTCAGCGGGACGTACGCGAACTTCACCATCGCCAAGCCCGAACTGGCGGCGGGGGATTTCCACACGCTGGCCGAGATGAGCGTGCAGTCGCTCGACGGCGCGCACATCGCCGAGGTCGGCTGGAACGTGGACCGCACCGTCAACGGCGACAGCGACCCGCACCTGTTCGTCTACCACTGGGTGAATCATCAGGAGAGCTGCTACAACGCGTGCGGCTTCGTCCAGTACAGCCAGAACATCAAGCCGGGCGACACCCTGCCCCAGGGCGTGACCAAGCAGCTCGGCATCCAGCACTACAACGGCGCCTGGTGGGTCGCGTACGACACGGAGTGGGTGGGCTACTTCCCGGACAGCCTGTGGGGTGGGCAGTTCACCGTCACCGGCACGGTGCAGTACTTCGGCGAGGTCGCCTCGCCCAACGCCCAGCCGTGCACCGACATGGGCAACGGCCTGCCCGCCAGCAACGCCAGCGCGGCCCGCATCGGGAGCGTGTCGTTCCTGAGCCTGCTCGACGTGAATCTGTCCACGTACGCCGTGCCCAGCGTGTACACGGTGGCCCAGTTGAGCAACCGGACCTTCCGGTACGGCGGCCCCGGTGCCTGTTGAGTGATCCCGCGGACGACAGCGGCCCGGGGCGGTGCCCCGGGCCGCTTTCCCGTATGAGGACACCGGGGCCCTGATAGGTATGGGATTGGACGGAGGCGACGGGAGGGGACGCGCATGCCCGAAGTAATGATCGACTTCATCACCTCGCTCGACGGATACGCCGCGGCGGAGGGCTGGCCGGGCTTGTGGGGGCTCGGCGGGCCGGAGTATCTCGCGTGGCTGGACCAGCAGTTGGCGACCGGGTACACCGTACTGATGGGTGCGAAGACCTACCGCCTCATGTCCGCGATGGCCGCGGCCGGCGGCGATGAGCCGGCCTTCGCGGCGATGAACCGGCTGTCCAAGGTGGTCTTCTCCCGCACGCTGCGGCCGCCGCTGTCCTGGACGAACACCACGCTGGTCGGCGACGACGCGGTGGGTGCCGTCCGGGAGATGAAGCAGAACGGCACCACCCCGATGCGTACGCTCGGAAGCCTGTCGCTGTGCCGGTCGCTGCTCTCGGCCGGCCTGGTGGACCGCTTCCGTGTGGTGGTCTTCCCCGTGCTGACGGGGATCACCGGCCGGGAGCGGATCTACGACGGATACCCCGATGTGGCGCTGGAGATGACCGCCAGCCGGACCTTCGACGGCCGGCTCCAGCTGCTCGAGTACGCGCCCACCGTGCTGGCCGGCCCGCCCGGCGCCTAGAGCACCTGGGACAGGAACCGGCGCAGCCGCGGATGGGTGGCTCCCTCGAAGATCGCGGCTGGCTCGCCGGCCTCCAGCACCGACCCCCGGTCCATGAAGGCGACTGTGTCGGCGACCTCGCGGGCGAAACCCATCTCGTGGGTGACCACGACCATCGTCATGCCCTCGGCGGCGAGGTCGGCCATCAGACCCAGCACTCCCTTGACCAGTTCGGGGTCGAGCGCGGAGGTGGCCTCGTCGAACAGCATGACCTGCGGGTGCAGCGCCAGGGCGCGGGCGATCGCCACCCGCTGTTGCTGCCCGCCGGACAGGTGCGCGGGCCGGGCGTCGGCCTTCGCGGCGAGTCCCACCAGGTCGAGCTGGGTCCGCGCGGCCGCGACCGCCTCGTCCTCGGTGAGTCCCTGGAGTTTGCGCAGCGCGAGGGTGATGTTGCGCAGCACGCTCATGTGCGGGAACAGGTTGAACTGCTGGAACACCATGCCGATCCGCTGCCGCAGGCGGTCCGGGTCGTCGCCGAGCACGCTGCGCCCGTCGAGCAGCACGTCACCGCGGTCCGGCTCGATCAGCCGGTTGATGGTGCGCAGCAGCGTCGACTTGCCCGAGCCCGAGGGCCCGATGACGCAGGCGGTCCGCCCGCGGGCCACGTCGAGGTCGGCGCCGCGCAGCACCTTGTGCGCCCCGAACGCCAGGTGGATGTCCCGCAGGCTCAGGCTCACCGAGCTGGTCATCGGCCACTCCCCGCCAACGCAGGTTCGTCGTCGTCCGCCGTCGGGATGCTCACCCGGCGGCCGTGCCGCAGTCGCTGATCGATCCAGTTGACGACGTGCGTCAGCGGCACGGTCAGCGCGAGATAGAACAGCCCGGCCAGCAGCAGCGCGGACTCGTTGCCGGTGGTGGCGGCGTGGTCCTGCCCGATCCGGAACAGCTCCCGCTGGCTGGCCACCAGCCCGAGGAAGTACACCAGGCTGGAGTCCTTGATCAGGGCGATCAGCTGGTTCACCCAGGCCGGCAGCACCCGGCGGATCCCCTGCGGAATGATCACCAGGCGCATCGATGCGGACCAGGAGAAGCCCAACGCGCGCGCCCCCTCGAGCTGGGCGGCCTCCACGGACTGGATGCCGGACCGGAAGATCTCACCGATGTACGCGGCCGCGATCAGCGACAGCGCGAGGATGCCCAGCGGGTACGGGTTGGGCCCCCAGACCCGCATGCCCAGCGGCGCCAGGCCCACACCGATCAGCAGGATGGTCGCCGCGGCCGGCAATCCCCGGAACACGTCGGTGTAGACCCGCGCGGGCCAGCGCAGCCAACGGGTCCGCGAGATACCGGCGACGGCCAGCAGCAGCCCCAGCAGCGAGCCGAGCAGGGCGGCGGAGACCGCCAGGACCAGCGTGTTGCGCAACCCGACCGTCAGCATCTCGGGCAGCGCGGCGCGCATCGACGGCCAGTCGAAGAACGTTTCCCACAGCGTGCTCACCGATTCCATTGGCCGGTCACCGCCCCCACTCGGTGGTCACCGGCTCAGGACGTGGCCGACGCGGACGTGCTCGGCGCCGTGCTGCCGCTGCCCGGCGTGAAGCCGGCCGGGATCGGGCGGCCGGGGTAGTACTGCGCCTGCAGCCGCTTCCACGTGCCGTCCGCGATGACCTGGTCGAGGCCGGTGTTCAGCGCCTCGCGCAGCGCGTCGTGGCCCTTGGCCACCGCGTACGCGGTCGGGGCGGGGCTGAGCTGCTTGGCCGCCACCTTGATCTTCGATCCGCTGTCCGCCGCGGACTTGTCGCCGATCTCCGCGGGGGCGATCCAGGCGTCAGCGGTGCCGGCCTTGAGCTGGTTGACGGCGCCGTTGTAGTCGGGCACCCGCACGGGGTTGAGGCTCTTGCCGGTGGCGTAGTCGTCCTGGACGGTGCCCTGGACGACCACGACCCGCTTGCCGTTCAGCTGGTCGAAGCCGGTGATCGTGGAGTTCGCCGGGACGTCGAGCCCGAAGTAGCCGAAGTCGTAGCCGTTTCCGAAGTCGACGGTCTGCTTGCGGGCCTCGGTCACGGTGATCGACGAACTGCCCACATCGAACTTGTGGTTGTTCACCTGCGACAGCAGGGCGGAGAAGTCGGTGCCGACGAACTCCACCTTCAGCCCGATTTTGGCCGCGACCGCGGTCAGCAGGTCGTTGTCGAAGCCGGTGAACCTGCCGTCCTTGAGATAGACGTTCGGCGGGGCGTCGGTCAGGGTGCCGGCGCGCAGCACACCGGGTTGCAGCAGACCGTACGGGTTGTCGGCCGAGCCGGACGGGCTGTCGTCGCCGCAGGCGGTGAGCAGCGTGGCGCCGAGGATCGCAGCGGCGCCGAGGGCGGCGGCCCGGGTGAGGGCAGGCAGAAATCGCACAGGGTTCTCCGAGGAAGGGTGATCGGTACGGCGGGCGCGAAGGTCCGATCGGACGGCGCGATGCGCCCACCGCGGGAAGGGTGTGGGGTTCTGTGCGCCTAACGCGCGGAGGCGCTACGACACGCCGCGCTGCACACGCGCATCATGTCGATGTGCCGGCGGCGGGTGAGCGACGGCAGCAGGCGTGCGGCCCGCGGGCGGGCGCCCGGCGATGCGGCACAGCGACGGGAAGACATGGCTCTCCTGGGTCGGTGTTGACCTGGGGGGCCAGGCCACGCTTGCACGGGGCTTGCTCCGTGCCCGGTCCTCACCCGGGGCACCCCACCGCGGAGGAGGGTTGCCGGCCAGCAAGCCGGGGCTTGACGCTGGCGCTCATGACCTGTCGTCGAGGCTAACAGCCCCGCGCGGGGGACCGTCCAGCCGATATGACCACCCTCACGCGCGGCGGCCCGTATTCCCGGAACGTCCGCGCCGCGATATCCCACTACACCTATCGTGTATGGGCTGTGGCGCCCGGGTGTCCGCCGTCAGGAGCCGGTGATCGACCAGTGCCACGGCTCCGAGGGCAGGTTCACGTACCCGTACCTGTGGGCGTTCGCGGACAGCCACCGGAACGCGTCGCTGTCCCGGGGGACGGACGAGCCGTCGACCGTGAGGTCGACCGCCAGGCCGACCTCGTGCAGCGAGGTGCCGGGAATCGCCGTCGGCACGCGGCACGACGACGGCGGCGCGGTCCAGACGTCGGGGCAGCCGTTGATCTTCCGCAGTTCGATCTGCCGCTGCTTGGTCCGGAACCCGCCGCCGGACAGGATGATCCCGTGGTACCGCGCGTCGGCCAGCATCCGCCGGAAGGCGAACGCGACACTCTTGTGCACGGTGATGCCCTCGACGGTGGTGGTGTCGGCCGTGGTGAACCCGGCCTGGACATCCGTGACGACGGTGCGGCTGATCGCGGCGGCCTGCGCGGCGATCTCGGCCGAGTGGTCGAGAGCGGCGAGCCTGCGCTGGTATTTGCGGACCACCGCGGAGATAATGCGCCAGGCGACGGTGGCCCGGTCCATGGCGACCGTGGCGGTGCGGGCGGCGGCCTGCGCCGACTTCAGCGCCGCGGCGGCATCGCGCGCCTGAACCCTGCGGGTGTTCACCGCCTTCGCCGCGGCGGTGACGGTGTTCTGCATCCGGGTCACCGCGGCCGGGTCGCGGGGCCGCTGCAGCGACACCACGATCAGCCTGTTCCGCGCGCTGGTCAGCGCTTCCCGCGAGAGCACATACCGGGTACGGGCGGCCGCGTCGGCGGCGACGGCCGTGGTGAGCGTGGCCTGCGCGGCATTGTGCGTCCGGCGCGCCGCGGAGAGCCGGCGCGACCGGGCCGCCAGGATGGCGCGCCGGGCGGACAGCGCCTTGCGGACCTTCACGTACTGCGGGGTCGGGGTGAGGCTGTGGTACATCAGCGAAGCCCACCGCTGCGCGCTGCCCGGAACCTCTGCCGAGGCCGGCCCGGCCACCCCGACGGCGCCCAGGCACGCCGCGAGAGCCGCGGTGATCGCCGCGGCGAGGAGTCGCCGGGCTCGGGTCCGGTGCTGCCGGTCGGGTCGAGCTTCCGGTCGTCGCGTCACTGGGTGCGCCCCTCCGCCTGATCGGTCAGGGCTGCGCAGCGGGCCGGCTGCCGGATCTGTCGTTACCGGCGCGGGTCCGCCCGTGGCCGTGCGCCGACGCGGGCATACGGCTGAGCCCCGAGGTATCAGACGAGACTGATCCCCGGCGGGTGCAGCCGAGTGCCGGTGGCGGAGCGGGGAGGTTGCCGGGACCGGCGGTTAGCCGCGCGCGGCCGCCGAGTTCCGGCTGACCATCAGCCGGGCGGCGTCGACGGCCTCGAAGTCGGCGCCGGTGAGCCGCTTGAGCGAGTGCAGCTGGTCGTTGTTCCACCGCTCGTCGGGCGCACCGCTGATGTACCAGGCGGAGCCGTTGTCGGCCACGATGGCGCCGTAGCGTTGCAGGGCCCGCACGATGGGCCGGGCCTGGGGCGGGAAGCGGTTCGGGTCGACGCCGGCCCGCAGCCGCAGCCGCAGACCCATCGGCGGCAGCGCCGCGTCCTTGCGGCCGGCGTCGTGGCGGGCCGGCCACAGGTGCGCCGCCTGGGAGCGCGGCACGGTGATCCGTACGGCGTGGTCGACGTGACCGGCGGCGACCTCCTCGTACCGGACGAGGCCGGCCAGGACCGGCAGGCCGGCGGCGTCCGCGGAGGTCCAGCCGTCCGGGCGCAGCCGCTGACTGCGCAGGTCGTAGACCGCGCCGGAACCGGCCCGCCAGCCGTTGCCCGCGGGGTGGGCGTCATACAGCTCGTACGCCCGGCAGGCAGCCGGGTCGTACACGATGATGTGCCGGTCGCCGGTGGCGGCGGGACCGCCCTCGATCTTGGCGTTGCGGGGGATCGGGTACGGGCCGGGGTCGCTCTCGTCGGCGTACTCGAAGCGCACCGGGACGCGGGCGGTGCCGGCCCGCGCGACGGTGACCGGGATGCCGATCGGCCCGCCGTCCCACTGCCCGGAGCCGAAGTCGGCGGTCAGGGCGGCACGGGTGCCGATGCTGGCGACGTACGTGGCCGAGCGGGGGTGCCGCGGCAGCCGGGAGACGTCGGCCCGCCAGTAGCTGCCGGCCGGCACCGGGTCGCAGGCGGCCGCCGCCCGGGCTTTGGCCGTCGGAGTCGCCGACGCGGCCGGGGAACCCGGCGCCGTGGGGCTCGCCGATCCGGCCGGCGGGACCGCCTGCCGGGCGGCCGCGGACCCGGCGGCGGTCGGCGCCGGGGCGCCGTCGACCGGGGTCCGCCCGTCGCTGCAGGCGGCCGCGGTGAGGAGGACGGCCGCTGCGACGACGGCTGCTCGGACACGCATGGCGGCCATTGTGCCGCAGGAACAGCCGAAAGTACCGGCCCGGTCCGGGCGGCGCTAACCGCCGTACGCCGAGCCCGCCATGTCGTCCGGCACGCGCCTCGCCAGCGAGGTCGCGGGCCGGGGTTCGGCCGGTGCCTCGGCGAGCCGCCGGATCAGCCGCCGGACGATGAGCAGCGGAACGATGCCGACCACGCCGAACGACATGTCGATCAGTTCCCACCACCACGGCAGGTGGCGGATCGGCGCGGCGATCAGAGCCAGCGGAACGATCGCGACGCAGCAGATCATCGCCCACTCGACGACCCACACGTTGCGGACCGGATCGCGCCACGGTCCCCAGAAGGCGATCGCGATGACCACGTGGGCGAAGGCCAGCCAGTCGGTCCCGTAGGCGATGAACGGGTAGTCCCGGCCCGTCGCGGCCAGCCCCTCGTGCACCCGGTCGATCCACGCGACCAGCGCGGCCGGCGCGGGCACCGCGTGCAGGAGGTCCGCCACCATCCGGGTCTCGGCGACCAGCGGGAACGCGGTCACGCCGCTGATGATCAGGCCGACGACGAAGACCAGCAACCACGCGCGGATCCGGCTCACCGTACTCATGATCAAGAACGTAGGTCCTGCCGTGGGGTCGGCGCGACCCCGCACACCGAACCTTCACATGTTCCGCTCTGACGCCAGCATGGCACCCGGTGGTGCCATGCTGGCTTGCAGTGGTGCCATGAGTGTGCCATCATGGCACCATGGACTTGACCTCGTATGTGAGCAACCTCGGACGTGAGTTCGCCACGCTGGCCGACGCCGGCGGTGAGGAGTCGCGTGCGCTGGTCGAGCGCCTGACCGGGTCGCTCGAATCGGCGATCCGGATGACGCTGCTGGACGCGCTGTCGGCGGCCGCCGACGAGATCACCCGGGAGCTGGCACCGGGCTCGGTGGAGATCCGCCTGCGCGGCCGGGACCCGAATTTCGTCGTGACTCCGCCACCGCCGCTGGCGCTCCCGGCCGAGGAGGCCATGGCGCCGGGCGGCCCCGCGCCGGACAGCGACCCGCTGCTGGCCGACGACGGTCCCGCCGCGCGGATCAACGTGCGCCTGCCCGAGCAGCTCAAGGCCGCGATCGAGGAGGCCGCCGCCAGGGAGGGCCGCTCGGTCAACGCCTGGCTGGTCCGGGCGGCCGCCACCGCCCTGCACCGGCCCGAGCGGGACCCGCGTCCCGAGACGCCCGGCGGCGGCAAACGCAGCAGGCAGGGCTTCACCGGCTGGGTGCGCTAGCCGCACCGCACGCCGTCCGGCCATCGCGTCCCCGGCCTGCGGGGACGACTCACCCACCCATGATTCGGGGACAACCATGCCACAGTACGAGACGCCCGAACCGATCTCCGTCACGCTCGAACTCAGCGTCGGCGACGTACGGATCGCCGCCAGCGACCGCATCGACACCGTCGTCGAGATCCGCCCGACCGACGCGGCCGACGACTCCGACGTGCAGGCCGCCCGGCAGGTCCGTGTCGACTGCGCCAACGGCACGCTCCAGGTCACCGGCCCGAAACGGGTCTTCGACTTCTCCCGCAAGACCCGATCCGTCGACGTGTTGATCGAACTTCCCACCGGCTCCCGGGTCTCCGCCCACCTGCAGATGGGCGACCTGCGCAGCGCGGGGCGTCTCGGCGAGTGCCGCCTCAGAACCACCGGCAACGTACGGCTGGAGCGCACCGGCCCGCTGCGCGTGCACACCGGGGCGGGGCACGTCGCCGCCGACGGCGTCACGGGCGACGCCGAGATCTCCACCGGCACCGGCTCGATCCAGATCGGCGACGTCGAGGGTGCCGCCGTGGTCAAGAACTCCAACGGCGACACCACGATCGACGCGGTCACCGGCGACGTGCGGGTACGCAACGCCAACGGCGACATCCACCTCGCCCGCGCCGACGCCGGCGTCGACGCGAAGACCTCCAACGGCAGCATCCGCCTCGGCCAGGTGGCCCGCGGGTCGGTCGTGCTCGGCACCGCCTGCGGCGACCTCGACATCGGCATCGCCGAGGGCACCGCCGCCTGGCTGGAGATCAACACCGGTTTCGGGCAGGTACGCAACCTGCTGGACAACGCCGTCGGGCCCGACGAGGCCGACCGGACCGTCGAGGTACGCGGCCGCACCTCCTACGGCGACATCACCATCCACCGCTCCTGACCGCCCGGAGAGAGGCAACCATGACCAGCACGCCACCCCGGCCGGCGATCGCCGCGACCGGGCTGCGGAAGTCGTTCGGCGACCAGGTGGTGCTCGACGGCATCGACCTGCACGTCCCCCGCGGGACGGTCTTCTCGCTGCTCGGCGCGAACGGCGCCGGGAAGACCACCACGGTCAGGATCCTGTCCACACTGTCCAGTGCCGACGCCGGTGACGTTCGGGTCGCCGGGCACGACCTCGCCCGCGAACCGGACGCCGTGCGCGCCGCGATCGGGGTCACCGGCCAGTTCTCCGCCGTCGACAACCTGCTCACCGGCGCGGAGAACCTGCAGCTCATGGCGAACCTGCACCACCTGGACCGGGGCGCGGGCCGCCGTCGCGCCGCCCAGCTGCTCGACCGGTTCGACCTGACCGAGGCGGCCGGGAAGCCGGCAGCGACCTACTCCGGGGGCATGCGGCGGCGGCTCGACCTGGCGATGACCCTGGTCGGCAACCCACAAGTGATCTTCCTCGACGAGCCGACCACCGGGCTGGACCCGCGCAGCCGCCGGACCATGTGGCAGATCATCCGGGACCTGGTGGCGGGCGGCGTCACCATCTTCCTCACCACGCAGTACCTGGAGGAGGCCGACGAGCTGGCCGACCGGATCGCGGTCCTCGACCGTGGCCGGGTGGTCGCCGAGGGCACCGCCGAGGAACTGAAGCGCCGCATCCCCGGCGGGCACGTCCGGCTGCGGTTCGCCGATCCCGGGGGTCTCGACGCGGCGATGAGCGTGCTGGGTCGGGCCGTACGCGACAACGACGCGCTCGCCCTGCGGGTGCCCAGCGACGGCAGCCTGCGCTCGCTGCGCGACCTGATCGGCCGGCTCGACGACCGGGCCATCGAGGTCGACGAACTGTCCGTGCACACCCCCGACCTCGACGATGTCTTCCTCGCCCTCACCGACCAGAAGGTGACCGTCCGATGAGCACCCTCACCGCCCCGGCTCCGCGTTTCCACCCGCTGCGCGACTCGGCGACGATGCTGCGCCGCAACCTCAAACGCATGCTGCGGTACCCGTCGATGACGGTGATGCTCGTCGGCATGCCCGTCGTCTTCCTGCTGCTGTTCGTCTACGTCTTCGGCGGGACCCTCGGCGCGGGGCTCGGTGCGGCGGACGGGCGCGCCGCGTACGCCAACTACGTGACGCCCGCGATCATCCTGATGACCATCACGGCCACGGTGCAGGGGACCGCGATCTCGATCGCCATGGACATGACCGAAGGCATCATCGCCCGGTTCCGTACGATGCACATCGCCCGCGTCTCGGTGCTGACCGGACACGTGCTGGGCAGCGTGATCCAGGCGATGGTCGGCCTGGCGATCGTGATCGGCGTGGCGGTGCTGGTCGGCTTCCGCCCCACCGCCGGCCCGGTCGGCTGGCTGGCCACGGCCGGGTTCCTGATGGTGGTGGCGTTCGCGCTGGTCTGGTTGGCCGTCGCGCTCGGGCAGGTGAGCAAGAGCGTCGAGACCGCCAGCAACCTGCCCATGCCGCTCGTGCTGCTGCCGTTCCTGAGCAGCGGGTTCGTCCCCACCGACTCCATGCCGGCCGGTGTGCGCTGGTTCGCCGAGCACCAGCCGTTCACGCCGATCATCGAGACCCTGCGCGGGCTGCTGCTGGGCACGCCGATCGGCAACCACGCGTGGATCGCGCTGGCCTGGTGCGCCGGCATCGGGCTGGGCGGGTACCTCTGGTCGAAACGACTGTTCAACCGCGAGCCCTGAACCGCCTACGTGTCGCCGAGGTCACGGCCGGCCCCTACTCCACCGGCCCGGTGAAGCTGCCGTGCCGGCCCGCTCCCGCGGCGAAGCGGGCCGCGCCGTCCACGCCCTCGCGCCACACGACGGGGACACCGGCGACGCCCTCGGCCCGCAGGGCCTCGGCCACCGGGAGATCCAGCCCGGCGTACGTCGAGGCCCGGTCGGCCAGCACGCACGCGAACGGGAACGCCGCGATCTGCTCCGCGAGCTCCCGCGCGGCCTCGACCCCCCGGCCGGGCTCGACGACCCGGTTGGCCAGACCGATCGCCAGCGCCTCGGCGGCGTCGACCGGGCGGCCGGTGAGGATCAGGTCGAGCGCCCGGCCCAGGCCGATGATCCGCGGCAGCCGCACGGTGCCGCCGTCGATGAGCGGGACGCCCCACCGGCGGCAGAAGACGCCCAGGACGGCGTCGCGCTCGACCACCCGCAGATCGGCCAGCAACGCCAGCTCCAGCCCGCCCGCCACGGCGTGCCCGCTGATCGCGGCGATGACCGGCTTGCCGAACTGCATCCGGGTCGGCCCCATCGGCCCGCCACCGGCCCCGTCCGGTGCCAGCTCGTTACGGCGTGCCGGGTCGGCCACCGCGGTCAGGTCCGCGCCCGCGCAGAACGTCCCACCCGAACCGGCCAGCACCGCTACCCGTTGACCGGGGTCCGCCTCGAACCGCTCGAACGCCGAGCGCAGCTCTGCCGCCATCGGCCCGTCGACGGCGTTGCGCCGGTCGGGCCGGTCCAGCCAGATCGTGGTGATCGCGCCGTCGACCTCGACACGTACATCCGCCATGACAACCTCCGCGGCGCACTCTATCGCCGCGGTCGGGCCTGCCCGGCCGTGGTCCGGTCAGACGCCCGAGGGATACGTCTCCAGCTCCCCGACGCCGACGGTGCGCAGGTGCAACGGCCGTACCGCCGCGGAGTGGTCGAACCAGCAGAACGCGTCGTACCGCTCGCCGAGCACTGTGGGCACGTAGTTTCCCCACCGTTCCCGCTCGGGGCGGTAGACCACGCCGATCGCGCGGTGGGCCAGCTCATCGGTCAGCACGTCGGGCCGGTCCGTCCGGGGCAGGACGCACACCGCCCGCTCGGGTGCCGCGGCGTGCAGCACCTCCTCCAGCGAGTCCGGGCGGCCGGGCGGGACCGGCATGACCTCCATCGGTGCGCCCCACGCGTCCCCGGCGACCACGGTGCCGTGGTGGGTGCCGAAACCCACGAGCACCACCCGGTCGGCGCCGTGGCGTTCGCGGGCGAGCTGACCGATGTTGACCTCACCGGCGTCGGCCATGTCGGTCGCGCGGGCGTCGCCGACGTGGGTGTTGTGCGCCCACACGATCGCCTTCGCGCCGGGGCCGTAGTGGTGCAGGAGCCGGTCCAGGGTGTCGTCCATGTGCCGGTCCCGGACGTTCCAGGACTGCCGCCCGCCGCGCACCATCGCCCGGTAGTAGCGTTCCGCGCCGGCCACGACCTCGGCGTTCTGCCAGGCGCCGAACCGGGCGGCCCCGTCGGACCCGGCCGCCGCCCGCAGCGCGACGAGCAGGTCGACCACTTCGTTCTCGCAGTCGGTCGGCACGAGCCGGGTCGCCCACGCGTACTCGTGCACGTCCTCGCCGTACGGCTCGAAGCAGCGCAGGGCCGCCAGCGCGGCCGGCAGCCGCTCCGGATCGTGCAGGTGCAGGTAGCCGAGGATCTCCCGCAGCGACTCCCACAGCGAGTACACGTCCAGCCCGTGGAAGCCGACGGGCTCGTCGACGGTGCTGTTGCGCACGCGCAGCCAGCGGGTGAAGTCGACGACCTCCTCGTTCGCCCACATCCAGGTCGGCCACCGCTGGAACGCCAGCAACGCCTCGCGCGGGTCGGCCGGCGCGTCGGGCCGGCACCGTACGCTGCGGTCCACCCGGTCGCAGTCGGGCCAGTCGCCCTCCACCGCGAGGAAGGAGAAACCCTTCTCCTCGATCAGCCGGCGGCTGATCGCCGCACGCCACGTGTAGAACTCGTGCGTGCCGTGCGTCGCCTCGCCGAGCATGACGACCCGGGCGTCCCCGATGCGGTCCAGCAGGACGTCCAGGTCGCCGGGGTCGGTCAGCGGTGTCGCCAGGGCGTACACCTCGTCGCCGTAACGTCCCATGGCAGCTCCTGATCGGCCGGGCCCGCCCGGCTCAGCGGGAGGCGTCCGCGTAGCGCAGGACCGCCCCGATGCCGTGTTCCAGCGGCGCCTCGTCCGGTCCGACCAGGACCAGGTCCGCGCCGGTGCCCGCGATGGCGCGCACCAGCGCGGCGTCGGCCCTGACCCGCTGCGGATCGGAGACGCCCGCGTCGCGCAGCAATTGGTCGTCGACCGACACCAGCGTCGGGTCGTCCGGGGCGATCCACAGGGTGTCGGTGGAGGACTGGTCGTCGACCAGCAGCACCGTGTCGACCTGACCACGGGGGAGCCGGGCGACCACGTCGGGCAGACCGCTGCCCGCGGTGCCGTCGCCCCGCTGCGCCCGGTAGCGGTCGACGACGTCGCGGACGTGCCGGTCGGCGCACTCGGCGACCGCCTGGATCGTCACGTCGTCCAGGGCCGTCTCGTCGCTGGCGTGCCGGGATCCGGCGTCGGTGGAGACCACGCGGTCCTGCCAGCGCTTCGGCAGCCGCCCCGGGAACGCCTGCACGGCCCGGACGTCCCCGCCGACCACGATGACCTCCGCGCCGACGGCCTCCGCGAGGTCCGCCGCCGCCGCGGCCACGTCGCCGGCGTTGCGCTTCCAGGACTCCTCGACCGCCTTCAGGTAGTGCAGGTGCGACCAGCCGCCGACATGCACCTTGCGGATGGGGAACGTGGCACGGCCGGTCACCTGCCGGTGCCGGGGCGCGCCGCCCACGGCGAGGGCGTCCAGGTCGGCGCCGGTCCGGTCGGCCAGCACCCGCACGTAGGGGATCTCCTCGCCGCGCTGGGCGATCAGCGGCATGATGTGCGGCAGCGGTTCCAGGAACGCCCCGTCGGTGGCCGGGGGAGCGGACATCGTCTCCAGCATGACCACCTCGCCGTTGCGGGCGAAGACCGCCAGGCCGTACCGTCCGGGCTGGTAGGGGTGGTTCCGGACGGCGTCGGCGACCGCGTCGAGGGTGGCCGCGTCGGCGCCCCGCTCGGTCAGGCTCTCGCGCAGGGCACGCCAGCGCAGGGCCACCTCGTGGTCGGCGTTCGCCGCGTTCCGCGTGGCGTCGAGGTACACCGACACCCATGAGCCCGGACTGTCGAACAGCGGGCGCAGGAAGTCGAGGTTCATGGCGGCACCTTCCGCTGGTCGTCCGTTCGACAGCTGGGTACCCACGGTTCGCCGGGACTCACCTGGAAGAGGGCATTTCGTACCCGGAATGTCAGCCCATGGCTCAGCGGGCGGACAGCAGGTGGGTGGCGCGGGGCGGCCCGTCGGCCAGCGACAGCGCGCACTCCTCGGCCTCCCGATCGCTGCCGGTCAGCCGGCCGGTGTGCTGCCGCCGGTGCTCGTCCCAGCTCGGCACGAGGTACGCCTCGACGAATCGGCCCGGCTCCTCGCCGCTGCGGAACAGACCCCAGCGCACCGCACCGGTCCGCAACCGGCTGCGGCGCACCGCCTCCATCGCCGCGACGAACGCCTCCTCGTGCGCCGCGCTGACCGGATACGAGACGGTGACCAGCACCGGCCCGTCGTGGTCGTCCGGCTCGGGATCGAGGTGCGGCTCCGGCCAGAACACCGCCGGCTCCCGGTTCATGGCGGCCGTCTCCCGCATCGGCCACCAGCGTGCCGTGACCACACCGGCCGCCATCACCGCGGCGGCGGCCAGATACGCCGGGACCAGGCCGAAGCCGTCGGAGAGCGCACCCCACAGGAACGCGCCCGCGGCCTGCGCCCCGGCGAAGACCATCTGGTAGATGGCGAGGCCACGGGCGCGTACCCAGTTCGGCAGGAACAGTTGCATGGCGGCGTTGATGCTGGACAGCACCATGACCCACGCGACGCCGGCCGGCAGCAGCGCCAGCACCACGACGGTCTCGGAGCGGGCCAGCCCGAGAACGACGAGGACCGTGGCGAACGCCGTGCCGGCGAGGACCAGCAGCCGGTTCATCGGCCAGCGCGTGTGCAGCCGGGGCAGCAGCAGCGCGCCGGCCACCGCGCCGACACCGACGGCGCCGAGCAGGATCCCGTAACCGCCGGAGCCCAGGCCGAGGCGGCGGCTGGCGACCAGCGGCAGCAGCGCCCAGAGCGCGCTGCCCGGCACCAGGAACAGCGCCGCGCGCAGCAGGATGCGCCGTACCACCGGGGAGTGCCGCACGTACCGGCCGCCGGCGCGTACCGCGGCGGTGAAGCGTTCGGGCGCGTCGGCGAGGGCGGCGGCCGGCGGATGCCAGTGCCAGAGCGCCAGGACGAAGACGGCGAAGCTGAGGGTGTTCAGGCCGAACACGACGCCGGCGCCGGTCCGCGCGATCAGGACACCGGCCACCGCCGGGCCGACCGCACGGGCCAGGTTCATGCTGATCGCGCCGAGCGCGGACGCGGAGGCGAGCTGCGGGCGCGGAACCAGCTCGGGAATGATCGCCTGCCAGGCCGGGGCGGTCAGGGCCTGTCCGGCGCCGAGGGCGAAGGTCAGTGTCAGCAGCAGCGTCGCCGGCATCCGGTCGGCCAGCGTCAGCACGGTCAGCAGCGCACCAACCGCGACCAGGAAACACTGGACGGCGATGAGCAGCCGCCGCCGGTCCAGCGTGTCGGCCAGCGCCCCGGACGGCAGGGCCAGCAGCACGATCGGCAGGGTGCTGGCCGTCTGCACCACGGCCACCAGCGTGTCGGACCCGGACTGTTCGACCAGCAGCCACTGGGCTCCGACCGTCTGCATCCAGGTGCCGATGTTGCTGGCCAGCAGCGCCAGCCACAGGCTGCGGAAGGCGGCGATGTGCAGCGGCGCCCACGCCGACGGCGCGCGGATCGGCGGTGCGGAGGGCTCGGCGCTCACGTCGTCTCTCTACCCAGCCGTGGCGCGGACTAGCGTCCCGGCTCGGTGATCCGGGTTCAGCCGGTGGCGCGGGGGCGGGTGGTCACCGCGGACAGCGGTGCGGCGACATCCTCCAGGGACTTGCCCTCGGCGTCGACGCCGAGGACGACCTCCACGATCCCGCCGACGACCATCACCGCGGCACCGATGAGGTACCCGACGAACAGCCTCGCCGGGTCGCCCGCGCCGATGAGGTGGCCGTAGAAGACCGGGCCGATCGCGCCGAAACACTGGGCGATGGCGAAGAACACCGCGATGGCCTGCGCCCGGATCTCCAGCGGGAAGATCTCGCTCACCGTCAGGTACGCCGCACTGGCGCCCGCCGAGGCGAAGAAGAAGATCACGCACCAGGCGATCGTCTGCGTGATCGCGTTCAGCACCCCCGCGTTGAACAACACGGCCGTGACGGCCAGCAACACGCCCGACAGCAGGTACGTTCCGGCGATCATCTTGCGCCGGCCGACGACGTCGAACAGGTGCCCGAGGGCCAGCGGGCCGAGCAGGTTGCCGACCGCGAACGCGATGAGATACAGCGGTGCCTTCTCCTTCGGTACGCCGTAGAAGTTGGTCAGCACCAGCGTGTACGTGAAGAAGATCGCGTTGTAGAGGAACGACTGGGTGATCATCAGAGTGGCGCCCAGCACCGAGCGGGACGGGTACTGCCGGAACAACACGCGCAGCAGGGACAGGTAACCGTGCGGCCTGCCGGGCCGGATCTCGATGGCGCGCGACTCGTCGACCGGGTCCAGCTGCTGGCCCGAGGCCTGCACATCGCGTTCGATGAGCGCGATGTTCTCCTCTGCCTCGTCGGCACGACCGTGCATGATCAGCCAGCGGGGGCTCTCCGGCAGGTGCCGGCGCAGGTTCCAGATGCAGGCCCCCAGGACCGGTCCGATCAGGAAGCCGATGCGCCAGCCGACGTTGATCGCCATGTGATTCAGCAGGATGAAGGTGCCGAGCGTGCCGATGATGGCGCCGCCCCAGTAGGTGCCATTGACGCCGATGTCGACGCGGCCGCGGTACTTCGCGGGCATCATCTCGTCGATCGCCGAGTTGATGGCGGCGTACTCGCCGCCGATGCCGCAGCCGGCGATGAAGCGTGTCAGGTACAGGAAGACCAGGCCGGCGCCGTCGCCGCTCCAGGTCAGCGCCGTCAGGGCGTTCCCGGCGAGATAGATGGCCAGGGTCACGATGAACAGGTTCTTGCGGCCCAGGGCGTCCGAGAGGCGGCCGAACAGCAGCGCGCCGAACACCTCGCCGAGCAGGTACACCGTGGCGATCGCGCCGACCTGGGTGTCGCTCAGGGCGAGGGTGGCCTGGTCGGCGAGGACGGGACCGATCGCGCCGGCGATGGTGATCTCGATGCCGTCCAGCACCCAGGCGGTGCCCAACGCGATGATCATGCGAGTGTGGAACGGCGACCACCGGAGCCGGTCGATGCGGGCGGGAATCAGGCTCCGGATCGGACCGGCGTCGTGCATCCGGTCGCGCCCCTCGACGTCCTGCGCCATCGGCCACCTCCCATGTCGTCGCCTACCGCCGCAGTACCCAGAAGACGGTCCCGATAGCCACGCGACATGCCACCATCCATCAACCGCGCGGGCGTCTACCGGGCAGCGACGCCGCGACCGGCGTCCTTCCTGGACCGGAGTTCCGCCCCGCGGTGCTGCTCCAGTGCGGCGTCGACGTCCGCATCGCTGAGCTGCGTGAAGTCGGCGTACCACCGGCCGACCGCGGTGAAGTCCTCCGGGGCGTGCAGGCAGACGACGCTGTCGGCGTCGCCGGCCATCAGGTCGCAGGCCCGCCGCGAGCAGACCGGCACGGCCACGATCACCTGGCCGGGGTGGTGCCCGGCCAGCCAGCGCAACGCGGCGTGGGCGGTGACGCCGGTGGCGAGACCGTCGTCGACCAGGACCACGGTTCGTCCGGTCACCGACGGCGCGGGCCGGTCCGCCCGGTACCGGCGCAGGCGGCGATCGAGTTCGGCGCGTTCCGCCGCGACCGTGTCGGCGAGGTCGTCCTCGGTGAGGTCGAAGTACCGCAGGGCGGTGCCGTCGAAGACGGGCGGCCCGTCCTCGGCGATCGCGCCGACGCCGAACTCGGGCTGACCCGGTGCGCCGATCTTGCGGGCCAGGACCAGGTCCAGGTCGGCGTCGAGCCGCCCGGCCACGGGCACCGCAACCGGTACCCCGCCGCGCGGCAACGCCAGCACCAGGATCCGTCCCGGCCGACCGGACGCCGGCATCCGGAAGGCGAGCTCGTCGGCCAGTGCCCGGCCCGCCTCATCCCGATCGGCGAAGATCATCGCCGGGCTCCGGGGGAGGCCAGGTGGTCGGTGAACCACTGCCCGGCCTCCTCGGCGACCCGCGTCAGGGCGCCGGGTTCCTCGAACAGGTGCGTGGCGGCCGGGATGATCCGCAGCTCCGCCGTCACCAGCATCGTGTTGCGGGCCTGTTCGTTGAGGTCGCGGACCTGCGCGTCCCGTTCGCCGACGATGAACAGCGTCGGCGCGGCGACCTCGATCAGCGCCGGACCGGCCAGATCCGGACGGCCACCGCGGGACACCACGGCCCGGATCACGCTACGGCGGTCGGCCGCGGCCACCAGCGCCGCCGCCGCACCCGTGCTCGCGCCGAACAGCCCGATCGGCAGCACCGCCGTCTGCGGCTGCTCACCCAGCCAGTCGATGACCCCGATCAACCGGTCGGCCAGCAGTCCGATGTCGAACCGCAGGTCCCCGGTGCGGGCGTCGGACTTCTCCTCCTCGGGGGTGAGCAGGTCGACCAGCAACGTCGCCAGGCCACTGTGGTTGAGCGCCTCGGCCACCGCGCGGTTGCGCGGGCTGTGCCGGGAACTGCCGCTGCCGTGCGCGAACAGCACCAGCCCGTACGCGTGTTCCGGCAGTACGAGGTCACCGTCGAGCGTGGCCCCCGCGACCGCGATCCGGTCGGTGGTCGTCCAGGCGGTCATCGTCATCCTCTCCTCCCGTTACCGGCCGTCGACTCACCCGCACGTCCGGCATTGCGCCTCGTGCCCGTGCCGGCGCAGTACGGCGACCGCGGCGCGGCGGGCGTCGGTGAACGCCTCCCGGCAGGCGACGGGACTGCGGTGGACGGCCGGGCACTGCGCCGCGATCGTCCCGTCCGGCGCCGGAAGCAGCCACCACCAGTGGCCGTCATCGCTGCCGACGATGCGCGGCGTCGGGCCGTGTCCCAGCAATGCCAGTTCGTGCATCGCCGCGGTGTGGTCCGTCGCCGGTGGTCCGCTGCGGGCGATGAGGTCGGCCGCGCAGTCGGTCCGGCTGATCAGCCGCCACACCCATCCCTCCACCGTCTGATCCAGGCTGAACCTGATCATGTGCTCCTCCCCGTGTGTCGCGAAGGCTGGGTGGGGCCGCTGCGCCCGGACGGCGACGAGCCGTCGAGAGAGGGGCGGAGCCGGTCGGAGGTGGGCTCGGATCCCGGCTGGTTCCCGGTCCTCGCGCCAGGCCTTCTCGGGTCGTTCCTCCACGCCTGTGAGCTACCCTGCCTGCCCATCGCCAAACCGCTTCAGCCGCTCGTGGTCGCTGTGGCGAGGCCTGCGAGCGCCCCGGAGAGGCCGGCTTCCCGGGCGTGGGCGCGGCGTTGTCGGGTCGCGCCGGTGCCGTGCGTGCGCAGGCGCGCCAGACCCTCGGTGACCACGGCGCGGTCGCCGTGCCGGTCGAGTGCCGCGCCGACGGTGGTCACCAGGTCGTCGACCAGTTCCCAGGCGGGTCGGGCGGTGCGGCTGCGCAGGTCGGTGAGGGTGCCGTCGAGACCCGAGTGGGCGGCGTTCCAGTGCGCCGCGCGCAGCAGGTGATCGGGCAGCCGTGGGGCGGGGCGTCCGGCGGCGACGTCGGCGGCGACGGTCGCGACGAGCGCCCGGACCAGGGCGGCGACCAGGACGGCGTCGTCGGCGGTCGGGCAGACGTCGCTGACCCGTACCTCGACCGTCGGGTATCGCGATGACGGCCGTGCCCACCACAGCACCAGCGAGGCGTCGAGCATGGCGCCGGTGGCGACGAGCTCGTCGACGGTGCGCTCGTAGTCGCGCGCCGATTCCAGGTACGGCGACGGACCGAGACTCGGCCAGCGTTCCAGCGCGATGCTGCGCCAGCTGGCGTGGCCGGTGTCGGCACCGTCGTGGAACGGCGAGTTGGCGGTGAGCGCCTGCACCACCGGCAGCCACGGCCGCAGCCCGTTGCACACCTGGATGGCCAGTTCCCGGTCGGGCACGCCGACATGCACGTGACAGCCGCACAGCGCCGGGTCGTGGGCGATCGGACCGTAGTGGCGGGCGATCGCGTGGTACCGGGCCGTGTCGGCGACGCGGCGGTCCGGTTCACCCACCGGTGTGGCGGCCACCGCGACCAACCGGGCGCCCACCGCGGCGGCAGCGTCCGCGGCGGCGGACCTGTTCTCCAGCAGATGTCTGCGCAGCTGCGGCAGGTCGGAGCAGACCGGGCTGACCATCTCCAGCATGCTGCGGCGGAACTCGGCCCGGCTGCGTTCCCGCACGGCCGGTGGCAGCGCCGCGCGGGCCGCGGCACTCAGCGGCACGTTCAGCCAGGAGTCGGGGTCGAGCAGCAGGAATTCCTCCTCGACCCCGACGGTCGGCGTCCGGCGGGCGAAGACCTCGGCGGCCCCGGCCGGACTCACCTCCGTGAGCGACATCAGCGGTCGTTCCCGGCGCGGGTCACGGTCAGCACGGCGAGCGCGATCCGGTCGGCGTGCGCGTAGGCGGGCTGGTCGAGGTTCTCGCTGTAGACGTCGGGATCGACCTCCCGGTACGTCCAGCGCAGACCCGTACCGTCGAGCCGTTGCGCGGCGGCCGCCAGCAACGGGTCCCGGCCGTCGGTGATGCCGGTGCCGCTGAACAGCACCAGCGATCCGCCGGGCGCGAGCCGGTGCACGGCCGTATCGAGGACGGCCAGGGGTAGGTCGTGCCCGCGCGGCCCGCCGCCGTCACGGTAGGCCCGGCGCTGCGGGTCGGCCATGAACGGCGGATTGGAGACGATGAGGTCGAAGTCGCCGGGCACGTCGTCCAGCAGGTCACTGCGGCGCACCTCGATGTGGACGGTCCCGGCCAGCGCGGCGTTGATCCGGGCGTAGCGCAACGCGGTCGGGTTGACGTCGACGGCGAGGATCTCCGACGCGGGCAGGCGCTTGGCCAGTGCCACCGCGACCGCGCCGCTGCCGGTACCGATGTCGGCGACCCGCCACGGCGTCGTCGGCCGGGCGGCCAGGTGCGCCAGCGCCGCGTCGGCGGTGCGGTGGGTGTCCGGACCGAAGAACACGGCGTCGGGCGCGGCCGGGGGGAACGCGGAGTGGACGAACAGTTCGCCGTCGTGGCTGGAGACCCGGATCAGGCTGTACCAGAGATCGCCGTCGCGGTGCAGGACGCGGGCGTCGACGAGCAGCCGTGCGATGTCCTCGGGCAGCGCCCCCGGCCGGAATGGGCGGCTCCACCCCAGCACGTCGGTCACGGTCCGGCCCTCCGCGTTGCCGGGCCGCCGGTTGACACGCTCGTGAGTGCCCGGCGTGACGGTGGTGAACTCGTACCCGGAGGCCTTGAGCGCCGAGCCGAGCCGGCGTAGCGCGGCGTCGCGCAGCGGCGGTGCGTGGATGGCTGACGTCATGGACCGGATTTGCCCGGTAATTTCACGGTTAACCGGGGGCGGTGCGGGAACGTGGTGGCCATGCAGCTTCCCCAACCGCGGGGACCGGTCACGGCCGCCCTCCGGCGAGCGCTGGCCGGCGCGCCGCACGAGCTGCCGGGCAACCTCGTCGCCGCGGCCGCGCCACCCGGCGACCCGCTCGTGGACGAGGACCTGCAGCTGACCCTGCACCTCTGTTACGAGTTGCACTACCGCGGCCTCGACGGCGTCGACGAGGGCTGGGAATGGCACCCGTCGCTGCTGGCTCTGCGCCACGCGGCGGAACGCCGGTTCGAAGCCGCGCTGCGCCGGCTGGTCCCGCTCCCGGCCGCCGTGCCGCCGCGGGACGTGCCGCGTGCGCTCACCGCGCTGGTCGACGCCGACGACGGGCCGGAACTGTCGAGATACCTCGCCGGCCACGCCACCGTCGAGCAGTTCCGCGAGTTCGTCACCCACCGCTCGATCTACCACCTGCGCGAGGCCGATCCCCACACGTGGGCCATTCCCCGGCTCGCCGGGCGGCCCAAGGCGGCCCTCGTGGAGATCCAGATCGACGAGTACGGCGGTGGCCGCGCCGAACGGATGCACGCCGAGCTGTTCCGCACCACGATGCGCGAACTCGGCCTGGACACCGCGTACGGCGCCCACGTCGACGCGGTCCCCGCGGTCACGCTGGCCACGAACAACCTCATGTCACTGTTCGGTCTGCACCGCCGCCTGCTCGGCGCGATCCTGGGTCACCTCGCCGTCCTCGAGATGACCTCGTCGCTGCCGAACCGCCGCTACGGCAACGGTCTGCGCCGGCTCGGCGGCAACCCGGACGCGACCCGCTTCTACGACGAGCACGTCGAAGCCGACGCCGTCCACGAGCAGATCGCCGCGCACGACCTGTGCGGTGCGTACTGCGCGGATCAGCCGGCGCAGCGCCGGGCGGAGCAGACCTCGCTCGTGCTGTTCGGCGCCGCCTGCGCCCTGGCCCTCGACGGACGGTTCGCCGCACATCTGCTGCGGCGGTGGGCGGACGGTGTGAGCTCGTTGCAGGATCAGCGCTCGCTGGCCGGGGCGCTGCGGGCCTGAAACCCGACGGCCTTGTGCGTGCCGTCGCAGAACGGCTTGATCGCCGAACGCCCGCAGCGGCACAGCGCCACCGTGCGCCGCCCGGCGGCGATGACCTCGCCGTCCTGGGTGAGCAGCGTGAACGGGCCGCGCAGCAGCAGCGGTCCATCCTCGCAGGCGGTGACGGAGGCCGCGTCGTCCATGCCGGTGCAGTGCCCGCACCGGCCGCCGCCAAACACCGCGACCCACGGCCGTGAACCGGCATGGCGCACGCGGCAGCGGGGTACCCGACACGCAGGCCGCGATGGCCGGCGTGGAGGTGGGAGCGATGCTCGGACAGGACGATCGCGACAAGCTCGCCGAGATCGAGCGCCGGCTCGCCATCGAGGATCCGGACTTCGCGGCCCGGATGACGAGGCCGCGGCCGGTGGGGTCGCGTCTGCACAGGTCGATCCTGCTGTGCGTGGTGAGCGTGCTGTTGTGGTCCGCGACGATGGTGCTCACGGTCGGCCTGGTGGTGTACAGCGTCAGCCCGCGCCGCTGATCGCGTCGTCGGGCAGGCGGATGGTGAAGACGGTTCCCCGGCCCGGTTCGCTCTGTACGTCGATGGTGCCGCCGTGCGCCTCGGTCAGTTGGCGGACGATCGCGAGCCCCAGTCCACTGCCGCCGGTGGTCCGGCTGCGGGACTCGTCACCGCGCCAGAACCGGTCGAAGATCCTGGGCAGGTGCGCGGCGGCGATCCCGGCGCCGGTGTCGCGTACGGTGATGGTCGTCGCCCGGGCACCCACCGTGACGGTGCCGCCCGGCGGCGTGTACCGGATGCCGTTGGAGACCAGATTGCCGACCATCTGACGCAGGCGCACCGGGTCGGCGCGCACCACGGGGTCGCCCTCGATGTCGATCGTCAGCTGCACTCCGGCCGCCTGCGCGGTGCCCCGGTGACTGTCGACGACGTGGCTGAGCACGTCGTGCATGTACGTCGGCTCCGGGTGGATGTGCAACGTGCCCGCGTCCGCGGCGGCCAGATCCCGCAGGTCGTCGATGATGTGCTGCAGCAGGACCGCCTCCTCGTGCAGCAGTTCCAGCAGGTGATCGTCGGTGGGGGCCAGGCCGTCCTGGGCGGCCTCCAGCCAGCTGCGGATGTTGGTCAGCGGGGTACGCAGCTCGTGCGCCACGTCGCTGACCATCGCCCGGCGCTGCGTCTCCGCGTGCTCGCGGCGGGCGGCCGAATCGTTCAGGGCGCGGGCCAGACGGCCGATCTCGTCGCGGGTGGACACCGGGACGGGGCCGTGCAGGTCGGCGGCCTCGGTGAGGGCGCGCAGGGGGCGGACCAGGCGACGACCCACCAGGATCGTGACGACGATCGTGGCCAGCAGGACCGCACCGGTGACCGCGGCGATCCGGGTGGTGTTCGCGGGGGACAGGGTGAACGTGGTCTGGTCCGCGCCGGCGGCCGGATCGGTGACGAACAGCAGGGCGGGCGGGGCGACGTACGGCTGCAGCTGGGTCCGCCGCGACTTCTCCACGCAGCCGCGCATGCGGGCGGCGTCCCGGGCGCTGACGGGGACGGTGACGCCGACCGGGTCGCCTTTCGCCACGTACGCGGAGAAGTCGGGTCTGACCTGGACGGCCAGTGGTGATTCCAGGCCGAGGCAGCGCGTGGCGAGCTGGCCGAGCGCGCGCAGTGCCTTCTGCTCGGTGGCGCCGGCCACCGCGGCCAGCCGCTGGTGACACTTCGCGGCGGTGTCCGCCGGGTCGGGGACGGTCACGGTGACCGTCGGCCGGCCGCTCGGCAGCTGGTCGATCCTGCCGTCGAGGCCGTTCTGGCGCAGGCAGGAGAGTTCGTCGGCGACTACCTTGCCGAGGACGGTGCGTTCGTCGGGCGGCACCCGGAACGGCCCGACGGCCCGGCCGTCGATGCGGTCGGTGCCGCCGGTGAGGCCGAGGTCCAGGTTGAGCGGATCCACCACGGCGGACGGGCGGGCGGTGCGCAGCGGCGGGCCGGTCGCCGAGTCGGCGATGACGGCCCGTTCCTCGGTCATCAGGGTGATCCGGCGGTCGAGCTGGGCGGCCCGGGCCCGGATCAGTGCGGGCGCACCGGACCAGTCGGGGTGGGTGGCCGCGTACGCGACCAGCATGTCGTAGACGCCCTTGTCCTCGGTGAGCGAGCGGCCGCGTTCCTGGTTGATGGCCCGGGTGGCGGTGCGGGTGGCCAGCCACGCGGTCGAGGCGATCGCGGCGATCGCGATCAGCACCGAGGTGACCAGCAGCTTGGTGACCAGGCTGTGCCGGGCCGGTACCCGGATGGTCACGGTGCACCGCCGGGGGTCAGCTTGTAGCCGACGCCGTAGACGGTGAGCAGCTGGGCGGGGCGCTGCGGGTCGGCCTCGATCTTGCGGCGGAGGTTCATCACGTGGACGTCGATGGTGCGTTCCGTCGAACTGCGGTCGATCCCGCGCGTGTGGTGCAGCAACTGGGCCCGGCTGAAGACCCGGTCGGGCTGGTCGGCCATGGCCGCCAGGATCGCGAACTCGCCGCGGGTGCACTCCACGCGCACGTCGTCGACGGTCACGTGGTGGCGTTCCAGGTCGATGCCGAGCCGCCCGATCCGGCGCGGACCGGGCCCGGCGGGCTCCGGCGCGCCGCGGGACGCGCGCCGCAGCAGGGTGCGGACGCGCGCCACCAGTTCCCGCGGGCTGTACGGCTTGGTCAGGTAGTCGTCGGCCCCCAGCTCCAGGCCGAGCAGCAGGTCGTCCTCGGCGGCACGCGCGGTCAGCATGAGGATCAGTACGTCCGATTCCTGGCGCAGTGTCCGGCACACCTGCAGGCCGTCGAGCCCCGGCATCATCACGTCCAGCACGATCAGGTCGGGGCGCAGGCGGCGACCCTCGGCCAGGGCGGCCCGCCCGTCGTGCACGACGACGGCGTCGTGACCCTCCGAGGTCAGATACCGGCGGATCACCTCGGCCTGACGATGGTCGTCCTCGGCGACCAGGACCTGCGCACGCATGGCGGCGATGATAGAGGCGCCCGGCGCGTCGGGCGGACCCCCGCGGACATACCTGACAGGTTCCTAACGACCTGCGGCCACGCTCGTCGGCATGAGTTCCGATCTTGACGAACCGACCGAACGCATCCCGCCGCCCCGGCGGCGCCGCGCGGCCAGGTGGCTGGTCGCGGCCGTCGTCGCGGCGCTGGCGGCCGGATCGGTCGTCGCGCTGACCCGGCACCGCACCGGCGCCGCGGCCCAGCCGCGCGAGACGGCCGCGGCCGCGACGGCGCGGCTCGAGCGCCGGGACCTGTCCACCACCAGGAAACTATCCGGCAGCATCGGGTACGGCGCGCCCCGCCCGCTGGCCGGGCACCAGGACGCGACGGTGACCTGGCTGCCGCAGCCGGGTGCGACCATCACCCGTGGCCGGCAGCTGTTCCGGGCCGACGACCGGCCGGTCATGCTGTTCTACGGCGGCATGCCGTTGTTCCGCCCGATCGCCGGGCGCAACCTGGTGGGCCGCGACGTGCGGATCGTCGCGGACAATCTGCGCGCCCTCGGGTACGCGATCGGCCGCCAGCCGCGGGCTGGTGCGTACGTCGCCGTCGAGAGTGCGACGGGCGGCGCGGGCGAGCACGGCGACGCGGCCGGCGCATCCGGGCACACGTCCGCCGCAGTGTCCGCCCCCACCGGCAGCGCCGAGCCGAACGGCGATGCCGAGCCGAAAAGCACTGGCGGCCCGAAAAGCACTGGCGGGCCGAAAAGCACTGCCGAGCCGAAAAGCAATGGCGGCCCGAAGAGCACTGCCGAGCCGGGCAGCGGCGCGAAGCCGGGCAACAAGGGCGCATCGGGCGGCAGCGTCACCTCGGGCGTGCGGGTCAGGGCGGGCGACGGCGTGCTCACCGCCGGCCTCATCGCGGCGATCGGACGGTGGCAGACCGACACCGGCCGACCGGTGACCGGCACGATCGCCGTGGGTGACGTCGAGGTGCTTCCCGGCGCCGTCCGGGTGGAATCGGTCGAGGTGCAACCCGGCGCCAGCGCGAACGCGCCACTGATGTCGGTGACCTCGACCCGCAAGGTGATCACCGTGGCCGCCGAACTGGGCGACGCCGGTGGCATCGAACGCGGTGACCGGGTCACTGTCGCGCTGCCCGACGACCGCACTGTCGGTGCGCGGGTCGTGGCGGTCGGCCGCCGGCTCGCGCCCGCCGACGGCGACGGTTCCCCGCCGAAGCTGACCGTCACGATCGCGGTCGACGATCCGAGGACCGTCGCCCGGCTCGACGCCGCCGACGTGGAGGTCCATGTGGCGGGCCGGACCGTCAAGGATGTGCTGGCCGCACCGGTCGAGGCGCTGGTGGCGCTGACCGAGGGCGGATACGCCGTGCAGAGCCCGCACGGCCTGGTCGCGGTGCACACCGGGATGTTCGCCGACGGCTGGGTCGAGATCACCGGCGCCGGGCTGACCGAGGGCACCGCCGTGGTGGTCTCGTCGTGACCAGCGAGCCCGTGCTGTCCGTACGCGATGTCGGCAGGGTCCATCCCGGCGGGGTGACCGCCCTGGCCGGCGTCAGCCTCGACATCGCCGCAGGCGAGATGGTGGCCGTCGTCGGGCCGTCCGGATCGGGCAAATCGACGCTGCTGGCCATCATCGGCACGCTCGACCGCCCCACCTCGGGCACCGTCCGGATCGCCGGGCAGGACATCGCGACGCTCACCGACCGGCGGCTGTCGGCCCTGCGCGCTCGCGAGATCGGCTTCGTGTTCCAGCAGTTCCATCTCACCGACGGGCTCAGCGCCGTCGACAACGTCGCCACGGGGCTGCTCTACGCCGGGGTGCCGCGCCGGGACCGCCGCGAGCGCGCCCGGCACGCCCTGGCCCGCGTCGGTCTGTCGCACCGGGCCGGTCACCGTCCACCGCAGCTGTCCGGCGGCGAACGGCAACGCGTCGCGATCGCCCGCGCACTGGTCAACCGGCCGTCGCTGGTGCTGGCCGACGAACCCACGGGTGCCCTGGACACCGCCACCGGCCAGGCCGTGCTGGGCCTGTTGCGGCGGCTCAACGAGGAGGGCACCACCATCGTGCTGATCACCCACGACCGGGACATCGCGGCCGCGCTGCCGCGTCAGATCGAGATCCGCGACGGGCGCCTGGTGCGCGACGTCACCGGCGATCCGGCGCGCGACGGCGTGGCGGGGGCGCGGCGGTGACCGGGCCGGTGCGGCCCATCCGGCTGGCCGCGACCGACCTGCTCGGGCTGGGGTTGATGGGATTGCGTACCCGTCCGGCGCGGGCGCTGCTGTCCGCCCTCGGCATCGCGATCGGCATCGCCACCATGATCGTGGTGACCGGCATCCCGGCCTCCAGCCAGGCCGCGCTGCTGCGGCGGCTCACCGCGCTGGGCACCAACACCCTGCAGGCGACGGCGCTGCCGGATCAGAATCCGCCCGCCGAGCTGCCGGAATCGGCCGTCGGGATGGTGCGGCGGATCGGCCCGGTCACGGCGGTCAGTGCGGTCGCCAACACCCATTCCCTCGTACGCCGAAACGACCGCACCGACCCGCACGACGGCTCCGGCCTGACCGTGCTGGCCAGCCGCCTCGACCTGCTGTCCACGATCAACGCGCGGATCCGTACCGGTAGCTGGCTGACCGAGGCGACCGCGAGCTTTCCCACCGTGGTGCTCGGCTCGGTCGCCGCCACCAGGCTCGGCATCACCGAACTGCCCGCCGGCCGGGCCGCGCCGCAGGTGATGATCGGCGACAGCCGGTTCACCGTGATCGGCATCCTGGCCACCACTCCACTGTCGCCGGACATCGACCGTTCCGTGCTCATCGGCTGGGCGGCGGCGCGCACCACACTGCGCTTCGGCGGCCATCCGACCGTCCTCTACGTCCAGTGCGACGAGGCGCAGATCGAGGCGGTGCGCGGCGTACTCGCGGAGACGATCTCCCCGCAGCGGCCCGGCCAGGTGATCGTGACCCGGCCCTCGGACGCGCTGGCCGCGAAGCGGGCCACCGAAAGCAGTTTCGCTGTGCTGTTCTTCGCTCTCGCCGGGGTCGCGCTGCTGGTCGGCGGCATCGGCGTGGCCAACACGATGGTCGTCGCGGTGCTGGAACGGCGTGCCGAGATCGGCCTGCGGCGCGCACTGGGCGCCACCCGCGGCCAGATCCGGGGCCAGTTCCTCAGCGAGTCGGTGGTGCTCGCCACGCTCGGCGGGCTCGCGGGCACCGCGCTGGGCCTGCTCGTCACGGTCGGGTACGCGTCGTGGCAGGCGTGGCCGCTGGTGGTACCGGCCACGTCGGCGGTCGCCGGGGTGGGCGGCGCGGTCGCGATCGGCGTGCTGGCGGGCGTCTACCCCTGCATGCGCGCCGCGCGCCTGACCCCGACCCAGGCCCTGGCCACCGTCTGACACGGGCCCGGGCGCGGCGGCCTGATCTGCGACCGCCGCGCCCGGGTTCTGCGCCGTGCCTACTTCTTGGCGGCGGCGACCTCACGCTCGCAGTCGGGCGCGAGGTCCATCCCCATGCTGATCGAGCGCGAGTCGTTGTTCTTGCCACCGAGCGCGTAGCTGAGGCCGTCGTCGCTGACCTCCACGTACTTGACGCCCTTGCGTTTGAGGCACTTGACCACGGCGACCGCGAAGTCGCGGGCCTCCGGGTTCGCGGGATCCTTCTCCCACGGCGGCAGCGGGTAGTACTGCGCCTCGCAGGTGCGGAACGCCTCGTCCTGTTTCTGCTGCTCCGGGGCGGCCTCGACGCCGGACTGCCTCCGATCGGCCGCCCTCTTCGCATCCCGCACGGAGTAGCCGTGCTCCTTCAGACATTTGTTGTACGGCGCCAGCATCGCCTCGAACTCCTCGGCCGTGGTGTCGAGCCGTTCCCGTGGCCGCTGCGCGCCCGCCGACGCGGACGGGCTGACCTGCGGACTGGTCAGGGTGGCGACCTTCGCCCCACCGTCCGATGCCTTCTCCGCCGACCCGCATGCCGACGTCGCGGTGAGCGCGATCGCGACCACCGCCAGTACGTGACTTCTGCGCATGAAGCTGCCTCCCGCCTGCGGCCCGGGACGGCCCCGCGCCGAGCGGTCAGCCTTCCGCGCGAACGTCAGGAACATGTCAGGTTCCGGATCTTCCCCCCTCGGTGCACGGGGTCAGCCGTTGGTTTGACTTTCGCTGCCACCCGGAAAAGTGTCGGAGGGGTGGCCGAGGATGTTCGCAACAACGGGTCAACGGCCGGCAGGCCGGATCGAGGTGGGACATGACCGGGGTACGCGTTCTGGTGGGCACCCGCAAGGGCGCTTTCATCCTCACCGCCGACGCCAGCAGGCGGGACTGGAAGGTGAGCCCCCCGCACTTCGGGGGCTGGGAGATCTACCACGTCAACGGTTCACCGGCCGAGCCGGACCGGCTGTGGGCCTCGCAGTCCTCCGGCTGGTTCGGGCAGATCATCCAGCGTTCGGACGACGGCGGCGAGTCGTGGGAGCCGGTCGGCAACGACTTCAGCTACGACGGCGCCGTCGGCGAGCACCTCTGGTATGACGGGACGCCGCGACCGTGGGAGTTCAAACGGATCTGGCATCTCGAGCCCGCGCCCGACGACCCGGACACGGTGTATGCGGGCGGCGAGGACGCGGCGCTGTACCGCTCGACCGACGGTGGCCACAGTTGGCAGGAGCTGCCGGGCCTGCGTACCCACCCGTCCGCGCCGGGCTGGCAGCCGGGTGCGGGTGGCATGTGCCTGCACACGATCATCCTGGACCCGGCGAACCGTCAGCGGATGTTCACCGCCATCTCGGCGGCCGGGGCGTTCCGCTCGGACGACGGCGGCGCCACCTGGCTGCCGATCAACCGTGGGTTGCGCTCCGCCCAGATTCCCGACCAGGACGCCGAGGTGGGGCACTGCGTGCACCGCATCGCCATGCACCCGTCCCGGCCGGAGACGCTGTTCATGCAGAAGCACTGGGACGTCATGCGCAGCGACGACGCCGGCGGATCGTGGCGGGAGATCAGCGGCAACCTGCCCACCGACTTCGGGTTCCCCATCGCGGTGCACGCCCACGAGCCGGAGACCGTCTACGTCGTCCCGATCAAGAGCGACTCGGAGCACTACGTACCCGACGGCAAGCTCCGGGTGTACCGCAGCCGCACCGGCGGCGAGGAATGGGAGCCGCTGACGAACGGCCTGCCCCAGGCCAACTGCTACGTCAACGTGCTGCGCGACGCCATGGCCGTCGACACGCTCGACCCCTGCGGCATCTACTTCGGAACGACGGGCGGGCAGGTCTACGGCTCGGCCGACGGCGGCGACACGTGGACCGCGATCGTGCATGACCTGCCCGCCGTGTTGTCGGTGGAAGTCCAGGCGCTGCCATGATCCGCGTCATGCTGCCCGCGCACCTCAAGGTTCTCGCCAAGGTGGGGCACGAGGTGCAGCTGGAGGTGGCGGATCCGGTCACGCAGCGTCGGGTCCTGGACGAGCTGGAGACCCGGTACCCGATGCTGCGCGGCACGATGCGGGACCGGGCCACCGGGCAGCGCCGGGCGTTCATCCGGTTCTACGCCTGCGAGGAGGACCTGTCGAACGAGTCACCGGACACCCCGTTGCCCGAGGAGGTGCAGGCCGGCAAGGAGCCGTTCCTCGTTGTCGGCGCGATGGCCGGAGGCTGAGGCGTCATGGCCGCAGGCTGAGGCGTCATGGCGGGAGGTCGAGCCGGCGCAATCCCCGGACGCTGACGGACCGCAGCCTCCTTCCCGCGCCGGGCGCCAGGGCCTCCCCGCGCCGGAGCCTCCCCGCGCCGGAGCCTCCCCGCGCCAGGGCCTCGCCGCGCCGGAGCCTCCCCGCGCCAGGGCCTCCCCGCGCCAGAGCCTCACCGACCCGGCTCGTCGCCGGGGCCGGCCGATCCCGCCCCGGGGGCGACGGCCGCGTAGCCGGAGTGCTGGTCGCCGATGCGCAACGCGTCGTAGTACATGCTGCGGTGGCTGGTGTCCGAGGGCTTCGGCCGGCCGTCCCAGTCCCACTTGTAGATGCCGAACTTGAAGTAGGGCGAATTGGCGCCGTCGTCGTGGGTGCGGCCGGTGCGGGCGACCACCTGCGTGCCGTCGCGCCACACCTCGAGGACGCCGGAGGCGTCGGTGCGCCACGACACGTGGAACACCCAGTCGGTCCACCGTTCCGTCTGATACGACCCGAGATCAATGAATTCGCCCCGGAAGTCGATCTTCCAGTGGCCGCTGTTGGTCAGCAGCGCGAGCGGCGGGGAACCGTTGTTGCTCTGCTGGTGCCACTGGCTGACGATCTCCGAGGAGCGGTCCGGCACCCAGTCATCCGGCAGGTTGATGCTGAAGCCGTACCAGCGCTCCTGGGCGACCGGCTGCTGGTCGGGCTGGCTCAGCTCGCTGCGCGTGCTGCTGGACACGTCCGGGTCGCCGCGGTCGAGCGTGAACTGGGCGGCGTACCCGCCGTCGCGGGCGGGCTGCGTGACGATCTTCAGGGACTTCTCGCAGCAGTACTGCTTGTTCCAGCCGGGCGGGGGCAGCGTGCGGTCGGCGGCGTTCTCCCAGTCGAGGGTCTGCAGCAGGCCGGTGCGCGCGCTGATGTTCGGGGCGGGCTGTTCGGTGCCCGCCATCGCCAGGGGTGCGCCGACCCCGATCGAGGCGACGGCGGTGAGGCCGACCGCCAGGACGGCGAGCCGGCTGCGTCCGGACGTACGGGATGTCACGGTGCGTTCCTTCCGACGTATCGATTGGCGTGCATATCTTGGGCGCCCCGGCGCGGTGGCACCTGAGTAATCGCTGCTCAATTCCGGCGGCGCCCGGTTGCGGGGCGGCGGGGCGGCGGGTCAGGCTGGCCCCGCCGTCGGGGAAGGGAGGTCGTGGCGATGCCGGACGCGCTGGTCAGCCGGTTGTCCGGGCTGCTGACCGGTCGCGCGCCGACGGTCGGAATCCTGCTGACCGGCCCGCCGGGTATCGGACGCACCCGTCTGGCGCAGATGGTGCTCGATGACTGCGCCGGCCGGGCGCTCGTGCTCGGCCCGGGCGGGCTACCCGCACGGACCCCGGCATCGCAGGGGTACGCCCGCACCACTCAGCTGCTGCGGCGCCTGGGCGCCGGTCGCCCGGTGGTGCTCGGCGTCGACGACCTGCACCGGCTCGACGACGACGCCGCCCTCCTCGTCGAGCATCTCGTCGAGATGCAGGTCGTCCGGCTACTGGCCACCGCGCCCGACGACGCGGTCGGTCTGGTTCGCAGCGTCTCGCGTGTCGACGCGGTTGGTCCGGTTGGCAGCGTCGAGCCTGTCGATGCGGTTGGTCTGGTTCGTGGCGTCGAGCCTGTCGACGGGGTTGGTCTGGTTCGTGGCGTCGAGCCTGTCGACGGGGTTGGTCTGGTTCGTGGCGTCGAGCCTGTCGACGGGGTTGGTCTGGTTCGTGGCGTCGAGCCTGTCGACGGGGTTGGTCTGGTTCGTGGCGTCGAGCCCGTCGATGCGGTTGGTCCGGTTGGCCTCGTTGATGCGGTCGGGCCGGTTCGCGCCGCGGCGCAGGCTGCCGCGGTCAGCCCACCCCGCGGGGCCGAGCCCGGCACGGCGACGGTGGCTCGGTTGCTGCGCCGGGGGCTGCTGTGGCGGCATCCCGTGGCCCCGCTGTCGGCGCCGCAGGTCGCGGCCGTGGTCGCCGCGACGCTCGGCGGTCGTGCCGACCCGGTCACGGTCGCCGAGCTGTGGCGCCACAGCCAGGGCAACCCCCGGCTGCTGCGGGTGCTGCTCGACGCCGCCCGAAGCGGCGGCGCACTGGTCGAGCGCGCGGGCGCCTGGCGCTGGACGGGTGAGCTGCCACTTCCCGCGATCCGGACGGCGGTGCGGGCGGTCGTCGGCGACGTGCCGGTGGACGCGGTCCGCCACCTGGCCGTGGCCGGGTCCGTGCCCCTGACCGTCCTGGAGCGCCTGGTCGACCCGATCGCCCTGGAACTGCTGGAGGAGCGCGGGGTGGTCCGCCTCGGACCGGACGGTGGCGAGCCCGCCGTGCGGCTGGCCCAGCCGTTGCATGCCGCTCTCCTGCGCGACGAGATCGGGCCGGCGCAGTGTCGGCGGGCACTGCGCGAGCTGGTCGACGCGGCCCAGCGGGCCGGAGTGGACCCCGTCCGGCTGGCGGACTGGCGGCTGCGTGCCGGACTGCCCGTGGCGGCCGGCGACGCGTGGGCCGCCGCCCGGGCCGCGCTGGCGCGGGGTGAGGCCGGGCCCGTGCACCGGCTGGCCGACCGGCTGGACCCCGCGGCGCGCGACGCCGTGCGGGCCGAGGCGCTCGTCGTCGAGGGCCGTGTCGCCGAAGCGGAGGCCACGCTCGCCCGGCTCACCGACCCGCCGCCCCGGATGCAGGCGCTACGGATCATCAATCTCGTGTGGGGACTGCGCCGCCCCGCCGAGGCGGTACGGCTGGCCCGGCAGGCCTGCGCGTCCCGGACAGCGCCGTACCCGCCGGAGCTGGAGCTGGCCCGCGAGGCCCTGGCCCTGTTCACCACCGCGGGCGGCCCCCCGGCCGGTCCGATGGTTGCGGCCGGTCCGATGGTTGCGGCCGGTCCGAGGGCGCCAGTCGATTCGCGAGCCCGGGTCGGTCAGTCAGCGCAAGCTGACTCCCGAGACCCAGCCGGTTCGGGAGCTCAAGCCGGTTCGGGAGCCCATGCCGGTTCGGGAGCGCAAGCCGGTTCGGGAGCGCAAGCCGGTTCGGGAGCCCATGCCGGTTCGGGAGCGCAAGCCGGTTCGGGAGCCCTGGACGATGCGTCAGCCCCGGGCGGTCCGTCGGCCCGGGCCGGTCGATCGGCACGGATGCCGTCAAGAACACCGGTCGACGACCCGCTGCTGGCCGCCGCGGCGACGGCGGTCCGCGCGTACCGGATGCTGTTCACGGGCCGGCCGGCCCTGGTCGCCGCGGACCCGCACGACGGTGGTGTGTGGCCGTCCATGCGCGGGTCCGCGCGCGCCTGCCGGGTGCATGCGCTGGTCCTTGCCGGGCGGCTCGACCGGGCACGTCTGGTCGCCGCCGAGTACTACGACGCGGCCGTCAGCCGCGGCGAACCGTCCGAAGTGGCGCCGCTGGCGATGCTGCGGGGCGTCTGCGAGTGGTGGGCTGGCAGCCCGGGACGGGCGCTGCCGTGGCTGCGCGAGGCGGCCGCACTGCTCGACGACGGGGTGCCGTACCCGGTGCATGCGTACGTCTGGAGCGAGTACGCCGTCTGCCTCGCCGCCACCGGCGACGGCGCGCGGGCCCGTACCGTGCTCGCCGACGCCCGGGCCGCGCTGCCGTCCGGCGGGCAGCTGCGCGACCACCTGCTGGTCGGCGAGATCCGGGTGCGGGCGCTGACCGGCGAGCCGGCGGGCGCCGCCGTGGCGGCCGCCGCGCGGGCCGCGCACAACCTGCGCGACGGGCGGCTCACCAGCGCGGCGGAGGGGTACTTCCTGGCCGCGCGACTGACCGGGGACCGCGGCGCGGCGCAGCGGCTCACGGCGGTGGCGCAGCGCTGTGACGGGGAGTTGTTCGCGCTGTGCGCCGCGCACGCGACCGCGCTGGCCGATGCGGACGGTGCCGGCCTGCGCGCCGTGGCGGGGCAGTGGGAGTCACGCGGCTACGCCGGGTTCGCGCTCGAGGCGGTGGCCGCCGCGGCCCGGCTGGAGGACGGCGACGCGCGGGCCGCCGCGGAACTGAGCCGCCGCGCCGACCGGCTCACGCGCGCCTGTGACGGCTTCCGGCCGCCGTGGCTGCAGCCTCCGCGGCCGGCGGTGCGCCTCGGCGCGCGGGAGCGGCAGGCGTGCGAGCTGGCCGCGGCCGGGCTGGACAACCAGGAGATCGCGCAGCGGATGGGTATCGCTCTGCGTACGGTGACCAACCATCTGGCCCGGGCGTACGCGAAGCTGGGCGTGCGGGCCCGGCACGAGCTGTCCGGCGCCCTGGTCGCGCTCAGCTGAGTCCGAGCACCTCGCCGAGTTCCCGGCGCCCGCCGACGTGCAGCTTCTCGTACGCGCGCTGCAGATGGTTGCCGACCGTGCGCACCGAGATGCCGAGCCGGTGCGAGATCTCGGTGTTGGGCAGTCCCGCCGCGGCCAGCTCGCACACCTCCCGTTCGCGCCCGGTGAGCGCGGCGTCGGCGGCCGTGGCCGCCGTCCAGGGTGGACGGTAACCGTCGCAGCGCGCCACCAGCTCGTCGGCGCGCGCGGGGTCGACCGGCGCGTACGCCTCGGCGCCGAGCCCCAGGTAGCCCAGCTCCGCGAACTCGGCAGCACACCGGCGAAGTTCCCCGGTGTCCCGGTCGGCCAGCGCGGCGGCGTGTCGCGCCAGCAGCGGGAAGAACGGGCTGTCGCAGGCGGCCACCACGTCGGCGAGGTCCGCGGCCACCGCCCGGGACGGGCGCAGCCGGCACGCCAGGTGCAGCGCCTCCACCGCTTCTGTCAACCGCCCGGCCGCACGCATGTCCACGGCCAGCGCGGTGGCCAGGTCGGCGGCGTGGGCGTACCGGCCGGTCAACGCGGTGACCTGCAGTTCGGTCATGCGCAGTTGACCGTCCAGACCTGGTCCTGCGGGCAGCGCTGCCCGCAGGCCGGCGACCAGCCGGGACGCCTCGGCGCCGTCGCCGGACGCGGCCAGGCAGACCGCGTACTCGCTGCGTACGTACGCCTCGATGGGGAACGGGATGCGGGCGTCCAGCAGCGTGACCGCCTCGCGCAGCCACGGCAGCGCCCGGGCCGGGCTGCCCGCCCACCACTCGCACACCCCGCGCGCCAGGGCCAGTGGCGTCACCTCGCCGGGCTCGCCGCCGGTGAGCGCAGCGTCGTAGTACGCGCGCGCCCGCTCCCGCGCCTGCGCCAGGCGCCCGGTGAGCAGCAGGGCGTGCACGTGACACGCCGCGGCCGACCCGCGCATCGACGGCCACAGGCGCGGCAGTCCGCGGTGCTCCCGGACCACCCGCTCCGGGGCACCGGCGAAGGTCCGCCCGAACGCCTCCAGCGCGGCAGCCGCGGCCACCAGCACCGGGTCGTCGGGCTGCTCCACCGCGGCGGCCGCTTCCACGCCCGCGAGGTCCTCCGCCGCAGCGGCGGAGGAGCCCGCGAAGTCCGCCGCCGCGACGCGTGTCGTCGGGTCCGGAACCAACCGGGCTGCCGGGATGGGCGTTGTCGGCTCCGGGACGAACAGGGCCGCGGCGCGCCCGGCGATGCCGCCGGACGGGACCGCCCCGGCCTGCCGCAGGCCCCACAGCCGGTTCAGCCGGCGCAGGTCGTGACAGGCAGTGTGCCGCAGCGCCTCCTCCGCCTCAGCGGGGCGGTCCTGGGCCACCAGCGCACGGCCCAGCAGGGCGGCATCCCCGGCGCTGCGGGCCAGCCGCTCGGCCGCGGGCGCATCACCGTCGGCGAGCGCGCGGCGGGCGGCACGACGCAGTTCGGCGGCCGGGACGCTCATTCCGGCGGCCATCCGCCACTGAGCCGTCAGGACCGGCGACACCTCCGGCCGGGCGGCCGCGGCGGCCACCAGCTGCTGGTGGATGCGGCGGCGGCGCAGCCGTCCCTGCGGAGCGCGTACGGCCTGCGCGTACAGCGGGCGGCTCAGCCGTACCGTGTCGTCCGGGCCGAGGTCCACCAGCCCGCGGCGCCGCAGGCGGGCGACCGCGTCCGCCGCGACCAGCGGTGACAGCACCCGCAGCGGCGCGCCCTGGGCGCAGGCCAGGTACTCCAGCGCGGCGAGCTCGCCCGGCGGCGGCTGCCCGGTGACGGCCAGCAGCAGGTCGCGCAGGCCCGGCGCGGACGGCGGCGGGCCCGCCCAGCGCCACACGCCGTCGCGCTCGACGAGCGCGCCGTCCGCGCGGCCCTGCTCCACCAGGTGGGTCAGCAGCCGGGGGTTGCCGCCCGAGCTGTGCCACATCCGGTACGCGCTGAGCCCGTCCACGGGGCCGCCGAGCAGTGCCGCCGCCAGCCGGTGCGCCGGTTCGCGGTCCAGCGCGGCGACCGTGTGGCGGCGGACCGGGCGGCCCGCCGTCAGGTGGGCGGGTGGTTCGTGGTCTGCGGTGCACGCCAGCAGCAGCCCCGCACCGGGCGGCAGAATGCGCCGCACGAGCAGGGCGGACTGCTCGTCCAGGTGCTCCGCGTTGTCCACGACCAGCAGGACGGGTCGCGCCCCGGCCAGCTCGCGGATCCGGCGCGCCCCGGCCTCGGTGGCGGCCGGCCCGGCGTCCGCGGGCAACCAGCCCGGCAGGAGCGCACCCGCCGCGGCCAGCGGCTCCCCGGCGCTGGCCGCCGTGCCGGACGTCGCGAACGCGGCACCCGGCCAGCGTCGCCCCGCCCGGCGCAGCAGGTGCGACTTTCCCACGCCGGGCTCGCCGGTCACCACCACGGTCTCGTCCGGGCCGGGCAGGGCGGCCGTCACGTCCTCCGCCACCGCCGCCTCCGCTCTCCGGGCCATGTGCCGCGCCGGATGCTACCCGCTCCTCGTGGGTGGACATGCTCCTCGACTGCCCGTTGCTCGACTGCGCCAGGACCCGTGCCGAGCTGGGCTGGTATCCGCGGCACGACGCGCGGCTCCCTGGCGACCCGCCGGGCCGCCGCCGACGGTGCCGGCACGGCGAGTCCACGCCTGCGGGGCCCGGCACGGGGACGGTGATGGCGGCGTCAGCCGTACAGGCGGCGGTGGAGGGCTGCGATGACAGCGGCGTACGCCGGCCCGGCGGCACCGTCGCGGGCCAGGGCGGCGCGGGCCGCGTTGGCGCCGGGGGCACCGTGCACGCCGCCGCCCGGGTGGGCGGACGAGCTGGCCAGGTACAGCCGGTCGATCGGGGTGTCCGCCCTGGCCAGGCCGGGCACCGGGCGGAAGAACAACTGCTGGTGCAGCGCGGCGGTGCCCCCGTTGACGGCACCGCCGAACAGGCTCGGATTGTGCCGCTGCAGATCGCCCGGCAGCTGGACGTGACGCGCCAGGACGGACGAGCGGAATCCGGGTGCCCGCCGCTCGATGACCTCCTCCATCCGCTCCGCGTGCTCCCGCATCCGGCCGGTGTCGCCGGCCATCCGCTGCGGAACGTGGCTGTACGCCCAGACGGACTCCGTTCCGGTGGGGGAGCGGCTCGGGTCGCTCGTGGTCATCTGGCCGAGCAGCAGGAAGGGGCGTCCGGGCAGCAGCCCACGGGCCAGCTCGCTGCTGTACTCGGCGAGCCCCGGCATGTCGGCACCCAGGTGGATCGTGCCGGCGCGGCGGGCGCCCGCCGCGGTCCAGGGAACGGGTCCGGACAGCGCCCAGTCGATCTTGATGGTGGCGGGGTCCCACTGGAACCGGCGCAGGTCCCCGGCCATCGCCGCGGGCAGCGCGGACAGTCCCACGAGCTGCTCGTAGAGGGTGGGTGCGGGCACGTCGGCGAGGACCGCGCGGCGGGCCCGGACGCGGTCGCCGTGGACGTCCTGGACGCCGACCGCGGTGGCACGGGCGTGCAGGACGCGGGTGACCGCGCGGCCGTACTCGACGGTCCCGCCCCGCGCCTCGAACCGGCGCAGCAGCGCCTCGGCGATCCGGCCCCCACCACCCACCGGTACCGGAAATCCGACGCTCTGGCCGAGCATGGCCAGCAGCCACCCGAAGATCGCACTACCGGCCTGTCCGGTACCCAGGTCGGTGTGCAGGGCGTTGCCGGCGAGCAGGAGCTGCGCGCCCGCGCCGCGGAACTGCTCGCGCCCGTAGTCCTCCACCGGCTGTATCGCCATCCGCGCGAAACGCAGCGCGTCGGCGGCGCCCAGGGCACGCAACAGCCTGGCGCCCGCGCGTACCGGTGGGAAGGGCCGCAGCATCGCGTCGAGCAACGGCTCGCTGACCCGCCGCCACCGGCTCACCTCGTCCAGCCACGCCTGCCCGTCGCGCGCCTCGAACGCCGCCACCGACTCGGCCGTCTCGGCCGGATCACGGCTCAGCACCGCGCAGCGGTCGTCGGGCAGCACGTGCGCCAGCACGGCGGGCGCGTGGCGCCAGACCAGGCCGTACGATTCCAGGTCGAGCCCGCGCAGCACCGGCGAGGCGACACCGAGCGGGTAGAACGCGCTGCAGGTGTCGTGGCGAAACCCTGGGACGGTCAGCTCCCCGGTCCGCACGGAGCCGCCCGCGCCGCCCGTCGCCTCCAGGACCAGGACGTCCCATCCCGCGTCGGCCAGCAGGTTCGCGGCCACCAAACCGTTGTGTCCGGCGCCGATGACCACCGCGTCGACCGTGCGCATCAGGTACCGCCCTTCGACCGGATCCGCCGCGTATGGGGGCGTTACCCCGGATCCGCCGGCCGGATGCGTGGTCCGCACGCCGGTTTGCCCGGCGCGGCGGGGGGAAAACCGGCGGAAGGGAACGACCGCAGGGGAGGCACCCGTGCCCGAGACATGCCACACCGTCAACACCACGCCGGAGCGGATCTTCGCCGTCCTGGCGGACGGATGGAGTTATGCGAGCTGGGTCGTGGGCGCGGCACACATTCGCGATGTCGACGAGGGCTGGCCGGCGGTCGGGGCCCGCATCCACCACCGCATCGGTCCCTGGCCCCTGCAGATCGACGACAAGACCGTGGTACGCGCGGTCGTGCCCGGCAGGTTCCTGGAACTGGACGCACAGGCGTGGCCGCTGGGCGCCGCGACCGTCCGGATCCGTCTGGAACCGTTGTCCGCCACCACCACCCGGATCCGGATGGCGGAGACGCTGTCCTCGGGCATCGGCCGGCTGTTGCCCGGTCCGGTGCAGGCGGCGCTGCTGCGGCCGCGCAACGCGGAGGCGCTGCGGCGTCTCGACGACATCGCCGTCCACCGGTAGGCCGCGGAAACCCCGGTCACCGTCAGCGCCGCTCGCGAGTGTGGACCGTCCAGACCGGCTGTTGCCATGCGACAGCAAACAGGGTCGGGCCGGATCGAGGGTCCGTCAGTGGGCGGTGTCCGAGTCTCGTCCCGGCAGGTCGGGGCGTCGGCCCAGTGCCGCCCAGATCTCGACGACGGTCTGGTAGACGACGCCGTCGGGCAGGCTGTCCAGATCGGCCAGGACGTCCTCGGGCGCCTCCAGGGTCAGGGCGCTGTGCCGCAGCGCGCGGCGGTCGCCGGGCAGGGCCGACAGGCCGATGTAGCGGCCGAAGCGGCTGAGGTCGCCGTTGAGGGTGCCGATGCCGGCCGTCCGGGTCGGATCGGGTTGGTCCTCACCCGCCGGCTCGGCCATCTTCCATTCCTCGGCTCGGCCGCCCGCGATGCCCTGCACCGTGCCGAGGACCTCGTGCTTCATCTGCTCATCGACGCGGGAACTGTGCTTGCTGCTACCTCGCTCCATGGCCTCCTCGTTCCCGGCTGCAAACCGGGCAAACCACAGATCCCGGTCTCGACGAACTCCGGGCGACCGAACTCCGGGCACCGAACTCCGGGCGACCGAACTCCGGGCGATCAGGGCGGCTATGCCTGCTGATTCCGGTCCGGCCGCAGGACCTCCAGGAGCAGGGCGAGTTCGGTCTCGGCCAGCTCGGCCGACGAGTCGTCGACCGGTGGGGCGGGGGTGAACACCGCGCGGGCCAGGCCGGTGCCGATCACCACGAGGGCCAGGACGCTGATCTGCGCGGCGCCGAGGTCGCGACCCGGTTCCCCCCGGCGAGCGGCCTGCGCGATCAGCGTCTCGATCCGTTCCCGTACGGCCAGATACACGTCCTCGCGCAGGATCTGCCGCAGGACGGGGTCGTGTGCGGCCTGCCCCATCAACGACAGCAGCGCGGGACCGGCGGCGGCGTCGAGGATCCGTTGCTTGCGAACGAGCAGTTCGCGCAGGTCGCCGTCCAGCGAGCCGGTGTCGATGTCGGTCAGCTCGTCGAGGGCGATGTGGCGCGCGACGGCCCCGGCGAGCGCCTGCTTGGACGGCCACCGCCGGTACAGCGACGCGGTCGAGGCGCCCGCGCGCCGGGCGACGGCCGTCGTGGTGAACGCCGCGTAGCCCGTCTCGTTGAGGACCTCGATCGCCGCGTCGATCAGCGTCTGGTCCAGGCGCGGATCGTTGCGTCGCCCCCTGTGCACCCGGTCCATGTTCGTCGCCACGTGCGGATTCTCCCGCGCCGTGGCGCGTGGTGTCGCTCACGTACGAAACGAAAAGCTTCCGTTTCGTATATGGTGAGCCGATGAGCGCATCGACCAGCATCGAGGGCAGCCGGATTGCCGCGACGGTCACGGCGGTGCGCGAGCACTTCGCCTCCGGCGCGACCCGCCCGCTGACCGCCCGTATCCGCCACCTGCACGCGTTGCGCGCCATGCTCACCGAGAACGAGCCCGCCTTCGAGGCCGCATTGTGGAGCGACCTGCACAAGAGCCCGGCGGAGGCTCAGCTGACCGAACTCAACGTCGTCGTCGCCGAGATCAACCACACGCTGCGCCACCTGCGGCGGTGGGCGCGGCCGAAGCGCGGTCCGGTGCCGCTGGCATTGATGCCGGGCCGGGCCCGCCTGGTGTCCGAGCCGCTCGGCGTCGTGCTGGTGATCGCCCCGTGGAACTATCCGGTGCAGCTGCTGCTCAACCCCCTGGTCGGCGCGCTGGCCGCGGGCAACGCCGCAGTGCTCAAGCCGAGCGAACTCGCCCCCGCGACCGCGTCGCTGATCGGGCGCCTGGTGCCGCGCTACTTCCCGGACGGTGCCGTGCGCACCGTGGAGGGTGGCGTCCCCGAGGCCACCGAGCTGCTGGCGCAGCGCTTCGACCACATCGTGTTCACCGGCAGCGGCACGGTCGGCCGCATCGTCCTGCGGGCGGCCGCCGCACACCTGACGCCGGTGACGCTGGAACTGGGCGGCAAATCGCCCGTCTGGTGCGACGACGACGATCTCCCGGCGGTGGCCCGCCGCCTGGCCTGGGCGAAGTTCACCAACGCCGGGCAGACCTGCGTCGCCCCGGACTACGTCCTGACCACCCCCGACCGGGTGCCGGCGCTCGTGGGCGCGCTCAAGGCGGCGATCGCCGAGCTGTGGGGCGCCGACCCCCGCGCCAGCCAGGAGTACGGCCGCATCGTCACCGAGCAGCAGTTCGACCGCCTCGTCGGCTACCTGCCCGGCACCGACGTGGTGATCGGCGGCGACCACGACCGCGGCGAGCGCTACCTCGCTCCCACCGTCGTCACCCTCCCCGACGGTGGCCCTCCGGCGGTCGGCCCGCGCGCCGCCCATCCCGTACTGCGGGAGGAGATCTTCGGTCCCATCCTGCCGATCGTCCCCGTCGCCTCCGCCGAGGAGGCGGTCGAGGTCATCAACGCCTGGGACAAGCCGCTCGCCCTGTACGTGTTCACCTCCTCGCCGCGCACCCGCCGCCTGTTCGAGCGGCAGACCTCCTCCGGCGCGGTGGTCCACCAGGCCGCCCTCGTGCACGCCGCGGCCACCGGGCTGCCGTTCGGCGGTGTCGGGCCGAGCGGCATGGGCGCCTACCACGGCATCCACTCGTGGCGCTCGTTCAGCCACCTCAAGCCCGTGCTCACCAAGCCGCTGTGGCTCGACACGCTGGGTCTCGCGCAGCCGCCCTTCACCGCGCGCGGCGTGCGGCTGATCCGCAGGCTCATGCGCCACGGCTGAACCGTCCGGGACGTGTTCCGCGGCCGTGGCTCAGCGTCTCCCGGCATGCCGCGGCCGGGTGGCCGTGCTCAGCCGCGCCGGGTGGCGCGGACGACGACGTCGTGCAGGGTCATGGCCCGGCCCCCGGGGCCGTTGACCGTCCGGAGCGGCTGTTCGGCGGTGATGATCTCCCAATTGGCCGGGTCCAGGCGTGCGGTGATGTCGGCGACGGTGGCCGACGCCTCGGCGGGCGGGTGGTCCCCGTGCCCCGCGGCGTCCGGTGTGTGCAGGTGCCCGACGATCAGCAGGGTGCCGCCGGGTGCCACCCAATCGGAGATGCGCTCGTAGAAGGCCGGCTGCGGCATCGCCGGATGCGCGTAGTGCGTGGTGACCAGATCGAACCGGGTGCCCGGGTCCCAGACGGTCAGGTCCGCCTCGACCCACTGCACGGGACTGGACACGGCGCGCTTGGCGGCGCGGGACAGCGCCTCGGCGGAGATGTCGGCCGCGACGACATGCCAGCCGCGGGAGGCCAGCCAGACCGCCTCGGCGCCGGCACCGCACCCGGCGTCCAGCGCCGTGCCCGGCACCAGGTCGCCGGTCTCGCGGACCAGGTACGGGTTCGGCGGATTGCCGCCGGACTCGGCCCGGTCGCCGTGCGCGTGGTGCCAGCGGTGTTCCCAGTAGTCCTTGTCGAAGTCGTGGCTCACCGGACCACCCACCCCTGCCGGAGCCGGATGACGACGCCGTCACTCACGATCCCTGCCTCCTCGTCTCCACCGATCGCCACGATCGTGACCGGGCAACCGGCGGGCGGGCAAAGCTCTTTGCCGAATGGCAAACTGGCAGCCATGAGGGACGAGTTCGACCGTACGCTCGACGCCGTCGGCCCCAGGCTCAAGCAGCTGCGGTCCCGCCGTGACATCACCCTCACGGACCTGTCCAGGCAGACCGGCATCTCGGTCAGCACGCTGTCCCGGCTGGAGGCGGGCCTGCGCCGCCCCACGCTCGAACAGCTCCTGCCGCTCGCCCGCGCGCACGGGGTGACCATCGACGAGCTCGTCGACGCCCCACCGACCGGCGATCCCCGCGTCAACCTGCGCCCCATCGCGATCGGTGACGGGGCGACCGTCCTGCCGCTGACCCGCCGCCCCGGTGGTATCCAGGCGTACAAGTTCGTGCTGCCGACCGGGGACGACGATCGCGTACCCGACCTGCGCACCCACGAGGGCCACGACTGGGTCTACGTCCTCAACGGCCGGCTGCGGCTGGTGCTCGGCGCGCACGATCTCGTTCTCGAAGCCGGGGAGGCGGCCGAGTTCGACACCCGCACTCCGCACTGGTTCGGGGCGACCAGCGCCGGTCCCGTCGAGTACCTCAGCCTCATCGGCCGGCAGGGCGAACGCGCACACCTGCGCGTCGCCCCCGGACCGGCCCCGGCACGGAGCTGATGTCCCACCAGGACGATCGGTCGGTCGTGGCGTCATTGCGTACAAACCGGATCTTCGCGAGGATGCTGCGGTGACCCCGATCCCGTACACGGCCGGCCTGCACCGCCTGGCCGGCGACACCTTCGCCTACCTGCAACCGCCGGGGACGTGGGGGTTCAGCAACTGCGGCCTGGTCGCCGACGGCGACCGGGCGCTGCTGGTCGACACCCAGTTCGACCTGTCGCGGACCCGCGCGCTGATCGACACGATCGCCGCCGACCTGCCCGGCATCCGGATCGGTACGGTGGTCACCACGCACGCCAACGGTGACCACTGCTGGGGCAACCAGCTGTTCCCCGACGCCGAGATCATCGGGTCGGCGGCCACCGCGGACGGGATGGCGCACGAGGTGCCGCCGGAGGCGCTGGGCGCGCTGAGCGGCCCCGGCGCCCCGCCCGGGGCGTTGGGCGACTACCTGCGGCGTTCCTTCGGCTGCTTCGACTTCTCCGGCATCGCGCTGACCCCGCCCACGCGCACGTTCACCGGCCGTCTCGACGTGCGCGTCGGCGACCGTACGGTCGAACTGGTTGAAGTGGGTCCCGCGCACACCGACGGCGACGTCGTTGCGCACGTGCCCGACGCCGCGGTGGTGTTCACCGGCGACATCCTGTTCGTCGGCGATCACCCGATCATGTGGACGGGGCCGGTCGACAACTGGCTGAAGGCGTGCGCGTGGATCGAGGCGACCGGGGCACGCCACGTGGTGCCGGGCCACGGCCCGGTCACCGACCCGGCCGGGGTACGGGAGTTCCGCGGCTACCTGGAGCACGTCGCCGAGCAGGCCGAACGGCGGTACGCGGCCGGGATGCCCTACTGGCAGGCGGCGACGGACATGCCACTGCCCGAGGCGTGCCGGGGGTGGGGCCACCGGGAACGGCTGGTGATCACCGTGGCGGCGCTGTACCGGCAGTTCGGCGCGGGAGAAGCCCCGATCATGGAGGTGCTGACCCACACGGCCGCCGCCGAGGCGTCGGCCGGATGAGCGACGCGGGCCGGTTCGCCGGTGTCCGGGCGACCCGGCACTCCGGCGGGTGAATTCACCGCTACGGGGCCGGATGTCATCTGGTCGTACCGGGAAGTTCGGATCATTCGGTGCTGATGCACTTGACCGCGAACGGCATACTCCGTCGTCGTGATCAACACTCGTGCGGGAAGCGCCGCAGCCGTCGGGAAGCGGCTGTCGGCCACCCTGCGTAGATGCCTGGACCACGTCGCGTCGCGAAGGCTGCGGGCGGCGTCCTCCGGCCGGCCCGCACTGGTGTTGCGGCCACGGCACTGGTGGCTCGCCGGAGTCGGCGCGTTGCTGGCCGTGATTGCGGCGGCTGCGTTCGTCCAGCACTACACGTTCGTCGACACCCGCATCTACTACGGTGCGGTGCGGTCGTGGATCGGCGGCAACCCGCTCTACGCGTACGCGGCTCCCGGCACGGGGCTCGGGTTCACCTATCCGCCGTTCGCGGCGTTGATCATGGCGCCGTTCGCCTGGATTCCGGACGGCGTGATGGGCTGGGGCAGCCTGCTCGTCAGCGTCGCGGCGCTGACCTTCGTCCTCGCCATCGTCCTGCGCCCCGTGGCCGACCGGCACGGCTGGAGCCGCGGCCGGACGCTGGCGATCGCCCTGCCGGTCGCCGTACTCAGCGAGCCGGTCCGGCAGACCCTCGGCATGGGCCAGGTCGACCTGGTGCTGTTCGCGCTGATCGCGGCGGATCTCCTGGCGCTGCGCCGGTCGGCCCGCGCGGAACGGGCCGCCGCGGACCCCGTACCGGCCGGGAACGCCGTGGTTCGCCGCTGGCGGGCGGGCACCTGGGCCGGCGTGGGCATCGGCCTGGCCGCCGCCTTCAAACTCACCCCTGCCCTGTTCATCGTCTATCTGCTGGTCACCGGTCAGCGCCGGGCGGCGCGTACGGCGATCGTCACGGCCGCCGCGGCCACCCTGGTGACCGCGGTGCTGGTGCCCCGCACGACGGTGCAGTACTTCGGCGCGGCGCTGTGGCAGACCGACCGGGTCGGCCGTACCGACGTCTCCGAGAACCAGTCGCTGGCCGGTCTGCTGGCCCGGTTGACCGACACGCCGCACGCGCCCGCCGCGGCCTGGGCGCTCGTCGCGCTCGCGGCGCTGGTCCTCGGCCTGGCCCGGGCCCGGCAGGCCCATCTCAACGGCGACGAACTGGCCGCCTTCACCCTGGTCGGGCTGACCGCCGGCCTGGTCAGCCCGGTCTCCTGGACGCACCACCTGATGTTCCTGCTGCCGGCCCTCGTGATCCTGGCGGACACGGCCTGGCACCGCAGGCTGGCCGGGGAGCCGACCAGAATCCCCGAACTGCGCCTGGTGGCCGCCGGGGTCGTCCTGCTGCTGACGATCGCCTCGCCGTTCTGGTTCGTCCTGCACCGGCTGCCGTTGACCTCCCACTACGCCGACGGCTGGCTCGGCGTGGTCGCGGAGAACGCCATCACGCTGCTGCTGGTGGCGCTGGTCGCGGCGCTGCCCCACCGCCTGGGCATGGACCTGGGGTCGCGGGGACCGTCCGCGCTGCCGCCGCCCGCGCAGCTCATCGACGCCCGCGACGGCGGCTGAGACCCACCGCCCGGCGGGGGCATCGGATATCGATAGAAGACGATAGGGTCGATCCGGCAATGGTCCCGAGCGCCGGAGGCGTCCCCTGATGCGATCCGTCCGTGGTCTGGTGCGTTCCTGCCTCGCCGGTGGTGTCGTCCTGCTCCTGCTGACCCCCGGCACGGCGGCCCGCGCGACGGGGACCGGCACGGAGCCGGTGTACGACTACGGGCAGGCCGTCCGCGAACAGGTGTGGGTGCAGTCCCCGGTGGACAGTGACCACGACGGGCGGCCCGACCGGGTGGCGGTGCGGATCATCCGGCCGCGCACCGACGGCCGCAGGGTGCCGGTGATCTTCCAGGCCAGCCCGTACTACGCGGGGCTCAACGACGTACCGAACCACGACGACATCGACCGCGACGGCGGCTCGGCACGTCTGAGCGCCACCGCCGGTGCCGGGCGCGCCGCCGAGACCATCGTGTTCTCCGGTTACCTCGACAACTACTTCGTGCCCCGCGGCTACGCGGTGGTCTTCGCCGACAGCCTCGGCACCGGCGGCTCGGACGGCTGCCCGACCACGGGCGGCCGCAACGAGACCCTCGGGATGAAGGCGGTCGTGGACTGGCTCAACGGCCGCGCGCCGGGCTTCGACGCCGCCGGTGCGCCGGTGGCCGCCGACTGGTCGACCGGGCGTACGGGAATGATCGGGGTGTCCTACAACGGCACCCTGCCCAACGCGGTGGCCGCGACCGGTGTCCGCGGCCTGGAGACGATCGTGCCGATCGCCGCCATCTCCAGCTGGTACGACTACTACCGCGCCGGCGGCGGGGTGGTGGCGCCCGGCGGCTTCCAGGGCGAGGACACCGACGTGCTGGCCAGGGCCGTGCTCACCCGTGCCCATCCCGAGGTGTGCGCCGACGTGACGGCGTCGCTGGAACGCGAGCAGGACCGGGTCACCGGCGACTACAACGGCTTCTGGGCCGAGCGCGACTACCTGCGCGACGTCGGCAGGGTGCGGGCCAGTGTGCTGCTCGTGCACGGCCTGCACGACGACAACGTGCGCACCGGGCAGGCCGGGCAGTGGTGGGACGCGCTGGCGAGGCGCGGTGTGCCGCGCAAGATCTGGCTCCACCAGGCCGCGCACGCCGATCCGTTCAACGTCCGCCGCGACGAGTGGCTCGCCACGCTGCACCGCTGGTTCGACCAGTGGCTGTACGGCATCGACACCGGCATCATGCGGGAGCCGATGGCGGACGTGGAGGTCGCGCCCACGGTGTGGCGCACCGCCGCCACGTGGCCGGTGCCGGGCAGCCGGGACACGGCCATGTTCGCGGGGGAGTCGGGGCTGCGGCCGCAGCCGTCCGGGGCGGGCGTGCGACAGTCCTTCGTCGACGATCCCGCGCAGACCGCGGAGCAGCTCGCCGACGACGAGACCAGCACCGATCCGCACCGGCTGGCGTACCTGTCCGCGCCGTTGACCCACGAGACCCGGCTGTCGGGGACGCCGAGCGTGACCGTGCGCGCCGACCTGGACGGCCCGTCGCCGTACCTGACCGCCCTGCTGGTCGACTACGGTCCCGCGCAGCGCTACGCGGGCATGCGGACCCTCAGCGTGCAGGACTGCGTCGGCCCCGGCATCCCGGGCGACCCGGGCTGCTTCAACCGCCGCGAGTACGTGACGGCGCAGACGCCGTCGGAGATCGTCACCCGCGGCTGGCTGGACGTGCGCAACCGGTACTCGATCGCCCGCAGCGAGCCGGTCCGGCCCGGGAGGACGTACACGGTGCGCTGGCCGTTGCAGACGACCGATCACGTCTTCGCGCAGGGGCACCGGATCGGCCTGGTGCTGATCTCCACCGATCGCGACCACACCCTGCGGTACCCGGCGGGCACCGAGGTCGGCGTCCACCTCGGCGTCTCCCGTGTGGTGCTGCCGCTGGTGCGCTAGGTCCTGCTGGCGCAGTTACGGGCGGTTAGCGGCATTTGGTCTGGCACCCGCAAGGGTGACCGGCCGTTTCCTGCCGCAGATGCGTACCGCTAGGGTGCTCGGTGTGACGATGTTCCGGATCGGTGAGGCGGCCGAGCTGCTCGGCGTCAGCGCGGACACGGTGCGCCGCTGGGTGGATGCCGGACGGCTGGCCGCGGACCGCGACGAGCACGGGCACCGGGTGATCGACGGGGTCGAGCTGGCCGGCTTCGTCCGGGAGCAGGCCGGTGATCCGGGCGCCGGGTCGGAGGAGTCCTCGGCGCGCAACCGGCTGCGCGGCATCGTCACCGCGGTGATCAAGGACACGGTGATGGCGCAGGTGGACATCCAGGCCGGCCCGTTCCGGGTGGTGTCGCTGATGAGCCGCGAAGCGGTCGACGAGCTGGACCTGCGGGTCGGTTCGGTCGCGGTCGCGGTGATCAAGTCGACCACGGTGGTGGTGGAGCGATCCGCCCCGGCCGTGGCACATAGAGCGCGGCCCGGCGCGTGAACGCGGGCCGCGCAGACCGAAGGGGAGTGCGAGTGGGTACACGTTTCGTGCGGACCGCGTTGGCCGGGCTGACCGCGCTGGCGCTGGCCGGGCTGGTCGGCTGCGGCGGCGACGACACCAAGGGCGGGTCCACCGCGAACGCCGGGGCCAGCAGCGCGGGGGTGACCGGCCCGGTGACCGTGTTCGCGGCGGCGTCGCTGACCGAGTCGTTCACCCAGCTCGGCAAGGACTTCGAGGCCGCGCACCCCGGCACCACCGTGAAGTTCAACTTCGCCGGCAGCTCCGCCCTCGCGACGCAGATCAACCAGGGCGCACCGGCGGACGTGTTCGCCTCGGCCTCGCCGGCCACCATGACGACGGTGACCGACGCCGGCAACGGCGTCGGCGCACCGACCACGTTCGTGAAGAACCAGCTCGTGATCGCGGTACCCAAGGGCAACCCGAAGAAGATCACCAGCCTGGCCGACCTGGCGAAGCCGGACCTCAAGGTGGCCCTGTGCGCCCCCGAGGTGCCCTGCGGCGCCGCCGCGCAGAAGGTCCTCACCACGGCGCACGTGATCGTCAAGCCGGTCACCCTGGAACAGGACGTCAAGGCCGCCCTGTCCAAGGTGAAGCTGGGCGAGGTGGACGCCGCGCTGGTGTACCGCACCGACGTCAAGGCCGCGTCATCCGACGTCGATGGCGTGGAATTCCCCGAGTCGGCCAGCGCGATCAACGACTATCCGATCATTGTGCTGAAGAACGCCCCGAACTCCGCCGGCGCGCAGGCGTTCGTCACCGCCGTACTGTCCGAGCAGGGCAGGGCGGTGCTCACGGCGGCCGGTTTCCAAGCTCCGTAGAAGGACCATGGTTCGTACCGACGATCGGGACGCGGCGGCCCCCGGGCCGCCGCGCCGCCGCCGCACCCAGCGGGTACCGGTGCCGCTGCTGCTGCCCGCGGTGGCGGGGCTGGCGTTCCTCGTCCTGCCCCTGGCCGGGCTCGTCATCCGCGCCCCGTGGGGCAGCCTGTGGCAGCGGCTCACCGCCCCGGGGGCGCTGAGCGCGCTGCGGCTGTCACTGCAGACCGCCACCGTCGCCACCGTGCTGTGCCTCGCGCTCGGTGTGCCCCTGGCCTGGCTGCTCGCCCGGGTCGACTTCCCCGGCCGCCGGGTCGTCCGTGCCCTGGTCACCGTCCCGCTCGTCCTGCCTCCCGTGGTCGGCGGCGTCGCGCTGCTGCTGGTGTTCGGCCGCCGGGGACTGCTCGGTGCCCCGCTGGACGCCGCGTTCGGCATCACGTTGCCGTTCACCACCGTCGGGGTGGTCGTCGCCGAGGCGTTCGTGGCGATGCCGTTCCTGGTCATCGCGGTGGAGGGGGCGCTGCGCGGCGCGGACACCCGGTTCGAGGAGGCCGCCGCGACGCTGGGCGCGGGCCGGTGGATCACCTTCACCCACGTCACGCTGCCGCTGATCGCACCGGGAATCGCCGCGGGCGCCGTGCTGTGCTGGGCCCGCGCGCTGGGTGAGTTCGGCGCCACCATCACGTTCGCCGGCAACTACCCCGGCATCACCCAGACCATGCCGCTGGCGGTCTACCAGACCATGGAGGGCGGCGACCTGTCCGGGGCGGTGGTGCTCAGCCTCATCCTGCTGATCGTGTCGGTCACGATCCTCGCGGCACTGCGCGACAAGTGGATCACCACCGGATGACCGGCCCGGTCCTGGACGCACACCTGATCGTCGACCGGGGGACGTTCCGTCTCGACGTACCGTTGCGCATCGGTGCCGGGGAGGTGGTCGGGCTGCTCGGCCCGAACGGTGCGGGCAAGACCACCGCCCTGCGCGCCCTGGCCGGGCTCCAGCCGCTGACCGCCGGGTATGTCACGCTCGGTGGGCGTGACCTCGATCGGCCCGACCGCCGACTGTGGACGCCCGCCGAACGCCGGCCGGTCGGCGTGGTGTTCCAGGACTACCTGCTCTTTCCACATCTGAGCGCGGTGGACAACGTCGCGTTCGGGCCCCGACGGCACGGCGTCGAACGGCGTGCCGCCCGGCAGCGGGCCGCCGACTGGCTGCGCCGGGTGGGCCTGGCCGATTACGCCCGCCACAAGCCCCGGCAGCTCTCCGGCGGGCAGGCCCAGCGCGTCGCGCTCGCGCGCGCCCTCGCGGTCGACCCGGTCCTGCTGCTGCTCGACGAGCCCCTCGCCGCGCTGGACGCCCGCACCCGCCTGGACACCCGGGCCGAACTGCACCGGCACCTCGCCGCGCACCCCGGCGCCACGTTGCTGGTCACCCACGACCCGCTCGACGCGCTGGTCCTGGCCGACCGCCTGATCATCATCGAGGAGGGCCGCATCGTGCAGGAGGGCGACGCGGCGACGATCACCGGGCAGCCGCGCACCGACTACGTCGCCCGGCTGGTCGGGCTGAACCTCTACCGCGGCACCGCCGCCGGCCACACCGTCCACCTCGGCTCCGGTTTCGCTCTGACCGCCGCCGACGCGCTGGACGGCGACGTGTTCGTCGCGTTCCGGCCCGCGGCGGTCGCGCTGCACCCCGAGCGGCCGGGGGGCAGCCCGCGCAACACCTGGCCCGCCACCATCACCGGCCTGCAACGGCACGGCGACAACCTGCGGGTGCAACTCGCCGGCCCGATCGCCGCGGCCGCCGACGTCACCCCGGCCGCCGCCGCCGACCTGCACCTGGCCCCCGGCCAGCAGGTGTGGGCCGCGGTCAAGGCCACCGAGACCCGCGCCTACCCGGCCGACGCCCCGCCCGCGACCGCCGGGGCGGCGGAGTCTGCTCGATGACCGGACGGGTCAGCGCCGCAGCGTGTCGCTGGGCGGTCGCCCGTAGGCGCGGCGGTAGGACGCGGTGAACCGGCGGGGATCCGCGTACCCCCAGCGGGCGGCGACCCCGGTGACGGTGGTGCCGTCACCCGGTACGGCGTCGCGCAGTTGCTGATGGGCGCGGCCCAGCCGGACGGCCCGCAGGTACGCGGTCGGCGTGGTGCCGAGGTGGCGGCGGAAGGCGAGCTGGACGGCGCGGACGGTGACCCGGGCGGCGCGGGCGAGGTCGACCGCGGTGATGTCGAGGTCGGCATTGGCGTCGAGGTACGCGGTGGCGCGCGCCAGCGTGGTCTCTGTGGCGTCGGTGCGGTCGTGGGGGCGCGGCTCCGGACCGCAGGTGTTGGGGAACGTGGTGAGCAGCGTCGCGGCCAGCAGCCGGGTGAACGGGCCGACCAGCAGGGGACGGGTGATGAAATCGGGCGCGGCCAGCAGGCTGCTCGTCGCGTAGTCGACGACGTGCAGCCAGCGCAGGGTGTCCGCCGGATGGACGGGGCGCATGGTGGTGAAGTTCAGCGCGGGCGGCGGACCGTCCGGGTGGTTACGGGCGGCGTCGCTGACCGCCTCCGGCGGAAGGGACACGACCGACTCCAGGACACATTCCTGCCGCACGTGGTACGGCCGGTCCGCGTGCGCGTGCAGGCCGAGGTCGCCCGGCCCGAACTTCTCGTCCAGGTCGAGATCGGTCCGCATGCCACGGTGGACCCGGCCGACCACGACCGCCGCGACCGGCCCGCACCGGTACTCGGTGGCCGCGAGGTGCTCCAGGGTGTCCAGATGGAACGCGCCGCCGCCGAGCCGCACGTGGCGGAACCGGTAGGTGCGGCGATCGCCGTTGATGGTCATCGTCGCGTCGTACGCGGAGGTGAGGTAGGACTGCGCGTGGTCGGGGTCGGTGGTGGCGAACTCGACCGCGACCCGGTCGGGCCGGCCGCTGATCGGTTCCGTGGCAGGCACGCTCCCACCCCCTCGGCTCATGAGCGCAGAGTCTGTCCGGGCGGCTGGTCGTACACCTGGCGGTAGGCGGTGGCGAAGCGGTGCGGCCGGGTGAAACCCCAGCGGGCCGCCACCGCGGCCACGGTGGTGCCGTCGCCCGGTTCGGCGGCCAGCAGCTGTTCATGCGCGCGGGCCAGCCGGACCTGACGCAGGTAGGCGGTGGGGGTGATGTCGCGGTGCCGGCGGAAGGCGTACTGGAGGGTGCGCGGCACCACCCCGACCGCGGCGGCGATGTCGGTCAGCGTGATCGGCTGATCGGCACGAGCCTCGATGAACGCCATCGCGCGGCGCACCGTCGCCGGGGTGGCCGCGTCGCGCGGCACGCGTACGTCGCTGGTCATGGTGGTGTTCGGGAACGTGGCCAGCAGGCTCGCCGCTACCATCTGCTCCGCGGCGGTGAGCAGCAGCGGCGCGCTCAGGGCCAGGCTGTAGATGCCGCGCCGGACGTAGTCGGCGGTGGCCAGCCAGTGCCGGTGCGCCATCGGCGTGACGGGCAGCAGCCCGGTGAAGCGGACGGCCGCGCGGTCGAGCCCGGTGGCCTCCTCGGCCACCCGCAGTACCACGTCCATGGGCAGGGTGACGCCGCTGCTGTCGCTGCAGTCGTTGACGTGCTCATATCCGTACGGCGGGAGCAGCATGGTGCCGCGCTCGCCCACCCACACCTCGCCGCCCTGCCAGCGGTGCCGGCACCGGCCCGACGACAGGTGCACCGCGAGGATGTGCGGCATCGGCGGCCAGGACGACTCCGCGCTGGCCGCCGTGTAGCCGCTGCGGACGACGGCCAGTCCGCCCAGCGCGCCGAACTCGGCGGAGAAGGCGAAGTCCCGGCCGTGCGCCCGTACCCGGCGCTCGTGGTTGTCGTAGCGGGCGCTGATCCAGGCGTGGTGCTCGTCGGGGCTGCGGGTGTGGATCCGGCTGATGTGCGGCGGTGGACAGGGTTCATCGCTCATGCGGGCAGGCCGCCTGCTGACATCTGCGTCCTGGTCCCGCATCGCACCCGCCGCCTCTCCGGACATCGCCCACATTGGCACGTGGCGCCAGAAAGCGAAAGGCCATCACCCTCCAGAACGAACCGTGCCGCCGACCACGCGGGCCGCGCCTGAGGGCGAACGGTCGAACCACAGGACGAAACCCGAAACCGTCACGCATGGCGCGGTGTGGGCGGGCCGCGCGACGATGCCGACATGGCGCCGGTGGGGTGCATGGTCGAACAGGTGGGCACCAGAGTCCTCGTACGCCTGCGCGGCGAGCTGTCTCCGGCGAACGCCCTGCGAGTCCGCGCGGAGCTGCTGAAATGCGCGGTGGAGCGGCCGGATGCGCTGGTGGTCGACGTGACCGACCTGACCGTACGGGATCCGGGCGCGGCGTCGGTGTTCCGGGCGGTGGCCTGGCAGGCCGCGACCTGGCCGGGCACACCCCTGCTGCTGTGCACCCCCGACGCGCAGACCGCGCGGCGGCTCACCCACGGCTGCCGGCGTCTGCTGCCGGTGTTCGCCTCCGCCGACCAGGCCCTCACCGCGCGGCCCCGACGCCGGGTGACCGTGCTGCACGACACGCTGCTGCCGGTGACGGGCGCCGCCCGGCGCGCCCGCGACCTGGCCACCGAGGCGTGTGCCCGCTGGCAACTGCCCGCCCTGGTCGGCCCCGCCTGCCTGATCGCGGACGAGCTGGCCACCAACGCCCTGACCCATGCCCGGACGATGGCCGACATCAGGTTCGCGGTGGGCCGCCACCACCTGATGATCAGTGTGCGGGACGGCTCCGCCGCGCGTCCCGCACCGGTGCGCGAGCCGCTGCCGCATGCTGCCTCCGGTCTGGGACTGCTGCTGGTCGACGCGACCGCGCACCGGTGGGGTTGCCTGCCCGTCGACGGCGGCAAGGTGGTCTGGGCGTACCTGCGTACCGGCGCGACGGACTGACCGGTCAGCCGTCGCTGCGCGGCACCGTACGGGAGCCGAGCGGCTGGAGCGGGCGGTTGTTGTCCGGGTAGCCGCCGTAGCCGGGGAAGCGGGCCACCAGCGCGTGCAGGCGTTCCACCGTGGTGTCACCGACCTCTACCGCCGTGGGCAGGACGACCCAGCGCACCCCTGTCGTGCACGGCGGCGTGGTCAACGAGCCCCCGTACGTGGGGGTTCGTCCGCGCTCCCGGCCGCTCGACCGCGTCGCGTGGCCGTCGATCTACGGACGGCCTTCCGGTTCGTCGGCGCCGAGGCGGAATGCGGTCGTCATCGACGCAGCGGTAGCGGCGCACCCCAGCGTCGGCAGTCGCAGGATCTCCTCGACGGTGCGCAGCGTGGAGCAGTGCGTGAACGGCTGATCCGCCGTGACGTGCCGGGTGGACGGCGCGAGGACCAGGGTGGGGATGTGGTTGTCCGACTTGCTGCCTTCGTCCCAGGTGATGATCACGGCGAGGCGTCCGGCCCGGTAGTCCGGTCCGGCGAGGATCTGGGTGACCCAGTCACGAAGCCAGCGGTCGCCGTTGGCGGTGCGTTCCTGCGGGCAGGGATCGGCGCCGTGCATGTCGTGGCAGGCGTCCGGACTGACCAGCCCGAACGCGGGCAGGGTGCCCGCCGCGATGTCGTCGTGCAACGCGCCGGAGGCCGGGTCGCCCAGCGGCACCACCCAGCGGGCGCAGTCCGCGCGGTCGTCGACGTAGTAGGTGGCCGGCACGTGCCGGACCAGGTACCGGCCCTCGGCGGCGTTCTGCAGCACGCACGGGCCCGGTGACGACTCGGCGTAGTTGCGCCATTCGCGTCCGGTGGCGGCGACCTGGTGGAACAGGTTGTCGCCGGCGATCGGGTGGGCGCGCGGTGCCCGGTCGTCGCAGATGTCGTGCGTGCTGCCGCTGGTCAACAGCAGGTACGCGGCCAGGGACGGGCATTCCGGCGGATAACCGGCGTCGAGGTGGCGGGCGAGGCCGTACGTGGCGGCGAGGTCGTTGAGGTACGGCGCGTCCCCGTCGCCGATGATGGCGCCGTACTCGTGGTTCTCCTCCATGATGAGCAGCACCTTCGAGTACGGGCCGGGTGTACCCGTGGGGCTCGGCACCGCGGTCGCCGAGGTCGGCGGGGGCGGCGTGGGGGCCGGTGCGGGCGCCGGCCCGGTGCAGCCCGCGAGCATCAGAGCCAGCGTCGCCAACCCGACCGTTGCCCGCGTTCGCACGGCCCGACCTCGGTATTTCATCGGTACATTCTGTCCCATGCACTCTGAACGACGGTGAGCGCGTCCCGAGGCGGGCGGTCACGGGTCATTCACCGTGACGTCGAACAACGGGTCGGTCGCCAGCCTCCGGAAGGCGGCCAGGCTGGACGCGGAGCTGTCCACGCTGATGTCCCGGTCGCCGTAGGCGTCGTTGTCTGTGTCGAAGTAGACGATCGCCTTGATCGCGGGCCGCCTGCGCAGCTCCGGCAGCACACTCGCGAACTCCGGCGCCTTGTCGGCCGGCCTGCCGACCCGGTGGTACACCCCCCACTCGGCGACCATGACCGGTTTGCCGGGGTGCCGGGTGGTGGCCCAGTCGTAGAATCCGCTCCCGCCCGTGTCCGGCCGCCGGTCGAGGAGGTCGGCGAACCCGCCGAAGTGGTACCGGCCGGGCTCCGCCGACACGTAGGAGTCCAGTCCGATCCAGTCCACGACGTCGTCGCCCGGATAGAGGCCGGACCACCAGGGGCGCGCCTGCCATTTCTCACTGCCCATGTACGCCAGCACGGTGATCGCGTTGTCCACCCCGTCGGCGCGTACCCGCTCGATGACGTGGCGGTACATCAGCGCGAAGTCGCGGGCGGTCATCCCCGAGCCCGGCCGCGGATCGACGTCGGCCTCGGGCTCGTGGCGCACCACCAGGAAGAACCGCTGCCGGTACGTGCGGCGGACATGGCGCGCCCAGCGGTCGATCCGCTCGTCGACCGCGCCGCGGGCCACCTGTGCCCAGGTGACGCCGTCGTCCACCCGCCAGTTGACCAGCAGCACCCGGGGCCGGGCCGGATCCCTCGTCATCGCGATCTCCGACCGGGTCGGGAACAGGTCGTCGCCCCGGTGGTAGGTGTGGAAGATCGTCGCCGTGCGACCGGTCCGTCCCTCCCAGGCCTTCAGCGCCCGGTCCCGCGGCACCGCCGTGAACCCGCCGGCGGAGGCGCCCCACAGCACCCCGCATGCGGGCACGAGCAGGGCGTCCGTGGCGCAGGCACGGACCGTCGGGGGCGCCGTCGGTGTGCGGGTCACGGCGCTGGGTGGTGGTGGGGGCGGCACCGGCGCCGGGCCGGGCCCGCCGCAGGCACCCAGCGCCGCCAGAGCCGCCACCAGACCTGCCGCCAGGGCCGCCGTCGCGTACGCCACCCATCTCCGCAAGACCCGGCCTCCATCCCATGCGTCACCAGACGAGCCCTATGTCGTATCAACGGCCCGGATGCCCGGCTCGCGCGTCGTATCTCTGACCGGGTGGGTGAAGCCGATCTCCGCCGGTTGGATACACCGCCACCCTGCGGTAATGACAAGGTCACCAGGGCATCGCAGGATGTCCATGTGAATCGCCCCGCAGTCATCCGATACGCCGGTCTGGCCGGCTCGGTCGCGTTGGCGCTCGCCGGAATCCTCGGCGGCGCCCTACCGACCGCCGACCTCGCGTCCACGCCCGTGAGCATCGCCCGCGGACCGCACGGCGGCCTGATCCTGGCCTGCTGGCTGGTGGGCACGGCCGCACTGACGGGGGCGTGGTGGGCGGCGCGGTCCGGTGTGCCGTCGCTGCGCTGGGTCGCCGTCACCGGCGGGATCTGGCTGCTGCCGTTCCTCGTGGTGCCGCCGATGAGCAGCCGGGACGTCTACTCGTACGCCTGCCAGGGCCACCTCTACCTCAACGGCCTCAGCCCGTACGAGGCCGGGGTGGCGACGCTGCCGTGCCCGTGGCTGGAATCCGTCTCGCCGATCTGGCGGGACACCCCGGCCCCGTACGGTCCGCTGTTCGTGCTGCTGGCGGCCGCGGTGGTGAAGGTGGGCGGCTCACTCGTGCCGATCATCGCGCTGTTCCGGCTGCTCGCGCTGGCCGGCGTGGTGGCGACCGCGCTGTGCCTGCCCACGCTGGCCCGCCGCTGCGGCGTACCGGCCGAGCGGGCGCTGTGGGTGGCGCTGGCCGGTCCGCTGGTGGGCATCCACCTGATCGGCGGCGCGCACAGCGACGCGCTGATGCTGGGCCTGATCGTGTCCGGCCTGGCGCTGGCCGTGTCGCGTCCCGGCCGCCCGGCCGCGCTGCTGGCGGCGGGGGCGCTGCTCGGCTTCGCCGTCGCGGTGAAGGTGTCCGCGGTGGTCGTGCTGCCGTTCGCGGCGCTGGTCGCGGTCGGCGGCCCGGTCCGGATCCGTACGCTGCTGCGCGACGGTGGCTGGCTGTGCGCCGGAGCGCTGGGCGCGCTGGGTGCCGTGACGGCCGCCAGCGGGCTGGGCGTGGGGTGGGTCGCCGGGCTCGCCCACACCGCTGACCTCGTGCAGTTCACCTCGCCGCCGACCGCCGTCGGCATGACCCTCACGTACGTGGGGCGGATGGTCGTACCCGGGTCCAACGCCGTTCCGGCGGTCCGGGGGATCGCGTTGCTGCTGCTGGCGGCGCTGCTGGTGATCCTGTGGTGGCGTACCGCGACGCGGGCGGACCCACGGTCGGCACTGCACGGCGCCGCGCTGGCCCTCGCCGCGACGGTGGCGTGCGCCCCGGCCTACCACCCGTGGTACGCGACGTGGCCGCTGGTGGTGCTGGCCGCCACGACGGTCCGTACGGATCTGATCATGGCGGTCGCGGCGGCGTCGGCCTTCCTGGTCCTGCCGGACGGCAGCGGACTCGCCCGTTTCGCGAAGTTCCCCGGTGCCCCGCTGATGACCGTGCTGATCGTGGTCCTGGTGGTCTGGTACGTCCGTGGGCTCGATCTCCGCCGGGACCGCGACCAGCGCCTGCCGGTCGCGTCGGGTGGCTGAGGCCACCGCGCGGCGAGGGCCCGGTGGCCGCGCGCTGACCGGCAGGTGACGCCCCTGTCCGGTGCGGCGGCCGGACGATCACTCGATATTCACCGCCGCCCGGCAGTGCCGGACGTCGGCTCCCCTCGATATTTGACACGTCACCGATCCGGTGCCTGTCTCGATGGGAGTCGGCCATGGCCCGCACACCTCGCTGGACCGTCCACCTCGCCACCCTCACCGCGCTGACGCTCGCGGTCACGATCGGCGGCGCGAGCGCCGCCGACGCCACCCCGTCCGGGATCCCCTCCACCGCGACCGCCCGGGCCGAGCTGGACGCGCTGACCGTGGCCCCGCAGGGCTCCACCAGCGGCTACTCGCGCGACCTGTTCCCGCACTGGATCACCATCAGCGGCAGCTGCAACACCCGCGAGACAGTGCTCAAGCGCGACGGCACGTCGGTGGTCACCGACTCGTCCTGCGCCGCGGTCTCCGGCTCCTGGTACTCGCCCTACGACGGCGCCACCTGGTACGCCGCCTCCGACGTCGACATCGACCACCTCGTCCCGCTGGCCGAGGCGTGGCGCTCCGGCGCGAACGCGTGGACGACCAGCCGCCGCCAGTCGTTCGCCAACGACCTCACCCATCCCGAGCTGATCGCCGTCACCGACAACGTCAACCAGGCCAAGGGCGACCAGGACCCCTCCACCTGGCAGCCGTCTGTGTACTCCTATCGGTGCACCTACGCCAGGATGTGGATCGCGGTGAAGTACTACTGGGACCTCACCGCGCAGGCCGGCGAGGTCGGTGCGCTGCAGGACATGCTCGACACCTGCACCGCGTAGGCGCTCGGTTGTCGCGCTCGTGCATGTCGGTGTTACAGCCCGTTCACTCGATTGATGGAGTTCAGTGAGTACGGTGCCGGTATGACCGCCGTCCACTACTCTGCCGGTATTGTTCACAGCGCTCGTACGGTCGCCCGCCTGCTCCTCACCGACCTGCCGGAGCGGTGGCGGCACACGGTCGGCGTGGCCAGGCAGGCCGAGCGCGTGTCGTCCGCCGTCGGTCCCGCCGATGTGGACCTTCTGGTGGCCGCGGCGTGGCTGCACGACATCGGATACGCCCCGTCGTTGCGCGGTTTCGGCTTCCACCCCCTCGACGGGGCGCTCTACCTGCGGGCGCATGGCTGGCCGTCGCGGGTCTCCAGCCTTGTCGCGCACCATTCCGAGGCGTTCACCGTCGCGGGGGTGCGCGGCCTGGCCGCCGAGCTGGCCGCGTTCCCGCGCGAGCAGTCCGCGGCCAGTGACGCGCTGACCTTCGCGGACCAGACCGTCGGGCCCAACGGGCGGATCATGAGTGTCGACGAACGGCTCGCCGACATGCTGCGGCGCCACGGGACGGACTCGCCCAACGCCGCTGTGCATCCCCAGCGCGCCGCCCAGATCCGCGCCGCCGCCCGCCGCGTCAAGCACCGGCTGGCCGGGGCGGCGCTCCCGGGCCGGTACGCCCCGGACGCCGCCGGCTCCGAGCTGTTCGCGGTACCGGCGAACGCCGTACACGCCGGCGACAACGACAGGTAACGGGGGTGGGGGCTTCGGGCCCTAGGCTCGGCGACGGTACGTCGATTTCCGACAGGTGAGGATCGACATGAATCTGCCCCCGGGCCCGCCCCTGCGCGCCATCGGCGCCACGGAACCGGACTTCGAACGGGACCTGGTCAGCAACCTGTATTTCCAGCGTGGCACGACCATGGAGTCGGCCAGCGTCCAGGACGTCTACCAGAGCCTGGCCGTGACCGTCCGGGACCGGCTGGTCGACCGCCGCGCCCGCACCGCCACCGCGCATTACGCCGCCAACCCGCGCTGCGTCTACTACCTGTCCGCCGAGTACATGCTGGGCCGGCAGCTGCGCCAGAACCTGCTCTACACCGGCACCGAGGACGTCGCCGCCGACGTACTCAAAGGGTTGGGCCTGTCGCTCGACGAGGTCGCCGACTTCGACGTCGAGCCGGGTCTCGGCAACGGCGGCCTCGGCCGCCTCGCCGCCTGCCTGCTCGACGCGCTGGCCACCGCGGACATCCCCGCCGTGGGCTACGGCATCCGGTACGACCTGGGCCTGTTCCGGCAGACCATCGTCGACGGTGCCCAGGTGGAACGCCCCGACGACTGGGCCTTCGACGGCAGCCCGTGGGAGTTCCCGCAGCAGGACGACCGGCAGTCGGTCGGCTTCTACGGCCGGGTCGAGGACGAGGACGGCCGGCGGCACTGGATCCCCGCGGAGACCGTGCTCGGCGAACCCAGCCACATGCTCGTCCCGGGCTACGGCACCCAGACCGTCAACATCGTCCGGCTGTGGCGGGCGCGGGCCGACAGTGACGCGTTCGACCTGGCCGACTTCGCGGCGGGCCGCTCCGCCGAGGCGGTGCAGGAGGTGGTGCGTTCGGAGAACATCAGCAAGGTGCTGTATCCGGCGGACAGCACCGAGTTCGGCCGGGAGCTGCGGCTGAAGCAGCAGTACTTCCTGGTCTCCTGCTCGTTGCGGGACATCGTGCGCCGCTTCCACCTGCGCAACAGCGACTGGGCCGCGTTCACCGACAAGACCGTGATCCAGCTCAACGACACCCACCCGGCACTGGCCGTACCGGAGCTGCAGCGGCTGCTCGTCGACGAGTACGGACTCGACTGGGACACCGCGTGGTCGATCACCCGGCGGACCTTCGCGTACACCTGCCACACCCTGCTGCCCGAGGCCCTCGAAACCTGGCCGGTGGAGCTGTTCGCGCGGCTGCTGCCGCGCCACCTGGAGATCGTGTACGCGATCAACCAGGCCCACCTCGACGAGGTCGAGGCCCGCTTCCCCGGCGACGGTGAGCTGCGCCGTCGGCTGTCGCTGATCCAGGAGGGGCCGGAGCGCCGGGTCCGGATGGCGCACCTGGCGGTGGTGGGCAGCCACGCCGTCAACGGCGTCGCCGAGCTGCACTCCCGCCTGCTCGCCGAGACCACGCTCGCCGACTTCGCCCGGCTGTGGCCCGAGCGCTTCCGCAACGTCACCAACGGGGTCTCACCGCGCCGGTTCCTGCGGCTGGCCAACCCGCGCCTGGCCGCGCTGATCAGCGACCGGCTGGGCGGCGACGGCTGGCTCACCGACCTGGAGCAGCTGCGCGAGCTGGCGCCGCTGGCCGACGACCCGGAGTTCCAGCAGCGCTGGCGCGCGGTCAAGCGGGACAACAAGCTCGACCTGGCCGGGTACGCCCGCGCCGCGACCGGCATCCGGATCGACCCCGACGCGCTGTGCGACGTGCACGTCAAACGGTTCCACGAGTACAAGCGGCAGTTGCTCAAACTGCTGCACGTGGTCGCGCTGCACCACCGGCTGCGCGCCGACCCGCACACCGACGTGCCCCGTACGGTGATCTTCGCGGGCAAGGCGGCGCCGAGCTACCACGCGGTCAAGCGGATCATCCAGCTGATCAACGCGGTGGCCGCGGTGGTGAACGCCGACCCCGCGGTCGCCGGTCGGCTCACCGTCGTGTTCCTGCCCGACTACAACGTCACGCGCGCCGAGCTGATCACCCCCGCCGCGGACCTGTCGGAGCAGATCTCGCTGGCCGGCAAGGAGGCCTCCGGTACGGGCAACATGAAGCTCGCCCTCAACGGCGCCGTCACCATCGGCACCCTCGACGGGGCGAACATCGAGCTGCGGGACCGGGTCGGCGCGGACAATTTCGTCCTGTTCGGGCTGGACGCGCCCCGGGCGGCCGAGGTGCGCCGCGGCGGCTACCGGCCCGACCAGCTCGCCTGGTCCGACCCAGACCTGGCCGCCGCCCTGGAGGCCATCCGCGGCGGCCGGTACGGCGCCGGCTTCGGCGACGTGCTCGACGCGATCCTCGGCCGCGACGAGTACCTCACCGTCGCCGACTTCCGCTCCTATCTGGACGCCCAGGACGCGGCGGCGGCCGCCTGGCGCGACCCGGCCCGGTGGACCCGGATGTCGATCCTCAACACCGCCCGCTGCGGGTTCTTCTCCGCCGACCGGACGGTCGCCGACTACTCCGACCGGATCTGGCGGGTGGACCCGATCCGGGTGCCGCCCCGCTGACCTTCGCAGATACGTGCCGCGGACGATGTTTCGCGCTTCCGCACCGGTGATGCTGATCTGGTACACCGGTTTGAGGAGGCCACCGTGGCAAGTCCATCGCCCTGGCTGACGCCCGCGTCACATCGTCGTGGGTACGCCGTCCCCGGCCCGGCGGTGGTCCCCGGCCCGGCCGTCGTGCCTGGCCCGGCGATCGTCTCCGGCCCGGCGGTCGTCCCCGGCCCGGCGGTCGTCCCCGGCCCGGCGGTCGTCCCTGGTCTGCCGGAACCGGCGCGCGTCACGCCGCTGCCGCGGATCCTGCGCGACGATTCCGCGGGCGCCCCCACCACCGACGCGCACGAGGTGTGGAACCAGCGGGCGCGCGGTGAGACACCGGCCCAGCGGATGGACCGCTGCTACGCCGAGTTGCTCCAGGAGCTGCGCCTCGCGCAGACCGGGGTCCAGCTGCTGCTGGCCTGCCAGCTCTCCCTGGCCTTCACACCCCGCTTCGCCGACCTCATGGCGTTCCAGCGCCAGCTGTACGTGATCGGCCTGGTCCTCAGCGCCGCCGCCGCGGCGATGCTCATCGCGCCCGCCCCCTTCCACCGGATGCTGTTCCAGCAGCGGCTCAAGCGCCAGGTGGTCGTGGCCGCCGGCCGGTTCGTGCTGTGCGGGCTGTTGTTGCTGCTGTTGGCGCTGGGCGCGGCGCTGACGCTGATCCTCAGCATGGTGGTGGAGGCCAGGCTCGCGATCGGCGTCTCCGCGGGCACGATGGCGTGGTGCGCGATGTGGTGGTACGCGGTGCCGCTGGTGCGCCGGATCCGCCAGGTGCGCCGGATCGCCTCGGTCACCGAGCTGCCGCGCCAACGGTAGGAGTCAGGCCGTCGAGGCCAGGTTCCGCAGGCTGGCCTCCCGCGCGACATCCGTGCGGGAGCGCAGATCCAGCTTGGCGAGGATGTGCGACACGTGGGTCTGCACGGTCCGGCGCGACAGGTACAGCTGCGCGGCTATCTGCGGGTTCGACATGCCGCGCGCGATCAGCGCGACGACCTTCGTCTCGGCCGGGGTGAGGCTGTCCCAGCCGTTCAGCGAGCGCCGGTGCGGGGCGCGGGGGCCGCGCCGGATCCCGTACGCCCGGAAGCGGGCCCGGGCGCGGGCGAGGTCCCACGCGGCACCCAGGCCCGCATAGAGCCCGTACGCCTCGGTGAACAGCCGCCGGCCCTCGGCCAGATCGCCGCCGTCGGCGGCGGCCGCACCGGCGGCCTCCAGCGCCTGGGCGCGCAGCAGCGGGCGACCGGCGTCGCGGTACCCGTCGGAGGCGCCCGCCAGAATCCCGGCGTCGTGGTCGAGCAGGCCGCGGCAGTGCAGCGCCGTCGCCCGGTGATGCGGCACCGGCGAACCACTGGCCAGCGCCTCCGCCCGGCTGGTGACGGCGAGTGCCGCGGCGCGGTCGCCCACGTCGACGGCCAGGCGTACCGCGGCCGCGAACAGGTCCTCGGTCTCCTCGAGCTCCTGGGTCGACTCCGACAGGCTGTCCGTGAGGACGGCGAGCGCCGCCTGCGGTGCGCCCGCCACCTCCCGGTCGAGGCTCCGGGCCAGGACGAACGGGCCGATCACCCGGCCGCCCAGCCGCGCCGCGTAGGGTTCCGCGTCCCGCAGGTGCCGCCCGGCGTTCGGTTGCCCGCGGTGCAGGCCGATGGCCGCGGCGATCCCGTGGTCGCTGCACTCGACGACCGGGTCCTGGGACAGCTCACCCACCAGCCCGGCGGTGTCCAGTTCGGCCAGGACGTCGTCCCACCGCCCGACGTCGAACAGCAACTCGACCAGGACGCTGTGCGCCTGGGCGCGGCGGACGAGGTTGCCGATGTGGTCGGCCAGCATCCGGGCCTGGCTCGCGGCGACGACGGCGTCCTCGTACCGGTCGAGGTCGCCCAGCGCGGCTGCATAGTTGATCTCCAGGACCACGCGCAGGTCGCCCAGCGCCGGATCACCGTCGGTGGCCGCCAGGGCCCGCTGGAACAGCGGAAGCGCCTGCACGATCTCGCCCCGCATCCCGTGCACGAGGATCGACACGGCCAGCGCCCAGGCCGTCGCCCACGGGTCGTGCGCGGCGGTGGCCTCGGTCAGGGCGGTGGCGGCGACCCGATCGGCGGCGTCGATCTGGCCGAGACTGCGATGGGTACGGGCGGTCAGCGCCAGCAGCCGCGCCCGGTGCCGGGGCGTGATGGCCGGTGCGGTCAGCGTCGCCTCCAGCGCCGTCAGAGACTCCTGCGACCGCCCCTGCATGGCCCGGCACTGGGCGAGGGTCCAGTGCAGGTCGACCAGGGCGTCGGGCGAGCGGACGTGGGCCAGCGCGCGGGTGGCGACCGTGGCGGCACCGTCGGCATCGCCGACCCGGTACAGCGCGTCGGCCAGCCGGGAGGCCAGCAGGTCGTGTGGTTCCGTACCGGCGGGCACGCTGTCCACGGCCCGGCGCAGCAGCGGCACCGCCGCCTGGGGGGACCGGTCGAGCAACTGCCGGCCGTTGTCCGCCAGCCACCGCACCGTCCAGTCGTCGGCTGCCCAGTCGTCGGCGGGTCCGTCGTCGGTCGCGTCGACCGCGGCCAGCAGCTGGCGTGCCACCCGGTCGACCCGGCTGCCGTGCGCGGCCAGCGCACAGGCGGCCTCGGAATGCCAGGCCGTGCGGACGGCGACGGGCATGCTCTCGTACAGGGCGGTGCGGATCAGGGGGTGCCGGAAGGCGAGCTTGCCGCCGTGGTCGCGCAGCACCCCGGCGACGATCGCCTCGTCCAGCGCGGGCACCAGCTCCGCCACCCGCCGGCCCGACACCGTCGCCAGGTCCGCGACCGGGAACCGGACGCCCAGCAGGGCCGCGGCCTGCAACAGCCGGCGCACCGGGGCCGACAGGAACCGCAGGCGGTCCGCTATCGCCGCCGACAACGACGCCGGGGTGGGCCCCTCGGTCACCTCGACGCAGGAGTCGGCGTCGACCAGATGCCCGCCGCGGAGCAGTGCGCCGACCACCTCCGTCAGGTAGAGCGGGTTGCCGGCGGCGCCCTCGGCCAGCCGTGTCAGGCGCTCACCCGGCGCGCCGCCCACCAGCTCGGTGACCAACTGTTCCGCCTCCGGCCGGGGCAGCCCGCGCAGCCGCAGCAGCGCCGCGGGCTCCACCACCCGCCGCAGTCGGGCGACGTCCTCGCGCTGGGGCACCGGGCGCACCGTCCCGATCAGACAGAGCGGCAGCCGTCGGGCCGAGCGCGCCAGCCGCCCCCAGGCCGTGACGGTGCTCGGGTCGGCCCACTGCAGGTCGTCGACGACGAGCAGCACCGGAGCATCGCGGCACAGGTGCTCGACCAGGCCGACGAACTGCGCCATGGCGGCGGGCAGGTCGGCCTGCTGGCCGGGCGACGCGTCTCCGCGCAGCTGCCGCATGATGGTCCGGCGGACGGGGTCCACGGCCGCGTCGTCGATGTCGTACGCGTCGAGCAGCGGCAGCAGCGGGAAGGCCTGACTCAGCTCGTCGCAGGCCGCCCACCGGACGCCGCAGCCGGCCGTGGCCGCCTCCGCCGCGGCGGCGCGCGCCAGGGACGATTTCCCGATGCCCGGCTCACCCTCGACGAGAAGCGCCGTTCCCACCCCGGCAGTTGCCCGCGTGATCGCATTGCGCATCAGGTGGATTTCACGCTGACGGCCGACGATCGTGGGCAACTGATCGACCATCCTGCGAGCATACATCAGATATTCCATTGTGATATCCGCGCCGTTCAATCGGCGTACACCTGGCATGCGCGGCGCATGATTCTCCGGCGCACAAGATCGTCACCCGCGGGGCGCCAAGCGTTGGCACAGCCGTCACCGCCGCCTCGTCGTTCGGCGACGTACGGCTGTCATGGTGGCCTGAACCTGGCCAGGTTGTCATGGCAGCTACCCAGGCAGGAGACGAAATGCGCAAGAGGCTCAGCGCCGTCCTGGTCGCGGCGGCAGCCGCGGCGGGCGTGATCGTCGCCGGACCGGCGTCCCTCCACGTCAGTGACCGCCGGCCCGTACAGCACGACGCGGTCGCACAACAGCGCGCGGTTCCGGGAAATGCACCGAGCACGGACGCCGTCTACCACGACATGTGACAGTTTCCGTCTGTCCCGTGCGAAAGCGTAGACGTTTCGGCCGTCGGCGCGAATAGCGGCGACCGAGTCGTATTCGCCAATCATCCCGCCGCGGTCCGCCTCGTTTCGACACCGAGCGGAATTCGGAAATCGTCGCGAGGCGGATTGCGGTGGCCGGCTGTTGCGGGAAGCACGACTGGCTCAGCATCGGGCATCGGCGCCCGCGAAACATCGGCCACCTGGCGTATGCCGTGGCGCCGTCCCGGACGGGGCGGCTCAGGGGCCGTCGGGCGGGATCCAGCCCAGGTGGGCCGCGCGTACGCCGGCCTGGAACCGGGTCTCGGCGTCCAGCCGCACCAGCAGCCGGCGCAGCCGCCGCTGGAAGGTGCGGTAGCTCAGGCCCAGCTGACGGGCGATCGCCTCGTCCGGCAGACCCGTGGTGAGCAGCGTCAGCAGCCGCCGTTCGTCGGGTGTGGGGCCGGTGGCGGTGATCTCCGGTGCGGCCCCGAGGGGCAGCGCCCGGTCCCACAACGACTCGAACAGCGCCCCGAGCGCCTCCAGCAGCGCCGAGGGATGCACCACGACGATGCTCTCGATGGACGACGGCGCCGCCTGCAGGGGGATCAGCCCCACCCGGTCGTCGGCCAGGATCAGCTTGGTCGGCGTGCCCGCCAGGACGCGGGCCACCTCGCCGCGCGCGGAGCTCTGCTCCAGGTCGGTGCGCAGATCGTGGAACTCCACGAGTCCCCGCGGGTCGTAGATCACCCGGTAGCGGACGCCGCGGGCCAGCATGGCCAGCTCGACGGGGTTGCGGTTGCCCGAGGGCACCGCGTACGGCGGCTTGTCGATGGCCCGGATCTCGTGGCGGGCGGCCCGCTGGACCTGTTCGAACCGCTCCAGCACCGCCAGCCGCCCCGTGACCACCTCGACCAGTGACGCCGGGTCGTCGCCGGCGTGGGCACGGCGGTGCCGGGCGGCCATCTGGTGTGCGTGCAGGCGGGCGCGCTGCACCTGCTCCTCCTGGCGCAGCAGCAGTGCCTCCAGCGCCACGTCCGGTGCCGCGGCGGTGTGCCGTTCCGGGTGGCCTGCGCCGCGGCCGACCAGCCCGGCCTCCTCGAGGTGGTCCAGGGCCACCCGGACCCGTTCCTCCGCGAGGCGGGTGCTGCGCGACAGTTCCGGCACGGTTGCGGGACCGTCCATCAGCGCCGCGTACACCGCCTCGTCGTCGGGGCCGAGGCCGGCTACGGAGAACATCTGGCTCATCGTCGCCGGAAAACCCGCCCCCGGCCTGGCGTCATCGTGTCAGCGGCGAGTTCTCGCCAGGGCGCGGCCGTTCCGCAACGCATCGTCGAACCTCATTCTTTTCATAAGTTGTTAGCGGCTGGTTCATACCCCCGCCTAGCGGCCCATCAGCACCGCGTCGTGCCCCACCTGGCGTGGTGCTGTTCTTTCGCCCCCGGACGGAAGGACTCCTCTGATGAGCGCCATGCACAGTTCCGGCGTCACCCACCGGTGGCGCCTCGGGGCCACCGTCGCCACCGTGGTCGTCTGCGTCGGTGCGACGCTGCCGCCCACCGGCGCACACGCCATACCAGCGGCGTCCGTAACGGCGGTGTCCGCGCCGGCGCTGTCGTCCGCGACCGGGGACGGTACGCACACCGTCACTCTGCTCACCGGGGACCAGGTGCGCTACCGCGACCTGCCCGGCGGGCGGGCACAGGTCACCGTCCAGCGCCCGATCGACCGGAGCGGCGTCACGTTCGCCACCACCTCCCGCGCGGTGGCGGGCCGGCCGGCGCTCTACGTCGTACCCTCCGACGCCGAGCCGCTGATCAGCGCCGGGGCGCTCGACCGGGAGCTGTTCAACGTCCGCGGTCTCACCCGGCAGGCGCTGGACGACAACCGGTCGGCGACCCTGCCGGTCATCGTCACCCGTCGGGGCGCCGGGAAACTGGGCGCGCTCGCCGCCAGCCACCGGACGCGGGACCTGCCCGCCCTGGCCGGCGCGGCGTTGCGGGTGAACCGCACCGGTTCCGAGTTCTGGAAGGCGGTCGGGCCGATCGGCGGCCGGGCCCGGCCCGCCCTGCGCGGCGGCGTCGACCGGATCTGGCTCGACGCCCGGGTCACCGCCACCCTCGACCACAGCGTGCCGCAGATCGGCGCGCCCGAGGCGTGGCAGGCCGGATACGACGGCCGGGGCGTGACGGTCGCGGTGCTCGACAGTGGAGTGGACGCGAGCCACCCGGACCTGCAGGGCAGGATCTCCGGCGCGGAGGACTTCACCGGCTCCGGCACCACGGCCGACGGGCTCGGGCACGGCACCCACGTCGCCTCCATCATCGCGGGCAGCGGCGCGGCCTCCGGCGGCCGGTACCGCGGTGTCGCGCCGGGCGCCGACCTGATGATCGGCCGCGTGCTCGACGACGAGGGATACGGGCTGGACTCCACGGTGATCGCCGGCATGCAGTGGGCGGCCGACGGCGGAGCTCGCGTGATCAACATGAGCCTGGGCGGCGACCCCACCGACGGCACCGACCCGCTGAGTGCGGCGGTCGACGAGCTGAGCAAGCGCACCGGCGCCCTGTTCGTGGTGGCCGCCGGGAACGACGGCGCCCCGGTCAGCGTGAACACGCCGGGCGCGGCGCGTACGGCGCTCACCGTCGGTGCCGTGGACCGCGACGACCACCCGGCCGCCTTCTCCAGCCGCGGCCCGCGACTCGGGGACGGGCTGATCAAGCCGGAGATCGTGGCGCCGGGCGTGGGCATCGTCGCGGCCCGCGCCGCCGGCACCGACCTCGGTGAACCCGTCGGCGACGCGTACACGACGTTGTCCGGCACGTCGATGGCCACCCCGCACGTGGCGGGCGCCGCCGCGATCCTCGCCCAGCGGCGTCCCGGGTGGCGCGCCGACCGGCTCAAGGACGCCCTGATCAGCAGCGCTGCCCCGGTCGACGGCGGCTGGGCGGCGGTCGGCGCGGGCCGGGTGGACGTGGCCCGGGCGACCCGGCAGGACATCGCGGCCACCGGCGCGCTGCAGGCCGGATCCGACACGCCCGCGCCGGACTCGCCGCAGTACCCGATCAGCTACGTCAACGACGGCACCGAGCCGTTGCACCTGCACCTGGGCATGACGTTCACGGGCTGGAACGGCGCTGCCGCACCGGCCCTCGGCCGGCTCTCGACGACCGAACTCACCGTGCCCGCGGGCGGCCGCGCCACCGCCACGGTCACCCTCGACCCGGCCGCTGCCAGCGGCGCGTACGGCGGTGCCGTCACGGCGGCCGGGGGACAGGTGTCGCTGCGTACCGCGGTCGGCGTCTACCTGGCCCCGCCGACGGCGCGGCTGACCGTACGGATGACCGACCATCATGGCCGTCCCGCCCCCTTCGGCACCGTCTACCTGCTCGACGCCGGACTCGACCCGGCCACCTCGAACGACCCGTTCGCCGCGCCGACCCTCGCGGTCTCCGTGGAGAACGGCACCGGGGTGACACCGGTGCGCCGCGGCGGCGTGTACACGGCGCTGGCGTCGATGTCCGCCGCCGAGCTGACCGGCCGCCGTACGGATCTGCTGGTGTCGCCCGAGGTCACCGTCTCCGGCGACACCGAGATCGCGCTGGACGCCCGCAAGGGCCAGCGGCACACCGTCACCACCGCCGAGGCCACCGACGAGCTGGCCCGTTCCGTCGAGGTCGTGCGCACCACCGCGGGCGCCCAGTTCAGCCTGCTGGCGGCCGTACGCACCGACCCCGACCTGGGCATCTTCGTCACCCCACAGCCCGCCGCGGCCAAGGGCAACCTGGACACCAACGACAAGCGCACCCTGGCCAGCGCGGGACTGCGCGTGCGGGCCGACACCGGCTCCACCACAGTGGAGCTGCACCCGCGCTACGACGTCTACCGCACGCCCGCCCGCTGGCCCGCTACCCGGCAGGCCGACCTGCTCTGGGCCGGGCACGGGCAGCCCGCCGACCTGGCCGGGCTCGACCTGCACGGCCGGCTCGCGCTGGTCGCCGTCGCCGTGCCCGACGATGCCCCGGACCCGGTGGGCGCCGCCGCGCAGGCGGCCACCGCGGCCACCCGGGCGGTCTCCGACGCCGGTGCCGCCGGCATCCTGGCGTACGTCGACCGGACCGGCGCGGTGCCGATGGCCCGGCCCGCGGCGACGCCGGTGCCGCAGCTGTTCCTCGGCTACGCCGAGGGCGCGGCCCTGCGGGCGTGGCTCGCGGACGGGCCGGTACGGATCACGTTGACCGGCGACGACTCGCCGGACGGCAACTACAACCTGTTCTATCCCACGGCGGGCGTCCCGGCCGGGCGTACCGATGTCGCCTCCCCGGCGGCGCTGGTGGTGATCCCGACGCGCTACCACGCCGATCGGCCGATGACGTACGAGAAGAACTGGTATGCCTTCGGCCCGCGCAGCCTCAACGCCGTCCGCGAACGCGTCCAGTTCGCGGCACCGGCCGTCCGCGCCGAGTACGTCGGACCGCCCAACCCGGCCGTGACCTGGATCCGCTGGACGACGCAGAACGAGCAACCGCCGAACGCCCCACCGCAGACGACCTCGCTGCTCAGCCGCGACGTCTTCGGCCCCGCCGCGGGAACGCTGCCGGAGGAGCGCTGGTACGAGGGCCCGGTCCTGGAAGGGGAGCCGGGCAGCGGCGCCGACGGCTGCGGCCTGTGCCGCGGCGGCCCCGACGGCGACGTGTTCTTCCCGGCCTGGCACCTGAGCGACTCGGCCGGTACGCACACCATCCAGTCGTGGCCGGACTACCACAGCCGGGTCCAGCTGTTCCGCGACGGCGTCGAGATCCCCGCGCAGGAGACGGTCGGCCTGCCGATGCCGACGTTCCCGATGCCGCCCGAGCCGGCGGACTACCGGCTGGAGGTCGACGGGCCGACACCGTCCGGCACGTCGGTCCGGCCCGTGGCGCACACGACGTCGCAGTGGACGTTCCGCTCCGCGCCGCCGCGGTCGCCGTCCCTGCCCTGCCCCGGCACGGTGGCGGGCGGCTGCGCCCACCAGCCGTTGATCCAGCTGACCTACCGGCTGGGGCTGGACCCTGACAACCGGGCCCCGGCCGGGCAGGAGTTCAGCTTCGAGGTGCTGGCCCGGCAGCCGCAGGGTGCCGAGAACGGCGGCGTGTTGGCCGGCCTCTGGCTGTGGTCGTCGGCGGACGCGGGCCAGACCTGGCGACCGGCCACGGTTCGTCAGCCGGCGCCGGGCCGCTATCAGATCGGCGTACGCAATCCGGCGGCTGCCGGGCCGGACGGCATGTGGCTCAGGGCGCAGGCGTGGGACAGCGCCGGCAACCGCCTCGAGCAGACCGTGCGCGGCGCGTACGGCCTCGCGGTCGCGACGTCGCGCTGACGCAAGCCCGGTACGGCCCGGTGGGGGTTCCCACCGGGCCGTACCCATCGGGCGGCTCAGCGCGGGCATGTCGCGAGCCGCTCGGTATCGGGCAATCAGGAAGAGCTGCTGTTGCGCGGCATGGCCGGCGACACGCGGCGGAAGTCGAACGCGTTGTTGTTGGTGTCCCGGTCAGCCACCCGCAGGGCGGACTGGTCGGAGAAGTTGTTGCTCTGTGCCGGCGCGGGCGCCGTCTCGGTGCAGATGTTGTTGGCAGAGAAGCCGACCGAGTCGATCCGGGCGCCCAGGGAGTTTTCCTCGGTGGGGGCGCCGCGCAGCAGCACACCGCCGGTCCGCGCGATGTTGCCGTTGTAGGTCTGGTCCGGCGGGGTCAGCCGCTCGTAGCCCTGCGCCGCCAGCAGGTAGTACTGGCCGGTCTCGGGCTGCTGTTCCTCGCTGCCACTGAGGATGGTGCCGGCGGGGATCGTGGCCAGCAGGGTGTGCAGGCCGGAGTTGCTGCAGTTCCAGATGCTGAAGTTCGAGATGTCCATCGACTGCTCGCCGATGTTGCGCAGCTCGACGAACTCGTCGGTCACTCCGCCGGGTCCCTGCGTGGAGACCTGGCTGATCACCATGTTGGACGCCGGCGCGGGGGGCACCAGCGGCGCGGCGCTGGCGGGCGCCACGGTCAGCGCCATGGCGGCGCCCACGGCGAGCGGGAGTGTGCCGAGAGCGGCGATACGCCGGGTGATGAGAGACACGGGTTCCTCCTGGGATCGACACTGTCCGGTGACCCGCCGGTGGTGCGGGACCGGCCTTCCGAAAACAGATCCTGTCCCCGGCTCCCGCGCCGAGAAAGAGTCCGTTTTCTGGCCACCCCGCGTGTTTCGCGGCGTTACGAAACCGCACGGCCAATATTGTCATCCATGAATGTTCCGGCGGTGACTCAATAGCGGTGACCGGCCAGCGCGCCGGCGTTCGACAGCAGGCGCACCGCCCGCGCCTCGGCGGCCGCCCGGTCCAATTCGCGCGGCGGCAGACCCAGTACCACCCCCAGCCAGCCGCGCCAGTACGGTCCGGGCACGCGGCCCCCGCCCTCCCAGCGGCTGACCTGGTCGCGGCTGACGGAACGGTTGCCGGACGCCGCCGCCAGAGCGTCCGCCAGCGCCACCTGGGTCATGGCGCGGCGCAACCGTTGCCGTCTGATCAGCCGCCCGATGGGCGGTTCGACATGTCGGGTCACGGATTCCTCCAATCGGGTCTGTGGGCGTTTCGTAGTCAACAGCCAGGGCCGTCGCGGCCGCCCGCCCGCGCGACTCCGGCGTCGCGATGAGCAGGACATCGAGTACGGCAAGGCGTACCGGAGTGCACCAAGGAAGTGGGTCTAACTACACCTTTAGGGGTAGTGCACTATCTGACGCGGTCGCTGATGGAGTGCAATGCCCGAGCCGGGGCCACGCCGATTTTGACAGTCCGACGGCGTATGTGAAATGACGTCAAGAGCACCCGACTATGTGGACAATCGCCCCCGGATGTCGGCAGAATCGACGAAGTCAGGCATGTGCCGCACGCGGCACGCTCGTCGAGCGACAGGTAGTACAGCCCCGAGAACAGCCCGGCTGCCACCAACGGATCATGCACGCCGGGAAAGGCGTATCCGTGGGAGTCTGAGGTGTCGATCGACATTCTGGTGGCCGGCGACCATGCCCTGCTGCGCGAGGGTCTGGTGGAGCTGATCACGGCCGAGCCCGACTTCCGGGTCGTCGGCCAGGCGGGAAACAGCGTGACCGCCGTGCAGTCGGTGGCGGCCCGGCGGCCGCGGGTCGTTCTGCTGGACGTCAAGATGCCCGACCGGCCGGTCTGCGCGACGGTGCGGCAGATCCAGCGGATATCGCCACGCACCCGGGTCATCGTGCTGGCCATGGACGACGACCTGCGGCTGCTGCAGGACGTGCTCGCCGCCGGTGCCCACGCCGTACTGGTCCGGTCGGCCAGCCGGCAGGAGCTGGTCGGGGTGATCCGTACCGTGTGCCAGGAGGCCAACAGCGTGCTGGTGGTGTCGCACCGCAACGCGTGCCAGCTGGCCGTGCCGGCCAGCAACCCGTTGAGCCGCCGCGAGCTGCAGGTGCTGGAGCTCGCGGCCGAGGCGCTGAGCAACGCGCAGATCGCCACCCGGCTGTGCATCGTCGAGGGCACCGTGAAGCGCCACCTCACCAACGTCTACACAAAGCTGGGTGCGGTCTCGCGCATCGACGCGGTCAACAAGGCGAAGGAGGCCCGCCTGTTGCAGCCGTCGTTTCGTGCCGGAGCCTTCCGGGGGTAGGGATCCGGATTTAACATCGAGGTTCATCGATGTGAACGGATGCCGCCCATGCCCCCGGACCGTGATGCACCCCGACCCACCGCCGCACGCCGCGAGGTGTTGCGCTTCGGCGCGGCGATCGCGCTCGGCGGCCTGCTCCCGGCGGTGCACGCGGCGCGAGCGGACGCTGGCTCGCCCGGCGGAGGCCCCGTGACCACCCGGTTCACCGGTCACTCCCCGGCCGGCTTCGACCAGTGGGCGTACGTCCCGTTCGACGTTCCGGCCGGGGTGAACCGCATCTCGGTGAGCCGGTGGTTCCAGCCGTTCGTGCTCGTCCCCGGCCTGCTCGAGAACGTTCTGGACATCGGGATCTTCGGCCCGGCCGGGTGGGACGCCGGCGACGAGGCGGGGTTCCGTGGGTGGTCCGGCGGGGCCCGCGACTCGTTCACGCTGTCGGCCACCGACGCCACTCCGGGCTACCTGGCCGGGCCCATCGACCCCGGCACCTGGGCGGTGGCGCTCGGCCCCATCGTGTACGACCCCAAGGGCATGGACTGGACGGTCGACGTCACGTGCGAGTTCGGCCCGCCCGGTCCGGCGTTCGAGCCGTCCCCGGCTCCGGCGCGCGTCACCGGCCGGGGACCGGACTGGTATCGCGGGGACATGCACCTGCACACCGTCCACTCCGACGGCCAGCGCACCCCGGACCGGCTGGTGGCCGACGCGCGCGCCCGTGGCCTGGACTTCGTCGCCTCGACCGAGCACAACACCCGCGCGGCGAACCAGATCTGGGGGCGGTACGCCACCGACGACCTGCTGATCATCGGCGGCGAGGAGGTCACCACGCGGCACGGCCACTGGCTCGCGCTCGGCCTGCCGCCCGAACGCTGGGTGGACTGGCGTTACGCGCCCCGGCAGGACCTGTTCGCCCGGTACGCCGACGCCGTCCGGGCGGCCGGCGGCATCGCGGTCGCCGCGCATCCCCTCACGCCGGGGCCGGGCGCGTTCTGGGAGTTCGGGTACGACCACGTCGACGGTCTCGAGGTCTGGAGCGGGCCGTGGACACTGGACGACGCCACCGCCGTCCGCGTGTGGGACGGCATGCTGCGGCAGGGCCGCCGGCTGGCCGCGGTCGGCAACAGCGACGCACACGGCCCCGGCGACGTCGTGGGCCTCCCGCACACCGTGGTGCACGCGCCGGAGCTGTCGCGTTCGGCGATCCTGGCGGCCGTGCGCGCGGGCCGCTCGTATCTGGCCGAGTCGGCCGACGTCACGCTCGATCTGACCGCCGTCGCCGGTGGCCGGATGGCCGGGCCCGGACAGGACCTGGACGTCGGCGCCGACGACGTCGAGGTCACCGCCGTCGTGCGGGGAGCGCCGGGCACCACCGTCACCCTGCACGCCCGGCACGGTCAGGTCGCCGTGGGATTCGTCGGCGACTCCGGCACCGGCGCGGCCACCTGGCGGGCCAACGCCCGCGCCGGTTTCGTCCGTGCCGAGGTGCGCCGACCCCAGCCCGGGTCCACGACGCTGACCACCATGGTGGCCCTCAGCAATCCCGTCTGGCTCCAGTGATCAATTTATTGCGATCAATGCGTACGCCGGTAAACTCGCGGCAGCGTCGTGCTCTTGATCGGGCGGAGGCCGGCACGGATGAAGATCGTGGTCCTGGTCAAACATGTGCCGTGGACGCTGCGCGACATGACGTTCCGCGCCGATCACACGTTGGACCGCACCGCGCGGCGCGGCCACCTGAACGAGGCCGACGAGTACGCCGTCGACCAGGCCGTGCGGTTCGCGCGGCGGCGCCGCGACGTACAGATCACCGCCCTGACGATGGGTCCCGCCGCGGCCGACGAGGCGCTGCGCAGGGCGTTGATCGTCGGCGCCGACGACGCTGTCCACATTGTCGACGAGCGGCTGCGCGGCAGCGACACGCTCACCACGGCACGGGTGCTGGCCGCCGCCGTGGACCGGCTCGGGTTCGACCTCGTCCTGTCCGGCGCGGCGTCCTCGGACGCCGGCGCGGCCGCGGTGCCCGCCATGGTCGCGGAGCTGCTCGGCGTCCCGGTGCTCTGCTTCGCCGACCTGCTGCGGGTGCGCGAACACCGGGTCGAGATCGGCCGCGACGACGGCGCGGGCCTGCGGGCGTACACGGCCGCGCTGCCCGCCGTGGTCTCGGTGACCGAACGCTGCGGCGAGCCGCGGCTGCCGTCGCTGGCGGCGACCCTGGACGCCCACCACAAGCTGGTCCGCACCTGGTCACTGGCCGACCTCGGGATCGACCGCGGCGCGGACACCACTGTCGTGCACGCCGTCGCGGCGCAGCCGGGCGGCCCGGCGCACCTCGTGCCCGGCGACGAGCCCACGGTCGCGGCCATCCGGCTGGCGGACTTCCTGGCGGTCCACCAGTTCCTGTAGCCGCCGCGCGAGGAGTGAGGAGGGGCGATGAAACCTGTGCTGGTGCTGGCGGAGCACACCGACCGCAGCATGTGCCGCGCGACCCGCGCGCTGCTGACCCTCGCCCGCCGGCTCGGCCCGCCCACGGTGGTGCTGTGCGGCGCCGCCGACCCGGCCGGGGTCACGGAGCTGGGACGCTACGGCGCCGCCCGGATCGCGACCGTCACCGGTCCCGAACTCGACGAGCATCCCGCCGCGGCCCGGGTCGAACTGCTGGCCCAGCTCGTGCGCCGCACGGCGCCCGCGGCCGTCCTGGTCGCCTCGCACCGGCTCGGGCAGGAGGTCGCCGCCCGGCTGACCGCCCGGCTGGGCTCCGGCCTCATCACCGACGTGGTCGACCTGCGCCCCGACGGGCCGGTCGCCGTCCAGTCGGTGCTGCTCGGCGCGTACCGGGTCGAGTCGCGCGTGACCCGGGGCACGCCCGTCCTCACCGTACGGACCGACGCGGTCGTGCCGGTGCCCGCGCCGGCGGAGCCGACCGTGGAACGCCTCGACGTCCGCTTCCCGCCCGCGGTCCGCGCCGTACGCCGGATCGCCCGGCGACCCGGCGGAGCCGGACTGCGACCGGACCTGGCCACGGCGGCGATCGTCGTCGCGGGCGGCCGGGGACTGGGCTCGCAGCAGTCGTTCGGGCTGGTCGGCGCGCTGGCCGCGGCGTTGCGGGGCACCGTCGGCGGGTCGCACACCGCGACCGAGCTGGGCTGGTGCACGCGGCACCAGCAGATCGACCAGCTCGGCACGATCGTCCACCCCCGCCTGTACCTGGCGCTCGGCATCTCGGGCTCGGTCCGCCACCGCGCCGCCATGCAGCACGCGGAGACGATCGTGGCGATCGACCGGAACCCCGGCGCACCCATCTTCGACCTGGCCGACCTCGGCGTGGTGGGCGACGTGCACCGGGTGGTGCCCGAGCTGCTGGCCGAGATCGAACGACGCAGGGCCACCCGATGAGACGCAGGGCCACCCGATGATCAGCCACAGCGAGGAGACGACGTGACGGTACGACTGGTGCTCGGGTTGACGCTGACCGCGGTCGCGTTCGTGCTGGCCGGGCGGCGGATCCTCACCCTCTACCGGCTGGCCCGCACCGGGCAGCCGGCGGAACCCGAACGCACCAGAGACCTCGGCACTCGCGGATGGGCGATCGTGACGGAGGTGCTCGGCCAGCGCAAGCTCCTGACGTGGAGTGTGCCCGGCGTCGCGCACTTCGCGGTGTTCTGGGGATTCGTGATCCTCGGCGCAACGATCGTCGAGGGCTACGGGGCGCTGTTCGACCCTGACTTCCACATCCCGATCATCGGCACGCAGGCCTGGCTGGGCTTCCTCGAAGACCTGTTCATCGTGGCCGTCCTCGTCTCACTGGTCGTCTTCGCGGGCATCCGGCTGCGCCACCGCCCGCAGCGGGAGGGACGGCGGTCGCGGTTCTTCGGGTCCCACCTGGGCGCGGCGTGGCTCGTACTGTTCATGATTTTCAATGTGATGTGGACGCTGCTGCTCTACCGCGGCGCCCAGGTCAACACCGGCAACTTCCCCTTCCCGAACGGGGCGTTCGCCTCGGAGGCGGTCGGGCGGCTGCTGGCACCGGCCGGAGACTCCGCCAACGAGGTGCTGGAGACGGTCGGCATCCTCCTGTCCCTGGGCGCCGTGCTGGCGTTCCTCGTCATCGTCGTGCACTCCAAGCACCTGCACATCGGTCTCGCGCCGCTCAACGTGCTGTTCTCGCGCCGCCCGCGCGGGCTCGGCCCGCTGCTGCCTGTGTACTCGGGCGGCAAGCCCGTCGACTTCGAGGACCCCGACGAGGACGACAAGATCGGCCGGGGCGCGATCGAGGACTTCACCTGGAAGGGCATGCTGGACTTCGGCTCCTGCACCGAGTGCGGCCGCTGCCAGTCCCAGTGCCCGGCCTGGCATACAGACAAGCCGCTGAACCCCAAGCTGGTCATCATGAGCCTGCGCGACCACGCGCTGGACAAGGCGCCGTACCTGCTGGCGTCCTCGGACGCCGAACGGGACAAGCTGCCCGAGCACGTCCGCGCGGAGGCGGAACGGCCGCTGGTCGCGCCCGTGGCCGACGGCGGCGTCATCGACCCCGACGTGCTGTGGTCCTGCGTCACCTGCGGCGCCTGCGTCGAGCAGTGCCCGGTCGACATCGAACACGTCGACCACATCGTCGACATGCGGCGCTACCAGGTGCTCATCGAGTCGCAGTTCCCGAAGGAGGCCAACGTCCTGCTGCGCAACCTCGAACGGGCCGGCGACCCGTGGGGCCGCGGCGCGAACGCCCGCCTGGAGTGGACGGCCGGGCTGCCCTTCGAGGTACGCGTCTTCGGCGCGAACGGTGAGGAACGGCTGCCCGACGACGTCGAGTACCTGTTCTGGGTGGGCTGCGCGGGCGCGCTGGACGAGAACGCCAAACGCACCACCCGCGCGGTCGCGGAACTCCTGCACGAGGCAGGCGTCGGGTTCATGGTCCTCGGCGACGGCGAGACCTGTACGGGCGACTCCGCCCGCCGCCTCGGCCAGGAGATGCTGTTCCAGGAACTGGCCCGGCAGAACGTGGAGACCCTGACCACCGTCGGCGCCCGCAAGATCGTGGTGACCTGCGCGCACTGCTTCAACGCGATCGGCAACGAGTACCAGCAGCTCGGCGGCGACTTCGAGGTGGTGCACCACACCCAGCTGCTGTCCCGGCTGGTGGCCGACGGGCGGCTGCGCCCGGCACACCCCGTCGACACCGCGGTCACCTACCACGACCCCTGCTACCTCGGGCGGCACAACCGGGTCTTCGAGCCGCCCCGCGACGTCTTGGGCAGCGTGCCGGGACTGCAGTTCACAGAGATGGAACGCAGCCGGGAGACGTCGTTCTGCTGCGGGGCGGGCGGCGCCCGGATGTGGATGGAGGAGCCGCTCGGCACCCGCATCAACGAGGCCCGCACCGACCAGGCGCTGGAGACCGGGGCCGAGGTGGTCGCCGCGGCCTGCCCGTTCTGCATCAGCATGCTCACCGACGGCGTCGCCACCCGAAAGCAGCAGGGTAGGGCGGCCGAGGAGGTGCGGGTCGCCGACGTGTCCGAGCTGCTGCTGCGATCGGTACGCGGCGAGGACACGAAGTAGCACCGGCGACGCCGGGCTATCGGAGATCCGGTAGCCCGGCGTCGGCGCGTCAGCGCTTCATGGCGTGCTCGATCGCCTCGATGATGCGCGGCCGCAACTCGGCGGTGCTGACGATGGCGTCCACCGAGCCGACCTCGACCGCACGCTGGATGCTGTGCACCCGGTCGAACTCGGCCGCGACCTCACCCAGCTTCTCCGCGCGTACCGCCGAGTGCGTCTCGGCCAGCCGCGCGTTCAGCGCCGCCCGCTCGGCACCGCTGGCCGCACCGACCTGCGCCTGCAGCTCGGTCACCCGCGGGTCGTTCGCGGTGCGGCTGTTCACCTCACCGGAGAAGACCACGGCGGCGGCCGGTGCGCCGCCCAGCACCGACGCGAACGATCCTTCGAGCGCCAGCACTGTCATGTTCGGGTTGAGCGCCTTGGAGAACACCACGAACGCGCCGCCGTGGTAGCGGGAGATCACGCAGAACACGATCGGGCCGTCGAAGTTGACGATCGCCCGGCCGATCTCCGCGCCGTACTCCAGCTGCAGCTTGCGCATCGACTCCGGCGAGCCGTCGAAGCCGGACAGGTTGGCCAGCACCACCAGCGGCCGGTTACCGGACGCCGAGTTGATCGCCCGCGCGGTCTTCTTCGACGACAGCGGGAACAGCGTGCCCGCCGTGTAGGTGTCCGGGCCATCGGTGGGCGGGAAGCCGCGCCGCGGCACCGACCGCGACTCGATGCCGATCAGGCAGACGGGCCAGCCACCGATGTGGACGTCCTGCACCGCCGAGGTGTCCGCGTCGGCCATCCCCGCCCAGCGCTCCAGCACCGCGTGGTCGGAGTCGGCGAGGGCGCGCATCACCGTACGGATGTCGAAGGGCTTCTTGCGGTCGGGGTTGTGTTCCGCCGAGAAGATCTGCCCGACCGTGGCGAAGTCGCTGCCCGCCACCGCGTGCGGGAACGACGAGATGTCCCGGTCCGCCGGGTCGTCCGTGGCGGCCCGCCGCGGCCCCGCCTCACCGGGCACCACGTAGGTGTGGTCGTAGTGGGCCATCAGCACGTCGCGGGCGGCGGCCAGGTCGGGCGCCCAGTACTGGGCCTGACCGTTGGGCCCCATCACCCGGTCGTAGCCGCCGATGCCGAAGTTGTCCTCCGCGGACACGCCGCCGGAGAAGTCCAGCGACTGCTTGCCGGTGAGCACCATCGCCGAGTCGGGCGTCATCACGAGGATGCCCTTGGTGTGCATGAGCATCGTGGCCTCGGCGTTCCAGTACGGCTGGGCGCCCACGTTGATCCCCGCGACCACGACGTTGATCTCGCCGCCGTCCTGGGTGAACGTGACGATGCGCTTGAGCGCGGCCGCGACCCAGTCCATGTTCTCGGTGCCCGAGTTCATGGAGATCCGCGCGCCCGCGGACAGCGCGAACCACTCCAGCGGCACCCGCATCTGCTCGGCCAGGTCCAGCGCGGCGATGACCCGCGCACACTCCGGTTCGGACAGTGCGCCGAGCGCCTTGGTCGGGTCGCCGAGCAGCACCACCCGGGTGAGTCCCTCGGGGTGGCGTACGGTCCGCGTGGTGACCACCCCGGCGACGATGGCCGCCGTGTTGCGGCCCTTCGGGCGCGTCACCGGCACCAGCTTGCCGTCGTCGCCGAGGTCGTGCTCGGTGAACCGGCCGTCCGGCCCGGTCAGCAGGTCGGTCAGCTCGTACGGGTACAGGTTGCCGCGCCGGGCCGCGCGCAGGACCTTCTGCCGGTAGTCGTCCAGCGGGCGCACCGGTTCGGTGGACGGCTCGCCGATGTGCAACTGCGCACCGTTGCCGGGGTCCAGGGTGACCCGGACCGCGACCTCGGTGAGGTCACCGGTGGGCGTGCGGCGCCGGGCGAGGAACTGCACCTCCTCCAGCCCCGCCCCCGCGGTGGTCGGCAGGATGCGGTGCACCAGCGCCTTCAGGTCGTGGGTCGGCAGCTCGGTCGGCGGCCAGACGTACATGAAGATGCGGTTGGTGTCGTAGCGCTTGTTCTGCGGGCGCTGCGCCTGGACGTCGCGGATCGCGTCCAGCGCGGCGGCGGCGGTGTTCTCCAGCGCGGGCAGCGCGACCAGCCGCCCCTCCGTGTCCCGCAGCGGTGTGAGGTCGCGGACCTGGGCCATCGCGATGAGCCGCTCGTCGGCCGGGTTGCTGCGGGCCACCGCCTTGAACAGGTAGACCTCCTCGTCGACCGACGGCAGGCGGGTGAGGTCGAACTCGGCCAGCCGCTGCAGTTGCAGGCGCCGGGCGATTTGCGGGTGCAGCCCGCGGATCAGCCGGTCCTCCGCGAGACCGTCCGTGCCGGGCCGGAACGTGAAGTGGTGGTGGATCACGCCGCTGGTCCCGGCGACCGTGATGGTGATCCGGCGCAGCGCCGCCGTCTGCGGGGCGGTCGCCAGCACCTCGGCCAGCCGCAGGGCGGTGGCGTCGGCGTCCGGCTGTTCGTCCCAGCGTACGTAGACGTCGGCGACCAGCCCGCGCTCGGTGACCCCGTCGACGAACGTGCCGATCGCGCCGATGGCGCGCGGCAGGGCGGCGACGTCCACGGCGGTGGTGACCACGCGGGTCACGCCGCTGGTGCCGGTGTGCTCCGCGGTGACGAACCGGCAGCCCGCGGCGTCGCGCGTGGCGACCCGGGAGAGCCCGCGGTTGCCGTAGTAGCGGCGGGTCAGCACCTCCAGCAGCGGGGCGTGGTCCCGCCCGGCCCGGCCGATCCGCTGGCCGATCAGGCGCACCAGCGGCTCGGCGCTGGCCACCATGGCCTGGATCCGTTCGGCGCGGTCTCCCGCGTGCGGGTTCTGGTCGAGGTGGCGCAGGTGGTCGCGGACCTCGACGTAGACAGTGGCCCGGTTGCGGCGCAGCAGCGGCTGCGCGAACCAGCGGAACACCACGCCGCGGGCCAGGTCCGACACGGCGGGGAAGCGTACCTGGGTGGCCTCGATCAGGTGTTCCAGGGTGAGCCCGGCGCGTTCGGCCAGCGGCTCGGCCGGGGTCGGCCCGGCCAGCCACTGCCGCAGCAGCTCGGAGACGATCGCCACGTCCGCGGACACCCGGCGCTGGGCGAGGAAGATGCGGAAGACCGCGTCCTCCAGTTCGGACGTACGGTCGAGGTCGGTCACGCCGTAGTGCCCGAGCACCTGCCGGAGCCGGGTCTGGAACTCCTCGGTGACCCCGGCCCGCTCGACGTCGAGGCTGCGCAGGTAGCTGTGGAAGTTCTCGCGCGGGCTGTGCACCGGGCTGCCCGGCTCGACCTCGACCTCGCCGGCGGGCTTGTTGCGGCTCAGCTCCAGCAGATCGGCCAGGACGGTCAGCAGCTCCAGCTCGCCCGGCAGCGGCCGTCCGCCCAGCTCGGCCCGGGCCGCCAGGTACCCGGCCAGCACCCGGGTGCGGTCGTGCGGGTCGACGTCGTAGCCGAGCAGCAGGCTGCGCAGGTCCTGCAGGCCGCGCTCGACCCGGACGGCGGCGGGCACGTCGGTCCGCTCGGCGGGCAGGTCCAGCTCGACGGCGTCCGCGGACTCGTCGGCGCCCGCATCGGCGTCATCGTCGAGCGGCTCCAGGCGCATCAGCGGGGCGCCGGTCTCGACCTGGCTGCCCACCGAGACGGGGCACTCGCGGACCCGGGCGCGGAACGGCGCGCGCAGCACGTTCTCCATCTTCATGCTTTCCAGCACCACGATCGGCGCGCCCGCCTCGACCTCGTCGCCGACCGCCAGCGGCGTCGCCACGACCAGCGCGGGCGCGGGGGAGCGGACCACGCCGCCCTCGTCGCGGCTGACCCGGTGGGTGACGCCGTCGACCTCGACCAGGTGCACGGGCCCGTGCGTCGCGGTGACCAGCCGGAACCGGTGGCCGTTGACCGCCAGCTGGCCGCTGTGCTCGTCGAAGCGTTCGATCTCGACGTCGACGGACCGGACGTCGGCGCCGGCCGAGATGCCGACCCGGAACCGTTTGCGGCCCACGCGGGCGACCTGCACGCGGTAGCCGACCCCGCGCAGTTTCAGGTCCAGCGGGCGACCGCTCTCGTGCTGCACCTGGGGGCGCCCGCCGTGCGCGGTCTCCAGCAGGCGCTGGCGGCTGACCTCCTCGGAGTCCTGGTACGCCTCGATGGCGGCGGCGGCCAGGGCGATCGCGGAGTGCCGGTGGGTGACCAGGCGGCCCGCGGCGCGTACCCGGTCGATCCAGCCGGTGTCGGCGCTGCCGTCGATCACCTCGGGCTGGTCGAGCAGGTCGAGCACGAAGCTCTTGTTGGTGGCGCCGCCCTCGATGATCACCGTGGTCTCGGTCATCGCCCGGCGCAGGCGTCCCAGCGCCTCGTCACGGTCCCGCCCGTACGCAATGATCTTGGCAATCATCGAGTCGAACGCGGCCGGGATGGTGTCGCCCTCCGAGACGCCGGTGTCCACCCGGATGCCCGGCCCGGCGGGCAGCGCCAGCCGGGCGATGCGGCCCGGCGCGGGGGCGAAGTCCCGGTCCGGGTCCTCGGCGTTGAGCCGCGCCTCGACGGCGTGGCCGCTCTCGGCGGGCTGCTCGCCGGTCAGCCGGCCACCGCCCGCGACATGGAGTTGCAGCTTGACCAGGTCGGTACCCGTGGTGATCTCGGTGATCGGGTGCTCGACCTGCAGCCGCGTGTTGACCTCCAGGAACGCGAACAGCTTCTCGGCGGGCTGGTACAGGAACTCCACGGTCCCCGCGCCGCGGTAGTCCACCGCCAGGGCCAGCCGCACGGCGGCCGCCTTCAGCTCGGCCGACTGCTCCGGGGCCAGCACCACCGACGCGGACTCCTCGATGATCTTCTGGTTGCGCCGCTGCACAGAGCAGTCCCGTACGCCCAGCGCCCAGGCCGTGCCCTGCCCGTCCGCGATGACCTGCACCTCGACGTGGCGGGCACCGGTGACCAGCCGCTCCAGGAACACCACGCCGGAGCCGAACGCCCGCAGCGCCTCCTGGCTGGTCCGCTCGTACGCGTCGGTCAGCTCGGCGTGCGAGGCCACCATGCGGATGCCCCGGCCGCCGCCGCCCGCGGTCGCCTTGAGCATCAGCGGGTAGCCGATCTCCTCACCGGCGCGCAGCGCGTCCTCCAGCGTGGCGACCTCACCGCGGCTCCACGCGGCGACCGGCACGCCGACCTCCTCGGCGATCAGCTTCGCGCCGATCTTGTCGCCGAGCTTGCGCATCGCCTCCGCGCTCGGGCCGACGAAGGTGACCCCGATCCGCTCGCACAGCTCGGCGAACGCCGGGTCCTCGGCGACGAATCCCCAGCCCACCCACGCGGCGTCGGCGCCGGACTCCACCAGCGCCCGTTCCAGCACGGCGTGATCCAGATACGGCCGGGCCGAGGAGGGACCGAGCGGGTAGCCGATGTCCGCCTGCCGGACGAAGGTCGCGGAGCGCTCCTCGTCGGTGTACAGAGCGACCGTCTCGATCCGCGTTCCGGTCTCGGCCGAAAGGTCCCGTACGGCGTGGATCAGCCGCATCGCGGCCTCCCCGCGGTTGACGATCGCGACGCGCTTGAACACCGGCTGACTCTCCTCGCAGTTCTACAACAGGTGCGACGCCGGGGTTGCCGGTACGTCGCGGCCCTTTCTACACCGGGACGCTACGTTCTGGAGACCCCCTAAACGCCCCTATGGCCTCCCTCAGACCGTAGGGGTTGGCGGCGAGGCCGCCGAGGGCGGCATGGCATCCGCCACTCCGGGGGCAGGGATGCGCCGGGTCCGGCGCACCCGGACTGCACCGCAATCGGCGGTCGCGGGGCAACGCGGCGTACCTACCGTCGTTCGATGTGCGTGACAGGGTGCTGAGCGTCAAGGATGCCGCTGCGGCCGTCGATCCATCGACGGACCGCTTTGCCGACCTCTTCGCCGGGGTGTCGCCGGACACCCCGCGGGCCGCCGAACGGCTGGCCGCGGGGCTGCACACCCTGGAGATGGTCCGGACCGAGGAACTGCGGACCACCGGGCCGGCCGCCGCGCACGCCGAACAGCTCGCGGTCACCCTGCACCGGCCCGACCTGCAGATGCGCGCCCGGCTGATCCGCGCCGACGTGCTGCGGCGCGACGGCGACGCCGCCGAGTCCGGCCGCATCGCCCAGCAGGTCAACGCGTGGGCCGCCGAACAGGGCGACGCGTACCTGCTGGCCCGCAGCCATCTGCTGCTGGCGGGCTTCTTCCGCCATGTGGGTGACTCGGCCGACGCGCTGACCCACGCAGTGCAGGCGGTGGCGCACACCGAAGCCGACGTACCGGCGCGGCTGCGGGCCCGGCACCTGCAGGTGCTGGCGATGCTGCTGCACGAGAACGGCTCCACGCACGAGTCCCGGCGGCGCGCCGAACAGGCGCACGACATCGCCGCGGCCGCCGGCGACCACGAGATGGTGCTGCAGATCCTCAACAACATGGCGTACTCGGCGTACGAGGACGGCGACGAGGCGCGGGTGCAGGCCATGCTGGGCGAGCTGCAGGCGGTCAGCACCCGCCACGGCCTGACCCTCGGCGCCCACATCCTCGACACCATCGCCCGCATCGAGCTGTCGCGCGGGCACTACGCCGAGGCCGAGGCGGCCCTGCAGCCGGTGCTGACCGGCGAGGCCGAGTACCTGATCAGCGAGGGCCTGATGCTGGCCACCGCGCTGCTCACCGCGGCCGAGGCGCAACGGCTGCGCGGCGACTACCCGGCCGCGCAGGCCACCCTCGACCGCGCCGGCCTGCTCTGCGACGCCCGCGGAGTCGCCGCCGGGCGCGCCCAGGTCCGCCACGCCCAGTCCCAGCTGTACGCGGCCACCGGCCGCTACCGGGAGGCGTACGAGGAGTTCGAGCGCTTCTACGCCGCGACGCAGTCGCTGCTGTCTGCCCAGCGGGAGGCCCGCGCCCGCGCCATGCAGGCGATGTTCGAGAACGAGGAGGCCCGCCGCGACAGCGCCCGGTTCCGGGAGCTGGCCGAGCGGGACCCGCTCACCGGCCTGTACAACCGCCGCTACATCGACGAGCGGCTGGCCATCCTCATCGAGCACGCCGAGCGCGCCGGCACCCCGATCTCGGCCGCCCTGGTCGACCTCGACCACTTCAAGCGGGTCAACGACACGCTCTCGCATGCCACCGGCGACGCCGTACTCATCGAGATCGCCGGCCTGCTGGCCGACGCGGCGAACGGGTCGGCGCTGGCCGGGCGCCTCGGTGGTGAGGAGTTCGTGCTCGTCTTCCCCGAGCTGCCCGCCGACGAGGCGCACCGGCGCTGCGAACAGCTGCGCGAGGCTATCGCCGCGCACGACTGGCGGCCGATCACCGGCCGGATGACCGTGACCGCCAGCCTCGGGCTGACCACCGCCGCCAACGGCCAGACCAGCCCGTCGGCGCTGCTGGCGCAGGCCGACCGCAACCTGTACGCCGCCAAGCGCACCGGCCGCAACCGGGTCATGGCCGACCCGGCGCGGTGACTACCGCGTGATCGGTACGCAGTTGCCGGTCTTGTAGGTGCCCTGGTTGTCGGGCACGAGGCCGTGGTGGGAGTTCGCGATCCGGGCGCACACCTTCGGCGCGTCGCCGACGGACTTGGTGTAGCGCGGGTCGCTGGTCGGGACCACCGACGGCTCCTGGTCATCGACGTAGTAGGAACCCCGCTGGTTGCCGGCCTGCTCGCCCATGATCTCGTCCGGCGGGTTGGTGCCGTCGCTGCCGTAGAGGTGCAGGTGGTATCCGCCCTTGATGGCGGGCGGGGTGCCGTCGAAGTCCGCGTTGTACTCGACGGTGAGCTTGCCGTCGGAGATGGTCGCCGAGGTGAGGCAGACCCAGCGCGGGTTACTCGTGATTTCGTCCGTGCACTGTTCGTCGGCCGGCACCGCGGGAGTCGAGGCGGCCGCGGCCTTGTCGGCGCCCGTCTTCGTGCGGCCGTCGCCCGCCGTACCGTTCTTCGTCAACGCCCAGGCCGTGGCGCCGCCGCCGAGCAGCACGACCAGCACCGCGCCCGCCGCCAGCAGGGCCGTGCGGCCCCGCCGGGATTTCGCCGCCGAGCCGGATGCGGCGGCCGACACGAACGTCCGCCCGGTCTGCCCACCCTGCCCGGCCGGGTCGGCGCCCGGCGCCGGGATGGCCGCGTTGCCGACCACGGTCGCGGCGGGCAGGGCCGGATGGAGCACGCGCGTCGACGGATCGGGGGTCATGGACCCGCCGCGATACGTCGCCGGGACCGGCCCGCCGGATGCGGCCGGGCTGACGACGGGCGGCGCCGGGGCCGCCGCCGGACTCGCGACGGGCGGGGGTGTGGGCGCCGCCGGGCTGACGGGCGGAGCCGCGGGCGGCCGGCCCTGCGGGGCGACCGGTGCCGCCTGCTGGCGGGGCGGGGTGGCGGGGGCCGCCGGGGCCGCGGAGGCTGCGGGGGCTGCGGGGGCCGCCTGCGGGGCAGGCGTCACCGGACGCGCCGACCCGCCCGCGGGCTTCGCCAGATCGCCGCCCGCCAGCCAGGCCGCGCCGAGCGCGACCGCATGCTTCGGGTGGGCGTCGACCACCACCGGGCGGCCCACCTCCGACCCGACCAGCTGGGCGACGATCGGCATCCGCGACGAGCCGCCCACCAGCAGCACCGAGTGCACCTCGTCCGGGTCACAGTCGGCGGACCGGATGGCCCGCTGCAGCGCCTCGACGGAGCCGTGCAGCGCCGGACGGACCATCGCCTCGAACTCGGCGCGGGTGAGCCGGACCTCCGTGGACACATTGGGCAGCAGCACCGGGATGGTCGTGTCGGTGTCCGACGACAGTGCCTCCTTGGCCTGCACGCACTCGTCGCGCAGCCGCACCACCGCGTTGATCACCGCGGGGTCGTCCTCGTCCAGCTCCTCCAGCTTGCCGCCCAGTGCCGTACGGACGTGGTTGAAGACGGCCGCGTCGAAGTCGGTGCCGCCGAGCCGCTCGATGCCCTCGGGCTGACCGAGCACCTCGAACCCGGTCGCGGTCTTGCGCAGCACCGCCGCGTCGAACGTGCCGCCGCCCAGGTCGTACACGGCCACGACAGTGCCCTGCTCGACGCGTTGCTGCTGGGTGTAGTTGACAGCCGCGGCCTCGGGCTCGCTGGCGTACGTGACCGGCACGTCCATGTCGGCCATCCGCGCGGCCTGCCGCAGCAGGTCCATCTTGTACGGACCCCAGTTGGCGGGGTGGGTGACGCAGACCACGGCAGGACGGCTGCCCTCCCGGCGCGACACCTCGTCGACGACCCACCGCAGCAGCCGCGACATCAGCGCCTCCGCCGACTGCGGCACGCCGCCGAGCAGGATCGGCGTGGTGTCGCCGAGCCGCCGCTTGAACTCGCGGGCCACCCGCTGCGGCTCGGAGAATCCCCGGCGGTGCGCCGCGTCGCCGGTCAGGAACGTCTCGTCCTGGCGCAACAGCACCACCGACGGGATGGCCGCGCTCCGGTCGCCGAGCGACACGGTCTCCGCCCGGCCGTCGCGCCAGATCGCCGCCGCCGTGAACGTGGTGCCGAGGTCAATGCCAAGCGCGTACATCGATGGATGCTCCGATTATGGTCATCAGGTCAGGGCTCATCAGGTTGTCGTATGGGCGAACGCCGGGGCGCGTCAGCCGGTTCATCGCAGCCGCCGCCGGTCGGCGATCATGCCCTCGCAGGACCGGACGGCCACCCGCGCGGCGACCGCCAGTTCCGCCGAGGTCAGGGGATTCTCGGCCCGGCGCTGCCAGCGCAGGAGCGCCGCGTCCGCCGCCGCGTCCAGCTCCGCGCCGGAGGCGTCGGGCGGCAGCTTCAGCCGCTGGTGGACAGCGGCTCCGGCGCCACCGATGAGCTGCTCCAGCTCGGCGATGACGTCGGGTTTGCCGGTCACCCATCCGGCGCGCAGGCTGGAGAGCACGCGCAGCTCGTTGAACGGGTGCGCCGAGGCGATGATCTCCTCCACCCCGGCGGCGACCCGCGCACTGCCCGGCCGGTCGCTGACCCGGCTGACCTCCGCGAGGGCCAGCAGCGCGGAGCGGGACTTGAGAACGTCGCGGCGTTCGAAGAACAGCGAGCCGAGGACCTCGCGCAGCTGCCCGAGGCCGCTGCGCTCGATCAGCTCGCGGGCCAGTTCCGTCGCGGTGCCGCACGTGCCGTGCCGCAGCAGGGCCGCGGACAGCCGCAGCCCGAACACGCCGAAGCGGCCCAGCAGCGCCTCCCGTTCGAGGGAGGTCATGCCCAGTTCGGGCATCGTGTTCGCGAACCGGTCGGCGGTGAGCAGCAGCTGCTCGGCCTGCGCCGGCGGCAGCTGCGAGATCTTGCGCAGCCGGGCGAACTCCACCTCGGTGAGCGTCGCCGCGGTCTCGGCCAGCAGACCCGCCACGGGTACGACGGACTGCACCAGCCGCCGCACGCTCGGATCGGTGCTCAACCGGCCCGCGACCCGGCGCGCCGAGGCCATCGCGTCGAGCCGGCCCACCGCGATCTCGTCGGCGCGCGACAGCACGCCGATCGCGTTGACCGGATTGGGCCGCGACACCTCCACGTCGTGGAAGGCCCGCAGGAACTCGACGTCGTTGCTGTGCAGGTGCCGCATCAGGTAGATGACGGCGTCGGCGGGCGTCTCCTCGTCGTCCGGCGCCAGCAGGCTCCACGACCGCTGCGACGTCTGCTCGGACAGCGAACCGATACCCGGCGTGTCGATCAGCGTCACGGTCCGCAATGCCTGCGAGGGCCAGGTCACGTCCAGCTGCGCCACCTCGTCCACGCCGAGGCCGCCCAGGTCCAGCTCGATGGCGCCGTCCTCGCGGCTGAACCGCAGCTGCCGCGGCGGACCCTGGTACGGCTGTGCCGTCACCCGATAGGTGTGCCCGTCGCGGTACCAGGTGACGATGCGGGTGCACTCGCCCGCGTCGGTGGGCGCCAGGCGTTCCCCGACCAGCGCGTTGAGCAGCGTGGACTTTCCGGCCTTGATCCGGCCCGCGATGGCCACCCGCAGCGGCTCGTCGAGCCGGTCGCGGACGGCGGTCAGCCGCCGCTCGTACGGCGTCCCGCGGTACACGTCGAGGGCCTGCCCGAGCACACTGCGGGTACGGTCGACCAGGCTCATCGGGTCACCGCGGCCGACCGCCGCCCGACCACACACATCCTGACCAACTCGGACATCCTCACGTCGCCGCTGTTCCCGCGCCTGCCTCGCCTGCCGACCGGCCCATAGCCGCCCAGAGCATGCCACCTGTCAGCAAGCCTCGCGGACCCGAGCCGGTCCGAGCAAGGTGCCCCCAGTCACCTACCCCTGGCCGATCAGCCCAGCGTGGGACGCCGCACGGCGCCGGGCGGCCTGGTGACGACGGCAACCGGCCGGGGCATGCCGCGCGGACGGTGCGACCATCGGCCGTAAACTGCCAGGTCGACAAGGGCGAGGGGGAACACGCGGGTGACGGTCGTGGTGGGGGTGGACGGCGCCGGGCGTACCCGCCGTCTCCGCGAGCTCGCCGCCGCCACCGGCGGGCCGGTCCTGCCCGTGGCCTTCACCACCGTCGCGGACCTGGACGCGCTGCTCGCCCGGGCCCGCGCCGACGGCGCGCTGGTGCTCGTCGACGACGCGCACCGGCTGCCCCCGGAGCCGCTGCGGGCGCTGGCCGCCGCCGCCCGCGCCGGGGTGCCGATGGCGATGGCCCGCCGCCCCACGATCAGCGGGCCGGAACTGGCCGAACTGGACGAGGCGCTGGCCGCCACGGGGCCGGTCGAACACCTCGGCCCGCTCGCCCCCGACGCCATGTCGGCGCTGGTCAGCGCCGCGATCGGCCGGGCGGCGTCGGCGGCGCACGTGGCCGCCGTACAGGCCGCCTCGGGCGGCCTGCCCGCCGTGGCCGAAATGGTCGCCGCCGACCCGGACGGCACACCTGCCGCGCTGGTCGCGCGGCTGCAGCGCCGCCTCGCCGGACCCGACCGGGACACCGCCGACCTCGCCGCGATCCTCGCCCTCGGGCTCGACCTCGGCGATGACACCATCGGTACGGCGGCCCGGCTGGACCCGGCGCGGACGGCCGCCGCGACCCGTGCGCTACGCGACCAGGGCCTGCTCACGCCCGACGGGGAACGGATGATCCCGGCCGTCGCCCGCGCGGTCCTCGCCGAGAAGTCCGCGCCGGAGCGCCGCCGTCTGCACGACACCGTGGCGGCGGCGCTGCTGGCCACCGACGCCGACCCGGTCCGGGCCGCGGAGCAGCTGCGCGCCGCCCGCGCGCGTACCCCCGCGGCGGCCGACGTCTACCGGAGCGCCGCCGACCTGCTGCGCTTCACCGCGCCGGAGCGCGCCCTGTCCTGGTACGACGAGGCGCTCAACTCCGGCGCCGACCCGGCCGTGCTGGCCGCCGGCCGGGCCGAGGCGGCCGTCCTGCTGGGCCTGCCCGTCGACCTGGACGCCGCGACCGCCTCGGAGTCCGACGCGGCCCGCCTGGCCATCGTCGCCGGTGCCGCCGCGGCCGGCGACGGCAGACCCGGCCGGGCCGCCGAGGCGCTGCTGGGCACCGCCCCGCCGGGCCCGGTGCTGGCCGTCGCGGCGCTCATCGCCACCGGGCAACCCGAACCGGCGCGCAGCGCGGCGACCGGCCCGGCCCCGCTGCCCCTGCGCCGTCTCGCCGAGGCGGCGCTGGCGGTCGGCGACCCCGCGACGGCGCTGCCGCTGCTGATCGAGGCGGCCGAGGCGTACGAGCAGGCTCCGCCGGCGGTCCCGCTGCCCGACCTGCCGCACGCCCTCGGCGCGCTGGTCGCGGTCACCGCCGGCGACACCGCGACCGCCGAGCATCTGCTGGAACGGGCGCTGACCGCCGGAGCCGGTGGGCCCGCCGCCCGGGACCGGCACCGCACGCTGCTGGCGTGGGCGCGGCTGCGGGCCGGCCGGTACGACACGGCCCTGGCCGAACTGGACCGGCTGACCGGCACGGCGCTGCCGGGCCGGGAGCGGTTGACCCTCGCCTGCCTCACCGCCGGGATCGCCCGGCGGCGGGGCGACATCGCCCAGCTGCGCGCGGCGTGGGCGCTGGCCGAGCCGGTGCTGGCCCGGCGCGCGGTGGACCTGTTCCACCTGGAGATGGTCGAGGAACTGCTGGTCGCCGCCGCCCGGCTGCGCCACCACCGGCGGATCGCGCCGGTGCTGGACGACCTGGCCGCGATCGTCGACCGGCTCGGCGGCCCGGCCGCCTGGGCGGTGTCGCTGGGCTGGATCCGGCTGCAGATCGCCGTCGTCGGCGAGGATCAGCCCGCCGCGTCGGCCGCCGCGGCGCACCTCGCCGGCCTCGAACCCTCCGGGGCCCGGCAGCGGGCGCAGCGCCGGGCCGCCGTCCGCTGGGCTGCCACGCTCACCGGTGACGTACCCGCGGACGAGGTGCTGGAGGACGCCGCGGAACTCGTCGCGGCCGAGCTGCCGTGGGAGGCGTCACGGCTGCTCGGGCAGGCCGCCATCCGTACCGGCGATCCGGCGGCCGCGCGGCGACTGCTGGAGCGGGCGCGGGAGCTGTCCCGGCCGGAGGCGCCGGCGGACGAGTCACCCCCGGACGGGGGACGGGGGAGCCTGTCCGATCGGGAGGTCGAGGTCGCACAGCTGGTGTTGGCGGGCCGTACGCACCGTGAGATCGGCGCGCAGCTCTACCTGTCGCCGAAGACGGTGGAACACCACGTGGCCAGGATCCGTGCCAAACTCGGTGCCGGCAACCGGGCCGAGATGATCGCTGCGCTGCGTAGTCTGCTGCCGGCGGAGCCGTAGGTCCGCCGGGTGGAGCCACCACCCGGGACCACCCCCTAACCCCCTCCTGCCGGAAGGGGGATAGCCCCGATGCGAGGCATCGGCTACAACCCGCAGAGTTGCAGTTGTCCGACCACCGGGGCGGGCCCGAATACAGGAGACATCATGGCCGCAGTCGAAGTTACCCCGCTCATCATCGAGAACATCCGGGCGCTGTTCGAGAAGGTGTTCAGCAGCGACGCGGAGGTCGCGAAGTTCCTCGCCGACCCGTCCGGTGCCTTCGCCGCCAACGACATCGACCCTGAGACGCTCAACTCGGTCGACCTCAACCAGATCGTCACGGACGCGGCCTACCACGGCAGCGACCACTCCGCGCACAGCAGCGGCGGCTACAGCGCAGGCTCGGGCGGTAGCTACAGCGGCGGCGGCTACAGCGGTGGCAGCTACAGCGGTGGCGGATACAGCGGTGGCGGCAGCACGGGCGGCTCGGCCGCCTCCGCGCCGAGCGTGCAGCAGGTCCAGCAGGTGACCCAGGTCGCGCAGACCTTCACCACCCAGAACTTCATCGACAACTCCCGCACCTTCACCGACAACTCGTCCAAAATCGACAACTCGGTCGACGTGGACGTGGACGGGCCGGTCCACGGCGACATCGACATTTCCGCGACCAACGTCAACCAGACCGGAGACGGCAACGTCGCCACCACGGGCAACGGGGACGTCAACGCCGCCACCGGCGACGGCGCGGTTGCCCAGCAGGGCGACGGCACGCAGGTAGCCGCGACCGGTGGATCGGTGGCCGCGGGCGGCGACGCGATCGGCGTCACGGGCGACCACTCGTCCGTGGAGGTCGTCGGCGGCGACAAGGTCACCACGGGCGACGGGTCAGTGGTCGGCACCGGCTCCGGTGACGTGACCGGCGCCACCGGCGACGGGGCGTTCGCCGGCAACGCCGCCAACGGCGACGTGACAGGCAACACCGGCGACAACGCGGTGACCGCCGGGCACGACATCACCGGCGCGGTCAACACCGGGATCAACTCCGGCATTCAGGCCAACGGCGACGTCGACAAGGCCGTCCTGGGCGACAACCACGGCATCGTCGGCGACGATGTGGACAAGGCCGTGCTGGGCGACAACACCGGCATCGTCGCGGACGACGTGGACAAGGCCGTCGTCGGGGACCACAACCAGGCCGCCCAGTTCGACATCGACACCAGCGGCGGCGCGGGCGGCACCGCCAACGGCACCGGCGGCTCCGGCGGGTTTGGCGGCGACGCCAGCGCCGACGGCGGGAACGGCGCGGGCGGCTCGGCGGGCGTCGGGGTCGGCGCGGGCGTCGGGGTCGGCCTGCGCGGCAGTGGCTCGGGCTTCGGCCAGGGCCAGGGCGGTGACGGCGGGGACGGCGGCGACGGCGGCAACGCGGTCGGAGGCAGTGCCGCGGGCGGCGCCGGTGTCGGCGGCAACGCCGGTGGCGGGTCCGGCGGCGCGGTGGGCCCGATCAACCTCAACTTCGGTGGGGGCAGCCAGACCAACGTCACGGACTCCCAGGTCCACGACTCGTCGGTGGCCTCCGGTGGCAACGCGACCACGACGCAGGACTCGTTCAACGACAACTCCACGAACCACTCGTTCAACGACGAGTCGACCAAGGACTCCTTCAACGACCAGTCCACGCACGACTCGTTCAACAGCCACGACTCGTTCCACACGCACGACTCCCACGAGTCGCACGACTCGATCCACGGGGACGATTCGCACATCATCCGCGAGCAGGCCGACCACTTCGACGGGTCCCACGACGCGGCCGGCGTCGACCCGGGCCACCACGCCTGATCCACGGGGCAACGGGCCGGATGACAGCAGAGCGGCGTGGTGGGTTCACCGACCCACCACGCCGCACTGGCACCCGGCCTCCGCTCTCGCCGTACCCCTACCGTGATTGGGAGGAACGACGTTGACCGCACCCACGGCACCAGCCAGAGCCGACGACACGCTGCGCCGGGCGACAGAGATCGTCGACCTCGCCCAGCGCGCCTGCGAGGCGTACGGCCGGCCGGACCTCGGCCCCCGGCTCGCCGCCGTACGCGCCACGCTGGCCGACCCGGCGGTGCACATCGTCGTCGTGGGTGAGTTCAAACAGGGCAAGAGCTCCCTGGTGAACGCGCTGGTCGGCACGAAGGTCTGCCCCGTCAACGACGACGTCGCGACCGCCCTGCCGACCTACGTCCGCTACGGCAAGGAACCCTCCGCGGAGGTGCTCCTCGACGAGGTCCCGCCGCGCCGCGAGACGGTACCCGTCGACCGGGTACGCGACTACGTCCTGGAGAAGGAGGCCGGCGGCGCGGTCGAGGGAGTCACCGGCGTGGAGGTCCGGCTGCCGCGCCAGCTGCTCTCCAGCGGCCTGGTCATCGTCGACACGCCCGGTGTCGGCGGCCTGGGTTCTGTGCACTCGGCGGCCAGCCTGACCGCGGCGTCCATGGCCGACGCCGTCCTGTTCGTCACCGACGCGGCCCAGGAACTCACCCGCAGTGAGGTGGAGTTCCTGCGCCAGGCCCGCGAGGTGTGCGCCACCGCGGTGTGTGTGCTCACCAAGACCGACTTCTATCCGTACTGGCGGAAGATCCGGGATCTGGACGAGGGGCACCTGCGGGCGGTGGGGGAGATGCCGATCATTCCGGTCTCCTCCGACCTGCGGCTGCGCGCCGTCGCCGCCGGGGACAAGGAACTCAACGCTGAGTCCGGCTTCCCGGAGCTGGTCACGTTCGTCTCCCAGCGAGTCTCCGGCGGCGCGGCCGCCCGAGCCGCCGCGCAGGCCGGCGCCTCGGTCGTCGGGATCTGCGAGCAGATCGAGAGCCAGTTCGCGGCCGAACGGACCGCGCTGGCCGACCCGGCCTCCGCGGCCACCGTGATGGACGAGCTCGCCGAGGTGAAGCGCCGCGTGGAGGGGCTCAAGGCCGCCGCGGCGAAGTGGCAGCAGACCCTGGGCGACGGCATCGCCGATCTCAACGCCGACATCGACCACGACCTGCGCGGCCGGATCCGGCGGCTGATCGAGGAGGCCGACACGCTGATCGAGGAGGGCGACCCGGCCGACGACTGGCCGGAGACCGAACGGTGGCTCAAGGAACGGGTCTCCCAGGAAGTGCTGGCCAACTACATGTTCCTGCGCGACCGGGCGATCAGCCTCAGCGACGAGGTGGCGACCCACTTCGCGCAGGCGGCGGGTCAGGTGCTGCGCCACGTCGCGGTCGCCGACCCGGTGCCGCTGGCCGGCACCGCCGAGGTCGAGCACAAGATCGAGCTGGCGAAGATGAAGATCGGCAAGCAGGCGATGGTGGCGCTCAAGAGCGCCTACGGCGGCGCGCTCATGTTCACCATGCTCGGCACGCTGGCCGGCATCGCCCTCGGCCCGATCGGCATCGGGATCGGCCTGGTGATGGGCCGCAAGGGCCTGCGCGAGGAGAAGACCCGGCAGCGTACGAACCGGCAGAACCAGGCGCGCAACGCGATCCGCCGCTACTGCGACGAGGTCAGTTTCGTGATGACCAAGGACTCCCGGGACACCCTGCGCCGCATCCAGCGTCAGCTGCGCGACCACTACAGCGAGCTGGCCGACGAGCTGTCCCGGTCCAACGCCCGGGCGCTGAGCGCCGCGTCCGAGGCGGCCAAGCGCACCACGGAGGAACGCGAGAGCCGGCTGCGCGATCTGACCGCCGAGCTGGACCGCCTGCGGCAGCTGCGGGAACACGCGGCCGCCCTCGCGTCCTGACCCGGCCGGAGGACCGCTCACCCTCCAGCCGGCCGCTCGCGGTCCAGCCGGCCGATCGGCGTCCAGCCGGGCGGGCCCCGAGCCGTCAGGGTGTGTCGTCGCGGAACCTGAACACCCGGTCGGCCCGGGCCGTGGTCGGTGCCCCGCGGTCGAGCGCGCTGCCGAGCGCCCGTTCCTCGTACGCGAAGTGCGATTCCATGATCGCGGCGAGTCCGTCCAGCTCCCGGCGGATCGCTTCCGTCCCGCCGTCGTCGGAGGCGGCGGCCCGGCGGGCGAGTTCGGCCACCCGGGACAGAATCGACGCGATCATCCCGTGGTCCTCCACGAGCTTGGCGATGGTGCCCGCGAGGTCGGGGCGCTCGCGCAGCAGCTCGGCGAACATCCCCGTGTCCTCGCCATGGTGATGCGCGGTCAACGCCGCGCAGAACGCCAGGCAGTGGGTCGGCAGAGCGTCGTTGTCGGGTCGTGGTCGCCCGGGGTGGGTTCTGAGGTCGTCGATCCGGCGACGGAGGTCCTGATGTGCCTGTGCGAGTTGTCGGCTGAGCGCGACCGCGCGGTCGGGGGAAGCCACTGATGGCGGCCCTTCGGTTCCGCACCTCCATGCCTGACGCTGCCCGCCACCGGCACGCGATGCTGCCGATATCCGATCATGGTCTCAGCGCGGGCGCAAACCCCGGCGTGCCCCGTCCGGCCTCAGTTGTGGTGGTCGTGGTCGTCCAGGTCGTCGATCTCCGGGACGTGGTGATCGGGCAGCGCGGGAACCTCCCACAGCTCGTGGTGCGGCGCCGCGTCGGGCAGATCCGGCAGGTGGTGCGGCTCGTGGTCGGCGTGCCCGAACGGCTCCGGGTCGGGATCCGGGGCCACGGCATCGACCCGGAAGTCGTCGACGAGGGCCGCGTGGTCGTGCTCGTGCCCGTGGCCGAACGCCATCTCCAGCGGCGCCCATCCGTGGTGGTCGGCGCCGTGGCCGTCGCCGTGCGCGAGGGCCGCGTCATGGCCGCCGCCCACATCGGCCTGCGAGTCATGGCCGCCGCCGAAATCGACGTGTGGGTCGATCTCGGGCGAGGTCAGGTCCGGACCTTGGTCGACGTCCGCCACCGGGGCGGTGGCGAGCAGATCGGGCAGATCGCCGATCCCACCCGCCACAGCGTCGCCCTCGGTGATCGGACCGTGCGCCATGACGAACGGCGCCAGATGCTCGGCGACCTCGGCCGGGGCGGTGTCGGCGAAACTGACCACCGCCTCGGCGAGGAGATCCTCCGGCAGGTCCGGATGGCCACCGGCCGACAGCACGGCCGCGAGATCGCCCGAGGTCCCGGCGGAGCCGGTCAACCCCGCGATGATCTCGTGAAGGGATCGCGCCGGTGCCATGCCACTACTGTATGTAGATCACCACGGGTACCGGCAAGGGGGACTTCCCCCAGCGACCCCCTAACCGATCAGTGGATCATCACCGGCGTCTCGACGGAGCCCTCGGCGTTCGGGTCGCCCTGCTGCGGTGCCTGGCGCTTGCGCGGCAGGAACGCGATCGGGATGAACGTCAGCAGCACCAGCACGAACCCGACCCAGAAGGTCGTGGCGAACGACTTGGCCACGAACTCCAGACCCTGCTGAATCACCGCCGGGGGCAGCGGCAGCGTCACGTGGTGGCTGGCGATCGCCGCCTGCGCCTCGGTGACCGGCTCTCCGGTGCTCGGGTTGGTCACCCCCGGGATGGGGGTGGACTTGTTCAGCTGGCTGGTCAGGATCACCGACATGGTCGCCGAACCGATCGAGCCGCCGATCTGCTGCAGGATGTTCACCAGCGTCGAGCCGCGCGCCACATCGTTGTGGTGCAGGGTACGCAGCGCGGACGTCATGATCGGCATCATGGTGCCGCCCATGCCGAGACCCATCACGAACAGCGAGCCGCACAGCAGCACGTACGAGGTGTCCGTGCCGACCTGGGTGAACGTGAAGAACCCGGCGGCGATGAGCGCCATCGCGAACGGCACGGTACGCCCCACCGGGATCTTGTCGGCCAGCATCCCGGCGATCGGCATGGTCAGCATGGCGCCGATGCCCTGCGGGGCCATGAGCAGCCCGGCGTGCAGCGTCGACTCGCCCCGGACCTGCAGGAAGTAGCTCGGGAACAGCAGCCCGGCGCCCATGAACGCGATGATGAACACGAACAGCGAGAGCGCCGAGACCGTCAGGTTGCGGTTGCGGAACAGCCGCAGGTCGAGCAGCGGGTGCTTCGGCTTGAACGAGTAGAAGACGAACGCGATCACCAGCAGCGCACCGGACACCATCGGCAGCCACACCTTGGTGGCCGTGAACGAGCCGGCCTCCGGCCACGACGACACGCCGTAGAGGAACAGCGCCAGACCGGGCGAGAGCATCAGCATGCCGAGGAAGTCGAACGACTCCGACGGCTGGGGGTTGTCCTTCGGCAGTGCGAAGAAGGCGTACACCAGGGCGATCGCACCGATCGGGACGTTGATCAGGAAGATCCACTCCCAGCTCTTGGCCTCGATCAGCCAGCCGCCCAGGATCGGGCCGCAGATCGGGCCGAGCAGCATCGGGATGCCGAGGACGGCCATCAGGCGGCCGATCCGCTGCGGCCCGGCGGCACGGGTCATGATCGTCATGCCGAGCGGCATCAGCATGCCGCCGCCGAGGCCCTGCAGCACCCGGTAGCCGACGAGCTGCTCGATCGAGGTGGCGGTGGCGCAGAGCGCCGAGCCCGCCGTGAACAGCAGCAGGGCGAGCATGTACAGCCGCTTGGTGCCGAACCGGTCGGCGGCCCAGCCACTGAGCGGGATCACCGTCGCCAGGGCGAGGGTGTAGCCGGTCATCGTCCAGGCGACCTCGGCGTACGTGGCGTCGAACACGACCTGGAACGTGGGCAGCGCGACGCTGACGACGGTGATGTCGAGGATCGACATGATCGCGCCCAGCACCACCACTCCGGCGATCTTGAGCACGGCGGCATCAAGTTTATTTGGTGGGGTGGCGACTTGTTCAGTCACGTGAAGCTCCCGGTGGGTTGGGCAGATGTCGAGATGCCGTGCGCCCGGCTCGGCTGCGCTCGGCACAGAGCACCGAACATGGTTTCACCCCGGTCGGCCACGGGCACCCGTATTTCGACAACCGAGGTGCAGCTCACGGTCGCGCGGGCGTGACCAGGGTATGGGCGGCCTCGACGGCCCGGGTGGCAACGGCGTCAACGGTGCTGGAGTTACGGGCGAAGAAGCCGTCAACGAACAGTGACGTGTACCCGTGTGCCACGGCGACCGTCGCCTCGACCAGCAGCAGGGCCTCCCGGTATGTCCGGGTACCGGTGGCCGTGGCCAGGTCGATCAGCGTGGTCATCAGGGCGCGGGTCCGCTCGCGGCGCTCGGGGTCGGCGAGTTCGTACAGCTCGGCGGCGAAGATGACAGGGAATCCGGCGCCGGTACGCAGGACGTACCGGACGTAGGCGCCCGCTGCGGCGGCCAGACGGTCGGCCGGGTCGGGGGCCGCCGCGTCAGCGGCGGCCGTGATCTCGGCGTGCAGGTCGTGGGCGGCGGCGGCCGACACCGCACCGAGCAGGTGGGCGCGGTCCGGGAAGTGCCGGTACGGCGCCGCCGAGCTGACCTTCAGGCGGCGGGCCACCGCGGCGACCGAGAAGCGCGGGAGCCCGGACTCGGCCAGCAACTCGAAGCTGGCCTGGATCAGCGCGGCGCGGAGGTCGCCGTGGTGATAGCCCCGGTCTGTCGACACGTCGCCTCCCCGGCTTGCCGGTGGTGTAAGTGACCTCTTACATTAGCAAGTGATAGCCCTCTTACATGGCGGAGGCATTGTGAGCATCCGGCTCGGGTACCAGATTCCGAACTACACCTACCCCGGCGGGAGGGTCGAGGACCTCTTCGACACCGTCGCCGCGCAGGCCCGGGAGGCCGAGGCGGCCGGGTTCGACACCGTCCTGGTGATGGACCACTTCTACCAACTGCCGGGCATCGGCGCGCCCGAGAACGCGATGCTCGAGGCGTACACGACGCTCGGCGCGCTCGCGTCGGCCACGTCGACGATCCAGCTGTCGACGCTGGTCACCGGGAACACGTACCGTAATCCGGCCCTGCTGGCCAAAACGGTGACCACCCTGGACGTGGTCTCCCACGGCCGGGCCATCCTCGGCATCGGCGCCGGCTGGTTCGAGCGCGAGCACCACGACTACGGCTTCGAGTTCGGGACCTTCGGGCAGCGCTTCGAACGGCTGGAGGAGGCGCTGACCATCATCGCCCCGATGCTCAGGGGAGAGCAGGCGACCCTCGACGGCAAGTGGTACACGGCGCGCGGCGCGATGAACAACCCGCGGCTGCGTCCCACCATCCCGATCATGCTGGGCGGCGGTGGTGAGCAGAAGACGTTCCGGCTGGCCGCGCGCTTCGCCGACCACATGAACATCATCTGCGACGTCGCGGAGCTGCCCCGCAAGGTAGCGGCGCTGCGGCAGCGGTGCGAGGAGATCGGCCGCGATCCCGCCACGCTCGCGACCAGCTACCTGGTCATGGGCGGGGTGGGCGAGACGGAGCAGGAGGTGAAGGAGATCGGCGAGACCGTCCCCGAGGACCGCCGCAACCGGGCCTTCCTCGGCACGCCGGATCAGGTCGCCGAGCAGCTGCACGAGCGGGTGCTCAAGGCCGGCATCGACGGCATCACCATCAACCTGATCCGCAACGGCCACCGGCCCGGCATGGTCACCCGGGTGGGTGCCGCGCTCGAGCCCCTCGTCGCAGCGGCCTGACGACGGCGTCCGCGGCCGGCCGTCCGACCTGGACGACCGGCCGCGGCGGCGCTATGCGGGCCGCCGCACGGACACCGCGACGTAGTCCACCAGCATCGGCCTGCCGGGAACGGTGGCCGTGGTCGGCCCACCGCCGAGAGCGGCCGGGAACGCGCCGCCCACCGCCACGTTGAGGATCACGAAGAAACCGTGCGCGGTGGCCCGGCTCCAGGCCGGTTCGCCGACCTCGGCGGCGGTGACCTGATGGAACATCACCCCGTCGAGGTACCACCGGACCCGGGCGGGACTGGTCGACAGGTCCAGCTCCGCCGCGTACACGTGGAATCGGCGACCGCAGTCGCCGCAGGCCCGCTCCGGCGAGCCCAGCCCACCGCGGGCCTCGCGGCACGGGCCGTCGGGCAGCTCGCCGCAGTGCATGGCGCCGACCACGGCGGGCCGGCCGTTGACCGACTCCATCACGTCGATCTCGCCGGCGCCCGGCCAGTCGGTGTGCCCGTCGCGGAACGGCGCGCCGAGCATCCAGAACGCCGGCCAGTAGCCCGCGCCGTCGGCGGTGCTCACGTCGGGCAGCCGCAGCGCCGCCTCGACGCGCAGCACACCACCCGCCGGTGGCTGGAAGTCGGCGCGCGCGGTCTCCACCCGTGCCGACGTCCACTGCCCGGCCACCCGGCGGGGCGTGATGGCCAGGCGCCCGGCCCCGTCGAGGGAGACGTTGGCCGGATCGTCGGTCATCGTCTCGATCTCACCGGTGCCCCAGCGCGGCGCCGGGCAGCCCGGATAGCAGGTGCCGAGGTCGTGCCGCCACTGGTCGGACAGCCGCGCGCCCGCCGGGCCGGTGAAGTCGTCGCGCCACACCGATGTCCACGAGGGAGCGGTCGGCCCCGCTGTCGGCGCGGTGCATCCGGTGATCGCCAGCACCGCTGCGGCCACGACGCCCGCCGCCCGCCGCATCGTTGCGCTGCGGGCCGCGGGCGGCCGCGGCTCTGCACGGCGGCTCATCGGCCCGCCTCCGGCAGCAACCCGAGCCGGGACAGCTCGGCGTCCAGGCGCGGCGCCAGTACGGTGGCGGCGGTGCTGGTGAGGTGGGCGCCGTCGCGATAGAGCAGCACCCCTTCGCGTACGGCCGGGCAGCGCGGCCCGGGCGGGCACAGCGCGCCGGTGAGGTCGACGAGCGACACTCCCGGTCTGCCGCTGAGCGCCAGCCGCTCGGCGAGCCGGTCGGGTGGCAGCGCCACATCCCGGCCGACGGCGCACCGGCTCCAGGAATCCAGCGCGCCCGACACGCACGTCGGCACGTCCCGGCCGAACGTGGGCGTGTCCCGCAGGTACGCCACCGGCGCACCCGTCGCGACGAGCCGGTCCAGCGTGTCGTCCCAGCCCCGGGCCAGCGCGCGAGTGTCGCCGGTGTACCGGTTCAGGCTGGCCGCGACGATCAGGCGCGGCCGGGACCCGGCGGCGATCCGGTCGAGCGCCCGGCGGCGCCAGGTGTCGCACTCGGTGTAGTCGCGGCCCAGCTGGGGGCTGCGCACGGTCAGCCGGGGCAGCGGGCAGCCCTGCTTGACCAGCACCTCCACCGACCAGCCGCGCCGCCGCGCCACCTCGTCCACGGCGGTGAACCACTGCCCGGCGTGCGAGTCGCCGATCAGCACGATCCGGTCGGGGGAGCCCGGTGTGCCGTACCGGCAGGGTGGGCTCCGGGTGGCGTCCGGGGGGACCTCGCAGCCGGCGGTCGGCGGGAAGTCGGTGCGGGCCTGCGCGGGCGCGGGGCGTACCGGTCCGTGGTCCGGCCCGGGTGTGGCCAGCAGCCAGGGTCCGGCGGCCGCGCCCGCGGGCAGGGGACCGGCGGCGTCGCGCGCGTTGCCCTCCAGGATCCGGATCGCGCCGCTGCCCAGCAGCAGCGCGGCCGCCAGCGGCACAGCCACGGCGGTCGCCCCGACGGCGAGGCCCCGGCGTGGCCGGGCGGCCACCACCAGCGAGAACCGCAGCGGGCGTTCGACCAGCCGGGTGGTCAGCGCGGCCGGCACACCGGCCGCCAGCACCAGCGCCAGCCGCGCGGGCCAGCCCAGCTCACCGAGGCGCGCCTGCGCCAGCACGAGCACCGGCCAATGCCACAGATACCAGGTGTACGAGAGTCGCCCGACCGTCCGCGCCGGCCCGGTGGCCAGCAACCGGCCCACCTCTACGCCGGAGGCCGACCGGTCGTCGGCCCGGTGTCCGGCGAGGACGACGGCGCTTGCCCCGAGCGTCGGCACCAGCGCCGCGAGCCCCGGATACGGGGTGAGCCCGTCGAAGGTCACCGTCGCCCATCCGATCGCGGCGACCCCGCCCCAGCCGAGCACCGCCCGCGCAAGGGTTCCGCCGCGCCCGGCCAGCATCCGGGCCGCGTACGGCGCGGCCAGCGCGGCCGTCGCCCCGGCCCCGAACTGCCACGCCCGCGACGGCGACCCCAGGTACGCCAGCGGCGCCGACGCGGCGGTCCACCGCACGTTCAGCGCGAATGAGCCGGCCGTCACGACGCCCGCCACGACCGCGATCCCCGGCAGCGCCGAGCGGCCCCACCGGCGGGCCAGCACCGCGACCAGCAGCAGCACCGGAGCCCACCCGAGATAGAACTGCTCCTCCACGGCCAGCGACCAGAAGTGCAGGACCGGGCTCGGTTCGGCGTGTGCGGCCAGGTAGTCGGTCTGACCGGCGACGAACCGCCAGTTCGCCGCGCTGACCGCGGCCGCGATGAGGTCGTACGCGACGTCGACGCGGGCCAGCGGCGCCAGCAGCAGATAGCAGGCGGCCGCGGTCGCGGCGAGCGTCACCCCGGCCGCGGGCAGGATGCGCCGGGCCCGCCGGGCGTAGAAGTCGGCCAGCGAGAACGTGCCGTTGGCGGTGACGCGGGCCAGCAGCAGCCCGGTGATGAGGAAGCCGGAGACGACGAAGAACACGTCCACGCCGACGTAGCCGCCCGAGAAGTGCGGCACGCCCGCGTGGAAGCCGAGCACGGTGAGGATCGCGACGGCCCGCAGGCCCTCGATGTCGGGCCGGAAGTTGAGCCGGTACCGCAGGGCCGCCGCGCGGCTCGGCGTGGCCGGCGCCGGGGTGGCGGTCAGCGTCACGGGCGCGGTCACCGGGCCCACGGCAGCATCGCGTCCACCCAGCCGGAGGCGACCAGGGCGAGCAGGGCGAGGGCGGCGGTGATGCCCATGGCCTCCGGCCAGCCGATGCGGTCCCGGGCGTCGCTCATCGGTCCTCGTCCTGAAACAGGGCCGCCACCAGCGGCACGGTCAGATACGAGGTGAGCACCGCGTAGCCCGCGACGCCCCAGTGCTGCGCCCAGCCGTAGCGCGCCACGTCGTAGGCGACGCCGGCCCAGGCGGCGACCGTGGTGACGGTCAGCCAGCCCAGGGCGACCCGGCCGACCGTACGGGCCAGCGGGGAGGACCCGCCGGCGGTGCCGGTGGGCACCCACGCGGCCGACCGGCGCCGCAGGGTGTGCAGCAGCGCCATCGCGCCGGCGAAGCTCACCATCAGGTGGGCCCGGATCACCTCCACCCGCCAGCGGGTCGCCGAGACCGAGGGCAGCAGCACCAGCCACACCCACAGCGGCGCCAGCAGCGGCAGCGCATGCCAGGGCCGGATCTCGGCCGGGAAGCCGAACATCATCACCAGCGGCGGCAGCGGCGCGGCGAAGACGTTCACCGCGGCGAGCACATAGCCGAGTACGCCGTTGCCGTACGCCAGCCGCAGCCGCCACGACGCCGGCATGCGGTGGAAGTCGGCGTCGAACAGCAGCCGCAGGTTGCCCATGGCCCAGCGGTACTGCTGGTTGACGAACGCGGGCAGCGTGTCGGGCGACAGGCCCTTGGCGACCTGGACGGGCACGTACCGGGTGCGGAACCCGGCGCGCAGCATCGCCAGCCCGGTGTACAGGTCCTCGCTGTGTTCGAGGCGGGCGAAGCCGCCGATCCGCTGCACCGCCGACCGGCGGTACACGGCGTTGCTGCCGCAGCAGATGGCCGCGTCGTCGGCGTCGCGGGACGGTTGCAGCCAGCGGAAGAACCACTCCTGGGCCGAGCCCGCGGCTCGCTGCAGCCACGGCATCGCCGGGTCGGTGTCGAAGCACTGGGGGCTCTGCACGATGCCGACGTCCGGTGCTTCCAGGTACGGCACCAGGTGCGACAGGAAGTCCGGGCGCGGGCAGAAGTCCGCGTCGAGGATCGCGATGAACTCGCCGTCGCTGAGCGCGAGGGCGTCGTTGAGGTTGCCGGCCTTCTTCAGATGTCCCCGATCGGGCCGGGTCCGGTAGGTGAACCCGTACTCGTCGGCGAGTGCCCGGACCTCGGGCCGGGCGGCGTCGTCGAGCACCCAGATCCGCAGCGGCCCGGCCCAACTCAGCCGCGCCACGTGCGTGTACGCGTTGCGCAGCACCGCGACCGGCTCGCCGCAGGTGGGCAGGAAGACGTCCACGCTCGGCGCGGGCGCCGGGCGCCACGCGCGCAGGAGCAGCTCGTGCGAGTCGCGGGTGATGCGGCGCAGGCGTTGTCCGTCCACACAGGACAGCAGCCAGGCTGCGGCATTGAGTGCCAGAACGCCGAGGAAGACCCACAGCGCGGGATGCCGTAGCGAGAAGAAGAAGAGTGTGGCTGCCGTGAAGGTGTACGACAGTGAAACGCACAACAGAACCCAGCGCCGTTGCGGGCCGAAATATGCATACAGTTCGGTGTCGTCCGGCGGTGCCGGCAGTAGCGGTGATGGTTCTTCGATGTCGACGGCGGTGCTGGCCGGCGGCGCGCCGAGCGCGGCTGACGCGGGCATGACGGTGCTCCCAGGTCCATGTGTGCGGCCCCCCACAGGCCGTCCCCCCGCTCCAAGAAAAGCATAGGTTTGTTAACTGAAATGGGCCGCGGGATGGATGTATGAGTGCCGTCACGTCCGTTCATCCTTTGTGGACAATTGTTACCCGCTCCATTCGTCTGACCAGGCATCGACAATGGTGAGTTAATGTGCCGAGCGGAATGTTCTTTCCGCCACAACCGGCGCCGCGCGGCGGGCCCGTCGACCCGCCCCGTACGCCTTGATCCGGAGCGGCGTCTCCGCTCCGCCTGACTGCCGCCGAAAATCGGCGCGGTTTCGAGGTTATTTCGGCGTCAAAGCGGCAACCCCACTGTCATCCGGCGGATCGGCCGGAAACGATCTATTTGTACGACGGGTGGGATGTGGCATGAGCCTGGAAGCGGCCCTCGTGGAACGGTCGGCCTCGGGCGGACTGTCCGAGGTGGTGGGCATGATCCTGGACAAGGGCATCGTCGTGGACGCGTTCGCCCGGGTCTCCCTGGTCGGCATCGAGGTGCTGACCGTCGAGGCGCGGGTCGTCGTGGCCAGCATCGACACCTATCTGAGGTACGCCGATGCGATGGCGCGGCTGGACGCCGGCCGCGTGCCGCCCCTGGAGGGTCTGACGGGCCTGGTCCAGGGCGTCGCCGAGGGGGTCACCAAGGGCGCCATCGGCGCGGTTCAACAGTCCACCGCCGAATCCGTCGTCGGCCTGCTGTCCGGCGCCGACGAGCCGGTCCGGGAGCGGCCACGATGAGCACCGCGACCACCGACGCGACCCGGCCCGCCACCACCGGCTGGTACGTCTACGGAATCGTGCCGTCCGGCACCCGCGTCCCGGACGGCCTGTGCGGAGTCGGCCCGGACACCCCGCCGCCCACCACGATCCGCGACGGCGACCTGGCCGCCGTGGTGAGCCCGGTGGCCCGCGACCACGCCCTCGGCAGCCGCCGCGACCTGCTCCACCACGCCCGGATCCTGGACGGGCTGGCGGCCGCGGTGCCGGTGCTGCCGGTCCGCTTCGGCGTCGTCCTGGACGACCCGGCGACCGTCGTGACGCGGCTGCTCGCACCGCGCCGTGTGCCGCTCACCGCCGCGCTCGGCCGGCTCGCCGGGACGGCGCAGTTCCTCGTGTCGGTGTGCCACGTCGAGGATGCCGTGCTGGGTGAGGTGCTGGCCGCGGCGCCGGACATCGCCCGGTGGCGCGACCTGGTACGCGCCGGGGCGGGGGGAGCGGGTGCTCGCGTGCGGCTCGGTGAGCGGGTGGCCGCCGCGCTCGCCGCCACCCGCGTCCACGACCGGCAACACGTACGGGACGTGCTGGCGCCGTACCGGGTGGGCGCGGTGAACCGGCCGTCCGGCGCCCGCGACGAGGCCGCGTGCGTCGCGTTCCTGGTCGAGCACGAGGTCCGGCCCCGGTTCGAGGACGCCGTCGAACGGCTGGCCGCCGAGTGGGCGGGCCGGGCCCGCGTCCGGCTGCTGGGGCCGCTGGCCCCGTACGACTTCGCCGACGCGCTCGTCCACGAGGAGGGCTGATGGGACTGGTGTCCGGGCTGGTGACGCTGCCGTTGGTCCCGCTGCACGGCCTGGTCTGGCTGGCGCGGCACATCCAGGACCAGATCGGCGCCGAAGGTGATCCGGCGGTGGAGATCCGACGCCGGCTCGCGCAGACCGACCTGGCCCTGGCCTCGGGCCTCATCACCGAGCAGGAGTGCGCCGAGGCGCAGGATCTGCTCCTGGCGCGCCTGCTGGCGGGCGACACCGCGCCGACAGCCGCCGAGGCCACCCCGCTCACCAGCGATGCCGGGCCGGGTGCGTCGCGATGAGCGGGCCTCTGATCGGCTGGGGCGGCGAGCGGGCACCCGTCGCGCCGCCCCCGCCGGCCGATCTCGCCGACATCCTGGAGCGGGTGCTGAACACGGGCGTCGTGGTGGCCGGCGACATCAGGATCTCGCTGCTCGACATCGAGCTGCTGACCATCCGCCTGCGACTGCTCGTGACCTCGGTCGACAAGGCACGCGAGATGGGCATCGACTGGTGGGAGCACGACCCGTCACTGTCGTCCACCGCCCGCCGTCCCGCGGTGCGCGGCGACGCGCCGGGGGCGCTGCCATGACCGTACCGATGGCAGGCGACCCGCCCGTACGCGGAATGTGGGTCTATGCGGTCGTGCCGGTGCCCTGCCCGGCGCCCGCGCTCACCGGGGTCGCGGACGAGCCGTTGTTCACTGTCGAGCGGGCGGGGCTGGCCGCCGTGGTGGGCTGGGTGCCGTTGGCCGGGTTCGCGACCGCCGGGACCGGCGACGACCGCGACCACGTGGAGCGCATCGCCCGCGCCCACCACCGCGTCCTGACCGACCTGCGCGCACGCACCGCGTCGGTGCCCTTCCGGCTCGGCACCGTCTACCGCGACGACGCCGGGGTGGCGGACATGCTCGACCAGCGGCGCGCACCGTTGCGTGAGGGACTGCGGCTGGCCGCCGGGCGCACCGAATGGGGCGTCAAGGCCTACCTCCACCTGCTCGCACCGCAGCCGCCGGTCGCGGAGCCTCCCGCCGCGGCCGGGACGGGAACGGCGTTCCTCCTGCGGCGCCGCGCCGAACGTCGAGCCGGCGAGCTGCTGCTGCGACAGGCGGCGGAGCGCGCCGACCTGATCCACCGGACGCTGGCCGGCTACGCCGCCGTGTCGCGCCGTTACCCACCCCACGACCCCCGGGCGGCGGGTGCCGGGCAGTGGACCCTGCTCAACGCGGCGTATCTGGTGTCCGACGACGACACCACCCGTTTCGCCGGGGCGGCTGCCGGGCTGGAAGCCGTGGACCCGGCCCTGCGGATCGAGATGTCCGGGCCCTGGCCGCCGTACTGTGCGGTGGCCGAGCCGCCGGGGACGGGATCGCCGTGATGGTCCCCGCCACCGCGCCGACGCCGGTCCCCCTGGTCGACCTGCTCGACCGGATGCTGGCCCGCGGGGTCGTGGTCACCGGCGAGGTCGTCATCTCCGTCGCCGACATCGACCTGGTACGGGTCTCGCTGCGGGCCCTGCTGTGTTCGGTGCAGGGACCATCGGGCGGCGGGGAGGGGGCATGACCGCCCCGGGGAACGATGCCGCCGCACGCCTGGAACTGGAGCCCGAATCCGTCGAACGGGGGCTCGCGACGCTGGTGCTCACCGTCGTGGAACTGCTCCGGCAGCTGATGGAGCGGCAGGCGCTGCGCCGGGTCGACGGCGGTGAGCTGACCGCGGAGCAGGTCGAGAAGCTGGGGATCACACTGATGACCCTGGAGGATCACATGGCGCGCCTGTGCGACCACTTCGGGCTCACCCTCGCGGATCTCAACCTCGACCTGGGCCCGCTCGGCCCCCTGCTGGGCCCGAGCGATCCGCCCCGGCCCGGCCGGTCCGTGCACGGCGGTGGCGTCATAGGAGGGTGTTGAGTCGCCCGCTCAGGTAGCCCGGCGTGCCGTCGAGGACCGAGGACTCCAGGTCGAAGACGGGCACGGTGGCCTGCATGTCGCGGCCCATCCGCTGCTCGATGAACGGCCGGCCCACCCACGGGTTGTGCTCCGCCGAGAGGTGCCGATCCGTGGAGCCGGGCTCCGACCTGTTGTACTGCCACCGGGCGCCCTGCTTCGCCCGCCGCGCCACCTCGCCGAAATACCAGACCGCGCCCTGCACGAAGTCGTGCCGGCGGGGATCGGTGAACGCCTGCTCGGTGGGCAGGTGGTGCCGCACGACGGTCTCCAGCACATCCACCGAGCCGGGCGTGAAATCCCAGGTCTCCGGGTCGACGCCGGAATCGGCGGCCCAGGCCGGGAAGGCCTTCTCGCGCTCGGCCAGCCAGTCGCTGAGCCAGGGCAGGACGACAGGGCTCAGATCCTCGCCCATGCCGGGTGTCGGCTCCTTCACCGGTGACCAGCCGGGGTGGGCCGCCCGGTGCGCCTCGACCGCGGCGGCCAGGCCCGCCCACGCGGCGGCGATCCCGTCGGCCCGGACGACCAGATCCCGCGGCGGGATCGGGGCCCGGCCGAGCGCCTCGTCGGGCCGGACCACGGGCTGACCGTCCGCCCAGTCCCAGCGGCCGCCGCCGACCCGCAACAGAGCCTCACCGACGTACGCCGTCGCCGACTCCACCAGGCTTTCGCCCGGCGGCCCGTCCCGCAGGAGCCGTTCGAGCCGGGCCAGCGAATCCGCGCTGAAGTCGAGCGGGAAGCCCGGCGGCACCTCGAAGGCCTCCAGCCGCGCGAGCACAGGCTGGATCCCCTCGCGCCATTCCTCGAGCGCGTCTGTGGCGGGCAGCGGATCCGTCATGGCGGGCAGACTACCGGCCCGCCACGGACGGCGCTGACCCGTTGTTGGCACACTTCGCCGCTCACCTGCATACGTGCACATCGGACAGTCCACTGTGCCGGGTAATGCCCCCATCGCATTGGTCAACTTCGTTAGAGTCCGCTCCGCGATTCCGGCGTTGCGGACAACAACCAGGGGGCGTACGTCTTGAGGTTCCATCGACTCGCGCGCAGCGGGGCCACCGTCGTCGTCACCAGCGTGCTCGCCGCGCTGGTCGGGTTCACCCCGGTCGCGGCGTACGCGGCGCCCGTCGGCACGAAGTGCAGGGACATTCCGGGGTATGCGATCACCAAGCGGCCGCCGGCCAAGGGTGACCTGCCCGGCCTCGGCGCCAGCCGCTCCACCGACGGGGTGAACGGGCGGCCGTACCAGTACGACAACCCGGGGGAGAACGTCCGGGGCCGCGCCGAGCCGACGCCCCGTGATCTGTCGCAGTACGGCGCCAACACGGCTGGCCTGTCGCCCGGCACGGTGCCGCACCTGTTCACGTCGTGGAACCGGTACCAGGCGAACAAGGCCGCCGAGATCAGGAAGTGGGAGCAGAACCCGGTCGGCCGGAAGCCGAGCCCGCCGCTGCCGTGGGACAAGTGGCTGTCGCGCTACGTCCCCAACCAGGGCAACGACTCGCGCGGCAAGGCGTTCGAGAAGCTGCTGGTCGAGGAGATCGGCCTGGGTGGCGACGACTGGATCTGCCAGGGCGACATCACCACCAACGGCGAGACCCGGCGCTACGACGCGATCAACGCCAAGCAGAAGGTCGCATACGAGTTCAAGTCCGGCCGTACGATCGACGCCGCCCAGCTGGCCAAGGACGCGCAGATCGCCAAGAGCCAGGGCTACCGGGTCGTGTACGTCTTCGGCGACAAGCCCACCGCGGCGACGGTCCGGCGGTTGCAGGCGGCCGGCGTGGATCACCACCTCATGCAGGCCACCCCGAACGCCGTGAACTCGGTGCGGGCGAACACTGGGCCCAGCGCGCAGCTGATGAACCCGAAGCCGAACGTGCCGGCGCGGGGCGCGGCCAACGACATGGTCGCCGGGTCCGGGCGCAACCTCGACCAGGCCCGCGAGGCGGCCCTGGTCGACGACGACCTCGCCCGCCAGTCCGGGCGGCCGGACCAGCGGATGCGCCGCCCCGGCGGCATCGACTTCTCCACCATGGAGCTGCGGTACGTCTCGGAGACCGACAACGGCCAGGGCCTCGGGTACGGCTTCGAGGCCGGCGACGTGCCGGACGAGGACGCCGAGCCGGGCTTCGGTGGTCTGGAGCAGGCGCAGCTGGCGTCGGACTCGCTGTTCACCTGGCTGGCGCTGCAGCCGTCGGCGTTCTGGGTGAACCTCAACCCGGATACCCCGGACCAGATCATGGACGACAAGTTCGCCAGGACCGACGCCGGCCGGGTGCTGCTCGACGCGGACCTCACCCTGAAACGGTCGCACGCCAAGCTGCTCGACCCGCAGACCCCGCTGGGCGACCGGCTGTGGGACGCGCTGCACTTCGACACTCCCACGCTCGTGCCCTGCCTGCCGCTGCGGATCTGGATCAGCGCGAAGCCGGCCTCCGTGCGCGACGAGGGCGAGCGGCTCTACATCCTCGACGCGCCGCTCAAGGTCAACGCCGAGTACATGGTGGTGAAGAACCAGCCGGAGAAGTACACGTGCCGGCAGAGCGAGGCGCAGGCCAGGGAGAACGTCGCTACCTACCAGCAGATCATCCTGCCCGAGCTGGAGAAGGTCGTGAACACCGATCCGGCGTACGCCGACCTGCGGCGTGTCTACCTCAGCCGGGTGGCCGCCGAGTGGCTGCGGCAGCGCGCGGCGAGGAAGACCACCGCGTTCACGCCGATCATCAACAGCAACGACACGAGCCGCTGGCCGGCGCGGGTGCCGTGGAACAAGCTCGACACGTACCGCGCGTACCTGAAGTCGTTCAACGAGGGTGAGTTCGTCTACCACCGTGACGTGCCGGACGGCACGGGCCAGACGATCTCCGTCCCGCTGGTGCTGGGCGGGGTGGACTTCGCGCAGGCGCCGAAAAAACCGGTGAGCGCGACGACCTTCAAGAAGGAGCACCCCAAGCTGCCGGTGACGGTGGCCCGGTCGGTGCAGGCGCCGGTGAGCTACGAGACCACCGCGAACCCGGACCTCACCTGGATGGGCGGCGACGCGATGGTGCACCAGGCCCCCGCTCCGCCGGCCGGGGAGCCGACGCCGCCGACCGGTGGCACCGGCGGCGGCCTGCCGATCACCGGCGCGTCGGTGGTCGGTGCGGTCGGCGCCGGCCTGGCCCTGCTGGCCGGTGGCGTTACGGTGCTGCTCTGGCAGCAGAGACGACGTAGGGTCTTCCGCCCCTGACCGCGACCGGGTGGTCCGGCCCCGAGCAGTCCGGCCCCGAGCAGTCCGGCGCCGAGCGGTCCGGCTTCCGAGCGGTCCGGCCGCGCGGGACCGGACCGCTCGGCGGGCCGGTTGACCTGCAGGTTTGATACGGACGGGCAGCCGGTCCCGACCCGTTCGTCCAGTGGCGAGACGGCCTCACATCCCCTAAGGTAAGGCTCGCCTTACTGGTGCATTGGGGGAGACGGGGCCGCCGGACATGTACGTGTGTATCTGCGCTCGAGTGCGCGAGTGTGAACTGCGCGCGGTGATCCGGTGCGGCGCCCGCGACGAGGAGGAGGTCGGCGACGCCTGCGGCGCCGGCACGGGCTGCGGCAGCTGCCTCGACCGCATCGACGACCTGATCGCCGAGGAGACGGGCGTGGACACGCTGGCGGCGTGATGCCCCGATTTGGGTGACTATCGGTACAGTCGCGTTCATGCAGGGCGACGAACGGGTCATCGAGTTCCTGAACGAGCAGCTCACGGCGGAACTGACCGCGATCAACCAGTACTTCCTGCACGGGAAGATGCAGGACAACTGGGGCTACACCAAGCTGGCGGCGCACACCCGAGCCGAGTCGATCGACGAGATGCGCCACGCCGAGGTGCTGACCGACCGCATCCTGTTCCTCGACGGGTTGCCGAACTACCAGCGGCTCTTCCCGCTGCGCATCGGCGAGAACGTCCGTGAACAGTTCCAGTCGGACATGGTGATCGAGGTGGAGGCCGTGGACCGGCTCCGGCGCGGCATCGAGTACATGCGCGGGGTCGGTGACGTCACGTCGGCCAAGCTGTTCGAGGACATCCTCGCCGACGAGGAGCACCACATCGACTACCTGGAGACGCAACTGCAGCTGCTCGACACCCTGGGCGAGTCGCTGTACCTGCAGAACGTCGTCGAGCACCCGACCGCCGAGTAACCGTCCAGGGCCGCGGTCGCCCGGCCACGACGCGGCGGCCTCACGGGACAGGCCCGGGCTGCGGCCCCACGGGACAGGCCGAGGCTGCGGCCCCACGGGACAGGCCGAGGCTGCGGCCCCACGGGACAGGCCGAGGCTGCGGCCTCATGGGGCAGGCGCGGGGCGGCGGCGCGGGACGATCATCGGCGTGCCGGTCTCGGGGTCGGGTATCACCCGGCACGGCAGGCCGAACAGCTCCTCGACCAGTTCGGCGGTGACGATCTCCTGCGGCGGCCCGCTCGCCGCCAGTGTGCCGCCGGGGGACAGCGCGACGAGGTGTGTCGCGTACCGGCAGGCCTGGTTGAGGTCGTGCAGCACGGCCACCAGGGTGCGGCCCTGCCGATGCAACTCCGCGCACAGTTCGAGCAGCTCGAACTGGTGACCGATGTCCAGGAAGGTTGTCGGCTCGTCGAGCAGCAGGATGGTCGTCTGCTGCGCCAGCACCATCGCCAGCCAGACCCGCTGCCGCTGCCCGCCGGACAGCTCGTCGACGTAACGGTCCGCAAGCGCGGCGACGCCGGTACGGTCCATCGCGTCGCGTACCGCGGCCGCGTCGTCGCTGCTCCACTGCCGCAGCAGTGACTGGTGCGGGTACCGGCCGCGGGCGACCAGGTCGGCCACGGTGATGCCGGCCGGCGCGGTCGCGGATTGGGCGAGCAGCCCCAGCTTCCGGGCGATCTCCTTCGACCGGTACCCGGCGATGGTCCGGCCGTCCAGCACGACCTGCCCGGCGCCGGGCGCCAGGATCCGCGCGAGCGCCTTGAGCAGAGTGGACTTACCGCAGGCGTTCGGGCCGACGATCACCGTGAAGCCGTCGTCGGGAATGTCGAGGGACAGATCCGTCGCCACCGGCCGTCCCGGATACCCCAGCGTCAGGCCCTGGGCGGACAGCCGCGGCGCCTCTGCGGCGGTGCGGGTCTCGGTGGCGGTCATCTGCGCTCCGAAGGTAGTCAAGGTCCGAAGGTAGTCAAGGCCCGGAGGAAGGCGAGGTCCGAAGTAAGGCGAGGTCCGAAGTAAGGCGAGGTCCGGAGGAAGGCGAGGTCCGAAGGAAGTCACGGTTCGAAGGTGGTCAGGCCCGTGGCCGGCCGGCGGCGAGCAACCAGATCAGATACAGGCCGCCGAGCCCGGCGGTGACGATGCCCACCGGCAGCGGGGTCGGCGCGAACAACCGCTGGGTCAGCAGGTCGCTCGCCGCCAGCAGCAGCGCGCCGGTCAGCCCGGCCGTGAGCAGCGCCGGCCGGGACTGCCCGGCCAGACGGCGGGCGACCTGCGGGGCGGCGAGCGCCACGAACGCCACGGGTCCGGCGGAGGCAGTGGCCACGGCCGCCAGGGCGACCGCGATCGCCAGCAGGATCCGCCGGCTGCGCTCGCCGGGCACCCCGAGGGCCCCGGCGGCGGCGTCCCCGAATTCCAGCACCGTGAGCCGCCGTCCGACGGCGAGCCCGAGCGGTACGAGAACGGCCAGCGCCAGCCCGACCGGGCGTACGTGTTCCCAGCCGCGGTTGTTCAGGCCGCCGACCAGCCAGGACTGGGCGGCGATCGCATCGTGCAGCGGTGCCTTGCTGATCAGGAACGTGTTGATCGAGGTCAGGGCGGCGGTGACGCCGATGCCGACCAGGATGAGCCGGGCACCGGTGTGGCCGTGCCGGTAGGCCATCGCGTACACGGCGAGGGCGGTGACGCAGCCGCCGGCCAGGGCACCGGCGCCGACGATCACGATGCGGTCGGCGCCGAGGACGAACGCGACGATCGCGCCGGTGGCCGCGCCACTGGTGAAGCCGATGATGTCGGGACTGGCCAGCGGATTACGCGCCATGCCCTGCACCAGCGCGCCGCTGACCCCGAGCGCGGCGCCGACCAGGACACCGGTCAGCAGCCGCGGCAGCCGCAACGTCAGGACGACGAACTCGCTCCCGCCGTCACCGGCGCCCCGCAGCGCCGCCCAGACGTCGCGGCCGGTGAGCGGGAAGTCGCCGGTCATCAGCGTGACGGTCCCGACCGCGGCGAGCGCGGCGGCCAAGGCGGCCGCGACCAGCGCGGGGCGCAGGTGCAGGCGTACGGATAACGGCCCGACCGTCCACGGCCGACCGGTGACGGTCACAGCGCGACCAGCCGGCGCCGCCGGCACAGCCCCACGAAGACGGGGGCCCCGATGACCGCGGTGACCACCCCGACGGACAGCTCCTGCGGCGCGATCACCAGGCGTCCGACGATGTCGGCGGCCAGCAGCAGGGCCGGCGTGATCAGGGCGGCCAGCGGCAGCGCCCAGCGCAGGTCGGGGCCGACCAGCAGGCGGGCGCTGTGCGCGGTGACCAAGCCGAGGAAGCCGATCGGCCCGGCCGCCGCGGTGGCGGCGCCGCACAGCGCGGTGACGGCCACCGCGCCCAACGCCCGGGTGGTGGTGAGGTTGACGCCGAGCGCCCGGGCGGAGTCCTCGCCGAGCGCGAGCGCGTTGAGCGGGCGGGCGAGCAGCAGGGCGACGACCGTACCCACCGCCACCGGGCCGCCGATCTGGGCGGCGACCGTCAGGGGCCGCCCGGCGAGCGAGCCGACGTCCCAGAACCGGAAGTCGCGGAACGCGGCGGGCCGTTGCAGCAGGATCGCGGAGGTGACCGCGACCAGCACGGCACTGACCGCGGCCCCCGCCAGCACCATCCGGTCGCCCGCGCCGCTGCGCCCGGCGACGAGGTACACGAGGACGGCGGCGGCGCCGGCCCCGGCGAGCGCGAACCAGACGTAGCCGGTGAGGGCGCCGACGCCGCCGAAGGCGATCGCGACGACGACCGCCGTCGACGCGCCCATCGTCACCCCGAGCAGCCCGGGATCGGCGAGCGGGTTGCGGGTCAGCGCCTGCATGACCGTCCCGGACAGACCGAGCGCAACCCCGACGACCAGACCCAGCACGGTACGGGGCAGCCGCAGCTCGGTGATGATCGACGCGGCCGGGGTGTCCGCACCGGTCAGCGCCGCCCAGATCTCGTGCGGCGGCACCGGGCGGGCGCCCAGCGCGAGGCTCAGGCCGACGCACAGGAGCAGCACGAACGCGGCGAGCAGCAGCCACCGGCCGGGGTGGCGGTGCGGGGGTGGGGACACGCGCGCTCCTTCGACGGTGACCGGACCCGTGGTCACACCTCCGGCATCGTACCGTTAGGCTAGCCTTACCTATCAACGAGGCAGGTGAACCCCACGTGCGAGCGCCCACCGCCCGCGAGGTCCTCCGCGACGCCGTCGGCGGACAGCGCCGGCTGGTCGCCGCCGCCGCGGTCCTGGCCGCCGGGCACCAGATCGGTGAGGCCGCGGTGCCGGTCCTCATCGGGTGGATCATCGACCGGGCCATGACCGGCCGCGGTGGCCCGGCCACACTCCTCGGCGGCCTGGTCCTGTTGGCCGCGGCGTTCGCCGCCCTGTCGCTGAGCTTCAAGTACGGGCTGCGGCTCGGCGAGCGGGCCGCGTTCCGCAGCGCCCACCACCTGCGGATGCGCATCGTCGGCCGGCTGTTCGACGATCGGGGCGCGCGGACCGGGCGGCTCACCGGCGAACTGGTCAACCTGTCCACCGACGACGCGCAACTCGTCGGCGACACCAACCTCGCCTGGCCGCGGGCCGTGGCCGCCGTGGTCGGGCTGCTGGCCGGCGGTGCCGCACTGCTGTCGTACTCGGTGGTGCTCGGTGCGGTGGTGCTGGTCGCGGTGCCGGTGCTGCTCCGGGTGTCGCACGTGAGCGGCAGGCCGCTCGCCCGCCGCGCCGAAGCGGGGCAGGGACAGGCCGCCGCCGCGTCGGGGCTCGCCACGGATCTGGTGGCCGGCATCCGTACGCTCAAGGGCATCGGCGCCGAGCGGGCCGCAGCGCTTCGGTACCGGGCGACCAGCCAACGGTCGCGCGACGCGGCGATCCGTGTCGCCGCGGCGCAGTCCGCCCTGGACGGCAGCATGATCGTGATGACCGGTGTGCTGCTGGCCGTGGTCGCGGCGCTCGGCGGGCACCTGGCGGCCACCGGCCGGATCAGCATCGGCGACCTCGTCGCCGCGGTCGGCCTCGCCCAGTTCCTCGTCTGGCCGCTGTCGCAGTTCTCCTGGGTGAACGGGCAGCTCGCCACCGGCCGGGCCGGCGCCGCCCGGATCGCCGACCTGCTGGCCAGCCCGCCCGCGATCCACAGTGGAACACTGGCCGTCGCCGCGGTGCGCGGGGCGTTGCGGGTGCACGCCGTGACCTACCGGAACCTGGTGGACGTGGATTTCACCGTCGGGGCCGGTGAGTTCGTCGGCGTCGTCACCACCCCGGCCGAGGCGGCCGACCTGCTCGACTGCCTGCGGCGGCGCGCGCTGCCCGACCGCGGCGCCATCACGGTCGACGGCGTCCCGCTCACCGACCTCGACGCCCGGACCGCCCGCCGGGTCCTGCTCGTCGCGGACCACCACGCCGACCTGTTCGCGGGCACCGTCGCCGGCAACGTCGCCGCGAGCCGGACAACGACGTCCGCCATGACCGTCGCCGCCAAAGAGACGGGGACGGTGGCAGGAAACGCCGCGAGCGGGACAGGGATGGTGGCCGTCGCGCTCACGGCGGCGCGGATCGACGGCCTCGCCGACGGCGCGGACACGGTCGTCACCCCCCACGGCGGCAGCCTCTCCGGCGGGCAGCGGCAGCGGGTGGCCCTGGCCCGCGCGATCGCGGCCGACCCACCCGTCCTCGTGCTGCACGACCCGACCACGGCCGTCGACGCGGTCACCGAGACCGCCATCGCGGCCGGGCTGCGCCGGGCCCGCCGTGGCCGCACCACCCTGCTCATCACTACGAGCCCCGCGCTGCTCGACACCGCCGACCGGGTGATCCACCTGCGCGGTGGCGCCGTCGCGGGCACCGGAGCGCACCGCGACCTGGCCGCCGCCGATCCCGGCTACCGTGCCGCCACCCGCTGACCGTCTGCCGAGGACCCTCGTGACCCCTCTGCTGTTGCCGATCGCCGACTCCGCGCACACCCGGCGGGCCGCCCGGGCGCTGCTGCGCCCGTACCGTCGGATGGCCGCCGTCGCGGGCCTGGCCCTGGCCGTCGCCACCGTGATCGGGCTCGCGGGTGTCGACCTGCTCGGGCGGATCGTGGACGACGTGCGGGCCGGCGGCACCGGCCTGGCCCGCCCGGCGGCGCTGCTCGCGCTCGCCGCCGCGGTGCACGGCATCGGTACGGCGATCGGCACCGCCCGGATCGCGGAGGTGGGCGAACGCATGCTCGCCGACCTGCGGGAACGGTTCGTGGAACGCGCGCTGCACCTGCCCCTGGACCGGATCGAGTCGGCCGGCGCCGGCGACCTCACCGCCCGGGTCACGCGGGACGTCACGGCGGTGGCGGAGGCCGTCCGGTACGCGCTGCCCACCCTCGTCCGCTCCGCCCTGAGCATCGGGCTGACCCTGGTCGCGCTCGCCCTGCTGGACTGGCGTTTCCTGCTGGCGGCGCTGGTGGCGGTGCCGTTGCAGGCGGCCACGGTCCGCTGGTACACGCGGACGGCCGGGCCGGTGTACGCCGAGAGCCGCGTGGCGGTCGCCGCGCAGCAGCAGCAGCTCCTCGACTCGTACGCCGGTGTCGACACCGTGCTGGCCTTCGGGCTGGCCGGGCGGCACTGCGACCTGATCGCCACCCGGTCGGTGGCCGCCGTGGACCTGTCGCTGCGCGGTGTCGGCCTGCTCAGCCGCTTCTTCAGCCGGCTCAACCTGGCCGAGTTCGTCGCCCTGGGCGGCGTGCTGACCGTCGGCTACCTGCTGGTCGGCTCCGGGACGGTCACCGTCGGTACGGCGACCGCCGCCGCGCTGTACCTGCACAACCTGTTCAATCCGATCAACGCCGCGCTGGGGCTGGCGGACGAGGTGCAGGTGGCCCGGGCCGGCCTGGCCCGCCTGGTCGGCATCGCCGACCTGCCGGCGCCCTCCGCCGGGCCGGTGACGCCGCCCGAGCCGGGGCGCCCCGCGATCGCCGTCTCCGGGGTGCGGCACGCCTACCGGCCGGGCGAGGACGTGCTGCACGGCGTCGACCTCGACGTCTGGACGGGGGAGCGGCTGGCCCTGGTGGGAGCCAGCGGGGCGGGCAAGACCACGCTGGCGTCGCTGGTGGCGGGCACCCACCGTCCACAGGGGGGCCGGATCGCCCTGGGCGGCCACGACCTCGCCGCGCTGGCCCCGGCCGAGCTGCGGCGCCGGGTGGTCATCATCACCCAGGACGTGCACGTCTTCGCCGGCACCCTGGCCGACGACCTGCGCCTGGCCCGGCCCGGCGCGGCGGACCCCGAGCTGTGGGCGGCGCTGGACCGGGTCGGTGCGCGGGATTGGGTACGGGCGTTGCCCGACGCCCTGGCGACGGTGGTCGGCGAGGGCGGGCACCGGCTCACCGGGGAGCAGGCGCAGCACCTCGCCCTGGCCCGCCTGGTGCTGGCCGACCCGCCGGTGGTGATCCTGGACGAGGCCACCGCGGATGCCGGCAGCGCCGGGGCGCGTGCCCTGGAGGAGGCGGCGAACCGGGCGCTGTCGGGCCGGACCGCCATCGTGGTCGCGCACCGGCTCACCCAGGCCGCCGAGGCGGACCGGGTGGTGGTGATGGCGGACGGGCGGATCGTCGAGTCCGGCACGCACGGCGCCCTGCTCGGCGCCGGGGGACCGTACGCCGCACTGTGGAGCGCCTGGTCGGCCCACCGCTGACCGGGCCCGCGCCGAACACGGCGCGCGCCCGGGTGCGCGGGGTCAGGGCCGGCTGGTCAGGTAACCGCCCATGCTGGTGAAGTACTTGACCGCCGACAGTTCCTCGCCGTCCTCGGTGCGGACGCGGGTGAGCAGCAGGCCCCTGTTGCGGCCCCGGCGGGCGTCGGCGCCGGCCACGATCGCGACGCCGTCGCCCTCGCGGTAGAAGATCCGGCCGGGGGTGCCGCCGTACACGTGGGCGGACACCTCGGCGGACACGATCTCGATGCGGCGGCCCCGGTGGTAGCAGAAGGCCTGCGGGTAGGGCGCGCACTGGGCCCGGACGAGCCGGTCGAGTTCCTCGGCCGACCAGGTCCAGTCGATGCGGATGTCCTCCTCGGACCGCTTGTGGAAGAAGCTGGCCCGGCTGCGGTCCTGCGGGGTGAAGTCGGTGCGCCCGCTGGCGATCTCGGCGAGCCCGTCGACCGTGATCGGCCCGAACAGCGCGAGGGTCTTCCGGAACAGGTCCGCGGTGGTGTCCCGCGGCCCGACGTCGACGCTGCGCTGGAGCACGATCGGGCCCGCGTCGAGGGTCGCGTCCATCATGTGCGCGGTCACGCCGACCTCGGGCTCGTTGTTGATCAGCGCCCAGATCAGCGGGGCGAACCCGGCGTACGCGGGCAGCAGCGAGTCGTGCACGTTGAGCGTGCCCAGCCGGGGCAGGGTGAAGATCCGCGGGGGAATCCACGTGCGCCAGTTGGTGGCCACGATGACGTCCGGCGCCAGTGCCACGAGCTGCTGGTACAGCTCGTCGTCATCGGGGCGCTCGCGCACGGTGACCGGTACGCCGTGTGCCTCGGCGAGTTCGGCGACCGAGTCGGACCAGATCCGCTCGTACGCCCCCTCGCCGACGGGATGGGTCACGACGCCGACGACCTCGTGCTCGGAGTCGAGCAGTGCCTGGAGCGTGCGGTGCCCCCACGTCTGATAGCCGAACATGACGACGCGCAATGTCAACCTCCAGGGTGTGCCCGACGGGCGGTAATAAGGTTAGCCTCAGCTTAAAGAAGGGGAACCTAAGTTCCGGGCCACCCTCCTTCGGCGGACGATCTTAGTTAGGTTAGGCTACCCTTCGTTAGGCGGTGCACCGTGGCCGCGAGTCGCGCGAGGGGACGGACATGTCTCAGCCTCTTCCCAGCGGAAGTCCCGTGTTCGACCTTCTGGGCGTGGGCTTCGGCCCGTCCAATCTGGCCCTGGCGATCGCCGTGGCGGAACACAACGGCGGCGCCGACCAGGACGCGGGAGTCCACGCCCGGTTCCTGGAACGGCAGGCCGGGTTCGGTTGGCACCGCGGCATGCTGATCGACGACGCCACCATGCAGGTGTCCTTCCTCAAGGACCTCGTGACGCTGCGCAACCCGAGCAGCGACTTCACCTTCGTGCGCTACCTGCACGAACAGGGGCGCCTGGTCGACTTCATCAACCACAAGACGCTGTTCCCGCTGCGCGTCGAGTTCCACGACTACTTCACCTGGGCCGCCGCCCGCGTCGCCGACCAGGTCAGCTACGACACCGAGGTTGTCTCCGTGCGGCCCGTACCCGTGGACGGCGAGGTGGACACGCTGGAGGTGGTCTCCCGCAGCGGCGGCGACCTGGTCACCCACCGCGCCCGCAACCTCGTCGTCGGCACCGGTCTGCGGCCGCGCATGCCCGGCGGCGTCGAGCGCACCGACCGGGTCTGGCACAGCAGCGACCTGCTGCACAGGGTCGACGGGCTGCGCGGCGTGGACGGACTGCGCGGCGGCGCGCCGCGCCGGTTCGTCGTCGTGGGCGCGGGGCAGTCCGCCGCCGAGGCCGCCGCGTACCTGCACCGGGAGTTCCCCACCGCCGAGGTCTGCGCGGTCTTCTCCCGGTACGGATATTCGCCCGCCGACGACAGCGCCTTCGCCAACCGGATCTTCGACCCGGCGGCCGTGGACGACTACTACACCGCGCCGGAGCACACCAAGCAGCGGCTCATGGACGTGCACGGCAACACCAACTACTCCGTCGTGGACATCGCCCTCATCGACGAGCTGTACCGGCGGGAGTACCAGGAGAAGGTGCTCGGGCAGCGGCGGCTGCGGCTGCTCAACGTCACCCGGATGCGCGGCGTCACCGAGACCGGCAGCGGCGTCGACGTCGCCGTCGAGTCCCTGGTCACCGGCCGGCAGAGCACCCTGACCGCCGACGCGCTGATCTGCGCGACCGGATACGACAACGCCGATCCGTTCGCCCTGCTCGGGCCGGTCGCCGACCTGTGCCTGCGGGACGAGCGCGGCCGTCCCCGCGTCGGCCGCGACTACCGCGCCGTGACCGTCCCCGAGCTGCGCTGCGGCATCTACCTGCAGGGCGGCACCGAACACACGCACGGGATCACCTCGCCGCTGCTGTCCAACACCGCGGTGCGGGTCGGCGAGATGCTCGGCTCCCTCGTGGCGCACCGCGCGGCCCCGGCCCTCGCGGTCGCCTGACGTCCGCCCCGTCCCTTGTCCGGGCCGCAGCGCCCGCGCTTCCCCCTGGAAGGAAACCCATGTCCCCTCGCCTCCGCACCCGCCTTGGTGCGGCCGTGACCGCCCTCGCGGCGAGCCTCGCGCTGGCCGCCTGCGGCACGGATGCCGAGCCCACCACCGGCGCCTCCGCCGGGGCGGCGTTCCCGGTCCGGCTCACCCACAAGTACGGCACCACCGAGATCACGGCGGCGCCCCGGCGCGTGGTCACCCTCGGGCTCAGCGACGCCGACGCCGTGCTCGCGTTGGGCGTCAAGCCGGTCGGGGTCGTGGACTGGTTCGAGGAGAAGCCGTACGGCAAGTGGCCGTGGGCGCAACCCGCGTGGGGCGGCACCGCCCCGGCGATCGTCGGGCTGCGCGACGAGTACAACCTGGAGAAGGTCGCCGCCGCCAGGCCGGACGTGATCATCGCCCAGTACTCGGGCATGAAGAAGGAGCAGTACGACACGCTCAGCAGGATCGCGCCGGTGGTCGCCCAGCCGGTCGGCTTCGCCGACTACCAGGCGCCCTGGCGCGACATGAGCCGCGTCATCGGCCGGGCGCTCGGCCAGTCGGCCAAAATGGACCAGCTCATCGCGGACGTCGACACCAAGTTCGCTGCGGCCCGCACCGCGCACCCGGGATGGGCCGGGAGGACCGTGGCGATCGCGGAGATCTACGAGGCCGGCAAGTTCTCGGCGTTCCATCCGAACGACCCGAAGATGATCTTCATGAAGGAGCTGGGCTTCACCGCCTCGCCCGCCTACAGCCGGGCCGTCGGCAGCCAGAACGTCGCCGACATCGGCTACGAGCGGTTCGACGTGCTGGAGGGCGACCGGCTCATCTGGTTCGTCACCGGCGACGGCACCAGGGAGCAACTCGCGGCGAACACCACGTACCAGCAGCTCGGGGTCGCCAGGGAACACCGGGACCTGTACCTGGACTACGAGAACCCGCCGGTCGCCACCGCGATGTCCTTCAACACCGTGCTGAGCATCCCGTACGCGCTGGACCGGATCCAGCCGCAGCTCGGCCAGTAGAACCACCGCAGCACCCCTGGGGGAGACACCGAGATGCCGTACGCGCAAGCCCATCCGCAGCCGTCGTCGCACGGCATCCGGCCTCCCGTGGACTGCCCGGAGCTGACCTGGCCCGCCGCCTTCGAGGCGGTGGCCGCCCGGCAGCCCGGAGCGGTCGCGGTGGTGTGCGAGGACGACGCGCTGACGTACGCCGAACTGGATGCCTCCGCCAACCGGCTCGCCCGCCTGCTCGGCGAACGCGGCGTGCGCGCCGGCGACGTCGTCGGGGTCGCCCTGCCCCGCGGCGTCGACCTGATCGCCGCGATCCTCGGCGTGCTCAAGGCGGGCGCCGCCTACCTGCCGGTGGACCTCGACCAGCCCGCCGACCGGGTCGGCTACGTCCTCGCCGACTCGCACACCCGGCTCGTCGTCACCACGGTCGACGCCGGGCTGCCCGACGGCGTCGGCGCGGTGACCCTCGCCGACGCGGCCGGGCTGCCGGACACACCGGTCGGCGTGGCCGTCGCCCTGGACGACGCCGCGTACGTGATCTACACGTCCGGGTCCACCGGGCGGCCCAAGGGCGTCGTCGTCACCCACGACGGCATCGGGTCGCTCATCGTCACCGCGACCCGGCGGATCGGGGTGACCCCGCAGTCCCGAGTGGCCCAGTTCGCCTCCGTCGGGTTCGACGTGGCCGTCTGGGACATGGTGATGGTGCTGTGCGTCGGCGGCACCCTGGTCGTCGTGCCCACCCTGCGGCGGGTAGCGGGCGAGGACCTCACCTCCTACCTGTGCGCCCACCGGGTCACCCACGCGATCCTGCCGCCCGCCCTGGTGGCCGCGCTGCCCGCGACGTGCACCCTGCCGCCCGGGATGGTGCTCGTCGTCGGCACCGAGACCGTGCCCGCGTCACTGCTCGCCCGGTGGGGTGCCCGCCTGCGCATCGTCGTCGCGTACGGGCTCACCGAGGCCACGGTGAACTCGACACTGTGGCTCGCGACCCCCGGCTGGGACGGGCCGCCGCCGATCGGTGAACCGGACCCGAACACCCGCTGCTACGTGCTCGACGACGCGCTGCGCCCGGTGACCGGCGACGCCGAGGGGGAGCTGTACGTGGCCGGGCGCGGCCTCGCCCGCGGCTATCTCCACCAGCCCGCCCTCACGGCGACCCGGTTCGTCGCCGACCCGTACACCATGGGCGGCCGGATGTACCGCACCGGGGACCGGGCCCGGTGGAATCCCGACGGGACGATCGACTTCCTCGGGCGCGCCGACTCCCAGATCAAGATCCGCGGGTACCGCATCGAACCGGGTGAGGTGTCCAGCGTCCTCCTGGAACACCCGGCCGTCGCCGGAGCCGCGGTGCTGGCCCGCCGGGACCAGCGCGGCGCCCAGCGGCTCGTCGCGTACGTGTCCGCGCGGACCGGCGGCCACGCCGGGGCCGCGGCGGACATCCGGGCCTTCGTGGCGGCGAAGCTGCCGGAGTACCTGGTGCCGTCGGCCGTGGTCGTGCTCGACGGGCCGCTGCCCACCAACGCCAGCGGAAAGACCGACACGGGGGCGCTGCCCGAGCCGGACTGGGGCGCCGCCGTCAGCGACACCCGCGCCGGCACCCCCACCGAGGCCACCCTCGCCGCCCTGTTCGCCGAGGTGCTGCACCTGCCCGGGGTCGGCGTCCACGACAGCTTCTTCGCGCTCGGCGGCGACAGCATCGTCGCCATCAGCCTCGTCTCCGGCGCCCGGCGCGCCGGGCTGCACCTCACCCCACGCGAGGTCTTCGAACTGCAGACCGTCGCCGCGCTGGCCGCCGTCGCCGACACCCGGAACAGCGGCGTGGCCCGGCACGACCCGTTCACGGGCCGCGTCCCGGCCACGCCGATCCTCGCCTGGCTGCGCGACCTTGCACCGACCCGGCGGTTCTACCAGGCCACCGTCCTGCGTACCCCGGCCGCGCTGACCACCGCGGATGCCGTCCGGCTCGTCCGGGCCATCGTGGACCACCACGACCTGCTGCGGGCGCGGCTGCGCGCCGACGGCGGCTTCGACGTCCCCGAACCGGGCACGGTGGCCGCCGCGGATCTCGTGCGCGCGGCTCCGGTCGGCGCGTCGGTCGGTGCGCTGACCCGGGAAGCGGTCCAGCGGCTCGACCCGGCCGGCGGGGTGATGCTCCAGGTGGTTCACCTGACAGCCGCACCGGGTGCCGAAACGGGCGGGCGGCTGCTGCTCGTCCTGCACCACAGCGTCGCCGACGGGGTCACCTGGCGGATCCTCGCGGACGACCTCGCTGCCGGATGGGCCGACCTGGCCGCCGGCCGGCGGATCGCGCTGGCGCCCGTACCGACCGGTTTCGGGCGGTGGGCGCGGATCCAGCGGGAGGCCGCGTCCGCGCGTACCGGTGAGCTGGCGTACTGGCGGGGCGTGCTGGCCGGCGGGGACGCCGGGCTCGGGGCCGCCGAACCCGGGCCCGCGGACACCGCGGACACCGCGCGCCGGCACACCGTCACCCTGCCCGACGGGCTGACCGCGCCGCTGCTCGGTGAGCTGCCCGCCGCGTTCGCGGGCGGCGTCAACGACATCCTGCTCACCGCGCTCGCGCTCGCCGTCGGGCGGTGGCGCGCCGAGCGCACCGGCCACACCGGCCACACCGGCACCGACGTCCTCATCGAACTCGAAGGCCACGGGCGGGAGGAGTTCGGCGGCGCCGACCTGTCCCGTACGGTCGGCTGGTTCACCACCCTGTTCCCGGTCCGGCTCGACCCCGGCCCGGCCGACGATCTGTCCGCCGCGGTCAAGGCGGTGAAGGAACAACTGCGCGCGGCCCCGGACCACGGCATCGGGTACGGCATGCTCCGGTACCAGGCCCGCGTCGGCGCGCTCACCGACGCGCCCACGCCGCGCATCCTCTTCAACTACCTGGGCCGGTTCGCGGGCAGCGACGCCGACTGGGCGGTCGCCGACGGCGACCCGATCGCGGAGGACCGCGATCCGGGTCAGCCGATCACCCACCAGCTGGAGATCGACGCCGCCGTCCGCGACGAGGCGGACGGTCCCCGGCTGTCCGCGACCTTCACCTGGCCCGGCCGGGTGCTCGCCGACGCGGACGTCGCCGACCTGGCGCGCCGCTGGGTGGCGGCGCTGGCCGCGATCGCCGCCGCGGCCGCCGAGCCCGGCTTCGGCGGACGCACCCCCTCCGACTTCCCCCTCGTGCCGCTCACCCGGGACCAGGTCGACGCGCTGCGCGGCGTCGAGATCCTGCCGGCGTCGCCGCTGCAGGCCGGCATGTTCTTCGCCCGCGCGTCCGGCGACACCGACGAGTACGCGGTCACCCAGCGCATCGACCTGGCCGGACCGGTCGACCCGGCCACGCTGCGCCGGGCCGTCGAGGCCGTCGTGGCCCGGCACCCCGCCCTGCGTACGCGGTTGCACCTGCTCGACGGGACGCGGCTGCTGCAGGTCGTCGCCGACACCGTGACGGTGCCGTGGCGCGAACTGCCCGCGGGTGCCGACATCTCCGCGGAACTCGCCGCCGACCGCGCGACAGGGTTCGACCTGAGCGTCGCGCCGCTGCTGCGCGCCGTGTACGCACCCACCGCGTCCGGTGGCGTCCTCGGGCTGGTCGTGCACCACGCCGTCGCGGACGGCTGGTCCGAGCCGATCCTGCTGGCCGACATCCTGCGGGCGTACTCGGGGCAACCGCTGCCGCCCGCCGCGCCCGCCGCTGCCGCCGCGCGGTGGCTGGCCGGACGCGACCACGCCGCCGCCGAGGCGGCCTGGCGCACCGAACTGGCCGGGCTCACCGAACCCACCCTGCTGGCCGACCCGACGGCCCCCGCCGCGGACGCGGCAGTCGTGGTCGACGAGTGGGACGCGGAGGCCACCGCCGCCCTGCTGGCCGCCGCCCGCACGCACGGCGTCACCCTCGGCACCGTGCTGCACGCGGCCGTCGGCTTCGCCCTCGGCCAGGAGACCGGCCGCGCCGACGTCGTCGTGCACAGCACGGTGTCCGGCCGCCCCGCCGACCTGCCCGGAGTCGCCGACATGGTCGGCCTCTTCGTCAACACGCTGCCCGTGCGGGTCCGCTGGTCCCCGATGGACGGTCTCGCCGACACCCTCGCCGCGCACCAGCGGCGGCAGGCCGGCCTGCTGGACCACCAGCACTTCGGCCTCGCCGACGCGTTGCGCATCACCGGGCTGCCGGCGCTGTCCGGCGTGCTGGTCGTGGTGGAGAACTACCCCGGCGCGCGTGCCCTGACCAGCGTCGACGGCGCCGTGCGGGTCACCGGCACGAGCACCGTGGAGAGTCTGCACCACCCGCTGGAACTCACCGTCACTCCGGGCGAGCGGCTGCGGCTGCGCTGCGAGTACGACCCGACCCGGCTGCCCGACGGCGCCGCCGGCCGCCTGCTGGCCGCCGTCCGGCGGGTCGCCGCCACCCTCGCCGCCGCGCCCGGCACCCCGATGTGCCGGCTCGCGCTGGCCGACACCCGGCCGCTCGACGGCGGACCGGCGGTCCCCGGCGCCCCGCCCACCCTGCACGGATGGATCGCCGCGCAGGTGCAGGACCGCCCGGACGCGGTCGCGGTCGTCGACGGCGACCACGAGCTGACGTACGGCGAGCTGCACCGCCGCGCCGGGGACCTGGCCGCCCGGCTGCACGCCGCCGGGATCGTCGCGGGCGACGTCGTCGCCGTGTCGCTGCCCCGCGGCGCCGACCAGATCGTCGGCCTGTACGGCATCCTGCTGGCCGGTGCCGCCTACCTGCCGGTCGACCCGGACCACCCGGCGGACCGGGTCGCGTACCTGCTCGGGGACTCCGGCGCCCGGGCCGTGGTCGCCCGTGACGACGCCGACCTGCCCGCCGGCCCGGTACGGGTGCCCGTCGCCGGACGGCCCCCGGTCGGCGAGCCGCCCGCCGTGACGGTGCCGGCGGGGGCGCCCGCGTACCTCATCTACACCTCGGGGTCCACGGGCGCGCCCAAGGGCGTGCTGGTCCCGCACGCCGCAGTGGTCGCCCAACTGTCCTGGCTGCACCAGCGGTACGACCTGGACACCGGAGAACGGTTCCTGCACCAGTACTCGACCAGCTTCGACCCGTCCGTACAGGAGATCTTCGCTCCGCTGACCTGCGGCGGCACGGTCGTCGTCGCCGAACCGGGGGGCCAGCGCGACCCGCTGTACCTGGCCCGGCTCGTCGCACGGCAGCGGGTCACCACCCTCGACCTGGTGCCGTCGATGTACGCCGCGCTGCTGGCCCAGCCGGACCTGGCCGACGGCGCGTGGGCGGCCGGCCTGCGCCGCGCGTTCTCCGGCGGGGAGAACCTCGACCCGTCCACCGCGGCGGCCTGGCGGCACCGCACCGGCGTGCCCCTGTCCAACGTGTACGGCCCGACCGAGGCCGCGATCCAGGTCACCGACTGGCGCACCGGCGAGGGCGACGGGACCGGCGTGCCCATCGGGCGGCCGGTCGCCGGGGTGCGGGCGTACGTGCTCGACCCGTGGCTGCGCCCGGTACCGGCCGGGGTGCCCGGCGAGCTGTACGTGTCGGGCGCCCAACTGGCGCTGGGCTACCACCGGCGGGCGGCGTTGACCGCGGCCCGGTTCGTGGCGGACCCGTTCACGCCGGGCGCCCGGATGTACCGCACCGGGGATCTGGTCAGCTACGACTCGGCCGGGGTGCTGCGGTTCCGGGGCCGCACCGACGACCAGGTGAAGATCCGCGGGGTACGGGTCGAGCCGGGGGAGTCGGCGGCCGCGCTGCGGGCCCTGCCCGGCGTCGCCGACGCGGACGTGCTGGCCCGTCCGGACAGCCGCGGCGTACTGCGACTGGTCGGGTACGCCGCCGGCGCCGGCCTCGACGCGGCACGGCTACGCGCCGACCTGGCCGCGGCGCTGCCCGCGGCCCAGGTGCCCGCCGTCGTGGTCCTGCTGGACGCGCTGCCCCGCACCCCCGGCGGCAAACTCGACCGGACCGCCCTGCCCCACCCGGCGCCCGCCTCCAGCGTGGACGAACCCGGTGCCGCCGGGATGTCCGGCGCGGCGGCGATGCCGCACCCGGTGCGGGTGCTGGCGGAGGCGTTCGCCGAGGTGCTGGGTCTGGCCCGGGTCGGCCCGGACGACGACTTCTTCACGCTCGGCGGGGACAGCATCCTGTCCATCACGGTGGCGACCCGGGCCCGGTCCCGCGGCCTCGTGGTGGGACCACGGGACGTGTTCGCGCGGCGCACCCCGTCGGCGATCGCCGCCGGGCTCGCGGACGCCGGACCGGTGGCCGCCGCGCCGGACGGCATCCACGGCGCGGCCGATGCCGGGGACGTGGTGGCGCTGCCGATCGTCCACCAGTTGCGGGCCGACGGCGGCCCGATCAACCGATTCCACCTGTCGGCGCTGGTGCAGACCCCGGCCGGGGCCGACCCGGTCACGATCGCGGCCGCGCTGCAGGTGGTGATCGACCGGCACGACGCGCTGCGCCTGAGCCTGACCCGCGTCGCCGGTCTGCTGTGGTCGCTGGACGTGCAGCCGGTCGGCGCGGTCGTCGCCGCGCGGCTGCTCACCCCCGTCACCGGCCTCGACGACCTGGCCGGGCACACCGACGCGGCCGTGGGCCGGCTCGACCCCGACGCCGGCGTCATGGTGCAGGCGGTCCACTTCGACGCGGGCGCGCACGCGCCGGGACGGCTGTTCCTCGCCGTGCACCACCTCGCGGTCGACGGGGTGTCGTGGCGCATCCTGCTGGCCGACCTGGCCGCCGCGTACACGGAGGTGGCGGCGGGACGACCCGCGCGGCTGGCGCCCGTGGGCACGTCGCTGCGGGCCTACGGTCGGCTGGTCGCGGCCGAAGCGGTCAACCGGACCAGGCTCGCCGAGCTGGAACACTGGGTGCACACGCTCGCCCCCGGAGCGGAGCTGGTCCCGGGTGCCGCGCGCACCGGCACGGTCGGGGACGCGGGACGGCACACCGTGACATTGGAGGTGGCCGAGTCCCGCCCGCTGCTGACCGCCGACGTCACCGGACGGCTGCTGACCGCCCTGGCCCGGGCGGTCGGGGTGTGGCGCGGGTCGCCCGGCGACCTGCTGGTCGACGTGGAACGCCACGGCCGTACCGACCTCGACGCCGACCTGTCCCGCACCGTCGGATGGTTCACCACGGTGCACCCGGTCCGGCTACCGGCCGGTGCCGATCCGGCGCAGGTCCGGGAGTTGCTGGCCGCCGACGGCGCCGGGTACGGCATGCTGCGCCACCTCAACCCGCAGACCGCGCCGCTGCTGGCCGCCCGGCCGGGCGCGCAGGTGCTGTTCAACTACTACGGCCGGATGCCCGCGGGCACCGGTGACTGGCAGCCCGCGCCGGAGTACGCCGCACCCGGCTACGACCCCGGACTGGCCCTGCCGTACGTGGTGCAGGTCGACGTGGTGTGCCACGACGGCCCGGACGGCCCCCGCTTCGAGGCGACCTGGACCTGGCCGAGGAACGTCGCCGGGCTCACCGACGAAGCCGCGCGCGCCCTGGCCGACGGTTGGCGGGCCGAACTGGCGGAGCCGGCGGCCGCCGCCCTCGCGCGCGGACCGGGCGACGACGTACTCATCGAACTGTCCGACGCCGAGATGGCGGTGATTCACGCCGCGGCGGGTGGCCCGGTCGCCGAGGTGTGGCCGCTGTCGCCGCTGCAGGAGGGCATCCACTTCCACGCCACCTTCGACGCCGCCGCCGCGGACGTGTACACCGCCCGGGACGTGTACACCTTCGCCGCGCCGCTGGACTCCGACCGGCTGCGTGCCGCCGCGGACGAGCTGCTGCGCCGCCACCCGGCGCTGCGCACCGGCATCGTCGCCGACGGGCTGACCAGCCCGGTCCAGTACGTGGCGGAGAACGTCCCGGCGCCACTGACCGTGCACGACCTGAGCGAGCTGCCCGCCGCCGAACAGCAGGCCCGCGTCGCGGCGGAGATCGACGCCGACCGGGCCGCGCGGTTCGACCTGAGCGCCGCGCCGCTGCTGCGGCTCACCCTGCTGCGCTGCGGCGACACCGACCGGCTCGTCCTGTCGCACCACCTGGTCGCGTGGGACGGCTGGTCGCAGGGCACCGTCCTGACCGAACTGCTCGCCCTGTACGCGGGCGACGAGCTACCGGCCGCCCCGTCGTACCGGGAGCACCTGGCGTGGCTGCGCCGGCAGGACCCCGACGAGGGGCTGGCCGCGTGGCGTTCCGCCCTGTCGGGTCTGGACGCGCCCACCCTGCTCGCCGCGTCCGGCGCGACAACCGGGGCGTTGCCGTCGCGGCACGTCACCGAGCTGGGCGCCGAACGCAGCGAACGCTTGCGCGCCACCGCCCGCGCCCGCGGCGTCACCCTCAACACCGTGCTGTCGACCGCGTGGGCGCTGGTGCTCGGCGGCCTGACCGGCCGCACCGACGTGGTGTACGGCGCCACCGTCTCGGGCCGCCCCGCCGACCTGCCCGGCGCGGCCGACACGGTCGGCATGTTCCTCAACACGGTGCCGCAGCGGGTGTCCGTGGACCCGGCCGAGACGCTCGGTGCCCTGCTGCGCCGGGTGCACGACGAGCGCACCGACCTGATGCCGTACGAACATGTCAGCCTGTCGGCGATCCAGGGCACCGGCGGTCCGCTGTTCGACACCCTGTACGTGTTCCAGAACTTCGCCGACGCCGACGGCCTGGCGAACCTCCGGCAGCGGCACGGCATCACGGGGATCACCAGCCGGGACGCCACCCACTTCCCGTTGACCGTCGTGGTGACCCCCGGTGCGTCGCTGCGGCTGCTGTTGCTGCACCAGGCCGGGATCCTTCCCGCGCCGGAGGCGGCGGCGCTGGCCGACCGGTACCTGGCCGTGCTGGACCGCTTCTGCGCCGGGGACCCGGTCGTGGGCGCGCTCGACACGCTGTCCACCGCCGACCGGGAGTTGCTGGCCGCGGAGTGGTCGGCGACCGGGCGCCCGATGATCGGCGATACGGTCGCGGAACTCCTCGCCGCCCAGTGCGCCGCCACCCCCGACGACGTGGCGCTCGTGTTCGGCGCGCAGCGGCTCAGCTACGCCGGCCTGGACGCCCGGATCAACCGCCTGGCCCGCCTGCTGATCGCCCGCGGCGCCGGCCCGGAACGGGTGATCGCGCTGGCCCTGCCCCGGTCGATCGACATGGTGGTGGCGCTGTTCGCGGTGCTGCGCACCGGGGCCGCGTACCTGCCGCTGGACCTGGACCATCCGACGCAGCGGCTGCGCTGGATGCTGGCCGACACCGACCCGGTGTGCGTGGTGACGACCCTGGACGTGCTGGCGCGGCTGGGTGACGTGGCCGCGCCGCTGGTGCTCGACGATCCCGCGGTGCTGGCGGAGCTGGCGGACACCTCACCCGCGCCGGTGACCGACGCCGAGGTGCCGCTGTTCGGCCGGGGCCGCCCCGGCCGCCTGGAACACAGCGCGTACGTGATCTACACGTCCGGGTCGACCGGCCGCCCCAAGGGGGTGGTGACGCCGTACCGGGGTCTGACCAACATGCAGCTCAACCACCAGGAGAACATCTTCGCCCCGGCGATCGCCGCCGCGGGCGGGCGGCGGCTGCGGATCGCGCACACCGTGTCGTTCGCGTTCGACATGTCGTGGGAGGAACTGCTGTGGCTCGTGGAGGGCCACGAGGTGCACGTCTGCGACGAGGTGCTGCGCCGCGACGCCGAGGCGCTGGTCGCCTACTGCGACGCCCACGAGATCGACGTGGTCAACGTGACCCCCACGTACTGTCAGCTGCTCATCGAGCAGGGGCTGCTGGCGGACGGGCCGGGGCGGCACCGGCCCGCGCTGGTGCTGCTGGGCGGCGAGGCCGTCTCCGACGCGGTCTGGTCGGCGCTGCGCGACACCGACGGCACGTACGGCTACAACCTGTACGGCCCCACCGAGTACACGATCAACACGCTCGGCGGGTCCACGGCCGACTCGGCCACCCCGACGGTGGGCCGGGCCATCCGGAACACCCGCGCGTACATCCTGGACGGTCACCTGCGCCCGGTGCCGCCGGGCGCGCCGGGCGAGCTGTACATCGCCGGTGTCGGGCTGGCCCGCGGCTACCACCACCGGGCGGCCCTGACCGCGGCCCGGTTCGTCGCCGACCCGTACGGTGCGCCCGGCACGCGGATGTACCGCACCGGTGACCTGGTGCGCCGCGCCACCGACGGGAACATCGACTTCCTCGGGCGCACCGACGACCAGGTGAAGATCCGCGGGTACCGGGTCGAGCTGGGGGAGATCACCTCGGCGGTGCAGAGCCACCCGGCGATCGCCCACGCGGCGGTGATCGCGGACACCTCGGGCCCGGCGGCCCGGCTCATCGCGTACGTCGTTGCGGTGGCCGGGGACGCGACGACCGACCTCGCCGACATCCTGCGTACCCATCTGGGCCGGACCCTGCCCGAATACATGGTCCCGGCGGTGTTCGTGCCGGTCGGCGCGCTGCCGCTGACCGTGAACGGCAAGCTCGACGTGGCCGCCCTGCCGAAACCGGCCACCGAGCGGCGCGGCGGGCGGCCCGCCGCCACGGCCACCGAGAAGGTCCTCTGTGACCTGTTCGGCGACCTGCTCGGGGTGCCCGACATCGCCGCCGACGACCACTTCTTCCACCTCGGCGGGCACAGCCTGCTGGCCACCCGCCTGGTCAGCCGGGCACGCACCGCGCTCGGCACCCACCTGTCGGTGCGGGACCTGTTCGACGCGCCCAGCCCCGCCGCGCTGGCGGTCCGCGCCGACGCCGGTCGCGACGCGGCGGCCCGCCCGGCACTGCTGGCCCGGCCCCGCCCGGAGCGGATCGGGCTGTCCGCGGCGCAGCAGCGCCTGTGGCTGACCCAGCAGCTCGACGCGGGCTCGGCCGCGTATAACTTCCCGCTCGTGCTGCGCCTGTCCGCGGTGCCGGACGTGGCGGCCCTGTCCGCGGCGCTGACCGACGTGGCCGGGCGGCACGAGTCGCTGCGTACCGTCTTCGGCGTCGACGGGGGCGCCCCGCACCAGCTCGTGCTGCCGGTGGCGGCGGTGCCGGTCGAGGTGGCGGAACCGGCCGACGAGAGGGCAGCGGCGGCCGCCGTGCACGCCGCCGTGCACCGGCCGTTCGACCTGGCGGTCGAGGCGCCGCTGCGGGCCGGCGTGCACCCGCTGACCGGCGGCGGGTGCCTGCTGGTGCTGCTGCTGCACCACATCGCCACCGACGAGTGGTCCGACCGGCCGTTCCTGGCCGACCTGGCCACCGCGTACGCGGCCCGGCGCGCCGGGACGGCGCCCCGGTTCGGCCCCCTGACCGTCCAGTACGCCGACTACACGCTGTGGCAGCGGGACCTGCTCGGCGATCCGGCCGACCCGGCCAGCCCGGCCGCCCGGCAGCTCGACCACTGGGCCCGCACACTGGACGGTGCCCCGCCCGAGCTGGAGCTGCCCACCGACCGGCCCCGCCCCACCGCGCCCACCTTCGCCGGGCGCGAGCTGGAACTGGACATCCCGGCCGCGGACGCGCTGCGCGCGCTGAGCCGCGCGACCGGGGCCAGCATGTTCATGGTGCTGCACGCGGGCGTCGCCGCCCTGCTGCACCGGCTGGGCGCGGGCTGCGACCTGCCGATCGGCGCCCCGATCGCGGGCCGTACCGACGAAGCCCTCGACGACCTCGTCGGCTTCTTCGTCAACACCCTGGTGCTGCGAACCGACCTGTCCGGCGACCCCACGTTCGCCGCGCTGGTCGAGCGGGTACGCCGGACCGACCTGGCCGCGTTCGCCCACGCCGACGTGCCGTTCGAGGCGGTCGTGGAGCACCTCAACCCGCCCCGCTCGCTGGCCCGCAACCCGCTGTTCCAGGTGATGGTCGGCTACCACGCCCGCAGCGGCGCGGACACGGTCACCCTCGGCGACCTGACCGGCGAGTGGGAGCCGGTGGAACACCGGTCTGCGAAGTTCGACCTGGTGTTCAGTTTCGCCGACCACACCGACACGGGCCGGCTGGTGTGCCGGATCGAGTACGCCACGGACCTGTTCGACCCGGCCACCGCGGCCACCATCGGGCAACGCCTCACCCGGCTGCTGGACGCGGTCGCCGCGGACCCGGCGGTCCCGGTCAGCGCGGTCGACATCCTGCTGCCCGGCGAGCGGGCACGGGTGCTGCACGACTGGAACGACACGGCCCGCGACGTCGCGGAGCTGACCTGGCCGGAGCTGTTCGCCCGCGCGGTCGACGAGCGCCCCGACGCGGTCGCGGTGGTCGACACCGACGGCGAGTGGACGTACGCGCAGCTCGACGGGTACTCCAACCGGCTGGCCCGGCTGCTGGCCGCCGCCGGGGTCGGCGCGGAGTCCGTGGTCGCGCTCGGGCTGCCCCGGAGCCGGGAGTTCCCGGCCGCCGTGCTGGCGGTGCTCAAGCTCGGGGCGGCGTACCTGCCGCTGGAGCCGGCGCATCCGGCCGACCGGCTGGCCTACCAGCTGGCCGACTCCCGCGCGGCGGTGGTGGTGACCACGTCTGAGCTGTCGAGCCGGATTCCCGGCGATCTGCCCCGGCTGGTGCTGGACGAGCCGGGCACGCTCGCCGCCGCCGACCCGGGTGCGCTGGGCCGGGCGCCGATCCCGCTGCACGCCGCCGCGTACGTCATCTACACCTCCGGGTCGACCGGCCGCCCCAAGGGGGTGTGCGTGCCGCACGAGGGCATCGCTTCGCTGGCCGCGACCGCGATCGACAGGATGCGGCTGACCCGCGACTCGCGGGTGCTCCAGTTCGCCTCACCCGGCTTCGACGTGGCCGTGTTCGAGCAGGTGATGGCGTTGTGTGTGGGCGGCACCCTGGTGATCTGCCCCGAGCGGGCACGGGTCGCCGGTCCCGCGCTGACCGACTTCGTCGCCGCGCACGCGGTCACCCACCTGATCCTGCCGCCGTCGCTGCTGGCCGCCCTGCCGGACGGCTGCGAGCTGCCCGGGGGCGCGACGGTCCTGGTCGGCACGGAGACCGTGCCGCCGGAGCTGATCGGACGGTGGGCGCGGCGGCTCAACCTGCTCGGCGCGTACGGCCTGACCGAGGCCACCGTCAATAGCACCCTGTGGCAGTCCGTGCCCGGCTGGGCGCAGGCCGTCCCGATCGGCGTACCCGACCCGAACACCCGGTGCTATGTGCTGGACGGCGCGCTGCGCCCGGTCCCGCCCGGCGTACCCGGCGAGCTGTACGTGGGCGGGCGTGGCCTGGCCCGCGGTTACCTGGGCCGGCCCGATCTGACCGCCGCCCGTTTCGTCGCCGACCCGTACGGGCCGCCCGGCGCCCGGATGTACCGCACCGGGGACCGGGCCCGCCGGCGGGCCGACGGAACCATCGACTTCCTCGGCCGCCTCGACGACCAGGTGAAGATCCGTGGTTTCCGGATCGAACCGGGCGAGGTGGCCGCCGCGCTCACCGCCCACCCGGACGTCATGCAGGCCGTCGCCGTGGTGGACCGCGACGGCCCGCTGACCCGCCTGATCGGCTACGCCAGGGCCACCCCCGGCGCCGACGCCGAGCTGGTCCGGGCGTTCGCGGCCACCCGGCTGCCCGAGTACATGGTGCCGTCGATGGTCGTCCTGCTCGACCGGCCGCTGCCGCTGACCAGCAACGGCAAGCTCAACCGGGCGGCGCTGCCCGCACCGGACTGGACCGCGCTGACCGGTGATGACGAGCCGGCCACCGACACGGAACGGGCCCTCGCCGCCATCGTGGCCGACCTGCTGCGGCTGCCGCGCGTCGGCGTACGGGACAGCTTCTTCGCCCTCGGCGGCCACTCGATGCTGGCCATGCTGCTGGTCGGCCGGGTCCGCGCCGAACTGGGCGCGGAACTGTCCCTCCGCGACGTGTTCGACGCGCCCACGGTCGCCGGCCTGGCCGTCCGGATGCGGCTGTCGGCCGTGTCCTGCCGGGCCGACAGGGGCGAGCGGCGGCCCACGGCCGCACCCGCCCACGCCCCGCGGCCCGCCGACCTCCCCGTGGCGCCCGCGCAGGTGCATCTGACGGCGGGGCAGTGGGACCACGCCCTGCTGCTGCGGGCGCCGGACGGCTTCGACCCGGCCGCGCTGGCCGCCGCGTGGGCGGACGTGTGCGCCCGGCACGAGCCGCTGCGCACTGTCCTGCGGGACGGCCGCCAGGTGCTGGTCGGCGCGCCCGCGCTGCGCGAGGTCACGGTCACCGGCATCACCCTCGACGTGGCCGCCGAGACCATCGCCGGTCAGCCACGCGACGGCGACGGTCCGGTAGGGGCGTATCTGATGACCCGCGACGGGGCGCAGGCGCTGCTGCTGACCATGGCGTACGAGGCGGTCGACGAGTGGTCGGTGCTGCCGTTGACAGACGACCTCGCGGCGGCGTACGGGGCCCGCCGGGCCGGGCGGGCACCGGACTGGGCGCCGCTGCCGGTGACCTACGCCGACGCCACCCGGTGGTGGTGGGACCTTCTCGGCGATCCGGCCGACCCGCGGAGCCGGTACGCACGCCAGCTCGCCTGGTGGCGCGACCACCTCCGCGACGCCCCGCCGCTGCGGCTGCCCACGGACCGGCCGGCGCCGGAGCGGCGCACCGGCCGGGGCGGCGAGGTGGAGCTGACCCTGAACGCCGCCGAACACGCGGCCGTGGACGCGCTCGCCGAGGCCACCGGCACCAGCATGTTCATGGTGCTGCACGCCGCCCTGGCCGCCGTGCTCACGGCGCGGGGCGCGGGCGCCGACCTGCCGATCGGCATCCTCACGGCGGGCCGCACCGACGCCGCGCTGGCCGATCTGGTCGGGTGCTTCGCGCACCCGCTGGTGCTGCGCACCGACACCGGGGACGACCCGAGCGCCGCCGAACTGCTCGGCCGGGTACGCGCGGCCACCCTGTCCGCCCTCGACCACCAGGACGTGCCGTGGGCCGCCGTCCGGGCGGCGACGCTCGGCGCGGACCCGTCCGTCCTGGTCGTCCACCACGAGCAGGCGGAGCTGGCCACGCCCGGCGGGGGCGGCTGCGACGCCGTACCGACCCGGGCGGCCCCCGCCGACCTGGTGCTGAGCTGCTACGAACCGCGCGGCGCCGGCGCTGTCGAGTGCTATCTCGGCTACGCCACCGACGTGTTCGACGGGCCCACCGTCGCGGGGCTGGCCGCCGAGCTGCGCGCGACCGTGGCGGCGTTCACCGCCCATCCCGACCGTCCGATCTCCACCCTCAAGGAGCACACATGAGCAACCCGTTCGACGCCGCCGACGGTTCGTTCCTCGTCCTCGTCAACGACGAGCAGCAGCACAGCCTGTGGCCGGCGTTCGCGCCGGTGCCCGACGGCTGGCGGCAGGTCGCCGGCCCGGACAGCCGCCAGGCGTGCCTCGACTTCGTCGAGACGCACTGGACCGACCTGCGCCCCCTGTCCCTGCGGGCCGGGTGATCGCCCCGCCGTCACGGTCGACGCGGGCGCCCGGCACCGTCCTCAGAGGACGAAATGCGGTACGTTCCTTCTGTCGGGATAGGGAGGTATCGATGCCAAAGTGGCTCGTACGATCGTTTGTCATCTTTGTAACCGGATTGAGTATCTCTCCGGTGGCCGCCGCTCCGGCGCTGGCCACGGAGTCCGATCCGCGCTCGCCGACTCCGGCGCTGACCGCGACACCACCGCCGGTCTCCGAAGTGGGGCCCGCGGAACGGTCACGGGCGAACGCCAACGCCGCCACCGTCACGGAACTGGCGCCGCTGGCCCCCGCGCTACCCCCTGGCGTCAGCACCAAGAGCTGGTCGGTGGACGAGTTCGTCGGATTCTTCGAGCGCAAGTACGGCCGGCCGATGACCGCCGACGAACGGAACGCCCTGGCCCGGGGCTGCATCGGCGTCACCACCGTCAACCTGGAACGCGGCAACATCAACCCGCCGCTCGGCATGTCGTTCGGGACATTCGCGACCGCCCGGAACGTCCAGAACGCGATCAACGACATCCTGGCGACCAACCCGACCCGCGCCCGGTTCGTCACGGCCGTGGAGCAGGACCCGCTGCTGAGTCGGATCGACAACGTCACCGACTCGCTGCCCGGCGGGCCGACCTCCCAGTGGACCGCCGTCATCTTCTCGAAGCGCTTCTACTCCAAGCAGGACCCCTCGTGGACGGATGAGCAGGCCGAGCGCGCCTTCCGCCCGGATCCCGCGACCGACCAGGTCGACATGACCGACTACCGCTACCGGGCGAAGCCCGGATATGTCAACTTCGACTACGGCTGGCTGGACGAGGGCAGCGGCAACTGGTGGCACGCCAACCACGCGGAACCGGGGATGAAGGTGTATCAGAGCACCCTGCGGTACTACTCCCGTCCCTTGCTGGACTTCGACCGCCAGACCTTCGCGGTGACGTTCGCACGGATGCACCCATGACCATCGACGACCTCGTGGGCCGGCGCGTGACGTTACGCGGCATCGCGGGTGACGCCGCCGCGGGTGCGGTGCTGCTGGTCGGCGACGGCACGCCGGTGTACATCGAGCGCCTGCCCGACTGGGGCGGCCTGGCCGGAAGCACGATCGAGATCGGCGGCCTGCTCGACCGGGCGGAGATCGCGCCCTGGCGCCCGGCGCCGGGAGGGCCGGCGAGTCACGGCGCTCCGGGCCGCCAGTACGTGCTCCGCGACCACACCACACCGCGTCGACAGCCCGCAGGACCAGTCCTCGACTGAACGGGCCCGCTCACGCGGCCGCCTCAGTCGACCGCGGTGCAGCGGGCCGCCGCCCGCCGGGGGACCGGTGGCCGCACCCCGTGTGACGGCCACCGGCGTCCTGGTCAGACGGTCGGGAAACGCTGCCACACCCGGTGGGTGGCCAGCAGCTCCTGGACCGCCGCGAAGGTGTCGGGTCCGGCGTAGGCAGAGATCACGCCGGGCGTGTCGGCGATGCCCGTCGCCCGCAGGACGGCGATGCCGTCGCCCCAGGCGCCGATCGCCTTGGCGTGCCGCCACGCCTCCTCGGCCAGGCGCAGCACCCGTGGGTCGATCGGTGCCGGGTCGGCGGTGCCCGTCCTGGCGTCGCGGGCCGGGACCGCGCCGGGCGCGGGAGGCGGCGCGGCGGCCAGCAACAGCCCGTCGAACTCCACCGAGCGGGCCGCGTCGAAGGTGCGCTGCACGGTCAGGTCGCCCACCTGCCCGCCGTGCGGCGCGATGACCAGCGGGACCAGCCCGGCGCCGAGGGCCGCCTCCCGCACCGCTCTCACCCCGGCCAGGTCGGCCTCCGGGCCGACCACGATGCCGACGGTACGGCCGTCGGCCGGCCACTCCCGGCCCAGTTGCGACAGCGCCGGGCTCGGGGCCACCTCGGCCAGTGGCCTCGTCGGTTTCGGTACGGGCAGCCCGAGCCCCGCCGCCACCCGCTCGCACAGCACCGGGTCGATGTCGGCCAGGCACTGCACCTGCCGCTCCTTGATGGCCCGCTCGTAGCATTTGCCCAGCTCGAAGGTGTACGCGGCGACGATGTGCTCCTGCTCGACCGGCGTCATGCTCTGCCAGAACAGCCGCGTCTGGCTGAAGTGATCGGAGAAGGACACCGGGTTCGCCCGGATCTTCGGCGCCTCCGCGACCCGGACCGGCACGTCCACGAACGCGTTCTCCCCGTCGCCCGCCCGGAACGGGTTGCCACCGTCCAGCGAGTTGGGCCGGTACGGCGCCACCCCCGAGTGCACGGCGTGCTGGTGGAAGCCGTCGCGGAGCATGTCGTTCACCGGGGCGTGCGGGCGGTTGATCGGGATCTGCGGGAAGTTCGGCCCGGCCAGCCGGGTCAGCTGGGTGTCGAGGTAGGAGAAGAGGCGGCCCTGCAGCAGCGGGTCGTTGGTCACGTCGATGCCGGGCGGCAGGTTGCCGAGGTGGAACGCCACCTGCTCCGACTCGGCGAAGAAGTTGCTCGGGACGCGGTTGAGCACCAGCTTGCCGACGCGCTGCACAGCGGCCAGCTCCTCCGGCACGATCTTGGTCGGGTCGAGCAGGTCGATGCCCGCGAACGTCTGCTCGGGCGTGTCGGGGAAGACCTGCAGGCCCAGCTCCCACTCCGGGTACGCGCCCGCCTCGATCGCGTCGTACAGATCGCGGCGGTGGAAGTCGGGGTCGAACCCGCTGAGCAGCTGCGCCTCCTCCCAGACCAGCGAGTGCACGCCCAGCCGGGGCTTCCAGTGGAACTTCACCAGCACCGTGTCACCGGCGTCGTTGACCAGCCGGAACGTGTGCACCCCGAACCCCTCCATGGTCCGGTACGAGCGGGGGATGCCCCGATCGGACATGTTCCACATGGTGTGGTGCTGCGCCTCTGTATGCAGGGAGACGAAGTCCCAGAACGTGTCGTGGGCGCTCTGCGCCTGCGGGATCTCCCGGTCCGGGTGCGGCTTCGCGGCGTGCACCACGTCGGGGAACTTGATCGCGTCCTGGATGAAGAACACCGGAATGTTGTTGCCGACCAGGTCGAAGGTGCCCTCGTCGGTGTAGAACTTGGTCGCGAAGCCGCGGGTGTCGCGTACCGTGTCGGCCGAGCCGCGCGATCCCAGCACCGTGGAGAAGCGCACGAAGACCGGAGTCTCGCACCCCTTCCGGAGGAACCCGGCGCGGGTGATCGCGTCGGCGGTGCCGTACCCCGTGAACACCCCGTGGGCTCCGGCGCCGCGGGCGTGCACGACCCGCTCGGGGATCCGTTCGTGGTCGAAGTGGGTGATCTTCTCGCGGAAGTGGTGATCCTGCAGCAGGATCGGCCCGCGCGCCCCGGCCTTCAGCGAGTGGTCGGTGTCGCGCAGCCGGGCCCCCTGCGCGGTGGTCAGGAACTCGCCCTGCTGGGCGTACGCGCCGGCCGGGCAGCCGGTGACCGCGCCCGTGGGGGTACGCGGCTCCGGGTGGCCCTGCTCCGGCTTGGGGGGCAGCGGCTCGCGCGGCTCGGTCGGCTCCGCCAGGGGCGGGGTGCCGCTGCCGGGCGCGCCCGGCACCGGCGGTGCGGCGGCGTCGGTGAGCGTGGCGGTGGCGTGCTGCACGGCGTCCTTGACCGCCTCGGCGGGCTTGCGCGGATCCATCTGACCGGCTCCTAGGAGTGGGGTGTCCGATTCGCTCCAGTTACCCGGACCGTCGTGCCGCTAACGTGCCGGTTCGATCGCCGGTGCCGGGGTACGTCGGACTCATGCGCGTAGTGATCGTGGGTGCGACGGGCAACGTGGGTACGGCGCTGCTGCGCCGCTTGCGGGCCGAGCCCGATCTCGAACTCGTCGGGGTCGCCCGGCGGATCCCGGAATCGGTGGACGTCTACCGCGACGTCGAGTGGCACTCGGTGGACGTGGCCGCCGAGCGGGCATCGGGACTGCTGGCCGAGGTGTTCCGGGGCGCCGCCGCCGTGGTCAACCTGGCCTGGCAGATCCAGCCCAGCCACGATGCCCGGCGGCTGTTCCGCACCAACGTGCTGGGCAGCCGGGAGATCGCCCGGGCCGCCCTGAGCGCCGGAGTCGGCGCACTGGTGCAGGCGTCGTCCATCGGCGTCTACTCGCCCGGGCCCAAGAGGGACCTGGTCACCGAGGAGTACCCGCGCGCCGGTGTGCGGCGGTCCTCCTACAGCCGGCACAAGGTGCTCGTCGAGGACATGCTCGACGAGATCGAGTCGGAGTACGCCGGGCTGCGGGTGGTGCGCGTCAGGCCGGGCCTGATCTTCCAGCGGGCGGCGGCGATGGAGATCACCCGGTACTTCGCCGGGCCGCTGCTGCCCGCTCGCCTGCTGCGGCGGCAGCGCATCCCGCTCATCCCGGCGCACCGCGGGCTGCGGTTGCAGGCGGTGCACGCGGATGACGTGGCGGACGCGTACGCCCGGATCCTGCGCGCCGACGTCCGGGGCGCCTTCAACCTCGCCGCCGAGCCGGTGCTCGACGCGGCGGTGGCGGCGGAGGTCTTCCACGGCGTACGCGTGCCGGTGCCGGGGCCCGCCCTCACCCTCGCCGCCGGGCTCAGCTGGCGGTTGCGCCTGCAACCGGTCGACGCCGGGTGGGTCCACCTGGCGTTGAAGGCGCCGCTGATGTCGTGTGTGCGGGCGGCCCACGAACTCGGCTGGAGTCCGGCGCACGACGCCGTGTCGGCCCTGCGCGAGCTGGTCGCCGGCATCGCCGAGCGGGCCGGGGCGCCGAGCCCCCCGCTGTCGGCCGGCCCGGAGCTGCCCGGGCGTCCCGGCGGCCTGGTGCACGGCCGCCTGCCCGGCAGCGGCGATCCCTACTGACCGGGCGGGCCCTGCCGACCGGCGGGGCCGCAACACCGGCCGCGTTTCAGGAGTCCACCGGCGTGGTAACGGAACACCCATGGATCAGGCATCGACGAGCGGACCTTCCGTGTCGCGCGGGCGGACGGCCCGCATGACGATCGCCGGGGTCGCGGTGGCCGCGATGTGGCTCGGCGTCGCCTACCAGGTGGCCCGCCCCACGGACCCCAGCAAGTACCTGCGTACGGTGCTGCAGGTCGCCGGGTCGGCGCACGACGCGACGGAGACCGGTCGACTGATCGGCCGGCAGGAACTCGCCGGGAACCTGACCGGGCCGTTCGCCACGACGGCCTTCGACGAGGCCACCGCCGCGCTGGCCGGCGCGCAGAAGAAGTTCGCCGCCCAGGGCCCGCCCGACAGTGCCTCCGCCGACCTGCGCGACCAGCTCAGCCCGCTGCTGGCGCGGTCCGTCGTCGCCCTCGGCGACACCGCCGAAGCCGCCGACGACAGCGCACTGCGCGACGGCGTCGCGCGGCTGGACGAGCTGGCGGACCGGCTCGACGACTTCATCACGGCACACCAGTGAAACGCATCTTCGCCGTCGCACTGGGCGTGCTCACCGCCATCGGCGGGTTCGTCGACATCGGCGACATCGTGGCCAACGGCGAGGCCGGCGCCCGCTTCGGCATCTCGCACGCCTGGGTGCTGCTCGTCGGCGTCATCGGCATCTGCGCGTACGCGGAGATGAGCGGCCGGGTCAGCGCGGTCAGCGCCCGCCCCGTCTTCGATCTGGTCCGCGAGCGTCTCGGGCCGCGGGTCGCGCTGGCCAACCTCACCGGCTCGCTGCTGGTCACCGTGCTGACCCTCGGCGCGGAGGTCGGCGGCGTCGGGCTCGCCCTGCAACTGGCCACCAGCGTGCACTACCTGCTGTGGGTGCCGGTCGTCGCGTTCGTGCTGTGGGTGGCGCTGTGGCGGGTGAAGTTCAGCGTGCTGGAGAACGTGTTCGGGCTGCTGGGACTGTTCCTGATCGTGTTCGTGATCGCGTTCTTCCGGCTGCCCGCCGACACCGCCGAACTCCTGCGCCAGGCCACCCACCCCGGCCCGCCGCAGGGCGAGGACTGGGGCACGTACTGGTTCTTCGCGGTCGCGTTGTTCGCCTCCGCGCTCACCCCGTACGAGGTGTTCTTCTTCTCCTCCGGTGCGGTGGAGGAACGCTGGACGTCCAAGGACCTGCTCACCTCGCGGGTCAACGTGTTCCTCGGTTTCCCGCTCGGCGGGCTGCTGGCGTTCGCGCTGATGCTGACCTCCGCCGTCGTGTTCCACCCGCTGTCCGCCTCGGTGGACAACCTGTCGCAGGTGGCCATGCCGACCGCGATGGCGCTCGGCAAGCTCGGGCTGGCCGCCGCGATCCTCGGCTTCTTCGGTGCCACGTTCGGCGCCGCCATGGAGACGTCGCTGTCGGCCGGCTACACGGTCGCCCAGTACTTCGGCTGGAGCTGGGGCAAGTTCCACCGGCCGAAGGAGGCCACCCGGTTCCACACCGTCGTGATCGTCTCGATCCTCACCGGCGCGGCCGTGCTCATGACGTCCATCGACCCGATCCAGCTCACCGAGTACACGCTGGTGTTCAGCGCGGTGGCGCTGCCGCTGACCTACCTGCCGATCTTCGTGGTCGCCAACGACCGCGAGTATCTCGGTGACCGGGTCAACGGGCGGCTGGCCAACACCATCGGCGTCGTCTACATGTTCATCGTGCTGGCCGCGGCGATCGCTGCCATCCCGCTGATGATCACTACCCGGATGGGAGGCGGATGACATGCTCATCGGCTTCGACCTGCTCGATCGGCAGATCGTCGACCGCGACGGCGAGCCCGTCGGAAAGGTCGACGACGTCGAGCTGACCCGGGACGCCGACGGCACCGTACACGTCAGCGCCCTGCTGCTCGGGCAGCAGGCCCTCGGCGAGCGGATCGGCGGCATCCTGGGACGCATGCTCGCCGGCATGGCCCGGCGGTTGTCCGACGACCCGGACCGTCCGCCACCGCGGATCAGCATCGACCTGGTCGCCGAGTTCGGCAGCGCCATCACCCTGAACGTCCGCCGTGAGCTGCTGCCCGACCCGCCACTGGAGGCGTGGCTGCGTGATCACGTCATCGGCCGCATCCCGGGAGCCGGGCATGAGTCCTGAACCGCGCACCGTCCGCGCCAGCGATCTCCTCGGCCGCCGCGTCCACGACGACCGGGGACGGCCGCTGGGCGCCGTCGCCGACCTGATCACCGAGACCGGTCCCGACGGTACGCAACGCGTCACCGCCGTACTCGTGGTCCAGAGGCCGTGGGGCCGGCTGCTCGGCTACGAACGCGACGAGATCACCGGGCCGCCGATCGTGAACAGGCTCGCCCGGCACATCCTGCGCCGCAATCAGACCGTGGTGCCCTTCGCGAAGTCCGGCCTCGACCGGCCGGGGGCCACCTGACGGCGGCGGGGTCAGGTGTCGTCGGGATCGCGCCGGATGGCCAGGATGGCGATGTCGTCGGTCGGCTTCGCCAGCCCGATGTCGCTCATCACGGTGAGGCAGGCGGACTCCGGATCGTCCGGCTTGACCGCGTCGACCAGGGCCTGCAGGCCGACGTCGATGACTTCGCCGCGCCGCTCCACGAGACCGTCGGTGTACAACATCAGCAGCGCGCCGGGCGGCAGGTCCACGGTCGTGGTGTGCCGCCCGCGGGTGGTCCTGCCCACCCCGAGGGGCGGGTCGACCGGCGCGTCGATCAGCTCGGTGGGCCGGTCCGGCGTCGCCAGCACCGGCAGCAGGTGCCCGGCGGACGAGACCATCAGCGTCCGCCGGTCCGGGGAGATCATCGCGTAGCAGGCGGTGGTGAGGCTGCCGGCCTCGAAGTGCCGGACCTTGCGGTCGAGCATGGTCAGCAACTCGCCGGGGTCGTGGGTGATCAGGCTGTACGCCCGCAGCGCGCTGCGGACGCGGCCCATCACGACCGCCGAGGCCAGCCCGTGCCCGGCGACGTCGCCGATGACCACGCCCAGCCAGCCGGACGGGTGCTTGAAGACGTCGTACCAGTCGCCGCCGATGCCGAACTCGTGGCCGGGCACGTACCGGGCGGCCAGGGAGAGTCCGTCGATGGGGGGCAGGGTGCCGGGGAGCAGGCTGCGCTGCAACGCCAGCGCGGCGGCCTGCTCGACCTTGCGGCTGCGGATCTGCCCGGCCACCGCGGCGCGGTCGGCGGCCAGCTGCAGCAGGCTGAGGTCCTCCCGGGTGAAGTCGCGGTGGTTCATGGTCCCGACGTGCAGCACGCCGATGACCTCACCGCCGACGAAGATCGGTACGCCGAGCAGTGAGCGCAGCCCCTTGTCGATCAGGATGGGATTGAACACGTCGTCCGGGTTGACCTCGTCCAGCAGCACGGGCTGGCGGGTCTGGGCGATCCGGCCCGCGAAGCCGCGCCCGAGCGGGATCCGTACGCCCTGGCGTACCTCCTCCTCCAGGCCCTTGGCGGCGGTCGCGACCAGTTGCTGGGAGTGCGGGTCGACCAGCAGGATCGCGGCGGTGTCCGTGTCCAGCAGGTCGCGGACACGTTCGAGCAGCTCGTCGAGCATGTCGGCGACCTCGAGACGGGACAGTGTGGCGTCCGTCACAGTCTCGAGGCGGCGCAGTCGCTCGTCATCACGCAACCGCTTGTCTGCCCCCACGGTCGTCAGCGTATAGCCTCGGATGATCAGGACAGATCCGACCGCTTCGGCGAGTGTTTTCCGTCCGCGTGGCGGGGGAATCCGGCAAGGATGCAGACCCTCACCAGGCTCCAGGAAGCCCGCTCACTCGACCCGGTCAGCGACCGGCTGCAGACGGCCGTCACCAAGGTGGTCCGGCCGCAGCGGCTGCGCGACCTCCTGCAGGGCATCTGGCTCGGCCATCCGCTGCACCCCGTGCTGGTGCAGGTGCCGATCAGCGCGTTCCTGTCCGCGGCGGTTCTCGATCTGATGCCCGGTCGGCGTCGCGCGGCGACGACCCTGATCGCGATCGGCACCGGCGCGGCGGCGCCCGCGGTCGCCGCCGGGTGGCTCGACTGGTCGCAGATGACCCGGGACCGCCGCCGGGTCGGCCTCGTGCACGCCGCCGCCAACGCGGTCGCGGTGGGCCTCTACGCCGCGTCGCTGGTCGCCCGCCTGAACGGCCGGGACACCCGCGGCCGGGTGCTCAGCTTCGCCGGCCTCACGTCGGCCGGGCTCGGCGCGTACCTCGGCGGTCACCTGTCGTTCGCGCAGGGGGCCGGCACCAATCAGGCCGTCCCCGAGATCGCGCGCATTCCGGAGGAGTGGACGGCGGTCTGCTCCCTGGCCTCCCTGCCCGACCGCAAACCCACCGTACGGACCGTCGGTGACGTGCCGGTCCTGCTCTACCGGACCGGGGATCAGGTCTTCGCCCTGATCGAACGGTGCGGGCACGAGACCGGCCCGCTCGGCGAGGGCGACATCGTCGGCGAGGGACCCGGCGCCTGCGTGGTCTGCCCCTGGCACGGCAGCACGTTCCGGTTGACGGACGGCGCGGTGGTGCACGGCCCGGCGGCCAGCGACCAGCCCACCGTGCCCACACGGGTCCACGACGGCATGGTGGAACTGCGCCAGCCCTGACCGGGCGGCGCCGGCCTCGAACGGCGGTCAGCTGCCGCGGAGGCTACGGCCGACCGCGGCGGCGGCCCCCGCCACGGCGACCGCGCCCAGCGCCAGCAGGCCGTGATGCTGCGACGCCCACAGCTGGGCGGTGCGCCGGTGCGCCCGGCGGTCGAAGTCCCCGTGCGCACCGTGGTCCACCTCCTGGTCGGCGGGCTTCCACAGGTTGCCGGGGTCGTGCGGGTCGTGCGGCTCACCGGTCTGCTGGGCGGCGTACCCGGTGTGGGCCAGGTAGCGGTCCAGCAGCGCGGGGGCCACGGCGTTGGCCAGCAGGGTGGCGACGGTCGAGCCGCCCACCCAGTACTCCCGGCGGCGGGGGTGGTCGGCGGCGTACTCGATCGCCCGTGCGGCCACCTCGGGCTGGAAGATCGGCGGCACCGGCTGGGCGTGGCGCGGCAGCCGGGAACGCACCCAGCCGAACTGGGGGGTGTTCACCGCGGGCATCTGCACCATGGTCACCCGTACCCGGCTGTGGTCGTGCAGCAGCTCGCAGCGCAGCGCCTCGGTGAAACCCTGGATGGCGTGCTTGGCGCCGCAGTAGGCGCTCTGCAGGGGAATGCCGCGGTACGCCAGCGCCGATCCCACCTGGACGATCGTGCCCCGGTCGCGCGGCACCATCCGGTCCAGCGCGGCCCGCGTGCCGTACGCGTAGCCCAGGTAGGTGACCTCGGTGACCCGGCGGAATTCCGCCGGGTCGACCCTGGTGAAGGGCGCGAACACAGAGGTGAACGCGTTGTTGATCCACACGTCGATCGGGCCGAGTTCGTCCTCGGCGCGCGCGGCCGCCGCCGCGACCTCGTCGGCGTCGGCGACGTCGACCGGGATCGCCAGGGCGGTGCCGCCGGCCCGGTTGACCTCGTCCGCCGCGGCCGTCAGCCCGGCCTCGCCGCGGGCCAGCAGGACCAGCCGGTCACCGCGGGCGGCCAGCCGCCGCGCGGTGGCGCGGCCGATACCGCCGCTGGCCCCGGTGATCACGACGGTTCGGGAAACGCGCCCCGGCATGATGGCCTCCTCGGGTACGGAACGGGCTGCGTCCCGCACATACCCCCGCGGCGCATCCGTGACACCCGAGCACCGCGTTCCGGGGCGGATTCCGGGCGAGTGGTGGCAAAGTTCTCCCGGCGGCCGGCATCGCTGCCACGTTCGCGGGTACAGCGCTCGCATGGGTCGAATCGCTGCCGAAGCCATGATCGCCAGGCTGGCCGTACGCCATCGCGATCGCGCGCGCCACCACAACTCCCGCGAGCGGATGGTGCCCGGCGCGGTCACCCCCGCGCGGTCCACCGCGTCCGCGGGCGCGTTCCGGCGCGGTCAAGCGCACACAGCGGCGGCCGGCACCCTGTTCGAGCACCGCATCCAGGGGACCCGGTGATGACCACGATGGACCCGCGGCCGACCGTCGACGGTCTCCGGGCCGCCGCGCACCGCGTGCCACTGCCCGAACCCGAGGCCGACGGCACCCTGGCCTGGTCGGCCACCACGGTGGTCACGGTCGTCGCGGCCGCGGGCGGCGAGCAGGGACTGGGCTGGACGTACGGCCCGGCCGCCATCCGGGACGTCGTCGGCGAGGTCCTCGCCCCGGCCGTCCGCGGACTGGACCCGCACGACATCGGCCGGGCCCACCTGCGGATGCGGCGGGCCGGCCGCAACGCGCCCACGCCCGGCCTCGTCTCGTACGCGATCTCCGCCGTCGACGTCGCCCTGTGGGACCTCAAGGCGAAACTGCTCGGCATCCCGCTGACCACCCTGTTCGGACGGTGCCGCGACACCGTCCCGCTCTACGGCAGCGGCGGCTTCACCAGCATGAGCGACGACCAGCTCTGCGACCAGCTGACCGGATGGGTACGCGACGACGGGATGACCGCCGTGAAGATCAAGGTGGCGCAGGACGGCGGCGACGACATCGCCCGGGACCTGCAGCGGATCGCGATCGCGCGGGACACCGTGGACGGTGCCGCCGAACTGATGATCGACGCGAACGGCGGCTACGACACCAAACCGGCGCTGCGGGTCGCCGCCGAGGCCGCCCGGCTCGGGGTCACCTGGTTCGAGGAGCCGGTCTCCTCCGACCGGCCCGCCGACCTGGCGTTGCTGCGTGCCGCGGTGCTCCCGGAGATCACGGCGGGGGAGTACGGCACCACCGTGGAGTACTTCCGCCGGATGTGCGAGGCGGGCGCCGTGGACTGCCTCCAGGTCGACGCCACCCGGTGCGGCGGTTACACCGGCCTGTTCGCCGCCGCGGCCGTGGCCGACTCCCACGGGCTGCGCGTCTCCACGCACTGCGGCCCACACCTGCACGCGCCCGCCTGCGCCGCACTGCCCAACCTGCGTCACGCGGAATGGTTCGCCGACCACGTGTACGCCGACTCGGTCCTGTTCGCCGGCCTCGACACCGTCCACCAGGGGACCCTGCGGCCGCAGTGCGACCGGCCGGGCCACGGGATGCGTCTGCGGGCCTGACACGCGCAAGCCGTGGGGTGCGGCGCTGCGCCCCCACGGCCTGCGTCCCTCATCGGTCAGGTGCCCTGCAGGGCGCGCTGCAGCGCGTCCTTGGTCATCGTGGAACGGCCCTTCACGTGGCGGCGGCGGGCCTCGGCGTACAGATCGGCCTTCGACCGCGGTGCGGCGGCCCGCTCGGCCCTGGTGGCGGTCCGGGGTTTGTCGGACGACGTGCGGGTTGCCGACGGCTTGCCCAGCTCCTGCCACCGGCTCTCACTCATCTGTACGCCGAACTTGTCGGCGGCCCGCTGGATCCGCCGGAACGCCTCGTCGCGTTCCCTGTCGCTGACATCGCGCACCTGGTCGAAGCGGGCGATGGCGTTGCGTACGTGCGCGGCGTCGGTCAGCGGCTCCTTGCGGAGCCGGGGGAAGGCGAACCTGCTGTCCGGCAACGCGTTGCGGTCCTCGGCGTCCAGTGGATGCGTTCTTCTGCTAGCCATGCACCTCTGGCTACCCGTCCCGGCGCCGGTCATGCGCCTGCCGCCGGACCGGAACGGAACAGCCCGGCGAGGGGACCGGCGCGGCTACCGGCTGATCGTGTCGAGCAGTTCGCCCACCGGGCGGTCCGGCAGGGCCCTGGCGACGTCAGCGATCGCGACGATGCCGATGAGGTCGTGGCCGTCGATCACCGGCAACCGGCGTACCTTGTGGCTGGCCATCGTGCGCAGCACCTCGGCGACGTCGTCGTCGGCGCCGATGGTGACCGGCTTGCCCTGCGCCAGCTCGCCCGCTGTCATCTCCTCCGGGTTGCGGTGCTGGGCGACCGCCTTCGTGACGATGTCGCGGTCGGTGAGCATGCCCTTGAGGCGGTTGTCGTCGCCGCAGATGGGCAGCGATCCCACATCGAGGTCGGCCATCTTGCGGCCCGCGTCGGCCAGGGTCTCCCGCTCCCCGATGCACGTGACGTCGGGGCTCATGATCTCGCGTGCGGTGGTCATGCTGATGTCCTTTCTCGGTCCGAACACCGGGGTGGTACCCCCGGTGGACCGCGGCAACCACTCCGGCCTCCCGGCCACGCCCGCGTTTCGCCGGATTCCGCGCGGGGCATATCCGTCCCGTTCGATACGGAGGTGGGCGGTGCGGCTGCGGCGCAGTGACCCGGCCGGGCCCGGGTACGGGCGCCGCCGCCGCGGCCGGGGGTTCAGCTACCTCGATCCGGACGGCACGGTGATCCGGGACCGGGACACCCTCGCCCGGATCAGGGGACTGGTCATCCCGCCCGCCTGGACGGACGTGTGGATCTCCCCGGACCCGCGCGGCCACATCCAGGCCACGGGCGTCGACGCGGCCGGGCGCACCCAGTACCGGTACCACCCGGACTGGCGTACCGCCCGCGACGGGGAGAAGTTCGATCATGTGCTGGAGGTGGCCGGCCGGCTGCCGGCCATCCGCGACCGGATCCGCGCCGACCTCACCACCGGCCGGGGGCTCACCCGCGACCGGGTCCTCGCGGCGATCGTCCGGCTGCTCGACCTCAACGCGTTCCGCGTCGGCGGCGACGAGTACGCGGACCGCGACGAGGACCCGTCGTACGGGCTGTCGACGCTGAAGCCGGAGCATCTGCGCGCCCACCGCGGCACCGTGATCCTCGACTTCCCCGGAAAGTCGGGCGTCGCGCACACCCGCACGGTCGACGACGCCGAGGTCTGCGCCGTCCTGCGGGACCTGCGCCGGAGGCGGCGTCGCGAACCGCGGCTGTTCGCGTACTGGGACGCCGGTCGGCGGCGCTGGCAGGTGATCGACGCCGGCATGATCAACGACTATCTGCGGGAGATCAGCGGACGGCGGATGACCGCCAAGGACTTCCGTACCTGGCACGGCACCGTCAAGGCCGCCGCCGAACTGGCCGCGGCGGGCCCCCAGCCGACCCGCGGGCGGCGCCGCAAGGCGGTCGCGGCCGCGATGGAGCAGGTCGCGGAGCTACTCGGCAACACGGCCGCCGTGGCCCGCGCCTCGTACGTCGACCCGCGCGTCGTCGAGCACTACGAACACGGTGAGGTGGCCGAGCGCGGCGACGAACGGGCCGTACGCCGCCTGCTGCGCGACGATCACTGACCCCCACCCGGTTGCGGTTCGGTAGTGCGTGCCCCGGCCGCCGAAGCGGTTGCGGGGCGCTTCCCGAACAGGCACGTGGCGCCGAGACGCGGCGCCACGTGTCCATGGGGGTTGCACCGCTGTGCTGTTCGCGCCGCTCCGGGAGCGCAACTATCGGCTCTGGGCCGCGGCCGACCTGGTGTCGACCGCCGGCACCTGGATGCAGGTGCTCGGGCTGAACTGGCTGATCCTGTCCACCACCGGCTCCGCCGCCACCATGGGCGTCGTGGTCATGCTGCAGGCCCTGCCGGTGCTCGTGCTGGGCGGCTGGGGCGGCGCGCTGGCCGACCGGCTCCCCGCCCGCCCGGTGCTGATCGCCTCCCAGGCGCTGCGGGCCGCCCTCGCGCTGGCCCTGCTGGCCCACCCCGGCCCCCACCTGATCTTCGCGGTGGCGCTGGCCTCCGGCGTGATCGGCGCGTTCGAGGGCCCGGTGCTGGGCCGCTTCGGCGCGGCGCTGGTGCCGCGGGAGGCGCTCGGCTCGGCGCTCGCGCTCGGCTCGGTGCTCAGCTCGGCGGGCCGGATCGGCGGGATGGCGCTCGGCGGGGTGCTGGTCGGCCTCACCGGGCCGGGCGTGCTGTTCGGCATCAACGGCCTGTCGTACCTCGTGGTGATCGGCGCGCTGGCCGCCGTGCGTACCGCCGAGCTGCGGGTGCTGCCGCTGGCCGCGGCGGGCGACGGCGGGGTACGCGCCGGTGTCCGGTACGTGCTGAGCCAGCCCGTCGTGCTCATCGTGCTGGCGCTGTCGTTCGTGCTCGGCTCACTGGGCCGCAACTACCAGGTCACGATGGCCGCCATGGTGGCCGGCCCGCTGCACGGCAGCTCCGGCTCGTACGGCCTGCTCTCCACCGTCTTCGCGGTGGGTGCCGTGACCGGCGGCCTGGTGCTGGCCGGCACCGGCCGCTCCACCCTGCGGATGCTGCTGGCCAGCGGCTTCATGATCAGCGTGCTGCAGTTCTGCTCGGGCCTGGCCCCGAACGTGCTCGGCTACGCCGCGGTGATGCTGCCGATCGCGGCCGGGGCGGTCGTCTTCGACACGGTCGTGTCCACCCGCGTCCAGCTCGACACCCGCGAGGACATGCGCGGCCGGGTGCTGGCCACGCTCGGCATCGTGTCGTCGCTGTCCGGCATCGTCGGCGCGCCCGCCATCGGCTGGCTGTCCGACACGCTCGGCCCGCGCGGCGCCCTGCTGCTGGCGGGCGTGGTCACGTCGGCGGCCGCGGTCGGCGGGGCGCTCGCCCTGGCTCGCGCCAAGGGCCGCACCCTGCGGCTGCCCGTCCTGCGCCGGACCGCCGAGCAGGCCGCCTGACCGGTTCCGCCGGGACGAACGGTTCACCAGCCGGACGGCGGCCCTTCGAGGTGCACCACCTGCGTCACTGTCATCTCGTCCAGCAGCTCCGGGCCGTACCCGAAGCCGTGTCCGCTGCCGCGGCGCGGATGCGCGGCACCGCCCGGCGCACCGCCGAACACCGCGTTGACCTTGACCGTCCCGACGGGCAGCTCGCGGACGGCCCGCTGCGCGTTGCCCATCGAGCCGGTCAGCACGGTGGCGGCCAGCCCGTAGGGCGAGTCGGCGGCCCGGCGCAGCGCCTCGTCGAACGACCCGACCGTCACCACCGGGGCGACCGGCCCGAACGTCTCGTCGCGCAGGACCGCCATCTCGTCCGTGCAGCCGTCCAGCACCGTGGGCGGATACCACGCGCCGGGGCCGGGCGGCACCGCGCCGCCGCGCACCGCGCGGGCGCCGTCCTTCAGCGCGAGCTGGACCTGCCGGTCGACGGTGTCGCGCAGCCGCCGGTCGACCAGCGGGCCGAGCCGCGGCCGCCAACGGTCGGCCTCGGCGGCCAGCGCGTCCAGGAACGGCTCGACGACCGTCCGGTGGCAGTAGATCCGCTCCACGGCGACGCAGATCTGTCCCGAGTTGGCGAACGCGCCCAGCGCGGCCTGTTCGGCAGCCCAGACCGGGTCCACGTCGGCGTCGACGATCAGCGGGTCGCTGCCGCCGTTCTCCAGCAGCGCCTTGGCGCCGGTCCGCGCGCAGGCCGCGGCGATCGACCGGCCGGTGGCGGTCGAGCCGACCTGCGCCACCACGTCGACGTCCGCGGCGGCCAGCGCGGCACCGACCGGGCCGTCGCCGTTGATCAGGCCCAGCACGCCGTCCGGGACGTGCGGGGCGAGCAGCTCCACGAGGCGCCCGCCGGTCGCCGGGGTGCGCTCGCTCGGCTTGGAGATCACGGTGTTGCCGGTGACGAGTGCGGCGCCGAGCAGACCGCAGGACACCGCTACCGGGTCGTTCCACGGCGTGATCACCGCGACGACGCCGCGCGGCCGGTGGGTCATCAGGTCCAGCGCCGCGTCGTCCCCGGCCAGGGTGCGCCCGCGATGGACGGGGCCGAGTTCGGCGTACTGGCGCAGGGTGCCGACCCCGGCCGCGACCGATTCGCGGGCGCCGTCGACGGGCTTGCCCATCTCGGCGGACATCAGCCCGGCCAGCTCGTCCGCGGCCGACTCGACGGCGTCGGCGGCCGCGTGCAGGGCCGCGCCGCGGGCCGCGGCCGGGGTGCCGGCCCAGCCGGGCGCCGCCGCCCGCGCCGCCCGGACCGCGGCGGCGACATCCTCGGCCCCGGAGACTTCGACGATCGTGACGGGTTCGTCGTCCGTCGGGCTGTGGACGGTCAGACGACGGACCGCGCCGCCCGGTGTCCACGCGCCCGCGATGAGCTGCCGCACCTCGAACATGATCGCCCGCTTGCCCGCCCGGCGACCGTCTGAAACTCCGCGTTGGAGTATTTATCAGTGCAGGTGGGGCCGCCCGGGGAAGTCGGTGATCAAGCGGTTAGGTGGCTGATCCGCGGGTATCCGCCGCGACATGCGAGTGCTGGGAATCAACGCGATCTTCCACGACCCCGCGGCCGCCCTGGTGGCCGACGGCCGGGTGGTGGCCGCCGCCGAGGAGGAACGGTTCAGCCGCCGCAAGCACGGCAAACGGCCCGTCCCGTACGCCGCCTGGGAACTGCCGGAACTGGCCGCCGCCTGGTGCCTGGAGGCCGCCGGGCTGCGCCCCGGCGACCTGGACGCGGTCGCGTACTCGTTCGACCCGTCGCTGAGCCGGGACGCGGCGTCGCTCGGTCTGGACGACCCGTGGGACCACCTGCGTGTCGACTACGCGCGCCGGGCGCCGCAGTTCCTCGCCGCCGCGCTGCCCGGCCTCGACCCCGACCAGGTGCGGTTCGTGCCGCACCACGTGGCGCACGCCGCCTCGGCCGGGCTGTCGGTGACCGGGGACAGTGCGGTGCTCGTGCTGGACGGGCGCGGTGAGGTGGCCAGCCACCTGGCCGGCGTGTACCGCGACGGCGAGCTGAGCGTGCTGCACACCCAGGAGCTGCCGCACTCGCTCGGGCTGCTCTACGAGGAGCTGACCCGGCACCTCGGCTTCCTGCACTCCAGCGACGAGTACAAGGTGATGGCCCTCGCCTCGTACGGCCGGCCCCGGTTCCTGCCGATGTTCCGCGACCTCGTCCGGGCCGGCGGCGACGGCGGGTTCACCGTGGACCGGATCGACTGGGCGGCGCTGGCCAAGGCCCGGACCGCCGACGGCGAACTCACCGAAGCCCACGCGGACCTGGCCGCCAGCGTGCAGACCCGCCTGGAGGAGGTCATGCTCGACCTGGCCCGCTGGACCCACGACGCGGCGGGCGGCCCGGCCACCCTCACCATGGCCGGGGGCACCGCGCTCAACTGCGTGGCCAACGCCCGGATCGCCGCCGAGGGCCCGTTCGACCGGGTGTGGGTGCAGCCCGCCGCCGGTGACTCCGGCACCGCGCTGGGCGCCGCCCTCGCCGTGGCCGGAACCGGCGCCGAGTTCACCACGGCCGCGCTGGGTCGCGGGTGGAGCGACGCCGAGCTGGAGGCCGAACTGCGCCGGGCCGGTCTGCCGTACGAGCGGCCCGCGTCGATCGCCGCCGAGGCCGCCCGGGTACTGGCCGGCAACGGCATCGTCGCCTGGTTCCAGGGCCGCTCCGAGTACGGGCCGCGCGCGCTGGGACACCGTTCCCTGCTGGCCCACCCGGGCGACCCGGAGACCCAGCGCCGGATGAACGACGTCAAGGGCCGCGAGCAGTTCCGCCCGATCGCCCCGATGGTCCGCGCCGAACGGTTCGCCGACATCTTCGAGGGGGTGTGCCCGAGCCCGTACATGCTGTTCGTGCACCGGGTCCGGCCACACTGGCGGGACCGCATCCCGGCCGTCACGCACGTGGACGGCACCGCCCGCGTACAGACCGTCCACCCGGACACCGAGCCGCGGGTGGCCGAGATGCTGGCCGAGTTCGAACGCCACACCGGCCTGCCGGTCGTGGTCAACACCTCGCTGAACACGGCCGGACGGCCCATGGTGGACACCCCGCGCGAGGCGATGGAGCTGTTCGGCTCCGCCCCGGTCGACCTGCTGGCGATGGGCCCGTTCGCGGTCCACCGGGGACGGGCGTTCGGGCCCGTCCCCGCGAGCGCGGGAGGCGCCGCATGACCGACGTCACGATCGTCGTGCCCACCGTGGGCCGTCCCTGCCTCGGCCGCCTCTTCGCGGCGCTGGCGCCGAACCCGTCCGCCCCGGTCCCGCCCGCCCGGGTCCTCGTCGTCGACGACCGGACCGACCCCGACGACCCGCTGGCCGTCCCGGACTGGGTCACCGTGCTGCCCGGCGACGGGCGCGGACCGGCCGCCGCCCGCAACATCGGCTGGCGGGCCGCCCGCCACGAGTGGGTCGTGTTCCTCGACGACGACGTGGTGCCCGGACCGCAGTGGCTCGACGATCTCGCCGCCGACCTCGCCGCGGTGTCCGACGACGTCGGCGGCGTCCAGGGTGAGCTGCGCGTGCCGCTGCCCGACCGTCGGCCCACCGACTGGGAGCGGGTGACCGCGGGCCTCGCCGACGGCGCCTGGCTCACCGCCGACATGGCCTACCGCCGCGCCGCGCTGGCGCGCGTCGGCGGCTTCGACGAGCGCCTGCCGCGCGCGTTCCGGGAGGACGCCGAACTGGCCCACCGGGTACGGCGCTCCGGCTGGTCCCTGCGGCGCGGCACCCGGCGCACCACCCATCCGGTACGGCCGGAGGATCCGTGGGTGAGCGTGCGCTGCCAGCGCGGCAACGCCGACGACGCACTCCTGCGCCGCCTGTACGGCCGGCGCTGGCGTGACGTCCTCGAACTCCCGGCGGGGCGCCGGCACCGGCACGCCGCGATCACCGCCGCCGCCCTCACCGCTGCCGGTGCCACGCTGGCCGCCCTCGCCACCGGCAACCACCGCTGGCGCGGGCTCGCGGTGCTGGCCGCCGCGGCCTGGGGCGCGGGCACCGCCGAGTTCGCCGCGGCCCGCATCGTCCCGGGCCCCCGCGACCGGCGGGAGGTCCTGACCATGCTCGCCACCAGCGCCGTGATCCCGCCGCTGGCCGTCACGCACTGGCTGCGCGGGTGGTGGACCTGGCGCGGGGAGCGGCCGCTGCCGGTCACCGCGCGCGCGGCGGGGCGACGCGCGGAGCCGATCAGCCTGCCCCCGGAGCCGATCAGCCTGCCCCCGGAGCCGGCCATGCCACGGCCGCCGGCGGTCCGCCCGGACCGGGCTTCACGGCCGGCGGCGCGATCGGAGGCCGGACCACGGCCGGCCCCGGCCCGGCCGAATCCCTTCCGGTCCTGGGCGCCGTCGGCGGGAGCCGTCCGGTGAGCCCGCTGTTCGACGCGGTGCTGTTCGACAGGGACGGCACACTGATCGTGGACGTGCCGTACAACGGCGACCCCGACCGGGTCGTCCCGATGCCGGGCGCCAGGGACGCCCTCGACCGGCTGCGCGGCGCCGGGCTGCGCGTCGGCGTGGTCACCAACCAGTCCGGCCTGGCCCGGGGCCGGTTCACGGCCGCGCAACTCGCGGCGGTCCACCGCCGGGTCGAGGAGTTGCTGGGGCCGTTCGACACCTGGCAGGTGTGCCCGCACGCGTCCGCCGACCGGTGCGGCTGCCGCAAGCCCGCGCCCGGCCTGATCACCGCGGCCGCCGCGGCGCTGGGCACCACCGCGAACCGGTGTGCCGTGGTCGGTGACATCGGCCGCGACATGAGCGCCGCGGCGGCGGCCGGGGCCACCGGCGTCCTGGTCCCGACGCCGGTGACGAGACCGGACGAGATCGCCGCCGCGCCGGTCGTGGCCGCCGACCCGGGCGCCGCCGCCGACCTGCTGCTGCACCGGCAGGCCCTGCTCGCGCCGGCGGCCCGGCCGGGCCCGGCCCGCACCGTGCTGCTGGCACGCTCCGACTCGACAGGCGACATGCTGCTCACCGGGCCCGCGATCCGGGCCGTCGCGGCGGGCGCCGAACGGGTGGTGCTGCTGTGCGGGCCGCGCGGCCGCGATGCCGCCGCCCTGCTGCCCGGCGTCGACGAGATCATCGAGTGGGAACTGCCGTGGATCGACCCGCAGCCCGACCGGGTCCGGGCCCGCGACATCGCCGCGCTCACCACCCGCCTGCGGGACACCGGCGCCGACGAGGCGGTCGTGTTCACCTCGTTCCACCAGTCCGCGCTGCCCCTCGCGCTGCTGCTGCGGGTCGCCGGGATCGGGCGGATCACCGCGATCAGCGACGACTATCCCGGTTCCCTGCTGGACGTGCGGCACCGCGTACCCGAAGCCGTGCCCGAGCCGGAACGGGCCCGCAGCGTGGCCGCGGCCGCCGGTTTCGCCCTGCCCGCGGACGACGACGGCGCCCTGCGCATCACCCCCGCCGTCCCCCGGCGCGGCGCTCGGGGCTACGTCGTGGTGCATCCCGGAGCCAGCGTCGAGGCGCGCGCCTGCCCGCCGGACACGTTGCGCCGCATCGTCGCCGCCCTCGTGGCGGCGGGAAACCGGGTGCTGGTCACCAGCGGGCCGGGGGAGCGGCGGCTGGCCGCCGAGGTCGCCGGGATCGCGGGCGAACCGGCGGGGCGCACCTCGCTGTCCGAACTGGCCGCCCTGCTGGCCGGGGCGTCCTGTGTGGTCGCCGGCAACACCGGGCCCGCCCACCTGGCCGCCGCCGTCGGCACCCCCGTGGTGAGCCTGTTCGCCCCGACCGTGCCCTACGGCAAGTGGGGTCCGTACCGGGTGCCGCACGTGCGGCTCGGCCGGCCCGACGCGGCGTGCCGCGACACCCGGGCGACGAGCTGCCCGGTGCCCGGACACCCGTGCCTGACCACGATCGACCCGGCCGAGGTGGTCGCCGCGGTGGCGACCCTGCGCGCCGCCGACCGTACGGAGACCGCGGAGGTGGCGGCGTGAACATCCTGCTCTGGCACGTGCACGGCTCGTGGACGACCGCGTTCGTCCAGGGCAAGCACCGCTATCTCATCCCGGTCAATCCGCAGCGCGACGCGTGGGGCAGGGGCCGCGCGCGCACCTTCGACTGGCCGCCCGGCGCCGAGGAACTGCCGCTGGACGAGATCCGCGACGCCGACGTGGCGATCGTGCAACGCCCCGACGAACTCGCGCTCCTGCCACCCGGCCTGCCGGTGATCTACGTGGAGCACAACACCCCGAAGGGCGAGGTCCCGAACACCCGGCACCCGCTGGCCGACCGCGACGACCTCGTGATCGCCCACGTCACCCACTTCAACGCGTTGTTCTGGGACACCGGTGGCACCCGCACCACGGTCATCGAACACGGCGTCGTCCCACCGGCCACCCGGTGGACCGGTGAGCTGGAGCGCCTCGCCGTCGTCACCAACGAGCCGGTACGGCGCGGCCGGGTCACCGGCACCGACCTGTTCGACCGGTTTGCGCGGGTGGCGCCGCTCGACGTGTTCGGGATGGGCGTGGCGGGCCTGGCCGGCGAACGGATCACCGTCCACGACGACCCGCCGCAACGCGAGATGCACGAGCTGGTCGCCCACCGCCGCGCCTACCTGCACCTGTGCCGGTGGACCTCGCTCGGGCTCAGCCTGATCGAGGCCATGCAGATGGGCATGCCGGTGATCGCGCTGGCCACCACCGAGGCGGTCGAGGCGGTGCCGCCCGACGCCGGTGTCCTGTCCACCCGCGTCGACACCCTGATCGACGCCGCCCACTGGCTGCTCGACGACCCGGACGCGGCCCGCCGGCTCGGCGACCGCGGCCGCCGGGTCGCCCTGACCCGCTACGGGCTGGACCGGTTCCTGGCGGACTGGGACCGGCTCCTGGAGGAGGAGACATGCGCATCGCGATGATTTCGGAGCACGCCAGCCCACTCGCCGTCCTCGGCGGAGTCGACGCGGGCGGGCAGAACAGGCACGTCGCCGAGCTGTCGCGGGCGCTGGCCGCGGCGGGTCACGAGATCCGCGTCTACACCCGGCGCGACAGCCCCGACCTGCCGGAGACGGTGCGGCTCGGCGACGGCGTCGACGTGGTGCACGTACCGGCCGGGCCGCCGGAGGCGTTGCCCAAGGACGAGCTGCTGCCGTTCATGGGGGCCTTCGGTGACTGGCTGGCGCAGCAGTGGTCCGGCGGCTGGCGGCCCGACGTGGCGCACGCGCACTTCTGGATGAGCGGCCTCGCCACGGTCAGCGCGGCCGGTGCCTGCCGGCTGCCGGTGGTGCAGACCTTCCACGCCCTCGGCACGGTGAAGCGGCGCTACCAGGGCGCCGCGGACACCAGCCCGGCACACCGGATCGCGTACGAACGGACACTGGGCCGCGTCGTCGACAGGGTCATCACCCAGTGCCGCGACGAGGTCGGCGAACTGGTCCGGATGGGCGTGCCCCGCGACCGCATGGCCATGGTGCCGTCCGGTGTGGACGTCCGGCGCTTCCAGCCCACCGGGAAGGCGGTGCCCCGCGGCCCCGGCCACGCCCGGATCCTCACGGTGGCCCGGCTGGTCGAACGCAAGGGCGTCGAGGACCTGATCCGGGCGCTGACCCGGGTGCCGGGGGCCGAGGTGGTGGTGGTCGGCGGCCCGCCCGCCGGCCGGCTCGCGGCCGACCCGTACGCGGTGCGGCTGCGCGGGATCGCCGAACGCTGCCGGGTCGCCGACCGGGTCCGGATGGTCGGCGGGGTGCCCGCCCAGGACATGCCGGCCTGGTACCGGTCCGCCGACGTGGTGGCCGCCACCCCCTGGTACGAGCCGTTCGGCATGACCGTGCTGGAGGCCATGGCCTGCGGCGTGCCCGTGGTCGGCACGGCGGTCGGCGGCCTCGTCGACACGGTCGTGGACGGGGTGACCGGCGAGCTGGTGGCGCCACGCGACCCGGCCGGGCTGGCCCGGACGTTGCGCCGCCTGCTGGCCGACCACACCCGGCGGGAGGCGTACGGGGCGGCCTCGGTGGACCGGGCCGTGCACCGCTACGCGTGGTCGCGGGTCGCGGACCGGCTGGCGGACGTGTACGCGGCCGTGGCGGCGGGCGTACCGGCCGGGGTGGGGGTGTGATGGACGCGCTCGATCAGCACCTGGCGGAGCTGGCGGCCGCGCTCGGTCCGTACCGGAGGGTCGCGGCCCGGCTGGCGGGCTGGGGCGCCGAGCTGGCCCGGCACTTGAGCCGTGGCGGGCGGCTGCTGGTCGCCGGGAACGGCGGCAGCGCGGCGGAGGCCCAGCACCTGGCCGCGGAACTGGTCGGCAAGCTGCGCGACGACCGCACCCCGCTGTCCGCGATCGCGCTGACCCCGGACTCGGCGGCGGTCACCGCGATCAGCAACGACTACGGGTACGACGAGGTCTTCGCCCGGCAGGTGCGCGCCCACGGCCGCCCCGGCGACGTGCTGCTGGTGCTGACCACCAGCGGCCGCAGCCCCAACCTGCTGGCGGCGGCGCGCGCCGCGCGGGACTGCGGGATGCGGACCTGGGCGATGACCGGCGCGGGCGCCAGCCCGGTCGGCGAGGCCTGCGACGAGGTGCTGCGCTGCCCGTCACCGGACAGCCAGGTGGTGCAGGAACTGCACCTGGTCGCTGTGCACGTGATGTGCGAGTACGTCGACCGGACCCTGGCGGAGGGTGGGCCGCAGGAGAGCGGGAGGACAGACATGAACAGGCTGGTCGTCGTCGGTGACACCCTTCTGGACCGCGATGTCGACGGCGCGGTCCGCCGGATCGCCCCGGACGCTCCGGCGCCCGTGCTCGACGAGGAACAGGTCCGGGAACGCCCAGGCGGGGCCGGGCTGGCCGCGCTGCTGGCGGCCGCCGACGGTCACCGGGTCGCGCTGGTCACCGCGCTGGCCGACGACGCCGGCGGCGCCCGGCTCTGCGAGCTGCTCACCGCCGCGGGGGTGGAGGTACATGCCCTTGCGCTGCCCGGTGCCACCCCCGAGAAGGTCCGGCTGCGCGCCCACGGCCAGGTGCTGCTGCGCCTGGACCGGGGCGGTGACCCGCAGCCGCCCGGCGACGTCCCGCCCGCTGTCCCGGACGTGCTGCGCGGGGCCGGCGCGATCCTGGTCAGCGACTACGGCCGCGGCGTCGCCCGGCACCCGGCGGTACGGGCCGCGCTGGCGGACGCCACCGCACCCGTCGTCTGGGACCCGCACCCCCAGGGACCGCCGCCGGTGCCCGACGCCCGCCTCGTCACGCCGAACCTGGCCGAGGTGTGCGCGCTGTCCGGCGACGCCGGGGGCGGCTCGTCGCTGACGACGGCGCAGCGGGCCGGGCACCTGCTGCGGCAGCGCTGGCGGGCCGGGGCCGTCGCGGTGACCTGCGGCGCCGAGGGCGCGGTGCTCTGCCACGCCGGGCCGACGCCGCTGGTCGTGGCGGCCCCGGCGGTGACCGTGGGTGACACCTGCGGCGCGGGCGACAGGTTCGCCACCACGGCGGCGCTGGCCCTGGCCGACGGCGCCCTGGTCTCCGAGGCGGTGCAGCTGGCGGTCGCGGCCGCCACCGCGTACGTGTCGGCGCCGGCCCCCGCGCCGCGCCCACCCACGGCGGCCGAACGCATCGGCGCCGACGACACCGGCCGCCTGGTCGCCGAGGTCCGCGCCCGCCGCGGCACCGTCGTGGCCACCGGCGGCTGTTTCGACCTGCTGCACGCCGGGCACCTGGCCACGCTGCGGGCGGCCCGCCAACTGGGCGACTGCCTGATCGTCTGCCTCAACAGCGACGCCTCGGTACGCGGCCTCAAGGGCCCCGACCGCCCGTTGACCGCCGAGGCGGACCGGTGCCGGCTGCTGGCCGCCCTGGACTGCGTCGACGCGGTGGTCGTGTTCGACGAGCCGACCCCCGAGGCGGTGCTGTCCTGGCTGCGCCCCGACGTGTGGGTCAAGGGCGGCGACTACGCAGACGGCGGTCCCGCCCTGCCCGAGGCCGACCTCGTCCGCCGCTGGGGCGGGCAGACCGTCGTCGTGCCGTACCTGGATGGACGTTCCACCACCCGGACCATCGCCGCGGCCCGTGCCGCGGCCGGAAGCAGGAGGTAGTACATGGATGCGGTGCTCGTCACCGGCGGTGCCAGCGGGCTCGGTGCCGCGGTCGTCGACGCGGTCGCCAAAGCCGGCGGACGCCCGGTCGTCATCGACCGGGAACCACCCCCGGACGGCGTGCCCGGCGTGCAGTGCGATCTCGCGGACACCCACGCCGCCGAGGAGGCCACCCGGCAGGCGATCGAGCTGATCGGCGGGGACCTCGACGGGGTGGTGACCGCGGCCGGGATGGACGTGCCCGGCGCGCTGGCCGACGTCCCCGGCGAGACCTGGGACCGGATCGTCGCGGTCGACCTGCTGGCCCCGGCCGCGGTGATCCGCGCCGCGCTGCCCGCCCTCACCGCGTCGCACGGCACGGTGGTCACCGTGGCGTCCACGCTGGGCGTCAAGGCGGTCGGCGACGCCACCGCCTACTGCGCCGCGAAGTTCGGCGTGGTCGGCTTCACCCGTGCCCTCGCCGCCGAACTGGCCGGGCGGGTCAACGTCACCCTGCTCATCCCCGGCGGGATGCGGACCCGGTTCTTCGACGACCGCGACGAGCGGTACAAGCCGGGGCCGGACGCGGTCCTCAACGACCCGGCCGACGTGGCCGCCGCGGTGCTGTTCGCGCTGAGCCAGCCACCCGGCTGCGCGGTGCGGGAACTGGTCGTGGCCGCCGAGACGGAGACGTCGTACCCGTGATCCTCGCCCTGCGCGCGCTCGGCGTCGGCGACCTCGCCACCGGGGTCCCGGCCCTGCGCGGGTTGCGCGCCGCGTTCCCCCGGGAGGAGCTGGTGCTGGCCGCACCGGCCTGGCTGGCGCCGCTGGTCGACCTGATCGGCGGCATCGACCGGGTCGTGCCCACCGACGGGCTCACCCCCCGGCGGTGGCGCCTCGACCCGCCGCGGCTGGCTGTCAACCTGCACGGCCGCGGCCCGCAGTCGCACCGGCTGCTGCGCGCCGCCGCCCCCGCCGAGCTGTGGGCGTTCGCCAACGCCGAAGCCGGCCACCCCGACGGTCCGGTGTGGATTCCCGAGGAACACGAGGTGCACCGCTGGTGCCGGATGCTGCGCCACCACGGCGTGGCCGCCGACCCCGGCGACCTGTCGCTGGCCGTGCCGGAGCACGCCGTCCCGCGCGGTGTCACGATCATCCATCCGGGGGCGAAGTCGCCCGCGCGGCGCTGGCCCGCCGACCGCTTCGCGGCCGTCGCCCGGCGCCTGCGGTCGGCGGGCCACCGCGTGCTGGTCACCGGTTCCGCCACCGAGCACGACCTCCGGGTACGGGTGGCCCGGCGCGCCGGGCTCCCCGCGTCGGCGGCCCCCGTCACGGGCCTCGCCGAACTGGCCGCCCTGATCGCTCACGCCCGCGTGCTGATCAGCGGCGACACCGGGGTATCGCACCTGGCCACCGCGTACGGGACACCGTCGGTGACCCTGTTCGGCCCCATGTCGCCGGCCCGGTGGGGGCCGCCGGACCGGCCGTACCATCGGGCGCTGTGGCGGGGCAGGCACAGCGAGCCGGGCGACCGGCCCGGCCCCGGCGTGCATCCGGCCCTGCGCGCCATCGGCGTGGAGGAGGTGCTGGCCGCGGTCGCCGACGCTTCGACGGCCGGGAACCGGGTACCGGCAGGGGCATGCGTATCGGATATTTCCTCTCCTGCGAGGAGTACACGCCCGCCCAGCTGATCGAGCAGGCCCGCCTGGCGCAGGACGCCGGCTTCCAGGCGCTGTGGATCTCCGACCACTACCACCCGTGGAACGACGCCCAGGGGCAGAGCCCGTTCGTCTGGTCGATCATCGGCGCCCTCAGCCAGGTGGTCACGATCCCGGTGACCACGGCCGTCACCTGCCCGATCATGCGCATCCACCCGGCGGTGACCGCGCAGGCCGCGGCGACCAGCGCCGTGCTGCACGACGGCCGGTTCGTCCTCGGCGTGGGCACCGGCGAAGCGCTGAACGAGCACGTCACCGGGGAACGCTGGCCGTTCGCCGACGAGCGCCTCGCCATGCTGGAGGAGGCCGTCGACGTGATGCGGCAGCTGTGGCGCGGCGACTTCGTCACCCACCACGGCCGGCACTACACGGTCGACCAGGCCCGGATCTACACGCTGCCCGCCACCCCGCCGCAGGTGTACGTCTCGGCGTTCGGCCCGAAGGCCATCGAGGTGGCGGCCCGCATCGGCGACGGCTACATCTCCACCAGCCCCAACGCCGACCTGGTCCAGCGGTTCAAGCAGCTCGCCGGTGCCGGTAAGCCCGCGCAGGGCGCCTTCAAGGGCTGCTACGCCGAGACCGAGGACGAGGGCGTGGAGATCGCCCACCGCCTCTGGGGCACCTCCGGGGTGCCCGGCGAACTGGCCCAGGTGCTGCCGTCGCCGCGCCACTTCGAGCAGGCCGCGACGCTGGTCACGCCGGAGATGACCCGCTCGGCGCTGCCCTGCGGGCCCGATCCCGCCAAGCACGCCGAACAGCTCAAGACGTACGAGGACGCGGGCTTCGACGAGGTTTACGTGGCCAACATCGGCCCGCACTACGCCGAGCTGATCGACCTGTACCGCCGCGAGTTCCTGTGATCAGACCGGATGTTCCCCGACCGGGTCGGCCCACGCACAGAATGGGGGCCCGTGGTTGCAGTTTCGGCGAACCGGGGCGCACGTGGCCGTGGAGGCTGGATAGTACGGACATGACGGCGATGGCACACCCCCGCCGGTACGCCCTGGCCGACCTGGCGCTCAGGCTCGGACAGGCCAGCGCCGACGCCCGAACCGTGCGGGAGACAGTGATCCGGGCAGCGGTGGACATGGTCGGCGACGGCGCCGGCGTGGCGCTCATGGACAACGACGGTTGCTACGACGCGATCACCGTCCATCACCTGGATCCGGCCCGCCGACGCATGCTGGCCGACGCGCTGGACCGGCGCGGCATGCCGCCCAGGGACGCCCATACCTCCACCATGATCGCGACCCGGCAGCCGATCGTGCTGTCGCCGTTGACGCCGGAGCAGGCCACCGAGCTGGCCGGCACGCGCACCGTGAGCCGCGACGGCCTCGACATCCACGCCGCCGTGCTGTGCCCGGTCGTCGTCGACGACGCGTACGCCGGGTATCTGATCGTGGTCCGCACCGAGCCGAACGGCCGCTACTCGGAGGCCGACGTCGAGCTGGCCCGCGACATCGCCGGTGAGCTGTCCCTGGGGCTCTCCTCGGCGCAGTCCCACGAGCGGCTGCGCGCCAGCGAACAGCGCTACCGCCGGGTGCTGGAGACCATCCCCGAGGGGGTGCTGCAGCTCGACCCCGACGGGCAGGTGACGTACGCGAACGAGCCGGTCGGCGTCATGCTGGGCCTGCCGAGCCCGCAACTGGCCGGGCTGCCCATGCGCGGTTTCCTGGACGACCGGGGCCAGGCGGAGCTGACCAAGCGGCTCGCGGAGAGCCGCGCCGGGCGGGCCACCGTCGGCGCGGCGCAGCTGATCCGCGCGGACGGCTCCCGCCGCCGGGTCCGGATCAGCATGGTGCCGCAGCCGGACGAGCCGGAGGAGTCCGGCGGGTCGCTGTGCATCATCACGGACACCACCGACCAGGTCGACGCCCGCATCCTCAAGCGGCAGCTCGACCACCTGCGGCGCCTCGACAGCCTGGGCCAGCTCATCGGCGGCATCTCGCACGACTTCAACAACCTGCTGACCGTGGTCGCCGGCTCCGCCGAGATGATCGCGTCGACTGTGGAGCCCGACTCGCCCGAGCATCAGCTCGCCTCGGACATCGTGCGCGCCGCGGCCACCGGCCGGACGCTGACGCACCAGCTGCTGGCGTTCGGCCGGACCGCCGGTAGCCGCCCGGAGGTCGTGCCGGTCCCGGATCTGCTCAACGAGATGCAGGCGCTGCTCAGCCGTACGCTCGGCGAGCACATCACGCTGGAGATCTCGTTCGGTCCGGACTCCCGGCCGGTGCGGGCCGAACGCGGTCCGCTGGAGCAGGCGCTGGTCAACCTCGCCGCGAACGCCCGCGACGCCATGCCGCACGGCGGCGTGCTGCGGGTGACCGCCAGCAATCAGGAGCTGGGTGCGGGCGACCTCGACGGCAGCCCGTTGACCGGTCCGGTGGTGCACCTGGCCGTGTCCGACACCGGCGTGGGCATGAGCGACGAGACGCGGCGTCGCGCGTTCAAGCCGTTCTTCACCACCCGTCCGACCTCGGCCGGGTTGGGGCTGGCCACCACGGCGGGCATCATGCGCAGCATGGGCGGGGCCATCACCCTGGAGTCCCAGCCGCGGATGGGTACGACCGTCCACCTGTACCTGCCCGCCGTGGACGATGCGCCCGGCGGGGACGTCGTCGCGCCGGCCACCTCGACCGTGGTGCAGGACGTCCTCGTGGTGGAGGACCAGCCCGACGTGGCGCGGCTCGTCGAACGTCTGCTGCAGCCCGCCGGTTTCGCCATCACCGTCTCCACCGACGCCCGCTCGGCGGTCGAGGCGGTACGCACCGGCGCCAAGCCCGACCTGCTCATCACCGACGTGGTGATGCCCAACATGACCGGACCGGAACTGGCCGAGGCGTTGCGTGCGCACCGCCCCGGCCTGCCCGTCGTCTACATGTCCGGCTACACCGCCGCCGCGCTGGGGCCGCAGATCCAGCTGGACGCGAACAGCGTGATGCTGGAGAAGCCGTTCACCCGGTCGGGGTTGCTCGACGCCATCCAGCGCCTCACCGGTACCCTGCCGCCCCGCACGTGAGCGGCGGGTCCACTGTGGTGGGCGCGGTCAGTACCATCCCCGGGACCGGCTGTGACTCCATGCCTGGCAGGGCGTGTCGTAGCGGCCCTCGATGTAGCCCAGGCCCCACCTGATCTGGGTGGCGGCGTCGGTGCGCCAGGCGTGTCCCGCGGAGCGCATCTTGTGGCCCGGCAGCGCCTGCGGGATGCCGTAGGCGCGCGAGGAGGAGTTCTTGGCAGTGACCCGCCAGTGGCTCTCCTTGTTCCACAGCTTCACCAGGCACGTGTACTGCTTGGTGCTCCAGCCGCGGTCGGCGACCATCGCGCGGGCCACCGCACGTGCCCCCGTGGGGGTGTTGGCGGCGCGGGCCGTGAGCTTCTTCGGCGCGCGGGGCAGTGTCTTGTGGGCGGCCACCGCTGCTACCGAAGGTGCGGCGTGGGCAGGGGTGGCGACCGGGGGAATCAGTGCCGTACAGGCCCCGATGAGGGCGACGGCGGCGCCGTGGCGCAGGAGGTGCGTGACGCGGGTGGTGCGGGGGTGCTTGCCGCGGTCCGGACGGTGGTTGCCGGCGCGGAGGCGAGTATGTCGTTCGGCCATGAGGGTCTCCTCACGTCGGGGCCCGCCCGCTGGACAGGCCTTGGGCATCTGCCCTGACCCATCGGCCCGTCGGCCGGGCACCGAAGTCGAGCGACCTCGCGGGGGCGCCGCGTGCTGTCCGGACGGCGCACCGCCGTCCCCCGGGGCCCGATTCCGATGCCCACAAAACGGACGTTATTCGGGCCGATTTTTTTCTTCGAGGGCGGTGGCCGGGCGGCTCACCCGCGCCGCCGGTGGGCGAAACGCCCCAGACGACGCGGGACGCTCAGCCGCGCACCGGGACGACCAGGGGGCCGTTCCCGCCCTCGATCACCCGGACGCGGGCCCGGTAGTGGCGGGCCAGCAGCTCCTCGGTCAGCACCTCGCGCGGCACGCCACTGGCCGCGACCCGCCCGTCGGCCAGCAGCACGAGCCGGTCGGCGTACTCCCCGGCGATCGACAGGTCGTGCATGGTGGCGATCACCGTCAACTGCCGGTCCTTGCGCAGCTGATCCACCAGCTCCAGCACCTCCTGCTGGTGCCCGATGTCCAGCGCGCTGGTCGGCTCGTCCAGCAGCAGCAGGGTCGCGCCCTGGGCCAGCGCCCGCGCGAGGAAGACCCGCTGCCGTTCACCGCCGGACAGCGTGGCCAGCGCCCGCCGGGCGAAACCAGCAAGATCAAGCTGATCGAGTACGGCGTGCGCCGCACCGAGATCAGCGCCCGACTCCCGCCCCAACGGCGAGATGTACGGCGTGCGCCCCAGCAGCACGTAGTCCAGCACCGCCATCCCGGCGGGTACGACCGGTGACTGCATGACGGTGGCGACCACCCGCGCCCGGTCCCGGCGGCGCAGCCGGTCGCTGGGCGTCCCCAGTAGCCGCACCGACCCGGTGTACGGCAGCAGCCCGCCCACCGCCCGCAGCAGCGTCGACTTGCCCGCCCCGTTGGGCCCGATCACGGCGACCCACTCACCGGTGTGGACGGTCAGGTCGACGCCGTGCAGGATCTGCGCGCCGCCCAGCCGCACGTGCAGGCCGGTGACCTCGACGGCCGGTGCCGCTGTCATTCGGCCCGCCCCGAGGTGCGCAGCACCAGCACGAAGAACGGCGCGCCGAGGAACGCGGTCACCACCCCGATGGGGATCTCCGAGGGCGCCGCGACGGTGCGCGCGACCAGGTCGGTGAGGGTGAGGAACGCCGCCCCGAACAGCATCGACAGCGGCAGGATCACCCGGTAGCTCGATCCGGCCAGCAGGCGCACGGTGTGCGGCACGATGACGCCCACGAAACCGATCAGCCCGGACACCGACACCGCGGCGGCCGTGCCGAGCGACGCCGCGGCGATCAGGACGTACCGGGATCGTTGCGGGTGCAGGCCCAGGCTGGCGGCCTCGGCGTCGCCGACCGACAGCACGTCGAGTTCGCGGCGGTGGGCCAGCACGACCACGGCGGTCACCACCGCGTACGGCAGCAGCACCAGCACGTCGTGCCAGCCACCGGTGGCGAGCCGCCCGAGCAGCCAGGAGTAGACCTCCTGGATGGCGTCGGTATGGCGCTGCAGCAGGTACGTCTGCCCGGCCGCCAGGAATGCCGAGACGGCCACCCCGGCCAGGATCAGGGTGGCCGGTGAGCGGTCGCGGCCGCCGGCCGTCCCCAGCACGTACGTCAGCACCACCGCACCGAGCGCCCCGGCGAACGCCGCGACCGGCGCGGTCAGCGGCAGCCCCGCGGTCACCCCGCCGATCGGGTCCGCCCGGCTGGTGATGACCACCGTGACGCCCAGCCCGGCCCCGGCGGCCACCCCCAGCAGGTACGGGTCGGCCAGCGGGTTGCGGAACACCCCCTGGTAGCAGCCCCCGGCCAGGGCCAGCATCGCGCCGACCAGCAGGCCCAGCACCACGCGGGGCAGCCGCAGCTCGGTCACGATCGCGGCCTCGCGCGGGCTGAGCCCGCTGTCGACGTGCACCTTCGGGAGCAGGTCGAGCAGTTCCGCGGCGACCCCGCCCACGGGGAGGCTGACCGGCCCCAGCGACAGCCCCGCGACCACGGCGACCAGCACCGCCGCGCAGCCGGCCAGCACCCACCGCGCCCGCAGCCGCCCCGGCCGGTACGGCGCGGCCGCAGCCACGTCGGTCCGGTCGCCGGGCGGCGCGGGGCGCGGGGCCACTACTTCGCCCGGGCGGTGGAGTCGACGATCGTCCGCAGCAGGTCGACCACGCGGGGGCCCCACCGGGAGGCGATGTCGTCGTCCAGCGCGACGATCTGGTCCTTGGTCACGGCCGCGACGCTGGACCAGCCCTTGCGCGCCTTGACCGTGGCGGCGGACTGCCCGCAGCACTTGGTGTCGGCCAGGAACACGAAGTCGGGGTTCGCCTTGACGACGAACTCCTCCGACAGCTGCGGGTAGCCGCCCTTGGACCCGTCGGCGTCGGCCGGGTCGGCGATGTTGGCGAGCCCGGCCATGGTGAACAGCGAGCCGACGAACGTCCTGGACGTCGCGGAGTACAGCTCCGGCCCGAGTTCGTAGTAGTACGTGGGCTGCGCCGAACGCTGCGGCACCGTCGTGACGATCTGCGCGATGTCCGACTTCATCTTGGTGACCACGCCCTCAGCCTCGGCCGCGTGGCCGGTGAGCGTGCCGAGTTCGGTGGTCTGCCGGTACGTGTCGTCCAGCGTCACCGCGGCGGGTGCCAGGTACACCGGGATCTTCAGCTGGGCCAGCTGATCCATGATCTTGTTGAGGTCGTTGGAGATGACCACGAGGTCGGGATTCTTGGCCGCGATCGCCTCGGCGTTCGGCTGGAAACCGGACAGGTCGCCCTTCGGCGCCTCCGGCGGGTAGTTGCTGTTCTGGTCGACCGCGGTGACCTGCTTGCCCGCGCCGATGGCGAACAGCATCTCCGTGGCGGTGGGCGACAGCGAGACGATCTTCTCGGGCCGGGCGGCCAGCGTGAGTTTGCCAACGGTCACCGGGTAGCCGGCGGCCGCCGACCCGCTGGGGGCCGGTCCGGTGGTGCGCGCGCCGTCGTCGCCGGCGCAGCCGGCGGTGAACGTCAGCGCGGCGGCCGTCAGCGCGGTCAGCGCGGCGGTCAGCGCGCGGGGGGCGCGTGTGAACATGTCTCCTCCTGTCGGCCGAGGGGTGCGTGTTTCGCCGACAGGGTGTGGCCCCGTCCGCGAGACGCCCTTCCTCGAAGGCGTGGTTCGCGACGGCTCGCAGGCGACCTGGCTCGTCCGTCGCCGCCGGGCCGCGGGGCGGCGGGGGCGGGCGGCATCACAGTTGCGGGACAGCGCCGGAATCTCACCGGCTTCGCTGCGGTGCGGTCGGGTAGACGGTAACCCACCGTCGTGGGCGCCCTCCGCCCACCTGCCTCCCGACCAGGGGAAACCATCCGGTTCAGGCAGACAAATCCTCCGCGCGGTATTCAAACGGCCGCCCGGCGGACTTCAGTGCCCGCAGCTCGGCCCGCCTGATCTTGCCGGAGGTGGTCTTCGGCAGCGCGCGGAACTCGATGCGCCGGATCCGCTGGTGCGGCGCCAGCTGCGCCGTGGTGTGCGCCAGGATCGACCGGGCCGTGTCGACCGTCGGCGGGCAGCCGCCGCAGAGCGTGACGAACGCCTTGGGCACCTGCACGGCCACCGGATCCGGCACGGGCACGACCGCCGCCTCGGCGACGTCCGGGTGCGCCAGCAGCACGCTCTCCAGCTCGAACGGCGAGATCCGGTGGTTGTGCGACTTGAACACGTCGTCGGTGCGCCCCACGTACGTGAGGTAGCCCTGTGCGTCGCGCCGCCCGACGTCGCCGGTGTGGTAGCGGCCACCGGCGAACGTGCGGGCGTTCTTCTCCTCGTCGTCGAGGTACCCGGTCATCACCCCGATCGGCCGGTCGGACAGCTCGACGCAGATCTCGCCCTCCTCGCCCGCCTCCCCGGTGACCGGGTCGACCAGCGTGATCCGGTATCCCGGCAGCGGCTTGCCCATCGTGCCGGGCCGTGCCGCCAGGCCCGGCGTGGTGCCGACCTGCGCGGTGGTCTCGGTCTGGCCGTACCCGTCGCGCACCGTGACCGCCCACGACCGCCGGATCCGCTGGATGACCTCGGGGTTCAACGGCTCGCCGACGCTGGCCGCCTCGCGCAGGGCCGCGGGCCGGCGCCGCAGGTCCTGCTGGATGAGCGCCCGCCACACTGTCGGCGGCGCGCAGAACGTCGTCACCGGGTGCGCGTGCAGCGCGTCCAGCACGGCCCGCGCCGGTTCCTGCTCGGGCACGTCGAGCGCCAGCAGCGTGGCCTCGGCGTTGAACGGGACGAAGAAGCTGCTCCACGCGTGTTTGGCCCAGCCCGGCGCGGACACGTTCAGGTGCAGGTCGCCGGGGCGCACCCCGTTGAAGTACATGCCGGACAGGTGGCCGACCGGGTAGCTGACGTGGGTGTGCAGGGCCAGCTTGGGCCGCGACGTGGTGCCCGACGTGAAATACAGCAGCAGCGGATCGCCGGCCCGCGTCGGCCCGTCCGGGACGAAGTCCGCCGACTGGGCGTACGCGTCGCGGTACGGCACCCAGCCGCGCACCGGCTCACCGACGGCGATCCGGGTCAGCCCGCGGCCCGTGTCGCCGAGCCGTGCGGCCAGGCGGTCCGTGGTGACCAGATGGGACACCACGCCGCGCCGGATCCGGTCGGCGAGGTCGGGCGTGGACACCGTGGTGTACGTGGGGATCACCACGGCGCCGAGTTTCATCGCGGCCAGCATCAGCTCCCACACCTCGACCTGGTTGTCCAGCATCACCAGGCACCGGACGCCGCGCCGCACCCCGAGCCCGCGCAGCCACCCGGCGACCCGGTCGGAGCGCTCGGCCAGCTCCGCGTAGCTGACCGTGGTCTCACCCGGCCCGGACAGCAGCCGCAGCGCCGGGCGGTGGTTGCCGCGGGCGATCGGGTCGAACCAGTCGAGCGCCCAGTTGAACTGCTCGAACCGGGGCCACCGGAACGACGCGTACGCGGCGTCGTGGTCGTCGCGCAGCGCCAGCAGCAGGTCGCGTGCGGCCCGGAAGGTCGCGTGGTTGTCCACGGTCATGGCTCCTCAGTTCCGTGCCGCGCCGGCGTCGACGAGGTCACCGGGGTGCGGTCCGGTGCCGGCCGTCCCGTCGGCCGCGACGGGTCCGGGGGCGTCGCCGATCCCGGCGAGGACGTCGGCGGCGACGCTGTCGGCGTCGGTGTGGAATCCGGTCATCGGCCCCGGCCGCCCGTTGCCGATCTGGGTGAACCAGCGCTGCCCCTCGGTCGGGATGCCCAGCAGGTACAGGTCCGGGTCGGTCCGGCCGTCCGCGCGCACGGCGTGGAACGGCGGCCGGGTCACCGCGGCGCCACCCGGCGCGAAGCGGCTGCCGGGCACGGTGTACTCGCTGATCAGGCCGTCCGCCAGCAGCTGCCGGGTCAGCGGCGAGCGGTCCCGGCGTACCGCGGTCCGGGGCATGCGGGCGTCGACGAGCGTGGCCACCACCCGGCGTGACCCGGCCACCTGCGGTGAGGACAGCGCGAAGCCGGTACCTGCCGGATCGACCCGCACGTCCGGGCCGACCAGGGTCACCAGACCGGCGCGGATCAGGGCGCACAGTTCGGCGTGGCGTTCGCGGCCCGGTCCGGTCGAGACGAACGCGTTGACCGGCGCGAACCAGCCGAGGAAGTCGTCGCGGTGGGAGTCGGCGCGCAGGCCGCCGAAGTCGACCGCCGAACGCAGCACCCCGCGCAGGTCCCGCAGGATGTCCAGCGCCGCCTTCAGCGGCCCCGCCACGTTGCCGTGCAGGGCCTGCGCCGCGTCGTCGTCGAGCAGGACGAGGGCGTACCGCTGGAAGGCCCATGGTGTGGGAAAGCGCATGCCCGTGAACGGCCGGGCGAGCCGCTCCAGGTCCGGCGCGGGCGCGTCGGCGACCCCGAACTCGGCCAGCAGACCCGCGTCGTCCCCGGCGAACCGGCCCGCGAACCGGGCGGCGGCCCGCTCGCCCCGGCGTTGCCGCACCAGGGCGGTGTAGTAGACGTGGTGCACCTCGGTGCGCACCAGCGGCAGCACGTCGCGGCGGAAGTCGAGCCGGTGGTCGCCGGTGCGCCGCCGGGCGTCGGCCAGCGCCGCCTCGGTCAGGAACCGGGGACGGTACCGGTAGTCCGGGCCCTTCTGGTTGGCGCCGCGGGCGAGGATCGGCAGGCCGCCCCGCGACCCGGCGATCAGGTGGGGCTCCCGGCCGCTGGGCAGGTAGCGCAGGTCGCCGCCCGCGACGGTCTCGAACCGGCCGCCGCGGCCCGTGGTCAGCGCCCGCACGACGTCAAAGAACGTGAGCCCGAGCCCGAGCACGCCGACCGGCGCGCCCGCGTCCATTCCGGACAGATCGAGGTCGCAGGCCGGGTCGCCCCGGAGGTAACGCAGGCCGGGGTGCCGGTCCGCGTACGCCGAAAGGCGCCGCTCGGCACCCTCGGGAGTGGTGGCCGCGTGGCCGGTGGTCAGCACCACCTTGTCGACGGGCAGCCGCAGACCCCCGCGGTCGGCGGTGACCAGGAACCCGCCACGCCGCCGGTCGATCCGTTCGACCCGGGCCGGTATCGCGTGGACGGTGACGTTGTCCGGGCGGTGTGCGACGACCGCGTGGTAGACCGCGCACAGGTAACTGCCGTACACGGATCGGGGCGCGTAGTCGTTCTCGCCCAGCCGGGACCAGCGGGGGTCCGGGTGGGTGGAGAGCCACTGGTGCAGCGACGGACCGGCCCCGGCCCGGGGCGGGCCGGAATCCGGCCCGCCCGAATACATCGTGACCTCGCCCGCGACGGTGTTCATCAGATACCAGTCGGGCTGGTCGGGCCGCCAGATCCGGCCCGCCCCGTGCCGGGCCGGATCGAACGCCCAGATCCGTACGCGCGCCCCCGTCGGTCGCGCGGCGAGCCGGGCCAGCAGCCGTTCGAGTACGGACAACCCGCGCGGTCCCGTCCCGACGATGGCCAGGTCCAGGTGGCCGCCGCCGGTTCCCCGCGCGGCGCGGCGGGCGCCCCCGCGCCCCGCCACGTCGAGAGGGTGGTGACCGGCCGGGTCGAGTCGATGGGTCACGGACATGTCCTGGTCGCGATGAGGACCGGGAAGACGGGCTGGGGGAGCAGGCCACGGGCCCACCGGTCGGTGGGCGGCGACGCGTCGGTCACCACGGTCGCGTAGCCGCTGCGGCGGAACTCCGCGGCCAGGATCTCCAGGTCGCGGCCGGGGCGGCCGTCGTCGCGGCGGATGCCGGTCAGCACCACGGTCCCGCCCGCGGCCAGGTTCGCGTCGATCATCTCCACGTACTCGCGTTGCCGCCCGGCCGCCGCCACGATCAGCATCGCCTCCCAGACGAAGATGGTGTCGAAGCGCTGCCCCGACCGGTACGCGAACATGTCACCCGTCGCGAACGAGACGCCGCCCCGGTCCCGCAGCTGCGCGAAGGGCTCCGGGGCGGGCAGCCCGCCGTGCCGCTGCGCCAGCGCCCGTACGCCGTCGGGGCCGATCGCGTCCGCCAGGGCCACGCTGGGCTGCGGCGTGTCGGGCCCGGCCACGAAACGGCCGATGCCCTTGGTGAGCGCGAACCAGTCGGCGATTCCGCCGCAGGTCAGCGCCTCGTCGGCGACGGCGCGCAGCTCGACGTAGAGGTCGCGGGCGGCGTCGGAGCCGACCGGGCGACCCGCGCGGGCGCACAGCTCCCGCAGCAGGGCCAGGGCGGGGGCGGGGTCGCCGGTGACACCGGCCTCCAGGAAGGTGGCGCACACCAGCATGTTCAGTGTGTCCACATGCGGCCGTCCGGCGCGGGCGCGGGCGAAGTCGATGTTGCGATCGAGGATGTCGACCCCGACGCACGCCTCGACGGTGTGCAGGAGGCGTTCGGGCAGCAGCCGCAGGACGTCGCCGGTGCCGGCGGGCATGCTCAGCAGCCGCGTGGGCGAGCCGAGCAGGCTGTCCAGCAGCGGGGTCAGCCAGGCGTACCCGGAGAAGCCGGAGTAGTTCTCCACCGCCGCCCACGCCTGCGTCTCCGGCATGAGCGCCGACGCGGCGTTCGCCGTACGCATGAGGTTGGTGCCCGGCAGGATCGGGTAGACCGGCGGCCGGTCGGTGGCGGCGCCGTGCCGCAGGTACAGGCTGCGCGTGCTGTCGTAGTCGTCGGCGTACCGCTTGAAACCGAGCCCGTGCAGGTAGTCGACGTGGCGGCGGCATTCCGGGGGCAGGTAGACGCCGACGGTCGGCGCGTCCGCGAGGGCGGCCTCGAACAGCGTGTCCCACACGTCGGGAGCCAGGACGGCGGTGGTGGGGAACTCGACCAGCGCGGCGCTGAGCAGTTTGGCGCCGCCGGTGTCGGGGTCACGGTACGGCAGCAGCCGCTGGGGGTACACGGAGATCCGGCCGACCGGGTCGGCCCGGTTCTCGCCGAAGGCGACGTAGACCCGCTCGTACAGGTCGTCGACGCGGTAGGCGGGCCGGCGGGTGGGCGGGCGTTCCAGGAAGTCCGGAATCTGCCACGCCCTCGCCTGGCCCGCCGGTGTCAGGTCGTTGAGGTTCACGACGACGTGGTGCTGGTCGGCCATCATTCATCTGATGTTCGTCGGCGCCTTGGACCCCCTGCTGGACTGCGCGCTGGAGTCCCCACTGGACGAGGGGCGGGACCGGGCCGCAGGCGCGCGCGGATCGGGGTGGGCCGAGTGTGATGCGCGACAACCTCCCGCGCAAGACGCGTGTTCCGCCCGGCATGGGCGACCTGCTTGTTTAGACCGTTGTGGGGTTCACCGACGGTATTCATGGGAGCGAGCCCACGATTCTCGGCGACGGCAAAGCGTGCTACGTTCGCTCGCGGCAATTCCCCCTTGTGCACATTCGGACGGCGCCATCGCAGTCACCGTTCGAAATGAGTCACCCCCGTTTCCGTGACTGCTGTGCCGGTGTCAATTCCCTCCGTAGTTATCGCTGGTTCGGCCGAGGGTCGGGCATGTCCCGTGGGAGAGCGTTTTCATGTCGATGACGAAACGGGCCTCGGGCCCGGCACCCCGTCGGTGCGCGCGGTGACCACTCCCGGCGTACGCAGAATCTGCCTGACCCTGCCCACCCACCGCGAGTGCGCCGCCACCATCGCCGCCGTGGCGGCGGAGGCCGCCTACGCCGTCGCGCGGTTCGGCGTCGAGGCCACGCTGCTGATCCTCGACTCCACCGACGACGCGACGTTCGCGGGACACGCCGCGGCGGTCGAGGCCGTCCCGGCGACCGCGCGGCTGACCGTGCTGCACCTCGATGAGCAGGACCAACGACGGTTCCTGCAGCGGGTGGTCAAGCACGCCGGGCTCGCGGAACCCGCGCTGATCATGGACCTGATGCTGCCCGGCGCGGTCTCCTACGGCGCCTGCACCAACCGGGCCTTCCTGATCGCCGCCGCGCTGGGCTGCGAGTCGGTGCACCGCCGCGACTCGGACATCGAGTTCCAGGTCCACGACGGCGCCCCGGTCTACCCGATCCACCACGAGCTGACCGCGCTGGGCCGGCCCGCCGCCGACGTGGCAGGCGAGGTCACCGAGAGCGACCTCGACCCCTCCTACGCCCACCGGCCCGTGTCGACGGTCGGCGCCTCCTACATCGGCGAGATGTCTGTCGACATCGACGAGATCCGGCGACTCGATCCGCAGGCCTATCACGACATCGTCAGCCAATGGGCCGCCGAGGGAACGTCCGAACAGCAAAAGCGGGACCTCGTCGCGGAATCGTTCACGGGCGCCGGAAACGAGGCGTTCACCGCCGACCATTCCGTGCTCGGACTGGTCGACCCGATGCGGGTCGACATGGGGAACATCAGCTATTTCCGGGTCCACGAACAGATTCCGCTGCCGCCGATGCGGGAGACGATCGGCAGCGACTACTTCCTCATCCACCTGGTCCCCGACAGCGGCCTGCCCGGAGTGCTGCACAACCGGCACGTCATCAACCGGCACACCCCCGAACGCAAGGCCGACGCCGCGTTCCACCCGTACCACCTGCGGCTCGCGAAGTTCTTCCTCTCGATGCTCTACCTGCACGTCATCTACCAGCGCCTCGGCGAGGCGGGCGACGGACTGCTGGACGACGGCCAGCGAATCCGGCCCGAGCGGGTCGCCGCCATCGTCCGGGGCAGCACCACCCTCGACCCGGCACCCAACGTGCGCCGCCTCGACGCGCTGGACCGGGCGTACCGGAAGCTGGGCGGGCGCTACGCGGACTTCGCCGACAAGCTGGCCGCACGCCGCGACCAGCTGCTGGCCGACGCCCCGCGCGACATCGAGGAGTTCGCGGTGCTGATCGAGGCCTGGGCGCCGCTGGTGGCGGCGGGCAGGGCGACCGGGCCCGACCCGGCGTGGGGCCGCCCGCGATGACGAGCCGCGTGCTCCGGGCCGCCCTGGCGGCGGCCACCGAGGACCAGATCATCTTCGACCTCGCCGGAATCGAGGACAGCCACGCCCGGCTGATCCGGCAGCTGCCCGGCGTGGCTGTGCGTTTCGCCGTGAAGGCCTGCCCGGTCGACGACGTGCTGGCCACCCTGGCCCGTGACGGTGCCGGCTTCGACGCGGCCAGCCCGAACGAGATCCGCCAGGCGCTGCGGACCGGCGTGCCGCCGCACCTGATCCACTACGGCAACACGGTGAAGTCCGACCGGGACATCGCCGTCGCGTACCGGCTGGGTATCCGGGACTTCGCCACCGACAGCGTCCCCGACGTGCGGGCCGTCGCGACGCACGCCCCCGGTTCGCGGGTGTTCTGCCGGCTGGCCACCACCGGGGCCGGCGCGCTGTGGGGACTGAGCGGCAAGATGGGCTGCTCCGTGCCGGACGCGGTGAGCGTGCTGGAGACGGCCCGCGCGTACGGGCTCACCCCGGCCGGGCTGTCCCTGCACGTCGGGTCGCAACAGATGAGCCCGGCCGCGTGGCGTACCGCGGTCGCCGACCTCGCCGAGGCGATCACGATGCTGCACCACCGCGGCATCCACCTCGACCACGTCAACCTCGGCGGCGGCCTGCCCGCCCTCGGCTACCTCAACCGGCACGGCGTGCCGCTGCGGCCACCCGTCGACCGCATCCTCGGCGAGATCCGCGACGGCATCGGCCACCTCCGGCAGGTGGCCGGCGGGCACCTCGGCCTCGTCCTCGAACCGGGACGGCACCTGGTCGCCGACCACGGCGCGATCCGCGCCCACGTCGTCCGGCTCACCGCCCGCCAGCGGCGCGACCGGGTCCGCACCCACTGGCTCTACCTCAGCTGCGGCAAGTTCAACGGACTGTACGAGATGGATCAGCTGCAGTACCGGCTGGAGTTCCCGTCCCGTCCGGGCGAGGCCACCGTACCGGCCGTGATCGCGGGGCCCACCTGCGACAGCGACGACGCGTACGCCGACAGCCACCCGGTGCCGGTGCCCGCCGGGCTGACCTCCGGCGACCCGGTGTGGATCTGGGCCGCCGGGGCGTACTCGGTCAGCTACCTCACCAAGGGCTTCAACGGCTTCGACCCGTTGCCCCACCGGGCCGTACGGGACGGGCTGCTGGCCGAGGCGGGCTGCCGATGATGGTGCTGCGGCCGCTCGCGGAGCGCGACTGGTCGGATGTGGCGGCGCTCGAAGCGCGGACGTACGCCCCGGCCGGCCTGTCGGAGGACCCGGCCCACCTGGCCAGCCGTACCGACCCGGCCACCTCGTTCGTGCTGGCCACGGATGACGGGGTCGCGGGCTACCTGCTGGCGTTGCCCTATCCGCGCGGGCGCTGCCCGGACCCGACCTCCCCGGAGCGGACGACGTTCGTCTCGGCCAACCTGCACCTGCACGACCTCGTCGTCGGGCGCTCGCACCGCCACCAGGGGCTGGGCGGGCGGCTGGTGCGGCACCTGATCGGCAGGGCACGCAGGATGAGCTACCGGACGGTGTCGCTGGTCGCCGTGGGGGACAGCGCGGACTTCTGGGCGGCGCAGGGCTTCCGGGCCCAGTCCGGGATCACGGTGCCCGCCGCCTACGGACCGCGCGCCGGGTACCTGTCACTGTCCCTGTGAAGCAGAGGAAGCGGAACCGCATGCCTTCCGTACCGGAATCGTTTCGCCGATCGCAGCTGGCGATCGCCGCGCTGTTCTTCTTCCTCGGCTTCCAATACAGCACCTGGGTGTCGCGGGTGCCCGCGCTCAAGGCTCGCCTCGACCTGAGCACGGCCGACCTCGGACTGTTGCTGCTGGCGCCGGGCATCGGGGCGGCGGTGTCGTTCCCGCTGGTGGCCCGGCTGATGAAACGGCTGGGCTCGCGGCGGCTGGCCGGGCTGTCGGCCCTCGTCCTGGTCGTCGTGCTGGCCGTTCTGGCCGTCGTGCCGAGCCTTCCCGCCGCCGTGGTCGTGTTGTTCGTCGACGGCCTCGCGATCGCCTGCCTCAACGTGGCCATGAACGCACAGGGCGCCGCACTGGAGGCCAGGTACCAGCGCACCACCATGGCGAAGCTGCACGCCATGTTCAGTGGCGGCATCTTCTGCGCCGCCCTGCTGGCATCCGGGGTGTCGGCGCTCACCGGCGCGTTGCCGGCGCACTTCGCCGCGGCCGGAGCGCTCCTGCTGGCGTTGCTGGCCCTGTCCTGGACCGCGACGCTGACCGACGACGCCCCGGCCGGTTCCGCGGCCTCCAACGTCCCGGCCGGTTCCCTGGCCTCCGAGGTCCCTGCCGGTTCCCTGGTCTCCGACGGCCGGGCCGGGGCGCGGTCCGGGGGTGCGCGGCGGCGCCGCTGGCGGGTTCCGGCGCAGGCGACCGTGCTGCTCAGCCTGGCCATGGTGTTCGCCGAGGTCGTCGAGGGGGCGATGAACGACTGGTCGGCCCTCTACCTGCAGGACGTCGCGCACGCCGCCGCGGAACTGCTCCCGCTGGGCATCGCGGTCGTCTCCGCCATGATGGTGCTGGCCCGGCTGTTCGCCGACGGGTGGCGCGACCGCTGGGGCGACCCCGTGGTGGTGGTCGCCGGTGCGACGGTGGCCGCCTGCGGGCTCGGCGGCGCGCTGATGCTCGGCGGCGTGGTGCCGGCGTTCGGCGGGTTCGCGCTGGTCGGTCTGGGCATGGCCGCGGTCACCCCGTGCGTCTACGTGGCCGCCGCCCGGCTCGGGCCGGACAGCCTCGCCCTGATCGCCTCGATGGGAACGGCGGGCCTGCTGATCGGCCCCCCGGTCATCGGTTTCGTGGCGAACGGGTCGAGCCTGGTCTGGGGGATGGGCGTGGTCGTGTTGTCCGCGCTGCTGGTGGCCGTGTGTGTGGGCCGGGTGCGGTGGCCGCGGGCCGCCGAGGCGAACCAGCCGGACACCGCACAGCCGACCCTCAGCTGACGCCCCGGCCGTCGTTGCGCGGCACCCGCGTCTCCGGCTATCCGCTCTCGCCGTCGGGACGTCGGGCCCACGCCGAGATGGTCACCTGGGGAATGTCGACGAAGGCCGGATCGGCGAGGAGCGCGAAGAACCCGGCGAGGTCCGCCTCGGTGATGAGGCCGTCCGCGACCAGCGACGGGCCGGCCTGCTTGATCAGCGGCGCCCACCGGTCCCGGCCGAGGCCGCCCATCCGGGCGAGGTTGCCCCGGTAGTCCACCTCGGTCAGACCACTGCGGGCCAGCAGGTGCGGGAGGCTACGGGCCCACACCAGGTCCGCGCCGTGCTGTGCGTACTTGTGGGCGTAGGCCGCCATGAGCCGCCGGACCAGCGGAAACGGCGAGGTCTCGGCGGGCAGTTGGTACGGCTCCTCGACGACCAGCCACCCGCCCGGCTTCAGCCAGGTCGCGGCGCGCGCCAGCACCGCGTCGCGACCGGGCAGGTGACACAGCAGGTACCGGGCGTGGATCAGGTCGAACCGGCCGGGCCGGTACTGCTCGTCGGTGACGTCGGCCTCCTGGATCTCCAGGTTCGCGCAGCGGCCGGAGTCCAGGTAGCGCGTGTCGATGTCCATGGCGACGACCCGCCCGTCGGGGCACTGGTCGGCCAGCCAGTAGGCGATCGACCCGGCCCCGGCGCCCAGCTCCAGGCAGTCCCGGGAGGACCGCACGCCGAGGGCGCTCAGGATGTCGACGGTGACCGCGTCGACACTGCCCTGGATCGACTCCAGCCGGTGGCGTTCCTGCGGCGAATCCTTGCTCAGCATGCCGGTGCGGTACGCGTCCTGGACGCTCATGCGGTCTGCTCACTCCTCGCCGGGTCGTGCTGCGGGGTCCGCGCTGCCTGCTCGACCGTACCCGCCGGGATCGTGAACGAACGGACCGACGGCGACCGGCGCGCCCCGCACAGTTCGAGCAGGAAGGCGACCTCGCTGTCCAGGTCGTGACCGGGTTCGGGTGTCGCGTCGTCCGGTCCGCGGGTCGCCTCGACCCCGGCCGCCTTGTTGCGCCGGGCGACTTCGAGCCACGTCGCGACGGCGGCGGGGGAGGCCCCGCGCGGCGACGGCCGGTCCACCGTCACGGTCCGCAGGATGTAGTCCATCTCCCCGGGGCGGACGTAGTCGCGCAGGATCAGGATCGCGTCCCGGATCTCGACGACCTGCCGGTACAGGCGCAGGTTCGCGGTACGCGGCAGCGCCAGCACCTGCCGCAGCCGCCCGCCCGGCTGGTGCAGCACGACATGCGGTGCGGCGTCGACGAGGTCCCGCCACAGCGGCCAGAGGCGCCACAGCGCGGCGCGGTCACGGGCCTGCCGGCGTACGTCGATGAGCAGTGGCAGGCAGACACCGGCGGTCATCAGCCAGGCCGTGATGCCGATGTTGAGCGGGAAGAACGCGCCCAGCGCGGCGGGGCGCAACAGCAGGTACACCAGCACGATCAGCCAGAACACCGTGGAGGACACGAAGCCCGCGGCCAGCAGCATCAGCCCGGTCCGCAGCGTCCGGTCGCCGTCGGCGCGTACCGCGTAGCGCGCGCACAGGGCGGCGGAGGGGATCGTGGCGACCAGGTGTGCGGCGATCAGGATCCACCAGAACGGGCTGTACCAGGGGACGACCTGCGCCGAGACGCAGCCCGCGTGCGGCGCGATCGTGGCGTTCAGGACGATCAGTGTCACGGACACCGCGGTGCCCAGGCCGTAGACCAGCCAGGGGCGGCGCTGGGAGATGGCGGCCAGGATGAAGTCGAGGATCAGTGCGGAGGCGAGCACACCCCAGACGTTCATGAACAGCCCGCAGCTGTTCGCAAACACGAACGTGCGGTTGAGTGCGGCGCTCACCGGGTCGAGGTAGACGGTGATCGACCCGGCCAGGCCCGCCACCGCGTACAGCAGCATCCGCTGCTGGCGGGAGTGCCGGGCCGACCTGACCCGCAGGGCCAGGGCCACCCACAGGGCGAGTGCTCCGGTCAGTTCGACGGCTTGGCCGAACTGGTATATCGCGGCGAGGTCCATCGGTTTCCTATTCGCGTATGCCGAGCGCGAGCTCCAGTTCGCCGCGTACGCCACCCGACGGCGGCCCGGCGCGGCTGCCGGCCGCGGTCCGGATCAGGCTGGCCACCAGCTCCGCTTGCTGCTCCTGCTCGTCCGTGTAGTTGGTACGGGCGAGCAGGCGCCGGACCATCGCCGGATCGAGGTCCGGCAGCAGACGGGAGAAGGTGGTGGCCGCGCCGTCGTGGATCGCGCCGTGGTCGCAGACCAGGTGCCCGATCTCGTGCAGGATGATGTGTTCTCGGTGGAAGGCGGTCGTACGTTCCTCGACGAAGATGTCGTCGCTGAAGTCGGTGGAGATCCACAGGCCGCAGGTGTGTGCGGTCATCGCGCCGTGCAACGTGTGGATGTTGATCGGCCGGCCTCGCCGCGTTGCGAGATCGGCCAGCAGAGCGTCGACGGAGAACGGCCGGGGCAGCCGGAGCGAGTCGACGACCGCCTGGCAGCTTTTCAGCATCCGCCGGTTGGGCATCGTCGCAGGTCCTTTCCCTGCGTGGACGCCGCGCGCAACAGGCAGCCGGGTGTATCCGGTGGGGTCTGGCTGCGGGCCATCAGGGCGTCCTCAATGTCGGGTGGATCGAGTGCCCCACCCACCATAGAGGACGGAGGGCCCGCGCTGGAGACCCGAAAACATTTGTCGCCGTTGATCCGCTAATCGGCGGTGTGCCGGGCGTGCGGGGAGTCAGACCCGGTCCTCCAGGCCGCGATGCAGGCGGCGCAGGAGATCGGCCAGGGCGGTGCGGTCGTCGTCGCTGAGGTCGGCGAGGGCCCGCTGGGTGGTCTGCATGTCGGCCCGCACGTGCCGGATCGCCTCGTCGCCGGCCTCGGTCCGGAAGGCGTTCTTGATCCGGCGGTCGGTGGGGTCGACCTCCCGGCGGACCAGCCCGCGCCCCTCCAGCCGGTCGATGATGCCCGTGACGTTGGAGGCGTCGCAGATCAGCTCCTCGGCCAGCCCGCGCATGGTGCGCGGCTCGCGCAGCAGGATCAGCACCTTGGCCTGGGTGGAGGTGAGCCCGTGCTGGGCCGCCACGGCCGCGAAGTCCTGGAAGTAGGCGGAGGTGGCGAGCGCGAACAGGTCGATGAGCTGCCCCGCCGTCGGCGCGGACGCGTCCGCTGGGAGCGCGTCCGCGGGGGGCTGGGGGCGGGCGGAGTGGGGCACGTCGCAAGCGTAGACGGATTACTTGACCCCCTCAACTGTTCCCGGCTACGGTCGGCGGACGTTACTTGACCTCATCAAGCTTTGACGTAGTCAAGCTTTTGCCCGAGGACCGCTTGACCCGAAGGACACCGATGAACCACCCCCATCCCCCCGCGCACCGCCGCCGGAGCGAGGCCGCGCTGGTCCTGACGCTCGGCCTGGCCGCCATGATCGTGTCGATGATGCAGACCCTGGTCGTGCCCATCCTCGGGCTCATCCAGCACGAGCTGCACACCACCAGCGCCAACGTCAGCTGGGTCACCACGGCGACACTGCTCTCGGCCGCCGTCTTCACGCCGCTGCTCGGCCGCCTCGGCGACCAGTACGGCAAACGGCCGACGCTGCTCGGGGTGCTCGTACTGATGGTCGTCGGCTCGGTCGTGGCCGCCACCACCGACTCACTGACCTGGCTGATCATCGCCCGGGTCCTGCAGGGTGCCGCCACCGCGATCTTCCCGCTGGCCCTCTCTGTGCTGCGCGAGCAGCTCCGGCCCGCACGGCTGCCCGGCGCGATGGCCCTGGTCAGCGGCACCCTCGCGTTCGGCAGCGGTCTCGCGCTGGTGGCTACCGGTCTGCTCACCCGCGGCCCGGACGCCGGCTACCACCGGGTCTTCTGGCTGGCCACCGCCCTCGCCGTGGCCGCTCTGGTCGCGGTGGCCCTCGTGGTCCCGGCCACCGGCCACCGCACCGGCGGGCGCATCGACGTCCTGGGCGCGCTGAGCCTGGCCGCGCTGCTCGTGCTGGTGCTGCTCCCGCTCTCCCAGGGCCATGAATGGGGATGGAGCAGCGCGCGGACGCTGGGCTGCTTCGGCGGCGCCGCTCTCCTGGCCGTCGTCTGGGTGCTCGTCGAACGCACCGTCGCCGACCCGCTGGTCGACCTGCGCATGTTCACCCACCGCCCGGTGCTGCTGACCAACGTCGCCGGGCTGTTCGTCGGGTTCGCCATGTTCACCCTGTTCGTCGGCGTCTCGTTCCTCGTCCAGATGCCCTCCCGGCTCGCCGGGTACGGCTTCGACGCCTCGGTGCTGCGGGCCTCCGTCGAGTTCCTGCTGCCCGCCACGCTGCTGTCGCTAGTGGCCTCGCAGTTCGGCGGGGTGCTGGTGCGCCGGGCCGGCGCCCGCACCACCCTCGCCCTGAGCGCGGCCGCCGGAGCCGCCGGCTTCGCCTGGCTGACCCTGGCGCACACCAGCGCCTGGGGCGTGATCGGCGCCGGTGCGCTGGTCGGCGCCGGGATCAGCTTCGGGTACGCGGCGATGCCCGCCCTGATCATGGCCAGCGTGCCGCATCACCAGTCCGGCATCGCCAACGGCATCAACTCGATCTCCCGTTCCGTGGGCAGCTCGATCGGCAGCGCGGCGGTCACCACGCTGCTGGCGTCCAGGACCGTCGCGAACCTGCCGGCGGGGGCGCCCGCGCTGCCCGCCGAGAGCCAGTTCACTGTCAGCTTCGTGCTGGCGGGCATCGCGTTCGGGCTGGTCGTGATCGTGGCCCTGCTCGGGTTGCGCGGCGAGCACGCGCCCCGGCCCACCGTGGAGGTAGAGGCCGGCGCGGCGCCGGAGGCGGTCGGCGCCGCCGCCTGAGCCGCCCGGCTACCGGGCCGCCGCCCGGGACAGGTACTCGGCGCGCTCCTCGGGGGTGAAGTCGCGGACCGTGAGCCGGTCGGCGGCCGTACGCACCACGCTCAACGGGCCGTACGCGTCGCAGTGGGCCAGCCGCAGCGTCCCGTCGTCGTGCCCGGTGGCGAACCGGCCGCCGGGCCCGAGCACCACGCCCTCGACGGGGCTGCCGAACCCGCGCAGCGCGATCATCGGCTCCCGGGCACCGAGCCGCCAGACCCGGACCCCGCCGTCGTCGCCGCTGCTGGCCAGCAGGGTCCCGGTGGGGTCGTAGGCCAGGCTCCACGCGCCGCCGTGGTGGCCGCGCAGCACCACCGGAGGCCGCTGACCGGCGACATCCCACAGCCGGATCGTGCCGTCGTCGCCGCTGCTGGCCAGCTGACGGCCGTCCGGGCTGAACGCCACCCGCCACACCAGGCCGCCCCGGTGGCCGCGCAGCACCCGGGGCGGCGTGGCGCCGGTGACGTCCCACAGCCGGACCGTGCCGTCGCGGCCCGCGCTGGCCACGTACCGGCCGTCGGACGCGGCGGCGACCGAGCGGACGGGTCCCTGGTGGCCGCGCAGCTCGACCGCCGTCCCGTGGGCCACGTCCCAGATCCGCACGACGCCGTCCGTGCCGGCGCTGACCACCCGGCCCGCGCCGGGCAGGAACGCCACGTCCCACGCGGTGCCGCCGCGGGGGCCGAGGACCGTGGCCCGTCCGGTGGCCGGATCCCATACCCGGACCGTCCCGTCGTCGCCCGCGCTGGCCACCCGCGAACCGTCGGCGCTGACCGCCACGCCCTCCACCGCTCCGCGGTGCCCGACCAGCGCCCGCGCCGAGGGCACGCCGCGACCCCGAGGGCCACCCGCGGCCGGGTCCGGCCCGCCCTGCGCCGTCCGGTCCTGCGCCGGCTCGGTCGGGTCCCGCCAGACACGTACGGTGCCGTCGTCGCCGCCGGTCACCACCGTCCGGAAGTCCGGCGTGGCCGCGACGCTCCACACCGGACCGTGGTGGCCGTGGCGCACGCGCGGGTCGCCGGGATAGGCGGCGTCCCAGAGCCGTACGGTGCCGTCGCCGCTGCCGCTGAGCAGCGCCGTGCCGCGCGGGGCGAACGCCAGGCTCCAGACCGGCCCGTCGTGGCCCGGCAGGAGCAGCGGGTCGGCGTCGCCGTCGGCGTTGAAGACCCGTACGGTGCCGTCGCTGCCGCCGGCCGCGACCCGGCCGCCGTCGGGGCTGACCGCCACCGTCTCGACCGTCCCGCCGTTCTGGCCGCGCAGTACGACGGGTGCGCCGCGGCCGTCCACCGGCCACACCCGGGCCGTCCCGTCGGTGCTCGCGCTGACCAGGCGCCGCCCGTCCGCGCTGAACGCCAGATTCTCCACCGAGCTGGTGTGCCCGCGCAGCAGCACCGGGGGACCGGTCCCGGCGGCGTCCCAGACCCGGATCACGCCGTCGCCGTCCGAGGCAGCCAGGTGGCGGCCGTCCGGGCTGTAGGCGACGCCCAGCTCGCGGGTCGGCCCGACGCGCAGCACGCGCACCGGCTGACCGTCCGCGGTCCAGAGGCGTACGGTGCCCTCGTCGCCCGTGCTGGCCAGCCGCCGCCCGTCCGGGCTGAAGGCGACGTTCCACACCTTGCCGGTATGCCCGCGCAGCACCCGCGGCGGGCCACCCGCGTCCAGGTCCCACACGGTGACCGTGTGGTCGCCGCCGACCGCGGCCAGCAGGTGGGCGCCGGGACCGAACTGCGGGCTCCACACCTCGCCGGTGTGCCCCGTCAGCACCGTCGGGGTTCCCGTCGGGGTGCCGCCGGGGCCGGTCTGCCACACCCGGACCGTGCCGTCGTCGCCGCTGGTCGCGATCCGCCGCCCGTCGGGGGAGTAGGCCACCCCGAAGACCTGGCCGTGCCCGCTGTCGAGCACCGCGCGCACCCGGATGTCGGCCGTGGCCTGCCGCAGCGCCGCCTCGGCCGACGGGGTGGCCCGGGTCGTCATCGCCCGGCGGGCCAGCAGCAACGCCAGCTCCGGCTTGAGGGCCAGCTGCTCGCGGGACTCGGCGGCGAGCGCGTCGGCCGTGGCGGTGTCGCGCTCGCGGGCCGCCCGGCGGGCCTGCACCGTACTGGTGGTGGCGAGCGCGGTCACCACCACGACGACCGCGCTGAGCACCGCCAGCGCGGTCCGGGTACGGCGGCGCCGCGCGTGGGCTTCGCGCTTCTCCCGGCGCCGCCCGGCGGCGAGGAAATCCCGTTCGGCCAGGTTGAGCCGCCCGGCGGGGAAGTCGTCCCACGGCGCCAGGCGCGTGCCCCGGTAGAGGTACGCCTCGTCGCGGCCGTGCTGCTCCCACTCGGCGGTGGCCTCGGTCAGCCGCCGGTGGGCGCGCAGCAGCTCCCGGTCGGCGGCCAGCCACCCACGCAGCCGTGGCCAGCCGCGGATCAGTGCCTCGTGCGCCACGGTGACCGTGTCCCGGTCGACGGTGATCAGCCGGGCGTTCGCCAGCCGGGCCAGCAGGTCCCCGACGGCGTCGTCGTCGGGCAGTTCGGCGCGCGGGGCGCGGCGGCGGGTGTCCTCGGTGCCGTCGCCCAGCGCGGTGAGCCGCAGGAAGACCTGCTCGGTCAGTTCCCGGCGGACCGGGTCGAGATCCGCGTACACCCGCTCGGCGGTCTGCGCGATCGCCTCGGTGACCCCGCCCGCGGCCCGGTAGCCGGCCAGCGTGAGGGTGCGGCCCTGGCGGCGCCGCCAGGTCTCCAGCAGCGCATGCGACACCAGGGGCAGCGCGCCGGGCTGGTCCGCGGCGTCGGCCACGATCGCGTCCACCAGCCCCGGCTCGACGCGCAGGCCCGTGTGCCGGGCGGGACCGGTGACCACGGCCCGCAGGTCGTCGGCCTCCATCGGGCCGACCAGCAGCTGGCGATCGCGCAGGGCGGCCACCAGGTCGGCGTACCGGGCGCAGTGCGCGTAGAAGTCGGCGCGGACCCCGAGGACGACCCGCGCCCGGTCGGCGCACCGGTCGGCGACGGCCAGCAGGCAGGCGACGAAGCGGCGGCGGGCCCGTTCGTCGCGGCACAGCGTGAAGACCTCCTCGAACTGGTCCACCACCAGCACCAGCCGCCCGCCGCCCAGGTTGCCGGCGGCCCGACGGACCGCGAGCCCGGCCGCCCCGGGGTCGGCGTCCAGCTCGGACAGCAGCGCGCCGGTCGGGCCGTCGCCGAGCCGGGCCAGCGCGGCGGCCAGTTCGTGCAGCGGTTCGGCGCCGGGGGTGAGCAGGACGCCCGGACCGTCCAGCCGGGGCAGCAGCCCGGCCCGCAGCAGCGACGACTTGCCGCTGCCGGAGGCGCCGAACACCGCCAGCAGCGGCGTCCGGTCCAACCGTTCGACCAGGTCGTCGGTGAGCGACCCGCGCCCGAAGAAGCGCTCCGCGTCCGTCTGCTCGAACGCGGCCAGGCCGACGTACGGCGGCTGCTCCGAGGGCCCGTGCGGGCCGGACGGGTCGGCCAGCTCGGCCCGCAGCTTGTGCCAGCGCCGCTCCCACTCGTCGGCGTCGCCGCCGCAGCCCTGCACGTACGCCAGGGTGACCGCGAGGGACGGCACGGACAGGCCGGCGGCCGCCTCGGAGAGCATCGACGCCGAGTAGTGCGCCCGCGAGGCGAGCTCCCGGTAGCTCGGCCGCCCGGCCGCCTCCCGCACCTGCCGCAGCTCCCACGCGAACCGCTGGACCGGACCCGCCTCGGGATCGACTCGACGCTCCGCACGCCCCACCGGACAAACCCCCGTGTTCACCGGCACCGCGTCGGGTGCACGTCCGTGATCCGGGTGTCTGGTGCGCACCCGCCCGGGGATTGTCCGGCGATTGAATGATCGACGTCAATCAATCACCGGACAGCGTGCCGTCGTTGCTAGACCAGTCGGCGGAACCGGAGCTGGATGCCGGTGCCGTCCGATCACTAACGGGGATCGGGAGCCGATGACCAGAAAGGCACCGAAGTGAAGAACGCACGACGACTGGCCACCCTGATGCTGGCCATCGTGACCCTGCTCGGGCTGGGCGCGGCGGCGGCCAACGCCGCACCGGCTGCGCCCGGCCGGGCCCTGGACGTCCTGGGCCAGCGGGCCACCACGGCTGCGCAGTTGCAGCGGCAGATCGATCTGCAGCTCACCCTCGCCCCGGGCGGGGTGCAGACGGCGGCGAACGAGGTCTCCTACGACGGCGGCCGGTTCGTCGTCACGTACGCGCTGCCGGGCGCCCGCGCGGCGCTGGCCGCGGCCGACTGCCCGAGCGGCTGGTTCTGCTTCTACGACCACACCAACTACGGCTACCCCCGCGGCCGGCTCAGCGACTGCGGCTGGCAGGACCTCGGCGCGTACGGCTGGAACGACCGTACCGAATCGGTCGACAACTCGACCGGCAACACCGTCGACTACATCAACCACGAGGACTACGGCAACCCGGCCAACGGCCACGTGTACGACTACCACCTGTTCTACAACTACGGCCACTCGTCGGCGTCCTCCGTGGGCTACCCGAACCAGGCCGACCACGTGAACCGGCTCTGCTGAACGCACGTCGGGCCGCCGGGTGCACCGCCCGGCGGCTCGCCGTCAGCGGCCGGACTCGCGCTGCCAGAGGATCTCGGTCAACCGCTCCACCCCGGCGGCCAGGTGCCGGCGGAACGTACTCATCGGCAGGCGCAGCAGATCGGCCGCCGCCTGCTGCGTGCCGGCCGGCTGCAGGTAGGTGTGGTGCAGCGCCCGGTACGCGGACCGGTCGCGGGGCGCGTCGGCCATCGTCGCGGCGGCCTGCTCGAATGCCGCGCGCAGCGCCTCGACCGTGCCGGTCGTACTGTCCTCATCGGATGTTCCCGTGGCGAGCCGGGTGGTCAGGAGCGGGCTCGCCGCCAGCCGGTCGGGACGGTTCCACTCCCGCAGCGCGTCGCGCACCGCGGCGGCGAAGGCTGCCCGGTCCAGGGCGGCGGGTGCGGCCGCGGGTTCCACCGCCATCGGCTCGTCGGCCGTCTCGCGGGTGGCCAGCAGGTTCAGCCAGGCCAGCCGCGGCGTGACGCGCCAGTCGTGGCCGAACCCGGCGTAGTGGCGCCCGCCGACGGTGAAGTCGGCGTCCGGCGCGCGGGGGAAGTCGACGTACTCGCACATCTGGGCCCACAGGTCCGGATCGGACTGGTAGATCAGGGAGTAGCCGAGGTGCGGGGTGGTCAGGTAGTGGCGCACCGAGTTGATCGAGACGAGCGCCTGCACCGGGGACGGCCCCTGGTACTCCTCGGCGTCGAGCCAGTACCGCACCAGCGACACGGCCTCGCCGGGTGCCGGGGCGGCGCACCGCCACGCCGCCGTCGCGGCGGGGTCGGCCGGGTCCGCCGCGTACAGGGTGAGCAGCACGACGAGGCCCACCGCGGTGCCCTGCCCGTCGACGACCGCGTGCACGCCCTCGGGTGACCGGCGGCACCAGTGGTCGAAGATCTGCGCGGACTCGGCGCCCTCGTGCCGCTCGACCATCGCGCGCAGCGCCGTCCACTGTGCGGGGTCTGCGGTCACCTCCCGCAGGTCACCGTCCGGCCTCTGCTGCAGGAACGCACCGATCACCGGGCTCTCGCGATGCAGGAAACCGAAGTCCAGCAGGATCCGGCGCTGGTCGTCGGGGGCGGCGCGGTCGAACTGCCGGCGGTAGTAGGCCCCGGCCCGGCGGTGGATGGCGGCGTGCAGTTGCGGGTGGCGCCAGCGCAGGTCGCGGGCGAGGGCCTCGCGGGCGAGGTCGTGCAGGACCAGTCCGTGCGTTCCGGCGGAGATCACCGACAGGCCGCGCAGCCAGTCGAACAGCTCGTGCGCGTCCGGCACCTCCAGCAGCTCGGCCAGCAGCGGCTCGGTCGTCGCGGCCACCTGTGACACCGCGTCGAGCGCCATCCGGTGTGCCGGGCCGGGCACCGCGTCGACGAGCGCGGTCAGCAGGGTGGCCACCACCTCCGGCCCGCCGGTGGGCGTGAGCGGGCCGCGGCCCTGGGCGTGCACATCGGCGATCAGCGCCAGGGCCAGCGGGTGGCCGTGGGTGAAGGCGAGCGCGTCGGCGTGCGCCGCTTCGGGTACGGCGCGCCGGGCGAGCAACAGCCGGCTCTCCTGTGGTTCCAGGTTGGACAGCGGCATCGGGCGCAGCACGCTGCGCCAGCCGGGGTCGGTGCGGTAGTGCAGCGGCGGTTCCGACCGGCTGGCCACGGCCACCACGGCGTCGGCGGGCAGTGCCGCCAGCACGTCGGTCGGCACCTCGTCGTCGGCCAGCACGACCAGCCGTTCGCCCTCGGCGACGACGTCCTCCAGCCAGACCACCGGTCGTCCGGCCTGTTCCGCCAGGCCCGCGAACTGGTGCAGCAGCGAGGTCTTGCCGACCCCGCCGGGCCCGTGCACCCAGACCAGCGCGCCACCGGCGTCCAGCAGTTGCGTGAACGTGGCCAGCTCCGCGGTGCGGCCGACGAAGTCCTGGCGGCGGGCGGCGGCGACCTGGTCGGCGAACCGGATGCTCACGGCCTCCAGTCTCGTCCGCTTCACCGGACTTTGGAAGACGAAACGGGCAAAAGGGTGAACGGGGTGAGCGCAAAGTGAGCGGTAATCGGGCGGGGAATGGTCTGTTTTGTGGCTATCCGTGGGCCATACGGTCATTTGCGTCAAGACGAGCGGCGCCCCACCGGAGCGCCAGGACCCGAGGAGAGTTCCACGATGATCCGCAACACGACGTCCCGCAGCACCGCCGGCCTCCGCACCCGCCGTACCGCGATCGCCGCCGGCATCGCCGGTGCCTCCGCGCTCGCGCTGATCGCGCTGCCCGGCGCCGCGTACGCGTCCGCCACCGGCTGGGGCGGCACCCTGCAGCCGGGCCAGCAGGCGTGCCTGAGCCTGTACGCGAGTTACCAGGTCCGCGCCGACGGCCAGGCCACGAACCAGGGCGCCAAGTTCAAGGTGCAGCGCAACGGCGTCGTCGTGTACGGCTCGCCGAGCGGCACCACCACCGCGTTCGCCTGGGAGGGCCGCACCTCCTACGGCACCTTCCCGGGGCCCGGCACCTACACCGTCTGCGCGACCAACAACAACAGCACGAACACCCTCGTGAACATTCACCTTTTCACCGACGCCAACCTGCCCTACTGACAAGCCACCCTCACCCCACACACGGCGCCGCGTACCGTCCACCCGGGCGGTACGCGGCGCCGACCCGTATGAGTACGGCTACTCAGCCGCCCACGAGTACGCGGAACGGTCCGGGCCCCGCGCGACGCCCCGTAGGGTTTCGCGGCGACGTCCCGGCGGACCCCTTCCGCCGGCGGTCCCGGACTCAGGCGAGGAGACACTCACAGTGGATGCGGCGAGGCTTGGCGTGCGGAGGGAAACCCCGGCGGACCGGGACTGGATCCACCGCCTCCGGCACGAGGTGTACGCCGAGGAGCTGGGCCAGCATGCGGTCAACCCGGCGGCCCGGCTCCACGACGCCCTGGACGAGCGGGGCGTGACGTACCTGGTCGCCACGTCGGGCGGGACACCGGCCGGCTTCGTCAGCATCACGCCGCCGTGGGCCGGGCAGTGGTCCCTGGACAAGTACCTCTCCCGGACCGAGCTGCCCGCGCTCGACGCCGCCGACGCGTTCGAGATCCGGATCCTGACCGTGGCGTCGCCGTTCCGCGGCACCGCGGTCGCAACCCTGCTCATGTACGCGGCGCTGCGCTGGGTGCAGTCCCGCGGCGGCCGCCGGGTGCTGGCGATGGGCCGCGCCGAGCTGGTCGACATGTACCGGGCCGCCGGCCTGCGCCCGACCGGTCACACCGTGGTGTCCGGCGCGGTCACCTTCGAGGTGATGTCGGCGGCAGTGGACACGCTGGCCACCCGGGCGCGGCGCCGGTACGCCGCCGTACTGGACCGCCTCGGCGACGGCCTGGACTGGCGGCTCGACATGCCGATGCGGCCCGGCGCGGACGGCTGCGCCCACGGCGGGGCCTCGTTCGACGGCATCGGCGCCGACTTCCGTCGCCTGCACCGCCGCCGGGAGGTCGTCGCGGCCGACGTGCTCGACGCGTGGTTCCCACCGGCGCCCGGGGTGCTCGACGTGCTGGCAGAGGATCCGGGCTGGCACGCCCGTACCTCCCCGCCGGTCGCCGCGGACGGCCTGCGCGCCGAGATCGCGGCGGCACGCGGCCTGCCGGCCGCCGCGCTCACCCTCGGCGCGGGCTCCTCCGACCTCATCTTCCGGGCGTTCCGCGAATGGCTCACCCCGGCCAGCCGGGTGCTGCTCATCGACCCCACGTACGGCGAGTACGCCCACGTGGCCACGGAGGTGATCGGTTGCCGGGTGGACCGCCTGCCGATCGGTCCCGCCGACGGCTGGCGCATCGACGTCGACCGGCTCGCCGGGGCGCTGGCCGGCGGCGACTACGACCTGGCAGTCGTGGTGAACCCCAACAATCCCACCGGCGGGCGGCTCCCGCGTGCGGCGATGCAGGACCTGATCGCGCGGGTTCCGGCGCGTACCCGCCTGTGGATCGACGAGGCGTACGTGGGCTACGCCGGTCCGGACCAGTCGCTGGCGCCGCTGGCAGTTGAGCGCCCCAACATCGTGGTGTGCACGTCCATGTCCAAGATGTACGCCCTGTCGGGGATGCGGGTGGCGTACCTGACCAGCGACGAGACCACCGCGAGTGCGCTGCGCCGGTGGACCCCGCCGTGGGCGGTCAGCCTGCCCGCGCAGCTGGCCGCCGTGGCGGCGCTGCGCGACCCGGAGTACTACGCGGCGCGCTGGGCGCAGACCGCGCAGCTGCGCTCGGAGCTGGCGCAGGCGCTGCGCGCGGTGGAGCCGGCCGCCCACATCGAAGCCGCCGTGGCCAACTTCCTGCTGGTCACGTTGCCGGCGGGCGGCCCGAGCGCGGCCGAGGTGGTCGCCCGGTGCCGCCGCGACGACGTGTACCTGCGGGACCTGTCGCCCATGTCACCGGCGTTCCGGGGGCGGACCATCCGGATCGCCGTCAAGGACCCGGCCGGCAACGCCCGGATCGTCGCCGCCTACCGGGCCGCGCTCACGACCCCGTCGCGGGACGACGCGGGGTGTCCCGACGGCGCGGCGTCCCGCGACGGCGGCGCGGCCGGTCACATCCGCGCAGCGTCCCTCGACGGTGCCGCGACCGCGGCGGGCGTTCAGCCGGCGCGACCGGCCGCGCGATGATCACGGTCCAGGCCCTGGTGCCCTACCTCGCCGGTGCCCTCGCCGCCGGAGGGATCGCGGTCGTCGCGTCCCGGCGGCGGGAGATGATCCGGCGGTGGTGCGCCTGGGCGATCGGGATCCCGCTGGTCGCCGGCGCGTTCTGGCTGGGGCCGCCGGGGGCGGCCGCGCTCGCGGCGGCGGCCGCCGTCATCGCTGCCCTCGAGTACGGCGCCCTGATGCGGGCGCCGTGGCCGGACCGGGTCGTGCTGGCCATCGCACTGGTCGCGGTGATCGGCACGGTCTGGCTCGCCCCGGAACAGGTACTGCGCGCCGTCGGTGCCGGTGCCGTGCTGATCGGGGCCGTGCCGCTGCTGGCCGGGGACACCACCGGGGGCCTGCGCCGGGCGGGGTCCGGCGTACTGGGCCTGGTCTGGCTCGCCCCGCTGGCGGCGGTGGTGCCGCTGGGCGCCACGGCGCTGGTGCTCTTCGCCGCGGTGTCGATCGGCGACATCGCGGCCTACGTCGCCGGTCGCCGACTCGGCGGCCCCCGGTTGTCCCCGCTGTCCCCGGCGAAACGCTGGAGCGGAACGATCGCCGGTGCGGCCGTGGCCGTCGGCGTCCTGGTCGTCTTCGGGGTCTTCAGCCGCGACCTGCGCCCGTCGCTGATCGTCGGTCTCGTGGCCGCCGTCGCGGTCGGCGCTCCGCTGGGTGACCTGTTCGAGTCGATGATCAAGCGAGGGGCCGGGGTCAAGGACGCCGCCGGCTGGCTGGCGGGTTCCGGCGGCCTGCTCGACCGCATCGACTCCCTGCTGGCCGCCCTGGCCGTCACGCTGTTGCTCTCGTGATCGACGCCGTCAACCTCAGGAAGTCCGAGCCCCCCACCGTGACGGCGATCATCGCGGGTGTCATACCCGCGTGCGATCCTCGCGATCTGACGTCACGGAAAGGGGACCGTGTTGGCCGGCTTCATCGACGCCACCGAGGTGGCCGTCCGCAGCGATGGCACGAGCTTCGAGGTCCAGCTCGACCCGCAGTGGACGATCGGCGACAAGCCCAACGGCGGATATCTGCTGGCCGTGCTCGCCCGCGCCGCGACCAGCGCCGACCCGGCCGCGCAGCACCCGCATCCGCTCGCCGCCAGCGCCACCTACCTGGCCGCTCCCACGGTCGGCCCGGCGGTGGTCGAGGTCACCCCGTTGCGCACCGGCCGGTCGGCCAGCCAGCTGCGGGCCCGCCTGGTGCAGGGCGGCCAGGTCTGCGTGGAGGCGCTGTTCACCCTCGGGCGGCTGGATCCGGAGGCGGAGCCGCGCTGGGCCGACAGCCCGGCCGTGCCGCTGCCGCCGGAGGACGACTGCCCGGTGATCCCGGTCGAGCCGCCCGGCTCCGGCGTCAAGGTCAACCTGATGGAGGTCGTCGAGCAGCGGCTCGACCCGGCCGTGCTCGGGTTCGCGTTCGGGCAGCCGAGTGAGCGGGCCGAGCTGCGCGGCTGGCTGCGCTTCCTCGACGGCATGGCGCCGGACCCGATCTCGTTGCTGTTCGTCGCCGACTCGTTCCCGCCGGCCACGTTCGCCATCGGCAGTGTCGGCTGGGTGCCGACCCTGGAGCTGACGGTGTACGTACGAGCCGTGCCGGCGCCCGGCCCGCTGCGGGTGCGCCAGATCGCCCGGCTCGTCGAGGACGGCCTGGTGGACGAGGTCTGCGAGGTGTGGGACAGCCGGGGGAGGCTGGTCGCCCAGGCGACCCAGCTGGCCAAGGTCCGGTTCTGAGCCCACCGGTCCGAGGCTCGATTCTGAGCCCAACGGTCCGGGACTCGGTTCGAGCGCACCGGCCCGGGCTCGATTCTGAGCGCACCGGCCCGGCTCAGAACAGGGTCGCCGGTTCCGCCGGCGCGGGGTCGGGCAGCGGCACCGGGTCCGGCAGTGGTTCCAGGCCGGGCACCCGCGCCCGCACCTCGTCGTGGAAGCGGCGGGCGAGCGCCGGCGCGTCGGCGTTGTCCGGGGTGTGCAGGAACACCGTCGGTGAACGCCCCTCAGCCAGCCAGCCGGCGACGACGCCGACCCAGCCCTGCCAGCCCGCGACGGTGGCCGCCGTGTCGTCGCGGCCCAGGTAGCGCACGATCGGCCGGTCGGTCAGCGCGCGGGTGCGCAACGGCATGCGCGGCTTGTTCGTCCACGCCTCGCGTTCGGCGTCGCTGGTCGGCGGACGCGCGAAGAACGCCGTGGTGTCGAACGGGACCCACTCCGCGGCCACCGGCGCCAGCGCGTCCTCCAACTGTCGCGCCGCGCGGGCGTCGGTGAAGAACGCGGGGTGCCGCACCTCCACGGCATACCGGTGCGTGCGGGGCAGCGTACGCAGAAACCGGGCCAGCGTCGCCGTGCCGGCCGGGGTGAACGAGCCCGGCAGCTGCACCCAGAGGGCGTGCGTCCGGGAGCCGAGGGGCGCGACGGCGTCGAGGAAGGCGGCGAGTTCCGCGTCTGCGCCGGTGAGGCGGCGCTCGTGGGTGATCACACGCGGCAGTTTGACGACGAACCGGAAGTCCGGATCCGTCTGCTCGGCCCACGTCGCCACCGTCTCCGGTGCGGGCGTGGCGTAGAAGGTCGTGTTCCCTTCGACCGCGTTGCACCAGGCGGCGTAGTGGCGCAGGCGCTCGGGTGCCGTCGGCCGGGCGGCCAGGAACCGCCCGTGCCACGACTTCAGGTTCCACATCGCGCACCCGACGTGCAGACGCATCCCAGCTCTCCTCGTGCCGACGACACCCCGTACGGTATCCGCCGCTCGTCCGGGCCGGCCCCGGCCTGTGGCAGACTGCCGGGCATGGCGGCTGAACTGCGGGTTCTCCGGGGTGGCACCGGCGGTCCCGTGCTGGTGCTGCTGCACGGTCTGGGCGCCACCGGCGACGTGTGGAACGGTTGGACGGGCCTGCTCGGGCGGCGCTGGCCGGGCAGCTGGATCGCGCCGGACCTGCCCGGCCACGGCGGTTCGGCACCGCTGACCCGGTACACCTTCGACGGTCTCGCCGCGGCGGTGGCCGAGCTGATCCCCGCGGACACGCCGACCGTCCTGTTCGGGCACTCACTGGGCGGGGTGGTCGCCCTCGCGCTGGCCGCCCGCCGCCCCACGGAGGTCCGCGGCGTCGTCGGGCTCGGGATCAAGGTCGAGTGGAGCGACGAGGATCTGCGCCGGGCGCACGCCATGGCCGAGCGCCCCAACGCCCGGTATCCGACGCGTGCCGAGGCCGCCGCCCGCTACCTGCGGGTCGCCGGCCTCGACGGCCTGCTGGCCGCGGACGACCCGGCGGTGGACGCCGGGCTCGTACGGCGCGACGACCAGTGGAGCCTCGCCCTGGATCCGGGGGCCTTCGGCGTGGGGCGGCCGGACATGCCGGCGCTGCTGGCCGGTTGCCCGGTCCCGGTGATCCTGGCCCGGGGCGTGGACGATCCGATGAACACCGATGAGCAACTCGCCGCCCTGGACGTCCCGACGGCCACGCTGGCCGGGGTGGGGCACAGCGCCCACGTCCAGGACCCCGAGCAGACGTTCGCCCTCGTCGAACCGTTCCGGTGAGGCGGGACGGCCCCCGCGCACGAAAAGACCCGGCCGGACACCCCGGCCGGGTCGTTTCGCAGGTGGTTCAGCGCCAGCCGAATTCCTGGGTGTAGTAGGGGGTGCCGTTGGTGGAGTAGTAGACGCCGACGGCGAGGGCTTTGGCGCGGCAGTCGAGGATGTTGGCGCGGTGGCCGGGGCTGGCCATCCAGGCTTTCATGGTGGCGGAGGCGGTGGGGTAGCCGTAGGCGACGTTTTCGGCCATGGGCCAGGGGTAGCCGGCGCGGTGGGCGCGGGTGACGAAGCTGGAGCCGCCGGAGCCGATGTGGCTCATGCGGTTGGTGCGGGCCTGGTAGGCGGAGTGGCCGCGGGCGGCGAGCAGGAGGCGGGAGTCGAGGCGGAGGGGTTTGCAGCCGGCGCGGGTGCGGGTGTTGTTGGTGTAGGTGACCAGTTGGGACTGCAGGCTGCTGGTGGTGACCGCGGCGTGGGCGGGGGTGGCCAGGGTGGTGGCGCCGATCAGCGCGGCGCCGGCGGTGGCCAGCGTCGCGAGGGCGGTGGTGAGGGTGGTGCGTACCGTGCGGCCCATGTTTCTTCTCCCCCGGTCGGTGCGGCTGGGTGTCAGCCGGTCACGGGTTCGAGATTCGGGGGGTGGGGGTGCGTGGGCTGGTCACGGACGGTTGCCCGGCGGTTGCACCTCATCCGTTCGGCCGGAACACGCTCACCGATCGGCCCGAGGCCCGGCGGCGGCCGTGCCGCGCTCCACTAGATGTGGCCTGAGTCACACGTTTTCGACAACCGAGGCCGAGAACCATTCGTCTTACCCGGTGTGAAACGGAGCCTGGACGCGGTCGACGAGGAGGGACTCGTGCGCCGCACGGCCGCCGGCGACCGGCGGGCCTTCGAGGAGTTGTACCGGCGTACGTCGCCGTGGCTGGCGGTGCGTCTGCGCCGCCGGTGCGCCGATGAGGACCTGGTCGCCGACGTGCTGCAGGAGACCTACCTGGCGGTCTGGCGGGCCGCGGGCGGGTTCGCCGGGTCCGCCGCCTCCGGCAGCGCCGTGGGCTGGCTCTGGACGATCGCCGCCAACCGCCTCGTCGACGCGTTCCGCCGCCGCGCCCGGCAGGCGCAGATGCCGCCGGTGCCCCTGGCCGAGACGGTCGCACCGGCCGCCGAGGACGAGGTCATGGCCGGACGCGTCGGTCAGGAACTCGAACAGGCGCTGCTCGTGCTGCCGCCCGAACTGCGGCAGGTGCTGCGGGCCATGGTCCTCGACGGGCTGTCCGTACGCGAGACCTCGGTCCTGCTCAGCGTGCCGGAAGGCACGGTGAAGGCCCGCGCCCGGCGGGCCCGGATCGCGCTGCGGGAGGCGCTGTCATGACCACCCACCCCAGCCAGGCCCTGCTCGGCCGCTACGCCGACGGCGGCGACGGCCTCGACGAGGCCGGCGTCTGGTCGATCGAGGTCCACCTCGAGACCTGCGCGGACTGCCGCGCCCGGCTGGCCGGCTGCGCCACCGCCGACACCAGGGCCCTGCTCGAACGGGTCGCGGCCGGACTGGACCGCGACATCACCGTCGGTCCCGCCCCGGCCCGGCGCCCCCGCCCCTGGTCGGCGGTGCAGCGCCGCTGGCTGGCCTGGACGCTGCTGCCGTGGCTCACCATGACGGTCTCGGTGCTCGGCTGCGCGGTCCTGCTCCAGTCGCTGCAACCCGGCCTGCCGTCGCTGGTGCTGCTCCTGGCGCCGGTCGCGCCGCTGCCCGGGGTCGCGGTCGCCTGGAGCCGGCGCCAGGACCCGGCCTGGGAACTGGTCGCCGGCACCCCGGCCGCCGGCGCGACGATGCTGCTGCGGCGCACCCTGACGGTGCTGGCCGTCGTGGTGCCGGTACTGGCCCTGGCCGGTGCGCGCACCGGGACGGCGCTGGCGCTGGTGCTGCTGCCGTGCCTCGCGTTCACCGCCGGGGCCCTCGCCCTGGGCACGTTCGTCGGCGTGCACCGCGCGGCGACGCTCCTCGGCACGGTGTGGGCGCTCGCGGTGGTACTGCCCAGCGTGGCCAGGACGCACGTCCCGGTGGTGCTGGCGCCCGGCAGCGTTCTGGTGTGGGCGCTGGTGACCGCGGCGCTGGCCGGACTCGCCGCCACCCGCGCCACCAGCTTCCGACGGCTGTCCAGCCACAACTGACCCCTTGTCCGCGGTGCGTGCCCGTCGGTCCGGCGCGCCTGTTCTGTGAGGATTGATGATGATACGTACGGTGACCGCGGCCGAAACGGCCCCCACCACCCACCCCTGGCCGATCCACGCCGAGGGTCTGCGGGTACGCGCCGGCCGCCACCTCGCCGTCGACGGGCTCGACCTGGCACTCGGGGTCGGCGTACACGGACTGCTCGGCCCCAACGGTGCCGGCAAGACCACGCTGATGCGTGCGCTGGCCACGGTCGTGAAACCCGCGGGCGGCCGGCTCACCCTGCGCGGGCAGAGCATCGACGGTGACCTGCGCCGGGTCCGGCGTGGACTGGGCTACCTGCCCCAGCAGTTCGGGTTCTACCCGCGGTTCACGGTGCGCGAGTTCGTCGAGTACATGGCGTGGCTCAAGGAGATGCCCAAGGCCGCGGTGCCCGGCGCGGTGCAGCGGGCGATCGACCGGGTCGGGCTCACCGCCAAGGCCGACGCCCGGATGAAGACCCTGTCCGGCGGCATGCTGCGCCGCGCCGGCATCGCGCAGGCCATCGTGAACGATCCGGAGATCGTGCTGCTCGACGAGCCCACCGTCGGTCTCGACCCGGAGCAGCGCCTCGACTTCCGGGAACTGCTGCGGACGGTGGGCGTGGACAGCTGCGTGCTGGTCTCCACCCACCTCGTCGAGGACGTGGTGGCCGCCTGCACAGAGGTCATTCTGATCTGCGACGGGCGCCGCCTCTTCCAGGGCACCCCCGACGACCTGATCGCCCGGGGCGGGCCGGGCGATCCCGGCGACAGCCCGGCCGAACGGGGCTATTCCGCGGTGCTGCGCCGCCATCGCGAGCAGGCCGCCCGATGAGCCGCGTACTGCGCATCGAGCTGCGCCGCTCCGTGGCCCTCGGCGCCGTCCTGACCCTGCTGCTGGCCGGGGCCGCACTGCTGTACGCCGCGCCGCAACGCTGGTCGGCCGGCTGGATGGCGCTGGCCATGACGCAGCGCGAGTATCTCGTGCTGCTCTGGCCGCTGGCGCTGGCGGCGGGTGCCTGGCAGGCCCGCCGCGAGCACCGTGCGAACGTGGCGGAGCTGTTCGCCAGCACCGCCCGGCCACCGTTCCAGCGGGCCATGCCCGTGCTGGGTGCGCTGGGCCTCGCGGCGGCGTGCGGCTACCTGGCGGTCGTGGCCTCGGGCGTGGCGGGGATCTTCGACACGGCCAGCTATCTGCCCGCGGCGAGTCTCGCGGTCGTGGCGGTCGGCGCGCTGGCGCTGGTCGCGGCGGCGTGGCTGGGCATCGCCGTGGGGCGCCTGCTGCCGTCGCCGTTCACCGCACCGGCGGCGGCGGTGGCCGGCATGGGGCTGCTGCTGACCGTTCCCGCGCTGTTCCGTGACCGGGAGTGGCTGACCATGCTGTTCTCTCCGATGCACGGCATGGGCCAGTACACCGACTACCAGACCGTCGACGGCCGGGTCAGCGCCGCGCAGGGCATCTGGCTGGCCGCGCTGGCCGTGGCGGGCGGCTTGCTGGTCGCGGCCGGAAACCGGCGGGCCCGCCTGGCGGCGCTGCTGCCCCTGGCGCTCGGCGCGGGCCTGGGCCTGGTGGTGATCCCGTGGGGGGCCGACTTCCCCCGCAACCCGGTGGACCCGGTGGCCCGGGAACTGGTGTGCGCGCAGGGCACCCCGCGCGTGTGCGTCAGCCGGGTCCACGAGACGCTGCTGCCCGAGGTCGTCCCGCTCGCCCAGCGGGCCCTGACGACGCTGGCGAAGTTGCCGGACGCGCCGACCAGCGCGCAGGAGGACCTCACCACATACTTCGGCGACCCGACGCCACCGCCGGCGCCCGACGTCGTGCCCATCCCTGTCCACTTCGGCCACGGCGGGCACCTCGCCACGGACGACGACATCCTGCGCCGCATCCTGGACGGGGTCGTCGGCCTGAACTACGCCTGCCGCGACGGTCATGACGTCCCGGTCATCCGGGCGGCGGTGTCCTGGCTGACGGATCGCGAACCGGTCGCCGAGACCGAGGAACCGGCCGAGTACAACCCCCGGGCCGTCACCCTCTGGCAGGAACTGCGGCGACTTCCCGGGGCGCAGGCGGCGGCCCGCGTGGCGGCGGTCCGCAAGGCCTCCATGGCCTGCGGGAACACCGACGGCCTGCTGGACGGCGGCCCGCGATGAGGTGGCTGGGGCTCTACCTGCGTTCCCGGTACGCACCGGCGGCACTGGCCGCCGCGGGTGGTTGCGTGGCGCTGACCTGGCTGCTGTGGACGGTGTCGTCGAACAGCCGCGACGTGGGCGTACCCATGGTCATCCTGACCGTGCTGCTGCTGGTCGCGGCGGTGACGGCCACCCTCGGCGGCCCCGACGACGCGCTGGACCGCACCGCAGGGCTGTCCTGGCCCCGGTGGCGCAGCGCGCACCTGCTGGCCGCGCTGGCCGTCATCGTGGTGCCGCTGCTGGCGACCCTGTCCACCGGCGCCCGGTTCGGCCCGGCCGGGCTCGTGGTCCGTGACGCGGCGGGCCTGCTCGGCCTGACCGCGCTGGGCGCGGCCACCCTCGGTACGGCCCGAGCGTGGCTCGCACCGCTCGGCTGGACGCTGGCCGCGATCGCCTACCCGATGCCGGAACAGGTCACGGGGCAGATCCTGACGTGGCAGTCCCAGGCGCCCGGCAACCGGGCCGCGGGCGTGACCGCGCTGCTGCTGGCGGTCAGCGGGCTGGCCGCGTACGCGGTGGCGGGCCCGGCCCGGCGGGCTCCCGCCGAGGCCGCACTGTGATAGCCCGCCCCGCCCGGCCCGCGCCGGCCCGGCCCGCGTCCTTCGCCGCCCGGCCCACGTGCGGCCGGGCGGCCGGGCGCACCACCCGCCCCGCGAGGCGGACGACGCCGCTCAGGTGGTCGCCGCGGCTCGTCCGACCGCCAGGGCGACGGCCATGATGCTCAGTTGCGGATTGACCTCCGGGCAGCTCGGCAGCGCCGACGCGTCGGCCACCCAGACGCCGTCCACCCCGCGCAGGCGCCCGTCCGGGCCGACCGGCGCCTGCTGCGGGTCGGCGCCCATGGCCGCGCTGCCGGTCGGGTGGAACGCCGCCACGTGCAGCTGCCGGATGTCCGCGGTGGCGACCGCCGCTCGCAGCTCGGCCAGGTCGCGCGCGTAGGGACGATGCGGAAGCCCGGTGAGGACCTCCTGCGCTCCGGCCGCGAACAGCAGCCGCCCGATCGCCGCGATCGCCAGCCGCAACCGGTCCGCGTCGGTACGGGCCAGCCGGTACCGCACCAGGCGGGCACCGACCCGGCCACCGGGCTGGTCGGCGATCATCGCGCCGACCGTGGCCAGCCGGTCCGCGTCCGCGAGTTCCGCCCGCAGCGCCCGCCCGATGCCCGGCGGCACGAACGACACCAGACCCGGCGGCCCGGCGGTGGCCTCGATGAGCACCCCGTCGTCGTGCAGTTCCTCGACGCCGACGCTCTGCAGCACTCCCCGCCAGGCGACGACCGGCTCGGCGAACCGGCCCGCCACGCTGACCGTCGGGTGCACCGCGAGGCCCCGCCCGGTGCCCGGGTGCCGGCCCAGCCCGGACCGGAACAGCAGCCTCGGCGTCTCGATGGCGCCGGCGGCCAGGACAACGATCGGCGCGGCCAGCAGACGGCGGCCGAAGCGTACGCCGACGGCGCGGCCGCGCGCGGTGACCACGCGGTCCACCCGGGCACCGGTCACCACGACCGCGCCCGCGGCGCAGGCCTGCGGCAGCGCGTTGAGGTGGACCCCGTTCTTGGCGTTGCGGGGGCAGCCGACGGCGCACTGGCAGGAACCGGCGCAGCCGGGCGCGTTGCGGCGCAGCGGGGCGGCCCGCCAGCCCAGCGCCGCCGCGCCGGCCAGCGCCAGCTCGCCGTTGCGGCCCAGCACGTCGACCGGCTGCGGCGCCACCCGCAGGGTGTGTTCCACCTCGTCCAGCAGCGGCCCGAACTCCGCCGGGTCGGCCAGCGCCAGACCGTGCACGTCCCGCCAGCGGCGCAGTACCCGGTCCGGGGTGCGGTAGCAGGTGCCCGAGTTGACCAGGGTGGTGCCGCCGACCCCGCGCCCCACCGGCAGCAGCACGGGCGGATTGCCCAGCGCCATCGTCGCGCCGCCGTCGCGGTACAGGTCGACGAAGCGGTCGGCGGGGCGCCGGCGGCGGAACTCGTCCGCGGTGAACCGGCGCCCCTCCTCCAGCACCACCACCGACAGGCCGGCTCGTGCCAGTTCGCGGGCGGCCATCGCCCCGCCCGCGCCGGAGCCGATCACCACGGCGTCGGTGCGACTGCGGTGCGGCCAATCGTCGGCCGCGACGCAGGTCAACTCGGGGTCCAGGGCGGCGAGGTCGCCGACGGCCGAGGGGGCCGACTGCCGCGAACCGTGTGCACCGCCCACCCCGATGCCGGCCCCGTCGTCGCCCGCGGCCGCGGCGGCCAGCAGCAGCGGGACCTTCAGCGCCTCGACCAGGGCCCGGCCGACCGGCCGGTGGGCGAGGGTGGTGCAGACCGCCTCCCGGGTGGGCTGGTCGAGCCGGGCCAGCGCCCCACCGGCCAGCAGCCGCGCGGCCACGTCCAGCCCGCCGCCCGCGGCGCTCAGGCCCAGCCGCGCCGGCAGCGGAAACGCGGCGGCCAGGTGGGTGAGCTCCGCGGCGACCCGGCGGCCCTCGTCGAGCTCCAGCCCGAGCAGGGTGGCCGCGGCCGCCGCGAGGCGTTCAGTCACGCTCGCCGACCTCGGCGTGCGCCGTCCCGGTCAGCGCCCAGCGGCGCTGCTCGCGCCAGCCGCCGGGGCCGCGCCGTTCCAGCCGGATCACGGCGTCGGAGACCTCGCAGTTGTGGCACACCGCGGGTGCGCCGTCCGGGTCGGTGTAGGGCACGGCGATCGTGCGTTCCGGCGGCATGGTGACCTCGACGGTGAGGCGCCGGTCGCCGTCACGGCCGGTGACCGTCCATCGGGGACGGCCGAGGTGGGCGCGGAAGCGCAGCGCGGCCAGCAGCGGATCGCCGGTCGGGAACTCCTCGCCGTCGACGCGCAGCCGCACGAACGGCAGCGGCGCCAGCCGGTTCAGGCCCGGACGCGTGGATACCGCGGCCACCACCTCGCACACGTCGCCGCCGCCGAGGTCGGCATGCAGCCAGGCCCACCGGCGGGCGTTGCCGTGGCCGTAGATGCGGGCCGTGTTGCCGGGCGCGTCGGCGAGCGCCAGCTCGGTGTCGCCGACCCGGACCGTGCCGGTGAAGCGGGCGGCCGGGGCCGCCACGACCTGCGCGGCGGGCAGCAGCTCGCGGTGCCAGGCCCAGCGGGGGAACGTGAACAGGGGCGCCGTCCCGCCGGAGACCTTCAGCCGCCACCGCAGCTCACCGGCCGCGCCGGTCAGCTCGTCGGCGGTGACGCGTACGCCGCCCGCGGCGTATCCGGCGGTCGGGTGGTCGGCGGGCCAGGGGTGGGGGCCGAAGCGCGCCCACGTCGGCGACGCGTCGGGCGGGAAGACGGCGGCCCAGCCGTGCGCCCGCGCGGGGGAGCCGTCGGCCGGGGAGACGAGTTCGTGGTGCAGCCACACGCCGGTGCCGGTGGCCGGGTCGGTGAGCGTCGTGTACCAGACCTCCAGCCGCCCCGGCTGCCCCCGCCACCGCGACCGGAACAGGGCCTCGGCCGCGCGAGCGCCCGACGGTGCGACGGGCCACGGCCGCCGGGTACGGCGCATCCGCATGCTCAGCAGGAACGGCAGCAACTCGCTGCGCAGGTCGAACACGAGCCGGGCCTCGCCGACCACGGCACCCGTGACGTCGAGCAGCCGGGCGGGCAGGCGGGTCATGCTCGACAGCGGCCGCCGTACGGTCACCGCCTTCGCGCCGTCGAGCCACAACCGCCGCCCGTCGTGGGCGGTGAAGGCCATCCGGTAGCCGATCCGGCTTCCCCGCAACGGGGCGATGTCCATGGTGCCCACCGCCGCCGCGTCGTCCGCGAAACCCGGCACCTCCACCCGGCCGGCGGCCTCGGCGCGCAGATCGGTCAGGGGGTGCAGCGCGCCGGGCACGGTGACCCGCAACGTCATGCGGATCGGGCGTTCACCGCTCTCGCCGGTCAGCCGCACCTTGCCGGTCATCGTCTCGCGCATCGTGGTGATCACTGTCGCCTCCCAGCATGAGTCGTTCGGTGCACAGGTAGTAGGCGTCCGCGTAGGCGTGTGCGGCCGTGGGGTTGCCGGCCCGGACCGCCTCGATCAGCGGGGTGATCCGTTGCGCGGCCGCCGCCGGGTCGGCGAACGGGGCGACGAACAGCTGCCGCACGTCGTCGTAGGCGCGCAGCAGCGAGTTGACGAGCAGCTCGTACACCCGGTTGCCGGAGGCGGTGGCCAGCGCGCGGTGCACCTCGGCCTCGGCGCGCTGGGCCGGGTCGCCACCGGGTGCGGCGGCGATCTCGTCGCGCAGCCGCAGCAGCCGCGCCCGGTCGGCGGCGCCGGCGTGCTCGGCCGCGCGGGCCGCGATGAGCGATCCGATCTCCCGCCGGGCGGCGAAGATCTCCGCCAGCCAGCTCGGCCCGTCCAGGGTGATCAGGAACGGCAGCAGGTCGGGGCCCGCGGTACGGCGGTAGTCGCGCACCCGCGTGCCGACCCCGTGCCGGGTCTCCAGCAGCCCGGCCTCGACGAGGCGGACCAGTGCGTGCTTGAGCGAGGTGCGGGTGACGCCGTAGCCGGCGGCCAGTTCCCGCTCCGGGGGCAGCAGGGTGCCGGGGGCGTACCGCTCGGCGAGGACGTCGGCGCGGAGCCGGGCCACCAGCGTGTCGACGACGGAGTCACGGGCGATGGGGGAGTGGATCAGTGGATCAGCCACTCCGCCACCGTGTCACACGTATGTACCCCCGTCAATGGCGGGGAATCCCGCGATGTCACCCGTTCGGGAAGATCGCAGCTGAACGACGTGCGGCTCCGGGGGCGCCACGCCGCAGATTCTTCGCCGGTACCCGACCTCGGGCGTGGACTTTGATGAACGTCATTGCGCTCTGGTAAAACCTTGGCCGCGGCATTGACCACTGTGGTGGTTCCGCTCGATCCTATGGCGACGGTCTGGTGCAATTGCACCGGCTCTGCGGGGGTCGAGCGGCAGGAGCAGCGAACTGAGCGCGTCGGCAACATCCGAGTACGACGTGGTGGTCGTGGGTGGCGGCACGGCCGGCGCGGTCGTCGCCGCGCGGCTGTCGGCCGATCCCGCGGTGCGGGTCTGCCTGGTCGAGGGCGGCCCTTCCGATGTGGACGACGATCGCGTTCTGCTGCTGCGGAACTGGGCCAACCTGCTGGAAACCGAATTCGACTACGACTATCCGATCGTGCCGCAGCCGCGCGGGAATTCGCACATCAGGCATTCCCGGGCCCGGGTGCTCGGCGGCTGCTCGTCCCACAACACCATGATCAGTTTCCTGCCGCCGCCCGCCGACTTCGCCGATTGGGTAGCCGCGGGCGCCACCGGCTGGTCGTACGACGAGATGCTGCCGTACTGGCGGCGGCTGGCGATCCGGATCCAGCCGGTGGCCGAGAAGGACCGCAACCCGCTCACCGCCGACTTCGTGGCCGCCTGCCACAGCGCCCTCGGGGTGCCGGTCCACGAGGACTTCAACGCGGCGCCGTTCGCCGACGGCACCGGCTTCTTCCCGGTCGCCTACCACCCGGACACCGGCATCCGCTCCTCGTCGTCGGTGGCCTACCTGCACCCGTACCTGAATCGTCCGAATTTGACCGTGCTGACGGAGACCCGGGCCCACCGCCTGGACATGGCCGGTGCGGCCGTCACCGGGGTGCGGGTCCACGACCGGGACGGCCACGCGCACACCCTGACCGCCACCTCCGAGTACGTGCTGTGCGCCGGGGCGATCGACACCCCGCGCCTGCTGCTGCTCTCCGGCATCGGCCCCGCGGACGACCTGCGCGCCCTCGGCATCGACGTGGCCCTCGACCTGCCCGGCGTCGGCGCGCACCTGCTCGACCACCCCGAGTCGCTGATCCTGTGGGAGTCCACCCGCCCGATCCCGCCGCAGTCCGCGATGGACTCCGACGCGGGCCTGTTCGTGCGCCGCGACCCGGCCGCCGAACGCCCCGACCTGATGTTCCACCTCTATCAACTGCCGTTCACCACCCACACCGCGCGGCTGGGCTACGACATCCCGGCGCACGGCTTCGGCATGACCCCCAACGTCCCCCGCCCGCACAGCACCGGCCGGCTCTGGCTGACCAGCGCCGACCCGACGGTGAAACCGGCACTGGACTTCGGCTACTTCACCGACCCGGACGGCTACGACGAGCGGACGATCGTGGACGGGCTGCGCATCGCCCGTGAGGTCGCCGCCACCGAGCCGTTCAAGTCCTGGATCGCCCGCGAGATCGCCCCCGGCCCGGCGTTGCGCACCGACGAGGAGCTCTCCGCGTACGGGCGGGCCGCGCACCACACCGTCTACCACCCGGCCGGCACCTGCCGTCTGGGCGCCGCCACGGACGACCACGCGGTCGTCGACCCCGAGCTGCGCATCCGCGGCCTGGCCAACGTCCGTGTCGCGGACGCCTCCGTCTTCCCCACGATGACCTCGGTCAATCCCGTCGTCGCTGTCCTGATGATCGGCGAACGTGCCGCTGACCTGATCGCCGCGTCGCTGACCACCGCACCGCTTCCCGCTGAGGATGAACATGACGGTCACCAGCACCTCCCGCCCGCCCAAGATCACCGTCGAGCGTCTGTGGAAGGTGTTCGGTCCCCGGGCAGACAGGGTCGTCGGCACCCCGTTGGCTGAGCTGACCCGGGCGGAGCTGCGCGCCCGCACCGGCTGCGTGGCCGCGGTCCGCGACGTCAGCTTCGAGGTACGCCCCGGCGAGGTGTTCGTCGTGATGGGCCTGTCGGGCAGCGGCAAGTCGACCCTGGTGCGCTGCCTGACGCGGCTGATCGAACCGACCAGCGGCGAGATCCACGTCGACGGCGAGCCGGTCCGGTCCATGTCCCCGCGCCGGTTGCGTGACCTGCGCCGCCACCGCGTCGCGATGGTGTTCCAGCACTTCGGGCTCCTGCCGCACCGGCGGGTGGTCGACAACATCGCGTACGGCCTGGAGATCCAGGGCGTGGGCCGGGCCGAACGGCACCGCCGCGCGGGCGACGTGCTCGCCCTGGTCGGTCTCGACGGTCACGAGCACCACTACCCCGACCAGCTCTCCGGCGGCATGCAGCAGCGGGTCGGCCTCGCCCGCGCCCTGGCCACCGACCCGGCGGTGCTGCTGTTCGACGAGCCGTTCAGCGCCCTCGACCCGCTCATCCGGCGCGACATGCAGGCCGAGGTGCGCCGCCTGCATGCCGAGGTCGGCAAGACCCTGGTCTTCATCACGCACGACCTCGCCGAGGCCCTGTCGCTGGGCGACCGGATCGCGGTGATGCGCGACGGCGAGGTGGTGCAGGTCGGCACCCCGCAGGATCTGGTCGGCGCTCCCGCCGACGGCTACGTCGCCGACTTCGTCCGCGACGTGCCCCGCGCGGACGTGCTCACCCTCCGGTGGATCGTGCGCCCGGCCCGCGACGGCGAGAACGTCGGGGACCAGCCGCTTCCCGCCGGCACCGTCATCCGAGACGCCGTGTCGCGCGTCCTGCGCGCCGCCCTGCCCGTCCCGGTCGCCGACGGCGACCGGCTGCTGGGTGTGATCGACGCCGAGCAGCTGCTCCCCGCACTGACCGGCCACCGGGCGCCGGTGCCGGCATGACGACCGGGTCGGCACCGGACCGGGCATCGAGCGCGACCGCCGGGTCGGCACCGGACCGGGCATCGAGCGCGACCGCCGGATCCGCGCCGGACCGGGGGAAGGCCCACCCGTGACCACCACCATGCCGCGCGTGGCGGTGGTCGCCGACGCGCCGCGCCCGAGGGTCGCCCGGCCCCGCCTGCCGCGGTCGTTGCCGCGCCGCCGGATCGTGGTGCCGGTGCTGATCCTGGCCACCGTCGCGGTGTACCTGACGGTGCGCACCGCCGGTGCGGTGGACACGGACGACGCGTGGGCGTTCCGGTTCTTCGCCGACCTGCGGGCCTGGGTCGACGCCAACCGCGACACCAGCCCGGTCTTCCTGTACGGGGTGAACTACCTGCGCCTGGCCGTGGCGGTCCTCGACAACACCGTGCACGCCGCGCTGACCGGCCTCGGCTGGGCCGGCCTGATCGCCGCCGCCGGAGCGCTTGCCGCCGTGCTGGCCGGCTTGCGTACGGCGGTGCTGACCATCGCCGCTCTGGTCGGCTGCGGGCTGCTCGGGCTCTGGCCGGAAACCGTCGACACGCTGTCCCTGACGGTGTCCGCCGTGCTGCTGGCCGTACTGATCGGGGTGCCGCTGGGGATGCTCAGCGCCCGGGTGCCCGTGGTCGGTGCCGCGCTGCGCCCCGTGCTCGACGCCATGCAGATCATGCCGACCTTCGCCTACCTGGCGCCGATGACGCTGCTCTTCTCGATCGGGGAGCCCGCCGCCGTCATCGCCACCCTGATCTACGCCGTGCCGGTCACCATCCGGATCACCGCCCTCGGCATCGGCGAGGTGTCCGCGACGACCGTGGAGGCGGCCACCGCGCTGGGCTCCACCCGGTGGCAGCTGCTCGGCAAGGTGCGGCTGCCGCTGGCCCGGCCGAGCATCGTGCTGGCGGTCAACCAGACCATCATGATGGCGCTGTCCATGGTGGTCGTCACCGCACTGATCGACGCGCCCGGCCTCGGCCAGAGCATCGTCGAGGCCCTGGAACGCGTCGACGTCGGCCTCGCGTTCGACGCCGGGCTCGCCATCGTGGTGCTGGCGGTGGTGCTGGACCGGATCACCACGCGGGCGGCGTACCGGTCGATGCCCGCGCGGCCGCGCCCGGCCCGGCGGGCGGCCGTCCTGCTGGCGGCGCTCACCGCCGTCGCGGGGGTGGTCGGGCTGGCGAACTCGGGCGCCGAGTTCCCGTCCGGCTGGGGGTTCTCCTTCGCCCCGGCCGTGAACGCGGCGACCGGATGGGTAGAGCTGCACTCGTACGATGCCACCGAGGCGCTGAAGAACGCGGCCAGCACGGGCCTGCTGGATCCGCTGCAGAACCTGCTGGTCACCACGCCGTGGTGGCTGTTCGTGCTGGTGGTGCTGGTCTTCGGCAGCCTGGCCAGCGGCCTGCGGGCGGCGATCCCGGCCGCGCTGGCCGCGGCCGGGGTGGCGGCGCTGGGCCTGTGGCAGCACGCGATGCAGACGCTGGCCACGGTGCTGGTGGCGACCGCCGCGACGATGGTGTGCGGGGTGCTGCTCGGGGTGCGCTGCGCGCGGCACGACCGGTTCGCGCGCGCCGTACGGCCGCTGCTGGACGCCGCACAGACCATGCCGTCGTTCGTCTACCTGCTGCCCGCCGTGGCGCTGTTCGGCGCCAGCCGGTTCACCGCCGTCGTGGCCGCCGTCATCTACGCCGTCCCGCCCGTGGTCCGCCTCGTCGAACGCGGTATCCGCGATGTCGCGCCCACCGCCGTCGAGGCCGCCCTCGCCGCCGGCTCCACGCCCCGGCAACTGCTGTGGAAGGTGCAGTTGCCGATGGCCCGCGGCGGCCTGCTGCTGGCCGCCAACCAGGGCATCGTCATGGTCCTCGCGATGGTCGTCGTCGGCGGGCTGGTCGGCGCGGGCGCGCTGGGCTACGACGTCGTCGCGGGCTTCGCTCAGCGCGAGGACTTCGGCAAGGGGCTCGCCGCCGGTCTCGCCATCGTGCTGCTCGGCGTACTCCTCGACCGGCTCACCCAGGGCGCCGGCCGGCGCCTCGACGCCGTTCCCCGGCGGCCGTCCCCCTGATGTCCACATCTGTCCCCCTCCCCGTACCGGCCGCCCGTCGGCGGCCCGCACCGTCCGGAAGGACCCCTCGATGAAGTACGCACTGTCGTTTCGGCTCGCCACGGCGGTCACGGCGCTGAGCCTGACCCTGGCCGGGTGCGGCGGCGTCAAGTCCGACGCCGGTTCCGCCACCCCGGCCGCCTCCGGAGCGAAAGGCACAGTAAAGCTCGCGGTCAATCCGTGGGTCGGATACGAGGCGAACGCCGCCGTGGTCGCCTACCTGCTGGAGAAGAAGCTCGGCTACACCGTGGAGAAGAAGAACCTCAAGGAGGAGATCTCCTGGCAGGGCTTCGAGACCGGCGAGGTGGACGCCATTCTGGAGAACTGGGGTCACGACGACCTCAAGAAGACCTACATCGAGGACAAGAAGGTCGCCGTCGAGGTCGGACCGACCGGTAACAAGGGCGTGATCGGCTGGTACGTCCCTCAATGGGTGGCCGACAAGTACCCGGACATCACGGATTGGAAGAACCTCAACAAGTACGCGGACCTGTTCAAGACCTCCGAATCCAAGGGCAAGGGGCAGATGCTCGACGGTGACCCGTCGTTCGTCACCAACGACAAGGCGCTGGTCAGCAATCTGAAGCTGAACTACGAGGTCGTGTTCTCCGGCAGCGAGGCGGCCCTGATCAAGGCCGCGCAGCAGGCCACGGCGCAGCAGAAGCCGCTGCTGTTCTACTTCTACGAGCCGCAGTGGCTGTTCTCCCGGGAGAAGTACGTGCGGGTCAAGCTGCCCACCTACACCACCGGTTGTGACGCCGATCCGAAGAAGGTCGCCTGCGACTACCCGGACTACACCCTCGACAAGATCGCCAGCAAGAAATTCGCGGACACCGGGGGTGCGGCGTACCAGTTGATCAAGAACTTCCAGTGGACGAACGACGATCAGAACCTGGTCTCGGATTACATCACCAACCAGGGCATGAGCGCCGATGCGGCCGCCGAGAAGTGGGTAAACGAGCACGAGTCGACCTGGAAAGCCTGGATCCCGGCCGCCGGCTGAGCGTCACGGAAGACAATTCCCGTGTTCATATCGCAGTACATTGTGGACTTCGTGTTTGACTCGTCGCTATGGTCTGACAGCGGCGCACCGCGCGAGCCTGATTCAGATCACAGGAGAGGGACGGTCCGGTCATGAGAATCCCGTCCCCGCGACGCCCCGACCACGACACGGATCCCACGCCGCACGGCGGCGACACCGCGGGTGCCGCGGTGTCCGCCGCCGTGTCGGGCGGCACGATCCGGCGGCGGATCGTGCGTACCCTGACGCTGCCCGTGGTGGCCGTCCTCGTCCTGCTCGGCGTGATCACCGTCATCGAGGTCCAGAACTACCGCGCCGCGGCCGCCACCGCCCGCGCCGTCACGCTCGTGCTGGCCGTGCAGGATCTGGTGCAGGAGCTGCAGACCGAGCGTGGCCTGACCGCCGGCCTGCTCGGCGGCAACATCGGCTTCCGGCCCGAGCTGGCCCCGGCGCGCAAACGCGTCGACGCCCAGCGCGCCGACGTGGAGCGGCTCGTCGCCTCCGGCGGTGTGGCGCAGGACCGCGTCGCCGCCGCCGTACGGCAGCTCGACGGCCTGTCCGGGGTCCGCGCCGCCACCGACGCGGGCGCGGCCGGGCGGGCACCCACCTTCTCCTTCTACACCGACCGGATCGCCGAGCTGAGCAACGTCGACTACGGCCTGGACAGCTCGTCCGACCCGGCCCTGCGGCGCGGCGTTGCAGCCCTGGAGGCGCTCGGCGACGCCAAGGAGAGCCAGGCGCAGGAGCGGGCGTTCCTCAACGGTGTCTTCTCCGCCAGCGGCTTCAAGAACGCCGAGTTCCTCCAGTTCGTCACGATGCGTTCGGCCAAGGACGCCGCGCTGGCCGACTTCCAGCAGTACGCCACCGACACGCAGCGCACCGCCCGCGACTACATGCTCAACACCGGCGCCGCGCAGACCGCCGCGTTCTTCGAACAGGTGGCCCTGGGCGCCGGCGACGGACGCTACCTGCAGGTCAACCCGCAGTCGTGGTGGTCGTCGCAGACCACCCTGCTCGACGACATGCGGCAACTGCAGCAGCACGTCGGCTCTGTCATCCGGGCCCGCGCCGCGACCCTGCAGGACCAGGCGACCCGGCGCATGGCCGTCCTCGTGGGTGCCGTGGTCATGTGTTTCGTCGGCGCCGTCTACCTCGCCGTCGTCGCCTCCCGCTCTATCGCGCGACCGCTGGCGACGCTGGCGGACGAGGCGAACCGGCTGGCGGGGGAGCAGCTGCCCGAGGCGGTACGGAAGGTGACCGCCGGCGACAGCGACGCACCGCCCCCGGCCGTCCGTATCCCGGCGGGCGCCACCGACGAAATCCGCTCGGTCGCGGACGCGTTCGACCGGGTCCAGGCCACCGCGTACGCGCTGGCCACCGAGCAGGCGCTGCTGCGGCGCAGCACCACCGAGTCGCTGGCCAACCTGGGCCGGCGCAACCAGAACCTGCTGCGCCGCCAGCTCGGCTTCATCACCAGCCTCGAACGCGAGGAGTCCGACCCGACGGGGCTGGCGAACCTGTTCGAGCTCGACCACCTCGCCACCCGCATGCGACGCAACGCCGAGAGCCTGCTGGTGCTCGTGGGCGCGGCCAGCCCCCGGCAGTGGTCGAACCCGGTGCCGATCGCCGACGTCATCCGCGCCGCCGTCGCGGAGGTCGAGGAGTACCGGCGCGTCGCGCTGCGCCGCGTCGACGACGTCCTGGTCGCCGGTTCGGTGGTGGCGGGCGTCATGCACATGCTGGCGGAGCTGGTGGAGAACGCACTGTCCTTCTCGCCGCCGGACGCGGACGTGGAGGTCCAGGGCCGCCGGATCGGTGAGGGCTACCTGATCGCCATCACCGACCAGGGCATCGGCATGAGCCGGGCCGACCTGGAGCTGGCCAACCAGCGGCTGCGCGGCGAGGGCGACTTCATCACCGCGCCCACCCGGTTCCTCGGCCACTACGTGGTCGGCCGGCTGGCCATCGAGATGGGCATCGACGTCCAGCTCGCCCCATCGCCCGTGGTCGGCGTGACCGCCCGCATCCTGCTGCCGGTGTCGGTGCTGGCCGACCCGCAGGCGGTCGCAGCGCCGCCGCAGCGCACCGTGCCTCCGCAGCGGGTGCCCGCCCGTGGCATGCCGGAGTCGCCCGCGCTCGAAGCGCCCCCGCTCGAGGCGTCCGACCCGGCGATCACACAGGTGCTGACGCTCGAACCGCCCGCGGAACCCGGGGCCCTGCCGGACGCCGACCCCACCCCGGACCGGCGGATCCGGCCCGAGACCATCGAGTACGTCACCGTGGCGGGCGTTCCCGCCGACGCGGGGGTCCGCCCGAACGGGACGGAGCATGGCGGCTCCGCGATCGCGCGGATGGAGACGGCGATGACATCGTCCACCTTCGACCTTGACGGGTCAGCGCCGGCCGACGGTGAACGCACCGCGAACGGCCTGCGCAAGCGCAGTCCGCGGGCCCGCAAGACGGCGAACTCCCGCACCGCAGTGCCCGGCGGGGCCGCACCCACCCGTACCGCCGAACGACCGGCGCCGGTCAACGATTCGCCGGAAGGGGTACGGGCCCGGCTGACCGCGTTCCGCACCGGTGTGCAGCGTGGCAGCACCGAATCCATCGATGGGCCGTGATCCTCGCCCACCCCGCACCGAGGTCGAAAGAAGTCCCATGAGCGTTGATACCTCTGCCGACCGGCACCAGCTGAACTGGCTGCTGGGCAACTTCGTCCACCAGACCGACGGGGTCCGCGACGCGGTCGCGGTGTCCTCCGACGGCCTGCTCATCGCGAGTTCCGACGGGCTGAACCGGGCCGAGGCCGACCACCTGGCGGCGATCGTCTCCAGCCTGGCCAGCGTCGCCCGCAGCGCCTCGCGCCGCTACGACTTCGATGGGCTCAAGCTCATCATGATCGAGATGCGGCGCGGGTTCCTGCTGGTGTCGGTGATCGCGGGCGGCAGCTGCCTGGGGGTCGTGGCCGGTGGCGACAGCGACCTGGGCCTGGTCGGCTACGAGATGTCCCTGCTGGCCGACCGGTTCGGCACCCTGCTCACGCCGGCTCTGATCTCCGATTCGCGGCAGCACCTGCCGCGATGACGTATTCGGGGGGGTGGGCGCCGGACCCACAGAGATTCCCGTACACCGAACCGGCCCCGGCACCCGAGGCGGCGCACCGGGCGCCCGAGACGGAGGTCGACGACGTCGTCGTGCGTCCGTTCATGCTCACCGGCGGGCGTACCCGGCCGTTGCAGGACGGCCTGCGGATCGAGACCCAGCTGCACGCCGCCCCGGCGGCGCTGTCGGCGCCGTTGCGGTTCGAATCCCGGCGCATCGTCGAGCTGTGCCAGGTGCCGATGTCGATCGCCGACCTCGCGGTCGGCCTGAAAGTACCGCTCGGCGTGTTACGGGTGATCGTCGCCGACCTGGTGACCGACGGCTACCTGCGGATCGAGCAGCAGCTCGGTGAGCTGCCCATCGAATTGATCGAGAGGATCAGGGATCGTGTACGGGCGCTCTAGGCAGCCGGCGCCGGTGGCCCTGCCACCGGTGGCGGTCAAGATCGTCATCAGCGGGGGCTTCGGGGTGGGCAAGACGACCTTCGTCGGCGCCATCTCGGAGATCGAGCCGCTGGTGACGGAGGCCGAGCTGACCGAGCGGTCGATCGGCATCGACGACACCAGCGCGGTGTCGGCGAAGACCACCACCACGGTGGCGCTGGACTTCGGCCGCATCACCCTCGACGACGCGTTGCTGCTCTACCTGTTCGGCACCCCCGGACAGGACCGCTTCGACTTCCTCTGGGACGACCTGGTCGACGGCGCGCTCGGCGCCGTGGTCCTGGTCGACACCCGGCGGATCGAGGACTGTTTCCCCGCGGTCGACTACTTCGAGGAGCGCGACATCCCGTTCCTGGTCGCGGTCAACATGTTCGACCGCTCGCAGCGCTTCGACCTGGAGGAGGTCCGCGACGCGCTGGGCATCGGCCCGGACATCCCGGTGCTGGAGTGCGACGCGCGCTACCGCGAGTCGGTCAAGACCATCCTGGTCGCCCTGACCGAGGAGATCCTCGCCAAGCGGCTGAGCCGGGAGAGGCCCGTGGCCACATGGTGAGTCCGATCCTTGACGAGCAGAAACGGGAGACCATGCCTTCACGTACGCCGTGGCGACGGCTGCGCCGGGCGGCGGCCCTGGCCAGTGTCCTGGCGCTGGCCGCCTGCGGTGCACCGGCCGCCGCGATCGTCGCGCCGCCCGGGGTGGCGCGCACCCCGTGCGGCACCGTGTCGATCGCGGTGAACCCCTGGGTGGGCTACGAGGCGAACGTCGCGGTGGTCAGCTACCTGCTGCGTACCGAGCTGGGCTGCAAGGTGATCGAGAAGGACCTCACCGAGCAGGACTCGTGGGAGGCGATGGCCAAGGGCGAGATCGACGCCATCCTGGAGGTCTGGGGTCACGACGACCTGAAGAAGACGTACATCGACGACAAGAAGGTCGCCGTCGAGCAGGGCCTGACCGGCAACAAGGGCGTGATCGGCTGGTACGTCCCGCCGTGGATGGCCAAGGAATACCCGGACATCGTGAAGTGGCAGAACCTCAACAAATACGCGTCGCTGTTCCGCACCCCCAAGTCCGACGGCAAGGGCCAGTTCCTGGCCGGTGACCCGTCGTTCGTCACCAACGACGCCGCCCTGATCAAGAACCTCAAGCTCGACTACTCCGTGGTGTACGCGGGCAGCGAGGACGCGCTGATCGCCGCGTTCCGGGAGGCCGAGGCGGACAAGAAGCCGCTGATCGGCTACTTCTACACTCCGCAGTGGCTGCTGTCGGAGATCAAGCTGGTGCACATCCCGCTGCCGCTGTACCGGCCCGGCTGCGACGCCGTGCCGGAGAAGGTGGCCTGCGACTACCAGCCGTACGACCTCGACAAGATCGCCCGGAAGGCGTTCGTCGACTCCGGCAGCCCGGCCGCCGACCTGATCAAGAACTTCCGCTGGAGCAACGACGACCAGAACACGGTGGCCCGCGACATCACCGTCAAGAAGCTCTCCCACGACGACGCCGCGAAACGCTGGCTGGACGCCCACCGCTCGACCTGGCAGCGCTGGATGCCCCAGTAGCACTCGACGCCCCCGGCCGCTCGGCAATCCACCGAACGGCAACCGGGACTGCAACCGAGGGCCGGTAGACATGCCCTGTGGTGAATCCGGCAGGTGGGGACGGCCAGGGCCCGTCCCGCGCGTGGGCCGGTCGCGGCGCCGTGTGGCGCTGGTTCCTGCTGGGCGGGTTCGCCCTCGTGGCCGTGGTGCCCTGGATGCCACCGATGGGGCGGCAGGCGACGTTCGCCGTGGCCGCTGTCGTCGCCGTGGCGGCCATGGTGTGCGGCCTGCGCTGGCACCGTCCGGCGTACCGGACGCCGTGGCTGTTGATGACCACCGGCGTGGGCGCCAGCCTGGGCGGGGTGATGTGGTGGACGGGCGAACTCGCCCTCACCGCAGCGCTGCACTTCCCGTCCGTCGGCGACCTGCTGTACGTCTGCGCCTACCCGTTGTTCATCGCCACCCTGCTCACCTGGGCCCGCCGGGACCGGGCCCGATTCGCGTACGAGGCGGTCGTCGACGCGGCCGTGGCGGCGTGTGGGCTGTCGGGCCTGGCCTGGGCGTTCATCATTTCGCCGATCATGAGTGGGCCGGACTTGAGCCACCGCTCGCCGGGCTATCTCATCTACACCCTGCTCGATCTCCTGATCATCGCGTTGGCGCTGCGGTTGCTGTTCAGCGCCGGTGTGCGTACCCCCTCCTACGTCATCTTCGTTGCGGGACTGTCGCTGGACATGACCGGCGACATGCTCTACTACGTCGGCCTCGCCTGGAACGTGCCGGCGCTGACCGGCGCGACCAGCGCGTCGCTGTGGGTGCTGGCGTACGTGTTCTTCGCGGCGGCCACGCTGCACCCGTCGATGTCGGAGTCCACCGGCTCGGCCGAACGGGTGCAACGGATCGCCACACCCGCGCGCCTGAGCCTCTACGCCCTGCTGGCCCTGGTCGGCCCGGCCGTCGCGGTCGGCACCGTCGTGCTGCGTGGTCGCGGGGCACCGGCGGTCGACCTGATCGTGCCCATGGTGGTCGCCGCGGCGACGGCGGTGCTGCTGGTGGCCCGGCTGGGCCTGCTGGCGCACTTCGCCCACCGGCGGGCGATCCAGCTGGACAACCAGGCCGTGGCGCTGAACGCCGCGCTGCACGAGCAGCAGGAACTGCGCGCCGCGCTGACCGCCTGGTCGCTGCGCGACGACCTCACCGGCCTGGGCAACCGCGTCCTGCTGCGTGACCATCTGGACGCCGTGACCGGCCCGCACGCGCTGCTCCTGCTCGACCTGGACGGCTTCCAGGACGTCAACGACCTGTACGGCCACGCCGTCGGCGACACCCTGCTCACGGCGGTGGCCGACCGGCTGCGGGAGGCCGCCGGCGACGGGCTGCTGGTCCGCCTCGGCGGCGACGAGTTCGCGGTCCTGCTGGTGCAGGAGCGGGCGGCGGCGGCCACGGACGTCGCGCGGGCCCTGGTCGAGGCCGTCCGGGAACCGTTTCAGCTCGGCGAGCGGGAGACCATGGTGACGGCCAGCGTCGGCGTGCTGTCCGCCGCCGCGCCGGTCGGCACGGTCGAGGCGCTGCGCCGCGCCGACATGGCCCTGTACGCGGCCAAGGGAGCGGGCAAGAACAGGGTCGAGGTCTACGCCGACGCCCTGGCCGAGACGCGGGACCGCCGGATGCGGCTGATCGCGGACCTGCGCCGGGCGCTGGCCGACGAGGCCCTCGCTGTGCACTACCAGCCGGTCGTCGATCTGGATACCGGCAGGGTCACCGCCGTGGAGGCGCTGGTGCGCTGGCGGGACGGCACGCGGTGGATCCCGCCGGGCGAGTTCATCCCGATCGCCGAGGAGAGCGGGCTGGTCGTACCGCTGGGCGCCTGGGTGCTGCGCCGGGCGCTGGCCGACGTGAAGCCGTGGTTCGAGCAGTACGGCATCGCCGTCACCGTCAACGTGTCCGGCCGCCAGCTGCGCGAGCCCGACATCGCCGACGTGGTGCTGGACGCGCTGGAGGCACGGGCCATGCCGGGGGCCGCGCTGGTCGTCGAGATCACCGAGACCGTGCTGGTCGCCGACGTCGGGCCGGAGGCCGCCGCGGCCCACGGGGTGCTCGACCGGCTGCGCGGCGAGGGCATCAGGGTCGCCGTCGACGACTTCGGCACCGGGTACTCCTCGCTGGCCTACCTGCGTACGCTGCCGGTCGACGTACTCAAGATCGACCGGGCGTTCGTGCAGGACGAGGACGCGCGCGGCGACTCCACGGCGTTCCTGCAGGCCATCGTGCAGATGGCGCGCAGCCTGCGGTTGCGTACGGTCGCGGAGGCGGTGGAGACCGAGGCGCAGGCCGAGCGGTTGCGCCAGCTGGACTGCCCGCTGGCCCAGGGCTACTACTTCGCCCGCCCGATGCCCGCGTCCGAGCTGACCGCGCTGCTGGCCCGTACCGGTGGGCGGCTGGAGGGCGAGGCGCAGCCGACCCGGGCCGCGTAAGAAATTCACATATTTCTTTGTTTCCACCGGTTTGTCGTCGGCTACTTGTCGGTAACCACCTTCCCATGTGGACTTCTCCTCACCGCTCCCGGCTGTGCCGGGAGTTCGCCGTCGCGACCCTCGCGGCCGCCGCCGTCCTCGTCCCGGCCACCGCGGCGCACGCGGCGGCCGGGCGCTACCGGGTGGACAGCACGGCCGACGCCCCCGACGCCGACCCCGGTGACGGCCGCTGCGCCAGCGCCGCCGACGCCTGCACGGTGCGCGCCGCCACCATGGAGGCCAACGCCGATCCGGGCTCGACCATCGTCATCCCGGCCGGTCACTACCGGCTGACCATCCCGCCGCTGCTCGGCAAGGCCTTCACCGACTACACGCTCGCGGACGCCGCCCACGGCAACCTCAAGCTGTTCAAGCCCACCCGTGTCGAGGGCGCCGGACGCGACGCCACGGTCATCGACGGTGGACACCTCGACCGCGTGTTCACCACGCTGGGACCGGTCACGATCGTGGACCTGACCATCACCGGCGGAGACTCGGAACCGGTGGCCTCGCTCTACAACTACTACGGCGGCGGCGCGGTGCTCAACGCCTCCGACCTGACCATGGAACGGGTCCACCTGACCGGCAACAGCGCGCGGTTCGGCGGCGCCGTGCAGAACATCCCGTTCGCCCCGATGACGCTGCGCGACAGCCTGGTCGACCACAACGAGGCGGGCGAGGCGGGCGGCCTGCGGTTCGACTGGACCGGCCGGGTGGAGAACTCGGTGATCACCGACAACCGGGTCACCGACCCGCACGACCCGACGCGGCCCGCCGAACTCGCCGGCTACGGCGGCGGGATCGACGTGCGCGGACCGGCGACGGTCACCGTGGTGGCCAGCACCGTCAGCCGTAACCACGCCGACAAGGGCGGCGGCGGCATCAACATCACGCTCGGCTACGTCCCGGGCCCGCCGGGCACCCCCGGCCCCGGCAAGGTGGAGTTGCAGCACACCACGGTCACGGACAACACCAGCAACCACGGGCCGTCCGACTGCCGGGCCGTCTGGGCCCGGATCGTCGACCTCGGCAACACCGTCGACTCCGACGGCAGCTGCGTGGCCGGCGACTGAACGTGGCCGCCCCGCCCGTTCCCGGGAGCGGGCGGGGCGGATCCGGCCACGCCGGTCACGGTGGCGGCGGGTGCTCGGCGCAGGCGCGGGCGGGCCGCCCCGTACGCTGACGATCATGCGGATTGGCATCGTGATCCTCCCCGATCAGCGCTGGTCGGACGCCCAGCAGCGCTGGCGGCGGGCCGACGCGTGGGGCTTCGACCACGCCTGGACCTACGACCACCTCGGCTGGCGCGACCTGGTCGACGGCCCCTGGTTCGACTCGATGACCACGCTCACCGCCGCCGCCACGGTCACTTCGCGGATCCGGCTCGGCACCCTCGTCGCCTCGCCGAACTTCCGTCACCCGGCGGCGTTCGTCCGCCAGATCACGACGGTGGACGACGTCAGCGACGGGCGGCTGCTGCTCGGCCTCGGCGCGGGCGGCGTCGGCTTCGACGCCATGGTGCTCGGCGGGGAGGAACTGCCGCCACGGCAGCGGGTGGACCGGTTCGCCGAGTTCACAGAGCTGCTCGACCTGATCCTGCGTACGGACGGCACCACCTGGCGGGGGCAGTGGTTCGCCGCCGTGGACGCCCGCAACAATCCGGGGTGTGTGCAGCGTCCACGGGTCCCGTTCGTGGTGGCCGCGAACGGTCCCCGGTCGATGGGCCTGGCGGCGCGCTTCGGCCAGGGCTGGGTCACCACCGGCACCGTCTTCGACGACCTGGAGAGCTGGTGGTCCTCGGTGGCCGGGCTGTCCGCGCGGATGGACGCGGCGCTGGAGGCGGCGGGCCGTGACCCGGCCACTCTGGACCGCCACCTGCTGCTTGACGCCGCACCGGTCTTCTCCCTGGTCAACGCGGATTTCTTCGCCGAGCAGGCGGCCCGGGCCGCGCGGCTCGGCTTCACCGACGTCATCACCCACTGGCCCCGGACCGAGAGCTGGTACGCCGGCGACGAGGCCGTGCTGGTCGACGTCGCCACCCGCCTCCTGCCCGAACTCCAACGGGGGTAGCCCCGACCCGATCCGGTGATCGCCGGAATTTCCGGGCGTGACACCGGCGCAGGCTCCGTACCCTGGTCCGGGTGCCACGCGGCCTGCGCCACCCTCTCCCGCGTCTCCCGCTGCCGACACCCCTGCTGGTCCTCGTCGTGTGTGTCCTGGCCGGGCTGGCGGTCGCGGCCGTGGTCATCGGCATCCGTGACGGCGACCGGGCCGCCGGGTCACGTTCCTCGTCACCCGCCGCCGGGGCGCTGCCCTCCACTCCCGCGCACTACGCTGCGACACCCCGGGCCCGCGCGGCGCCCGCCGGGCTCCGCGTGATCGACTACTGGTCCGTACCGAAAGGCTTCCCGGCCGATCCGACGCCGGCGTCGACCGCTGCGCTCACCGAGGGCCTGCATCCCACCGGGCCGCTCGCGGTCTACGACGCTCCCGGCGGCAAGCCGCGGGCGTTCCTGCCGCCGACGATCAGCGGAGTTCCGGTCACCGTGCCGATCCTCATGCGACGCACCGGCTGGGTTGCGGTGCTGCTGCCCTCGATCAACCGCACCATCGGTTGGCTGCCCGCCGGACACTGGACACTGCGGCCGCTGCGGGACCACCTGATCCTGCGCCGGGGTACGCACGAGCTGACCTGGCTGCGCGACGGCGCCCGGGTCGCGCGGTGGACCGTCGCCACCGGCTCACCGGCCACGCCGACGCCCCTGGGCCGGACGTTCGTGCTCGGTCGCAGCAGGCCCGCCGGTGCCGTCTACGGCGGCCTCGACGTCCTGGTGCTGGGCTCCGTGCCCGACGACCGGCACACGGTCGCGGCCTCCCTGAAGGGGGCGCATACCGGAATCCACAGCTGGTACCGCAGCGACGCCTTCGGCCACAGCATCTCCAACGGCTGCATCCGGGTGCCCAAACCCGGCCAGCGCAGCCTGCTGCGCCACCTCGTCCCCGGCACCCCGGTCACCGTCATCGACTGACCGCGAGCGGCGCCGGGCCCGCCGCCGCAACGCCGCGCCCGGCAGCAGGCCGATCCCGGCCGCGACGGCGACCGTGGCCACGGCCAGCCCCGTCGGCCGCCACGGCCACGCGTCTCCGGTCAGGCGCACCTGCCGGATCGGGTACTCGGTGAACTTCGCCGTGGTGCGCGCGGTGGCCCGGTCCGCGTGCGCGGCCAGGTCGCGCAGGACCGGGTCGAAGGCGAACTCGCCGGGTGCGGCATGCGGGAGGGCCACGTCGAGGTGACGCTCGGCCGCCCACCGGGCCAGCGCCGGGTCCGCGCGCTCGGCTCCGGGCACCACGAGCCGGTCCACCGTGGGCGCGGCGGCGTCGGCCGGTTCGGCCAGCAGCACCACCCCGTGCCGGGTGATCACGGTACGGCCGGCCGCCAGCGGCACCGTCCGCGCGGCGAACGACGTGCCGGAGTACCCCTCGAACGCCGTGGCCACGTCCACCTCGCCCACCCCGTCGACCAGGCCGACACCCACCGTCGGGCGCAGCCACGGGAACGCCGCGTTCACCGCGTACGGCAGGTCGGCGGCCGCCAGCCGCTGCTCCGGGATGCCGGTCGGCGCGTCGAGCGCCCATCCCGGGTACGCCAGCTCCCGCCCGACCCGGTCCGCCTCGGCCCGCCCCGCCAGCAGCTCGACCAGGTGCAGGGCACCGACCAGCCCGGAAGTGACCCCGGCGGTGGTGACGAGACGGCCGTCCTGGACGTAGCGCTGACCCGCCACCCACCGCACGGCCGGATGGTCGTGGCGCAGCGACCCGAGGCTCTGCCAGAACGAGGTGGCCCGGTGCCCGTCGAGCAGGCCGCTGACGGCCAGCACCCTGGCACCAGCGCAGACCCCGAGGACGTACGCGCCCCGGCCCGCCTGCCGGGTCAGCCAGTTCCGCAGCGGTGCCTCCTCGCCACCGGCCGGGTCGACGACCGCCGGGACGACCACGACGTCCGGTGCCGGGGCGGTACCCGCGTCGACGTCGGCGAACGTGTGCTCGGGCAGGAGCCGCAGCCCCCCGGACAGCGGCGTCGGCGCACGCCGCGCGGCGACGGTGTAGACGAAGAACCGCGACGACCGGGCGAATGTCTCGTACGGCAGCAGCACGTCGCTGACCACCGAGCCGGTCGCTCCGGTCACCACCGCCACGACCGTCGCGCCCGCCGGGGCGGCGCGCGGCACCGGCCAGCCCTGCGGCGGCGCGGCAACGGCGGAGCGGGGGAAGCTCTCGCCCATCGTCACGGCCAGCCCCGCGGCGGCGACCGCCCCGACGAGGGCGGCGGACAGGGCGAGACCGAGCACGACGACGGCGATCCGGCGCAGGACGTGTGGCATGTGGTGGCTCCCAGAGAAACGGCGACGCGAGCGGTGCGGCGAGGCGCGAGGGTCAGGCGGTGCGGGCCGCGGAGGGCGGCGCACCGTAGCGCGCGCCATAGAGGCGGCGGAAGTGGCGGGCGTCGCGGAAGCCGCACCGGGCGGCCACCGCCTCGACGGTCAGGTCGGTCTCGGTGAGCAGGCTCGCGGCGAGTTCCAGGCGCAGCCGCTGCTGGTACTCCAGCGGGGTCAGCCCGATCGTCGCGGTGAACGCCCGGCTCAGCCCGCGCGGCGACAGGTGCGCCACGCGGGCCAGCTGGTCGAGGGTGTGCGGCGCGTCGAGGTGCTGTGCGAGGTGGTCCTGCACCCGGTGCACCGCCGGGTGCAGATGGCTGCGGTGTTCCAGGAACGGGCTGAGCTGCCCGTGGGTCCCGTCGCGCCGCAGGTAGATCACGAGCTGGCGGGCCACCGCGGCGGCCAGTGCCGGGCCGTGGTCGCGTTCGACCAGCGACAGGGCCAGGTCGATGCCCGCGGCGATCCCGGCGCTGGTGCTCACCGGTCCGTCGTGGACGTACAGGACGGCGTCCTGCACGCGGGCGGCCGGATAGTGCTCCCGCAGCAGGTCGATCACGGACCAGTGGGTGGTGCACCGGCGTCCGGCCAGCAGCCCGGCCTCGGCCAGCGCCGCCGCCCCGGTGCAGACCGAGGCAACCCGTGACCCGTGCGCGACCGCCGACCGCAGCCAGGGCAGCACGGCGGGCGGTACGAGGGGCTGCTCCGGTGTCGGCGGACGCAGCCGCGGACCCGGGATCAGGATCAGGTCACCGGGGCCGGTCCCGGGCAGCGGGCCGAGCCCGGCCAGCCGGAGCCCCTGGGCGGAGACCACCTCACCGGGTTGCGCGGCGACGAACTCGATCCGGTAGCCGGCGCCCTCGTGGGCGGCGGCGTCGAAGACCTGCACCGGACCGGGCAGGTCCAACAAGTTCACCTCCGGCAGCACCAGCACGACGACCCGCCCGGAACCCCTGTCCTCGCTGTTCACGACGGTTACGGTAGGCGCTGCGGCACCCTCCCGGCGAGGGCGGTACGGGACGTGCACCGGACGGATCAGGCACTCGGGCGGGAAGGTCGCGCCGCCCCCGCCGGGGCCGGGCGAAACGCGATTATGCGCAGATGGCTACCACCCGGTAACACGGCTCGGTAGCGTGGCGCCTAGCGGGGTCCCGGAGGCGCCGAGTGGAGCGTCTTCGCGGTCTGGTAGCCGTACTCTCCTCGAGGGGGTAAGCCGTGACCACGACGCAGGGCAAGCCGGCCGACGTCTCGGAGAAGCAGGCGCGACAGGTCGCCGAGGCCGCCCGCGAGTCCGAGTGGCGCAAGCCCAGCTTCGGCAAGGGACTGTTCCTGGGCCGCTTCCCGCTCGACCTCATCGACCCGTGGCCGGCCGTCGAGCCCCGCCCCGACGCCGACGACTACCTGGCCCGGCTCGATGCGTACGTGCGTTCCGGAATGGATGGAGCCCGCATCGAACGCGAGGCCCGCATCCCCGACGAGGTCTTCCACGGTCTGGCCCGGCTCGGCGCATTCGGCATGAAGATCGACAAAGGGTACGGCGGCCTCGGCCTGCCCAACCTGCACTACTGCAAGGCGCTGACGCTGATCGGCTCGGTCAGCCCCGCGGTCGCCGCGCTGCTGTCCGCGCACCAGTCGATCGGCGTGCCGCAGCCCCTCAAGATCTTCGGTACGCCGGAGCAGAAGAAGGTGTTCCTGCCCCGGCTGGCCGCGGGTGAGGTGTCCGCATTCCTGCTCACCGAGCCCGACGTCGGCTCCGACCCGGCACGCCTGGGTACGGTCGCGGAGCCGGTCGAGGGCGGCTACCGGCTCAACGGGCTGAAGCTGTGGGCCACCAACGGCACCGTCGCCACCCTGCTGGTCGTGATGGCGCGGGTGCCCGACAAGGGCATCACGGCGTTCGTGGTGGAGGGCGACTCGCCCGGCATCACCGTGGAACGGCGCAACGAGTTCCTCGGCCTGCGCGGCCTGGAGAACAGCGTGACCCGCTTCCACGACGTGTTCGTCCCCGCGGAGAACGTCATCGGCGGCCTCGGCAAGGGCCTCAAGATCGCGTTGACCACGCTGAACACCGGCCGCCTGTCGCTGCCCGCGATGTGCGTGGGCGCCGGCAAGTGGGCGCTCACCGTGGCCCGCGAATGGTCTGCCGAGCGGGTCCAATGGGGACGTCCCGTCGGGCAGCACGAGGCGGTGGCCAAGAAGATCGCCTTCATCGCCGCGACGACGTACGCCATGGAGTCGATGCTCGACCTGTGCTGCGTGATCGCCGACGACGACCGCAACGACATCCGCATCGAGGCGGCCCTGGTCAAACTGTTCGCCAGCGAGATGGCGTGGCAGATCGCCGACGAGCTGATCCAGATCCGTGGCGGCCGCGGCTACGAGAAGGCCTCCTCGCTGGCCGCCCGCGGCGAACGCGCCGCCGAGGTCGAGCAGCTCCTGCGCGACCTGCGGATCAACCGCATCTTCGAGGGCTCCACCGAGATCATGCACCTGCTGATCGCCCGCGAGGCGGTCGACGCGCACCTGTCGGTGGCGGGCGACATCATCGACCCGGACGCCGATTTCGGCCGCAAGGCCCGCGCCGGGGCGAAGGCGGGCGCGTTCTACGCGCGGTGGCTGCCGACCCTCGCGGTCGGCCGCGGCCAGGTCCCGACGGGGTACGGCAGGTTCGGACCCCTCGCCGCCCACCTCAGGTACGTGGAGCGCGCCTCCCGCAAGCTCGCCCGCTCGACGTTCTACGCCATGTCGCGCTGGCAGGGAAAGATGGAGCGCAAGCAGGCGTTCCTGGCCCGGATCGTGGACATCGGCGCCGAGTTGTTCGCGATGTCGGCGGTGTGCGTGCGTGCCCGCGCCGAGCGGCGGGACCGGCCCGAGGGAGTGGAGCTGGCCGATCTGTTCTGCCGGCAGGCGCGGTTGCGGGCGGAGGCTCTGTTCGCCGGGCTGTGGGACAACACGGATTCCTTGGACGTACGGCTGGCGCGGCGGGCGCTCGACGGCCGGTACGCGTTCCTGGAGGAGGGCATCGTGACCCCGGCGTCCGACGGCGACTGGGTGGCCGCCTGGCATCCCGGTCCCGCCACGGTCGACGACGTACGCCGCCGCATTCCACCGCCCGCTTGAGGGTTACGCCCGCGTCACCTGACTCGTACCCCTTTGTGTATCAGGGGTGCGCATTTGCAGACTCTTCCAAACCCCTTTCGCCTCAGTGGCCCCACTAATGTCGCCCACGGACCGGGTGTCCAGCCCGGCATCCCGAAAGATCTTCCAAGGATCGGAAAACCTTGCTAGGTTGCCGCGATCTTCTTTCACGGGGAGAGAAGTCGTACGGCCATGGAAGGGTCACATGAGAATTCGAGCCGCAAGGGTGCTGACCGCCGTCGCGGTCACCGCCGGCGTCCTGTTGGGTACGGCGGGCGTCGCGGAGGCCGCCGTCACCCGCCACTACGTGGCATACAACTGCTATTGGGAGAAGGCGCCGTACTACGAAGTCGGCTTCTTCGCCGGCACCACCGTCAGGATCTATTGCCCCACCAGCGCTCCGGGGACGCAGTACCGGGCGCGGGTCACCTGGCACAGCCACGACTACCAGTACTCGACCATTCAGTTCAATTACATCAACCAGGGCACGGGTAACTCGGGTGTCCTGTACTCCGACCAGGGTGTCGTCGATGAAGTGACGGCGTTCCAGTTCCGCTGAGGTAAGCACCGGTTTTCGGGCCGGATATCGCATGGTGGGCATGACCGTCTCAGTGGGCCGGCAAGGTTCACGACGCCTTGTGGTCCGAGGCGAGTCATGCCCGCCATGCTCATCTGTCGGTCGGCGGGGCACACCTGGCAGGCACTTCGTAGGGTCATGGGATGGCTATTCCGGAATTCGTCGTCGCCCTGCGTACCAGGATCGGCCATGACCCGCTGCCGCTGGCCGGAGTCATCGCGGTCGTCCTCGACGACCAGGGCCGTGTCCTGCTGGTCCGTCGCTCGGACACCGACGAGTGGGCGCTGACGACGGGGTGCCTGGAGCCGGGCGAACAACCGGCGGCCGGTGCGGTCCGCGAGGTGTTCGAGGAGACCGCCGTGGAGGTGGCGGTGGAGCGGCTGCTGGCCGTCGAGGCCCTCGACCTGTCCGTGGCGCCCAACGGCGACCAGGTGTACTGGCTCTCCATCGGCCTGCGGTGCCGGGCCATCGGTGGTGAGGCGCGCGTCAACGACGATGAATCCGTCCAGGTCGGCTGGTTCGACCCGGGCTCGGTGCCGCCACTGCCGCCGCATCAGGCCCGGTGCCTCGACCTCGCCCTGTCCGACGACGCCCCCGCGTGGATCGCATAGAGCATCGAGTGCCGCGCTGACCGTCGGCTCAGTGGGGTGCGGTCGGGTGGCGGGGCTCGTAGAGGCCGAGCTGAGCGCCACTCGGCAGCGGTATCGAGGTGAGCAGTCCCCACCCCCTGTCCTGGACCTCTCCGGACAGGTCCACACCCCTGCCGCGCAGCTCCGCGATGGTGGCGTTGACGTCGTCACACATGAGGTAGAGCTCGGAGGCCTGAGTCTCTCCGGGATGGACCGCCACCTCGGCGGGCGGCAGGGCGAAGATGAGCCAGCCACCGCCCGCGTCGACCCCGGTAAACCCGAGTTTGTCGCGCAGGAAGGCGCGGTCCTGGTCCGCGTCGGCGCTGAACAGGATGGCATGCGCTCCAGTGATCATGGTGTCCCTCGCGGTGAAAACGGGTTGAGGCCGGCGGCGTGCGACGTACGGTGCTGACCATGGCGACATTCATCAAGAGCGTGACGTTCGACTGCACCGACGCGCTCGCGGCGGCCACGTTCTGGGCGGCCGCGCTCGGCGGTGAACTCGACGAGGATTCCACGTCGGAGAAGGCGTACGTGGAAGCGCCCGGCTGGGGTGGCCCCAACCTGTGGTTCCAGCGGGTGCCCGAACCGCGCGTCGCGAAGAACCGGATGCATTTCGATCTGCGGGCGCCCGGGCCGATCGCCGACGAGGTCGCCCGGTTGACGGCGCTGGGCGCGACCGTGGCGCAGCCGGGCGACGGCCTCGTCGTCATGCGGGATCCCGAGGGCCACGAGTTCTGCGTGGAGAACTGACCCTCGTCGCGCGGTGTGCGTGGCATCGACGGCCCCGCGCAGGGTCCGGGCCGGGCATCGGCGCGGGCCCAGAAGTGCAGGGAGAACAGGTGCGGGTGGTGCCGCCGCGGGCCCGGCCAGTCCGACCTGCAGCAGGCGCCGTCGTGTGGTCCGCATGGCTGCACCTCCCTGACTTCCGGCACCGTACGCACTGTCGCAGCGCCATCGGCCGGGAACGGCCCGCGGTTCACACTTCTGCGGTGCGGGGCGGGGCACGGATCTGCGCGAGGGCTTCGCCCGGGTGGATGTGTCGGGACAGCAACACGGCAATGAAAGATCTTGCAGAAATTGAAGGTCATTGCTATGTTTCCGCCGGCTCCTTTCACGGGGAGAGGAGCGTGCATAAGTACGAATGGGGTTACAGCGTGAAAAATCGAGTCGCCAAGGTGGTGGCCGGCGTCGCGGTCACCGTCGGCGTCCTCTTGGGAACGGCGGGCGTTGCGCAAGCCGGCCCCCGCCACTACACGCAGTACAACTGCTGGTGGGAGAAGCACGCCTCCTACGACGCCGGCGGCAATTTCGAGGGCACCCGGGTCAGTGCCTCCTGCCCCTCCGGAGCTCCGAAGAACCAGTGGCGGGCGCGGGTCACCTGGCACAGCCACGATTACCAGTACTCCAGCATCCAGTTCAACTGGCTCAACCAGGGAGACACCAACTCGGGTGTCCTGTATTCGGGTCAAGGGGTCGTCGACGAAGTGACCTACTGGGAATTCCGGGACCGCCCCTGATCTCGGATCGATGCCGGTAGCGACAGTTCCGGGTGGGCATGGACCCGGCCTGGCGTAGGCGCAGGGCGAGCATGACCGTTTCGGAGGATCACTGGGTTCGACGCCTTGTTGATCTTTCTGAAGCGAGACATGCCCGCCCTGCTGTCGTCTGTGGACCCACGGTGTCGCGGTACCGTGCGGGCGTGAGCCGGCACTGTCGCGTGACGGCGGGGTACTACGCGGAAAGATTGCGGATCGCCAGATCCTCTTGAGTGAGGTCCGCTGGTGGGCGGCTGGATTCGCGGGTGATCAGCGCGGTGTGCAGGAGCTGGTGGGGATGCTGGTCCTCGCCCCGGATCGCGGAGACCAGGAAGTCACCCGCGATCCGGCCCTTGGCCGCGATGGGCTGGCGCACCGTGGTCAGCCGCGGCCGGGTCCACTGTGCTTCCGGCAGGTCGTCGAAGCCGGTGACGGAGACGTCGCCGGGCACGTCCAGGCCGAGGTCCCGCAGCGCCTCGATCGCGCCGAACGCCATCTGGTCGGCGAGCACGATCAGCGCGGTGGGCCGGGGACGAGTGGCCATGAGGGCCTGGGCGGCGCGGTAGCCGTCCATCCGGGTGCACGGCGCCTCGGCGATGGTGATGTCGCGGGCGCTCATGCCGACGGTGCGCAGCGCGTCCTCGATCCCGGCGATCCGGCGGATCATGGGGTCGCGGTACGTGCGGGCGGGCTGGTCGGAGCGGTGTTCGATGCTCAGTACGGCGATCCGGCGGTGTCCGAGGTCGAGCAGGTGCTGGGTGACGTGGCGGGCGCCGTCGCGGTCGTCCACGTCGACGCTGGCCGCGCCTCCGTCCGGCGCGTCGCTGTCCACCAGCACGTACGGCAGGGCGCGGCGGCCCAGCTCGGCGATCTCGCCGCGGTCGGTGTCGAGTCCACAGACGACGAAGCCGTCGACCGCCGCCTCCCGGATCACTCTGACGAGGGAGTCGCCCACGGGCGGCATGAGCTGCAGGGACAGCCCTTCCCGGGTGCACACCTGGCCGATGCCCATGAGGAACCGCGCGTAGTACGGGTTCTCCATCGCCTTGGGGATGTCGTGGGGGAGCAGCACGCCGAGGCACTGGGTGCGGCGGTTGCGCACGGTCCGGCTGGACGGGGGCGGGGTGTAGGCCAGTTCCCGGGCGGCGGCGAGGATCCGCTCGCGGGTCGCGGTGGAGACCCGGGTGGGGTCGTTGAACGCGAAGGAGACCGCGGAGCGGGAGACGCCGGCGGCGGCGGCGACGTCGCTGGAGGTGGCCCTGCCCCGGCCGGCGTGGGCGTCCTTCGCTGCCATTGCGCTCCCTCGGGGCGTGTACTGCGGCCAGGCTATCAGCTCACGCAGTGTGAAGTTTAGTAAACGGTTACTGCCGTCGTGCACTGTTTAGCACGGATTTTTCGCGACCGCGAGCCTGTCCTGGATCCTCCGAAGGGAGGAGCACGCCTCCGGAACGGCGGTGGGAAGATCTCGTTAAGAAACAGTTACCTAACACGTTTTACTTGCGTGTTAGCGTGACTCCGGTCACCAGCCGCCGGACGGCGGCGATCCCACCCCTTAGGCCATGTCACCTCGTCCCCCGGGGCCATGGCACGAGAACCGACAGGAGATCCGATGCGCATTCGTAGCGTCGGTATGATCGCCACCGCCCTGGCCGTGGCGCTCACTGCCGCGGCATGCGGCGGTAACGACAAGAGCAGCACCAGCAGCGACAACAAGGCCGCGACCGACCCCAAGTCGCTCAGCGCCTCGCTGACCTGGTGGGACACCTCGGACCCGAAGAACGAGGCCCCGGCGTTCCAGGAGCTGATCAAGAAGTTCAACGCGACGTACCCGAACGTCAAGGTCGACTACCAGTCGGTGCCGTTCGCGGACGCGCAGAACAAGTTCAAGACGGCCGCGGCCGCCAAGTCGGGCGCCCCGGACATCCTGCGCGCCGAGGTCGCCTGGGTGCCGGAGCTCGCCTCGCTGGGCTACCTCTACAACCTGGACGGCTCGGACCTGCTGAAGGATGAGAGCGACTTCCTGCCGACCCCGATGTCGGCGGACAAGTACGAGGGCAAGACGTACGGCGTCCCGCAGGTCACCGACTCGCTCGCGCTGCTCTACAACAAGAAGATCTTCGCGGCCGCGGGCATCACCGCTGCCCCGAAGACCTGGGCCGAGGTCAAGACCGCGGCCGCGACCATCAAGTCGAAGACCGGCAAGCAGGCGCTGTTCATCAACTCCGGCGGCTACTTCCTGCTGCCGTTCATCTACGGTGAGGGCGGCGACCTGGTCGACGCGTCCGCCAAGAAGATCACCGTGAACAGCCCGCAGGCCGTCGCCGGTATCAAGATCGCTCAGGACCTGGTCAAGGACGGCACCGCCGTCAAGCCCCCGGCCAACGACGCCTACGGCAACATGATGACCCTGTTCAAGGAGCAGAAGGTCGCCATGATCATCAACGGGCCGTGGGAGGTCAACGGCATCAAGGACGCCCCGGCCTTCGGCGGCCTCGACAACCTCGGCATCGCGCCGGTGCCCGCCGGCAGCGCCAAGGCCGGTGCCCCGGTCGGTGGCCACAACTACACGATCTGGTCCGGCATGCCGAAGGAGAAGGTCGCGGCCGCTGTCGCGTTCGTCAAGTTCATGTCCTCGGCGGAGTCGCAGGCGTTCCTCGCCGACAAGCTCGGCCTGCTGCCCACCCGCAAGTCCGCGTACGACCTGCCGGGTGTGAAGGACAACGCCACCATCGCCGCGTTCAAGCCGGTGCTCGACGCCGCGGTGGCCCGTCCCTGGATCCCCGAGGGCGGCCAGTTCTTCGGCCCGATGGACAAGATGGCCGTCGAGGTGCTGGTCCAGAACAAGGACGCCAAGGCGTCGCTGGACACGGTCGCCAAGACCTACAAGTCCGAGATCGTCAAGGACTACAGCAACTGATCGATCGATCGTCTGGCCGCCGGCCCTCGGGTCGGCGGCCAGCCGCGTTGGAGCCTTTCCCCCCGGAAGTGGAGCAGCGATGAGCACCGCAACGGTCGGACGCCGCACCCCGACCCCCGAGCCGGTCCGCGAGCCGGCCCCACCGGGGCGGCTGCGGCGCAGCTGGGACAAGCACTGGTACGCCTGGGCGATGGTCACGCCCGTGGTGATCGTGCTCGGCGTCCTGGTCTTCTACCCCCTCGCCCGGGGGATCTACCTGTCGTTCACGGACCTCACCGAGGCCAACCAGCAGCGTGAGCTGTGCACCCCGTCGATCACCGGGGATCTGAGCTGCCAGGCCAACCCGCACGCCTGGAAGTTCGTCGGCCTCGAGAACTACATCCAGGTGCTCAACGGCCAGATCGGCCAGTTCTGGCCCCAGTTCTGGACCACCATCATCTGGACCGTCACCTGCGTCGTCTTCACGTACGGCATCGGGCTGGGCCTGGCCGTGCTGCTCAACCGCCCGATGCGCGGGCGCAGCATCTACCGGGTGCTGCTGATCCTGCCCTGGGCGGTGCCCGGCTTCGTCAGCGCGTTCTCCTGGCGGTTCATGTTCAACCACCAGTTCGGGGTGGTCAACGCCCTGTTCAAGGCGATCGGCCTGCAGCCGGTGAACTGGTTCGACAACGAGCCGACCGCACTGACCACCGCCATCGTCACCAACGTCTGGCTCGGTGTGCCGTTCATGATCGTGTCGCTGCTCGGCGGCCTGACGGCCATCCCCGCGGAACTCTACGAGGCGGCCACCATCGACGGCGCGACTCCCTGGCAGAGGTTCAAGAACGTCACCCTGCCCGGTCTGCGGCCGGTCAGCATGACCGTCCTGCTGCTCGGCACGATCTGGACCTTCAACATGTTCCCGATCATCTTCCTGGTCACCCGCGGCCAGCCCGCCGGCGAGACCGAGATCCTGGTGACCGGCGCCTACAAGGCGGCCTTCGAGGGCATCCGCAACTACTCACTCGCCTCCACCTACGGCGTACTGATCCTGTCCATCCTGCTCGTGTTCTCGGTGTTCTACCGGCGCGCGCTGCGCAAGCAAGGCGAGGTGTGGTGACATGTCCGCGCAGGTAGCAACGGGCAAGCGCAAGCCCATGAGCCGTCGCTCACCGATGGCGTCCGTCGCGATGCACGCCACCCTGATCGTCGCGACGCTCATCGCGATCTTCCCGATCGCGTGGGTCGTGCTGTCGTCGTTCAAGCCCGAGGCGCTGGTGCAGACCAGCGAGATCAGCCTCGTCAACCACCCCACCCTCGAGAACTACCGGTACGTGCTGACCGAGACGATGTTCCCCCGGTGGGCGCTCAACTCGGTGATCGTGGCGATCGCCACCACCGCGATCGGCGTGCTGATGTCGGCCACCACCGGGTACGCGCTGTCCCGGTTCAACTTTCCGGGGCGCCGCCAGCTGCTGCTGGTCTTCCTGGTGACCCAGATGTTCCCGGTCTCCATCCTCATCGTCCCGATCTACGTGATCATGGCGAGTCTCGGGCTGATCAACACGCTCGGCTCGCTGGTGATCGCGTACCTGACGATCGCCGTACCGTTCTGTTCGTGGATGCTCAAGGGTTACTTCGACTCGATCTCCACCGAGCTGGACGAGGCGGCGCACCTCGACGGGTGCGGGCCGTTCGCCACGTTCTGGCGGGTCATCCTGCCGCTGGCCCGGCCCGGCATCGCCGTCACCGCGTTCTTCTCCTTCCTGACCGCCTGGGGCGAGGTCGCCTACGCCACCGCGTTCATCCAGGAGAAGAGCAGATTCACCCTCGGGTACGGCCTGCAGCAGTTCGTGCCCGCCTACAACCCGCAATGGGGGAACCTGACCGCGTCCGCGGTGCTGATCACCGTGCCGGCGGCAGTGGTGTTCTTCTTCGCCCAGCGGCACCTCGTGTCCGGGCTGACGGCCGGCGCGGTCAAGGGCTGACACCGGCGCCGGTGGCGCACCGGCACAGACCGACAATGGCCCGGCGGCCGTGGATCCCGCCGGGCCATTGTCTTTGTCGGCGCTGTTTTTTCGGTGCCCGGTACGCCGGGTCAGGCGGCGAGCGTCGCCCAGACGACCTTGCCCTCCCGCGAGGGCAGCCAGCCCCAGTGCGTCGCGACGCTGTCGACCAGCATGATGCCGCGGCCACGTTCCCGGTCCAGGACGTCCAGTTCGATCAACCGGGGCGGCTCGGGGGAGCCGTCGCGGACCGAGATGTTGACGTAGCGGTCCCGGTGGCTGATCTGCAACGTGATCATCGTGCCGGCGTGCTCGACGGCGTTGGCGACCAGCTCGCTGACCACCAGGCAGGCCGGGCCGATCAGATGCGGCAGGCCCCATCTCGCGCACGCGTCGGTGGCCATGTCCCGCGCGTGCCGTACCGCTCCGGAGACCGGCAGCAAGCCGTCGTGGACGGACTGCGTCGCCGTGCCCTCGTGGGGCGTCGCGCGTCGTGCCGCGTCGAGGTCGGGATGGACCGTCAGCTTTCCGCGCGCGAGCTTCGTGGCCAGCGCCGGTGGTGCGCAGAGCAGCACCGGGGTGCCCGGCCAACTGGCGGCCTGGCGGGCGATCGAGCTGAACAGCGCCAAGGGGGTGCTGCCGGCGACCTCGATGCCGGACAGGTCGATCAACAGCGCCTCGGGCTGCTCGGCCAGGCACTTGAGCAGCGCCTGGCGCAGTCTCGGCGCCGTGGCCAGGTCGAGGCGGCCCCGGACCGTCACGACGGCACGTCCCTCGCCCTCGTCCACGGTCCAGTCCAACGGCGCGGTCATCACAGTGTCACCTCCCCGTCTGACTGTGCATGCCCGGCTCAAATCAGGTGTAAACCCGGACGGCAGCGGGCAAGTCGACGGAGCCGACCGGTGCACAACGATCGCTGGCACGGGCCGTCGTCTGTTATCCGCCGCGCTGGATGGGTACAGCCACCAAGGTGACAGACTCCCGCGACTCCGACGCGGTACCCGGCTGGGACGGGCACCTGCTGCTCCTGCACAGCTCGGAGGACGAGCGGCGGGCGGCGCTCGCCGCATGGGTGCGCCGGGGTCTGGAGCGGGGCGAGAAGGTCATCTACACAGAGGGCCCCGCCGCGGCGCGTGACTCGCTGTCGAGCGTGCTGCAGGCGCACGGGCTGGACGCGGAGGCGGCTCAGCGGGAGGGCCGGCTGGCCGTCCTGCCACTGGCGGAGTTCTACCCGCCGCACGGTCAGGACGCCGTCGTGGGGCGGGCGCTCGCCGAGGGCTTCCCGGCCGTACGGCTGTCGGCGCAGGCCGGTGCCGCGCTGAGCCTGCTGTCCCCCCGCGCGTACCTGCGCGCCGAGCGGGACATCGAGCGCCTGTGCCGGACCCGCACCGTGTCGTCGCTGTGCCAGTACCGCCGCGCGACGACCATCGGCACGTGGCTGGCCAAGGCCGTCGGTGTACACCTGCCCGGGATCCGCCACGCGCGGCTGGCCACCAGCGGTGCGGGGCGCGGCCTCCGGGTCTGCGGCGAGCTCGACGTCTGCAACGTCGAGGTGTTCGGCGCGGTGCTGACCGCCGCGATCAGGCGTACCGCGCGTACTGTCTGGCTGGACCTCGCGGCCGTCGACGTGGTCGACGCGGCGGCCTGCCGGATGCTGGTGGAAGCCAGCGACCGGTTCCGCACCGGCGGTGGGCGGGTGTTGCTGGTCGGCCCGCAAGCGCACGTGGATCAGGTCATGCGCCGTCTTGATCTGGACCTGGTACCCGGCATGCATCTGGTGGGAGGTGACCCATGACCGTCGTTGCGGGCTGTCTGCATCACGTACTGTTCTTCGACTCTGCCGCGGCACTGGCCGCCGCGGCCGTGCCCTTCCTGCGCGGCGGACTGGACGCCGGTGACGCGGCGGTGCTGGTCTGCCGCCGCGACCGCAACGTGATGCTGGCGGAGGCACTCGGTGGCGACTCCCGGCTGCTGGTGCTCGATCAGGCCGCCGTCTACACCCGCAGCGCGAACGCGGTGGCGGCCTACCGGCGGATGATGTTGCGGCACACCGGCAGCGGCCGGCTGCGGTTGGTGGGGGAGGTCGACTTCGACGGCGGGCCGACGAGCTGGAGCGAATGGACCCGGTTCGAGGCCGTGGTCAACGCGGCGCTCGCCCCCTACCCGCTGTCCAGCGTATGCGCCTACGACACCGGCGCCATGCCCGGACCGGTGCTGGCCAGTGCAGCACACACCCATCCGCTGCTGCTCACCGGCCCGGAGAGCACGCCCAACCCGGCGTACATACCGCCGGCGCAACTGCTGCACAAACTCCCCGCCATCGGACCCGACCCCCTGCAGGACACGGATCCGACGTACGCCTTCGGGGCCCTCACCGAACCGGCGCAACTCGCCGACCTGCGCCGGCACCTGCGTGACGGCGTCCTGGCCGGGCTACCCACCGCCACCCGCACCGACCTCGTGACAGCGATCGCCGAGGTGGTCACGAACGGGCTCGTGCACGGCCGCCCACCCGTACGGGTCGAGCTGTGGGCCGCGCCCACCCGGATACTGTGCACCGTCACCGACCGCGGCGCGGGCTTCGACGACCCGCTGTCCGGCTACGTCCCCCACGACACCGGCGATCCCCACCGTGCCGGCGTGGGTCTGTGGCTGGCCCGGCAGAGCTGCGACCACCTCGACACCGCCGTCACCCCGAAAGGTTTCACCGTGCGTCTGTCCAGCGCCGTTCCCGTGTGCGCGGCCCGGAGTCCGGTCGCCGCCGCGGCGCGGGCCGAAGCCGCCCGCCGTCGCGCCCACAAGGCCCGGGCCCGCGCCGAACACCTCCTGCACCGTCTGGAGGCGCTGGACGCCCGCCACAACGGGCAGGCGCGAGCGCGCCGGTCCCATGCGCCGGATCCCCGCCTGCACGTCGAGGTGTCCCGGCCCGACCAGGCGTCCGCTGCTGCGCCGCTGGATCCCGACCATGCGGACTGAACCGCGGGGCGAGCCACCGGCCGCGGGCTTCGCGTGCACCGGGAGGGCGATCGCCGCCCAAGATCATCTTGGTGCCCTGCCGAGCGATAGTGTGGGAGACATGCCTGCACGTGGGACAGCAGCGCACCGGGACATGGTCGCGGTGGGTGCTTCCGCAGGTGGGGTGGAGGCGCTACGCGCGCTGGTCGCCGGAATTCCTGCGGACTTCCCGGGCGCGGTGCTCGTCGTTCTGCACGTGCCCCGCGACGCCCCGAGCGCGCTGCCGGCCATTCTGAGCCGCAGCGGCCCGCTGACCGCGTCGACCGCGGTCGACGGCGAGGAACTGGTCCCCGGCCGCATCTACGTCGCCCCGAACGATCACCACCTGCTGGTGCTGGACGGCCGGATCCGGTTGACCCACGGCCCGGCGGAGAACGGCCACCGTCCCGCGATCGATCCGCTCTTCCGGTCCATCGCCCGCGCCGCCGGGCGCCGCGCGGTCGGCGTGGTGCTGTCCGGATCGCGTGACGACGGTGCCGCCGGGCTGGCCAGCATCGCCGCGCACGGCGGCGCCGCCGTGGTGCAGGATCCCTCGGACGCGCTCTACCCGTGGATGCCGAAGGCCGCGCTCGCCCGGGCGCCGGGCGCGAGCGTCGCTCCCGCGGCCGAGCTGGGTGACCTCCTGGTCCGGCTCACCGCCGTGGAGCTTTCCGGTCCCGCGGCGATGGCGGCCGACGACGACACGCTGATCGCCGAACTCGCCATGTCCACCCTCGAACCGGTGACCACGGACGAATTCGCGGAGCCCGCGGCCGGATACGGCTGCCCGGCCTGCGGCGGCGCCCTGTTCCAGATCGGCACCGAGTCGGCACCGCGGTACCGCTGCCGGGTCGGGCACGCCTGGTCGCCGGAGAGCCTCCTCGACGAGCAGGCCATCGCGCTCGAAGGGGCGTTGTGGATGGCGCTGCGGGCCCTGGAGGAGAAGTCCGCGCTGAGCCGGCGCATGGCCCGCAGCCGTACCCCGCGGCACAACGCCACGGGGGCACGGTTCCACGACATGGCCGCCGACGCCGACGCGGCGGGCGAGACCATCCGACGCCTGATCTCGCAGCTGGGTTCCCTGGCAACACCACCGGAACGGGCCGAGTCCACCACCACCTCACCGGGCTGCGGTAGCGTCCCCGGGCAGGTTGCTCCGTAACCCTGGGAGACTGGATGGAATCGACCGACCCGCACTTCGAAGCGCTGCTGATCTACCTCAAGGAGTCGCGCGGCTTCGACTTCACGGGCTACAAGCGGTCCAGCCTCACCCGCCGGGTGAACCGGCGCATGAGCCAGGTCGGTATCGAGGACTACCAGGAGTACCACGACTACCTGCAGGTCCACCCGGACGAGTTCACGGCGCTGTTCAACACCATCCTGATCAACCTCACCGGATTCTTCCGGGACCCGGAGGCCTGGGATTTCCTGCGCGGCGAGGTCCTGGAGGGCCTGGTCGCGGCGAAGCCGGCCGACTCGGTGATCCGGGTGTGGACCGCGGGCTGCGCCTCCGGTGAGGAGGCGTACACCCTGGCCATGGCGCTGGCCGAGATTCTCGGGCCGGAGGCGTTCCGGGACCGGGTGAAGATCTACGCGACAGACGTCGACGAGGAACAACTCAACGAGGCCCGGCAGGCGACCTACACCGACCGGGACGTCAAGGCCGTCCCGCCGGAGCTGGTCAAGCGCTACTTCGAGTCGTCGGGCCAGCGGTTCACCTTCCGCCAGGACCTGCGCCGGTCGGTGATCTTCGGCCGTAACGATCTGGTGCAGGACGCCCCGATCTCCCGCATCGACCTGCTGACCTGCCGCAACACGTTGATGTACTTCAACACAGAGACCCAGGGCCGGATCCTCAACCGGTTCCACTTCGCTCTCGCCGACGGTGGTGTGCTGTTCCTCGGCAAGGCCGAGATGCTGTTGAGCCACGGCAGCCTGTTCACCCCGATCGACCTGAAGCGGCGCGTGTTCCGGCGCGTGCCCCGGCTCGCGGCGACGCCGGGCGCGATCTTCGCCGAGCCGCCGCAGCCGGCGGCCACCCCGGCGACCGGACTCGACCGGCTGCGCAACGAGGCCTTCGCGGCAAGCCCTCCCGCCCAGCTCGTCCTCACCTCGGACGGGCTGGTCGCGCTGCCGAACCGGCAGATGGAGAAGCTGTTCGGTCTCACCTCACGCGACGTCGGGCGCCCGTTCCGCGACCTGGACCTGTCGTACCGGCCGGTCGAGCTGCGCAGCTACATCGAGCAGGCGCAAGTGGAACGGCGGACGCTGCGGGTCACCGACGTCGAGTACCGGCGCGGCAGCGAGACCACGAACCTCGAGGTGCAGATCAGCCCGCTCAGCGACGGCGACGGCAGCCTGCTCGGCGTCAACCTCGTCTTCCACGACGTCACCGCGGCGCGGCAGCTCCAGGAGGACCTCGAACACGCCAACCAGCAGCTCGAATCGGCCTACGAGGAGCTGCAGTCGACCGTGGAGGAGCTGGAGACCACCAACGAGGAACTGCACTCGACCGTGGAGGAGCTGGAGACCACCAACGAGGAGCTGCAGTCCACCAACGAGGAACTGGAGACGATGAACGAGGAACTCCAGTCCACCAACGACGAGTTGCAGAGCATCAACGACCAGCTGCGCATCAACACCGCCAAGCTGGACGAGGCCAACGGATTCCTCGAAGCGGTCCTGACCAGCCTGCGCGCCGGTGTCGCCGTCGTCGACCAGGACCTGCGGATCCGGGTGTGGAACCGGCGCGCCGAGGATCTGTGGGGCCTGCGCTCCAGCGAGGTCGTCGGCCAGCACTTCCTCAACCTCGACATCGGCCTGCCGTTCGAGAAGCTGCGGGTGCCGCTGCGTTCGGCGCTGGGACCGGGCGGCGCGACGGGGGAGGCCACCGTCGACGCGGTGAACCGGCGCGGCCGGCCCGTGGTCGTCCGGGTCGCCTGCACCCCGTTGGCGACCCCGGACGGCGCTGTCAACGGGGGCGCCATCATCGCCATGGAGGCCGACGAGTCCGTAGCCACGCGCGCGACGACGGACGAGGTGGCCCGTCCCGAGGTCGGAGAATGACCGGCGTCGCCGTTTGACGGCGCACGACGAGGGGCAATATGGACCGTCGGCTCCGGAAGGCCCATGTCTGCCGATGAGCGGGGACGGCATCGGGCCGCGCCGATGAGGAGCGAGCCATGAGACGCGAAGAGTCGCCGTTCCTGCTGTCCCGCGCGAGCGGTGGCGAGGATCAGGTCGTCGTCGCCACCGGCGACTTCGACACCGCTATCACCGAGATCGCCCCGCACGGTCGATGGACCCGCGAACTCCGTGCCGCCTCCGTCGACGTGCTCCGCAAGTGCCTCGCCGACGCCCCCGCCGCGATCGTCGTGGACCTGCGCGACCTCGGCGACCCGGACGGCGCCAGCGCGCCACTGTGGATGACCGCACGCACCTGGGGTGACCAGCAGCTTCCCACCGTACCCGTGGTGGTGTGCCTGCCCACGGCCGCGCCGCTGGCCGGGGTCCTGCGCCGCCGCGGCGCCCGGTGGTTCCTGCCGGTGTACGCCACCGCGCCCGAGGCCCGCGCCGCCCTGCTGTCCCGGCACGCACTCACCGAGCGCATCACGGCGCACCTCGAACCGGACGCCGCCGCCCTGCCCGTCGTCCCGGAGATCGTGCGGCAGGCGTGCACCAGCTGGGACCTGCCCGGCGTGCGGGAACCCGCCGAGAGGGTGCTGACCGAACTCGTCGATAACGCGATCGAACACGCCGGGACCCGGATCGACGTCGCGCTCACCCGCCGATCCCACGGTCTGCACCTGGCCGTCCACGACCGGCACCCCGGCCTGCCGTGGTTGCCCGGCCGGGCGCCCGGCGATCCCGGCGATCCCGGCCGCCACGGCCTCGGACTGCGCCTGGTGCATGCGACGGCGACCGCGTGGGGTGCGGTACCGACCCGCAAGGGAAAGATGGTGTGGGCCGCCATCGCCGCACCGCACCACCCGTAGCGGGGGTGCGTCGCGGTTACTGCGCCGCGTCGAGGGCCTGCGCCAGATCCGCCCACAGGTCCGCGGGATCCTCCAGCCCGACGGACAGGCGCAGCAGCCCGCCGTCCGGTTTGGCCTCGGCCGCCACGGGCCGGTGGGTGAGCGACGCCGGATGCTGGATCAGCGAGTCGACGCCGCCCAGCGACACGGCGTGGGTGATGAGCCGGCAGGCCCCGGCCACGCGCGCGGCGGCGGCGTACCCGCCGGAGACCTCGAACGCCACCATGGCTCCCGGGCCGCTGACCTGGCGCCCCACCAGCCCGGCCGGGTCGCACTCCGGCCGTCCGGGGTAGTACACCCGGGTGATCGCGGGGTGCCCGGCCAGCTGGTCCGCGAGTTTGCCCGCCCCTTCCTGCTGGGCCCGCATCCGGACGGGCAGCGTCTGCAGCCCCCGGTGCAGCAGGTACGCGGCGAGCGGGTGCAGCAGGCCACCGGTGACCGCGCGGACCCGGCGCAGCCGCGCGGCCCACTCCGGCCCGCAGGCCACCACGCCGCCCATCACGTCGCCGTGCCCGCCGATGAACTTGGTGGCCGAGTGCAGCACCAGGGCCGCGCCGTGCCGGGCGGGCTGCTGCAGCACCGGCGTGGCGAACGTGTTGTCCACTAGCAGCGGCACCTCGCCCGCCTGCGCGTGCAGGGCGCTCAGGTCCAGCATCTCCAGCGTCGGGTTGGCGGGGGTCTCCACAATGATCAGCCCGGTGTCGGGGCGGATCGCGGCGGCCACCGTGTCCGGCGTCGCCCAGCTCACCTCGGTGCCGAGCAGGCCGGAGTCGAGCAGGTGGTCGCTGCCGCCGTACAGGGGGCGGACGGCGACCACGTGACGGCGGCCCTCGGCGGCCGCGGCCAGCAGGCAGGCGGTCAGCGCCGCCATGCCGGAACCGAACGCCACCGCCTCGCCGACGCCCTCCAGGTCCGCGAGCGCGGCCTCGAAGCGGCGTACGGTCGGGTTGGCCAGCCGCTGGTAGACCAGGCTGTTCCCGGGCGCCTCGTGACCGCCCGTGGCCAGCGCCTCGTACGCGTCGCCGCCCGACTCGACGTCCGGCAGCGGGTACGTGGTGGACAGGTCGATCGGCAGGGCGTGGACGCCCAGCTGGGCGAGGTCGTCGCGACCGGCGTGCACGGCCCGGGTGTCGAGGCTGCTCATGGCGGCAAGGGTGCGCAGTGTTCGGCATCCGCACAACAGTTCCGAATTTTCTTCGGTAGCGGATGATCAAGCCGCACAATATTCGGGGAGAAGCGTTCATGGAGGTCACCATGACGAAGGAACTGCGGCGCGGCCCAGGGCCGCCGGAGCGCCCCGCGCCGAGCGGGCTGGACGATCTCGACCGGCGCCTGGTCGCGCTGCTCGTCGAGGACGCGCGGGCGCCCAACGCCAGCCTCGCCGCCGAGCTCGGCATCGCCCCGTCCACCTGCCTGACCCGGCTGCGGTCGCTGCGTGAGCGCGGCGTGCTGCGCGGCTTCCACGCCGACGTCGACCTCGCCAGGGTGGGGCTGCCGATCCAGGCGATGGTGTCGGTGCGCCTCGCCGTGCACCACCGTGACCGGGTGGCTGCGTTCCGCGCCGCGGCGCCGGGGCTGCCCGGCGTGGTCGGCGTCTACCACGTCACCGGGCAGGTCGACTACCTGCTGCACGTGGCGGTCACCGGCCCTGACGCGCTGCGCGACTTCGTGGTGGAGCACGTGCTGAGCCGCCCGGAGGTCGCGCACGCAGAGACCAGCCTGATCTTCGAACACGTGCGCGGCACGGCGGTGGGCCCGGCCGGCTGACCGCTCTCAGGCGGGGACCAGCAGGGCGACCAGGAAGTCCGCGTCCGGTGTGAACGGACGCAGATCCCACGTGCCGAGCAGCAGATCGGGGCGCAGGCCCGCCGTCGCGACGTCCGCCAGGAAGTCCTCGTACGCGTAGCCGCGCCCGGTGCCGAAGCCGACCACCACCCGCCCACCCGGCCGCAGGTGCCGGGCCAGGCGGCGCAGGATCTCCACCCGGGTGGAGGGCGCGACGAACGTCATCACGTTGCCGGCGCAGACCACGACCTCGAAGCCGTCGGTGATGCCCGCGGCCGGCAGGTCCAGCTCGCCGAGGTCGCCGACCAGCCACCGCGGCCCCGGATGTTCGGCCTCGGCGGCGGCGATCAGATCCGGGTCCAGGTCCACGCCGACGACGTCGTGCCCGGCCGCGGCCAGGATGCCGCCCACCCGCCCGGTGCCGCAGCCGGCGTCGAGGATCCGGGTGCCGCGCGGCACCATGGCGTCGATCATGCGGGCCTCGCCGGCCAGGTCGGCGCCGGCCGCGGCCATGTCCCGGAACCGCTTGATGTACCACTGGGAGTGGCCGGGGTTCTCGGCGACCATGCGCAGCCAGAGGTTCTCCTCCGTCATCACGGTGCCTCGGCGACTTCCTCGATCCACCCCATGGCGGCGATCGCGGTGGGGAAGCCGCACGTGGTGATCGCCGCGAGGGCGACCGCGCGGACCTCGTCGAGGCTGGCGCCGGCCTGCAGCGCCTTGCGTACGTTGGATCTGACCGCGCCCCGGGCCTGCGCGCCGATCGCCATCGCGAGCTTGAGGAGCCGGTCGGTCCGGTCGTCGAAGGGGGTGCGCTCGCGTACCGCCTTCGCGACCGCGCCCTGCGCTTCGGCGACCTCCGGGAAGCGGTCCAGGAATTGGGTGTAGATGCTGGGCAGGTAGTCGGACATGGGGCCCTCCGCCGCATGATCGGTTCGACGTCTTCACCGTAGCCACCCCACAGCGGCGGCGAGCCGAAGGCGGGGAAGTCAGTGGTGTGCGCCGACACCCCGGCGTGCGCTGTCGCGTACGGCGGCGGGCGGCGGCTGCGGTGCGGGCGCGGCGCCGCGCCGGGCGCGGTAGATCACGTACGGGCGCCACAGGTACGCCAGGGGAGCGGACCACACGTGCACGAGCCGGGTGAACGGCCACAGTGCGAGGAACAGGAACCCGCCGATCGCGTGCAGCTGGTACACCAGCGGCGCGGAGGTCATCAGCTCTGTGTGCGGCTGGAGCCAGAAGATCCCCCGGAACCAGACCGCGATGGTCTCCCGGTAGTCGTACCCGTCGCCGAGCAGGTTGGTGGCGACCGTGGCGGTCATGCCGAGCGTGACCATGGCGGCGAGGGCGGCGTAGAGGACCTTGTCCGCCCCGGTGGTGACCCGCCGGATCCGGCCGTTGACGAAGCGCCGGGCGATCAGCAGCACCAGCCCGGCGACCAGCATCGTCCCGGTCACCGTGCCGCCCCACACCGCGGTGGTGTGGTAGACGTGCTCGCTGATCCCGATCCTTTCGGTCACCGCGGCGGGGACCAGCAGGCCCATGGCGTGCCCGCCGATCACTCCGAACGCGCCGAGGTGGAACAGCGGCGAACCCAGGCGCAGAATCCGGCTCTCCAGCAGCTGGCTGGTGTGCGTCGTCCAGCCGAACTGGTCGTGGCGCCACCGCCAGGCGTGCCCGCCGACGAAGACGCCGAGGCAGAAGTACGGCACGACGATCCAGATGAGCGTGTTCATCGCGTGGCCTCCGGCGCGGAGCAGGCGGGATAGGGGGCGAGGGCCGCGCCGTCCAGGTCGGGGCCGTAGCCGAGCGAGTCCAGGCCGACGGTCTCCACCGGCGGGCCGTCGACGGCGAGCGCGGCGACGGCGTCCCGGTCGGCCTCGGTGAGCGGCGGCAGCACGGCCGCCACCGCGTCCAGCAGCAGCCGGTACGGTGTGCCCGCCCCGGTCAGCGCGGCGCGCAGCAGCTCGATGCCCTGCCGGTGCTGGCGCAGTGGCGCCTCCCCGTCACCGGGCCCCACCGCGGCGGCGAACTCCAGCACCACGGGCAGCAGGTCGGGCAGCTCACCATCGGCCAGCCGCAGCCCGTGCGCCCGGTACCGCTGTTTGAGCATCAGCAACGCCAGCCCGCGGCGGCGGGTGTCGCCGTGCAGGTAGTAGGTGAGGTACAGCCCGGAGCGGCGGCGCAGGTCGAACGTCTCGACGAAGTGGCGCTGCACAGCGATGGGTGGGGTGCCGAGGAACCAGTCCAGGAACTCGGTCACGTCGGCGCGCACCTGCGCGTGGTCGATGAAGGCGGCGGCCGCCCGCAGCTGTGGCCCCGCGCCGAGCAGCTCGGCGTCCGGATAGGTCAGCAGCAGGGACACGAGTTGGAAGATCCGGCCGCGATCGGCGGCGGGCACGCCCATGGCCGGGCGCTCCTTGGTCATCGGCTCGGTCATGAGGCACCTCTGGGGTTGATGGTCAGCCCGCGCCGCCCGTCGGGGCGCTTGGCGAACAGGCCCGGCCGTCCCGGGTGGACCTGGTCGCCGCCGACCAGGTGGAAACTCTCCACGGTGGCCTTCTCGGTCATGCCGGGGCCGCCCTCGCAGTCCAGGGAGCAGCCGGCCGAGGCGGCCTGGGCTTCCAGGGCGGCCGCGTCCCTGTGGTGCGCGGCCGGGATGACGTAGCGCTCGTCGTACTTGGCGATGGCCAGCAGCCGGTACATCGCCTCGACCTGCGCGGCGCTCATCCCGATGCCGTCGAGCAGGTCCTGCGCGACAGTGCCGTCCAGGGTGCGGGCCCGCATGTAGGAGCGCATGGCGGCCAGTTTCATCAGTACGCCCGCGACGGCCCCGGCGTCACCGGCGGTGAACAGCTCCGCCAGGTACTCCACCGGGATGCGCAGCTCGCGGATGGTGTGGAAGACGTCGTCGGCGTCGGTGTCGTCGCGTCCCGCCGCGCCGACCGCGTCCAGTACGGGCGACAGCGGTGGCACGTACCAGACCATCGGCAGGGTGCGGTACTCCGGGTGCAGCGGCAGCGCGATCCTGTACTCGCTGATCAGCCGCCACACCGGCGACCGCCCCGCCGCGTCGATCCACACCTCGGGCAGGCCCGACTCGCGGGCGGCCTGCTGTACCGCCGGGTCGTGCGGGTCGAGGAACACCGCGCGCTGCGCGTCCAGCAGGTCCTTCTCGTCGGCCACCGACGCGGCGGCCAGCACGGCGTCCTCGTCGTACAGGACGATGCCGAGGTAGCGCAGCCGCCCGACGCAGGTCTCCGAGCAGATGGTGGGCTGCCCGGCCTCGATGCGCGGGAAGCAGAACGTGCACTTCTCGGCCTTGCCGGTGGCGTGGTTGACGTACACCTTCTTGTACGGGCAGGCCGACACGCACATCCGCCAGCCGCGGCACCGATCCTGGTCGACCAGCACGATGCCGTCCTCTTCCCGCTTGTACATGGCCCCCGACGGGCAGGCCGACACGCAGGCCGGGTTGAGGCAGTGCTCGCAGATGCGCGGCAGGTGGAACATGAACGTCTTCTCGAACTCGAACTTCACCCGCGCCGCCGCCTCGGCGGGCATGCGGGCGATGTTCGGGTCGGTGCCCGCGTTCTCGTGCGCCCCGCCGAGGCTGTCCTCCCAGTTGGCGCCCCAGGTGAGCGCCATCGGCTCGCCGGTGATCGCCGAGTGGGGCCGCTTGACAGGGGTGTCCTTCAGGCCGGCGGGCGCATTGACGAGGATGTCCTTGTCGAACGTCGCAGGCTCGTAGTAGTCGTCCAACGTGGGCAGATCCGGGTTGGCGAAGATCCGGGTGAGCCGCTTGAGGCGCCCGCCGGAACGCAACGTCAGCCGCCCCTTCGCGTCGAGCTGCCAGCCGCCGTGCCAGCGGTCCTGGTCCTCGTAGTGCTTCGGATAGCCGATGCCCGGCTTCGTCTCGACGTTGTTGAACCAGACGTACTCGGTGCCCTCCCGGTTGGTCCAGGTCTGCTTGCACGTCACGGAGCAGGTGTGGCAGCCGATGCACTTGTCGAGGTTCATCACCATGGCGACCTGCGCGCGGATACGCATCAGTACTCCACCTCCTGCGTACGGCGGCGGATCACGGTGATCTCGTCGCGCTGGCTGCCGATCGGGCCGTAGTAGTTGAACGCGTACGTGAACTGGGCGTGCCCGCCCGCCAGATGCGTCGGCTTGATCAGCAGCCGGGTCATGGAGTTGTGGTAGCCGCCGCGGCGGCCGCTCTTCTCCGCCTTCGGGACGTTCACGGTGCGCTCGGGGGAGTGGTACTGGAACACGGTCCCCTCGGGCATCCGGTGGCTGACCACGGCGCGGGCCACCACGACGCCGTTGCGGTTGTGGGCCTCGATCCAGTCGTTGTCGGCGACGCCGATCTTCGCGGCGTCCTCGACGCTCATCCAGATCACCGGGCCGCCGCGGGACAGCGCCAGCATCAGCTCGTTGTCGTGGTACATCGAGTGGATCGACCACTTGGCGTGCGGGGTCAGGAACCGTACGGTCAGCCCGCCGTCGACCAGCTCACCCGGCTTTCCGAAGTGCCGGGCCATGTTCAGCGGCGGCCGGAACGCGGGCAGCTGCTCACCCAGCTCCGCCACCCAGTCGTGCTCCACGAAGAAGTGCTGGCGGCCGGTGATGGTGTGCCACGGCTTGAGCCGCTCCACGTTGAGCGTGAACGGCGAGTACCGGCGCCCGCCCTTCTCCGATCCGGACCATTCCGGGCTGGTGAAGACCGGCTGCGGCGCGTCCTGCGTGTCCGGGTACGTGATCCGGTCGCTCTCGTGCCCGGCGATCAGGTCGGCGAACGGCTGCCCCGTACGCTGCTCCAGCGCGGCGAAGCCCGCCGCGGCGACCCGGCCGTTGGTGGTGCCGGACAGCGCGAGGATCGCCTCGCACATCCGGTCGGCGGTGGCGATGGACGGCCGGCCGGCGCACGGGCCGTCGGCGATCACACCGTTCTGGTGGCGCAGGTACTCGATCTCCGGGGTGACGTCCACCGTGATCGCCTTGGTGGTGGTGCCGAGCTTGTCGAGCAGCGGGCCGACCGCGCGCATCTTCGCGCCGATCAGCGTGTAGTCGCGTTCGATCTCGATGAGCTTCGGCATGGTCCTGCCCGGCTCAGGCGCGCATTCGCCGGTCCGGTAGTCGCGCACGCGGCCGCCCGGCATGGCCAGCTCGTCCGGGGTGTCGTGCTGCAGCGGCGCGGCCAGCACGTCGCGGCGGACGCCCAGGTGGGTCATGGCGAGCGCGCTGACCTTGTCGGCCAGGGCCAGGAACGTGTCGTAGTCGGTGTGCGCGTCGCCGGGCGGCTCGACCGCCGGGCTGAACGCGTGCACGAACGGGTGCATGTCCGTGGTGGAGATGTCGTGCTTCTCGTACCAGGTGGCGGCGGGCAGCACCAGGTCGGCGTGCAGGCCGGTGTTGGTCATCCGGAAGTCCAGCGCGGTCAGCAGGTCGAGCTTGCCGACCGGCGCCTCGTCGCGCCACGCCACGTCGCGTGGCCGGTGGTCGCTGGCGCACTCCTCGGCGGTGGCGGACGAGTCGATGCCGAGCAGGTGCCGCATGAAGTACTCGTTGCCCTTGCCGGAGGAGCCGAGCAGGTTGGCCCGCCACAGCGTGAGGCAGCGGGGGAAGTTCGCCGGGTCGTCCGGGTCCTCGGCGACACCCTTGAGCGTGCCCGCCTGCAGTTCCGCCACGATGTGCTCGCTGACCGTACGGCCCGCCGCCGCGGCCTCGTCGGTCAGATCCAGGGGGTTGCGGTTGAACGCCGGGTGCCCCGGGCTCCACCCCATCCGCTGCGCGGCCGCGACGGTGTCCGCGAAGGACATCCCGGCGAACCGTCCGGTGCCCAGCGGCGACGACAGCTCGTCGGCCGGGACCCTCTCGTAGCGCCACTGGTCGGTGTGCAGATACCAGAACGGGGTGCTGGCCTGGTGCCGGGTCGGCCGCTGCCAGTCGAACGCGAACGACAGGTGCTGCTGCCCCGTGACCGGCCGCGCCTTCTCCTGCCCGACGTAGTGCGCCCAGCCGCCGCCGTTGACGCCCTGGCAGCCGGTCAGCGTGACCAGCGAGATGAACGCCCGGTAGGTCATGTCGGAGTGGAACCACTGGTTCGCGCCCGCGCCCAGCACGATCAGCGAGCGGCCCTTGCTCCGCTCGGCGTTGCGGGCGAACTCGCGGCCGATCCGGGCGGCCAGCTTCGCGGGTACGCCGGTGATCCGCTCCTGCCAGGCCGGGGTGTTGGGGGAGTCGGCGTCGTCGTAGCCGGTCGGCCACTGGCCGGGCAGGTCGCCGCGGCGCACCCCGTACTGGGCCATGAGCAGGTCGAAGACGGAGGTGACCAGGTGCCCGTTGAGGTGCATGACGGGCACGCCGCGGCGGATCGTGGTGCCGCCCTCGGTGTCGCCGACGTCGAAGCGGGCCAGGTCCACCGCGACGGCCTCGTCGGCGCGGCCGTGCAGGCCCAGCGCGGGCACCACGTCGCCGAGGTCGAGGTTCCAGCGGCCCGGCTCGCCGTACCGGAAACCCAGCGAGCCGTTGGGCACGACCGGCAGGCCGGTGCGCTCGTCGATCAGGACGGTCTTGTGTGCACCGTCGTCCGCGCCCAGGTCGGCGGCGGTGAGGAAGCGGTCCGCCGCCCACCCGCCGTCGGCGGTCTCCCGCAGCGTGACCAGGAACGGCAGGTCTGTGTACTTCCGCACGTAGTCGAGGAAGTACGGCACCTCGCGGTCGCGGAAGAACTCCGTGAGCACCACGTGACCCATCGCCATGGCCAGGGCGCCGTCCGTGCCGGGGTGCGGGGCCAGCCAGTCGTCGGCGAACTTCACGTTGTCCGCGTAGTCCGGGCTGACCGCCACCACCTTCGTGCCGCGGTACCGCGCCTCCGCGAGGAAATGCGCGTCGGGGGTGCGGGTCACCGGGATGTTCGAGCCCCACATCATCAGGTACGTGGCGTTCCACCAGTCGCCGGCCTCGGGCACGTCCGTTTGGTCGCCCCAGATCTGCGGCGAGGCGATCGGCAGGTCGGCGTACCAGTCGTAGAAGCTCAGCAGGGTGCCGCCGAGCAGCGAGTGGTAGCGGGTGCCCGCCGCGAACGACGCCATCGACATCGCCGGGATGGGGGAGAACCCGACGACCCGGTCCGGTCCGTACGTCTTGGTGGTGTAGACGTGCGCGGCTGCCATCATGGTGATCGCCTCGTCCCAGCCGGCGCGCACGAACCCGCCGCGCCCCCGCTGGGACTTGTACGCCCGCGCCTTCAGCGGGTTCTCCACGATCTCCGCCCAGGCCAGCACGGGATCGCCCAGGCGCTCGTGCGCCTCACGGAACATCTCGGCCAGCACGCCGCGGATGTAGGGGTGGCGCACCCGCGACGGCGAATATTCGTACCAGGAGAAGGAGGCGCCGCGGGGGCAGCCGCGCGGCTCGTAGTCCGGCGAGTCGGGGCCGGTGGTGGGGTAGTCGGTGGCCTGGTGCTCCCAGGTGATCAGCCCGTCCTTGACGAAGACGTTCCACGAGCAGGAGCCGGTGCAGTTGACCCCGTGCGTGGAGCGGACCACCCTGTCGTAGCGCCACCGGTCGCGGTAGAACGCCTCCCAGTCGCCGTCACCGATCTGGTGCAGCGTACGGCCGTGGTCACCGACGGTCTCCCGGGTCAGGAAGCGGCGGGCGGCCAGCAGGGGCGCCGTACCGGGAACCTGGTCGGTGGCGGGCGGCGGGGCGACCTCGGGGTGGCGGTGCGGTGACACGGGGGGCGCTCCTCGGGGCGGTGCGCGACGGCCCGGCGGCCGTCGGTACCGCGCGGATGCGGGGTACGTACCCACGGTTGCGCAGCACTGATCTTCCCGACGGGAGGCGGCGGACCCGAGCTTGCCGGGACCAAAGTCCCGGTGTGCCCGGGCCGACGACGCCGGCAGTGATCCGTCCCACATTCCGGCCCGGTCCGGCGGTCCGAATCCATCGGAATGGATGTGCCGCGGGCATCGCCGGCCGGTCCGGCCCGGAGGGCCGAAGGTCCCTATCCGCTGGCAGTTGTGCGCCCCGACACTGGGCCGCAGCCGAGTAGGAGGGAGGACATGCATGCCGCAGATCCGGGGGCGGGCGGGTCTGGTCCAGCCCGCCCCCAGGGAACCGCGGCACCCCGATCCGGTCGGCGCTCAGGGCCTGTCGCGTTCCAGTGTCTGGTGGGGCGCGCAGCCGTAGGCGGTGCGGTAGTAGTGCGCGAAGCGACCGGCGTGGAAGAAGCCCCAGTCGGCGGCGATCCGGATGACCGTGGCCCCGGTGGCGGGGTCGGTGGCCAGCAGCTCCTGGTGGGCGTGCCGGAGCCGGACCTGACGCAGGTAGCCCATCGGGGTGGTGCCCCGGTAACGGCGGAAGACGTCCTGCAGGGTACGGATGGAGATCCGCGCCGCCGAGGCGATGTCGGCGACGGTGATCTCGCGCTGGGCGTGGTCGTCGATGAAGGCGACGGCGCGGCGCAGGGTGGCCGGATGGGCGTCCCGGCGGTCCTGGCCGGTGGGCTCGGTCAGCGCGGTGCTGGGGAAGGTGCTCAGCACCGTGGACGCCAGGAACTGGGGCACGGTGGAGGCGATCAGCGCCGACTCCCTGTGCACCGCATCGGTGACGACGTGCGCCTGCAGGAAGGCGATGGTGCGCAGCAGATGGCGCCCCGCGGCGGGGGAGACCGGCCGGTAGCCGGTCAACCGGACCGGGACGTCGGCGCGGCGGGACGCGGCCACCTCGGAGAGCAACGACGGATCCAGCATGGTGATGCTGAACCGTGCACGGCTCTGGCAGCCGGCGTACGGCCGGTCGGGCTGAGCGGCCAGGAACACCTCACCGGCCGCGTGGCTGTCCCGGACACCGTCGGTCTCCACATGCGGGAAGGACCCGGACTCCACCCCGAACAGGGCGATGCGGCCCAACGGCTCGACGGCGTAGTCCGCCTCGAAACCGTAGTCGAGGCGATCCAGGCTGATCGGCCCCAACGTGTTACGGGTGGCGCGAAAGTGGTTCTGCTCCCGGCCGTTGGTCTGGAACCTTATCGACGCGTAGGCCGCCGCGATGTACTGCTCGATCGCGTCGAGGTTGTGACTCTCGAAGTCTGATCCCATGATGTCCCAACGCCGGCACCTGTGAGCCTGCGCCTGATCGGCGGGCCGGTCAAGGTGTCGGGGTGGGTGAGTCTTGAGTGGAACGGTCGGTGTGGCCACGAGGTGGCACCGTCACGCGGGGTGGGCGGCGGCGAACAGCACGGGTGACCCGCCATCGGGTAAGGTGCGCGGTGGTCCTGAGTACCAGCGACAAGCCCCGGCTGGCTGGTCGGCAACCCTCCTTTCCGCGGCGGGGTGCCTCCGGGGATGACCTGGCCCCGCCGCAGCGGTGGGGCAAGCGCGGATCGGCGGGGCCGATCCCTGGACACCACGCGGAGTCGACGTGTATCCGACCTCGGTTCATACCCTCGTGCCACCGCCCACGGCCGGCTCGGCGCCGCCGCGGCACCCCCTGGCCGTGCTGGGCGGCGACGTCACGGTGCGCGTCGCGGACGGCCGGCTGCTGCCGTACGCGAATCTGGACGTCGCGGCCACCGCCCCGTGCGCCGTGGTCGCCGCCGACGCGGTCACCCGGATGCTGCCGACCTACGCCAGCGTCCACCGGGGAGCCGGGGCGCTGTCGCAGCGGTGCACCCTCGCGTACGAGCGGGCCCGCGCCTCGGTGGCGCGATTCGTCGGCTGCCGCCCCGGTGACCAGGTGGTCTTCACCCGCAACAGCACGGACGCGCTGAACCTGCTGGCCCACGCCGTGCCCGCGGGCACGACGGTGCTGACGTTCGTCGGCGAGCATCACGCCAACCTGCTGCCGTGGCGCCGGGCGGTGCGCCTGCCCCTGCCCCGTACGCCCGACGAGGCGGTCGCGGCGGTGGACGAGGCACTGCGGCGGCACGGGCCCGCGCTGGTGGCCGTAACCGCGACCAGCAACGTCACGGGCGAGGTGTGGCCGGTCGCCGGGATCGCCCAGGTGGCGCACCGGTACGGCGCGCGGGTGGTGGTCGACGCCGCGCAGCTCGCGGCGCACGGTCCGGTGCGGATGGCCGCGCTCGGCGCCGACTACGTCGTGCTGTCCGGCCACAAGCTGTACGCGCCGTTCGGTGCCGGGGTGCTGGCGGGACGCGCCGACTGGCTCGACGCCGCCGAGCCCTACCTGCGCGGCGGCGGCGCTTCCGCGCACGTGGCCGTCGACGGGACGGTCCGCTGGACCGGCGGCCCGGCCCGGCACGAGGCGGGCACCCCGAACCTGGCCGGCGCGGTGGCGCTGGCCGCGGTCTGCGACACCCTGACGACGACCGGCTGGGCGGAGGTGACCCGGCACGAGCGGTGGCTGCTGGACCGGCTCGACGCGGGGCTGGCGGGGGTGCATCGGCTCGCCCTGTTCGGTGCCGGGCACCCGCGGACCGGCATCATCAGCTTCACGGTGCCGGGGTTGGAGTCGGCGGAGGTGGCCCGCCGCCTCGCCGACGAATTCGGCATCGGTGTCCGCGACGGACTGTTCTGCGCCCACCCGCTGACCCGCCACCTGCTGGCCGCCGCCGCGCCGGCCGCCGCCGCGCCCGCCACGGCGGTGCGGGCCAGCATCGGCGCCGGGACCACGGCGGAGCACGTCGACCGGCTGGTCGCCGCGGTCGCGCAGATCGCCGGACGGTAGCCCCGGCGCGGGCGAGGCGCGTCCGGCCGGCACTTCGGGCGGGGCGTGCGGGCCCGGGGTTGGCGTCGCGGTCCGGTGGTGACATGGAACTCTCCCCTGGTTTTGACGGTGTTTGACGTTATAACGTTGAACACCGTGGAAACCGAACGGACAGGCCCCAGCGGGGAGACGATCGACACCCAGCGGTACCGGGCCCTGGGCTCCGACAGCCGGGTGGAGATCCTGAGCCTCGTCCGCGCCGCCGCCGGTGGCCTGACCGCCGCCGACGTGGCCGCCCACACCGGTCAGCACCTGTCCACCACCCGTACCCACCTGGACCGGCTGGTCGACGCCGGGCTGCTGGTCAAGGCGCGGGCCAGCGGGGGTGCACCGGGCCGCCCGGCCTGGCGTTACCGCGCCACCGCCGCCGACCCCGCCCCGGCGCCGTACCGGGCGCTGGCGACGGCGCTGCTCGATCACCTGCCCGCGACCGCCGGTGGGGACGTCCGCGACGCCGCCGCCCGGGTGGGCCGGGACTGGGGACGCCGGCTCGCCGCCGCCGCTGCGCCCCACGACGACCCGGTGGACACGGTCTCGGCCGTTCTGGCCGGACTGGGCTTCGAGCCGGAGCGCCAGCCCGCCCCGCCGGGCGGTGCCGTCGAGGTGCATCTGCGTACGTGTCCCTTCCTGGAACTCGTCGGGCAGAACCCGGATGCGATGTGCGGCCTGCACCTCGGTGTCGTGCGCGGCGTCCTCGGCCACCACGGGATCGGTGGCGACGACGCCGTGCTGGAGCCCTTCGGCGCCCCCGACGCCTGCGTGATCCGTCTTCCCCTGACGCCGGTGGGCCCCTCCGCCGCCGGGGGTGGGGCGGCCCGGCGGCCCGGTCGCGCAACGGCATCAACGAGCCGCACAGCGGCACCGGCCGCAGCGGCACCGGCTGCGCCGCCGCGGGCACCGCGATGAGTGCCACCGGCCTGGCCCGGCCGCAGTCCCCGCCGTGGCGCCGGTCCGTACGCCGGTTCGTCCCGCCGCAGCACGGGGCCTGGGCGATGCTGCTGGTGCCCTACCTCGTCGGGGTGCTGGCCGCCGGGTTCGGCTGGGCGCACGTGCCGCTGCTCGGCGCCTGGCTGGCCGGTTACCTGCTGTCGTACTACGCGCTGCAGGCGGTCAAGACCCGCCGACCGCGCCGCTTCCGCGCCCAGCTGCTGCTGTACGCCCCGGTCACCGCCCTACTCGGTGGCCTGGTTGTGCTGGCCCAGCCGCGGGTGCTGGGCTATGCACCGATCTTCGCGCTGCTGCTGGCCGTCAACGCCGTGTACGCCGCGCGCCGCGACGAGCGGGCCCTGGTCAACGACCTCGTCTCCGTCGTGCAGAGCTGCCTCATGGTGTTCGTCGCCGCGGCGGTCGCCGGCGTCGCACCCGGCCGCGTGAGCGTCGCGTTCGGCGCGGTCCTGCTGTATTTCGCCGGGACGGTCTTCTACGTCAAGACGATGATCAGGGAACGCGGAAACCCCACCTACCACCGGCTGTCGGTCTGCTACCACGTGGCGGCGGTCGCGGTGGCCGCCTGGCTGGCGTGGCCGTTGTCCGTGCTGTTCGCCGCGCTGGCGGTACGCGCCCTCGCGCTGCCGTCGCGTTCCCTCCGCCCCGGTCAGGTCGGCCTGATCGAGGTCGCCGCCTGCGTGCTGCTGGCGGAGACCGTCACCCTGCTCTGATTCGCGGCCGGGTATCCCGGCCGCGGATCACCGCTCGAACGCCAGCTCCACGAGCCGTCCCACCAGTGACACGTAGTCGATCCCGCACGCCGCCCACACCTTGGGGTACATGGAGTGCGCGGTGAAGCCCGGCATCGTGTTCAGCTCGTTGACGTACAGTTCCCCGGCCGCCTCGTCGAACAGCAGGTCCACCCGGGACAGACCCCATCCGCCGACCGCGGTGAACGCGGCCAGCGCCAGCTCCCGTACCCGGTCGGCGACGGCCCCGGGCAGGTCGGCCGGAACCGTCATCGGGTCCGCGTCGCCGAAGTATTTCTGCTGGTAGTCGAACCAGCCGCCGGTGACGGCCACCTCGCCCACGACGGACGCCGCGGGCTCCCACCCACCGAGCACGCCGCACTCGATCTCCCGCCCGTCGACACCCTGCTCGATCAGCACGAGGGAGTCGTGTTCCAGCGCGGTCTCCACGGCCGCGGCCAGGTCGTCGCCGTCGGCGACCCGGGTGATGCCGATCGACGAGCCCATCCGCGCGGGCTTGACGAACAGCGGCCGCCGCAACCCGGCGGCCAGCGCCTCCGGGTCGGCCGCGGTGCGCCAGGTGTGCCGGTCGAACCACACGTACGGGGTGACCGGCACGCCCTCGGCGACGAACGCCCGCTTCATCGCGACCTTGTTCATCCCCACCGCGGACGCCGCGATGTCACACCCGACGTACGGCACACCCAGCGCCTCCAGCACCCCCTGCACGACCCCGTCCTCGCCGAACGGACCGTGCAGCACCGGGAACACCACCTCGCAGGTGGCCAGTTCCGTCCCGTCGGCACAGATCGCCAGCGTCCGGGGCGCGGCACCGCGGCGCAGCTCGACCCCGGGCCCGGTCACCTCCAGCGCGTCGTCGATCGCCCGCGCGACACCCGTACGGTCGCGCAGCTTCTCCAGCACCTCGTCCGGGACCAGCCGGTAGCCGCCGTCGCGGGTGACGCCCACGGCGGACACCCGGTGACCGCCCTCGGTCAGGGCGCGCAGCACGCCCAGCGCCGACGCGCACGAGACGTCGTGTTCGGCCGACGGGCCACCGAAGAGAACCGCGATGTTCATGCCGCACTGCCTTCCATGAGCCGGCCGACCAGGTCGGCCTCGACGTTGCCGCCGGTCAGCAGGACGCCGACCGTACGGTGGGAGTCGGCGACCCGCAGCGCGCCCGCGAGGGCGGCCGCGCCGGACGGCTCGACGACGAGTTTGAGATGCGTGACGATCAGCCGGAACGCGTGCGCGATCGCGTCGTCGCCGACGCGGACCGGGTCGATGCCGGAGTCGCGCAGCACCCGGAACGGCAGCGCGCCCACACAGGCCGGGCGCAGGCCGTCGGCCAGCGTCGCCGCCGGCGTGACGGGCACCCGGTGCCCGGCGGCGAGGCTGCGGGCCAGCGAGTCGCATCCGTACGGTTCGACGCCGTACACGTCGATGCCGCGGCCCGTGGCGGCCAGCACCGCGCCCGCCGCCCCACCACCCCCGCCGACCGGTACGACCAGCGCGTCCAGCGGGGTGCCCGCCGCCTCGGCCGCCTCGATCAGTTCCAGCGCGGCGGTGCCCTGCCCGGCCACGACGTCCGGGTGGTCGTACGCGTCGATCACCGGGTAGCCGGTGTCCGCGTGGACCTGGCGGACCACCTCGTGCGGGTCGCCTTCGGCGCGCAGGACGCAGGCGCCCGCGGCGGCGGCCCGGGCCACCTTTCCGGGCGGCGCGTCGGCGGGCAGCACCACGACGGCGGCCAGCCCGTGGCGCCGGGCGGCCTGCGCGACGGCGGCCGCGTGGTTGCCGGTGCTCTGGCACACCACCCCCGCGGCGCGCCCGGCGTCGGCCAGCCGGCCCACCGCGACGGTCGCCCCGCGCATCTTGTACGAGCCGCTGTGCTGCAGGTTCTCGGCCTTCAGCAGCAGCCGGGCACCGGCCAGCCCGTCCAGTTCCGGGCTGCCCAGCACCGGCGTCGGCACGATCCGCCCGGCCAGATAGCGGGCTGCGTCGGCCACATCGGCCTGATTGAGTTCCCGTTCGGTGACGGTTGGCGGCACGGTCCCACGTCCTTCCCCGGTGATTGACCCGGCCGAGTGTCACAGCGGGTCACCCGGAGCGGCCTCGGGCCAGGGACGGATCATGGTGGGCCGCTGTGCGACTTTCGGCCGAGGCCGTCGCGGGCCGGCGCACGCTGCGGAAACACGGGGTCACGGACCGCACGCGACGAGCCGCGGCCGGCGGGGGTGACCCCACCGGCCGCGGCTCCGCGCCGGACCCGTGCTCAGTGGAACTGCAGCATGTCCGGGTTCGCGGCGAGCGCCGCCACCTGCTCGGCGGTGAACGGCATCGTCTTCAGCGGCGGCTTCGGCGCGCGGACCCTTCCGGGGGCGTCCGGCGGCGTGCTGCTTTCCTCGCTACGCATGCCCTGGTCACCGATGACGACGAGCACTCCGCCCTGCAGGCGCCGGCTGGCCGCGATGTGCTTGCCCGCCTTGTCGGCCCAGGACGTGATCTCGATCCGTACGCCACCGACGTCCCGGGTGGCGCACTGGGTGACGGCGTCGGCATGGCAGCGCGGCAACGGCGTGCCCGCGGCGAGGATCTGGGCGACGAGAGCGCCCTCCCGGCCGTCCTGCTGCACCACCACCACGAAGCCCGCGACACTCATGGCGCCCTTGCGCGGTGCCGGGTGGGCCGCGTCCGGCAGGACGCTGTGCGGGTCCAGGCTGTCGTCGTGGTCGACCGGCAGGGGCGCCGCGGTGGCACCGGCCGGCACCGCCGTGACCAGCAGCTCGCGCATCTTTTCACTGTGGACGAGCGCGGCACGGGCGGGTGGCAGGCCGGTCGACGCCCGCGCCTTGGTCGGGCCGGTCGCGGCGGCGGCGGGCGCGAGGCCGTGGCCGCCCTGACCGGCGGCGGGCGCGCCGGCCGTCCCGGCGTAAACACCTCCGGCCGCGAGCGCGGACGCGGTCAGCAGACCGGCCGCGGCCATGCCGCCCCGGCGGTGGCGCTGCGCCGAGCGGCGGGCCTGCGCCAGCACCGCGTCGCCGCTCCGCAGCGGCGGTGGGGACTCCACCAGCCGGTCGCACATGTCCTTGATGTCGGTCACAGTCGTCCTCCAGCGATTGTGTGGGCCAGTTCCGGATCGGCAGCGGTGAGCGCGTCCCGCAGCGCGGCGAGGCCGCGAGAGGTCTGGCTCTTGACCGTGCCGGTGGCGCATCCGAGGATGTCGGCAACCTGCTCGACCGGCAGATCGGCCCAGAACCGCAGCACCAGTACGGCCCGATAGCGTGGCGCCAGGGTGGCCAGCGCGGCCCGGACCAGCATGCGGTCACCCGGCTCCATGCCGCCCGGTTCGGCGCCGTCGAGCGCGGGGCTCTCCGGCACCGTGGCATGCTCCCGGCGCCAGGGGCGTCGCCGTTCGTCCAGGAAGGCCCGAACCAGTACCCGCCGGGCGTACCCGTCGAGACTGTCGCGTTGCTCGATCCGGTGCCACGCCCGGTAGAGCTTCGTGAAGGCGGTCTGCGTCAGATCCTCCGCCAGATGCCAGTCGCCGCACAGCAGGTACGCGGTGTTGCGCAGATGGTTGCCGCGCGCGGCGTAGTACGCGGCGAACGCCTCGTCCACGTCCGTGCGACCGGATCGCCGTAGCAATCTCATGCCTTCGTTCGCTCCCCTCAACCTCGGTCACGGTAGACACGAGACGAAGGGCGCTCCAGGTTCCCCGGTGGACGAAAAACGGCGGCCCGCGGGTGGTGGATCCCGCGGGCCGCCGTCGGGGAGGGTCAGAGTGCGGAGTTCAGGGCGGGCAGGTAACCGCTCTTGTAGCCGGTGCCCGTCGGGTGGAAGGAGTCGGTCGGCGGGATCACCGTCAGGCCGTGCAGCCAGGCGCTGGGCCCGCAGATGCCGTGCCCGGCGAACTCGTCGCTGACGTCCGACCAGATGAATCCGGCGGCCTGGGCGTGGGCCTTGATGGCCTTGTTGAGTTCGACGGCGCCGCTGTTGAGGGACTTGCGCTTGGGAATGCTCATGCCGGCGAAGCCGCAGCTCGGTGCGTTCTCGTCGAACAGGATCGGGTAGCCGAGCACGACGACCGTCGCGTTCGGTGCCTTCTGCCGGATCTCGCGGTAGGTGGCGTCGAACTTGGCGGGCATCTGTTCGTTGAGCACCTTCAGCCCGTCGGCGACCTTGGCGGCGCACCCGCTGTCGCTGGACAGCGTGCACGTGATGATGGTCGACGCGAAGCCGACGTCGTTGCCGCCGATGGTCACGGTGACGAGGTCGGTGCCGGCGTTCAGTGCCGACAGTTGGCTCGAGCGCAGCGAGTCGGTGGTGGCACCGCTGCAGGCGACCGAGCGGAACGACGCCGGGTGGTTGGCGCTGTTCCACAGCCCCGGATACCCGTTGGGGCTGCGCAGGCAGACGCCGGTCTGTCCGGACGCGCCGACGCCGGACGAGTAGGAGTCGCCGAGCGCGACGTAGTCCCAGTCGGACGTGCCGGACGCGGCGTTGGCGGGGGCGGCGGTGGCGACGGTCAGCAGGATGGACGAGATGAGGCAGGCGAGGGCGGTGGTGGCTCTGCTCATCGGGGGGCCTCCGGATCCACGAAGGGAAAAGGGGGCCGAAGCGCTCCGGTTACTGACGAGTATGTCAATATCCCGAGCGAATTAACATAGTGACATAGTTGTTAACGTGTTGTAACATGCATCAATGTGACCTGCATGAACGTCATGCGGCCATGTCCCCGCGCTAACCGCCGAAAATATCCCGGCCGCACCACCGGTCCGCGCATTTATCGGGCCCGGTGTAATTGCACTGCGTCGCGGTGGAGAAATGTCCCCGCGAAATCCGATCCGCGCTCGGTCCGCCCGATCACCTTTCGTCCTGGTTGGTGGTTTCGGGCTGGTCAGCTCGGGTTTGTCGGCCGCAGGGGCGAGGCGCCCGAACTCTCCGCACGGCATGCTGGTCCGGTTCCGCCGCCGGTCATCGAGAGGTTTCGCGTGGAGCTGGAGCAGGAAGAAGGCCGTGGGCTGGCACGCCGGCGGGTACTGGGCCTACTGGGACTGTCGGCCCTCGCCGTGGCCACGGGCCGGGCCGTCGCGGGTGCATCGACACCCGCCGGGGCCACCACGGCCCTCGATCTCGCCTCGAACTCGGCGACGGCCGCGGCGTGGGGCGGAGCGGTGCGCTACCGGCGCGGCCGGGCGATGGTCGGTTCGTACCTGTCCCTGCACGGCCGTACCCTCACCCAGAGCCTGGCGCTGCGCCGCCGGCAGCTCGGCCGCGACCAGCGCATCGTGCACCTGTATTACCCGTGGTCGGACTACTACCCGGCCGCTCATCCGGAGGTGCCCGCCGAGGCGGTGCTCATGATCTCCTGGAAGGGCACGAGACTCAGCAGGATCAACAGCGGCGCCAGCGACCACCACATCGCCAAGATGGCGCGGCTGATGGCCGACATGAAGCGGCCCATCCTGCTGCGCTGGGGCTGGGAGATGAACGGCAACTGGTTCGCCTGGGACGGCGTCCACAACGCGAAGAAGCCGGCGCTGTACATCAAGGCGTGGCGGCGGATGCACCGCATCTTCCGCCAGCAGGGTGCCACGAACGTCGCCTGGGTCTGGGCCCCGAACTGGAATTCCGGCCCCGACGTCTCCTGGAACAAGTTCCAGCACTACTACCCGGGCGACGCGTACGTGGACTGGGTCGGTGTCTCCGGCTACAACTTCTCCAAGGAATCGCCGAAGACGCTGTTCAGCCCGATCGTCAAGGCGTACGGAAAGCGTAAGCCGATCATTCTGGCCGAGACCGCGGCCGTCGGGCACGGCCCGCACACCAAGGCCCGGTGGATCAAGAAATTCGCCAAGTACGTATCGGCCACGCCATCGATCGGCGCCGTTGTCTGGTTCGACACCGACACCCAGAAGGGCACCCGGCGCAACTTCCGCCCGGACACCGACGCGGAGTCCCTGGCGGCGTACCGGGCGATGGTGCGCTCGTCCCGCTTCTCCGGCTGAGGCCCGCACGGCGCCCGTGATTCGCGGGCGCCGTGCTCCGGCCTATTTGGTCGTACTCTTCCCGAGGTCGACGACCTTGTCCGCGGGCGGCGGCCGCAGGCCCGGCACCGGCTCGCCGAACCCGCTGAACGTCATAGCGGAGCCACCGTCGCCGGTCACCTGCAGCGGGTACGGTTCGCCGCTGGTCGCGATGAAGAGCAGCTGGCTGGGCTTTCCGTCGACCAGCGTGATCGCGGGCTGGCCCGCGACCTCCTTCTCGGCGCCCTTGGTCACGGTGCCGGTGGGCTTCAGCAGTTCGTCGACGTCGCCGGCGCTGAACAGCGCCGCGAACTGCTTGTCGCTGTCGGCCACCGTGATCCATCGGTCCCGGAAGGTCTTGGCGAACAGCTTCGCCTGCTTCGGGTCCAGCGACGCGCTCCAGAACTTTTCACTCGGCCGCATGTAGCGCTTGCCACCGATGGCCAGCAGGTCGACCCGCGCGCCGCCGACGGACATCGACCCCGCGAAATCCGCCCCGCTGACGCCGAAATCGACGGAGATCACCTGGCTGCCGTCGTTGACGGTGCCCTTGACCTGGAACGACTTCGCCTTCTTGAGGGCGTCCTTCGCCCGCTGCAGGATCTCGTCCGGCGCGAGCGCCGCGACGCCGTTCCCGGTGGGTGCCGACGGTGTGGCAGAGGCCGTGGCCGACGGGGTCGAGCGGGTCTCCGCATCCTGGCATCCGGCCAGCAGCGCCACCGCGCCGACGAGCGCGACCGTGGCCGACAAGCTTCTCTTCACAGGCCCGTTCCCATCCGGTGATCATGTCCATCGAGCGAGGTGACATTACCGATTCACCGGTGGCGGCACCGTCGTGCCCTGGCGTGCGCGCCCATCTGGCGAGACGGCCGGCGCGCGGCGCTTCCCACCACGCCACATCATGATTACGCTGAGTGACTGTGGCTGGTGGCTGTGGGCGATCGTTCCATGGCGCCGGCACGGACAATGTGATATCAACCATAGTCATCTTCGACCTACCGGCAAGTAACAATCACTCGACGCGAACGAGGTCACGGCTCGGCAACCGCCGGGTAACTCCTGCCGACCCACTCGAACCCACGAGCCCTTGTCCAACGTACTGAACGTCAACCGTCTGCTGCGGAGTCGACTGATGATCATTGGTGTAGTCAGGGAGTTACGCCTGGGTGAGACCCGGGTGGCGGCCACGCCCGCCACCGTTACGGAGCTCATCAAGCTGGGCTACGAGGTGGTGGTGGAGGCCGGTGCCGGTCTCGCCTCCTCGTTCGCCGACACGGCGTACGTTTCGTCCGGTGCGAGGATCGGTGACCCGTTGGTCGCCGACGTCGTGTTCGCCGTCAACGCGCCGACCAGGGAGCAACTCGACAGGCTCGCCAAGGGCACCACCGTGATCGGCATCCTGAACCCCCGGCTGGACCCCGACCTCGTCGAGGACCTGGCCCGGCGGCCGATCACCGCGCTGTCGATCGACGCGGTACCGCGCATCTCGCGGGCCCAGTCGCTGGACGTGCTGTCGTCGATGGCCAACATCGCCGGCTACCGCGCGGTGGTGGAGGCGGCACACGTCTTCGGCCGGTTCTTCACCGGGCAGGTGACCGCGGCGGGCAAGGTCCCGCCCGCCAAGGTGCTCGTCGCGGGCGCCGGTGTCGCCGGGCTCGCCGCGATCGGCGCCGCGGGCAGCCTCGGCGCGATCGTCCGGGCGACTGACCCGCGGCCCGAAGTCGCCGACCAGGTCAAGTCGCTGGGCGGGGAGTACCTGGCGGTCCAGGCCGCCGACGTGGAGGTCTCCGCCACCGGCTACGCCAAGGAGATGTCGGACGACTACAACGAGCGCGCCGCGCGGCTCTACGCCGAGCAGGCCGAGGACGTCGACATCATCATCACGACGGCGCTCATCCCCGGACGGCCCGCGCCCCGGCTGATCACCGCCGAGATGGTGGCGAGCATGAAGTCGGGCAGCGTGATCGTCGACATGGCCGCGGCCAACGGCGGCAACGTCGAGGGCACCGTGCCGGGCGAGACGGTCGTGACCGACAACGGCGTGACCATCATCGGCTACACCGACCTGGCCGGGCGGCTGCCCGCGCAGGCGTCCCAGCTGTTCGGCACCAACCTGGTGAACCTGATGAAGCTCCTGACCCCGGCCAAGGACGGCCGGCTGGTGCTGGACTTCGACGACGTCGTCCAGCGGTCGATGACCGTGGTCCGCGACGGCGAGCTGACCTGGCCGCCCCCGCCCGTCTCCGTGTCGGCCGCACCGGCGCAGACGCCCGCGACCCCGGTGGCCGCCGCGACCGAGAAGCACGCGAAGCAACCGCCGTCGACGCCGCGGCGGCTGGCCGTCGTCGGTGCCGGAGCCGCCGTACTGTTCCTGCTGGCCGCGCTGTCGCCGGCCGCCATGCGGGCCCATCTCACGGTCTTCGCGCTGGCGATCGTCATCGGCTACTACGTGATCGGGCACGTGCACCACGCCCTGCACACCCCGCTCATGTCGGTGACCAACGCGATCTCCGGGATCATCGTCGTCGGCGCCCTGCTGCAGCTCGGGCACGGCGACTACGTGGTGACCGCGCTGTCGTTCGTCGCCATCCTGCTGGCCAGCATCAACGTCTTCGGTGGCTTCGCGGTGACCCGTCGCATGCTCGCCATGTTCTCCAGGAGCTGACTCTGATGACATTCGTCGAAGCGGCGGCGCAGGCCGCGTACCTCGTGGCTGCTCTGCTCTTCATCCTGGCGCTGGCGGGCCTGTCCAAGCACGAGACCGCCAAGGTGGGCAACATCTTCGGCATCGCCGGCATGGCGCTGGCGCTGGTGGCCACGATCGCGCTGGCGATCGTCCACGAGCTCAGCACCGTCGGCCTGGCACTGCTCATCGTGGCCACCGTCGTCGGCGCCGGGATCGGCCTGTACCGGGCGAGCCGGGTCGAGATGACCGGGATGCCGGAACTGATCGCCCTGCTGCACAGCTTCGTGGGCCTCGCCGCCGTGCTCGTCGGCTGGAACGGCTATCTGCACGTCGAGGCCGACCTGGACGGCGCCGAGGCCGGACTGCTGCGCGGTCAGGAACTGCTCGGCATCCACAGCGCGGAAGTCGTCATCGGCGTCTTCATCGGCGCGGTGACGTTCACCGGCTCGATCGTGGCGTTCCTCAAGCTGTCGGCCCGGATGAAGTCCAGCCCGCTGATGCTGCCGGGCAAGAACTTCCTCAACCTCGGCGCGCTCGCCGCGTTCGGCGTGTTCACCGCCTGGTTCGTGATCCAGCCGCAGTTGTGGCTGCTGATCGTCGTCACCGTCCTGGCCCTGCTGCTGGGCTGGCACCTGGTCGCCTCGATCGGCGGCGGCGACATGCCGGTGGTCGTGTCGATGCTCAACAGCTACTCCGGCTGGGCCGCGGCCGCCTCCGGCTTCCTGCTGGAGAACGACCTGCTCATCGTCACCGGCGCCCTGGTCGGCTCCTCCGGTGCCTACCTGTCGTACATCATGTGCAAGGCGATGAACCGGTCCTTCATCTCCGTGATCGCCGGTGGTTTCGGCATCGAGGCCGGTCCCGCCGACGACACCGACTACGGCGAACACCGCGACATCACGGCCGAGGGCGTGGCCGGCCTGCTGGCCTCCGCCGACTCGGTGATCATCACCCCCGGGTACGGCATGGCGGTCGCCCAGGCCCAGTACGGCGTCGCCGAACTCACCCGCAAACTGCGGGAGAAGGGCGTCGACGTCCGCTTCGGCATCCACCCCGTGGCGGGCCGACTGCCCGGTCACATGAACGTGCTGCTGGCCGAGGCCAAGGTGCCGTACGACATCGTCATGGAGATGGACGAGATCAACGACGACTTCGCGAACACGTCGGTCGTCCTCGTCATCGGCGCCAACGACACGGTCAACCCGGCGGCCACCGAGGACCCCGGCAGCCCCATCGCCGGGATGCCCGTGCTCAAGGTGTGGGACGCCGACGACGTCATCGTGTTCAAGCGCTCGATGGCCTCGGGGTACGCCGGTGTGCAGAACCCGCTGTTCTTCCGGGAGAACAGCGCCATGCTCTTCGGCGACGCGAAGGAACGGGTGGAGGACATCCTGCGGGCCCTCTGATCACCCAACGCTGCCCGATCGGGCTTCGCGGATCGGGTCGGTGCGGGGCACAGTATGCGCGGTCACCATCATCGGCGGCGCTGCCGGTGCCCCGCACGCCCGATCTGAGAGCTGGTGCGCCATGCCCCGTCCGGACGGTTCCGCATCGGTACCGCACGGCGTGATGAGTCGCCGGTCGTTCCTGGTCTTCACGACCGCACTGTCCGCCGCCACGGTGGCGGGTTGCAGCCTGTTCGACCGTGACGACGAGCCGACCGTCGACAACGAGGTGCCGTTCGGGGTGTGGCAGCAGGTGCGGGCCGCCGTGCGGACCAGCCCGGACCACGTGGCGGCGGCCGCGGAACTGGTGGTGGCCGGCAAGGACCCGGAGGCCATCCTCGCGTTCGTCCGGGACCAGATCGTCGCGTACCCGGCCCTCGGGCGTTTCGACCTGACCGACGACACGCGCTGGGGCGTGCGCGGCACGCTGCGTGGCGGCGCGGGCTCGGCGCGCGACAAGGTGGAGACCCTCGCGGCGCTGTACCGGCGCGCGGGCTTCCAGGCCGAGGTGGTGGTCGGCGAGCTGGCCGACGACGTGGACATCGCGGGCGTCTTCCGGCCGGTCCGGCGCACGTTCGCGCCCCACGCGGACCAGGGCGCCATCGACCGCTGGCGCAGGGCCATCGGTACGAAGCCGACGGTCACCGCCACCGAGCGCGCCGCCGCCGTACGCGATGACGTCGCGGCCCGGGAGGAACTGGCCCGGCAGCTGATCGCCGCCCTGCCGCAGCGGCGCGCCGCGGAGCCCGCGCGCCCGCGGGACCGGCGGGTGCCGCTGGTGAAGGTCGTGGTGAACGGCACGCAGACGTACGCGAATCCGCTGGTCCCCGGTGCCCGGCTCGGGGCGAGTCACACCAGCGACGAGCCGTCCGGCGCGGGTTCGGCGGGGTCGGGCCCGCGGGTGACGGTGAGGCTGCTGGCCGCGACGACCGCCGCGCCGACACGCACCACCACCCTGGTCGAGGCCGAGTACCGGGCCGAGGACCTGGTGGGGCGTCAGCTGATGGTGGCGTTCCGGCCCACGACCGAGATGGCCCAGCTGATCCGCCTGCGCCCGCGCGACCTCGGCACGTTCATCCCGACCCTGGCGGTGAACGGCCCCGACCTGGACGCCGAAGCGGCAGTGAAGCTGGCGCATGCCGGATCGGCGATCTCGCTCACCGGTGAGGTGATCGAGGCCAGGGACGGCACGGTTCTGGTCGACGGGCAGCCGCTGGACGTGTCCGCCGCCGCCGATTCCCGGGCCGCCGACCGGGTGGCCAAGCTGGAGATCGACGTCGCCGCCGGCGCGTTCCCGGACATCGCGCTGCGGGTCAGCGCGCTGGACGCAGGCGGGAAGCCGGTGACCGGGCTGCCCGCGTCCGCGTTCCGGCTGGCCGAGGAGAAGACGAAGCTGGGCCTGCGGATGACCGCGAACAAGCAGCGGCCACCGCAGGTGATGCTGGTGTTCGACCGGTCCGGCTCGATCAAGACGGGGCCGGAGCCGGTCGCGTTCGCCACCGAACTGGCGCGCCGGTTGTTCGCCCGCCGGCCGGACGCCGCGATGGCGGTCATGGCGGTCAGCGGCACCTCGGCCGGCGAATTCACGCTGCGTACCCCGCAGGCCGTGGGCGCCGCGGTGGGCGGGCTCAGCAGCTTCGGCTCGGACATCTGGGATTCGCTGGCGCGGGCCAACGAGGCGGGGCCGACGGTGATCGTCATGGCCAGCGACTTCCAGCAGGACGAGACGCAGGCCGAGCGGCTGGCGGCGCTGCGCTCCAGGGTCGGCGCCGGGGTGCCCGTGGTGGCGATCGGCATCGGCGAGGTGGACGCGGCGACGCAGGCGCAGGTCGCCGCGGTCACCGGCGGTATGACCACCCTGGGCAGTGACGTCGAGCGTACGGTCGCCGCCGCCGACGCGTTCCTGCGGCGCCGCGAGGTCCAGCCGTACCAGGTGCGGTACCGGGCGCCGGAGCAGGGGCCGGCGCAGCGCACGGTGACGCTGTCCACCGGCCGGGGCGTGACGGCCACCGCCACGTACCGGGTGCCGGCCGCCGAGCAGCGGACACCCGGCGCGGCGTTCGCCGGGATCTGTCTCGGCGTCCGGATCGGCTACGAGTCCGAAGTGGTGCGGGTGCTGGCCGGGGTCGATCCGGACCACGACGGCCCGGTGCCCGCCACGGCCGTCGACGAGGTGCGCGGCCTGATGTTCGGCACCACCGTGGTGTCGTTCGAGGGTGCCGCCCCGTCGCTCGGCACCTGGCTCGACGATCTGCTCACCGCCCGCATCGGGGCGAAGGCGTACTGGGAGGCCGCGTTCGCCGGGGACGAGAAGCGCATGGTGAGCGCGTTGGAGGCCGGGCTGCCGTACCTGCCGTCGACCGTCGCGGCGTTGCACCCGCCGATACCCCCGGACGGGGACCTGACGTACGAGACAGGGTTGCGTGCCGTGCTGCACGTGGACCGGCCGCAGTTCGGCGCGGGCCGGGTACGCCGCGCCGATGTGCTGCCGTGCACCCGGTGGGCGAGCCTCGGCGCCGACCGGGTGCGGGCGTTCGACAGTACGCTGCGGCGCTCCGCGGCACTGGCCGTCGCGGAGGGTTCGGCGTTCCGGACCAGCACGTGGAGCGCGCTCAAGGGCAAGCGCCTGACTCTCCTCCCGAAGGGGGACAGCGACCTCACCTTCCTGCCGGAGGCGTCGCGGGACCGGTGGCGTTCGCTGCTCGGCACGTGGGACGACTACGACCGGCTGGTCCCGGCCGACGGCGCGCCGGTGGCGTTCTGGGCCGTCGACCCCGGCACCGGCTCGGTGCTGGGCGTGCTGGCCGATGGCAGCGGCGGCGGGGCGACCGCGAACGTCGAATGCCAGATCTTCGAGGACAAGGCGATCCTGTCCCTGCTGGGCATCCTCGGCGGTGCACTCGGCATCGGCGCGATCGGCGTGTTCGCCTCGCTCGGCAAGGCGATCAGCGCGCAGATGCTGCGGTACGCCCACGTGATCGCGAACCTCGACCAGCCCAACGTCGCGGAGCTGGCCCGGGAGGCGACCGACGCCCTCTACGACGAGGCGAAGGGCGTCGCCTGCGACCTGATCAAGCCGGCGGTGCTGGACACCGTCGGCGCCCGGGTCCTCGGCGAGGAGATCGCCGGGGCGGCGGGCACAGTGGACGGCTGGCTGGACGTGGCCGGGCTCTCGATGCCCTGCCCGCCGCTGACCTCGCTGGGCGGCCCGCCCTCCTGCTGAGCACGCTCAGAGCACGTCGGGGATCCGTACCTCGATGGTGGTGCCCTCCTCGGGCCGCGAGCGGACCCGCAGCTCACCGCCCAGCAGCCGGGCCCGCTCGGCCATGCCGCGCAGGCCGTGCGGGGTGCCGTTCGGGCGCAGCGCCCGACCGCTCGGCTCGAAGCCGCGGCCGTCGTCGGTGACGGTGAGCATGGCCGTGCGGCCGTGCTTCGCCAGCCGGATGACGGCTCGGCTCGCGTGCGCGTGCCGGACGATGTTGTGTACGGCCTCCTGCGCCACCCGGAACAGCGACGTGCTCACGTGCTCCGGCAGGCACAGGTCCTGCGCGTCGACCTGGATCGGCAGGTTGGGCACGTTGCGGGCCAGGCTGGCCAGCCCGGCCGCCAGGCCCAGGTCGTCGAGGATCGGGCTGCGCAGCCCGGTGATGGCGCTGCGGGTCTCGCCGAACGCGACATCGGCCAGCGACCGGGCCGCGTCGACCTGCCGCGCGGCGTCCCCGGCATCGCCCGCGTGCAGGGCCGCCGTCGCCGCCGACAGCCGGAAGCTGAGACTGGCGAGGGCCTGGGTGACGCCGTCGTGCAGGTCGCCCGCGATCCGGCGCCGCTCGGCCTCCTGCATGGTGACGGTGGTGGCGACCGCGGTGGTGCGCAGATTCCGGTACCCGTCGATCGCCGCGGCCTGCGCGGACAGGTGCACCCGCAGCGCCAGCAGGTCGGCGACCGCCAGGGCGGTGTCCACCTCGGCGCGGGTGAACGCGCGGCGCTGCCGACTGAACACGGCAAGCACGGCCACGGTCGCGCCGCCCGGCACCCGGGCCGGCGCGCACAGCCGGGACACCGGTTCGCCCGGCGCGAGGCCCATCAACTCCCGGTGGCGCGCGTTGCGCGGATGGTCGTCGACCAGGACGGCCGGGAGCCCGTCGGCAGCCACCCGCCCGGTGACGCCGAAACCGCGGGGGATCCTCAGAGCCGGTTCGCCCGGTGCCGGGTGCCCGGCCGTCAGCACCAGGTCACCGTCGTCGGCCACCTGGAACATGAGGCATCCGTCGGCCGCCAGGCTATCGGTGAGGGCAGCGGCGACCCGGCCGAGCACAGTGGACAGATCCGGCTCCCGCGTCACCCAGCGGTGGAGCCGGTCCATCAGCGGGGTCGGTGGTTCGGCGCCTGTCAATGGAACAGGGATTCGCGCAGGGCGACCGCGACGGCCGAGCCGCGGTCGTTGACCTCCAGCTTGCGGTACAGGCCCCGCAGGTGCGTCTTGACCGTGTCGTCGCTGACCACCAGGCGCGCGGCGATGGCCTTGTTGGACAGTCCGCCGACGAGCAGGGCCAGCACCTCGCTCTCGCGCTGGGTCAGGCCCAGGCGGGCGCCGGGCCAGAACTCACCCCGGCGTACGTGGGCGGCGGCCGCGGCCACCCGACCGGCGAGACCGGGGTCGATGACGATGTCGCCGAGCTGGACGTTCTCCAGGTGGCGGACCAGTTCCTGGCCGTCGATCCGCTTGAGCAGGTATCCGGAGGCTCCGGCGCGCAGCGCCTGGTACAGGTACTGCTCGTCGTCGTAGACGGTGAGGAAGACGACCCTGGTGTCGGGGGCCGCGGCGCGGACGGCCCGGCACACGTCCAGGCCGCTGTCGCGGCGCAGCCGGACGTCGCAGAGGACCACGTCGGGCCGGTCCGCGGTGACGGCCCGCACCGCATCGGCCTCGTCGCCCGCCGAGCCGATCACCTCGACCGCGTCCGGGAAGCGGGACAGCATGGCCCGCAACCCCTGCAGCACCATCTCATGGTCGTCGACCAGCAGTACCCGGATCGGCCTCCGGTGGCTGCTCACGATGACACTCCTCAAGCGGGGCGATGCCCCGCTCGTCGTCGGGTGTGTCCCACCCACGCGACCCGGCCCATGATGGCGCGGCCTTTTGGTCGGCATGGGAATGGTACGGGCCACGCAGATCGATGTCGAGAGCGGCCGCGACCCACGGTGACGCCTTCGAAACCGACCGCGCATCCGCCCCCGTCGGCCGTCCGGGAGCCCGGAGGTGGGGTGGGGCCGGGTCATGGGTGGCGGGCGGTGGAGTGCAGGCCGCGTAACGCGTCGACGGTGACCCCTCCGGCGAGAGTGCCGCCGCGTCGCCCGTTGCGGGGGCGGACGTCGGCGTCCTGCATGTCCTGCGGCAGGTAGCCCGGCACGACCGCGGCCGCGCCCGGGAATGCCATGTCGCGGTGGTAGGCCGACGTCACGACCAGGCAGGGGATACCGGCGGCGGTGGCGGCGGCCAGACCGGGCGGCGAGTCCTCCACGGCCACCGCGTCCCGGGGCTCGATGCGCAGTTCCCGCAGGGCCCGGTCGTACACCTCGGGGTGCGGCTTGAGGCGCGTCACGTCGTCGCCGGTGACCACGGCCGCGAACGCGATGCCGTGGAACAGGCGCTCGAGTAGCACCGTCACCCACTGGCGGCGGCCCGTGGTGGCGACCGCGAGGCGTACCCCGCTGCGACGCAGCGCGGCCATCAGCTCGGGCACGCCGGGTCGCGCGACGATCGGCCCGTCGCGCAGCCAGTCGGTGTAGTAGGCGGTCTTCGTCCGGTGCAGCACCCGCGCCAGCCCGTCCGCGTGGGGCACGCCCCGGTCGGCGAGATACCCGGCCAGCCGGCGGCGCCCGCCGGTGACGGCCAGCAGCTCGCCGTACTCGTCGACGCCCCACTCGTAGGGCAGGCCGTGGTCGCGGAACGCCAGGTTGAACGCGCGGCGGTGCCCGTCGCGTTCGGTCTCGGCGAGGGTGCCGTCGACGTCGAAGATCACCGCGCGCAGCCGGGGTGCGGTCATCGCTGGTACACCTCCTGCATGAGGTGGAACAGCAGCAGCTCCTGGGTGATCGCCAGCGGTTCGCTGTGCGTGCCGTCGGCGAGGCGCCCCAGCCCGCGCGGGATCTCCCGGTCGTGGCCGACGCCGTCCCACAGTGCCTTCTCCAGCAGCCGGGCGTCGTCGGCGGTGGCGTCCGCGTGCACCCGCAGGCAGTCGACAGGGGTGCCGTCGTCGTCGCGGATGATGTTCAGCGACAGGGCCGTGCCGACGTCCTCGGTGAGCAGGTGGGTCAGCGGCGGATGCTGCACGGTCGGGCGCAGCAGCAGCTCGGCGGTGGACGGGGTGTCCGGCGGGTCGGTGCCGTCGCGGGCGGGCGCGAACCGGACGACGATGTCGGCGTAGCGGCGCTGCGGCCGGATGTACGCGGCCGAGTCGGGTTCGCGCCGGGCCAGCTCGCGGCGCACCTCGGACTCGGTGTACCCGCGGCCCGTGGTGTCCCGGTGGATCTTCCACCGGTGCCGGATCTGTTCGGGCGGGTCGAGGAAGACGGTGATGTCGAAGCAGGCCCGCGACAGCTTGGAGAACAACGGGAACAGCCCCTCGACGATGACGAACTGGCGCGGGCGCAGGTACTCGGGCCGGGCGAACGTTCCGGTGCGGTGGTCGTACACCGGTTTGAGGACGGGTTGGCCGGTGGCCAGCATCTGCAGGTGCTGTTCCATGATGTCGAGGTAGTTGGCGTCGGGGGACAGGGCGGTCAGCGGCAGCACCCGCAGCTGCGCCCGGTCGTAGCGGTGGTAGTCGTCCACGCCGATCGTGGTGCACCGGTGCGCGCCGATGGCGGCGGCGAGCCCCCGCGCCAGGGTCGTCTTGCCGGATCCGCTGTCGCCGCCGACGGCCAGCATCACCGGCCGGGTCTCGGCGGGCTCGCCGACGCGCGAGCGCATCATCCGGACGAGCTTGTCGGACATCGCGTCACGCCCGGCCGCGGCGCTGCATCAGCCGCAGGATCATCGGGGTGAAGATCAGCTGCATGGCCAGCTCCATCTTCCCGCCCGGCGCGACGATGACGTTGGGCCGCGACATGAACGAGTCGTGCAGCATCGACAGCAGGTACGGGAAGTCGATGCCCTTCGGGTCGGCGAACCGGATGATCAGGAAGCTCTCGTCGGCGGTCGGGATGGTCCGGGCGATGAACGGGTTCGAGGTGTCCACCGTGGGCACCCGCTGGAAGTTGATGTGCGTCTGGGAGAACTGCGGGCAGATGTGGTGCACGTAGTCCGGCAGCCGCCGCAGGATCGTGTCCATCACCGCCTCCTCGGAGTAGCCGCGCTGGGTCTTGTCCCGGTGCAGCTTCTGGATCCACTCCAGGTTGATGATGGGAACCACGCCGATGCGCAGGTCGGCGTGGCGGGCCACGTCGGCGTCCGGGGTGACGATCGCGCCGTGCAGCCCCTCGTAGAACAGCAGGTCGGTGCCGGGCGGCACGTCCTCCCACGCCGTGAACGTGCCGGCGTCCTGGCCGTAGGGGGCGGCCTCCTCGTCGTCGTGCAGGTAACGGCGGATCCGGCCGGTGCCGGTGCGCCCGTACTGATCGAAGAGAGTGGCCAGCTCGGGCAGCAGGTTGGCCTCGGGGGAGAAGTGGCAGAAGTTGACGTTGCCGGCCGCGGCGGCCTCGGCCATCGCCTTCTTCATCTCCTCCCGGTCGTAGCGGTGGAACGAGTCGCCCTCCACGATGGCCGCGGTCAGCCCCTCGCGGCGGAAGATGTGCTGAAACGTACGGGTGACCGACGTGGTGCCCGCGCCCGAGGAGCCGGTGATGGCGACCACCGGGTGTTCGGCCGACATCAGCGGGCCCCCCGGAACATCGAGCGCACGTTGAACAGCGAACCGTCGAAGCTGTCGTCGTCGGGTTCGTGGTGGTAGCGCTCGACGCGGGCCACCTCGGCGCGGGAACCGAACACCAGCGGCGCGCCCTGGTGCAGCCGGGAGGGGCTTAGTTCCAGCACCCGGGAGCGGCCGGTGCTGGCCCGGCCGCCCGCCTGCTCGATGAGGTACGCGATGGGGTTGCACTCGTACATCAGCCGCAGGCCGCCGGGGCGGGTGGGGTCGCGGCTGTCGGCGGGGTACAGCACCACGCCGCCGCGGGTGAGGATCCGGAAGACGTCCGCGGCCAGCGACGCCACCCAGCGCATGGTGAAGTCGTGCTCGCGGGGGCCGCTGCGCCCGGCCAGGCATTCGCCGATGTAGCGGCGTACCGGTGCCTCCCAGAAGCGTTCGTTGGCGCTGTTGATGGCGAACTCGCGGGTCTTCTCGGGCACCCGCATCCGCGGGTGGGTGAGCACGAACGCGCCGATGTCGCGGTCGAGGGTGAAGCCGTCCACCCCGTCGCCGGTGGTGAGGATGAGCATCGTGGCGGGGCCGTACAGGGCGAAGCCGGCGCAGACCTGTTCCGTGCCGGGCTGCAGGAAGTCCTCGACCCGCGCCTCCCCGCCGGGGCGGGGGCTGCGCAGCACGGAGAAGATCGTCCCGACGGACAGGTTCACGTCCAGGTCGCTGGAGCCGTCGAGCGGGTCGAACAGCAGGAGGTACTTGCCCCGCCGGTACGGCGCCGGGATCGGCAGGATGCCCGCGGACTTGCCGGACGCGATGGCGGCCAGGTGCCCGCCCCACAGCGTCTCGGCCACCATGGCCTCGTTGCTGGCCAGGTCGAGGCGCTGCTGCACCTTCTTGTCGCCCGGACCGCCGCCGGAGCCCGCGCCGTCGGCGGCCAGCTCGCCCCGGTTCACCTGGTTGGCGATGATCTTGACGGCGGTGGCGATCGCGTTGAGCAGGCCCGAGAAGTCGCCCGTGGAGTCGAGGTGGCGGTGCTCCTGCTCGATGGTGTGCCGGGTGAGGGTGATGCGCCCGAGCGGGCCGTCGGTCAGGGTCGGCACGGTGGTTTCCCAACGGTCGGGCCGCGTGCGCGGCGTCCGGTGAGGATGCCAGGACCGTACGGCGGGGCGCGGGAGGCCGCCTCACCCGCGCGGGCGGGTGGACGGATGAGATCGGGCCACCCGGAACACCAACTCGCCCGCCCGTCCGGGGTCGGTGAGGTGCCGCAGGAACAGCTCGGTGGTGGCGGTCGGCGCGGCACCGGTGACGGCGTGCCAGGGACGGCTCAGCGGGGTGCCGGGCGCGGGCACCCGGTGCAGGGTGCCGGCGCGCAGGTGCTGCTCTACGGCGTCGGTGGAGACCAGGGTGACGCCGAGCCCCAGCGCCGCCGAGGAGACCACGGCACCGACCGAGCCGAGGGTCAGCAGCGGCGGGTCGATCCCGATGCGCCGCAGCAGCGCCAGTGTCGCGTCGCGGGTGCCGGAGCCCGCCTCGCGCAGCAGCCAGGTCACCGCGCCCAGGTCCGGGGTGGCACCCGGCGCGGCCACCAGCACCATCGAGTTGGTCCGGGTGGCGCGGGTGACCTGGCCCTTGCCGGGCCGCCCGCCGATCACCACATCCAGGCGGTGGTCGGCCAGCAGCGCCGACACCCGGTCGCGGACGTCGATGTCGAGGGTCACCTCGACCTGCGGGTATCGCTGCCGGAACGACGCCAGCAGCCCCGGGATCAGCGCCTCACCGGCCGTGGTGACCGCGCCGATGCGCAGCCGGCCGCGTTCGGCGTCGGCGCCGCGCCGGGCGGCGGCGACGCTCTCGTCGAGCAGGCCGAGGATGCGCCGCGCGTACCCGGCGAAGACGGCGCCCGCCTCGGTGAGCCGCAGCCCGCGCCCGCTGCGCTCGAACAGCGTCACGCCGACCTCGGCGTGCAGCGCCGCCAGCGACGCGGAGACGGCCGACTCGGTGACCGACAGCCGCCGGGCCGCGGCACGGGCGGAACCGCACTCGTGGATCGCCAGGAACGTCTGGAGCCGCGCGGGGGTCATGGCGCTGACGATAGACAAGCGATTGCTCATGTGTCGACGGGGAAAGCTCGCTGGACGGATTGACTGTCCGGGCGGCAGTGTCGAGCGCATGACCAATGAGGACAGGTGGAACCCAGGGGTACACAGCTACGCGAGCATGGGCTACTACAACGCCGACTACGTCCCCAAGGACACCGACGTGATCGCCGTGTTCCGGGTGACGCCGCAGCCCGGGGTCGACCCCCTCGAAGCCGCCGCCGCGGTCGCCGGTGAGTCGTCGACCGCCACCTGGACCGTGGTGTGGACCGACCGGCTCACCGCGAACACCCACTACCAGGCCAAGGCGTACCGGGTGGATCCGGTGCCCGGACGGCCGGGGGAGTACTTCGCGTACGTCGCGTACGACATCGACCTGTTCGAGGAGGGGTCGATCGCGAACCTGACCTCGTCGATCATCGGCAACGTCTTCGGCTTCAAGCCGCTGCTGGCGTTGCGCCTGGAGGACATGCGCATCCCCGTCGCGTACGTGAAGACCTTCCAGGGTCCCGCGCACGGCATCGTGATGGAACGCGAGATCCTCAACAAGTACGGCCGCCCCCTGCTCGGCGCCACGGTCAAGCCGAAGCTGGGCCTGTCGGCCCGCAACTACGGCCGGGTCGTGTACGAGGCGTGCCGCGGCGGCCTCGACTTCACCAAGGACGACGAGAACATCAACTCGCAGCCGTTCATGCGCTGGCGCGACCGGTTCCTCTACTGCATGGAGGGGGTGAACCGGGCGATCGCCGAGACCGGCGAGAGCAAGGGCCACTACCTCAACGTCACCGCCGCGACCCTGGAGGACATGTACGAGCGGGCCGAGTTCGCCAAGGAGCTGGGCAGCGTCATCGTCATGATCGACCTCACGGTCGGGTACACCGCCATGCAGTCCATGGCGAACTGGGCCCGGCGCAACGGCGTCCTGCTGCACCTGCACCGGGCGGGGCACTCCACGTACACGCGGCAGAAGACGCACGGCGTGAGCTTCCGCGTCATCGCCAAGTGGTGCCGCCTGATCGGCGTCGACCACGTGCACGCCGGGACGGTCGTCGGCAAGCTGGAGGGCGACCCCGCGACCACCCGCGGCTTCTACGACACCCTGCGCCTGGACCACGTCCCGGCCAACCCGGGGAACGGCATCTACCTGGAGCAGGACTGGGCCAGCATGCCCGGGGTCATGCCGGTCGCCTCGGGCGGCATCCACGCGGGCCAGATGCACCAGCTCGTCGACCTGCTCGGTGAGGACGTCATCCTGCAGTTCGGCGGCGGCACGATCGGCCACCCGATGGGTATCGCGGCCGGCGCCGAGGCGAACCGGGTCGCGCTGGAAGCCATCATCAAGGCCCGCAACGAGGGCAAGGACCTGCTCAAGGAGGGCCCCACCGTGCTGCGGGCCGCCGCCCAGCGCTGCGGGCCGCTGGACGCCGCGCTGTCCACCTGGGGCGACGTCACGTTCGACTACGCCGCCACCGACGCCCCCGACGTGGTCGTCACCGCCAGCCGATAGGAGCCACGACATGTACCTGCGCCACGGAGCCTTCTCCTACCTGCCCGAGCTGACCGACGCCGACATCGCCGCGCAGGTCCGCTACGCCCTCGACAACGGCTGGCCCGTCTCTGTCGAGTACACCGACGACCCGCACCCGCGCAACGTGTACTGGGACATGTGGGGCCTGCCCATGTTCGACCTCACCGAGCCGGACGCGGTGCTGCGCGAGATCCAGGACTGCCGGGCCGCGTTCCCGCAGCACTACGTGCGGGTGCTGGCGTACGACGCGCGGCTGGGGCGCCAGACCACGGCGCTGAGCTTCCTGGTGCAGCGGCCGGAGAACGAGCCGGGCTTCCGCCTGGTGCGCACCGAGTCCAACGACCGGGTGCAGCGCTACTCGTTCCAGCCGTACGCGACAGAGGCGCCCACCGGGGCGCGGTACGCGGCCGGATGACCGCCGGGTTCTCGATGCGTCCCGCGGGAGCGGTGCAGGAGCCGGAGCTGCTGCCCGATGACGCGCGCATCGACCTCAACGCCGACGAGGCGGCCGCCAGGGCCCGCGCGGTGCTGGCCGATTTCGACCGCGACACCGTGGGGCTCACCGCGGTCAAACGGCGCCTCGCCGAGATCGCGGCGCTGCTGCTGGTGAGCCGGGCCCGGACCCGGTTCGGGCTGTCGGCCAGCAAACCGTCGCTGCACATGAGCTTCACCGGCGGTCCCGGCACCGGCAAGACGACGGTGGCGATGCGGATCGCGGAGATGCTGCACGCGTTGGGCTACCTGCGGACGCCGCGGGTGGTCGCGGTGACCCGCGACGACCTGGTGGGCCAGTTCATCGGGCATACCGCGCCCAAGACGAAGGAGGCGATCGCCCGGGCGGCCGGCGGGGTGCTGTTCATCGACGAGGCGTACTACCTGCACCGGCCGGAGAACGAGCGGGACTACGGGCAGGAGGCCATCGAGATCCTGCTGCAGGAGATGGAGTCCGAACGCGGCTCGCTCGTCGTGGTGTTCGCCGGGTACGCCGACCGGATGGAGAAGTTCCTGTCGTCGAACCCGGGCCTCAGTTCGCGGGTGGCCCACCACATCCGCTTCGACGACTACAACCACGACGAGCTGGTGCGGATCGCCGAGCTGATGCTGGCCCGCGACAGCTACTCGTTCACGGCGGACGCGCGGGCGGCGTTCGACTCGTACGTCGACCTGCGGATGGCGATGCCGCGGTTCGCGAACGCGCGCAGCATCCGCAACGCGCTCGAACGGTGCCGGTTGCGGCAGGCGATCCGGCTGGCCGCGCTGAGCGAGCCGATCGGGCTGGCGGAGCTGACCACGCTGACCGCGGCCGACGTACGGGGAAGCAGCGTCTTCGCCCAGGCGGGCTGAGGGCGCACCGCCGGCCCGGAGGCCGCCCTGACCGCGGGCGGTTTCCGGGCCGGCATCCTCTTGATCGAATTCCTGGGGAAAAGACTCATGACGTTCCGTCGCCAGACGATCACTAAGCGCAGTCACCCGGTTGCAAGGGTGGAGTTGCGGAGTCTCCAAGGAGTTCACATGCTCGTTCAGTACATCCAGGCACTGCTGGCGTCCGTGCGCCGTCACGACGACGAGGGCGCCACCGCCGTCGAGTACGGCCTCATGGTCGCGCTCATCGCGGTCGTCATCATCGGCGCCGTGATCCTGCTCGGCGACAACCTCAGCAACATGTTCGGCGGGGTCGCCGACTCCGTTAAGGCTCCGGCCGGACCGTGAGTCACGGCGGGCGTGGCCGGCCCACGCGGTCGGCCGCGCCCGCGGGCCGGCTCGTGGGGGGACCGGCCCCGGACCGGGGGGCAGCGGCGGTGGAGATGGCCATCGTGCTACCACTGCTGCTGCTCCTCCTGTTCGGCATCATCGACTTCGGCCGGGCACTCAACGCGCAGATCACGCTCACCGAGGCGGCCCGCGAGGGGGCTCGCGCCACCGCCATGGGGCTCGACGGCCGCGCGCGGGTCACGTCCGCGGCGGGCCCGACCAAGGTGAGCACGGTGCAGGTCACCGTCTGCGGCGCCGACCGCACCAAGGACGCCGTCGTCCAGGTGTCCTCCGCCTTCCGCCCGGTCACCCCCGTGGGGTCGCTGATGGCGATGTTCGGCGGGAAATCGGACGGATCCTTCACCATCACCGCACGAGGAGTCATGCCATGCGTCGGCTGACGCTGTTCCACCGGCCCCGCCGCGACGACGGCGGCGCGATCGCCGCCACCGTCGCCGTGGTGCTCGGTGTCGGCGTCCTCCTCGGCGTGGCCGCCGTGGTCGTCGACGTCGGCCGCCTCTACGCCGAACGCGAGCAATTGCAGAGCGGCGCCGACGCAGCCGCCCGGGCCGTCGCCGAGGCCTGCGCCGTCACTCCGGCGCAGTGCGCCGGCCAGACCGGCACGGCCGGACGGTACGCGAACCTCAACGCCGCCGACGGCGCCACGAAGGTCACCGAGATCTGCGGTACGGGAACCGGCCTGTCGGCGTGCCGGGCACCGGCCACCAACCGCGCGGCCTGCCTCGGCGCCGCACCGCAGGGCGTCCGGTACGCCGAGGTGCGGGTGGAGACGAAGCTGGCGGACGGCTCGACCGTGCTGCCGTCCGTGTTCGCCCGCGCGCTGGCCGGCGGCGACCCCGGCACCACCGTCGGCGGCTGCGCACGCGTCGCGTGGGGCCCGCCCCGCGTGGCCCAGGGCTTCGCCGTCACCTTCTCCCTCTGCGAGTGGGACAACCTCACCGGCAGCGGGGCCACGCTCTGGTCGGCGACGGGCGTCCCGCCCGCGAGCGCCGAACGCGTCGTCAAGCTCCACGACAGCCGGGGCAACCCGGTCTGCCCGGCCGGCCCCGCCGGATGGGACCAGCCCGGCGGATTCGGGTGGCTCGACGACCCGACCGCCGCCTGCACGGCGATCGTGCAGGCGGACGGCACGTTCGACGGCGACACCGGTAACTCGGCGTCGCACCCGTGCAAGGACGCCCTCGAAGCGGCCCGGCAGGCGCGCAGCATGGTGCTGATCCCGGTCTACGACAACGTCCGCGGGCAGGGCGCGAACACCGAATACCACCTCGTGGGCTTCGCCCCGTTCGTGCTGACCGGATACCTGCTCTCCGGATTCTCGGCGCCGTCCTGGCTGACCAACATGCACCACTGCAGCGGCCAGGAGCGCTGCCTGTACGGCTACTTCGTCCGCGGCCTGGTGACGTCGACCGGCTCGCAGATCGGCGGCCCGGACCTCGGCGCCGCCGTCGTCAACCTCGTCGGCTGAGCCGGGCAGGAGCAAACCATGAGACGGCGGCTTCTCGCGGTCCTCGTCGCGGCCGTGCTGGCGGGCATCGGCTGCCTCGCGGTCGTCGCGTACGTGCGCGGCGCCGACCGGCGCGCCCTCGCCGGGCGGCAGGCCGTCTGGGTGCTCATCAGCACCCAGCGCATCCCGGCCGGTACCAGCGCGTCCGCCATCCGCGGCGGCAAGTACACGGAGCGGGTAGCGATGCCCGCCGACACGGTCCCCGCGACCGCGCTCGGCGAACTGGACACGCAGCTCGACACGCTCGTGCTCAGCGCCGACCTGCCGCCCAGCCAGCTGCTGCTGCGCGGCATGTTCGCCGAGTCCACCGAGGTGACCGGCGGCCTGCCCGTACCCGACGGCAAGCTGGCCGTCAGCGTGCAGATGACCGCCGCGGGCCGCGTCGCCGGCTACGTACGGCCCGGCTCCCGGGTCGCCGTGTTCAGCACCTTCACCATGCGCGAGGGGCGCGGCCGGGTGCCCGCGGGCGACGGCCTGAGCAGCGGCCACGACTACAACCAGGCCACCCGCGTGCTGCTGCCGCGAGTCGAGGTGATCGGGGTGGGCGAGCGCGGCGTGTCCGGCGCGGCCACCGCGGGCGACACCACGACTGCCGCATCGGACGGCTCCGGTGAATCCGGCTCCGGCTCCGCCGCCAAGGCCGGCGTCACCATGCTGGTCACGGTCGCGGTGAGTCAGCAGGAGGCCGAGAAGCTCGTGCACGTCTCGCTGACCGGAACGCTGTCGCTGGCGCTGCTGGACGACACCGCCACCGTCGAACCCGACGCCGGTATCGACAACAACACCCTCTTCCCGTGACGGCGCTGGTGACGACGATGACCATCTACTGTGACCCCTGCACCGCCTTCCCCGGCTCGGCGCCGGCCGCCTGCGCCGTACCGGACCCGGCGCAGCTTCCCGCCGTCCTGGCCGAGTGGCCCGACGCCCAGCTGGTCGTCCTCGGCGCCGGGGTGCCGCTCGACGAGGCCCTCGGGTTCGCCGCCCGCCAGCGCGTCGAACGGCCCGCGCTCGGCGTCGTGCTGCTGCGCGAGTACGTCGAGGTGGACGTGCTCGCCGAGGCGATGCGCGCCGGGATCCGCGAGGTGGTGCCCGCCGGTGACCCCGCCGCGGTCGACGCCGCGTGCGCCCGGTCCGTCGCGTTGTCGCGGCAGCTCACCGCCGCACCGGCGGCCGCGGGGGAGCAGTCGACCCAGGTGCTCACCGTGTTCGCGGGCAAGGGTGGGGTCGGCAAGAGCACCGTCGCGGCGAACCTGGCGGTGACCCTCGCCGACAACGGGCGCCGCCGGGTCTGCCTGGTCGACCTCGACCTGCAGTTCGGCGACGTCGGCATCATGCTCCAGCTGCCACCCGAGCGCAGCCTCGCCGACGCCGTCGGGATGGCCGGGCGGCTCGACGAGGACGGTGTGCGCTCGCTGATCACCCCGTACCGCGACGGCATCGATGTGCTGCTGGCGCCGTCCGGACCGGCCGAGGGCGACCAGGTCGGCCGGGAACTGGTCGCCGAGCTGCTCGGCGTGCTGGCGCCGATGTACGACTACGTCGTCGTGGACACCCCGCCGTACGTCAGCGACCAGGTCCTCGCGGCCCTCGACCGGACCGACTGGTTCGTGCTCGTGGTGACGCCGGACCTGCCCGCGCTCAAGAGCGTCCGGCTCACCCTCACCACGTTCGAGATGCTGCAGTACCCGGCCGAGCGCCGCCTCGTCCTGCTCAACCGCGCCAACTCCGAGGTGGGCCTGACCGTCGCGGACGTCGAGAAGGCGATCGGGCAGCCGACCTCGGTGCTGATGCCGTCCTCGCGCGACGTCCCCCTGTCGGTGAACCGCGGCATCCCCCTGGCGATCGAGCACCCCGGCCACCCGGTTGCGAAGGCGATGCGGGAGCTGGCCGCGAAGTGCGGCGCGCCGGAGAGCCGCGCCCGCCGCCACCGGGCCGGGCTGTTCGGCCGGAGGCACTGATGGGTCTCGCCGAACACCTCTCCCAGCGGACCCGCCCGGCCGAACCGGTCCGCGCCGAAGCGCGGCCCGCCGACCCGGGCGCGGACCGGCTGCGGCCCGCGGCCCGTCCCGGCCCGGACCCGATGTCCGAGGTACGGCTGCGCATCCAGCGCCGCCTGGCCGAACTGCTCGGCCCGAAACTGTACGACGAGATGGGCGCCGCCGAGGAGCTGGAACTGCAGGTGCGCCGCGCGGTCGCCGAGCTGCTGGCCGTCGAGGAAACCCCGCTGACCAGCGCCGACCGCGCCCGCATCACCCAGGAAGTCACCGACGAGATCCTCGGGCACGGGCCGATTGAGCCGCTGCTGCGCGACCCGTCGGTCAGCGAGGTGATGGTCAACGGCCCGCACCGCATCTACGTCGAACGCAGCGGCCGCCTCGAAGCCGTGGCCGCCGAGTTCGCCGACGAGGGCCACCTGCGCCGGGTCATCGACCGCATCGTGTCCCGCGTCGGGCGCCGCGTCGACGAGGCCAGCCCGATGGTCGACGCCCGCCTGCCCGACGGCAGCCGCGTCAACGCCATCGTGCCGCCCATCGCGCTGGACGGCTCGTCGCTGACCATCCGCAAGTTCTCCCGCGACCCGTTCACCGTCGACGACCTGATCACCTTCGGCACCCTCACCCGGCAGACCGCCGACCTGCTGCGCGCCTGCGTCCGCGGGCACCTGAACATCGTCGTCAGCGGCGGCACCGGCTCGGGCAAGACCACCACCCTCAACGTGCTGTCCGGCTTCGTGCCCACCGAGGAACGCATCGTCACCGTCGAGGACGCCGCCGAGCTGCAACTGCACCAGGAGCACGTGGTGCGCCTGGAGTCGCGGCCGGCGAACGTGGAGGGCCGCGGCGCCGTGACCACCCGCGACCTGGTCCGCAACGCGCTGCGGATGCGCCCCGACCGGATCGTCGTCGGCGAAGTCCGCGACGGCGCCGCCCTGGACATGCTGCAGGCGATGAACACCGGTCACGACGGGTCGCTGACCACCCTGCACGCCAACACCCCGCGCGACGCCCTGGCCCGCCTGGAGACCATGGTGCTGATGGCCGGCATGGACCTGCCGGTACGGGCGATCCGGGAGCAGGTCGCCTCGGCCGTACACCTGATCATCCAGGTCAGCCGCCTGAAGGACGGCAGCCGCCGGATCACCCACGTCACCGAGGTGGTCGGCATGGAGTCCGACGTGGTCACCCTGCAGGACCTGTTCCTGTTCGACTTCCGGGCCGGCACGGATGCCGCCGGGCGGTTCCAGGGCACGTTGCAGCCCACCGGCCTGCGACCCCGGTTCCTGGAGCACCTGGCCACGCACGGCGTCACCGTCGGCGTCGACGTCTTCCAGGCCGGTGGGCGATGACCCGGCGCCCCGCCATCGCCGCGTTCCTGGTGGCCCTGGCCGTGCTGCCGGCGGGCCCGGCCGCCGCAGCACCGGACGCCCGGGCGGGCATCGTGGTCACCGGTGTGCAGCCCTCGGCCGGCGCCGTCGAGTTCTTCCTGACCGGACGCCACCTGGGCTCGCTGGCGGACGCGGCCGTGAGCGTGACCGCCGATGGCGTCGCGCTGCCCACCCGGACCCACCAGGTCGCGTCGACGTCGGCCGGCGCGCCACCCCGGGGGGTCGTGCTGGTCCTCGACACGAGCGGATCCATGCGGGGCGCCCGCCTGACCGCCGCCCGCGCCGCCGCCCTCGACTACGCCACCGCGGCGCCACCCGAGGTCCAGCTGGGGCTGGTCGCCGTCGCGGAGAAGGCCACCGTCGCGCTCGCGCCGACCGCCGACCGGGCCGCGTTCGGCGCGGCGGTCTCCCGGCTGAGGGCCGCCGGGCACACCGCCCTGTACGACGGCATCGCCGCCGCCGAGGACCTGCTCGACGAACGCCGCCACTCCTCCGCCGCCGGGTTCGCCGAGCGGCGCATCGTGGTGCTGTCCGACGGCGCGGACACCTCCTCGCAACTCACCGCGGACCGGCTGCTGACCACGGTGTCCCGGGCCGAGGCGACGGTGGACGCGGTGGCCTTCGGCGACGGCGCGGACCCGAAACGCCTCGGCGACTTCGCGGCGGCCGGCAGCGGGCGGGTGCTCAGCGCGGCCGACGCCCCGGCGCTGCGCGCGGCGTTCCGGGGCATGGCCGAGAGCCTGTCGGCGCCGGTCCTGGTACGCGCCACCGTCCCGCCCGCACTGTCCGGCCGCACCACGGTGCTGCGGGTACAGGCCCGGATCGGTGCGCAGACCGTCGGCACCGACGTACCTGTGGCCTTCCGGGCCGACCCGGCCGCGGCCGCCGCGCCGCAGACGTTCCGGTTCGGCGGGTCGGAAGGACGAGGACCGGCCGTGACCATCATCGTGGTGGCCGTCGCGCTCTTCGGGGCGGCGCTGCTGGGCCTCGGCCCGCTGCTGGCCGGCGGCCCGATCCAGCGCCGGATCCGCGACCTGGAACGGTTCGCTCCCGCCCGCGGCGCCCGCCCGTCCGACGCGGACGGCAACGGCCTGGTCCGGGCCGCGCTGGCCGTGTCCGAACGGGCCGTGCGCCGCCCGGACCGGCGGCAGCGGCTGGAGCTGGCCCTCGACCGCGCGGGCAGCCCGCTGCGGGCCGCCGAGTGGCAGCTGATCCGGCTGGGCTGTGCGGCCGGCGGCGCGCTGGCCATGCTGGCGCTGCTGCCGTGGTGGTTCGCGCTGCCCGCGGGCGCGCTGACCGGCTGGCAGGGCGCCGCGCTGTACCTGCGCCTGCGCGCGTCCCGCCGCGCCCGTACGTTCGGCAACCAGCTGCCGGACGCGTTGCAGCTCCTGGTCGGGTCGTTGCGGTCCGGGTTCTCGCTGCCGCAGGGGCTGGACGCGCTGGTCCGCGACGGCGGCGAACCGATCGCCGGTGAGCTGGGCCGGGCGCTGGCCGAGACACGGCTGGGCGGCGACCTGGAGGAGGCCCTCGACCGCGTCGGCGAACGCAACGGCAGCCAGGACATGGCCTGGCTGGTCATGGCGATCCGGATCCAGCGGGAGGTGGGCGGCAACCTCTCCGAGACCCTGGAGACCGCCGTCGGCACCATGCGGGAACGCGGGCGGCTGCACCGGCACGTCCGCGCGCTCTCGGCCGAGGGCCGCCTGTCGGCGATGATCCTGCTCGGCATGCCGATCGTGCTGGGCGCCTGGATGTTCATCTTCCGGCGCGACTACCTGCGCCCGCTCTACACAGAGCCGCTGGGGCTGATGATGCTCGTCGGCTCCGTCGTCGGCGTGGTCATCGGCGCCCTCTGGCTGAAGAAGCTCGTCAAGGTGGAGGTGTGACCATGCCACCGTCCATGGTGCTGGGCCTCGGTCTGGTCGCGCTGATCGCAGCGGCCGTCGTGCTGGCGCTGGCCTTCGCCGACGCCCGCGACGGCGCCGGGGTCGCCCGGCTGCTGGACACGCTGCCCCGGCCCGCCGCCGCCACGTTCGTCGCACCCAGGGACCGGCCGTTCGCCGAGCGGCTCGGCGCGCCGCTGGCCCGCCGGCTGGGACGGCTCGGCACGCTGCTGACGCCGACCGGCGCCATCGCCCGCCTGCAGCGCCACCTCGACTACGCGGGCAACCCGCCGTCGATGTCGCTGGCCCGGCTGGTGCCGCTCAAGGGGGTCACCCTCGCGGTCGGCGCGCTGGTCGGGGGCGGGTTCGGTGGCCTGCTCGGCGCGGGTGGCGGTGCGCTGCTCGGCGGGGCGCTGGGCGCGGCGGGCGGCTTCTTCGGGCCCGACCTGATGGTCTACAACCTGGCGCTGAAACGGCAGAAGGAACTGCTGCTGTCCATGCCGGATGTGCTCGACACCCTGGTCATCAGCGTGGAGGCGGGCCTGGCGTTCGACGCGGCGATGGCACAGGTCGCCCAGCACGTCCGTACGCCGCTGGCGCGCGAGCTGCTGCGGGTGCTGCAGGAGATGCAGCTGGGCGTGAGCCGGGCCGCGGCGCTGCGGGCACTGGCCGAACGGACCACCGTGCCGGAACTGCGCACCTTCGTCACCGCGGTCGTCCAGGCGGGTGAGCTGGGCATCCCCATCGCCGGGGTGCTGCGCGAACACGCCCGCGAGATGCGCGTCAAACGCCGCCAGCGCGCCGAGGAACTGGCCCAGAAGGTGCCCATCAAAATCCTGTTCCCTGTGCTGTTCTGCCTGTTCCCGGCCCTGTTCGTGGTGATCCTCGGACCCGGCGTACTGCAGATCATCCACGCGTTCGCCCGCTGAGCGCACGACATCAACGACCCGGGTCCCGGGAGATCAGGAGAAGAGCACATGGCGAAGATACTGGTGATCGACGACGATCCGGCGATCTGCCGCCTGCTCATGGACGTCCTGGAGCTGGACGGCCACGAGGTGCACGTCGCCATCGACGGCGAACACGGCGTACAGGCGTACCTGGCCCTGCGGCCGGACTTCGTGGTGCTGGACGTCATGATGCCGCGCCTGGACGGCTACGGAGTGCTGCGGGCCATCCGCTCGCAGGAGGTGACGCGGGTGCCGGTGCTGCTGCTCACCGCGCTGCCCGACTCCGGGGCCCGCGGCCGGGCCAGCGGGGCGGACTACTTCCTGTCCAAGCCGTTCACCGCGGACGAGGTGCTGTACCTCATCGACGGCGTGGTCGGCCACGACACCGGAATGGCAGAGGTCCAGGCGGCCGTCGACTACGCGCGCGGCCAGGGCTTCTCGGGCCAACCATGAGATCAAGTTCTGCTCAAGTGCTCCCCGGCCACGCCGATGGTCTTGAACGCATCGGCGTCCGTGTTCTGCCGACGGGCCGATGGTGGGAACCGCTGATCAGCGAGGTGCGCATCTCATGAGACCGAACAACCCGGTGGGTCCCGCAACGTACACCGGCGCGAACCGGCGCGGACTCGCCCTCGCCGCGGCCGCCGTCCTGGCGCTGGCCGGTGTACCGGCCTCCGCCCCGGCGCAGGCCGCCGGGAAGTCCTGGCGCGAGGTCGTGGTGACCGGGGCGGACGCCGAGCAGGCTGCCCACGCCGTCGAGGCCGCCGGTGGGCGCGTCCTGGCCGCCCTGCCCGTCGTGGACGGCGTCGCGGCCCGGCTGCCGCAGGGCAGCTCACTCGGTCCCGAGTGGACGGTGGTCCCGCAGCGCGCGATCACCGTGGCAGCCGCGACCTCGGACGGCGCGGGCACGGCCACCACGGTGCGGCAGATGCTCGGCCTGCCCGCGAACGGAACCGAGGGGCGCGGGGTGACCGTCGCGGTCGTCGACACTGGCATCGCGAACGTTCCCGACCTCGCCGGCCGCGTGCGCAGCCACATCGACCTCACCGGCACCGGCGGCGGCGACGGGTACGGCCACGGCACCTTCATGGCGGGCCTGATCGCCGCGTCCGGCGCCGCGTCGGGTGGGGCGTACCGGGGCGTGGCGCCCGCCGCCGAGCTGGTCGACGTCAAGGTCGCCGACGCGCAGGGCCGCACCGACCTGGTCACCGTCCTGCGTGGACTGCAGTGGGTCAGCGACCACCGCAGGGACGTCCAGGTGCTCAACCTGTCGCTGTCGTCGCGCAGCCCGCTGCCGTACCAGCTCGACCCGCTGAACCGGGCACTGGAGTCGTTGTGGCGCGACGGCGTCACGGTGGTCGTGCCCGCGGGCAACGACGGACCGGACGCCGGCACGGTGACCTCACCCGGCAACGACCCGCTGCTGCTCACCACCGGCGGACTCGACGCGGCGGGCACCGCCGGCCGCGGCGACGACACGGTGGCGGCCTGGTCCGGCCGCGGCCCCACGTGGCAGGGCGACGCCAAGCCGGACCTGGTCGCCCCGGGCAGCCGGATCGTGAGCCTGCGCTCGCCGGGCAGCATCATCGACGCGGGCAACCCGCAGGCCCGGATCGGCGACGCCTACTTCCGCGGCTCGGGCACCTCCATGGCGACAGCCGTCACCTCCGGCGTGATCGCCGCGACGCTGGCGGTGCAGCCGAAGCTGACCCCCGACGCGGTGCGGAACCTGCTGGTCGGCAACACGTACGCGACTCCCGCGCTGACCGCCGCGGCGGGCGCCGGAGCGGGCGCCCTGGACGCCGGCCGGGTGCTGGCCGCGGCCCCAGACTGGCCCACCAGCAGGGCCCAGAAGCGCTTCGACGACGACACCGACACGCTGCGCCGCGACGCGAAGCGGTGGTCCGCGCTGGCCGTGGCGATCGCCGCCGGCGACCGGGCGGCGGCCACCCGGGAATGGAACGCGCTGACCCCGCCCTCACGGGACTGGGCCGCCCGGTCCTGGGCCGCGCTCGACCCCGCGGCCCGTGCCTGGGCTGCCCGCGCCTGGGCCGCGAACGGATGGACCGGCGCCGGCGACGACTGGGCGGCGCGCGCCTGGGCCGCCCGAGCCTGGGCCACCCGCGCGTGGGCGGACGACGACTGGGCGGCCCGAGCGCGCGCCTGGGCCGGCGTGGACTGGGCCGATATGGACTGGCCCGCGCGGGCCCGTGCCTGGGCCGACGCCGATTGGGCGGCGCGGGCCCGTGCCTGGGCCGACGCCGACTGGGCCGCGCGGGCACGGGCGTGGGCTGATGCCGACTGGGCCGCGCGGGCCCGTGCCTGGGCCGACGCCGACTGGGCGGCGCGCGCTCGGGCGTGGGCGGACGACGACTGGGCGGCCCGCTCCTGGGCCTGGCTGCCCCAGCCGTGAGCGCACCGGCGCGGCAGGGGGAGGCGGCCGACGAGCAGGGGACCGTCGGCCGCACGGGGATCACCCGGTCCGCGGCCGACGAGCAGGGGACCGTCGGCCGCACGGGGATCACCCGGTCCGCGGCCGCCGTGCGCGCCCGCGTCCGCGACCCGATCCTGCGGCGGGTGACCGCCGTCGGCCTGCTCGGCGTCATCCTGGCGGCGCTCGTCGTCGCGTTCGCGGGCGACCGGGAGGTCCTGCACGGCATCACGGTGCCCACCGCGGTGCTGCTGCCCGGCCTGGCGCTGCTCACCTGCCTGGCCGAGGTCACCGTCGTGCGGCTGCGCCACGGCGAGGCCGTGGAGGAACTGAGCCTGTACGAGGCCGCACTCGTCATCGACGTCCTGCTGCTGCCGCCGCGCGAGGCGCTGCTGGCCGCGGCGGCCGGACTAGTCGCGGCCAGCGTGGTGCAGCGGCGACCCCCGGTGAAGGCGGCCTTCAACCTGGGCACGTACACGGCGGCGGTGTCGGTGCTCATCCTCATCGTGCACCTGGCCGGTGGCTCACCCGGCACGGTGACACCCCGCGTCCTGGTCGCGGTCGTCGCCGGTACGTTCGCCTTCACCGCGGTGAACCTGTGCTGCCTCGCGCAGGTGCTCGGGCTCATCAACGGGCGCTCGCCGTGGGCCGTCGTCCGGGCCGAGGCGCGCCTGTCGGCGTACATGGCGCTGGGCACCGTCGCGACCGGGCTCACCACCACCGTGATCGCGTTGCACGCGCCGCTGCTGCTGCCGTTCATGGCGATGCCCGCGCTGGCCGTCACGTACGCGTACCGGGCCGCGGCCCGCGAGGCCGACGAGCGCGCCCGGTCGGCCTGCCTGCTGCGCCTGTCCCACGCACTGGCCGAACGCGAGGACGTGGAACGCCGGTTCCTGCTGCTGGTACGGGAGGCGTTCGACGCCGAACTGGCGCTGATCCTGCCGGCCGGGCAGGACCGGGCCCTGTCGGTCACCGCCGCCGAATCCACCGTGGTGCACCGTGGCGCCGCGCCGTCCTGGCTGGCCGGCGCCCGCGAAACCGACGGCCCGGCGCTGCTGACCGAGCACCTCGCCACCGGCCAGCGGCACGTGGTCGTGGTGCCGGTGGCGGCGGGCGGGCGCCGGTTCGGCACGGCGGCGTTCGCCCCCCGCGCCCGTACCCGGATGTCCACGGGCGACGTCACCCTGCTGGCCTCGCTGGCCAACGCGCTGGCGGTCTCGCTGCGCGGCGCGCAGCACCTGGACCGCCTGGTGGAGGAGACCAGCAAGCTGCAGGCGGTGGTGGAACAGTCCGCCGAGGGCATCATGGTGGTCGACGGCGACGCGCTCGTGCAGATGTGGAACCCCGCCCTGGAGGCGCTCACCCGGGTGCCGGCGGCCGAGGCGCTGGGCCGGCCGATGGCGCAGCTGTTCGACGTGCCCGCACCGCAGGAGCCCGGCGTGCTCCTGCCCGCCTCGCCCGGCGCGCCGAGGGCGGCGGCGGAGCTGACGATCCGGCGGCCGGACGGCGAGCAGCGCCGGATCCGGATGGCCCACTCGGCCACCTTCGCCGCCGACGGCCTGACCCGCGACGTCGTCGTCATCAGCGATCTCACCCGGGAGTACCGCACGGAGCGGCTGAAGTCCGACTTCATCGCCATGGTGTCGCACGAGCTGCGCACCCCGCTGACCCCGATCGTCGGGTACGTCGATCTGCTGCGCAAGCGCGGCGACCGGATGACCCCGCAGAAGCGCTCGGACGCGCTCGAACTGATCGGTGACCGCGCCGCGCACCTGTCCCGGCTGGTGGAGGACCTGCTGCTGGCGTCGCGCTTCGGTGACTCCGGCGACGAGATCGCGCTCGACGTCTCCGCCGCCAGCCACGATCTGCGGGCGCTGGTCGGCCAGGTCGGGCAGGACCTGGGCTCACCGCGCGTCGTCGTGACCGTGCCGGACGCGCCAGTCCCGGCGTACTGCGACGGCGGCCGTACCCTGCAGGTGCTGGCGAACCTGATCGGCAACGGGCTCAAGTACTCCGCGGCGGACGCCCCGGTGGAGGTCACCGTACGGTCCACCGCGCAGGCCGTGCACGTCGACGTGCGGGACCACGGGCGCGGCATCCCCGCCGACGAACTGGAGCTGGTGTTCGAGAAGTTCTACCGGGTCGAGGACCCGATGACCATGAGTACGAGCGGCACCGGCATCGGCCTGTTCCTGGCGCGGCGGCTGGCCCGGGCGATGGGCGGTGACGTCACCGTCGAGTCCACCCTGGACGTCGGCTCGGTCTTCACGCTCACGCTGGGTTTGCCCGTACAGATCAGAGCTTGAACGCGGACACCAGCGTGCGCAGCTCCTCGGCCATCGTGGCCAGGTCGGTGGCCGCGCTCTGGGAGCGGTTGACCCCCTCGGCGGTGGAGTTCGCCGCGGCCGCGACGTCGGCGATGGTGGCGCTGATCTCCTCGCTGGCGGTCGACGCGTCGGTGACGTTGCGGCCCATCTCGGCGGTGGTCTCGGCCTGCTGCTGGACGGCGGCCGTGATGAGGTTCTGATATCCGCTGATCCGGCGGATGATCGTCGCGATCTCCTCGATGGCGGCGACGGCACCGGCGGTGTCGGTCTGGATGACCTGGACCCGTTCGGTGATGTCCTGGGTGGCCCGGGCGGTCTCCTGCGCGAGATCCTTCACCTCGCCGGCCACGACCGCGAAGCCCTTGCCGGCCTCACCGGCGCGGGCCGCCTCGATCGTCGCGTTGAGCGCCAGCAGGTTGGTCTGCTCGGCGATGGTGGTGATCGCGTTGACGACCGTGCCGATCTCGGTGGACGACGCGCCCAGCCGGGTGACGGTGGCGGTGGTGGCCTCGGCGGCCGCGACCGCCTCGACGACCACGGCGGCGGCCTCGGCCGCGTTGGTGGAGATCTCCACGATGGACTCGTCCACCTGGGCGCTGCCGACGGTGACGGTGTGCACGTTGGCCGACACCTGCGTGGCGCTGCGCGCGACCCCCTCGGCCTGGCTGCTGGTCTGCGCCGCGATCGCGGCGATCTGCGTCGCGGTCGCCGTGAGGTCGGTGGAGGCGTCGGACATGTGCTCGGCGTGCCCGGACAGCGCGCCCACGGTCTCCCGCAGCGCGGAGGTCGTGTCGTTGAGCGCGTTCCCCAGCTCGGCCAGTTCGTCCCGGCCGGCCACGTCGGCGCGGACGGTGAGGTCACCGGCGGCGAGGCCGCGCAGCGCCTGCACGACGACCCGCAGCGGGCGCACCACCGACCGGGTCGTGGCCACACTGAGCGCCGCCGCGGCCAGCAGCGCGACGACCAGCGCGGCGCCCAGCACGGCGATGCTGTTGCGGCGCATGCTGGCCATGTACGCCCGCTCACTGGCCATCCGTGCGTTGAGGTCCTTGTCCATCGCGTCGATGGTGCCCGAGATCCGCGAGTAGACGTCGTGGGTGGTGCCCTCGTTGAAGCTCGCCTTGGCCGCGATGATGCCCGAGTGCGTGTCCCGCTGGATGGCCTGCAGCAGCGCGTCGTCCTCGGCGAAGTAGGCGTCCCACCCGGACTTCAGCTTGCCCCACAGGTCGCGTTCCGTGGCCGTCATGGCGTCGGCGGCGCCCTGCTTCAGCAGGGCGTAGACGCCCGCCTTGGCTTCCAGCAGACCCTGGCGGTTGTACCCGCCCGGACCGGTCGCAGCCGTGAAGCCGTCGGTGGCGACGTCCACGATCACCAGGCCCTGCCAGCCGCTGACGTCGGCCAGTTGCAGGCGCGCGGCGGCGGCGTCGTCACGGACCTCGACCAGGTCGGCGAAGCGCTGCTGCGCGTCGCTGGTCTTCTCCAGGCCCCACCCGCCGGCCACCGAGGCCACGATGATCAGCGCGGCGACCATCGCGAACGCCGCTCCCATACGTACACCCACACGCAGGTTTGCGATGCGCATTTCGAGGCCTCCAGGCGCCATTGCCGAACAGAGCATGTGTCCGATCGGCGGTCGGAGCGGGCGGGGCGAGGCCCCATGACGGAAGTCACGGTGTGCTCTGGCGCACGTACGCATTGACGAATTAACATGTTTGAAATCTTTTCGCGTTCGTGTGGTCGGAAGGAAGCTTCCATGCGCCGACGCCCCGTCCCCGTCAAAGCCCTGCTCGCCGCCACCCTCCTCGCCACGGCCGGGCTCACCCCCGCCATCCCCGCCCCGGCCGCCGCTGCGGCCGCGACCCCCGCCGACTACTGCCTCGGCGAATGTTCGGACATCTTGCCTCCGGGCGAGAACGGCGACGCCGACCTGGTACAAATCCTCGCGTACCAGACGCTCGGTATCAGACCGCCGCACTCCGCCGACCAGCTGGGTCTGTACGCCTCGCTGGCCTCCCGCTACACCGGGCTGACCAGCCAGCAGATCAGCACGTTCTTCAACGACAGCTCGTTCGGTGTGCCCAGCACCGACGTGGCCAGCACCATCTCGCCCCGTGCCGACGTCACGATCGTGCGGGACAAGTCCTTCGGCATCCCGCACGTGACCGGCACCACCCGCTCCGGCACGATGTTCGGCGCCGGCTACGCGGGCGCCCAGGACCGGCTCTTCCTGATGGACCTGATGCGCCACGTCGGACGGGGCCAGCTGACCTCGTTCGCGGGCGGCGCCGAGGGCAACCGGTCCCTCGAACAGAGCCTGTGGCGCAGCGCCCCGTACACGGAGGCGGACCGGCAGGCCCAGATCGACGCGCTGCGGGCCAGCGGCCCGCGCGGCGCCCAGCTCTACGACGACGTCCAGGCGTACGTCGCGGGGATCAACAAGTACATCGCCGACTGCATGGGCGCCAGGGACTGCCCCGGCGAGTACGTGCTCACCGGCCACCTCGACGCGATCACCAACAAGGGTGGCCCCGAGCCGTTCGTCGTCACCGACCTCGTCTCCATCACGGGCGTGATCGGCGGCCTGTTCGGCGGCGGTGGCGGCGGCGAGATGCAGTCGGCGCTGGTCCGGGTCGCCGCCCGGGCGAAGTACGGCAACGAGATCGGCGACCGGGTGTGGACGCAGTTCCGCACCCAGAACGACCCCGAGACCACCCTCACCCTCCACGACGGACAGACCTTCCCGTACGGCGTGGCCGACCCGAACGCCGCCGGTGTCGCCATGCCCGACAACGGCACGGCGAAGCTCGTCCCGATGGTGTTCGACCAGACCGGATCCGCCGGGCGGCGCTCCACCGCCAAGAGCACCATCGCCGACTCCCTCGGCAAGCTGACCCTCACCGGCGCCCATCGCGGCATGTCCAACGCCGCCGTCGTCTCGGCCGCCCACTCCGCGACCGGGCATCCGGTGGCGGTCTTCGGCCCGCAGACCGCCTACTTCGCGCCGCAGCTGCTCATGGTGCAGGAGCTGCAGGGGCCGGGGATCAGCAGCCGCGGCGTCGCGTTCGCCGGGCTGAACCTCTACACGCTGCTCGGCCGCGGACCGGACTACGCGTGGAGCGCCACGTCGGCCGGTCAGGACATCACCGACACCTTCGCCGTACGGCTGTGCGAGCCGGGCGGCGGCACCCCGACGGTCGACTCGACGAACTACCTGTTCCACGGGCAGTGCCTGCCGATGCAGGCGGTCAGCCAGGTCAACTCGTGGAAGCCGACCACGGCCGACCCGACCCCCGAGGGCTCCTACCGGCTGACCGTCCTGCGCACCAACTACGGGCTGGTCAGCTGGCGCGGGCTGGTCGGCGGGCAACCGGTGGCGTTCACCAGCCTGCGCTCCACGTACCGGCACGAGGTCGACTCGGCGATCGGGTTCCAGATGTTCAACGAGCCGGACCAGATGGGCGGCCCGGCCGGGTTCACCGCCGCAACCTCGAACATCGCGTTCTCGTTCAACTGGTTCTACGTCAACTCCACCGACTCGGCGTACTTCGCCTCGGGCTCCCAGCCCGTACGCGCCCCCGCCGCCGATCCGAACCTGCCCACCTGGGGCGACCCGGCGTACGAGTGGGCGGGCTGGAACCCCGCCACCAACACCGCGACCTACGAGCCGGCCTCGGCCCACCCCCAGGCCGTCAACCAGGACTACTTCGTCAGCTGGAACAACAAGCAGGCGGCCGGATACTCGGCGGCCGACGGCAACTTCAGCTTCGGCTCCGTGCAGCGCGCCGACCTGCTCGACCGGCCCATCAAGGCGGCCGTCGCCGCCGGGCAGAAGATCGACAGGGCCGGGCTGGTGAAGATCGTCGAGTCCGCCGCCACGACCGACCTGCGCGGCAAGGAGGTGCTCGGCGACCTGCTGAAGGTGATCGACACCGCCCCGGTCACCGATCCCGCCCAGGCCGCCGCGCTCGCCGAGCTGCGCACCTGGTACGCCGCCGGGTCGCACCGGGAGGAGACCACGCCCGGCAGCAAGGTGTACCGCGACGCCGACGCCATCCGCATCTTCGACGCGTGGTGGCCGAAGCTGGCCACCGCCCAGTTCGCCGGGGTCGGCGACGACCTGTTCAAGGCCCTGGTCAACGCCCTGCAGATCAACGAGTCCCCGTCCGGCGCGCAGACCGGCTCCGGCTCCGACCTGCCGGGCTCGGCCAACGAGAACCAACCCCACAAGGGCTCGTCCTTCCAGTACGGCTGGTGGGGCTGGGTCGACAAGGACCTGCGCGCCACCCTCGGCGAGGCGGTGCCGAACTGGCCGCGTACCTGGTGCGGCGGCGGCGCGGTCGGTGCCTGCCGGACGGCGCTGCTGACCAGCCTCACCGCGGCCCTGGCCGAGCCCGCCACCACCACGTATCCGGGTGACTCCGGTGGCTGCGCGGCGGGGGACCAGTGGTGCGCCGACACCATCGTGCAGTCCCCGCTGGGCGGGATCGCACACGAGCGGATCACCTGGCAGAACCGGCCCACGTACCAGCAGGTGATCTCGTTCCCGGCGCGGCGCGGCGACGACATCGGCAACCGGGCGTCCGGCGCGGCGGCCACCGTCTCCAGCACCCAGCTGGGGCACCCGGCGTCGCACGCGGTCGACGGCAACGATTCCACCCGCTGGGCCAGTTCCTGGTCGGACAACCAGTGGCTGCGGCTCGACCTGCGCTCGACCACCCCGGTCGGGCGGGTGACGATCCGGTGGGAGACCGCGTACGCGAGCGCGTACCGGGTGGAGGTGTCCACGGACGGCACCACCTGGCGGCAGGTCGCGGCCGTCGACGACAGCAACGGCGGGGTCGACACCGTGGTGTTCCCCGCGGTTAACGCCCGCTACCTGCGCCTCGACTGCGACCGCCGGGCCACCTCCTACGGCTTCTCTGTCTACGAGCTCCAGGCGTACGCGAAATGAGCGATGGCCCGGTCCGTAGCCGGGCCATCGCATTGCCCCCGTGACCGCCCGCCGCCTGGCATGCTGCAGTCATGCAGAGCGTGTACGAGGCTGCGGGCGGCGACGCGGGACTGCTCCGGCTGGCCGAGGCGTGGCACACCCGGGTGATGGCCGACGAGGTGGTCGGCCATGCGTTCAGCCACGGCTTCCATCCGCAGCACACCGAGCGTCTCGCCGCGTACTGGGGCGAGGCGCTCGGCGGGCCCACCACCTACACGGACCGCTACGGCGACGAGACCTCGGTCGTCCGGGCGCACAGTGGCAACGGCGTACACGAGGAGATGGACCGCCGGGCGATCGCCTGTTTCGACCGGGCCCTCGCCGACGCGGGCCTCACCGCCGAACCGCTGCGGGGGGTCCTGCACGACTACTTCGCCCGGACCACCGACACGATCGCCCGCTTCCCCGAATCCGCCGACGACGTCCCCGCCGGCCTGAGCATCGTCCGGTGGTCGTGGGACGGCCCTACCGGACCGACCGGATCCGGGTGACCAGCACCGAACCCAGCACCGTCATCGCGGCGGCCCCCAGATACAGCGCCGGGTAGCCGCCCAGGTGATCGACCAGCACGACCGCCAGCACCGGGCCGAGTACCTGGGGCGCCGAGTTGGCGATGTTGATGATCCCCAGATCGCGGGCCCGGTCCCTGGCGCTCGGCAGGACCTGGGTGATCAGTGCCTGGTCGACGGAGAGGTAGACGCCGAAGCCGAGGCCGAGCACGACCGCGGCGACCAGCGCCCCGGCCCACGTCGGCCAGCACGCCAGCAGCGCCGTGGCCGCCGCCATCACGTACCCCGACACGATGACCGACGGTTTGCGGCGCCCGGTGCGGTCCGACAGCCACCCGCCGGTGACCACCGTGGCCAGCGTCGCCGCGGTGTAGACCACGATGAGCAGCGCCAGGCCGTCGTCGGCGCTGTGCCCCGGGAACAGCTGCTCGAAATGCACCTGGTCGCGCAGGAAGTACAGCAGGTACAGCGTCGCCATGGCGTTGCCCAGCTGCACCAGGAACCGGGTGGCCCACGCCCACGCGAAGTCGGCGTTGCGGGCCGCCGGCGCAATCCGAGAGACCTCGCGCATGCGCCGGGCCGGGCTTGGCGAGGACGCGCCGGGACCCGGCGGGTCGGGCATGGTCAGCGCGAACGGCGCGACGGCCAGCACCACCGCCACGCCCGTCAGCACGTACCCGGCGGCTCCGCCGACGGACGCCGCCAGCAGCACCGCGACCACCACGCCCGCCGACTGGGTCAGCCCGACCCAGCCCGACACCAGGCCGCGCTGCGGCACCGGCACCTGGTCGGGGACCACGGCGGTGAGACCGGCCTGCAGCGCGTTGAGCCCGGCCTGCGCGACACACCAGGCCACCACCACCCCGGCCAGGTCGTGCTGGACGGCCAGCAGTGCGAGCCCGGCGCAACCCACCAGCGCGCCACCGGCGATCCAGGTGCGGCGGCGTCCCGTACGGGCCGTGGTCGCGTCGGACAGCGCACCGGCCAGCGGGCCGACCACGACGGCGACCAGCGCGCCGACCCCGGTGACCACGCCGAGCGCGGTGGCCTTGCCATCCCCGGCCAGCTCCTGCACCCGATTGGGCAGCAGCACCTGCAGTGGCCCGAAGTAGCCCAGCCACAGCCCCAGATTGGCCAGCGACAACAGCCCGATCCACCGGGCACCCACCCGTGTGGTGAGTGCCGTGTCGGCCCGCGTCACCGGCGGTCGGCCAGTGCCGCGCGCAGCCAGGTGAAGGAGTCCTTCGGGGTACGTCGCTGGGTGTCGTAGTCGACCCGGACCAGCCCGAACCGTTGCGCGTACCCCTCGGCCCACTCGAAGTTGTCCAGCAGCGACCAGACGAAGTACCCGCGCACGTCCACCCCGTCGGTGATCGCCCGGTGCAGCGCCCGCAGATGCCCGTCCAGGTACGTGATCCGCGCCGTGTCCCGGACCCGGCCGCCCGGTTCCACCCCGTCCTCGGTGGAGCAACCGTTCTCCGTGACCCAGATCGGCGGCAGGGTGCGGCCGTACCGCTCGCGCAGGCCGGTGAGGATCCCGTGCAGGCCGTCCGGGACCACCGGCCAGCCGAACGCCGTGGTGGGCGCGCCCTCGACCGGGAGCATGCGGAACGGCAGCGGGTCGTCCGCGCCGGGCGCGCCGACGCGGGTGGGGAAGTAGTAGTTCACCCCCAGCCCGTCCAGCGGGCTGCTGATGATCTCCAGGTCGCCGTCGCGGACCCCGGCGTCCAAGCCGGGCGGGTACTGGCCGGTGAGGATCGGGTCGAGGAACAGCCGGTTGTGGAACGCGTCGTAGACGGCCGCCGCGACCTGGTCCGCCTCGTCGTCGGAGGCCGGGACGACAGGGGTGAGATTGTTGGTGATCATCACTTCGCCCGCGCCGGCCGCCCGCAGGGCGCGCACCGCCATCCCGTGCCCCAGCAGCTGGTGGTGCGCCACCGGCAGGGCCGCCAGCATGAGTTCGCGGCCGGGGGCGTGGACGCCGAACGCGTACCCCTGGGCCAGGTGCACGAGGGGCTCGTTGAGGGTGATCCACCGGCGTACCCGGTCGCCGAGCCGCCCCGCCACCAGCGCCGCGTACTCGGCGAACCGCTCGGCGGTGTCCCGGGCGAGCCACCCGCCGCGGTCCTCCAGCGCCTGCGGCAGATCCCAGTGGTACAGCGTCGGCAGGGCCTCGATGCCGCGCGCCAGCATGCCGTCGACCAGGCGGTCGTAGAAGTCGAGACCCTTCGCGTTCGGTGCGCCGGTGCCGTCCGGCTGGACGCGCGGCCAGGCGATCGAGAACCGGTACGCGTCCGCGCCGAGCAGCGCCACCAGGTCGAGGTCCTCGGCCCAGCGGTGGTAGTGGTCGCAGGCCACGTCCCCGGTGTCGCCGTCGCGGGTGCGCCCGGCGGTGTGGCTGAAGGTGTCCCAGATCGAGCGGCCGCGCCCGTCCTCGTCGGCCGCACCCTCGATCTGATACGCGGCGGTCGCGACGCCGAACCGGAAGCCGGCGGGAAACGGGGGCAGCGGATCCATCGACGAACCTCCCGAGTGAGTGCAGCTCACGTTAGCGGCGGGTGGGCCGCTCGGGAAGGCCGTGCGAAGGGCCCGCTCAATGGGGCCGAAGGACCCTCACCCCGGGGTCGCCCGGCGGCCGAGGCTCGGCATGTGGGACCCGGGGGGATCGGGGGGAATCATGAACACCACGGCTACCGGCCCGGCGAATGACGCGGTCGAGACGCTCACGCTGCCCGCCCGCACCGTCATGGGCATGCGGGAGCACGTCGCGGCGGCGGAGCTGCCCGACTTCTTCGCTCGTGCGATTCCGGCCGTCACCCGGGAACTCGCCCACTGCGGCGCCGTCCCGGCGGGACCGCCGGTCGCGGTGTACAGCCACGAGGTCGAACGCGCGTTCGACGTGACGGTGGGCTTCCCGGTCGCGGGGGGAACCACGGCGACCGGCGGCCTGGTCGCGGAGGAACTGCCGGCCGGGCGGGCGGTCAGCGCCGAACACCTCGGCTCGTACGAGACGCTGCCCGACGCGTACGCGGCCCTCGGCCGGTGGTTCGGTGACCACGCGCTGAACCCGCCGGAGATCATGTGGGAGGAGTACCTGGTCGGGCCGGGAACGGCCGGCGAGTCGGGCTACCGGACCCGGATCGTCTGCCCGCTCGGCTGAGGCTCAGGGCGAGGCTCAGGACGAGCCCGGGCGCCTCCCCGAGCTCACCAGCTCCCGATCATCGAAGGTGAACGACACCGCGGAGATCACCTCGACCACGCCGGGAAGCTGATAGATCAGCCGCGCGACGAGGTCGGCGGCCGACCAGCGGTCGACCCGGCCCGCCAGCGTGACGATTCCGTCGAGCACGGTCACCGAGATCGTGGCGGCGTCATCGGCCAGGAACGGGTGCAGCACGCCGGTCTCGACATCCCGCAGGATCTCCTCGTCCGGTCGCAGATGCACCTTCAGCAGGTCGCCACGGGACACGACACCCACCAGCCGGCCGAGGTCGTCGACGACAGGCAGGCGCTTGACGCCGCTGCGCTCCATGATGCGGGCCGCCGCCGGTATCGAGGTGCGCTGCACGACGACGACGGCGGGGCTGCTCATCAGGTCGCCGGCCGTGCGCGCCGTCGCCTTGGCCCGCTCCCGGCGCCGGCGCCGGCCCTCCAGCAACCCGGAGTTCCCCTCGCCGACGTACTCGATCTTGCGGAGCAGGTCGGCCTCGGAGACGACGCCGGTCACCCGCTCGAACGCGTCGACCACCGGTACGGCGCTCACGCGGTGCTCCATCAGCAGACTCACCACCCGCCGGTAGGAGTCGGCCTCGGTCACGAAGACAGCGGGCTTGGTCATGACGTGGCTGACGGTCCAGTCCTTCATCACGGTGCCTTCCTGTCGGCCTCCGGTACCGACGCTAGACCCGGGCGGCGGACGCCGGGCGGGTCCGGGGAATTTGGTATCCGGCCGCGGTCACGCGTCGGCGGGGGAGTCCGCGCGGACCACCATCGTCGGGCAGGCGCTTTGGTACATGGTGTGCTGGCTGACGGATCCCAGCAGCAGACCGGCGAAGCCGCCCCGGCCGCGGGCCCCGACGACCAGCAACTGCGCTCGCCGTGACCAGTCGATGAGGTGCTCCCGCGCCGGGCCGTGCACCGCCTTCTGCGTGATGTGGACGTCGGGGTGGTCCCCGGCCACGGCGGCGACCGCCTCGGCCAGCAGCAGCCGTTCCTCGGCCTCCACGGTGTCGGGCTCGTAGACGAGGGGAAGCATGTCGCCCGGCCCGGTGGACGCCGGGCCGGTCCACGCGTGCAGCGCGACGAGATCGCAGCGGCGCAGCTCGGCGGCCGCCGCGGCGGCCCGCAGCGCACGCATCGAGATCGGCGAGCCGTCCACCCCGACGACGACCGGGCCGTCCGGCCGCGCCTGCCCGCGGACCACGAGCACCGGGCACGCCGCGTGGGTCACCGTCTGCACCGCCACGGAACCGAGCAGCAGCCCGGAGATCGGCCCGAGCCCCCGGTCGCCGAGCACGATCAGCTCGGCGGTCCCGGCCTCGCGGAGCAGAACCTGCGCGGCCGTACCGTCGAGGATCGCCGCAGTCACCGTGACCTCGGGGGCTGCCTTGCCCGCCTGCTCCGTGGCGTCCGCGAGGAGTACCTCCGCGTGCTGCCGCATGTCCTCGGCGGGCAGGGGAATCGCGCCCGGCACCGCGGCCGCGGGCAGGAGCGGCCAGGCGAAGGCATGCACGATGCGCAGCGGCCGGTGACGCGATACGGCTTCGACGGCGGCGTACCGCACCGCCTCCAGACTGGAGTCGGAGCCGTCCACGCCGACGACGACGGGTGCGCCTGACGATGTACTCATCGGGGGGTTCCTTCGGGGTTGCGTACCGGGCGGGTTCCTCTCCAGCGTCGCCGCCCGATACGGTCGGACGGCAGGGTCGTTGGTCCCGGCGACCGCGGGACCGCGGACCCCGGCCGCGGCGGTGGGCGCGATGCGGGGGATCGGCGGGGATGAACGGCGGTGCGGTGGAGCTGGTTTCCGTACCCGCGGGCCGCGTGACCCTGTCGGACCGGCGCACGCAGCGGAGCTGGCCGGTCCGGGTGGCGACGTTCCAGCTGGCCGCGTTCCCGGTCACCGAGGAGCTGTACCGGCGCGTCACCGGCGGTGCACCACCCACTGCCGGGCACCGGAGGCATCCGGTCGCGAGCGTGTCGTGGTGGGACGCGGTCCGGTTCTGCAACGCGCTGTCCGTGGCGGAGGACCTGACGCCGGTCTACCGGTACGCGGCCGCCGGCGGGATCGATCTGGACGCCACCGCCGACGGCTACCGGCTGCCCGCCGAGGCCGAGTGGGAGCACGCCTGCCGTGCCGGTACGACCGGGCCGCGGTACGGGCCGCTCGACGACATCGCCTGGTATCGGGACAACTCCGCGGAGCGCTGCCACGACGTGGGCGGGAAACAGCCCAACGCGTGGGGCCTGTACGACATGCTCGGCAACGTCTGGGACTGGTGCTGGGACCGCTACGACCCGGAGGTCTACGGCGACTACCGGGTGCTGCGCGGCGGCGGCTGGTTCGACGAGCACTGGAGCTGCCGGGCCTCCGTACGCCGCCGCAGCCACCCCGATCTGGCCATCGACGACGTGGGGTTCCGCGTCGCCCGGTCGATGTGACGGCCGCCGGGAACATTTCCCGCCGGCACGTCCTCAGACCCTCGACCAGCGAGGCGAGGAGGACCAGATGATCGAGTACGCGGACAACGACGGCGACGGCTACCCGGAGGGCATGGCCGCCGACCAGGACCTGGACGGCCGGTACGACCTCGTCACCCTGGACGCCGACCACAACGGTGTCGTCGACGGGGTCGGCCAGGACCGCAACCGTGACGGCGTCTTCGACACCTTCCTCGCCGACCGGGACAGGGACGGCCGGTTCGACAGCGTGGGCGTCGACACCGGCGGCGACGGCCTGATCGACCACGCCGCCTTCGACGACAACGGCGACGGGGTGTACGACCGGCTGGTCGTCGACGCCAACCAGAACGGCGTCGACGACGCGGCGGAGGCGCTCCCGGCCCCGGACACGGCGGTCATCGGTCAGCCCCGGTACGACGGGCAGTCGGGTCTGCTCATCGAGATCGCCCGGGAGACGGGCCAGGTCGCTTTCGGTACGCCGGACAGCGACGGCGACACGTACCCGGACAACCGGGACGCCGCCCCCGGCGACCCCCGGCGGGCGTGACCCCGATGGACCCGTACGGGCCGCCGTCCGGATTCCGTACCGGGCCGCCGGCACCCCCGACCGACCCCGCGCAGGACCCGGCCGCGGTGCACCCGTGGCCGGGTCTGCTGGCCGCCGACGTTCCCGCCGAATGGGCGGTCTCGTCGGTGCGGCGGCTGACCGCGCCGATGCGGATCACCGACACGGGTGCCCTGCTGGACGAGGAGCCGTTCACGCTGCGGCGGGCCGTGGTGCCGGAGCGGGCGCTCGACCCGGCGGAGAATCCGGGGCTGCCCGTCGCGGACCGGCTGCGGCAGCGCTTCCGTGTCGTGCTGCCGCACGGCAGCGTGCCGGTGTCCGCGGACGAACCGTGCCGGATCGGGCCGCTGCCGGGCCGGTGCGACCGCTTCCGCGACCGCACCGGCGACGACCTGCGGGCGTTCATCGTGTCCGCCGACACCGGCGGGGCCGACGCCGCCGGCTCGCCGGTGGGCGTGGTCGTCGCGGTCTCCGGGCCGCCATCGCGGTACGGGACGGTCGCCTCGACGGGCTGGTCGCTGGCCACCGCCGTCGCCCCCGGACGTCCGTGGCGGGAGTGGGTGGCGCCCGAGCGCTGGCAGTGGAGCGAGACCCTGCAGCTGGACGCCGGGGACCGCACTGTCGTCGCGACCGCCGAACGCAGCTGGGGGCAGGACCTCGACGAGTGGACGCAGCAGGTCTTCGCGCGGGCCCCGTTCCTGCGCGGCATGCGGGTGCTCGGCGACCGCCCGGTACGCGTCGACGGCCTGGTGGAGGCCCGGATGCACCGCTTCGACTGGCAGCCGTCGGGCCGTGGCCGGATGCTCACCAACGTGGTGGTCGGTGTGCGCGACGGGATCGGGTTCCAGCTGGTGATGGAGTTGCCGTTCCACGCCGAGGCGGCCCTGTCGGCAACCCTGGACGACGTGCTCCCGGCCGTACGGCTGGGAGACGGTTAACGCAGCAGGTCGGCCATGGCGGAGCGGGCCCGGTACAGCCGGCTCTTGACGGTCTGCACGCCGACCTGCTGGTGCGCGGCGATCTCCTCGTAGCTGAGGTCGCCGTACTCGCGCAGCACCAGCGCGGTGCGGAACGGCTCCGGCACCCGCGCGAGGGCGGTCTGCACCCGGTCCCGCTCGGCGTGCCGGTCGGCGTGGTCGCCGACGACGATCAGGTAGTCCTGATCCTCGGGGGCCAGCGGCGTCTCCCGGCGGCGGCGCACCACGGCGAGCGCCGCGTTCGCCGCGATCCGGTACAACCACGTACTGAACCGGGCCTCCTGCCGGAAGCCGCCGATGTGCTGCCACGCGGCCATGAGCGCGTCCTGCAGCGCATCCTCCGCGTCGGCGTGGTTGCCGGTCAGCCGCAGGCAGATGGCCCAGACCCGGGTGCGGCATCCCTCGGCCAGCGCCGCGAAGGCGACGCTGTCGCCGGCCCGCGCGCGGGCGACGAGCGCGGCGTCGTCGCCGGTCCGGGCGGCGGCGTCCGCGGTCACGGCCGCACCCGCTGGGCGATCAACTGGTACGACCGGGCCAGCACCCGGCCGGCCTCCGCCTCGGCGGGCATCATTGCGAAGCCGGCCCGGGTCTGTGCGGCGGCGGCGCACCGCCGGGCGGCGCCAGCGACGTCGCCGGGCGTAGCCGTCGCGGGCAGGCCCAGCCGCGCGGCGTCGGTGGTGTCCGCGCTGACGCGTTCCAGCTCGGCCCGCAGCGGCGAGGCCGGGGCCTCGGCGACGAGGCTGCGCAGGGCCCGCAGCTCGCGGACGGGGTGCAGCGCCGGGTCCAGCCGGGCCTGCTCGATCAGCCCGAGCGCGGTGTCGGCGCCGGTGCGGTTCGCGGCGTGGGTCAGCACCCGCAGGGCCCGCATGGCCTTCAGCGCCTGGGCGCGGTTCAGCAGGCTGCTGCGGACGAGGTCCTCGACACGCGCGATCCCGGACACCGACTCCAGCCACGCGACGAGCTGGTGTACGCCGTCGCCGCAGCGGTGCCGTCCCTGGTGGAGACCGTGGACGCCGAGCACCCGGTACAGCCGTTCCAGCTCGGCCGGGTCGGTGCCATCGGGCAGCGGCATACTGTGCCGCAGCCGTAGCCGTACCTCCGGCAGGTCGGCGATCCCGGCCAGCAGCCGGGCGTCGGATTCGCCGAGCCGCCCGGTGCGGGCGGCCTCGGCCAGCAGGCCGGACGCTGCGACGACCGCGGACACGTGGGCGGCGCGCGCGACCGCGAGCCGGGTGGCCTGCCCGTCCGCGACGTCGAACGGATCGGTGCCCGCGAACTGGTCGGCCTGGGACAGCACGCCGACCGCGTTGATGGCGCTGGCACCGAGCTCGCCGGTGGCGGCCCGGAACTGGTCGAGGAATTCGAGCTCGTCCCGGCGTTCCGACTCGCGGAACACGAACAGCACGGCCTCCGCCTGGCCCGCGGCGTAGCGGGACACCTGCTCCGCGTCGTCGGCGCCGAGCACCGCGGTCCGGGTCGCCTCCTCGTTCGCGCTGGTCAGGGTGGCCAGGCCCGGAGTGTCGATGACGGTCTGCTCGCGCAGCGCGGCCGCCTGCAGGTGCACGACGATCCGGGCCACCCGCTCCGGCGGCACGCCGAGCCGATCCGGCATGCGTCCACCCTTCAGGGGCAGGTCGCGCCGGCTGCCGTCGCGCAGTTCCAGCTCGGCGCGCTCCGGGGCGCCGTACCGGTACCAGGTGACCGTACGGGTGCACTCACCCACTCCCGTCGGCGCGATGCGGCGCCCGACCAGCGCGTTGACCAGAGTGGACTTGCCCGCCTTGACGCGGCCCACGACGGCGAGCCGCAGCGGCTCGGCCAGACCGTCCCGGACGGCGGCGACGCTCGCCCGGCCGTCGGCGCCCAGCAGCGGCGCGATGTCGTCGCACAGCCGCGCGACCCGCGCGGTCACCGGATGCATCAGGGCCGTCCCAGGTGCGCGCGGATCCGGTTCGCCAGCGTCGTGAGCGGGTTGCCGCGCAGTTCGAGCTGCATGCCGGACGGCGGACAGGTGGCGCCGGGCCGGGGGCTGGTGTTGACGACGATCCGCCGGTGCGCGTTGCCCCAGTCCGTCCTGATCCGGATGCTGGTGACGACGTCGGGCGTGAGGATGATCGGGAAACCGTCCCAGCTCCGGCCGCCGAACATCCTGAGCGTGTGTCCGTTGTAGGGGATGACCACCGCGCGTTTCCGGATCAGGGTTTCGGTGTAGAACAGCAGCTCGCTCTTCTGTCCGGTCATGCCCTCGCCCATGAGCTCGACCTGGCACCGGAAGGTCGCGGGCAGCTCACCGAGGCGGCCCTGCACGAGGCTGCTCCAGTTCAGCCGCTGCCTGTCGGAGGCGGTCAGGCCGTTCGCGGGCGGCGCGTACAGGTCCTTGAGATCGTGCAGGTAGGTCTGCTGCTGGGGCGTCGGGGCTGCGGGCCGGACAGCCAGCGGCGGGGTCGGCGGGGCCGCGGCCGGCCGCTCGATGGTGGTTGGCAGCCAGATCACGTCGGGTTCGCCGCCGTCGCCGTGCTGGAACGCGTCCAGCAGATGCTGGCCGGCCACCCACCTGTCCCAGTCGGGCCGGCGCAGGATCTCCACCCGCTCCTGCGGGGTTGCCGTGCACCAGGTACGCATGGTGCGTACCGCCCAGCTGTCGCCCGGCGCGTCATTCTCCGCCCAGTGACGCTGGGCGGCGGAGGTGCCGTACGCGGCGAGCCAGCGCGTCGCGTCGCCGAAGAAGACCCGCACCGGCAGTGGCACACCGTCCGGCCGTGCCTGCGGAATCTTCAGCAGCGTGTTGCCGGCACGCAGCCGCGCGATCAGGCCGGGATCGGCGGTCACGTGCTCCAGCAGCTGCGGCACGCACATGAGGGCGGCCAGGGTGGGCAGGTCGTCGATGACGGCCGGGCCGTCCGGCGTGGCCGCCAGCGCAGCCGCCAGCGCCGGGTTGACCTGCAGGACGCGATGGGCGGCGGCGCTGAGCCCGTCCGGTTCGACCAGTTCGGCGGCGGCGGCCTTCGCGGCCTTCGCGTCGTCGAACGACCTGAGCAGAACGCTGCTCGTCGGTGGCGGGACCGTCCGGGGCGCGATCGCCGCGCGGGCGGGTGCCGCCTCCGGGGGCGTTGCCGCCGGGCGCGCCGGTGTCACGGCGGCGGCCGGGCCCGGCGCGGGGGCCGGCGGGGCCGTGGCGGCGTGGTGCGCGCCGAGCGCCACGACGAGTTTCGGGTCGTCGAACGTCGCCGGTGGGCGTCCCAGCAGGGCGGTCAGCTCCCGCTGGACCGCCAGCAGGTACGACGAACCTCCGGTCAGGTAGAGCTTGTGCAGGTTCTTCGCGGCGACCTTCGCCTGCGCCAGGGTCTGCGTGGTCAGGTCGACGGCGCGCTGGATCTGCGGCGCGATCAGCTCGTCGAACTCGGCGCGGGTGACCGTCACGATCTCCTCGTCGCTGCCGACCTCGACCGCGACCCGGGCCTGCTCGTTCTCGCTCAGCTCGTGTTTGGCGTGGGAGACCTCCGTGCGGAACGCCTGCAGCGCCTTGCCGTTCGCGGGATCCTGCAGGGCCGTCACCAGGTCACCGTGGTCACGCTCGGCCAGCTTGGCCAGCACGGCCATGGCCAGCAGGTGGTCGACGACGTCCCCGCCCAGTGGGTCGGCCCCGGCCGAGGCGAGCACCCGCAGGTCCGCCGTACCGTTGTCGGTGCTCTCGGCCCGCAGCACGGCGACGTCGCAGGTCCCGCCGCCGAAGTCGAAGACCGCGACCGTGGCGCCGGGCGGCGGCGGTGTCGTGTGGGCGTGGTAGGCGACCGCCGCGACGGGTTCCGGCACCAGGCGCACGACGTCCGCGTCGAAACCCGCCTCGACGGCCGCCGTGCGCAGCACCTGGCGGCGCGGCTGCGCCCAGTCCTGCGGGTACGTGAGCAGCACCGCGTCCGGCCGGTCGTCCCCGCCGACCCCGCTCGCCCTGGCGGCCACGGCCCGCAGCACGGCGGCGACCAGGCTCTGCACCGGCACGTCCCGGCCACCCAGGTACGTGGTGTCCTGGCCGACCAGGCGTTTCGGGGAGCGTTCGAAGCCGTCGGCATGGTGTCGTGCCGCCCGGACCGCCTTGGCGCCGACCTCGATCCCGTCCGGGGTGACCAGCACGGCGGACGGCATCTGGTGGGCCTGGTCGGTCAGCTTGATGGGCGCCGGGTCCGCGCTGCCACGGCGGTACGCGGCGGCGGTATTGGAGGTGCCGAAGTCGATCGACAGGGACCAGCCGGGCATCAGTACATCTCCGCTTCGGGCCCCGGTGACCAGGGGTCTTCGGACGGGGGAAGATCCGCGCCATCATGGTCGTCCGGCTCGTGCCCGGTCAACCGACCGGACGGTTCGGACCAATGGCCCGGATCGTCGTGATGCGCCGCCGCCGGGCCAGGGTGGTGCTGGCCGGGGTCGTCCTGCCCGGCCGGGTCGTGGTGCTCTGCGGCGTCGCGCCCGAACCCGTCCAAATCCTCCGTCTCAGGGTCATTGACGAAGAATTCCTCCGGGTCGGGTACGAGGCCCACGGCGTCGATCGCCGGCGCGGCGGGGTCGAGCGCACGGGCGAGCACCAGGGTCCACACCTCCGGCGGGGGTGCCGGCGGCTCGCCGAGCACCCCCTGCACCGGATCCAGCGACGCAGTCACTTGCGACGCGTCACGATCGCGCCGGCGGCCAGCACGACCGGCAGTACGACGTACGGATGCTGCACGACCCAGGAGACCACGGAGTCGATCTGTCCCGTGGGCGCTACCAGGGCCGCCGCGCCGCCGTCGCTCACCGGGAATGCGGCCGCATGGTCGGCGGCGACCGCCGGTCCGGCGGGCGGCTCGTCGCACACCAGTGCCGTGTTGCCCGAGTCCGCCCACGCGTCGGCCAGCACGCTCAGCGGAACCTCCTCCATGTTGCCGTCGGGCGTGCCGGGGTCCGACAGGATCGCGACGCCGCGGGCGGTGTCGATGCCGGTGAGGACCACCGCGTGGTCCGCGGCGTTCTCGTCCTCCCGGCCGTACCAGATCTCGTCGCTGTCGACCGCCAGCATCACCCGGCGGCCCTCCGCCAGGTACTCCTGCAGGGTCTCGACGCCGATGCCCACCTCGATGCCGGCCGGTACACCGGCGTCCTCCAGCAGTTCCTGAGCGCCGGCGACGCCCATGCTGGGCGACCCGTCCGGGCCGGTGGTGAACAGGCCCAGCGCGTTGGCCCTGGCCACGAACCACGATTCGTCCGTGTGGTCGACGCCGGTGTACTCCGAGACGATCTGCGCGATGCTGGCGGGCACGCAGAACCCGTTCCGGGACTGCTCGAACCAGTGCTCGGCGTCCCCGGTGGGGTCGCCGACGATCCGGCCGTGCTGCACCCAGCCGCCGGTCGGCAGGACCGGCTCGTCGGGATCGGGGCTGTCGGGCAGCTCCGGAGCGTCGTGCGGGAATTCGTCGTGCGGGAACTCGGGGCCGTCGTGCACCGGCGCCGGGCCGGGGTCGAACGGCATCGGCTCCGGGGCGTAGTGGGCCGGGTCGAGAACGGCCGGGTCGAGCGGCGCCGGGTCCGGTGCGTGCAGGAACGGCCGCAGCGCGTCGGTCCACTGGTGCTCGTCGGTCATGGCGTCTCCCGGGGCGGGTCGTGGGTCATCGCGGGTCTGATGCGGCGGGTGCCCCGGATGTTCCCGGCCGGGCGAGCAGAGCGAGTTCACGCACGACGAGGTCGCGTTGCGCGGACACCGCGGCCAGTTCCCGGTCCAGCGCGGCGACCTGCTGCTCGCGGTCGCGAGCCGACGCGCCGGCGTTCCGTTCGGCCTCCTGCACGACCGCCGCGACCCGCTTGATCTCCGCCTGCAGGTGGTCCTCCACGGCGATCGTCAGCTCCGGACGGCACTGGCGGATGGCGGTGTCGATGCCGGCGACGAGATCACCGCGCAGCACCGCGATCGCCTCGTGGAGGGCGCCCGCCAGGCGCTGACGCCCGACGCGCAGCCGCCGCATGCCGAGGTTGACCAGGAACCACGCCCCGCCGAACAGCAGGCCCACCGGCCCGAAGATCGACGCCCCGGCGGCGTGGACGCCGAGCCTGGTGGCCATGCCCGCACCCATGACCGCCGTACCGGCCAGGGAGGGGTCCAGGACGCCCTTGCCCAGGTCCGGGTTGCGGCGGCTCTGCGTCCGCTCGATCTCGAAGTCGGCGGTCACCGGCTGCAGGACCGCGACGGCGGCGTCCACGCTGCCGAACTGCTGTGCCGCCATGGTGACCAGGCCGTCCTGCACAACGGTGGTGACGTGGGCCGTCACGAGGCGTAGCTCGCTGCGCAGTTCGCCCAGCAGCTCCCGCGCCCCGGCCTCGGTGACGCCGCTCCACTCCTTGTCGATCCGCAGCTGCCACCGCTCGCGCACGTCGTCCAGCAGACGCCCCACGTCACGGATGGTGGCCTGCCGGAAGTTGCCGAGGTCCCGTTCCAGCTCCGCGCGCCACCGGCGCTCGCGCAGCCGCAGATCCGCCAGCACCTCCCGTTCGGACTGGACGGGGTCGCCGCCGTCGGATGCGCCGGCGGCGGCCCGGTGCCGGCCCTGCAGGTCGGCGGCGAGCCGGTCCAGCCCGGTGACGGCGATGCGCAGCACATTCGCCAGCCCGACCGTACGGGTGTCGGCGGTCCTGTCGCGCAGCACCTGCGCCAGGGCGGGGAGGTTCGATTCCCGCTCCAGCAGCTCCCGGATCTCCGGGTCGCCGTCGACCGTGCCCGACTCGGCGGCCAGGTTCGCGGAGACCGCCAGCATCGGGGCGTCGGCGAACCGGGGCGCGTGCGCCCGCAGCAGCGCCGCGTTCTCCGCGAGGATCTGTCTGCCGCCGTCGGGGTAGCGGTCGGCCTTGGTCACGGCGAACACCACCGTCTCCACACCCTGCGCGGCCTCCTTGAGGAACCGCAGCTCCGGCGCGGTGAGCACCTGTCCGGCGTCGGTCACCATGAGCAGCACCCCCGCGCGGGCCGCCGCCCACGCGGCGAGCCGGGTGTGCGCCGACTCGAGACCGCCCACGCCCGGCGTGTCCACCAGGGTCACCGACGGTATCCAGCGGCTGAGCGCCGCCACCTCGGCGTACTCGGCGGACTCGGCCTCGTCGTCGCCGGGTCCGGCGCGCAGGAAGGCGACCGCCTCGGTGGCCGGTACGGGCCGCCGCCCGTCCGGGCCGACCAGCGCCCAGGTGCCCTCCGGCAGGTCGTCCGAGGGCGGCACGATGCGCAGGAACGCGGCGGTGGCGACCTCCACGCCGACCGGGGACAGCTCCCGCCCGGTCAGCGCGTTGACCAGCGAACTCTTGCCGCGTTTCACCTCGCCGAGCACGACGACCGCGGGTTCCTGCCCGGCCGCCTCGCGCATGGCGAGGTTGATCCGTTCGGCGTACTCGCCCAACTCGTGCGCGGTGAGCAGGCTCCGGGAGACGGTGATGGCCCGGTCCTGATTCGGGGTGATTCTCAGGCGGCGTGGCGGCATGCGGTGTGCTCCCTGGTCGGCGGCGGGCTGCTGGCGTGCCGCGAGGTGGAGACGATGGTGCCACGTGCGCTCGCCCGGCAGGGTGCCGGTGACCGGGAATGTCCGTGCGGGCACGCCGCCGTTCGGCAAAGATCACGTCCATGACGCACCACGCCGCGCTGACCGACGACCTGGTCGAGGAGCACACGATCCTTCAGGTCGTCGTGGGGTCGCGGGCGTTCGGACTGGCCGGTCCGGCCTCCGACACGGACCGGCGCGGTGTCTTCGCGCTGCCCGCCGCGGCGTTCTGGCCGTTGGCGAAGCCGCCGCCCCACCACGAGGGCCCGCTGCCGGAGCAGCTGCGGTGGGAGGTCGAACGGGTGTGCGGGCTCGGCCTGGCCGCGAACCCGAACGTGCTGGAGGTCCTCCACTCACCGCTGGTGGAGACCTGTACGCCGCTCGGCGAGGAGCTGCGGGAGCTCGCCCCTGCCTTCCTGTCCCGGCGGGTGGCTGACACGTACCTGCGCTACGCGAACGCCCAGTTCGGCAAGGCGCAGCGCGGCATCGACCGCTCGGGCACCCCGGTTTGGCGGCATGTGATGCACCTGATCCGGCTGCTGATCGCGGGCGGGGAGCTGGTACGCACCGGGCGCCTGGTCCTCGACGTCGGGGACGATCGGGACCGCCTGCTGGCGATCAAGGCGGGTCGGATCCCGTGGGCGGAGGTGGCGCAGTGGCAACGCCGGTTGTCGGACGAGCTGCTGTCGGCCCTGGACGGCAGCCCGTTGCCGGACGAGCCCGACCGCGACCGGGTGGAGAGCTGGCTGGTCTCGGTCCGCCGCCGGTCGGTGACTCAATGACCGGGCGGCGCACCGGCGGCGGAGGGGAAGGGACATGAGCATGCTGGACGACGCGGGACTGCCCGCGGGGGTCGACCTGGGGGCGGTCGTCGCCGAGCAGCCGTACCCGGTGGTGTTCGCCACCGTCTCGGGCGCCCACCTGTACGGCTTCCCGTCCGCCGACTCCGACGTCGACCTGCGGGGCGTGCACCTGCTGCCCGTGCCGGTCCTGATCGGGCTGGGTGAGCCGGAGGAGACCCGTACGACGATGTGGGACCGTGCCGGGGTCGAGATGGACCTGGTGACGCACGACCTGCGCAAGTTCGTGCGGCTCATGCTGCGCCGCAACGGGTACGTGCTCGAACAGCTGCTCTCGCCGCTGGTGGTGCACACCGGCGACGTGCACGCCGAGCTGGTCGCGCTGGCGCCGGGCGTATTGACCCGCCACCACGCCCACCACTACCGGGGCTTCGCCGCCACCCAGCGGCGCCTGTTCGACCGCACCCGCGAACTGAAGCCGCTGCTGTACACGTTCCGCGCGCTGCTGACCGGGATCCACCTCATGCGTACCGGGCGGGTCCAGGCCCACCTGCCCACGCTGCTGGCGCAGGAGCGGGCGCCCGGCTACCTCGCCGACCTGATCGTTGCGAAGGCCACCGCCGAGCACGGCGGGCTCGGCGACCGGGTGTCCGCCGAGGTGCTCGATCGCGACCTCGCGGAGCTGGGGACGCGGCTCGACCGGGCCCAGGAGGACAGCACGCTGCCGGAACAGCCGTCCGCGCAGCCCGACCTCGACGACCTGGTGATCCGGGCCCGGCTGACGGAGCCGGCGACCGGCTGAGGCGCGGCGCCGCCGGTCACGCGGCCCGCAGCCGGTCGCGCACCTCCATGAGCACGAAACCGAGGAGATTCTGCCCGCGCCAGCGGCCGGGCACCCCGGCGTCGGGGTGCTCCGGGGGCAGCCCGATGCCCCAGACCCGGTCGGCGGGGCTGGCCTCGACCAGCACCAGCTCGCCGGTGCCGAGCAGGAAGCGGCGCAGCTCGGGGTGCGCCCCGAACTTGGCCAGGTTGCCGTCGAGCACCGCCGCGAAGCGGTGCGCCGTCCACTCCTGCTCCGTGAACCCGCGTACCTGACGGCCCAGTTCGCGGGCCGCCGCGGGGTCCCCGGCCGCCAGGATCCGGCGCGCCGTGCCCGCGTCGGCGAACAGCGTCGCCTTGCGCCACATCATGTAGTGCTCGGCGGTGGGGAACACCGTGCCGTCGACCGTGAACGGCGCCGCCCAGAACTGGCTCAGGCACCCGGCTCCGGCCGTGCCGTCGGCCTCCGGCCGGGGCCGCCAGAACGGCAGGACGTCGACCGCGCCGCCGGGGGTCTCGCCGACGCGGGCCCACACCCGGTTCCGTTGCGCCACCAGCGCATCCGCGGCCGTCACCACCACTCCTCCCGGACTCCGGACGCCGGCCGTGTCGATCACCTGTCCGGCCGGGAGGCGCCATCATCGCACGGGGCGTGGCGGCACGAACGGCGATTATCCGCCCGGGTCATTCGCCACGGAGGACGCCGACATCGTCCGGGCCTGTTTCGATGCGGGAGGACTTTGACCGTTTGGTGACGGGAGACGCCGATGTTGAAGCATCCGAAGGCCGCGCGGCCCGCGCCCGACCGGATGGCGGTGGCGCCCCGGTACGGGCTGGAGAACCTGACCATCCCGCGGCACGAGCTGGCCGCCGACGAGCTGGCGCCGGAGGTCGCGTACCAGATCGTGCACGACGAGCTGATGCTCGACGGCAACGCCCGCCTGAACACGGCCACCTTCGTCACCACGTGGATGGAGCCGCAGGCGGACCGGCTGATGGCCGAGTGCTTCGACAAGAACATGATCGACAAGGACGAGTACCCGCAGACCGCGGAGCTGGAGTCGCGGTGCGTACACATCCTGAGCCGGCTCTGGAACGCGCCGGACCCCCGCGAGGCGACCGGCTGCTCGACCACCGGGTCCAGCGAGGCCGCCATGCTCGGCGGCCTCGCGCTCAAGCGCCGCTGGCAGAAACGGCGGTCGGCGGCGGGCGCGCCGACCGACCGGCCCAACCTGGTGATGGGCATCAACGTCCAGGTGTGCTGGGAGAAGTTCGCCAACTACTGGGACGTGGAGATGCGGCTGGTCCCGATGGACGGCGACCGCTACCACCTGTCCGCCGAGGAGGCGGTGAAACTCTGCGACGAGAACACGATCGGTGTCGTCGCGATCCTCGGCTCCACCTTCGACGGCTCCTACGAACCGGTGGCGCAGATCTGCGCGGCCCTGGACGACCTGCAACAGCGGACCGGCATCGACGTCCCCGTCCACGTCGACGGCGCGTCGGGCGCCTTCATCGCGCCGTTCCTCGACCCCGACCTGGTCTGGGACTTCCGGCTGCCCCGGGTGGCATCGATCAACACCTCGGGCCACAAGTACGGACTGGTCTACCCGGGGGTCGGCTGGATCGTCTGGCGTGACGCGCAGGCCCTGCCCGAGGATCTGATCTTCTGGGTGAACTACCTCGGCGACGACATGCCCACCTTCGCGCTCAACTTCTCCCGGCCCGGCGCGCAGGTCGCCGCGCAGTACTACAACTTCCTGCGCCTGGGCATGGCCGGCTACACCCGGGTCCAGGGGTACGCCCGCGACGTCGCCACCCGGATGTCCGGGCAGATCGCCGACCTGGGCCCGTTCGAGCTGCTCACCCGGGGCGACGAGCTGCCGGTGTTCGCGGTGAAGCTGCGCGACGGGGTCACCAACTTCACGGTGTTCGACGTCTCCCAGGCCCTGCGGGAACGCGGCTGGCAGGTGCCCGCGTACACGTTCCCCAAGAACCGGGAGGATCTCGCGGCCCTGCGGATCGTGGTCCGGCGCGGCTTCACCCACGACCTGGCGGACATGCTGGTCGAGGACCTGCGGCGCGCCCTGCAACGTCTGGAGAAGCAGCCGGCGCCCGCGCACGACGCGTCGAGCGCGTCCGGGTTCCACCACTAGCGGCCGCCACCGCTCGTGTGGATGGCGCTCGCGTTCGCCCTGGGGTCGCTCTGTTTCCTGGTCGGCCCGATCCCGGGCTACGCCGGCCTGGTCGGTGCCACCGCCGACGCGGTGACGTTCTTCGTGGGTTCGGTGCTGTTCACCACCGGCGGCGCGTTGCAGATCCGGGCCGCCGCGGCCGACCGCCACGACCCCGGTCCGGGACGCGCGGCGTGGTGGGCGGCGATCATCCAGTCCGCCGGTACGGTCTTCTTCAACATCTCCACCTTCCGCGCGTTGCAGACCGCCCTGTCCAGCCCGGGCTACGACCGGCTGGTGTGGCGCCCGGACCTGTTCGGCTCGATCTGCTTCCTGGTGTCCGGTGTGGTCGCGTACCGGGCGTCCGCGCGTCACGGCTGGCTGCCGGCCCACGGTCCGGCGGGCTGGTGGCAGCCCGCCGTGAACCTGCTCGGCTGTGTCTTCTTCGGCGTCTCCGCGGTCGCCGGGTTCGTGCTGCCGGCCACGGGCTCGATGGTCAGCGGGACCGTGGCCAACCTGAACACCTGCGCGGGTGCGGCGTGCTTCCTGGCCTGTGCCCTGCCGGGCCTGCGCCCCCGGCACGCCGCCGCCGTCCCGTGAGCGGGACGGCGGAACATCTGGATCGTCTCGGTTCGCGTTCCGGATAGTGCTCCATGCGGGGGGCCGCCACGATGGGAGCCGTGGCCCCGGTCGGATGCAGGGTGCAGCAGCGCGAGGGCAGGCTGGTGGTGCGCCTGTCCGGTGAGCTGTCGATGGCCAGCGCCCCGCAGGTCCGTACGGCACTGTCGAAGGCCCTGGCGGAGCAGCCGGATGCGGTGGTGGTCGACCTGACCGATCTGGTGGTGCGCCAGCCGGCCGCCGTGTCGGTGTTCCTGGCGGTGAACCGGCAGGCCGCGATGTGGCCGGGCACGCCGCTGCTGGTGTGCACCCCCGATCCGGACACGAAGCGGTTGCTCACCTGGGGTGGGTGGCTGCCGGTGTTCGATTCGGTCGCGCAGGCGATGGCGGCACCGGCGGGCAGCCGGACGACGCTGATCTGCGACACGCTGCTGCCGGTGACCGCGTCGGCCGGCCGGGCGCGCGAGCTGGCCAGGGAGGCGTGTGCCCGCTGGGGACTGCCGCATCTGGTCGGGCCGGCCTGCCTGATCGCGGATGAGCTGGCCACGAACGCGGCGATGCACGCCGGAACGCTGGCCGCCGTCCGGTTCTCGATCGGTCGCCGCTTCCTGCTGATCAGCGTGCGGGACGGGTCGACGGTCGAACCGCGACTGGGCTGGGCGCCACCGGAGGATCCGCGGGCCGGGCGGGGTCTGCTGCTGGTGGATGCGACCGCGTTCCGGTGGGGCTGGCACCTGCGCGAGGACGGCAAGGTGGTGTGGGCCAGCCTGCGGATCAAGGACGGACTCGTGGGTTGACCCCTCAGCCCTCGGGTACGTCCCATCGGGCGATCTCGTCATCGATGTCCCGCTGATCCAACTGGGCCTCGCGCCGGTCGGCGGCCCGGTCGCGCCGGTCGGCGGTCTGCTCACGATCGTCGGCGGCCCGGTCGCGCCGTTGCGCGGTCCTGTCCCGTTCGTCGGCGACCCGCTCGCGTTCGTCGGCGACCCGCTCGCGTTCGTCGGCGACCCGCTCGCGTTCGTCGGCGGCCCGCTCGCGTTCGTCGGCGGCCCGCTCGCGTTCGTCGGCGTCCCGTTCCCGCATCGCGGCGATCGACTCGCGCTGCTCCGCGTCGATGTCCCGCTGGTCGGCCTGGCGCTGCCGGACCTCGAACCCGGCCTCCCGGTCGGCCGCGTGGCTCTCCCGCTCGTTCGGATCCGCGCGGCGGGCAGCATCATCGGTCACCAGACGAGCCTAAGCGCGCCGGAGCCGGGACGAACGGCCGGGGGCGCTCATCCCCGCGCGCGCGTTGCGGGGTGCGGTGCTGGTGATGACAAGTGGCGCTGTGCCGCCGACCCGGCCGATACTGGCGGGGTGAGCGGGATTGACGGTCAGCCGGCACCGGACCCCTTGAAGGCCGTCTGCACGCGGCTGGCACAGGTCGCCGAGCGGATCGCCGAGACGGCGAGGGACGGTGCCCGCGTTCACGATCAGCTGGTCGGTCGCCTTCCCGGCGCGGCGGAGCACGCCGCCCGTCAACGGCGCCTGGCGGCGGCGGAGGAGGCGGCCGCCGTGGCCTACCGCAACCTCGAGGTGCCCCCGGACGCGGTGCGGCGGGCGATCGTCGAGTGCCGGGGCCGTCCGGACGGCGCCCCGCCCGACGCGTGGCGGCCCACCACCGGGCGGCCGGGCTCGGACCTCCGATAGCCGGGGTCAGCCCACAGGTTGGTCGCTGGCGGACAGGGCGGCCGCGAGCTGGGTCGACCAGGCCCGCACCACGCGGGCGCGCCGCCGGGAGTCGTCGGTGAGCACGTCCGCCAGGGCCAGCCCCCGGGCCAGGTCGAGGGTGGCCTGGATCAGCCCGCGCATGGCGGGATCGCTGTCGTCGACCCGCAGCAGGCGTACGGCGCGCCGGTGCACCTCGCGGGCGAAGTGCCGCTCCAGGGGCACCACGGCGGCCCGCAGCTCCGCGTCGGCGGCCGCCACGGTCCACACCTGCAGGGCGGCCCGGAACAGCTCCCCGCCCATCGCCTCGACCAGGCCGGTCACCACCGTGTGTACCCGTTCGGGCCCGGAACCCTCCGGGTCGGGCAGCGCGTCGAGCAGCGTCGTCCGTTCCCCGAACATGTGCTCCAGCGCCGCGATGATCAGCGCTTCCCTGGTCCGGTAGTGGTGTTGCACAGCGCCGCGGCTGATGCCCGACTCCGCGGCGATGAAGCCGACCGTCGAGACCTCCCACCCGTGGGTGGCCAGGCAACGCACGGCGGTCTCCAGCAGCCGCTGCCGGGTGGCGCGGCTGCGGTCCTGCTTGGGCACGGCGTCGTCAGTCGCCACCGCTGTCCACCACGGCCAGCAGCGTACCCTGCGCGACCTGCTGTCCGACCAAGACCGGCAGGTCGGTGACCGTACCGTCGGCCGGGGCATGCACGGCGTGTTCCATCTTCATGGCCTCCAGCCAGACCAGCGCCTGCCCGGCCACGACCGCGTCACCGACCCGCACCTGCACCCGCACGACCGTGCCGGGCAGCTGCGCCACCAGCGCACCGGCCGGGACCTGCGCCGCCGGGTCGGTGAAGCGGGGCACCCGGCGCAGCTCCACCGATCCGTGCGGTCCGTCCACGACCAGCCGGTGCTCGTCGCCCGTGGTGAAGCGGCCCACCCGCCACCGGCGGCGTACCCCGTCGACGTCGAGGACGACCTGCCCGGCGGTGGCCTCGACCAGGTCGATCCCGGTCATCCCGTCGACCTCCAGCCCGGTGCGGCCGAAGCGGTAGCGGACCTCGATCTCGTCCGCACCCGCCGCGTAGCTGCGGCTGCGGTAGCCGACCGGGATGTTCCGGAACCCGCTGCGCACCCCGGGCAGCAGCGGGCCGGGCGGCGCGGTGTCGGCCGGGCCGGACCCGGCTGCTCGGTCGGCCGCGGCGTCGGCCGGCTCGGACCCGGCTGCGCGGTCGGCGGCGGCGTCGGCCAGCGCCGCGACCAGCGCGCCGAGGGCGGGCTCCAGGCCGGCACCGGCGGTCAGCGCGACCGGGGGGTGGGCGGCGTAGAAGCCGGTATCGGCCGTACCGGCCAGGAACTCGGGGTGGCGCAGGCTCGCGACCAGCAGGTCACGGTTGGTGGTCAGGCCGTGGATGCGGGCGCGGCGCAGCGCGGCGGCCAGCTGCCGGGCCGCGGCCTCCCGGCTGGGCGCGTACGCGACGACCTTGGCGAGCATCGCGTCGTAGTGGGTGCCCACGACGCTGCCGTCCTCGACGCCCGAGTCGAGGCGGATCCCGTCCGGTCCCGGATCCGCGAACCGGGCCGTGACGTGCGGGATGTCGAAGGTCACCACGGTGCCGGTCTGCGGCCGCCAGTCGTCGGCGGGGCTCTCCGCGTACAGCCGGGCCTCGATCGCGTGGCCGGTCATCGTGGGTTCGGCACCGGTCAGCGCCCGGCCCGCGGCGACGTCGAGTTGCAGCCCGACCAGGTCGACCCCGGTGACGCACTCGGTGACCGGGTGCTCGACCTGCAGCCGGGTGTTCATCTCCAGGAACCAGAATTCGCCCGCGGAGTCGGCGAGGAACTCCACCGTGCCCGCGCCGAGGTAGCCGACGGCGGCTGCCGCGGCCCGTCCCGCCGCCAGCAGCCGCGCGCGCAGGTCACCGCCGATCCGCTCGACCAGCGGCGCGGGCGCCTCCTCGATGACCTTCTGGTGGCGGCGTTGCAGCGAGCACTCCCGCTCGCCCAGCGCCCACACCGTGCCGTGCGCGTCCGCGAGGATCTGCACCTCGACGTGGTGGCCGGACTCCACGTACCGCTCGCAGAACACGGTCGGGTCGCCGAACGCCGCGGCGGCCTCCCGCGACGCGGACGCCACCGCGTCCGGCAACGCGGCCAGCGACCGCACCACCCGCATCCCCCGGCCGCCGCCACCGGCGGACGCCTTCACCAGCACCGGCAGGTCGGCCCCGGTCACCGCGGACGGGTCCAGATCCGCCAGTACGGGCACTCCCGCGGCGGCCATCCGGGCCTTGGCCGCCACCTTCGAGCCCATCGCCGCGATGGCCGCCGGGTCCGGCCCGATCCACACCAGACCCGCCGCCTGTACGGCCCGCGCGAAGTCGGCCTGTTCCGACAGGAACCCGTAGCCGGGGTGGACCGCGTCGGCGCCCGCCCGCTTGGCCGCCGCGATGATCAGGTCGCCGCGCAGGTACGTCTCGGCCGGTGCGGCGCCGGGCAGCCGCACCGCGGCGTCCGCCTCCCGCACGTACGGGCTGTCCGCGTCGGCATCGGAGAACACCGCCACCGTGTCCAGCCCCCGCCGCCGGCAGGTCGCGAAGATCCGGCGGGCGATCTCCCCACGGTTGGCCACCAGCACACTCGTCATCGAAACCTCGCTCATGCCTGCCTCTCGCATGCGCCCGCGGCCCTCGCTGCGCTCGGTGCACTCACTCATGCTGTGCTGAGCCCTCACATCCGGAAGACGCCGAAGGCGTCGGTGCCCCGCACCGGCGCGGTGTGGATCGCGGACAGGGCCAGCCCGAGGACGTCGCGGGTGTCCCGCGGGTCGATGATGCCGTCGTCGTAGACCAGCCCGGACAGCACCATCGGCATCGCCTCGGCGGAGATCTGCTGCTCGATCATGTGCCGCACCACCTGCGCGCCGTCCTCGTCGAACGGCTTGCCCCGGGCCAGCGCCGACGCCCGCGACACCAGGTAGGTGACGTCGGCGAGCTGCTGGGCGCCCATCACCGCCGACCGCGCGCTGGGCCAGGCGAACACGAACCGCGGATCGTACGCCCGCCCGCACATCCCGTAGTGCCCCGCGCCGTACGAGTTGCCGATCAGCACCGAGACGTGCGGGACGGTCGAGTTGGACACCGCGTTGATCATCATGGCGCCGTGTTTGATGATGCCGCCCTGCTCGTACTCGGCGCCGACCATGTAGCCGGTCGTGTTGTGCAGGAACACCAGCGGGGTGGCGGAGGAGTTCGCCAGCTGGATGAACTGGGCGGCCTTCTGCGCCTCCGCGCTGAACAGCACCCCGTTGGCGTTGGCGAGGATGCCCACCGGGTAGCCGTGCAGCCGCGCCCACCCGGTCACCATCGACGTGCCGTACAACGGTTTGACCTCGTCGAAGTCGCTGTCGTCGACGAGGCGGGCGATCACCTCGCGGGGATCGAACGGTGCCTTCAGCTCCGGCGGCACGATCGACAGCAGTTCCTCGGCCGGATACCGGGGCCCCCGCGGCGTGGCCGTCACGGGGCCGGACGCCTTGCGCCAGTTGAGCCGGGCCACGATGGAGCGCCCGATCCGGATGGCGTCGTGCTCGTCGCGGGCGTAGTGGTCGGCCAGCCCGGACACCCGGGCGTGCATCTCGGCGCCGCCCAGCGACTCGTCGTCGGACTCCTCGCCGGTGGCGGCCTTGACCAGCGGCGGCCCGGCGAGGAACACCTTCGACCGTTGCTCGATCATCACCACGTGGTCGCTCATCCCCGGCAGGTACGCGCCACCGGCCGTGGAGTTGCCGAAGACCAGCGCGATGGTCGGGATCCCCGCCGCGGACAGCTGGGTGAGGTTGCGGAACACCGCCCCGCCCGGAATGAAGACCTCCTTCTGGGTGGGCAGGTCGGCGCCGCCCGACTCGACCAGGGAGATCACGGGCAGCCGGTTCTGCCGGGCGATCTCGTGCATGCGCAGCGTCTTCTTCAGCGACCACGGGTTGCTGGATCCGCCCTTGACGGTGGGGTCGTTCGCGATCAGCAGGCATTCGACGCCGCTGACCACCCCGATGCCCGCCACCACGCTGCCGCCGACCGCGAAGTCCGACCCGTACCCGGCCAGGGCGGCCAGCTCCAGGAACGGCGCGTCCGGGTCGAGCAGCAGCTCGATGCGTTCCCGCGCGGTGAGCTTGCCCCGCGCGTGGTGCCGGTCGACGGCCTTCGGGCCGCCGCCCGCCACGGCCCTGGCGGTCTCGGCGGCGACCTCGTCGAGGGCGTCGAGCATGGCCTGCCGGGCGGCGCGGGCCTCGCTCGTCGCCGTGTCCAGTGTGGAGCGCAGGATCGTCACGACGCCTCCAGCAGTGACTCGGGGATGTTCACGTGCCGCGCCCGCAGCCACTCGCCGAGCCCCTTGGCCTGCGGGTCGAAGCGCGCCTGGTAGGCCACCCCCGCGCCGAGCAGCCCCTCGATGACCACGTTGACCGCGCGCAGATTCGGCAATCTCGTGACCCGTACGGGCAGCCGCGCCGCCTCGGGCAGCAGCTCCCGCACGGTCTCCTCGGTGATCAGTGCGGCCAGCCACGGGTACGCCGCGTCGTCGCGTACCCACAGACCCACGTTGGCGTCCCCGCCCTTGTCGCCCGACCGCGCTCCGGCGACCGTGCCGAGCGGCAGCCGCCGGGTCGCGCCGGGCGGGCCGGGATCGTGGGGGAGCGGCCCGGTCAGCGGTTCCAGCGCCCGGGTCTGCGACGGAGCGGCGATCGCCTCGACCGTCCCGTCCGGCAGCACCACCTCGTGCGCGACGGCGTCCTGCGGCACGAACCCGGCCGTGTACACCCCGTACGGGTGGGCGCTGCCGGGGACGGTGGTGGCGAAGAAGCCGGGGTACGAGCCGAGGGCCAGCTCGACGGCGGTGCTGGTGAACGCGCGCCCCGCCGTGGCCTCGTCCGGATCGCGGGCCACCACGGTCAGCAGCGCGGACGCCTGCTGCTCGGTCGCCGCGTCCGGGGTGTCGAGGCGGGCCAGGGTCCAGGTGACCTCGGCGGGTTCGCGGGGGCAGGCGGCGGTGAACTGGCGGCGGAACAGCTCGGCCTTGGCTTCGATGTCCAGCCCGGTGAGCACCACGGTCAGCTCGTTGCGGTAGCCGCCGATCGCGGTGCGGCACACCTTGAGGTCGGGGGGCGGTGCTTCGCCGCGTACCCCGGTGATCTCGACCCGGTCCGGTCCGGCCTGATGCAGCGACACCGTGTCGAGCCGGGTGGTGACATCGGGGCCCGCGTAGCGGGCGTCGTCCACCTCGTACACGAGTTGGGCGGTAACCGTGCCGACCGTGACCGTGCCGCCGGTTCCGGGGTGTTTGGTGATGACGGCCGAGCCGTCGCGGGCGATCTCGGCGAGGGGGAAGCCCGGCCGCAGCGGGTCGGCGATCCCGGTGAAGAACGCGTAGTTGCCGCCGGTGGCCTGGGTGCCGCATTCGATGACGTGACCGGCGACGGTGGCACCGGCGAGGGCATCGAGGTCGGTGCGCTCCCAGCCGAAGTGCGCGATGGCGGGCCCGACGGTCAGGGAGGCGTCGGTGACCCGGCCGGTGACCACGATGTCGGCCCCGGCGCTCAGTGCCCGGGCGATGCCGAACGCCCCCAGGTAGGCGTGTGCCCCGAGCGGCGAGCCGAGCCCGAGGTCGCGGGCCCGCGCGGTGAGGTCGTCCCCGCGGACCAGCGCGATCCGCGGGGTCAGTCCCTGCCGGGCGGCCAGCTTCTCGATCGCGGTGACCAGCCCGGCCGGGTTGACCCCGCCGGCGTTGGTGACCAGGCGGACGCCGCGGTCGAGGGCCAGCGCCAGGCAGTCGTCGAGCTGGGCGAGGAAGGTACGGGCGTAGCCGGTCGCGGGGTCCTTCATCCGGTCGCGGCCGAGGATGAGCATGGTCAGCTCGGCGAGGTAGTCGCCGGTGAGCACGTCGAGCGCGCCGCCCTCCAGCATCTCCCGCATCGCCGCCAGCCGGTCCCCGTAGAAGCCGGAGCTGTTGCCCACGCGCAGCACGTCAGGGTCCATGTCACGTGACACTGGCACAGCCGAGAAAAACAAGCAAGCGTGCTTGTTTCTGCGGCGCGCCGTCGATACCGTCGACGGATGCGGCTCACCGAGGACCACCGCGCGTTCGCCGACACCGTTCGCCGGTTCGTCGACACCGAGATCAACCCGCACGTCGACCAGTGGGAGGCGGACGGCCGCGCCCCCCTGCACGACGTGTTCCCCAAGGCGGCCGCGCTCGGCCTGCTCGGCCTCGAATTCGACGAGGCCTACGGGGGCGAGGGCGCCGACCACAGCTTCCAGCTCGTCGCCGCCGAACAGTACGGCCGGATGCACGCCACCGGCGTCGGCATGGCCATCGGCGTCCAGGCCATGATGGCCACCCCGTCACTGCACCAGTACGGGACGCCGGAGCTGAAACGCGACTACCTGGCCCCCGCGATCGCGGGCACCGCGGTCACCGCGATCGCCGTGACCGAGCCGGACACCGGCTCCGACGTCTCCCGCCTGCGCACCCGCGCCGTCCGCGACGGCGACGACTGGGTGATCACCGGCCGGAAGGTGTTCATCACCAACGGGGCCCAGGCCGACTGGCTCTGCCTGCTGGCCCGCACCTCGGACGAGGGCGGCTACCGGGGCATGTCGCAGATCGTGGTGCCCACCGACTCACCCGGCTTCACCGTGGCGCGCACCTTCGACAAGCTCGGCAACCGCTGCTCCGACACCGCCGAGCTGGTGCTGGACGCGGTGCGGGTGCCGGTGGCCAACACGATCGGCGAGATCGGGCGTGGCTTCCAGCAGCAGATGCGGCAGTTCGTCCTGGAGCGGATGTTCGCCGCGTACTCCACCGTCGGGCAGTGCCAGCACGCCCTCGACCGCACCCGCGCGTACGTCGCCGAGCGTTCCGTCTTCGGCCGCCCCCTGGCCGAACGCCAGTACGTCGCGTTCCGGCTGGCCGAGCTGCAGGCCGAGGTGGACCTGCTGCGCAGCCACAACCTGCAGGCGTGCGAGGCGCACATGGCCGGGGAGGACGTCACCCGGATGGCCACCGTGGCCAAGCTCAAGGCCGGGCGGCTGATCCGGGAGGTCGCCGACTACTGCCTGCAACTGCACGGCGGCACGGGCTACCTGGAGGAGACCTGGACCGCGCGGCTGCTGCGCGACACCCGCCTCACCTCGATCGGTGCCGGAGCCGACGAGGTGATGCTCCAGGTCCTCTCCCGCCTGGACGGCCTGCCCGCCTGAGCCCCGGCGCTCAGCCGTGCACCGCGGAGGGCGCCGGGTGAGTCGCCGGGGACGAACGGGTTCTCTCCCGGAGGGTGCACGTGATCAGGCCGGTGCAGCCGAAGTACACGGCGGCCACGCCCGGCAGTGCCAACAGCTCGGTCTTGAACGACCCGTTCTCCAGGGCCTCGTGCGCGGCCGGGTCCCGCGTCGTGAGTTCGTACGAGTCGGGCGGGAGCCCGTCGAACAGATCGAAGTAGATGTCCTGGTCGGCGAGCCGCAACTGGTGCTGGAGGATCTCCCGGTCGACGAATCGTACGCGGGCGACGCCGCTGGTGTGCTGCAGCGTCGCGCCGATCACGGTCTCCTGCTCCGCCCGCGCCTCACCCTTGGTGACCACGACGATCGTCGGCGGACGGGTGGCGTCCTCGTCCTCGTTGGGCCCAACGAGGAAGACCCGGTACGCGGCCCATCCCAGCACGATCGGGACCAGCAACAGGATCACGAGCCGGCGCACGGTCGGCAGCGTATCAGTCGGCGTCGATGATTTCCGTGGTGACCGGCTTCAGGCTCCTGCGCTGGACGATGCTGGTCGCCGTCACGACGCTCATCGGCGGCACATCCTTCGCGACGACGGCGCCCGCGCCGACCACCGAGCCGCGACCGATGGTCACTCCCGGGGTCACCGTCGCCGCGGCACCGATCCACACGTCGTCCTCGATGACGATGGGGGCGTGCGTGAGGAATTCGTACCGTTCGTCGAGTTCGACCGGATGCCCGGCCGTGCTCAGCGTGACGCGGGGCCCGATCAGGACGCGGTCACCGATGGTGATGCCGCCGTAGTCGAGGAAGAAGCAGCCCTGGTTGATGAACACCCGCTCGCCGAAGGACGCGCCGAGCCCGTAGTCGCAGTGGAACGGGGGCAGGACGGACAGCGAGTCGGGAATCGGCCCGCCGAAGATCTCGGACAGCACCGCCCGGCGCGCGGGAAGGTCGTCGAACGGCAGCGCGTTGAGGCGCGCGGACAGGGCCATGACGACCTGGACGCGCTCCGCGAAGGCACGTGACTCCGGCGTCCGGGTTCGTAGGCGTTGCTCGTTGCGCACGACGCGATGCTGGCACAGCAGTCCGCGGGATAGTGTGACCGATCCGGTGGCTCAGCCAGTCATGAAGGGGGAAGCCACCGGACAGAGGAGAGCGAGCTGTGGAGCAGAACCTGCGAGGCCTGTTCGAACGGGCACTGGACGACGAGCCCGTACCCCCGCCGGGCGACCCCGCGCTGACGGCCATGGTCCGGGGACGGGGCATCCGCCGGCGCCGCGGCCTGCTGATCGGCGGTTCGGTGCTCACCGCCGTGGTTGCCGCCGTGGTCGCGGTGAACGTGGCAGTGACACCCGCCGTGCCGCCCCCGGCGTCGGTCGCCGACGCGATGGTGGCGGCGGCGATCCCCGAGTGCACCCTGCCGGAGAACGACGGCGCCACCGACATCTTCCTCTTCCTGACGCAGGACATCACGGCGCCACAGCGGTCCGGTCTGCTGGACGCGTTGCGCGCCGATCCGGCGGTGCGCGATCTACGGTACGAAAGCCGTGAGGAGGCATTCGCCCGGTTCAAGGAGCTCTGGGCCGACTCTCCGGATTTCGTGCAGTCGGTGTCCCCCGAATCCCTGCCCCAGTCGTTCCGGGTTCAGCTGACCGAGCCGTCCGCGTACCGGGAATTCGCCGCGCGGTTCCGCTACCGCACCGGCGTCGCGGAACTGGTCGCCCGCGCCTGCCCGGGAGCGGGCCGGTGACGAACATCGTGTCGTCCGAACAGGGCTGGAGTTTCACCTGGCGACGGGGGCGGGCGGTCCGGGACGAGGAGTTCACCGCGTTCGTCGCGGCCGTCACGCCACGGTTACGGCGTACCGCCTACCTGATGTGCCGGGACTGGCACCTGGCCCAGGACCTGACGCAGCTGACCCTGGCGAGGATGTATGCGTCCTGGGGCCGGATCTGGCGTACGGCGAATCTGGAGGCGTACAGCCGCCGGGTCCTGATGAACGCGGTCTTCGACCAGCGGAGGCGGCGCAGCGGCTCCGAGGTGGTGCTCGCCGATCTGCCCGACCGGCCCGGGCAGGAATCCACCGCGGACCTGCATGTCACGTTGATGCGGGCGCTGGCGGCCCTGCCGGTCCGGGATCAGGCCGTCGTGGTGCTGCGGCACTGGGAGGACCACAGCGTCGACACGGTCGCCGAGATTCTGGGCGTCTCGGTCTCGGTGGTGAAGATGCGCAACATGCGCGCGCTGGGCCGGCTGCGCGAGCTGCTGGGCGCCGACTTCGCCGTGCAGTGAGCACCGCCGTGCAGTGAGCTTCGCCGTGCAGTGAGCTTCGCCGTGCAGTGAGCACCGCCGCCGGGGCCCGGCGGTGTCGCTGCCCGGCGGTCACGGTTGGAGCAGGTCCTCGCGGGCCCGGGCCAGGTCGGCCAGCCGGGTCCGGGCCGCCGCGGTCCGGGCCGTCACGTCGTCCTGCACGGCGGCCAGCGTGCGCATCGACTCGGCGACGTTGCGCTGGGCCGTCCTGATGTGGCCGCGCACCGTCAGGTCGGTGAAGACGTTGTCGAACCACACGTCCACGAACCGGGTCGAACGCCGCACGCCGACGTCGCCCATCGGCCGGACGAGACCCACGTCGGCCAGCTCACCGCGCAGTACGGCCAGGCACCGGTCCGCGTGGGCGGCGGCGGCCGCCGCGTTGTCCAGCCGGTGATGCTTGAACGAGCTGGCCAGGATCCCGCCGCCGAGGAACGTGTCGTACGCCGACCAGCCCGCCGCGCCGTCCAACTGGCGCCGCACCTCCAGCAGAGCGCGGTGGGCGGCCTTCGCGGCCCGGGCGGCCTCGTGCAGCTCGCGCAGTTCCGCCTCGGTCCGTCCCCGGTCTGCGGCCAGCTCCATCAGGCGGGCCGCGCGGGGCCCGCCGGCCGCCCGGGCGTAGCGTTCCTTCTCGTCGATCGTGGCCGCGAACCGGGCGGGAACGTCGGCCAGTTCCGCCAGCCGGGCCTCGACGGCGGCCAGCTCGCGCCCGATCGCGTCGAGCCGGTCCTGCGCCTCGGCCGCCCGGTAGCGGGCGGCACCGGCCTCGGCGCGCTCGCGCTCCAGTGTGTCCTGCCGGGCGCCGCGCAACGCGACCCACACCCGGGTGAGGGAGAGGCCTTCGAGGCGGTCCACGTCGCGCTGTTCGAGCGCGTGGCGCCGGAGCAGGGCGTTGAGCACCTCGGCCTGCACGTCGCGGTGCCCGCGCAACGAGGTGCTCCGGGCGAGCAGGATCTCGCGTTCGCGCCGGAGCCGGGCCAGCCGGGCCAGGCGTTCCTCGATGTCGGCCACACCGATCATTCGATCACGCGGGGGCAAGCGGACTTCTGCGCCGCACCTGATCCGCATAGCACACATTGTCGTCGGTGAATGCGATATGCACAGGAATGCGGATCATGGGCCGGGGTCGTGCACGTATTTTCACCGCGATTGCCTCCCCGTCGAAACAGCTCCTAGGCTGAGGCGCCACGACGGTGAAGATCAGACTCCGAGCAGGGAGGATCGTATGCCGTGGCGCTTGTTCTCGACCGTGTCCACGTGCGACAACGCGCGGAGGTCTGGCTCCATGAGCTGAATCTCGAACTGCCCGACGGGCTGACCGTACTGCTCGGCCCGGCGACCGCCGGAAAGACGAGTGTGATGCGGGTGGTCGCGGGGCTGCTGGCGCCGACGGCCGGCCGAGTCGTGGTCGACGGCGTGGACGTCACGGCGATCCCGGTACGCAAGCGATCCGTCGCCTTCGTCTATCAGCAGTTCATCAACTATCCGTCCCTGACGGTGTACGAGAACATCGCCTCCCCGCTGCGCCTCGCCCGCGATGTCCCGCCGGCCGACATCGACCGCCGGGTCCGCGACATCGCCGCGCTCATGGGCATCGGGGCACTGCTCGACCGCCGGCCCGCCGAGCTGTCCGGCGGCCAGCAGCAGCGCACCGCCATCGCCCGGGCGCTCGCCCGACCGGCCGACGTGCTGCTGCTGGACGAGCCGCTCGCGAACCTCGACTACAAGCTGCGCGAACAGCTGCGCGCCGACCTGAAGGACATGTTCCGCGACGCCCCGGCCGTGGTGCTCTACGCCACCGCGGACCCGGCCGAGGCGCTGAGCTTCGCGGCGCCCACCGTCGTCCTGGGCGAGGGCCGGGTCCAGCACGTCGGCGACGTCGCCGACCTGTACGAGCAGCCACCGACCCTGTCCGTGGCGGCGACGCTGAGCGACCCCCCGCTGAACCGCCTGCCCGGGGTCGTCCGCGACGGCCGGATCGCCTGCCCGGGTGCCTCCTTCGCGCCGCCGGGCGCCCTCGGCGCCGGTGCGGCCGTCACCCTCGGCGTGCGCCCGCACCACGTCACGGTCGAGCGGACCGGCCCGGACGATCTGGCGTTCCCCGCCGAGATCCGCCTGGCGGAGATGACCGGCAGCGACACGTTCCTGCATCTGGTCCTCTCCGACCGGAGGCATCTCGTGGCCCAGCTGCCCGGCACCCACCGGTTCACGCCGGGGGAGCGGGCGGTGGCCTACGTCGACCCGGCGCGCGTGCTCGTCTTCGACGACACCGGCGCGCGCCTGCCCGCCCCCCGGGTGGAGGCCGAGCCGCATGGTTGACATCCACCTGGACGGCGTGGGCCACAGCTACGACGGCGGCCGGACCTGGGCCCTGCAGCCGATGACCCGGACGTGGACGTCCGCCCGCGCGTACGCGCTGCTCGGCCCGAGCGGATGCGGCAAGACGACCCTGCTGAACATCATGTCGGGCCTGCTGCGCCCGACCGTGGGCCGGATCTGGTTCGGTGAGCGGGAGGTCACCACGGTGCCGACCGCGGCCCGCAACATCGCGCAGGTCTTCCAATTCCCTGTGCTCTACGAGGGCATGTCGGTCTACGACAACCTGGCCTTCCCGCTGCGCAACCGGCGGTATCCGAAGGCGGAGATCGACCAGCGGGTGCGTACCGTCGCGCGGCTGCTCGGGCTGGACGACCACCTGCACCGCCGGTCCCGGCGGCTGGATCCGGGGCGGCAGCAGATCGTCAGCCTGGGCCGCGGGCTGGTGCGTTCCGACGTGGCGGCCGTGCTGCTCGACGAACCCCTCACCGTCGTCGACCCGGCGCTGAAGTGGACGTTGCGCAGCAAGCTCAAGGAGATCCACCGCGGCACCGGGCACACGCTGGTCTACGTCACCCACGACCAGACAGAGGCCCTGACGTTCGCCGACGAGGTCGTGGTGCTCAAGGACGGCGCGATCGTGCAGTCGGGGGAGCCGACCGAGCTGTTCCTGTCGCCGGAACACGAGTTCGTGGGCCACTTCATCGGCTCGCCGGGGATGAACATGATCCCCGCCGACGTCGTCGACGGGGTCGTCAGGGTGGGCGACAACGCCGTCGGACACGCGGTGGGTGACCTGGCCGCCGGCGACGTGCGCATCGGCGTCCGTCCCGAGTTCGTCCGGATCCCGGCCGCGCCCACCCCGCCGGGACTGCCCGCACGCATCACCGGCGTCGACCGGATGGGCGCGTACCACCTGGTGCGCGCCGAGATCGACGGGCACCCGCTCGTCGCGAAGGTGGACACCGGATCGTGGTTCGCGCCCGGCAGCCTGGAGTACTTCCACTTCGACCGGGCCTTCCTGTTCCGCGATTCGGTGCGCTGCGGCGTGCTCGTCGCACCCGGGGAGGTGGGTCCCGCATGAGCGAGCGCAGCATGAGCGACGGACCGGTGGATACCAGGCCGAAGGACAACCGCGCCTGGATCTTCGTCGTTCCGGTGGTGTTGTCCGTCGCGTTCACCGCGGTGATCCCGCTGATGACCGTCGTCAACTACTCCGTGCAGGACGTGTTCAGCCCCGACGACCGGATCTTCGTGGGGCTGGAGTGGTACCGCTCCGTCACCCGCGACCACGAGATCCGCGCGGCTTTCCTGCGTACGCTGCTGTTCTCGCTGCAGGTGCTGCTGCTGGAGATCCCGCTGGGCGTGGCCATCGCCGTGGCGATGCCGCGCCGCGGCCGCGCGATGTCGGCGGCCCTGGTGGTCGTCGCCCTGCCGCTGCTCATCCCCTGGAACGTGGTGGGCACCATCTGGCAGATCTTCGCCCGCCCCGACATCGGGCTGGGCGGCTGGACGGTCAACACCGTGTTCGGCGTGGACTTCAACTACACGCTGGACTCCACCGACGCCTGGCTCACGGTCCTGCTGATGGACGTCTGGCACTGGACCCCGCTGGTGGCGCTGCTGGCGTACGCGGGTCTGCGCTCGATTCCCGAGCCCTACTACCAGGCGGCCCAGATCGACAGTGCCTCGGCGTGGGCGGTGTTCCGCCACATCCAGTTGCCCCGGCTGCGGGGCGTGCTGACGATCGCGATCCTGCTCCGCTTCATGGACAGCTTCATGATCTACACCGAGCCGTTCGTGGTGACCGGCGGTGGGCCGGGAAACGCCACGTCGTTTCTGAGCATCCTGCTGTCGAAGGTCGCGGTCGGGCAGTTCGACCTGGGCCCGGCGGGCGCCTTCTCGCTGCTGTACTTCCTGTTCGTACAGGTCGTCTGCTTCGTCTTCTTCGTCGTGCTGACCCGGACCGGGAGGTGAGCGGTGGCCGTCACCGCACGCGAGACCACGCACGCCGCCCGGCGGACGGCGGCGGCCCGCCTGCCGTGGGCGCGCACCGTCTTCTGGCTGTACGCGGCCACGCTGATGCTGCCGATCCTGTGGATGTTCGGGATGTCGATCCGGCCCAACGAGGACATCCTCGGCAGCTTCACCCTCGTACCGACGCACGTGACGGCGGCCAACTACCGGACGTTCCTCACCGACGAGGTGTGGTATTCGAGCTACCTGAACTCCATCGTCTACACCTCGCTGAACGCGGTGATGTCGCTGGTGGTGGCGATCCCGGCCGCGTACGCGTTCTCCCGTTTCCGGTTCGCCGGTGACAAGCACCTGTTCTTCTGGCTGCTGACGAACCGGATGGCCCCGGTCGCGGTGTTCCTGCTGCCGTTCTTCCAGATCTACCAGAGCGTGGGGCTGTTCGACACGCACCTGGGCGTGGCCATCGCACACATGCTGTTCAACGTCCCGCTGGCGGTGTGGATCCTCGAAGGGTTCATGTCCGGCATCCCGCGCGAGATCGACGAGACGGCGGCGATCGACGGCTACTCGCTGCCCCGGTTCTTCCTGCGGATCTTCCTGCCGCTGATCCGGTCGGCGATCGGCGTCACCGCGTTCTTCTGCTTCATGTTCAGCTGGGTCGAACTGCTCATCGCCCGGACCATCACCTCTGTCGACGCCAAACCCATCGCCGCCACGATGACCCGCACCGTCAGCGCGGCGGGGGTGGACTGGGGGCTGCTGGCCGCGGCCGGCGTGATGACCATCATCCCGGGCGCCATCGTCATCTGGTTCGTCCGCAACTACATCGCCAAGGGCTTCGCCCTCGGGAGGGTCTGACCGTGCTCGACTGGATGGTCTGGACCGCACCCACCGCCGCCGTCTTCATCGGCCTGGCAGTGCTGCTGACCGGGATGGCGGTGTGGGGCAGGCTGTCGCCGCCGGTCGCCCGGCGCGGGTTCCTGCGGATCGAGACCGACCGGGGCGACCGGCTCTACATCGGACTGATCACCGCCGCCGTCGTGCTGGCGGTGTGGCTGGCCGTCACCGACCTGTCCCTGTGGCTGGCGGTGGCGTGCGCGCTGCTCGCCGCGGCCGTCATCGGGCGGTGGGGATGACATCACATCGAGAGGAGTCACCGTGCGACGACAGGGTCTGATAGCGTCCCTGGCCGCGCTCAGCCTGGTGCTGGCCGGCTGCACCGGAACCGACGACGACGCTCCGAAGAGCGACTTCAAGGTGGACGACGGCCGGGCGGCCGCCCGCCGGTGGGTCACCACCGAGTTCACCCCCAGCACGCTGTCGCAGGCGGAACAGCTGGCGGAGATGGAATGGTTCATCAGGGCGGCCGCGCCGTACCGGGGGATGCAGATCAACGTCGTCTCGGAGACGATCAACACGCATCAGTACGAGTCGCAGGTGCTGGCGAAGGCGTTCACCGAGATCACCGGGATCAAGGTCAAGCACGACCTGATCCAGGAGGGCGACGTCATCGAGAAGCTGCAGACCCAGATCCAGGGCGACAAGAACATCTACGACGCGTACGTCAACGACTCCGATCTGATCGGCACCCACTCCCGCGGCGACTACGTCTTTCCCCTGTCGGACTACATGACCGGGGAGGGCAGGGACGTCACGTCGCCGACCCTGGACGTCGGCGACTTCATCGGCACCAGCTTCACCACCGGCCCGGACCACAAGCTCTACCAGCTGCCCGACCAGCAGTTCGCGAACCTCTACTGGTTCCGCTACGACTGGTTCACCAACCCCGAGATCAAGAAGCAGTTCAAAGCAGCGTACGGATACGACCTGGGCGTGCCGGTGAACTGGGCCGCGTACGAGGACATCGCCGACTTCTTCTCCCACAAGGTGAACGGCACCGGCACCATCGACGGCAAGAAGGTCTACGGCCACATGGACTACGGCCGCAAGGACCCGTCGCTGGGCTGGCGCTTCACCGACGCCTGGCTGTCCATGGCGGGCAACGGCGACCCCGGCATCCCCAACGGCCTGCCCGTCGACGACTGGGGCATCCGGGTGGACGGCTGCCGCCCGGTCGGTTCCTCTGTCACCCGCGGCGGCGACACCAACGGCCCCGCCTCCGTGTACGCCCTGACCAAGTACGTCGAGTGGCTCAAGAAGTACGCGCCGCCGGAGGCGGCCGGAATGAACTTCAGCGAGGCGGGGCCGGTGCCCGCGCAGGGCAACATCGCCCAGCAGGTCTTCTGGTACACCGCGTTCACCGCCGACATGACGAAGAAGGGCCTGCCCGTGGTCAACGCGGACGGGACCCCGAAGTGGCGGATGGCGCCCAGCCCGCACGGCGCGTACTGGAAGAGCGGCAACAAGCTCGGCTACCAGGACGCCGGCTCGTGGACCCTGCTGAAGAACACCCCGGCGAAGCGCCGCGCCGCGGCCTGGCTGTACGCGCAGTTCGTCACGTCCAAGACCGTGTCGCTGAAGAAGTCGATCACCGGGCTGACCTTCATCCGCGACTCCGACATCCGCAGCGACTACTTCACCAGGAACGCGAAGAATTACGGCGGCCTGATCGAGTTCTACCGCTCGCCCGCGCGTAAGCAGTGGACCCCGACCGGCACCAACGTGCCCGACTACCCGAAGCTCGCGCAGCTGTGGTGGCAGAACGTCGCCACCGCCGTGACCGGCGAGACCACCGCGCAGCAGTCGATGGACAACCTGGCCCGCCAGCAGGACGAGATCCTGGCCCGGCTGGAGCGCCGCGGCTACGGCGGCGACTGCGCCCCGAAGCTCAACCCGGAATCGAGCCCGCAGTACTGGTTCGACCAGCCGGGAGCCCCCGCGCCGAAGCTGGCCGACGAGCGCGGCCGGCCCGAGACGGTCGACTACGACAAGCTGCTGGCCAACTGGAAGGCCATCGGCTGACACCTCCGGTTCCCATCAATTTCCCTCAATCTCCCGACTACGCTGTCCCTAACGAGGGTTAATCCGGCGATACCCGGCAAGGCAGGGATGGCAGAGACGCGGCAGGCGCAGGCCGTGACGGCGGCCCGGATGTACTACGGCGCGGGACAGTCCACCCAGGAGATCGCCGACTACCTGCGCGTGTCGCGTTCCACGGTGTCCCGGCTGCTGGCGTTCGCGCGCGAGGCCGGGGTGGTCGAGGTGCGGGTGCACGAGACCCTCGACGCGTCCACCGGTCTCGCCGCGGACCTGGTGTCCCGCTACCCGCAGGTCCGGTTCCAGGTCATCGGGGTGCAGCCGGGGGCCAGCAGCGGCCGGGTCAACAACGCCGTCGCCCGGTACGCGGCCCACGCCATCGCCGCGATGGTGGAGCCGGGCATGACCATCGGCATCGCCTGGGGCAACACGGTCAGCAGCTTCATCGACTACCTGAACCCCAAGCCGGTCAACGATCTGCGGGTCGTCCAGCTCAACGGCGCCGGCAACGGAGCCAATTTCGGGCTCGCGTACGCGTCGGACATCGTCGTCCGGTTCGCCGAGAACTTCGCGGCCAGCCCACACCTGTTCCCCGTGCCCGCGTTCTTCGACCACGCCGAGACCAAGGAGGCGCTCTGGAAGGAACGCAGCATCCGGCAGATCCTGGCCCTTCAGGAGCATGCCGACCTGCTGGTGTTCAGCACCGGCGCGCTGGTCGGTGACCCGGCCAGCCACATCTACACCGCGGGCTTCCTCAGCGACCGCGACGTGCGGGATCTGCGGGCCGCCGGGGTGGTCGGCGACATCGGTACGGTCTTCTACGACGAGCGCGGCTCCGGTGACCTGCCGATCAACCGCCGCTCCAGCGGTCCGCCGCTGGCGCTCTACGCGCGGTCGCGCCGTTCGGTCTGCGTGGCGTCCGGGGCCGGGAAGGTGCCCGGACTGGCCGCCGCGCTGTCCGCGGGCTACCTCTCCGACCTGATCGTGGACAGCCGTACCGCCGCCGAGCTGGTGCGGCGGGCGGGACCGGATCCCGGCCGGATCCGGTCCGTTCGCCGCGCTAGCCGAGGGACTTGACGACCTGCTGCGCGGTGTCGGCGCTGGACTGCGGGTTCTGCCCGGTGATCAGGTTGCGGTCGACGACGACCGTGCTCGACCAGGCCGGGCCGGACTCGATGACGGCGCCGAGCTCCCGTAGCCGGCTCTCCACCAGGTACGGCGTCGCGAGCCCGCCCTGGCCCTCCTCCTCATCGGTGAAGACGGTCAGCCGGCGTCCGGCGAAGGTGAATTCGCCGTCCGTGCCGACCGCGCTCAGCAGCCCCGCGGGCCCGTGGCACAGCGCGGCGACGATCTTGCCGGTACGGTCGGTGTCGGCCAGCAGCCGCCCCAGGTCCGCGTCGCGGGCCAGATCCTGCATCGGGCCGTGCCCGCCCGGCAGGTAGACGCCGTCGTAGTCCGCCGCCGAGACATCCGCGAGCGCCAGCGGCCGGTCCACCTGGTCGCCGATGCCGTCCAGGTACGCCCGGAAGTCCGCGCCGGTGGCCTCGGACACCCCGCCCCGCTCGTCCAGGCTGATGGGATCGACGGTGGGACGGACGCCTCCCGGGGTGGCGATGTCGACCTCGATGCCCGCTTCGCGCAGCGCCCGGTGGGAGGCCACCACCTCCTCGGCCCAGTAGCCGGTGGGGTGGCTGGTGCCGTCAGCCAGCGTCAGGCTGTCCGCGCCCGTGATGACCATCAGGATCCTTGCCATGGCGAACCTTCTTCCTCGTGCTGTTCCACGGCCGGTGCCGTCGCACCCATGCAACCTCGCTGTGTTCGGAATTCCTCCTCCGTCCTGAGATCATCCATCAGAATTCTGATGGATGGAGGCTTGCGTTGCCGGACCTCGACCTGCTGTCGACCTTCCTGGAGATCTACCGCAGCGGCTCACTGACGGCCGCGGCGGCGCGGCGCGGGCTGTCCCAGGCCGCGGTCAGCGGCCACCTGGCGCGGCTGGAGCAGCAGGTCGGCGAGCGGCTGTTCGACCGGTCCCGGCGCGGCGCGGTCCCCACCGAACGGGCGCTCGATCTCGCCCGGCGGATCGGCACCCACATCGACGAGCTGCACCACGTGTTCGAGGCTCCGGCGGGGGATCAGGCCGGCTACCGGGGCACGGTGCGCCTCGCGGGCCCCTCGGATCTGCTGGCCCTGCGGGTGATGCCGGTGCTCGCCCCGCTGGCGGTACGGGGACTGCGGCTGCGGATCACCGTCGGCCTCGCGGAGGACCTGCTGGCCGTGCTGGCCGCCGGCGGCCTCGACATGGTGGTGTCCGCGGTACGGCCGCAGCCGGCGGCGCTGGTGGCCACGGCCTTCGCCGACGAGGAGTTCGTCCTGGTCGGCGCGCCCGGCCTGGCCCGGACGATCGACGCGGCGGCGCTGGCCACGGAACCACTGCGGGCGCTGGCGCACCTGCCGCTGGTCGCGTACGCGGAGGAACTGCCGATCATCCGGCGGTACTGGCGCAGCGAGTTCGGCCGCCGCCCGCCGAACCCGGTCGCGATCACCGTCCCCGATCTGCGCGCGATCCTGGCCGCCGTGGTGGCCGGCGCCGGGGTGTCGGTCCTGCCGCGCTACGTGGCGGAGCCGGCGCTGGCGGCCGGGTCGGTGGAGCTGTTGCACCAGCCGCAGGTGCCGCCGTTGAACACCCTGTACCTGGTGACCCGGGTCGGCGGCCTGGCCAGCGCGGCGGTGGCGATGGTCCACCGCCGGCTGACCGAGCGGTCGACGGACTGGGTGCTGTAGCGCCGGTTCAGCGCTGCCGCGTGGTGCGGGCCAGGCCGGGAATGACGATCGCCGCGGCGATCAGGTGTTCGCACGCCAGGACGAGTTTCGCGCCGCCGGTCTCGGCGCTCAGCGGGCCGAGCAGCGAGATCAGCAGAAACACCACCCCGACCGCGATGAAGACGGTACGCGCGGCGGAGGTCACCCGTTCCAGGACCGCCAGCAGGCCCCAGGCGGCGAGGCCGACGATCACGGTGGTGGTGACGACCGCGGCCAGCGTGACGGTGCGCACGGTGCCGCCGGACTTCGCCTCCAGGGTGATGTCGAAGACCGCGTGGGCCAGCAGCCACACCACGGCCGTCGCGACCGTGGCCACCGCCACCGTGATCAGCCGCTGGACCGCCGTGCCCCGGCGGGTTCCGGCCGGGCTGGGGTCAACACTCGCGTCGGGCATCTGCCCGCCTCCCCGAGATCGATTCGTCCATGTCGATGGCGTGATCGTAGGCGATGGAGCGCGGGGCGGGTCCGGTGCGCACCGATGTGTAGGACTTTCCCTAACTTCCCGACGCGGGAGGCCGCCCGGTCGCGGGTGGACGGTGGCCGCCGAATAAGATCATCTAGCGGTGACGGGGGCCAGCGGTGGGGGATCGGTGCTGGTCCGCGCATTGTGTCGGGGTTGCGACCTGTCCTGGTACCGACGCTTCCGGTCCGCCGGATGGCGAGCCGGGCCAGAATCAGGTTGCGAAACGGTGAAATCGGCAGGCCCACCACGGGATCCATAGGCGGGGACTGATCTTCCTAGTAGCATCGATTGCAGGTTACCCCCCAGTAGCATCATGGTCTGGGCTGCTGCTGCCCGCGAGGAGTCGCATGGAGTTGGCTGGTCCTGTCGAGACGGCCGGGCGTCCGGAGCCCCGTCTCGGCCGGTGGTCACGCAGCCATGACGAGTCCTCATCGAGTCTTCACCGGATGTGAACTTCGCGGAGAGCCAGCGGTCAACCGCGCCCGACCGGGCGCGAGCGCCGCAGGATTCTCCGTCCCTGCTCTGACAGCACGACTCAGCAGGGCCGCCGCGACCAATGTCCCGGCGCGAGAAACTCAGTCGGTCCTTTCTTCGATGCCAGCCGGCGGATTGGGTGTCATATGCAACACGATTGGGGCGGTGCGACGTCCACCGAGAACCTCTCGGTCGTGCCGAAGTGTCAGCCGGAATTTCAGGACAGATTCAAATCCCTGTTCGAGCAGTCCGGCATGTGTATGGCCAACCTGGACTCCGGACTGCGGCTCCGTGAGGCGAATTCGGATTTCCTTCGTCAGTTGGACCGCAAACCACAGGACAGCTACGGCCGATCGTTCCTGGCGTTGCTGCACCGCAGCGTGCGTACCACCGTCGAACGGGAGTTGAGCGCACTCGTCACGAATCAGCGGGAACGATTCACCGGACATATCGTGGCGACCCGGCGCGACGGCACGCTGCTGCCCGGGAAGATGACCGCCGTCGCGGTGTCCGATCCGCAGGGCGACGTCGACACCGTTCTCGTGCTCGTCATGCCGAGTTCCCGGCAGGGTGAGCCCGCCACGTCGGTGAACCTCAAGGTTCAGCTGCGCCCGATGGACGCGCGGATCCTGGAGGGCGTGGCCGCGGGCGACTCCACGGTGAAGCTGGCGTCCTCGCTGTTCATGAGCCGGGGCGGGGTGGAGTACCGGGTCACCGCCCTGCTGCGCATGTTGCGGGTCGCGAACCGGCCCGCCCTGATCTCCAAGGCGCACTCGCTCGGCCTGTTCAACATCGAGACCTGGCCGCCGAAGGTGCACCCCGAGTTCGTCCAGTCCTGAACCACCACGCGACAACGGCCGGTCATCGCAGCTGCGATGACCGGCCGTTGTCGCGCGTTCAGTAGACGAATTCGTCGCGTACCCGGGGTGGCCAGGCGCCGATGCTGAGAATGCCCATCCGGTAGGCCCGCGAGATCAGGGCGGGCCGGTTGGGTGCCTTGAGCCGGCGCAGCATCGCGCTGACGTGATACTCGACGCCCTGCCTGCTCAGGAAGAGCTGCCCGGCCAGTTGCACAGTGGACGCACCGGCCGCCACGCCCTCCAGGATCCGGGCGTCGACCGCGCTGAGTACCTTCTTGCCGGGGGCCACCGGCACCTCGGCCCGGGACCTGGTCCCGACCAGCAGCACCATGTAGGCGGCGTCGTCCGTGCTGTCGCCGGGCACCGGCAGGGCGGTCAGTTCACCCTCCACGACGCTGTCGTCCGGGCGGCGCACCTGGACGTGCTCGGTGAACCGGCGGTCCCGGCCCGTGCGCAGGCCGTCCAGCCTGTTCAGCAGCCGGTGCCGGCTGTCGGACCGCAGCAGCTCGGTGAACTCGAAGCCCTCCACCTCTGCCGCGTCGCGGTCCAGCATCGCCAGCAGATCGGCGTTGGCGCGTTGCACGCGGCGCCTCGAATCCAGAATGGCAATGCCCACTCCGGATCTTTCAAACATTGACCGAAACAATTCATCCGAACGGCTGGCGGCCGGTCGTAAAGGTGAGGAATAAGTGAGAACACCGAGCGGGCGCGGCGCCGATCGGTGAATGGACTCAAGCACAGCCACTCCAATGTGCTGCCGGGAGAACGTACGCCTTCCGGCGATCGATGCTAGGTCATGGCGTCGGCTGTGGACAACACGCGGACCGGAAAGCGACATTGACCATAGTGGAGGGGCCGGTGAACCGGACGGCCGGTTTGAGCGTTGTCGCCCCCGTCCGGCAACAAGGGGGAAACCTGGCCGGAATAACGGGCGCCGCTAGCAGAGGGAAAACCGGGAAAACATTAGAGATTCTGCGGGTTACCTCACTGTTACCGCACAGCCTATTCCCGGCCGGCGTACAGCGAACTCCGATAGAGATCCGCGTACCGGCCGGCGCGGGCCAGGAGCTCGTCGTGCGTGCCGGACTCGACCACCGCACCGCGGTCCATCACGAGGATGACGTCGGCGCTGCGCACGGTGGACAGCCGGTGCGCGATCACGAAACTGGTCCGGTCCGCGCGCAGCGCGCTCATCGCCTGCTGGACGAGCCCCTCGGTGCGGGCGTCGACAGAGCTGGTCGCCTCGTCCAGGATGAGCACGGCGGACTCCCGCAGGGCCGCACGCGCCAGCGTGACGAGCTGTTTCTCCCCGGCGCTGAGCGGGGCCACCTCGTCGTCCAGCACCGTGTCGTAGCCGTCCGGCAGGGTGTGCACGAAACGGTCGACGCCGGTCGCCCGGGCGGCGCTGAGGATCTGCTCCCGGGTCGCCCGGGGCGAGCCGTAGGCGATGTTGTCCGCGACGCTGCCGTGGAACAGCCACGGCTCCTGCGGCACGATCCCGATCAGGGAACGCAGGTCGTCGCGGGTCATCGACGCGATGTCGACGCCGTCCATGAGGATCCGGCCGTCGTCGATCTCGTAGAAGCGCAGCAGCAGGTTGCTCAGGGTGGTCTTGCCCGCACCGGTCGGACCGACGATCGCGACCAGCTGGCCCGGCTCCACGGTCAGCGACAGGCGCTCGATCAGGGGGGCGTCGTCCGCGTACCGGAAGGACACCCGGTCGAATCGGATCCGGCCGCGCACCCGCCGGGGGTGCTGCGGCACCGCCACCTCGGCGCGCTGCTCCTCGGCATCGAGCAGCTCGAAGATCCGCTCGGCGCAGGCCAGCCCGGACTGCAACTGGCCGGCGACGCCCGCCAGCACCGTCAGCGGGCGGGTGAACATGCCCGCGTACTGGGTGAAGGCCAGCACCTGGCCCAGCGACATCGCCCCGGCCAGCATCCGGGCCGCGCCGAACACCGCCACCAGCACGTACGTGAGATCGGTGAGGAATCGGGCCGACGGCTCGATCGTGCCGGCCAGCTGCTGGGCCTGCCGCTCGGCGTCGGCCAGCGCCCGGTTGTGCACCTCGAACTCGCGGATCACCTCCCGCTGGCGGCCGAACGCGCGCACCAGCGTGTGCCCCGTGTACATCTCCTCGACCCGCGCGGTGACCTTGCCGGTGGCCGCCCACTGCCAGGCGAACCGGGGCACCGCCCGGCGGCCGACCACCACCATCACGGCGGCGCACGCGGGCACCGTCAGCAGGACCAGCACCGCCAGCAGCGGCGACAGCAGCAGCATCACGGCCAGCGCGCCGACTACGGAGAGCAGCATGTTCACGCTGTGCCCGACGGAGAGCTGCAACGTCTGCTGGAGATTGTCGACGTCGTTGGTGACCCGGCTGAGCACCTCACCCGGCGGGGTGCGGTCGAGGAAGCTCAGCGGCAGCCGGGACAGCTTGCGCTGCACCCCCGCGCGCAGCTCGTGGACGATCTCCTGAACGGCGCGGGACAGCACCCGGCCCTGCAGCCAGGCGAACACGGCACCGGCGAGGAAGACGCCCAGGCTCAGCGCCAGCAGGGTGGCCAGCCGGGTCAGGTCGACGCCCGCACCCGGCACCAGATCGGCCGGGTCGAGCGTGGCGGCCAGGGTGTTCTCGCCCCGCTCGCGCAGCTCGGCGAGGGCCTGCTCCGGGCTGGTGCCCGGCGGGAGCGTACGGCTGACCAGGCCCGCCGCGATCAGGTCGGTGGCCCGGCCCAGCAGGTACGGGCCGAGCAGCCCCGCCCCGGTCGAGAGCAGGCCGAACAGGACGGCGACCGCGAGGGCGCCGCGTCGCGGGCGGCACAGGCGCAGCAACCGGCGGGCCACCCGCCCGCGACTACCGGCGGCCGGGCCGCGCATCCACGACCTCCTCGCCGTCCGGGTGCGAACGGACGAACTCGCGGTACACGTCGCAGTCGCGCAGCAGGTCCGCGTGGGTGCCCGCACCGACGATCCGCCCGCCGTCGAGCACGGCGATCCGGTCCGCGGCCGCCAGCGCGCCGACGCGCTGGCTGGTCAGCAGCACGGTCGTACCGGTCAGCTCGGCCCGCAGCGCCGCGCGCAGCCGGGCCTCGGTGCCCGCGTCCAGGGCCGAGAAGCAGTCGTCGAGCAGCAGCAGCCGCGGGCGGCGCAGCAGCGTCCGCGCGATCGTGAGGCGCTGCCGTTGCCCGCCGGACAGGTTCAGGCCGCCGCGGCCCAGCACGCCGTCCAGTCCGCCCATCCCGCGCACCACGTCGTCGACCTGCGCCACCGCCAGCGCGTGCCACAACCGCCCGTCGTCCGCGGAGGGATCGCCGAAGCGCAGGTTGTCGCGCAATGTGCCGGAGAACAGGCGGGCGGTCTGCGGCACCACCGCGACCAGCCGGCCCAGGTCGTCCGCGCCCAGGTGCCGGACGTCGGTGCCGTCCAGCAGCACCGTGCCGGCGGTCACGTCGAACTGCCGCAGCACCAGGTGCAGCAGGGTCGACTTGCCGCTGCCCGTGCCGCCGACGATGGCGACGGTCTGGCCGGGATCGGCGACCAGGTTCACCCCGTGCAGGACGGGGCGGGCGCAGCCCGGGTGGGCGTACGCGACATCGCGCAGCTCCAGCCGCCCACCGCCCGCGGCCGGCACCGGGCGGGCGGGCTCCCGCACGGTGGGCTCGGTGTGCAGCACCTCGGTGATGCGGCGCACCGAGGCGACCGCCCGGGACAGGCCGGTGATCACCACGAGCGTCATCACCATGGCCAGCACCATCAGCGACAGGTAGCCCACCAGGGCGCTGAGCGTGCCCAGCCGCAGCGTGCCCGCGTCCACCCGCTGACCACCGAACCAGATCAGGGCCGTCATGCCCACGTTGGTCACCAGCGTCACCAGCGCGGCGAACGACGTCAGCAACCGGCCCACCCGCAACGACGGCGCGAACACCCGCCGGTTGGCCGTGGTGAACCGGTCCCGTTCGCGCTGCTGCTGGCCGAAGGCCCGCACCACGCGTACCCCGGTGATCTGCTCGCGCAGGATCCGGGTGATCAGATCCAGGCCCCGCTGCAACCGGTCGTAGGCGCCGGACATCGTGACCAGCAGGGCCGCGATGCACCCGCAGATCGCCAGGAACACCAGCACCAGCAGCAGGCCGAGCCACATGTCCCGGGTCAGCGCCAGCACCAGGCCGCCCAGCGACAGGACCGTCGCCGACAGCGCGACGTCGAACAGACCCAGCACCAGCGCCTGGGCCTGGGCGACGTCATTGACGGTACGGGTGACCAGCGACGGCGTCCCGAACCGGTTCACCTCCCGCGCCGAGAGGCGCAGCACCGCGCGGAACACCGCGGAGCGTACGTCGCGGCCCATCCCGGCGGCGACCGCGGCCCCGGCCCGCCCCGCGGCGACCGAGACGCCCACCTGTATTCCGGTCACCGCCGCCATCGCGATCCCGACGCCGACGATGTAGTCCAGCGCGCCCCGCACCACCCCACGGTCGATGATCAGCGCGTTCAGCGTGGGCAGCAGCAGGACGCAGACGGTCTGGACGAGCTGCAGCACCGCGATCAGCGCGATCTTCGACCGGTACGGCCCCAGGTACGCGCGCAGGAATCCGGTCAGCACAGGGCGACACTCCGGGGCCTCACGTCGGCGTGGAACTCCCCCGAGTAGACCCCGAACGCAGCACGTAGATCACTAGGAACCGGCGCCGCAACTTCTGAGGATTCCCTAGTGGCCGGTGACCTACTGTCCCCTCGAAGCGCGGCGGCCCGACGGCCCGGCCTCGCGGAGAGCCACTCCAACGAGCGAGTCAGCAGGGAGACGGACCCGATGCCCAAACGCGCGCTGATCACCGGAATCACCGGCCAGGACGGCTCGTACCTCGGCGAGTACCTGCTGTCGCTCGGGTACGAGGTGTGGGGCCTGGTGCGCGGCCAGGCCAATCCGCGCAAGTCCCGGATCAGCCGGCTCGCCGCCGACCTCAACTTCATCAACGGCGACCTGATGGATCAGGCGAGCCTGGTGTCCGCCGTGGACAAGGTGCAGCCGCACGAGGTGTACAACCTCGGGGCGATCTCGTTCGTCCCGATGTCGTGGGAACAGCCGGAACTGGTCACCGAGGTCAACGGCATGGGTGTGCTGCGCATGCTGGAGGCCATCCGCATCGTCAGCGGGCTCAGCGCCCCGCACCGCGACCACGGCTCCCAGATCCGGTTCTACCAGGCGTCCTCCTCGGAGATGTTCGGCAAGGCCATCGAGACGCCGCAGTCGGAGACCACCGGCTTCCACCCGCGCAGCCCGTACGGCGTCGCGAAGGTGTACGGGCACTTCATCACCCGCAACTACCGCGAGTCCTTCGGCATGTACGCGGTCTCCGGGATGCTGTTCAACCACGAGTCGCCCCGCCGCGGCGCCGAGTTCGTCACCCGCAAGATCTCCCTGGCGGTCGCCCGGATCAAGCTCGGCCTGCAGGACAAGCTCAGCCTCGGCAACCTCGACGCCGTACGGGACTGGGGCTTCGCGGGCGACTACGTGCGCGCCATGCACGCCATGCTGCAGCAGGAGGACCCCGGCGACTGGGTCATCGGCACCGGGGTGATGCACACCGTGCGCGACGCGGTGCAGATCGCGTTCGACCACGTCGGCCTGGACTGGCGCGACCACGTGGTCATCGACCCGCAACTGGTGCGGCCCGCCGAGGTGGAGATCCTGTGCGCGGACATCGGCCGCGCCAGCGCCGCCCTGAACTGGAAACCGACAGTCGCGTTCGCCGAACTGATGCAGATGATGGTCGAGTCAGACGTGCGCCAGGTCACCCGCGAACACGAGTACGGCGATCTGCTGACCGCCGCGAGCTGGTGACGGACTGAGCATGGACACCGAAGACAAACTCCGCGACTATCTGAAGCGCGCCACCACCGACCTGCGGCGCACCAAGCGGCGCCTGCAGGAGGTCGAGTCGGCGGCCGCCGAGCCGATCGCCATCGTCGGCATGGCCTGCCGCTACCCGGGCGGGGTGCGCAGCCCCGAGGACCTGTGGCGGCTGGTCTCGGCCGGTGACCACGGCATCGGGCCGTTCCCCGCCGACCGTGGCTGGGATCTGGAGGCCCTCGGCGCCGACCCCGACGGCACGGCCGGTGGCTTCCTGTACCAGGCGCCGGACTTCGACGCGGACTTCTTCGGCATCTCGCCCCGCGAGGCCACCGCGATGGACCCGCAGCAGCGGGTGCTGCTGGAGGTCACCTGGGAGGCGCTCGAACGCGCCGGCATCGACCCGCACTCGGTCAAGGGCAGCGACACCGGCGTGTTCGCCGGAGCCATGTCGCAGCAGTACCAGGTCGGCGCGGAGGAGGCCGAGGGCTTCCAACTCACCGGCAACGCCAACAGCGTGCTGTCCGGGCGTCTGTCGTACACGCTCGGGCTGGTCGGGCCCGCAATCACGGTCGACACCGCCTGCTCGTCCTCGCTGGTCACCCTGCACCTGGCCGCCCACTCGCTGCGCACAGGTGAGTGCGCGCTGGCGCTGGCCGGCGGCGTGACGATCATGTCGAGCCCTGTCACGTTCGCCGAGATGGGCCGCCAGGGCGGCCTCGCCGCCGACGGCTTCTGCCGCTCCTTCGCCGACGACGCCGACGGTACGGGCTGGTCCGAGGGCGCCGGCATGCTGGTGCTGGAACGGCTCTCCGACGCGCAGCGCAACGGCCACCCGGTGCTGGCCGTGATCCGGGGCAGCGCGATCAACCAGGACGGTGCCTCGAACGGGCTGACCGCCCCCAACGGGCCGTCCCAGCAACGGGTCATCCAGCAGGCGCTGATCAACGCCCGGCTCTCCGCCGACCAGGTCGACGTGGTCGACGCGCACGGCACCGGCACCACGCTCGGCGACCCGATCGAGGCGCAGGCCCTGATCGCGACGTACGGCCGGCAGCGGCCCGCCGATCGGCCGCTGCTGCTCGGCTCCGTGAAGTCGAACCTCGGCCACACCCAGTCGGCGGCCGGGGTCGCCGGGATCATCAAGATGGTGATGGCCATCCGTGCCGGGGTGGCGCCCCGGACGCTGCACGCCGAGCACCTGTCCACCCGCATCGACTGGTCCGCCGGTGCGGTCCGGCTGCTGCAGGAGAACCAGCCGTGGCCCGAGACGGGGCAGCCGCGCCGCGCCGCGGTCTCCTCGTTCGGCATCAGCGGCACCAACGCGCACACCATCATCGAGCAGGCCCCCGAACAGGAGACGGCCGCGCCGGACACCTCAGCCGGGGCCGCGGCGTCTGCTGCGGTCGCGTTCCCGCTGCCGGTGGTGCTGTCCGGCAAGTCCCGTGACGCGCTGCGCGCGCAGGCCGACGCGCTGCGGGCCGCGCTGGGCGCCGACTCGTTGCTGGACACCGCCTTCTCCCTGGCCACCACTCGGGCGGGCTTCGAGCACCGGGCCGCGGTCGTCGCGGCCGATCTCGATCAGCTCCGGGCGGGGCTCGACGCCCTGACCGTTGATGCCCCCGCCGCCGGACTCGTCAGCGGCACCACGGCACCGAAGTCCCGGCAGGCGTTCCTCTTCACCGGGCAGGGCGCTCAGCGGCTCGGTATGGGCCGCGACCTGGCCGCCCGCTACCCCGTGTTCGCCGACGCGTTCGACGCCGTGCTGGCCGAACTCGACCGCCACCTCGACCGCCCGCTGCGCGACGTGATCTGGGGCGAGGACGAGGATCTGCTGCGGCAGACCGCGTACGCCCAGCCGGCGATCTTCGCGTTCGAGGTCGCGTTGTTCCGGCTGGCCGAGTCGTGGGGCCTCACGCCCGACTTCGTGACCGGCCACTCCGTCGGTGAGCTGGCCGCCGCGCACGTCGCGGGCGTGTTCACCCTGTCCGACGCGGCCACCCTGGTCGCCGCGCGCGGGCGGCTCATGCAGGCGCTGCCCGCCGGTGGCGCCATGGTCGCCGTGCAGGCCACCGAGGCCGAGGTCCAGCCGCTGCTCACCGGCCGGGTCGCGATCGCCGCGGTCAACGGGCCGGACGCCGTCGTTCTCTCGGGCGACGCGGACGCCGTCACCGCGGTCGCGGACCACTTCGCCGCACTGGACCGGCGCACCACGGCACTGCGGGTGTCGCACGCCTTCCACTCGCCGCACATGGACCCGGTGCTCGACGAGTTCCGTACGGTGATCGCGAGCCTGTCCCCGCAGCCGCCGCTGCTGCCCGTCGTCTCGTCGGTCACCGGCGCACAGGCGAGCGTCGAACAGCTCACCTCCGCCGACTACTGGGCCGGGCAGATCCGGCAGCCGGTGCGGTTCGCGGACGCGCTGGGCTGGCTGTCCGCCCACGGGGTCCGGGTCCTCATCGAACTGGGACCCGATGCCGCCCTGACGGCGATGGCCGCCGCCGGCGCGCCGGACGCCGCCGCGGTGGCACTGGTCCGCGCCGAACCCGGCGAACTGGCCGGCACCGCGACCGCGCTGGCCCGGCTGCACGTGCTCGGCATCGGCGTGCGCTGGGCGCAGTACTTCGCGGGCACCGGCGCCCGGCGCGTCGACCTGCCGACGTACGCGTTCCAGCACCGCCGGTTCTGGCCGAAGGCCGGATCCGCCTCCGCCGGTGACCCGCGGGCCGCCGGGCTCGGCCGCACCAACCATCCGCTGCTGGGCGCGGTCGTCTCCCTCGCCGACTCCGACGCCGTGCTGCTGACCGGCCTGCTGTCCCTGCAGACCCACCCGTGGCTGGCCGACCACACCGTCTTCGGGGCGCGGCCGGTGCCCGGCACCGCCCTGCTGGAACTGGCGATGCGGGCGGCCGAGGAGGTCGGCGCGGACCGCGTCGACGAACTGACCCTGTCGGCTCCCCTGGTGCTGCCCGCCCGCGGCGGGATGCAGGTGCAGCTCTCGATCGGGCGGCCCGACGCCGCCGGGCGCCGTGCACTGACCGTCTACTCGCGACCCGACACCGACGACGACCAGCCCTGGCTGACCAACGCGACGGGCTTCGTCGCCGTCGGCGCCCCGGGGACCGGCGCCGACACCGGGCCGTGGCCGCCCGCCGGGGCGGACCCGGTCGAGCTCGGCGGCTTCTACGACACCCTGGCCGACGCCGGATTCGACTACGGGCCCGCGTTCCGCGGCCTGCGGACCGCGTGGCGGCTCGGCGCCGACGTGTACGCCGAGGTGGCGCTGCCCGACGGCGTCGACCCGGCCGGGTTCGGCATTCACCCGGCGCTGCTGGACGCGGTCCTGCACACCGCCGCGCTCGTCGACTTCGGGCCGGGTTTCGCCGGAGGTCTGCCGTTCTCCTTCGACGGCGTCTCGCTGCACGCCACCGGTGCGTCCACGGTGCGGGTCACGGCGACACCGGTCGGGGACACCGCTATGGCGCTGCGGGTGTCCGACCCGGAGGGCGCGCCGGTCCTGTCGGTCGACGCGCTGACCCTGCGCTCTGCCGTCCCGCAGCAGGCCGACGACGCGGCCGTGGTGCGTGACGCGCTGTTCGGCCTGACCTGGACACCGGTCACCCCGTCGGGGGAGCCGCCACGATACGTCGAGTTCGCCTCCCTGAACGCCCGGGCCACCGCCGACGCCGTCACGGCCGACGCGGCGTCGCCCGACCCGGTGTCGGGTGAGCCGGTGTCGGGTGAGCCGGTGTCGGGTGCGACTGTGCCGCCGGTGGTGCTCTATCCCGTCGGGGCCGCGGCCGACGGCGACGACGTCGTGCGGACGACCCACGAGGTGACGGCTGAAATCCTGCGGGTGGCCCAGCACTGGCTCGGCGACGACCGGTACTCCGGGTCCCGCCTGGTGTTCCAGACCTCCGGGGGCCTCGCCGCTGCCGCGGTCTGGGGCCTCATCGGCTCGGCCCAGGCGGAGCATCCGGGCCGCTTCGGACTGCTCGACGGGGACGACCCGGCCCTGATCCCGGCCGCGCTCACCGTGGACGAACCGAAGCTGCGGATCCGCGACGGCGGGATCCACGCGCCCCGGCTGACCCGCAGCCGGCCCGGTGACACGCCACCGGCCTGGGACGCCGACGACGTCGTACTGATCACCGGCGGCACCGGGGGGCTCGGCGCGCTGCTGGCCCGGCACCTCGCCGCGCAGGGTGTGGGCAGCCTCGTGCTGCTGAGCCGCCGCGGGGTGGCCGACGAGACGCTGCTGGCCGACCTGGCCGGGCACGGCGCCGAGGTGAGCGTGGTGGCCTGCGACGCCGCCGACCGCGACGCCCTCGCCGCGGTGTTCGCGCGGCACCGGTTCACCGCGGTCGTGCACGCGGCCGGGGTGCTCGACGACGGGGTGCTGTCCGCGCTCACCGGTGAGCGGCTGGACGCCGTACTGAAACCGAAGGTCGACGCGGCGTGGCACCTGCACGAGCTGGCCCGCGAGGTGCGGGTCTTCGCGCTGTTCTCCTCCGCGGCGGGCACCTTCGGCAATCCGGGTCAGGGCAGCTACGCGGCGGGCAACGCCTTCCTGGACGCGCTGGCCCGGCACCGGCACGGGCTCGGCCTGCCCGCGGTGTCGCTGGCCTGGGGCGCCTGGGAGCAGGACGGCATGCTCTCCGACGAGGTCGCCGCGCGGATGCGGCGGTCCGGGATGCCGCCGCTGAGCGCCGCGCAGGGCCTCGCGCTGTTCGACGCCGCCCTGAGCGCGACCGAACCGGCGGTGCTGCCCATCCGGCTGGACCTGCCGGTGCTGCGCGCGCACGCCGACATCCCGCCGCTGCTGCGTGGCCTGATCCGCAGGCGGGGGCGGCGCGCGGCGGGTGGCTCCGGCCAGGCCGCCGCGCTGACCCGCCAGCTCGCCGCCCTGAGCGCGGACGAGCGCGGCGACGCCGTGGTGGACCTCGTCCTCGCCCGGGTGGCGGCGGTGCTCGGCCACGGCGGCGCGGCCGAGGTCGACCCCGATCGGCCGTTCAAGGACCTCGGCTTCGATTCGCTCACCTCGGTCGAGCTGCGCAACGGGCTGGCCGCGGCGACCGGGCTGCGTCTGCCCGCCACGCTGGTCTTCGACCACCCGACCCCGCGGGCGCTGGCCGGGTTCGTGCTGTCGGAGCTGTTCGACCCGGGCGCTCCCGCCGTCGTCCCCACGGTCGGCGGACCGGTCACCGACGACCCGATCGTCATCGTCGGCATGGGCTGCCGCTATCCGGGCGGGGTCGGCTCGCCCGACGAGCTGTGGCAGCTGGTCGCCGAGGGCCGCGACGCCATCTCCGGCCTGCCCGTCAACCGCGGATGGGACCTGGAGAAGCTCTACCACCCGGACCCCGACCACCCCGGCACCGCGTACGTGCGGTCCGGCGGCTACCTGCACGACGCGGGGGAGTTCGACCCCGGCTTCTTCGGCATGTCGCCGCGCGAGGCCGTCGCCACCGACTCGCAGCAGCGCCTGCTGCTGGAGACCGTGTGGGAGGCCGTTGAGCATGCAGGCATCGACCCGGTCTCGCTGCGCGGCAGCCAGACCGGCGTGTTCGCGGGCGTGATGTACAGCGACTACGGCGCGGGCGGCGCGGACTCCGAGGGCATGCAGGGCAGCGGCACCTCGCCGAGCATCGTCTCCGGCCGCGTCTCGTACACGCTGGGACTGGAAGGGCCGGCCGTCACCATCGACACCGCCTGCTCGTCGTCGCTGGTGGCCATGCACCTGGCGGCGCAGGCGCTGCGCGCGGGGGAGTGCTCGCTCGCCCTGGCCGGCGGCGTCACGGTGATGTCGACCCCGCTGGCGCTGATCGAGTTCTCCCGGCAGCGCGGCCTCGCCCCGGACGGCCGGTGCAAGGCGTTCTCCGACGCCGCCGACGGGGTGAGCTGGGCCGAGGGCGTCGGCGTTCTCGTGCTGGAACGCATGTCCGACGCCCGCCGCCACGGCCACGAGATCCTCGCGGTGCTGCGCGGCTCCGCTGTCAACCAGGACGGCGCGTCCAACGGACTCATGGCCCCCAACGGGCCCGCGCAGCAGCGGGTGATCCGGCGGGCGCTGGCCACGGCCGGACTGTCCATCACCGACGTCGACGTCGTCGAGGCGCACGGCACCGGCACCGCGCTGGGTGATCCGATCGAGGCGCAGGCGCTGCTGGCCACGTACGGGCAGGAGCGGGAGACGCCGCTGCTGCTCGGGTCTGTCAAGTCGAACATGGGGCACACCCAGGCCGCCGCGGGTGTGGCCGGGGTGATCAAGATGGTGCAGGCGATGCGGCACGGCACCGTGCCCCGGTCCCTGCACATCGACCGGCCGTCGTCGCACGTGGACTGGGCCAGCGGTGCGATCGAGCTGGCCACCGAGGCGGTCGCTTGGCCGTCGGTGGACCGGCCGCGCCGGGCCGGGGTGTCCTCGTTCGGCATCAGCGGCACGAACGCGCACGTCATCATCGAGCAGCCGCCCGCCGTGCCCGCCCCGGCGCCCCGGCGTCCCGCGGGCACCGTGCCGTGGCTGGTGTCCGGCAAGACCCGCGCCGCGGTCCGCGCCCAGGCCGCCCGCCTGCGCGCGTACCTGGAAAGCCAGCCGCAGCTCGAACCCGCGGACGTCGCCCTGTCGCTGGCCGTCACCCGGTCCTCCTTCGAGCAGCGGGCCGCAGTCGTCGGCGACGACCGGGCGGAACTGCTGCGGTCGCTGACCGCGCTGGCCACCGGTGCCCCCGACCCGGGCGTCGTCGAGGACGAGGCCCGGCACAGCCGGATCGCGGTGCTGTTCACCGGTCAGGGCAGCCAGCGCGCGGGCATGGGCCGCGACCTGTACGCCCGGTTCGGCGTATTCGCCAGGGCCTTCGACGCCGTGACGGCGGAACTGGACCGGCACCTGACGGCCGCCCCGACCGGCACCGAACGGCCGCTGCGCGAGGTCATCTTCGACACCGACGGTGACCTGCTGGACCAGACCGGCTGGGCGCAACCGGCGATCTTCGCGGTCGAGGTGGCGCTGTACCGGCTGGCCGAGTCGTTCGGGCTGCGCCCGGCGCAGCTCGCGGGCCACTCCATCGGCGAGATCACCGCCGCGCACGTGGCCGGGGTGCTGTCGCTGGCCGACGCCGCCGCGCTGATCGTCGCCCGGGGGCGGCTCATGCAGGCGCTGCCCGCCGGTGGCGCGATGGTCTCGATCCGGGCCGCCGAACCCGACGTGCTGCCGCTGCTGGGACCGGACGTGTCCCTCGCCGCGGTCAACGGCCCCGACTCGGTGGTCGTCGCCGGTGCCGAGGACGCCGTGCTGGCCGTGTCCGGGCGGTTCGACAGGTCGCGGCGGCTGCGGGTCAGCCACGCGTTCCACTCAGCCCTGATGGAACCCGTCCTGGACGAGCTGCGGGCCGTGGTCGCCGGGCTGACCTTCCACCAGCCGACGATCCCGGTCGTCGCGGGGGGCGACGTCACGGAACCCGAGTACTGGGTCCGGCACGCGCGCGACACCGTGCGGTTCGCCGACACGGTACGGGCGCTGCACGACGCGGGCGCCGGCACGTACGTCGAGCTGGGGCCGGACGCTGTGCTGTCCGCCATGGTGTCCGACGTGCTGGGCGACGGCGTCTGCGCCGTACCGTTGCTGCGCGCGAAGCGGGCCGAGCCGCAGTCGGTGGCGACCGCCCTCGCCCGGCTGTGGGCGCGCGGCGCCGCGCCCGACTGGAACGGCTACTTCGCGGGTACCGGTGCCCGGCGCGTCGACCTGCCGACGTACGCGTTCCAGCACTCGTTCTTCTGGCCCGTCGCCGACCAGACGCCGACCGGTGGCGACGGTGCCACCGGCGACGAAGAGCTGTGGGCCGCCGTCGAACGCGGCGACGCCCGCGAACTCGCCCGGCTGCTGCACGTCGACACCGGGGCCGGCCTGGACGGCCTGCTGCCCGCGCTCTCGTCCTGGCGCCGGGGCAACCAGCGCCGCTCCCAGCTCGACGGGTGGCGCTACCGGACGGCGTGGGTGCCGCTGCGGGTCACCGCCAGCCCCGTGCTCGACGGCACCTGGCTGCTGCTGAGCACCGGCGCGCAGGCCGACCTCGCCACGCGGCTGCGCGACGCCCTCACCGCCCACGGCGCGCGGGTGGAACAGGTCGAACTCGACGAGTCCTGCACCGACCCCCGGGCGCTGGCCGGGCGGCTGCCCGCCGACGTCGCCGCCGCGGTGTCGCTGGCCGCGCTGGACGAGAGTCCCCACCCGGCGCTGACCCTCGGCCTCGCGCTCACCGCCACCCTCGTGCAGGTCCTCGACGCGCCACTGTGGAGTGTCACCCGCGGCGCCGTCGGGACCGGCGACCACGACCGGGTCACCTCGCCCGCGCAGGCCGCCGTCTGGGGCCTGGGCCGCGTCGCCGCCCTGGAATACCCGCGCCGCTGGGCCGGTCTCGTCGACGTGCCCGCCACCGATGATGCGGCCGTCGTCGACAAGCTGGTCACCGCGTTGGCCGGGATCGCGGGCGAGGACCAGGTAGCGGTGCGCGGCTCCGGACTGTACGCCCGGCGGGTACTGCGGCGCCGCGTCGAGGCCCTGCCCGCCGACGGCGAGTTCACCGCCCGGGGCACCGTCCTGGTCACCGGCGGCACCGGCGGGCTCGGCGCCGCCGCGGCCCGCTGGCTGGCCCGGCACGGCGCCCGCAAGCTCGTCCTGACCAGCCGCCGCGGCCCGGACGCACCCGGCGCGGCGCAGCTGCGCGACGAACTGGCCGCGCTCGGCGCCGACACCGAGATCGTCGCCTGCGACGTCGCCGACCGGGCCGCGCTGGCCGCCGTCATCGCCGCCGCCGGAGACGACCTCACGGGCGTCGTGCACGCGGCGGGCGCGGCGCAGAACTCGCCGCTGGCACAGACCAGCCTGGACGAGTTCGCCGACATCCTGGCCGCGAAGGTGCGCGGCGCCGCCCACCTGGACGAGCTGCTCGGCGACCGGACACTCGACATGTTCGTCCTGTTCAGCTCGATCGCCGGGCAGTGGGGCGGCGGCGGGCAGTGCGCGTACGCGGCCGGCAACGCCTTCCTCGACGGCCTCGCCGAGCAGCGGCGGGCGCGCGGCCTGGCCGCCACCGCCGTGGCGTGGGGGCCGTGGGCCGAGGTGGGCATGGCCACCCACGAGACCATGTCCGAGGGCTTCACCCGGCGCGGCCTGTCCCTGATGGACCCCGACGCCGCCCTCACCGAACTGCAGCGCGCCCTGGTGCAGCGCGACGTCGCCGTGACCGTCGCCGACGTGGACTGGACCCGCTACCACCCGATCTTCACGTCGGTGCGGCCCAGCCCGCTGTTCGCCGGCCTGCCCGAGGTCAAGGCGCTGGCCGAGGCCGAGAAGGCGGTCACCGGGCAGGGCACCGAGTTCGCCCGGCAGCTGCGCGGCCTGGCCGCGCCGGACCGGCGGCGCCGCCTGCTCGACCTTGTCCGCGGCCAGGCCGCCGCGGTGCTCGGGCACAGCACCGCCGACGAGGTCGGCGACCGGCGTGCGTTCCGGGACCTCGGGTTCGACTCGCTCACCGCGGTCGAGCTGCGCAAGGCTCTGAGTACGGCCACCGGGCTCGAACTGAGCGCCACCCTGGTCTTCGACTACCCGAACCCGGAGGTGCTGGCCGAGCATCTCGACGCCGAACTGTCCGGGACGGCCGGTGCGGTCGCCGCCGCCGTACCCTCCGGTGGCCCGGCCGACGAGCCGATTGCGATCATCGGCATGAGCTGCCGCTTCCCCGGCGGCGCCACCTCGCCGGAGGAGTTCTTCGCGCTGGTCAGCGACGGCGTCGACGCGATCACCGAGTTCCCCGCCGACCGGGGCTTCAACGTCGCCGCGCTCTACGACGCCGACCCCGACCGGTCCGGGGCCACCTATACCCTCGCCGGTGGATTCCTGGCCGAGGCGGGCGACTTCGACCCCGGGTTCTTCGGCATCTCACCGCGCGAGGCGCTGTCCATGGACCCGCAGCAGCGGCTGCTGCTGGAGACCTCGTGGGAGGCGATCGAACGCGCGGGCATCGACCCGACCGCGCTGCGCGGCAGCCGGACCGGCGCGTTCATCGGTTCCAGCTACGCCGAGTACGGCGGCAACGAGCAGGGCGCCGAAGGGTACGCGGTCACCGGCACCATCCCGAGCGTGCTCTCCGGGCGGCTGTCGTACGTGCTGGGCCTGGAGGGTCCCGCGCTGACCGTCGACACCGCCTGCTCGTCCTCGCTGGTGTCGCTGCACCTGGCCTGCCAGTCCCTGCGCGCCGGGGAGAGCACCCTCGCGCTGGCCGGCGGGGCCACCATCATGCCCAACCCCAGGGCGCTGATCGCGTTCAGCCGGCAGCGGGCCCTGGCCTCCGACGGCCGGTGCAAGGCGTTCGCCGACTCCGCCGACGGCATGACCGTCTCCGAGGGCATCGGCATGCTCGTCCTCGAACGGCTCTCCGACGCCCAGCGCAACGGCCGCGACATCCTCGCCGTGGTCCGCGGCAGCGCGGTCAACCAGGACGGCGCCTCCAACGGGCTGACCGCCCCGAACGGGCCGTCGCAGCAACGCGTCATCCGGCAGGCGCTGGCCAACGCCGGCCTCGAACCGTCCGACGTGGACGCGATCGAGGCGCACGGCACCGGCACCCGGCTCGGCGACCCGATCGAGGCGCAGGCGCTGCTGGCCACGTACGGGCGCGACCGCGACCCGGACCGTCCGCTGTGGCTGGGCTCTGTGAAGTCGAACATCGGGCACACCCAGTCCGCGGCGGGCGTGGCCGGCGTCATGAAGATGGTGCTGGCGCTGCGCCACCGGGTGCTGCCACGCACGCTGCACGTGGAGACCCCGTCGACGCACGTGGACTGGAGTTCCGGTGCGGTCGCGCTGCTGGCCGAGCCGCGCGAGTGGACGACGGGGGACCGGCCCCGGCGGTGCGGCGTCTCCGCGTTCGGCATCAGCGGCACCAACGCGCACGCCCTGCTGGAGGAGGCACCCCCGGCCGCACCGGTCGCCGCGCCCGACGTCTCCGCCGAGCCCCCCGCCGAGGTCGTGCCGTGGATCATCTCCGCGCGGACCCCGGCCGCCCTCGCCGCGCAGACCGCGACGACGCTGGCCGCCGTCGCGGGACAGCGCGCGGTGGACGCCGGGTACTCGCTGGCCACCGCCCGCACCCTGTTCGACCACCGGTCGGTGATCCTGGGCGCGGAGACGGTCACCGGGGTCGCCGACCTCACCGGCAAGATCACCTTCGTCTTCCCCGGCCAGGGCACCCAGTGGGCGGGCATGGGCGCGCGGCTGCTGGAGGAGTCCCCGGTCTTCGCCGCCCGGATGGCCGAGTGCGCGGCCGCACTCGCCCCGTACGTGGACTTCTCCCTGCTGGACGTGCTGCGGCAGGCCCCCGGCGCGCCGTCATTCGACCGGGTGGACGTCGTGCAGCCCGCCTCGTGGGCCGTGATGGTGTCGCTGGCCGAGGTGTGGCGGGCGTTCGGAGTCGTCCCGGACGCGGTGATCGGCCACTCGCAGGGCGAGATCGCCGCCGCCTGCGTCAGCGGCGCGCTGTCTCTGGAGGACGCCGCGAAGGTCGTCGCGCTGCGCAGCCGGGTGATCGGGCGGGTCATGTCCGGTCGCGGCGGCATCGCCTCCGTGCCGCTGCCCGCCGACGAGGTCCGCGAGCGCATCGCCGGCTACGGCGGCCGGGTGTCCCTCGCCGCCGACAACGGGCCCCGCTCCGTCGCCGTCTCCGGCGAAACCCTGGCCCTGGACGAGCTGTGCGAGCAGCTCATCGCCGAAGGCGTCAGGGTCAAGCGGATCCCGGTGGACTACGCGTCGCACTCCGCCATGGTCGAACAGCTGCGCGACGACCTGCTGGCCGAGCTGACCGGCGTCGAAGCGCGGGTGCCCGAGGTGCCGTTCCTGTCCACGGTCACCGGGCAGTGGGTGACAGAGCCGGTGACCGGCCCGGACTACTGGTACCGCAACCTGCGGCAGACCGTGCTGCTGCACGACGCCGTGCGGACCCTGCTGGCGGCGGGGCACCGCGGGTTCGTCGAGGTCAGCTCCCATCCCGTGCTGGCGGTGGGGCTGGAGGACACCGTCGCCGACGCGGGCGCCCGGGCCGTCGTCGTGGGCACCCTGCGCCGCGACCTGGGCGCGATGTCGCGCCTGCTCACCTCGGTCGCGGAGCTGTTCGTCCGCGGGTTCGGCGTCGACTGGACCCCCTGCTTCCCCGGCGGCCGCCGCATCGCGCTGCCCACCTACGCGTTCCAGCACGAGCGCTTCTGGTCGATGCCGCCCCTCGACGGCCCCGCCGCCGCCGATCCGGTCGACGCCGAGTTCTGGGCGGCCGTCGACGGTGCCGACCTGGACGCCCTGAGCGCCACCCTCGACATCGACGGCGCGTCGCTGGCCCCGCTGCTGCCCGCCCTGTCCACCTGGCGGCGGCAACGGCGCGACGAGTCCACCACCGACTCGTGGCGCTACCGGACCGGCTGGTCGCCGCTGAGCAGCCTGCCCCTGGCCGCGCTGTCCGGCACCTGGCTGCTGGTCACCACGGACCACATCGACGGCGAGGACGTCGCCGCGGCCCTGCGCGCCCACGGCGCCGACGTACACCCCCTGGTGCTGGACGAGTCCTGCACCGACCGCGCCGTGCTGGCCGACCGGCTCGCCGGACCGTTCGCAGCCGCCGACGGCGTCACCGGCATCGTGTCCGTGCTGGCCGCCGACGAGCGCCCGATGCCCGACTTCCCGGCCACGTCGTTCGGGCTCGCGCTGACCCTCGCGCTGGCGCAGGCCGTGACCGACCTCGACCTCACCGCCGTGGTGTGGACGCTGACCCGCGGCGCCGTCGCCACCGGCCGCTCCGACCGGGTCACCCACCCCGGCCAGGCCCCGGCGATGGGCCTGACCTGGTCGGCGGCGCTGGAGGCACCGCAGCGCTGGGGCGGCACCATCGACCTGCCCGAGGTGCTCGACGCGCGCGCCGGGCAGCGCCTGGCCGCGGTGCTGACCGGCGCCACCGGCGAGGACCAGCTGGCGATCCGCGCCTCCGGGGCGCTGGTCCGCCGCCTGCTGCGCGCCCCCGCCCGGCCCCAGCCCGAACGGGCGTGGTCGTTCGGCGGCACCACCCTGATCACCGGCGGCACCGGCACCCTCGGCCCGCACATCGCGGGCTGGGCCGCCCACCACGGCGCCGAACACATCGTGCTGGTCAGCCGCAGCGGCATGGCCGCACCGGGCGCCGAGCAGATCATCGAGACGATCTCCGCCCTGGGCACCCGGATCGAGATCCGCTCCTGCGACATCACCGACAAGGCGGCCCTCGCCGACCTGCTGTCCACCCTCGACGACGTCCGCACCGTCGTGCACACCGCCGCCGTGATCGAGCTGGCGGCGCTGGCCGACACGAACGTCGACCAGGTCAACCGGGTGCTGCACGCCAAGACGGTCGGCGCCCGGCACCTCGACGAACTGCTCGACGACCGGGTCGACACGTTCCTGATGTTCTCCTCGATCTCCGGCACCTGGGGCAGCGGCCACCACGCCGCGTACGTGGCGGCCAACGCGTACCTGAATGCCCTGGCCCTGCAGCGGCGGGCGCGCGGCCTGCACGCCACCGCCGTGGCGTGGGGCATCTGGGCCGACGACCTCGGCCTGGGCCGGGTCGACCCGGAGCAGATCCGCGGCAGCGGCCTGGTCTTCATGGACGCCCGGCTGTCGCTGGAGGCCATGCGCAAGGCCGTCGAGGGCGACGACACAGAGCTGACCGTGGCCGCGATCGACTGGGACCGCTACCACCCGGTCTTCACCGCGGCCCGGCCGAGCCGCCTCTTCGACGACCTGCCCGAGGTCGCCCGGCTCGCCGAGGCCGCCCCCGTGCGCGCGACCGACGACGGCTTCGCCGCGACGCTGCGCGCCATGTCCCGGCCCGAACGGGAACGGGCCCTGCTGGAGCTGGTACGCACCACGGCGGCCACGGTCCTCGGCCACGCCGCCGGTGACGCCGTCGCCGAGCACCAGGCATTCCGCGACGTCGGCTTCGACTCGCTGACCGCGGTCGACCTGCGCAACCGCCTCGTCGCCGCGACCGGCCTGACCCTGCCCACCACGATGGTCTTCGACCACCCGAACCCCCTCGCACTCGCGGACTTCCTGCGCGGCCGGATCGAGGGCGCCGATGCAGGCGTCGCGGGCCCCGTGGTGGTCGCGCCCACCGACGACGACCCGATCGTCATCATCGGCATGGGCTGCCGCTACCCCGGCGGCGTCACCTCGCCGGACGAACTGTGGGACCTGGTCGTGGCCGGGGGCGACGCGATCTCGCCGTTCCCCGGCGACCGGGGCTGGGACGCCGACACGCTGTTCGACGCCGACCCGGACCGGGCGGGGGCCACGTACTCGGTGCAGGGCGGCTTCCTGCGCGACGTGGCCGACTTCGACCCCGGCTTCTTCGGCATCAACCCCCGCGAGGCGCTGGCCATGGACCCCCAGCAGCGGCTGCTGCTGGAGACCGCGTGGGAGACCATCGAACGGGCCGGGATCGACCCGCGCACGCTGCGCGGCAGCCTCACCGGCGCGTTCATCGGCGCCAGCTACCAGGACTACACGAACGCCCGGGCGGGCGCCGAATCCACGGACGGCGCCGAGGGCTACATGATCACCGGCTCGCTCTCCAGCATCCTGTCCGGCCGGGTCAACTACCTGCTCGGCCTCGAAGGCCCCGCCGTCACCCTCGACACCGCCTGCTCCTCGTCGCTGGTCGCGCTGCACCTGGCCTGCCGGTCGCTGCGCGACGGCGAGAGCAGCCTCGCCCTGGCGGGCGGCGTCAGCGTCATGGCCACTCCTGGCGCGTTCGTCGGGTTCAGCCGGCAGCGGGCCCTCGCGGTCGACGGCCGCTGCAAGGCGTACGCCGAGGCCGCCGACGGCATGACCCTCGCCGAGGGCGTCGGCCTGGTGCTGCTGGAACGGATGTCCGACGCACGCCGCCACGGCCACCGAATCCTCGCCGTGGTCAAGGGCACCGCGATCAACTCCGACGGCGTCTCCAACGGGCTGACCGCACCCAGCGGCCCCGCCCAGCAGCGGGTCATCCAGCGCGCCCTGGCCGCCGCCGACGTCGCACCGTCCGACGTGGACGTCCTCGAAGGCCACGGCACCGGCACCGCGCTCGGCGACCCGATCGAGGCCCGGGCCCTGTTCGCCACGTACGGGCGGGAGCGGGGCGAGCGGCCGCTGCTGCTGGGTTCTGTGAAGTCCAACATCGGGCACACCCAGATGGCCTCCGGCGTCGCCAGCGTGATCAAGCTGGTGCTGGCCATGCGGCACGGGTACGTCCCGAAGTCGCTGCACATCGACCAGCCGTCCACGCACGTGGACTGGTCGCCGGGCACCATCGCCCTGCTCACCGAACCGATGCCGTGGCCCGGGACCGGGCGGGTACGCCGCAGCGCGGTGTCGTCGTTCGGGCTCAGCGGCACCAACGCCCACGCCATCCTCGAAGCCGCCCCACCCGCCGACGTCCCGCCTGCCCCACCCGCCGACGTCCCGGCCGCCCCGGCCGCCGACGTCCCGGCAGATTCGGGCTCCGCCGGGCTGTCCGCTGGCGAGCCGATCGGCGTGGCCGCCGCGCCGGGGCCGCTTCCCGTACTGCTGTCGGGGCGCACCGACGACGCCCTGCGCGCCCAGGCCGATCGCCTGCTCGATCTGCTGCGCCGGGACGACGTGCGGCTGGCCGATCTCGCCGTGTCGCAGGCCACCACCCGGACGAGCTTCGAACGGCGGGCCGCCGTGGTCGCCGCCGACGCGGACGACCTGGTCCGCGGGCTCACCGCGCTGCGCGACGATCTGCCCGGGGCGGGCCTGCTCCGCGGCACCGCCACCACCCGCAGTCGTCCGGCGCTGCTGTTCACCGGTCAGGGCGCGCAGCGGCTCGGCATGGGCCGCGAGCTGTATCACCGCTTCCCGGCGTTCGCGGACGCGTTCGACGAGGTCACCGCGCACCTGGACGTCCACCTGGACCGGCCGCTGCGGGAGCTGATGTTCGGCACGGACGCCGCCGCGCTCGACGGGACCGGTGCCGCCCAGCCCGCCCTGTTCGCGCTGGAGGTCGCGCTCTTCCGGCTGGTCGAATCGTGGGGGGTGCACCCGGCGTACCTGATCGGGCACTCCGTCGGTGAGCTGGCGGCCGCGCACGTGGCCGGGGTGTTCCCGCTGGCCGACGCGGCCGAGCTGGTCGCGGCCCGCGGCCGTCTCATGCAGGCGCTGCCGACCGGCGGCGCGATGGTCGCGGTGCAGGCCCGCGAGGAACAGGTCCGCGAACTGCTGACGCCCGGCGTCGCCATCGCCGCCGTCAACGGTCCGACGTCGGTGGTGCTCTCCGGCGCCGAGGACGCCGTACTGGCGGTCGCCGCCCGCTTCGCGCGGACGTCGCGGCTGCGGGTCAGCCACGCGTTCCACTCACCGCTGATGGAACCGATGCTGGCCGAGTTCCGCGAGGTCGCATCCCGCGTGACGTATGCGGCGCCGCAGGTGCCGATCGTCTCCACGGTGACCGGGACCCTCGCCACCGCCGACCAGCTGACCACGCCGGACTACTGGGTGGAGCAGGTCCGCGCCACCGTGCGCTTCGCCGACGGCATCGCCTGGCTGGCCGCCGACGGGGTGCGCACATTCCTGGAGCTGGGCCCGGCCGGGGTGCTCTCCGGCATGGCGCAGGAAACCCTGTCGGGGGCGGGGGAAACCCTGTCCGGCGCGGCCGGGGAGCATGCGCTGCTGCCCGTCATGCGCGCCGAGCGGCCCGAGGCCGCCACCCTGCTGGCGGCCGTGGCGGGCCTGCATGTCCACGGTGTCCCGGTGGACTGGGCCGCCGTGCTGGGCGGTACCGGCGGCCGGGTGATCGACCTGCCGACCTACCCGTTCCAGCGGCAGCGGTTCTGGCCGGAGAACCCGATGGCCGCCGCCGCGCCCGCCGCCGGGGACGCCGCGGGTGCCGACGCCGAGTTCTGGGCCGCCGTCGAGCGCGCCGACCTCGACGCCGTCGCGGCCACCCTGCGGCTGGACGGGGTCGCGGTCGCCGAGGTGGTGCCCGCGCTGGCGGCGTGGCGGCGTACCGGCCGGGAGCAGGCCCTGGTGGACAGCTGGCGGTACGCGGTGACGTGGACGCCGGTCACCGGCCCGTCGTCGCGGCCCGCCGCCGCGCCGTGGATCGCGCTGGTCGACGACGAGAGCGACGAGTGGTCACGGGCGGTGCTCGACGGGCTGGGGCTGGCCACCGTACGGGTGCCGGTCGGCGCCGACCGCGCCGCGACGGCCGCGCTGCTGCGCGAGGTCACCGCCGGTGGCGACCGCTTCGGCGGAGTGCTGTCGCTGGTCACCGGCCTGTCCACGACGCTCGCGGCGATCCAGGCGCTCGGTGACACCGGGCTGGACGCCCAGCTGTGGGTGGTCACCCGCGGTGCGGTCAGCGTGGGCCGCTCCGACCGTCTCACCAGCCCCGACCAGGCGATGCTGTGGGGCCTCGGCCGGGTCGCCGCCCTGGAGATGCCGCACCGCTGGGGCGGCCTGATCGACCTCCCGGCCACCCCCGACCCCGGCACCGTGCGACGGCTACCGGCCGTGCTCACCGGCAGCGAGGACCAGGTGGCGCTGCGGCCCGCCGGGGTGTACGCCCGCCGCCTCACCCACAGCCCGTCCCGCCCGGACAGGGCCGACGACGCTGCCACGGTCGCCGGCGCCCGCACCGGGTTCCCGCCCGCCGGGACCGTGCTGGTCACCGGCGGCACCGGCGGAATCGGCGCGCACGTGGCCCGCTGGCTGGCCCGCGCCGGCGCCGACCACCTGCTGCTGGCCGGGCGCCGCGGCCCGGACGCCCCCGGCGCGGACGACCTGCGCGCCGAGCTGACCGGCCTCGGGGCCAGGGTGGACATCGTCGCCTGCGACGTCGCCGACCGTGCCGCACTGGCCGCCGTGCTGGCCGCGCATCCCGTGTCCGCGGTGTTCCACGCGGCGGGGGTCGTCGCGGACGGCCTGCTCGACGAGCTGACCCCGGCGGCGCTGACCGCCGTACTCGCACCGAAGGCGGACGCCGCCCGGCACCTGCACGAGCTGACCCGCGACCGGGAGCTGTCCGCGTTCGTCCTGTTCTCCTCCACCGCCGGGGTGATCGGCGGCCCCGGCCAGGCCAACTACGCCGCGGCCAACGCCTACCTGGACGCCCTGGCCGAGCACCGGCGGTCGCTGGGTCTGCCCGCCACCTCGGTGGCGTGGGGGGCGTGGGCCGACGGCGGCATGGTGGCCGACGGCATGGCGCAGCGGATGCGCCGCGGCGGGATCCAGCCGATGGCCACCGCGCCCGCCCTCGCCGCGCTGCGCGGGGCCATCGAGTCGGGCGAGGCCGCCGTGACCGTGGCCGACATCGACTGGTCCCGCTTCGTTCCCGCCTTCACCCTGGCCCGGCCGCTGCCGTTGATCGCCGAGCTGGTGCCGGTACCGCATGCCGCACCGGAAAAGGCCGAGCCGCGCCCGGCCGACCGGGCCGCCGTGCTGGGGATGTTGCGCGGGCAGGTCGCCGCCGTGCTCGGGCACACCGGCACCGGCCAGGTCGAGCCGGACAAGGCGTTCAAGGATCTCGGGTTCGACTCGCTGACCACCCTGGAGCTGCGCAACCGGCTGCAGGTGGCGACGGGGCTGACCCTGCCCGCGTCGCTGGTCTTCGACTACCCGACGCCGGTGGAGCTGGCCGACCACCTCTTCGCTGAGCTGCGCGGCGAGCCGGACCCCGTCCCGGGCGTCAGCGTCACCGTGGCCACCGACGACGATCTGATCGCCGTGGTCGGGATCGGCTGCCGGATGCCGGGCGGCGCCGACACCCCCGAACAGTTCTGGCGGCTGCTGGCCGAGGGCCGCGACGGCGTCACACGGTTCCCCACCGACCGCGGCTGGGACCTGGCGATGCTGGCCGAGGGCCATTCGGCGACCCGCGAGGCGGGCTTCCTGACCGGGGTCGCCGACTTCGACGCCGCGTTCTTCGGCATCTCGCCGCGCGAGGCCCTGGCCATGGACCCGCAGCAGCGCCTCGTCCTGGAGACCGCGTGGGAGGCCCTGGAACGGGCCGGCATTCCCGCGGGCACCCTGCGCGGCAGCCAGACCGGCGTGTACGTGGGCACCAACGGCCAGGACTACGGCGAGATGCTGCGCCGCGCGGGCGACCCTGACGTGCTCGGCTACCTCGCCACCGGCACCACGGCCAGCGTCCTGTCCGGCCGTCTCGCGTACGCGCTGGGCCTGGAGGGTCCCACCGTGACGGTCGACACGGCCTGCTCGTCGTCGCTGGTGGCGATCCACCTCGCCGCCCGGGCGCTGCGTGCGGGCGACTGCGGGCTGGCGCTCGCGGGCGGCGTGTCGGTGATGTCCACTCCCGACTCGTTCATCGAGTTCACCAGCCAGGGCGGCCTGGCCCCGGACGGCCGGTGCAAGGCGTTCGCCGAGGCCGCCGACGGCACCTCCTGGTCCGAGGGGGTCGGCGTGCTCGTGCTGGAACGGCTGTCCGACGCGGTCCGCAACGGCCACGAGGTGTGGGGCGTCATCCGCGGCTCCGCTATCAACTCCGACGGCGCCTCGAACGGCCTGACCGCCCCCAACGGCCCGTCCCAGCAGCGCGTCATCCGCGCCGCCCTCACCGACGCCGGGCTCACCCCGTCCGACGTGGACGCGGTCGAGGCGCACGGCACCGGCACCAGCCTGGGCGACCCGATCGAGGCGCAGGCGCTGCTGACCACGTTCGGCCTGGACCGGGCGCATCCGCTGCTGCTGGGCTCTGTGAAGTCGAACGTCGGCCACACCCAGGCCGCCGCGGGCATGGCCGGTGTGATCAAGATGCTGCTGGCGATGCGGCACGGCGAACTGCCGAGGACCCTGCACGTGGACGCCCCGTCGTCGCACGTCGACTGGTCGAGCGGCGCTATCGAGCTGCTCACGTCGCCGGCCGCGTGGCCGCGGACCGGGCGGCCGCGCCGGGCCGGGGTCTCCGCGTTCGGCCTGAGCGGCACCAACGCCCATGTCGTGCTGGAACAGGCACCCCGGCCCGTCGACGCCGATCCCCGCCAGCCGAGCGACGGCCCCGACCTGTCGACCGGCGGAGCGGACGTGGCCACGACCATTCCGGCCGCGGTGCCGTGGCTGGTGTCGGGGCGCTCGCGCGACGCGCTGCGGGCTCAACTGGACGCGGTCACCGCCGTGGACGGCGACCCGCTGGATGTCGCGTACACGCTGGCTGTGGGCCGGGCCGCGCACCCGCACCGGGTCGCCCTGCTGGCGGCCGGCGGCGAACGGACAGAGGTGGCCCGCGGCGTCAGCCGCGCGGCCGGGCCGCTGGCCTTCCTGTTCACCGGCCAGGGCGCCCAGCGCCTCGGCATGGGCCGCGACCTGCACGCGCGGTTCCCGGTGTTCGCGCAGGCGTTCGACGAGGCGTCCGCGCACCTCGACGTGCTGCTGGACCGCCCGCTGCGCGACGTGGTGTGGGGCGACGACGCGGCCCTGCTCGAGCAGACCGGCTGGGCGCAGCCCGCGCTGTTCGCGGTCGAGGTGGCGCTGTTCCGGCTGGCCGAGTCGCTGGGCCTGCGCCCGGACTTCCTCGCCGGTCACTCCGTCGGGGAGATCGCCGCCGCGCACGCGGCCGGGGTGCTGTCGCTGGCCGACGCCGCCACGCTGGTCGCCGCGCGCGGCCGGTTGATGCAGGCGCTGCCGCCCGGCGGTGCCATGGTCGCGGTGCGTGCCGGCGAGGAGGAGGTCCAGCCGTACCTGACTGACGACGTCGCCCTGGCCGCGGTCAACGGCCCGGACGCGGTGGTGCTGTCCGGCGACGAGCAGGCCGTGCTGGCGGTCGCCGCCCGCTTCGAGCGGACCCGGCGGCTGCGGGTCAGCCACGCGTTCCACTCCGCCCTGATGGAGCCGATGCTGGCCGACTTCCGTGCCGTGGTCGCGGGGCTGAGCTTCGCCGAGCCGCGGATCCCCGTCGTGGCCTCGGGCGACGTCACGTCCCCCGAGTACTGGGTGCGGCACGTGCGCGACACCGTCCGCCACGCCGAGCACCTGCGCACCCTCACCGAGGCGGGGGTGGACACCTTCGTCGAGATCGGACCGGACGGCGCCCTCGCCGCGATGGCCGGTGACCTGGACGTCATCCCGGTGCTGCGGCAGGGCCGCGCCGAGCAGGCCGCGTTCGCCGCTGCGCTGGCACGGCTGTTCGTGGCCGGCGCGAGCGTCGACTGGCGGGCCTTTTTCGCGGGCACCGGCGCCCGCATGATCGACCTGCCGACGTACCGGTTCCAGCGGCAGCGGTTCTGGCCCGAGGTCGGCGCTGCCGCGCCCGCCCCGGTCGACGTCGGCCGCTGGCGCTACCGGATCGCCTGGCACCCGGTGCCCACCGCACCCACCACCCTGGACGGCCGCTGGCTGGTGCTGCTGCCCGCCGAGCCCGACTCCCGGGCGGAGGCGGTGCTGGCGGCGCTCGGCCCGGCCGCTGTTCCGGCAGGGCCCGCAGACCTGGCGGCCCTCGGCTCGGCCGCCGCCCCGCCCGCGCCCCTCGACCCGGCCGCGCGCGTCGACCTCGTGGGGGGCATCGCGCCGGAGACGTCCGGTGCCCGCTTCGACGGCGTCGTCTCGCTGCTGCCCGACCTGCCCAGCGCCGTGCTGCCGCTGCTGGCCGGGCACGGCATCACCGGCCCGCTGTGGTGCGTGACCTCCGCGCCGTCCGCGTGGGGCGACGCGCAGGTGGCCGCGCTGGAGGCCCCGGAGGCCTGGGGCGGCCTCATCGACCTGGCCGACGGCTTCGACCCCGACGGCCTGCGGGCGGCCCTGACGGGCCGGGACACCCAGATTTCGGTACGTCCCGACGGTGTGCACGCCCGCCGCCTGCTGCGCGCCGAGCCCACGACCGACGCGTGGCAGCCGCGCGGCACGGTCGCCGTGATCGGCGGCGCACCCCAGCTCACCGAGTGGGTCACCGCCGCGGGGGCGCAGGCTGTCGAGGACCCCGCCACCGCGGACGCCGTCATCTACGCCGCCGGTGACCTCGCCGGGCTGGCCGAGGTGGACGCCGCGGTCGGCGACCGCCCGCTGGACGCGTTCGTGGTGCTGGCCTCGGTCGCCGGGGTGTGGGGCTTCCGCGGCCAGGCCGCCGAGTCCGCCACCAGCGCCGAACTGATCGGGTACGCGCGGAACCGCCGCGACCGCGGCCTGACCGCCACGGCCGTCGCGTTCGGGCCGCTGGCCGAGACCACCGAGGCGGGCATGGCCGCGCACCTGGCCCGCAACGGCCTGCCGGTCATCGCGACCCGGTACGCGCTCGACGCGATGGCGCAGGCCGTCGCCGCCGACCAGACCGAGGCTGTCGTCGCCGACGTCGTGTGGGAACGGTTCGCGCCCTCGTGCGCCGCGTCGCTGCTGGCCGAGCTGCCCGAGGCGGCCCGCGCGGCGGCGGCCGACCCGTCGTTCCGGCGGCAGCTGCTGGAGCTGCCCGAGGCGGCCTGGCGCGACGAGCTGCTGACCCTGGTGCGCGGCGCGGCCGCCGGGGTGCTCGGGCACACCGGCACCGACCCGGTCGAGGCCGACCTGCCGTTCCGGGACCTCGGTTTCGACTCGCTGACCGCGGTGGACCTGCGCAACCAGCTCGCCGCCGCGACCGGGCTCACCCTGCCCGCGACCCTGGTCTTCGACCACCCGACCCCGACCGAACTCGCCGACCACCTGCGCGACGAACTGCTCGGCGCCCGCCCGGCCCCGGCACCCGTGGTCGCCGCCACGGCGACAGCGACCGACGCCATCGCGATCGTCGGCATGGCCTGCCGCTACCCCGGCGGCGTCCGCTCGCCCGAGGACCTGTGGCGCCTGATCGACGCCGGGGTCGACGCGGTCGGCGCCATGCCCACCGACCGCGGCTGGGACCTCGACGGCATGCGCAGCGTGACCCGGCAGGGCGGCTTCCTGTACGACGCGGCCGACTTCGACCCCGACTTCTTCGCGATCTCCCCGCGCGAGGCCCTCGTGATGGACCCCCAGCAGCGCCTCGTGCTGGAGACCGCGTGGGAGGCCCTGGAACGCGCCGGCATCGACCCGGCCGGGTTGCGCGGCAGCGACGCCGGGGTCTTCGTCGGCGGCGGCAGCGGCGAGTACCGGGTGGACGCCGACACGTTCGGCCAGCAGTGGCAGACCGCCCAGTCGGCCAGCCTGCTGTCCGGGCGCCTCGCGTACACGTTCGGCCTGCAGGGCCCCACGGTCACCGTGGACACGGCGTGCTCGTCGTCGCTGGTGGCGCTGCACCTGGCCGCGCAGGCGCTGCGGGCGGGGGAGTGCGGGCTGGCCCTCGCGGGCGGTGTCACTGTCATGTCCACCCCGGTCGGCTTCGAGGAGTTCAGCGCCCAGGGCGCCCTGTCCGCCGACGGCCGGTGCAAGGCGTTCTCCTCCGACGCGGACGGCACCGGCTGGGCCGAGGGTGTCGGCGTGCTGGTCCTGGAACGGCTCTCCGACGCGCGCCGCCACGGCCACCAGGTCCTCGCGGTGGTGCGCGGCTCCGCGATCAACTCCGACGGCGCCTCCAACGGCCTGACCGCACCGAGCGGCCCCGCCCAGCAGCGGGTCATCCGCAGCGCGCTGGCCGCCGCCCGCCTCACCCCGTCCGACGTGGACGCGGTCGAGGCGCACGGCACCGGCACCAGGCTCGGCGACCCGATCGAGGCGCAGGCGCTGCTGGCCACGTACGGGCAGGGCCGCACGACGCCGCTGCGGCTGGGCGCCGTGAAGTCCAACATCGGCCACACCCAGGCCGCCTCCGGGGTCGCCGGAGTGATCAAGATGGTGCAGGCCATGCGGCACGGGGTGCTGCCCCGCACGCTGCACGTGGCCCGGCCCACCTCGCACGTCGACTGGTCGGCGGGCGCGATCGAGCTGCTCACCGAGTCGGTGCCGTGGCCGTCGACGGGGCGGGCGCGGCGCGCCGCGGTCTCCTCGTTCGGCGCCAGCGGCACCAACGCCCACGTGATCCTGGAACACGCCGAGGCCGAGCCGCCGACCGGCCGGTTCGGTGCCGCCACCCCGGCTCCGAGCCCGGCCGTGCTGCCGGTGCTGGTGTCCGGCCGTACCCCTGAGGCGTTGCGGACCCAGGCCGCGGCGCTGCTGGCGCGAGCTGAGCCCGCCGCGCTCGGTGACGTGGCATTCTCGCTGGCCACCGGCCGGTCGGTGTTCGAGCACCGGGCCGTGGTGCTGGCCCGCGACAACGACGACCTGACCGAGGGCCTGACCGCCCTCGCACAGGACCGGACGGCGGGGGTACTGCGCGGCGAGGCGGCCCGCGGCAAGCTCGCGTTCCTGTTCGCCGGGCAGGGCAGCCAGCGCATCGGCATGGGCCGCGCCCTGTACGCGCGGTTCCCCGCCTTCGCCACGGCGCTCGACGAGGTGCTGGCCGGTCTCGACCCCGATCTGCGCGACGTGCTGTGGGGCGACGACCAGCAGGCCCTGAACGACACCGGGTACGCCCAGCCCGCCCTGTTCGCCGTCGAGGTCGCCCTCTACCGCCTCGTCGAATCCTGGGGCGTACGCCCCGACCACCTGGCCGGGCACTCCGTCGGCGAGATCGCGGCCGCGCACGTGGCCGGGGTGCTGTCCCTGGCGGACGCCTGCACCCTGGTGTCGGCGCGGGCCCGGCTGATGCGGGCGCTGCCGCCGGGCGGGGCGATGGTCGCGCTGCGGGCCACCGAGGCGCAGGTCGTGCCGTACCTGACCGACCTGGTGTCGATCGCCGCGGTGAACAGCCCCACCTCGGTCGTCATCGCGGGCGCCGAGGAGGAGGTGCTGGCCGTCGCGGCCCGGTTCGACAAGGCCACCCGGCTGCCGGTCTCGCACGCCTTCCACTCGCCCCTGATGGAACCCATGCTGGCCGACTTCCGGGACGTGGTCTCCGGCCTCACCTTCGGACCGGCGCGCATCCCGATCGCCACCACCGGCGACCCGGCCACCCCGGACTACTGGGTGGACCACGTCCGCGACACCGTCCGCTTCGCCGACGCCGTCGACGGGCTGGCCGCGCGCGGTGTGCGGACGTTCCTGGAGATCGGCCCGGATGCGGCGCTGTCCGCGCTGGCCGCCGAGGCGGTGACCGCGCCGGCGCTGGTGGTGCCCGCGCTGCGCAAGGACCGCGACGAGGAGACCGACCTGGTCACCGCGCTGGCGCGGCTGCACACCCACGGCGTACGCGTCGACTGGCGCGCGTTCTTCGCCGGGCTCGACGTCGCCCGGGTGGACCTGCCGACGTACGCCTTCCAGCACCAGCGGTTCTGGGCCGACCCGCCCCGCCCGGCCACCGCGCCGACGGTCGGCGACGCCCCGATCTGGAACGCGGTGGAACGCCACGACATCGCCGCGCTCGAACGCATGCTGCACGTCGACGGGACGGCGCTGGCCGAGGTGGTGCCGGCCCTGCTCGACTGGCGGCGCCGCGCCGAGGACCAGGCCGCCCTCGACGAGGTGCGCCACCGGATCGGCTGGCGGCGCCTGACCACAGCGCCCACCACGGCCCTGTCCGGACCGTGGCTCGCCCTGCTGCCGCCGGACGCCGGGGCGTGGGAGACCGGGGTGCTCGACGGCCTCGGCGCCGACCTGATCCGGGTCACGGTCACCGGACCCGACCGGGCCGCCCTGGCCGCCGCCCTGACCGGCGCAGACGTGCGGGGCGTGCTCAGCCTGGTGCAGGACGCGGTGCTGACCGCCACGGTGGTGCAGGCGCTCGGTGACGCGGGCGTCAGGGCGCCACTGTGGAACGTCACCCGCGGCGCGGTCTCCACCGGCCCCGGCGACCTGGTCGAGCACCCGCTCCAGGCCGCCGTCTGGGGCCTCGGCCGGGTCGCCGCCATGGAGTACCCGGACCGCTGGGGCGGCCTGATCGACCTGCCCGCCACCCCGCAGCCCGCGCCGGCCCTGGCCGCCATCCTGAACGGGCTGGACGGCGAGGACCAGGTCGCGGTCCGCGCCACCGGGGTGTTCGGCCGCCGCCTGCTGCCCGCGCCCGCCCCGGACCCGCAGGCGCTGTGGCAGCCGACCGGGACGGTGCTGATCACCGGCGGCACCGGCGCGCTCGGCGCCCACGTCGCCCGGACCCTGGCCCGCAACGGCGCCGGACGGCTCGTCCTGGTCAGCCGCCGCGGCCCGGACGCGCCCGGCGCCACCGCTCTGCGCGACGAACTGGCCGCGCTCGGCACCGAGGTCCGCCTGGTCCGGGCGGACGCGGCCGACCGCGCCGCCATGACCGCCCTGCTGGCCGACCTCGACGACCTCACCGGCGTCGTGCACACCGCCGGGGTGCTCGACGACGGTGTCCTCGACCGGCTCACCCCGGACCGCTTCACCGGGGTCTTCCGGGCCAAGGTGGATCCGGCGCTGCTGCTCGACGAGCTGACCGCCGACCGGGACCTCGCCGCGTTCGTCCTGTTCTCCTCGGCGTCGTCCGCGGTCGGCAACCCCGGCCAGGCCAACTACGCGGCCGCCAACGCCGTCCTCGACGCCCTCGCCGAACAGCGCCGCGCCCGCGGCCTCGCCGCGACCTCCATCGCGTGGGGCGCGTGGGGTGGCGGCGGCATGGCCGACACCGCCGACGCCGAATCCCACGCCCGCCGGGCCGGGATCGCCGCCCTGGACCCTTCCGCCGCCTGTACGGTGCTGCGCCAGCTCGTCCGCGAGGACCTGGCCACCGCCGTCGTCGTCGCGGTCGACCGGGGTCGCGCCGCCCGCGGCATGCGCGGCAACCTGCTGCACGACATGCCCGGCTTCGCCGAGCTGCCCGCCGCCGCGGGGCCGCCGCAGCTGGGCGCGCTGCGGGACCGGCTGGTCGCCCTGCCCGCGCCCGGACGGCTGGAGGCGGTCCTCGACCTGGTCCGGGAACAGGCCGCCGAGGTCCTCGGCACCGCCGACACGGCGGTCACCGCCGAGCGACCCTTCCGCGACCTCGGCTTCGACTCCCTGGCCACGGTGGAGCTGCGCAACCGGCTGACCTCGGCGACCGGGCTCGACCTGCCCGCCACGCTGGTGTTCGACCACCCGACACCCCAGGCCCTGGCCGAGTACGTCCTGGCCGAGATGCTGCCCGACGCGGCCCCCGACGACGAGGAAGCCGACATCCGGCGGCTGCTGGCCACCGTGCCCCTGGACCGGCTGCGGGAACTGGGCGTGCTCCAGCCCCTGCTGGAGATGACCGGCCGCGCCGAAACCGGCGACGCGGCACACGAATCGATCGACGCGATGTCCGTGGACGACCTGGTGCGGGCGGCACTCGACGGTGCCGGCGAACAATGACGGAGACGAACCGAATGAGCACCCCCTCTGACAAGGTCGTGGAGGCGCTGCGCGCCTCGATGAAGGAGACCGAGCGGCTGCGCCGGCAGAACCGCGAACTTCTCGCCGCCGTCACGGAACCGATCGCGATCGTCGGCATGAGCTGCCGGTACCCGGGCGGGGTGGACTCGCCCGAGGACCTGTGGCAGCTGGTGCTCGCGGGCGGCGACGCCATCGGGGACTTCCCGGCCGACCGCGGCTGGGACGTCGAGGCGCTGACCGCCGGGTCGGTGGACGAGCGCGGCACCAGCATCAGCCTGCAGGGCGGGTTCCTGCCCGGCGCCGCCGACTTCGACCCCGGCTTCTTCGGCATCTCGCCGCGCGAGGCGGTCACCATGGACCCGCAGCAGCGGCTGCTGCTGGAGTCCGCGTGGGAGGCCGTCGAGCGGGCCGGCATCGACCCGGACACGCTGCGCGGCACCCGTACCGGTGTGTTCGTCGGCACCAACGGCCAGGACTACGCGCATCTGCTCATCCGCTCGGTCGCGGACGCGACCGGCGACATCGGTACGGGCATCGCGGCCAGCGCCACCTCCGGCCGGCTCTCCTACGAGCTGGGGCTGGAGGGCCCGACCGTCACCGTGGACACCGCCTGCTCGTCGTCGCTGGTCGCGCTGCACCTGGCCGCGCACGCCCTGCGCAACGGCGAGTGCACCCTCGCGCTGGCCGGCGGCGTGAACATCATGTCGACCCCGGGCTCGCTGGTGGAGTTCAGCCGCCAGGGCGGCCTGGCCCGCGACGGGCGCTGCAAGTCGTTCTCCGACGACGCGGACGGCACCGGCTGGTCCGAGGGCGTCGGCATGCTCGTGCTGGAACGGCTCTCCGACGCCGAACGGCACGGCCACCACGTGCTGGCGGTCGTCCGCGGTTCGGCTGTCAACTCCGACGGCGCCTCCAACGGCTTCACCGCCCCGAACGGCCGCGCCCAGCAGAAGGTGATCCGGCAGGCCCTCACCAAGTCCGGTCTGGCCCCGGCCGACGTGGACGTGGTCGAGGCCCACGGCACGGGCACCCGGCTCGGTGACCCGATCGAGGCGCAGGCGCTGCTGGCCACGTACGGGCAGGAGCGCGGCGAGCCGCTGCTGCTCGGCTCTGTCAAGTCGAACATCGGGCACACGCAGGCCGCGGCCGGTGTCGCCGGGGTCATCAAGATGGTCATGGCGATGCGCGACGGTGTGGTGCCCCGCACCCTGCACGTCAGCCGGCCGTCGAGCCGGGTCGACTGGTCGCGTGGCGCGGTGCGCCTGGCCACCGAGCAGGCACCGTGGCCGGGCGGCGACCGGCCGCGCCGCAGCGCCGTGTCGTCGTTCGGGGTCAGCGGCACCAACGCCCACGTCATCCTGGAGAACCCGGCTCCGACGCCCGCGCCGCAGACCGCCGGGCCCGCGACCGCCGGGCCCGCGACCGCCGGCGCGCAGGCGGCCGGGACACCGACGCCGGGCGCGCAGACCGGCGATCCCGAGGTCACGCCGGCCGCCCTGCCGTGGCTCGTGTCGGGGCGCACGCCCGACGCGCTGCGCGACCAGGTCCGGCGGCTGGTGTCGCACGCCGGGTCCGCACGGGCGGTGGATCTCGCGTACTCGCTGGCGACCACCCGTACCGCCTTCGAGGAGCGACTGGCCGCGCCCGATCTCGCGACACTGTCGACCTGGCTGGACCACGGCAGCGCCCCGGGCGTGTTCACCGGCACCGCGCCGGGCCGCCCGAAGCTGGCGGCCCTGTTCTCCGGGCAGGGCTCGCAGCGGGTCGGGATGGGTCGCGGGCTGGCCGCGCGTTTTCCCGTGTTCGCCGAGGTGTTCGCGGACGTGCTGGGGCGGCTGGGCGCGGACGTGCCGGACGACGAGGAGGCGCTGCAGCGGACCGGGGTGGCGCAGCCGGTGCTGTTCGCGTTCCAGGTGGCGCTGTTCCGGCTGGTCGAGTCGCTGGGTGTCCGCGTCGACGCGGTCGGCGGGCACTCGGTGGGGGAGATTGCGGCAGCGCACGTCGCGGGCGTGCTGTCCCTGGACGACGCATGCACGCTGGTCGCCGCCCGGGCGCGGCTGATGGAGGCGTTGCCGCCGGGCGGGGCGATGGTGGCGCTGCGGGCCACCGAGGCCGAGGTGCTTCCGTATCTGAGCGGGCTCGTCTCCGTCGCCGCGGTGAACGGGCCCCGGTCGGTGGTGATCTCGGGCGCCGAGGACGAGGTCCTGGCCGTGGCGGAGCGGTTCGACCGTGCGACGCGCCTGCGGGTGTCGCACGCGTTCCATTCGCCGTTGATGGAGCCGATGCTGGGGGATTTCCGGGCGGCGATCGCGGGCCTGACGTTCCACGAGCCGGTGCTGCCGGTCGCGGCGGCGGGGGACGTGACCTCGCCGGACTTCTGGGTACGGCACGTCCGCGACACCGTGCGGTTCGACGACACGGTCCGTACCCTCGCGGCGGGCGCCTCCGCGTTCGTGGAGCTGGGCCCGGACGGGGTGCTGGCGGGCCTCGCCGAGGGCGCCACCGTGATCCCGGCCGTCCGCAAGGACCGGGACGAGGAGTCAGGGTTCGTCGCGGCGCTGTCCCGCCTGCACGTGGCCGGGGCCCGCGTCGACTGGGTGCGGCTGTTCGACGGCACGGGTGCCCGGGCGGTGGACCTGCCCACGTACCCGTTCCAGCACGAACGCTTCTGGCCCCGCCCCACCGGCGGCGCCGGCGACGCCGCCGGTCTCGGCCTGGCCGGCGCCGACCACCCGCTGCTCGGCGCCGCGACCACGGTCGCGGCCTCCGGCGAACTGGTGCTCACCGGACGGCTGTCCACCCTGACCCACCCGTGGCTGGCCGACCACGTCACCGGCGACGTCGTCACCCTGCCCGCAACGGCCATCCTCGACATGGCGCTGCGCGCCGCCGACCAGCTCGGTCACGGCGCCGTCGACCTCACCACGACCGCACCCCTGGCGCTGTCCGGGCACGCGGCCGTCCAGATCCAGCTGTGGGTCGGCGGCCCCGACGAGCAGGGCGCACGGGAGATTCGCTTCCACTCCCGGCGCGACGACGGTGACTGGCTCCCGCACGCCTCCGGCCGGTTGCATCCGTATACGGCACCCGCCGCGCCGTTCGACGCCGTCACCTGGCCGCCCGCCGGCGCCGCGGTCGTCGACCTCGACGGGTTCTACGACGATCTGGCCGACTCCGGCATCAGCGCCGGACCGGCGTTCCGCGGCGTCCGCGCGGCGTGGCGCAAGGGCGCGGAGATCTTCGCCGAGGTGGCGCTGCCCCCGCAGGCCGGTGACGGCGCCACCTTCGGTGTCCACCCGGCCCTGCTCGACGCGGCGGTGCAGGTCGGCGCGCTGGCCGGGGATCCCGGCCTGGCCGCCGACTGGCGCGGCGTCACCCTGCACGCGACAGGGGCCGCGGTCCTTCGGGTACGCCTGACCCGCACCGGCGACACGGTGGTGCTGGACACGGCCGACGTCGAAGGGCAGCCGGTGCTGTCCGCGGCGGCCGTGACGGTGCGCCCGCCCGCGGCGGCGCAGCCCGCGCCGACGGGCCACGACGGGCTGTTCCGCCTCGACTGGACGCCGGTCACCCTCGACGGGACGCGGCCCGTCCCCGATGTCCTGACGATCCGGGTCGGTGAGGGCGAGAGGGCCACCGCCGCCGTACCGGGCGAGAGCTTCCCGGCCGACGTGCACCGGGTCCTCGCCGACACTCTCGCCGTCGTGCAGCAGCATCTGCCGCACGAGACCCGGCTGATGTTCGTGAGCCGCGGCGCGGTCGACGGCGACGACCTCGCGGCGGCGGCCGCCTGGGGTCTGGTGCGTTCGGCGCAGACCGAGAACCCCGGCCGGTTCCTGCTCGTCGACACCGACGACACCGCCGAGTCGGCGGCCGTGATTCCGGCGCTGCCCGCGTTGCTGGCCGACGGCGAGACCCAGCTGCTGGTCCGTGGTGGTGAGGTCCGCGCCGCCCGGCTGGCCACGCTGCCTGCGCACCGGACCGGGCCCGACGCGGAGGGTCCCGACGCGGCTCCCCGGGGTGGCCCGCTCGGGGCGGAGCCGCGGGACAGCGCCGCCGGGGACCCCGACGGCACGGTGCTGATCACCGGCGGAACCGGTGGGCTCGGTGCGTTGCTGGCCCGGCACCTGGTGTCCGACGGCGGTGTGCGCAGTCTGCTGCTGGTGAGCCGTCGCGGCGGTGAAGCGCCGGGGGCGGAACAGCTGCGGGCGGAGCTGGCGGCTGCGGGCGCCTCTGTGGAACTCGTGGCGTGTGACGTGTCCGATCGGGACCGGCTCGCCGAGGTGATCGGCGGGCGACGGCTGACGGCGGTCGTGCACACGGCGGGCGTACTCGATGACGGTGTGGTGTCGTCGTTGACGCCGGAGCGGCTGGAGCGTGTGCTGCGGCCGAAGGCGGATGCGGCGTGGCATCTGCACGAGCTGACGGCGGGCCAGCCCCTGACCGCGTTCGTGCTGTATTCGTCGGTGTCCGGGGTGATGGGCGCGGCCGGTCAGGGCAACTACGCGGCGGCGAACAGTTTCCTGGACGGGCTCGCCGCGTACCGTCGTGGTCTGGGTTTGCCCGCGGTGTCGCTGGCCTGGGGCGCCTGGGCGCAGGACAGCGGCATGACCGCGGACCTCGCCGACCGGCAGACCCGCCGCATCACCGCGGCCGGGGCCCCGCTGCTCACCGCCGCGCAGGGCCTCGCCGCCTTCGACACCGCGATCACGCGGGACGAGGCGCTGGTCATCCCGCTGGCCCCCGGCGCCACCGGCGCACCGCAGGGGCCCGTCCCCGCCCTGCTGCGCGGCCTGGCCCGCGGCCGGCGACGGGCCGCCAGCGGGCGCACCGCCACCAGCACCGGCCTGGCCCACAAGCTGTCCGAGCTGCGCGACGCCGACCGGGAACGGTTCCTGGTCGATCTCGTCCGCGCCGAGGCGGCGTCCGTGCTCGGCCACGGGTCACCCGCCGCGGTCGGCGCCGACCGCGAGTTCCGCCAGCTCGGCGTCGACTCGCTGACCGCGCTGGAACTGCGCAACCAGCTCGGCGCCGCCACCGGCCTGAGCCTGCCCGCCACCCTGGTCTTCGACCACCCGACCCCCCGCGCGCTGGCCACCCACCTGCGGGCGGAACTCTCCGGCGCCGGTACGGCCGGGCCGCGAGCCGTGGCCACCACCACGGCCGACGACGACCCGATCGTCATCGTGGGCATGGGCTGCCGGTTCCCCGGCGGCGTACGGTCACCCGAGGGCCTGTGGCAGCTGCTCACCGACGGCGCCGACGCCATGTCGGGTTTCCCCACCGACCGCGGCTGGGCCGACGGCCCCCTCGCCGACGTCACCGGGCAGGGCGGCTTCCTCGACACCGCCACCGCCTTCGACCCCGGCTTCTTCGGCATCTCCCCGCGCGAGGCCACCGCCATGGACCCGCAGCAGCGGCAGCTGCTCGAAGTGGCCTGGGAGGCCGTCGAGCGGGCGGGCATCGACGCCGCGACGCTGCGCGGCACCCGCACCGGCGTGTTCGTCGGCACCAACGGTCAGGACTACGCCCACCTGGTCATGCAGTCCAGCCGCGACGTCGAGGGCCACGCCAGCACCGGGCTGGCCGCGGCGGTCATCTCCGGGCGGCTGTCCTACACCTTCGGCTTCGAGGGCCCGGCGCTGACCGTGGACACCGCCTGCTCGTCGTCGCTGGTGGCGCTGCACCTGGCCGCCGCGTCGCTGCGCAGCGGTGAGTCCACGCTGGCCCTGGTGGGCGGCGTCACCGTGATGTCCACGCCGATGAACTTCGTCGGCTTCTCCGCCCAGGGCGGCCTGGCCACCGACGGCCGCTGCCGCGCGTTCTCCGACGACGCGGACGGCACCGGCTGGTCCGAGGGCGTCGGCGTGCTCGTGGTCGAACGGCTCTCCGACGCCCGGCGGCACGGCCATCCGGTACTCGCGGTGGTCAAGGGCTCCGCGCTCAATTCCGACGGCGCCTCGAACGGGCTCACCGCCCCCAACGGCCCGGCCCAGCAGCGGGTGATCCGGCAGGCCCTCGCCGAGGCGGGGCTGCGCCCGTCCGAGGTGGACGCCGTGGAGGCCCACGGTACGGGCACCCGGCTCGGCGACCCGATCGAGGCCCAGGCCCTGCTGGCCACGTACGGGCAGGAGCGGGACGAGCCGCTGCTGCTCGGCACGATCAAGTCGAACCTCGGCCACACCCAGGCCGCCGCCGGTGTCGCCGGGGTCATCAAGGCGGTCCTGGCGATCCAGCACGCCACCCTGCCCCGGACGCTGCACGTCAGCGACCCCACCTCGCACGTCGACTGGTCGGCGGGCGCGGTGCGGCTGCTCACCGAGCAGACGGCGTGGCCCGCCACCGGCCGCCCCCGCCGCGCCGGTGTCTCCTCGTTCGGCCTCAGCGGCACCAACGCCCACGTCATCCTGGAGCAGCCCCCGGCCGACCCGCCCGCCACCGTGGCGGGACCGGCCGGCACACCGTCGCCGACGGCCGTGCCGTGGCTGGTGTCGGCCCGGAGCGAGGCGGCGCTCGACGCGCAGCTCGCCGGGGTCGGCGGGTTGACCGGCCGTGCCCTCGACATCGGCTTCTCCCTGGCCACCGGGCGCACCGCGTTCGAGCACCGGGCGGTGCTGCTGGACGGCCGGGAGGTCGCCCGCGGTGTCGCGGACGAGCGGTCCCTGGCGGTGCTGTTCTCGGGGCAGGGTTCGCAGCGCGTCGGCATGGGTCGCGGGCTGGCGGCCCGGTTCCCGCTGTTCGCGGACGTGTTCGACCGGGTGCTGGAGCGTCTGGGTGCGACGGTTCCGGACGACGCGGAGGCGCTGGACCGGACCGGGGTGGCGCAGCCGGTGCTGTTCGCGTTCCAGGTGGCGCTGTTCCGGCTCGTCGAGTCGCTGGGCATCCGGGTCGACGCGGTCGGCGGGCACTCGGTGGGCGAGATCGCGGCCGCGCACGTGGCGGGCGTGCTGTCGCTGGAGGACGCCTGCACGCTGGTGGCGGCGCGGGCGCGGCTGATGGACGCGCTGCCCACGGGCGGCGCGATGGTCGCGGTGGCGGCGTCCGACGCCGAGGTGGCGCCGCACCTGACCGGCGGCGTCTCGATCGCCGCGGTCAACGGCCCCGGCTCGGTGGTGATCTCGGGCGTCGAGGACGAGGTGCTGGCCGTGGCGGCCCACTTCCCGCGGACGAAGCGGCTGCGGGTCTCGCACGCGTTCCACTCGCCGCTGATGGAGCCGATGCTGGCGCAGTTCCGGGCGGCGATCCAGGGTCTGACGTTCCGGGATCCCTCGCTGCCGGTGGCGATGACCGGCGACGTGACGTCGCCGGAGTTCTGGGTGCGGCACGTGCGGGACACCGTGCGGTTCGACGACACCCTGCGTACGCTCGCCGCGTCCGTGCTGCTGGAGCTGGGCCCCGACGGCGCGCTGTCGGCGATGGCCGAGGGCGTGATCCCGGCGGTACGCCGCGACCGCGACGAGGAGCCCGGATTCGTCGCGGCGCTGTCGCGGCTGCACGTCGCCGGGGTCGGTGTCGACTGGGGACGGTTCTTCACCGGGACCGGCGCCCGCCGGGTGGACCTGCCCACCTACCCGTTCCAGCACGAACGCTACTGGCTCGAACCCGCCGCGATCCCGGCCGGTGACGGCGATCCGGCCGACGCCGCGTTCTGGCAGGCCGTCGAGCGCGCCGACCTCGCCTCGGTGGCCGCCGAACTCGACCTGGACGGCGACGCGGTCGCCGCGGTGCTGCCCGCGCTCGCCGCCTGGCGGATCCGCCGCCGCGCCGACGCGACGATCGACTCGTGGATCCACCACGAGACCTGGCAGCCGCTGACCGGCCTCGGCGGCACCGCCTCCACCGGTTCCTGGCTGGTCGTGGCACCCGGCGCCGACCCGGACGCGCCCGCCGTCGCGGCCGCCCTCGGCGCCCGCCTCCTCGACGCCGACGACCCCGCTGAGCTGCCGGACACCCCGCTCGACGGCATCGTGCTGCTGCCCGGCGAGCCCGGCGACGGCACCGTCCCGGCGGGGCTGATCCGTGCCCTGCGGCTGGTGCAGCGGGCGTCCGCGCCGGTCTGGGTGCTGACCCGCGGCGCGGTCGCCACCGGCCACGGCGACGCCGTCACCGATCCGCGCCGCGCCGCCGTCTGGGGGCTGGGCCGCGTCGCCGCGCTGGAACACCCCGGCCGCTGGGGCGGCCTCATCGACCTGCCCGACGTGCTCGACGACCGCGCGCTGCGCCGGTTGGCAGCGGTGCTGACCGGCGGATCCGGCGAGGACCAGGTCGCCGTCCGCGCGACCGGCGTCTTCGGCCGCCGGCTGGTCGCCGCGCCGGGCGGACCGATCGCGGGCGCCGAACCCCGGCACGGCACCGTCCTGATCACCGGCGGCACCGGCGCCCTCGGCGCCCGGGTCGCCCGCGACCTCGCCGCCCGGGGCGCCGCCAAACTGGTGCTGATCAGCCGGCGCGGCCCCGACGCGCCCGGCGCGGCGGACCTCCAGCGGGAACTGACCGCGTCCGGCACCGAGACCGTCGTCGCCGCCTGCGACGCCGCCGACCGGGACAGCCTGGCCGCCCTGCTGTCCGCACACCCCGTCACCGGGGTCGTGCACACCGCCGGGGTGCTCGACGACGGCACCCTCGACAGCCTCACCCCGCAACGGTTCACCGACGTGTTCCGCGCCAAGGTCACCTCCGCCCTGCTGCTCGACGAGCTGACCGGCGACCTCGATCTCTTCGTACTGTTCTCGTCGTCGGCGGGGGCCGTGGGCAATCCCGGCCAGGCCAACTACGCGGCCGCCAACGCCGTGCTGGACGCGCTGGCGCAGCGGCGCCGCGCCGCCGGACGGCCCGCCGTCTCGATCGCCTGGGGTGCCTGGGCCGGGGACGGCATGGCCGCCCGCGCCGAGGTCGGCACCGCGCTGAGCCGGGTCGGCGCCACCGCCCTCGACCCCGACCTGGCCCTGGCCGCCCTGTGGCGGGTCGCTGCCGAACCCGCCGCCACCCCTGTCATCGCCGACCTGCGGCAACCTCAACTGCTGACGTCGCTGCTCAGCCTGCGGCCCAGCCCGCTGCTGGCCGGGCTGCCCGGCGCCCGCGAGGCCGCCGACGCGGTCGAGGCCGCCCGGCGGCAGACCGCCGCGGCCGGTTCCGACCTCCGTGTACGGCTGGCCGCCCGGTCCCCGCAGGACCGGCTGGAGCCCGTGCTCGACCTGGTCCGCACGGTCGCCGCGGCGGTGCTCGGCCACCCCGGCAAGGAGGCGGTCGGCCCCGGCAAGGTGTTCCGCGACCTCGGCGTCGACTCGCTGACCGCGATGGAGGTACGCAACCAGCTCGCCACCGCCACCGGGCTGTCGCTGCCCGCCGGTCTCGTGTTCGACTACCCGACCCCGCAGGCCCTCGCCGAACACCTCCTCGCCGAACTGATCGGCACCGCCACCGACGTGGCCGACCACGCCACGGATGCGGCCCCCGGCGACGCGCTCGCCGTGGTGGCCATGGCGTGCCGGTTCCCCGGCGGCATCACGTCACCCGAGCAGCTGTGGCAGGCCCTGGCCGACGGGCGCGACGTGATCGGCCCGATGCCCGCCGACCGCGGCTGGGACCTCGCCGCGTACGCCGACTTCCAGGGAGGCTTCCTCGACGCGGTCGCCGACTTCGACCCCGCGTTCTTCGAGATCTCCCCGCGCGAGGCCCTCGCGATGGACCCCCAGCAGCGGCTGCTGCTGGAAACCGCGTGGGAGGCCGTCGAACGGGCGGGCATCGACCCGGTGTCGCTGCGCGGCAGCCGGACCGGGGTGTTCGTCGGCACCAACGGGCAGGACTACCAGCGGCTGGTCCTCGCCGCCCGCGAGGACATGGAGGGCCACGCCGGTACGGGACTGGCCGCCAGCGTCATCTCCGGACGGCTGTCGTACACGTTCGGGCTGGAGGGCCCGGCCGTCACCGTCGACACCGCCTGCTCGTCCGCGCTGGTCGCGCTGCACCTGGCCGGGCAGGCGCTGCGCGCGGGGGAGTGCTCCCTCGCCCTGGTCGGCGGCGTGACCGTGATGGCCACCCCGACCAGCTTCGGCGGTTTCGACAGGCAGGGCGGGCTGGCCGCCGACGGCCGGTGCAAGGCGTTCTCCGCCGACGCCGACGGCACCAGCTGGTCCGAGGGCGCCGGGATGCTGCTGGTGGAACGGCTCTCCGACGCCCAGCGACTGGGGCATCCGATCCTGGCCGTGGTCAAGGGATCGGCGGTGAATCAGGACGGCGCCTCGAACGGCCTGACCGCCCCGAACGGGCCCGCCCAGCAGCGGGTCATCCGCGCCGCCCTCACCGACGCCGGTCTGGCTCCGTCCGACGTGGACGCCGTGGAGGCACACGGCACCGGCACCCGCCTCGGCGATCCGATCGAGGCGCAGGCGCTGCTGGCCACGTACGGGCAGGACCGGGCGGAGCCGGTGCGGCTGGGCTCTGTCAAGTCGAACCTGGGTCACACCCAGGCCGCGGCCGGCGCCGCCGGGCTGATGAAGATGATCCTGGCGTTCCAGCACGACACCCTGCCGCGCACCCTGCACGTCACCGAGCCGTCCCCGCACGTCGACTGGAGCGCCGGGGCGGTGCGCCTGGTGACCGAGCCGGCGCCGTGGCCCCGCGGCACCCGGCCGCGCCGGGCCGGGGTGTCCTCGTTCGGCATCAGCGGCACCAACGCCCACGTGATCGTCGAGGAGCCGCCCGCCGTCGAGGCGCCCGCGCCGCGCACCCGCCCGGCACCGCCGTACGTGCCGTGGCCGGTGTCGGCCGGATCCGAGTCCGCCCTGGCCGCGCAGCTCGCCCGGGCGCAGGACGGCACGGATCCGCTGGACACCGGCTTCGCGCTGGCCACCACGCGGGCGACGCTGCCGCACCGGGCGGTGATCGTGGCCGGTGCCGAGATCGCCCGGGGCGCCGCCACCGACCACGTGCCCGCGTTCCTGTTCTCCGGGCAGGGCAGCCAGCGCCTCGGCATGGGCCGCGACCTGTACCAGCGCTTCGATGTGTTCGCCGACGCGCTGGACGAGGTGGTCGGCGAACTCGACCCGTACCTGCGGCGGCCGCTCCGCGAGGTGATGTGGGGCGAGGATGAGCTGAACGAGACCGGGTTCGCCCAGCCCGCGCTGTTCGCCGTCGAGGTGGCCCTGTTCCGGCTCGCCGAGTCGTTCGGGCTGCGGCCCCGCTACCTGGCAGGGCATTCGATCGGCGAGGTGGCCGCCGCGTACGTGTCAGGGGTGTTCTCCCTGCCCGACGCGTGCCGCCTGGTCGCCGCCCGGGCCAACCTGATGCAGGCGCTGCCGCCGGGCGGCGCGATGGTCGCGGTACGCGCCACCGAGGCCGAGGTGACCCCGCACCTGAGCGCCGGGGTGTCCCTCGCGGCGGTCAACGGCCCGTCCTCGGTGGTGATCTCCGGCGAGCAGGACGCGGTGCTGGCGCTGGCCGCCCGGTTCGACAAGGCGACCCGCCTCACGGTCAGCCACGCGTTCCACTCCCCGCTGATGGACCCGATGCTGGCCGACTTCCGGGAGGTCGTCGCCGGGCTGACCTTCACCGAACCGCGGATCCCGATCGTGTCCACCCTGACCGGCGGCGAGGCCCGGCCCGACGAGCTGCGCAGCCCCGAGTACTGGGTGGCGCACGTCCGCGAGCCCGTCCGGTTCGGCGCCGCCGTCACCACCCTGGCCGGGCTCGGCGTCACCGCGTTCGTGGAACTCGGCCCGGACGGCGTGCTCACCGCCATGGCCGCCGAATCGGCCCCGCCCGGCGCGGAACTCGTCCCGCTGCTGCGCAAGGACCAGCCCGAGGAACTGGCCGCGGTGACCGCGTTCGCGCGGCTGTTCGTGGCCGGGCTGCCGGTCCGCTGGCGGGCCTGGTTCGACGGCACCGGCGCGCACACGGTGCCGCTGCCGACGTACCCGTTCGACAGGCAGCGGTTCTGGCCGACCGCCGGGCCGGGGATGCGCCCCGGCGACCTGTCCGCGTTCGGCCTCAACTCACCGGGACACCCGCTGCTCGGCGCGACCGTCGGCGTCGCGGGCTCCGACGAGGTGGTGCTCACCGGGCGCCTGTCGGCGGCCGCGCAGCCGTGGCTGGCCGACCACGTCGTCGGCGGCGCGGTGCTGTTCCCCGGCACCGGCTTCCTCGAACTGGCGTTGCGCTCCGGCGACCTGGTCGGCTGCGAACGGGTCGCGTCGCTCACCCTCACCGTGCCGCTCGCGCTCACCGCACACCAGGCCACCTCCATTCAGGTACGCCTCGGCGAGCGCGACGATTCCGGCCGCCGTCGCGTCGGCATCTGGTCCCAGCCCGCCGACGAGCCGACCCGCGAGTGGACCCGGCATGCAGAGGGTGTCCTGGTCCCGGCCGCCGACACGGCCACCGCGTTCCCGGCCGACCCGTGGCCGCCCACCGGCGCGCAGCCGCTCGACCTGGACGGCTTCTACGAGCAGCTCGCCCTCGGCGGGCTCGCGTACGGGCCGGTGTTCCGCGGCCTGACGTCCGCGTGGCGCTCCGGCGACGACGTGTACGCCGAGATCGAGCTGGACGAGCAGAACGCGGCGATGTACGGCGTGCACCCGGCGCTGCTGGACGCCGCGCTGCACGGCATCGGCCTGCTGCCCGACGCCGGGCAGGGCCTGCCCTTCGAGTGGGGCGGCGTCACCCTGTACGCCACGGGCGCGTCGGCGCTGCGGGTGCGGCTGCGCCGGACCGGAGGCGACTCGGTGGCGGTGTTCGCGGCCGATGTGGATGGTCAGCCGGTGCTGGCCGCGGACTCGCTGGTGATCCGTACCCCGTCCGCGCCGCCGTCGGCGGCCACTGACCTGCCGGTGCTCGACTCGCTGTTCCACGTCGAGTGGTCCCCGCTCGAACCGGCCGACACCGCCCCGCAGCCGTGGACGATCCGCGGCGACGACGTGTTCGGCCTGGCCGCGCACCTGCCCCACACCGACGGCGAACCCCGGATCGTGCTGGTCCCGATCTCCGGCGATCCCACCGCCAGCGGACAGCCGCAGGCGGTGCACCGACTGTCCGGTGACGTGCTGGCCGTCCTTCAGCAAGCCCTGGCGGGCACCGCGCGGACCGTGTTCGTGACCCGCGGCGCGGCCGCGATCGGCGACGAGCCGGTCACCGACCTGGCCGCCGCCGCGGCCCGCGGCCTCGTCCGCTCCGCCCAGGCGGAGAACCCCGGCCGCTTCCTGCTGGTGGACGTGGACGACCCGGCGGGCCTGGCGGCCGCCCTCGCCGCCGCCGGTGACGAGCAGCAGCTCGCCGTCCGCGACGGCACCGTGTACGCGCCCCGCCTGGCCCGCATCGCCTCGGCGCCCGGCCTGGTGCCCCCGCCCGGTGTGCCGTGGCGGCTGTCCACCACCGCCAAGGGCAGCCTCGACGCGCTGACCCTGGCCCCCTGTCCCGAGGTGCTGGAACCGTTGACCGGCACCCAGATCCGGGTGTCTGTGCACGCGGCCGGCCTGAACTTCCGCGACGTCCTCAACGCCCTGGGCATGTATCCGGGCGAGGCGGGGATGTTCGGCGCCGAGGCGGCCGGGGTGATCACCGGTACCGGCCCCGACGTGACCGGCCTGGCGCCGGGCGACCGGGTGATGGGCATGATGTTCGGCGGCTTCGGCCCGACCATCATCGCCGAGCAACGCCAGGTCACCCGGATCCCCGACGGCTGGACGCCGGAGCAGGCGGCGTCCGTGCCGCTGGTGTTCCTCACCGCCTACCACGCGCTGGTCGACCTGGCCGACCTGCGGCCGGGGGAGAAGGTCCTCGTGCACGCCGGCGCGGGCGGTGTCGGCATGGCCGCGATCCAGCTGGCCCGCCACCTCGGCGCCGAGGTGTTCGCCACCGCCAGCGAGGGCAAATGGGATGCCCTGCGCGAGCTGGGCATCGCCGACGACCACCTCGCGTCCTCCCGCGACACCGGCTTCGCGGACCGGTTCGGCGGCGTCGACGTGGTGCTGAACGCGCTGACCGGCGAGTTCGTCGACGCGTCGCTGCGGCTGCTCGGACCGGGCGGCCGGTTCCTGGAGATGGGCAAGACCGACCTGCGCGACCCGGCCGGCCTGCCCGGCATCGCGTACCGCCCGTTCGACCTGGGACAGGTGGACCCGGACCGGATCCAGCAGATGCTCCTCGCCCTCGTGGAGCTGTTCGAGGCGGGCGCCCTGCGGCCGCTGCCGATCCGCACGTGGGACGTGCGCCGCGCCCGCGACGCGTTCCGGCACATGAGCATGGCCCGGCACATCGGCAAGATCGTGCTGACCGTCCCGCCCGCCCTGGACCCCGACGGCACGGTGCTGATCACCGGCGGCACCGGCGGTCTGGGCGCGCTGCTGGCCCGGCACCTGGTCGCCGAGCGCGGTGTGCGCAGTCTGCTGCTGCTGAGCCGCCGCGGTGCCGAGGCGCCGGGGGCCCGGGACCTGCGGGCGGAGCTGGTCGCCGCCGGTGCCGAGGTGGACGTGGTGGCGTGCGACGTGGCCGATCGGGGCCAGCTCGCCGAGGCGATCGGCGGGCGCCGGTTGACGGCGGTGGTGCACACGGCCGGTGTGCTGGACGACGGCGTGGTGTCGTCGTTGACGCCGGAGCGGCTGGATGCGGTGCTGGCGCCGAAGGTGGACGCGGCGTGGCATCTGCACGAGCTGACCCTGGACCAGCCCCTCACCGCGTTCGTCGTGTACTCGTCGGTGTCCGGGGTGATGGGCGCGGCCGGTCAGGGCAACTACGCGGCGGCGAACAGTTTCCTGGACGGGCTCGCCGCGTACCGTCGTGGTCGGGGTTTGCCCGCGGTGTCGCTGGCCTGGGGTGCCTGGGCGCCCGGCGCCGGGATGACCGCCACCATGGACGCCGCGTCGGTCGAACGCATGGAACGCTCCGGCATGCCGCCGCTGCCGCCCGCCCTCGGCCTGGCCCTGTTCGACGCGGCGGTCACCGTCGACGCGCCCCTCGTGGTGCCGACCCGGCTGGTCACCGGATCCGGGCCGGCCCCGTTCGCGGGCGCCGTCCCGCCGATGCTGCGCGGCCTGGTCCGCACCCGCCGCACCGCGGCCGCCGGTGACCGGATCACCGGCAAGCTGCAGCAGCTCAACCCGGCCGAACGGGCCCGCGCCGTGCTGCGGCAGGTCCGCGCCGAGGCGGCCGCCGTGCTCGGGCACGCCTCCGGGCAGGCCGTCGACCCCGAGCAGGAGTTCCGCCAGCTCGGCTTCGACTCCCTCACCGCTGTCGAACTGCGCAACCGGCTGAGCACCGCGTTCGGGCTGACCCTGCCCGCCACCCTGGTCTTCGACTACCCGACCCCGCGCGGGCTCGCCGAGCACCTGAGCGCCGAACTGTTCGGTGAGCGGACCGACGACCACGGCGAGACGGTCCAGGTCGTCGACGACCCCATCGCGATCGTCGGCATGGCCTGCCACTTCCCCGGCGGCGTCAACTCCGCGGACGATCTGTGGCGGCTGGTCGCCGACGGCCGCAGCGCGATCGGGCCGTTCCCCGCCGACCGCGGATGGGACCTGGCGATGCTCGGCGGCGACGGCGCGGGCCGCAGCGTCACCCAGCGCGGCGGGTTCGTCGACGGCATCGCCGACTTCGACAGCGGCTTCTTCGGCATCTCCCCGCGCGAGGCGCTGTCCATGGACCCGCAGCAGCGGCTGCTGCTGGAGACCGCGTGGGAGGCCATCGAACGCACCGGCATCGACCCGGTGTCGCTGCGCGGCACCCGTACCGGCGTGTTCGTCGGGGCGGGCGGCGCCGACTACGCGCACCTGCTGCTGAACTCGCTGCAGAGCATGGAGGGCTACACCGGCACCGGCACCTCGCCCAGCGTCACCTCGGGGCGGCTGTCGTACACGCTCGGGCTGGAGGGCCCGGCCATGACCATCGACACCGCGTGCTCGTCGGCGCTGGTGGCGATGCACCTGGCCGCGAACGCGCTGCGCGGCGGCGAATGCTCCCTGGCGCTGGCCGGCGGCGTGCAGCTGATGTCCGGTCCCGGCGCGTTCATGGAGTTCACCCAGCAGGGCGGGCTGGCCGCCGACGGCCGGTGCAAGCCCTTCTCCGACAGCGCCGACGGTACGGCCTGGTCCGAGGGCGTCGGCATGGTCGTGCTGGAACGGCTCTCCGACGCGCACCGCCACGGCCACGAGATCCTCGCCGTGATCAAGGGCTCGGCGGTCAATCAGGACGGCGCCTCGAACGGGCTCACCGCGCCCAACGGCCCGTCCCAGCAGCGGCTCATCCGGCAGGCCCTGGCCGGCGCGGGACTCTCCCCGTCCGACGTGGACGCCGTCGAGGCGCACGGCACAGGCACCGTGCTCGGCGATCCGATCGAGGCCCAGGCGCTGCTGGCCACGTACGGTCAGGACCGCGAGACGCCGCTGCTGCTCGGCTCGGCCAAGTCGAACCTCGGCCACACCCAGGCCGCCGCCGGCGCGGTCGGCGTCATCAAGATGGTGCAGGCGCTGCGGCACGGCGTCCTGCCCGCGACCCTGAACGTCACCGCGCCGACCTCGCACGTCGACTGGAGCGCGGGGAGGGTCGAGCTGCTGACCGGGCAGCGGGACTGGCCGCGCGCCGGGCGGCCGCGCCGCGCGGGCGTCTCCTCGTTCGGCATCAGCGGCACCAACGCCCACCTCATCCTCGAGGAGGCACCCCCGGCGGCCGCTCCGGTCCCGGCCGAACCCCCGGCCGTGGTCGTGCTGCCGGTGTCGGCCCGCACCGCGAACGCGCTGACCGCACAGGTCGAACAGATCCGCGCGCTGGCCGACGTCACCGCGGGTGATGCCGCGCCGGGCGGGACGCCGCCCGCGGCCGCGCGGGGCGCCGATCCGCACCCGGTCCACGTCGGGCACTCGCTGGTCCTCGGCCGGTCCGTGTTCGACCATCGGGCGGTGCTGCTGGCCACCGCCGACGGCGTGCACGAGGCCGCACGGGGCACCGCCACCGACCGTCCCCTGGCGATCCTGTTCACCGGCCAGGGCGCCCAGCGCGCCGGCATGGGCCGGGAACTGTACGCCCGGTTCCCCGCGTACGCCCGCGCCCACGACGAGGTCGCCGCCCGCCTCGGCCCCCTGACCGACGACGACCTCGACCGTACGGGCCACGCCCAGCCCGCGATCTTCGCGCTGGAGGTCGCCCTGTACCGGCTCGTCGAGGCGTTCGGGATCGTCCCCGACCGGCTGGCCGGGCATTCCGTCGGCGAGATCGCCGCCGCCCACGTGGCCGGGGTGCTGTCCCTCGACGACGCGTGCACGCTGGTGGCGGCCCGGGCCCGGCTCATGCAGGCGCTGCCCCGGGGCGGCGCCATGGTCGCGCTGCAGGCCACCGAGGACGAGGTGCGCCCCCTGCTCACCGACGCCGTGTCGATCGCCGCGGTCAACGGCCCGGACGCGATCGTCATCGCCGGTGCCGAGCAGCCCGTTCTCGACCTCGCCGGGTACTTCCGGTCCCGCGACCGCCGGACCAGCCGGCTGCGGGTCAGCCACGCGTTCCACTCCCCGCTGATGGAGCCGATGCTGGCGGACTTCCGCGCCGTGGTGGGTGGGCTGACGTTCGCGGAGCCGACCGTGCCGATCGCCGCCGCGGGCGACGTCACCGACCCCGAGCACTGGGTGCGGCACGTGCGCGACACGGTCCGCTTCGCCGACTCGGTGCGCGCCCTCGCCGCCGACGGGATCACCGCGTACCTGGAACTCGGCCCGGACGGCGTGCTCGCGGCGCTGGCCGCCGCGCTGGTGCCCGACGGTTCGGTCGTCGTGCCGCTGCTGCGCAGGGACCGGCCGGAGCAGACCTCCGTCCTGACCGCGCTGGCCCGCCTGCACGTGGCGGGCGTCGGCGTGGACTGGGCGCCGGCGTTCACCGGCACCGGCGCGCGGCGGGTCGAGCTGCCCACGTACCCGTTCCAGCGGGAGCGGTTCTGGCCCACGCCGGGCGCCGCCCGCGGCGACGCGTCCGGCTTGGGCCTGACCGCCGCCGGGCATCCGCTGCTCGGCGCGGCGCTGCCGGTGGCGGGCGGCGACGGCCTCGCCCTGACCGCCCGCCTGTCGGTCGCGGCCCAGCCATGGCTGGCCGACCACCGCGTGCACGACCGGATCACGTTCCCGGAGACCGGCTTCGTCGAATTGGCGCTGCACGCCGCCGACCTCACCGGCTGCGACCGCATCACCCGGCTGACCGTCACCACACCCCTGATTTTCGGTACGGGAGAAGCGGTCGACCTGCAGGCCTGGGTGGGCGCCCCGACACCGGAGGGCATTCGCACCATCACCGTGCACGCCCGTCCCGCCGGGTCCGACCAGGACTGGACCGCGCACGTCACCGGCGAACTGGCCGCGGGGCCCGCGACCGCGGAGCCGTTCGAGTGGCCGCCCGCCGGTGCCGATCCGGTGCCGGTGGACGACCTCTACGCCGACCTCGCCGCCGACGGCCTGGACCACGGGCCGGCGTTCCGCGGCGTGCGCGAGCTGTGGCGGCGCGGCGACGAGGCGTACGCCGAGATCGCCCTGCCCGACGACGTCACCGACGCCGACCGGTACGGCCTGCACCCCGCCCTGCTCAGCGGGGCCGTCCAGGCAGCGGGCCACGACGGCCTGCCCGTCGACTGGCACGACGTGACCCTGCACGCCACCAGCGCCCGGGTGCTCCGGGTCCGCCTCGCTCCCGCCACGGAACCCGGCGATGCGCATGTCGGCGACGACCGGGCGGTGGACGGTCCCGTCCAGTGGGTGTCCCTCTCGGCCGTCGACTCGGACGGCGCGCCGGTCGTCTCTGTCGCTTCGGTCTGCCTGCGCCCACCCGGGGCATCACGGGACACCGACGACCCGGCGCACCGGCCCGATCCGCTGCTGCGCCTGGACTGGACCCCGGTCCCGACCGGTGAGCCGGTGCCCGGCACGTGGATCGTGCTCGGCCCGGATACCCTGGGCTTCGGCGCGCCGAGCGTGCCGTCGCTGGCCGATCTCACCGACGTGCCGGACTTCGTCCTGCTGCCGGTGATCGGCGAGCCCGGCGCCGACGTCGCCCCGGCCGCGCACGAACTGACCGCCCACAGCCTGGACGTCGTACGGCAGTGGCTGACCGGGGATCGGTTCAGCGGCTCCCGCCTGGTCGTCGTGACCCGGCGCGGCCTGGACACCGATCTCGCCGCCGCGCCCGTGACCGGCCTGGTGCGGGCCGCCCAGTCGGAACATCCCGGCAGCCTGCTGCTGGCCGACGTGGACGACGCCCCCGAGTCCGTGCAGGCGCTGCGGGCGGTGCCCGGCGACGAACCACAGGTCGCGATCCGCGACGGCGTCGTCCACGTGGCCCGCCTCGCCCGCGTGCAAGGCCGGGCGACCGGCGCCGCCCGGAACTGGGATCCCGACGGGACCGTGCTGATCACCGGCGGCACCGGCGGTCTCGGCGCGGAGCTCGCCCGGCACCTGGTGACCCGGCGCGGCGTCCGCCGTCTGCTGCTGGTGTCGCGGCGCGGCCCGGACGCCGCCGGGGCCGCGGACCTGCGCGCCGAGCTGGCCGCGCACGGCGCCACGGTCACACTCGCCGCCTGCGACGTCACCGACCGGGAAGCGGTCGTCGCCCTGGTGAAGGGCGTACCGGCGGAGCATCCGCTGACCGCGGTGGTGCACACCGCGGGTGTGCTCGACGACGCCACGATCGGCTCGCTCACGGCGCCGCGCCTGGCCGCGGTGCTGCGTCCCAAGATCGACGGCGCCTGGCACCTGCACGAGGCGACCGCGGAGCTGGACCTGGCCGGGTTCGTGCTGTACTCGTCGGTCGCCGGGGTGCTCGGCGCCGCGGGCCAGGGCAACTACGCGGCGGCCAATGCGTTCCTGGATGCGCTCGCCGCGTACCGGGGCTCGCGGGGGCTGCCCGCGACGTCGCTGGCGTGGGGCCCGTGGGACACCACCGGCATGGCCGCCGGGCTGGGCGGGCGTACCGATCTGCCGCCGCTGAGTGTGCCGCGCGGCCTGGCCCTGTTCGATGCGGCGCGCGAGCGCAGCGAGCCGCTGCTGGTCGCCACCCGCCTGCCCGGCAGCGCGGCGCCCGGCCTGGCGGTCCCGGCGATGCTGCGCGACCTGGTCCGGTCGAGGCGGCGCGCCTCCGGCCCGGCCTCCAGTGACGGCCTGCTGCGGCGGCTTTCCGCGATGGCGGCGGGGGAGCGGGCCGAGTTCCTGGTCGAGCTGGTCCGCGCGCACGCGGCCGGGGTTCTCGGCCACGCCACGCCCGACGCGGTCGACGCCGACCGCGAGTTCCGCCAGCTCGGCTTCGACTCGCTCAGCGCGGTCGAGCTGCGCAACAGTCTCACCGCGGCCACCGGACTGCGGCTGCCCGCCACGCTGGTCTTCGACTACCCGACCGCCACGGTGCTGGCCGGCCACCTCGCGGCCGAGCTGTTCGGGTCGACCGAGCAGCGCCCGGCGATCCTGGACGAGCTGGACCGGCTGGAAACCGCGCTGTCGGCCAGCTCCCGCGAGGACCTCGACGCGTCGGGGGTGTCGGCCCGCCTGCGCGAGCTGCTCACCCGGTACGCGGGAACCACGGCCACGGATTCCACGGCGGTGGTCGACCGCATCCAGGCGGCCAGCACCGACGACATCTTCGCTTTCATCGACAACGAACTCGGCCGCGGCAATCAGCGCTGACCGCGCGACCGGAGGAAAGGGCTAGGAACGTGCCGGACGAAGAGAAGCTCGTCGAGTACCTCAAGTGGGTCACCGCCGACCTGCACGAGACCAGGCAGCGGCTGGAACGGGCCGAGGCGTCCGCGCACGAGCCGATCGCGATCGTGGGCATGGCCTGCCGCCTGCCCGGCGGGGTCGACTCGCCGGAGGACCTGTGGCGGCTGGTCAGCGGCGACCGCGACGCGATCACCTCGTTCCCCGGCGACCGCGGCTGGGACCTCGGTGTGCTGGCGGGCGACGAGGCGGGCCGCAGCGCCACCCTGCAGGGCGGATTCCTGTTCGACGCCGCGGACTTCGACGCCGAGTTCTTCGGCGTCTCCCCGCGCGAGGCGCTCGCCATGGACCCGCAGCAGCGGCTGCTGCTGGAGACCTCGTGGGAGGCCCTGGAACGCGCGGGCCTCGACCCGCAGGCGCTGCGCGGCAGCCGCACCGGCGTGTTCGTGGGCACCAACGGGCAGGACTACGGCCACGTGCTGATGATGTCCGGCGAGGACGTCGAGGGCCACGCGGGCATGGGTACGGCGGCCAGCGTCATGTCGGGCCGGGTCGCGTACGCCCTCGGGCTGCGCGGGCCCGCCGTCACGGTCGACACCGCCTGCTCGTCGTCACTAGTGTCGCTGCACCTGGCCGGTCAGGCGCTGCGCGGCGGCGAGTGCACCCTGGCGCTGGCGGGCGGCGTGACAGTGATGAGCACCGCGGCCGGGTTCGCCGGGTTCACCCGGCAGGGCGGCCTCGCCCCGGACGGCCGGTGCAAGGCGTTCTCCGACGACGCCGACGGCACCGGCTGGTCCGAGGGCGTCGGGGTGCTGGTGCTGGAGAAGCTGTCCGACGCGCGGCGGCTCGGCCACCGGGTGCTGGCCCTCGTCAAGGGCTCCGCGATCAACCAGGACGGCGCGTCCAACGGACTGACCGCCCCCAACGGCCCCGCCCAGGTCCAGGTGATCAGGGCGGCGCTGTCCCGGGCCGGGCTCACCCCGTCCGAGGTGGACGCCGTGGAGGCGCACGGCACCGGCACGGTGCTCGGCGACCCGATCGAGGCCCGGGCCCTGCTGACCGCGTACGGGCAGGACCGGCAGGTGCCGCTACGGGTGGGCGCGGTCAAGAGCCACCTCGGCCACACGCAGGCCGCGGCCGGGGTCGCCGGGGTCATCAAAATGGTGCAGGCGCTGCACCACGAGATGCTGCCGCGCACCCTGCACGTCAGCCGCCCGACCTCCCACGTGGACTGGTCGGCGGGCTTGGTACGCCTGCTCACCGAGCCGGAGCCGTGGCCCGTCACCGACCGTCCCCGCCGGGCCGGGGTCTCCTCGTTCGGCGTCAGCGGCACCAACGCCCACGTGATCCTGGAGGAGGCGCCCGCACCCGCGCCGGAAGCCACCGACGCGGCGCCCGCCGTGGTCGGTTTCGTGCCGTGGCCGGTGTCGGCACGCTCCGCAGCGTCCCTGGACGCCCAGCTCGACGCCCTGCGCGCGGCAGTCGGCGGTGCCGACGACCCGGTCGACGTCGGATACTCGCTGACCACGACACGCGCGCTGTTCCCGCATCGGGCCGTGCTCGGCGCGGGACCGGACGGGATCGTCGAACTGGCCCGGGGTGTCGCCACCAAACGGCCGGTCGGCGCGCTCTTCTCCGGCCAGGGTGCCCAGCGCCTCGGCATGGGCCGGGAGCTGTCCGTACGTTTCGGAGTGTTCGCCGCCGCGCTGGAGCAGGTGTGCGCCCACCTCGACCCGCTGCTGCCGCGCCCACTGCGCGACGTGATGTGGGGCGACAGCCGGGCCGCACTCGACGAGACCGGCTGGGCGCAGCCCGCCCTGTTCGCCGTCGAGGTCGCGCTGTTCCGGCTGGCCGAGTCGTGGGGCCTCACCGTCGAGCACGTACTCGGCCACTCCGTCGGCGAGATCGCGGCGGCCCACGTCGCGGGCGTCCTGTCGCTGCCCGACGCGTGCCGCCTCGTCGCGGCGCGGGCCCGCCTCATGCAGGCGCTGCCCCGCGAGGGCGCCATGGTCGCCGTCCAGGCCACCGAGGACGAGGTCGGCCCGCTGCTCACCGGCGACGTCGCCGTCGCGGCGGTCAACGGCCCCGACTCGCTGGTGCTCTCCGGCGCCGAGGAGGCGGTACTGGCGATCGCCGCCCGGTTCGCGCGGACCAAGCGGCTGGCCGTCTCCCACGCCTTCCACTCGCCGCTGATGGACCCGATGCTGGACGACCTGCGGACCGTCGCCACCGCACTGACCTACCACGAGCCCACGATCCCGATGATCGCCACCGGCGACGTCACCGACCCCGAATACTGGGTCCGGCAGGTCCGCGATTCAGTACGGTTCGCCGACGGCGTCGCCGGGCTGGTCGCGCGGAAGGCGACCGCGCTGGTCGAATTCGGCCCCGACGGCACCCTCGCCGCGCTGGCCGCCCACCTGGTGCCGGACGGCACCGTCGTCACCCCGCTGCTGCGCAGGGACCGCCCCGAGCCCGAGGCGGTGGTCGCCGCTCTCGCGGCCCTGCACGTCGCCGGGGCCGGCGTCGACTTCGCGGCGTTCTTCGACGGCACCGGTGCCCGCGTCGTCGACCTGCCCACCTACCGCTTCGACCACCGGCGGTACTGGCCGTCCGGCACCGCCGCGTTCGGCGTGGACGCGGCCGGTCTGGGGGTCGCCCCGGCCGGGCATCCGTTGCTGGGTGCCGCGGTGACCGTCGCCGGGTCGGGCGACCTGGTGCTGACCGGGCAGCTGTCGCTGCGTACCCACCCGTGGCTGGCCGAGCATGTCGTCGGCGGCGTGGTGCTGTTCCCCGGCACCGGTTTCCTGGAGCTGGCGGTGCGCGCCGCCGACCTGGCCGGCAGCGACCGGATCGAACACCTCACCCTGGCCGCGCCGCTGGTGCTGCCCGCCGACGAGCCGGTCACCGTGCAGGTCAGGGTCAGCGACGGCAAGGTCGGCGTGTACGCGGAGGCGGCCGGCGACTGGGTCCTGCACGCCACCGGCGAGCTGACCACCGGCGAACAGGTCGCCCCGCTCGACACCACCGCGTGGCCCCCGCCCGGCGCCGAGCCGGTGCCGCTGGACGGCTTCTACGCCCAGCTCGCCGAGCACGCGAAACTCGCCTACGGCCCCGCGTTCCAGGGCGTGCGGGCGGTGTGGCGGCGCGACGGCGACGTGTACGCCGAGGTCGCCCTGCCCGAGCGGGTCAGCGGCGCGGCGCAGTTCGGGCTGCACCCGGCACTGCTGGACGCCGCGCTGCACCCCATCGTGTTCCTCGGCGAGCAGAGCAAGGGGCTGCCGTTCGCGTTCGGCGGGGTGTCACTGCACACCACCGGGGCGTCCGCGCTGCGGGTCCGCTTGTCCCCGCAGCCCGGCGGCGCCGTCGCGGTGACCGCCGTGGACCCGCTGGGTGTGCCGGTGCTGTCGGTGGAGTCGCTGGAGCTGCGCACCACCTCGGCGCGGGCGGGGCAGCCGGTGCCCGCGGCGTTCCGGGTGGACTGGACGCCCGCCCCGTTCGACGCGCCGTTCCAGGGCCGGTGGGGCGTCGTCGGGGTCGACGAGTACGACCTGGGCTTCGCCGTCCACTCGGCCGGGCAGACCGTCACCGCGTACGGCGACTCGCTGGCCGGGGCGCTGGTCGACGGGGTCGCCGCACCGGAGGTGTTCCTCGTGCCGCTGGCCGCCGACCGCAGCGTCGACCCGGCCGCGGCCGCGCACACGCTGACCGCGTCCGCGCTGGCCGTCGTGCAGGAGGCGGTCGCGGACGAGCGGTTCGCCGGCACCCGCGTCGCCTTCGTCACCAGCCGCGCGGTCACGCTGCCCGGCGAGACCGAGGTGGATCCCGCCGCCGCCGCGGCGGCCGGGCTGGTCCGCTCGGCGCAGTCGGAGCATCCGGGCCGTTTCCTGCTCGTCGACATCGACCGGGCCGAGGTGTCGCCCGGCCTGCTGCCCGCCCTCATGACCGGTGACGAGCCGCAGGTCACGATCCGCGACGGGGTCGGGTACGTGCCCCGCCTCGTACCGATCACCGCCGACCCGCCGCCACCGCGTACCTGGCGCGCCGACGGCACCGTACTGATCACCGGCGGCACCGGTGGCCTCGGCGCCGAGCTGGCCCGCCACCTCGCCGCGCAGGGGGTGCGGCACCTGCTGCTGGCCGGCCGCCGCGGCGCGGCCGCGCCCGGCGCGGCCGCCCTGCGCGCCCAGCTCGGCGACGCCGGGGCGCGGGTGACGTTCGCGGCCTGCGACGTGTCGTCGCGCGCGGACGTCGACCGGCTGATCGCGGAGGCTCCGGCGCCGCTGACCGCGGTCATCCACGCCGCGGGTGTGCTCGACGACGGCCTCGTGACGTCGCTGACCCCGCAGCGGCTGGACGCCGTCCTGGCCGCCAAGGCGGACGGCGCGTGGCACCTGCACGAGGCCACCCGCGGCCTCGACCTGGACGTCTTCGCCCTGTACTCGTCGGTGGCGGGCATCATGGGCGGCGCCGGGCAGGGCAACTACGCGGCCGCCAACGCGTTCCTCGACGCGCTGGCCGAGCTGCGCCGGGCGCACGGGCTGCCCGGCACCTCGATCGCGTGGGGGCCGTGGGAGCCGTCGGCCGGGATGACCGCCGAGCTGGGCGCCGCCGCGCGGGAACGCATCGCCCGCTCCGGCTTCCCGGCGCTGACCGCCGCGCAGGGCCACGCGGCGTTCGACGCGGCGGTGGCGACTGACCGGCCCACCCTCGCCGCGCTGAACCTCAGCGCCGCCGGGGCCCGCAGCGCGCAGGGCCAGGTGCCGCCGCTGCTGCGCAACCTGGTCGCGGGTGGCGCGCGGCCGCTGGTGCGCACCGGCCGCGCCGCGGCCACGGTCCGCGACCGCCTGGACACCATGGACGGTACGGCGCAGCGGGCGTTCCTGCGCGACCTGATCACCGAGTACGCCGCGAAGCTGCTCGGCCACCCCGACCCTGCCGCGATCGACCCGGAACGCGACTTCCTCGAACTCGGCTTCGACTCGCTGATCGCGGTGGAGCTGCGCAACCAGCTCTCCGACGCGCTGGCCCTGCGGCTGCCGACGTCGATCGTGTTCGACAGCCGTACCCCCGCCGGGTTCGCCGAGTGGCTGCTCGGCGAGCTGGCCGGCGCGGCACCCGGCGCCGCCGCACCCGGTGCCACCCGGACGGTCGCCGCCGGGGAGACCGTGCACGAGTTGTTCCAGCAGGCCGTCCGCGACGGCCGGGCCCTCGCCGGGCTGCGCCTGCTGTCGGCCGTCGCCGCGCTGCGGCCCAGCTTCGAGTCCCCCGCCGAACTGGAGGACCTGCCCGCCGCGGTCACCCTGGCCGAGGGCTCCAGGCAGCCGCGGCTGATCTGCATCAGCTCGCCCGGCGCCAGCGCCGGAGTCCACCTGTACGCGCGGGTCGCCGCCCACCTGCGCGGCAAACGGCACGTCTCCGCGCTGCCGCTGGTCGGCTTCGCGCCGGGGGAGCCGCTGCCCGCCACCACCGAGGCGGCCGGCCGGGTCGTCGCCGAGAGCGTGCTGCACGCCTCCGACGGCGACCCGTTCGTCCTGGTCGGCCACTCGTCGGGCGGCACCCTGGCGTACTTCGCCGCGGGCATCCTCGAACAGACCTGGGGAGTACGCCCGGAAGCGGTCATCATGCTCGACACACTGAGCCTGCGCTACGACGACAGCGAGAACATCAACTTCGACGCCACCTCGACGAACTACTTCTCCAGCATGGACTCGCCCGCGGTGAGCATGAACAGTGCCCGGCTCTCGGCGATGGCACACTGGTTCGTCAAGATGACAGGCATCGGTGACGAGCCCACCGTGCCGAAGCTGATGATCCGCTGCACCAGAGAGGTCGACGGCACCGACTTCGAGACCTCGTCGGGGATCGCGGTCGCGGTGCCCGCCGACGAGGTCCGGGAGATCAAGACCGATCACATGTCAATGGTCATGGAGGACTCCGCGATGACCGCCCAGCTGATCGACGAGTGGCTGACCGACCTGGCCGCCCGGCCCGGCCTCTGAGCGCGTCCGCTCCTCGGCTGTGCCTCACCCTCGTGAGGCACAGCCGACGGGCCTCGTCGAGAAATCCGGCAATTCATCCGAAAGTTGTCGGATCAGCCGAAACCGCGATCCAGTGATCTTCTCCGCATACCTTGCACGTGAGACTCGCGTGTCGAGGGAAGGCGCAGCCCACCATGGATCGACTCAGTCGCAGGCGGACTGCGGCGCTCGGTGCCGCCACCGTGATGGCCTTGCTGGCAGGCCCGGGAGCAGGCGGCCAGCCGGCCGCGGCGCGGACGCCCTCCGCGGCGACCTCCCACCACGCCGGACACGGCACATCGCCCGACGCTCCCCGCCACCCGATGACCAACGCTGCCGCCAAGGGCACGACAGCGAAGGCCGCCGACAAGGGCACGGCAGGGGCGGTCACCACGCTCAACGGCTTCCCGACGCACCTGCGGGCCGCGTTCGCCGAGTCCTCGATCCGTGACCACCAGTCGTCCGGCCTGACCCTGACGGTGCAGCGTGACCCGAACGTGACCGCCGTCGACCTCACCGGCATCGGGTTCACCATCGCTCTGCCGGATCATGTGACAGTCGCGTCCGCCGACGTCGACATCGACTGCACAGGCGCCACGTTCGCGCCGAACGTCGGCGACGACCAGGTCGTGGTGTCCGGGATCGAACTGGACGCCGCGGAATCCCAGTGCACCCTCGGCGTCGCCGTGACCTCCGGGTACTCCGGCACGTACACGATCAACAACTCGTCGGTCACCGCCACGAGCGAGGACATCGGTGCGGGGATCACCACCGACACGCTGGTCGTGACGACCGCGCCGCCGCGGATCACCGGCTATTTCAGCCCCGGCGGCATCACCGTCGGCCAGACGTCGACGCTCAATCTCCACCTGTACCGCAGCGACCAGAACCCGACGGTCGTGACGTCCGCCATCGGGTGGCGGGTGACGTTCCCGTCCGGGCTCGTCGTCTCGGCGGCCGGCAGCAACGACTGCGGAGGCACGGTCTCGGCGACCGTGGGCGGCCGGATCTTCGCGCTCACCGGCGGTTCGATCGGCGCCGGTGACACCTCCTGCGCGTCGAGCGTGCAGGTGCGAGCGAACGCCGGTGGCGTGTTCGAGCTGCAGTCCAGCTCCCTGAGCCAGCTGAACCATGCCGAGTCGGCGTTCGGCGTCTGCCTCGCCGAGGTTCCGGGCGGGGGATCCGGCCAGTCCGCGTCCTGCTTCCCCCGCCTGGAGGTCGAGAAGCTCTCCCAAACCGTGACGTTCGCCCAGCCCGGACCGCGCAAGGTCGGCACCAGCACCCTGACCGCCACCGCGTCCTCCGGGCTGCCGGTCGGATTCCGGTCCAGCACCACCGGCGTCTGCACCGTCAGCGGCACTACGCTGACGGTCAAGTCCGAGGGCGACTGCAAGGTGACCGCGGTGCAGGCCGGCAACGGTGTCTACGACCCGGCCGAGTCGGAGGAACGTACCGTCGAGATCCTGCCGCGCCCACCGGCGCCGCCGACGATCTCCGGTGACCCCGGCCAGTCCTCCATCACCGTGACCTGGACGGCGCCCGCCGACACCAGCGCCATCGACGACTACATGGCCACGGCGCGCTCCGGCGACATCGTCACCTCGTGCGAGACCACCGCGCTGACGTGCCTGCTGGGGGCGGTCGCGGGGCGGCCGTACACGCTGACCGTGGTGTCGCGCGGCCCGAACGGCAGCTCGGTGGTCACCACCGGCGAGGGCACGGTGACCGCGACCGCGCCGGTCATCCCGCCGTCGCCGCCGTCCACCAACCTCACGCTGACCACCACCGACGGCAACATCACCACGGCCGAGCCCGGACAGCGGATCACTTTCGTCGGCACCGGCTTCGCCAGCTTCTCCACGGTGAACATCACGGGCTACTCGGATCCGCTGCTGCTCGGCACCGCGATCACCAACGCGGCAGGCGACTTCCGCAAGGCGATCACCGTGCCACCAGGCTTGGCCGCGGGTGAGCACACCCTCGTTGCCCAGGGCGTGGCGCCGGACGGCTCACCGCGGTCGATGGCGGTGGACATCACGGTCCGCGCGGCCGGCCTGCCGGTCACCGGCCCCGGCATCGCCACTCTGCTCCTGCTGGGCGCAGCAGCGGTATTCGCGGGGGGCGGCCTGATGGTTGCCGCACGTCCCCGCAGGCGCGTGGCCCTGTAGCGAGTCACCGACGCGGTCGCCTCGCTCCTAAGGGCGGCCGCGTTGGACTTCCGCAGCGCGGCAGTTCGTGCGAAGCGAGCCGCCGGGCCGGGCAGTATGCTGACGGCCGAACTCGGGCGTCAGGTGTGAGCGCCGATCCTGCCGGCAAGGCTTCGCAGCCCGGGCGGTGATGTCGTGGGGGCGTGCAGCAGGGTGGCGACCAGGTCGCGGACGGAGGGCCGGCGCACCTCTTCCCCGGCGTGCCGCTCGGCCAACAGCAAGGCCTGAACGGCCCTGTCGGGCCGACCGTGCAGCGCCCACGCGCGGGCCGTATCGACGCAGTACCGACCGTATCTTTCCGGACTGGCCAGCTGGGCGGGCTGGACGGCGGCCGCGCTCTGAAGCGCGGCGGCGGAGTCGCCGAGTGCGCTGTGCATGCCGATCTCGTAGACGGTGACGCTGGCCTGGCTGAACGGGATCACGCCGCTGACTCGGGAGTCGCCAATGCGCGCCGCAGCGGTGGCCGCTTCGCCGATGTACGTGGCGGCGTCAGCAGCCTGGCCGGCTTGGGCGCTGCAGTACGCGGCGGTACACATGAGATTCCCGAAAGCAGCCAACAGCTCGGGCGACGCGCCATGGCGATCGGCGCCAAGCCGCTCGGCGGTGGTGGTGAGTAGTGCAAGCGCGGTGGTGTGGTGGCCTTCGCGCCGCATCGTGATGGCGACCGTATGCGTGGCCGCCGCGATTGTGAGACCGTCGGCGGTTTCGCGGGCGACGGCCAGCCCTCGGTCAGCGAGGACCCATGCGAGCGGATCGTCACCCAGCTTGGTGGCCAGTGACGAGGCAAGCGAGTATCCCCTCGCCATCAGGCCCGCCGATCGGACCCAGCGACCTGGTCGATATCGGCTGGCACACGTTCATCCTCTACACCCGTGAGTACGCCGAGTTCTGCGAGCGTGTCGCGGGTCGCTTCATCCACCACGTGCCCGACGACGTGCAGCCCGATAACGAACGAGACCGGCCGACGCTGGCGGACTCTGTCGAGGCGATCCGGGCGGCTGGATATCAGATCGACCCGCAGCTGTGGTCGATCGACTCGGCGGAATGCACCCAGTGCCATGCGGGATGCCACGATAGCCCCACCGGGTAGGACTCCGCTGCGGACGTAGGCTCGCCCTGGAATCGCCGAGGAGGGAAACATCGCCGTGACCCGTCGCTACTGGCATGACCTACCGCCGGCGGTGCGCGCCGCGATCGAGCAGCGCGTCGGCGGTGTCGCCGGGGTTCGGCCGGTCGCGACGGGCTCGGTGTCCGATCTCGTCGCAGTCCTGGACACCCGGGACGGCCAGTATTTCTGCAAGGCCGTCGACGGCGACAATCCGCTCGGATGGATGCACCGCAACGAGGCCCGCCTGAATTCGTACCTACCCGACCGGGTTCCCCGGCTGCGCTGGCGGATCGAGCAGGATGGCTGGCTGCTGCTCGGCTTCGATCACGTTCCCGGTCGGCATCCCGATCTGGGAGTCGGCTCTCGAGACCTTCCCACGATTTCCGCGACGTTGACTGCCGTCGCGGACGAACTCACGCCCGGCCCGCCGGTGCGCGTCCAGCCCGCAACCGAGCGGTGGGCCGGATGGATCGAGCCCGAAATGGTCGATGGGCAGACTCTGGCCCATACCGATGTGAGCCCGCGCAACGTCCTCCTCCGCTGCGAAGGTGTCGCCGTCGTCGACTGGTCAATGCCATGTCGTGGCGCGGCGTGGGTCGACACCGCGCTCATGGTGATCCGGCTGATCCGCGCCGGTCACACCGCGAGCCAGGCCGAGGCGTGGGCCGGCGCGATCCCGGCGTGGGCCGCTGCCCGGCCCGAGGCGCTGGACGCGTTCGCCGCAGCGATCGCCGCCCTCACCCGGGTACGGCACCAGCAGTCACCGGCGCGGCACCGTGCTGAACTCGCGGCCGCCGCTGCCCACTGGAGCGCGCACCGCACCGGGTCCTAGCGGGAGCCATCAGGATTCAGTCGGTGGCGACGGTGATGGACTGGGACGGGCAGACCATGGCGGCCGTGTGGGCGAACTCGACCAGCTCACCCGAGGGAGCGTCGTCGAGCACCACCACGATGCCGTCGTCGTCCTGATCGAACAGCTCCGGCGCGGACAGCACGCACTGCGCCGCCCCTATGCAACGCCCCGGCGCGATCTCGATGTGGGCCATGGTTCCTCCGTTACCAGCAGACCGGCAGGGCGTGCAGTCCGTACAGCACGCCGTCGTACTTGAAGGGCAGTTCCTCGACCGGCACGGCCAGCCGCAGGCCGGGCACCCGCGCGAACAGCGTCCGGTACGCCAGTTCCATCTCCACCCGCACCAGGTTCTGCCCGAGGCACTGGTGCACGCCGTACCCGAACGCGACGTGCTGGCGCGCCGAGCGGCTCGGGTCGAAGTGCGCCGGGCAGCCGAACTGGTTCTCGTCGTGGTTGGCGGCCGCCACCAGCGGCACGATGCCCTCACCGGCCCGGATCAGCTGCCCGCCGATCTCCACGTCCTCGACCGCGACGCGCAGCGCGACGATGTCGGCGACCGAGTGCAGCCGCAGCAGCTCCTCCACGACCCGGTCGTCGCCGATCCACTCCGGATTGGTCAGCAGGGTCACCGCGCCCAGCGCGATGTTGTTGGCGGTGGTCTCGTGCCCGGCGATGAGCAGCAGCATCGCCACCCCGGACAGCTCCTCGACACTGAGCACCCCATTGCCGATCAGGCGGCTGAGCAGGTCGTCGCCGGGCCGTTTGGTGCGCAGCAGGATCAGCCGATTGACGTAGCGCAGCAGGTGCTCACTCGCCTTCGCGCGCTCGGAGTCGCTGGCGCTGATGGTCACCAGCACCTTCGTCTTGGCCTCGAAGAAGTCCCTGTCGACGGCGGGCACACCCAACAACATCGAGATCACCAGCGACGGTACGGACAGAGCGAAGTCCTCGACCAGATCGGCGGTGTTCCCCTTGGCCAGCATCGCGTCCACGCTGGCGTCCACGATCGCCTGGATGGCGGGCCGCAGCTCCCTGATGCGCCGCACCGTGAACTCGGGGATCAGCGCCTTGCGGAACCGGTCGTGCTCCGGCGGGTCCAGCGCCACGAACCAGCCGGGCACCTCCTGCGCCGAGGGCACCCCGACGGTCTTGGCGGGGCGGGGGAAACCCTCGTGCGTCGGGTCGGAACTGATCCGCGGGTCGGTCAGCGCCGCCCGTACGTCCTCGTGGCGGGTCACCAGCCAGACCGGTGTCCCGGACGGCAGCACCGCGCGGGCCAGGCCGTCGCGGCGGCGCATCCCGGCGTACTCGGGCGGGGGGAACGGCTTTCCCGGCCCGCGCAGCAGGAACGGGACGGCGTCGGCGTCGGTGTCAGACATCGCGGGCGGCCTCCCGTGCGGGCAGCAGTTCGGTGACCAGGTCGGCGGCCCGGGTCCGGCCGCCCGCCGCGCGCTGCAGAGCCGCGAAGCGCTCGGCGTTGACCCGGAACGAGTCGTCGGACAGCACCCGGCTGAGCTTGTCCACCACGTCGTCGGGGCGGAACGTGCGCGGCGTGTCCAGCGTCAGGCTCACCCCGAAGTCCTGGCCCCGGATCGCCTGGTCGTAGCAGTCGACCCAGAGCGGACGCATCACCATCGGTTTACCGAAGTACAGGCTCTCGTGGTACGCGTTGCCGCCGCCGTGCGTGAAGAACAGCTTGACGTTCGGATGGGCCAGCACGTCGAGCTGCGAGGGCACCCAGTTCTCGATGCGCAGGTTCGCGGGCAGCCGGTCCGGTGACGGCAGGAACTCCTGCTGCTCGGTGGGCAGCTTCCACAGGAAATGGTGGGCGGGCATCCGCCGGGCCACCTCCACCAGCGCGGCCACCTCCGGCCCGGTGAGCCGGGTGATCGTCCCGAACCCCAGGTAGATCACCGAGGGCCGGGCGTCCAGCCACTCGTTCAGCTCGCCCGGCTCGGCCTGCGGCAGCGGCGGCACCAGCGCGCCGACCGTACGGAACATCGGCGGGATGTCGAACGGGTAGTCCAGTTCGGGCAGCGAGTAGTTCAGCACGAACTCGGCCTTCTCCACCCGCGTCATCTGGCCGACCGCGGCGGGGTCGATGCCGAGTTCCGCGCGGACGGCGGCGTCCTCGGCGTTGCGTTGCTTCATCGTCTTCGACAGGAACAGGGTGAGCATCCGCCACCGGAACAGCCGGTTGTTCAGCCGCTGGGCGAGACTCATCCGCGCCGAGTAGCCCGAGTGCGGCACGGGGAAGTCCTTCGGCGTGTACGACCTGCCGATCGGCACCAGCGAGCTGACCGCGTTGCTGGCCACGAACGGGTTGCTCAGCACATACGGGATCTTCCTGGTGATGGCCAGCTGGAAGCCGTACTGGCACATGCTCTCCACGACCATCAGTGCGGGCTCGATCTCGTCGACCGCCCGTTCCAGCAGGCGGTACTTCTCCGCCTGCAGCCGCGGCACGAACGTCTTCTCGATCACCGCCCTGCGGGCCTTGAACCGCGACCGCTGGGTCACCGCCCGGTACGTCTCGTCGTCCCAGGTCACCGACGACAGCTCGGAGATCACCGCGCCGAGGGAGACGAACCGTACCGGCGAGCCCACCCCGGCCGCCTCGACGTCGGCCCGCCGGTTGTCGTCGGTGGCGAACCAGAGGTCGTGCGTGCCCCGGCGGGACAGCTCCTCGGCCAGCACCAGCATGGGGTTCAGCAGCCCGCTCTCGGGCATGCTCACGAACAGGATCGGGCCCTGGCGCGCAGTCATGGATTGCATCCTGGCGACCGGAACTCCGGAAGTTTCCTAGTCTTGCCGCTCTTAGGCTGCGTTCACCTCGACCACCGTCCGAAGGGGTACGTCAGCATGGCTTCCGCCGTGGCCCAGCGCGAGCCGCACAGGTCCGCCCCGCAGGAGCCGACCCCCCATGAGCGCCCCGGCTCCGCAACGCGGGCCGGGCAGAAGACGCCGGCCCCGACCGGGCAGAAGCAGCGCGGTGCCGCCCCGCCGGAACTCGCCGAGCGGGAGCAGCAGTGGGCCGCGCTGCGCGAGCTGGCCGCGTCGGCCCGCGCCGGGCACGGCCGGGTGACGCTGGTCAGCGGGCCGGTGGCGGCGGGCAAGACCGCGCTCGTGCACCTGTTCGGGGAGGACGTGGCGGCCCACGGCTGGACGTGGCTGCGGGCCACCTGCGCGGAACCGGAGCGGGCGCTGCCGTTCGGCGTGGTGGGGCAGCTGCTGGGCCCGGACCGCATGCCCGCACCGGGCACCGACGCCGGCGCCGCCGTCGTGCAGGACCTCTGCCGTGCCGTGGTGGAGCGGGCGGCCCGGCGACCCGTACTGATCACGGTCGACGACGTGCCGCACGCCGACGACCCGTCGGTGGACTGGCTGCTGGCCTGCATCCGGCGCGCCGCCACGACGGCCGTGCTGATCGTGCTCACCGAGACCGCCGGGCCGCATCCCCGGACCTCGCCGCTGCACACCGAGCTGCTGCGCCACCGGCACTGCGCCCGGCTCACGGTCGCACCGCTGTCCGAATCGACAGTGCGCGCCCTGTGCGGCGGCGACCCCGACGCGTTCCCGCTCACCGGCGGGAACCCGCTGCTGGTCGAGGCCCTGCGCGAGGACGGCGGACGCCCCGGTGTGGGCTACCGCCAGGCGCTGCTGAGCTGCCTGCACCGGTGCGGCCCGGACGCGCGTGACGTCGCCCGTGCCCTGGCCGTGCTCGACATTGCGGGGGAGCTGCCGGGGCTCGGCGCGCCGACCGTGGCCGACGCGGTCGGCCCGCTGACGGCCGCCGGGCTGCTGTCCGGCGGGCGGCTGCGCCACCCCGCCGCCCGCGCGGCCGTCCTGGCGGAGCTGACACCGTCGGAGCGTGCCGCACTGTACGGCCGGGCCGCCCGCCACCGGCACGAGCGTGGCGCACCACCGGACGAGGTGGCCCCCCTGCTCGTCCAGGCGGCAGCGCACGGCACCGGTACGCCACCGCGGTGGATGGACGGTGCGGTCGAGGTGCTGCGGGAGGCGGCCCGGCATGCGGTACGGCGGGAACGCCTCGGCGACGCCGTACGGTATCTGGAACTGGCCGGGGCGGCCGCCGACGGCGACGCCCGCCGCGGCGCGATCGTCGCGGAGCTGGCCCGCGTCGAATGGCGGCTGCGGCCCGCGGTCGCCGGGCGGCACCTGCCGGAGCTGGTCCGCACCGCGGAGGCGGGCGAACTCGGCGGCCGCGACGCCGTCGCGCTGGCCGGGCAGCTGGCGTGGTACGGCCGGTTCGCCCCGGCGGCGTCCGTGCTCGCCCACGCGCGGTCCGCGCAGCCGCCGGACGCCGAGCGTCAGGCGATGGAGCTGTGGCTGGCAGCCACCTTCCCGACGCTGGCACACCGCGGACCGGCACCGGTCGATACCTCTCGGACGTCGGTCGGCACCGCAGGGCCGCCGGGCGGTGCCGGGCAGGCGGCCGGGGTGTGGTGGAAGTCGGCGGCGGCACTGGTCGCCGTGCTGGGCCGGGGCGGCCGGGAGCAGGCCGTGGCCGACGCCGAGCTGCTGCTGCAAGCCGCCCGCCCGAGCGACGACTACACCTGGGGCGTCCAGACGGCCCTGCAGTCGCTGCTCGTGCTGCTGTACGCGGAGCGCCTCGACGAGGCCCGGTCGTGGTGCGACCACCTGCTGGCGGAGCTGTCGGCCCCGCTCGGCGTCGCGTTCGTCACCGCGGTCCGCGGCGAGGTGGCGCTGCGCCGCGGTGAACTCGCGGCCGCCCTGCGCGACGCCACCGCCGCGCTGAGCCTCCTGCCGCTCGCGGGCTGGGGAGTGGCAGCGGGTCTGCCCCTCGGCTGTGCGATCACGGCGGCGACCCGGATGGGCCACCGCGACGAGGCCGCCCGGCTGCTGGCCGAACCGGTCCCGGACACCCTGCTGCAGAGCCGGTACGGCCTGCACTACCTGCATGCCCGCGGCGAGCACTACCTGGCCACCGGCCGCGACTACGCCGCGCTGGCGGACTTCCTGTCCTGTGGGGAGCTGACCGCGGCGTGGGGGATGGACGTGCCCGGCCTGGTGCCGTGGCGGACCAGCGTCGCGGACGCCTGGCTGCGCCGCAACGAGAACCGGGCCGAGGTGCGGCGCCTGCTCAACGAGCAGCTGGCCAAGGTGGGGCCGGAGGGGTCGCGTACCCGGGGGGTGGCGTTGCGGCTGCTGGCCGCGACCAGCCCGGCGCACAGCCGGCCGCAGTTGCTGACCGAGTCGGTGTCGATTCTGCAGGGCTGCGGTGACCGGTTCGAGCTGGCCCGCGCCATGGCCGACCTGAGCAGCGCCTACCGCGCGGTGGGCCAGCTGCGCCGGGCGGCGCCGATGGCCCGGCTGGCGACGCAGGTGGCGCAGGAGTGCGGCGCGGCGGTGCTGAGCGACGGGGTGCTGCCGCTGCGGACCGGGATGGACGGCGACGGGCAGCATCCCCGTGACCGGCTGGCGTTGCTCACCGAGTCGGAGCTGCGGGTGGCCGCGCTGGCCGCCGCGGGCCTGACCAACCGGGAGATCGCGGCCAAGCTGTTCATCACGGCCAGCACGATCGAACAGCACCTGACGCGCGTCTACCGCAAGCTGCGGATCAGGTACCGGCGGGAGCTGCCCACCGAGCTGCACGGCCACCTGGCGGCCACGGCCTGACCTTCCTTAGGTGAGCTGGGCCCGCAGGTCCTTGACCAGCGTGGACAGATCGGGCCGGGACGCCGCGCTGCCGAAGAGGTAGAAATCGGGCCGGACCAGCGCGCCGACCTGCCGGGCCCCGGTCAGGTACGGCAGGTAGACGTTGTCGGCGTCGACGACCTCGTGGTCCTTGAGTCCCTTGACGGGCATCCGGGACGGCAGCACCCGGACCACGTGCGCGTCGATCTGCTTGAGGAACGCCACGTCGTCGGAATCCAGCGCCAGGAAGGGGTCGAACGCCGCGAACAGCACGAACCCGCGGCCGACGACGTCGTCGAACATCGCTGTGTGCTCGCCCCGGCGGACCCGGCCCTGCGGCACCAGGTCACCGGCGAGAGCGGCGGGCGCGCCCGCGGCGTCGCGGCGGACGATGCCGTCCTCCAGCGCGAAGTACTGCGGCGTCGCCGCGGCGGCCCGCTGCGGATCCCGCTGCAGGGCGAACATCGCCTCGTCGCGGCGGGCGGCGGCGACCGGATCCAGCTCGGAGATCATCCTGCCGACCTCGATGGCCAGGTCCGTCGTCCGCCGCACGTGCGGGTCGCGTTCCTCCGGGTACGCGTCCAGCAGGGTCTGCGGTGCGACGCCGCGCAGCACCAGGTCCAGCTTCCAGGCCAGGTTGACCGCGTCGCGGATGCCGGAGCACATGCCCTGCCCGATGAACGGCGGCATCAGATGCGCCGCGTCCCCGGCCAGCAGCAGCCGGCCCCGCCGCCAGTCCCGCACGATGTTCGCCCGGAACGTGTAGACGATGTGCCGGGTCAGCTCCGCGTTGTCCGGGGTGACGCCGTGCGGCTCCAGCAGCCGCCACATCGTCTCGGCCCGGCTGAGGTCCTCGATGCTCTCGCCGGGCAACCGCATGAACTCCCACCGGCGGTGCCCGCGCCCGCTGGAGACGATGGTGGTGGGGCGGCGCGGGTCGCAGATCTGCACGTCGTTGGGGACGAACGTGCGCGGCTCGTGGAACACCACGTCGCACAGCAGCCAGTCGTGCGCGAACTCCAGGTCGATGACCGGGGTGCCGACGTGCTCGCGGACGAAGCTGTTCGCCCCGTCGCAGCCGACCACCCAGCCGGCCGTCAACGGTGCGTCGAAGCCGGAGCCGTCGACCTCCACCCGGTCGCCGTCCTCGGTGATCCGCTCGGCCGTGTGCCCGGTGAGCAGCCGCAGTGTCGGCAGTGTCCGGGCGTGCTCGCGCAGCGCCGCCTCGAACGTCGGCTGGTGCATGACGATCGCCTTGGGCCAGCCGTCCCGGTCCGGCTCGTACGGCGAGTGCAGGTGCAGCAGCGTCCTGCCGTCGGCGTTCTGGAAGTCGTACTCGTCGACGGGCTCGCCCAGCTCGTACAGGTTGTCGTTGAGCCCGGCCGTGGCGAAGTTGCGGGCGGTCTCGCCGTCGAACGCCACGACCCGCGGGAACGGGTACTGGTCGGCGTACCGTTCCAGGATCGCGACCCGCCAGCCGCGCTGGGCGACGACGATGCCGAGGACCAGACCGACCGGGCCGCAGCCGACGATCGCCACATCCACGTCAGTGTCGGGCAGGTGCTCCTCGGCTGGCATGGTTCTCCCGGAGTTCAGAAAACGGATCGGATCAGTTCGTGGGCCTGCGCGGGGTTCAGCCGGGGATCGCACAGCGACTCGTAGCGCTCGCCGACCGATCCCTCGTCGGGCACCGGGCCACCCACGCACTCGGTGACCCCGGTCGTGGCGACCTCCAGGTGCAGGCCGCCCGGATGCAGCCCGAGCGCCTCCAATGTGGTGCGGAAGCGCGAGGCCTCCCGGATCATAGTGGCCAGGTGTCTGGTCTTTTCCCCGGATTCGGTGCGCACCGTGTTGCCGTGCATGGGGTCGCTGAGCCACACCACCGGGTGCCCGGCCCGGTGCACGGCCCGCGCGATCGGTGCCAGGGCGTCGATGCGTTCCGCGCCCATCCGGGCGATCAGGGTCAGCCGTCCCGGAGTGCGGCCCGGATCCAGCGCCGCGCACAACGCGACCACCTCGTCCGGGGTGGCACCCGGGCCGACCTTGCACGCGACAGGGTTGGCCACCGTGGCCAGCAGGCGTACGTGGGCGTGGTCGAGCTGCCGGGTGCGTTCGCCGATCCACGGCAGGTGGGTGGAGGACAGGTAGCGGTCACCGCTCCACTCCCCGCGCCGGACCTGCGGGCTCTCGTAGTCCAGCACCAGCGCCTCATGGCTGGCCCACGGCCCGCCGTCGCCCCGGTGGACGCCCAGCCCCGCCATCACCCGCGCGCTGGCCCGGTACGCCTCGATCAGGCGCCGCGGGTCGGCGACGCGAGCCTGCGGGTCCGCCTCGGGCGCGTTGACCAGGTGCCCGCGGAAGACCGGCAGTTCCACCCCGTCCACGACCTCGGTGGGGTGGGACCGGGGTTTGGCGTACTGCCCGGCGAGGCGGCCGAACAGCACCACCTCGTCGCCGGTGCGCCGGGCGACCAGGTCACCGAGGTCCGCGAGCACCGCCACCTTCGCGGCGGTGCTCGCCGGATCGGATTCGGCGAAGCTCTCGGCGCAGTCACCGGCCTGCAGCAGCCGGGCGTCACCGGCCGCGACGGCGGCGATCGCCCGGTGCGCGGTGACGATGTCGCGCTCGGTCACCAAGGGTGGACTCGCACGCAATGCGGCGACGTATCGCGGACGATCCGGGTGGCCGCGCCAATCGGGCTGTTCCCGGGCCGGCAGCAACTCCCAGGGCCTGTCGTCGACGGTCGCCGGGGCGAATGCGGGACGCATTTCAGTACGCTATTCCCTCGATCTCGACGAGCAGATCGGAACGGCAGACGTCCACGTTGAGATAGCGGATCTCGGCGGCCGGGGAGAATGCCCGCGAGCAGATCTGCCGTACCACCGGAATGTGTTCGGCGTGACGTACGTAGACCTTGATGTGATCCAGGCTGGACAGGAAATAGCCGTCCGGGATGCCGTGCTCCCACAGGTTCGTGGCACCGATCACGCGGGCGATGTTCTGCAGTGAGACGTGGGTCTGGCGCACGATGTCGCCGCTGTAGCGGGTCTCGTGCCCGGTGATGCTGGCGGTGCCGGAGACGTACACGTGGCCGCTGCCGGCGGTGGCGAGGTGGGCGGCGCGGGCGAACTTCGGCGCCTTCGGGCCGTAGCGCCGGGGGTAGTGGTACGCCGACATCTGCTCCGGATTCTCGATCATGGTCGGCCGGCCGGACCGGCCACTCAGGAAGTAGAACCCGATGCCGCCGCCGAGCGAGCCGATGCCCGTGGCGGCGGGCATGGCGTCCTCGTCGAAGCCCGTCTTCTCGAACGCGTTCGCCCGGCCCAGGCAGAAGTCCCGGTAGACCTCCAGCCCGTCGGCGTTCGGCCCGTTGATCTGGTTGACGAAGTTCCACATCCGGTAGCAGTGCCGGTAGTCCAGCTCCCGCATGAGTGTCAGCGCGGCGAGATAGGCGCGCTCGGTCGCGGCGGCGTACGTGGCGGCCTGCGGCACCCGGCCCGCGCACAGCAGGAACTCGCCGTCGTGCGCGAAGACCACGCCGTCGTGTTCACCCGAGCTCACCGGGCCGCGGGTGATCCACACCTCGCTGAACGCGCCGCCGGGCCCGGCCGTCATGTGCAGATCCAGCACGGGATGACCCGTGCCCGACACGGTCGGGTCGGACGCGGCGGTGGTGTAGTTGATCCGCCCGAGCACGTGGTCGCCGACGGTGAGGTCGGCGGCGTGCCCGATATCCGACAATGCGGTGCGCGGTGCGTATTCCAGATCCGGTCCGGAGTCGGCGAACCGTGTTTGCGTCATGATGAATTCCGTTCCATTCCAGAAAGGAAAGACGGCGTGAAATGTCCATTGTGGTGATACCGGTTCCGCTTGCGTGGCGAAGGCTAGCAGCGCGGTACTAGGGAATTTGTTTCCAGCGAGGCAGGTGGGGGTGAGACCGTCAACATAGGGGGGTCGTAGGGGGTGGGTAAGGGGGCGGCGCCGGGATTCCTGATATTTCCTCTGCCGCCGCGCGGCTAGCGTCCGGTGACGAGTCGCGGGGGTCCGCCGCGTCGTGTCGGGACAACCAGGGAGTGACGTCGCATGTTGCGTGCAGACCTGATCCGGCCGCTGCCCGAGATCCTGCGGGAGCACGCCGCGGTCCGCCCCGACCGCGTCGCCTTCCGCGACCGGCGCCGCGCGGTCAGCTACGCCGAGCTGGAACGGCGCACCCGGTGGCTGGCCGGTCACCTGTCCGGGCTGTGGTTGCAGCCCGGCGACCGCGCCCTGATCTTCCTCGGCAACGCGGTGGAGGTCGTCGAGAGCTACCTGGCCGTCTCCCGGGCGGGCGGCGTGGCGGTGCCGTTCAACCCGGCGGCCAGCGCGGCGGAACTCGCGTACGCGCTCGACGACAGCGGCGCCCGGGTGGTCATCACCGACGCCGGGCACCTGGAACAGGTGCGCCGCCTGCAGGCCGGGCGCGCGTACCTGCGGGTGGTGGTCACCGGCGACCAGCCGGCACCGCGACCGATGGTGCGCTTCGAGGAGCTGGCCGGGACGGAACCGGCCACGCCGCCGCGTGACGACCAGGGCCTCGACGACCCGGCGTGGATGCTCTACACGTCCGGCACCACCGGCAACCCCAAGGGTGTGGTCTCCACCCAGCGCAGCTGCCTGTGGTCGATCGCCGCCTGCTACGCCCCGATCCTCGGGCTCCACGACGCCGACGAGGTGCTGTGGCCGATGCCGCTGCACCACAGCCTGGCCCACGTGCTGTGCGTGCTCGGCGTCACGGTGGTCGGCGCGGGCGCCACCCTGCTCGACGGATTCGCCCCCGAGGACGTCCTCGGCGCGCTGCGCGACGAGCGGTACACGTTCCTGGCCGGTGTCCCGGCCATGTACCACTACCTGCTGGCCGAGGCGCGCGAGCACGGCGCGCAGCGCAGCGCGCTGCGGCTGGCCCTGACCGCCGGATCGATCTGCCCGGCCGCCCTGCGCGACGCGTTCGAGGAGACGTTCGGGGTGCCGCTGCTCGACGGGTACGGCAGCACCGAGACGTGCGGCCTGATGACCGTCAACTGGCCGCACGGCGCGCGGGTCGGCGGCTCCTGCGGCCTGCCCGTGCCGGGGCTGGCGCTGCGCGTGGTCGACTCCACCGGGCAGGACGTGCCCACCGGCGCCGAGGGCGAGGTGTGGGTACGCGGCCCGAGCCTGATGCGCGGCTACCACAACCAGCCCGAGGCCACCGCACAGGTGCTGGCCGGCGGCTGGTACCACACCGGTGACCTGGCCCGGTGCGACGAACTCGGCTACCTGACCATCACGGGGCGCAGCCGCGAGCTGATCATCCGCAGCGGGGAGAACGTCCACCCCGCGGAGATCGAGGACGTCCTGCTGCGGGTGCCCGGCGTCGCCGACGCGGCGGTGGTCGGCCGCCCGCACGAGGTCCTCGGGGAGGTGCCGATCGCGTTCGTGGTGCCCGGGCCGGGCGGCTTCGACGCCGAACAGCTCTTCGCCGCCTGCCGCGACGAACTGTCCACCTTCAAGGTGCCCGAGGAGGTGTACGAGATCGACCGGATCCCGCGCACCTCCTCCGGCAAGATCACCCGGCATGTCCTGCTGGAGCGGCCGGCCCGGTTGCGCGCCGCGGGCAGCGGGACACACGAGTCCCTGCTGCGTACTGTCTGGTCGCCGGTGCCGTCCACACGCGCCGCCGACGCACCGGCGGGGCAGGACTGGGCGGTGCTCGGCGCGGACGGTGCCGCGCTGGCCGGGGCGGTGAGCGCCGCCGGTGGCACCGTCACGGCGTACCCGGACATGGCGGCACTGAGCGCCGCCGTGCGGGCCGGACACCGCGCACCGGCGGTGGCCGTGCTGCAGTTGCCGGTCCGCACCGTTCAGCGAGACGAGCCGGCGCTCGGGTACGACGCCGGGGACGCCGCGGCCGTCGTCGCCGATCTGACCGGCGTCCTGCGGTCCTGGGCGCAGGACGATGCGCTCGCCCACACCCGGCTGGCCGTCGTCACCCGGCAGGCCGTGGCGGCCGGTGACGGCGAGCCCATCGGCGATCTCGGCCACGCGCCGGTGTGGGGACTGCTGCGCTGGGCGCAGACCCGGTTCCCGGACCGCGTCGTGGCGATCGACGTCGACGGCTCGCCCGACCCGCTGCCCGCCGCGCTGAGCGCCGGGGAGCCGCAGGTAGCGGTCCGCGGCGGCGTCGTGCTCGTGCCCCGGCTGGCCCGCGTCTGGACCGCCACCGACGGCAGCGCCGGGCTGCGCCTCGACCCCCGCGGCACCGTACTGGTCGCCGGTGTCACCGGGGCCCGCAGCGCCGCCCTGGTCACCCATCTCGTGGGCGCCTACCAGGCGCGGCACCTGCTGCTGCTCAGCCCGGACGGCCGCGGCGACGACACCACCGCCCGCCTCGAACGGGACCTGACCGCGCTGGGCGCCAGGACCGCCGTCGCGGCCTGCGATGTCGCCGACCGGGCCGCGCTGGCGGCGGTGCTCGACAAGGTGCGCCGCCCGGTCACCGCTGTCGTCTACGGCGCCGCCGACGCCGACCGGGGACACCCGTTCGCCGCCGTCGAGGCGGGGGCCGTCAACCTGCACGAGCTGACCGGCGGCGCCGACCTCGGCGCGTTCGTCCTGCTCGGCTCGGTGGCCGGCGCCCTGGGCACACCCGGCGACGGCGAGCAGGCGGCGACGGACGCGTTCCTCGAAGCACTGGCCCGCCACCGCCGCCACCGGGGGCTCCCCGCGACATGGCTGGCCTGGGGCGCGGCGCCCGGCGGCGGCGCCGTGACCGGTCTGCCGACTGTGTCCGGTCACGACGGCGGCGCTGCCGGGCTACCCGTACCCGAGAGCCTGGCGATGTTCGACCTGGTCGCCCGGATGGATCTGGCCGCCACCGTCGTGCTGCGCCTGTCCCGGCTCGCTCTCGGTGCGGGGGAGGCCGTGCCGGTGCTGCTGCGCGGCCTCATCGACCTGGCACCGCGCCCGGTGGACGAGCGGGAGAGCTCCGAGCTGCGTACCCGGCTGGCCGGCATGTCGCCGGACGGGCAGCGCGCCTTCACCCGCGACCTGGTGCGCGGCAGCGTGGCCGACGTGCTGGGCGCGCCGGTCGACGGTGCCGCCGCCCGCACGTTCCGTGAGCTGGGCTTCACCTCGGTCGCCGCCGTCCAGCTGCGCAACCGGCTGGCGGCGGCCACCGGCCTCACACTGCCCGCCGCCCTGATCTTCGACTACCCGACCGTCGACGTCCTCGCCGAACACCTGCGCCGTGTCCTGCTGGGCGAACCGGAGGCCGGGCCCCTGCCGGCACCCGCGGCCGAGCCGGGGGAGCCGATCGCGATCGTCGGGATGGCCTGCCGCTATCCCGGCGGCGTGCGGACGCCCGACCAGCTGTGGCGCCTCGTCGCCGACGGCGCCGAGGTGATTGGTGACTTCCCCGCCGACCGCGACTGGGACCTCGCCCACCTGTACGCCGGGGCCAGCGCCACCCGCACCGGCGGCTTCCTGGCCGACGCCGCCGACTTCGACGCCGAACTCTTCACGATCCCCCCGCGTGAGGCGCTGGCCATGGATCCCCAGCAGCGGCTCCTGCTGGAGACCGCGTGGGAGTTGGCGGAGCGCGCCGGGATCGCCCCGAGCGCGCTGCGCGGCACCCGCACCGGCGTGTACGCGGGCGTCATGTACCACGATTACGGCGCCGACCTGCCCGCGCCGCCGGAGGGCACCGAGGCCTACTGGGGCACCGGCACCGCGGGCAGTGTCGTCTCCGGACGGGTGGCGTACGCCCTCGGGCTGGAAGGCCCGGCCGTCACTGTCGACACGGCCTGCTCGTCGTCGCTGGTGGCCGTGCACCTGGCTGCGCAGGCGCTGCGGCACGGCGAATGCGACCTGGCCCTCGCGGGCGGCGTCACCGTGATGTCCACGCCGCGCACCTTCATCGAGTTCACCCAGCAGGGCGGCCTTGCCCCGGATGGGCGGTGCAAGGCGTTCTCGGCGTCCGCCGACGGCACCGGCTGGTCCGAGGGGTCCGGTCTGCTGCTGCTGGAACGGCTCTCCGACGCCCGCCGCCACGGCCACGAGATCCTCGCCGTGCTGCGCGGCAGCGCGGTCAATCAGGACGGTGCCTCCAACGGGCTCACCGCCCCGAACGGGCCGTCGCAGCAGCGGGTGATCCGGCAGGCCCTCGCCGCGGCGGGGCTGGCACCGGCCGACGTGGACGTCGTCGAGGCGCACGGCACCGGCACCACCCTGGGCGACCCGATCGAGGCGCAGGCGCTGCTGGCCGCGTACGGGCAGGACCGGGCTACTCCGCTGTTGCTCGGCTCGGTCAAGTCGAACCTGGGTCACACCCAGGCTGCCGCGGGCGTCGCCGGGGTCATCAAGATGGTGCAGGCGCTGCGGCACGGCGTCGCACCGCGGACCCTGCACCTCACCGAACCGTCCCCGCACGTCGACTGGACCGCGGGGGCCGTACGCCTGCTGACCGAGGCGGTCACCTGGCCGTCGGCCGACCGGCCGCGCCGCTGCGGCGTCTCCGCGTTCGGCATCAGCGGCACCAACGCCCACGTCATCCTCGAACAGGCACCCGCCACCCCCGCACCGGCATCCGGCGAGCAAGCCCCCGCACCGGCATCCGGCGAGCAGGTGCCGGTCCTTCGCGACCCGGTGTCGGAGGCGCAGGTGCCCGGCGTGGCACCCGCCGCCGACGACGGGTGGGCGGCGGCCGTGCCGGTGGTCGTCTCGGCGGCGTCGGCGGCCGCGCTCGCCGAGCAGGTCACCAACGTCTCGGCGATCCTGCCGGGCCGCTCCCCGCGGGACGTGGGCTTCTCGCTGGCCACGGGCCGCGCCCACCTGGAACACCGGGCCGCGCTGCTGGCCACCGACGACGGCGTCACGGAACTCGCCCGGGGCACCGCCGGGCCCGGACGGCTGGCCGTGCTGTTCACCGGCCAGGGCGCGCAGCGTGTCGGCATGGGCCGGGAGTTGCACGCCCGGTTCCCGGTCTTCGCCCGGGCCCACGACGCGGTACTCGCGCAGCTCGCCACAGCCGACCGCACCGAGCGCGGCGAGGGCCGGGAGGACATGGCAGACCGGCTCGCCGCGCCGGTGCCCGGGGACCAGGACGCGCTGAACGGGACCGGGGCCGCGCAGCCCGCCCTGTTCGCGCTCGAAGTCGCCCTGTACCGGCTGATCGAGTCCTGGGGCGTGCGGCCCGACCACCTCGCCGGGCACTCCATCGGCGAGATCGCCGCCGCGCACGTGGCGGGCGTGCTGTCGCTGACCGACGCGTGCACGCTGGTGTCCGCCCGGGCCCGGCTGATGCAGGCCCTGCCGCCGGGCGGGGCGATGGTCGCGGTGCAGGCCGCCGAGGACGAGGTGCTGCCGCTGCTGAACGCCGACGTGTCCCTCGCCGCGGTCAACGGCCCCACCGCCGTCGTCCTGTCCGGCACCGGGGACGCGGTGCAGGCGGTCGTCGCCCGGCTGGGCCGCCACGCCACCCGGCTGGCCGTCTCGCACGCGTTCCACTCGCCGCTGATGACGCCGATGCTGGCCGACTTCGGCGCGGTGGTGCGGGGGCTCACGTTCGCCGCGCCCACGATCCCGATCGCCGCCGCGGGCGACGTGACCTCCCCGGAGTACTGGATCAACCACGTCCGCGACACCGTACGCTTCGCCGACTCGGTGACCTCGCTCGTCGGCCACGGGGTCGACACGTTCCTGGAACTCGGCCCGCACGCCGTACTCACCCCGCTGGTGGCCGGGCTGGTCCCGGCGGGGCGCACGGCCGTGGCCCTGCTGCGCCGGGACCAGCCGGAGGAGACGACGGCGGTGTCCGCGCTGGCGCGCCTGCACGTCGCCGGGGTGCCGGTCGACTGGGCCGCGTTCTTCGCCGGTGCCCGCCGGGTCGACGTGCCCACCTACCCGTTCCAGCGGCAGCGGTTCTGGCCGCGTCACGCGCCGTCCACGCGGGACAGCAACGACGACGCCTGGTGGCGTCTCGTCGACCGGGGCGGCCTGGGTGCCGCGCTGCACCTGGACGCGGCGACGGAGCAGGCGCTCCTGCCCGCGCTGACCGCGTGGCGCGACGGGCAGCGGGCGCGTTCCGTGGTGAGTTCCTGGCGTTACCGGGAGAGCTGGGAGCGGCTCCGGCCGCAACCCACCGAACCGTCCGGCCCGTGGCTGATCGTCGTGCCGGACGGCGAACTCGACGAGGACTGGCTGCGCCGATTCGAGTCCACCCACGCCGTGCGGCTGGACGTCGCGGACCATAGCCGGGCCGGGCTGGCCAGGGCCCTGTCGCGGCTGCGCGACACCACGTTCGCCGGGGTGCTGTCGCTGCTGGCCGTGCCGACCGTCCGCGCCGGTGCGGCGGTGCCCGCGGGGCTGGCCCGTACCGTCGCGCTGATCCAGGCCGTCGCGGACGCCGGCCTCGCCGCGCCGCTGTGGTGCGCCACGCGGGGCGCGGTCTCCACGGGCCCCGACGACGCGGTCGGCGCGCCCGAACAGTCCGCCCTGTGGGGACTGGGCCGGGTCGCCGCCCTGGAACTGCCCCGGCACTGGGGTGGACTGCTCGACCTGCCCGCCGACGCCGACGGCAGCGTCGGTGCCGTGCTGGCGCTGGTCACCGGCGGTTTCGGCGGCGAGGATCAGGTGGCGGTGCGGGCGGCCGGAACGTACGGCCGCCGGCTGGTCCGCGCGGCCGCGCCCGCCGACCCGGCGCAGTGGCGGCCCACCGGCACCGTCCTGGTCACCGGCGGCACGGGCGGGCTCGGCAGCCGGGTGGCCCGGTGGCTGGCCGCGCACGGCGCCGAACACCTGGTGCTGCTGAGCCGGCGCGGCCCCGCCGCCGAGGGCGCGGACGAGCTGCGTACCGAACTGCAAGCCCACGGCGCGACTGTCACCATCGTGGCCTGCGACGCCGCCGACCGCGACGCCCTCGCGGCGGTGCTGGCCCGTACCCCGGCCGGCGCGGTCTTCCACACCGCGGGCGTCGACACCGGCGACGGGCCGATCGCCGAGCTGACCGAGCAGCGGCTGGCCACGCTGCTGCGGGCCAAGGTGGCCGCGGCCTGGAACCTGCACGAGCTCACCGACGATCTCAGCGCCTTCGTGCTGTTCTCCTCCGGGGCCGCCACCTGGGGCAGCGGCGGCCAGCCCGGGTACGCGGCCGCCAACGCCTTCCTCGACGGGCTGGCGCACCACCGCCGGGCCGCGGGGCTGCCCGCCACGTCGCTCGCGTGGGGCGCCTGGGCCGGCGCGGGACTGGCCGCCGACCCGGACGTGGCGCAACGGATGCGCCGCCGCGGTGTGCTGCCGATGGACCCGGACCTCGCCCTGCTCGCCCTGCACGGGGCGCTCGCCGAGAACCCTGTCACGCTCACCGTCGCCGACACCGACTGGTCCCGGTTCACGCCCGGATTCACCGCCCAGCGACCCAGCAGACTCCTCGACGGGATCCCCGGGGCGAACCCCGCGACCGCCGGACCATCGGCCACGGTGGACACCGGCCTCGCCGGGCGGCTGGCCGGACTCGCCGAACCCGACCGCGAGCGCGCCCTGCTCGACCTCGTCCGCGCCGAGACCGCCGCGGTCCTGGGGCACCCCGGCGGCGCCGCGATCGGCGCCGACAGGTCCTTCCGCGACCAGGGCTTCGACTCCATGACCGCGGTGGAACTGCGCAACCGATTGGGTACGGCCACCGGACTGGACCTGCCGTCGGCCCTGGTGTACGACCACCCGACCCCCCGCGAGCTGGCCGCCCACCTGCTGTCCCAGCTGGTCACCGCGCCACCGTCCGAACTCGGCACCCCCGGCGCCGAACTCGACCGGTTCGAGCGGGCCCTGGCCGCCGACACCGACCCGGACCGGCTCGATCTCGAATCCCGCCTCGACCGGATCCTGTCCGGCCTGCGGCAGCCCGGGGACACACCGCGCACCACCGGCGCCGACCTTCGCACCGCATCGGTCGACGACCTGTTCGCGATCATCGACGACGAGCTGCAGGACTTCTCATGACCAGCCCGATTCACGAACCGCCGGCGCACCACCCGGCGCAGCACCCGTCAGGAAATGGGGACGCGGCAGTGCAGGACGAGCAGCGCGACAAGGCCGTCGACTACCTGCGGCGCGTCACCGCCGACCTGCGCCGCGCCCGCGAACGCGTACGGGAACTCAAGTCCCGGCAGAACGAGCCCATCGCCGTCATCGGCATGGCCTGCCGCTACCCCGGCGGGGTGACTTCGCCGGAGCAACTGTGGGACCTGGTCGCGGACGGGCGCGACGCGGTCGCGGACTTCCCCGCCGACCGCGGCTGGGACCTCACCGAACTGGCCGGGCTCGACCTGCCCCTGCGCGGCGGATTCCTCGACGGGCAGGCTGACTTCGACGCAGCCTTCTTCGGCATCTCGCCCCGCGAGGCACTCGGCATGGACCCCCAGCAGCGGCTGCTGCTGGAGATCACCTGGGAGGCCCTGGAACGGGCCGGGATCGATCCGTACGCGCTGCGCGGCAGCCGTACCGGTGTGTTCGCGGGCACCAACGGGCAGGACTACGCCGAGCTGCTGCGCGGATCCGAGGCGCACGCCGACACCGGCCTGGTCGCCAGCGTGCTGTCCGGCCGTCTGTCGTACACGTTCGGCCTCGAAGGTCCCGCGGTGACGGTCGACACGGCGTGCTCGTCGTCGCTGGTCGCGTTGCACCTGGCGGCGCAGGCGCTGCGGCAGGGCGAATGCGATCTGGCGCTGGCCGGCGGCGTCACGGTGATGTCCACCCCGCACGCCTTCGTCGAGTTCGCGCGGCAGCGCGGCCTGTCCGCGGACGGCCGGTGCAAGGCGTTCGCCGACTCGGCCGACGGGGTCGGCTGGGCCGAGGGCGCCGGTCAGCTGGTGCTGGCGCGGCTGTCCGACGCCCTGCGCAACGGCCACGAGGTGCTGGCCCTGATCCGTTCCAGCGCGGTGAACTCCGACGGCGCGTCCAACGGCCTGACCGCGCCGAACGGCCGGTCGCAGCAGCGGGTGATCCGGCAGGCGCTGTCCGTCGCCGAGCTGATGCCCTCCGATGTGGACGTGGTGGAGGCGCACGGCACGGGTACGACGCTGGGCGACCCGATCGAGGCGCAGGCGCTGCTGGCCACGTACGGGCAGGAGCGGGAGACTCCGCTGTTGCTGGGGTCGGTGAAGTCGAACATCGGGCACACCCAGGCCGCCGCCGGGGTCGCCGGCGTGATCAAGATGATCATGGCGATGCGGCACGGGATCGTTCCCCGGACGCTGTACGCCGCCGAGCCGACCTCGCACGTGAACTGGTCCACCGGCGCCGTCCGGCTCCTCGACGAGGCGACCGCGTGGCCCGGGACCGGCCGGGCCCGCCGCGCCGGCGTGTCCTCGTTCGGCGTGAGCGGCACGAACGCCCACGTGCTCGTCGAACAGGCCCCCGACTCGTCGGCGGCGCCCGAGTCCGACCCGGCCCCGGATGTGGACCCCGCCGCGCTGGTCCCGCTGGTCGTCTCCGGCAGGTCGCCGGAGGCCCTGGACGCGCAGATCGCCCGGTTGCCGCGAGACGTGGCGCTGCGCGATCTGGGTTTCTCGCTGGCGACGTCCCGCACCAGCTTCGACCATCGGGCGGTGCTGCTGCCGGATGCCGACGGTCCGGTGGAGGTCGCACGGGGCAGCGTCACCGAGGGTCTGCTGGCGTTTCTGTTCACGGGTCAGGGTTCGCAGCGTCTGGGGATGGGTCGGGAGTTGGCGGCCCGGTTCCCGGTGTTCGCGGATGCCTTCGACGCGGTGGCGGCGGAGTTGGGTCTGCCCCTGGATGTGGTGTGGGGCGACGACGCCGCCGCGTTGGACGAGACGGGGTTGGCGCAGCCAGCCTTATTTGCGTTGGAGGTGGGCCTGTTCCGGTTGGTGGAGTCGTGGGGTGTGCGGCCCGATTTCCTGGCGGGGCATTCGATCGGTGAGGTGGCGGCGGCGCATGTGGCGGGGGTGTTGTCGCTGGCTGATGCCTGCACGCTGATCACCGCGCGGGCGCGGTTGATGCAGGGGTTGCCGTCGGGTGGGGCGATGGTGGCGGTGCGGGCCTCGGAGGCCGAGGTGTTGCCGTTGCTGACGGCGGGGGTGTCGGTCGCGGCGGTGAATGGTCCGGATGCGGTGGTGTTGTCCGGGGTTGAGGCTGAGGTCCTGGCGGTGGCGGGGGGGTGGAAGCACACCCGGCTGAAGGTGTCGCATGCGTTCCATTCGGTGTTGATGGAGCCGATGCTGGCCGAGTTCCGGCGGGTCGTGGGTGGTCTGTCGTTCGAGCGGCCGCGGATTCCGCTGGTGGTGTCGGGGGAGGTGACCGATCCGGAGTACTGGGTGTCGCATGTCCGCGACACGGTCCGGTTCGCCGACAACCTGGCGGCGCTGACGGAGCGGGGGGTGAGTCGGTTCCTGGAGATCGGCCCGGACGGGGTGCTGTCCGCCATGGTCGATAACGCGGTGCCGGTGCTGCGCCGGGACCGGTCGGAGGAGACGACGGCCCTGACCGCGTTGGCGAGGCTGCATGTGGCCGGGGTCGGGGTGGACTGGGCGCCGCTGGTCGCCGGTGGGCGGCGGATCGAGCTGCCGACGTATGCGTTCCAGCGGGAGCGGTACTGGCCGTCACCCACGGCGGGTGCTGTCGCGGACGTCGCGGCGGCCGGGTTGCAGAGCACCGGACACCCGCTGCTCGGCGCGGCCGTCGCACTCGCCGACGGCGACAGCTACCTGTTCACCAGCCGACTGTCCGTACGCACCCACCCGTGGCTCGCCGAGCACGTCGTCGGCGGGCGGGTGCTGGTGCCCGGCACCGCGTTCGTGGAACTGCTGGTCCGCGCCGGCGACGAGGCCGCCTGCGGCCGCATCGAGGACCTGACCCTGACCGCGCCCGTGGTTCTGCCCGCCGAGCGCGCCGTCCAGGTCCAGGTGCTCGTCACGCCGCCCGACGCGGCCGGGCGGCGTACCTTCACGGTCCACTCCCGGCTCGACGACGTGTCCGCGCCGTGGGAGCAGTGCGCGACAGGCGTGCTCGCCCCCGGCGCCGCGACGGCCGACTTCCCGGCGACCGCCTGGCCGCCCCCGGGCGCCGAAGCCGTGGATCTGACCGGCTTCTACGACCACTTCGCCAGGGACGGGTTCGGCTACGGGCCGTCCTTCCAGGGGCTGCGGGCGGTGTGGCGGCACGGCGCCGACCTGTACGCCGAGGCCACCCTGCCCGACGGCACCGACGCCACCGGCTACGGTCTGCACCCGGCCCTGCTGGACAGTGCGCTGCACGCCGCCCGGTTCGACCCGGACGGCGGCGGTGTCCCGTTCTCCTGGCAGGGCGTCAGCCTGCACGCCTCCGGCGCCACCACCATCCGTGCACGCCTGAGGCGGGCCGCCGACGGCACGGCCGCGATCGCCGTGGCCGACGGGTACGGTGCGCCCGTCGCCACGATCGACGCGCTGACCACCCGGGACCTGCCCGCCGCAGACCCCGACAACCTCGCCGACGCCCTGTTCGAACTGAGCTGGGTGCCCGCGACGGAACCCGCCGATCCACGTCCGAGCACGCTGATCGGCCCCGACGCGGCGGAACCCGCCGGTTCGCGCCCGATCGCTGTGGTCGGGCCCGACCCGTGGGGAATCGACGGCGAGCACGTCGCCGACCTGGCGTCGGTGCCCGCCGGCACCCGGGTGGTCGTGCCGCTCGTGGGCCGCGACGACGCCGCCGGGTCGGCCCACGACCTCGCCACACGTGCGCTCAGCCTGGCGCAGCAATGGCTGGCCGACACCCGGTTCGACGGCACCCGGCTGGTCTTCGTCACGCGCGGCGCCACCACCGGCGCCGACCCGGCCGCCGCCACGGTGCACGGCCTGATCCGTACGGCGGCGTCGGAACACCCCGGCCGGTTCGCCCTCATCGACGCCGACGACACGGCCCTGGTGCCGCAGGCCCTCACCGTCGACGAACCACAACTCGTCATCCGCGACGGCGCCGTCCTGGCCGCCCGCCTGACCAGGGTCACCACGCCCGCCACCACCCCGGTGAACTGGGGCACCGGCACCGTCCTGATCACCGGCGGCACCGGCGGCCTCGGCGGCCTGCTCGCCCGGCACCTCGCCGCTCGGGGCGTACGCAAACTGCTGCTGGTCAGCCGCAGCGGCGGCGGCGCCGATCTGGTCGCCGAACTGGCCGCGCTGGGCGCGGACGCGACCGTCGCGGCCTGCGACGTCAGCGACCGCGCGGCGGTGGCTGCGCTGCTGGCCGGGCAGGACATCTCGGCGGTGGTGCACGCGGCGGGCGTCCTCGACGACGGTGTGCTCGCCTCGCTGACGCCGCAACGGATGGACGCCGTGCTGCGCCCGAAGGCCGACGCGGCCTGGCACCTGCACGAGCTGCTGCCGACGCTGAGCGCGTTCGTCGTGTTCTCCTCCGCGTCGGGCACCCTCGGCATCCCCGGCCAGGGCAATTACGCCGCGGGCAACGCCTTCCTCGACGCACTCGTCCGGCACCGCCGGTCCCTCGGGCTGCCCGCCGTCTCCCTCGCGTGGGGGCCGTGGGAGTCCGCCGCGGGCCTGACCGGCACGCTGTCCGACGCGGACCTGGCCCGGATGGCGCGCTCCGGCATGCCGCCGCTGACCGCCGCTCAGGGCATCGCCCTGTTCGACCGGGCCCTGGCCACGGGCGCGGACGTCCTCGTACCGATCCACCTGGATCTGGCCGCGATCCGCGCCCGCGGCGACGTGCCCGCGTTGCTGCGCGGCCTGATCCGGGTCCCCGCCCGCCGCGCGGTGTCCGGCCCCGCCGGTGACGCGGGGCCGATGAAGCGACTGGCGTCCCTCGGCGCGCAGGAGCGGGCCGAAGCCCTGCTGGAGCTGGTCCGCGGCCGGGTCGCCGAGGTGCTCGGGCACGGCAGCCCGGCCGCGATCGATCCCGGCCGTGCCTTCCGCGACCTGGGCTTCGACTCGCTCACCGCGGTCGAGCTGCGCAACACCGTCAGCGCCCTGACCGGCCTACGCCTGCCCGCCACCGTGGTCTTCGACTACCCCAGCGTCACCACCCTGGCCGAATACCTGCACGGCGAGCTTTTCGGTACGGCGAACGAACCCGTCGCGCAGCTGCCCGCGCTGGTGTCCACGACCGACGATCCGATCGTGGTGGTGGGGATGGCCTGCCGCTATCCCGGCGGCGTGACGACACCCGAACAGTTGTGGCAGCTGGTCCTCGACGGCACCGACGCCATCACCGGGTTCCCCGACAACCGCGGCTGGGACCTCGACGGCCTCTACGACCCCGACCCCGAACGCCCCGGCACCTCGTACACCCGCTCCGGTGGCTTCCTGCACGACGCCGACCAGTTCGACCCCGACTTCTTCGGCATGTCCCCGCGCGAGGCGACCGCCACCGACGCGCAGCAGCGGCTGCTGCTGGAGATCTCCTGGGAGGCGCTGGAGCGCACCGGCGTCGACCCGACGTCGCTGCGGGGCAGCCGTACCGGGGTGTTCGCCGGTGTCATGTACAACGACTACGGCACCCTGCTCGGCGAGGAGTACGAGGGTTACCAGGGCACGGCCAGCTCACCCAGCATCGCCTCCGGGCGCGTCGCGTACACGTTCGGCTTCGAAGGGCCCGCAGTCACCGTCGACACGGCGTGTTCGTCGTCTCTGGTCGCGCTGCACCTGGCGGCGCAGGCGCTGCGGCAGGGGGAGTGCACCCTCGCGCTGGCCGGCGGGGTGACCGTCATGTCCACCCCCGGAACCTTCGTCGCGTTCTCCCGGCAGCGTGGCCTGTCGGCCGACGGACGGTGCAAGTCGTTCGCCGACTCGGCCGACGGGGTCGGCTGGGCCGAGGGCGCCGGAATGCTCGTCCTGGAACGGCTCTCCGACGCCCGCCGCCACGGGCACCCGGTGCTGGCGCTGCTCCGCGCCAGCGCCGTCAACTCCGACGGCGCCTCCAACGGCCTGACCGCACCCAACGGTCCGTCGCAGCAGCGGGTGATCCGGCAGGCGCTGGCCGCGGGCGGGCTCAAGCCGTCCGACGTGGACGTGGTGGAGGCGCACGGCACGGGTACGACGCTGGGCGATCCGATCGAGGCGCAGGCGCTGCTGGCCACGTACGGGCAGGAGCGGGAGACTCCGCTGTTGCTGGGGTCGGTGAAGTCGAACATCGGGCACACCCAGGCCGCCGCCGGGGTCGCCGGTGTGATCAAGATGATGCTGGCGATGCGGCACGGTGTCGCACCCCGCACGCTGCACGTGGACGCGCCCTCGTCGCACGTGGAGTGGGAGTCCGGTGCGGTCGAGCTGCTGACCTCGCAGACGGCGTGGCCCGAGACCGGCCGGGTGCGCCGGGCGGCGGTGTCGTCGTTCGGGGTGAGCGGCACCAACGCGCACGTGGTGTTGGAGCAGCCTCCCGCCGCGCCGGTCGCTGCGCCGACGGTGGCGGGGACTCCGGGGACGGTGCCGCTGGTGGTGTCCGCGCGGACGCCGCAGGCCCTGGATGCGCAGCTGCGACGGCTGGCCGGAGTGGCGGAACCGGCGTTGGATGTGGCGTTCTCGTTGGTGTCGTCCCGGTCCAGCTTCACCCATCGGGCGGTGCTGCTGTCCGGTACCGATGGTCCCGTCGAGGTCGCCCGCGGCGCTTCCGGCGAGGGTCTGTTGGCGTTTCTGTTCACGGGTCAGGGTTCGCAGCGCCTCGGGATGGGTCGGGAGTTGGCGGCCCGGTTCCCGGTGTTCGCGGATGCCTTCGACGCGGTGGTGGCGGAGTTGGGTCTGCCCCTGGATGTGGTGTGGGGTGATGACGCGGCGGCGTTGGAGGCGACGGGGTTGGCGCAGCCGGCGTTGTTTGCGTTGGAGGTGGGCCTGTTCCGGTTGGTGGAGTCGTGGGGTGTGCGGCCCGATTTCCTGGCGGGGCATTCGATCGGTGAGGTGGCGGCGGCGCATGTGGCGGGGGTGTTGTCGCTGGCTGATGCCTGCACGCTGATCACCGCGCGGGCGCGGTTGATGCAGGGGTTGCCGTCGGGTGGGGCGATGGTGGCGGTGCGGGCCTCGGAGGCCGAGGTGTTGCCGTTGCTGTCGGCGGGGGTGTCGGTCGCGGCGGTGAATGGTCCGGATGCGGTGGTGTTGTCCGGGGTTGAGGCTGAGGTCCTGGCGGTGGCGGGGGGGTGGAAGCACACCCGGCTGAAGGTGTCGCATGCGTTCCATTCGGTGTTGATGGAGCCGATGCTGGCCGAGTTCCGGCAGGTGGTGTGCGGGTTGTCGTTCCACGAGCCGCGGATTCCGCTGGTGGTGTCGGGGGAGGTGACGGATCCGGAGTACTGGGTGTCGCATGTCCGGGACACGGTCCGCTTTGCCGATAACCTGGCGGCGTTGACCGGGCGGGGGGTGTCCCGGTTTCTGGAGGTCGGTCCCGACGGGGTGTTGTCGGGGATGGTCGGCGGGCTGGTGCCGGATGAGGCCGTGGTGGTGCCGGTGCTGCGCCGGGACCGGTCGGAGGAGACGACGGCGCTGACCGCGTTGGCGAGGCTGCATGTGGCCGGGGTCGGGGTGGACTGGGCGCCGCTGGTCGCCGGTGGGCGGCGGATCGAGCTGCCGACGTATGCGTTCCAGCGGGAGCGGTACTGGCCGTCACCCACGGCGGGTGCTGTCGCGGACGTCGCCGCCGCCGGGTTGCAGAGCACCGGACACCCGCTGCTCGGCGCGGTGGTGTGGTCGCCGGACGGTGGTGCGGTGTTCACGGGCCGGTTGTCGGTGCCGGCGCAGCCGTGGCTGGCGGATCACGCGGTGCTGGGTGCGGTGTTGTTGCCGGGTACCGGTTTCGTGGAGTTGGCGTTGCGGGCGGGCGCCGAGGTGGGCTGCGGCGCACTCGACGAGTTGACGCTGTCGGCCCCGCTGATGATGGGCGACGAGCCGGTGCCCGTCCAGGTCGCCGTCAGCGCCCCCGACGACGAGGGCCGACGCGCCGTCACCATCCACTCCCACCGGGACAGCGGCTGGCTGCTGCACGCCACGGGCCGGCTCAACCCCGTCGTCACGCCCGTCCCGGCCGATCCGACCGCATGGCCGCCCGCCGACGCCGAACCGCTCGACCTCACCGGCGCCTACGACGAGCTCGCCGCGCGCGGCTTCGGCTACGGCCCGGCCTTCCAGGGCCTGCGGGCGGCCTGGGTCCGCGGCGACGACGTGTTCGCCGAGGTGACGCTGCCCGACGGCGTTCCGGTCGACGGGTACGGCATCCACCCCGCCCTGCTGGACGCCGCCCTGCACGCCGCGATCCTGCGCAACAGCGGCGACACCACCGTCGTCCCGTTCGCCTGGAACGGCGTGGCCCTGCACGCGGCCGGCGCCCCGACCCTGCGCGTCCACCTCGTCCGTGCCAGCGACACAGAGGTGTCACTGACCGCCACCGACACCACCGGCCAGCCGGTCCTCACGGTTGCCGCCCTGGTCGGCCGCCCCACCTCCACCACTCAGCTCAACGCCGCCAAGGAGCCGTTGTTCGAGATCGCCTGGCGGCGCCTCCCGGTGACCGGCGGCGACGCGACCGGCCTGGAGGTGTTGCGGTGCGTGACTCCTGATCTCGTGGTGCCCGCGGCGGTTCGCGCCGTGACGTCGCAGGTGCTGGCGGCGGTGCAGTCGGCGGCCGCGTCGGGGTCGCCGCTGGTGGTGGTGACCGAGCCCGGTGACGTGGTGCAGGCACCGGTGTGGGGTCTGGTGCGGTCGGCGCAGGTGGAGTTCCCGGATCTGTTCACGCTGGTCGAGGCAGATACCGCAGTCGGCGACGAGATGTTGGCCGGGGTCGTGGCGTCGGGGGAGCCCGAGGCCGCGATCCGGGACGGTGCGGTGTGGGTCCCACGGTTGCGTCCGATCCGCGACGCGGGACTGGCGACGGCGGACCGGCGCGGCGGCCAGCCGGGTGAGCCGGCTATGCCGGGCGGGACGGCGAGCTTCGATCCGGACGGCACGGTGTTGATCACCGGTGGCACCGGCGGGATCGGTGCGGTGGTGGCCCGCTACCTCGTCGCCGAGCGGGGTGTCCGGAAGCTGGTGTTGACGTCTCGCCGGGGTTTGGAGGCGCCGGGTGCCGCCGAGTTGGCGGCGGAGCTGGGTGCCCGGGTCGTGGCCTGTGACGTCTCCGATCGGGCTGCGGTGGCGGAGCTGCTGGCGGGCATCGAGAACCTGACCGCGGTGTTCCACGCGGCCGGGGTGGGTGACAACGGCCTGGTCGGGGCGATGACCCCGGAACGGTTCGATGCCGTGCTGGCGCCGAAGGCGGACGCCGCGTGGTGGCTGCACGAGCTGACCGCGGACCGGGAGCTGGCGGCGTTCGTGATGTTCTCCTCGGCCGGTGGTCTCGTCCTGACCGGCGGCCAGGCCAACTACGCGGCGGCGAACGTGTTCCTCGACGGCCTCGCGGCACACCGGCAGTCGCTGGGGCTGCCGGGCACGGCCATCGCGTTCTCGCTGTGGGATGTGGGGACCGGACTCGGGCAGGACACCACCGAGGTCGACCGGCGGCGGATGGCCGCGCAGGGACTGCCGGTCCTGTCCGCCGAGGAGGGACTGCGGATGTTCGCGGCCGCCCTCGGCTCACCGGCGTCGACTGTCGTTCCGGTCCGGGTCGATGCGGGCGCGCTGCGGGCGCGTACCGATGTGATCCCGGCCCTGCTGCGTGACCTCGCGCCGCGCCGGACCCGCCGCGCCGCCGCGGCCGCCGCGCCCACCACCGGGCTGGGGCACCGCCTCGCCGGGCTCAGCGCGGGCGAGCGTCGCCGCACCGTGCGGGAACTCGTCCGCGAGCGGGTCGCCGCCGTGCTGGGACACGCGTCACCGGACGCCGTCGACCCGGCCCGCGCGTTCCAGGAACTCGGCTTCGACTCGCTGACCGCGATCGAACTGCGCAACCAGCTCAACGCCGCCACCGGCCTCACGCTGCCGGCCACCCTCGTCTTCGACCACCCGTCCGTCGACGCCGTCGCCGAACACATCGACACCAGCCTCGGCGGTACGAGCGTGGCCGTCGCCGTACCCGTCCGGACCGGCACCGACGAGCCCGTCGCCATCGTCGGCATGGCCTGCCGCTTCCCCGGCGGCGTCAGCACGCCGGACGACCTGTGGCAGCTCGTCCTCGACGGCGTCGACACCGTCGGTGACCTGCCCACCAACCGCGGCTGGAACCTCGACGACCTGTACGACCCGGAGCCCGGCAAGGACGGCAAGAGCTACACCCGGCGCGGCAGCTTCCTGCACGACGCCGACCGGTTCGACCCCGCCTTCTTCGGCATCTCACCGCGCGACGCCCAGCTCATGGACCCGCAGCAGCGGCTCCTGCTGGAAACGTCGTGGGAGGCCGTCGAACGCGCCGGCATCGACCCGGGCTCGCTGCGCGGCAGCCGGACCGGCGTGTTCACCGGCGTCATGTACCACGACTACGCCCTCAACGTGAACCCCGCCGCGACCGCGGGCGGCAGCGTCGTCTCCGGGCGGGTCGCCTACACGTTCGGCCTCGAAGGGCCGGCCGTCACTGTCGACACCGCCTGCTCGTCGTCGCTGGTCGCGATCCACCTCGCCGCGCAGGCGCTGCGACAGGGCGAGTGCGACCTCGCCCTGGCCGGCGGCGCCACCGTGATGGCCACCCCCGGAATGCTCATCGACTTCAGCAAGCAGCGCGGCCTGTCCGTCGACGGCCGGTGCAAGGCCTTCGGCGCGGACGCGGACGGCGTCGGCTGGTCCGAAGGCGCCGGTGTGCTCCTGGTCGAACGTCTCTCCGACGCCCGGCGCCACGGCCACCGCATCCTCGCCGTCATCCGCGGCACGGCCGTCAACTCCGACGGCGCGTCGAACGGCTTCACCGCCCCCAACGGCACCGCCCAGCAGCGGCTCATCCGCCAGGCCCTGGCCAACTCCGGCCTGTCCGCCGCCGACGTCGACGTGGTCGAGGCGCACGGCACCGGCACCACGCTCGGCGACCCGATCGAGGCGCAGGCGCTGCTGGCCACGTACGGGCAGGACCGGCCGGCGCCGCTGCTGCTCGGCTCGATCAAGTCGAACATCGGGCACACCCAGGCCGCCGCGGGCGTCGCCGGGGTGATCAAGATGGTGCTGGCCATGCGGCACGGGGTCGCGCCCCGCACCCTGCACGCCGACACACCGTCACCGCACGTCGACTGGACGGCCGGCGACCTCGAACTGCTCACCGCACCGCGGGCGTGGCCGGAAACCGGGCGGTCCCGCCGCGCGGCGGTCTCCTCGTTCGGCATCAGCGGCACCAACGCCCACCTCATCCTGGAGCAGGGCCCCGCGATCCGGGAACAGGACCCCGCGACGCCCGGCCCGGACCCGGCCGACGCCGGGTCCGCGGCCGCGCCGACCCCGTGGCTGCTGTCGGCGGCCACGCCCGACGGCCTGCGCGCTCAGGCGCGGCGGCTGCTCACCGTACGCGAACGCCCGCTGGACGTGGCGTTCTCGCTGGCCACCACCCGCGCGGCCCTGGAACACCGGGCGGTGACCGACCCCGGGAGCCTTTCCGCGTACGCGGCCGGTGAATCCACCCCGGACGTGATCACCGGGCGGGCCCGCCCGGCCGGCGCGACGGCGCTGCTGTTCACGGGCCAGGGTTCGCAGCGCCTCGGGATGGGCCGCGAACTGGCCGCCCGGTTCCCCGTGTTCGCGGCGGCGTTCCACGCGGTCGCGGCGGAACTGGATCTGCCGCTGGACGTGGTGTGGGGCGACGACCCGGCCGCCCTCGACGACACGGGCGTCGCGCAGCCCGCGCTGTTCGCGCTGGAGGTGGCGCTGTTCCGGCTGATCGAGTCGTGGGGCATCAGCCCCGACCTGATGGCCGGTCATTCGATCGGGGAGATCGCCGCGGCGCACGTCGCCGGGGTGCTGTCCCTCGCCGACGCCTGCACGCTGATCACCGCACGGGCCCGCCTGATGCGGGCGCTGCCGTCCGGGGGCGCCATGGTCGCCGTCCGCGCCGCCGAGGCCGACGTGCTGCCGCTGCTCACGTCCGCAGTGTCGATCGCGGCGGTCAACGGCCCGGACGCGGTGGTGCTGTCCGGCGTCGAGGACGAGGTCCTGGCGCTGGCCGCGCGGTGGGAGCACAAGCGGCTGCGCGTCTCGCACGCGTTCCATTCGGTGCTGATGGAGCCCATGCTGGACGACTTCCGCGCCGTGGTGGCCGGGCTCACGTTCCACCAGCCGCGGATCCCGCTGGTCGTGTCGGGGGAGGTGACCGATCCGGAGTACTGGGTGTCGCATGTGCGGGACACGGTCCGGTTCGCGGACCACCTCGCGGCGCTGCGCGAGCGCGGCGCGACCCGGTTCCTGGAGGTGGGACCGGACGCCGTGCTCACCGCCATGGCGCAGGACGACAATGCCGTGGTCGTCCCGCTGATGCGGAAGGACCGCGGAGAGCAGGCCAGTGTCCTCGCGGCCCTGTCCCGGCTGCACGTCGACGGCGTCGCCGTCGACTGGGCCGCCTGGTTCGCCGGCACCGGCGCCCGCGTCGTCGACCTGCCGACGTACCCGTTCCAGCGCCAGTCGTACTGGCTGGACGCCGCACCGGCCGCCGGTGATCCGGCCGCGCTCGGCGTGCACCCGCTCGACCACCCGCTGCTGGGCGCGGTGGTGTGGTCGCCGGACGGTGGTGCGGTGTTCACGGGCCGGTTGTCGGTGCCGGCGCAGCCGTGGCTGGCGGATCACGCGGTGCTGGGTGCGGTGTTGGTGCCGGGTACCGGTTTCGTGGAGTTGGCGTTGCGGGCGGGCGCCGAGGTCGGTTGTGCCGCCCTCGACGAGTTGACGCTGTCGGCCCCGCTGGTGATGGGCGACGAACCGGTGCCGGTCCAGGTCGCGGTCGGCGCACCCGACGAGTCGGGCCGACGAACCGTCGCGGTGTACTCGGGCGGCGGTCAGACCTGGATGCAGCACGCCTCCGGCTTCCTGAGCACGGCCACCGTCGCGGCCGGGGCCGCGCTGACCCCGTGGCCGCCCGCCGGCGCGGAACCCGTCAACGTCGACGGCGCCTACGAGGCGTTCGCCGCGCGCGGCTTCGGCTACGGCCCGGCCTTCCAGGGCCTGCGGGCGGCCTGGGTCCGCGGCGACGACGTGTTCGCCGAGGTGACGCTGCCCGACGGCGTTCCGGTCGACGGGTACGGCATCCACCCCGCCCTGCTGGACGCCGCCCTGCACGCCACGATCCTGCGCGACACCGGCACGGACACGGCCGTCCCGTTCGCCTGGAACGGCGTCGCCCTGCACGCGACCGGCGCCACCACCGTACGGGTACGGCTGGTCCGCGACGGCGACCTGCGATTGTCGGTGACCGTCACCGACAGCACCGGACAGCCCGTGCTGACCGCCGCCTCGATGACCGGCCGCCCCGTGACCCGGGACCAGCTGTCCGGCACCCGCGACCCGCTGTTCGAGGTGGTATGGCGCAGGGGCCCGGTGGTCGGGGCGGGCATGTCCGCTGTGGACGTGCTGCGGTGCGTGACGCCGGACCTTCCGGTGCCGTCGGCGGTTCGTGCGGTGACGTCGCGGGTGTTGGCGGCGGTGCAGTCGGCGGCCGCGTCGGGGTCGCCGCTGGTGGTGGTGACCGAGCCGGGTGATGTGGTGCAGGCGCCGGTGTGGGGTCTGGTGCGGTCGGCGCAGGTGGAGTTCCCCGGCCTGTTCACGCTGGTCGAAGCCGACGGCGATGTCGGTGACGGGGCGTTGGCCGGGGTCGTGGCGTCGGGGGAGCCCGAGGCCGCGATCCGGGACGGTGCGGTGTGGGTCCCACGGTTGCGCCCGGTCCGCGACGCGGGACTGGCGACGGCGGACCGGCGCGGCGGCCAGCCGGGTGAGCCGGCTATGCCGGGCGGGACGGCGAGCTTCGATCCGGACGGCACGGTGTTGATCACCGGTGGCACCGGCGGGATCGGTGCGGTGGTGGCCCGCTACCTCGTCGCCGAGCGGGGTGTCCGGAAGCTGGTGTTGACGTCTCGCCGGGGTTTGGAGGCGCCGGGTGCCGCCGAGTTGGCGGCGGAGCTGGGTGCCCGGGTCGTGGCCTGTGACGTCTCCGATCGGGCTGCGGTGGCGGAGCTGCTGGCGGGCATCGAGAACCTGACCGCGGTGTTCCACGCGGCCGGGGTGGGTGACAACGGCCTGGTCGGGGCGATGACCCCGCAACGGTTCGACACCGTGCTGGCGCCGAAGGCCGACGCCGCGTGGTGGCTGCACGAGCTGACCGCGGACCGGGAGCTGGCCGCGTTCGTGATGTTCTCCTCGGCCGGTGGTCTCGTGCTGACCGGTGGTCAGGCCAACTACGCGGCGGCGAACGTGTTCCTCGACGGGCTCGCGGCACACCGGCAGTCGCTCGGGCTGCCGGGCACGGCCATCGCCTTCTCGCTCTGGGATGTGGGCGCCGGATTCGGGCAGGAACTGTCGCAGGTCGACCGGCGGCGGATGGCGACGCAGGGACTGCCGGTCCTCTCCGCCGACGAGGGACTGCGGATGTTCGCGGCCGCCCTCGGCTCACCGGCGTCGACTGTTGTTCCGATCCGGGTCGATGCGGGCGCGCTGCGGGCGCGTACCGATGTGATCCCGGCCCTGCTGCGCGACCTCGCTCCGCGGCAGACCCGCCGCGCCGCCGCGGCCGCCGCGCCCACCACCGGACTCGCCCAGCGCCTCGCCGGGCTCAGCGCGGGCGACCGGGCCGACGCCATGCTGGAGCTGGTCCGCGGCCGGGTCGCGCACGCGCTCGGCCACCGCGGCGCCGCCGACATCGACCCCGACAAGGCGTTCCGGGAACTCGGCTTCGACTCCCTCGCCGCCGTCGAACTGCGCAACCAGCTCGCCACAGAGACCGGCCTCACCCTGCCCGCGACCCTCGTCTTCGACTACCCGACCTCGACAGTGCTGGCCGCGCACCTGACGGCCGAACTGGTCGGCGCCGACCACCAGAACGCCGCCGGTGACACGGTGGCGCTGCCGGTCAGCGACGACCCGATCGTCATCGTCGGCATGGCCTGCCGGTTCCCCGGCGGCGTCAGCACCCCCGAACAGCTGTGGCAACTGCTGCTCGACGGCACCGACGCGATCACCGGGTTCCCCACCGACCGCGGCTGGAACCTCGACGACCTCTACGACCCGGACCCCGACCGCGCCGGCACCTCCTACACCCGCTCCGGCGGCTTCCTGCACGACGCCGCCGACTTCGACCCCGCCTTCTTCGGCATGTCACCGCGCGAGGCGCTGGCCACCGACACCCAGCAGCGGCTCCTGCTGGAAACCACGTGGGAGGCGCTCGAACGCGCCGGGATCGACCCGCGGTCGCTGCGCGGCAGCCGGACCGGCGTCTTCACCGGCGTCATGTACAACGACTACCACCTGCTGCTCGGCGACGACTTCGAGGGCGCCAACATCGCGGGCAGCTCACCCAGCGTCGCCTCCGGACGGCTGTCCTATGTGTACGGGCTGGAAGGCCCCGCCATGACCGTCGACACCGCCTGCTCGTCGTCGCTGGTCACCCTCCACCTCGCCGCCCAGTCCCTGCGCGACGGCGAATGTGACCTCGCCGTCGCCGGTGGCGTCAGTGTCATGTCCACGCCGCGCACGTTCGTGGAGTTCTCCCGGCAGCGGGCCCTGTCCGCCGATGGGCGGTGCAAGGCGTTCTCGGACAGCGCCGACGGCACCGGCTGGTCCGAAGGCGCCGGTCTGCTCGTCCTCGAACGCCTCTCCGACGCCCGCCGCCACGGCCACGAGGTTCTCGCCGTCGTGCGCGGCTCCGCTGTCAACCAGGACGGCGCCTCGAACGGCCTCACCGCCCCCAACGGCCCGTCGCAGCAGCGGGTGATCCGGCAGGCGCTCGCCAACGCCCGCCTCACCGCCGCCGACGTCGACGCGGTCGAGGCGCACGGCACCGGCACCACGCTCGGCGACCCGATCGAGGCGCAGGCGCTGCTGGCCACGTACGGGCAGGACCGGGCGGCGCCGCTGCTGCTCGGCTCGATCAAGTCGAACATCGGCCACACCCAAGCCGCGGCCGGGGTCGCCGGGGTGATCAAGATGGTGCTGGCGCTGCGGCACGGCGTCCTGCCGCCGACCCTGCACGCCGACACGCCGTCCTCGCACGTGGACTGGTCGGCGGGCTCGCTGGACCTGCTGACGCAGCGGCGCGACTGGCCGGAGACCGGCCGTCCCCGCCGGGCCGGGGTGTCCTCGTTCGGGGTCAGCGGCACCAACGCCCACGTCATCCTGGAACAGGCCGAGCCCGTGGCCCCGGTGCCCGGATCCGGGACGGCCGGCGTCACGCCGTGGGTGCTCACCGCCCGTTCGGCCGACGCGCTCCGGGAGCAGGCCGCCCGCCTGCTCCCTGTCGTGGACCCCGGCGGGTCCGCCGATGTCGGATGGTCGCTGGCCACCGGCCGGGCCGTGTTCGAGCACCGGGCCGTCGTCTTCGACGCCGACGGGCTGCGCGACCTGCTCGACGGCGGCGCCGACGTGGTCGCCGGGGTTGCCGGGCCGCTCGGCAGGACCGTGTTCGTCTACCCCGGGCAGGGCTCGCAGTGGGCCGGAATGGGCAGCGAACTGCTGGACACCTCGCCGGTGTTCGCCCAGCGGCTGCACGAGTGCGCGGACGCGCTGGCGCCGTACGTGGACTGGTCGCTGATCGACGTCCTGCGCGGCGGCGACGGCGCGCCCGGCCTCGACCGGGTCGACGTGGTGCAGCCCGTGCTGTGGGCGGTGATGGTCTCGCTGACCGAGGTGTGGCGCTCGCTGGGCGTACGGCCCGCCGCTGTCGTCGGGCACTCCCAGGGCGAGATCGCGGCCGCCACCGTCGCGGGCGCCCTCAGCCTCGACGACGGTGCCCGGATCGTCGCCCTGCGCAGCATCGCCGTGGCCGACACCCTCGCCGGCCGGGGCGGCATGATGTCCGTGGCGCTGCCCGCCGAGGACCTGCGGCCCCGGCTCGACGAGCGGTCCGGCATCGCCGGTGTCAACGGCCCCCGCTCCACCGTGGTGTCCGGCGCACCCAGGGCCCTGGACGAGCTGTCCGCTGCGCTGGAGGCGGAGGGCGTACGGGTCCGCCGCATCCCGGTGGATTACGCGTCCCACTCGCCGCAGGTCGAGCTGATCCGCGACCGGGTGCTCGCCGAGCTGGCGCCGCTCGCCCCGCGCAGCGCCGAGGTGCCGTTCTACTCCACGGTCACCGCGCAGCCGATCGACACCGCCGACCTGACCGCCGACTACTGGTACGCCAACCTGCGCCGGACCGTGCGATTCGAGGAGACGATCCGGGCGCTGCTCGACGACGGCCACCGCGTCTTCGTCGAACCCAGCGCGCATCCGACGCAGACCGTCGGCATCGAACAGACCCTGGAGGAGACCGGCACCGACGGCCTCGTCGTCGGCACCCTGCGCCGGGACGAGGGCGGCCTGCGCCGCCTGCTCACCTCGGTCGCGACGGCGTTCGTCCGGGGTGTGCCGGTCGACTGGGCCGTCCTGTTCGCCGGGGGGCGCCGGGTCGGCCTGCCCACGTACCCGTTCCAGCGGCAGCGGTTCTGGCCGCAGCCCGCCGCCGCGGCACCGGCCGCCGCCGACCCGGTCGACGCCGAGTTCTGGAACCTGGTCGACTCGGGGGAGCTGGGCACCGCGCTCGCGCTCGACGCCGCCGCGGCGGCGTCGCTGACGCCCGCCCTGTCCGCGTGGCGCGAGAGCCGCCGCCTGCGCTCCACCGCCGACGCGCTGCGCTACACCGACACGTGGAAGCCCGTGACCGTGAGCGGCGGCCTCGACGGGCGCTGGCTTGCCGTTGTCCCCGCCGAACCGGACGCGTGGACGCGTGCCGTGGTGGCGGCGCTCGGTGTGGACAGCGTGCCCGCCGGGGCCACGTTCGACACCACCGGTCTGAGCGGCGTGGTGTCCCTGCTGGACCTGCCGCAGGCCGCGCCCCTGTCCGGCGGCGGCCTGGACGTACCGGTCTGGTGCCTGACCAGGGGAGCCGTCGCGGTGGGCCGCGCCGACCGGGTCACCGCACCCGAGCAGGCCGCGCTGTGGGGCTTCGCCTGGGCGGGCCTGATCGACCTGCCGGAGGAGATCGACGAGCGGGCCGCGCAGCGCCTCGCCGCGGTGCTCGGCGGCGCGGAGGACCAGGTCGCCATCCGGACGGCCGGGGTGTTCGCCCGCCGCCTCGTGCACGCGCCCGCCCCGCCTGTGGGCCACGATGGTGCCCGGCAGCCGCACGGCACCGCCCTGATCACCGGCGACGCCGACGGGGCCCTCACGGCATGGGTACGCGGCCACGGCGTCGAGCACGTCGTCACCGCCGACCCCACCGACCGCGACGCCCTCGCCGAAGTTATCGCCCGGCACCGGCCCACCCTGATCGTGCACGCCGCCGCGTTGACCGGCGGCGACCCGCTCCCGGAATCCGGCGACGGCACGGCCACGCTCGACACCGCGCTGACCGCCGCGTGGAACCTGCACGAGCTGGCCGGTGACGCCGAGGGCTTCGTCCTGTTCTCGGCGGGCGGCGCCGGCGGCGCCGCGGTCGCCGCCGGGCATGACGGCCTGGCCCGCTGGCGGCGCGCCCGGGACCTGCCCGCCGTGTCCATCACGGTGAGCGGCGGCCTCCGCCGTACCGGCCCGTCGGACCGCAGCGCTGCGGAGCCGAGCGGCCCGCCGGACACTGCGGCGGTCGGGCCGGACCGTGCCGGCGACGTCGGCCGGGACGGGGTGCGGTCGCTGGACCTCGCCCTCGTGCTGGCCGCCGTGCGCGGTGCCCTCGACGACGACCACGCCACCGTGACCATCACGGACACGGACTGGTCGGTGTTCGCCCCGGCGTACGCCGCCACCCGGCGCAGCAACCTGCTGGCCGAGCTCCCGGAGGCCGCCGTCGCGCTCGCCGAGGCCCCGGACACCGGCGACGAGCCCGAGTTCACGCGTCGGCTCGCCGCGATGACCGAGACCGAGCGGGACCGTACGCTGCTCGGCCTGGTCCGTGCCGAGGCGGCCCGCTGCCTCGGGTACGCCGACGCCGACACGCTGCCCAGCGGGGTGACGTTCCGGGACCTGGGCTTCGACTCGGCCGGCTCGGTCGACATGCGCAACAGGCTGCGCCGCCGCACCGGCCTCGCCCTGCCCGCGACCCTGGTGTTCGACCACCCGGAACCGGAGAAGCTCGCCGCGCACCTGCGCGCCGAACTGTTCGGCGCCGCACCGGCCGCCGCACCGGTGGTCGCCGCCGCACCCACCGCCGACCCGGTCGTCATCGTCGGCATGGCCTGCCGCTACCCGGGCGGGGTGTCCACCCCCGAACAGCTGTGGCAGCTGGTCGCCGACGGACGGGACGCGGTCACCGACTTCCCGACGGACCGCGGCTGGGACCTCTCCGCGGTCACCACGGCGACCCGGCAGGGCGGCTTCCTCACCGACCTGGCCGACTTCGACGCGGAGTTCTTCGGCGTCTCGCCGCGCGAGGCGGTGTCGATGGACCCGCAGCACCGGCTGTTGATGGAGACCACCTGGGACGCCATCGAGCGGGCCGGGATCGCGCCGACGTCGCTGCGGGGCAGCCGTACCGGCGTGTTCATGGGCACCAACGGCCAGGACTACTCCGACCTGAAGGTCAACGCGGGGGCCGGGGCCGACGCGTACGCGCTGACCTCGACGATCGCCAGCGTGCTGGCCGGGCGCATCTCCTACCTCGCGGGGCTGGAGGGTCCCGCGATGGCGGTGGACACGGCGTGTTCGTCGTCGCTGGTCGCGATCCACCTGGCGGCGCAGTCGCTGCGCGGCGGCGAATGCGACCTGGCCCTGGCCGGTGGCGTGTCGGCCATGTCGACGCCGGGAGCGTTCGCGGCGTTCACCGCGCAGGGCGGGCTCGCGGCGGACGGGCGGTGCAAGTCCTTCTCCGACGACGCCGACGGCACCGGCTGGGCCGAGGGCGTCGGCGTGCTCGTCCTGGAACGGCTCTCCGACGCCGAACGCCACGGCCACCGCATCCTCGCCGTACTCAAGGGTTCGGCGGTCAATCAGGACGGTGCGTCGAACGGTCTCACCGCGCCGAGCGGCCCCGCGCAGCAGCGGGTGATTCGGCAGGCCCTCGCGAACGCGGGCCTGGCGCCCGCCGACGTGGACGTGGTGGAGGCGCACGGCACGGGCACCCGCCTCGGCGACCCGATCGAGGCGCAGGCGCTGCTGGCCACGTACGGGACGGACCGGGCTCAGCCGCTGCTGCTGGGCTCGCTCAAGTCGAACATCGGGCACGCCCAGGCCGCGGCGGGCGTCGCCGGGGTGATCAAGATGGTGATGGCGTTGTCGCACGGCACCGCACCCCGGACCCTGCACCTGAGCGCGCCCACCACCGCCGTCGACTGGGAGTCCGGGTCGATCCGGCTGCTGGCCGACGCCGCGCCGTGGCCCGACACCGGGCGGGCCCGGCGGGCGGCGGTGTCGTCGTTCGGGGTCAGCGGCACCAACGCCCACCTCATCCTGGAGCAGGCCGCGCGGGCCGGGACGCCGCGGCCACCCGCCCGGGTCCGGGCCGGGGCCGTCCCGTGGCCGGTGTCCGGCAAGTCCGAGGCGGCGCTGAACGCGCAGCTGGCGCGGATCCGGGACGCCGCCGCCGGACACGACCCGGCCGACATCGGCTACTCGCTGGCCGCGACCCGCTCCGCCTACGAGCACCGCGCGGTGCTGCTGGCCACCGCCGACGGCATCACCGAGGTCGCCCGGGCAACAGCGACGCCGCAGGAGCTCGCGGTGCTCTTCTCCGGCCAGGGCAGCCAGCGCCTCGGCATGGGCCGGGAACTGTACGCCCGCTTCGACGTGTTCGCCGACGCGCTGGACGACGTGCTGGCCCGCCTCGACATGCCGCTGCGCGAGGTCATGTGGGGCGAGGACCGCGACCTGCTGGACCGTACGGAATGGACCCAGCCCGCCCTGTTCGCCGTCGAGGTGGCGCTGTACCGGCTGGTCGAGTCGTGGGGGGTGCGCCCGAGTGTCGTCGGCGGGCACTCCATCGGCGAGATCACCGCCGCGCACGTGGCCGGGGTGCTGACCCTGACCGACGCGTGCACCCTGGTCGCCGCGCGGGCCCGGCTCATGCAGGCGCTGCCCGCCGAGCGGGGCGCGATGATCGCGGTGCAGGCCGACGAGCAGGAGGTCCGGCCGCTGCTGACCGCCGGGGTCGGCATCGCCGCCTGCAACGGGCCGCAGTCGGTGGTGGTGTCGGGGCGGGCCGACGAGGCCGAACGGATCGCCGCCGAATTCGCCGCCCGCGGCCGCAAGACTAGCCGTTTGCGGGTCAGCCATGCGTTTCACTCTCCGCTGATGGATCCGATGCTGGACGAATTCCGGGCGGTGGTGACGAGCGTGACGCTGTCCCCGCCCCGGATTCCCGTCGTGTCCAACCTGACCGGTGAACTCGCCACCGACGCGCAGCTCACCTCGCCCGACTACTGGGTACGGCACGTGCGGGAGACCGTCCGGTTCGCCGACGGCGTCGCCACCCTGACCGGCCTGCGCGCCACCCTGCTGGAACTCGGCCCCGACGGAGTGCTGTCGGCCCTCGCCGAGGGTTGCGTGCCCGCGCTGCGGTCGGGCCGCGACGAGGAGGCGACCCTGCTCACCGCGCTCGCCCGGCTGCACGTGCGCGGGGTGCCGGTCGACTGGGCGCGGGTCTTCGCGGGCACCGGCGCCGTTGTCGTGGACCTGCCCACGTACGCGTTCCAGCGGCGGCGGTACTGGCCGGAGACGATCGCGTCCGGCTCCGACGACGCGTTCTGGGCGCTGGTGGAGCGCGACGACCTGGGGTCGGTCGCGGTCGAGCTGGACGCCGACCAGGACGCGCTGGGCGCCGTGCTGCCCGCCCTGTCGGCCTGGCGCCACCGCCGCCGGGAACTCTCCGCGACGGCCGCCCTGCGCTACCGCGAAATCTGGCGGCCGGTGCCGGGTGACCCTCGATCCACGTCCGGCGCGGCCGAGCCCTGGCTGGTGGTCAGCGGCGACGGCGCCGGCGAGCGGGCGACGTTCGTGCTGACGGCGCTGGGCGGCCACGCCGTAGCGGTAACGGCCGGGGCCGACGGCCGGGACGGACTGGCCGCGCGGCTGGCCGCCGCCGGGCCGGTCGCCGGGGTGGTGTCGCTGCTCGACGCGGTCGGCACCACGACGCTGATCCAGGCCCTCGGCGACGCCCGTATCGCCGCTCCGCTGCGGGCGGTCACCCGCGGCGCGGTCTCGGTGTCCGCGGCCGACCCGGTCACCGACCCGGCACAGACCGGCGTCTGGGGGCTGGGACGGGTCGCCGCGCTGGAAACGCCCCAGCGGTGGGGCGGCCTGATCGACCTGCCGGAGGCGCTGGACGAGACGGCCGCCGCCCGGCTGGTCGCCGCCCTCACCGGCGGCGAGGACGAGGTCGCCGTCCGCCCCGACGGCGTGTACGCGCGCCGTCTCGTGCCCGCGCCGGGCCATGCGGGGGCGGAGTGGACGCCGGCCGGGACCGTACTGATCACCGGCGGGACCGGCGCGCTGGGCGCCACCGTCGCACGTGACCTGGCCGCCCGCGGGGCCGGAACGCTGGTGCTGGCCAGCCGCCGCGGCCCGCGGGCGCCCGGCGCCGACGAGCTGCGCGCCGAGCTGACCGGCCTCGGCGCCGAGGTGCACGTCGTGGCGTGCGACATGGCCGACCGGGACGCGGTGGCGGCGCTGCTGGCCGCGTACCCGGTCTCCGCGGTCGTGCACACCGCCGGGATCCTCGACGACGGCATGCTGGAAAGCCTGACCCCGGAACGCTTCGCGGCGGTCCGGCGCGCCAAGGTGGACTCGGCGCTGCTGCTCGACGAGCTGACCCGCGGGCACGACCTGGACGCGTTCGTGCTGTTCTCCTCGATGGCGGGTGCGATCGGCAACCCGGGCCAGGGCAACTACGCGGCGGCCAACGCGGTGCTGGACGGCATCGCCCAGCGGCGCCACGCCCTCGGCCTGCCCGCCACGTCGATCGCCTGGGGTGCCTGGGCGGGCGAGGGCATGGCGGCGGGCACCGGGATCCCCGCGATGCGGCCCGAACACGGCCTCGCCGTGCTCCGCCAGGTGGTGACCGAACCCGCACCGACCGTCGTCGTCGCCGACCTGCGCCGTACCGAACTGCTGACCGTGCTGCTGACGACGCGGCCCAGCCGGTTGCTGGCCGAGCTGCCGGAGGCCCGTACCGTCCTGGAAAGGGTCGCGAACGGTGCCGGCGCCGCGGAGCTGGACCGGCGCCTGGCCGGGCGCCCCGCGGCCGAGCGGGCCGCCGTGCTGCTGGAGGTGGTCCGCGCCGAGGTGGCCGCGGTGCTCGGCTACGCCGACGCGGCCGCGGTCGGCGCGGACAGGGCGTTCCGTGACCTCGGGTTCGACTCGCTGACCGGGGTCGAGCTGCGCAACCGGCTGGGCGCGGCCACCGGCCGGGTGCTGCCCGCCGCTGTCGTGTTCGACTACCCGACGCCGCGGGCGCTGGCCGGATACCTCGCGGGCGAGGCGCCCGACGCGGAGCCCGTGGCGGGCACCCCGATCGATGAACCGATCGCCATCGTGGGCATGGCCTGCCAGTTCCCGGGTGGCGTGCGCTCGCCCGAGGACCTGTGGCGGCTGCTGCTGGACGGCGGGGATGCGATCGGGCCGTTCCCTGCCGACCGCGGGTGGGACCTGAACAAGCTCATCGCGGGCAGCGCCACCTCCGAAGGCGGTTTCCTCGCCGACCCGGCCGGATTCGACCCCGGCTTCTTCGGCGTGAGCCCGCGCGAGGCGCTGCTCATGGACCCGCAGCAGCGGCTGCTGCTGCAGACCTCGTGGGAGGCGTTCGAACGGGCCGGCATCGACCCGGCCACCCTGCGCGGCAGCCGTACCGGCGTGTGGGTCGGCACCAACGGCCAGGACTACGCGAGCGTGCTGCTGGACGCGGGGCAGGACAACGAGAGTCACGTCCTGACCGGGCTGGCCGCCAGCGTGATCTCCGGGCGGCTGTCGTACACGTTCGGGCTCGAAGGCCCCGCGATGACCGTCGACACCGCCTGCTCCGCCTCGCTGGTGGCACTGCACCTGGCCGCGCAGGCCCTGCGGCAGGGCGAATGCTCCCTGGCGCTGGCCGGCGGCGCGACGGTACTGGCCAGCCCCCGCTCGTTCTACCTGCTCACCCAGCAGGGGGCTTTGCCCGCCGACGGGCGGACCAAGGCGTTCGCCGACGCCGCCGACGGCACCGGCTGGGGAGAGGGCGTCGGCATGATCGTGCTGGAACGCCTCTCCGACGCGCAACGCCACGGCCACGAGGTGCTCGCGGTCATCCGCGGTTCGGCGGTCAACCAGGACGGCGCGTCGAACGGCCTCACCGCACCCAGCGGCCCCGCGCAGCAGCGGGTGATCCGGCAGGCACTCGCCAACGCCGGTCTGCGTCCGCAGGACGTGGACGCGGTCGAGGCCCACGGCACCGGCACCCGGCTCGGCGACCCGATCGAGGCCGGGGCGCTGCTGGCGACGTACGGCGGGGACCGGGCGGAGCCGTTGCTGCTCGGCTCTGTCAAGTCCAACATCGGGCACACCCAGGCCGCCGCGGGCGTCGCCGGGGTGATCAAGATGGTGCTGGCACTGCGGCACGGCATACTTCCCAGGACGCTGCACGCGCAGCGTCCCTCGTCACATGTGGACTGGAGCAGCGGCGATCTGCGGCTGCTCACCGAGACGACCCCGTGGCCGGAGAGCGGCCGGGCGCGCCGGGGCGGTGTGTCGTCGTTCGGGCTCAGCGGCACCAACGCGCACGTCGTCCTCGAACAGGCGTCGCCCGCGCCCGGCCCGGACCCGGAGGTCGTCACACCGCCGGTCGTGCCGTGGGTGCTGTCGGGCCGAACCGCTGCTGCGCTGCGGGACCAGGCTTCCCGCCTGGCCGAGATGCTGGGGGAGCGGTCCTGGCCGGACGTCGACGCCGACGGTGTCCGCGTTGACGGCGGACTGTCGGGTGATGCCGCGGCGGTGGACGTCGCCCACGCGCTTCTGACCACCCGCTCGCTGTTCGAGCACCGTGCGGTGCTGCTCGACGGCGGGCGCGACGAGCTGCTGGCCCTCGCGGCGGACCAGCCGTCCCCGTCCGCGATCACCGGCGCGGCCGGGCCGCTGGGCAGGGTGGTGTTCGTCTTCCCCGGCCAGGGTTCGCAGTGGATCGGCATGGGGCGGGAGCTGCTGGCCGGCTCGCCGGTGTTCGCCGACAAGATCGACGAGTGTGCGGCGGCGCTCGCGCCGTACGTGGACTGGTCGCTGCGCGACGTGCTGTCCGGCGCCGACGGGGCGCCGTCGCTCGACCGGGTCGACGTGGTCCAGCCCGCGCTGTGGGCCGTACTGGTCGCGGTGGCCGAGGTGTGGCGGTCGCTCGGCGTCGAACCGGACGCGGTCGTCGGCCACTCCCAGGGCGAGATCGCCGCGGCGACCGTCGCGGGTGGCCTCACCGTCGCGGACGGCGCCATGATCATCGCGTTGCGCAGCCTCATCGCGCTCGACTCCCTCGACGGCGTCGGCGGGCTGGTCTCCGTGTCGCTGCCCGCCGCCGACATCGCGGCGCGGGTCGCCGCCTGGCCCGCCCTGCAGGTAGCCGCGTTCAACGGGCCGTCCACCGCGGTGGTTTCCGGCCCCGTCGCCGAGCTGGCGGAACTGCAGGCGCAGCTGGTCGCCGACGAGGTGCGGCACCGGCGCATCCCGGCGGCGTTCGCGTCGCACTCCCCGGCGGTGGAGGTCATCCGCGAGCGGGTGCTGGCGGCGTTCGCGCCGGTACGGCCCCGCAGCTCGGACATCCCGTTCTACTCGACAGTGACCGCCGGGCTGTTCGACACCGCCGGTCTCACCGCCGACTACTGGTATCGCAACCTGCGGCAGACCGTCGAGTTCGAGGCGGTCACCCGGCTGCTGGCCGAGTCGGGCCACCGGGTGTTCATCGAGCCCAGCGCACATCCGGTGCTGACCGTCGCGGTCGAGCAGACGCTGGAATCCGCGGGCGTCGAGGGTGTCGTGCTCGGCACCCTGCGCCGGGAGGAGGGCGGCCTGCCGAGGCTGCTGGCGGCCGCCGCCGAGGGCTTCGTGCGCGGGCTGGGAGTCGACTGGACCGCCGTGGTGCCCGCCGGGCGGCGGGTGGAGCTGCCCACGTACGCGTTCCAGCAGCAGCGGTTCTGGCCCGAGATGTCGGGGCCGCGCGCCGGTGACCCGGCGGACGCCGCCTTCTGGGAGCTGGTCGAGAGCGGTGAGCTGGCGTCCGAACTGGACCTCGACGCCGATGCGGCCACCGCGCTGTTGCCCGCGCTCGCCACCTGGCGCGACCGCAAGCGCGGCGACGCCGTCACGGATCGGTGGCGCTACCGGGACTCCTGGGTGCCGGTGCCCGCGGCCGCCGCGCCGCAGGGCCGATGGCTGGTCGTCGTCCCCGCCACGGCGGTGGGCGAGCCCACCGACGCGCCGCACTCGTCGACGGCGGGCGTCGAGGACTGGGCCGACGCGGTCATTGCCGCGCTCGGACCGGACACCGTCCGATTCGAGATGCCCGCGGACACCGACCGGGCCGGACTCGCGCTGCGGCTGGCCGACGCCGGGCTGGTCGGCGCCGGGCTGGTCGGCGCTGGGCTGGTCGACGCCGGCGGGGCCGAGGGCGCTGCGGTCGCCGGAGTGCTCAGCCTGGTCGGACTCGTCGGCGGGCGCGACGGCGCGGTGCCGCGCGGCCTCGCCGGGAACGTGCTGCTGCTGCAGGCCCTCGGCGACGCGGGCATCGCCGCGCCGCTGTGGGTCGCGACCCGTGGCGCGGTCGGTACCGGCCACGACGACCCGGTCACCGCGCCGGAGCAGACCACGCTGTGGGGCTGGGGCCGGGTCGCCGCGCTGGAGGTGCCGCAGCGCTGGGGCGGCCTCGTCGACCTGCCGGGCAACCCCGAGGGCACCGCGGCAGTGCAGCTCGCCGCCGCGCTGGGGGGCACCGAGGACCAGCTCGCCGTCCGCGCCACCGGCACGTACGGCCGCCGTCTCGTGCCCGCCCCGGCCGTCGCGGGGGAGCACGCCGGTGGTTTCCGGGCGCGGGGCACCGTACTGATCACCGGCGGCACCGGGGGCATCGGCGGCTACCTGGCCCGCTGGGTCGCCGCGCGCGGCGCCCAGCACCTGCTGCTCACCAGCCGCCGCGGCCCGGACAGCCCCGGCGCCGCCGACCTCGCCGCGGACCTGGCGGAACTCGGCGTCGGCGTCACGGTCGCCGCGGTCGACGCCGCCGACCGTACGGCGCTGGCCGAGCTGCTCGACGGCATTCCGGCCGACCGTCCACTGAGCGCGGTCGTGCACGCGGCGGGCGTCGGCTCCGGCGACGCCCCGGTCGAGTCGATCACCGGCGATCAGCTGGAGGACCTGCTGCGCGCCAAGCTCACCGGCGGCTGGAACCTGCACGAACTGACCGAGGGCCTGGACCTCGACGCGTTCGTCGTGTTCTCGTCCGGCGCGGCCAGCTGGGGCAGCGGCGGCCAGGGCGGCTACGCCGCCGGTAACGCGTTCGTGGACGGCCTGGCCCGGTACCGGCGGGCCCGCGGCCTTCCCGCCACCTCGGTCGCCTGGGGCACCTGGGGCGGCGCGGGCATGGCCACCGACCAGCGGATCCTGGCGCACCTGCTCAAGCGCGGCGTGAACGTGATGGAGCCCGGCCTGGCGATCTCGGTGCTGCAACGGGCCATCGAGGACGGTGAGGCGAGCCTCACGGTCACCAACACCGACTGGGCCCGGTTCGCCCCGGCCTTCACCGCGGCCCGGCCCAGCCCGCTGCTGGCCGAGCTGCCCGAGGTCCGCGGCGCGCTGCACGACACGGACGCCGGGGCGGAACCGGCTGACGATGGCGAGACCGCCCTGGTGCGCCGCCTGGCAGGGCTGGCCCCGGCCGAGGCCACCCGGGTGCTGCTGGACGCCGTCCGTACGGAGGCGGCCGCCACGCTCGGCTTCGACGGCACCGACGAGCTGACCGGCTCGCGGGCGTTCCGGGACGTGGGCTTCGACTCGGTGACCGCGGTGGAGCTGCGCAACCGGCTGCGGACCCTGACCGGCCGCCGTACGCTGCCGGCCGCCCTGGTCTTCGACTACCCGACGCCGAACGCGCTGGCCGACTACCTGCGCGCCGAACTGCTGCCCGACGGCGGCGACACGCCCGACGACCCGGACGCCGGGATCCGCGCGGCGCTGGCGGCGATCCCGATCAGCCGCCTGCGCCAGGCGGGCCTGCTGGAGATGGTGCTCCAGCTGGCCGACGACGACGCACCCACGCCCGCGCCGTCCGACGACGCGGCCGCCACCTCGATCGACGACATGGACGCCGCCAGCCTGCTGCGGCTCGCCATCGACGGCACCACGACCTGACGAGACAAGGACGCTTGATGACTGACTCCGCCCAGCAGTACGTCGAGGCGCTGCGGTCCACCCTCAAGGAGAACGAACGGCTGCGCCGCCAGAACGCGCAGCTGGTCTCCGCGGCGGTCGAGCCGATCGCCATCGTGGGCATCGGCTGCCGCTACCCGGGCGGCGTCGGCTCCCCGGAGGAGCTGTGGCAGCTCGTCGAGCAGGGCCGCGACGCGATCGGCGGGTTCCCGGCCGACCGTGGCTGGGACCTGGCGTCGCTGCACAGCGCCACCCGGGAGGGCGGCTTCCTGGCGGACGTCGCCGACTTCGACGCGGGCTTCTTCGGCATCTCCCCGCGCGAGGCCGTGGCGATGGACCCGCAGCAGCGGCTCGTGCTGGAAACCTCGTGGGAGGCCCTGGAACGCGCCGGCATCGACCCGATGTCGCTGCGCGGCAGCCAGACCGGCGTGTTCATCGGCACCACCGGGCAGGACTACGCCAGCCTGCTGGCCCGCACCGGCGACGACAACACCGTGTACGCCACGACCGCGGCCGTGGCCAGCGTGCTGTCCGGCCGGGTGTCGTACACCGCCGGGTTCGAAGGCCCGGCGGTCACCATCGACACCGCGTGCTCGTCGTCGCTGGTCGCCACGCACCTGGCCGTGCAGGCGCTGCGCCATGGCGAGTGCACGCTCGCCCTGGCCGGTGGGGTCGCCGTGATGACCACCCCGACCGCGTTCGAGGCGTTCACCGCGCAGGGCGGCCTCGCCCCGGACGGCCGCTGCAAGTCCTTCGCCGCCGCCGCCGACGGTACGGGCTGGGCCGAGGGCGTCGGCCTGCTCGTCCTGGAACGGCTCTCCGAGGCGCAGCGCCACGGCCACCCGATCCTGGCGCTGATCCGCGGCACCGCGGTCAACTCCGACGGCGCCTCCAACGGGCTGACGGCACCCAACGGGCCCTCGCAGCGCCGCGTCATCCGGGCCGCCCTGAACAACGCGGGCCTCGCACCGGCCGACGTGGACGCCGTCGAGGCACATGGCACCGGCACCCGGCTCGGCGACCCGATCGAGGCGCAGGCGCTGCTGGCCACGTACGGTCAGGACCGCGAGACCCCGCTGCTGCTCGGGTCGATCAAGTCGAACCTGGGGCACCCGCAGGGCGCCGCCGGCGTCGCCGGTGTCATCAAGATGGTGCAGGCGCTGCGCAACGGCGTGCTGCCCGCGACGCTGCACGTGGACGAGCGCACCCCACACGTCGACTGGAGCGCGGGCGCGGTCGAGCTGCTGACCGAGCGGCGGGAGTGGCCGGTCACCGGGCATCCGCGCCGGGCCGGTGTCTCCGCGTTCGGGGTCAGCGGCACCAACGCCCACGTCATCCTCGAACAGGCACCCGCCGTCGAACCCGCCGACCCGGACGAGCCGGTGGTGCGGATGGGCGCCGTACCGTGGCTGGTCTCCGGGCGCAGCGCCGGGGCCCGCGAAGCCCAGGACGCCCGCCTCGGCGAGTTCCTCGCCGCGCACCCCGGTCTGCGCGCGCTGGACGTCGCGTACTCCCTCGCGGCGTCGCGGTCCAGCTTCGAGCACCGCAGCGTGCGGCTGCGCACCGGCGACGACACCGTCGAGGTCGCCCGCGGCGTGGCCGGTGAGGGCGCGCTGGCGTTCCTGTTCACCGGCCAGGGCGCGCAGCGCGCCGGGATGGGGCGCGACCTCGCGGCCCGCTTCCCCGTGTACGCGCAGGCGCTCGCCGACCTCGGCGTGGACCTCCCGGACGACCTCGACCAGACCGGTGCGGCGCAGCCCGCCCTGTTCGCGCTGGAGGTGGCGCTGTTCCGGCTGGTCGAGTCGTGGGGGGTGCGGCCCGACTTCCTCGCCGGACACTCGATCGGCGAGATCGCCGCCGCGCACGTGGCCGGGGTGCTGTCCGCGGACGACGCGCTGCGGCTCGTCCGGGCCCGGGCCCGGCTGATGCAGGCGCTGCCCGCGGGCGGCGCCATGGTGGCGGTGCAGGCGTCCGAGGCCGACGTGCTCCCGCTGCTCACCGACCGGATCTCGATCGCCGCTGTCAACGGCCCGCAGGCCGTCGTGCTGTCCGGCGCGCAGGACGAGGTCCTCGCGGTCGCGGCACGGTTCCCGAAGACCAAGCGGCTGGCGGTGTCGCACGCGTTCCACTCGGTGCTGATGGAACCGATGCTCGACGAGTTCCGGCAGACGGTGCAGACCCTGACGTTCCACCCGCCGCAGATCCCGATCCAGGCACAGGGGGACGTCACCGATCCGGAGTATTGGGTGTCGCACGTGCGCGACACGGTACGGTTCGCCGACAACATCGCCGCCCTCGCCGAACGCGGCGTGTCCCGGTTCCTGGAGCTGGGCCCGGACGGCGTGCTGTCCGCGATGGCGGCCGACCTGCTCCCCGGCGACGCGGTGGTGGTGCCGATCCTGCGGCGCGACCGCGACGAGGAGACCACCGCGCTGACCGCGCTCGCCCGGCTGCACGTGGCCGGCGTACCGGTGCAGTGGCAGCGGCTGTTCGACGGCGCCGGCGCCCGGCGCGTCGACCTTCCCACGTACGCCTGGCAGCGCGAACGCTACTGGCCCCGGGTGCACGGCGGCGTCGGCGACCTGCGCGCCGCCGGTCTCGGCGCGACCGGCCACCCGCTGCTCGGCGCCGCTGTCGAACTCGCCGGGTCCGCCGGGCACCTGTTCACCAGCCGGCTCTCGCTCAGCTCCCACCCGTGGCTGGCCGACCACGCCGTGCAGGGCAGGGTGCTGCTGTCCGGCACCGCGTTCGTCGAACTGGCGATCCGCGCCGGGGACGAGGTCGGCTGCGACCGGATCGAGGAACTCACCCTCACCGCGCCGCTGGTGCTCCCGGTGGACGGCTCGGTGCAGATCCAGGTGTCGGTGGACGCCGCCGACGAGGCGGGCCGCCGGGCCGTGGCCGTCCACTCGCGGCAGGTCGGTGCCTGGCTCCAGCACGCCACCGGCATGCTGGCCGCTGGGGTGTCGTCCGCGGCCGCGGTGCCGTTCGACGCGACGGTGTGGCCACCGGCCGGTGCCGAGCCCGTCGACATCGGCGGCGCCTACGAGCGGTTCGCGGCGGGCGGATTCGCGTACGGCCCGACGTACCGCGGCCTGCGCGCCGTCTGGGTCGCCGGTGACGAGGTGTTCGCCGAGGTGGCAGTGGATTCCGGCGCGGACGCGTTCGGGCTGCACCCCGGCCTGCTCGACGCGTGCCTGCACGCCGCCGGGCTCGCCGACTTCGGCGCGATCAGCCGGGGCGGGCTGCCTTTCGCCTGGCGGGGCGTCACCCTGCACACGGCGGGCGCCGCACACGTCAGGGTCCGGCTGCGGCATGCGGGGGACGCGATCAGCGTGGCCGTCGCCGACCCCACCGGCGCACCCGTGGCCTCCGTTGAGGAGCTGGTGGTCCGCGCCATCACCGCCGACCGGCTCGACGGTGCGGCCGCCGTCGGCCGGGACCCGCTGTTCCGGGTCGCCTGGACGCCGGTCACCCCCGGCGCCGCGGAGACCGACGTGGCACTGTCCGGCGAGGACCGGTTCGGCCTCGGCGTCGCCGCCCTGACCGCGACCGGAAGCCCGCGCGTCGTCATCCACCAGGTCGACACCGGCGGCGACCCGGTCGCGGCCACCCACTCCGCCACCACCGAGGTGCTGGCCGCGATGCAGGCCTGGCTCGCGGACGACAGGTTCACCGACTCCCGCCTCGTGTTCGTGACCAGCGCCGCACCGGGCAGCGGCCACGCGTCGGATCCCGGCGCAGGGCGCGAGATCGTCGACGGACCGAGCGGTCCGCTGAGCGGCGACGGCGGGCAGCCGTCCGGCGAGCTCGCCACGGCCGCGGTCGCCGGGCTGGTCGGGTCCGCGGCCGCCGAACACCCGGGCCGGTTCGCGCACATCGACCTCGCGCCGGGCACCGGTCTCGCGGAGATCGCCGGTGCACTCACCCTCGACGAGCCGCGCCTGGCCGCCCGCGACGGTGGCCTGCTGGCGCCCCGCCTCACCCGGGTGACCACGCCGGGCGAGCCGTCCGCGGAGGCGTGGCCCACCGACGGCACGGTCCTCATCACCGGTGGCACCGGCGGCCTCGGCCGGCTCCTCGCCCGCCACCTCGTCACCGCGCACGGGGTGCGCCGCCTGCTGCTGGTCAGCCGCACCGGCGGAGCCTCCGCGTCACCACCCCCGGCCGAGCCGCGCGAGGTGCCGGCCACCGAACCCGCCGGGCCCCGGCACGGGTCGGCCACCGAGACAGCCGGGCCGCTGGCCGGACTCGTCGCGGAGTTGGGTGCGCTGGGCGCCGACGTGACCGTGGCCGCCTGCGACGTCACCGACCCCGACGCCCTCGCCGACCTCGTCACCCGCCACGACATCGCCGCCGTCGTGCACACCGCGGCGGTGCTCGACGACGGCGTGATCGACGCGCTCACCCCGGAGCGCATGGACACCGTGCTGCGGCCCAAGGTGGACGCCGCCTGGCACCTGCACGAACTGCTTCCCGACGTACGCCTGTTCGTCGTCTTCTCGTCCGCCGCGGCCAGTTTCGGGGTGCCCGGCCAGGGCAACTACGCCGCCGGTAACGCCTTCCTCGACGCCCTGATCCACCACCGCCGGGCGCAGGGCCGGTCCGGCCTGTCGCTGGCCTGGGGCGCGTGGGACCCGGCGACCGGCGGCATGACCAGCTCGCTGACCAGCGCCGACATGGCCAGGATGGCGCGTACCGGGCTGCCGCCGATGAGCGCCGGGCAGGGTCTCGCCCTGTTCGACGCGGCCGTGGCGGGCGACGACGCGGTCGTCCTGCCGATCCGGCTCGACCTTGCTGCCCTGCGTACCCAGAATGATCTGCCGCCGCTGCTGCGCGGCCTGATCCGCGGCCGGTCACGCCGCGCCGCCATCGCGGGCGGCCTCGCCCAGCGCCTCGCCGGGCTCGACGACACCGCCCGCGCCGACGCGCTGCTGGCCCTCGTGCGCGCACAGGTCGCCGCGGTCCTGAGCTACCCCGGCGCCGAGGCCGTCGACCCGGCGCGCGCCTTCCAGGACCTCGGATTCGACTCGCTCACCGCGGTCGAGCTGCGCAACCAGCTCGCCACCGAGACCGGCCTGCGCCTGCCCGCCACGCTCGTCTTCGACTACCCGAGCTCCGCGGCGCTCGCCGATCACCTGCGGCAGGACCTTTTCGGTACGCCCGCAGCACCCGCCTCGCAGCCGCCGAAGCTCGTCTCCACCGCCGACGACCCGATCGTGGTGGTGGGCATGGCCTGCCGTTATCCGGGCGGCGTGACGACACCCGAACAGCTGTGGCAGCTGGTGCTGGACGGCACCGACGCGATCACCGGCTTCCCGGCCAACCGCGGCTGGGACGTCGACGGCCTGTACGACCCCGACCCGGACGTGCCCGGTCGCACCCACGTCGTCGAGGGCGGTTTCCTGCACGGCGCGGGCGACTTCGACCCCGACTTCTTCGGCATGTCCCCCCGCGAGGCCCTCGCGACCGACCCGCAGCAGCGCCTGCTGCTGACCGTGTCCTGGGAGGCCGTCGAACGGGCCGGCATCGACCCGACCTCGCTGCGCGGCAGCCGCACCGGGGTGTTCGCCGGGGTGATGTCGAACGACTACGGGTTCCTGCTCGAAGGCGACGAGTTCGAGAGCTTCCGCGGCACCGCCAGCTCGATGAGCGTGGTGAGCGGGCGGGTCGCGTACACGCTGGGCCTGGAGGGTCCCGCGGTCACGGTCGACACGGCGTGTTCGTCGTCGCTGGTGGGCCTGCACCTGGCGGCGCAGGCGCTGCGGCAGGGCGAGTGCGACCTGGCGCTGGCCGGCGGCGTGACAGTCATGTCCACCCCGGCGCCGTTCGTGGTGTTCTCCCGGCAGCGCGGCCTCGCCGCCGACGGCCGGTCGAAGTCGTTCGCCGAGGCGGCCGACGGGGTCGCCTGGTCCGAGGGCGCCGGGATGCTCGTCCTGGAACGGCTCTCCGACGCCCGCCGCCACGGACACGAGGTGCTGGGCGTGCTGCGGGGCTCGGCCGTGAACCAGGACGGCGCGTCGAACGGGCTCACCGCGCCCAACGGGCCGTCGCAGCAGCGGGTGATCCGGCAGGCGCTGGCCAGCGGTGGCCTGTCGACGGCGGACGTGGACGTGGTGGAGGCGCACGGCACCGGCACCACGCTGGGCGACCCGATCGAGGCGCAGGCCCTGCTGGCCACGTACGGGCAGGACCGCGAGGTCCCGCTGTTGCTCGGGTCGATCAAGTCGAACATCGGGCACGCGCAGGCGGCCGCGGGTGTGGCCGGTGTCATCAAGATGGTGCTGGCGCTGCGGCACGGTGTGGTGCCCCGGACGCTGCACGTCGACGCGCCGTCCTCGCATGTGGACTGGGCGGCGGGCGCCGTCGAGCTGGTCACCTCGCCGGTCGGCTGGCCCGGCGCCGGGCGGCCGCGCCGGGCCGCGGTGTCGTCGTTCGGCGTCAGCGGCACGAACGCCCACGTGGTGATCGAGCAGCCGCCCGCGGCCGAGGCCGCTGTCGCGGCGGCCGTCGGGCCCGGTCTGGTGCCGCTAGTCGTGTCCGGCAGGTCGCCGGAGGCCCTGGACGCGCAGATCGCCCGGTTGCCGCTGGACGCGTCGCCGCGCGATCTGGGCTTCTCGCTGGCGACGACCCGCGCGTCGTTCGGTCATCGGGCGGTGTTGCTGAGCGGTGCGGACGGTGTTGCCGAGGTCGCACGGGGTGCCGTCGGCGAGGGGTCGTTGGCGTTTCTGTTCACGGGTCAGGGTTCGCAGCGTCTGGGGATGGGTCGGGAGTTGGCGGCCCGGTTCCCGGTGTTCGCGGATGCCTTCGACGCGGTGGCGGCGGAGTTGGGTCTGCCGCTGACGGACGTGGTGTGGGGTGATGACGCGGCGGCGTTGGAGGCGACGGGGTTGGCGCAGCCGGCGTTGTTCGCGTTGGAGGTGGGCCTGTTCCGGTTGGTGGAGTCGTGGGGTGTGCGGCCCGATTTCCTGGCGGGGCATTCGATCGGTGAGGTGGCGGCGGCGCATGTGGCGGGGGTGTTGTCGCTGGCTGATGCGTGCGCGCTGATCACCGCGCGGGCGCGGTTGATGCAGGGGTTGCCGTCGGGTGGGGCGATGGTGGCGGTGCGGGCCTCGGAGGCCGAGGTGTTGCCGTTGCTGTCGGCGGGGGTGTCGGTCGCGGCGGTGAATGGTCCGGATGCGGTGGTGTTGTCCGGGGTTGAGGCTGAGGTCCTGGCGGTGGCGGGGGGGTGGAAGCACACCCGGCTGAAGGTGTCGCATGCGTTCCATTCGGTGTTGATGGAGCCGATGCTGGATGAGTTCCGGCAGGTGGTGTGCGGGTTGTCGTTCCACGAGCCGCGGATTCCGCTGGTGGTGTCGGGGGAGGTGACGGATCCGGAGTACTGGGTGTCGCATGTCCGGGACACGGTCCGCTTTGCCGATAACCTGGCGGCGTTGACCGGGCGGGGGGTGTCCCGGTTTCTGGAGGTCGGTCCCGACGGGGTGTTGTCGGGGATGGTCGGCGGGCTGGTGCCGGATGAGGCCGTGGTGGTGCCGGTGCTGCGCCGGGACCGGTCGGAGGAGACGACGGCGCTGACCGCGTTGGCGAGGCTGCATGTGGCCGGGGTCGGGGTGGACTGGGCGCCGCTGGTCGCCGGTGGGCGGCGGATCGACCTGCCGACATACGCGTTCCAGAACGAATGGTTCTGGGCGCCACCCGTCACGCGCCCGGCGGACACCGCACAGCTCGGGCTCTCCGACGTGGGCCATCCGCTGCTGGGCGCGGCGATGGAGGTCGCCGGTTCGGACGGATACCTGTTCACCAGCAGGCTGTCGCTGCGCACCCACCCGTGGCTGGCCGACCACGTCGTCGACGGCCGGGTCCTGCTGCCCGGCAGCGCCTTCGTCGAACTGGCATTGCGGGCGGGCGAGGAGACCGGCTACCACCGCATCGACGAACTCACCCTCGCCGCACCGCTGGTCCTGCCCGCCGACAGCGCGGTACGGCTGCAGGTGTCACTCGCGCCCGCCGACGATGCGGGCCGCCGCGCGATCGACGTCTACGCACATCCCGAGGGCGCGGCCGATACCTGGACGCGGCACGCGACAGGGCTCCTCAGCACCGGCGGCGACGCGGCAACATTCGACGCGGCCATGTTCGACGCCGCGGTGTGGCCACCGGCCGGAGCCGAGCCGGTGGAGATCACCGGCGTCTACCCGCGGCTCGCCGCGAACGGTTTCGCGTACGGTCCGGCGTTCCAGGGCCTGCGCGCGGTGTGGCGGCAGGGCGACGACGTCTACGCCGACGTCGCGCTGCCGCAGGGCGTGGCCGCCGACAACTTCGGACTGCACCCGGCCCTGCTCGACGCGGTGCTGCACACGGCCGGCTTCGGCATCCTCGACACCAGCGGCCTGCCCTTCGCCTGGGAGGACGTGTCGCTGTACGCCACCGGCGCCGACGCGGTCCGGGTCCGGGTGTCACCGGTCGGCGACCGGACGATGTCCATCGTCATCGCCGACATCACCGGCGCCCCGGTGGCGGCCATCGGCTCCCTGGCGGTCCGCCCGGCCGACGCCGCCGAACCGACGGCCGTGCCCGGCATCGGCCGGGATTCCCTGTTCGCCGTCGACTGGGTACCCGTCCAGCTCCCGCCCAGCAGTGTGGAGTCGGCCTCGTGGCACGACCTCGGCGACTCCGTCCCGGCCGTGGTGACCTACGAGGTGGCCGGCGGCGGTGATGTGGTGGAGTCGGTGCACGCGCTGACGGCGTCGGTGTTGGGTGTTGTTCAGCGGTGGCTGGCGGATCGGCGGTTCGACGGGTCCCGGTTGGCGTTCGTGACGCGGGGCGCGACGACGGGTGGGGATCTGGCGGCGGCTGCGGTGTGGGGGTTGGTGCGGTCGGCGCAGTCGGAGAATCCGGGCCGGTTCGTGCTGGTGGATGTGGACGGCGATGCGGTGATTCCGCGGGCGTTGGCCTCGGATGAGCCGCAGCTGGTGGTGCGTGATGGTGAGTTGTTCGCGGCCCGGTTGTCGCGGGTGGCCGCGGCGGAGCCGGTGGCGTGGGATGGTTCGGACACGGTGCTGATCACTGGTGCGTCGGGTGGTCTGGGTGGTCTGGTCGCTCGGCATCTGGCGGACCGGGGAGTCGGGACGCTGGTGCTGGCGAGCCGCAGCGGTGGCGGGGCCGAGCTTGCCGCCGAGGTGGACGCTGCTGTGGTGGTCGAGGCGTGCGACGTCACGGATCGGGAGGCGTTGGCCCGGCTGGTGGCCCGGCATCGGATCACGGCGGTGGTGCACGCGGCGGCGGTCCTCGACGACGGCGTCATCGGCTCGCTGACGCCGGAGCGCGTGGGCGCAGTGTTGCGCCCGAAGGTGGACGCCGCGTGGCATTTGCACGAGCTGCTGCCCGACCTGAAAGCGTTCGTGCTGTTCTCCTCGGCCGCCGCCACGATCGGCGCACCCGGACAGGGCGGCTACGCGGCCGCCAACGCCTTCCTGGACGCGCTGGCGCAGCACCGGCGGGCGGCCGGAGCACCCGCCGTGTCGATGGCCTGGGGCGCGTGGACCATCGGCCTCGCCGGCACGCTGGCCGAAACCGACCTCGCACGGATGACCCGGGCCGGCATGCCACCCCTGACCCCCGCACAGGGACTCGCGTTGTTCGACGCCGCCCTGAACTCCGAACCGGCCACCGTGCTGCCGTTCCCGCTCGACCTGTCCGCGCTGCGGACGCGGGGCGAGGTGCCTGCGCTGCTGCGGGGCCTGCTCCGCGCCCGGGCCCGCCGGCAGGCCGGCGGATCCGCCGCCGCGGCGGGACTGACGCAACGACTGGCCGCCATGGACGACAGCGAGCGGACGTCGGCCATGATCGACCTGGTACGGTCCGAGGTGGCCGCCGTGCTCGGACGGGCCGGAGCCGCCACCGTCGATCCCCACCGAGCGTTCCGGGACCTGGGCTTCGACTCGCTCACGGCGGTGGAGCTGCGCAACCGGATCGGTACGGCCACCGGTCTGCGCCTGCCCGCGACCCTGGTGTTCGACTACCCGACCTCCGAGCTGCTGTCCGCGCACCTGCTGGCCGAGTTGTTCGACGCGGCACCGGACGCGGCGACGCCGCTGCCGGCGCTGGTGTCCACCGCCGACGATCCGATCGTGATCGTCGGCATGGCGTGCCGGTTCCCCGGTGGGGTGGGTTCGCCGGAGGAGCTGTGGCGTCTGGTGTCGGAGGGCACCGACGCGATCACCGAGTTCCCGACGAACCGCGGTTGGGACGTCGACGGCCTCTACGATCCGGACCCCGACCACCCCGGCACGTCGTACACCCGGCACGGCGGGTTCCTGCACGACGCGGGCGAGTTCGACCCGGACTTCTTCGGGATGTCGCCCCGGGAGGCGCTGGCCACCGATGCGCAACAGCGTCTGCTCCTGGAGACCTCGTGGGAGGTCCTCGAGCGGGCCGGGATCGACCCGGTGTCGCTGCGCGGCAGCCGGACCGGGGTGTTCGCCGGTGTCATGTACAACGACTACGGCCTGTTGCTGTCCGGCGGTGAAGGTGCGGAGGGCTACCAGGGTCAGGGCAGCTCGGGCAGCATCGCGTCCGGACGGGTGGCGTACACGTTCGGCTTCGAAGGCCCGGCCGTCACCGTCGACACGGCATGTTCGTCGTCGCTGGTGGCGATGCACCTTGCGGCGCAGGCCCTGCGGGCGGGGGAGTGCACCCTCGCACTGGCCGGTGGCGTGACCGTCATGTCGTCGCCGCAGGCCTTCGTCGGATTCTCCCGCCAGCGCGGCCTGTCGACAGACGGCCGCAGCAAGGCGTTCGCGGACGGCGCGGACGGGGTCGGCTGGTCCGAGGGTATCGGCCTGCTGCTCCTGGAGCGCCGGTCCGACGCCGTCCGCCACGGCCACCGGATCCTGGCCGTGATGCGCGGCAGTGCGGTGAACCAGGACGGTGCGTCGAATGGTCTGACCGCGCCGAATGGTCCGTCGCAGCAGCGGGTGATCCGGCAGGCGTTGGCCAGTGGCGGTCTGTCCACGGCTGATGTGGATGTCGTGGAGGCGCACGGCACGGGTACGACGTTGGGTGACCCGATCGAGGCCCAGGCGCTACTGGCCACCTATGGTCAGGATCGGGATGTTCCGCTGTTGCTGGGTTCGGTCAAGTCGAATATTGGTCATACGCAGGCGGCTGCGGGTGTGGCTGGTGTGATCAAGATGGTGATGGCGATGCGGCACGGTGTGCTGCCGTCGACGTTGCATGTGGATGCGCCGTCGTCGCATGTCGACTGGGAGGCCGGTGCGGTTGAGCTGTTGACGGAGTCGCGGGAGTGGCCGTTGACGGGCCGGGTGCGGCGGGCGGGTGTGTCGTCGTTCGGGATCAGTGGCACCAACGCGCATGTCGTGGTGGAGCAGGGTCCGGTGGTTGTCGAGCCCGGGTCGGTGGACGTGGGAGGGGTGGTGCCGTGGGTGGTGTCGGCCAAGTCGGCCACCGCCCTGGACGCCCAGATCGCCCGTCTCGGCACCGTCGCACACGCCCCCGTCGACGTCGCCTACTCGCTGGTGACCGGCCGGGCGAACCTCGACTGGCGTGCCGTCCTCCTGGCGAGCCCCGACGGTGTGCAAGAGGTGGCACGCGGCACCCTCACCGAGGGCTCCCTCGCGTTCCTGTTCACCGGGCAGGGCTCGCAGCGCCCGGGAATGGGCCGGGAGTTGTACCACCGGTTCCCGGTGTTCGCGGAAGCCTTCGACGCGGTGGCGACGGAGTTGGGTCTGTCCCTGGATGTGGTGTGGGGCGACGACGCCGCCGCGTTGGATGAGACGGGGATGGCGCAGCCGGCGTTGTTCGCGCTCGAGGTGGCGTTGTTCCGGCTGGTCGAGTCGTGGGGTGTGCGCCCCGACTTCCTGGCCGGTCACTCGATCGGTGAGGTCGCGGCCGCGCACGTGGCCGGGGTGCTGTCGGTCGAGGACGCGTGCGCGTTGATCGCGGCGCGGGCCCGATTGATGCAGCAGCTGCCGCCCGGCGGGGCGATGGTCGCGGTCCGGGCCTCCGAGGCCGACGTGCTGCCGCTGCTCACGGCGGGGGTGTCGATCGCGGCGGTCAACGGCCCGGAGGCGGTGGTGCTGTCCGGGGTTGAGGATGAGGTCCTGGCGCTGGCGGCTCGGTTCGCCAAGTCAACGCGGTTGTCGGTGTCGCATGCGTTCCATTCGGTGTTGATGGAGCCGATGCTGGAGGACTTCCGGGAGACGGTGGCAACGCTGACGTTCCACCAGCCCCGGATCCCGATCCAGGCGACCGGTGACGTCACCGACCCGGGGTATTGGGTGTCGCACGTGCGGGACACGGTCCGGTTCGCCGACAATGTCGCGGCCCTGCACGAGGCTGGTGTCGGCCGGTTCGTGGAGATCGGCCCGGACGGGGTGTTGTCGGCGATGGTCGACAACGCGGTGCCGGTGCTGCGCCGCGATCGGTCGGAGGAGACCACGGCGCTGACCGCCCTGGCCCGGTTGCACGTCGAGGGCGTGGCGGTGGACTGGACGTCGCTGGTCGCTGGGGGACGCCGCGTCGACCTGCCCACGTACGCATTCCAGCGGGAGACCTACTGGCCCACGGCGAGCCACCAGGCCGGCGACCCGGCCGGGCTCGGTCTCGCCGACGCCGCCCACCCGCTGCTCGGCGCGAGCGTCGAGCTGGCCGGCGCGGACGGATACCTCTTCACCAGCAGGATCTCGCTGCGCACCCACCCCTGGCTGGCCGACCACGTCATCAACGGCCAAGTCCTGCTGCCCGGCACCGCCTTCGTCGAACTGGCCCTGCGCGCCGGTGACGAGGTCGGCTGCGACCAGGTCGAGGAACTCACCCTGGCCGCGCCGCTGGTGCTGCCCGACGACGGTGCGGTCCAGCTGCAGGTGGCCGTCGCCGCCCCCGACGACACCGGCCGCCGCACCATCGGCATTCACGCCCGCCCCGAAGCAGCGCCCGACACCTGGACGCAACACGCGACCGGACTCCTCAGCACCGGCGGCGCCCCCGCGACATTCGACGCCACGGTGTGGCCACCGGCCGGCGCCGAGCCGGTCGATGTCACCGGCTGCTACGAGCGGTTCGCGGCGTCCGGTTTCGCGTACGGCCCGGCCTTCCAGGGCCTGCGCGCGGTCTGGCGGCAGGGCGACGACGTCTATGCCGACGTCGCGCTGCCGCAGGGCGTGGCCGCCGACAACTTCGGACTGCATCCCGCCCTGCTCGACGCGGTGCTGCACACGGCCGGGTTCGGCGCACGCGACACCAACGGTCTGCCCTTCTCCTGGGAGGCCGTGACGCTGTACGCCAGCGGCGCGGCAGCCGTCCGGGCCCGCGTGTCACCGCACGGCGACGGCACCATGTCCATCGCGATCGCCGACACCACCGGCCTCCCCGTGGCCCACATCGGCTCCCTCGCCGTACGCCCGATCGGCACCACCGACCCGGTCGGCACCACCGGCGACGTCCAGGACTCGATGTTCGGCGTCGACTGGGTGCCGGTCCGGACCCCGGCCGCCGAAGTCGACCTGGTGCCCTGGGCGGACCTGGGTGAGTCCGTCCCCGCCGTCGTGACCTACGAGGTGACCGGCGGCGCCGATGTGGTGGAGTCGGTGCACGCGCTGACGGCGTCGGTGTTGGGGGTTGTTCAGCGGTGGCTGGCGGATCGGCGGTTCGACGGGTCCCGGTTGGCGTTCGTGACGCGGGGCGCGACGACGGGTGCGGATGTGGCGGCGGCTGCGGTGTGGGGGTTGGTGCGGTCGGCGCAGTCGGAGAATCCGGGCCGGTTCGTGCTGGTGGATGTGGACGGCGATGCGGTGATTCCGCGGGCGTTGGCCTCGGATGAGCCGCAGCTGGTGGTGCGTGCGGGTGAGTTGTTCGCGGCCCGGTTGTCGCGGGTGGTGGCGGCGGCGCCGGTGGTGTGGGATGCCGACGACACGGTGTTGATCACTGGTGCGTCGGGTGGTCTGGGTGGTCTGGTCGCTCGGCATCTGGCGGACCGGGGAGTCGGGACGCTGGTGTTGGCGAGCCGTAGTGGTGGCGGGGCCGAGCTTGCCGCCGAGGTGGACGCTGCTGTGGTGGTCGAGGCGTGCGACGTCACGGATCGGGAGGCGTTGGCCCGGCTGGTGGCCCGGCACCGGATCACGGCGGTGGTGCACGCGGCGGCGGTCCTCGACGACGGCGTCATCGGCTCGCTGACGCCGGAACGGGTGGCCGCCGTGCTGCGCCCCAAGGCCGACGCGGCCTGGCACCTGCACGAGCTGCTCCCCGACCTGAAGGCGTTCGTGCTGTTCTCCTCGGCGGCCGGCACCTTCGGAAACCCGGGGCAGGGCGGCTACGCGGCCGCCAACGCCTTCCTCGACGCGCTGGCGCAGCACCGGCGGGCGGCCGGGGCACCCGCCGTGTCGATGGCCTGGGGCGCGTGGACCGTCGGCCTCGCCGGGACGCTGGCCGAGGCGGATCGGGCGCGGATAGCACGATCCGGCATGCCGCCACTGACCGCCGCACAGGGACTGGCGCTGTTCGACGCGGCCGTCGGCGCCGCGCACGCGACAGTACTGCCGCTGCGCGTCGAGCTGCCGGTGCTGCGGGCCCTGCCCGAGGTTGCGCCGTTGTGGCGGGGCCTGGTCAGGCGGCGCGTACGGCGCACGGCCGCGGGATCGCAGCCGGCCGCCGACCTGGTGGCCCGGCTGTCGCCGTTGGCAGCGGCGGCCCGGCGGGAGACGCTGCTGGACCTGGTACGCGCCGAGGTGGCCGGAGTGCTCGGGCACGCGGGCCCCGGTGCCGTCGACCCCGGCCGGGCGTTCCGCGACCTGGGCTTCGACTCGCTGACCGCGGTGGAACTGCGCAACCGGCTCGGTACGGCCACCGGCCTGCGCCTGCCCGCGACCCTCGTGTTCGACTACCCGACCTCCGAGGTGCTGTCGGCGTACCTGCTCGGCGAGCTGTTCGACAGCACCGCCGAGGGGGACACGACGCTGCCGGCGCTTGTGTCCACCACCGACGACCCGGTCGTGATCGTGGGGATGGCATGCCGGTTCCCCGGTGGCGTGAGTTCGCCGGAGGAGCTGTGGCGCCTGGTCTCGGAGGGCACCGACGCGATCACCGAGTTCCCGACCAACCGCGGCTGGCACACCGAGCACCTCTACGACCCCAGCCCCGACAACGCCGGCACCTCGTACACCCGGCACGGCGGGTTCCTGCACGACGCGGGTGACTTCGACCCGGACTTCTTCGGGATGTCGCCCCGCGAGGCGCTGGCCACGGACTCGCAGCAACGTCTGCTGCTGCAGACCACGTGGGAGGCGCTCGAACGGGCCGGGATCGACCCGGCGTCGCTGCGCGGCAGCCGGACCGGATTCTTCGCCGGCGTCATGTACAACGACTACGCGCACATGCTCGACCCCAAGGACTTCGACGGCCAGCGCGGCATGGGCAGCTCCGGCAGCCTCGCCTCCGGCCGCGTCGCGTACACGTTCGGCTTCGAGGGCCCGGCCGTCACCGTCGACACGGCGTGTTCCTCGTCGCTGGTGGCGATGCACTGGGCGATGCAGGCGCTGCGGGCGGGGGAGTGCACCCTCGCACTGGCCGGCGGTGTCACTGTCATGTCCTCGCCCGGCACCTTCATCGAGTTCTCCCGCCAGCGCGGCCTGGCCCCGGATGGCCGCTCCAAGGCGTTCGCGGACGGCGCCGACGGCGTGGGCTGGGGCGAGGGCGTCGGCCTGCTCGTCCTGGAACGGCTCTCCGACGCGGTCCGCAACGGTCATGGGGTCCTGGCTGTCGTCCGTGGTAGCGCGGTGAACCAGGACGGTGCGTCGAATGGCCTGACCGCGCCGAATGGTCCGTCGCAGCAGCGGGTGATCCGGCAGGCGTTGGCCAGTGGCGGTCTGTCCACGGCTGATGTGGATGTCGTGGAGGCGCACGGCACGGGTACGACGTTGGGTGACCCGATCGAGGCCCAGGCGCTACTGGCCACCTATGGTCAGGATCGGGATGTTCCGCTGTTGCTGGGTTCGGTCAAGTCGAACATTGGTCATACGCAGGCGGCTGCGGGTGTGGCTGGTGTGATCAAGATGGTGATGGCGATGCGGCACGGTGTGCTGCCGTCGACGTTGCATGTGGATGCGCCGTCGTCGCATGTCGACTGGGAGGCCGGTGCGGTTGAGCTGTTGACGGAGTCGCGGGAGTGGCCGTTGACGGGTCGGGTGCGGCGGGCGGGTGTGTCGTCGTTCGGGATCAGTGGCACCAACGCGCATGTCGTGGTGGAGCAGGGTCCGGTGGTTGTCGAGCCCGGGTCGGTGGACGTGGGAGGGGTGGTGCCGTGGGTGGTGTCGGCCAAGTCGGCCACCGCCCTGGACGCCCAGATCGCCCAGATCACGGCAAGCGACAAGCCGGCCCTGGACATCGCGTTCTCGCTCGTCACCACCAGGTCCCTGCTCCCGCGCCGGGCCGTGTTGCTCGCCAGCGCGGACGGCGTTGTCGAGGCCGCGCGCGGCAGCGTCACCGACGGCTCGCTGGCGTTGCTGTTCACGGGTCAGGGTTCGCAGCGTCTGGGGATGGGCCGGGACTTGTACCACCGGTTCCCGGCGTTCGCGGAGGCGTTCGACGCGGTGGCGTCAGAGCTGAACCTGTACCTCGATCTCCCGGTCGAGGACGTGATCTGGGGCGACGACTCGACAGCGCTGGACGAGACGGGGATGGCGCAGCCGGCGTTGTTCGCGCTCGCAGTGGCGTTGTTCCGGCTGGTCGAGTCGTGGGGTGTGCGCCCCGACTTCCTGGCCGGTCACTCGATCGGTGAGATCGCGGCCGCCCACGCCGCCGGGGTGCTGTCGCTGGAGGACGCGTGCGCGTTGATCGCGGCGCGGGCCCGGCTGATGCAGGCGCTGCCCGCCGGTGGCGCCATGGTGGCGGTCCGGGCCTCCGAGGCCGACGTGCTGCCGCTGCTGACGGCGGGGGTGTCGATCGCGGCGGTCAACGGCCCGGAGGCGGTGGTGCTGTCCGGGGTTGAGGATGAGGTCCTGGCCCTGGCGGTGCGCTGGGAGCACAAGCGGCTGAGTGTGTCGCATGCGTTCCATTCGGTGTTGATGGAGCCGATGCTGGACGACTTCCGGGAGACGGTGGCAACGCTGACGTTCCACCAGCCGCGGATCCCGATCCAGGCGCAGGGGGACGTCACCGACCCGGAGTATTGGGTGTCGCACGTGCGGGACACGGTCCGCTTCGCCGACAACCTCGCGGCGCTCGCGGCACACGGCGTCACCAGGTTCCTGGAGATCGGCCCGGACGGAGTCCTGTCCGCCATGGTCGGGGACGCGACGGCGGTCCCGATGCTGCGACGGGACCGGCCGGAGGAGACCACGGCGCTGACCGCCCTGGCCCGGCTGCACGTCGACGGCGTCACGGTGGACTGGACGCCGCTGGTCGCCGGCGGACGCCGCGTCGACCTGCCCACGTACGCGTTCCAGCGGCTGCGGTTCTGGCCGACCGGCGGTGCCGTCGCGACCGACCTGGCCGCCGCCGGTCTGCGCCCCGCCGACCACCCGCTGCTCGGCGCGGGCGTCGAGCTGGCCGGGTCGGCCGGTCACCTGTTCACCAGCAGGCTGTCACTGCGCACCCAGCCCTGGCTGGCCGACCACGCCGTCAACGGCCAGGTCCTGCTGCCCGGCACCGCGTTCGTCGAACTGGCCCTGCGCGCCGGCGACGAGGTCGGCTGCGACCGCATCGACGAACTGACCCTGACGGCGCCGCTGGTGCTGCCGGTCGACGCCTCGGTGCAGCTGCAGGTGAGCGTCGACGCCGCCGACGAATCCCACCGGTGTGCCGTGGCGGTGCACTCCTGGCAGGACGAGACCTGGGTGCAACACGCGACAGGCTTCCTGACCACCGGCGGCACCCCGGCGCCGTTCGACGCGATGGTGTGGCCGCCCACGGGCGCCGAGCCCGTCGATGTCACCGGCGGCTACGAGCGGTTCGAGGCCGGCGGCTTCGCGTACGGTCCGGCCTTCCAGGGCCTGCGCGCCGTGTGGCGGCGCGGCGGCGACCTGTTCGCCGAGGTTCGCCTGCCCGACGGCACGGACACTTCCGGGTACGGGGTGCATCCCGCCCTGCTCGACGCCGTCCTGCACACCGCCGGCTTCGGCGAGGACTCCCGCAGCGCGCTGCCGTTCGCCTGGGAAGGCGTCAGCCTGCACGCGACCGGCGCGACGGCGGTCCGCGTCCGCCTGTCGTTCATCGGCGACGGCATCCTGTCGATCGCCGTCGCCGACCCCGCGGGCCGCCCGGTCGTGTCGGTCGACGCACTGACGACCCGCGTACCCGCCACAGAGCAGACCACCGACGGACGGGACTCGCTGTTCGGGCTCGACTGGAAACCACTCACCCCGCGGGCCGAGCCGGTCGAGGCCGCGCGATGGGACGAGGTCGGCGACTCCGTCCCCGCCGTGGTGACCTACGAGGTCACCGGCGGCGCCGATGTCGTGGAGTCGGTGCACGCGCTGACGACGTCGGTGCTGGAGGTCGTCCAGCGGTGGCTGGCGGATCGGCGGTTCGACGGGTCCCGGTTGGCGTTCGTGACGCGGGGCGCGACGACGGGTGCGGATGTGGCGGCGGCTGCGGTGTGGGGGTTGGTGCGGTCGGCGCAGTCGGAGAATCCGGGCCGGTTCACCCTGCTGGACCTCGACGGCGACGCCGACACGGATGTGCTGGCGCGGGCATTGGCGGCCGACGAGCCGCAGCTGGTTGTGCGTGACGGTGCGCTGTTCGCAGCCCGCTTGTCCCGGGTCGCGGCGGCGGAGCCGGTGGTGTGGGACGCCGACGACACCGTGCTGATCACCGGTGGTGGCGGGAGTCTCGGTGGTCTGGTCGCCCGTCATCTCTCGGGTCTGGGTGTCGGACGGCTGGTGTTGGCGAGCCGTAGTGGTGGCGGGGCGGAGCTGGCTGCGGAACTGGACGCCGCGGTGGTGGTCGAGGCGTGTGACGTCACGGATCGGGCTGCGCTCGCCCAGTTGGTGGCCCGGCACCGGATCACGGCGGTGGTGCACGCGGCGGCGGTGCTGGATGACGGTGTGATCGGGTCGTTGACGGCGGAGCGCGTGGGCGCGGTGTTGCGGCCGAAGGTGGACGCCGCGTGGCTTCTGCACGAGCTGCTGCCCGACCTGAAGGCGTTCGTGCTGTTCTCCTCGGCCGCCGGCACCTTCGGCAACGCCGGACAGGGCAACTACGCGGCAGCCAACGCGTTCCTCGACGCGCTGGCCGCCCACCGTCGGGCGAGCGGCCGACACGCCGTGTCGCTGGCGTGGGGCGCGTGGACCGTCGGCCTGGCCGAAACCCTGTCCGAGGCGGACGTGACCCGGATCGAACGGTCGGGCATGCCGCCCTTGACCGCCGCGCAGGGCCTCGCATTGTTCGACGCCGCGCTCGGCGCCGACCGCGCCCTCGTCCTGCCGTTCCGCCTCGACCTCGCCGCCCTGCGCGCCCGCGACGAGATTCCCCCGCTGCTGCGGGGACTGATCCGGGTTCGCACCCGCCGGCCGGTCACCCAGTCGGCGGCCGCGTCGGGACTCGTCGCCCGGCTGTCGCCGTTGCCCGCGCCAGCGCGGCGGGAGGCGCTGCTGGAACTGGTACGCGTCGAGGTCGCTGCCGTGCTGGGCCACGCGGGCCCGGACGCGGTGGACCCGGTCCGCGCGTTCCGCGAGCTGGGCTTCGACTCGCTGACCGCGGTGGAGCTGCGCAACCGGATCGGTACGGCCACCGGCCTGCGCCTGCCCGCGACCCTGGTGTTCGACTACCCGACCTCCGAGGTGCTGGCCGGGTACCTGATGGACGAGCTGTTCGAGTCCGCTCCCGAGACGGGCACCCCGCTGCCGGCGCTGGTGTCCACCGCCGACGACCCGATCGTGATCGTCGGCATGGCGTGCCGGTTCCCCGGTGGGGTGGGTTCGCCGGAGGAGCTGTGGCGCCTGGTGTCGGAGGGCACCGACGCGATCACCGAGTTCCCGACGAACCGCGGTTGGGACGTCGACCGCCTCTACGATCCGGACCCGGATCACCCGGGTACGTCGTACACCCGGCACGGCGGGTTCCTGCACGACGCGGGCGAGTTCGACCCGGACTTCTTCGGGATGTCGCCCCGCGAAGCGCTGGCCACCGATGCGCAACAGCGTCTGCTCCTGCAGACCACATGGGAGACGCTCGAACGGGCCGGGATCGACCCCGCGTCACTGCGGGGCAGCCGGACCGGAGTGTTCGCCGGCGTGATGTACAACGACTACGGCATGCTGGTCGCCGGCGGTGAGAGCGCCGAGGGCTACCAGAGCCAGGGCAGCTCCGGCAGCGTCGCCTCCGGCCGCGTGGCATACGCGTTCGGGTTCGAGGGCCCGGCCGTGACGCTGGACACGGCGTGTTCGTCGTCGCTGGTGGCGATGCACCTCGCGGCGCAGGCCCTGCGGGCGGGGGAGTGCACCCTCGCGCTGGCCGGTGGCGTGACCGTCATGTCGTCGCCGCAGGCGTTCGTCGGGTTCTCCCGCCAGCGCGGCCTGGCCCCGGACGGCCGGTCCAAGGCGTTCGCGGACGGCGCGGACGGGGTCGGCTGGTCCGAGGGCATCGGCCTGGTGCTCCTGGAGCGCCGGTCCGACGCGGTCCGCAACGGTCACGAGGTCCTGGCTGTCGTCCGTGGCTCGGCGGTGAACCAGGACGGTGCGTCGAATGGTCTGACCGCGCCGAATGGTCCGTCGCAGCAGCGGGTGATCCGGCAGGCGTTGGCCAGTGGCGGCCTGTCCACGGCTGATGTGGATGTCGTGGAGGCGCACGGCACGGGTACGACGCTGGGTGACCCGATCGAGGCCCAGGCGCTACTGGCCACCTACGGCCAGGGTCGCGAGATCCCGCTGTTGCTGGGTTCGGTCAAGTCGAACATTGGTCATACGCAGGCGGCTGCGGGTGTGGCTGGTGTGATCAAGATGGTGATGGCGATGCGGCACGGTGTGCTGCCGTCCACGCTGCACGTGGATGCGCCGTCGTCGCACGTCGACTGGGAGGCCGGTGCGGTCGAGCTGCTGACGGAGTCGCGGGAGTGGCCGCAGACGGGCCGGGTCCGGCGGGCCGGTGTGTCGTCGTTCGGGCTCAGCGGCACGAACGCCCACGTGGTGATCGAGCAGGGGCCCGCAGTTGCCGTGCCAGACCCGGTCGAGTCCTTCGCCGTCGTGCCGTATGTCGTGTCGGCGAAGTCAACCGCCGCCCTGGACGCCCAGATCGCCCAGCTGGACGGGCTCGGCGAGCGGCCGGTCGACGTCGGGTTCTCGCTGCTGGGCCGGTCCCGTTTCCCGCACCGGGCGGTACTGCTGTCCACAGCGGACGGTGTCCGCGAGGTGGCCCGGGGCACTGTCAATGACGGCTCGCTGGCGTTGCTGTTCACGGGTCAGGGTTCGCAGCGTCTGGGGATGGGCCGGGAGTTGTACCACCGGTTCCCGGTGTTCGCAGAGGCGTTCGACGCGGTGGCGTCAGAGCTGAACCTGTACCTCGATCTCCCGATCGAAGACGTGATCTGGGGCGACGACTCGACAGCCCTGGACGAGACGGGGATGGCCCAGCCGGCGTTGTTCGCGCTCGAGGTGGCGTTGTTCCGGCTGGTCGAGTCGTGGGGTGTGCGGCCGGACTTCGTGGCGGGGCATTCGATCGGTGAGGTCGCGGCCGCGCATGTGGCCGGGGTGCTGTCGGTGGAGGATGCGTGTGTGTTGATCGCGGCGCGGGCCCGGTTGATGCAGCAGTTGCCGCCCGGCGGGGCGATGGTGGCGGTGCAGGCGTCCGAGGCTGAGGTGCTGCCGCTGCTGACCGACGGGGTGTCGATCGCGGCGGTCAACGCCCCCGGGGCCGTGGTGCTGTCCGGTGTCGAGGATGAGGTCCTGGCCCTGGCCACGCGCTGGGAGCACAAGCGGCTGAGTGTGTCGCATGCGTTCCATTCGGTGTTGATGGAGCCGATGCTGGACGACTTCCGGGAGACGGTGGCAACGCTGACGTTCCACCAGCCGCGGATCCCGATCCAGGCGCAGGGGGACGTCACCGACCCGGAGTATTGGGTGTCGCACGTGCGGGACACGGTCCGGTTCGCCGACAACCTCGCGGCGCTCGCGGCACACGGCGTGACCAGGTTCCTGGAGATCGGCCCGGACGGAGTCCTGTCCGCCATGGTCGGGGACGCGACGGCGGTCCCGATGCTGCGACGGGACCGGCCGGAGGAGACCACGGCGCTGACCGCCCTGGCTCGGTTGCACGTCGACGGCGTCACGGTGGACTGGACGCCGCTGGTCGCCGGCGGACGCCGCGTCGACCTGCCCACGTACGCGTTCCAGCGCGACGTCTACTGGCCGTCCGGCGGCACCGTCACGGCCGACCTCGAATCCGCCGGCCTGCACACCACCGGCCACCCACTACTCGGCGCCATGGTCGAACTCACCGGCGACGACGGCTACCTGTTCACCAGCGCACTGTCCGTGCGTTCCCAGCCGTGGCTGGCCGACCACGCCGTCAACGGCCAGGTCCTGCTGCCCGGCACCGCCTTCGTCGAACTGGCAGTGCGCGCCGGCGACGAGGTCGGCTGCGACCGCATCGACGAACTCACCCTGACCGCGCCGCTCGTCCTGCCCGAGCGGGACACGGTGCAGCTCCAGCTGCGGCTCGGCAGCCCCGGACCGCAGGGCCGGCGCCCGATCGGCATCTACTCGCGCCGCGACGAGGCCTGGGTACAGCACGCCACCGGGGCCCTGACCACCGGCGGCGAACCCGCGGCGTTCGACGCCGTGGTGTGGCCGCCCGCCGGCGCCGAGGCGGTCGACCTCACCGGCACCTACGAGCGGTTCGCGGCCGCCGGCTTCGAGTACGGTCCGGCGTTCCACGGTCTGCGCGCCGTCTGGCGGCAGGGAACCGACCTGTACGCCGAGGTCGGCCTGCCCGAGGGCGTCGACGTCTCGGGCTACGGGGTGCATCCCGCCCTGCTGGACGCCGTCCTGCACACGGCGGGCTTCGGCCGGGACTCCCGGGCCGGTCTGCCGTTCGCGTGGGAGGGTGTCAGCCTGCACGCGACCGGCGCGACCGCGGTCCGCGTCCGGATGTCGTTCATCGGCGACGGCACCATGTCGATCGCCGTCGCCGACCCCGCGGGCCGTCCGGTCGCCTCCATCGACTCCCTCGCGACCCGCGCCGCCACCGAGCAGATCGCCGAGACCGGCCGCGACTCGCTGTTCGCCGTCGACTGGACGGCGGTGCAGGTCCCGGCTGCCGGTGTCGAGGTGGTGCCCTGGGCGGAGCGGGGCGCGTCGGCAGCCGACGCGGTGCTGTACGAGGTCACCGGCGGCGCCGACGTGGTCGATTCCGCGCACACCCTCACGGAGCAGGCCCTGGCTGTCATTCAGCAGTGGTTGGCCGACGACCGCAACGGCGCCGCACGGCTGGTCTTCGTGACCCGCGGCGCCCTGTCGGGGCGTGACGTGGCGGCCGCCACCGTGTGGGGTCTCGTGCGGTCGGCGCAGTCGGAGAACCCGGGCCGGTTCGTGCTCGTGGACGCCGACGGCGACGCCGCCGCGGTGATCCCGCGGGCGCTGGCGACCGACGAGCCGCAACTGTGGGTGCGCCGCGACGAGGTGTACGCGGCGCGCATCGTGCGGGTCCCGGCGGCCGCGCCCGTGCAGTGGGACGCCGACGACACGGTCCTGATCACCGGCGGCGGTGGAGGACTCGGCCGGCTGGTCGCGCGGCACCTCGCCGACCAGGGCGTACGGACAATGGTGCTGGCCAGCCGCAGCGGCGCCGGAGCGGACCTGGCCGCGGAACTGGACGCCGCCGTGCTGGTCGAGGCGTGTGACGTCACCGACCGCGCGGCGCTGGCGGACCTGGTGAACCGGTACCGGTTCACCGCGGTGGTGCACGCGGCGGCGGTGCTGGACGACGGTGTCATCGGCTCGCTGACGCCGGACCGGCTGGCCACGGTGCTGCGCCCGAAGGTGGACGCCGCCTGGCACCTGCACGAGCTGCTGCCCGACCTGAAGGCGTTCGTCGTGTTCTCCTCGGCGGCGGGCACGTTCGGCAACCCGGGACAGGGCAGCTACGCCGCGGGCAACACGTTCCTGGACGCGCTGGCGGCGCACCGCCGCGCCGGCGGCCGCCACGCCGTGTCGCTCGCGTGGGGCGCGTGGACCGTCGGCCTGGCCGAGGCGGACCTGGCGCGGATCGAACGGTCCGGCATGCCGCCGCTGACGGTCGAGCAGGGCCTGGCACTGTTCGACGCGGCGCTGAACGCCGACCGGCCGGCCGTGCTGCCGCTGCACCTCGACCTCGCCCGGCTGCGCGGCCTGCCCGAGGTGGCGCCGCTGTGGCGCAGCCTGGTGAAGCGGCGGTCGCGGCGCTCGGCGATCGGCTCGGGCCCGGCCGTGGACCTGGTGCAACGGTTGTCGCCCCTGCCCGTGTCCGGGCGGCGGGAATCACTGCTGGACCTGGTACGGGCCGAGGTGGCCGCGGTGCTCGGGCATGCGGGTCCCGGCGCGGTGGATCCGGCCCGCGCGTTCCAGGAACTCGGCTTCGACTCGTTGACCGCGGTGGAGCTGCGCAACCGGCTCGGCGCGGTGACGGGTCTGCGGCTGCCCGCGACCCTGGTGTTCGACTATCCGACATCGGAGTCGCTGGCGGGCTACCTGCACGACGAACTGTTCGACGCGGCCCCCGAGGTGTCCGCGCCACTGCCCGCGCCGGTGTCCACGGACGACGACCCGATCGTCATCGTCGGCATGGCATGCCGGTACCCGGGCGGTGTCAGCTCGCCGGAGGACCTGTGGCGGCTGGTGTCCGACGGCACCGACGCGATCACCGAGTTCCCGGCCAACCGCGGCTGGGACACCGACGCCCTCTACCACCCGGACCCCGACCATCCCGGCACGTCGTACTCGCGGGAGGGTGGATTCCTGCACCAGGCGGCCGAGTTCGACCCCGCCTTCTTCGGTATGTCCCCGCGGGAGGCGCTGGAGACCGACTCGCAGCAACGCCTGCTGCTGCAGACCACGTGGGAGGCGATCGAGCACGCGGGCATCGACCCGACGACCCTGCGGGGCAGCCGTACCGGCTTCTTCACGGGCCTGATGTACAACGACTACTCGGCGCTGCTGGACGGCGCGCAGATCGGCGGCGGGCAGGTCACCGGTACGTCGCCGAGCGTGGCCTCCGGCCGCGTGTCGTACACGTTCGGCTTCGAGGGCCCGTCGGTCACCGTCGACACGGCCTGCTCGTCATCGCTGGTCGCGATGCACTGGGCGATGCAGGCCCTGCGGGCGGGGGAGTGCACCCTGGCCCTGGCGGGCGGCGTCACCGTGATGTCCTCACCGAACGCGCTGGTCGGCTTCTCCCGCCAGCGCGGCCTGGCCCCGGACGGCCGGTCCAAGGCGTTCTCCGACACCGCGGACGGGGTCGGCTGGTCCGAGGGCGTCGGCCTGGTACTGCTGGAGCGCCGGTCCGACGCGGTCCGCAACGGTCACCGGATCCTGGCCGTGGTACGCGGCAGTGCGGTGAACCAGGACGGCGCGTCGAACGGCCTGACCGCCCCGAACGGCCCCGCGCAGCAGCGCGTGATCCGGCAGGCGCTCGCCTCGGCGGGCCTGCGCCCGGCGGACGTGGACGCGGTGGAGGCACACGGCACGGGAACCACGCTGGGCGACCCGATCGAGGCACAGGCCCTGCTGGCCACGTACGGTCAGGATCGGGATGTTCCGCTGCTGCTGGGTTCCATCAAGTCGAACATCGGTCACTCGCAGGCGGCCGCGGGTGTGGCCGGTGTGATCAAGATGGTGATGGCGATGCGGCACGGTGTGCTGCCGTCCACGCTGCACGTGGACGCGCCGTCGTCGCACGTCGACTGGGAAGCGGGTGCGGTCGAGCTGCTGACGAAGGCGCGGCCGTGGCCGCGGACGGACCGCGTGCGGCGGGCGGGTGTGTCGTCGTTCGGGATCAGCGGCACCAACGTGCACCTCCTGCTGGAGCAGGCCACCGGGCCGGAGCCGGAACCCGCGCCGGAGCCGTCCACGGCGGTCGTGCCGTGGGTGCTGTCCGCACGGTCCGCGGCGTCGCTCGACGCCCAGATCGCCCGCCTCGGCGGCATCGGCGAGCGGCCGGTCGACGTCGGGTTCTCGTTGCTGGGCCGGTCCCGTTTCCCGCACCGGGCGGTGCTGCTGTCCACAGCGGACGGTGTCCGCGAGGTCGCCCGGGGCACTGTCAGCGACGGCTCGCTGGCGTTGCTGTTCACGGGTCAGGGTTCGCAGCGTCTGGGGATGGGTCGGGAGTTGTACCACCGGTTCCCGGTGTTCGCGGAGGCGTTCGACGTGGTGGCGTCAGAGCTGAATCTGTACCTCGATCTCCCGGTCGAGGACGTGATCTGGGGCGACGACTCGACAGCGCTGGATGAGACGGGGATGGCGCAGCCGGCGTTGTTCGCGTTCGAGGTGGCGTTGTTCCGGCTGGTCGAGTCGTGGGGTGTGCGGCCGGACTTCGTGGCGGGGCATTCGATCGGTGAGGTCGCGGCCGCGCATGTGGCCGGGGTGCTGTCGGTGGAGGATGCGTGTGTGTTGATCGCGGCGCGGGCCCGGTTGATGCAGCAGTTGCCGCCCGGCGGGGCGATGGTGGCGGTGCGGGCGTCCGAGGCTGAGGTGCTGCCGCTGCTGACCGATGGGGTGTCGATCGCGGCGGTCAACGGCCCGGAGGCGGTGGTGCTGTCCGGGGTTGAGGATGAGGTCCTGGCGCTGGCGGCTCGGTTCGCCAAGTCAACGCGGTTGTCGGTGTCGCATGCGTTCCATTCGGTGTTGATGGAGCCGATGCTGGAGGACTTCCGGGAGACGGTGGCAACGCTGGCGTTCCATCAGCCGCGGATCCCGATCCAGGCGCAGGGGGACGTCACCGATCCGGGGTATTGGGTGTCGCATGTCCGCGACACGGTCCGGTTCGCCGACAATGTCGCGGCCCTGCAGGAGGCTGGTGTCGGCCGGTTCGTGGAGATCGGCCCGGACGGGGTGTTGTCGGCGATGGTCGATAATGCGGTGCCGGTGCTGCGCCGCGATCGGCCGGAGGAGACCACGGCGCTGACCGCCCTGGCCCGGTTGCACGTCGAGGGCGTGGCCGTGGACTGGACGTCGCTGGTCGCTGGGGGACGCCGCGTCGACCTGCCCACGTACGCGTTCCAGCGCGACGTCTACTGGCCGGTGGCCGTCCCGAAGGCCGGTGACGCGGCCGGGCTCGGCCTGGTCGACGCCGCCCACCCGCTGCTCGGCGCGGGCGTGGAACTGGCCGGCTCGGACGGGTACCTCTTCACCAGCAGGCTGTCGCTGCGCACCCACCCGTGGCTGGCCGACCACGCCGTCAACGGCCAGGTCCTGCTGCCCGGCACCGCCTTCGTCGAACTCGCCACCCGCGCCGGCGACGAGGTGGGCTGCGATCGCATCGAGGAACTCACCCTGGCCGCGCCGCTGATCCTGCCCGACCACGGCGCCGTACAGGTACAGGTGGCCGTCGGGGTCGCCGACGACACCGGCCGCCGTACGATCGGTGTCCATTCGCGGCCCGAAGGCGCAGCCGAGGTGCCGTGGACGCAGCACGCGTCAGGATTCCTGACCAGCGGCGGCGAACCAGCCGAATTCGACGCGACCACCTGGCCGCCCGCGGGCGCCGAACCCGTGCCGGTGGAGGGCGGCTACGACCGCCTCGCCGAGGTCGGTTTCGCCTACGGCCCGGTGTTCCAGGGGCTGCGGGCGCTCTGGCGCGACGGCGACGACATCTTCGCGGAGATCGGCCTGCCCGAGGAGGTGGACGCCGGCCGGTTCGGGCTGCACCCGGCCCTGCTGGACGCCGCCCTGCACGCGTGGATGCTGGCCGCGCAGGGCGACGGCGACGGCGGGCTGCCGTTCTCCTGGACCGGAGTGTCCCTGCACGCCACGGGCGCGAGCGCCGTCCGGGTCCGGCTGCGCCGGCAGGGCGACGCGATGGCGATCGCCGTGGCCGACCGGACGGGCCTGCCGGTGGCCTCGATCGACGCGCTGACCGTGCGGGCGGTGTCGCCCGAGCAGTTCGCGGACTCTGCGCGCGACTCGCTGTTCGAGCTGGTGTGGACGCCCGTGCCGACCAGCGGCCGCGTCGCGGCGGTGACGGTCCTCGGCCCCGACCGGCACGGCCTCGCGGACCGGTTCGCACCCGGCGGCGACGTCGTGCTCGTGCCGATCGCGGGCGGCGACCACGTCGTGGACGACACGCACGCGCGCACGGCCGAAGTGCTCGCCCTGCTGCAGCAGGAGCGGCCGGACCCCACCAGGCTGGTCTTCGTCACCCGCGGCGCCACCACGGGCGAGGATCTCGCCGCGGCGGCGGTCTGGGGCCTGGTGCGTTCCGCGCAGTCGGAGAACCCGGGACGGTTCGGCCTGGTGGATCTGGCCGACACCGACGATCGGCTGCTGCCGGAGGCGCTGGCCACCGACGAGCCGCAACTGGTCCTGCGCGACGGGCAGGTGCTGGCCGCGCGGCTGGCGCGGGCCGCCGTACCGGAGCAGCCGCCGGCCGTGGACGGCACCGTACTGATCACCGGCGGCACCGGTGGCCTGGGCCGCACCGTGGCCCGGCACCTGGTGGCGCAGGGCGCCCGCAGCCTGCTGCTGGTCAGCCGCAGCGGCGGCGCCGAGGACCTGGCCGCCGAGCTGACCGCGCAGGGCGCGCAGGTCACCGTCGCGGCCTGCGACGTCGCCGATCGTACGGCGCTGGCCCGGTTGCTGGCCGACCACGACGTGTCGGGGGTGGTGCATGCCGCGGGTGTGCTCGACGACGGGGTGATCGGCTCGCTGACCCCGCAGCGGCTGTCCGCCGTGCTGCGACCCAAGGTGGACGCGGCGTGGCACCTGCACGAGCTGCTGCCGGACGCGGGGATGTTCGCGGTCTTCTCGTCGGCGTCGGGCACGCTGGGCAACGCCGGTCAGGGCAACTACGCGGCGGCCAACGCCTTCCTGGACGCGCTGGCGGCCCACCGCCGGGCGGCCGGGAAGCCCGCCGTGTCGATGGCCTGGGGGGCGTGGGACCAGCCCGACGGAACGCCCGGATCGCCCAGCATGCTGTCGGAGCGGGACCTGGCCCGGATGCAGCGGGCCGGGATGCCGCCCCTGTCGGCGCCGGACGGGTTGGCGCTGTTCGACGCGGCGCTCGGGGCGCCGCAGGCCACGGTGCTGCCGATGCGGCTGAACCTGGCGGTGCTGGGCGGTGCCGGCCCGGTCGCGCCGCTGCTGCGCGGCCTGGTCCGCGGCCGCACCCGGCGGGGTGCCGCCGCGCCGGAACCGGCGGCGGGCCTGGTCGAACGGCTGGCCGCCCTGGACCCCGCCGCGCGGGCGGATGCGGTGCTGGACCTCGTCCGGCACCAGGTCGCGGTTGTCCTCGACCACGAGGGACCCGAGACGGTGGAACCCGACCGGGCGTTCAAGGAACTCGGCTTCGACTCGCTGACCGCCGTCGAGCTGCGCAACCGGCTCGGCGCCGCCACCGGCCTGCAGCTGGCCGCGACGGTGGTGTTCGACTATCCGACCGCGACCGAGCTGGCCGCCCACCTGCTCGACCAGCTCGCGCTGGGCGAGCCCACGGGTGCCGGGTCGCTGCTGGACGAGCTGGACCGCCTCGACGGGCTGCTGAGCGCAGCCACCGTGGACGAGCAGCTGTTCAAGAAGGTGGCCGGGCGCCTCGACGTGCTCCGCTCGCGATGGGCCGAGGCCCGCAGCGACGTCGCCACCGACACGGCGGCGCAGGTCGATGTCGACGCCGCGTCGGACGACGAGGTGTTCGCGATGCTCGACGAGGAGCTGGGGCTCTGACGCATGGGTGCCGGTGGGACGGCCTGCCCACCGGCCCGGAAAGCGGCGCCGTTCCAGGGATTCGCCTAGCGCCCGCGGCCGTAGGGTCGCCGTGGATCCCCTCGCCGAACACCAAGGACTGCCATGACGTTCGCGTTTCCGGTTTCGAAGCCGTTCCTCGCCGCGCGGGAGCTCGAGTACGTCAGCGAGGCCGTCACGTCCGGCTGGATCTCGTCGCAGGGCCCGTTCGTGCCCCGCTTCGAGCAGGCGTTCGCCGCGTACAACGGCAGCGCCTTCGGGGTGGCATGCTCGTCGGGCACCGCGGCGCTCACGCTCGCCCTGCGGGCCCTGAACGTGGGGCCCGGCGACGAGGTGATCGTGCCCGAGTTCACCATGGTGGCCTCCGCGTGGGCGGTCACCTACATGGGCGCGACGCCGGTGTTCGTCGACTGCGGTGACGACCTGAACATCGACGTACGCCGGATCGAGGAGAAGATCACCCCGCGTACCAGGGTGATCATGCCGGTGCACATTTACGGCCGCCGCTGCGACATGGACGCGATCATGAACATCGCGTACGAGTACAACCTGCGGGTCGTCGAGGACTCCGCCGAGGCGCACGGGGTGCGCCCGGTGGGGGACATCGCCTGCTTCTCGCTGTTCGCCAACAAGATCATCACGTCGGGGGAGGGTGGCGTCTGCCTCACCGACGACGCGCATCTGGCCGCGCAGATGGCTCACCTGCGCGGCATGGCGTTCAGCCGGGAGCACAACTTCCTGCACAAGAAGCTGGCCTACAACTTCCGGATGACCAACCTGCAGGCCGGGGTCGCGCTCGCGCAGACAGAGAACCTGGACGAGATCCTGGCCCGGCGCGCGAAGGTCGAGGCCGGATACGACGCGGGGCTCACCGGGATCGACGGGATCACCCTGCTGCCGCGCCGGGACGTGCTGTGGATGTACGACCTGCTGGCGCAGCGCCGCGACGAACTGCGCGAGCACCTCGCCCGGCACGGCATCGAGACCCGGCTGTTCTTCAAGCCGATGAGCCGCCAGCCGATGTACCACGACCCGGTCTGGCCGACGCTGAACGCGCACCGCTACGCCGAGGCGGGACTGTACCTACCGACGTACACCGACCTCAGCGAGTCCGACCAGGACACGATCATCGCCCGGGTGCGCGAGTTCTACTCCTGACGCGGTCGCCCGCCGGACCGACGCCCCGCACACCCATGGGTGCGCGGGGCGTCCGCCGAGTCAGGCGCGGAACCGGTTGATCTGCGGCAGGTAGCGTGCGCGCAGCTCGTGATCCTCGACCCCGAGACCCTCCTCGGGGGCCAGGCAGAGCACACCGACCTTGCCGTCGTGCCGGTTGGCGTGCACCCGGTTCACCGCCCGGCCCGTGTCGGCCAGCTCGTACACCGCCGACAGGGTGGGGTGCACCATGCCGCGGGTGATGAGCCGGTTCGCCGCCCATGCCTCGCGGTAGTTCGCGAAATGGGTGCCGACGACCCGCTTGAGCCGCATCCACAGGTGCCGGTTGTCGTACGTGTGCTCGTAGCCCGACGTCGACGCGCACGTCACGATCGTCCCGCCGCGCCGGGCCACGTACACGCTGGCGCCGAACGTCTCCCGGCCGGGATGCTCGAACACGATGTCCGGGTCCTCGCCGCCGGTCAGCTCCCGCACGCACGCGCCGAACCGTTTCCACTCCCGCTGGTCCTGGGTGTACTCGTCGGACCAGAACCGGAAACCCTCGGCGCGGCGGTCGACGACCAGCTCCGCACCCATCGCGCGGACCAGATCGGCCTTGTGCGGGCTGGACACCACGCAGACCGGGATGCCGCCGCCGTTGAGGACCAGCTGCGTCGCGTACGAGCCGAGGCCGCCCGCGGCACCCCAGATCAGCACCACGTCGCCCTGCTTCATCCGGGCCCCGTTGGGCGAGACCAGCTGCCGGTACGCGGTGGAGTGCACCAGCCCCGAGCAGGCCGCCTCCTCCCAGCTCAGATGCGGCGGCTTGGGCATCAGCTGGTTCGCCTTGACCAGGGCCAGTTCACCCAGGCCGCCGTAGTTGGTCTCGAAGCCCCAGATCCGCTGCTCGGGGTCGAGCATGCTGTCGTCGTGGCCCTCCGGCTCGGTCAGTTCCACGTTCAGGCAGTGCGCCACGACCCGGTCGCCCGGCTTGACGTTGCGCACCGCGGCCCCGGTGCGCAGCACCACGCCGGCCAGGTCCGAGCCGACCACATGGAACGGCTGGTCGTGCTTCGCCGCACCCGCGACCGTGCGGGCGTAGCGCCGCAGGAACCCGAACGTCGGCATCGGCTCGAAGATCGCCGACCAGACGGTGTTGTAGTTGACGCTGCTGGCCATCGCCGCCACCAGCACCTCGTCCGGCCCGACCTCGGGGGTGGCCACCTCGCGCAGGTGCAGCGCCTTGGCCGGGTCCTTGTCGCGGGTGTCCATCCCGGCGAACATCTCCGCCTCGTCGGCCAGCACCACGGCCGCCCGGTAGCTGTCCGGCACCGGCAGTGCGGCGATGTCCTCGGGTGAGACGTCCTCGGCGGCGAGGGCGTCGATCAGGTGTCTCACGTGACTCCTTTGCCGAACGTCGGAGCGAGCCGTGGCCTCGTCGGTGAGGGCGCGGGGCTCGCGGATAGGATCGGTCGCCGTGGCACTCAGGCTGGCGAGCATCAACCTGCACTGCGGACTCGACCATCGGGGCCGGCCGTACTCCGTCAAGGAGGCGGTCGCCGCCCTCGACGCGGACGTGCTGCTGGTGCAGGAGAACTGGTGCCGGCAGGGCGCCGACAGCCTGGCCCGGGCGGCGGCCGCGGACTGCGGATATTCCACGTACGGGGAACTGGCGCTGACCGGCGACGTGCCCATGGCCGAGCTGGAGATCGTCAGCGGTCCGGCGCCCGACGAGACCGGAGCCTGGGGGCTGGCGGTGATGAGCCGCCTGCCGCTGCGGGAGTGTGCCACCGTCGACCTTGGCGCGGCCCCGCGCGACGTGGTCGGCGACCGCGCCGCGCAGGTCGTCGAGATCCCGCTGGACGCCGGGGTGCTGCGCGTGGTCAATGTGCACCTGACCCACCGGGTGCTGCACGGCCCGCGGCAGTTGCGCCGCCTCGTGGCCGGGCTCGGCACGGGTGGTCCGCCGACCGTCATCGGCGGTGATCTGAACATGTTCCGGCCCACCGTGCTGCTGGCCCGGCCGTACCGGCCGGTGGTGCGGGGGCGTACCTTTCCCGCGCAGCGGCCGCTCCTGCAGCTCGACCACGTGCTGGCCGGGCCGGGTGTCACCGTCGCGAATGCCGCCGTGCGGGCGGCCGTCGGCACCGATCACCGGCCGGTGCGGGTCGACGTCGGACTCGGGTGACCCGGCCGCCCCGGACGGCGCCAAGGCGACGGCCCCCCTCGTCCCGCGCGTGACTACCGCGCCGGGGTGCCCAGCTGCGCGAGTTCGCGTCCCACCTCGTCCAGCACCGGGCCGGGCTGCTCGGCCAGGAAGAAGTGGCCGCCCGGGAACGACGCCAGCCGGAACCCGCCCGTGGTGAACTCGCGCCACTTCGCCGCCTCCGCCACGGTGGTCTGCGGGTCGTCCGTACCGGTCAGGGCCGTGATCGCCGCCGCTGTCACCCGGCCGGGAACACACTGGTACGTCTCGATCGCCCGGTAGTCGTTGCGGACCGCGGGCAGGGTCATCCGGCGGACCTCCTCGTCCTCCATCAGGTTCATGGCGGTGCCGTTGAGCAGCTTCAGCTCCGCCAGCAGCCCCTCGTCGTCGCGCAGGTACACCTGATGGTCCGGCCGGCGCGCCGACGGCGCGCGACGGCCGGAGACCATCACCGTGCGGGGTACGTGAGTGCCCCGCTGCTCCAGCCGCCACGCGGTCTCGAAGGCCAGCACCGCGCCCATGCTGTGACCGAAGAAGACGGTCGGTCTGTCGCTGAGCCGGACCAGCTCGTCGGTGATCCGGTCGGCCAGCGACGCGATGTCGGGGATCATCGGCTCGGCACGGCGGTCCTGGCGGCCCGGATACTGCAGTGCCACCACGTCGACCGCCGGCCCGAACCGCATCGCGACGGGGTGGAAGAACGTGGCCGCGCCGCCCGCGTGGGGAAAGCACACGAGGCGCCGGTCCTGATCCGGCCCGGTACGGAACCGGCGGATCCAACTCGTCGTCGTGCCATCGGCGATGCTCACGTTCGCTGCCCGTCCTTAGGTAGTTCCGGTCGCCTGTGAGCGAAGCGCACCGGCGACCGGAAAACTCCTAGTAGTGCCGCTTCCTCAGGGGACGATCTCCATCTGCGCCATCATCCCGAAGATCGACGCGTGTTCCATCATGTGGCAGTGGTACACGTACCGGCCGACGAAGTCCGCGAAGGTGGCCTCGACGCGGACCGAGGTGCTGCCCGGGATGAAGACGGTGTCCTTGTAGCCGGTCTCGCCGGGCGGCGGCGGCGCGCCGTCGCGGTCGAGCACCCGGAACTGCACGAGGTGCATGTGGAAGACGTGGTCGACAGGGCCGAACACGGTGGTCGCGTTCTTGATCGTCCAGATCTCCGTGGTGCCGCGTGTGACGACCGCGTCGACCCGGTCCGGGTCGAAGACCTTGCCGTCGATGACGAACGACCGCTGCTCCGGCCCCAGATCCAGCACGATCTCCCGTTCCCGTACGGCCGGGGCCAGCGGCGGCATGGCCCGCAGCACCGGCGGCACCCTGCTCGTGTCGTGCGCCCGCCGGGTCACGTCGAAGCGCAGGATCGGGCCCAGATCCTTCGAGTCGAGCACGAGTTGCGTACCGACCGCCCGGCCCCGGAAGTCGACGACCACGTCGGCGCGTTCGGCGGGGGACAGCACCAGTTCGGACAGCGGCACCGGGCGCGGCAGCAGCCCGCCGTCGCTACCGATCTGGGTCATCGGTGCGCCGAGCGTCAGGTGGATCCTGCGGTGGTTGGACGCGTTGAGGATGCGCAACCGGTACCGGCGGGCGGCGACCGGGAAGAACGGCCGTACCTTGCCGTTGGCCAGCGGGACCAGCCGGGTGACGTCCGGGTCGTTGCCGAGTTCGAAGGCGATCTGACCGTCCGCGTCGAACGCGACGTCGCGGATCATGATGGGTACGTCGTACTCATCGGACGGTAGGCCCATCCGCTTCTCGGCGTCGCTCTCGATCAGGTAGAAGCCGTGCATCCCCCGATACACATGCTCGGCCTCCATGTGGTGGGTGTGGTCGTGGTACCACAGCGTCGTGGCCGCCTGCCGGTTCGGGTAGTCGTAGACGCGGGAGGCGCCGGGCGCGATCGGGTCCATCGGGTACCCGTCGCTGTCCGGTGCCACGTGGCCGCCGTGCAGGTGCACATTGGCCGGTTCGGCCAGCCGGTTAGTGAACTTGATTTTCGCGCGGCGTCCGGCCTTGACCCGGATCGTCGGCGCGATGAACGAGCCGCCGTAGGTCAGCGCCGCCGTCTTGCGGCCCGGCAGGATGTCCACATCGGCGGGACGCAGGTCGTGCTCGTAATAGTCGTGGTCGCCGTGCACGCGGGTCGGCCGCAGCACGCGCGGCACGGGCATCCGTACGGTGAAGGACTCGACGTCGGGATCCACGACCGGGCCGGCGCTCGCCGCCTGCTGGTGGAGGTGCTCGGGCGGCGGCGCGGCCGGTGTCTCGTCCGCGGCGGCGGCCTGCCGCGCGGTGGCGGCCACCGCACCGGTGGCCGCCAGCGTGCCGAGCGCAAGAACGTGTCTTCTCTGCATGTATCGACTCCGTGATCGAGGCGTGAAAGGGCGCGCGCCGCCGGGCGCCCGGCCGTGGTGGCGTGCCCGTGAGCGGGTCAGCCACGCGAACGGTCGGGCGCGGGAAGGTATCGACGCGCGTGAAGGTTCGAGCGCGCAAGGGATCGAGCGCGCAAGGGTTCGAGCGCACAAGGTTCGAGCGCTCAAGGGATCGAGCGCGTGAAGGGTCGGGAGCGTATGGGGTCGGGAGCGTGAAGGGTCGGGAGCGGGAAGGATCGGCGCGCAGGGATCGCGCGCGCGAAGGGTTCGGGAGCGTGCAGGATCCGCGCGCGCGGGATCGGGCGCGCGGAGGCATGGTGCGCACGGAAACGGGTGCGCAGGGGGTCGGCCCGCGAGGGTTCCGCCCCGCGGAGGGCCGCCCACACGAGGGCCGGCCACGCGCACGGTCGGTGGCGTGGCGGCCAGCGGTGGGAAAGGGTCAGCGGCCCGGGGGCCGGCGGTGGAGAGGCAGCAGTGGTGGGAAGGCTCAGCGGTGGGGTGGCAGGACCATGTCCCGGGCCCGGGCGGGGTGCCGGTCGACGATCTGGGTGGACGAGTGGCGCACCGGCGCGGGCCGGTTGATCAGTGACTGAAGCGCGTGGCTCTGCCCGTATTCGGCGGGTGTCGCGGGCGCCCCGGCCGCAGCGACGGTGGGCAGCAGCAGCGTAATACCTGCGGGCACGGTCACCTGGAGGCAGCCCGGCCGGGTGGTCATCTGCGCCGTCACCCCCATCAGGCGGGCGGCCCGGACCAGGATGCCGGCCATCTCCGGATCGCCCAGGCGTACGCCCAGCAGACCCGCCCGGCGCCGGCGTCCGGCGGCCAGCAGGGCGGCCCGCCACGCGGCCCGGGCCAGGGTGGCCCGGCGGGCGTTGGCCCGTGCCGAGGATCCGAGGGTCTCGTTGCGCAGCAGCGCCAGACGTCCCTGGCGCCAGGCGGCCGCCATCAGCACGTTCGCCGCGCTGCGCTGCATCTCTGTCGTCACCACCCGGTGTACGTGGAAGCGCCGCCGGCCGCCGCCGCTGTGCTGCTCGACGTCGACGGTGCAGCCCAGGCCGCGCAGCAGCGTCGCCAGCCGTACGGCCGCGTCGGGCTGGTCGAACTCCGCCAGCGCCGCGTCGGCCGTGGGCGCCGGGACGAGCGCGTCGCGCCATTCCGGGCGGCGCCGCCCGGGCAGCCGGGAGGTGTCCGCACACTGGATGAGACACGCCGCCTCGAAGGCGTGGGGTGCCGCGCCGGCGAGTATCCGATCGTGATCCATCGACAGTTCCCTTCCCGTGACTGCGGATACCGTGGCCGATCAGACCGTTCGGCCGGTACACCGCGGGCCCGCATTTGAGGGAAACTTGCGCGGACGGGGATGTCCTGCAGGTAGGGATACGGGTGACGTTCCAGACGAGACCGCTGCGGACCTGGGCCGTAGCGCGCCGCACGGTGCTGACCGGCATGGCCACCATGGCGCTTACGGCGTGCGTGGGAAAGACTCCGGAGAGTCGCCGGGTCCGCATCGCCACGGGCAGCCCGACGGCCACCTACTACGCCATCGGCTCCGCCCTGGCCCGCCTCATCGGGCGCGAGCTGCCGGAGACCGACGCCACCGTCATGGTCACCGCCGCCTCGGCCGAGAACGTTCAGCTGATCTCCCACGGGCAGGCGGACATCGGGTTCACCCAGGCCGACGTGCTGGTCTCCGGGGGAGGATCCACGCCGGGGATCATGGCCCTGGCCCGCGTCTACGACGACCTGCTGCACCTGGTGGTCCGCGCGGACAGCCCGATCCGGACGCTGGAGGACCTGAAGGGCAGGACGGTGTCCGTGGGCGCCCACGGGTCGGGCACGGCCGTCACGGTCGGTCGGCTGCTGGCCGTCGCGGGAATGTCCGTCACCGGGGGGATCGACCGGCGGGAGCTGAACCTCGACGACTCCCTGGGCGCCCTCGCGACGTACGAGATCGACGCGTTCTTCTTCTCCGGCGGGCTGCCCGTGGCGGGCATCAGGCAGCTGAGCACGCGGGCCAAGGCCCGGATCATCGACCTGTCCAAGTGGGCCGGCGAGCTGCGCCGCACCTACAGCGAGGTGTACGTGGTGCGCAACGTTCCGGTCTCGGCGTACCAGACCCCGCCCGCGGCGACCATCGCCAACCCCAACCTGCTGGTGGTGTCGGCGTCGATGCCCGACGACCTCGCCTTCGACCTGACCCGGCTGCTGATGGAACGGCGCGACGAACTGGCGGCGGCGCACCCGGCCGCGGAGCGCCTCGATCCGCGCTCGGCGATCGCGACCCTGCCGGTGCCGCTGCATCCGGGCGCCGCGCGCTACTACCAGTCGGTCAAGCCTTGACGGCCCCGTCGGCGTCGCCGATCCGGGCGTGCTGGGCTGCGGGCGCCACCGGCGGTTGCTGGTCCGTCGGCTCGTGATACGGCGCGGCCGGTCCGGGCTCCGGGGCGAGCGCCGCCGGGAACCAGATCCGCGCCGCCAGGCCGCGCGGCCACGCCGGGGCCAGCGTGAACCGTCCGCCGGACGCCTCGACCAGCACCGTGACGATGGACAGGCCGAGGCCCGCGCCGTCGACGTTCTGCTTGTCGGGGGCACGCCAGAACCGCTCGGTCGCCAGCCGGCACTGCTCCTCTGTCATGCCGGGGCCGTTGTCGCGGACCGTCACCTCGACGCCGCCGTCGCGGGATGTCACCGCGACCTCGACCCGGCCGCCGGCCGGCGTGAACTTCAGCGCGTTGTCGATCAGCGCATCCAGGCACTGGTCGAGGGCGGTGGCCACCAGCCGGGCGTACCGCGGCTCGTCCGGGACCACGGTGACCAGCTCGATCCCGCGCCGCTGGGTCAGCGGGTGCCACGCCAGCCAGCGGTTGAGGGTCAGCGCCACCGCGTCGACCACCTCGACGCGCTGGCGGCCGCGTTCGGCGCGGGCCAGGGCCAGCAGCCCGTCCAGCACGTCCGCGAGCCGGTCGGTCTCGGCCAGGGTGATCTCGTGGTCGGCCCGCGCCGGCTCGTCGGCCATGTGGTCGCCCAGGTCCTCCAGGCGCAGCCGCAGCACCGTGAGCGGGTTGCGCAACTGGTGGCTGGCGTGGGCGACGAACGAGCGCTGCCGTTCCAGCGCGTCCGCGACCGCGTCGGCCATCTCGTTGAAGCTGGCCGAGAGCCGGCGCAGCTCGGGCGGGCCCACCCCCGGCGGCACCCGTGCCTCGTTGTCGCCCGCCGCGATGTCGTGGGCGGCCGCGTCGAGCCGGGTCACCGGCCGCAGCACCCAGCCGGCCAGCCGGTGCGCGGCGATGAAACAGGCGACCACCGCCAGCAGCCCGACGAGCCACAGCTCCAGCCAGGTGGAGAGGATGGCGCGCCGGTTGTGCCCGGTCGGCGAGGCGGTCAGCACGATGCCGAGGACCGCCCCGCCGTCGCTGACCGGCACTGCGACGACCATCTCCCGGTCGCGCCACGGCCACAGCGTCGCGGGGGTGCCGACCTGACGGCCGGCCAGCGCGCCCCGCATCGCGGTCTCCGCGCCCTCCGTGTCGGCCAGCGGTTCGCCGAACACGCTCAGCACCTGCTGGTCCTGGTCGGCCAGCAGCGTGCCGACGTCGTACAGGTCGTGGTAGCGGCGCAGCTCGTCGGTGACCGATTCCAGCTCACCGCTGCGCATCGCGGGCGCCGCCAGGGACGCGAAGCGGGTCGCGTCGGCGAGCCGGTCGGCCACGACGCGGTCGGTCTCCGAGTTCGTCAGCGAGACCGCCAGCGGCACTTCGAGGGCGATCAACACCATCGAGAGCAGCAGCAAGTACGTGATCACCAGTCGCCTGCGCACGCCGCCCCCCGCCTACCCGGTGCACAGACGGTAGCCGACCCCCCGGACGGTCTGCACCAGGTCGGGACGGCGCAGCTTGGCCCGCAGCGAGGCCACGTGCACTTCGAGGGTGTGCCGCCCGGACCAGGTGGTCTGCCAGACGTCCAGCATGATCCGCTCGCGGGTGAGCGCGACGCCGGGACGGCGGGCCAGCGACGCCAGGATGTCGAACTCCTTGCGGGTCAGGGTGACCGGTTCGGCGTCGACCTGCACCGTACGGGCGGCGTGGTCGATGCGCAGCGGCCCCACCTCGACGATCTCGCTGGGCGGCGGCCCCTGCCGGTCGGTACGCCGCAGCAGCGCCACGATCCGCGCCTGCAGTTCCGCCATGGAGAACGGCTTCACGACGTAGTCGTCCGCGCCGACCAGCAGCCCGCTGACCCTGTCGCGTTCCTCGGCGCGGGCAGTCACCGCGATGATGCCCAGGTGTGCGTTGCGCGCGCGCAACGCCCGGCACACGTCGATGCCGTCACCGTCGGGGAGGTTCAGGTCGAGCAGCACCAGGTCGGCGGGGGCCGCCGCCAGCGCCGCGGTGGCCGTCGCGGCGTGCTCGACCTCGTAGCCCCGGCGCTGCAGCATCGAGGCCATCACCCCGGCCACCCGCAGGTCGTCCTCCACCAGCAGTATCCGCATCGATGTTCGCCCGTCGCCGCTCGTCCACGTCGTCGTCCAAAAGCCCGAATCTAATCACTCGGTGTTTCGGCCGGGGACCCGCGGGCGGGTCCCGATGCGCACCCTAACGGCCGATTCTTGGTGACCCGCGCCACCGCGACCGCCGGTCCCGAGTGCGTCCCGGCAGGTCGGCGTACATCGATCCCTGTGTCGTTGTGTGGGGCGCTACACCCCGCCTGGTCGATCGATCACCGTTTCTGTCCCGGCGGTACGGTCTGGCGCCTCGAATCACGATTCAGCAAGGGAGTCCTTTCCGTGATCCATCGCTCGCGCCGCCGCCGGCGGCCCGCGGTCATCGGCGCGTCCGTCCTCATCGCCCTGGCCGGTGCGCTGGCCGTGCCCGCGACGTCACTGTCCGCCTGGGCCGGCGACCAGCCGTCCGCCGTACCGGCGCCCCACCTGGACGCCGTGGAACACGCCCTGACGCAGACGGCCCCGGGGCTCGCCGGATCGGTGTGGCAGCGCACCTCCGGCAACCGCCTGGTCGACCCGGGCACGGGCGCGGCAGGGGACGGCTGGGTGCTGCAGACGCCCGGCTGCTGGGGCGACGCCGGCTGCGCCGACCGGCAGGGCACCCGGCGGCTGCTGGCCGCGATGACCGACACCATCGCCAGGGCCACCAGTACGGTCGACATCAGCTCGCTGGCGCCACTGCCGGACGGCGCCTTCCAGGACGCCATCGTGGCCGGCCTCAAGAGCGCCGCCGCCGGGCACAAGCTCAAGGTCCGGGTCCTCGTCGGCGCGGTACCCGGATACAGCCTCAACGTCGTCCCATCGACGTACCGCAACGAGCTGAACTCCCGGCTCGGCGCTTCCGCCGCGAACGTCTCCCTCAACGTCGCGTCCGTGACCACCTCGAAGACCGGGTTGTCCTGGAACCACTCGAAGATCCTCGTGGTCGACGGTGCCACCGCCATCGTCGGCGGGATCAACGACTGGAAGGGCGACTACCTCGATACCACCCACCCGGTGACCGACCTCGACATGGCGGTGGCCGGGCCCGCGGCCCAGTCCGCCGGCCGCTACCTCGACACGCTGTGGGCGTGGACCTGCGCTCGTACCTGGAACACGGCGTACGTGTGGTTCGCTGCCTCGTCCGGCACGTCGTGCCCGGGGTCGATGCAGCACGACGCCCACCCGGACCCGGTGCCCGGCACCGGCAGCGTGCCGGTGCTGGCGGTCGGCGGCCTGGGCATCGGCATCACCTCCGGCACCGGCCCGGGTCCGCTGCCCGCGCCGCCCGCCGACACCAGGTGCGGCGCGGCGTCGCTGCGCGACTACACCAACACCGACTCCGGGTACGACGCCGTCAACCCGGAGGAGACGGCCCTGCGTACGCTGATCGGCAGCGCGACCAGCCGGATCGACATCTCCCAGCAGGACCTCAACGGGGTCTGCCCGCCCCTGCCGCGCTACGACGTGCGGCTCTACGACGCGCTCGCGGCGAAGCTGGCGGCCGGGGTGAAGGTGCGCATCGTGGTCAGCGACCCGAAGAACCACGGCCTCGCGGGCAGCGGCGGGTACTCGCAGATCCAGTCGCTGGCCGAGGTCAGCGACACGCTGCGCAACCGGCTGGCGCTGCTCACCGGCGACCAGCAGTCCGCGCGCACCACCATGTGCCGGGGGCTGCAACTGGCCCCGTTCCGCAGCAGCAGCGCGGACGTCTGGGCCGACGGTCAGCCGTATGCGCTGCACCACAAGGTGGTCTCGGTGGACGGGGCGGCGTTCTACATCGGCTCGAAGAACCTGTACCCGGCGTGGCTGCAGGACTTCGGCTACATCGTGGAGGACCGGACCGGCGCGGCGCAGCTGGCCGACAGCGTGCTGGAGCCGGAGTGGCGGTACTCGGCGGCGGACGCGACCGTGGACTACGCCCGGCAGATCTGCCCCTGACCCGATGGGCACCGTGCGAGCCGGAAGGCTCGCACGGTGCCTCGAGCGGATCAGGCCGCGGGACGGTCCAGGTTCATGACCTTCACCCAGGCGGCGACGAAGTCCCGGACGAACTTCTCCTTCGCGTCGTCGCTGGCGTACACCTCGGCCAGCGCGCGCAGTACAGAGTTCGAACCGAAGACCAGGTCCGCGCGGGTGGCGGTCCACTTCACCGCGCCGGTACGCACATCGCGGCCCTCGAAGGTCTCCGCGTCACCCTCGGCGGTCGCCGACCAGGTCGTGCCGCCGTCGAGCAGGTTGACGAAGAAGTCGGTGCTCAACGTCCCCGGCCGGTCGGTGAACACGCCGTGGCGGGACTGCCCGGTGTTCGCGTTCAGCGCCCGCAGGCCACCCACCAGCACGGTCAGCTCGGGAGCGGTCAGGGTCAGCAGCTGCGCCCGGTCGACCAGCAACTGCTCCGTGGCCCGCCGGTGCCCCTTGCCGAGGTAGTTGCGGAACCCGTCGTGCGTGGGTTCCAGCACGGCGAACGACTCCTCGTCGGTCTGCTCCTGCGTGGCGTCCGTACGGCCCGGGGTGAACGGGACCGTGACGTCGGACCCGGCGTCGCGGGCGGCCTTCTCGATCGCCGCGCCGCCGCCCAGCACGATCAGGTCCGCCAGCGAGACCTGCACCGCGCCCGCACCGGCGTTGAACTCCTGCCGGATCCCCTCCAGGGTGCGCAGCACCCGGGTGAGCTGGGCCGGGTCGTTGACCTCCCACGCGTTCTGCGGGGCGAGGCGGATGCGCGCACCGTTGGCGCCGCCGCGCTTGTCGGTGCCCCGGAACGTCGAGGCCGAGGCCCAGGCGGTGGCGACCAGTTCGGAGACCGACAGGCCCGAGGCGAGGATGCTCTCCTTGAGCGCGGCGACCTGCGCCGGCCCGACCAGCTCGTGGGTGACGGGGGGCACCGGGTCCTGCCAGATCTGCGGCTCGGCCGGGACCGCGCTGCCGACGTAGCGCCAGATCGGACCCATGTCGCGGTGGGTGAGCTTGAACCAGGCCTTGGCGAACGCGACCGCGAACTCCTGCGGGTTCTCGGAGAAGCGGCGCGAGATCTGCTCGTAGACCGGGTCCACGCGCAGCGCGAGGTCGGTGGTGAGCATCATCGGCGCGTGCTTCTTCGCCGGGTCGTGGGCGTCGGGCACCAGGTCGGCGGCGGCCGGGTCGGTCGGCTTCCACTGCTTGGCGCCGGCCGGGCTCGTCGTCTGCTCCCACTCGAAGCTGAACAGCGTCTCGAAGTACGAGTTGTCCCAGGTCACCGGGGTGGGGGTCCAGGCACCCTCGAGGCCGCTGGTGATGGTGTCGCCGCCCTTGCCGGTGCCGTGGCTGTTCTTCCAACCCAGGCCCATCTCCTCCAGCGGAGCGGCCTCGGGCTCGGGGCCGACGTTCGTGTCCGGCACGGCAGCGCCGTGCGTCTTGCCGAACGTGTGCCCGCCCGCGATCAGCGCCACGGTCTCCTCGTCGTTCATCGCCATCCGGCGGAACGTCTCCCGGATGTCGCGGGCCGCGGCGAGGGCGTCGGGGTTGCCGTTGGGCCCCTCCGGGTTCACGTAGATCAGGCCCATCTGCACGGCACCGTACGGCTTGGCCAGCTCACGGTCGCCGCTGTAGCGCTCGTCGCCGAGCCAGGTCTCCTCGGTGCCCCAGTTGATCTCCTCGGGCTCCCAGACGTCCTGGCGGCCGCCGCCGAAGCCGAAGGTCTGGAAACCCATCGACTCCAGGGCCACGTTGCCAGCGAGGACCATCAGGTCGGCCCAGGAGACCTTCCGGCCGTACTTCTGCTTGACCGGCCACAGCAGGCGGCGCGCCTTGTCCAGGTTCGCGTTGTCCGGCCAGCTGTTCAGCGGGGCGAAACGCTGGTCGCCCGAGCCCGCGCCGCCGCGTCCGTCGCTGATCCGGTACGTGCCCGCGCTGTGCCAGGCCATCCGGATGAACAGCGGCCCGTAGTGGCCGTAGTCCGCGGGCCACCAGTCCTGCGAGGTCGTCATCACGGTCTCGATGTCCGCCTTCAGGGCATCGAGGTCGACGGTCCTGAACGCCTCGGCGTAGTCGAAGTCCGCGCCCATCGGGTCGCCGGCGGCGGGGTTCTGGTGCAGGACGCTCACATCCAGCTGGTTCGGCCACCAGTCGTGGTTCGACCTGGCCGTCGGCGGGCGGACGGGCGCCTCGCCCGAGATGAGGCCCTTGTTGTCACTCACGTTGCTCTCCTTGGGACTCGACATGCCGGTCGCCGTCGTGGACCGGCCCTGGATCAGGCAGCTGAGGTGGAGCAGGCGGGGCAGACGCCCCAGTAGACGACCTCGGCCTCGTCGATGGCGAAGCCGTGGTCGTCGGACGCGGTCAGGCAGGGTGTCTCACCGACGGCGCAGTCGACGTCGGCGATGTCGCCGCACGAACGGCAGACGACGTGGTGATGGTTGTCGCCGACCCGCGACTCGTAGCGGGGCACGGAGCCGGCCGGCTCGATGCGCCGCACCAGGCGCGCGGCGGTCAGCGCCCGCAGGACGTCGTAGACCGCCTGGGTGGAGACCTCGCCGAGCTCCCCGCGGACGGCCCGGATGATCGTCTCCGTGTCGGCGTGGGGGTGCACGTGCACCGCGGTCAGCACCGCGAGGCGGGGGCGGGTGACGCGCAGGGAGGCCCCCCGGAGCATGGCGTCAGCGTCGAACGTCGTGCGCACCGTCCGAGCGTGCACCCTTTTCTGGAATCAGTCAAGAAAACCGTGGCGCGTTTCGTCCGGAGATGTCTTGTGTGGCGACGGTCACCCACCGTTCTGGAGCAACTGCTCTAGTATTGGCCGCACCTGCCTGCGACGAACGAGAGGACGGGCGGATGAGCGCGACGCAGCCCCCTGTGCTGGCCCTGTACCGACGCCTGGCCGGTCGGCCCCTCGGGCGCCGGATCTTCTCGCTGGCGGTCTCGTGGAAGGCCCCGTACTTCCGGACGATCCGGCCGTACTTCGCCGAGCTTGCGCCCGGCCGTGGGGTGGTCACGGCGCGCAATCGGTGGGGGGTGCACAACCACATCGGTACGTTCCACGCCATCGCCTGCTGCAACCTGGCCGAGGCCGCCGCGGGCACCACCATCGAGGTCAGCGTCCCGGCCAGTCACCGGTGGATCCCCAAGGGCATGACCGTGGCGTACCTGGCCAAGGCCGAGACCGACCTGCGTGCCGTCGCGGTCGTCGAGGACCTCACCGGCCTGGCCGCCGACGAGTCGCGCGAGGTCGTGGTGCCGGTCGACGTGGTCGACACCCGTGGCACCACGGTCGTGCATGCCGACATCACCATGTGGGTCTCCCCGCGCCGGAGGGAGGCCGTGGCCGATGCCCCGGCCCCGGGTTCACGCGCCTGACGCCGTCCTCGACGCCGCCGAGGAACTGATCGTCGAACGCGGCCGGGCCAGCCTGACCATCCGCGCCCTGGCGGAACGGGCCGGCGCTGCCAACGGCAGCATCTACCACGCCTTCGGCTCTCTGGAGACCGTCGTCGGCGCCGCCTGGCTGCGCCGGGGCAGGGAATTCCTGGCCATGCAGCGGGCCGCCGTCGATGAGGCGCTGGGCGCGGGCCCACACCGGCCGCTCCGGGAGGCCGGGCCGCTCCGGGAGGCCGGGCCGCTCCGGGAGTCCGGGCCGCTCCGGGAGTCCGGGCCGCTCCGGGAGGCCGGGCCGCTTCAGGAGGCCGCGTCGCTTCAGGAGTCCGGGCCGGTAGGGGAGGTCGCCGCGCGGGCCACGCCGGGCGGCGGGCGGCGGGCCGTGCTCGCTGCGGCCGACGCGCCGGCCCGGTTCGCCGACCGGATGCCGCACGCGGCGCGGCTGCTGGTCACCCTGCGCCGCGACGACGTGCTCACCGACGCAGTCGCCCCGGCGGTCGCCGACCAGCTGCGGGCCCTCGACGCCGCCCTGGTCGACACGCTGCGCCTGCTGGCCCTCGCGGTGTGGGGCCGGGGTGACGGCGCCGCGGTGGACGCGGTCACCACCTGCGTGGTCCGCCTGCCGGGGGCGCTGCTGTTCCCGGAGATCCGTGCCGGAGCCGTCCGGCCGCACACCCGCGCCCAGCTCGCAGCCGCCGTCGGCGCCGTGCTCGACTGCGGCCCGCCACCGCGTCCCGAGCGCTGATCCGCCGCATCGGCGGCGGCGGGCCGTCATCCGTCAGGGGTTGGGGATTCGCCCGGTGCGGATGAGGCGGTGTGGGCCGCGGAGCGGCACGGTGGACGGGTCCGATGATCGTGGAGGGGACCCATGACGAGCATGAGGGCGGAGTCACGCCACGTGCCCACCGGCACCGTTCTGCTGACCGGCGCCACGCTGACTGTGATCGGCGGAGTGATCGGCCTCGCCGGTGCGGCGATCACGGCGGTCGCCGCCGTGGTGGCCGTGCGCCGGCGGGTGGAGCAGATGGAGACGCCACCGACCGAGCTGGCGCGGCGCCACTGGCGGCGGGCCAGGACCGCCGTCCACGCGGGCACCGACGCGTGGCGCGACGGACACCTGTCCGAGCCGATCCGGATGGGCTGACTCCCGCAGGATCCGCCCATCCGGGTCACGGCCCGGCGTGCGCGGCCCGTTCGAGTCCATCGAGGATGAGGTCGAGGCCGTACGTGAACTCCTCGCCGTAGTCGTAGCCCGGACGCATGACGTGCCCGACGGTGAACTCGGCCAGGTGGGGATACGTGTCGGCGGGGAACTGCGCGAGCATGGCCTGCGCCAGCTCCGCGGTCTCCTCCGGCGTGTCGAACGGCAGGCCGCGCTCCTGTAGCGCGAAGCCGTAGATGTAGCTGTCCAGCACCGAGTACGCGTGCCCGGCCAGCGCGATGGAGAAGCCACCGGCGCGCAGGCAGCCCAGCACGGCGTCGTGGTGGCGCATCGTGGCCGGTCCCGGAGTGGTGCGCGACTCCATCAGCCCGATCGCCCAGCGATGACGGGACAGTGCCGCGCGCACTGAGATCGCCCGCCGCCGCATCGCGCCCCGCCAGTCGCCGTCCGCGCCCGGCGGCTCGATCTCGCCGAACACCACGTCGATCATGCCGTCGAGCAGGTCGTCCTTGCCGCTCACGTGGGTGTACAGCGACATCGCCTCGACGCCGACGGCCTCGCCCAGTTTGCGCATGGTGAGCGCGGCCAGCCCGCCCTGATCGGCGAGGGCCACCGCGGCGCGCAGCACCGCGTCGCGGCTCAGCGGCGTCCGGGTGGCGCGGGGGCGGGTGGTCCGTTCGGCCATGGGGGCGGTCCTTTCGTCGGCCTTGACACCTTACAAGGTAAGGTTCATCCTTACGGTGTAAGGACGACGTTGAGCGAGGAGCACGATGCGCACCACGAAGCAGCACGACCCGGCCGATGCGGGCAGCGCCCCCGGCGCCGCGGCGACCATGCGGGCCGCCGTCCAGGACCGGTACAGTGCCGACCCCGAAGGCCTGCTGCGGCTCGCGGAGATCCCCCGGCCGCAGATCGGACCGGGGGAGGTGCTGGTGCGCGTCCACGCCGCCAGCGTCGACCGGGGCACCTGGCACCTGATGGCCGGACTGCCGTACCCGGTGCGGGCCGCCGGGTTCGGCCTGCGCCGCCCCAAGCTCGCCAATCCGGGCCGGACCCTGGCTGGCACCGTCGTGGCCGTCGGCGCACGGGTCACCGGCCTCAATCCGGGTGACGAGGTGTTCGGCATCGGCACCGCCACCTTCGCCGAGTACGCGCGCGCCCGCGCCGACAAACTCGCCGCCAGGCCGCCGAGCCTCTCCGCCGAGCAGGCCGCCACCCTGGGCATCTCCGGGCTCACCGCCCTGCAGTCCGTCCGGAAGTACGGTCGGGTCACCGCCGGGCAGAAGGTGCTCGTGCTGGGTGCCTCCGGCGGCGTCGGCGCCTTCGCGCTGCAGCTCGCCAGGGCCGCGGGCGCCGAGGTCACCGGCGTCTGCACCACCACCAAGATGGACCTGGTCCGCGGCCTCGGCGCCGACCACGCCGTCGACTACACCCGCGACGACGCCCTCGACGGCCGGACCCGCTACGACGTCGTCATCGACACCGGCGGCAACCGCCGCCTGGCGGACCTGCGCCGCGCCCTCACCCCCGCCGGGCGGCTGGTCATCGTCGGCGGGGAGACCGGCGGGCGCTGGCTCGGCGGACTCGACCGCCAGCTCCGGGCGCCGCTGCTGTCCCCGTTCGTCGGCCAGTGGCTCGGCTCCGTCGTCACCTCGGAGAACGCCGACGACCTGCGGACGCTGGCGGAACTCTGCGAATCCGGAGCCCTGCGCACCGCTGTGGACCGTACCTACCCGCTCGCCGAGACCGCCGCCGCCATCCGGCACCTGCTCGACGGGAAGGTCCGCGGCAAGGTCGTGATCACCGTCTAGCCGCCACCCGCACCTCGGGTGATGTCACGGTTGCGGACCGTGACCCGGATCGGCGGCGGTTCGCTCAGGCCCCGGCCAGCTCCCGGCCCCACTGGCGGGCCCTGGTCACCTCGTCCGGTTCCAGCGCGCCCTGCTTGGTGACCAGGAAGCTCTCCGGCTGCGCCACCACCCGCAGCCCGTGCCTGCGCAGCCGCCGTCCGATCCCCTTGGCCGCCCGCCCGGTCACCACCGGCGGCAGATTGACGCGGGTGTCGAACGCGGCCGCCCTGGCGCGCAGCGACGGCAGCGCGTCGAACCACTCCCGCAGGCCCGGTCCCTCGGCGTCCGGGTCGAGGGTCAGCTCACTGCCCGGCTCGCGGGCCTGCTCCACCGCGGCCTTCCGGGTACTGGCCCGGCTCATCCCGTGCACGTGGGTCGGGCCGCCCACCACGAGCAGGTCCGCGTCCTCCAGCAGCCCGGCGTCGGCCCGGTCCACTCCGACGACATCGACCTGGTAGGCCTCGCTCAGACCGGCCCCGATCGCGTCGGCCACCACGTGCGTGTTGCCGTACATCGACTCGTACACCACCACCGCGTGCATGGGTTCCCCCTCACCTCGGTCTCACCCCGAGCCTCCCGCCGCGCCGCTTTCGCGGACCAGGGTCGAACGTCATGCCACGGGGCCCCGAAAGGTCATTGGCCGGAACCGATACGTTCGGGGGTGCGTCCTACATCGCGGCGGCCCCCGGTTCGTCCACGCGACGGTACGACTGCGGTGCGTGTCCGATCCTCGGCCGAAAGTCGCAGTTGCTTGCCTGAGGTCCCTACGCTCGGCCGACGTCACGGCAGGGCGGAACTGACCAAGATGTTCAGGGCCATGGATGGGCAAGGAGCGATGTCAGTGAGTGAACGGGGTGGAACCGTGACGGTGGACCAGGAGGCGGCGGTGCCTGCGCGATCCGAGGCGGCGGTGCCCGCGCAATCCGAGGCGGCGGCGCGCCCCCGGAAGACGACGAGCCGCAGCCCGTGGCGGCCGCCGCCGTCGCGTGCCGTGGTGGCCCGCAGCGTGCAGGTCGTCGGCGTGTTCGACGCACTCACCGCGATCCTGCCGTCCTGGCACCAGCGGATGGCCGCGCTGGTCGACCTCATGCCGACCGCCGGGATGGTGACCGCGCGCGCCGCCGTCAGCGTGGTCGGGCTGCTCCTGGTGTATCTGGGCAGCGGGCTGCGGCGCGGCAAGCGCCGGGCCTGGCAGCTCGCCACCGGCCTGTGCGCGCTCAGCGTGGTGCTGCACGTCGCCAAGGGAACCCCGGCTCCCGCGCTGCCCGCCCTGGTCATCTTCGGCGTCCTCATCGTCGAACGCGACAGGTTCTACGCCCGCGGCGACGTGCGCCACCGCTGGCGCGCCCTCGGGGTGTGCGCCGGCTTCCTCGGCGCGGGACTGGTGCTCGGCTTCGTCGAGATCGCGTTGCGCGCCCGTCAGCTGACCGTCCCCTCCGGACCCGGGATGTGGCTGGAGCACGCCGCCCTCGGAATGATCGGCATCACCGGCCCGCTGCGGTTCCAGCACGATGTGACCAACACCATGGTGGATGTCACCACGGGCGCGTTCGGGCTGCTGGCCTTCGGCGCCGCCGCCGTGGTCCTGCTGCGTCCGGGCACCCGGTGCGCCGGGTGGGAGAGCGGCGATGAGGACGAGGTCCGCGCCCTGCTCGACCGGTACGGCGACGGCGACTCCCTGGGCTACTTCGCGCTGCGCCGCGACAAGCTGTTCATCTGGGCGCCCTCGCGCCGTGCGGTGGTGGCGTACCGGGTGGTCAACGGGGTCAGCCTCGCCTCCGGTGACCCGCTGGGCGTGCCGTCGGCGTGGCCCGAGGCGATCGCGGCGTGGCTGGCCGACTGCGACGCCAACGGCTGGACCCCGGCCGTGCTGGCCTGCGGTACCGCGGGCGGCAGCGCGTACCGCAAGTTCGGGCTGGACGCGCTGGAACTCGGAGACGAGGCCATCCTCGACGTCACGGCGTTCAGCCTCGAGGGGCGGCCCATGCGTACGGTCCGGCAGGCGGTGGGCCGGGCGCGGCGGGCGGGCTACGACTGCCAGGTGGTCCGCCAGCGGGACCTGGACGCGTCGGTACTGGCCGAGGTCCGGCGCTGCGCCGTGGCCTTCCGTGCCGGTGGCACCGAACGCGGCTTCTCCATGGCGCTGTCCCGGCTGGGCGACCCGGCCGACGACGACTGCCTGCTGGTGGTGTGCCGCGACGCCGACGGGCGGCTGCGCGGGCTGCTGCAGTTCGTCCCCTGGGGACGGTCCGGGCTGTCGCTGGACCTCATGCGCGGCGACCGCACCGCCGAGAACGGGCTCACCGAACTGATGATCGTCAGCGCCGTGGAGGCCGCCGCCGGTCTCGGCATCAAGCAGATCTCGCTGAACTTCGCGGTGCTGCGCTCCATCATCGCCCGCGCCGAGCAGCTCGGCGCCGGTCCCGTCGTACGCCTGTGGGCGCGCCTGCTGCGGGCGATGTCCGGGGTGTGGCAGATCGAGTCGCTGTACCGGGCCAACGCGAAGTACCAGCCGAACTGGCAGCCGCGGTTCCTGTGCTTCCCGTCCGCACGGGACCTGCCCCGCATCGCGGTCGCCGCCCTCAGCGCCGAGGCGTTCCTGCCCTCGGCCGGCACCCGGCGCGCCACGGAGCCCGACACGTGCGGCTGACCGGAATTCCGCTGCTCGTCCTCACCGGGGCGGCCACACTGATCGCCGCCGCCGTCACGGTGTACGCCTGGCCGCGCGGCGGGCGCCCGCGGCGGGTGCTCACCCGTACCGTCGGTGTCGTCCTCGTGGAGGCCCTGCTGGTCGCCACGGTCTTCCTGGCCGTGAACCGCGACCAGTCGTTCTACCCCAGCTGGGACGCGCTGGCCGGCGGCAGCGGGGCGGGGGACGCCACCCCGGCGGCTCCCCACCAGGCCGAACGGCCGCCGCCGGTGACCGGGCGGTTCGGGCCCGCGGCCCGCACCTGGCATCTGGCCGAGCCGCCCACGGTCGTCACCCCGGCCGACTACGCGGCGCGGCCCGACACCACCTACCCGGTCATCGTCGTGCTCACCACCCATCCGGGCGAGGCGCGCGCGGCGGCGCAGCGTACCCCCGGGGTGGTGACCGTGGTGATGGCACCGACCGCGGCCACCTCGCCCACCGCGCTGGCCGGTTTCCCCGCCGAGCTGCGCCGGGCGGCCCGGGCCGCCGATCAGGGCTGGGCGCTGGTCACCGACCCGCAGCACCAGGCACTCGCGGGCGAGATCCGCGGGGCCGACCACCACTTCGGACCGACGATCGGCGTCGTCGGTGCCAAGGGCTGGGCCGCCGCCCTCACCGCCGCGGCCGAGCAGTTGCCCGCGCCCCTGACGCTGCCGCTGCAGCCATGAGGATCGACGATCCGGCCCTCGTCGCGTTGGGCGTCGGGGTGGTGCTGGCGGCCACCGCGGGCCTGGCGTACCTGTGGGACCGGCGGCGCATCATCGTGCGGACCGTCATGGTCAGCGTGATCGTGCTGGCCATGGCCGCCACCTGCGCGGTGCAGCTCAACCAGCTCACCACGACGTATCCCACGTGGAGCGCCCTGTTCGGCACCGCCTCGCAGAGCGCGGATCTGCCCCCTCCGGCCGCGGCGCGGCCCGGCGGCGGCCGCGTGCTCACCCTCACCGTGCCGGGGAAGGCCAGCGGGCTGACCATGCCGATGGCGGTCTACCTGCCCGCCGTGTACGACACACCGGCGGGGGCGCGGCGGCGCTTCCCGGTCATCGAGGCGTTCCATGGGTACCCCGGCTCGCCCGGCACCTGGATCGACAAGCTGGACGTGCTGTCCCGGCTGGATCAGGAGATGGCCTCCGGGCGGATGGCGCCGACGGTGGTGCTGTTCCCGTACATGACGCCGCGGCACTTCCTGGACACCGAGTGCACGAACCTGACGGGCGGCGCGCAGTCCGAAACGTTCCTCACCACGGACGTGCCCGCGTACGCGGCGGCCCACCTGCGGATCCGTACGGACCGTGCGGCGTGGGGGGCGATCGGGTTCTCGGCCGGTGGATTCTGCGCGATGAACCTGTCCCTGCGCCATCCCGACCGGTACGCGGCCGCGGCGTCGATGTCCGGCGCCTCGGGCCCGGGCATCAAGGTGGGCGACGGCAGCGAGAGCACCACCAACAACGTCTCGTGGCGCCTGCGGCACCTGCCCCAGCCCTCCGTGGCCTGGTACGTGGTGTGGTCCGCGGACGACCGGGCGTCGCGCGACGGTTCGCGCGACGTCGTGCGGCTGGTGCGGCCGCCGCTGACCGTGACACCGGTCGAGCTGCGCCACGGCGGGCACAATCACGCTTTCTGGCGCCGTACAGAGGGGCCGGCCTTCGACTGGCTGTCGGCGCGGCTGGCCCGCGACATCCCGGACACGGGCCCGCGCCGCTGCCCACCGGCCACCTCACCCATTCCGCCGCTGAACCCGCCCGGCAAGGCGAACCCGCCCGGCAAGGCGAACCCGCCCAAGGATCAGACCGGCAAGCCGGCTACCTCGGAAGGTTCGCCCGGCAAGCCGGGCACGCCGGGACACCTGGTGGGCAACAAGCCGGGACGTACGCCGGGCAGGCTGGACCCGCCGGGACGCCCGCCCGGAAAGGTGGACCCGCCGGGAGGCGGCGTGCCCGCCGCACCGGACCCGACGGCGCCGTGTCCACCGGATCCGCCCGCGCCGACCCATCCGTGGCCGGGTGGGTCCACACTCAAGCGGCGACCAGGGGAGCCCGGCGCTCGCCCGCCGGAGTCCACCGGCCCGGCAGACCCAGCGGCACCGCGCTCTGCCCAGCCGCCTTCCGGGCCGCCGCCGGAGGGTCCGCCGCCGGCAGGGTGAAGGTGAACCGGGAACCCCCACCGGGGTTGTCGTCGGCGTGGATGGTGCCGCCGTGGCGGGTGACGATGCGATGGCAGATGGCCAGCCCGAGGCCGGTACCGGTGAAGCCGCCGCCGGAGTGGGCGCGGTGGAAGTTGTCGAAGATGGCCTCGTGCTCCCCGGCCGGGATGCCGATGCCGTTGTCGGCGATGGTGACCTGCACGGCCCCGCCCAGGCGCATGCTGGTGACCCGCACGTGCGGCGTGACGTCCGGCGCCGTGTACTTGATGGCGTTGCCGATCAGGTTCTCCAGCAGCTGCCGGACCGCGCCGGCGTCGGCCTGCACCGGGTCGAGCCGGCCCAGCGCGACCTGCGGCACCGGCCGCCCGGCGGCGGCCGCGGCGTCGGCGCGGCCCGCGGCGATGTCGCCGACCAGCCCGGTCAGGTCGACCCGGGTGGGGGTGAGGTCGGCGTCGCGGGCCGCGGTGTAGGCCAGCAGGTCGTTGATGAGTCCACGCATGCGGGTGGCGGCGCGCGACACCCGGGTGAGGCCGTCGCGGGCCTGCGCGATCGCGGGCTGCTCGGCGTCCAGGAAGTCACCGGCCGCCTCGGCCCAGCCCTCGACGGTGGTCAGCGGGCTCTGCAGATCGTGCGCGACGATGCCCGCGAAGCTCGCCAGCTGATCGCGGCGGCGGTGTTCGGCGGTCACGTCGTGGTAGAGCACGACCGCGCTGCGGGGGCCGTACCCGTCCGGCAGGGCGGTCGCCGCGACCCGGAACACCCGCGAGTCACGGCCGCCGGGCTCGCGGACCAGCAGGTCCACGGGGTCGATCCGGCCCTCGGCCAGGGCACGGACGTTCGGCAGGTCCGCGTCGGCGATCGGGGTGCCGTCGAGGTGGTGCAGCCGGGCCCGGACCTCGGCGGCCGTGAGCGGGCCGGTGGACCTCTCCAGCAGGCGAACGGCGGCGGGGTTGTTCAGCAGCACCTGGCCGTTGGCGTCGACGACGGCCAGCCCGTCGGCCATCGAGTCGATGATCGCGCTGGTCAGCGCGGCCTGCCGGGCCTGCTCCTGCTGCTGGGCGCACAGCTTGGCCAGCAGCGCGGACCGCTCGTCGCGGCCCAGCGCGAGCGCCAGCCCGACCGCAGCGACCAGGACGACGTACAGCTGCGCGAACATGGCGCGCAGGTGAGGGTCGGCGATGGCGGCCATCGGGCCTTCGCCGTGCAGCGTGAACAGCACCGTCGCGGCGCCGAAGGTCAGGTTGTGCAGCACCACGAAGCTCGTGCGCAGCCGCACGGCCGCCCACACCGTCACCGCGATCAGCGGGAAGGCCAGGGGCAGACCGTGGTCGTAGACGAACCCGAGCAGATAGGCGACGACCGAGCACAGCGCCACCGCCAGGTACTCGCCGAGGCGCCACACCGGGACGGCATGCAACGCGCGAACGGCGTCGCGCAACCGGTCGGCCGGCGAGCCGTGCCGGGCACGGAAGCCGCGGAGCGTGGGACCGAACCACAGCCCGACCGTCCCGATGACGAACATGCCGGCGGCCTGGCGGACCAGCCAGTCCGCCGCCAACAGCCACGACAGGCCCCCGCCGAGCAGCCACAGGCCGGTGAGGGCGATTGCCGCGCCGGCGGCCGATGCGACGGCCGTCATGCCGATCACGCAGGCCAGCTCGCGGGGCGTGCTCAGGCGGTCGTCACCGCCGGCACCCCACAGGGTGGGGCGGCGGCGGGCCAGCAGCCACCCGAACGCCACCGTCTGAGCGAGGTTGGCCACGACGAGTAGGCCCGCGAGGGGCAGGCCGGTACCGGTGGCCGCGTTCCCCACCAGGCCGATCGCGGACAGGGCGAGCACGTCCGCCCAGCGGGCTGCGGAGCGGCGCTGTGCGCAGAACCACACCACCGCGACTCCGGCGGCGGGCCACACCAGCGCGAGGCGGCTCTCGCCCACCATGGTCATCCGCCCGGCGATCGTCGCGGCCGCGTACAGGGCGGCGAAGACCGCCGTGCGGGCGAGCGAGACACGCAAGCTCATCGGACTGCTCCTCAGCCCGGAGATTTGGCCCGGCGCCCGGGGCGATGGCCCCTGGTCACCCGGCGGCGCGCCGCGGCCGAAGGGCCAGGCACGGGGTGCTCGTCTCCGGTCCCCCCGGAGCACCACCCGGCTCATCGGCCGGCCGCCGCTACCGCTGAGCGGCACATCCGGCGGCCACTGGGAGCGTGCCCACGGCAGGGTCGCCGAGGTACGCGGGGACTGCGCCGCCGGGATCCGGACAGGTGTGACGAATGCCATGCCTGCGGGCCAGCCACGCGATCATCCCGGCGTACCCGAGCAGCACCGGCACGTCGATCACCACGTACCGCCACGGCATGTCCGCGGCGGTCTCGTCGATGCCCAGATCACCGAAGGCGGCGGCCACCAGACTGCCCAGCAGGTTGTTCGCCAGGTGCAGGGCGATGGCCGCCTCCAGCCCACCCGTCCGTACGGTCAGCCACCCCGCGACCAGGCCGAACATGATCAGATCGGCGAAGCCCCACGGGGTGCCCCAGCCGTGCAGGGCGGCGAACACGACCGCCTGCACGGCGATCGGGAGCGACGGACCGCGGCACCAGGCGCCGACGCCCTGCAGCAGCCAGCCACGGGTCAGGTACTCCTCCGCCGCGACCTGCGGCGGCACCACGCACACCAGCACCAGCGCCGACACCGCGAACGGTCCCCAGCCGGCCAGCACCCCGGTCGGGTCGGCGTCCGCGCCGGTGGCCGTGTCGACGGCCATGATCGCGCCGAGGAACACCGCGATCGCGACGCCCGCGACGGCCAGGCAGGTCAGCAGCCAGCGCGGCCGCAGCCGGCCGGTCACCGACGACAGCGTCCCGGCGGGCCGCTCCTGGATCCAGCGGGCCGCCAGCAGCGTGACCGGCAGCAGCGCCGCCACCATCAGGAACGACAGGGCGAGGTCGGCCAGCGCGCCGAAACTCGGCAACCCGTCCGCGCCGTCCGGGCGGCCCGCCAGCGCGGCCGCCGCGCTCACCACCGCGTACCCGACGAGGGCCAGCACGGTGCCGCCGACCACGATGAACAGCGTGCCCAGCGCCGTACGCCACCAGCGGCGCGTCGGAGTGCGGGCGAGGTGGTGGTACGGGCTCAGCGGCGCCGCGACAGTCAGCATCCCGGAAGTGTGGCGGCCCGGGCACGCTGCGCGAATCCGTCCACGGCCGGAAACCGGGCTGTGTCCGAGGTTATAGGTTCCCTGTCGTGACGAAGACCTGGCTGCTGCCCGCGGTGCTGTGCGCCGCGCAGCTCGCGCTGTGGCCCGGCCGCGCGCTCGGCTCGGTGGCGGCGGTCGCGGTGATCGCCACGGTGGTGCTGGTCGCGGCGGCGCTGGGGCTGCGACGTACCCGTCCGGTCCTGTCCGTGCTCGTGGTGGCCGCCGGCCTGACGCTGGCCACCGGGGTCGCACCGGCGGAGCAGCAGGTGTTCTTCCCCGGTGACGCCCTGCTGGTCATCTCCGTGGCCGACCTGGTGGCGTTGTTCAGCGTCGCCGCGCTGCGCGACGCGCGGATCGCGGCGCTGGTGCTCGCCGGGCTGCTGGTGTGGCAGTCCGGGCTCACCGTCTGGCAGGACGGCCTGACCGGCGACTTTCCACTGGAGCTGTTGTCGCTGCTCGTCGTCTACGGCATGGTCGCGACGTTCGGCCGTATCCGTGGCCGCTGGATCGCCGAACGCGCCGCGGCCGCGCGGCGGTTGGCGCAGGCCCGCCAGGCACACCGCGACGCAGCCGACGCCGAGCGTCGTCGGCTGGCGCGGGAACTGCACGACGTGACGGCGCACCACCTGACCTCGATCGTCGTCAACGCGTCGGCCGCGCGGATGCTCGACCGGCCCGAGCTGCGCGCCGAGGCTCTCGACTTCGCCGCGCGGACCGGTCAGGACACCCTCGCGGCGCTGCGCCGCCTCGTGGCGATCATGCCGGCGCCGCCGTCCGAGGCCGAGGTCGTCGCGCCGCGCCTGGCGGATCTCGCCGACGACTTCCGGCAGCTCGGGCAGCTCGTGACCGTCGAGGTCCCGGCCGCCGACCCGCCGCCCGCGCTGGCCGCCGCGGTGCACGGCATCACCCGTGAGGCCCTCACCAACACCCTGCGCTACGCACCGGGCGGTGCGGTCCGGATCGCCGTCTCGTACGGGGCGCAGCGGGCCGAGCTGGTCGTCGACGACGACGGCGGCGACGGCACCGGGGTCGCCGCCGGGCTGGGCGGTGGGCGCGGGCTGGACGGGATGCGCGAGCGGGCGCGGGCCCTCGGCGGAACCCTCGACGCCGGTCCCCGCGACGGCGGCGGGTGGCGGGTACGGGCCGTCTTCCCGCTGGCCGCCGGGACCGGTGCTGCGGCCGCCGGTACGTCGCCGCGCTCCGGAGCCCCGCGATGGCGCCGCGTCCGGAGGTCCGTGGCCGGCCGGCTGCGCAGTCAGGCGGTGTTCGACGCGGGCATCGTCGTCCTCATCCTGCTGCCGGCGCTGAGCGTGCGATTCGGGGCAGCGGACGAGGGCGGCTCCTCCCGGGCGGCCGAAACGCTGCTCCTGCTGGCCATGCTCGCCCACGCGGTGCCGCTGCTGTGGCGGCGGGCCCGCCCGTGGTGGGTGCTCGCCGTCGTCGTGGCGACCACCTGGCTGGGGCCGTTGCTGGCCGTCACCTCGGTGGTCTCACCCGACGACGGCTGGCTGTTCCTGTTCGGCATGGGAGCGGAGCTGGCCGCCGTGTACGCGGTGGCGGCCTGGGGCGCCCGGCCGGGCCTCACCTGGCTCGCCCCGCTCGGCGCGGCCGCGTCGACCGCGACGGCCCTCGGCCTGCTGGCCGCCATGGGATCCACTGAGGACCCGCCGGACGGTACGACGGGCCTGGCGGTGGCGGTGTCGGCGGTCGCGGTCACGGCGCTGTTCGCGCTGCTCCTGGCGCTGCCCATGGCCGCGTGCTGGCTGGCGGGCTGGGCGGTCCGGCGCCGCCGGTCCCGGCGGCACGCGCGGGAGGAGGGCGGGGTCGCCGCCGCGATGGCGCAGGCCGCGATGCGGGCACACGACGAACGGGCCAGGATCGCGGCCGGGTTGCGCGACGCCGTGCTGCGGCACGCGGCCGAGGTGCCCATGGCCGCGGAACGCGCCGACCTCGACGCGGTGGTGGGTGCGGCCCGCCAGGCGCTGACGGCGATGCGCGGCCTGCTCGACGGCCTGGGGCGCGGCGCCGCCGGGCAGCAACCGGAGGAGGTGACGTCATCGCAGTCCGGGTGATGGTCGTCGACGATCAGGTGATGGTCCGGGCCGGGCTGGCCGCGATCGTCAGCGCGCAGGACGACATGGCGGTGGTCGGTGAGGCGGGGGACGGTGCGTCCGCCCTCGCGCTGGCGGCCACGGCGGCACCGGACGTGGTGCTGATGGACATCCGGATGCCCGGCATGGACGGGCTGACCACGACCGCCCGGCTGACCGCCGCCCAGCGGCCGCCCCGGGTGCTGGTGCTGACCACGTTCCACCAGGATGCGTACGTGTTCCAGGCGTTGCGGGCCGGCGCCTCGGGTTTCCTGCTCAAGGACGCCGAGCCCGGCGAACTGGTCGCGGCGATCCGGGTCGTCGCGGCCGGGGAGGCGATGCTCAGCCCGGTGGTCACCCGGCGGCTCATCGACGCGTTCGCCACGGGCGCGCTGACCGCGGCCCCCGGGGCCGACCCGCGCCTGGACGCGCTGACGCCGCGCGAACGGGACGTGCTGGTCCACCTCGCCCGGGGCCGGTCGAACGCGGAGATCGCCGCGACCCTGGGCATCGCGACCGGCACGGTCAAGGCCCACGTGTACGCGCTGCTGCCCAAACTCGGCGTCCGCGACCGCGTCCAGGCCACCATCGTCGCGTACGACCTGGGGCTGGTCCGGCCGCGCTGACCTCAGCCGGCGCGGCGCATCCGGCGGAAACCGTCCAGCGGGCTGCCCGCGGGTGCGGGCCGTTCCCCAGTGACCACCCAGCCGAGCCGTTCGTACAGCCGCTGGGCGCGCGGGTTGGAGAAGGACACGTCGAACTCGACAGCGGCGAGTCCCTGTGCGGGCGCCAGCGCGCGGGCGTACTCCATCATGGCCGATCCGTAGCCCCGGCTGCGGGCGGCCGGAGTGACGCACAGGTTCGCCAGGAACAGGCAGTCCGGCCCCGGCGGGGCGAACAGGTGCGCCAGCGCGGCCGTCCGGCGCAACGCTCGCAGCAGGGCGCGCGGCCCCAGCACCGCCGCCGACCGCATCGTGTGCAGGCTCAGCCGCCGGTAGTCCCGCCCCCGGTACGCGGTCAGGGTCGCCACCACCTGCCCGTCGTCGGCCAGCCCGACGAGCTGGTGCCGGTGGCCGAAGATGCCCTCGCCGCGCAGGAAGTCGCGGCGTACCACGGCGGGCGCACCGCCACCGAAGGTCGCCTCGATCAGCTCGGGGGAGGAGCCGAGCATCAGCGGCACCACCACGTCGACGTCGCCGGCCGTGGCGGCGCGGATGCGCGGGCCGCTCACGACGCACCGCCGAGGATCGACGCGCTGACCGCCGCCGGGGTCGGGTTGCGGATCACCGTCCCCGCCAGAACGTCGTGCGTGGACGGATCCGCCAGCTCCGCGACCGCCGCCAGCATCTCGATCATCGACAGGGAGTCACCGCCGAGGGCGTGGAAGTCGCTGTCCGGCCCGATCAGGGCACGCTCGACCCGCAGGATCCGCGCGAAGATCTGCGACACCCGCTCCTCGACCTCCCCGGCACCGGGCCCGCCGGGCGGCCCCGACACGGGCCGGTGGGCGAACGGGTCGGGCAGAGCCCCGAGGTCGATCTTCCCGTTCGTGGTCTGCGGCAGCTCGTCCACGGCGACGACCACGGCGGGCACCATGTACCGCGGCAGGCACTGCGCCAGGTGGTCGCGGACGTCCTGCTCGGACGCCACGGCACCGACCACGTACGCGCACAGCACCGGGTCCGTGCCGGGCCGGGCCGCCCGCCCGGTCACCACCGCCCGCACGATCCCCGGGTACGTCTCCAGCGTCGCCGCGATCTCGGCGGGTTCGATCCGGTACCCCCTGATCTTGAGCTGGTCGTCGGTGCGGCCCAGGTACTCCAGCTCGCCGTCCACCACCCGTGCCAGGTCACCGGTGCGGTACACCCGGGTGCCGTCGGCCAGCCGGACGAACCGTTCGGCGTCGAGGTCGGGCCGGCCCCGGTAGCCGCGCGCGAGCTGGTCACCGGCCAGGTGGATCTCGCCGGTCTCGCCGGGCGCGGCGAAGCGGCCGTCGGCGTTGAGCAGGAACACCGACGTATTGGCCACGGGCCGCCCGATCGGCACGGCCGTCCCGGTGTCGCGGCCGGCGTCGTACGTGTGCACCACGCAGCCGATGGTCGCCTCGGTCGGGCCGTACTCGTTGACGATCCGGCAGTCCGCCCCGAACGCGCGCTGCGCCGCCGCCGCGACCGCCGGGCGCAGCTGCTCGCCGCCCACCACCAGCACCGTGAAACCGGCCGGGGTGAGACCCAGCCGCCCGATCAGGTCCAGATGTGCCGGGGTGAGCTTGAGGGCGTTGGCGCCCGAGCGTTCCAGCATCTCCCGCAGGCTCACGTGGGTCGGCTCGTCGGGGATCAGCGCGACGCTGCCCCCGGCCAGCAGCGGGAGCAGCAGCGACGTGCCGGTCAGGTCGAACGCCAGCGACGTGAACAGCGCGAACCTGGTGCCCGCGTCCACCCGGTACGTCTCGCGCGCCCAGGTGACGTAGTTGACCAGACTGCCGTGCTCGATCTGCACGCCCTTGGGCCGCCCGGTCGAGCCCGAGGTGTAGATCACGTACGCGAGATCGTCCGGTGTGGCCTCGTCGTCGACGGGTGGTGCGCCGCCGGTCGGCAGGTCCTCCAGGATCACCCGGGCGACCGCGACCCGCCCGGCGTGGCGGCGCCCGACCAGGCACAGCGGCGCGCCCGCGTCGCGCAGCACCCGGCCGATCCGTCCGTCCGGGTGCTGCGGATCCAGGGGCAGGTACGCCGCCCCGGCCCGGAGCACGCCGAGGATCGCCGCGACGGCCTCCACCGTACGGTCGGCCAGCAGCCCGACGACGTCGCCGCGGCCCACGTCCCGCTGGCGCAGCGCGTGCGCCACCGCGTCCGCGCGGGCGTCCAGTTCCGCGTAGCTGACCTCGCCGAAGGATCCGGTCAGCGCCACGGCCTGTGGTGCGGCGGCCACCTGGCGGGCGAACAGTCCGGTCAGCGTCGCCCGGGGCACCGCGCGGCCGGTGTCGTTGCCCGCCCAGTGCCGGTGCGGCGACAGCGCGGCCTCGACCGCGTCCAGCAGCGCCTCGGCCCGCTCGGGCGTGCCGTGGTGGGCGACGGTCAGCTCGGTGCGTCCCGGCGGCGCGGTCGCCACGATGGTCAGCGGGGCCAGCGGCGCGTGGGTCGGCAGGGAGTAGACCGTCGCGGCGCGGAAGCCGTCGGCGCTGAACTCGGCCGGGTCGACGCGGCCGAGGTGGGACAGGATCGCGGTGCACATGTGACGGTCACCGGCCAGCCGCAGCGACCGGGCCAGCAGCCCCAGCGGCAGCCGGTACGCGGCCCGTTCCGCCGCGCCGCCGGTGACCTCGCGCCGCTCCACGAGGGCGCGCAGGATCTGCTTGTGCAGGCTCTGCCACGGCTCGTCGCGGCCCGCGGTGAGGAACACCGGCAGGCTGAGATTGGCGGTGCTGTGCAGCGCCGGGTCGTGCCGGCGCAGGTCGACGGGCACCATGAACCGGGACCGGTCGGCGCCGGTGAACCCGGCCACGGCCGCGGCGAGCTTCGCGACCAGCCCGGGGTGGTTGCCGTCGACGGTCCGCCGCGCCCATCCCTGCCCGGCGTGGTCCGGTCCGGACGGGCGCTGCACGGCTGCTCCCCGGGCGGCGGTCGCGGCCGGTCGGGGAGCGGCCAGGGGGGAGCGCCAGCCGACGCTCATCCGGGGCCGCCGGCCGGGCGCGCCCAGCCGGTCGGCCAGGCCGAAGTCGGTGAGCATCGCGGGCGCACCCAGCGGCGGCTCGCCGCGCAACGCCCGGAACACGTCCGCCGCCCAGGTCAGCACGCCCCGGCCGTCCATCACCGCGTGGGACACCCGGAACATCACCGCGCCCTCGGCGACCACGACCTCGCAGGTGCGTTCCAAGGGGGTGGCCGCCAGGTCGGGCCACAGGGGAGTGGACCCGGCCATGGTCACCGGCGGGGCGTCGCCGGTGTCCACCCAGGTGCGGCCGTGCCGGGCCAGGCGGGCGCCCGGGCAGGCGGCCGAGGCCACGCGTACGGCGCGGGTCAGCGCGGCGGGATCGAGGCTGCCCTCGCCCTCGACGACGAGCTGGATCGCGAACGGCGGCATGGTGCGCTGACCGGCCAGGTACAGCCACTCGGTCGGCGACACGGGCCGCTGGTAGGGGTTCACCGGACGTACCGGGTGAACGCGTCGACGCCGCCGATGCCGTCCACCCACTCGCGCAGCTGCCGCAGCCCGGTCGCCTGGTCGAGCACCGGGGCGTACCCGAAGTCGCGGGCGGCGGCGCTCGTGTCGTACGTGCTGGACCGGGTCAGCAGCGCCACCGAGTACCGCGACAGCGGCGGCGAGTGCCGGTCGCGCAGGTACGGGACGCGCCACACCGTCTCGATCGCGGCGACCAGCGCGTCGCGTACCGCCGGTGGCACCCGGCGGGTCGGTGGTGCCGCGCCGAACATCGCGCCCACCTCGGCGATCAGTGCCCACACGTCGCTGACCTCGGCGTCGGCCACGAAGTACGCGCGCCCGCCGACCCGGTCGGAGCCCGCCGCCCGCAGGCAGGCGTGGGCGGCGTTGGTGGCGTGGCACAGCGAGGCCAGCACGGTGCGCCCGCCGGAGAGGTCGGGCAGCCGTCCCGCCCGCAGCTTCGCGATCAGCCGCGGCATGAACCCGTGCCAGTCCCGCGGCCCCCAGATGCCGCGCGGGCGCAGCGCGCACGTGGTGAACCCTGGCTCGTCGGCGGCCAGCACGAGGCGTTCCGCCGCCGCCTTGGTCTGCGAGTACAGGTTCAGGTACGTCGCCGGGTACGGCGTGCTCTCGTCGATGCCCACCTGGTCGCTGCCGTCCATCACCGCGCTCGGGCTGCTGACGAAGACGAACCGGGACACCCCGTTGGCGCGCGCCGCGGACAGCAGCCGCTGCGTGCCGGCGACGTTGGTGTCGTGGAACTGCGCCGGGCTGCCGTGGTCTGTCACGCGGGCGGCCGAATGGATCACCGCGTCCACCCCGGCCGTGGCCACGGCCAGCGAGGCCGCGTCGGCCAGGTCGCCCCGGGCCGGCTCGACCCGATCGGCGCCGGCGTCCATCGACGGGATCGCCGCCGGCCGCAGCAGCGCCCGGACGTCGTGCCCGGCCGCGATGGCCGCCTCGGCGATGTGCCCGCCCAGGAACCCGGAGGCCCCGGTCACCAGAATCTTCACCGCGGACCCCTCCGGAGACCCGCGCCGGACGTCACCGCCACGGCAGCCCCTTCCACCAGGTCGCGCCGAACACCATGGTCAGCGCGGCCGCCCGGGCCCCGGCGATGCCCGCGAACCGGGCCCGGCGCACCGCGAGCGGAATCTGCAGGCCGTGCGCCACGAAGCTGAGCACGAAGTCGACGCACCACAGCACCCACAGGGCCGGGTGCGGCATCGGCCCGACCAGGCCGTACGCGAGGAAGGCCCAGCCGGCCAGCGGCACGAGCCGCGGCGCCAGATCGCGCGGGCGGCGCGGCCGCAGCCGCCAGGCGGCCCAGGCCGACAGGTACTCCCGGTTGATCTTCGCATTGTGCCGGATGTCGACAGGGAACGCCGGGTGGAACAGGAACTCGTCGAGGGGCTTGGTCACCGGCTGGCTGGCGGCGAGTTCGCGCAGCTCGCCCCGCAGCCGGTCGTGGTCGGTGACGCCGGGGCGCGGCTCGACGCACACCACCGGCCGGCCACCGGCGCCGACCGGGCCGGCGTCGACCAGGGCGGTGCGGTACACGTCCGGATGCGTGTCGAACACCCCCTCGACCTGGACCGTGTGCAGGTCACCGACCCGCTGGCTCTTGCGGCCGCAGAACCAGATCCGCCCGGCGTCGTCGATCCAGCCGAGGTCGCCGGTGCGGTGCCAGCGCCGCTCCCCGTCGGTGATCCCGGCGGCGGCGTCGGCCTCCGGCATCCGGTGGTAGCGCGGGCTGACGGTCGGCCCCGCGATGGTGATCTCGCCGACCTCACCGGGCTTCGCCAGCAGGTCGTCGTGCCACACCGGCAGCGGCTCGTCGGTGATGCGGATGATGCGTACGTCCATTCCGTCCACCGGGCGTCCCACGCAGGTGCCCGCCCCGGCCCGGCTGCCCTCGCGGGTGTCGCGCAGGATCTCCCGGGACTCGATGGAGGCGATCGGCAGCGCCTCGGTGGCGCCGTACGTGATGTGGAAGTCGAGGCCGTCGCGGTGCAGCGTCCGCACCACCTCGTCGGAGACCGGGGCGCCGCCGGCGACCACGGTGCGCAGGGTCGGCAGCTGCCGGCCGGTGTCGCGCAGGTACCGGCCGAACGGGTCGAGCAGCGCCGGCGAGGCGAACATCCCGGTGACCCCGTACCGCTCGACGGTGTCGGCGAGGGCCGCCGGGTCGGCGGCACCGACCCGCGTCGGGTCGACCGGGGCGAGCACGCACGTCGAGCCGATCAGCAGGTGCAGCACCCCGAACATCGGCGAGGTCACCAGCGCCACGTCGTGGCTGGACTGGCCGTGCACCGCGGCGATCTGCTCGACCATCGCCTCCAGCGCGCCGTGGGTGGACTCGACGCCCTTGGCCGGGCCGGTGCTGCCGGTGGTGAAGCCGACCGTCAGCAGGTCGTCCGGGCCGGGTCGCTCGGTGGGCGCCGGATGCGGGCCCTCCAGCACAGTACGCAGGGTCGCCCCGCCCCAGAACCAGCGCCGCCCGGCGGTGACCGGGATGCGCACCCCCGCGAACGCGCGCCGGTTGAGCAGCCGCACCACGTGGGCGATCCCGACGCCGATGAACGCTTCCGCCCCGGCGCTGCGGTAGCAGTGCAGCATCCGGCGCACGCCCATGCCGGGATCGACGACGACCGGCACCGCGCCGAGCTTGAGCAGCCCGAAAAGCACCGGGTACAGCTCCAGCCCGGGCCGCAGCATCAGCACGGTCCTGGTGCCCTTGCCGATGCCCAGCGCCCGCAGCCCGGCGGCGTACGCGTCGGACCGCTCGTCCAGCTCGCGGAAGGTGAGCCGGCCGTGGCCCGGCCGGATGACCGCGTCCCGGGCGCCGAAGTCGCGGGCGTGTGCGGCCAGCCGGGCCGCCACGCCGGTCGCCGTCGCGAGTGCCATCAGCCGGCGCGGTGGTAGACCGAGCAGGCCACGGACAGTCCCGCGCCCGCGGCCACGAACAGCACCTGCGGGTACGCGTCGGCCCGCCCCGCCTCGACCGCCTGGTGGTAGGCCAGCGTCAGCGCCGAGGTGTGCGGGTCACCGTCGACGCTGTGCACGGTCACCACGGCGTCGGCCGGGACGCCGAGGCGCTCGGCCAGCTCGGCCGCGAACGACGGCGTCGGCTGGGAGGCGACCAGCAGTGTCCGGGACAGATCGAGGCCCTGCTCGGTGGCGTACCGGGCGGCCTCGGCGGCGGCGAAGTCCACCAGCCGCTGCGCGTAGTCGGGGTCGCGGCGTACCCAGATCATCTCGCGGCCGCGGGTGCCGACCGCGTCGAGATCGGCGTAGCCGACCACGCCGGGTGCGTCGTCGGGGGCGGTCGCGGTGCTCACCGGACCGAATCCACCGGCCGTGTCGGCGGAGCGCGACAGCAGCATCGCGGCGCCGACGTGCGCGTACCCGAAGTCCGGGTCGGGGCGGCCGGACGGGTGGGTGTCGCCGGAGACGATCAGCGCGTACTCGGCGTCACCGGCCAGGAAGGCGCCCGCCACCTGGACCGCGTTGAGCAGCCCGCAGGCGCCGTTCATCAGGTCGAACGACAGGGCCGGGCTGCCCGAGCGCAGGTAGTCGAGGTTGGTGCCGACGTTCTTCTGGATCAGCGCGGACATGGCCGGTTCGGCCATGTTCTCGTCGCGGTACACCCCGACGTTGATGAGGACGTCGACCTGGTCGGGGTGGACCCCGGCGTTCTCCAGGCAGGCGGTGGCGGCGGCCGAGGCGCGCGCGATCGACCCGGACAGCTGCGGGTCGGTGCTCACCGCGGTGGAGGCGATGGCGGTGGGCATGGTCAGACCTCCAGGGAGCTGATGGTGGCGGAGACGCAGCCGGTGACCACACCGGAGGCGGCCGGTACGAGCAGGTACTTGGCGCCGGGCTTGGCGCGGCCGCTGCGCAGGTGGTCGTGCAGGACCACGAAGTGGGAGGTGGACGAGGTGTTGCCGTACTTCTCGACCACGGACAGCGACTCGGGCATCGGCGTACCGAAGGCCTTCTCGCCGTGGCTGTTGACGTTGCGGATGAACTTGCTGCCGACCTGGTGGTGCACGACGTAGTCGTAGCCCTCCTCGGCGAAGGTGGACCCGCGCTTGGCCAGGAAGTCGGTCTGGAACCTGCTCCACAGCCGGGACCGGTCCTCCTTGTGCATCTGGTGATTGTCTGTGTAGAGCGCGATCCCTTGGTTACGATCGCTCGGCTTACCTATGCACAAATGTGAATATTCAGAGCAGGTCATCAGCTCGACGTAGTGGATCCGGTCGGCCTCGGAGGTGGACTCGTCGAGGATCACGGCGGCGCCCGAGTCGCCGACGGTCAGCGAGCCGAACTGCGGGTCGTACAGCTCGCTGATCTCCTGGACCGCGGTCTCCGCGATCGCGGTGATCTGCTCGCCGCTGACCACCAGGCCGTTGCGGACCACGCCCGCCCGGATCAGCCGGTCCAGGACGGCGACGCCGGTGAGCATTCCGGCGCAGGCGTTGGAGACGTCGAAGTGGATCGCCCGGGTGGCGCCCAGCGACCGGGCCAGCTGGTGCGCGAACGACGGCTCGAATTGGAAGACGTTGCCGCCGTGGTACCGGGTGATCGAGGCCGAGATGACCACGTCGAGGTCGGCGGCGGCGTACCGGGAACGGGACAGGCAGTCCTCGGCCGCGCGCCGGCCCAGGACGAACGAGTCCTCCAGCGAATCCGGGCTCTTGTCGTGGACCCGGCGCTCGGCGATGCCGGTGATCTGCTGCAGATCGAACGGTGGCTGGTAGCTCATCTGCGCGACGAGGTCGCGCGTGGTGACGACGGTCGACGGCAGATACGCGCCGATCGACTCGAACCGGGTGTGGGTCACCAGAACCTCCGGGATGAGACGGGCCGGGGGCGGCCACGCTGAAGACGCATCTAAGTAGACCGATTGATATAGTTTCGTCGTCGGACCCGCGAGGCAAGTCAGCGAGACGTGAGGTGTGTCATGCCGAGGCCAAAGTCGGACACCCGGGCGCGCATCATCGCCAGCGCCCGTACGCTGCTGCGCCGGCACGGCTACCACGGCACCGGCCTGACCCAGATCATCGAGCACAGTGGAGCCCCGCGCGGATCCGTCTACTTCCTGTTCCCCGGTGGCAAGGAGGAGATCGCCGTGGCGGCGGTCGACGACTGGGCGGTCGAGGTGGACCGGCTGATCCACGACCGCCTCGCGGACAGCACCAGCGCACGGGGCTGGGCCATCTCGATGGTGGAGCACTTCGCCCGTGACCTGCGCGAGTCCGACTTCACAGAGGGCCTGCCGGTCACCACGATCACCCTGGACTCCGTGCCCGCCTCGCCGGCGCTCAGCAGGGCGTGCCGCGCGGCGTACGACACCTGGCTGGCCTCGGTCACGCAGGGCCTGGTGTCCTTCGGCGCCCCGGCCCGCCGCGCCGCGGGGCTGGCCGCCCTGATGCTGGCCACCCTGGAAGGGGCCGCGGTGCTGTGCCGGGCGTACCGGACCACCGGCCCGCTCGACCAGGTCGCCCCGTACGTGCTCAACCAGCTGCCCGCATAATGTCCGTGCCCCCCGGTCCGAGGAGCAGGAGGAACCATGGGTGAGGTCACCGGATTCGCCGACATCCCGCCGACGACCCTCGCGGACGTGCTGAGCCGCGCGCAGGTCATGGACATCGGCATCCGTCCGCTGTGGACCCCCGTGCCCCGCGTGGCCGGGCCCGCGTTCACCGTGCGGTGCCCGCCGGGCGACAACCTGATGCTGCATGCGGCCATCTACCGCGCGGCGCCCGGCTCGGTCATCGTCGTGGAGTCCGGCGACCTGGACTTCGCGCTGGCCGGCGGCAACGTCTGCGCGGTCGCGCACCGGCGGGGGATCGCCGGGTTCGTGCTGGACGGCGTGGCCCGCGACCTCGCCGAGATCCGGGAGATGGGCTTCGCCGTGTTCGCCCGCGGGGTGATCCCGATCCCCGGCACCAAGGCGGCGGTCGCGCCGCTGAACACTCCGGTCCGCTGCGGCGGCGTGGAGGTCGCGCCGGGCGACATCGTGGTCGCCGACGAGGAGGGCGTCGTGGTCGTGCCGGGCGCCAGGGCCGACGAGGTGCGCGCCGCCGCCGAGCGGAAGCTGGCAAAGGAGGCCGCCGAGTCGCTGGACGACTGGGAGGCCGCCCACCGCAGCCGGATCGGCAAGATCCTCGCGGAGGGCGGCTTCCCGGACTGAGGCCCCGGGGCTGAGGCGCCGGGGCTGAGGCGCCGGGGCTGAGGCGCCGGGACCGGGGCCCCGGACTGGGGCCTCAGCGCACCGGCGGGTCGGCCAGGCGCACCAGTTCGATGGCCTGCTGCGGGAACCACGCCCCGGCGGCGGGATCAGCCTGGTCGCCGCGGGCCGGGTCCGTGCCGGTCCCGGTGCCGCGGTCACATTGGCCGTCGGACTCGCCCGGCACCTTGATCCACAGGTACGCGTCGATGAGCGGATCGCCGGTGCTGCTGGTCGGCCGCGCCCCGAGGCCACGGTCCGGCGGGTTGCACCAGGTCATCGGGTCGGGCCAGGTGTTGCCCGCGGGCGGCGTCCAGGAGCCCTGGCCGTTGCGGCTGGTGTCGACCACGAAGTGGGTCAGCTGGTCCGCGGGGACGTCACCGACGTGCGCGTCGTACCACTGGTCGCTGAGCGTCCAGGTGCTGAAGTCCTTCGGGTCGGCCGGGTGGTACTGGCTGGCGCAGTCGCGGTACCGGCCCGCCGTCGCCTCCTGCGTGCCGTAGTGGATGCACTTGCTGACCCAGGTGCCGTACTTCTGCAGCCTGGGGGTGGCCTCGAAGTTGGACACGTTGAGGAAGAAGCCGTCGGCGCGCCGCACCCCGGCGCGCACCAGACGGTCCGCGGCGTCACCGGAGCTGAGCCAGTTGCTGTTGGTGCCGTCCAGGTAGACGCTGGTGCGCTTGAGGGCCTCGAAGCGGTCCACGGCGTAATTGAGCATCGCGAACCGGTCCCGCTGGGCGGTGGCCGGATCGGCCTCGGCGGGCTTGCACCATTCCGCGTTGCCGTTGATGTCGGTGTACCAGGGGATGATGCCCAGGCTGTCGGGTTCGAGCATGACCTCGGCCGGGCCGTTGCCGAGCCCGGCCGCGAAGGCGTCGATCCACGCCTGGTACTCCGCGACGGTCCGCGCGCCGCCGGCGGAGTACGCGCCGCAGTCGCGGAACGGGATGTTGTACGCCACGAACACCGGCACGCTGCGTGTCAGCGCTGCCTTGCGGACGTGGTCGCGGACGAGCTTGGTCAGCTCCGCGCCGGAGTACTTGGTCACCCAGACCGCCTGCGGGGTCGCGGCCATGGTCGTGAGCTGGTGCGCCAGCCCCCACCGTCCGGTGGCGGCCAGCTCGACGATCTGCTCGACGGCGCCCGGGTTCGGCGCGGGGGTGTAGAACCGCGTGCGCTCGGGGACGGCCGCGTACGCGGGTGTCACGGTCAGCGGGATGGCCGCCGCGAGGGCCGCGACGGCCGCGAGGGCGCGCGCACAGCGCCCGCGGCGAGAGAGGGACGGCGCCACGTTGTCGCTCCTCAATGGTCGGAGGGGGAGTCCATGAGAGCGCTCCCAAATGGTCTGTGTGAGCGTGCCTGTTCGTGTTAACCCTGTCAATATCTGGAAACAGGGTGAGCCACGTCACCCGGCTGCCACCCCGCCGCACCGCACCGGCAACTGCGCCGTCCCGCGGCCGGCAACCGCCCCGCCGTACGGTGATCTCTGCTGCACCTCGACGGGGAGGACGTGCGACATGGCCGGCACCACGGCGCCCGGGTCGACGGAGGAAAAGGTCGGACCGACCTCCGCCGAGGAGCTCGCCCGTACGGTGGCCCGGTTGTCCCCGGCGGCGCCGCACGCCGAAGCCCTGCTGAGCGCCGCGCTCGAAGCGCTGGAACTGGACGCGAAGGTCGACTTCAGGACCATCGCCGAGGCGGCCGCGCAGGCCGAGCGGATCGCGTCCGGCCTGGGCCGTGCCGACCTGCGCATGCGGGCCCGGCTGGTACGCGCCGAGGCGCTGCTGTGCGAGGGCGACGCACCCGCGTCGGGCCGGATCGCCCACGAGGCCATGGATTGGGCCGCCGGGCACGACGACGCATACGTGCTGGCCCGCAGCCACCTCGCGGTGTCCAGCTTCCGCCTGCACCTGGGGGACCTGCCCGACGCGCTCGCCCACGCGGTCCAGTGCGTGACCCACACCGGTGACGACGTGTCCGCCGCCGTCCGGGCGCGACACCTGTCCCATCTCGGGGTGACGCTCTGCGAGAGCGGCTCGCTGGACGAGGCCCGCCGACGCTTCACCGACGGCCTCGACATCGCCGCCGCCATCGCCGACCCCGACCTGTCCGTGCGCCTGCTCAACAACCTGGCGTACGCGGTGCTCAAGAGCGGCGACCACGCGGAGGCCCAGCGCCTGGTTACCGAGATGCGGGCGATCTCGGCCCGGCGCGGCGCACCCCTGAGTCCCGCCTACCTGGACACGATCGCCCGCGTCGAGCTGATGCACGACCGGTACGACGACGTCGAGGCCACCCTCGGGCCCATCCTGGACGGCCGGGCCGGGCCCGTCGACGACCTCTCGCTGGCCGAATCCCTGCTGACCGTGGCCGAGGCGCGCCGGCTGCGCGGTGCGACCGCCGCCGCGCAACAGGGCCTCGACCAGGCGATCGAGGTCTGCGCCGGCAGCGACCTGCCGTCCGTGCGGGCCCGGATCCGTGAGGAGCAGGCGCAACTGTTCGCGGCGACCGGCCACTACCGGGAGGCGTACGAGGAGTACCGGCTGTTCCACGCCGAGATGCAGGCGCTGCAGTCCGCGCAGAGCGAGGCGCGCGCCCGGACCCTGCAGGCCGTGTTCGAGGCCGAGGAGGCCCGGCGGGAGAGCGAGCGGTTCCGCGAGATGGCCCAGCGTGACCCGCTGACCGGGCTGCACAACCGGCGCTACGCCGATGAACATCTGGAGCTGCTGCTGCAGCGCTCGGCCAACCGCGGCACCCCGCTGTCGGCGGCGCTGGTCGACCTCGACTACTTCAAACGCGTCAACGACACCCTGTCGCACGCCGCGGGCGATGCAGTACTCCGGCATGTCGCGGAGCTGCTGTCCGGCGCGGGCGGCGACTCGTGGCTGGTGGCCCGCCTCGGCGGCGAGGAGTTCCTGCTGGTCCTGCCGGACACCGACGCCGACTCGGCGATGCGGTGCTGCGAATCAGTACGCACCAGCATCGCCGCCCACCCGTGGCAGCCGGTCACCGGAGCGCTGCCGGTCACCGCCAGCATCGGGGTCACCACCGTCGCGGGTGCCGACACCACGCCGTCCGCCCTGCTGGCCCGGGCGGACCGCAACCTCTACGCGGCCAAGCGCAGTGGCCGCAACCGGGTCGTCGCCGATCCCGGCTGACCAGGTATCGACAACCTTCTCTTCCGGCTAGGCTGCGCGGAGGTCGACAGTCGACAGAGGAGGATCCTTGCGCAAGGCAGTCATTGCGGCGACGGCGTTGTCGCTGGTCACGCTGGGGGCGGCACCCGCGAACGCCGTTGATCGGGTCAACAGCAAGCGGCTGCGGGACGCCGTCACTGTCAACGGCATCCTCGGCCACGAGCGGGTGTTGCAGCGCATCGCCAGCCAGAACGGCGGCACCCGCGCCTCCGGCACACCCGGATACGCCGCCTCCGCCGCCTACGTCAAGGACACCCTCACCGCCGCGGGCTACCGGGTGAGCGAGCAGGAGTTCACCTTCCCGTTCTTCCGCGAGCTGGCCCCGCCGACGCTGGCCCAGCTCACCCCGGCGCCGGCCGACTACGCGACGAAGACGTTCGACCTCTCCGGCAGCGGGGACGTCACCGGCACCGTCACGCCGACCACGGACGTCCAGGTCCCGGCGCCGGCCACCCCCGGCGTCACCTCGGGCTGCGAGGCGGCCGACTTCACCCCGGCCGGTGCGGCTCCGGCGATCGCGCTGATCCAGCGCGGCACCTGCACGTTCCAGATCAAGGTGAGCAACGCGGTGGCCGCCGGGTACGACGCCGTCGTGATCTTCAACGAGGGCCAGGCGGGCCGCACGGACGTGCTCTCCGGTGACCTCGGCAGGGCGTTCGAGATCCCGGTGGTGGGGCTCAGCTACGCCGACGGCGCCGCGCTGTTCGCCGCCACGCAGTCCGGCGCCGTCACGGCCCGCGTCACCACCTCCACCTTCGCCGACCCGGCCGCGAAGACCAGCAACGTGATCGCCGAGACGCCCGGCGGCGACCCGGACAAGGTCGTCGTGGTCGGCTCGCACCTCGACTCGGTGATCGAGGGCCCCGGCATCAACGACAACGGCAGCGGCGTGGCCACCAACCTGGAGATCGCCAGGCAGCTCGCCGCGCTGAAGGTAAAGCCCCGGCAGAAGGTCCGCTTCGCGTTCTGGGGCGCGGAGGAGGCCGGACTGCTGGGCTCGGAACACTACGTCGCGACCCTGCCCGACGCCGACCTGGCCCGGATCTTCGCGAACCTGAACTTCGACATGCTCGGCTCGCCGAACTACGTGCGGTTCGTCTACGACGGCGACGGATCACAGACCACCGTGTCGGGCCCGCCCGGATCCGGCGAGATCGAGCGGATCTTCACGGACTACTTCGCGGGGCAGGGGCTGGCCACCGAGCCGCGGGAGTTCAACGGCCGCTCCGACTACGGGCCGTTCATCGCGGTGGGCATCCCGGCCGGCGGGCTGTTCAGCGGCGCCGAGGGCAAGAAGACAGAGGCGCAGGCCACAGTGTACGGCGGCACCGCGGGCGCCGCGTACGACGCGTGTTACCACCAGGCGTGCGACACGACGAACAATCTGAACCCCGCGGCCCTGGCCGAACTGTCCGACGCCGCAGCCCACGCGGTCTACACCCTGGCCATGACCAGGACCGGCTTCTTCCCCGACGGCTCGCTGCGCGCGGCCGCGCGCCGGTCGGCGGCGAAGGCGCCGCGCACCACACACCCGACCCGTTGAGGGGATCGGTACGCACGCGCGGCGCTCTGCTGGCGGCGCTCGCCACCGTCGCCGCGCTGACCCTGACGGGCGCACCGGCCCACGCCGACCCCGGGTCGGCCTGCCCCGAGGTGCGCCTCACGGCCGACCTGCCCGCCCCGCCACCCGGCGGGGCGGTCCGGCAGAGCGTCACGATCGGTGACGACTGCGCCGCCCACCTCGGCCCGGTCGAGGTGGTCCCGGCGGCCCGGACCGCCGCGCGCAGCCTCGCCGCCGGGGCGGCGCCGCGCACGTTCCACTCGTTCTCGCAGATGTACGACTGCTGCAACATCCTGATGACGGCGCTCTACTCGGACCACACCTGGAACACCGGCGACGGCCTGGTCCAGGCGGCCGACTCCCGGGTGAGCACGCACGTGAACCGGGAACCGTGGGACGCGGGCTGGACCGTGCGCGATTCCACCGGCTCGGGTGGCTGCTCCGCAGCCTGCCCGGCGGCCACGTACACGGCGCACGCCGACTTCACGTACCGCGGCATCTTCGACGTCACGGGCACCTGGTACGCCAATACCCACGACTCCTCGGTCGTGCTGGCCGGGGACGGCACGGCGACCTGCCGGCACACCGTCGACCTGCGGCACACGTTCATCGGCTGGCACTGGGAGCACGGCTGCTCCTGAACCCCGCACGGTCAGGGCCGACAGCGCCGTCGGCCCTGACCGGGGCGCCGGTTTCGGATACGCTGCCCGGTATGTTCGGGACGGCGATCACGTGAAGGTTCCCGGCACGCCGCTGACCCGTTCGGCGACGATCGTGCCGCTGGTGGCGCTGGTCGCCCTCGTCCTGATCTGGGGCCGACACCTGCTCCCGGCGATCGAGATCGCCGTCGTCCTGCTGCTGTCCGGCTCGGTGCTCGCCGCCGTGCATCACGCCGAGGTGGTGGCGCACCGGGTCGGTGAGCCGTTCGGTTCACTGATCCTCGCCGTGGCCGTCACGGTGATCGAGGTCGGCCTGATCATCACGTTGATGATCTCCGGCGGTCCCGGCACCGCGTCGCTGGCGCGCGACACCGTCTTCGCCGCCGTGATGATCACGTGCAACGGCATAGCCGGGCTGTCCCTGCTGGTCACCGCGCTGCGGCGCGGGGTCGCCGTGTTCAACGCCGAGGGCACGGGCGCCGCCCTGACGACCGTGATCACCCTGGCCACCCTCAGCCTGGTGCTGCCCACCTTCACCATGAGCAGTCCGGGCCCGCAGTTCAGCGGCGCCCAGCTGGTCTTCGCCGCGGTCAGTTCCCTGGTCCTGTACGTGCTGTTCGTGTTCGTGCAGAGCGTCCGCCACCGCGACTACTTCGTGCCGGTCGGCAGCGCCGGACGGCACACCGCCGACGCGTCCGCGGAATCCGCCGCGCCCGACGACGAGCATGCAGCCACCCCCACGGCCCGCGCGACCCTGTTCAGTCTGATGTTGCTGCTGGTCGCCCTGGTCGCGGTCGTCGGTCTGGCCAAGGTGGAATCCAAGACGATCGAGAAGGTGGTGGCCGACGCCGGGCTGCCGCACACCGTCGTCGGTGTCGTCATCGCCCTGCTGATCCTGCTGCCGGAGACGATCGCCGCCGTCCGCAACGCCCGCCGCGACCGGGCCCAGATCAGCCTCAACCTCGCCCTGGGCTCGGCCATGGCCAGCATCGGGTTGACCATCCCGGCGATCGCCATCGCCTCCATCTGGCTGGACGGCCCGCTGCTGCTCGGCCTGGGCCCCACCCAGATCGTGCTGCTGGCGCTGACCGCCGTGGTCGGGGTGCTGACCGTGATGCCCGGCCGCGCCACCGTGCTGCAGGCGACGGTGCACCTGACCATCTGCTCCGGCTACCTGTTCCTGGCCGCCAACCCGTGAACTCCGGCAGAGCCGGGCACGGCCGCGTCAGCGTGCCGCGACCAACGGCGCCGGTGTGCCACCGACCTCGCCGGCCGCCTCCAGCGTGAGGAACGCGTCGACCGCGTCCGGGTGGAACTGCACACCCCGGCACCGGCGCAGCTCCGTACGGGCGTGATCGCGCGACAGCCCCGGATGCCCGAGCCGTGGTGTGCGCATGACCGCCCAGGCGGCACAGACGCCGGTCACCATGCCGGCCGGGACGGCGGTGCGGCCGCTCAACGTGCCGACGACGGTGTCCGTCCACTGCCGGATCCGCAGGTCCAGCTCGTCCGGGTCGTCCGGAGCGCCGCCGGTGACGGCCGGTGCGCTGTCGGGGGCGGGGCCGCCGATCACGACGCGGTTGCGCCCGGTGCGCTTGGCGGCGTACAGCGCGTCGTCGGCCGCCTTGACGACCTGGTCGGGGGAGACGGCGTGCGGCGGCAGGGCGGCGGCGCCGACGGACACCGTGACTCCGACGGTCGTGCGGCTGTCGACCGCGAACGGCTCCCGGCCGATCCGGTCCCGCAGGCGTTCGGCCAGGCTGTCCAGGCCGTCGGGGACGGTGCTGGTCACCAGTACGGCGAACTCCTCCCCGCCGAAGCGGGCGACCACGTCGGTGCCGCGGCAGGTGTCCCTGAGCCGGCGGGCCACCTCGACCAGCACCCGGTCACCCGCCGGGTGGCCGTACGTGTCGTTGACGGTCTTGAAATGATCCACGTCGATCAGCAGCAGCGCGAACGAACTGCCGTGCCGCGCCGCCCGTTCGCTCTCCACGCGCAGCGTCTCGGAGAGGAAGCGGCGGGTGTAGAGGCCGGTGAGGCCGTCGGTGATGGCGATGCGGCGCTGCGCCGCGATGAGCACGGCCATGCGGCTCAGGACGAGCAGGAACAGCACCGCCGAGCTGGTCACCACGACGAGGTCCGAATTGGCCAGGTCGCGCAGGTCCTGGACGACCAGCACCGCCGGGGCGATCGCGGTGGCGATCCCGAGCAGCATGACGCGGTACAGCGTCGCACCCGAGCGCTCCTGGATCGGGTCGGTCAGCCGGCGCATCGAGGGGTGCAGGCCCGACGCGCCGAGTGCGATGTAGCCCAGCAGCCAGATGGCGTCGGGCCAGCCACCGTCGGTGAACGTCCCGGCCAGGGTCATCACGCCGTAGGCGGCGTCGCCGAGCAGGGTCAGGCCGAGGAAGCCCAGCAGCAGGTGCTGCGCGGTCTGGCGGATGCCGCCGCCGAGCAGCAGGCGAATGGCCGCGGCCAGCACGCACACGTCCATCACGGGGTAGACGGTGGCGAGGAAGCGGTCCTGCGCGGAGACGCCGGGGACGTTGACCATGGGGGCGACGAGCAGCACCCACCACAGCACGGCGGCGCCGACCGCGACGATCGCGGTGTCGATCAGGGCGGCGGTGTTGCGCTCGGGGGCGCGGCGGCGGTTCAGCACCACGAGCGCCGCGCCGACGAAGACGTACTGGGCGAGGTAGAGGATGTTGGCCAGCAGCGGGTAGCTGCTGTCGCCGTCGGCGGCGGCCAGGAAGTACGCGATGTCGCCACCGCTGTACATCACCTGGCCGATCGCGAGAAGCCACCAGATCGACCTGACCCGCGGCCGGTGCAGCAGGACTCCCGCCGCGAGGGCGACCGCGGAGCCGCCACTGACCAGGCAGTAGAGGACCGCGCGGGCGGTGACGTCGGTCGCCGGCGTCACGAAGTAGCCGATCGCCGGCAGCACCGCCGCCAGCGACCAGGCGATCCATGCCCGGGACGAGGTCGCCGCCGCGGCCCGGTTGGTCAGACGTATCACCGCGCTAGTGCACCAAGCGTTCGTTTCCCCGCCGGTCCCTGCGGGTTGCTGCACGGGAGCCCGGCGCCGAGGGGCGGGTCACACCCGCTCGGCGCCGGACGTCACCGCTCGGTCAGGGCCGCATCTCGTAGGCCCCGCTGAGCGCCTCGACCTGCGCCCACACCCGGGCGGTGCGCGCCGCGTCCTGCACCGGGCGGCGCACGTGTGCCAGCGCCCACGCGGCCTGCGCCTCGGTGGTCGCGGTCTTGCCGTGCAGTTCTGTCGCGCCCGCGGAGAAGTCCCGCACCAGCACGTCGAAGATCTCGTCCAGCACGTCCCCGTCGAGGCCGGTCAGCTCCGCCTGTTCCAGGATCAGCTGCCCGTACACGATGAGGGCGAACAGGTGGCCCACGGACAGCAGGAAGTCGAGGTCCTCCTGCTGGGCCGGGCTCGGGGCGTCGCCGAGCAGCAGGGCGCAGAACCCGTCGGCCTGCTCCCGGAAGCGGGCCACGTTCGGCACCGCGGCGTGCGTGTCGTACGCCGTACGCCAGTCGTGGAACTGGATCGCGCCGAGGCCGCGGGCCGGGCCCTGCCGGAACAGGAACTCGTCGTCGGCGGCGTCGTGCCGGGTGGGCACCGGCGGGTACTGGGCCGGGGCGAACAGGTAGTTGGCCATGAACTTCAGGATCAGCGCGAGGTTGACGTGCACGGTGCCCTCGAGCTTGGGCAGGCCGCGGATGTCGCGGGCGGCCTTGTCGAAGTAGGTGTCCGCCTCGAAGCCCTTGGCGGCGATGACGTCCCAGAGCAGGTCGATGACCTTCTCGCCCTCGGTGGTGACCTTCATCTTGGTCATCGGGTTGAACAGCAGGTACCGGCGGTCGTCCGGTCCGGCGCTGCGGAAGTAGTCGACAGCCCGGTCGCTGAACAGCTTCATCGCTACCAGCCGGGCGTAGGCGTCGGTCAGCTCACGGCGCACGTGCGGGAAGTCGGTGACCCGCTTGCCGTACAGGACGCGATTGTGGGCGTGGGTGACCGCCTCGAACATCGCGTGCTCGCAGATGCCGATGGAGGCCGTACACAGGTTGAACTTGCCGACGTTGACCGTGTTGAGCGCGGCGTCGAACGCGGCCTTGCCGGTGTGCAGCACGTCCTCGGCGCGCACCGGGTAGTCCTCGAGCCGGAACTCGCTGACGTACATCTGCGCGTTCACCACGTTCTTGACGAGGTGGTACGCGGGGTGGCGGCTGTCGGCGGCGAAGAACACGTACCCGTCGGGGCCCTCCACGTCGGCGCGGCGGCCGAACACCGACACCAGCCCGGCCACGTTGCCGTTGCCGATGTAGTACTTGCTGCCGGTGGCGCGGAACCCGCCGTCGGAGTCCGGGGTGAGGATCATGTCGGTGGAGTAGATGTCCGCCCCGTGGCTGCGCTCGGACAGCCCGAACGCCATGACGTGGCCGTCGTCGAGGAGCTGCGCGGTGCGGGCCCGGACCGCCGGGTTGGCGCTCTGCCACACCGGGCCCAGCCCCAGCACGGTGACCTGCCAGGTGTACCAGTAGCCGAGGCCGTAGAAGCCGAGGATCTCGCTGAGGGCGGCGTTGCGGGCGGTGTCCCACCGCTTGGCGGGGTTGCCCTCGCCGTCGGCCGCCGGTGTGAGGAACGTGGCGAACAGCCCCTCCTTCGCGGCGAAGTCCAGGAAGTCGCCGTACCAGGCCCGCTGGTTGTACGTCTCGACGAGCGCCTGCTTGCCGCGCGCCTCGAACCAGTCGACGGTGGCGCGCAGCAGGCGGCGGCTCTCGTCGTCGAGGTGGGCCGGGTCGTAGGTACGCGGGTTGAGCAGCGGCGAGTCCGCCATGACAGCGTTCCCCTTCCTTCGGTGAGGGTTGGACGGTTCAGTGGTCCAGGTCGCGCAGGGTGTCGAGCACGTCGTCCAGCCAGGTGAGCACCATCCGCTCGTACGCGATGCCGCCGCGCAGCACGACGTGCTGCAGGGACTGCTGCACGTCGAGCGCGGCCGGGTCGGCGAAGTCGCGGCGTTCGCCCGCGAGGTAGCGGGCGAGGGTGTCCTGGTGGGTCTTGCGGTAGCGCTCCACCTCGGTGATCAGCGCGGCCCGCCCGGCGGCGCCGTCGAACGCGGCGCCCCTGATCTTGACGGCCAGTTCGTGCCGGACGGCCTCGGGCTGGACCGGCTCGTGCAGCCAGGTGACGAGCGCGGTACGCCCCGCGGGGGCCACCTGGAAGGTGCGTTTGTCGGGGCGGCCCTCCTGGCCGAGCGTTTCGGCAGTGACCCAGCCGTCGGCCTCCATGCGCTTGAGCACGCGATAGATCTGCTGGTGGGTCGCGGTCCAGAACCGGCCGATCGAGCGCTCGAAACGCCGGGCCAGCTCGTAGCCGGAGCCGGGCTGCTCCAGCAACGAGACCAGGATCGCGTGTTCGAGGGCCATGCCTCGCATCCTCCTATGCAACTCGTTGCATAGCAAGCCCGGAGGGACTCCCGCGACGGCGCCGGCCGACGGGCGCCGATGGCGACCGCGGTCACGGCCGCGGGGACGACCGCGCAAGCATCGACCTGGCAGAATGTTCGGGCGGCGCAGGGGGAGGGCGGGGGAATGGCCGTATCGAGCGGGTGCTCCATCCTGGTGGGGCGCGAGGCCGAGTCGGCGGTGCTGCGCGAGGCGCTGCGCCTCACCGGGAGCGCCGCCCAGGTCGTCGAGGTGGTGGGTGAGCCGGGCATCGGCAAGACCCGGCTCATGGCCGAGCTGGCCGACCAGGCCCGGCGGCAGGGCCTGCGGACGATCACCGGGCGGGCCACGGAGTTCGAGCAGGATGTCCCGTTCGCGCCTTTGGTGGAGGCGCTCGACGACCACGCCCGCCACACCGGTGGCGCACCGCCCGCGCCCGCCGAGCTGCGCCCCCTGGAGAACGTCCTGCTGGCCGGGCCCGGCCCGGACGACAGCGCGGTCGCGCGGTTCCGGTCCATGCGGGCCCTGCGCCGGGCGCTGGAGGAGCTGGCCGCGCCGTCCGGCCTGGTGCTGCTGCTCGACGACGTGCACTGGGCCGACCCGTCCTCGGTGGATCTGCTGGAGTTCCTGCTGCGCCGCCCGCCGGTCGGCCGGGTGCTGCTGGCGGTGGCGTACCGGCCGGCGCAGGTGCCGGCCCGGCTGGCCGCCGCCCTCGCGGCCGGGCAGTCGCGGGTGCACCGACTGCGGCTGGCACCGCTGCGCGAACCGGACGTCGCCGCGCTGCTCGGCGGCGACGTCCGGGCCGCCCGGGTGCGGCAGCTGCACCGGCTCAGCGGCGGCAACCCGCTGTACCTGGAGGCGCTGCGCCGATCCGAGCCGGACCTCGGACCCGGCGCCGGACCGACCGCGCCACCCGCCGGGCTCCCACCCACCGGGCTCTCCGCCGCCGGGGTCCCGGCGGACGGGTTCCTCGCCGACTGGTTCTCCCCGGACGGGTTCTCCGGCGACGAGTTCTCCGCGGACGGGTTCTCCGGCGACGGGTTCTCCGGTGACGGGGGTGACGGGCCGCGGACGGAGCCCGTGGTGGACGCCGTCGAGCTGCCGCCCGAGGTCCGTGCGGCCCTGCTGGCCGACCTGGCGGCCGTGGGCGAGCTGGACCGCGCGGTCGCGGCCGCGGCGGCCGTCTGCGGGTACGAGATCGAGCCGGCCCTGCTGGCCGCCGTGGCGCAGCTGCCCCCGCCCGCGACCCTGCGCAGCATCGACGCGCTGACCAGCCGGGCGGTGCTGCAGCCGGTGCCGGGCACCGGCCGCTTCCGGTTCCGGCACCCGCTGGTGCGCCAGGTCGTGTACGCGTCCACCCCGGCCGGTTGGCGGCTCGGCGCGCACGCCCGCGCCGCGGAGCACCTCACGTCGGTGGGCGCGCCGCCGCGAGCGCGGGCGCACCACGTGGCGCGCTCGGCGTCGCCCGGCGACACCGCTGCGGCGGACACGCTGGTCGCGGCGGCCCGCTCGGTCGGTACCCAGGCGCCGGCCACGGCCGTGGCGTGGCTGCGGGCCGCCCTGCGGCTGCTGCCCGCGAATGCGCCGTCCGAGCACGGGGACCTGCTCATGTACCTCGCCGGTCGGCAGGCCGCGGGCGGCCGGCTGGCCGACGCGCGCGCCACCATGGGCGCCGTACTCGACCGGCTGCCCATCGGGCACCCGCAGCGGGCCGACGCCGTGGCCTGGACCGCCACCCTGCTGCGGCTGCTGGGGCAGACCGACGACGCGCGGCTGCTGCTGGCCGACGAACTGGCCCGGCTGCCCGATCGGGATGCCCCCGACGCGCTGCACCTGAGCCTGCAACTCGCCACGTACGGCGTCATGCAGGGCCGCCTGCGCGAGGCAGGGGAGCTGCTGCACCGGGTGACCGCCCTCGGCCCGGGCACCGCCCCGGCCCGGATCGCCGCGGCCCTGCAGCAGATGACCGGGTACGGGTCCCCCGGCGAACCCGCGCCCGGGCAACTGATCGACACGGTCGCGGACGAGGACATCGCCCGGCAGATCGACCTGTTCGCCTGGCTGTGCTGGAGCGGGCTCTATCTCGACGGCCCACACGAGTCACTGCGCCGGCTGCACCGGTGCCGCCGGGTCGCGGTGGCCGCCGGGCACGGGTACATCCTGCCGTACCTGCTCTCGGCGCAGGCGTTTGCGCAGGCCCGGCTCGCGGGGATCGGTGCCGCCCGGCACACCGCGGAGGAGGCCACCACCATCGCCCGGCTGCTCGGTGCCGACGAGCCGTTGGCGCTGGCGCTGCTCACCGAGTGCTGGCTGCTCCGGTGCGCCGGGGCGTACGAGGAGGCGGTCGCGGTCGGGGAGCAGGCGGTCGCGGCCGCGACGTCGAGCCGGGTCTGGCTGGCCACCGCCCGCGCGATGCTGTCGTTCGCCCGGATCGCGGCCGGTGACGTCGAGGGTGGGCGCGACGCGATGGTGGCCGCGGGCGGCGGGCCGCAGCTGCCCGACCTGTACCCGCACAACCGGCTCGTGGCGTGTTCGGTGCTCGCCGAGTCGGCCGCCGCCCGTGGCCTGCCCGCGGAGGCCGCCCGCTGGGCCGAGCTGGCCGAACAGGTCGCCGATCCGGGGCGCGACGTGGGCCGCGGCCTGGCCCTGCTGACCCGGGCGTATACGCGCAGCGCGGCGGAGCCCGCGGCCGCGGCCGCACTGGCCGCGACGGCGGCGTCCGTGCTGGTGGACGCGGAGCTGCTGATGGAGGCGGGCCGCGCCTGGATGCTGGCCGCGGCCTGCCACGGCCGGGCCGGCGACCTGTCCACCGCGCGCCGCTGCGTCGAGCAGGCCCTGGCCTGCTACGCCGACGACGCGGCGGTCGGCCCGCGGCGCGAGGCACTGGCCGTGCGCCACGGGCTCGGCCTGGACGACGACGCGGCGGCGCCCGGCATCGAGCTGACAGAGCAGGAGACCCCGATCGCCGAGCTGATCGCGGCGGGCCGTTCCGACGTCGAGATCGCGAACCGGCTGTTCCTCAGTGTCCGGACGGTGCAGACCCGGGTGGCGCAGATCTGCGCCAAGGCGGGCGGTGCGGACCGCGCCACGGCGGCCGCCCGCCTGGCGCGGATCCTGCCGCCCCGCTGACCGCTCAGACCCGGCACTGCCAGGAGTGGGGGTCCAGGAAGTCGGCGAAGCGGTCGATCGTGGCGTACCCGAAGGTGGTCTCCCGGCAGGCGGCCAGCACGTCGATGCTCGCGTACCCGGGGTCGCTGCCGCCGGTGACGCAGCGCCAGCTGTAGGCGTCGGCGCCGACCAGGACGGCGCCGTCGGCCCCGGTGGTGCGGCAGTACCGGTCGAAGTCGGGCGCGATGATGTCGTCGCGGACCCGCCAGCACTGCACGCTGCCGGAGCGCCAGAAGTCCGCGATGCGGTCCACGGCATCCGGGTTGGCGAAGGTCCACCGGCAGGCGCCGTCCAGGGTCAGGTCGGCGTAATGCTGGTCGGCGGTGCGGCAGTGCCAGTCGTAGGCGGAACGCCCCAGCGCGATCGCGTCGGCGTAGCCCAGCGATCGGCAGTAGCCACCCAGGTCGGGCACGCCCAGCTCGCGCGGCGGCGGCGGGGACGCGGCGGCCGGGCGGGCCGCCGCGCCGATCCCGGCGGCGACGGCCACGACCAGCAGAGTACGCAGGACCGTACGCAGCGGAGTCATGCCCTTACCGCGCGACCGGGAACCGGTAGTTCGCGCCGTACCGGGAGTCGTACTCCCGGCAGCCCGCGCGGTCGCCGGAGACGAACCACAGCTCCACCTCGTGCGCGTCGGCGCCCAGCGGCAGCGACGCGAGGACCTTGACCTGCTTGCGGTTGCTGTTGAGCTGGGTGACCGGCTGGCGCTGGATCGCTCCACCGTCCACGCGGTACTCCACGTTGATGCTCCACGCGTCACCGCCGGCGTACTGGGCGCGGCAGGTGGGCAGGCGGTCCGGGTCGTAGTCCACCAGGACGGTGCTGTTCGCCGCGATGACGCCATCAACCGTGGTGGTCCAGTCCGGCAGGAACCGCACCAGGGGCGCGGTGGCGGCGGCCTCGGCGCTGTCGGGGGCGGCGGCGGCCGGTGCGGCGGGCACCAGGGTCGCGGCCACGGCCACGGCCAGCAGGCTGACGCCCGCGCGGATACGGGTCCGGCCGGCGCTCGGACGGGTGGCGGGATGGGTACTCGATGGCATGGGGTGTCTCTCCGCATCGACGGGCGTTCGGGTCGGCACCAGCCTGCAAGTTCTTGCAAGACGGGTCAATCTCATGCAGTGGACGCTGCCGCCCCCGATGCGATCCTGTTCGCAGGTCAGGCTGGATTTGCGGTGCCTGTGGGGCGAATCACCGACCGTAAGTGCGGCAATGAAAATTCTTGCAGAGGTGGTGTGAACGCGTCGGCGGTAGGGCAGGATGTCGCCATGCATCGCGTCCTCGTCACGGGCCCGGCCGCGTGGAACCTCATCGTCCACGTCGCCGACCTGCCGGCCCCCGAGCCGCACACCCTCTTCGCCCAGTGGCATCACGACACCCTGGGCGGCACCTCCGCGGGCAAGGCACTCAACCTCGCCCGGCTCGGTGTGCAGGTCACGCTGCTCACCCTCGTCGGCGACGACGACACCGGCCGGCGCATCACCGCCGAACTGCGCGACCACGGCGTCGATGTCCGGGCCATGCCGAGCGGCAACGGCACCGAGCGGCACGTCAACCTGATGGACACCGACGGCCGGCGCCTGTCGGTCTACCTGACGCTGCCCACGCCCGCCCACGAGGTCACGGTGGCGCCCGGCCTGATCGAGGACGCCGACGTGGTCGTCGCCGACCTCGCCGACCACGCGCGCCCCGTGCTGCGGGCGGCCCGCCGCGCGGGCAAGCCGATCTGGTGCGACCTGCACGACTACGACGGCGTCAGCGAGTTCCACCGCGAGTTCCTCGACGCCGCCGACTACCTGTTCCTCAGCGGCGAACGTCTCGCCGACCCCGAGGCGTTCCTGCGCGCCCGCGCGGCGGCCGGGACGGAACTGGCCGTCTGCACCCAGGGCGCGCAGGGCGCGATCGCGTGCACCCGGGACGGGTCGATCGTCCGGGTGCCCGCCACCCCGGCCGGGGCGGTCGTGGACACCAACGGCGCGGGCGACGCGTTCTTCGCCGGGTTCCTCGCCGCCCACCTCGGCGGCGCACCGCTGGCCGAGTGCCTGCGCCAGGCGTCCCGCGCCGGTGCGAACGCCGTACGGAGCCGGGAGCTCGCCGCCCCGACGCTCAGCCCCGCACTGTTGCGCGCCGGCACGCCGCTGACCTGAGCGGCATGCCGGCGCGCGATGTCGAGCGTCAGCCGAGCAGCTTCGCCTTCTGGGCGTTGAACTCCTCGTCGGTGAGCACGCCCTGATCGCGCAGCTGGCCCAGCTGCTTGAGCTGCTCGATCACGTCGACCTGCGGGCTCGCCGCGGGCGGCGGCGGAGCCGCCTGCTGATACGGCTGCTGATACGGCTGCTGGGCGGCCATCTGCTGTTGGTACGCCGCGGTCCGGTCGGCGTAGATGCCGGCGTCCCGGTCGGCGAACTTCTCGGCCTGGTGGCGCTGGACCCGGCCGGCGACCGCGCTGGCCGTACCGGCGACCACCGCCGTGCGCGCGATCCCTCGCAACAGTCCTGGCATGGTTTCCTCCGTGCTCGTCAGGGTCAGCGGACAGCTTCGAGTTGTTCGAGCGCATCCACCACGGCCGTCGCGGGGATCCGCTGGCTGGCGACCACTTCGCCGCCCGCGTCCAGCGCGGCGCTGACGAACGGGGCGGCCCAGGTGTTCTCGAACACGATCATCGCGGCCATCGTGCCGGGCTGCATGACCTCGACGGCCTGAGCCAGGTCGTCGTCGCCGATCAGGCCCGACTGTGCGCCGGCGAACGCGGTGAAACCGGCGGCACCCTCCGAGGTCACGTTCGTCAGATCCACCCCGGAGTACGAGCCGTCGAGTCCCTTGCGGATCACCGTGAGGTCGTACAGATGGATCACGTCCCGTTCGATCAGGTCCATGAGAGCTTCGGCGCACGCCGTGGTGTCGGCATCGCCGGGAAACTCCAACAGCACGAAATCGATCGGCCCGATGGCGGCCTGATCCGGCATGACTGTCTCACCTTCCCGTGGTCACCTCGCTGGTGCGGCCAACGCTAGACCCGGACGGATCCCTGGAAATCACCCTCCACGGATTACTTCCCGCGCCGCCGCCCCGCCGGTTCGGGCGTCTTGTAGGTGACCAACGGGACGGTGACGGCCACCGGGGTGGCCAGGTCGTGGGCGACGAGGTCGGCGATCACCTGCTCGATGCGCTTGTACGCCGTCGGCGCCTCCTCGAACAGCAGCTGCCGGTCACCGCAGACCACCACCGACCCGACCGGCGTACGGCGCAGCTGCTCGACCGTGTGCTTGGCCCGCCCCCGGCGCAGCGCGTCGGCGCGCGACATCTTGCGGCCCGCCCCGTGCGCGACGGAGTGGTTGGCCTGCGGCCCGGCGTGCGCGGCCACGAGGTACGAGCGGGTGCCGCGGGTCCCGGCGATCAGCACGTCGCGGCCGTCGCCCGGAGCGGCACCCTTGCGGTGCAGGTAGTGTCCGTCGCGTACCTCGACCAGGTTGTGGCACTGGTCGACGATCGGCTCGGTGGGCTCCGCACCCAGCGCGTGGGCGATCCGGGCGGCGATCAGCCGTCGGTTCAGCGCACCCCACGCCACGGCGTCGTCGTGCTGTGCCAGGTAGGCGGCCGGGTCGGGGGCGGGCCCCGCGCCGTGGAGTTCGGTGTGCGCCCGCAGGATCCGCTCGCCCAGGCCGCGGGAGCCGCTGTGGACGAGCAGCACCAGGTCGCCCGCGTCGAGTCCGAGACGGCGCGCGTGCTCCGGCGCGCTGACGGTCTCGATCCGGGCCAGCTCGGCGAAGTGGTTGCCCCGGCCGACCGTACCGAGGCCGTCGAGGTGACCGGCGGGCACCTCGCCCGCCGGGACATCCCGGGCCGGGTCGTCGGGGTCGAGGGCGCGGTCAAGGTCGGGGAAGCGGGCGGCGAGCCGCTCCGGTACGGCGCGCTTGAGCCGGATGGGGAACACGGCGATGCCGCACCCGATGTCGGAGCCCACCAGGAACGGGTACAGCACAGTGGAGGACATGGCGGCGCCGATCGGGGCGCCCTTGCCGGGGTGCAGGTCCGGCATGGCGGCGACGTGGATCATGCCGTCGAGCGCGGCCACCTGATGGCACTGGTCGAGGGCGGCGGATTCGATCCAGCTTCCCTCGGAGGCGAACACGGAAACGGAGGCGGGGGTGCGCGGCAGGGGTTCCTGCCGCAGCTGGTGCGCAGACACGGACGCTCTCTTCGAGGACACGGAGGATGACGGGCGGGCGGCTCGCAAGCCGCGGCAAGGGGTGTCGTCAGAACGTCATGGCCAGCGGACTGCCCGCCGGACACGTGGCGCGGCAAGCGGTTTTCAGGCCGCCACGCGATTGCGTCCGCCGCGCTTGGCCCGGTACAGGTTGGTGTCGGCGGCGTGGAAGAGATCGGCGCCGGTCATCCCGGCCCGCAGCGCGGCGACGCCCGTACTGATGCTCACCGGGGTGCCGGGGGTGAGGTCGCCGAAGTCCGCGGCCGCGACCGCGTGCCGGATGCGTTCGGCCACGGCCGCCGCGCTGGCCAGGTCGGCGGCGAGGAAGACGGTGAACTCGTCACCGGCGTACCGGATGGGGGTGTCGATGTCGTGCCGGCAGTGACCGCCGATGATCTCCGCGATGTCGCGCAGCACCCGGTCACCCGCGCTGTGCGAGTGGGTGTCGTTGATGGTCTTGAAGTTGTCGACGTCGATGAGCACCAGGCTCAGCGGCGGCGCGATGGCCCCGGTGTGCAGCGCCGCCATCAGCTCGTCGAAGTGGCGCCGGTTGCCCAGCCCGGTGAGCGGGTCGCGTCGCAGGGCGTCGTGGATCCGGGCGTGCTCGAGCTCCAGCTCCGCGCGGCGGCGGGCCTCGTGCAGCATGGCCAGCCGCTGCCGGCGGCCCCGCCACAGCTGCTGGGCCTCGGCCTGCAGCGCGACGAGCAGGTCGGCGCAGGCCTCCCGGCCCAGGGCCTCGGCGTTGAGCATGGCCAGCTCGCGCTGCACGAGCAGCCGGTCCTCGGCCGCCATGATGTCGTGGCACACCAGGTAGTCCGCGGCCAGCGATTCGCGGCGGGCCGCGTCGTGGTCGCCGCGGGCGCGCAGGGCGACCGCCAGCGCCAGGTGGCCCCACCACACGTCGGCGGGGTGGTACGGACCGGTGTGCCGGGCGGTCACCACCGGCTGGGCCAGCGCGATCGCCTCGTCGACGCGGCCGAGCTTGGCCAGGGCCAGCGCGCGGGCGCTCGCGATGACCTCGACGTCGTGCGCCATCGCCGCCGGACCCAGCGTGGTCAGCCAGGCGCCGGTGATCTCCTCCAGCCGCCGCCACCGGTGACCGGCCTCGAAGCCCTGACCGAGCTGATCCAGCCACAGTCCCCAGGACACCAGCAGGCTGCCGTACCGGACCTCGAGGACCGCGCGGACGGTCGAGGCGCGGTGGGCGTGGAACTTCTCGTAGCAGGCGGCGGCGACCTCGTACAGTCCGGCGGTGGACGCGGCGTCGCCGTACGAGCACAGCGCACCGTAGTAGCCGTCGTTGTGGCGGGTGGTGCTCTCCAGCAGCAGACCGGCGCGCGCCAGATGGCCCATCCCCTCGGCGACCCGGCCGGCCAGCAGGCACAACTCGGCCAGGTCGGCGCTGGTACGGGCCTCGCCGGGCACGTTGCCCGCTGCCCGGTGGTGCCCGATCAGCTGCGCCCCGACCGCCAGCGCCGCGTCGTACTGCTGCAGTTCCAGGTAGGTGTACATCCGGCGCTGGATCAGCAGGTGCAGCGTGGGACGGTCGCCGAGCGCCCCGGCGATCCAGGCGAACTCGTCGATCGCGGCGAGCGCCTCGTGCAGCCGGTCGTGGTCGACCAGGTCCCGCACGTGCTCCACGAAAGCGAAGAACGGGCCGGTAGGGGACAGCGGCACCAGGTCGGTGGTCGCCTCGCGAAAGGTCGCGTCCCGTCCGGGCAGGTCCGCCATCACCCCTGGCACATCGTCCCGGAACCGGTCGGGATGAGGGATCACGCTGTCGAATCCCGGCTGGTCGTCCCCGGTCGCGGCGGCGCCGGACCCACCCGGGCGGGCTGAGCGCGCACCCGACGCGGTACGAACAGACGATCATGGCGCTGCGGCGTCCCGATACTCTCTCCAGCTCATGACCGCGCCGACCCCCACGGAGCCGCACCAGGCAGCGACTCCTGCCGAGGAGCCCGCAGCGGGGCCCACGCCGCGCGGTAGGGGACGGCTTGCGTGGCGTCCGGTAGCGGCGGTCGCCCTGGTCGTGCTGCTGGCGGGGCTGGCCGTCGCGTTCCTCCGGGGCGGGACGCCGCGAAGCACCCCGCATGCCGATCCGTCGAACGCCGGTGCCCGGACCGCCGCACCGGGTCCGTCTGTCGATCCGGGTGTGCCCGCGACGCCGTTCGACAAGGCGGCCCTGGCGCTGCGCTCGCACGCGGCCGGCCTGGCCGACGGCGACGAGCAGGCCTGGCTGAACGGCGTCGACCCGGGTCAACCAGCGCTCGTGGCCCGCTACCGGGCGTGGTACGCAGCGCTGCGCACTCTCGGCGTCACCACGTTCGAGTACGACCCGCGGATCGGTCCCGCGGGCAGCAAGGACCCGTCCGTTGTCTCCCTGAAGAGCAACGTCTGGTACTGCTTCGGTTCGGACACCTGCAAGGGTGGCGGCGACGCCGACCCGCCCCATGTGGCGCAGATCCTGACCATGAAACCGGTGAACGGCAGGTACGTGATCACCCGGGTGGTCGACGACCGTCCGAGCGACACCTTCACGCCCACGCCCTGGCAGGACGGGCACCTCGTCCTCCGGAAAGGCACGCGGGTCACCCTCGGCGCCGCCCCGAGCGAGGCGCAGTACCTGCCGACACTGCTGCCGCTGGCCGAGAAGGCGGCCGCACACACCGACGCGTTCGCGAACGTGCTGCACGCCCCGCAGCTCAACTACCGCATCTACCTGGCCGGCGAGAAACAGTGGCGCACCTGGTATGGCGGCAACAACGACCGGTGGGTCATCGGGCTGGCCACGCCGATCAACAAGTACGGCATCGACGTCATCGTGCGGGTCCGCGCCATCCCGACAACGGCGGAACTGCAGACCACGCTGCAGCACGAACTGGGCCACGTGGTGACCCTCACCGGCGCGTCGGGGCCGCCCGGGGTCGACGTGCAGTGGCTGGCCGAGGGCATCGCGGAGTACATCGGCCTGTTGCCGCGACGGGCCACCGCCAGCCCCCGCCTGCCCAGCGCGCGGTGGGCGCTGCGCAACCGTCCACTGCGTTCGATGATCCCGAGGGCGCCCGCCAGGGACGCCTCCCTGCGCGCGGGCGACGCCTACTACGGGTTGAGCCACCTCGCTGTCGACTGCATGGCCCGCACGTACGGTCAGGAGAAGATGCTCCGCTTCACCCGGGCCGTACTGACCTGGCAGGAGGGCTACGACGAGGCGGCGCGGGAGGCGTACGGGATCCCGTTCGCGAAGGTCGACAGGACCTGCGTGGCCTGGATCCGTCGCACCGTCTGACCGGCGCCCTCAGAACCGGGAGTTCGCGCACCACCGGGCGATCAGCGCGTCGTCGCCGAGCCGGCTGACGGCGCCCGGCACGGGCCGGCCGTACACGAACAGCAGCAGGTCCGCGGCGTCCGCCCGGACGGTCGCGTGCGCGGTGCCGGCGTCCGGATCGAGGCCGAAGGCGTCGGCGCCCAGCCGCACCGCCCACCGCCGGTCCAGGTCCGCGCACTCGAAGCTGATCACCTCGCCGGCGCCGCGCAGGCCGGACACGTGCGGCGCGAACGGCGTGGCGTACGGCAGGTTGGTCAGGAACTCGTCGACGCCGTCGGCGGCCAGCACGGGGTCGACCCCGGTGGGCCGCCCCACCGCCCGTTCCCCGTCGAGGCGGTGTACCAGGGTCTCCAGCAGCATCCGGCGGACCCAGAACCGGGCGTGCTGGTCGGGGCCCCACGCCCACATGCCCGCGTCCGGGTCGGTGTCGCGCATCACGGCGTCGGCCGCCGCGGCGCCCTCGACCAGCCAGCCCGGGTACTGCGCGGGATCGGCCGGCAGGTCCGGGTCGATCTCGGGCCGGGCGGGCCGCTGGGGGGCCAGATCGCGCAGCAGGACGGTGAACCACCGTTGCAGATTGCCGGTGTGCCGGAGCAGGTCGGCCAGGGTCCAGTCCGGGCAGCCGGGCACCGGGGAGGCCGGGTCGGCGCCGGTGGCGGCCCGGGCGAGCAGCTGCGTCTCCCGCGCGATCGCGGTGCGGTAGGTGACATGGGACAAGCTCATGGCCGCCCGCCTCCCCGTGTACTGGACCGGTCCGCCCGGTCGCGCCTACCGCTGACGGTGCCACCGCCGGCCCCGAGCGCGAACACGCGCCCCGGCGAGTGTGACGGCCACCCCTGCGATCGTGCCGTATTCGCGGCGCTGTGCTTTGACGTGTTTCGAATACCGATTCCGAATTCTGGACACTTTCTTTCCGTCATGAACTTCGATTGCTAACCTCGCTGCGGTCCTGATCGGCCGATCACCCGGAGTGCCGCCATGTCGTCGTCGAATCGGTTTGTGACCTTGCCGGATCCCGGCCGGGAAACGGGCCTGGACGGGCTCATCGAATGCCTGCGGGCGTTGAAGACATGGGCCGGAAACCCGTCCTATGAAACGATCACCGGCCGGGTCAATGCCGAGCGGGCAGTGGGGGAGCAGGTGGGCCGGACCACCGTGGTCGACTGTTTCCGCCTCGGCCGGCGCCGCCTCGACAGTGACCTGGTCAGCGCGGTCGTCATCGCGTTGCACCCCGACCCCGGATATGTCAACCAATGGCGCCAGGCGTTGCGTGTGATCACCGGCGAGGTCCGGGCCGCCGCGCAGGTGCGCGTACAGGACGTCCTCCCGCGGGACCTGCCGACCTTCACGGGCCGGGAATCCGAACTGGCGCGTATCCGCGACGCACTGGACACCGCCGGACCGGCGGGCGCAACGGTGGCGATCTCCGCATTGGAGGGAATGGCGGGTGCGGGCAAGACACAACTCGCGGTGCACCTGGCGCACCGGCTCATCCGCGACGAACCGTTCGATCATGTCCTGTTCGTGAACCTGCGCGGATTCCACCCCGACCCCGCCCAACCGCCCGCGGATCCGACCGCGGTGCTGGACGGATTCCTGCGCCTGCTCGGGGTGCCCGGCCAGCAGATCCCGCACCGGTTCGAGGACCGGATCACCCTCTACCGGCAGCGGCTGAGCGGTCGCCGCGCCCTCCTGGTGCTGGACAACGCCGCCGACGAGGACCAGGTCGGCCCGCTGCTGCCGGAGGCGCCCGGCTGCGTCACGCTGATCACCAGCCGGCGCAACCTCGCCGGTCTGCGGCACGCCGCCCGGTTCGCGGTCGACGTGTTCACCCCGGACGAGTCGCAGCGGTTCCTCACCGACGCCATCACCGGCATCCCGGTGGACGACGATCCGGGTGCGGCCGCCCGCATCGCCGACCGGTGCGGCCACCTGCCGCTGGCCCTCGCGCTGCTGGCCGGGCACCTGCGCACGAAGACCGGGTGGACGCTGGCCGACCACGCCGCCTGGCTCGACGAACGCCACGGCGGCCGGCGACTCGACACCGGCGTCGAGTTGGCCCTCGACGTGTCCTACCGCAACCTGCCCGCCGCCGAGCAACGCCTGCTGCGCGCGCTCGCGCTGCACCCCGGCCAGGACGTCGACCTGCACGCCGCGGCCGCCCTCAACGACACGGACCTGGCCGCCACCGCGGACCTGCTGGAGACGCTGTCCGCCCACCATCTCGTGCAGGGCATCGCCGCCCACCGGTACGGCCTGCACGACCTCGTCCGCGCCTACGCCGCCGCCCGCGCGGCCGACGAGGACCGGCGCGCCGACCGCCGTGCCGCCCTCACCCGGCTCCTGGACCACTATCTCGCCGCCGCGAACGCCGCCACGACCCGCCTCGACCCGGCCGAGGCGGACCGGCTGCCGCCCCCACCCGCCTCGCCGACACCCCTGCCCGACCTCACCGACCCCGCCCAGTGGCTCGACACCGAACGCACCAACCTCGTCGCGGCCGCCGCGTACGCCGCCCACCACGACCGGCCCGGCGATGCCGTCGCGTTCAGTGCCGCCCTGCACCGCTACTTCGTGGCGCGCGGCCACCAGCACGAGGCGCTCACCGTGCACGGCTTCGCGGCCCGCTGCGCCCGCGACAGCGGTGACGTTCCCGCAGAGGCCGCGGCCACCCTCCGGACCGCCACCACCCTGGTGCTCAGCGGGCAGGTCGAGGCGGCGCTGGCGCCGCTCACCCGTGCCCGGCGGTTGTTCCTGCGCGCCGGCGACGAATCCGGCCAGGGCAGCAGCCTCAACACGCTCGGCATCGTCAAGATGCGTCTCGGCAAGTACGACGAGGCCGCCGCCCACCTGCGCGAGTCGGTGGAGCTGCACCGCCGCTGCGACGACATGCTCGGACTGAACAAGGCCCTGACGAACCTCGCGTGCCTGGAGATCGACATGGGCCGCGACGCCGAGGCGGTCCCGCACTTCGAGGAATCCCTCCACCTCTGCGAGGTGAGCGGCGACGAGCCGGGCGTGGCGATCACGTTGTGCAACATGGGTGGTGCCGAGGCGCGGATCGGCCACCACGACCGAGCGCAGGCGCACCTGACCCAGGCCCTGCGGATGTCACGGGAGCTGGGCATCCTGTCCGTCGAGGGGTCCACCCTCGACTTTCTCGGCATCCTGCACACCCGGCGGGGTGAGATCGACCGAGCGGTCGCCTGCCACCGCGAGGCGATGGTGATCTGCAAGCGGGTGGGTCACCGGTACGGCGAGCTGGGCGTGCACAACGGTCTCGGCGAGGCGGCCAACGCGGCGGGCCGCCACGACGAGGCGATCGCCGAGCACACCGCGGCGTACGAACTCGCCCAGCAGTCCGACGTGCGGGACCTGGAACAGCAGGCCCGGGCGCAGCTGGGCCTGGGCGTGGCGCGCCAGGCACTCGGCGAGCGCGACCTGGCCCGCTGCCACTACGAACGCGCCCGTGAGCTGTGGGCCGACATGAACCCGTCGATGGCCGACCGGATGACCGCCGCCCTGAACGGGCTCGACCGGGACTGATCCGGCGGCGTGGCGTTACCGCAGCAGGCTGCCGAGCCGGGCGGCGGCCGTGCCGTCTCCCGCGGCAAGCGCCTGCTGGCACACGTTCGCGGCCTCGGCCACGCGGCCCTGCCGGGCGAGCAGGTCCACGAGCCGCCGGCGGGCGCGCTTCTCGCCGTCGGCGGCCGCCTCGCGCCACAGCCGTTCAGCGGTGCTCAGCTCACCGCGCTGCTCCATGAGCACCGCGAGGTGGATGCGGGCCAGCGAGTCACCGGCCTCGACGGCCGCCCGCCAGATGTGCTCGACGTCGCGGTCGCGGCCGAGCCGCTCCAGCAGCCCGACGAGCCGGAACCGGGCGAACCGCGCCAGCTGGTCCGGGCCGTCGAGGGCGCCGCGCCACAGCTGCTCCACCTCCGCCAGCCGCCCGGACTCCTCCAGGCGGTCGGCCTGCCGCGACAGGGTGAGCGGGTCGGTGATCGTACTGGTCATCGCCGTTCCTCCGGGCCTAGGCTCCGCCGCGGGCCAGCAGGTGACGCGCCATCACGACCCGCTGGATCTGGTTGGTGCCCTCGTAAATCTGGGTGATCTTGGCGTCGCGCATCATGCGCTCGGCCGGGAAGTCCTGCGTGTAGCCGTATCCGCCGAGCAACTGCACCGCGTCGGTGGTGACCCGCATCGCCACGTCCGAGGCGTGACACTTCGCGGCCGCTCCGAAGAACGACAGGTCCTCCTCGTTGCGCTCGGACTTGGCGGCGGCCACGTACACCAGCTGCCGCGCCGATTCCAGCGCCATCGCCATGTCGGCCAGCATGAACTGGATGCCCTGGAAGTCGGCGATCCGCTTGCCGAACTGCGCGCGTTCGCGGACGTAGTCCAGGGCGCAGTCCAGCGCGCCCTGGGCGATGCCGACCGCCTGGGCGCCGATGGTGACCCGCGTGTGGTCCAGGGTCCGCAGGGCGATCTTCAGGCCTTCGCCGGGTGCGCCGATGATGCGGTCCGCCGGGATCCGTACGTCGTCGAAGTGCAGCTCGCGGGTCGGCGATCCCTTGATGCCGAGCTTGCGTTCCTTCTCGCCGAAGGAGAAGCCGGGGTCGGACTTCTCCACGATGAACGCGCTGATGTTGGCGCCGCGCCGCCCGTCGGGATCGGTCACGGCCAGCACGGTGTAGTACTCGGAGAAGCCCGCGTTGGTGATCCACGACTTCTGCCCGTTGAGGATCCACTCGTCGCCGACCAGCTTGGCCCTGGTGCTCATCGACGCGGTGTCGCTGCCGGCCTCCCGCTCGGACAGGCCGTACGAGAACGCCGCCTCGCCGCGGGCCAGCGGGGCGAGATACCTGTGCTTCAGCTCCTCCGAGCCGCCGAGCATCAGCGGGAGGCTGCCGAGCTTGTTGCAGCCGGGGATCAGCGACGACGTGGCGCAGACCCGCGCCACCTCCTCGATCACGATGCAGGTCGCCAGGGCGTCCGCGCCCACGCCGCCGTACTCCTCGGGGACGTGCGGGGCGTGGAAGTCGGTCGCCACCAGGGCGTCGTACGCGGCCTGCGGGAAGGTGGCCGTCTGATCCACCTCGGCCGCGTGCGGGGCGATCTTGTCCTCGGCGACCGCGCGTACCGCCTCCCGCAGGGCCTCGTGGTCCTCGGAGATCCGGAACAGGTCGAAGGTGCTCATAGGTGGTCTTCCCATCAGAGTCTGGGCGGAGTCAGCCGTGGACGAAGAGCAGGGTGGCGCCGAGCGCGACGCCGGTGACGAAGAGCGTGGAGACGGCGCCGAGCGCGATCGCGCCCGGGCTGCGGCGTACCAGGGAGGCCAGGTGCACACTGGCGCCCATCCCGAACAGGGCCGCGCCGAGGGCGGTGATCTGCAGGACCCGGATCCAGTCGAGCGCCACCTGGGGCACGACGCCGGTGCTGCGTACGGCGGCGCAGGCGAGGAAGCCGAGGACGAACAGCGGCACCAGCGGCGGGCGCTTGACCCCCGCGCCGGTCAGCGGCGAGCGGAGCCGCTTCACGACGCTGACCCCGGCCACCACCGGCGCCAGCAGCAGTACCCGGGTGAGCTTCACGACGACCGCGACCGTGACGACCGCGGCGCCCGCCGGGCTGGCGGCGGCGACGACCTGGCCGACCTCGTGCACGCCCACGCCGGTCCATACGCCGTACTGGACGCCGCTGAGGCCGAGCGGTCCGCGCAGCAGCGGGTACGCGACCAGCGCGACCGTGCCGAACAGCGTGATCATCGCGATGGCGGCGGTCACGTCCTCGTCGTCGGCGCCCGCGGTGTCCTCCATGGCGGCGATGGCCGACGCACCGCAGATCGCGACGCCGGTGCCGATCAGCAGGCTGCGCGCCCCGCCCAGCTTCATCCGGTTGCCGAGCCACGTGGTGAACAGCAGCGTCGACAGCAGCGTGCCGGCCACGATGGCGATCACCGGTGCCCCCAGCGCCAGGATCGCGCCGATCGACACGGAGAACCCGAGCAGCATCACCCCGGCCCGCAGCAGCCGCTTGGTCAGGTGGCCGAGCGCGGCCCGGCACCGGCCGGGCAGGATCCGCAGGTTCGCGGCGGCGACCCCGAGCGCGACCGCCCAGGTGAGGATGCCCACCGCGGGTACGAGATGGCTGAGCAGGAACGCGCCACCGAGGCCCGCCGCGGCGGCCACCAGGCCGGGGATCAGGGTGGTGGCCGGGCGCTGGCGGGGGGTGACCGGAACGGCGACGTCGACGTTCGTGGCGGTCATCGTCCGGCCAGCTCCCGCTTGAGGATCTTGCCGGTCGCTGTCATCGGCAGGGACTCGACGAACTCGACGATGCGCGGGTACTTGTACGCGGCCATGTTCTCCCGGCACCAGGCGATCAGCTCGTCCTCGGTGATCTCACCGCTGCGGATGACGAACGCCTTGACCTCCTCGCCGTGGGTGTCGTGCGGCACCCCGACGACGGCGACCAGCGAGACGGCCGGGTGCGTCAGCAGCACCTCCTCGATCTCCCGCGGGTACACGTTGAAGCCACCGCGGATGACCATGTCCTTGGCCCTGTCGACGATGTAGTAGAAGCCGTCGGCGTCACGCCGCGCCAGGTCGCCGGTACGGAACCAGCCGTCCCGCATCACCTCGGCGGTCGCCTCGGGCCGGTTGTAGTAGCCCTTCATGATGTTGTGCCCCCGGATGGCTATCTCGCCGACCTCGTCGGTGCCCTCGATCGTCTTCCACTCGGGGTCGATCAGCTTCACCTCGACGCCCCAGATCGGTACGCCGATCGAACCGGGCCGCGGGTCGCGCTCCGGGTCGCTGAACGTGGCCACCGGCGAGGTCTCGGACAGGCCGTACCCCTCCAGGATCTGGACCCCGAACCGCTCCTTGAACTGCTTGATGATCTCCACCGGCAGCGAGGCGCCACCGGAGGCGGCCACCCGCATGTTGCGGGCGATCTCCGCGACGTCGACGCCGTCGTGCAGCGCGCCGAGCAGGCCCCAGTACATCGTGGGCACCCCGGCGAAGAAGGTGATCTTCTCCCGCTGCAGCAGCTCCACGGCCTGGTCCGCCTGGAAGCGCGGCAGCAGCACCAGCGTGGACGCGACAGAGATGCCCGCGTTCATCTGCACGGTCGAGCCGAACGAGTGGAACAGCGGCAGCGTGATCAGGTGCCGCTCGTGCGCGGTGGCCAGCGAGCCGAACAGGCGGTTGGAGGTGAGCGCGTTGAACACCAGGTTCGCGTGCGACAGCTCGGCGCCCTTCGGCTGCCCGGTGGTGCCGCTGGTGTACAGGATCACCGCGGTGTCGGTCTCGCTCGTGCCGACCGTGGTGAACGTCGCGGGCTGCCCGTCGAGCGCCTGCCCCAGCGTCTGGACGCCGTCGATCGGCGACGCGGCGGCCGGGTCGGCCGTGATGAGGAAGAAGTGCTCGCACTCCGGCGTCTGCTGGAAACCGGCGTGGCCCTCGGCGCCCATCGGCAGGTCCGCGGTGCCCTCGAAGCAGACGTACGCCCTGGCCTGCGAGTCGGCCAGATGGTAGGCGACCTCGCGGCCCTTGAGCAGCACGTTCAGCGGCACCACCACGGCGCCCGCCTTGAGGATGCCGTAGTAGACGATCGGGAACTGCGGCAGGTTCGGGCAGGACAGCGCGACCTTGTCACCCGGCTGCACCCCGCGGTCGGCCAGCAGGGCGGCGACCTGGTTGGCGGCGGCGTCGAGCTGGGCGTACGTCAGCCGGGTGGCGCCCAGCACGACGGCGTCGCGGCCGGGGTGCCGGCGGGCGCTGTCCTCCAGCAGGGTGGCCAGGTTGAGGGTCATCGCGGGACCTCCACGGTGCACAGTTCGGTGATCAGGGGTTCGGCCTGCGGCCAGTCGCCGTAGCCGGACGCGGGGTTGAGGTGGCCGACCGGGCCGATCTCCTCGATCCGGCTGCCCCACGCGGCGGCCATCGCCCGCACCCGTACCGGGTCGCCGAGCGTGTCGTTACTGCTCAGCGCGACGATGCTGGGGAACGGCAGCGGCTTGAGCGGGATCGGCAGCCAGCCCAGCCCGGCCAGAGTGGCCAGAGACGGGTACTCCGGCGGCAGCTCGGCGGTCAGGTCGGGTGGGGTGGCCAGCAGGGCGCCCCGGATGCGTCCGGGCATCGACTCGGCGTGCCGGGCGGCCCAGTGGATGGTCGTGATGACCCCGCCGCTGTGCGCGACGATCACCACGGGCCCGTCGGCGGACTCGATCGCCTGGTGCAGGTCCACGACCCGCTCGTCGAGGCTCGGGTTCTGGCGGCCGAGCGGCGGCACGGGCCGTACGTTCGGCGTGGCCGCGGCGAGCCGGGTCTGCCAGTGTTCCTCGACGTGCCCGCGGAGCCCGGGCACCGTGACGATCACGGTGCCCGGTTCCATCGTCACGCGGCCCTTTCGGCCGCGGCGTCGAGCTTGCGGATGCTGGACGGGTATGCCTGCCGTCCCGCGATGAGCAGGACGATCGCGGCGACGGCCACCAGCGGGACGTACTTCATGGCGGTCTCCAGGCCGTACTTGTCGGCCAGGACACCGGTCACGAGCGGCCCGGCCGCCAGTCCGAGCACGTTGTTGAAGAAGGTGTACGTGCCGAACGCGGTGGCCCGGATCGACTCGTGGGTCAGCCGCGCCACCATGGCACCGGTCGGTCCGGTCGTGCCACCGGCGAAGAAGCAGCCGACCGCCAGCAGCAGCATCTGCAGCCCGCCCGGCTTGACCGAGAAGCCCGCGGCGAGGAAGACCACGGTCACCGCGGAGAAGGTGATGGCCGTCGTCCACTTGTTGATCGGGGCCTTCCTGCCGGCCCGGTCCGAGATCACACCGCAGACGATCATGCCGATGCCCATGATCAGGATGAACACCGCAGCCACCTTCGCCGCCTTCGCGGGAAGCATGTCGTAGCCCCGGTTGAAGTAGCTCGGCAGCCACGCGAACAGCGAACCGGCGATGAACAGCTGCAGGCCGCCGCCGAAGTAGGCCAGCACCACCGAGGGCGTGGAGAACAGCGTGGAGAGCTTGGCCCGTCCCTGCCCACCGGCCAGCTTCGGCCCGGTGTCGGCCGCGTCGTCGATCTTGTGGGCGGCCAGCTTGCGGTCGCTGACGAGGACCCAGTACAGCAGTGCCAGCACCATGCCGAAGACGCCCATCACGGTGAACGCGGCGCGCCAGCCGTACTGGGCCGCGAGCGCGCCGCCGAGCGCGACGCCCAGCACGGAGCCGAACGAACCGCCGGCCATGAACGCGCCGGTCAGCGAGGCCCGCTTGCTGGCCGCGAAGACCGCCAGCACGACCGCGAGACCGACGCTGCCGTACGCGGCCTCGCCCACGCCGATGAGCAGCCGGGCGGTCAGCAGGTGACCGAAACCGGCGGCGAGCGCGCAGCCGATCGTGGCGACACTCCAGACCACGGCCATGAGGACGACCGATTTCGACCGGCCCCAGCGGTCGCCGACCAGCGACAGCGGTACGGCCAGGATCCCGACCGTCAGAGCGACAACGCTGGTCAGCGTGCCCAGCTGGGTGTCGGTGAGCCCCCACTCCTGCTTCAGGAACGGGAAGACCGCCGAGAGGACCTGCCGGGACATGTAGTCCGACAGCAGCAGTCCGAAGGTGAGCGTGAAGACGACCCACGGGAAGATCCGGCGGGTACGGGCGAGGGGTGTAGCGGGGGCGGTGACACCTGCACTGACTTGCATGGCCATGGGTCGCTCCAAGGAGATGAGCCGAGTGGGGGTGAGGGGGTGGCCTTGGGGAGGAGCGCGCGTGGGGTGCGGATGACCGCACCCCACGCGGAACGGTGAAGCGTCAGGAGTGGAACGTGAAGCCCAGCTGGCCGGGCTTGCGGTTCGGCGGGAAGCCGAGCTTGGCGAGCGCCTCGTCGGCGCTGTCCCAGTACTCGCCGATCTTGTAGATGTCGCGGGCTTCCTTGCCATCGGCCACCTTGCGGCCGAGCTCATCGGCGATTCGGACGAGCTTCTCGACCTGACGTACGGAGGTCATCTTCTCGCCCTTGAGGCCCCAGAGGGTGTCCTCGTTGCCGCAGCGGGTGTGCAGGCCCATCGCGATCGCCATCGTGTTGATCGGCAGCACGGCCCGCATGATCGATTCCAGGGTGAGGATCGCGCCGTCCGGGACCCGGCGGATGAACTCCATCATGTTGTAGGGGTTGGGACCGTCGAACCCGCCACCGATCGAGACCCAGGTGACGTTCAGCGGTCCGGTGTAGACGCCGCGGCGGACGAGCCGCTCCACGGTCTCCAGCTGGGCGACGTTGGCCAGCTGGAAGTGCGGCTGGATGCCGGCGGCACGCAGTCGCTTCAGGTGCTCCTCGACCCAGGCCGGTTCGGCCGGGACGACCATGTTGCGGAACGCCTCGTGCAGGGCGGGCCGCTCGAACGAGGTGCCGGCGATGTCGTCGGCGGTCATCAACTCCACGATGTTCATCTGGTTGGTGTTGATGGCGATGGTGACCTGGTCGGGCGCCGGGTCCAGCGTGGTCAGCAGGTGCCGGGCCTCGTCCTCCAGCCACTTGGCCGCTTCACCGTCGTTCTCCGGGGTGAAGGAGATCGAACCGCCGATCTGCAGGATCATGTCCGGCACGGCCTCGCGGATGCGGCCGAGCAGCTCGTTGAACATCGACATCCGCTTCGAGCCCTTGCCGTTCAGCTCGCGGACGTGGATGTGCAGCACGGTGGCACCGGCGTTGTAGCAGTCGATCGCGGCCTGGACCTGCTCGTCCATGGTGACCGGGATGTCCTCGGGGAAGTCGCCCGGCTCCCATTCGGGACCGTAGGGAGCGGCGGTGATGACCAGCTTCTCCTGGGTCTCGGGCCACAGCGAGTCGTCGAGGAAATGCATGGGGGAGTCTCCTAACCGGGGGTGGTGGTGAATCAGAACGTCTTGTCGCCGATGACCCCGGCGCGTTCCATCTTTCGGACGGCGGGCCAGTAGTCCTGGACGGCGTAGTGCTGGGTGTTGCGGTTGTCCCAGATCGCGAAGCTGTTCGGCGTCCAGCGCCAGCGCACCTGGTACTCGGGGACGGCCGCCTGGCGGATCAGGTAATTGAGCAGCTCGCTCGCGCCGGGGGCGTAGTCGAAACCGAACCGCACGTTCCTCGGCGTGTGGAAGTTCGTGAAGTGTGTGGTGAACGCGTTGACGAACAGCACCTTCTCGCCGGTCTCCGGGTGGGTGCGGACCACCGGGTGCTCGGCGTCGGGGAAACGCTCGTGCAGGGCGAGCCGCTGCTCGGTCGGCATGTTGGCGCCGAACGACGCCTCGATGCTGTGCCGCGCCCGCAGCCCCTCGATGCGCGCCTTCACGTCCTCGGGCAGCCGCCGGTACGCCTCGGCCATGTTCACCCAGATCGTGTCGCCGCCGACCGGGGGACCCTCGACGCAGCGCAGCACGCAGCCCATCGGCGGTGCCTCCCGCCACGTCGCGTCGCAGTGGTACGCGTTCTCGTAGTGCTCCGCCGGGCTGTCCAGGTCCTTGTAGATGCGCACGAGGCCCGGGTGGTCGGGGTCGCTGCCGGCCACCGGGTGGTCCTCCAGCGACCCGAACCGCTCGGCCAGCGCCACGTGCTCGGCGCGGCTGATGTCCTGGTCGCGGACGAACAGCACCTTGTGCTTCAACAGCAACGCCTTCAGCTCGGCGAACTTCTCGTCGCTGCGCGCCACCTCGCCGAGGTTGACGTTGCGCAGCTCGGCGCCGATGTGCACGGTCAGGGGATGCGCCTCGATGGAGCCCGCGGGCAGCGTGACGTCCGGCCGGGTGTCCTGGTCGATGATGTCGGTCATGGGGGGTCTCCCAACGTGGTGTCAGTTGCCTGCTTCGAGGCTGAAGACTGAGGAGCCGATGCTGCGGCCGGCTTCCAGGTCCCGGTGGGCCTGGACGGCGTCCTCCAGCGCGTACCGCTGATTGATCTCGATCGTGATGCGGCCGGACGCGACGTGGTCGAAGAGCTCGCCGGCGAGCTCGGCCCGTTCGGTCTCGTCGGCGATGTAGTCGGCCAGCGCGGGGCGGGTCACGAACAGCGATCCCTTGACCGCCAGCTGCATCGCGTCGATCGGGGGGATGGGGCCGCTGGCCGTGCCGAAGCAGACCAGCAGCCCCCGCCGCCGGAGCGAGTCCAGCGACTGCGCGAAGGTCGTGGCCCCGATGCTGTCGTAAACCACCGGCACCCCGTGGCCGTCGGTGAGTTCACGCACCCGGGCCGCGATGTCCTCGCGCGAGTACACGATGGTGTGGGTGCAGCCGTGGCGGCGGGCCACCTCGGCCTTCTCGTCGCTGGACACCGTGCCGATGACGGTGATGCCCAGCAGCTTGGCCCACTGGCAGAAGATCAGGCCCACGCCGCCCGCGGCCGCGTGCAGCAGGACGGTGTCGCCCGCCTTGAGCGGCGCGATCCGGCGCAACAGGTAGGAGGTCGTCAGGCCGCGCATGGTCATGGCGGCGGCGGTCTCGAAGCCGATGGCGTCCGGCAGCTTGATCAGCGGCGCCACGGACATCACCCGCTCGGTGCTGTACGCGCCCAGCGGGCTGCCGGTGTAGGTGACCCGGTCGCCCTCGCGGAAGCCGGTGACTCCGGGGCCGACCGCCTCGATGACTCCGGCCGCTTCCACTCCCATCCCGGCGGGCAGGGCGGCGGGGTAGAGGCCGCTGCGGAAGTACGTGTCGGCGAAGTTCAGTCCGACGGCCATGTGCCGTACCCGGACCTCACCGGTGCCGGGCTCGCCCACCTCGACCGACTCCCACCGCATGACCTCCGGGCCACCGGCCGAGTAGAAGCGAATTGCCTTCGCCACGAGCTGCCTCCTCACGAAGCGGCGGGAGGACCCCGCCGATGCATTTGCGCGGGGTCCCTATCGACCACGGGGGCCGTGATGGAGGCAACAGTAGGCGTGATTACTACCACATGCTTTACTCCTTGGGACAGATTTCTTACCCCTCGGGGACATTGGGCAGGGTGTTTTGAAACCATCTATCCGGTATGCGTCACTAAGTGGCTACCTGCAGCTCACCCAGTCGCTGGGCGCTGATCCGGCCGCCCTGATGCGCGCTGTCGACCTCGACCCGGCCGACCTGGCGACCCCCGAGAAATGGGTGCCCGTGGTGCGGGTCGCGCGGCTGCTGGAGATGTCGGCGCGGGCATGCGGCCACGCCGACTTCGGGCTGCGCCTCGCCGAATTCCGCCGGCTGTCCACGCTCGGCCCGCTCAGCGTGGTCCTGCGCGGCGAGCCCACACTGCGCGACGCGCTGGGCCTGCTGATGCGCTACGAGCACAGCTACAACGAGGCGCTGCGGATCCGGGTCGCCGAGACCGAGGGGCTGGCGACCATCCGGCTGTGGTTCGAGATGGGCGAACCCGCCCCGTCCACACAGGCCGAGCAACTCGCCATGGGAGCCCTGTACGGCATCATCCGCGAGGTGCTCGGCCCGTCGTGGCAGCCCCTGTCCGCGTGCTTCACGGACGCCGCCCCGCCGGACACCGCCACCCACACCAGGATGCTCGGCGGCCGGGTGCACTTCGGCCACAGCTTCACCGGCCTGGTGCTGTACGGCAGGGACCTCGACGCACCGAACGTGCTGGCCGGCCCCGATTCCGGCACCCACATCGACGAGCTGCTGGCCGCGCTGGCCGCACCCCGCGGCGCGCCCGCCGCGGACCGGGTCCGCGACCTCGTGGAGATGCTGCTGCCGACCGGTCGGTGCGGCGTCGACGAGGTCGCCCGCACCATGGGCATGGACCGGCGGACGCTGCACCGGCATCTGGCCGCGACGGGGGAGACGTTCAGCTCCATCGTGGACTCCGTACGCGCCGGGCTGGCCGAGCGGTACCTGTCCCTCGAGCGTTACCGGCTCACCGAGATCTCCATCCTGCTGGGCTTCGCCGCGCCCAGCGCGTTCTCCCGGTGGTTCCGCCAGCACTTCGGCGAGAGCCCCCGCCAGTGGCGCGCGCGCCGGGCGGACCTACCGGCCACCTAGGCCCATGCGCGGTGCGCCGGTGGCCGGGCCCGGATGGGGGGTGTGGACAGCGCCGGCGCACATCCGCCCGAGGCTGGCCGGGTAGGTGCTCCGGCCGGTCAGCAGCGCGGCGATGGCGGCCACCGCGGCCAACGGCACGAAACGCATCGCGGTCTGCAAGCCCAGCCGGTCGGCGAGCACACCGGTCAGCAGCGGACCCGCGGCCAGCCCGAGCACGTTGTTGAACAGGGCGAGCATGCCGAACGCGGTTGCCCGGACGGACTCGGCGGTCAGGCGGGCGACCACCGCGCCGCAGGGGCCCGTCGTGCCGGCCGCCCAGAAGCAGCCCACCGCGAGCACCAGCAACTGCAGCCCGCCGGGGCGCATGAGGAAACCGGCGCCGAGAAAGACCAGTGACAGTGCGGACATCACGGCCGCCGCACTCCATATCCTCTGCGGCCGGTCCCGGCTGACCCGGTCGCCGATCAGTCCGCCGCCGATCATGCCGGCGCCGAGGATGAGGATGAGCAGCGCCGCCACCCCGGCCGCGCGCGCGGGCGCCATCCCGTGCACGCGGTGCAGGTAGCTGGGCAACCACGCGATGAGCGTGGCGGCGACGAACAACTGGGTGCCGCTGGCGAGGTAGGCCATCACCACCGACGGGGTGGAGAACAACGTGGCCAGCCCGGCGCGCCGCGGCCACGCCACCGCGCCGACCGCTGCCACCCGGTGCGCCCGCACGCCGTCCTCACTGACCAGGACGGCGTACAGGGCCGCGAGTGCCAGGCCGAAGGCACCCATCGCGGCGAGTGCCCAGCGCCATCCGAACTGGGCCGCGATCGCCCCACCGACCGCCACGCCGACGACGCCGCCGAACGCGCCGCCGGCCGTGAACGCGCCGGCCAGCGACGCGCGCCGGGTCGCGGGGAACACGGAGAGCACCACGGCGAGCCCGACACTCGTGTACGCCGCCTCGCCCACGCCGACGAGAACGCGTGCGGCCATCAACTGCCCGAAGGTGGCCGCGAACGCCGAGCCGACGGTGGCGAGGCTCCAACCGACCGCCATGATCAGGACCGCACGGACCCGCCCCCACCAGTCGCCGAGCATCGACAGCGGCACGGCGAGGACGCCGACCATCAGCGCCACGACGCTCGTGAGGCTGCCCAGCTGGGTGTCCGTCAGCTGCCAGTCCGCCTTCAGGTACGGGAAGACGGCGGCGAGCACCTGGCGGGACATGTAGTCCGACAGCAGCAGTCCGAAGGTGAGCAGGAAGACCACCTGCGGAAAGTGTCGCGACACCCACGAACCGGGGGACGGCCGGGAACGGGCACGCGTGCCCTGTGTCGCCGCCATGCCGCCCCCCAGCGGGTCGGGCCGTTACTGGTGCCCGCTGGGCACAACAGGGGTCGCCTGCGCGGCCGTCTCCACGCGACCGGTCGCATCGTCGTGGGCTGCCTCGATCGCCCACGACCGGAGGTCCGCCGGGTACAGCAGGCGCCCGGCCACGAAGGCGACGATGGGCACCACCGCGAATACCGGGATGATGCGCAGCGCGCTCTCCAGGCCCATCCGGTCGGCGATCATCCCGGTGACGATCGGGCCGAGGGCCAGCCCGAGCACGTTGTTGGACGTGGTCAGGAAGCCGAACGCGGTGGCCCGGATGGACTCGTGGGTCAGGTGGGCCACCACGGCGCCCATCGGGCCGTTGGTCGCCCCGACGAAGAAGAAGCCGGCGGCGAGCACCAGCAGCTGCGCCGTATCCGGGGCCATCGCGAAGCCGGCGGTGAGGAAGACCAGTGCCAGCGCCGAATAGACCGCCGCAGTCGTCCACGGACGGAACGGGTGACGCCGGCTGACCCGGTCGGCGATGAAGCCGCATGCCATCATGCCGATCGACATGACGAGGATCAGCAGCGCGGCGACCCCGGCCGCGCTGCGCGGCGCCATCCCGTGTGCGCGGTTGAGGTAGCTCGGCACCCACACCACCATCGAGGCCGCAACGAACAGTTGCATGCCGCTGGCGAAGTACGCCACCACCATGGACGGCTTGGCGAACAGCGTGCCGATCCCGGCGCGTCGTTGGCCCGTGGTCAGCCGCGGCGTGATGCCGACCTCGGTGACCCGGTGCGCGCGGAGGCTGCGGTCGGTGATCAGCACGGCGTACAGGGAAGCGAGCACCAGACCGAGGACACCCATCGCGGCGAACGTCCAGCGCCAGCCGAACTGCGCGGCCATGGCGCCGCCGAGTGCGACACCCAGGACCGCGCCGAGCGAGCCGCCCGACATGAACGTCGCGGCCAGCGTCGCGCGACGGGACCGGGGGAACACGGACACCACCACCGCGAGGCCGACACTCGTGTACGCCGCCTCACCGATGCCCATGACAGCGCGGGCGGCGAACATCTGCCCGTAGCCGGCGGCGAGCGCGGAGCCGATGGTCGCGACGCTCCAGAGCAGCGCCATCGCGACGATCGCCCGAGCGCGCCCCCACCGGTCGCCGAGGATCGACAACGGGACGGCCAGCACGCCGACCATCAGGGACACGATGCTCGTCAGGACGCCGAGCTGCGTGTCGGTCAGCCCCCAGCCGGACTTCAGGTACGGGAAGATCGCGGCCAGCACCTGCCGGGACATGTAGTCCGACAGCATCAGCGCGAACGTCAGCGTGAAGACCACCAACGGAAAGTGCCGCGATACCCGGGATTCGTGCCACGGCGGCGCCAACACGTCTGCTCCTGCTGTTACGGCCATGGTGTGCTCCCTCGACAGTCGGATGGGTCGCCACGCACGGCGGTATCGATGCAGGTGAGCCGTGACAGTCACGGCGGTGGTCGCCGGAAGGCGGCGGCAGGGGTGCGATCTACGGTGTCCGGGTCGTCACCCGCGCTGAGATAAGGCACCAGCTTACTGCCGCGACTCCGTGCTGCAGCCGCCTTCGCGAAACGCGCGCGATCCCGGACAGCACAGCGCCGCCACGGCTGGAAGCCATGGCGGCGCACTGCATCATGCCGTCCCCACGGGACGGCGCTGGGGGATCAGTCGAGGCGGAACTCCCGGACGAGGTTGCGCAGCTGGACCGCCAGCCGGGCCAGGTCGGTGGCGGCGTTCTGCGTCTCGCCCGCGCCGATCCGGGTCAGCGACGCATCCTGCATCACGGCCTGGAGCTCGCCGGAGATGCCGTCGACCGCGGTGACCGCCTGGGACACGCTGTCCGTGATCTCGGTCGTGGCCCGGGTCTGGTCCTCGACCGCGATGCCGATGACGTCCTGGGTGCCGTTGATGTCACCGACGATCCGGGCCACCTCGGCGGTGGCCTGGCGCATCGCCTGCGAGTCGCGCTGGATCGCGTCGATGCGCCGGGAGATGTCCTCGGTGGCGGCGGCGGTCTCCCGAGCCAGGTCCTTGACCTCCCCGGCGACCACCGCGAAGCCCTTGCCGTACTCACCGGCCCGGGCCGCCTCGATGGTGGCGTTCAGGGCCAGCAGGTTGGTCTGCTCGGCGATCGAGTTGATCAGCTTCACCACGTCGCCGATCTCGGCACTCGACGTGTCGAGCTGCTCGGCCAGGCGGCCCGAGGTCTCCGCGGCCGCCGCGGCGTCGGCGGTGATCCGCCGGGCGTCCGTCGTCCGGGCGGCGATTTCGCCGATCGAGTCGCTGATCCGGCCCACCCCGGAGGCGGCCGAGCCGACGACGGTGTGCACCGTCCCGGCCGCCGCGGCCAGGTTGTCCGTCCGGGCCACCGTCGCCTGCGCGCCGTCGGTGAGGCTCGCGCTGGTCGCGTGCAGCTCCTCGGAGGCGCTGCTCAGGGTCGCGGCGGCCTCGTCGAGGTCCAGAACGGCCGAGCGGACGTTGTCCGTGGCGCGGCCCATCGCGACCGTCAGCTCGGTCAGCTCGTCGGAGCCGGTGATCCGCGGGTGGACCGACAGGTCCTTGGCGGCGATGGCGTTGGCCACCTGCAGGCAGTCCGCCAGGCGGCGGCCGATGTGCCGGGCCAGCAACACGGCGGAGCCGAGCAGCAGGACCGCGGCCAGCACGCTGGCGGCGATCGTCAGGGTACGGGCGGAGCTCTGCACCGCCTTGGCGTCGAGGCGCGCCTGCTGCGACTCGGCCGCGATGGCCGCCTCCACCGGCTTCAGGGCGCCGACCAGGGCGTCGGAGGCGTTCTGGAAGGCGGGCAGCGCCGCCCGCGCCTTGTCCTGCGAGGGGTCGGTGACCCCGAGGTTGGCCAAACTCACCAGCCGCTGGCTCAGGGTGATCAGCTGCTCGACCTTGTCGTCGAGGCCGGCGGACGCCTGGCGGACAGAGGCCGGCGTCGTGTCGGCGTGCAGGGCACCGATGCTGTCCCGCAGCGTCGTGGCGTCACCGCCGAGCCGGTCCAGCGCCGCCCGGCGCTGTTCGGCCGTGCGGGCCACCATCGCGGACAGCACGTCGCCGCGCAGCACGGCCTGGGCGGCGGCCACCGCCCGGTCGGCGCGTTCCGCGTCCGTGGCGCGCTGCAACCGCTCCTGCGCCTGCTGCTGCTGGGCCGCGGCCAGCAGCCCGATCCCGCCCACGGCGAGGACCAGGATCAGTCCGGCAACGGCGAGCGCGACGATCTTCCGGCCCAGGGTCAGCCGTGGCAGTGCCCGAAACATGAACTCCCCCAACTCGTGTTTCTTCACCCCTTCGAATCGGTAGGTCTGAGCATTTCTTGAGGATTGAAACTCCTCAACTACCGAGCCACCTCGCCGATTGGACAGACAATTCCGCACCCTGCGGTAGAGGAGGGGACGTGCGCGTCAGACCAGCCCTTACGGCGTTCGCCGTCGTGGCTGCCATCATCGGCGGCAGCGCCACCTATTCGTCGGCAGCCCCGAGCCGGCCGGACACGGCCGCCGCGGCGGTGCCGGCCGACGTGCGCAAGGCCGGCACCCTGGTCGTGGCCTCGGAGATCGCCTACCCGCCCTTCGAGTACTACGACGACCAGAAGAAGGCCCAGGGCATCGACGTCGACCTGGCCACCGCGCTGGCCGACCGGCTGCACCTGCGCCTGGACTTCCGCAACATCGCCTGGGACGACCTCATCCCCACCGTTGCCGGCCACAAGGCCGACGCGATCATGTCCGGGATGACCGACAACGCCGAGCGTCAGAAGCAGCTCACCTACCTCGATTACCTGATCGAGGGCTCCCAGGTCGTGGTCGCCAAGGGCAACCCGCGCCACATCTCCGGCATCGACGGCATCTGCGGCCAGCGGGTCGGCCTGCAGGCCGACACGACCCAGGACGACCTGGCTCAGGCCCAGGCCGAGCTGTGCGCCGCCGCCGGGCGCCCCAAGCCGACCATCACCGGGCTCGGCTCGGGTGAGGGGTACCCGCTGGTCAAGGCCGGCAAACTCGACGCGGTCGTCGACGGCTACACCAGTGCCGCCGCCCAGGTGAAGGACGGCAACGACGCGTTCGAGCTGGCCGGGGTCCAGGTCGAGGCCAGCCCCATGGGCATCGGCATCGCCCGGGACCGTACGGACCTGCGGCACGCCGTCCAGCTCGCGCTGCGGGAGATCATCGCGGACGGCACGTACCTGAAGATCCTCGACAAGTGGGGTCTGAAGGCCGAGGCGCTGACCACCGCCGCGATCGACGGCGGGGTCTGACACCGCTGCGGGTCCGGGGCTATGCCCCGGGCCCGGGCGGTTGCACCTCCAGTACGGCGCACTGGAAGTTCATGCCGTACCCGGCGACCGGCAGGACCAGGCGCTGACCCGTGGCCAGGCGGCCGGTGGCGTCCAGCTCCGCCAGGTTGATCAGGTTGTCCCCGGCGATGACATGCCCCAGCCGGGCGGTGGCCGGGCGGTGCAGGCGCTGCTCCGGCAGGCCCAGCAGCCGCCCGAGGATCTCCACGGCGCGCACGTCGGTGTTCTGCGGCACGAGCCAGTCCGCCCCGGCCGGCGCGATCTTCACCTCGTCGCAGGCCTGGCGCACCACCTCGCACGTGTTGCTGAAGTAGCTGCCCACCACCTCGTCGTCGACCGCCTCGGCCAGCGCCCCGTTGGTCACGTGGCGCACCGACAGCAGCCCGAACCGGCCCGGCGCCCGCGATACCACGGCGCCGACCGCCCCGTCGGACACCAGGTTGTACGTCTGCTCGTAGCGCGCCCCGGCCGGGAAGCGGTCCGCGGTCACGACCACCACCGGGTCCAGGTCGGGCTCCGCGACCAGCAGCGCACGGGCGATCCGCAGCGCGCCCAGCAGCCCCGTGCAGCCCTGCTGTCCCACGCCGAGCACGATCGCGTCGTCCCACCCGAACTCCGCCTGCAACCGGCTGGCCGGATAGCGCATCAGGTGCTTGACGTCGCCGGTCGCCGCGAACCCGGCGGTGCTGCCGCTGGTCGCGTTGCCGGGCAGGCAGGTGGCGTAGACGATCGCGCCGACCCGGTCCAGCCGCTGCCGGATCGGGGTCAGCGCCCGCACCGCCAGGTCGTACGCGGAAGTGTCCGGGCCGCAGACGTGGTGGGTGTCGAAACCGGCCGCGCGCAGCTGCTCCGCTGTGGACACCGTGTCCCCGGCCGCGACCGTCTCCTCCACGGTGCGCGTCTGCTCGCCGAGCGCCCAGCTGATGTGGTCGATGCTGACCTGCGGTTCAGTCATCCCGGCCCGCCCGTTCGTGGATCAGCCGGGCCAGGTCGCCGACGGTGTGCAACGCCCGCATCTCGTCGTGCCCGAACCGGACCCCGTACATCTCCTGCAGCTCGATCACCAGCTCCACCAGGGCGAACGAGTCGACCGGCAGCGCGGCGATCTCCGTCTCGGCGGGCACCGGGCCGGGTTGGCCCAGGATCTCGCCGACGCGTTGGAACAGGGTCCCGCCGTCGTGCGTACGCAGCTCAGGCACGCTTGCTCCCCTCGGTGAACAGGAATTCCACGCGGTCGGCGTGTTCGGCCAGGGTGGCCGCGTACACGGCCTCGTCGGCCTCTGTCATCCGGCGCAGGGTCGCGGCGATGTGGTCCTTTCCGTACTCCGGCTCCATCGCGATCAGTTCCTCGCGTACCCATTTCACGTGCCAGCGTTCGTCTTCCATGATCTTGCGCAGGGTCTGTGTGACGAGCGGGTGCTGGTCCGGCACGGTCAGGTGCCGGGCGTACTGGCGCATGACGCGCTGCTCGAAGACCGAGGTGATCGCGAGCACCTCCATGAGGTTGGCCGGCAGTCCGGTGGCCGCCAGGTACTGGTCCTGGTAGGCGGCGCCCAGCGGCTGCGGCTTCTCCCCGAGCTGCTCCAGGCAGTCCGTCCAGTAGCGAGCGTGCTGGGCCTCGTCGGCGAAGTGCCGGGTCAGGTCGCTGTGCACCGGGCCGGGCCGCTGCGCCCGGGCCAGACGGCCGAAGAACAGCGCACCGCTGAGCTCCGAGATGCGGTAGAAGCTGAGCAGCCAGCGCTGGGAGTCGCCCGCCGTGCTGGTCGCGGGTGCCAGCGACGTGGGTGCGGGACGTACCGTCGTCATGCGGTTCTCTCCTCGTGGACGGCCACGGACACCAGGTGCCCGGGCAGCTGGACGGTGCGGTACCGGAACCGGGACCCGCCCCGGGTGGCGTGCCCGGACCAGGCGGCGGGCCGGCACAGCTCGTAGTCGGCCAGGATCCGCCCGGCGTTGCCGGTGTCGGCCTTGAAGACGGCCTCCTTGACGGTCCACAGTCGCAAGAGGACGTCCGGCGAGGTGGCCGGTGCCGCCGAGCCGGCCGGTGCCGCCGCGCCGAGCCGGGTCCGCTCGGCTGCGGTCAGGAACAGCCGGGCGATGCCGGGGTTCACCGGCCGCACGGCCTCCAGGTCCACCCCGATTCCGGTGCTGGCCCCCCGGGCGCCGACCGCGACGGCCACCCCGTGACTGTGGGTCAACGTGAGACGCGGATGCGGCAGGACCAGCCGGTCGGTGTCCACCCGTTCCCCGAGCCGGTCGGCGACCCGGCGCAGCGCCGCCCGGCCCACCTGTCGCTCCGTCCGGCGGGCCGCCTCCAGCGACGGAGCGTCGTGCGTGACCCCGCGCTCCGGGGCGGGCCGCGCCGGCACGGCCGGGGTGGTCGGTGCGATGCCCGCGACGGACACGACGAACTCGGGTCCGAGCAGGGTGGCCAGCGCCTGCTCCAGGCGGGCGGGGTCAGCGGCGTACATCGGGGCTCCTGGAGTCGGCCAGCAGGGTCCGGCAGGTCGCGGCCAGCAGCGCCGTCGCGTCCAGCGGCCGGTAGTCCGGCAGCAGGGCGCGCAGGCGGTCGTTGCCCACGTCCTTGGCGACGTACAACTGGGCGGCGAACGGCAGCAGGCTGGTCAGGGCCTGGCCGAGCACGCTGGCGCCGAAGCTGCGGGAGCTGTCCGCCAGCAAGGTGTACGAGTGCAGGTCCGCGTACTCGGGGCGGGCGATGCGGCGGCGCGCGAAGCCGGGGTCCGCGCCGAAGACGTCGAACGCGACGTCCAGGGTGCGGGCCAGGGTGAGCGAGTCGGCCGCGCGGTCCGCGACGTGGAACACCCCCGTGGCCGCCCGGTCGACGGCGGCTGCGGCGGCCCGCGCCGTGACCTCGGCCGTGGTCAGGTACACCGGCGTGCCGGGCAGCCCGGGCATCAGTCCCAGCAGCCCCAGCCGCAGCAGCCGCAGCGTGTTGTGCACCGCGTTGTGCTGCCCGGCCCGGCCCGACTCGTCGTCGGCGAGGACCGTGGCGACCCGCAGCACGCTCACCGGCAGGTCGGTCTGCCCGAACGCGTACGCCTCGGCCGCCCACTTGGACCGCTCGTACGCGTTGGCGAACCCGGCCGACGGCGCCGGGGCGGGCAGTTCGGTGATCGGCCCGGCCTGCAGGCCCGTCGCGTACAGCGAGCTGAACAGGCACACCGACGCCAGCCGCGGGCAGCGGCGGGCCAACTCCAGCAACCGGGCCGTGCCCGCGGTGTTCACCCGCTGGGCGACGTCGTGCTCGACGGTGAACGAGGTGACCGCCGCCGTGTGCACGACCGCCGTGAGATCGCCTGTGTCGACCCCGCCGAAGGGGTCGTCGCCGGCCAGGTCGCCGCCGGTGTACCGGACCCGGCCGGCCACGCCGGGCAGGTCCCGCAGCAGCGGCGCGCACCTGGCCTCGGCCTCGGCGGGCGTGGTGGCGCGTACCCAGAGCAGCAGCGGCCGGTCGGTGTGCGTGAGCAGGTGCCGGGCGACGTGGCGGCCCAGGTAGCCGTTCGCGCCGGTGACGAGGATGCGGCCGTCAGACATCGCTTCCCTCCCGGGGATCGGGCCAGCGCAGCGGGTCCGGTCCCCACCGCTCGGCGACGACGGCCAGCCAGCGTTCCAGGCCGAACGCCACACAGCCGGTGTGCGCGGTGGCGTCGCCGCGGCCCAGGTCGAACGCGGCGCCGAAGTGGTCGTGGTGCAGGTTCACCGACGCGATGGCGAGCGTTCCGGCCAGCGCCTCGTGCTTGACCGGGTCGAGCTGCTGCATCAGGCGGGCGCCGCTGTCCCCGGGCCGGAAGAACGGGTCGGTGGCGACCTCCCACGGCCCCGGCACGCCGAGGCGTTCGCGCAGGACGTCGACGGCGGCGCGGCCTGCGTCCAGGAACTCGCGGACCTCCGCGGCCGAGCCCACGCACACGATCTCGCGCATGGTGAACGCCCACTGCCGCCGCAGCGGCTCGAACCGCTCCTCCCGCCGGTAACAGGTCGCCGCGGTGGTGACCAGCGTCGGCCGGTCGGCGCGATGCTCGCGCAGCATCGCGTACACGGGGTAGCAGGCGGCCGGGGTCAGGGCGTGGCGCATCGGGGCGAGCCCGGTGACCGGCACGGCGCCGTCGGCGCCGAGCGCGTACCCGTCGACGAAGCGGCCGATCTCCGCCTCGTCGGCCGGCAGGGTCGCGGGCATCGTGACCAGGTGCGGGAACGCCGTGAAGTAGCCCATCCGGTCCAGGTCGGCGGCGGGCACCAGGGGCGGGAACTGGTGCTCGGTGGCACCCCAGCCCACGGCGAGGTCGGCGACCGCACGGTCGAGGCGGCGCAGCCAGTCCAGCGCCGGCCCGGACAGCACACAGGTCCCGTGCGCGGCCACGGTGACGCCGTCGGGCAGGCGTACCGTCGTCGGCGCGTTCATGACCGCACCCCCGCCCCGGCGTCCTGCGGGAAGAACGACCGCACGATGGTGTCGATGTCGGCGAAGGCCCCCGGCGCCAGGCTGCGCGGGTCGACCGGGGCCGCCCGCAGCTCCTCGATGAGCAGCAGCAGCTCCACGACGTGCAGCGAGGTCACCAGCCGGGTGGAGATCAGCGGGGTCCGGTCGGTCAGCGCCGCCGGGTCGAGGTCGGGATTGCGGGCCGCCACCCAGTCCCGCAGTCGGCCGCGCACGTCCGCGTTCATCGGGCCGCTCATGCCGCACCCACGAGGATTCCGTGCTTGTGCAGGAAGCGCAGGCAGCGGCGGCTGATCGCGGCGCGGTGCGCCTCGGCGGCCGGGTCGGCGAACGCCTCGGTGGCCAGCCGCCACGGCTCGTCCAGGCCGGCGTCCGCGTAGGCCTGCGGGTTGTAGAACGTGCGCCACACCGCGTGCACGTATCCGGCCAGCGCCGCGCGGATCTCGTCGAGCAGGGGCTGCGGCCACTCCCGCAGGCCGTCGGCGAACAGGCGCAACACGACCCGGCGGCCGAACGCCAGGTGACGGCGCTCCTCGCGATGGTGGTCGTGGTTGATCCAGCGGGCGACCGCCACGAGGCGATCGTCGGCGGCCATCCGGATGTTCAGGCAGTCCACGATGTCCTCGAAGATCATGACCCGGGCGAAGAACAAGAAGTCCGCGGCCTGCGGCGGATCCTGCGCCAGGGTGAGCATCCGTTCCGGGTAGATCCGGCCCGCGTACCGCTCGCAGAACCGGGTGAAGTACGCGCTGTGCCGCTCCTCCTCCTCGATCATCCGAGCGAGGTACGGCGCCAGGAACGCCGTGCCGGGGGAGTCCAGGCGGGCCCGGAGCCCGTCGATGAGCAGCCGCTCGCCGTGGATGTTCTGGCTGTAGAAGTTCACCGCCTCCCAGAAGCTCAGCTCCCGCCTCTGCGCGTCGCTCAGCTCGGGCCAGCGGGCGGTGGCGTACAGCGAGACCAGTTCGGGGCTGGTGAACCACTGGTGCCGGTCCAGCGTCGCCGCGGCGGGCCAGGGCCCGGCGGCCGGCTGGTGCTCGCGCGCCGACTCGGCGCACAGATGCTGCACGAGCTCGCCCAGCTGGGCGTCCGCCGGGCGCGGTGGCGCGGCAATGGGGTGGGTCATCTGCGGATCTCCCGGTCGGGTGGGCGTGGGCGCCGCGGTGTGCTCCGGCGTCGGCCGTGGGGCCGTCGGGGTAGAGGAGCGCGGCGACCCTCCGGTGATACCGCCACCACGGAACGTATTCGCGGGCCCCCCGAGCGCCTCTGTTACCGAGACGCACCCGCAGGCAACGCAACGGAGGAGACATGACGCAGCTCGACGCCGTCCCCGCACTCGGCCACCCAGCGCAGGCGCCCGGCTGGCAGCCGGACCGAGGGGCACACCGGCTGATCTTCGGCCGGATGTACGAGGACAGCGACGTGGAACGCACCGTGCTGCCCCGCGACGGGCGGATCCTGTGCGTCGCGTCTGCGGGCGACACCGCGCTCGCCCTGGCGGCCGACGGACGGCAGGTCACCGCGGTCGACGCCAACCCGGCACAGATCGGGTACGTGCGCGAGCGGCTGCGCGGCGCCCCCGCCCGGCCCGGCTCGACGGAACGGCTGCTGCACCACGCCCGGCGGGTGCTGGCGGGCGTGGGCTGGCGCCGTACCGATCTGGCGGCCTTCTGCGACCTGGACGACCCCGCCGAACAGCTCACCCGCTGGCGCGAACGCTTCGACAACCGCCGCTTCCGCCTCGTGCTCGGCGCCGCGCTGGGCCCGGCCGGCGTCCGCGCCGGCGGCTTCGGGGCCTTCACGAAGGCCGCGTCCGGCCCGGCCCGCCGCTTCGACCTGGTCGTCCGGCAGCGCCTGGAGCGCGGCCTGGGCCGGCACCCCAACCGCACCAACCCCTACGTACGGGGCCTGCTGCTGGGCGAGGCGCCGCCGCCCGCTCCGGCCGTCGACCCGGACCGCCTCGACCTGGTCTACGCTGACGTCGCCGCCTACCTGGAATCCGTGCCACCGGGCACGTTCACCGGGTTCAGCCTGTCCAATGTGCTCGACGCGGTCGGCCCCGCGTACGCGGCGCGGCTGCGCGCCGCCGTGCACCGCGCGGGCCGGCCCGGCGCGGTCGCGATCTGGCGCAGCTTCGGGCCCGGCGACGGCCGCGCGGCCGAGCAGAAGTGGGCCGCGCGCGACAGGGCCATGCTGTGGGGCAGCCTGCGGATCGAGCGCATCGGTACGGCCTCGTGAGCGGCGCCGCCCCGCAACGCCGGTGGTGGGTGCTCGCCCTGGTCTCGCTGGCGTTGTTCATGGTCACCCTGGACAACCTCGTGGTGACCACGGCGCTGGCCAGCATCCGGACCGGCCTGTCCGCCTCCCTGCCGCAGCTGGAGTGGGTGGTCAACGCGTACACGGTGTCGTTCGCGGTCCTGCTGCTGCTCGGTGCGGCGCTGGGGGACCGGTTCGGGCACCGGCGGATGTTCATCGCCGGACTCGCCGTCTTCACCGCGGCGTCGGCGGCGGCCGCGGCAGCGCCCAGCGCCGGGGCGCTGATCGCGGCGCGGGCCGTGCAGGGCGCCGGTGGGGCCGTGGTGCTGCCGATCAGTCTGACGCTGCTGGCCGGGGCGTTCCCGGGGCGGCAGCGGGGGCTCGCGTTCGGGATCTTCTCCGGCGTCAGCGGGCTGGGCGTGGCGCTGGGCCCGGTGATCGGCGGGGCGATCACCCAGCTCGCCTCGTGGCCGTACATCTTCGCCCTGAACGTGCCGGTCGGGATCGTCGGCTGCCTGGCGGCGCCGTACGTGCTGGCGCGCGGCGCGGGTCCGGCGCGGCGGCTGGACGTGCCGGGAGCCGTGCTGGTCACCGGCGGGCTGGCCGGGATCATGGTGGCGCTGGTCGCCGTGCCGGAGCACGGCTGGTCGTCGGGGCGGGTGACCGGGCCGCTGGCCGCCGGGGCGCTGCTGCTGGCCGGGTTCGTGGCGTGGGAACGGCGCGCGCCCGAGCCGATGCTGCCGCTGCGGTTCTTCGCCAACCGGGTGTTCACCGCGGTGAACCTCGCCGGGGTGGCGATGTACTTCGGCATGTTCGGCGGGATCTTCCTGCTGGCCCCGTTCCTGCAGACCGTGCAGGGACACGAGCCGCTGGCGGCGGGCCTGCGGATCCTGCCGTGGACCGTGATGCCGCTGGTGATCTCCCCGCTGGCCGGGATGGTCAGCGAGACATGGGGGGCGCGGCGGCTGATCGGCGGCGGGCTCGTGTTGCAGGCGCTCGCCCTGGGCTGGCTCGCGCTGGTGCTGACGCCGCAGCTGTCGTTCGCGGCCCTGCTCGTGCCCGCCGTCCTGGGTGGCGCCGGGATGGCCCTGGTCTACCCACCGGCGGCGAGCACGGCGCTGGGCGCGGTGCGGCCGCACGAGGCCGGTGCGGCGTCCGGGGCCATGAACGCGTTGCGCGAGGCGGGCGGCGCGTTCGGGATCGCGGTCCTGGCCTGGGTGTTCACCGCCAACGGCGGCGGCACCGCGCCGGCGGCGTACGTCTCGGGTCTGGTGCCCGCGATGGCCGTGGGGGCCCTGGTGCTGGCGGCGGGTGCGGTCGCAGCCTGGTGGCTGCCCGGCCCGGCGGCGCGGCCCGTCACGCCGTCCGAAGCCGGCGCACCGGACCCCGTGGGCGGAGCGCTGCGGCCGGCTCCCGTGGAGGTGGTCGCCGAGGTGGGCTGAAACAGCACCCGAACGGCACCGGGATCGGACCGGTCCGCTCCACCGATGCTCGTCATCGTGGCAGGACCGAAATCCGTCTGACCGTTCGTGAGGATATGAATGCGTGTCCGCGCCCGCGTGGCCCTGACGGCCGTCGTGTCGGTTCTGGTCGGCCTGTCCGGGTTCGGTGCGGCGACCACGGCGTCCGCCGCCACGGCCGCACCGGTGAAGTGCGCGGCCCGGCCCACGGCCGCCGGGTACGTCAAGACCGAGAACCGCCGTCCCGGAGCAACCGGATGGCAGTACAACGCCCGCGCCGTCACCCACGTGGAGGCGTTCGCGGACACGACCTCGGCCCGGTGCGGCCAGACCGTCCGGCTCATGGTGTCCACCCGCGCGCCTCGCGCGACGGTGACCGCCTGGCGGATGGGGTACTACGGCGGCGCGGGCGGACGGGCCGTCTACACCTCCGGCTGGTTCGCGACGAAGGCGCAACCGGCCGCGGTGGTCGCCCCGGCGACCCGCTCCCCGCGGGCACCGTGGAAGCCCAGTGTCAGCATCCGCCTCGACGGGCGCTTCACCCCCGGCTCGTATCTGCTGAAGATCTCCGACAGCCGCGGTGGGCAGACGTTCGTGCCGCTGACCGTCAACGATCCGGCGTCGACCAGCCCGCTGGTGCTGGTGTCCGAGCCGCTGACCTGGACCGCGTACAACTCCTGGGGTGGGAGCAGCGCGTACAAGGGTGCGAAGATCACCTACGCCGACCGGTCGCTCGTCGCCTCGCTCGACCGGCCGTACAAGTCCAACCACGGCATGGCCACCTACCTGACGGACGAGTACCCGCTGATCCGGCTGGCCGAGCAGCGCGGGTTGGACGTCGCGTACGTGACAGACGTGGACGTGCACCGCTGGCCGGCGCTGCTGCTCGCGCACCGGGGCGTGCTGCTCGGCGCGCACGCGGAGTACTGGTCCGCGCGGATGCGCGCCGGGTTCGACGCCGCCCGCGACGCCGGCGTGAACCTCGCGGTGTTCGGCGCGAACACCGCCTACTGGCAGGTCCGGCCGATGTCGTCCAGCTTCGGGGCGGACCGCGCCTTCGCCATCTACCGGGAGCCGGAACTCGACCCGGTGACCGCTGGCGATCCCGAGTCCAGCACGACCCGGTTCCGTGATCTCCCGGCCGCGCAGCCGGAGAGCACGCTGCTCGGCGAGCAGTACACGGGCTGCCCCGGCCGTCACGGCGACATGGTGCTCACCACCCCCGACTGGCCGTTTCCGCCGAACACCACCCCGGGCACCGTCCTGCCGATGGGCGTGCGCCAGGAGTTCGACAAGGTGATCCCGGACGCCGTGCCGGCCAACGCGGACCTGCAGGTCATGGCCAGCTCACCGGTCTACGGCTGCTACGACAACAACAGCACGTACGAGGCGAACGTCAGCTACTACACGGCCCCCTCCGGCGCCGGGGTCTTCGCCGCGGGCACGCTGGGCTGGGTCTGCCACCTGTACAGCTCCACCTGTCTCTACGGTGGCGCGACGGACGCGTTGACCCGCTCGGTGTTCACGGCCACCACGATCACTCTGATCACGGAGATGGCGCAGGGCCCGCTCGGCCTCACGCACCCGAGCCACGCGAGCGCCGCAGCGATGTCGTCCAGCATGCCCGGGACCGGCAGGGTCATGATCGCCGGTGACGCCGGGGAGGGCGACGGCGACGACTCCCCGCCACCCGCCCGCTTCGACGGCGAGGGCGCCGGTACGCCGGTGTCGTGGCTCCCCAGCGAGGTCACCGTGGGCGGCATCTGGCCAGGGCTGCCGGACGGCGCGGTGCCGACGGACGGCTGAGGCACGGCCTACGCCTCCGGCCGGACGCCCGCGTTCGCGACCACCGGGGCGGTGTCGTCCCCGGAAACCCTCCGCAGCCCACCGGCGTCACCCGCGGGGGCCGCCGGAACGGCCGGTTCGGGCGCGACGCCCCGGACCGGCGACGGCGGTAGCAGCGCGGCCAGCCACTTCGGCAGCCACCAGTTGCGTTCGCCCAGCAGCACCAGCGTCGCCGGGACGAGCAGCAGCCGCACCACGCTCACGTCGAGCAGCACGGCGACCGCCAGCCCGAACCCGATGGCCTGGATCGGCACCAGCGTGGTGAACGCGAACCCGCCGAACACCACGATCATGATCGCGGCGGCGGGCCCGATCACCCCCGCGGTCCCGGTCACGGCACGGACCACGGCGTCCTTTGTCGAGTAGCCCTCCAGGTGCGCCCGCCGTACCGCGGTGAGCAGGAAGACCTCGTAGTCCATCGACAGTCCGAACAGGATGCAGAACAGGAACAGCGGCAGGAACACCTCGACGTAGCCGGGTGCGTGCACCCCGAGCAGCGACGCGCCGTGGCCGTCCTGGAAGACCCACACCAGCACGCCGTACACGGCCAGCACCGAGGCCAGGTTCGTCACCACCGCCTTGAGGGCGATCGGCAGGCTGCGGAACGCCACCATCAGCAGCACGAACGACAACACCAGCACCAGCGCGATCACCTTGGGCACGCTGCCGCCGACCTGCGCGTTGAGGTCGACGTTCTGGGCGGGCTCACCGCCCACGAGCACCGTGGTCCCGGCGCCCGCCACCTCGGGCAGGGTGGCCCGCAGCCGGTGCACCAGGTCGATCACCTGCGCCGACTGGGGGCCGTGTCTGGTCGCCACGGTCAGCGCCGCGACCCGGCCGCCCGCGCCGATCTGTGGCGTCGCCACGTCCACGACCTCGGGGTCGGTGTGCAGCCGGGCCGACAGCGCGCGGGCGATGCGTTCCACGCCGGCCCGGGTGTCGGGTGCGATCGGCGCCGCGTCCGGGCCGCCGGTGGCGTTCGGTGCGGCGACCAGCACGCGCAGCGGCCCGGCGCGGCCCGCGCCGAAACCGTCGGCCAGCCGCTGCGCGGCCACGCGTGGTGCCGCGTCCTCGGCGAGGATGTCGGGGCCCGACGTGCCCAGGCGCAGGTGCAGCGCGGGCAGCGCCAGCAGGGACAGCAACGCGACCGTTCCGCCGACCACCCACCACGGGCGGCGCACCGGCAGGTCGACCACGGCCCGGATCCGGCCGGAGCGGGGCTCGTCATCGTACGTGCGGCGGCCGAGCCGGCCGGGCAGCCGCAGCGCGTTGACCCGGTTGCCGAGCATCGCCAGCATGGCCGGGAACAGCGTCAGCGCGGCGGTCGCGGCCACCGCCACCGCGATCATGGCCCCGAGCCCCATCGACCGGTACGCGGGCACGTCGACCAGCTGCGTCCCGGCCAGCGCGACCACCACGGTCAGCGCGGACACCAGCACGCCGTGCCCGCTGCTGCCCAGCGCCTCACCGACCGCCTCCTGCGGCGTCGACCCGCGGGCGAGGGCCCGCCGGAACGGCCGCAGCACGAACAGCGCGTAGTCGATGCCGACCCCGACCGCGATCATCGTGGCGAGGTTCTGGGTGAAGATGTTGACAGTGGTGTTGGCGCCCAGCACGGAGATGAGGGCCAGCCCGACGCTGGCCGCGATCCCGGCCAGCGCCAGCGGCAGCAGCGCCGCCACCGCGCTGCCCAGCGCCAGCAGCAGGATCACCAGCACCAGTGGCAGCACGATGCGTTCGGCGGTGGCCAGGTCCTCCGAGCCGGTCTCCTGGAACGCGGCGTAGAACGGGGCGTCGCCGGTCATCGCGCCGTCGGCCGGGGTGCCCGCGAGGGCCCGGTCCACGGCCTCCTGCAGCTTCGGGGCGTGCGCGTACGCGGCGTCCTGCGGCTCGTTGATGCCCACCTCCACCGCGGCGGTGCGCCGGTCGGGGGAGACCTGGCCGGTCCGCAGCGGGTCGGAGACGTCCGCGACGCCGGGGCTCGCCGCCAGCGCGGCGCGGACGCGGGACAGCGCCGCGGCGTACCCGGGATCGTCGATCGTGGTCTTGTCGGAGTGCACGACCAGCACGCTGGTGCGGTCGAAGCGCTGCGGCAGCGCCTGCTTCTCCAGCACGGCCACCTGCGCGGAGCCCGAACCGGGCACCTCGAATCCGCCCGCGGTCAGGTTGTCCTTCAGCTGACTCAGCGCCGGCACCCCGGCGAGCACCGCCACCAGCCACAGGCCCAGCACGAGCCGGCGGTGCCGGCCGATCGTCCGGCCCCAGGCGGCGAAGCCCGGGCGGGGCAGTACCCGCCGCCCCGGATTTCGAGGTGCGGTGTTCGTCGCGGTCCGCGTCACGATGTCTCCTTCCGGCCGGTGGCCCGCACTGGCAGAGCCACGGACGGCGGTCGGTGATACGTCATCGGCGGGGGTATCAATGGGGCGTCCCGGACATCTTCCTCCCTGCAAGCGCGACGTCAGCGCGCCTGATCCAGCGAGAAAGCCGGGAGCCAATGAGTACGACCATGGACCTGCGGGACCGCTACGCCGTCATCGGTGCCGGGCCGTCCGGGCTGGCCGCCGCCAGGAACCTCATGGCCGAAGGGGTGGCCTGCGAGGTGCTCGAAGCGCACGACGGCGTGGGTGGCATCTGGGACCGCGCCAACCCGCGCAGCTCGGTGTACGCCAACACCCACACGATCACCTCGAAGAAGGTGACCGAGTACCCCGACCTGCCGCTCGACTCCGATCTGCCGACCTACCCGCGACACGACGCGATCCTGGACTACCTGCGAGGCTACGCCGCGCACTTCGACCTGACCCCGCACATCCGCTTCGGTCAGGAGGTCACCGGGGTGACCCCGGACGCCGAGCATTGGATCGTGCGGACCGCCGACGGCACCAGCCGCCGCTACCGCGGGGTCGTGCTGGCCAACGGGCACAACTGGTCGCCGCGGTTCCCGCAGTACGCCGGCAGCTTCGACGGCACGACGATGCACTCGCGCGACTACGACACCGCCGCCGACTTCACCGGCAAGCGGGTGCTGGTGGTGGGCGCGGGCAACTCCGGCTGCGACATCGCGGTGGAGGCCGCGCAGACCGCCGAGTCCGTCATGATCAGCATGCGGCGCGGCTACTACTTCGTCCCGAAGTACATCCTCGGCAAGCCCGCCGACCAGGTCGGTGACGCCAGCCAGTCGCTGCGCCTGCCGATCGGGCTGGTCCGGCGCATGTACAAGCTCGTGCTGCGCGCCACCGTCGGCCGCCCCCAGGACTACGGGCTGCCCGTGCCGGACCACAAGCTGCTGGAATCCCCGCCGATCGTGAACTCGCTGCTGCCGTACCACGTGGGGCACGGCCGGGTGAAGGTGCGCCCGGAGATCAAGGAGCTGCACGGCGACAAGGTGGAGTTCACCGACGGCCGGGTCGACGCCGTCGACGTGATCGTCTACGCCACCGGCTTCCAGGTGGAGCTGCCGGGTCTCGACCGGGAGCATCTGAGCTGGCGCGACGGCCGTCCCGATCTGTACCTGAACGCCTTCTCCCGTACCCACGACAACCTATTCGTGGCGGGCCTGACCGACGGCACCGGCGGCCACTTCCCGACCGTGGACCTGCAGACCAAGGTGATCGCGAAGTTCGTCGCGGGCCGTGACAGGGGCAGCGCGGCCGCCGCCGACCTGGCCCGGCGCAAGGCCGACGAGCACCCCGACGTCAGCGGTGGCATCAAGTTCATCGACTCGCCGCGCAGCCTGACCCAGTTCGAGCTGCACACGTATCTGCGCCAGCTGCGCCGCCACCTCGACGACCTGTCCTGAGGAGACACCGATGACCGTCATTGACAAGGCGACCGCCGGACCGCTGGCCGACGTCGTCTTCGAGGTCCCGTACTGCAGCGTCAGCCAGTACTACGAGTACTACGGCGACGCGCCCGCCCCGGCCGCGTACGGGCTGTCGTGTGTGTGGCAGACCTTCGAGGTCGGCCGCCGCCTCGAAGCCGCCGGCCTCGGCCCGGTCCGGTACCTGGTCGACGGGCGGCACGTCGCGGCGGTGGCCACCACGGCCGACGGGATGGACGTGTACGACCCGTACCTGCTGCACCTGGAGCCGCTGCGGCTGCGCCGCGCCGACGCCGGGCCCAACGGCACCGTGACGGCCGTCCAGGAGGCGGTCCCGTTCCGCAGCACCGCCGACGGCGGCGCCGCGCCGGGCCGGGTCCGCGCGGTGTGGACGCCCGAGCGCAACCGGCTGCGCCTGGAGTACACCCGGTTCAGCCCGCGGCGCGGACACCACGTCGTGTCCCGGATGTTCACCTTCGCCACCGACCGGGTGCTGGGGGCGGTGCCGCCACCGGCCGAGGTGGTGCGCCCGCTGCTGCTGCACCCCGAACAGAACAACCTTTCGGTACGGGTGGTCGACCGCGACCGGGGACTGCACGAGCTGGTCTACCCGCTGGCCCGGCTCGGCAACGGAATCCACCGGCAGGACCTGCTGACCCGTGACAACGACGGCCGGTGGACGCGGCACGGCCGCCGCGACTTCGACGCCTCGCTGGGTGCCATCGCCGACACCCTGGCCGTCACCACCCGCGAAGTCGTCGACTTCGTGCTCGGTGGAGTGGACATCTACCGCCGGGTCGCCCCGGCAGACCTTGAGATCGCGTCGTACGCACTGGAGGACGAATGACATCCTTTTTCCTGGCCGGGCTCATGCAGGGCTCCCGCGACGGCAACGACACCGCCGACCAGTCGTACCGGGGTGACCTGCGCGATCTGATCCTCACGCACCGCCCGCAGGCGACCATCTTCGATCCGGGCGAGCTGATGGCACTGTGGCTGTCCGCGGACGCCGACGAGCTGCGCCGCAGCCACGGCGAGCTGGCGACCGCGTCGGTGCTCACCCGTACCGCGCTGGCGCCGCCGGTGACCCGGCTGGTCACCACGTTCCACGACCTGGTGGGGCTGGCCGCGACCGCCGACGTGTGCGTGGCGTGGCTGCCCGGCCACGAGGCCAGCATGGGCACCGCCGTGGAGATGTACGCGGCGCACCAGGCGGGCCGCCACGTCGTCGCGATCACCGAGATGCGGCAGAACCTCGCCGTGCTGGCGACCGCCACGCACATCGTCCCGACCCTCGCGGCGTTCGCGGAACTGCTCGCGTCCGGAGAGCTCGATGCGTAGCGGGGACGGGCTGGTGGACGGCCACGCCCGTCCCCGCGACGCGTGCGGGGTGGTCGGCGTGATCGCCACCGCCCCGCCGACGGCCTCGGGCGCCGCCCACGGCGGCGTGGCTGATCCGGCGGGGCTCGGCGGCACCTGCCCCAGCGAGGCCGACACCGCGGTGGCGGCGCGGGCGTACCGCGGGCTCGCCGCGCTGCAGCACCGCGGCGACCAGAGCGCAGGCATCGCGGCCGGTGCGGCGGGCCGCCGTACCGGAAGGGTGGCCGGGCCCGGACCGGTCCGCGACGCCCTGGCCCGGGCCGACGTCGACGCATTACGCGGCGACGTCGCCATCGGCCACGTCCGGTACGCCACCGCCGGCGGCCTCGGCGCCGGCAACATCCAGCCGATCGAACGGCAGGTCGGCGCTGTCTGGTTCGCGCTGGCCCACAACGGCAACCTGGTCGGCGCGCCGCAGCCCGCGGACGGCAGCGACCTGGAACCCGGCGCCAGCGACAGCCTGACGGTCGCCGCGCTGCTGGCGGAGGCGCTCGCGGGGGGCGCCTCCTCGTTCGAGCGGGCCCTGTGCGACCTGCTGCCGAAGCTGACCGGCGCGTACGCGTTCGTGCTGACCGACGGCACCCGCCTGTACGGCCTGCGCGACCCGAAGGGCCTGCGGCCGCTGTGCCTGGGGCGCAGCGGCGACGCGCTCGTGTTCGCCTCGGAGACCCCGGCGCTGACCGAGATGGGTGCCGAGTTCGTCCGCGAGGTGCAGGCGGGCGAGCTGGTCGTCGCGGACGCGTCGGGAATCCGCTCGGTGCGCCCGTTCCCGGCGGAGACCGTCGAGAACCGGCTGTGCCTCTTCGAATTCGTGTATTTCAGCCGCCCGGACGGGCATCTGTACGACCGGTCCGTCTACCTCACCCGGTGGCGGGCCGGTGCGGCACTCGCGGTACACGCTCCGCTCCCGTCGGACGGGACCCGTCCGGATCGGGAGACGCTCGTGCTACCCCTGCCGGACTCGGCGATCCCGGCCGCGGAGGGGTACGCGGCGCGCAGCGGCCTGCCGTACGGCGAGGCACTGGTGCGCAATCGCGAGCACGGCCGTTCGTTCCTGGCGGCCGCGCAGGACGAGCGGGAGCGGCGGGCCGCCTCGAAGTTCCGGCTGATCCCGGAACTGGTCCGCGGCAAGCGGCTCGTCGTGGTCGACGACTCGCTGGTGCGCGGCACCACCACCCGGGCCGTCACCGCCCAGCTGCGGGCGGCCGGCGCCGCGGAGGTGCACCTGCGCATCGCCTCACCGCCCTGGCGGTGGCCCTGCCCGCTCGGCATCGACGTGGGCAGCCACGGCGAGCTGGCGGCGGCCACCTCGACCCTGTCCGCGATCCGCGACGAACTCGGCGTGGACAGCCTCAACTACCTGCCCTTGGACCAGCTGATCGACGCGGTCGGCGCGCCCGCCGGGAAGTTCTGCACCGGCTGCCTCACCGGCGACTACCCGGTACGGGTGCCCACGGTGCCCGGCCAGCGTCCCGACGACGTGCTCGTTCCCGCTCCGGCCGGCTGCGTCAGCCGGACCGTCCGCACCGCCCACCACCGAAGCATTCGGAAGGAACCGCAACGATGACCACGTTCACCCGACCCGCCGTGGCGGCGCAGGCCGCCGGCCCGTCGACGTTGATCCGGTCGCTGCCGGCCACCGTGCACGAGGAGGCGCTGCGCAACCCGGATCGGACCGTGCTGACCGCTCTGGACCGCGACGGGCAGACCACCGAGGTGCTGACCTGGAGCGAGCTGGACCGCGAGGCCCGCGCTCTGGCCGCGGACCTGCGCGCGGTGGCCGAGCCCGGCGACCGGGTGCTGGTGCCCGCGATGCCTGACCTGCGCTTCCACGTCGCGTTCCTGGCCTGCCTCTACAACGACCTGGTGGCGGTGCCGGTGCCGCCGATCCGGCCCGCCGGGCTGCGCTCGGCCGCCACGGGCAAGCGGGCGAACCGGCTGGACCGGCTGCTGGCGATCTGCGCCGACGCCGCACCGGTCGCGGCCGTCGTGCCCGGCGCGGTGGTGGACGCGCTGGCCCGGGTCGCCGCGGACGAGCCGGTGCTGCGCCGGATGCACCTGATCGCCGCCGAGCCCCGGGACACCACCAACCTGGTCGACGTGCCGGAGTGGGTGGACCCGGGTGAGGTCGCCTTCCTGCAGTACACCTCGGGCTCGACCGCGGCGCCGCGCGGTGTCGTGATCACGCACGGGGCGATGCTGGCCAACCAGCGGATCATCGCCGAGCACCTGCGGATCACCTCGGCGTCCACGGTGGTCAGCTGGCTGCCGGTCTACCACGACATGGGCCTGTGCGCGGGCCTGCTGCAGCCCCTGTACGTCCGGGGCGAGGCGATCGTGATGGCGCCGGAGACGTTCATGGTGCGCCCGGAACGGTGGCTGCGGGCGATCTCCGGACGCCGCGACGTGATCTCCCCGGCGCCGGACTTCGCGTACGCGCTGTGCGCCGCCCGGATCGAGCCGGAGGTCCGCCGCGAACTGGACCTCAGCGGCTGGCGGGTGGCCCTGAGCGGCGCCGAGCCGGTCCGCGCGGAGACCATGCGGGCGTTCACCGCGGCCTTCGCCGAGAGCGGCCTGCGCGAGACCGCACCGACCGCCGGGTACGGCCTGGCCGAGTCGACGCTGTTCGTCAGCGGCGGCCGCGCCGACGAGCCGCTGACGGTGGGCCGGTTCGACCGGGAGGAGCTGGCGCACGCCCTGGCCAGCGCCGCCGGACCCGGCGCGCCCGCCACCGAGGTGGTCGGCTGCGGCGGCACGGTCGACGAGGTCGAGGTCGCCGTGGTCGACCCCGTCACGTTCCGGCGGTGCGCGCCGGGCACGGTGGGGGAGATCTGGGTCGACTCACCGAGCAACGGCATCGGGTACTGGGGCCAGGAGGAATCCAGCCGGGAGATCTTCGCGGCGGAGCTGGCCGACGAACCCGGCCGGGGCTGGCTGCGCACCGGTGACCTGGGCTTCCTGGAGGAGGGCGAGCTGTTCGTCACCGGCCGGCTCAAGGACGTGGTGATCATCCGCGGGGCGAACTACTACCCGCACGACTTCGAACGGCTCGTGCAGGCGTCCGATCCGCTGCTGGCGGGCGGCATCGCGGCCGCGTTCGGTACGGCCGGTGCGGACTCGGTGACAGTGGTCGCCGAGGTGGCCCGCGACGTCACAGAGGACGAGGCGCAGGCGCTGACCGTGGCGGCGGCGCGGGCGGTGGCCGAGCACCTGCCGGTGCCCACCGGCATCGTGCTGGTGCCGCGGGGCAGGGTGCCCCGCACCACCAGCGGGAAGGTGCGCCGCGGCGAGTGCGCGACGCACCTGGCGCAGGGCACGCTCCCGGTGCTGGCGAGGTGGCCCCGTGCAGCCGCGTGAGGCGGGCGCCGGCCTGCCGGTGACCACGGCGGGAAATCCCGGTGTTTCCCTCGAGACGGTCGTAGCGTGGCTGCGTACCCATCTCGGCGACACCCTGGGCGTCGCGCCCGACTCGCTGGACGGCGACGCGCCGCTGGCGGTGTACGGCATGACGTCGCTGGTCAGCGCGATGCTGCTGGCGGATCTGGAGGACGCGTTCGACATCGCGGTGGATCCGGCAGACGTGCCGCCCGACGTGTCCCTGACCGGGGTCGCCGAGATCGCCGTGGCCGCACAGGGCTGAGCTACCCCCAGGAGGAATGGATGCCACTGGAGCGTTTCGGGTTCATCGTCACCGGTGCCGGGCTCGACCCGGACAAGCACCGCGCCTCGATCCACAGCAAGGGGTTCACCGGGGTCATGGTGGGGGTGAGCAGCCCGGAGCAGGGGGTGGCGGTCGCCCGCGACCTGGTCGCCGACGGCATGCAGCTCATCGAGCTGTGCGGCGGCTTCGGCCCGGTCTGGACGGCCAAGGTCATCGAGGCCGTGGGCGGGGCGGTGCCGGTCGGCTCGGTCGGCTACGGCCCCGAATCGATCAACGGCATGCACGCCCTGTTCCCGGACTGAGCATGCCAGCTGCGCGGAGGGCCAGGACCACGTTGTCCTGGCCCTCCGTCGTTTCGTCTGCCGATCGGCTCGCGCGGGTTCGCGACCGGATGTATCAATGCGCCCGCTCGGCCATCTTGCTCATCGGATGCCCGGCTCCCCGCCGCGCTCCGCAGGTGAGATCCCGAGAGAGCGCCCGAGGAGGCCTCCGATGAACGCAGAGCCCCGCCGGGCCCGCACCGGGATGCGGTTGCGCGGCCCCCGGCTGTACGCCGGAGTCGCGGTGCTGGTGGTGCTGACCGGGGTGTTCGCGGTGAGCCGGGTCGGGCAGGGCGCCTCCGGGTGCGCGCAGCCCCGGCCCGTGCTGCAGGTCGCGGCGGCCCCGGACATCGCCGGTGTGGTCAGCGAGGTCGCCCGGCGGCTGACCCGCGTGGCGGGCCGCTCCGGCTGCTTCTCCGTCGCGGTGAGCCCACGGACCTCGACCGAGGTGGCGGACGCGGTCACCCGCGCCAGCACCCGGCCGCCGGACGTGTGGATCCCCGAGTCGACGGTGGTGCTGCGCCGCCTCGGCGCCGACGTCGCGGGCCGCCCGGACCCGGCACGCTCGATCGCCACCAGCCCCCTGGTGCTGGCGGTCGCCCCGGACGTCGCGGCCCGGCTGGGCGGCTCACGACCGTCCCTCGACGATCTTGTGGCCGCGGCGGGCGGGGACCGGCCAGTGCCGCTGCGGCTGCCCGGCCGCGGCTCCGCGGCCACCGCCGGGGCCGTCCTGTCGCTGCAGGGCGCGGTGGCGCAGCGCGCCGACGCCCGCGCCGTGCTCACCGGGGTGCTGCGCACCGCCGAGCCGGACGCCACGGCTGGCGCCCTGACCCCGGCGGCCCTGGCCGCGGGCCACGCGGCGGCGCCGATGACCGAGCAGGCGGTGTGGGCCGCGCGGACCGCGCTGGTGCCGCTCTACCCTCAGCGGGCCGGGTTCGCCTTCGACTACCCGTTCACCGTGCTCACCCTCGACGGCTACCGCCAGCAGGTCGCGGGGCTGCTGTTCGACGCGCTGCGCGGCGAGGCGGGTCAGGGCCTCGTGCGGGCCGCCGGCTTCCGCGACGTACGGGGTCAGGCAGACGCGACGCTGACCGGCTGGGGCGCCCCCGGAGCGGTTGCGGCGTCCGCGCCCGACGACGCCGCGCTGCGGCAGGTCGACCGGATGCTGGACACGGTACGGCGCGACGCGCGCCTGCTGGCCGTCCTCGACGTGTCCGGCTCCATGGGCCGCGCGGTCGAGGGCCTGCCCGGCGCCACCCGGATGGACCTGGCGGTCCAGGCCGCGGAGCGCGGACTCGCGTTGTACCCGGACAGCACCGAGGCCGGGCTGTGGGTCTTCGCCACCGACCTGACACCCACCACCGACTACCGGGAACTGGTCCCGGTGGCGCCGCTGGCCGCCGGCACCGACGGCACCGGCAACCGGTTCCGCCTCCTCGACGCGCTCACCCGGGTCCGGCCGGTCCCCGGCGGGGACACCGGCCTGTACGACACCACCCTCGCGGCGGTGCGGGCCGTGCGGCGGGGCTGGGACGCGCGGAGGGTCAACGCGGTCATCCTGATCACCGACGGGGCGAACGACGACCGCCACGGGCTGAGCCGTACCCAGCTGCTGACGGCGTTGCGCGCCGGGCAGCGCGCCGGCCGCCCCGTACCCGTGATCACCGTGGCCCTGGGTCCGGACAGCGACGTCCGCGCCCTGGCCACCATCAGCGCGGCCACCGGCGGCGCCTCGTACGTGGCCCGTGATCCCCGCGACGTCCGGGAGGTCTTCCTGGACGCGCTGGGCCAGCGCGCCTGCCGCCCCCACTGCGCTGCGGCGCCGACCCGCTGACTCGGGATCAAAGCCATGCAACCGGCATACGGGACAATAGGATGTGAAGCCTTGTCGACCGCCCTCGTCAACGAGGAGGTATGGGCATGGACGACGCAAATCCCATCGGCGCCCTGGTGGCGGCCGCGGGGCGCGGTGACTCCGTCGCCTGGGCGTCCCTGGTGTCCCGGTACACCCCGCTGGTGGCGTCCGTGATCCGCGATCACCGGCTGCGCGGCAGCGACGCCGAGGACGTGGGCCAGACGGTCTGGCTGCGCCTGGTGGAGAACCTCGGCAAACTCCGGGAACCACAGGCACTGCCAATGTGGATCATCACCACGACCCGCAACGAATGCCTGCGGCTGATCCGCAACAGCAAACGTCAGCGCCCCTTCGACCCCACCGATGAACGCGGGGCCGTCGAGGCGACTGACACGGCCCAGCCGGACGAACGGCTCCTGGAGTCGGAACGCCACCGCGCCCTGCTGGCGGCGTTCGCCGAGCTGCCCGAACACCAGCGGGAACTGATGCTCCTGCTGATCGCCGACCCGCCGATCCCGTACGCGGAGATCAGCCAGCGGCTGGGCATCGCGGTCGGAAGTATCGGTCCCACCCGAGCCCGCGCACTGCAACGGCTGCGGGAGAGTTCCTCCATCACGCGGTACCGCGACCAGGGGTCGCATGACAAGGAAGGTGGTCGACGTGGCGTCGCAAGCCTGGAACGATGACGAGCTGCTGCTGCAGGATCTCGCAGCGGCGCTGCGGACGGCGCAACCCCTCACCCCGGCGCTGCAGCGCGCCGGCGAGGCCGCGTACGCGTGGCGCACCATCGACGAGGAGCTGGAGCTTGCCAGCCTCGTCTTCGACTCCGTGCTGGAGCCCGAGCTCGCGTCGGTCCGCGGCCCCGGCCCGGACGTGGAGAACTACCGGACCGTGCTGTTCGAGGGCCGGTCCGTCTCCGTCCAGGTGGAACGCAGCGGCGACGTCGTGGTCGGCCAGGTGATGCCACCGCAGCCCGGCAAGCTCAGCGTCGAGGGCGCCAACGGCCACATGGCCAGCGTGGACGTCGACGAACTGGGCTGCTTCAGCCTCGACGATCTGCCCGCCGAGCCGATCCGGCTGCGCTGGGAGGCCGACGCCACGCGCCTGGTCACGGGCTGGATGCGCTTCTGACCGGGCGCTCACCTCAGCCCGGCGCCCAGGCAGACGAACCCGGCCGCCGCGGCCAGCGGCAGGATGCCCTCCTCCCGGGTGCGCTCCTGTGCGGACGCGAGGGCCTCGGCCGGAGAGCGGCCGGCCAGTAGTTGCGCGTGATAGGCCCGCATCAGCGGCGCCGTCTCGCCGTCCGGCACCGGGACCACCGGCGCCACCAGCGTGGCGGTGCCCTGACTGAGCAGCGCGGCGGTCAGGCCCAGTACCTCCTCACCGGCGACCACGTGCGAGCGGCCCGTGTCGCATGCCGCCAGCACCACCTGATGCGGCGGCCTGGGCAGCAGCTCCAGGTCGTACACCGTGTACGGGCCGTCGGCCAGCCGCAGCGCCGAGAACAGCGGGTTGTCCGAGCGCAGGTGGCCGTGGGCCGCCACGTGCACCAGACCGGCCCCGCTCATCGCGGCCGACACATGCGTCGCGTCGGCCCGGTCCTCGAACAGCCGTACCGATCCCGGGTAGAGCCCCGCGACCGCCTCCGCCTCGTCGCGCGCCCCCGGCAGACCCGGCCCCGCGACCACCACGACCCGCGGGGACGCAGCGGCCACCGTCCGGCGCGCCGACCGGAACCAGCGCGCGGCCGACGGCGCGACCGTGACCGGCCGCCCCACACACGACGGCAGCACCGACCACGGCAGCGACTGCAACAGCCCGGTCGGCACCACGACCAGCGGACGGTCCCCGATCACCCGCGCCAACGGCCGCATCAGTACGCGGTCGAAGCCCTCCCGTACCTTCTCCAGCACCGCGGCGGCCGCCATCGCACTGACCTTCGGGGTGTGCGCGCTGGCCATCCGGTGCAGGGCGAACGGCAGATGCCGCAGCCCGGCGTGCACCTCGGTGAGCGGGCCGAGCCGGGTCAGCCGGGCGCGGCCGTCGACCACGGTGACGGCGTGCAGTTCGTCCTCCAGCTCGACGTACTCGATCAGCGCCGCCGGGCCCAGCACGGCCGCCAGCTCGTCGATCTCCGGTGGTGAGGCGCCGCCGCCGGTCCCCGGTGCGGCCGCCTTGCGGCAGTGGTCGCGGATCCGGCGTTCGGTGGCCACCTGGTGCTGCACCAGGGCGGAGGTGGGGCGTCCCTCGCCGCGGTGCTGTTCGATCTCGGTCATGGTCGCGCGCAGGTCGGCCAGCATCCGGGCCAGCACCGGATCGGCCGGCGGGTGCACCGGGCGCAGCAGGACCGAGACCGCGCGCCCGCGTTCGGTCCACTGGTAGACGCCGCGGGCGTTGCCGGCCGCCAGGCAGATGCTCACGCCGAGGCGGGCCAGCGCGCCGCGATGCGCCGATACGTGCGCGCGCAGCTCGGTGGCGCCCATCGTCGCCTGGTGTTCCTCCAGGATGTGCAGTCCGGCGGAGAGCGCGCGCAGCGCACCGTACGGCCGGCCGCCGGCGCGGCGCAGCATCGCCTCGGCCAGCCAGGCGCGGGCGCGGGCGTCGGCCGGGCCGGCCGTACGGGCCCGGCTGGCCACGCTCAGGTCCCGGCGGGCCAGGCCCGGCTGGTGGCGTTCCAGGGCGAGGCGCCCGGCGATGACCCGGGCCTCCAGCGCGGGCACCTCCCACCCGGCGGCGGCCAGCTCGTCGGCGGAGCGGCGCGCCTGCCCCGAGGTGACCCGCGCCGGGTCGCGGACCATCCGCGCCTGCAGCCGGGCGTGCCGGGCCAGCGCCAGCCACTGGTGGCGGCCCTGCCGGCGGAACTCGCGGGCCGCGGAGTCCGCGGCCTCCTCCGCGGTGCGCAGGTCGCCCTCGACCAGGGCCACGGTGGACAGCAGCAGGCGCGCCTCCGGCAGGTGGATCCGCTTCTGCTTCGAGTACGCGTGCACCGCCGCCTCGGCGGTCGCCCGTGCCTCCTCGACCAGCCGGACGGCCAGCAGCACCCGGGCGCGGTCGACCAGCAGCGAGCCGACCTCCAGCCCGAGCCCGCGGTAGCGGTGTTCGGCGCGTTCGAAGAACTCCAGGGCTGTGGGCACCTCACCCTTGCTGGCCTTGAGGCAGCCGAGATTCTGCTCCACGTACGCGCGGGGCAGTTCCAGGCCGTGCCGTTCGCACAGGTCCAGCGCGGTGCACAGGTCCGTCTCGGCCGCGGCGAACGCGCGCCGTTCGAGGTGCAGCAGGCTGCGGTTGCTCAGCGCCCTGGTCTCCCACTGGGCGTCGCCGAAGCGCCGCAGCAGCGGCAGTGCGGGCCGCACCGCCTCCAGGGCCTCGTCGACGCGCCCCATCTCCTGCAGGATCGCGGAGCGCTGCACCATCGCCCGCGCGGCGGAGACGCCGCTGAGTTCCCGCAGCGCGCCGTCGATCTCCCGGAACGCGTGCCCGGCGCGCCCGCGCAGGGCCAGCGCCGAGGCCAGGCTCATCCGGGCCTCACCGGCCAGTTGTGCCGACCCGGCGCGCTGCGCGGCGGACAGGGAGCCGCGCAGCTGGGTCATGGCCTCGTCGAGGTCGCGCAGTTGCATGGCGGCGACCCCGTGCGCGCGCCGGGCCACGCTCAGGTCGGCCCAGTCGCCGGTGTGCAGGGCGGTGCGTTCTGCCTCCATCGCCAGCCGGCGGGCGTGGCCGGGCTGCACCGTGGCCAGCCGCATCGCCTCGGCCGAGGGCGCCTCCGCCCGGCTGAGGAGAGCTGGTGCTGCGGTCATCGGGCCATCACCGTCCCGCGGAAGCGTTGGGTGAAGGATACGCGCCAGGATCTGTCACAAACAGTACTTATCATGCCAGGTCGCCCATCAGTCAGTAGCCTGGACCCTGCGCCCGAGCGCCCGTGTACTGAGGGGTTGATGACGTTGACGCAGCAACGGCTGGACGAGGTCATAGTGGCTCTGCCGCACCTGGAGACGGTGCTCAGAGCGTTCGACGTCGCCCGCAAATGGGACGACCGGCCGGGCGATGCCCGGCCGCTCTACAAGGACCCCGAGGGCGCCGACCGCAGCGCGGCCCTCGGGCTGGCCCGCATCGCCGTCACCGACATGACCGGACTCGCCGCCGCGCTGGAGGGCTGGGCCGACAGCGAGGGCGCGGGCCCCGTCTTCCACGGCTTCCCCCGGCCGGGCGCGGACGCCGACCCCCTCGACCGCGTGCTCTGGAACCTGCGCGCCGGATTCGGCGCCCAGTACTGCAACTGGACCCCGACGGTCGGCAAGAACCGGGTCGTCGGCTGGGTGCCCGGCCGGCAGAACCCGGACGGCGGGGACGGCGGGGACGGCGGCGTCGGTGGGGTCGGCGAGGTCTCGCACGGCGGCGGCAAGCCACCCCGGGCCCTGCAGTCCGTGCCCGCCTGGGCCCACGACCTGCCCGCCCGACGCCCCACCGGGGTGCAGGTCGGCGTGGTCGACACGAGGATGGTGGCCCACGACAGCCTCAGTGGCTTCTGGGTCGGCCCCGACGAGATCCGCCGGCCCGTGCATGCCGAGCAGGGCCACGCCACGTTCATCGCCGGTCTGCTGCGCCGGCACGCGCCCGGCGCCACGCTGCAGATGCGCCCGGTGCTCGACAAGGACGCCGCGGCCACCGTGTGGGACGCGGCCCTGGCCATCGTCGAGGCCGGCCAGGCCGGGATCGACGTGCTCAACCTGTCGTTCGTCTGCTACACCGCCGACGCCCACGCCCCGATGGTGCTCACCGCTGCCCTGGAACGGCTCGACCCCGACACCGTCGTGGTCGCCGCGGCCGGCAACCACGGCTACCTGCCCGGCGCCGACCGGCGCAAGGCGGCCTGGCCCGCCGCGTCGCCCGACGTCATCGCGGTCGGCGCGCTCAGCGCCCGCAACGACGGTCAGCCGGCCAGCTTCTCCCCGGACGGCCCGTGGATCGACGTGCTGGCGCCGGGGGAGAACCTGGAGAGCACGTTCATGGACGGCACCGTGCAGGTGTGGGAGGACCCGGACGGCCCCGGCCCCGCCAAACCGGAGCGGCGGCCCCAGGAGTTCAACGGGTACGCGATGTGGAGCGGGACGTCCTTCTCCTCCGCACTGGTCAGCGCCGCGATCGCCGAACGCACCGTGCCCGGGCGGGTACCCGCGCGCAAGGCCTGGGAGGACCTGCTGACAGAGGCGGCCGCGGGGCAGGCCCGGCCGGCACCCGTACCGCTGACACTGCCGCGCGACTGATCGCGGGCTTCGAGACCGGCACGTGTGACAGGAGGGTGTGCAGGGGTGGACGCGGCCGAAGGTGGAAAGATCTTCCGGGAAGCGTGGATCGAGGGGGTCCAGAACTACTTCCAGGGCGAGCCGAGAACAGCCGACATCGCGCCGTGGGAGGAACTGCCGGAGTGGGAGAAGCTCAGTTCCGCCTCGGTGTTCCGGGCGATCCGGGAGTTCGTCCTCGCCAGCGGGGGCGGCACCGCGAAGCTCAGCCGCGCCCAGCGCGGCCGGTTCGTGGCGCTGTGCTGGATCGCGCAGGTACACCGGCACTTCGCGGCGCCCCGGCCCAGCTACCTCGCCGACTGGGACGAACTGCCGACCTGGCAGCAGGAGACCGACGCCGACATCTTCGATCTGATCGAGCAGGAGGTGCTGGCGTCCGCGTGACGCCGCACACGGGCGGGGCGTGCGGCAAACGACGTACCAGGGGCACCCCGGATGATCGTCCGATATCCGCCGCTTCTTGGGGGTAAGGATAGGGGTTTCTACGGATGTGAGGGCCCGGCAGGCGGGCGCACGCTGGACCTGTCAGCCCATCAACCATCGGAACGGTTCCCCGAGGAACGTGATCACGATGAGCCTCACCGACCAGGCCGCCGCCCTCTTCGCCAGCTGTCTGCAGCCGTCCGAGCATCCCGGTAACGCCGGGATCGCCGCCGCGATCCGCTCCAGCCTGCTCACCAACGGCGGAGCGCCGGGCTGCGCCGCCGTCGTGGCGGTCGAGTACGGCGAGCACCCCGAGACCGCCGCCGCGCGGATGCGGTGGGCGTTGCGTACCGTCACCGACGAGCCGGTCGCCCTGGCCGCCTGACCTCCGGCGCCCGCGCCGGGCCCCCGGCGCTCAGCCGATGAGCAGCGCGGTGCTGAACGGTTCCTTGCGTGCCCGCAGGTCGGCGTAGGTCGCCACGATCAGCGGGGTCACCACGACACCCGCGATCATCGTCCCGAGCTGGGACAGCACCGTCGAGATCGCCGTACCCGCGATCACCGCGCCGGTGCTGGCCGTGGGACCCGACACCAGGAACCCCGCCACCGCGCTCAGCACGCCGAAGGGCAGCGCGAGCCCGAAGCTCAGTGCCACGGTCGTGGCTATCCGGCCGACCGCCGCGCCCAGGTCGGCGTGGAAGAGGCTGAAGCACCGGCTGACGCCACTACCCGGCTCGAACAGCACCACCGCGGGGAGCAGGGCGAACACCGCCCCGACGTAGATGACCGGCAGGAAACACGCCAGCAGCGCCGCGACGCAGATCAGGCCCGCCACCACCGACCACCCGACCAGCGCCGGCACCCGGGGCAGAACGCTGCGGACCGTGCTGCCCAGCCGGGGCGCACCACCGGTGGCCACGGTCACCACGATCCGCGCGGTCACCAGCGTCCCCACCGCGGTGATCAGGTACGCGCACAGCACGCCCACCATCGACAGGCCCATCGTCGGGAAGAAGGTCCCGCCGAAGTCGGGTTCGCCGGTGCGGGCGGCGTCCGCGACGAGGTCCCTCGTCGAGAGATCGGTGAAGATCTGGACCGGGATCAGCAGGGCGAGCGCCGCGACGGTGACCACGGCCTGGCACAGCAGCAGGGGCCGCCAGCCCCGCCGGACGACCGCGAAGCCGCGCTGCCACCAGCCCGAGAAGCTGTCACTGACCAGCGGGTCCGCCGGGTCGAACCGCGGCAGACCGTACGGCAGGCCGTAGCCGGGATCGGCGGCCTGCGCCGGGTCCCAGCCGACGCCGGGGAAGCTGGGCAGCCCCCCGAACGGCGGCTCCGGTGCGGCCTGCGGCTCCGGTGCGGCCTGCGGCTCCGGCTGCTGAGGCTCGTCCGGACCATCGTTGTGCGGTCCGGGCTCCGGCGGCTGGGACATGACGGTTCACTCCGAGTTGATCGTGGGACGGCGGGCAAAAGATAGCCGCGTCGGCCGCCGCCCGATTCGCCGGAACGGCTCCAGCCGCGCGCCGGGCGGGCGTCGTGACCTGGCCGAACAGGCGTCCCGGCCGGGTGGCGCCGATGCGGTGCCGACCCGCGAACCGGCGTCAGTCGCCGACGGGAGCGGTGTCGCCGGGCGGAACCGGCGGTGGGGGCAGGGCATCGGGATGCGGCGCGGCCGTGGTCCGGTACTGCCGGGAGAACCACGACCAGTACGGCCGCTTCCGGCATGCCGTTTCGGTCTTGCAGACGGACGCGTCGTGCGGGGCGTACGCGAAGAACACCGCCCGTTTCGCCCGCGCGGCGATCGATGACAGGTTCACGGGCTCGGCGGAGATGGGATAGCCGCGGTAGCCGTACAACCGGTGTGCGGTGGCGTAGCCCAGGTGCGCGGTGTATGTCACGTATCCGGCGGAGACGTGGTCGCCGTGGTCGCCCCGGCCATACCCGGCGGAGTAGTCGAGGGTCCGGACCACGTCCGGTTGCCAGGCGCTCATCGCGGCGCCGACGGTCGCCACCAGCCCGTCCCGGGTGTACGCGGCCCCCGTGTCGATGCTGTGCACGGCCGGGATGCTGCCCTTCCAGAGCTTCGCCATGGTCTCCCAGTCGTGGTTGGCGTACCCGTGGCCGTCGGGCAGGCGCAGGAACAGCAGGGAGATCTGGCGGCCGGCCAGCTTGACCCTGGTGATGCGGTGCCCGGCCAACGTGACCGGCCGGCTGACCCACCGGTTGCGCACCCCGGCCATGGTGGCGTACGCGGCCATCGCACCGGCCTCGCGGCCGCGCCAGTACGTGACCGGTCGTCCGGCGTCACCCGCGGTCAGGAACAGGGTCACGACGCACCGTCCGGCGCGGATGTCGGTCCGCAGGTCCGGGTTGACGAACAGGATGTCGTCGTCCTGGTGGGCCACCACCTGCATCGATGTGCCACGGCATGCCCCGTGCGGCAGGGCCGCGCTCCGGGCGGCCGGATCCGGCGCGCCGGGGGCCGGTGCGGGGACGGCGCCGACCTGCGCCGCCGGGTCCGCGCCGGGCGCGGCGCTGGCGGGCCCGCCGGCGAGCGCCGCCGACATCCCGAGCACACCGACGGCCAGCAGGGACAGCTGAGCGCGCCACGCGCGTCGGAGCGCGGCGGCACGATAGCGAGACAGCAAGACCTGGACTCCTGACAAGGGGGTGTTCAGTACTTGACCCATCGGGCGACGCGCCGCGTCCTGGTCGTGTACGTCGCGGCGACGTACACCCTGACCTTCTTGGTGACGTACGTGCCGTCGGCCTTCCTGACCCGAGTGGTGCGGTAGGTGTAATGCGCGGGTACCGCCACGACGCGGTACTTCTCGACGAAGGTGCGGCGGACCTGCCAGACCCGCCTCGTTCGGCGCACACCGTCCACGGTGGACGTCACCGGGCGCAGGTAGGTCCAGGCGCAGTCGGTGCGGTTGTGCTGACCACCGCCCGGGATCTGGACCAGCGTCAGCCAGCACCGCTTCGCCCTGGTGGCCCGGTACGGGTCCACCCCGTCGGGCCAGGCCGGTGTGCCCGCGCCGTAGACCTTGCGCAGCGCCTGGTACCAGTTGAACGCCATCTTGGCGTAGCCGAAGTCGTGCGGGTGAACGTTGTCGCGCAGATCGATGCCGCCGATGGAGGACTGGTCCACCAGGTGTACCCGCGGGCCCTTGGCCGCCACCAGGCGCGGGATGGCGGCGTTGAAGGCGTTGATGCGTGCCCGTGTGCCGGCGGCCTTCGCGGACGTGATCTTGGCAACGAAGATCTGTGCGCCCGGACGGGCGGCCCGGATCTGGTCGATCAGCGCCGACAGGCGTGCCGGGGCCCCGGCCACATCGACCTTGCGCCACATGTCGTTGGTGCCGATCTGCAGCAGCACGACATCCGGCTGGGCGGTGGCCAGCCATTGATCGGCGTGCGCGGCGATCTGCTGGATGATCCAGCCCGGGTGTCCCTCGTTGTCCCGGTCCGCGCCATGTCCGGAGACCTGGGACCCGACGAAGTCCACGCTGAGGCCCGCAGCGGTGAGCCGCTGCCGCAGATCCTCCCGGTACGAGTCCATGGTGAGCGATCCGGCCCCGAAAGTGATGGAGTCACCGAGCGGCATGATCCGAAGCGGCGCCGCTGCGGCAGCGCCCGCCCGTGTGCGCTCGTCGAGAGCGCTCGATGGTGCCGCGGCGGCGGGGACGGCTCCGACGCCCAGCGACAACCCCACGACCAGAGAGCCGACCAGCGGGACGCGCCGCAGCGGCGAGTGTCGGGGCATGGCGTATGGATCCGTCTCGTCCGGGTACGGGTGACGCCGCCGCACCGGGGCGCGACAAGCGTCCTTGCTCCGTCACGATCGGCAGCCGGACGGCCGCGCCAAGCGGCCACCCGGCCCCGCGGGTTGCGGGCCGGGTGCCGTCCGGGTGCCGGGGGCCGCGAACCCGGACAGGGGTAACGTTCGGCGACGTGACGCCCCCCGTACCCGGTGCGCTGCACCACGTCGAGTTGTGGGTGCCCGACCTGGAACGCGCGATCGCGAGCTGGGGCTGGCTGCTGCCGGCGCTCGGCTACGCCGAGTTTCAGAGCTGGCCGGCCGGTCGGAGCTGGCGCCTCGGGGACACCTACCTGGTGGTCGAGCGGTCACCCGACCTGGCGCCCGGCAGCCACGAGCGGCGCCGGGCCGGGCTCAACCATCTGGCCTTCCACGTCGCGGACGCCCACCGGGTCGAGGAACTGGTGGCGGAGGCCGCCGGGCACGGCTGGCGGCTGCTGTTCCCCGACCGTCACCCGTACGCGGGCGGCGCCGGGCACTACGCCGCCTACCTGGAGGACGCGGACGGTTTCGAGGTCGAACTCGTGGCCATCGCCGGGTGAGCCGCGATCCCCGGCGGGGGCGGTGCCATGATCGGGTCATGACACTGCCTCTGACCCCGGACGAGCTGCTCACCACCACCCGTACCGTGCGCAAGCGGCTCGACCTGACCCGCCCCGTGCCGGTCGAGCTGGTCCGCGAATGCGTGGAGATCGCCCTGCAGGCGCCGTCCGGCTCCAACGAGCAGTCCTGGCACTTCATGGTCGTCACGGACGCCGACAAGCGCGCCGCCGTCGGGGAGATCTACCGCCAGCAGGTCGCCCGGTACGCCGAGTCGAACCGCTTCGCCGGCCGGATGTTCGCCGACCGGCCGGAGCGTTCCCGGGTTCAGGAGCGGGTCGGCGACAGTGTGCTGTGGCTCGGCGAGCACATGGGCCAGGTGCCCGTACTCGTCATTCCGTGCCTGCGTACCGGAAAGCCCGTGCCGGCCGGCAACCAGGCCGGACTGTGGGGGTCGCTGCTGCCGGCGGCCTGGAGCTATTGCCTGGCGGCCCGGTCCCGCGGCCTCGCCACCGCGTGGACGACGCTGCACCTCGGGCAGGAGGCCGAGGTGGCGCGGATTCTCGGCATCCCGGACGGCGTGCACCAGGGTGCTTTGCTGCCGACCGCGTACTTCACCGGCACGACGTTCCGGCCCGCCGAGCGTGAGCCCGTCGAGTCCGTGTGGCACGAGAACACCTGGTGATCAGGGCACTCGCGCGCGCGGGATCCGGGTGGGCGCGGAGCGGCGCTGTGCGGCGGCCAGGGCCGGGTCGAACCCGAACGGCAGCTCCAGCCGGTGCCGGTGCAGCAGGTCCGCATCGGTCAGCAGGTCCTCGGTCGGCCCGTCGGCGGCGATCCGGCCGCCGTCGAGGATGACGGAGCGGTCGCACAGCTGCAGGGCGTAGGGCAGGTCGTGGGTCACCATGAGGATGGTGATCGGCAGGCCGTCGAGGATCTCGGCGAGCTCGCGGCGGCTGGCCGGGTCCAGATTGGACGATGGTTCGTCGAGGACGAGTACGTCGGGCCGCATGGCCAGCACCGTGGCCACGGCGACCCGGCGGCGCTGCCCGAAGGACAGGTGGTGCGGGGCGCGGTCGCGGTAGTCGGCCATGCCCACGTCGGTCAGTGCCCGGGTGACGCGTTCGTCCAGCTCCGCGCCCCGGATCCCCAGGTTGATCGGACCGAACGCGACGTCCTCGGCGACCGTGGGCATGAACAGCTGGTCGTCGGGGTCCTGGAAGACGATGCCGACCCGGCGCCGGATGTCGGCCAGCCGGGCCCGGTCCGTGGCGTCGACCGGCAGGCCGGTGACCGTCACCGCGCCCGCACCGCCGTGCAGGATGCCGTTGAGGTGCAGCACGAGGGTGGTCTTGCCGGCGCCGTTGGGGCCGAGCAGCGCGACCCGTTCGCCGGGCTGCACGGTGAGGTCGACGCCGCGCAGCGCGACGCTGCCGTCGGGGTAGCTGAAGTGCAGCCCGTCGATGTGCAGCGCGGCGGTCATGACAGCACCGCCGCCACGGCGATGCCGGTCGACGCGGCCGGGAGCAGCGCGGCGGCGAGCCAGTGGGCGCGCGGCGCGCGGTCGTCGCCGGGGCGGGGCAGGCGGCCGGTGTAGCCGCGCGACACCATGGCCAGGTAGACGCGTTCGCCGCGTTCGTACGCCCGCAGGAACAGCGAACCGACCCCGACCGCGAACGCCTTGACCTGCCACAGGAAGCGCGGATCGTAGCCACGTGACAGCCGGGCGATCCGCATCCGGCGGGCGTCCTCGGTGAGCACGTCCAGGTAGCGCAGCATGAACGTGGCGATCAGGGTGAAGACCTCGGGGCAGCGCAGCCGGTCCAGCCCGAGGATCAGGTCGCGCATCGTGGTGGTCGCGGCCAGCAGCAGCGAGGCCAGGACGCCGAGGGTGCCCTTGGCGACGATGTTCCAGGCCCCGTACAGCCCGTCGACGGACAGCGACATGCCCAGCCAGTGGATGCGCTCGCCGTGCCCGGCGAACGGCAGGGCGACCGCCAGCAGGATGAACGGCAGCTCGATCGTCGAGCGTTTCAGCAGCCACGGCGCCGGGACCCGGGCCGCGATGGCGACCGCGGCCAGCAGGACGGCGTACCCGGCGAACGCGGCGAACTCCGTACGCGGCGTCAGCACCACCACGATGGTGAACGTCAGCACCGCCACGATCTTCGTTTCGGGCGCCAGCCGGTGCACCGGGCTGTCCCGGTGCAGGTGCAGCGGGTGGGCGTGGCCCGCGCCCATCAGGCCTGCTCCCGGCGGCGCCGGGCCATCCAGAACAGGCCGGCACCGGCGGCGAAGGTGATCAGCACCCCGGCCACCCCGGACAGCCCGGTGGACAGGTACGTGTTGCCGACGCCGCGGATGCCGTACCCGGCCAGCGGGCTGTCCGCTGTCTGGTGCGCCTTCTCCCGCTGGGCCATGCAGGTGCCGCCGGTGATGGTGCCCCGGGCGTCGAACGTGCAGCCCTGGCGGGCGGCGGCGTCGAGGCCGTCGGGGCTGGACGACGCGAAGTTGCTGACGACCCCGGCCAGCAGCAGGGCGACCAGCAGACCGCCGGCGAGGAACCAGCCGAGTCGCTTGCTCACGGGGTGGCCGCCTTCCCGGTGTGTGCTTCGGGCTGGGTCACCGGCGCCGCGGGGGTGCGGAAGCGGCGCAGGGCGTAGACCAGGTCGGGGCGGATCCGGGCGACCGTGGCCACGGTGGTGGCGGCGATCAGGCCCTCGCCGATGCCGATGAGGACGTGCACCCCGGCCAGGGTGCCGGAGACCGCGGGCAGCGACAGCTGGGTGGTGCCGCCGAGGGCGTACTCGAGGACGAAGCCCTGTGAGGCGGCCACGACGCTGACGATCGAGGCGATCAGCGCGGTCGCGGCGAGCCCGGCCGGGCTCTTGGGCAGCACTTTCAGCAGCCCCACCACCAGCAGGTATCCGGCGGCCGTACCGATCAGCGCCATGTTGGTGATGTTCAGCCCGAGGGCGGTCAGCCCGCCGTCGGCGAACAGCAGGCACTGCACGATGAGTACGGTCGACACGCACAGCGCGCCGACCCACGGCCCGACCAGGATGACCGCGAGGGTGCCGCCGAGCAGGTGCCCGGAGACGCCCGGCAGGACCTGGAAGTTGAGCATCTGCACCGCGAAGATGAACGCCGCGACCAGCCCGGCCATCGGCGCGAGCCGCTCGTCCAGGTCGGCGCGGGAGCGGCGGACGCAGAACGCGAGGGCCAGCACCGCGAAGACCGCGAAGACGCCGGAGACGGGGCCGTCGACGATCCCGTTGGCGATGTGCATCGCCCGCACGTCCATGCTGCCTCCCGGGCAGGTCGGGGTGGAGAAGCCTCCGGCGGGGCTCAGCATATTAGGCGATCTTCGCTGTTGCAAAAGTTTGGCAACTGGCGGCGCGGCGGCGCGGGGGTCGGACGGATTCACACTCTGCGTGAGCGTCTGGAGAGGTTTGCGTAACGTGTCGGACATCACGGCGGTCGGGTCGTGAAATCGAGGCGTCCTAGCTTTCCGGGTACCCCCGGTTACTGGCTGAGAGGACGTCCTGCATGTTCAGAGTTCTCGGTCGATCGTGGACCGTTGCCATGGCATTGACCGTCACCGTCGTCCTCGCAGGTTGCGCCGACGATCCCGCGGCGAACGGCGCGAATTCGAATACCATCAAGGTCGGCATTCTGCACTCACTCAGCGGCACGATGGCCATCAGCGAGGTCACCGTCCGCGACGCCGAACTGCTGGCCGTCGAGGAGATCAACAACTCGGGCGGCGTGCTGGGCAAGAAGCTCGAACCCGTCGTCGAGGACGGCGCCTCCGACTGGCCCACCTTCGCCGAGAAGGCGCAGAAGCTCATCTCCCAGGACAAGGTCGCCACAGTCTTCGGCGGCTGGACCTCGGCCAGTCGCAAGGCCATGCTCCCGGTCTTCGAACGCAACAAGGCCCTGCTGTGGTACCCGGTGCAGTACGAGGGGCTGGAGAGCTCGCCGTACATCTTCTACACCGGCGCGACCACCAACCAGCAGATCGTGCCCGCCCTGGACTACCTCAAGCAGCAGGGCAAGAAGCGGATCTTCCTGGTGGGCAGCGACTACGTCTTCCCGCGCACCGCCAACAAGATCATCAAAGCGTACGCGGCCGCGAACGGCATGCAGATCCTCGGCGAGGAGTACACCCCGCTCGGCCACACCGAATACTCCACCGTGGTCAACAAGCTCCAGCAGGCCAAGCCGGACGCGGTGTTCAACACGCTCAACGGCGACAGCAACGTGGCCTTCTTCAAGCAGCTGCGCAGCGCCGGGATCACCGCCTCCGCCATGCCCACCGTCTCGGTCAGCGTCGCCGAGGAGGAGGTCGTCGGCATCGGCCCGGACAACGTCGCCGGTCACCTCGTCGCCTGGAACTACTACCAGACCACCCCGGGCGCTGCCAACGACAAGTTCGTCAAGGCATTCAAGGCCAAGTACGGCGCCACGAAGGTCACCTCCGACCCGATGGAGGCCGGCTACAACGCGGTGTACCTGTGGGCCGCGGCCGTCAAGAAGGCCGGCACGACCGACGTCGAAGCGGTCAAGAAGGCCGCGGGCGGCATCGTCATCGACGCCCCGGAGGGCAAGGTCACCGTGGACGGCGAGAACCAGCACGTCTACAAGACCGCCCGGATCGGCCTGATCCAGCCGGACGGGCAGATCAAGGAGGTGTGGAACTCCGGAGCGCCGATCAAGCCGGACCCGTACCTCAAGGGCTACAGCTGGGCCACGGGACTGTCCTGACGGCGGAGAGGCGTCCGACCATGGCGGTGCTCAACCAACTGGTCATCGGCGCGAGCATGGCGGCGGTGCTGCTGCTCGTCGCGCTCGGCCTGACCTTCACCTTCGGCCAGATGGGCGTGATCAACATGGCCCACGGCGAGTTCATCATGGCGGGCGCCTACACCACGTACCTGGTGCAACCGGTGGCCGGGACGCTCGCCGTCCCGGTCGCCCTCGTGGTGGCGTTCGTCGTGGCCGGGCTCATGGGACTGCTGCTGGAACGGCTGGCGATCCGCCGGTTCTACGGCCGGCCGCTGGACACCCTGCTGCTCACGTTCGGGATCAGCCTGATCCTGCAGCAGCTCGCCCGCGACATCTTCGGCGCACCCAACGTCCAGGTCACCGCGCCCGGCTGGCTCACCGGCGGGTTCGACCTCGGCGGGGTACGCCTGCCGTACAACCGGATCTTCATCCTGCTGCTGGCGGTCGGCTGCGTGGTCGCCATCGGCGGGTACCTGACCCGCACCGGGCACGGCAGCCGGATGCGGGCGGTGATGCAGAACCGGCAGCTCGCCGCGGTCAGCGGGGTGTCCACCGGCCGGGTCGACCAGACCACCTTCTTCCTCGGCTCCGGGCTGGCCGGGGTCGCCGGGGTCGCGCTGACCCTGATCGGCCCGGTCGGCCCGAACCTGGGCACCTACTACATCGTGGACGCCTTCCTCATCGTGGTGGCGGGCGGGCTGGGCCAGCTGCGCGGCGCGGTGCTGGCGGCGCTCGCGCTGGGCATCCTCAACAGCTACGTCGAGTTCTGGACCGACGCCAGCCTCGCCAAGGTGGTGGTGTTCATGGTCATCGTCGGGTTCCTGCAGGTGCGACCCCAGGGCCTGTTCGTGCTGCGGACCAGGGCACTGTCATGAGGCCCCGCTGGTCCGCCCCCGCCGCGTACGCGGCGACCGCGATCCTGCTGCTCGGCGTCGCCCCGCTGGTGCTGTCGCCGTTCCGCCTGGACCTGCTCGGCAAGTACCTGTGCTACGCGATCGTGGCGGTCGGCATCTACCTGGCCTGGGGGCGCGGCGGCATGCTGACCCTCGGCCAGGGCGTGTTCTTCGGCCTCGGCGGATACGCCATGGGAATGCACCTCAAACTCGTCGAGGCGGGCGCGGGCAACCTGCCCGACTTCATGGTGTGGAGCGGGGTGGAACGGCTGCCCGCCCTGTGGGCGCCGTTCCGCAACCCCGCCTTCGCGCTGGCCATGGTGGTGCTGCTGCCCACCGCGGTGGCCACGCTGCTCGGTCTGCTGGTATTCCGCCGGCGGGTGCGGGGCGCGTACTTCGCGGTGCTGTCGCAGGCCCTGGCTGCCGCGTTCGTCATCCTGCTGGTCGGCCAGCAGGGGTTGACCGGCGGCACCAACGGCCTGACCAACGTGCAGTACTTCTTCGGCCTCGACCTGTACGACCCGGCCCAGAAACGGATCGTGTACGCCATCGTCGCGGTCACGCTGCTGGCGGCGATCGCGCTGGCCCGGCAGGTGTCGCACAGCCGGTTCGGCGGGCTGCTGGTGGCCGTCCGCGACGGCGAGGACCGGGTCCGGTTCCTCGGCTACGACCCGGCGACCGTCAAGACCGTCACGTTCGCGGCCTCCGCCGCGCTGGCCGGGGTGGCGGGCGCCCTGTTCGTGCCGATGGTGGGCATCCTCAGCCCGGCGGACCTCGGCGTCGTGCCGTCCCTGGAGATGGTGGTGGCGGTGGCCATCGGCGGCCGGTTCTCGCTGGCCGGTGCGGTCGGCGGCGCGATCCTCTACAACTACGCCAGTACGACACTGTCCGAGCAGTTCCCGTCCGGCTGGTTCTACCTGCTCGGCGCCATGTTCGTCGGGGTCATGATGTGGGCGCCGCGCGGCCTGGCCGGTCTGCTCTCGGACGCCGCGGCGGCGCTGCGCCGCCGCACCGCCGGCACGGTGCCCGAACCCGCACCGGCGCGGGCCGCCGTCAGCGTGGGGGAGGGGTCATGAGCGGAGATCTCACGGTACGCGGACTCACTGTCGACTTCGACGGCTTCCGTGCCCTGTCCGATCTGGACTTCACCGTACGGGCGGGGGAGTTGCGTTTCCTCATCGGCCCGAACGGCGCGGGAAAGACCACGCTCGTCGACGTCATCACCGGGCGCACCAGGCCCGCCGCGGGTTCGGTGCGCTTCGACGGCCACGAGCTGGTCGGCCGCCGGGAGCACCGGATCGTGCGGCTGGGCGTCGGCCGCACGTTCCAGACCTCGGTGGTGTTCGAGCAGCTCACCGTACTGGAGAATCTGGATCTGGCGGCGAGTTTCCGCCGCCGCACGGCCGGGCTGCTGCGCCGCCGGCGTGGGGTGGCGGCCGGCGTCGCGGCCGCGCTGGAGACCACCGGCCTCGCCGCGCTCGCGGACCGCCCCGCCGGGGTGCTCTCGCACGGCCAGCGGCAGTGGCTGGAGATCGGCATGCTGCTCACCCAGCGCCCGCGCCTGCTGCTTCTGGACGAGCCGGTGGCCGGGATGAGCCGGGCCGAGCGGGAACGCACCGGCGAACTGCTGCGCGAGATCGCCCGCGAGCACACCGTGGTGGTCGTGGAGCACGACATGGAGTTCCTGCGCCGCTTCGCCAGCACGGTGACGGTGCTGCACGAGGGCCGGCTGCTGTGCGAGGGCGATGTGGCCACGGTGCGGGCCGACCCCAAGGTCCAGGAGGTCTATTTGGGCCGCTCCGGAGAGGAGGTGGCCGCGTGATGCTGGCGGTCGAGGATCTGGACGTGGCGTACGGCCGGGCGCAGGTGCTGTTCGGGGTGTCGGTGCGGGCCCGGCCCGGCTCGCTGGTCTGCGTCATGGGCCGCAACGGGGTCGGCAAGACCACCCTGCTCAAGGCGATCATGGGGGTGCTGCCGGCCCGCGCCGGCCGGGTGCTGTTCGACGGCGACGACATCACCCGGCTGCCCACCCACGAGCGGGTCCGCCGGGGGCTGGGCTACGTGCCCCAGGGCCACGAGACGTTCCCGCAGCTCACCGTACGGGAGAACCTGTTCGTGACGCCGTGGGCCACGCGGGCGGCGGTCGACGAGGCCCTCGACCTGTTCCCTGCATTGCGCCCGCTGCTGCGCCGCCGCGCCGGGTTCCTCTCCGGCGGCCAGCAACAGCAGCTGGCGATCGCGCGGGCGCTGGTCTCCCGCCCGAAGATGCTGCTGCTGGACGAGCCGACCGAGGGCATCCAGCCGTCGATCATCCGGGAGATCGAGGAGGCGGTGCACCGGCTGCACACCGAGGCGGGCCTGGCGATCCTGCTGATCGAGCAGTACCTGGACCTGGCCCTGCGGCTGGCCGACCAGTACGTGATCCTCGACGCGGGGGAGGTGGTCCGCGCGGGCGACCGCGACGACCTCGCCGACCCCACCGTGCACCGCCTGCTGGCCGTCTGAACCGCCCGTTCCTGTCACACCCCGGTCGTAGCGTGGGGGCCATGGATTGGAAGATCGAACTGATTCCCGTTCCGGTGACCGACGTCGACCGGGCCAAGGCGTTCTACGAGAGCGTCGGCTTCCACGCCGACCACGACCAGCGGGTCCACGAGGCCCTGCGGTTCGTCCAGCTGACACCGCCCGGCTCGGCCTGCTCGATCGTGGTCGGCGAGGGCATCACCGACAAGGTGCCCGGCACGCAGGAGATCCAGGTCGTCGTCGCCTCCGCGCAGGAGGCGCGCCGGCAGTTGGTCGATGCCGGGGTCGAGGCCAGCGAGGTCGACGTGCAGCCGTGGGGCAACTTCGTCTACTTCCGCGACCCCGACGGCAACAAGTGGACGCTGCAGGCCATGGAGTCGCGCCCCCACGGCTGATCGCGCCTCAGCGCCGCACCCGGAAGCGCAGGTGGAGCACCCGGTCGCCCTGGATGACGACGTGCGGGTCCTCCAGCAGGTGCTGCCGGTCCACCGGCCCGAAGTACCGCTTGCCGGATCCGAACACCACGGGCGCGACGTCCATCGCCACCTCGTCCACCAGGCCGAGAGCCAGCGCCTGACCGCCGACGTCGCCGGCGGCCACCGCGACGCTGCGCTCACCGGCCAGCTCCTTCGCCCGCGCGACCGCCTGCGCCACGTCGTCGACGAAGTGGTACGAGGCCTCCGGGTGCCACCCGTCGGGCCCGGGCCGGTGCGAGACGACGACCACGTGCTCGCCCACGGGCGGCTTGCCGTCCCAGCCGTTCGTCATGTCGAACAGATGCCGCCCGATCACCATCGCGCCGGTGCCGGCCCACACCGGCAGGACGTACTCCGCCGAGACCCGCGATATCGTCAAGCGGGTCCCGGCCAGGGCGGTGTCCCCGTTGGAGTACCAGTCGAACAATGGGCCGACGTCGTCGTTCCGGTCGGCGATGAAGCCGTCCACCGACACCACGTTGTGCATGATCACCGCGCCCATCGGGCCTCCCGTCTCCGACGCCCTTGATATCACCCCCGCCCGTGCCGCACGGCCGGACACGATCCTGTCACCACGCTCCCGGACGACCCCAAAAACACGATGCGGTACCGGCTGTCGAGCCGGTACCGCATCTCGTGTGCTGCGTGCTGGGTTTTCCCGGTCAGCCGGGTCCTTCTCGTCAGCTGGCGGTGGCGCAGATGGCGTAGGCGGTCACGGTGACGCTGCCGGTGCCGGACTTCGTGACGGTCCACGTCGTGGCGGACGACGGGTAGCTGGCGCCGATCCCGTTGCTGCCCGCGACGTCGCCGCCGCCGCCGATGACCTTCTTGCCGGCGGGGCACGTGGCGATCGCGCTGTTGGTGCCCGAGTTCGAGACGGTGACGAGCCCGCTCACCCCGTTGGTGCCGGCCGGGCCGGTGGCGCCGGTGTCACCCTTGGGGCCGGTGGCACCGGTGTCACCCTTGGGGCCGGTCGCGCCGGTGTCGCCCTTCGGGCCGGTCGCGCCGGTCTCGCCCTTCGGGCCGGTCGCGCCGGTGTCCCCGGTCTCGCCCTTGGCGCCGGCCGGACCCGTGTCGCCGGTCCCGCCCGTCGGCCCCTCCGGACCGGCGGGGCCGGCCGGGCCGACGGCACCGTCGGCGCCGGTCTCGCCCATCGGACCCATCGGACCCTGCGGTCCGACCGCTCCCCGGGCGCCCACGAGGGAGGCCAGGAAGTCCTCCACGCTGCCGTCGCCGTTGCCGTCCTGCGAACGCCACACCTCGTACGCCGAGGCGCCGGTCTGTCCCGCAGCGCCGTCGGTGCCGTCCGCGCCGCGCTCACCCACCAGCGAGACGAGGAAGTCCTCGACCGTCCCGGTGTGCGTCTCGGCCCACAGCTCGTACGCGGACTTGCCGTCGAAGCCCTGCGGGCCGACCAGCGACGCGAGGAAGTCGTCCACGCTGCCGGTGTGCGTCCGGGCCCACAGCTCGTAAGCGGAGAGCCCGGCGGCTCCGTCACTGCCGGCCGCACCCGCGGGACCCTGCGGCCCCATCGGTCCGGTGGCGCCGGTGGCGCCGGTGGCGCCCATCGCGCCGGTGGCGCCCATGGCACCCGCAGCGCCGGTGGCGCCCGTGACTCCGGTGGCGCCGGTCGCGCCCGTGGCGCCGGTCAGGCCCTGCAGGCCGCGGGCCCCGGTCGGGCCGACCTTGTTCCAGGAGATCAGGGTCTCCGCCGAGGTGCAGCGCTTTCCGCCGGCGTAGTTGATCACCCGCATCGCGCCGGTCTTCTTGTTGCTGCAGGCGTAGATCACGTTCGTTGCGGACGCCTGCGCGGTCGCGGCCGCGGCGGCCCCGCCGCCCGCGGCCAGCAGGAGTACGGATGCCGATGCGGCGACGGCGACGCGCTTCTTCGGGAGGTTCATCAGCGGGGCCTTCCAGGCGGGCGGGCGACTCGGGTGAAATCACGCTACGTCATGATAAGTCCGAGTCGGAAGCTCTGCGTAGTTGAAATGACCGTTCGGTCCAGGGCTCGATCGCCGGACGACCTGCGGTAAGCGCCCTTTCCAGGGACAAAAGACGCGAAGCCCTGACCTTGCGATGAATGCTCAGCTACTGAGTGTGATGACTGCTGTGTGCGGTCGGTGACGACATCGGGGCGGCTCCCGCCGCCGACGCGGTGGGCCGGCCGGCTGGCCGCTTCCCGGCGCCGGGGGCGACCGGACGGTGTTCGCGCAGCCTCCACGAGGCGCTGTCGTCACACTGGTTGACCCGCTGCACCAATGACGGAATCCGCCCGGAGCCCGAGGGTGCGCGGACGGATAGTGGGAGGGTCCAGGAGCCACCGGAAGGAGGAGTTGACATGACCGACACGCTGCAGATGCCGCGAGTGCACGAATGCACGGTCACCGACTGCGGGTACAACCACGGCGGATGCCACGCCTTCGCGATCACCATCGGCCGGGAGAACGCCAACTGCGCCACCTTCATCGACACCTCGGCCAAGGGCGGGCTCGACACGGTGATCGCCCAGGTCGGCGCCTGCATGCGGACGGACTGCCAACACAACTCCGAGCTGGAGTGCCACGCGCCGTCGATTCGCGTGGGGCCCGGGCAGGACCAGGCCGACTGCCAGACGTACGAGCCGCGGTGAGGCCGACAGCCGTTGCCCGTTAGTGACGGGCCGCGGGTTGCCGCGGCGGCACCACTGTAGACAGCCGATCGACGAACGCCACTGGGGCGCCCTGCCCCAGTGGCGTTCGTGCGTGGTCCGACGGCGGCGGCTCAGGTGCTGTGCGCGGATTCGGCGGCGGTCGTGCGCTCGTGGACGGCCTGCAGCAGCTCCTCCGCCGTGAACGGCTTGAAGATCATGGGGATGTCCTGGTCCGCGAGGCGGCCCGTACCCGAGGTGTCCTCGCTGGTGCCGGAGATGAGCAGGATGAGGGTGGTGGGGTGGTCGTGGAGGGTGGTTTCGGCGAGTTGGTAGCCGGACATGCCGGGCATGACGATGTCGGTGAGGAGGAGGTCGTAGGGGTGGTGTTGGAGGTGTTCGAGGGCGGTGTAGCCGTCGGGTGCGGCGGTGGTGTGGTAGCCGTGGCGTTGGAGGATGCGGGTGGTGGCTTGGCGGACGTCGGGGTCGTCGTCGACGACGAGGATGTGTTGGCCGTGTCCGGGTGGGGCTTTGGTGTGGGTGGTGGTTGTGGTGGTGGTGTCGGTGCTGAGGGGTAGGAGGATGCGGAAGGTGGTGCCGACGCCGGGTTGGGTGGTGAGGGTGATGGTGCCGCCGGCTTCGGTGATGATGCCGTAGACGGTGGCGAGGCCGAGGCCGGTGCCGTGGTGTTTGGTTTTGGTGGTGAAGAAGGGTTCGAAGACGTGGGTGGCGATGTCGTCGGGCATGCCGGTGCCGGTGTCGGTGATGTTGAGGTGGGCGTAGGGGCCGGGGGGTAGGGGTGGTTGGCGGGTGGGGTCGTCGGTGAGGGTGGTGGGGCCGTTTTCGATGATGATCATTCCGCCGTCGGGCATGGCGTCGCGGGCGTTGATGACGAGGTTGAGGAGTACTTGTTCGAGGCGGCTGCGGTCGGCGCGGATGGGTAGGGGGTGGGGGTGGAGGTGGGTGATGAGTTCGTTGTGGGTGCCGATGGCGCGGTCGAGGAGGGTGTGGTTGTCGGTGATGATGGTGTTGAGGTCGATGGTGTGGGTGGTGGTGGGGACTTTGCCGGCGAAGACGAGGAGTTGGCGGGTGAGGTCGCGGGCGCGTTCGGCGCTGGCTTTGGCTTTGGTGAGGTCGTTGTGGGTGTCGGGGTCGGTGGTTTGTTCGAGGGCGAATTCGAGGTAGTTGAGGTTGATGGCGAGGAGGTTGTTGAAGTCGTGGGCGATGCCGCCGGCGAGTTGGCCGAGGCTTTCGAGGCGTTCGGCGCGGGCGGAGCGTTCGAGGATCTGCTGACGGCGCCGATCGGCGAGCGTCTGCTCGGTGGTGTCCCGGACGATGGCCGCCACACCGATCACCGCGCCGTGCCGGTCGCGTACCGGTGACAGACTGGTCGACGCGTCGAAGACGGTGCCGTCCTTGCGAATCCGCCGGGTCTGCAGGTGGGAGATGCGCCGTCCCCGGCCGACATCGGCCATGATCCTCGGCATGCGGGCCCGGCTCTCGGGCGGGAGCAGGATCCGCGCGTTCGTGCCGATCATCTCCTTCGCCGTGTAGCCGTACAGCCGTTCGGCGCCACGGTTCCAGGAGAGATAGTTCCCGTCCATGTCCGCCGCGGCGATCGCGTCCTCCGACGAGCGCACGATCGCGGCCAGCATGGACTGCTCCCCGGAGGCCCGCTGCGCATGCCGTTCCAGGATGCGCTGACGGTGGGCGACCCCGATGCTGACCACGGTCATCCCAGCGATCACCCACAGGCGCAGCTCCTGGTTCAGCGTCCCGGCGGACCCCTGCCACGTCGACGTCGCCCAGCCCACGACCAGCGCCAGGGCGCCGATGGCAGCCACCGCCCACGGCCGGGCCGCCGTCGCGGCCAGCACCGGCCCCACCGCGACCAGCCCGAACAACATCAGGTATGGCGGAGTGAGCAACGCCGCGACGCCGACCAGCGCGACGATCAGGACGGACAGCGACAGCACCCCGACCCGCCACCATCGCTGGGCGAGCGAGCCGCGGACGCGCAGCCGTGGCCTGTCGTGCATATCGCCCCCTGAGGCGGGTGCCGACCCATCGCGGCGCGGCCACGGCGGATCTGACCCGTCGTCGGTTCAGCGAGACCTGCGAAGCATTCAGGATGGCATGGGTGACCGACGGCCTCACCGCACTTGCCGATTCCACAGCGGGACTGTTGTCTCTGGGGCCGTTGAACCGTCGATGCGTGCGATATCTCAGCGAACGGGAAGCCGCGCGGGGTCTGCTTTCTCCACGGTGTTCCCGGTGCCGGTGGTATCCGCGGTGCTCAAGGGGATCAGGATGCTGAACGTGGTGCCGACGCCGGGCTCCGTGGTGAGGGTGATGGTGCCGCCGGCTTCCGTGACGATGCCGTAGACGGTGGCCAGGCCGAGGCCGGTGCTGTGGTGCGTGGTGCGGGTGGTGGAGAAGGGTTCGAAGGCGTGGGCGGCCACTTCCGGGGTCATGCCGGTGCCGGTGTCGGTGATGTCGAGCCGGGCGTGGCCGTCGGGTTGCTCGATGCGGCTCTCGATGATGATCATTCCGCCGTCGGGCATGGCGTCGCGGGCGTTGATGGCGAGGTTGAGCAGGGCCTGTTCGAGGCGGGCGCGGTCGGCGCGGATGGGCAGGGCGTGGGGGTGGAGGTGGGTGACGAGTTCGATGTTGCCGCCGATGGTGCGGTCGAGCAGGGTGCGGGTTTCGGTGATGACGGTGTTGAGGTCGATGGTTTCGGCGGTGGTGGGTTGTTTGCCGGCGAAGACGAGGAGTTGGCGGGTGAGGTCGCGGGCGCGTTCGGCGCTGGCTTTGGCGCGGGTGAGGTCGTCGCGGGTGTCGGGGTCGGTGGTTTGTTCGAGGGCGAATTCGAGGTAGTTGAGGTTGATGGCGAGGAGGTTGTTGAAGTCGTGGGCGATGCCGCCGGCGAGTTGGCCGAGGCTTTCCAGGCGTTCGGCGCGGGCGGAGCGTTCCAGGATCTGGGCGCGGTGCTCCTCGGCGTGTTTGAGGGCGGTGATGTCCCGATCGATCGCGGCGACGCCGACCACGGTGCCGTGGCGGTCACGGATCGGGGAGACACTGGTCGACACATCGAGATAGCTGCCGTCGCGGCACAGCCGCCTGGTCTGGAAATGGGAGATGCGACCCCCCTGCCGGATGTCGGCCATGATCTGTGGCAGGATCGCCGCCCGCTCGGGCGAGAGGAAGCGATGGACCGTCCGTCCGATCATCTCCTCCGCAGCGAAGCCGTACATCCGCTCCGCGCTGGGATTCCACGACACGATGATGCCGCTCAGGTCCATGGCGACGATCGCGTCCTCGGAGGACTCGACGATCGCGGCGAGGGTCGACTCGGACGCCGCTCCCCGGTTGGCGCGCCGTTCCAGCACGTTCTGGCTGTGGGCGACGGCCACACTGAGCACCGTGATCCCGATGAGCACCCAGAGGCGCAGCTGCTGGAAGGTGGTGCCGCCGAGGCCCTGCCACGATGAGGTGGCCCGGGCCATCACCCAGGCCAGCGCGCCCACGGCGGCCACCGCCCAGGGGCGCGCCGAGACCGCCGCGAGCACCGGCGCGGCCGCGATGACCAGCCCGAACGCGGTCAGCTCCCGAGGTGTCGCCAGGTCCACCAGGCTGGTCAGAATGATGATCAGTACGGAGAACGACAGCACTGCGACCCGCCACCATCCGTGGGTGAGCGAGCCGTGTTCCCTCCGCCAGTCCTCGTACCGCATGCAGCCCTCCGGGCCGAACGCCGACCGCCCGGGATCGCGACACGGGAAACGGCGCGGACGCCGAGCCTGGTCTGCCCAGAATGGCACGCGGAGCCCCGGCGGCCCGCGGAACCTGCCGATTCGGCCGGCGGCCACCGGGCTCGTGCCGCGTCCGTCGCCGTGACGCGTGCGCCGGTCAGGACCCTCCGGCCCGGCCCGGCCGGATCACCGCGTCACCGGCGCGCGGATACGGCGACGGCGTCGTGGACGGGGCGGGTGTGGAGGGAAGCGGCGGGGCGTCCGGGGCGGCGGTGCTGAGCGGCAGCACGATGCTGAAGGTGGTGCCGACGCCGGGCTCCGTGGTGAGGGTGATGCTGCCGCCGGCTTCCGTGACGATGCCGTAGACGGTGGCCAGGCCGAGGCCGGTGCCGTGGTGCGTGGTGCGGGTGGTGGAGAAGGGTTCGAAGGCGTGGGCGGCCACTTCCGGGGTCATGCCGGTGCCGGTGTCGGCGATGTCGAGCCGGGCGTGGCCGTCGGGTTGCTCGATGCGGCTCTCGATGATGATCATTCCGCCGTCGGGCATGGCGTCGCGGGCGTTGATGGCGAGGTTGAGCAGGGCCTGTTCCAGCCGGGCGCGGTCGGCGCGAACGGCAAGCGGCTGGGGGTGCAGGTGGGTGACCAGTTCGATGTGGGTGCCGATGGTGCGGTCGAGCAGGGTGCGGGTTTCGGTGACGACGGTGTTGAGGTCGATGGTTTCGGCGGTGGTGGATTGCTTGCCGGCGAAGACGAGGAGTTGGCGGGTGAGGTCGCGGGCGCGTTCGGCGCTGGTCCTGGCCCGCGTCAGGTCGTCGCGGGTCTCCGGGTCGGTGGTTTGTTCGAGGGCGAATTCGAGGTAGTTCAGGTTGATGGCGAGGAGGTTGTTGAAGTCGTGGGCGATGCCGCCGGCGAGTTGGCCGAGGCTTTCCAGGCGTTCGGCGCGGGCGGAGCGTTCCAGGATCTGGGCGCGGTGCTCCTCTGCATGCTTGACGGCACTGATGTCCCGGGTGATCGAACCCAAGCCGATCACGGCGCCGTGCCGGTCGTAGACCGGTGCGATGCTGGTCGACACGTCGACCAGGTGGCCGTCCTTGTGCCGGCGCTGCGTCCGGAAATGCGAGACGCCCCAGCCCCCCTGACGGATCCGCTCCATGAGGTCGGAGACGTTCACCGTCTGCTCCGGCGGTATCACCGTCATGATGTTCCGGCCGATCATCTCCGCTGCGGTGTAGCCGTACATCCGCTCGGCGCTGCGGTTCCAGGACATGACCTTGCCGTCGAGGTCCGTGCAGATGATCGTGTCCTCGGAGGATTCCACGATCGCGGCCAGCATCGACTCGTCCTCGGCGGCCCGGTTGGCGCGGCTTTCGAGCCTCTGCTGGCTGTAGGCCACGGCCACGCTGAGCACGGTCATGCCGGCGATCACGCAGAGGCGTACCTGTTGGTAGGCGGTGCCGCCGAGGCCCTGCCAGGAGGAGGTGGCCCAGGCCATCACCCAGGCGAACGCGCCGACCGCGGCCACCGCCCACGGGCGGGCCGAGGCCGCCGCGAGGACCGGCCCGGCCACGATCACCAGCCCGAACGCGGTCAGCTCCCGCGGCGTCGCCAGGTCCACCACGCTGGTCAGAATGATGATCAGTACGGAGAACGACAGGACCCCCACCCGCCACCAGCCGTGGGTGAGCGAGCCGTGTTCCCGTTGCCGATCCTCGTACCGCATGCACCCCCCGAGCAGGCGCCAAGTCACCGGCGAGGGCTCCTGTGCCCGGTGAATCCGTTGTGCCCAGGATGGCACGTGGGACCGGGGCCCCGCCGCACTTGCCGATTCCGCCAAGGTCCAGGGACCGTGCGGAACCACGACGTCCGTCCCGGTTCATCCCCGTTGCGGTGCGTACGTGCCGTGACGGCGCCCGAGTCATCTTCCCGGGATGAGGGCGGCGGCCCCGTCCGGACGCCACAGTGATCCCGGGCCGTACGGGCTCCGGCCGGTCTCCGGGCGCCCGTGGGCGGCCCGACCGTTCCGACGATCGGAGGTATGCAATGGCTGTCGACACGTTCCTCGCCTATGTCGGGGTGTACTCCAGCGTCGACGACGCGGAGGCGGACTACGACTTCGTGAAGGACCTGCACCGCAAGGCCGGTCTCATCGACGCCTACGACGCGGCCGTCGTCGAGCGGCGGGCCGACGGCAAGACCCGGATCGTCAAGCGGCACGAGACCCCGACCCGGGTCGGTGGTGTCCTCGGTGGCGGCGTGGGGCTGGCGACCGGCCTCGTGGTGGCGCTGTTCCCGTTCGCCGCGATCGGCGGCGGCCTGCTGGCCGCGACCACCGGCGGTGGGGCGGTGCTCGGCGCGGTCGCCGGGCACGCCGCGGCCGGGATGAGCCGCCACGACCTCAAGGAACTCGGCGAGCGCCTCGACGAAGGCCAGGCCGGCCTGGTGGTGGTCGCGGTGGCCGACATGGGGGCCAAGGTCGAGGAGGCCATGCGCCGGGCAGGGAAGGTGGAGGCCAAGCAGCTCAAGGCGGACACCGCGGAGATCGAGCAGGACGCGAAGGCCGCCGACGGCGCTCCCGCGTGACGCGCACCCGGCGACGAGCAGGAGCCGAGCATGCGATTCCCCCGCGTTCCCGACCAGCCCGGCTCTTCTGAGGGGCCCGGCTCTTCTGACGGGCCCGGCTCTTCTGACGGGCCCGGCTCTCTGGGCGGGCCCGGGCACCACGGCCGCCGCCGGACGGCCGCCGCCTGCGCCCTGATCGGGCTCCTCGTCGCGGCCACGCTGGGACTGGGCGCCTGCGGCGGCGAGCCGGCCGTCCGGCCGTCGGACCGGGCGACGCAGCGGGTCACGGAGTCACCGGACAAGGGTGGGGCCGAGGCCGTACCCACGTCGCCGGGGCGGGCGACCCGCAGCGAAGCCGCCCAGCCCACCCGGTCGCGCGAGTCGGAGCCGGCCACGGCGACCGCCGAGGAGACGACCCGCCCCACGACCGCCACCACGCCCTCGCCGACCACCAGGACCCCCACAACCGCGACGACCACCCGGACCACGAAGCCCACGACCACGAAACCCACGACCACGCCGCCGACGGAGACAAGCCCGCCATCCGAGACCACCCCGCCGCAGAGCACCCCGCAAACCACTCCGCCGCAGACGCCCACCGCGACGCAGTCGCCGGCCGCGGCCACCGGATCCTCGACCGGGCCGGTGTTCTGGCTGGTGCTGATCGCGCTGGTCACGGCGGCGATCGTCGGTGGTGTGCTGGTGTACCGGTCCCGGCGGAGCTCGGCCTGGGACACCGAGGCCCGCGCGCTGGAGGCGGAGACCAGCGGCGTCACCGACCTGCGGCTGCCCCAGGTGCTGGCGACCACGGACGTCGGGCCGCGGAGCCTGGCGTGGCCACCGGTGCGGGCGAGCCTGATCGATCTCGCCGTCCGGTGGAACCGCCTCGCCGAGCAGGCACCGGGCCAGCCGCGCCGGGACTGGTCGGCGCGACTCGGCGGCCTGCTCCAGGAGTTGATCTCGGCCTTGGACGCGGAGAACGAGGCGCTGGCCGCTGGGGCCGACTGGACCCTGTTGCGCCCCCGGGTGGATCGGGCGGAGCAGGCGCTGCGCGCCGTACTCCTGCAGCAACCGGAGGCGCCGCCGCCGGGCACGCCGCCGCCGAGTGGTCCGCCGCCGGACTGGCCGCCGCCGGGCGCGCCGCCGACCGCGCCGGGGCCGCCGTCGATCTGACGGACATCATCCGCCCCACATGAATTCAGCGCGGCGGGTCACCTCGACCGGAACCCCGGACGAGTGACCCGCCGCGCGCGCTGGACTGGGCTTCACCCCCTGACCTCGCGTGGGCCGCCGCGGGCCCGTATCCTGCGGCTCGCGCAATCTTGGGGAGGAAGCATGTACGAGCAGCAGCCAGGTGCCGGGCAGCCGGGAATGTACCCGCCGGCCGGGCCACCGCCCGGTGGCGGCGCCGGTGGCGCGATCGCCGTGACGGTGAAGTACAACCCGATCGGGTTCCTGCTCGGCCTCTTCAAGCCGCCGGTGCTGCTGAACGGCCACGAGGTCGCCAAGGGCTGGGGCCGGCACGTGATCCCGGTGCAGCCCGGGCAGCACCACCTCCACGTGCACGTGCCGTACCTGTTGCCGAGCCGGATCGGCAACGCCGACCTGACCGTTCCCGTGCAGCCCGGCCAGACCGTCGAGCTGGAGTACCGGGCGCCGATGGTCGCGTTCATGAACGGCGCCATGGGCGCGCCGCCGCAGAAGTACCCCGGCATGGCGGTGACCATCGTCCTGCTCGTGTTCGCCCTGATCATGCTGCTCTGCATCTGCGGCGGGTTCATCGCCTCGCTGAGCTCCAGCTCCACCTCCTCCATGGGCCTGCCCGTGTTCGACGTGGCCCGGACGGTGGCAGCCGGGTTGCTTCGCTGACCTGCGGGTACTTGGCGTCTCAGGTTCGCTGTTGCCGCGCCGTTGGTGGGGCCAGGTGGGGTCTTCGCCCGACCTGACCCACCGACGTGCGTGCCGCCACCGTGGCGGGCCGCGATGCCCTCGAGGAGGTGCCGATGTCGGCTCGGAACACTCCGCGGACCCCGCGGCAGACCGGCACCGGCGCGCCCGCGGTGCGTGCCCTGCACGAGACCGCCGACCGGCTGCTGGCGGGCCACGAGGGCATCCGCACCGAGGTCTTCCACCCCGAGTCGGGGGTCGCTGTCGTCCTGCCGTCGGGCTACCGGTGGCACGTGCACCTCCCGCACACCGGTGCCATCGATATCGCCGCCTACCACGCGGTGCTGTGCGGCCCTGACGCGGCCGCCGTGCCCGCCGCGCCGTTGATCACCCTGGCCGCCGTCGAGGACCTGGTCAGCCTCGTGACCGCCTCCCACGCGGGGCCGGTCGCGAAACTGATCGACATCGACCTGCTGGCCCGCCTGGAGATCGACCTGTTCGATCCCGACACGCTGCTCGACGAGGACGTCTGAGGCAGTCCGGGCCTCAGGGTGTGGCGCCCCGCAGGGTTTGCCGCATCCGGCGCAGGTCCGCGCCCGGCGAGATGGTCCGGACCGGGTCGGGAACGGTGCCGCGCCGACGCCACTCCCGCGGGTAGCCCAGCGAGACCTCCTCGTAGCGCACCCCGTCGTAGAAGGTGGTGCGCGGGATGTGCAGGTGCCCGTACACGACGGTGGCCGCGCCGAAACGGCGGTGCCAGTCACGGGTACGGGTGGTGCCGCACCACTGGGCGAACTCCGGATACCACAGGATGTCCGTCGGCTCCCGGACCAGGGGATAGTGGTTGACCAGCACCTTCGGCAGATCCGCGGGCGCCTCGGCGAGCCGCCGTTCGGTCAGCTCGATCCGGGCGGCACACCACGCCTCCCGGCTCGGGTACGGATCGGGGTGCAGCAGGATCTCATCCGTGCACACCACCCCGGCGTCGTGCGCCAGCTTCAGCGAGTGCGCCTGCGAGGTGGCACCCGGGGCGCGGAACGAGTAGTCGTACAGGGTGAACAGCGGGGCCACGACCGCGGCGCCGTCGGCGTCCTCCCACACCGGGTACGGGTCCTCCGGGGTGGCAACGCCCAGCTCCCGGCACAGCTCGACCAGCAGACGGTAGCGGGCCACGCCGCGCGCCTGCACCGGATCCTGCCGCGGTGTCCACAGCTCGTGGTTGCCCGGCACCCACACCACCTTGGCGAAGCGGTCGCTGAGCAGCCGCAACGCCCACTCGATGTCGGCGTAGGTCTCGGCGACGTCACCGGCGACGATCAGCCAGTCGCCCGCGTTGTCCGGGCGCAGCTCCTGGACGAAGGCGCGGTTCTCCGCGTACGCGATGTGCAGGTCGCTGACGGCACGCAGCTGGGGCGCGGTCACGATGGCCGGACGATCGGCGGCCGGACGATCGGCGGGGTCACCCGCCGAGCCTATGCCGCCCGGTCGCGGCGCGTACACCCCTACCGTGCCCGTTAGGGGTTCCGGCGGCGGTACGGGGAGGCTAGCCTGCGCCATCAGCGTCGGCTGTGGACCGGCGGGAGAGGGACATTCGATGACCGACCTGCTCGGCGCGATCGTGCCGGATCACGTCAGCTGGGTGCAGACCCGCCACGATCCGGGCGGCGAGGACCTGTTCCCGCAGGAACGCGCGGTCGTCGCCCACGCGGTCGCCAAACGCCGTACCGAATTCGCGGCCGTCCGGTGGTGCGCCCGCGCCGCCCTGGCCCGGCTCGGGGTCGCGCCCGAACCGATCCTGCCCGGCGCGCGCGGCGCCCCGGGCTGGCCCGCCGGGATCGTCGGCAGCATGACGCACTGCGCCGGGTACCGCGCCGCCGTGGTGGCGCGACGCGGCCCCGTCCGTACGATCGGAGTGGACGCCGAACCGGCCGCCGCCCTGCCCGACGGCGTGCTCGACGCGATCGCGCTGCCCGACGAGGCCGCCATGGTGGCCGACCTCGCCGCCGCCGACCCGGCGGTGCCGTGGGACCGGCTGCTGTTCTCCGCCAAGGAATCGGTGTACAAGGCGTGGTTCCCGGTCGCGGGCACCTTCCTGGAGTTCCATCAGGCCCGTCTGAGCATCGACGCGGCGGCCGGTGAGTTCACCGCCGAGCTGCTGGTGGACGGGCCGGTCGATCGGTTCACCGGCCGGTGGCTGTGCGACGGCGGCCTGGTCCTGACCGCCATCGTCGCCTAGGGACGGCCACCTCACCGGCGGCGGCGCCGGACCAGCTTGCGCAGCTCCTCCAGCCACAGCACCAGCGAGCCCGCCGCCACGCAGAGGAGGAACTGGGCGCCGCTCAGGTGGGACGCTTCGAAGAAGTGCTGCAGCCACTCCACTTTGACGATGGCGAGCTGGCCGACCGCGACGGCCACGACCGACAGCCAGAGGTAGCGGTTGGTGAAGAAGCCCGCTTGGAACGCGGATTCGTGCTCGGCCCGCGCGTTGAACACGTTGAACAGCTGGGCCAGCACGAACGTCGTCCACCCCATGGTCGCCGCGGTCGCGGTGTCGTACGCCTGCTCCGCCAGCCCGATCACCCCGAGTGTGCAGGCGCCCATGATCGCGGCCAGCCACAGCAGCACCCGCAGCCGCGGCGCGGGCAGGATCTGGGTCCGTTTCGGCCGCGGTGGCTCCGCCATGGCCTGCGGGCGCGGCCGGTCGACGCCGAGCGCCAGCGCGGGCGGGCCGTCGCAGATCAGGTTCACCCACAGGATCTGGATGGTCGTGAAGGGAGCCGCCATGCCCAGCAGCGTCGCGGACAGCACCGTCAGGATGGCGCTGAGGTTGGTCGACAGCTGGAACCGGACGAACTTCACGATGTTCTCGTAGATCGTGCGTCCCTCACGGACCGCAGACACGATCGTGGCGAAGTTGTCGTCGAGCAGGATCATGTCGGCGGCTTCCTTGGTGACCTCCGTACCGGTGACCCCCATCGCCACACCGATGTCCGCCTGCTCCAGGGCGGGCGCGTCGTTCACCCCGTCCCCGGTCATGGAGACCACCAGGTCGTGCGACTGCAATGCGCGGACGATGCGCAGCTTGTGCTCGGGCGCGACGCGGGCGAACACCCCGATCTCGCGGACCCGGGCGGCCAGCTCCCGGTCGTCCATGGTCTCCAGGTCGGATCCCCGGACCACCTCGCCGGTGATGCCCAGCGCCCCGGCGATGGCGCGTGCCGTCGTCGGGTGGTCCCCGGTGATCATCTTGATGCCGATGCCGGAACGGTGCGCCGCCGCGATCGCGTCCCGGGCCTCGGTGCGGGGCGGGTCGACGATGCCGACCAGTGCCAGCAGTGCCAGGCCGGTCGCGGCGCCCTCCGGGTTCCGCTCCAGGTCCGCCCCGGCGGCGGTGATCCAGCCGCCCGCCGCCGCGAGCACCCGCTGGCCCTGGGCGGCGAGGCGGTCCGCGGCCGCACGGACCGCCTCGCGTCCGGCGTCGTCCAGGACGGTGCGTGCGCCGTTGCGGTCCACGACCCGGTCGACGCGGTCCAGGACGCTCTCCACCGCGCCCTTGACGCACACCAGGATCAGCCCCTGATGCTCCCCGGAGCGGTCCTCGTGGAACGTCGCCATGTACTTGGTCGCCGAGTCGAACGGCACCTCACCGACCCGGGGGAAGCGCTGCCGGGTGCGGTGCACGTCCACGCCGGCCTTGCCGCCCAGCACCACCAGGGCCCCCTCGGTGGGGTCGCCGATGCATGCGCCGTCGCGGATCACCGCGTCGTTGCACAGCACCATCACCGCCGCGACCTGGCGCAGATCGGGTACGGGGCGGTCGAACTCGGCCGTGGTGATCCGGCCCTCGCCGGTGTACCCCTGGCCCTCGATGGTGAGCTCCTCGCCGCCGTGCAGCAGCGTACGGGCGGTCATCTGGTTGAGGGTGAGGGTGCCGGTCTTGTCGCTGCAGATGACAGACGTCGAGCCGAGGGTCTCCACCGCGTGCAGCCGCTTGACCACGGCCCGCCGTTTCGCCAGGCGGCTCATGCCCACGGCGAGGGTCACCGTCACGGTCGCGGGCAGCGCCTCGGGGATCGCGGCGACCGCCAGCGCGATCGAGCCCACCACCAGCTCGTGCCACGGTGTTCCCTGGACGAGCCCGATGAGCAGCAGCACCAGCACCGCCACACCCGCGATCAGCGCCAGCCGGTGACCGAGCTGGGCGGTCTGGCGTTGCAGCGGCGTCGGTTCGGGCTCGACCTCTGACATGAGCGCGGCCAGCTTGCCGATCTCCGTGTCCATGCCGGTGGCGGTGACGATCTCCTCCGCCCGGCCCGCCGTGACCGCGGTGTGGGTGAACGCCATGTCCGTACGGTCCCCGAGCACGGTGTCCTGCGCGACCGGCGCGGTCCCCTTGTCCACCGGCACCGCCTCGCCGGTCAGCGCGGCCTCGGCCACCGCGAGCCGGAACGCACCCGCCAGCCGTCCGTCGGCGGGCACCGTGTCGCCGGCCTCCAGCAGCACCACATCGCCGGGGACCAGCTCGTCGGCGGGAATCTGCTGCACCGCGCCGTCGCGGCGGACCCTGGCCTGCGGCACGACCAGCGCCTGGATCGCGGCCAGCGACTGCTGGGCCTGCCGTTCCTGCCAGAAGCCGAGCAGGCCGTTGAAGACGAGCAGCACGGCGATGAACGCCGCCTCCTCGATCTCGCCGATCGCCAGTGACAACACCGCGGCGCCCAGCAGCACGAGGATCAGGCCGTCGGTGAACTGGGCCAGCAGCAGCCGCCACCACGGTGCCGGTGGGGCCGAGCGCAGCGCGTTGGGCCCGTACCGGGCCTGACGGTCGACCACCTGCGCGGCTGGCAGGCCCCGGGTGACGTCCACGCCCAGCGCCTGAGCGACGTCGTCGACCGGCATCGCATGCCAGCCGTTGCCGCCCGCGGCGGGCGCGTCGGGTTCGAGGTGGAGGGTCATCTCACTCCTATTCGGGCGCGGGAGGGTCCGCGGCGGCGACGTCCTGAGCCTCTTCGGCGACCGGTTCCCGGCCGGTGTCGCCGACCACGAACCGGTAGGCCGCCCCGGCGAGCGCGGCCCCCGCGAGCGGGGCGACCCAGAACAGCCACAACTGGCTCAGTGCCCAGCCGCCGACGAACAGCGCCGGGCCGGTCGAACGGGCCGGGTTCACCGACGTGTTCGTCACCGGGATGCTGATCAGGTGGATGAGCGTCAGGCACAGCCCGATCGTCAGCGGCCCCATCACCTTGGGGGCGCGGCGGTCGGTCGCGCCGAGGATCACCAGCAGGAACGCGGCGGTCATCACCACCTCGGTGAGCAGCGCCGAGGCCAGGTTGTATCCGCCGGGGGAGTGCGCGCCGTAACCGTTGGCGGCGAAGCCGTCGTCGGTGGTGAAGCCCGCGGCGCCCGAGGCGATGCCGAACAACACGGCGGACGCGGCCACCGCGGCCACCACCTGAACGACCGCGTACGGCAGCACGTCGCGTCCCGCCGCGCGCCGGCCCAGCCACAGCCCGAGGGTGACCGCCGGGTTGAAGTGGCCCCCGGAGATGTGCCCGAAGGCGTACGCCATCGTCACCACCGTCAGCCCGAACGCGAGCGCGACGCCGAGGATGCCGATGCCCACCTGCGGGAAGGTGGCCGTGAGCACGGCGCTGCCGCAGCCGCCGAGCACCAGCCAGAAGGTGCCGATGAATTCCGCCGCGAGTCGTCGGGAGAGTGCCATGTTGGTGATCCTCGCTCGCTGATGGCGTGCCCTGCGCCGCATTCCACCAAAGGAGCCGGGCCGCGGGCGTCATCCGCCGCGGGTGGTCGAACCGGCGACCCCGAACGTGGGACCCCGGCTGTCCGATCGGGAATCCTGTCTTGCCCGCCGAACAGGGCGTGGGATTCAATCGCGGTGTGAGCGGGGAGGCAGGGACCGAGGACGCGGAGCGTCAAGCGCTACGGCAGATCGTCAACGTGCTGCAACACCGTTTCCCGGCCGTGGGGGACACGGTGGTGGCGGCGCACGTCAACGCGGTGCACCAGCGGTACGCGGCCGCGCCGATCCGTGATTTCGTGCCGCTGCTCGTCGAACGGGAGGCCAGCCGCGAACTCACGGCCCTGGCGGAGAAGCCGGCGCCGCGTCCGCGCGAAAGCCCTTAGCGGCCGTGGTGCTCGGCGAGCGCCCGCCGCAACGCCCGCGGTCCGGGGCACAACTCGCCCACGTCGATCCGGAAGCCCGCGCCGTCCGGCAGTTGCTGCACCGGCGGGACGTTGCCGTGCGGTGCGGTCGCGGTGACCTGCTCCAGGTCGACCGGGACGACGTCGAGCACCGCGAACAGGCCGGGGTGGCGGACGACCGCGCTCGACACGTTCGTCCAGGCGACGAAGATCGGCACCCCGCCCTGGGCCAGCAGGATCCCGGCGTCGCAGACCCGGACCCACACGGGCCGGTGCCGCCACCGTACGACCGTGCTGACGATGCCGCAGAAGGTGGGAAACGCCAGCACGATGAGCAGACCCCAGTCGGGGGCGGGCACCGCACCGACGAGTGCACCGAAGGCCGTGTACACCAGGGCGACGGCGGTGGTCAGGATCGCGAGGATGACGAGAGCGGCCGACCAGCGCCGGGCGCGGAACAGCACGCTGCGCTCGATGATCACTTCCGTCATGCGCAGCAGTACAGCAGCCGCCCGCCGACCGGCGTAGGCCCGAACGGTCAGCTTGATCGACTACCCGGGCGGCCACCCACCATGGGTGACAACGTCGCCACTATCCGCGATGGGCGTCGTGTGGCCGTTCGCGGCGTCAGCCGAGGCCGTGCTCGTCGGTGCCGGTGTTGAGGAGCCAGGCCAGCGGCATGCTCGCCCGTACGGCGTAGTGGTCGCCGTCCAGGTGGTGCATGGTGACGGTCTGGGCCGGATCCTGGTCGACCATCCAGTACTGGGGTATGCCCGCGGCGGCGTACTCGCCCCGCTTGGTCACGGTGTCGGTGCCCTCGGACCCCGGCGAGACGATCTCAACGACGAGGAGCACGTCGGTGACCGGCAGCCAGACACCGTCGGCCTGCGCTTTGCTCCACACGATCAGATCGGGGATCCGTCCACCGACTCCGCCGTCGCGACCCGGTATGCGCAGCCCGACCGCCTGGGCGATCCGCTCCGCCGGGACACCACCCGTGGCGAGCCACACCATGAGCCGGGTCGCGATGATCGCATGGGCGTACCCCGGCGGCGGCATGATCGAGAGGACTCCCTCAGGGCTGATCTCGTACCGGTGGTGGTCGTCCGCGGCCATCATCGCCGTCAGGTCGTCGAGCGTCACGACCGGGGGCATGTATCTGCCGACAGCCTCAGCGCTCATGCGGGCATCGTACTGGCATCGGACCGAGGGCGGCGGCCCGGACGAACCGGCGCCGTCGCGGACTTCGCGCCGCGTGCGATGGTGGCTGCCACCATGTCGAGGATCCTTTGCGGCTGCTCAGTCGGTGTTGGCGAGCCACAGGTCGGGGCCGAAGATCTCGTACCGGATGTCGCGGGCCGCCACGCCGCGCTCCATGAGCCCGCTGCGGATCGCCTGCATGAACGGCAGCGGGCCGCACAGGTAGAAAACCGCGCCCTCGGGCAGCGGCAGCCGGGACACGTCCATCGTCCCGGCGAAGACGTCGGTCAGCGGCAGCTCGGTCTCGGCGCCGCGTTCGTACCAGACGTGCACCGAGGCGCCGGGAAGCGCCGCGATGTCACCGACGACCTGCCGGCGCAGCGCGAACGACCGCTCGTCGAGGTCTGCATGCAGCAGCATGACCCGGGCGGTGGAGCCCGCGGCGGCCAGGTGCGACAGCATCCCCGCCATCGGGGTGATGCCGATGCCCGCGCTGGCGCAGACCACCGGCCGGGTGCGGTCGCCGAGCACGACATCACCGTACGGCGGGGACATGGTCAGCTCGTCACCCACGTCGATCGTGTGGTGCAGCAGGCTGGAGACCTCACCGTCCGGCATGCCGTCGCCGTGTACCCATTTGACAGTGAACTGGCAGTTCCGGCCGTCGTCGGTGCGGGTGAGGCTGTACTGGCGGGGCTGGCGCATCCCGTCCGGCATCGCCAGCAGCACCGTGACGTACTGGCCGGGCAGCGATGCGGGGGCCGGGAGCCCGTCGACGGGCGTCACGACGAACGTGTCCACGTCGGCCGTCTCGGCGATCTTGTGCTCGACCCGCCAGCGGCGCCAGGTGGTGTCGGGCTGCACCCCGCGGGCGCTGTAGAGGTCGCGTTCCGCGTTGATCAGGGCGTTGGCCATCAGCCAATACACCTCGTCCCACGCGGCCGCCACGGCGGGGGTGACGGCGTCGCCGAGCACGTCGCCGATGGCCCACATCAGGTGGTCGTGCACCACCTTGTACTGCTCGGGCTGGACGGCGAGCGAGGCGTGCTTGTGCGCGATCCGGGACAGCAGCCGCTCCGGGGGCCGGTCCGGGCTGGTCACCAGCGCGCTGGCGAATGCCGCCACCGAGCCCGCCAGCGCCTGCGGCTGGGTGCCGGCGGCCTGGTTGCCGCGGTTGAAGGTGCCGTCGAGCAGTTCCGGGTGCTCGGTGAACAGGTGCCCGTAGAAGCGTTGGGTGATGGTGCCGATGTTCGCCCCCACGACCGGAAGGGTCGCCTCGACGATGGGCCGAGCGGTGTTCGACAACATGCGCAGGACTCTCCCCCCGTGGACCTCGCACATGCTCGCACCGGGCGGGTCGACCGGCGGGCGCGACACGGAACCGTTCATCCGTTCGCGGTCGGCCGCCCGGCTCAGCGCGCGTGCATCGCCTCCGCGAGTTCCACGTACCTGGTATGGCCCTCGGCGCGGGCCGCGATCACCTCGGCCATCAGTGCCCGCTGCGCTGCGGACAGCATCTGGCCCGCCTCGTCGGCGTCGACGAAGGCGTGGCGGGCGAGCTCGCCGGGGTTCAGCACGATGGCGTCGCGCTGCCGTGCGGTGAGCACACCGCCGTCGAAGACGAAATAGAGGCGGCCGTCCGGCCCGGCCGGCGTCCACGCCGTCACCAGCAGCGGCCCGACCCCGACGACCAGGCCCAGTTCCTCCCGGATCTCGCGCAGGCAGGCCGCCCGCGGGGTCTCGCCGACGTCGACCCCGCCGCCCGGCAGGTTCCAGAACTGCTTGTACGTGGGATCGACGAGCAGCACGCGCCCGTCGTCGTCGAAGAACACCGCACCGGCCGAGACGCTGGGGCGGGCGGGCACGGACTCAGGCATGATCCAGTTCCCTGGTGTCGGTGGCGTGGGCGTACGACCGGCTCACCGCGACCAGCCAGGCCAGCTCGTGCCCCCGTGCCTCGTGCCGTTCCTCGCCGGCCGGTACGGCGAAGGTGCGGCCCTCGCTGTGGTTGCGCAGCCCGTCCCGGATGGCCCGGGCCTCGGCCTCGGCGCGCCGGGCCAGGTCCGGCTCCGGTTCGCCGGGCGGCTCCGCCAGGTACGGCCGCAGCGCGAGCCGCCCGTCCCAGATCTCGACCATCCGGCGGTACAGCCGGTAGTCCAGGTCGCCGACGGCGGCGACGTCGCCGCGCGGGGAGCCGTGCAGCGCGATCTGCGGGAACGCCTCGTGCAGCGCGGACCACAGCGGTTCGAGGGCGCGGTAGGCGCTCCACTGGTCGAGCCGGGTACGCGGTCCCCAGCTCGGCATGGTGAGCCCGGCGAGGAAAACGATCAGCCCGACGGTGGCGAACGGCTCGGCGATGTCGACCAGCGGATCGGCGTGGACGCCCGCACCGAGCAGCACCAGGTACCCGCCGCGGCAGGCGCAATAGCCGAAGCTGAGCAGGGCACCCACGGAGGTGATCCGCAGGCCGCGGCGCAGCCAGGGCAGCTCCGGGGCGAGCGCGGCGAACTGCCGGGCCCGCCAGGCGATCACCAGCAGGCCGATGCTGAGCGCCAGCAGGAAGAGGGTGAGATACAGCAGCATCAGCGTCTGCCCGGCGTGGGTCTTCCAGAAATGGATCGTGTAGCGCTCGTGGATGGGTGCCAGCAGGATCAGCGTCGCCATCATGGCCAGGATGATCAGCCCGGCCACCAGGTGCATGCGGGCCCGCCGGCGGGCGCGGCGCGCCGGATACCGCCAGTAGCTCAGCAGCTGCAGGGCGAAGACGCTGAACAGCACCATGCAGGAGTGGATGAGCAGCTTGGCGAGGTTCGGTACGCCCGGGCCCGCGTCGATCGGCCGGTACACCGGCCCGACGGTGAGGGTGAAGGCCACGGCGGCGAAGCCGAACGCGGCCGTCATGGCCCGCAGCGCGGGGTTGGCCCGGTCGTGCCGCAGGTGGTTCGCCTTGTACGCGAAGGCGATCCAGGCGGCCAGGGCGCCGACGCCGTAGACGAGGTCATGCATCGGACGGTCGTCCCCGCCGGTGCGGTGGGAGCAGGGCCTGCTCCAGCCGGACGGTCAGCTCGTTGGTCCCGCCGGGCTCCGGCGGGGTCCGGCTCACCCGGCTGAGCAGCAGCGACGCCATGACCTCGGCCTCCTGTTCCTGCGCGTCCGGGTAGTGGGCCCGGTGCAGCATGGCGCGGACCAGGGCGGGATCGAGGTCCGGGAACAGCGCCCGGGTGTCCGGCCCGCGCCCGGTGTCCACGGTGGAGTGTCCACAGATCAGGTGGGCGAGCTCGTGCGCGATGATGTGGTCCTGGTGCATCCGGTTCGTGCCGGCCTCGTACGCGATGAGGTCGACCTCCGGCAGCGACAGCCAGATGCCGCACGGGCCCGCCTCGGGCAGGGGGAGCGGGATCAGCCGGATCGGCCGGTCGCGGCGCCGTCCGAGTTGCTGGCACAGGGCCGCCATGGTGGTCGCGGGCGTCAGCTCCAGATGGGCGAGCCGGGCGGCGCAGCGCCGGCGCAGGACACGGAAGCGCCAGGCCGCCTTCCACTGTCGAGCTGCCAGGACCATGCGTTGAGCCCTATCGGAATGGACACGCGCCGGTGGTGTGCAGGTGGAGAACGTGATGTGGCCGGCTCCCACGGGGGAAGGAGTCGGCCACATCGATTCGTCACTATACAAGACGGGGCGCGGCACGGCCAAGCCGGGGCGCGGCACAGCGCCGGGCGGGGAGCGGCCGGCATCGGGCACCCCCGTGCTGCCGATACCGGCCGGCGCACGCGGTCGTGGAGGGACCGCGCCGACGACATCCCCTCATCCGTCCACACTGGCTAACGATCGGATCCACCATAGCGAACGACCCACGCTTGTCAACGCGGATGGTACGGTGCAGTCCATGCCGGATGTTCACGACAGCGAACGCGGGGGTCGGCCGGTCACGGGATCGCTGGCACACCGGATCGACCACCTTTTCAAGGCCGTCCAACCGAAGGGGCGCGAGTACAGCTACGAAGAGGTCGCCCGGGGGTGTGAGGCCCTGACTTCCGGCACGTTCTCCAAGACGTACGTCTGGCAGCTGCGTACCGGTCAGCGTGACAATCCCACCAAGCGTCATCTCGAGGCCCTGTCCGCCTTCTTCGGCGTGCCCGTTGCCTACTTCTTCGACGATCAGGTCGTCGAGGACGTCAACGCGCAGCTCGCCCTCGTGCTGGCGTTGCGCGACGCCGACGTGCGCGACATCGCGTTGCGTGCGGTGCATCTGGACGGTGCCGGCCGGCGTTCGCTGGCCCGGATCGTCACCGAGATCAGCCGCCTGCAGCGGCCCGGCCCGGAGCGCGCCGCGGGGCCCGAGTCGCCGTGAGGCGGCTGCGCCGCGTGGCGGGGGCTATGCAGAACTAGGAATAGCTATATAGAGTACGGCCATGGCTGAGTTGCGCATGACCACGCCGCGCCTGCTCGTGCTCCAGGCGCTGCTGAACGATCTCGACACGGAGCGGTACGGTCTCGACCTCGCCAAGGAGGCGGGACTCGAACCGGGCACCATCTATCCCATCCTGGTCGCGTTCGAGAACGTCGGGTGGCTCACCAGCCGGGCGGAAGAGATCGACGTGCATGCCGAGGGCCGTCCCCGGCGGCGCTACTACAGACTCACCCCGGCCGGAGCCGACGCCGCGCGTGCCGCGCTCGCCAGGGCCGCCCAGCGGCGCAGCACCCGCGCCTCCGCCGGGCGGCTGGCATGGTGACCGGTACGCCCCCGATGCGCACCGCCGCCCCGGCCCTGCGCCGCGTCGACCGCGCCACCCTCGGCCTGCTGGCCGCGTTGCTGCCGGCCGGCTTCCGCGAGCGGCAGCGCGCCGAATGGAGCGGTGACCTGCTGGCCCTGGCGGACGGTGGGCCGGGGGCCCGGCGGCGCTATCTGATCGGCGCGGCTCGTACCCTGCCGAGCCTGCGCCGCCTGGTCCGGCGCGGCGGCGCGGGTGCGGCGCCGGTCGCGCTGCCCGTCGGCGTCCGCGACACCGCCGCCCGCGTGCTGCTGCTCGGACTGGCCTGGCCGATGCTGTCCTGGCTGCTCTGGATTCCCGGCCGCTACTACGGTTTCGACATCCCCGGCCGGCTGGAACGCGGCGGCCACGAGTTCCTCATCGACCCGAAGACGGTGTGGCCGCTCGACGGCACACCGGGCTGGCCGGACCTGATCTGGCTGGTGCCGCACCTCGGCGCCTTCGCGGCGATGTACGGTCCGCTCCTGCTGGTGGTCGTCGCCCTGGTGGGCGGCGGGATCACGGCGGCGCGGCACCGGCGCCGGCCCGCGCACCTGGCCACCCTCGTTCTCATCGGACTGGTGTCGGCGCTGCTCGGGACCGTCCTGTTCGCCGCGGCGATCGCGGCCGACGTCGGGACCAGCGAACCCGCTCTCGCCGCCCTGGGCTTGGCGGCGGTCGCCCTGGGCGCCACCACCCGAACGCTGCGCCGCCGGGCCCGGACCGCGCTGGTCGCGCTCGGTCTCACGATCATCCCGCTGCTGGTGTCCTTCCACACCGCGGCCGGCCACGAGATGTACGCCTGGTTCTGGGACTGACCCCGGCGCCGCCCGCATCACCGACCCGGGCACGGTCGCGCGCGAAGCGGCCCTAGTCCGCGATGTCCGCCTTCGCGCGGGATTCGGGCCGGATGCGCGGGCCCGGCAGCGTGGTGTCCAGCACGGCCGGTGCGTCATCCGCCGCACCGGCGGCATCCCGCACGGCCGGGCGGCCGGTGGCCGGTGGACCGGAGCCGCCGCCGTACCTGCGGTCCGGGCGGTCGAACGCGGCGAAGGCGGCCTTCAGCCGGCCGCGCAGCACGGCGGCCAGCGGCCGTTCGATCAGGCGGTGCAGCAGCCAGGACGCCAGCAGCATCACCGCCAGCACGAAGGCCAGGGTGAGATAGCGCGGGCGCACGTCGCGCAGCGCGTGGATGATCGTCCACCCGATGTTCTCGTGCAGCAGGTAGAACGGGTAGGTGAGCAGGCCGGCCGTGGTCAGCCATCGCCCCCGGACCCACGACGTCCAGCCGAGCGCGACCGCGGCCATCACCGCGAAGAACAGCGTGAGCAGCCCGATCGCGACCTTCGACGACAGCGGCCGCTGCACGTCGTCCTCGCTGACCCCGATCACCCGCAGCATCAGGTTGTGCTGCGCCAGCAGGTACGAGAAGGCCACCAGGCCCCAGAGCAGGATGTCCGACCCGAAACGGTGGATCAGGTAGAACGCGATCCCGGCCACGAACAGCGGCGCGTACTCCGGCATGAGCACCACGCCGACCAGGTGCTCGTCGGCGCGGGTCGCGAGGACCGAGGCGATCAGCCAGGCATAGCCGAAGATCACGGTGCGGCGCAGCGTCAGGCCGCGCCACACCAGCAGCGAGAAGAGCAGGTAGAACCGCGCCTCGGCCCAGAGGCTCCAGTAGACCCCTTCGACCTGGTCCACGTGCAGCGGCCGCTGCAGCATGGTCAGGTTGAGCAGGATGTCGGAGGGCGAGCGGGGCTGGACCACGATCGGCCAGATGATCAGCACGGCGGAGGTGATGAGGATCCCCGCCCAGTACGCGGGGAACAGCCGCACCATCCGGGAACGGAAGAAGTCGCCGGTGCTGCGGCCCCAGCAGCTCATGCAGATGACGAAACCGCTGATCAGGAAAAACAGCTCGACGCCCATCCAGCCGAACGCGCTCACCTCGCGCAGCCCCGGGAAGGCCGTCGCCGAGCCCACCCCCCAGGCGCGTTCGACGTTCGGCTCCCGGCCCGTGTAGTGGAAGAACGCCACGAACAGGGCGGCGAACAGCCGGAGGCCGTCGAGCGCGACCAGGCGGCCGCCGCCGGACGCGGGCCGCCCCGCGGCGGCCGCGGGCGCGGGTGCTTGCGGTGCCCGCCGCCACCCCAGGTTGATCACCATGGCGGGTAACCCTACCGATCCGCCTCCCGGCGCCGGTCCCGACACCGGGTCACGTCCGGCTGACTAAAGGCCGGGAGGCCCCGGCCGATTGATGAGTCGCCGGTCGTGCGGTCGGAATTGGGCGGGTGAGGGTGATGATGACCAGGAACGTGACTCGATTTCTGAAGCCGATCGCGTTGCTGGTGGTGCCGCTGTTGCTGGCGACCGCGGCCTGCGGGCGGCGCGCGGAGAACACCGCCGCGTCCACCGGGTACGCCGCGTCCGCGCCCCCCGTGACGATCAAGTTCTGGTTCATGCCGAACGGCCTGAACGCGCACCAGGCCATGCAGGTAGAGGTGGACGAGTTCCACCGCCTGCACCCCAACATCACGGTGCAGCTGACGATGCTCGACTGGGCCGCCGCGCTGAACCGGATCAGCGCCGCCGCGGCCGGGGGAGACGCGCCCGACGTCACCCAGCTCGGTACCACCTGGGTCGGCGGTCTGTCGCAGACCGGTGCCCTGGCGTCGTACTCCGACGCGGAGCTGAACTCGTTCGGCGGCCGGCCGGCGTTCGTGCCGGCCAGCTGGACGGCGACGAAGCTGGTCGGCAGCGACGCGGTCACCGCGGTGCCGTGGTTCGTCGACGTCCGGGCCCTGTTCTACCGCACCGACGTCCTGCGCCGCCTGGGCCTGGACCCGGCGAAGGCGTTCGCCACCTGGGACGCGCTGGAGCACACCCTCGCCGCGATCAAGCGGGAGGGCAGGATCACCCCGCTCGGCCAGCCCGGCAAGAACGACTGGAACGTCGTGCACAACGTGGCCCCGTTCATCTGGGGCGCGGGCGGTGACCTGCTGTCCGCCGACGGCAGGACCCCGATGCTCTCCACCCCGGAGTCGGTCGCGGGCATCGACTACTACCAGCACCTGATGGGCGAGTACAACAAGCGGGACCTGCTGGCGAAGAACTCGGACGCCGCCGTCGCCGCGTTCGCCGACGGGCAGACCGCCGTACTGTTCCACGGCCCGGACTCCGTGGCCACCTTCCGCGCCGACCCGAGCCGGACCGGCCTGAAGGCCGGCTGGGCGACCGCGCCGATGCCGGCCGGCCCCAAGGGCCGGTTCACCTTCCTGGGCGGCAGCGACCTGGCGATCTTCAAGAACTCGGCGCACCGGGCCGCGGCCCTGGAATGGGTACGGTTCCTCACCGGGGCCGCCAGCCAGGAGCGGTACGTGGTCCGCAAGCTGGGCATCTGGCCCGCCCGTACGGAGGTCATGCGCAGCACCCGGCTGGACGCCGACCCCGCCTACCGGGGGTTCGTGGACGCCGAGCACGACGGCCGGCAGTACCCCGCGGTCGCCGCGTGGGTGGACATCGAAGCCGCGCTGACCAAGGACTTCAGCACGCTCTGGGAGACCATCACGCAGACCGGCGCGCCGCTGCCCGCAGAGCGCCTGCGCGCCCTGCTGCGCACCGCGGACGAGGACGTCCGCAACGCGATCCAGCAAGCATCATGATCAGCTCGCTGGGACACCGCTGGCGGCACAACCGCTGGGCGAACATCCTCGCGGCCGTGGTGGTCCTGCTCGCCCTGGTCACCTACGTCAACATCGTCCTGCACCGGCGGGGCGTCGCGGAGAACCAGACCTCGGCGCGGCTGCAGAGCCTGGTCCTGCTGCTCAACGAGGAGAGCTCGTTGCAGTGGAAGACGCTGGCCGATCCGAGCATCCGGGCCCGCGTGGCCCGGGACACCGGCGCCATCCGGGGCCGGGAAAGCCAGATCCTGGCCCGGCTCGCCACCACCATGGCCGCCACGACCAACCGGGAACTGGTCGGACTGATCAGCGACTACCACGCCGTGCTCGACGAGCAGCAGGACCTGCTGATCGTGGACAACACCGACCAGGCAGTCAACGTCGAACGCAGCAAGACCGACCCGCAGTTGCGGGCCCTCAGCGACCGGATCACCAGGCTGGCGTCCGGCGCCGCGAGTGAGGCCGACAAGGCGTCCGCCACCGCGAACTACGTCCTGATCGTCGCGATGCTGCTCACCGCCGTGATGATCGGTGCGCTGCTGCGCCGGTTCGACCGGGCCCACCGCGCCGCCGCCGCGTCCGCCGCGGAGCTGCTGCGACAGGAACGCGCGGCGTTGCAGCTGGCCAACGAGAACGCCGCGACCATCCGGCATCAGGCCGAGCACGACGCGCTCACCGGCCTGGCCAACCGGGGGCTGTTCATCGAACGGGTGCAGCAGGCCCTGCGGGCCGGTGAACCCGCCGTCATGTTCGTCGACCTCGACGACTTCAAGCGCATCAACGACAGCCTCGGCCACGCCGCGGGCGACGCCCTGCTGATCGAGGTGGCCCGGCGCCTGCGCGGATCGGTACGCGACAACGACACGGCCGCCCGCCTCGGCGGCGACGAGTTCGCCATCCTCATCGAGGGCGGTGGCGCGGACACGGCGATCTCTGTCGCCCAGCGGATCATCGAAGCGCTCGCCGAGCCGGTCGACACCGGCGGCACCCAGGTGCTCACCCGCGGCAGCGTCGGGATCGCGGTGGCCGGGCCGGACGGCGACGCCACCGACCTGCTGCGCGAGGCCGACGTCGCGATGTACGCGGCCAAGAACCGGGGCAAGGGCCAGTTCGTCGTCTTCGACGCGTCCATGCAGGATCCGGTGCGCAGCCGGGTCGGGCTGGAGGTCGACCTGCGCCGGGCGCTGGAGACCGACGAGATCCACCTCGCGTACCAGCCCATCGTCTGCCTGAACGGCGGCGGCATCGTCGGGGCGGAGGCACTGGTCCGCTGGACCCACCCGAGCCAGGGGATGCTGTCACCGGCGGCGTTCCTGCCGGTCGCCGAGGCCAGCGGGCTGATCCTGCCGCTGGGACGCAAGGTGCTGGAGCTGGCCTGTGCGCAGGGCGTGCGGTGGCTGGCCGACCGGCCCGGCAGCGACTTCGTGATCAGCGTCAACCTGTCCGTGCACCAGTTGCAGCACCGGGGCATCGTCGAGGAGATCTGCGCCGTCGTCTCCGACGCCGGGCTGCCGCCCGCCGCGCTGATGCTGGAGATCACCGAGTCGGCGCTCGTGCACGACGGCGAGCTGGTGGCCAGCCAGGTGGAGCGGCTGCGCGCCCTCGGTTTCGGGGTGGCCCTGGACGATTTCGGTACGGGCTACTCCTCGATCACCCACCTGCAGCGGTTCCGGGTCGACCAGCTCAAGATCGACCGGTCGTTCGTGGCCGCGGACGACGGGGTGTGCGAGGCCGTGCTGCGCCTGGCCGAGCTGCTCGGTCTGGAGACCGTGGCGGAGGGCATCGAAACCGCCGAGCAGGCCCGCCGGGTCCGCGACTTCGGCTGCAAGTACGGGCAGGGCTACTGGTTCGCCAAACCGGTCGCGCCGGACGCCTTCGAGGAACTGCTCAACGCTCCCGACCGGATGCTGGCCGCGTAACCCGATCGGCCCGGCGCGCTACCGCACCGGCACGGCGATTCGGCTCGTCGCGGCCCGGTGGCCGTTCAGGCGGCCAGCAGATAGCGGCGCGGCCGGGTCGGCAGCGCGACGATGCGGGCGCCGGGCTCGGTGTACCGACCCGCGGTGGCGCTGACGGTGCCGTCGTGCACGGTGGCCCCGTTGGCCTGCGCCCAGGCGGTGACGAAGTCGTCGGCCTCGGCCCCGGTGGCGCCGTCCAGCAGACTGGTCAGGGCGTCGCGCAGCGAGCGCAGCCCGGCGGCCGTCATCGGGACCCGGACGCTCTCGTGGTCCCCGACCTGCAGCGCGTACGGATAGATCGCGCCGGTGGTGGCCTCGGCCCGGATTTCCGGGCAACCGGGCTGCCGGCCCGGCGGGTTCGCATGCGAAACGGTCTGGACAACGGCGGTCTGCTCGGGGCGCATTCCCACAGTTCCTTCCGACGGTGCGGAGCCTTTCGTGGTCGCCCTTCACCGTGGTCGTGCCCCGTAGCCGGACCCAGTGCCCGTCGGTTGCCTGTCGGTTGCCCGCCGCCGGTTTCCCTCATGTCCCGGTGCGGCGGCGCGTCGTGCCGGATCCGGGCACCGTGCCCGGCCGGGCAGGTCAGACTGGCGGTATGACCCGGTATGCGAGGTCTACGGGGGCCGCCTGGGGAACGCGGTTGTTCCTCGCCGCCTTCGCGGTCTACCTCGGCGGCGCGCTGCTGTGGCTGGCACTCGGGCTGATCCCGGTGCTCAGCGACGCCGTCCCGCCGCTGCGGCACGGGCTGCAGGAGCTCGGCGGCGCCACCGGGGCGCTCGGGCAGGCGGCACGGCGTTCCCTGTCCGCGGCCATGCCGCACGGCCCCGGCGCGGCCCTGGACTACGTGTTCAGCCTCCTCAACGTGGCGCTCGGCGTGTTCCTCGTGGTCCGGCGCCCGGACGAGCTGGTTCCCCGGCTGCTGGCGGTCGCGTTCGTCGGCACCGCGGCGACCTTCAACGCCCCGAGCCACGAGGTGTTCCACGTCATCGCGGCCGACCCGGCCGTCACGGATTTCCACTTCGCGTTCCACGTCGTCTCCGGGGTCGCGTACGTGTGGGCGGTGCTGCTGTTTCCCGAGGGGCGCCTGCCCCTGGGCGCGGGGCGGCGGGCGACCGCGGTCGCGGCCGTGAGCAGCACCGCCGTGATCACGTTCGTCTGCTGGCGCAGCAGCTTCGTCGCCCACCCGCCGTTCTTCGTGGCGTTCTTCGGCATCCTGGTGCCGGTGCTCGGCATGACCGCCCAGACGGTCCGGCTGCGCTACGGGTCCCCGACGCCGCAGTCCCGGCAACAGTCCCGGCTGCTGTGCCTGGCACTCGCCCCGGCGCTGGCGATGGCGCTGCTGTGGTCGGCGGCCCGGCTGCTGCCCGGCGCGGACGCCGCCGCCGTCGCGGACGCCGTCGAACGCGCGTTCCCGGCCGTCTTCGCCGTCGTGCCCGTGATGCTGTTCGTCGGGATCCTGCGGTACCGGCTGTGGGACATCGATCACGTGATCAGCCGCGCGCTCGTGTACACGCTGCTGGCCGCGTTCATCGGTCTGGTCTACCTCGCGGTGCTGGCCGGCACCGCGTGGCTGGCCGCCCCCCGCGGCTGGGCCGCGATCGTCGTGCTGGCCGTGGTCGCGGTGGCGGCCGAACCGGTCCGCGAGCGGCTGCACGCGCTCGCCAACCGGCTCGTGTTCGGTCAGCGGCTCACCCCCCGCGAGGCGATGCGGACCCTGGCGGACCGGCTCGAACACGCGGCCGCCACGGACGAGCTCGCCGAACTGACCGACGTCGTGGTCACCGGCACCCGGTGTTCCGCCGCGCAGCTGTGGCTGATCGCCGACGGTCGGCTGCTGCTGGCGGCCGCCGCCCCGGCCGTTACCCGGCCCGACGCCGCGCCGGACCGGGCGGCCGGTGTCCAGCCCGACGGCGTGCCTGGCCGGGCGGCCGGTATGCAGCCCGACGGCGTGCCGGACCGGGCGGCCGACGCCCCGGCTGATGTGCACGGCGTGGACGCCGTGGCGGGGGCCGCGTCGATGGCCGAGTACCGCGCGATCACCGGGGCCGACCTGTGCTTCCCGGTCACCCACGAGCAGGAGCTGCTGGCCGTGCTGGCTCTGCGGCTACCCGCCGGGGTCGCCCTGCCCCCGGACGAGCTGCGCCTGATCGGCGACCTCGCCGGCCACGCCGGTCTGCTCGTCGCCAACGCCCGGCTCACCGCGGACCTGGCCCGCCAGGTGGAGCTGGTCACCCGGCGGGCCGCCGACCTGCGCCGCTCGCGGCTCCAGGTGGTGGCCGCCCACGACGATGAACGCCGCCGCCTGGAACGCGACCTGCACGACGGCGCCCAGCAGGAACTCGTCGCGCTGCTCATTCAGCTGCGCACGCTGCAGCGCGCCGGCACCCCCGACCCGGGCCGGGTCGCACCGCTGCGGCGCGCGCTGGTCGCGACCCGGGACACCCTCGCCCAGATCTGTACGGGCGACCCGCCCGAGGTGCTCACCGTGGCGGGCCTGGCCGCGGCGCTCGAAGCGGCCACCGCCTCGGCGGGCGCGTCGGGTCTGCGGGTGTCCGTGGCGGTCCGGCTGCCCGGCCGCCTGCCGGCCGAGGTGGAGACCGCGTTGTACTTCTGCGCCCTGGAGGCGGTGCAGAACGCGACCAAGCACGCGCACGCCGAGCGGATCACCGTACGGGTGGACTGCGACGGCGACGACGCGGTGCTCTCGGTGACCGACGACGGCACGGGGTTCGACCCGGCCCGCGTCGCCGCCGGTTCCGGGCTGGCGAACCTGGTCGACCGGCTGGCGGTGCTCGGCGGCACCGCCCAGATCGCCTCCGCCCCGGCGGGCGGCACCACGCTGACCTGCCGGGTCCCCTCCGCCCAGGGGGTACCGGCATGACCGACCGCACCGAGCGCAGCGAGGGCCGGGAGGGCGTGCCTGGCCGGCAGAGCATGACCGACCGCACCGAGCGCAGCGAGGGCCGGGAGGGCGTGCCTGGCCGGCAGAGCATGACCGACCGCACCGAGCGCAGCGAGGGCCGGGAGGGCGTGCCTGGCCGGCAGAGCATGACCGACCGCAGCGAGCGCAGCGAGGGCCGGGAGGGCGTGCCTGGCCGGCAGAGCATGACCGACCGCAGCGAGCGCAGCGAGGGCCGGGAGGGCGTGCCTGGCCGGCAGAGCATGACCGACCGCAGCGAGCGCAGCGAGGGCCGGGAGGGCGTGCCTGGCCGGCAGAGCATGACCGACCGCAGCGAGCGCAGCGAGGGCCCGGGCACGCGGGGACGGCGCCGCGTGCTGGGCCCGGACCGGTTGCGCCGGGTCGTCGTGGTGGCGGCGATGGCGCTGTTCGTCGTCGGCGTGTACGGCAGCGTGCGGGTGGCCGCCACGATCGCTGGTGGCGACGATCCGGGGATCTGGGTGTGGCTGGCGGTCACCGCGCTCGTCGCTGCCCTGGCCCCCGTGGCTCGCCGCCGTGCCGAGCGCTGGGCCGACCGGCTCGCGTACGGGCCGGACGGGGACCCGCACGCCGCCATGACCCGCTTCGTGCAGCGGATCTCGGACACCCTCGCGGTCGACGAGGTCCTGCCCGACCTCGCCCGTACGGCCTCGCGGGTGGCGCACAGCCCGGGCACCGAGGTGCGGCTCTGGCTGGCCGACGGCGCGGAGTGGCGCCAGACCTGGCCGCCCGGCCGCGACGACGTGCACACCCGGTTCAGCCTCGACCTGCAGCGCGGCGCGAACCCGGTCGGCCGGCTCGGCGTCGAGGTGGCAGAGGATCAGCTCAGCCCCGCGGACCGGGAACTGCTGGACCGGTTGGCCGGCCCCGCCGGTCTGGCCCTGGCCAACGTGCGCCTGACCTACGAGCTGCGCGACCGGCTGCGCCAGGCGACCGAGCTGGCCGAGCAGCTCCGCCGCTCCCGCGAGCGGCTGATCGGGGCGCGGGCGGCCCAGCGGCGCCGGTTCGCGGCCGACGTGCGGGAGCGGGTCGACGCGCACCTCGCCGTGGCGGCCGATGACCTGGATCAGCTCGCCGGTGATAGCCGGACACCGCCGGATCGCGACGCTGCGGCCGGTGGGGATGCAGCGCCCGGCGACCGGGTCCGGCTGGACCGGGCGCGTACCCGTGCGCTGGCCGCGCTGGAGGCGCTACGCGAACTCGCCAGCGGCCTCTACCCGCCCGCGCTGGCCGACGGCGGCCTGGTCGACGCGCTGGAACACCACGTCGACGCGCTGGCGGCACCGGTCACCCTGGACGGCGCCGTCGACGAGGCCGGTCTGGTCGCGCCGGTGCGCGCCACCGCGTACTTCTGTGTGGTGGGTCTGGTGGACGACCTGGCCCGGCTCGGCCCGGTGGAGGTGCGGCTCGGCCTCGACGACGGGGGCGCGGCGGCGCGTGCCGGATCCGGGGGCGGGCCCGAGCGGCTGCGGCTTCGGGTACGTGCCCGCGGGCGCCCCACATCGGACACCGAGCAGATCGTCCGGGATCGGGTGGACGCCTTCGGTGGTGACCTCGCCGTCGACGGCCCGGTGGACGCCACCGTGGTCACCGCGACGGTGCCGCTGCGGGTGCCCTCCGAGGTGCCGGTCCCGGCCGGTGCGGGCGGTCGCCCGTGAGCACCCGCGTCGTGCTGGCCGAGGACAGCGCCCTGCTGCGCCAAGGGGTCGAGGGTCTGATCCGCAACGAACCGGACCTGGAGGTGGTCGCGTCCTGTGCGGACCTGCCGGAACTGTTGCAGGCCATCAGCGAGCACCGGCCCGACGTGGTGCTCACCGACATCCGCATGCCTCCCACCAGGACGGACGAGGGAATCCGGGCCGCGGAACACTGCCGCGCCGAGTTCCCCGACATCGGCGTGCTGCTGCTCAGCCAGTACGTCGACGCGCGGTACGTGCGCGCCCTGCTCGGGCAGGGCACCGACGGCCGTGGGTACCTGCTCAAGGAACGGGTCGCCGACGTGGCAGAGCTGGTCGCGGCGATCCGTACGGTCGCGGGGGGTGGTTCGGTCTTCGACCCGAAGGTCGTCGAGTCGCTGGTCCGCGGCCGGGACCGCCGTGGCGAGGGCCTGGCCCCACTGTCCGCACGCGAGCGTGAGGTCCTGGCCGAGATGGCGCACGGCCTGACCAATGCGGCCATCGCCGGGTCGTTGGTGATCACTCAAAGGGCGGTGGAGAAGCACATCAATTCGATCTTCTCGAAGCTGCAGCTCGGCCAGGACGACGGCGTGCACCCGCGGGTGCAGGCGGTGCTCACGTACCTGGCCGGCGACGCGACCTAGTGTCGCCGCGGCGACAGGGAGGTGGTGCCTGCACCACCTGGCCGGGAGGCAGGCCCGCACCCTCGTTCGGCAGGGGTCGTCTCCGCCAGAGTTGGTGTTGCGAGGCCGCACGGGGCGGCCCGGAGCACCGAGGAGACAAGTCATGCAGAACGCGCAGAAGTTCACCGCCACCCGCCGCCTGATCCGCGCCACCACCACGGTCGTCGCGCTCGCCGCCGCCGCCACCGGCACGGCGTTCGCCGCCACCGCGTCCCCGGCCGCGGCCGCCGCACGCGGCTGGAGCACGGTGGAGAGCTGCACGTCGGCGGCCGGTTCGGTGAGCTACCAGCCGGGGCTCACGAGCACCGTCCGTCCCGAGACGGGTGTCCTGTCGGCGACGCTGGCCGGCTGCGCCAGCACCTACACCGGTGGGTCGCCCGGCACGGGTCTGCTGACCGCCTTCCTGTCCGGTTCGTCCAGCTCTGCGGTGGTTTCCCAGCGCGGCAGCTTCACGATCAACTGGCCGGCCGCCTCCGGGCTCAACCCGTCGAACGGCACCCTCTCGCTCACCGGCCCGGACGCCACCGGCCGGTACACCGCCAGCGGCTCGGTCACCAGCGGCGCCTACACGGGCGGCTCGGTGGGCACCACCTTCGTGGTCATCGGCGCCACCGGGGACGGCTCCGCCGCCCACCCGGTGACCCTGCAGCAGGTCACCAACACCGCACCGCTGCTGCTGCGCCGCAACACCTGGTGACCCGACGCCACACCCGATGAGAGGCACACACGGCCCGGCCGCGCTCCGATGGATCCCCGGAGCGCGGCCGGGACTTTCCGCGTCCCCGCGGTTGCGGCTCCGCCCGTCAGGCGGTGGGATTACCCGGGGCCCGCGACGGTTCGCAGGAGCGCTGTGTCGTGATAGGAACGCGGGTACCGCGGCCCGCAGTCGATCCGGTCGCGCCCCGGCGTGCCGCGTTCGCCGGGCCCGGGCGAGCGGCGGATCCGTGGAGGGTTCATGGCGAGTGGGTCGGCGCACGACCGGGAGACACACGACCGGGAGACACACGACGGGGACTGGGCCGCCGAGGTCGGCGACGCGGACACCGTCCGGGCGGTCTTCGACGGTCTGCCGGTGCTCCTGCTCGGCATGGCGGGCCCGCAGCACCGGATCGTGGCCGCCAACGCCGCGTTCCGGGCGACGACCAGGCGCACCGGGCAGGTGGGCCGGACCGTCGCCGAACTCTTCCCGGAGATGCGCGGCCAGCAGGTCTACGAGATGTACGACCGGGTGTACCGCACCGGGCAGCAGCAGGTGGCCCGCGAGTGGCACGTCCAGATGGACGTCGAGGGCACCCTGACGGACGGCTACTTCGACTTCACGGTCACCCCGTGGCGGGGCCCGGACGGCGAGATCGTGGGCACGACGCTGGTCAGCATGGACGTGACCCAGCGGGTCGTCGAACGGCAGGCCGCGCAGGAGCGCGCCGAGGTCGCCGAACGCCGCTACGCCGCGGCCCGCGACACCATCGTCACGCTCCAGCGCGAGCTGCTGCCGGCGGGGCTGCCCGTGCTGCCGCGCGCCCGGCTGGCGGCCACGTACCTGCTGGCGGACGCGGACACCGCGGCCGGCGGCGACTGGTTCGACGCCGTCGCGCTGCCCGGCGGGCAGGTGGCGCTGACCGTGGGAGATGTGGTGGGCCACGGCTTCGCGGCGTCGGCGGTGATGGGGCAGCTGCGCGCCGTTCTGCAGGACCGGCTGCTCGGCGACGGGGACATCGCCGGCGCGCTGGCGGCGGTGGACCGGCTGGCGCGGCGGACGCCGGGGGCGCGGGCGGCGACCGTGTGCGTGGCCGTGCTCGACCCCGCCGACGGGGCGGTGGCGTACTGCACCGCCGGGCACCCGCCGCCGCTGGTGATCTCCGGGGACGGTCCGGGCCGGTACCTGCCCTCGACCGGTGCGGGTCCGCTCGGTGGCGACGCGACGTTCCCGGTCGGGACGGCCCGGCTGGCCGAGGGCGACCTGCTGGTGCTGTTCACCGACGGGCTGATCGAACGGTCCGGCCGCGACCACGCCGGCAGCCTGGTCGAGGTCGCCCAGGTCGCCGCGGATGCCGCCGCGGACCGGGTGCTGCTCGGCTCGGGCCTGACGGCTGTGCAACGGGTGTGCACCCAGACCCTGGAGCTGCTGGTGCGCCAGGCACCGCACACCGACGACGTCACGGTGCTGGCGGTGCAGCGGGTCGCGCCACCGCCGCCGCTGCGGCTGAGTCTGCCCGCCGTGCGCGGGGAGATCGCGCAGGCGTACCGGGCCGTCGGGCAGTGGCTGCAGGACCTCGGCGTGGGGGAGCAGGACGTCGCCGCGATGCGGCACGCCGTGGGCGAACTGGTCACCAACGGCGTCGAGCATGCGTACGCGGGGCGGCCGGCGGGCGGGATCACCGTGGTCGCCGAGCTGGCGCCCGACGGGGTGGTCCGGATCGAGGTGTCCGACCAGGGGCGCTGGCAGGACCGGCCACCCGCGCCGAGCGGGCGTACCGGCGGGCTCGGTCTGGTGCTGGCCGAGCAGCTCGCCGACTCCCTCCGGCTGCGTCCGTCGGCGGACGGCACGACCGCCGAGATCCGGCATTCCCTGTGTACGCCGGGCCGCCTGCTCACCCTCGACGAGGTCTCCGCCGGTGTCCCGGGTGCCCCGCAGCCGCACGATCCGGACCTGCTGCTGATCCTGGACGAGCCGTACGCCCCGGAACCGCGCGTCCGGGTCGACGGCCCGGTCAACGCCGTGACGGCCGGGCAACTGGGCGCCGACCTGCAACGGCTGACCCGGCACGGCACCCGCCCGCTGACCGTCGACCTGACCGGCGTCACGCTGCTGTCCAGCGCGGGCGTCGCCGTGCTGCAGGACGCCCTGCGCCGCAGCAGCGACCATCGCGGGCCCCTGCGGCTGTACGCCGAGCCCGGCAGCCCGGCGCAGCACGTCCTCGCGCTGACCGGCCTGGCGCACACCTCGACCGACCCGGCGACCGGGTAGCCCCGACGGCGGACCAGCCACCGCGGACGCGGAAGGGCCCGCCGACCCCGGCTGTTACGGCCGGGGGCGGCGGGCCCTTTCGTGGGAGGGTCAGCTCAGGCTGGTGAACCCGTCCACGGACACCGTCGGGCGGCCCGCGGTGCCCACCGCGACGATCTTGAGCGTGTGCTCACCGTCCGTGGTGGCACCGGCCCACAGCACCTGTCGGTCCAGCGGCTTGTCGGACTTGGTGTCCACCGTGGCCACCTTCTTGTCGTCGAGGTAGACGGTGGCGGCGCCGTATCCGGTGTTGCTGCGCGAACCGATCCAGGCCGCCTGGGTGCCGGTGAAGGTCCAGCTCACCGTCGCGTTGGCCGCGGTGGTCGCGCGGGCCGTCCCGCCGAGCAGGCCGGCGCTCTGCACCACCGGCCACTCGCCGGCGAACTGGCCCGCCGACTCGGCGGCCGAGGTCATGCTGACCTCACGGGTGGCGACGGTCGCGTTGCCGGCGCAGTCGGTCGCGGTCACCGTCACGGTGGCCGACGCCGCCCGCGGCAGCAGGGTCTCGACCCGTACGGTGCCGCTCTTGCCCGTGAACACCTGCTTGTCGCCGACGGCGACGGTGACCCCGCAGATCAGGTTGGCGTCGGTGGCCGACGCCGTGACGAGCACCGGCACGCCCTCGCCTCCGGCGCCCGTCTTCAGGGCGACGGTCGGCGTGGTCACGGTCGGCCCGGTCCGGTCCACGGTGACGGCGACCGCGGCCGACGTGCTCGTCAGGCCCGCCGTGTCCACGGCGACCACCGTCAGGTTGTGCGGCCCGGCGTCCAGCGACACGCTCGCGCTGGTCGTGGTCGACGTCTGCGCCGTCTCGCCGTCCACCCGCACCTCGTAGTGGTCCAGGCCGCCCGGGTCCACGGCCGCCGCCCAGGTGACCGTCAGGCTCTCCGCACCGGTCACCGCGCGGGCCACCGGGGAGGTGATCTTCGCCGGCTTCGGCGCGGTCGGGGTCGCCGTCACGGTGACGCCGAGGTCGTCGGAGTCCGGTGAACGCAGGCCGTTGCCGTTGATCGCGACCACCACGACCCGGTGCTCGCCGTCGGGCACCGCGACGGTCGCCGACTTGGCGGTGCCCTCGCTGCGCATGACCTCTTCGCCGTCGACCAGCACCGCGTACTTGCCGATGCCCGACTGCTTGTCGGTCACCGCGGCCCACGAGATCTTGGCCAGGTTGCCCGTCACCGTGCCCTCGGCCGCGGGAGGGGCGACCTTGGGCTGGTCGGGCGCGGAGGTGTCCAGGGTCCCCTTCGCGGTGGCGGTGGCCGACGCGTTGCCGATGGCGTCGCGGGCCCGTACGCCCAGCTGGTGCGCACCCTCGGTGGCGGTGCCGGTCTCCAGCATCCAGGACGTCTCGCTGCCCGACACGACCTCCTTGACCACGCCGTCGACGAGCAGGTCGTACTCGGCGACCTCCTGGGCGGGCGGGGTCCACGTGATCCGGGTGCCCGAGGGCTCGTTCGTGACCTTCGGCTTGGTCGGGGCGGCCACGGCGGCCTTGGCCAGCACCACGGTCCGCGCCCCGGCCTCGGAGCGGTTGCCGACCTTGTCGACGGCCACCACGGACAGCTTGTGCTCACCGTCCTTGGCGCTGGTCGCCAGCGTGGCCGTGGCGGAGGTGGCCGAACGTTCGGCGGTGCCGACCTTCGTCTTGTCGAGGAACAGCTCGTAGTGGTCGACGCCGGCACCCTCGTCGGTCGCCGCGCTCCAGGCGAGGCGGGGCGCGGTGCCCACGGTCGCCCCGCTGTCCGGCGAGGTGAGGGTCGGCGTGCTCGGCGCGGCGTTGTCGCCGTGCAGGGTCAGCGTCGGGCTGGCCTCACTCACCATGCCGACCTTGTTGACGGCGGTGACGCTGATGGCCATGTCGCCGGTGAAGGCGGGCACGGTCAGCAGGGGCGTCTTAGTGACCACGGTCTGGTCGTTGAGCGAGACCCGGTAGTCGGCGACGCCCGACTCCTTGTCGGCCACCGCGGGCCAGGTGAGCTTCACCGGCCCGGCGACGTACTCGCCGGACTTGGCGGTGGCGGTGAAGGTCGGGGTGGCCGGCGTCGCGGGGGCGCTGGTGTCGTTGAAGGTGTTGCCGACGCGCACCCGGGCACCGTTCGCGGTGACCTCCTCGACGGTCAGCGTCAGCAGCGTGCCGGGGATCGCCCACGCCTTGCCGACCTGCATCGCCCGCGAGTCCGTCAGCTCCGGGCTCATGTTCAGGCTGCGCGAGTCGGACTTGTCGGTGAGCCGCTGGTGGACCTGGACCCCGGCCCAGCCGGCGGGCAGGTCGCCGTCGCGGCCGGTCTTCGGCCGGTAGTCCACGTACAGGGTGGAGCCGGTCAGCGGGATCTTCAGGGCGCGGGTCTGCGAGATCGCGGTGATCGGGGGCAGGGTGACGACAGTGCCGTTCTCACCCACCACCGCGTCCTTGAGGGTGCCCAGGACGTCGGCGAGCGCGGAGTTGAGGTTGAAGCCGTCGGAGTTGCGCCCGAAGCCCATCACGTCGCGGTCGTCGTACTCCTTGACCGTGCAGCTGGTGCTCAGCGGCACCGTCTTGCCCTGCGTGCAGGTGGCGGCGTTGGCGTGCAGCAGGCCCATGTTGTGGCCGAACTCGTGCTCCCAGACGTCCGGCGCCGTGGTGCCGTCGACCCAGAGGTTGCCGCCGCCGACCGAGCCCTTGCCGGCCCACGAGCAGCCCATCTTCGGCCAGTACAGCAGCACGTGGTTCTTCATGGTCGGGGCGGACACCCCGGTGGCGGCGATCGCCGCGTTGGCGGCCGCCACGTAGTCGTCGCACGACTTCGGCTTCGTGATCAGCGTCCAGTCGCGGACGTCGATCGACGGGATCGTGACCCCGCCGTCGGTCTGCGCGTTCCAGTACGCGGCGACCTTGTCCGCCGTGGCCCGCAGCGTGGTGGTCGTCTGGGTGTCCTTGGTCGTCCAGTACACCGGGATCACGGTGAGCGAGTGCGTCCCCGCGACCGATGCCGCGAGCGGCGCGACGCCGCTGGCGACGCTGGTCCGCAGGACGGTCGCCTGGCCCGTCGTGAGCGCCGCCGCCACCTCGCCGGCGGTGTCGGCGCTGACCGGCGCCGAGACGGTGACCGCTACCTCGGCGCCGTTCTTCAGGCCCGCAGCGGCCCCGGCGGGCAGCTGCACCAGCGTGCCGCCGATGGTCACCAGCGGGGTGGGTACCGCCGGCGCGCCGGGTCGGAGGTCGTCCGGCAGCACCTGGGTGTACGTGCCGAACACGGTCGTCGTGTGGGCGGCCGGGGCGGCGAGCGCGGCGGTCGGCATGAACATCATGCCGCCGACGGCGAGGGGCGCGGCCGCGGCGTGTGCGAGCAGGCGAGCGATCATGAACCACAGATCGCCCGTGGCGGCGGCGGCTTGATGCAATGCCACCTCAAGACCGGCTCAAGATGACCTCAAGATGCATCCTGTTTCACGTAGGTCACCGTGCGGGCGACTCCCTCGGGGTTCGGCCCGCCCCCACGACCGGAACCGGGTACGGTCGCGAACGGAGCGAGCAGAAAGGTGCGCGCATGCGTCCCGGACCCGTACCTTCCGGCATCGTCGCGGCGGTGCTCGCCGTCTCGCTGGCCACCCCGCTCTGGCCCGCGGCCGCGGCCACCGGCGCGACCCGGCCGGACCGCACCAGCGCGGTCGAGGCCCGCCGCGTGGACCGGGTGCCGGCCCCCGCCCTGGACTGGTACCGCTGCCTCGACTACGCCGAGTGCACGACGGTGCACGTGCCCCTCGACTACGACCAGCCCACGGGCAGCCAGGTCGAACTGGCCGTGCTGCGGGTCAAGGCCCGCGACCAGCGGCACCGCATCGGCACGCTGTTCGTCAACCCGGGCGGCCCCGGCGGCCAGGGCACCGCGATCGCCTACTTCGCGCCGTACTTCCTGGGTGAGGGCGTGCTCGACCGATTCGACATCGTGGGCTTCGACCCGCGCGGCGTCGGCTTCAGCGACAACGTGAAGTGCTTCCGGTCCCCGCGGGAGCAGAGTTCGGCACTGGCGGACCTCAACGTCCCGTTCCCGTTCACCCGGGCGGAGACGACGGCGTACGTCGCCGCCGCCGAACAGTACGGCCGGGCCTGCTCCAGCACGGGCCGCCCGCTGAGCGGCGCGATGTCGACCGCGGAGGCCGCCCGCGACATGGACGTGCTGCGCCGCGCGGTCGGTGATCGGAAACTGACGTACCTGGGCTTCAGCTACGGCACCGCGCTCGGGCAGTACTACGCCAACATGTTCCCCGACCGGGTCCGCGCGCTGGCCCTCGACGGCGTCATCAACCCGATCTCGTGGACCGGCACCGCCACCACCCGCGACACGATCCTCGACGACCGGCTGCGCTCTGCCGACGGGGCGTACAAGGCGCTGCACGAGATCCTCGTGCGCTGCGACCGGGCGGGCGGGACGGCGTGCGTGTTCGCGCTCGGCGACCCGGTGGCCAACTTCGCGCTGATCGCCCGCCGGCTGCGCGCGGAGCCGCTGGTCTACGAGGACCCGGACCTCGGCCTCACCACGGTGACCTACGCCGACTTCGTCGGCAGCACCCTGGCCATGCTGTACGACCCGGCCGGTTACGACGGCATCGTCACCATGGCGCTCAACCTGCTGCTGCTCACCGAGCCACCGGCCGGTACGTCCGCGGCGGCGCGCCGGAAGGCGCGGCACGCGCTGGCCGCGCAGCTGCACCGGCTGCGGGACCGCCTGCCGGGGCGCGACTTCCCGTACGACAACAGCCTCGACGCGTTCCTCGGGGTCACCTGCACGGACACCCAGAGCCCCGCGGATGCGGCGTCGTGGCCCGCGCGGACCGCCCGTGCCGATCGGCGGGCCCCGTACTTCGGGCGCGCCTGGGCGTGGAGCACCGTGGCGTGCGCGAGCGACACCTGGACCGTGCGCGACGAGGACGCGTACACCGGCCCGTTCGACCGGCGCACCAGCGCGCCCGTGCTGTTCGTCGGCGACTACTACGATCCGGCGACCAACTACCAGGAGGCGGTCAGCGCGAGCAGACTGCTGCCGGGCAGCCGGCTGCTGTCCAGCGACAGCTGGGGGCACACCGCGTACGGCACCTCGGCGTGCGTGACCGACGCGGTGGACGCGTACCTGCTGCGGCAGGCGCTGCCCGCGGCCGGGACGGTGTGCACCGGTGACATCCAGCCCTTCGAAGGGGTGCCGGCCGCCGCCCTGGCCGCCGCCACCCACCCCGTGCCCGGCGCCGAGGGGATTGCGGTCCGCCCGAGTCCCGCCAAGGGCGCGGCGAAGAAGCTCCCGCCGGTCGACCCGCGCGGCATTCCGATCGGGCGCTGAACGGCTCAGCCGTACCGCTTGAGCTGCACCGCGTTCAGGGCGCGGACCGGCCCGCCCTGCATCGAGAGCAGCCGGCGCTGCAGGGCGGTGGGCAGCTTCGGCAGCAGCCACGCCGCCCGCGGGGTCAGCCAGGCCTGCTGCGCCGTACGCGGGATCAGCGTCTTCATCATGGCCGGCCCCATGGCGTGCCCGCGCCGCACCAGCTCACCAATCTGCCGCTCGTACGCCGCGAACGCGGTGGCGTACCCGCCGCCCGCGGCCCACAGCTCGCCCGCCAGCACGTACGCGCCGACCACCGCCGTGCTGGTGCCGCCGCCGACCGCCGGGCCGGGGGAGTAGCCGGCGTCGCCGACCAGCGTGACCCGCCCCCGTGACCAGCTGTCCATCACCACCTGGCTGATGGAGTCGAGGTAGAAGTCGTCCGCCGCGTCCAGCTCGGCCAGCAGGCGCGGCACCTCCCAGCCGTCGCCCGCGTAGGTCTCCCGCAGCAGCGCCCGCTGCCGGTCGAGGTCGCGGTGGTCGTATCGGAACTCCTCGGCCCGCCGGAACAGGAAGGTGGCGCGTGCCGCCCCGGTCTGCCAGACGGGGTAGAGGCCCGCCAGCTTCCCGGGTGCCAGGTAGGTCAGCATCCGGTGGGACAGCCGCAGATGGTTCGGCACGGTGTAGACCGCGAGATAGCCGCCGATGTAGCGGCGGAACTGAGCCGCGTCGCCGAAGGTCAGCGCTCGCACGTTCGAGTGCAGGCCGTCGGCGCCCACCACCAGGTCGAACGTCCGCGCGGCGCCACGCTCGAAGGTGACCCGGACGCCGTCGGCGGTGTCGTCCATCGTCGCGATCGAATCGCCGAACACGTACTCGACGTCGTGGCGGGTCGCCTCGTACAGGATAGAGGCCAGCTCGCCACGCATGATCTCCACGTGCCGGTCGGCGAACGCACCCACCAGGCCGCTCATGTCGATGTCGATCGGGGAGCGGCCGGGACGGATGAACGAGATCTCGTCGGTGCGCGTGCGCGCATCGATGACCGTGGGTAGCAGGCCCATCCGGTCGGCCACCTCGACCGCGGGGCCGAACAGGTCCACGGCGTGGCCGCCGAGGCCCCGGCGCAGCTGCGGCGTCCGCTCCAGCACGGTCGGTTCGAAACCGAACCGGTGCAGCCAGTACGCCAGCGTCGGACCGGCCACGCTGGCGCCCGAAATGAGCACCTTCACGCCTGCACCGTACCCGCTGCCGATATTGGGATGGTTCGGCCCAAGAATTCGATCACCATTTGCCGGGCTCTGTTCACGCTGTTACCCTTCGGCCCACTCCCGATACGGTCGCCCACTCGTCTGGGCGGGTCCGGCCGTGCTCCGGCACCGGCCCACGCGGGGGGAACGGGGAGAGGAGATCGGGGCCTGTGGCAGGCGGAACTGGCAAGCTCGTCGTTGGACGCCGGCGCGAATGGTGAGCAGGCGACGGGTCTTCGCGGTGGGTGCGTTGTCGGCGGCGGGACTCGGTGGCGCGGCGTTCGGCATCGGTCAGCTCTTCTCCCGTAAGCCGGCGGCCGGCACCGACGACGCCGTGCGCCACCTGCACATCACCGCCCATCCGGACGACGACCTGTACTTCTTCAACCCGGATCTGCTGCAGGACGTCGTCGACGGCACGCACATCCTCGGCATCTGCCTGACCACCGGCGAGGCGGACGGAAAGAACTTCCCCGCCGGCAACCCGCTGATCAAGGAACAGCCCGTACGGTTCACGGACTACGCCGCGGCGCGGCAGAACGGCCTGCGCGCCGCGTATGCCCGGATGGCCGTCGGTGACGCGGGCAGCCCGTGGAAGCGCGTCGCCACCACGACGCGTACCGGGGCTCCGGTCGAGGTGGCGACGCTGGTCGCGGCGCCGCGGATCCGGCTGATGTTCCTCAACCTCTGGAACGACGGCGCCAACGACCCCGACTTCGGCCGGGGCAACGTGCGCGCCCTCTGGTCCGGAACCCAGCCGCAGGCGCCCACCATGCAGCCGACCGGCAGCCCGGTGCCGGGCGGTTTCGTCCACACCCGACAGTCGCTGGTGGACACGCTCGTCGAACTCGTGACCGACTTCGACCCGCACTGCATCCGGCTGATGGATCCGGACCCGGACTTCCAGGTGCACGACGCGACCCACCCCCGCAACGCCGACTCCGGGAACTTCTCCGACAACGGGGACCACACCGCGGCCGCCCTGTTCAGCTGGGCGGCCGTGCAGGAGTACTGGCGACGCGGCCACGACGGAGTCGCGGACAGCTACCGCGGCTACTACAACCAGCGCTGGCCGCAGAATCTGCGCAAGGACGCGTACGACCAGAAGCTGGAAGTGCTGGCCACGTACGGCGGGGGCGACGGCCGCCCGTGCACCGATCCGGTCGGCTGCGGCGATCTCAAGCTCGGCAACCGTGCGGCGTCGCGGGAGTACGGCTGGAGCACGACCCATCGCTACGGCACCAGTGTGAGCTGGCTCCACCCGGCCGGGGACGGTGCGCTGCACGCCTTCGCGGTCCACGGCGGCCGGCTCGTACGGTGGGCGGAGAAGGCGCCCGGCGCACAGTCGTGGCAGGCCGGTGAGGTGATCGGTGGGGCAGACCTGCTGCCGTACGTGACGGTCGGCCGCAACCGGGCCGGCGGGCTGCAGGCCTTCGGGATCCGGATGATCCCCGCGGGCGACCCGCAGCAGCAGGTCCGGGAGCTGGGCACGTTCGCCCAACCGGCCCCGGGCGCCGCATTCGGCGCCTGGGAGGGCCTCGGCAATCCGCACGAGGCCGAACGCGATCCGACGCGCCGCCGCCGGATCGGCATGCCCGTCGTGGGACGGTTCGGCGACGGCCGCCTCGCGGTCTTCGTGCGCAACGGTGGTACGGGCCTGAGCGCCCGGATACAGGACGCCGGCGGCACCTGGCGGCCATGGGCCGATCTCGGCGGGGGCGACTCCCAGGACGGCCTGTCGGTGGTCACCGTGGCCGGCGGCCTGGTCGAGGTGTACGCGTCGACGCACACCGGTGTCCTGCGCTGGTACCAGGAACGCGCGGACGGACCATGGCTGCGCCAGCCGCTGCGGATCCCCGCACCCGCGGCGCCGCCGACCGTGGTGTCGCTGGCCGACGGCCGGCTGGTGCTGCTGGTTCGCGAGGGCGCGACCGCCGACGTCCTGGCGTACGTGCAGCCGTCCCCCGGCACGTGGGATCTGCGCCGCCCGCTGCGACTCGGCAGCGACGGCGGTTTCGGGCCGGTGGCCGCGGCGCTGGCTCCGGCCGACGGGCGACTGCTGCTGGCCATCCGCAACAACCGCGGGACGGTGAGTGTCCGCCCCACCGACGGCTCCGGCACCGACGGCAACTGGGCCAAGGTCGGGCTGGCGGTGTTCCACTCGCCGGCCGTCGCCGCCGACCAGCAGGGCCGGCCGGTCGTGGTCGCGCTGCAGCGGGACGGGCAGCCGAGGGTGCGACGGATGGTGGGCGGCGAATGGCGCAGCGAAGCCCTGCCACCCGCGCCGCGCCAGGGCCGGCCGCGTACCTAGGGACGGACAGAACAGTGAATGCGGTTGCCATCGGGCTCGGTTCCCTGCGGGCCCTGCGGTCGGCGATGCGGCGCGGCCCGGCGGTCACCGCCCGGTTCGGCGGGGTGTTGGACGGGCGCACGCTCAACCTCGATCTGCCGGTGCCCGGGATCGCGGCGGCGGACGTCACGAGTGCGGAGATCCGGATCAGGCGCGGCCTGAGTACGCATGCGGTGCAGGCCCGGGTGCGCTCCGACGTCGGCGGTTCGTGCGCGGTGGCGGCGACGGCGCTGCTCGCCGGGGGTGCTCGGGGGCTCGGCCTCCAGTCCGGCGCCCCCTGGCTCGTGGACCTGGTGGTGTGGACCGGGGGACGCCCCCGGTCGTACGCGGTGCTCGCCGCAGACCCGGCGGCGGCCGTGGACGGGCCGACGCTCGCCGCCCCACCCGACCCGGTGACCGGCTGGCGGTACGAGATCCGCGCAGGCCGTACACGACGGCTCTGCCTGCAGGCGGTGCCACCGGGCCCCACAGCCGAGGTGACCGCGGTCCACGTGGACTGGCTGGAGGCCAGCTTCGCGGTACGGGTGCTCGGCGGCGCGCAGGCGGGCGGCCGGGTGGAGTTCACCGCCCGTACCGGTGAGGGCCGGACGACGGCCACGACCGAGCCCGCCCCCGACGGGGTCCGCTGCCGGATTCCGCTGCGGGAGCTGGCTTTCCGGGGTGGAGAGAAGGAGACCTTCTTCGACGTGCACCTGCGGACCGGCAAGCAGCGCCTGCGGGTGGGCCGGTTCCTCCACGACGTGTCGGCTCCGAAGACCGTGCTCGTGCCACCCACCGGAATCGTCTGGGCCGACCACGGTCTGGCGGTCCAGCTGCGCCCGTACTACACCCCGGCCGGCAACTTCACCATTGCCTGCCGTCCCCTCGGCTCCCTCTCGGCGAACGGCGTTTCATGAAGATCACCTTCCTGCTCACCTGGGGTGACGCGCTGGGCGGCACCGAACGTGCCGTCCTGCGTCAGGCGAACTGGCTCGCCGACCGGCACGACGTCGAGGTTCTGAGCGTTTTCCGGACCCGCGACACCCCCGCCTTCACGGTCGACCCCAGGGTCCGCATGACCTACCTTGTGGACACCCGCGAGTCCCTGCACCAGCCGGTCGGGCGGCAGCTCGACGACGAGGTCTGCCGCGTACTCGCGGCCACCCCGAGCGAGCTCGTCAGCGCCACCTGGGAGCAGGCGTTCAGCCGGCTCACCGACCTGGAGCTGGAGCGTACGCTGCGCGAGTGCGACGCGGACGTGGTCGTCTCGACGACCCCCGCGCTGCTGGCCGTGATGACCACGCTGGTGCCGCGCCGGGTCGTGACCGTGCACCAGGAGCACCGGGTGGCCGAGCTGCGCGGCTCGTCGGGTGAGCCGCTGAAACTGTTCTCCGCCCGGCTCGACGCGGTCGTCCTGCTGTCGGAGCCCACCCGGGCCTGGTTCGCGTCGCTGCTGGGCGATGCGACGCCGCGGCTGGCGGTGATCCCCAACTCGATCGACGACGGCTACCGGCCGCAGTCCAGCCGCACCAACCCGAGCATCGTGATGGCCGGCCGGCTGACCGGCGAGAAACAGTTCGATCACGCGATCAGCGCGTTCGGGCTGATCGCCGACGACTTCCCCCAGTGGTCACTGCGCATCTTCGGCGACGGCGCCCGGCGGGAACTGGAGAATCAGGCCGTCGTGCTGGGCCTCGGCGAGCAGGTGCAGCTACTGGGCTCCACCACCACGATCGAGAACGAGTGGGCCAAGGCCGCGATCGCCATGGTCACCTCGCGGGTCGAGTCGTTCGGCCTGACCCTCGTCGAGGCGATGGCCGCGGCGGTGCCGGTGGTGGCGTACGACTGCCCGAACGGCCCGCGGGAGATCATCGACGATCAGCAGACGGGTTTCCTGATCCCGCCCGGTGACGTCGAGGGTCTCGCCGCGGCCCTGCGGGAGCTGATCGAGAACGAGGACCGCCGGCACTCGATGGGCGAGGCCGCCGCGGTGGCGGTCGAACGGTTCGCCCCGGACGTGGTGATGGCCCGCTGGGAGCAGCTGTACGCGGAGCTGCTGGCCGGACGCGACGCCCCCGGCTGGTGCGACCGGCGCACCTCCGCGATCGCGCTGTACCAGGCCCAGCGCACGGACGCCGGAGTGGTGGAGACGCTGACGGCCCGGACGGAACTCGGCCAACCGGACGTCGAATCCTGGATCGACGACATGATCGCCGCCCAGCCGCACCTGGTTCGCAGCCGGGGTCAGCTCACCCGGGTCCGTAACGACGTGACCCCGCACGAGGCCGCGAAGGCGAACCTCGACCTCGCCGTCGCCGCGCTCGACGGCGCGAACCTCGACTACTTCGTGGTGCGGCAGGCGACGCCGACATACCGCGTCGCGGTGTACGAGACCGACCGGGCCGAGGTGCTGTCGGCGATCGCCCGCTCCACGAAGTTGCGAGCCGCCTACGTCGAGGCGTTCGACGTCCGGCACCGCACGCTCGGCAACTGGCCCGCCGCCATCAGCGACACCGTCGAGCAGCTGCGCACCGCCGCATCCCTGCGGATCTTCGAACCGATCATCACGACGACCCACACCATGCGGATCGGCGCCATCTACGGGTGCGAACTGGAGTTCTGGACCACCTCCGACGAGGCCGACGAGCTCATCGGCCCGGCACCGACGCTCGCGGGGAACCCGTTGTCCGCGTCGTCGTTGACACCCGCGCACATCACCATTGGCGAGCGTGAATACCGAACGGTGGAACCGTTCACCCGCCGACTTGTCAGCGACCTGGCTTTCCCGATCGACGCGGTCTATACGTGGGTCGACGGCGACGACCCGGAATGGCTGCGCCGGAAGATGGCCGCCCTGGGCGAGGAATTCACCGGCGAAGGCGCCATCCAGGGTGGTGCGCGTTTCCGCAGCCGCGAGGAACTGCGCTATTCGTTGCGCTCCGTCGACCTGTTCGCCCCGTGGATCAACCGGATCTTCATCGTCACCGACCGCCAGGTCCCGGCCTGGCTGGACGTCGAGCATCCCCAGGTCCGCATCGTCGACCACCGTGACATCTTCGCCGACCCGGACTGGCTGCCGACGTTCAATTCGCATGCCATCGAGACGCAGCTGCACCATATCGAGGACCTGTCCGAGCATTTCGTCTATCTGAACGACGACGTGTTCTTCGGCCGTCTGATCAGCCCGAACACGTTCTTCAATGCCGGTGGGCTGCCCAAGACGTTCGTCAGCCGCACGCAGATCCCGTTGACGCCGATCAGCGACGCGGACGAGGCTTTCGCGGTCGCCGCCAAGAACAATCGGGTGCTGCTGGAGCAGGCCTACGGCCGTACGCTGATGCAGGGATTCCTGCACACCCCGCATGCCCATCGGCGCAGCACCCTGGCCGCGATCGAGGGCGAATTCGCCGCGGCCATGGCGCAGACCGCCGGCAACCGCACCCGCTCGGCGTCGGACGTCTCGCTGCTCTCCTCGCTGGCCCATCACTACGGCCTGATCACCGGCCGCGCCGTCGAGGGCGGTATCCGGTGCGGATTCGTCAACGTCGGCCTGCAGGAGCACCATCCACGGCTGAAGTCGTTGCTGCAGCGACGGAATCAGGACGTGTTCTGCCTCAACGACTACCACGACGGTGACGTGCCGGCCGAGGACCAGGAACGGATCATCAGCGCGTTCCTGGAGGCGTACTTCCCCATCCCGAGCAGGTTCGAACGCGGCAGCGAGCGCAACCGGCGCGCCCGGGGCGCAGGACACTGATCACGACTGATGCCGGTCACCCGGAACGGGTGACCGGCATCAGGGGTGTCACGCGCCGCCTCAGCGGTGCTGGGCCGCCATGGCGCCGGCGGAGCGGTTGGTCTGCCCGGGCAGGATCGGGCTCCCCGCCCGGGCGGCGCGGGCCAGTTCGGTCGCGCTGAAACCGGCCCGCTCGGCGGCGACGTCGTCCGGCAGCTCGAACGGCGACCGGAACGGGAAGTACTGGGGCAGGAAGTCCTCCATCATGGCCTCCTGCTCGCCGAGGGCCACGGTCGCGGAGTCCGTGTCGTTGAGGCAGAAGACGTCGCAGTGCCGCTGTGCCAGCAGGAACGCGAGCTGCACCGGCGTCGACGGGTGCGCCAGGTCGGCGTAGGTGTACTTGATCTGGCCCGGCACGGCCCGCCCGGTCAGGTACGACCAGTAGTGCTGCAGCGAGGACGGGATCGACAGGTCCTCGGGGTGCCGGAACGGATGCGACGCGGTCTGCCGCACGTCCTCGGTGTACGTGTCCTCGATCTCCTGCAGCACGCTCCTCTGCAGCGGGTACGGGACGTGCTGCATCTTCTGGCTGATGGCGCGCCCGAACCGTTCGAGGATGTGCCGCCGGTTGTTCTTGCCGGCCGCCGTGACCGGCGCGTCGTAGATCGTGGCCGGTCCGGCCTCGAGCTGCGCGGAGGACAGGAAGAACTTCGCGATCCCGTTGGCGTGGAAGAACGACGTCGGTGCGATCGGCCGGCCGATGAACATGTCGTCGTTGAAGTAGATGAAATGCTCGGCGAGCCCGGGGATGAGGTGCAGCCGCGATTCGATGGCGTGCGAGTTGAAGGTCGGCAGCACGCCGGTGTCGCCGAACAGCTCCCGATGGCTGACGACGGTCAGCCCGGGAGCCGACTCGTCCAGCCACGGCGGGATCTGGTCGTCGGTCACCAGGTAGATGTGCCGGATCCACGGGGCGAACGCGACGATCGAGCGCAGCGCGTACTTGAGTTCGTCGCGGCTGATGAACCGGGAGTGGTTCGTGGCGATCACGTTGATCTTCTGGTGGCCGAACGCCGTCAGGGCGGCGTTCTTCCGTTCCCGCCAGTCCGGATCGTCACCGTCGACCCAGGTGAAGACGGCGTCGATGGGGAATCGGACGTCGTCGGGCAGCGGCACCGCGAACTCCGACCGGGAGCGGTACCGGGCTGCGCCGTCGGGCGGCAGCATGCCGTTCAGGGCCGCCGCCTCGACCCGGACCGGCTCCGCGTCCAGCGGCAGCGCGCTGGCCACCCGGTTGCGGCGCGGGCCGACGATCATGGCGGGTTCGCCGCGCTTGCTCGGCAGGTCGCGCCAGAACTCGATCTCGCAGGCCGATCCGCTGCCCAGGACGGTGGTGCCGCGTGGGTCGGTGATCGGGAAATGGACCTGGATGGCGTTCTTGACCTGCCGCCCGGCCCGGAAGCCGGTGTCGTCGACCCTGCCCACCCGGATCTCGGCGCCGTGCAGCTGCGTGTCGGTGCGCAATGCGTCGAGTGTCCGTGCACGCTCCGTAGCGTTCACTGCTACGACGCTGTGTGTGTTGAGCAGGGGCCGTACGCAGAAGTAGTCGATCCCGGCCCGCTCCAGCACCCCGGTCACCGCGTCGAGGTTCTGCTGCCACGCCGCTGCCGGCGTCATGTCGGTCACCACGCGGGCGCGGATGGTCCGTCCGCGGTCGCGCGCGCGGATGAGGTCGCCGGCCTCGGCCGGGCGCCGCAGCGCGCGCTGGCGCGTGAGCCGGCGCACGAGCCAGAGCTGCCGGTGGGGCGGGAGCACCTCCAGCATCCGCAGGCGGTGGCTCTTGGGCAGCAGTCGGTAGAGCCGGTGAGCGATCATGCTGCGCTCTCCGGGGTGGCGTGACACATCTCGGTCGGACCCCCGTTACATCTGCCACTTTCCGTGGTGGGCCCCGAATCTAGTTACTAGACGCTAGTGAAACAAACTCGTCTCTGTACGTGACCATCTCATGATGATCTGGTGACAGAGATGCCCGAAAAGTCGGGGCGATGTGTCGGACTTAAGATCATTTAGACGCGACGCGCTGGCGCGGAGACACCTGGGGTGAATCGCACCCCTACAGGTCTCTTGCGATGACCTCTACTGCTTGTCCGATAAGCCCGTCAGGACGGGTCTGTGCCCACCCGGACGGCCGGCGGGGGCAGCTGCTCGATGGTCTGCACCGTCCAGAACACGGCGAACAGCAGGGCAACGACGATCTCCAGCCAGAACAGCGCAAAGGCATTCACGATCACCAGTACGGTCCCGACCACCGCGACCACCACCATGGCCCACGCGATCCAGGCGTACCGGTCGAAGCGGTGCGGCGGACGGACCAGCACGTCGCTCGCGGCCCTCAGCGTCTGCGCGACCCCTGGGGAGCCGCCCTGGCCCGGGCCGCCCTGGCCCGCGCCGCCGTGCCGCAGCGCGTTGGCGACCGTGACCGCGATGATGCACAGGAACAGGCCGATCGCGGAGATGTAGTGGGCATGGTCGACGAACCACCCGACGCTCACCGCGAACGCGACGCCCGCGGCCGCGTACGCCACCGCGGCCACGCCGAACGCCCACCGGAAGCCCCTACCGGTCGACCCGTCGCGGCGGGCGAACAGCACCGCGGCGACCAGCCCGAGCAGGCCCACGGCCAGCAGCGCGACCATGTTGTTCTCGACGTTGGCCCGGGTCGCGTCGGCCAGCGCCAGCACCGACGGGCAGTCCGCGGCGCCCGCCGCCTTCTCTGTCATCAACGGGCCGGCCGCGTCCCTGCAGGCGTCCACCGCGGTGCCGTAGTCCTCGCCCCGCGAGGTGGGCACGACCGCGACGACCGCGGCGCACATCCCGCCCAGGTTCAGGAACACCTCCTCCACCCCGGTGGTGCCCTGCAGCGCGATCATGCAGACGGCCATGCCGATGAGGGCGCCGACGAAGATCGCCTGAGCGGGGGTGTAGTAGTAGGCGCTGACCGAGGCCAGGGGGTGCAGCCCCTGCTTGGCGGTCTGGAAGAACACCGCCACCCCGAGGCAGAGCAGCAGACCCACCAGGGCGGTGCGCAGATACCGGTACGACTTCACGAACGTGTCGCTCTGCCGCGGATACTGCTGCTGCGGAATCAACCCGGCCCCCGGTCAGCTCCCCGTGATGGTGGTCCCGACGTGACGTCGTGGATCTCAACGACCAGGGGTGGGCCGCGGTTATGTCGCGAGCTACACCGTGAACTCGGCGATCGCCGTGTGCAGCGCGGTGCTGGCGGCGGCCAGTTCCGTGGCGGTACCGGCGGCCTCCTCGACGTCGCGGGCCGTGTTCTCGGTGGTCTCGGCCAGCTCGGCGATGGTGGCGGCGATCTGGTCGCTGCTGTCCGCCGCCTCGTGCAGGCTGTCGTTGATCCTTCGGGTGGCGTGCGTCTGCTCGTCGATGGCGGAGGCGACGGTCTCCTGGAAGTCGTCGATGCGCCGGATCACGTCGCTGATGGCGTCGATGGCGTGGATCGCCGAGCCGGTGTCGGTCTGGATGGTGCGGACCTTTCCGGTGATGTCGCCGGTGGCCCTGGCGGTCTCCTGGGCCAGGTCCTTGACCTCCCCGGCCACCACGGCGAAGCCCTTGCCCTGGTCGCCGGCGCGGGCGGCCTCGATGGTGGCGTTGAGGGCCAGCAGGTTCGTCTGGGCGGCGATGCCGTCGATGAGCGCGACGATGTTGCTGATCTCGGTCGACGAGGTGCCGAGCCGGGTGATCGTGGCGGCCGTGTCGGTGGCGGTGGTGACGGCCTCGCTGGCGATCTGGGCGGCCGCCTCGGCGCTGGTGCCGATGCGGGCGATCGCGGTGCCGACGTCGCCACTGCCCGCCACGACCGTACGCAGGCTGGTGCGGACGTTGTCCGCGGCGCCGGAGACGTCAGTGGCGCGGCGGCGGGCCTGGTAGGCGGAGGCGGCCATGCGTTCGGCCACACCGGACAACCGGCCGGACAGCTCGGCCACCGCCCCGGCTCCGGCCAGGACCTGCCGCATGGCGGCCTGCAGCGCGTGGCCGCTGGTGTCCACGGCGGTGCCGAGGGCGCCCAGTTCGTCGCCGCGGTGCACCCCGGTACGGGCGGTCAGATCGCCCTCGGCCAGCCGCCCGAGGGTGTGCGTGACGGTCCGCAGTGGACGCACGATCGAACGCGTGACGGCGATTGCGGCGATCACCGCCAGCAGGACGGCCGCGGCGAGGGTGATGCCCAGCATCACGGTGCCCATCGTGCGGGCGCGCGCGGCCTCGGCCTTCAGCGCCGTCGTGCGGGCCTCTGTCGACTCGTGCACCCGGTCGTTGATCTCGATGCTCTTGGTGTACGCGTCGTTCGAGACGCCCTCGTTGATGCTCTTGAGCGCCTCGGCCCGCGCCGCCACCGTGTCCTGGCGCAGCAGGCCCACGATCCGGTCGTCGTCGACGAAGAAGCCGTCCCAGATGCCGCGCAGCTTCGCCACCTCTGCATGCTCGGCGGCGGTCAGGGGCACCTTCTCGGCCGCGTCGATCGCCGCGTACAGGGCGTCCTTGGCCTCCAGCTCACCGGCGCGGTTGTACGACTTCGGGTCGGTGGCCTTGACGCCCCCGACGACGGAGGCGTCGGCGATGAGCAGGCTCTGCCAGCCGGTGATGTCCGCGACCTCGTAGATGAACGTCTGCATCGCCTCGCGCGCGGCGGTCAGTTCCGCGATGCGGTGCTGCACCTCGTTCTGCGTGTTCATGCCCTGCCAGCCGGCGGCCGCCGTGGCGGAGAGCAGGGCGATCAGCAGGGCGAAACAGACGGCAAGCCGGTGGCCCACCCGCAGGCGACTGAACATGAAGGCTCCAAGGTCGTACGCAGTGCACCGACCATCGGCCTGCGGTGGGGTGACCTTTGCCTTGTCGCGACGCCGGTCACGTGGTGTTCGTTACTGTCCGCGGCTGCGCTGCTACGCGGCGCCCTGCTGGCGGCGGCGCGCCAGCTCCTCCCGCTGGACGTGGAACACGTGCGCGGCCAGCCGTTCGTGGCACGCCTCTTCGACCTCGGAGAAGTCCGCCCGGACCATGCTGCCCGGCTCGTCCTCGATGATCTCGGAGACGGTGCCGATCAGGTCGAGCATGCCGTCGGGCAGGGTGAGCCTGATGTCCACCTTGGTCGGAGCGCTCAGCCGTCCGTTCGTGGACTCCAGGACGGCGGCCATCCCGCCCGCGGACAGGTTGATCGTCTGCCCGGAGAGCCAGTCCTCCTGGTCGGGCAACCGGACGACGACGGGCAGGGTGGTGCGTACCCGGATCCACCGGCGCCGCTGCTCGTGCACCACGTCGCCCGCCACGACCAGATTCCAGGCCGTCGGGGTGGTCGAGGCCACGGTGACCGCGACGTGGCGCAGGCCGGTGTCGACCGGCCACTGCAGGGTCACGGTCGCGTCGTCGGCGGGCTTCTCGGCGCCACCGGTGTTGGTGATCACGAGGCGGTCCTCGTCGACGATGGCGACCGTGCCGTGGATCGTCGCCGCATGGGGTTCGTCCGCGGTGGCGACCAGGATCGTGGCATCACTGCCCCGGCGGCACAACAGACTCTCGGCGGACTCCGCCTCGAAGTCGGCGTCGACCTCGTCGACACCGCCCCTGCGCTTCAACCAGTCCCAGGCCACGTCCTGTCTCCTCGCCGTGGTGTGGCGATCCGCCTTTCGGACGGCGGGCCTCGGGCCAGGGATCGCCGGCCGCCGCGGTCCGCCGCTTGCCATCGAGGGACGCTGCCGTCGCCTCTCAAGCAACGAGATCGGTCCCCGGCTGGGCGAGATGAGGAGTTCACCAGCGCGAGTGGGGTGAGACCTCCGCCGCACCACCGTCGCCCACCGTATCGACGAGCTTACCGCCTGCGATGGTGCGCGCGGTCGGCCCCTGGCACCGCGGCCGGACGGGGCTGTGCTCGACCTGGGCAACCCGCCTGCAACCGAACGGCGGTGGCCGCCGAGATGTCCGATTCCCGGGGTGGCGGGTCGATCTTCATGACAGAAGGTCCAGGGCCAGGGGGCCCAAAGCCCGTGTCCGAGGGGGTTCTGCCGGGACACGCTCAGACGGTCCGGATCGACTTCGCGGCCGCCCGGACCTGCGACAGCGCCGCGAGCGAACGGACGGTGACGAGGACCATGAGCACACGGGAGGACCGGGCCGCACAGCCCGGCGCCGAGCGGGCCGGCGCTGGGCAGATCAGCGCTGGGCAGATCAGCGGGGGACAGCGCGGGCTGATGCTGACCCTGGCCACGGTCGGCTTCGCGATCAACTTCTGGGCGTGGGCGCTGCTCAGCCCGCTGGCGCCGAAGTTCCAGGCCGCCCTGCACCTGAGTTCGTTCCAGCAGGCGCTGCTGGTCGCGGTGCCGGTGGTGGTCGGCGCGGTCGGGCGGATCCCGGTCGGCGCGCTCACCGACCGCTTCGGCGGCCGGGTGATGTTCCCCCTGGTGTCGCTGACCACCATCGTGCCGGTGCTGTATCTGGGGCTGTCCGGGCACACGTCGCTGGCCGGCCTGCTGGTCGGGGGCTTCTTCCTCGGCATCGGCGGCACCGCGTTCGCGGTCGGTGTGCCGTTCGTCAGTGCCTGGTTCCCGCCGGAGCGCCGGGGCCTCGCGGTCGGCATCTTCGGCGCCGGCATGGGCGGCACCGCGATCAGCGCGCTGACCACGGTGAAGCTGGTCAACGCGTACAGCATCCGCACGCCGTTCGTGATCACCGCGGTCGTGCTGGCGCTCTACGCGGTCGTTGCGGCGCTGCTGCTGCGCGACGCGCCGGGCCGGGCCGTCCCGGCGGCGCCCCTGGTGCAGCGGCTGGGCGCGGTGCTCAGGCTGCGCATCACCTGGCAGGCGGCGGTGCTGTACGCGGTCGCGTTCGGCGGCTACGTGGCGTTCTCTGTCTACCTGCCCGCGTACCTGAAGACGGCGTACGGCCTGACGCAGGCCGACGCGGCCAACCGGATGGCCGGGTTCGTGCTGCTGGCCGTGGTGATGCGCCCGGTGGGTGGCTGGCTGTCCGACCGCCTCTCGCCGACCCGGGTGCTCGCGGTGGCGCTGAGCGTGGTCGCTGCCGGTGCCTGCGTGCAGGCGTTCACCCCTAGCCTGGCGCCGCTGGGCACGATCGCCTTCCTCTCCATGGCCGCGGCTCTCGGCGCGGGCAGCGGTGCCACCTTCGCCCTGGTCGCGCAGCGGGCCCCGGCCAACCAGGTCGGTTCGGTCACCGGCGTGGTCGGCGCCGCGGGCGGCCTGGGCGGCTTCGTGCCCCCGCTGGTGATGGGCGCGATCTACGGCGCGTACGGCAGCTACGCCATCGGCCTGATCCTGCTGGCGATCGTGGCCCTGGGTGCCCTGGCGCTGACGGTCACCGCGGTGGCGCACCCGCCCGCCCGGTCGGGCCGCCCGGCCGCCCGGATCGCCCACTGATCAGTAGCAACGGGGTCCCCCTTCCGGATTCAGGACCACTGTGCGGATCACAGCGGCCCTGCCGGAAGGGGGACCCCATGGCGACCCGTACCCACCCGGCCCGGCGCAGGTGGTCACCCGGTCCGGCGTGCTCGAAGTAGTACGACGAGCCGACGCGGCTGATTCGACCGGTTCGCCGCGGCCCGCCGGTGACGACGGGCAACGGTCGCGGAAAATGCGGTGAAACTGCTGTTCCCGGGCCCGCGGCCGCCGATTGTTCACCCGTCTGATCACGAGATGGGGGAGCTGCAGTGGCGCGGTTCGGGTCTTTCAGCAAGGGCGAGTCGGTGCACCCGTTGGTGGGTTCGGCGGACGCGATGCGCGCGGTGCTCGGGGCGCTCCCGGCCGTGGTGATCGTCGTGGACGACAACGGTGACGTGGTCTGGCGCAACGAGCTCGGCACCAAGCTGATGACCCGCGTCGCCGCCGAGCGGGGACCGGCCGCGCTGCAGGCGCTGCGCGACACCTTCAAGAAGGTGGTCACCCAGGTCACCGAGTTCCCGTACACAGAGACCCGCAAGATCGACGGCGGCGAGATGGACGTGTACGCCGAGGTCGTCGTCGACCGCATCCCGGGCGGCGGGTTCGTCGCGACCTGGGGCGACGTGACCGGCCGGGAGACCTCCGCGGCGGCGACGGCCGGACTGGCCGCGGACCTCGACGGCGCGGTGCACTCCCTCAACGGCCTCGGCGACCACCTGGCGGCCGCCTCCGGCGACACCGCCGAGCAGGCGGAGTTGATCTCGCAGGGCTCCGCCGAGATGACGGAGAGCATCCGCGAGATCTCCACCCGCGTCAGCGCCGCGGCCGCCGACACCGGCGCGGCCGTCGAGTCGGCCCGCAACGCCGCCGAGACGATGGTCCGGCTGCAGGAGTCGAGCCGCCAGATCAGCGACGTCACCAACCTGATCACCTCGATCGCCGACCAGACCAAGCTGCTGGCGCTCAACGCGACCATCGAGGCGGCCCGGGCGGGGGAGAGCGGCAAGGGCTTCGCCGTGGTCGCGGGTGAGGTCAAGGACCTCGCGGCCCGCACCGCCGAGGCGACCCAGCAGATCATCGCGATGGCCGACGCCATCCAGGGCGAGAGTTCGCAGGTCGACGGCGCGATCGCCGGCATCGTGGAGCTGATCGACAGGGTCGCCGAGCAGCAGACGATGATCGCCGGGGCGGTCGAGGAGCAGACCGCCACCACCGCGCAGATGTCCGGTGGGGTGCGCTCGGTCGCGGAGTCGGTCCAGGCCTCCGTGCAGGCGGCGGAGACCGTCCGCGCGGCGGCGATGGCCATCAGCGGCCAGGTGGAGCGGCTCAACCAGACCGTGGTGAGCCGGGTCTTCTGACCCCACCGCGGGGGCGGTGCGAAAATTCCTGGATCATGACTGCACATCCGGCGGGCCCGCGTACGTCTCTATGGGTGTGACCTTCGAGCAGTTCGCCGTAGCCCGGATTCCGAGCCTGTTGCGCTACGCGATCGTCCTGACCGGCGATCGTGACCTCGCCCAGGACATCGTGCAGGAGGTGCTGGCCCGGGCCCACGTCAAGTGGCGGCGGATCACCGGGGCCGACTCACCCGAGGCGTACGTCCGCCGGATGGTGCTCAACGAGTACCTCTCCTGGCGGCGGAGCTGGGCGGCGCGCAACGTGCACGCCGTGGGCGAGCGGCTGGTGGACCTCGACGACGCCCGCGGCGGGGCACCGGACCACGCCCAGGACGTCGTGGAGGCCGACGCGCTGTGGCACCGGCTGGCCACGCTGGGCCGTAAACAGCGCGCCGTGCTCGTGCTGCGGTACTACGAGCATCTGGACGACGACGCGATCGCCGAACTGCTCGGCTGCTCGCCCGCAACGGTGCGCAGCCACGCCTCGAGGGCACTGAAGAACCTCCGGCTGTCGTCGGAGCGACCCCACATGATCCACGCCCAGGAGGCGTCGTGACCCACCTTGAAGAGCAACTGCGCGAGGCGTTCGAGGCCCACCAACACCCGACCCCCGATCCGGGGGACGTCTACGCCCGGATCCAGCAGCTGTCCCGTACCTATCGACGGCGCCGACGGGGCGCCCAGGCCGCGGGCGGCGCGGTGCTGGGTGCCGGCCTGCTGGCGGGCGCGATCAACCTGCCTTCGTTCCTGCCGGGCCGCCCGGCCGACGGCGTGAGCATCGTGATGCCCGCCGCCGCGCCGTCGGCGTCCGCCGCGCCGTCCGAGGCCGAGCTGCAGCGGGACTTCGACGCCTACTTCGCGGCCGGCTACGACTACGACGACGCGGTCCAGCTGGCCAAGCTCTGGCACTCGAAGGGCGACATCGGCACGGTCAAGGCGGAGGCGGGGCGGCGCCTGCTGGCGGGCGAGACGCTGCCGATCAAGCCGGGCACCGGCACCCCTGCGACCCCGGCGCCCGAGGACAAGCAGGAGCAGGCCCGGCTGGACGCGTTCTTCGGGGCGGGCTACGACTACAACGACGCCGTGAAGCTGGCCAAGTTGTGGCATCTGCCCGATCCGTACGCGGCGAAGGTGGCCGGCGGCAGGCGCGTGCTGGCCGGTCAGCACCTGCCGATTGCGCCGGACCCGAAGAAGGCCGCCGAGGCCCGGCAGGCCAAGCAGTTCGACGCGTTCTTCGCGGCCGGCTACACCTACGACGACGCGGTGCAGCTGGCCAAGCTGTGGCATCTGGCCAGCCCGTCCGAGGCGAAGGTCGCGGCCGGTAAGAGGCTGCTGGCCGGCGAAACCCTGCCGATCAAGCCGTGACCGTACGGCTGCACCGGCGAACCGGGTTCGAGATCGAGCTGATGGCCCCGCCGGGCCGCAGCCGGCGCACCCTCGCCCGCGAGCTGGCCCGCCGGTACGGCGGCTCGGTTCGCCCGGTGTGGCACCACGACAGCGAACCGTCCCTGGTCCCCGGCCTGGGACGGTTCCTGCACCTCACCCGGGGTTTCGAGGTACGCGACGGCGACGGCGCCCCCCTGTGCACGCTCGTGGACGACGTCACGCTGCTGGCCGACCTGGACCCGCGGGCCGCCCCGCGGCCGGGCTGGTACCGGATCCTCAGCGACGACCCCCGGCTGACCCGGCTGATTGCCGCGCACAGCGATCCCGGCGGCACCCTCGACACCGCGCTGGACGCGACGGCGCGGCTCTGGGACAGCGCGGTGCAACGCCACGGCGACGTGTACCGGCTCGACGACCCGGCCGGTGTGACGATCGCGCTGGCCGCCCCGCTGGGCGGTGAACGGGAGCGCCCCTGCGAGATCGTGACACCGCCGCTGACCGGCGACCACCACGCCGCGCTGGAGCGGCTGCTCGGCCCGGCCCGTGAGCTGGGTTTCACCGTCCCCCGGGAGGCCGCCGTCCACCTGCACGTGGACGGCGGGCCGTTCCGGTCGGCGCCCGCGTTGGCGAACCTGGTCCGGCTGTTCGCGTACTGGCGCGAGCCGCTGCGCACGCTGCTGGGGACCAATCCGGCCTGCCGCCGCCTCGCCCCGCTGCCGCCGGCCCTGGTCGCCGCCGCCGACGGCACACCGACGTACGAGGACCTGCGCCGGGCGGCGGCCGACGGCGGCCTGACCAAGTTCTTCGACGTCAACCTGACCCAGCTGCTGACCGAGACCCCGGTGCGGGACACAGTCGAGGTGCGGATCCTGCCCGGCGCGATCGACGCGTCCGCCGTCCTCGACCGGGCCGGGGTGGTCGAACTGCTACTCGACCGCTGCCTCGACCCCGAACCGTTCCCGAACGCCCCGGCCGATCCGGCGGCGGCGGTGTCCGCGCTGATGGAGCACGCCGCCGGGGTCCTCGCCGCGCGACCCGGCTGAGACCCGCTCGGCGACGACCCCGGGTGGCCGTCGGCAGGTCGGTGCGCCACTTCAGGAGCCGTGGCGGGCGTCACTCAAACATCCGTGGGGAAATGGTCCGCTGTGCCCAGCGGGCTCCGATAGTCGTGACCGGGTCTGCACGCTCCGTAGCTCGCCGCATCGACCAGGCGTGCACCCCGACCGGTCCCATCCCCCAACCGGACCATCCCCGGCGCCGCCGGGGCCCGAAGGAGAAACCCCCGATGAACGCTGTGACGATGCGGCTGCGGCAGCTCACCAAACCGGGCGTGACCGCACGCCTGGCCGTCATGATCCTGCTCGCGCTGACAAGCATCGTGGCCGTGGTGATCTCGTCGCTCGTCACGACCCGCGAAAGCCTCATGGCCGAGCGCAAACTGCAGACCCGGCATGTCGTCGAGGCCGTCAGCGGCGTCGTCGACGGCTACCTCGCCAAGGAGGCCGCGGGTGAGCTGACCCGCGAGCAGGCCCAGCGCCAGGCCATCGCCGCGGTGCGGAACCTGCGCTACGCCGGTGACAACTACATCTGGATCAACGACATGACCCCGCGCATGGTCATGCACCCGGTGAAGCCCGAACTCAACGGTCAGGACCTGACCGGCAACACCGACCCGACCGGCAAGCACCTGTTCGTCGAGATGGTGAACGTCGTCAAGGCCCACGGCGCGGGCACGGTCGAGTACTACTGGCCCAAGCCCGGCAAGAAGGACCCGCAGCCGAAGGTGTCCTATGTGCAGGGCATCCCCAACTGGGGTTGGATCATCGGCTCCGGCGTGTACGTCGACGACGTGAACGCGGAGGCCGCCGCCCAGGCCCGCACCACCGGCATCGTCGGCGCGATCGGGCTGCTGCTGCTGGCGGTCACGGCGTGGCGCATCGTGCGCCGCATCTCCTCGGCGATCGGCCGGATCCGCAGCACCCTGGAGCGGGTCGCCGCCGGTGACCTCACCGCCCGCATCGACCTCGACGGCACCGACGACCTGGCCCGCATGGCCGCGGCCGTGGACACGGCCGTGGCCAACAACCGCGCCGCCATCGAACAGCTGCACGACGCCGCCGAGGCGGTCGCCGCGAGCAGCGCGCAGCTGCAGGCGGCCAGCGTCGAGATCAGCACGGTCACCGCGGACACCGCCCGGCAGGCCGCGCGGATGAACGCCACGGCGGAGGGCGTCGCCGTCCAGGTCGGCACGATGGCCAGCGGCGCGGAGGAGATGCATGCGTCCATCGCGGAGATCGCCGGCAGCGCCGCCGACGCCGCCCGGGTCACCGCCGACGCCGTCACCGCCGCGGACTCGGCCAGCGCCACGGTCACCCGGCTCGGTGCCTCCAGCGCCGAGATCAGCGACGTGATCGCGCTGATCGACTCCATCGCCAAGCAGACCAACCTGCTGGCCCTCAACGCCACCATCGAGGCGGCCCGCGCCGGTGAGCAGGGCAAGGGCTTCGCGGTGGTGGCGACCGAGGTGAAGACACTGGCGAACGCGACAGCGGAGGCCACCGCGGAGGTCGCCGCGAAGATCACCGCCATCCAGGAGGACACCGGTTCGGCGGTCGAGGCGATCGGCGGGATCACGTCGGTCATCGACAAGATCAGCGAGTACCAGATCACCATCGCCGCCGCGGTCGAACAGCAGGAGACCACCACGAACCTGCTGTCCAGCGGAACCGCCAGCACCAGCGGCCAGGTGTCCGACATGAACGCGGTGATCGGCGACGTGGCCGGCGCGGCGGGCGCCGCGGCCGCGCACGCCCAGCAGGTCAGCGTCGCGGCGGCGGAACTGGCCGAACTGGCCGGTTCCATCCGTACGCTGACCACGAGGTTCACGGTCTGAGGCCGGCTGACGGGCAGGTGACCGGGACGCGAACAGATGTGTTGTCGCTGATCGTTCCGCTGCCCGTCACGGTGCCGTGGCCCGGCCGATCCGGCCCGGCGTTCACCTGTGTCCATGCGCATCGTGCTGGTCACGGAGTCGTTCCCGCCCGACGTCAACGGCGTCGCCCACTCGGTCGTCCGCACCGCCGAGCATCTCGTCCGCACCGGCCATGAACCGCTGGTGATCGCCCCCGCGGCGCCCGCCGCGGCGCGGCGGTCGACGGACGAGTGGCCCTACCCGGTGGTCCGCATCCCGTCCGTGCCGATGCCCGGCTATCCCCAGGTCCGGCTGGGCCTGCCCAGCCGCGCGCTGACCACCGCGATCCGCGGGCACGGTGCCGATCTGCTGCACCTGGCCAGCCCGTTCGTGCTCGGCAGGTGGGCGCAGAACACGGCCCGGGCGCTGCGGCTGCCGTCGGTTGCGGTCTACCAGACCGACGTCGCCGCGTACGCGCGGGCGTACCGGGTGGGCATGACCGAGCGGGCCGCGTGGCGGTGGATCCGCTCTGTGCACAACGCCGCCTCGCGCACCCTGGCGCCGTCCACGGAGTCGGTGGGCGCGCTGCAGGCGCACGGCGTACAGCGGGTGCATCTGTGGCGCCGTGGCGTCGACGGCGTGCGGTTCCACCCGGGGCGGCGCAGCGCCGGGATCCGGCGGGCACTCGCCCCGGACGGAGCGGTGCTGGTGGGTTTCGTCGGACGGCTGGCGGTGGAGAAGGAGGTGGACCTGCTGGCCGGTGTCGCCCGGCTGCCGGGCGTACGGCTGGTCGTGGTGGGTGACGGCCCGGCCGCCGGCCCGGTGCAGCGCGCGCTGCCGGGTGCGGTATTCCTGGGCGCCCGGCACGGCACCCAGCTGGCCCGGATCTACGCCAGCCTCGACGTGTTCGCGCACACCGGCCCGTACGAGACGTTCGGGCAGGCGGTGCAGGAGGCGATGGCCAGCGGGCTGCCGGTGGTGGCCCCGGCGGCGGGCGGCCCCCTCGACCTGGTCGCGCACGGCCGCACCGGCTACCTGGTCCCGCCGCATCGCGAGCAGGGCTTCACCGACGCCGTCGCGGAGCTGGCCGGCGACCCGGCGCTGCGGCGGGCCTTCGGCGCGGCCGGGCGCGCCGCCGTGCGGGAGCGCACCTGGGCCGCCGTCGGCGACGAACTGCTCGGGCACTACGCGGCGGCGCGGGAGGTGGAGACCGGCGGGGGCGGCCTTGCGGTCGCGGTGTGAGGATCGTCCGGCTGGCCAACTTCGTGCACCCCGGGTCGGGCGGGCTGCGCACGGCGCTGCGGGAGCTGGGCCGCGGGTACGTCCGGGCCGGGCACGAGCCGGTGCTGGTGGTGCCGGGCGAACGGCCCCGCGACGACGCGACCGCCCACGGCCGGGTCATCACGGTGCCCGGTCCCGTGGTGCCGGGCCTGGGCGGCTACCGGGTGCTGCTGGACCGGGCCGCGGTCAAGGGCGTGCTGGGCCGTCTGGGGCCGGACCGCGTCGAGGTGCACGACCGTTCGACGCTGCGCTGGGTCGGCCCGTGGGCGCGGCGGGCCGGCGTACCGTCCATGATGGTCTCGCACGAGAGCCTGGACGGGCTGCTGCGGCTGTTCGGGCCCGGCGGCGGTGTCGCCCGCGCCGCGGCGGACGCGCTGAACGCCCGTACCCTGGCCGCCTTCGACCGGGTGGTGTGCACCACCGGGTGGGCGGCGGCCGAGTTCCAGCGCATCGGTGGGCGTCCGGTCCGGGCGCCCCTGGGCGTCGACCTCGACCGGTTCTCGCCGACGCGGTACGACCCGGAGGTCCGCGCCCGGTACGCGGCCCCCGGCGAGGTGCTGTTGCTGCACTGCGGACGGCTGTCGGCGGAGAAGCGGCCCCGGCGTTCGCTGGCCGCGCTGGCCGGGCTGCGCGCGGCCGGGGTGCCCGCCGTCCTGGTGGTCGCGGGCACCGGCCCCCTGGACGCGGACCTGCGCGCCGCGGCCGCCGAACAGCGCCTGCCCGTGCACTTCGTCGGGCACCTGCGCGAACGCGACCCGCTGGCGGCGTTGCTGGCCAGCGCGGACGTCGTGCTGGCGCCCGGACCGGTGGAGACGTTCGGGCTGGCCGCGCTCGAGGCACTGGCCAGCGGCACCCCGGTAGTGGTCAGCTCCCGCAGTGCCCTGCCCGAGGTGGTCGGCGCGGCCGGGGTGGCGGCCCCGGGCGACGGCCCGGGATACGCGACAGCGGTGCGGCGGCTGCTGTCCCGCCCGGTCGCGCAGCGCCGGGCCGCCGCCCGGGCCCGCGCCGAGTCGTTCCCGTGGTCCCGGGCGGTGGACGCCTTCCTCGCCGCGCACGAGGGGTCACCGGTGTGCTCGCCGCGGGCCACCGGCACCCATCACCCCCCGGCACGTGCCGCGGGGTGATAGGTGCCCGTGGCGATGGCCGCCAGCCGGGGCAGCAGCCACGGCGCGATGATGCTCTGCACCGCGTACGGCGTGTAGTGCAGGCCGTCGCTGCGCACCCGCATCCCGCCGATGTCCCGGGTGAACCTGCCGTCGGGGCAGACCAGGGGCGCGAGATCCAGGACGGTGACCGTGCCGGGGTGCCGCGCGGCCTCCGCGCCGAGCAGCCGGTTCCAGGCATCCACCCGCTGCGGCTGGTCCTCCGGGTACAGGCCCCCGTCCGGCCGCTCGGCCCGATGGGTGTACGCCGCGGTCAGCAGCACGACGGCCGCGCCGCGCGACGCCGCGATCGCCACGGCCGCGTCCAGCTGCGCCGTCAGGTACGTGTCGTACGCGGGCTCACCGACGTGCTGGTAGCGCCCCTGGTACCGGCGGTCCATCAGCTCCCAGCGGTTGAGCTCGACGACCGCGACGTCGGGGTTGTCGGTGTCCACGCCGTGCCGCCAGCGTCTGCGCCAGGACGTGCAGCCGGGATAGTTCGTGTGCCCGGTGCCGAGCATGCGGATGTCGGGCAGCGTCGCGATCCCGCACCCCTGGATGGCGCGCACGCTGGTCCACATGCCGGGGTGCCGGGGCAGGTAGGTGCCGATCACCCAGGCCACCGAGTCGCCGAAGAAGGTCACCCGCGGCTGGCGGCCCGCCGCTTGCGGCCGCCCCGGCCGGTTGATCGGGGCTCGTGCCCGCGGCGTGCCGGACGGCGCGGTGATGACGACGGGGGCGGCGGCCGCCGGCGGGCGGGTCGCCGGGACGGTCTCGACGCCGATCATGATGATCACCACCCCCAGCGTGGCGGTGGCGACCGCTACCGGGATGCCGTGCGGCAGCAGCCGGGCCAGCGCGCCACGCCGGATCGGCTGTTCGATCAGGTGGTAGCTGAGGACCGCGAGCCCGAGGGTGCCCGCCAGCCGTACGACCAGCAGCGGCCAGCGTGACAGGCCCGTGGCGTCCGCGGTGACGTACGTGAACAGCGGCCAGTGCCAGAGGTAGACGCCGTACGAGATCCGGCCCAGCCGGACCAGCGGCGCCAGCCCGAGGAACCGGGCCACGGCCGAGCCGGGACTTGTCACGGCGTGGGCGATGACCACGGCCGTGGCCAGCGCGGCGACCGTGAGGCCACCGTGGTACAGCCGGGCCGCCTGATCCCCGGCGGTGTGCCACAGCCACGCCGTGACCGCTGTGGCCAGCAACGCCGCCGGGCCCAGCACCGTGCGCCGGGCGGCAGCGGCGAACCCGCGTGGCGGCGCGCCCGGGCCGGACCCGCGCCGTGGTGCGCCCCGGCCGACTGCGCGTCCTCCCGCCAGCAACGCGGCCAGGGCCGCACCGACGAGCAGCGCCTGCGCGCGGGTGTCGGTGCCGTAGTACGCCCGGCTCATGGCGTCCGGCTGGAACATCTCGCCGCAGGCGAACTGCGAGGCGGCGACGCCCAGCAGGCAGCACGCCAGCAGCAGGGCTCGGGCGTGGCGGGCCGCCAGCCCGGTCACCAGGGCCGTGACCAGCAACGGCCACAGCAGATAGAACTGTTCCTCGATGCCGAGCGACCAGGTGTGCTGCAGCGGTGACGGCGCGGCGGTCACGGCGACGTAGCCGGTGCCGCGGAAGATCATCCGCCAGTTGGCGACGTAGCCCAGGGCGGCGTAGGCGTCGCCGCGCAGCAGCCGCAGCGCACCGTCGTCCAGCAGGAGATGCCCGGCCACGATCGTGGCGATCAGCATGGCCAGCAGGGCGGGCAGCAGGCGCCGGGCCCGGTGGACCCAGAACCGGCCGAGCGCGATCCGACCGGTACGGGCCCGCTCGTTCAGCAGCAGCGACGTGATGAGGAAACCGGACAGGACGAAGAACGTGTCGACGCCGAGGAACCCGCCCCGGAGCCCGGCGACCCCGGCATGGAACAGCACCACCGCGGCCACCGCCAGCGCGCGGATGCCGTCGAGCGCGCGGCAGTAGCCGAGCGGCGGCGTGCCGCCCGGCACGGCGGGCGACGCGACCGTCCGGTCGGGATCGACGTGCCCTACGGCCACCCGGGACTCCTGACGATCGGCCGGTAGTCCTCCGGCAACCACCCACGGTGTACGTCAGCGTGGCCCACCCACGGTTGCCGCGCGGTGGTTGTGGTGGGTGATTACCCCGATCGGCTCAGAGCAGGCCTCCCATGGCCGGGTCGGTGATGCTGTCCCGGCCGTTCTCCAGGTGACCGGCGTAGCGCTGGGTCAGCCCGCCCGCCGCGGTGACCTCCAGGTCGTACCAGCCGCGGGTGCGCGCCACCGTCCACTGCCGGGTGGCCGTCGCGCCGCCGTCCACGGTGACGGTGGTGCGGCCGCTGCGGTACGCGTCGCGCACGCTCAGCCGCAGCGGGTGGGCGCCGGGGTTGCGGAACCGCAGCGCGACCCGGTCGGCGTCCGCGTCGCAGTCCATGGTGATCTCCACGGCCGCGCCGGCCGGCCCGCTCCGGAAGCTGCGGAAGAACCCGTTCGGCCCGTGCACGGACACGTCGTATCCGGCGGCCGCCGGCCAGGTCCCGGCCAGTTCCGCATCCGGCTGCACGGTGTACGAGCGCGGCGCATGCGCGGGATCGGCGCAGCGGGCGTGGAGCACCGCGGCCGCGGCACCGGTGTTGCGCATGGTCACCGTCAGCACGCGGCCGTCGGTGACCGCGTCGGCGTGCAGCGCGTACGGCAGCGCCCGCGCCGGGCGCACCCCCGGCTCCTGCTCGGGCAGCCGCTGCGCGGTCGGGGGCACGGGCACCTGGTCGGGTTGCCGGACGAGGTCGGCCGGCTTGAAGTCGCCCGTGTCCGGCAGCGGGTAGGGGCGGTGCCGGTTCGGCGTACGGAAGTCGAAGGCGCCGGTGAGGTCCCCGGTCACGGCCCGTCGCCACGGCGTGATGTTGGACTCGACCAGGTCGGGGCGGCCCCCGGCGAACCGGGCCTCCAGGAACCGGATCAGCGACGTGTGGTCGAACACCTGTGAGTTGACCCAGCCGCCCCGGCTCCACGGCGATACCACGATCATCGGCACCCGCATCCCGAGCCCGTACGGCCCGGCCGGATGCCCGGCGTCACCGGGGAAGATCTCGTGGGTGACCGGGACGGTCGAGGCGCCCTCGGCGGGTGATCCCGGCGGCGTCGGCGGCACCAGGTGATCGAAGAACCCGCCCTCCTCGTCGTACGTGATGAACAGGGCCATCCGGCTGAACACCTCGGGGTGGTCGGCGAGGATGTCGACGACCCGGGAGACGTACCAGGAGCCGAAGTCGGGCTCCCAGTTCGGGTGTTCGGAGTACGCCTCCGGCGCAACGATCCACGACACGGCGGGCAGCCGCCCCTGCGCCACGTCGTCGCGGAAGTCGCTGAGCAGCGCCGCCGGGTCGCGGCCCAGTGCCTTGATGTTCGTCCCGGTCCTGGCCCGGTCCGCCAGCGGGGTCCCCGCAGCGGCGTTCTGGTACTGGTGGAAGTAGAGCAGGGAGTTGTCGCCGTAATTGCCGATGAACGGGTCCGGGGTCCAGCCCCACGAGCCCGCGGCGGTCAGGCCGTCGCCGACGTCCTGGTAGACCCTCCAGGAGATCCCGGCCCGCTCCAGCCGTTCCGGGTAGGTCGACCAGTCGTAGCCCGCCTCGGCGTTGGTGATGACCGGTCCGCCACCGGCGCCGTCGTTGCCCACCCAGCCGGTCCACATGTGGTAACGGTTCGGGTCGGTGGGGCCCAGCAGCGAGCAGTGGTAGTTGTCGCAGACCGTGAACGCGTCCGCCAGGGCGTACTGATAGGGCAGGTCCGCCCGGGTGTGGTGGGTCATCGTGGTGACGCCCTTGCTCGGCACCCACCGGTCGTGCCGGCCACCGTGCCAGGCGGCGTGCCCGTCGGTCCAGCCGTGCGGCGGATCGGGCAGGTAGGTCTGGCCCAGGTCGGGCACGTCGGGCCGGAACGGCAGCAGTTCACCGCCGTCGCCGGTCGGCTGGTGCCAGACCGGCTTGCCGGACGGCAGCCGCACCGGGTGCGGGTCGGCGAAGCCGCGGACCCCGCGCAGCGTGCCGAAGTAGTGGTCGAAGGACCGGTTCTCCTGCATGAGAATGATGACGTGCTCGACGTCCTCGATCGTGCCGGTGCGCTGGTGCGCGGGGATGGCCAGGGCCTTGCTGAGGTCCGGCGCCAGCGCGGCGGCGCCGGCCAGCTTCAGGAACGTACGGCGGTCGACGGCGCCCATGGCGGTCCTCCGGTTCACGGCGTCGGGAGCGGGGGATCGAAAGGTATCGACGGAACGTGGCCGCGCAATGGCGCAGAGGCGATGCGGAAGCGACGGCGGGGCGACCACGGCAGCCCCCGCCCGGGTGGTGCGCCGACGTTCGGGCGGGTGAAGACGGACAACGGGCGGGCCGGGCCGGTTACCCTGATGCGCATGTGCCGCAGGGGTCGCTGATGAGCGGTGAGGCGCTCGGCGGGGAGCCGCCGGCGGACGTCGTGGCGCTGCTGGAGGCTGATCCGCACGGGTGCGCGCTCGCCACGGCGGTGCGCGACGCCCACGGCGGCATCGTCGACTTCACCCTCACCTACCTCAACGAGGCCGGTTGCCGGTTCCTGGACCGGCCCCGCGACGAGCTGATCGGCCGGACCTACCGCCAGCTGTGGCCGGAGACGGTCACCGACGGCACGCTGCAGCTGTACCGGCAGGTGGTGCAGGAGCGGGTGCCGGCGGTCCGGACGGTGTACTACGACCGGTCGAGCCTGGCGGGTCACTTCGAGGTCCGGCTCGTGCCGTTCGGGGACGGCTTCATCGCCCGGTTCGTCGACCTGAGCAAGTTGACCATGGGGTCACAGACCGAGGGCGGAGCCCGGCTGTACGACGCGCTGGACGCGGCGTTCGACGGGTTCACTCTGCTGCGCGCCGTGCACGACGAGTCCGGCGCGATCATCGACTTCGTCTGCGACTACACCAACCAGATCGGCGCCAAGCTCGCCGGGCACACCGTCGAGGAACTCATCGGGCACCGGATCGTCGCGCAGTCCTCCAGCCCGGAGGAGGGGCAGCTGTTCCCGTACCTGCGGGGGGTCGCCGAGACCGGCGAGATGTGGCACCAGCAGCTCAGCTCGCCGAGCGCGGCGCAGGTCTGGGAGCTCAAGGCGGTCCGGGTCGGCGCCGGGATCGTCGCGGTGTCGTACCGCGACGTCACCGAGTCGGTCGACTACCAGCGGCAGCTCGAACGCAGCGCCGCCCAGGCCCGCGCCGCGGCGTACTGGACCGGCGCGTTGCAGGCGGTCACGGCCGCGCTGGTCGCCGCGAGCACCGCCGAGGAGGTGTACGTGGCGATGGGCACCGTCCTGCGCCCCTCCGCCCGCGGGCACGGACTGGCCGTGCTGTTGATCGAGCACGGCGGCCTGGTCCTGCGCTACAGCGCCGGGTACGAGGAGCACGTCGTGGATCAGCTCCGCGAGCTGCCGATGACCCATCCGTACCCGGCGGCCGGGGTCGCCGCGACCGGGCGGCCGCGCTACCTGTGCTCCCCGGAGGAGTTCGCCGCGGCCCAGCCCGACCCGGCCCACGCCGTCTCCGGCGGCGGCCGGTCCGCGTGGGCGTTCTTGCCGCTGACCACCGCGGGGCAGGTCCTCGGCACGCTGGTGATCGGCTACCAGGAGCCACGCCAGTTCGACGACGACGAACGCGACAACCTGGTCGCGTTCAGCCGCCTGGCCGCTCAGGCGCTGCAGCGCGCCCTGCTGTACGAGTCCCAGCTGTCGATCGCCGCGGACCTGCAACGGGCCCTGCTGCCCGGCACCCTGCCGATCCTCGACGGCGCCCGCCACGCGGTGCGCTACCTGCCCTGGACCCGCGGCGCCGACGTGGGCGGCGACTGGTACGACGTCATCCAGATCGACGCCGACCGGGCCGCGGTCGTCATCGGTGACGTCGCGGGGCACAGTTCCCAGGCCGCGGCGACGATGGGGCAGCTGCGCAGCGCGCTGCGGGCGTACGCGGCCGACGGGTACGGCCCGGCCGACGTCATGCGCCGGGCGAACGAGCTGCTGCTGCGCTACGAACCGCACGCCATGGCGTCGTGCTGTTACCTCGAGGTCCATCTGCGCGACCACACCGCCTCGGCGGTGCTGGCGGGCCATCCGCCGCCGGTCCGCTGGTCCGGGGGACTGGCCGAACCGCTGCCGCTGACACCGGGACCACCGCTGGGGATCCGGCATGCGGAGTACGCCGACGTCACGCTGCCACTGCCCGCCGGGTCCAGTCTCGTGCTCTACACCGACGGGCTGATCGAGGACCGCCGCTACACCGTCGACCGGGGCCTGGCCGAGTTGTGCGCCGCGGTCTCGTCCGCCCCGACGCACGAACCCCGCGGCCTGCTCGACCACATCATCCGCGCCAACGTCGGCCCGCATCCGCGCACCGACGACGTGGCCATCCTCGTGGTCACCGTCGACCCGTACCACGGTGGTTGACGGGGCCGCCCGGGCGGTGCCGGCCCGGACGGCCCCGGACCCCTGCTAGCGGGTCAGAATGGTGCTCAGTACGTCGTGCACGTGCGTGTTCGGGTGCTTGCCGGAGAACCGGTCGGCCAGCGGCCCGTACGCGGTGACCGGCACGTCCACGCCGGTGTGCCCGCTGGTCGTCCAGTCCATGGTGAACTTCAGCGGGCTGCCCTTGATGGCGAACGGCCCGTCCTCGGCGGAGATGCCGTCGCCCGACTCGTCGGTGGTGCCGGTGTCCTCGACGGTCAGGCCGCCGCACTCGTGGTCGCCGGTCACCACGACCAGGGTGTCGGGGTGGGTGGCGGCGTAGTTGCGGGCCACCGCGACCGCCTTGTCCAGCTCGCCCATGGCCTGCAGCACGCGGGTGCCGTTGTTCTCGTGGGCGAACTCGTCGACGCCCTCCTCCTCGACGAACAGGAAGAAGCCCTGCCGGTCGGTGGCGAGGGTCTCCAGCGCCTTGCTGGTCATCGTGGCGAGGCTGGCGGGCGGGTTGTAGACGTCGCCCTTGCCCTCCTCGCGCTGCTGGAACAGCTCCTCGTTGGCGAACAGCCCGAGCAGCTTCCCGCCCTTCTTCGCCCTGGCGAGCTGGTCGGCTGTGGACACGTACTGGTAGCCCTTGCGGCGGGCCTCGGCGATGAGGTCGCCCTTGGTGCCCTTGCTGGCCTCGGTCGTGTCCTCGGCGGGGTGGTCCGGGTACGCGCCCGGCTTGTCCGCGGGCAGCCACCAGTCCTCGCCGCCGCCCAGGATGACGTCGGGCTTGCTGACCTCGATGTACTGCCGGGCGATCTCGTCCTGCGCCGAGCGGTTGGCGGTGTTGGCGAAGAAGGCGGCCGGGCTGGCGTCTGTCACCTGGGCGGTGGTGACCAGGCCGGTGGCCTTTCCGGCGGCCTTGGCCTGCGCCCCGAGCGTCGGCAGCGGGTTGCCGTCGACGTCCACGCTGATCGCGCCGTTGTACGTCTTCTCGCCGGTGGCCCAGGCGGTGGCCGCGGCCGCCGAGTCGGTGATCGGCGACTTCGGGTCGTGCGGGCTCGTCGTGAGCTGCCCGGAGAACGGCAGCTTGTCCATGGTGAGCTGACCGTCGAGCCCGGCGTAGTACAGGCGGGCGGCCTCGCGGTGGGCGGCGGCCATCCCGTCACCGTTGATGAAGATGACGTTGCGGGCCTTGGCGGGCCGCTTCGCGGCGATGCCGGCGTCGGCGGCGGTCAGCGGGTTGACGAGCGTCATCCCGGCAGCGGCGACGGCTCCGGCGAGCACCGGCGCGGCGAGCCACCGGGCGGGGCGGGCAAACACGTGCGTTCCTCCAGCTTGGTTGTTGTCTCGCGGAACACCCAACCGCAAGTCGGCGCCCAGCAGGTTGATCTCGGGTGAACGTCGTTCGACGGTGAAAGGATCTTCAGCCCGATCGCGCTGGTCCGCCGGGGTCCGAGTTCTTGATCATGGGCGTAACCAAATGGTTGCACTGCGGAATTGCGCGGCTGTCGACCGGCCGCTGTCCACGTCGTATCGTGAGTCCGTGTTGAATGCGCGGTGACGAAGGGCAATCCGATGCGTGTCCCCGAGCTCGACGTCGAGACGGGTCCCGACGGCAGCCTGATCGTCCGGCCCCACGGCGTCCTGGGACCGGACCGTGCCGTCGAGCTGCGCCAGCTGCTGGTGCATTCCGTCCGCAAGATCCGTCCGCTGCGCCTGGTGCTGGACCTGGCCGACGTGTCGGCACTGGACCCGATCAACCTCGGCACGTTGTCCGCGGTCTGCGGCCTCGGCGACGACCACCAGGTGGTGGTGTTCCTCGATCGCGCCTCGCCGGGGGTGGCCGCCGACCTCGCCGCCGCCGGGGTTCCGCAGCAGCGGCTGCGTGCGGTGCGCTCCACCACTTTGGTGTCCGGGGAAACATTCACCGAAATGTGAGACCCGTCTCAAGCTGCCTTCACCGGTTGCCGATCGCTTGTGGCACATGACCGGGTGGTCCGGTCGTCCGTCACGGGGGGCACGGAGATGGCAGGTCTGGCTGGGTTCATCGGCAACCGCAAGGTGTCGACCAAGATCCTCACGGTCGCCGCGGTGGCGATCGCCGGCACGGTGGTCACCGGAGCGGTGAGCCTCGCCGGGATCGGCGGCCTGCAGAGCACCCGCACCGAGGAGCTCGACCGGGCCGTGCCGTACATCAACGACCTGAACTCCGCCGGGATCGCCGCCAAGGCGGCCGCCAATGACGAGCGTGGGTACCTGATCGCGGGCGACCCGAAGTTCCGCGACGAGGCGCTCGGTCGCCAGAAGACGGTCAAGGAGAACCTCGCCGACGCGCGTGCTCGGGGCGCCGCCGGCGAGAAGGCCACCATCGACGACATCCAGCAGTCGATCGACACGTGGTTCACGGCGCTGCAGGCCGAGTTCACCACGTACGAGAGTGACCACGACGCCGCGGTGAAGGCCGCTTTCGGCCCCAACCGGGACCTGCGCAAGGCGTACGAGACGAAGCTGGCGGCCGAGATCACCCGGGCCAACTCCGCGCTGGTCGCGGGCAAGGACTTCGACGCCACCGTACGGGCGACCCGGTGGTCGATCGGCGTGGTCTTCGCGATCGCGGTGGCCCTGGCGATCCTGCTGGCGCTCTACATCGCCCGGCTGATCGTCGCGCCGCTGGGCCGGGTCTCGCGGGTGTTGCAGGCGGTGGCCGACGGTGACCTGTCCCACGACCCGGACGTCGACCAGACCGACGAGCTGGGCAGGATGGCCGACATGCTGCGGCAGGCGATCGGCACCCTGCGCGAGACGGTCTCGGAGCTGTCCGAGCACTCCACCACGCTCGGCGGAGCCGCCCAGAACCTGTCGGACACCAGCAAGCACTGCGTGACCGATGCGCAGGAGGGCGCCCGGCAGTCCGCCGCGGTGGCCGATTCGGCGGCGACGATGTCGTCCAACATCCACACGGTGGCGGCCGGGGCCGAGGAGATGGGTGCGTCGATCCGGGAGATCGGGCAGAGCGCCACCCATGCCGCGGGTGTCGCCACGCGTGCGGTCGAGGTCACGGCCGACACCTCGACGGTGATGGCCCGGCTGGGTGAGTCCTCCGCCGAGATCGGCAACGTGGTCAACGTGATCACGTCGATCGCCGAGCAGACGAACCTGCTGGCCCTGAACGCGACGATCGAGGCGGCGCGGGCCGGTGACGCGGGCAAGGGCTTCGCGGTGGTGGCCGGCGAGGTGAAGGACCTCGCGCAGGAGACCGCGCGGGCGACCCAGGACATCGGTCAGCGGGTCGCGGCGATCCAGGAGGACACCGCGGGTGCGGTGGCCGCGATCGCGGAGATCTCCGAGATCATCGGACGGATCAGCGAGTTCCAGACCACGATCGCGTCGGCGGTCGAGGAGCAGACCGTGACCACCAACGAGATGAGCCGCAACGTCGCCGAGGCCGCCTCCGCGGGCGGCTCTGTCGCCCAGACCATCGACGACGTGGCCGGGGCCGTGGAGCGGATCAACTCCCGGGTCGGCGGCGCCAGCCAGGCGGCGGGTCAGCTCGCCACGATGTCGGGTGACCTGCGTCGCATCGTGGAGCGCTTCAAACTCTGACCTTTTGTCCCCCGGCGTTCCCGAGCAGCGCTCCCGCACGTACGGGCGGGCTCAGTGAACGCCGGGTGAATTCCTTCCGCACCCCGCAGGGATGGTCAGACCGCTGCGCCGCTTGCCGATCGCTGTGGTGCGAGACCGGGACCGTCCGGTCGTCGGTCACGGGGGAGCACGGGTTCATGGCAGGTCTGGCAGGGTGGGTCGGCAACCTGAAGGTGTCGACGAAGATTCTCACGGTCGCCGGGGTGGCGATCACCGGGACGGTGATCACCGGCGTGATCAGCCTCGCGGGCATCAGCGGCCTGCAGAGCACCCGGGCTGAGGAGCTCAGCCGTGCCGTGCCGTACATCAACAACCTGAACAGCGCCGCGCTGGCGGCCAAGGCGGCGGCCAACGACGAGCGCGGATACCTCATCGGCGGGGACACGAAGTTCCGCGACGAGGCACTCGGCCGCCAGAAGACCATCAAGGAGGCTCTCGCCGGGGCGCGCGCCCTGGCGCAGGGGCCCGAGCGGGCCACCATCGACAAGATCCAGAAGTCCACCGACTCGTGGTTCGTGGCGACGCAGGCCGAGTTCACGATCTATCCCAGCGATCACGCTTCCGCGCTGACCGCGTCGTTCGGCCCCAACCGGGACCTGCGCAAGGCGTACGAGGGCATGTTCTCGGACGAGATCGTTCGGGCCAACAAGGCCCTGGTCGCGGGCAAGGACTTCGACGCCACCGTGACCGCGATCCGGACGTGGATCGCGGTGGTCTTCGCGGTCGCGGTCGTGCTGGCCGTGCTGCTGGCGCTCTACATCGCCCGGCTGATCGTCGCGCCGCTGGGCCGCGTGTCCCGGGTGCTGGAGGCCGTGGCCGACGGTGACCTGTCCCACGACCCGGACGTCGACCAGACCGACGAGCTGGGCAAGATGGCCGGGATGCTGCGCCGGGCGATCGGCACGCTGCGCGAGACCGTCACGGAGCTGTCCGAACACTCCACCAACCTCGGTGGGGCGGCGGACGGGCTGGCGGAGGGTAGCCGGCAGAGCGTCGCCGACGCGGAGAACGGCTCCCGGCAGTCCGCCGCGGTGGCCGATTCGGCGGCGACGATGTCGTCCAACATCCACACGGTGGCGGCCGGGGCCGAGGAGATGGGTGCGTCGATCCGGGAGATCGGGCAGAGCGCCGTCCATGCCGCGGGTGTGGCGTCGCGTGCGGTGGAGGTCACGGCGGACACCTCGACGGTGATGGCCCGGCTCGGTGAGTCGTCGACGGAGATCGGCAACGTCGTCAAGGTGATCACGTCGATCGCGGAGCAGACGAACCTGCTGGCCCTGAACGCGACGATCGAGGCGGCGCGGGCCGGCGACGCGGGCAAGGGCTTCGCGGTGGTGGCCGGCGAGGTGAAGGACCTCGCCCAGGAGACCGCGCGGGCCACTGAGGACATCGGTCTGCGAGTGGCGGCGATCCAGGAGGACACCGCGGGTGCGGTGGCCGCGATCGCGGAGATCTCCGAGATCATCGGTCGGATCAGCGAGTTCCAGACCACGATCGCGTCGGCGGTCGAGGAGCAGACCGTGACCACCAACGAGATGACCCGCAACGTCAGCGAGGCCGCCTCCGCCGGCGGTACGGTCGCCGAGACGATCGACGACGTGGCCGCCTCGATGCGGCGGATCAGCAGCGGGCTGGGCGAGGCGGACCTGGCCGCGGCGCAGCTCGCCACGATGTCCGCGGACCTGCGCCGCATCGTGGACCGTTTCCATCTCTGAGGCGGCGAGAACGACAGAGACCGCGGGCCGGCCCTGAACCTCAGGGCCGGCCCGCGGCCTTCACCTCCACCGGGATGCCGTTGAGCACGCTGTTGCCCGACAGCGGGTCGATCGCGAACTCGTCCGTGAGCACGTTGCTGTTCACCCCCGGATGCGCGGCGGCGACCGCCATCCGGGTGCCCGGCAGGTCGTGACCCCACCCGTGCGGCAGGCTCACCACGCCCGGCATCACCCGGTCGGTGACCTCCACGGGCGCCGACACGGTGCCGGCCCGCGACACGACCCGGGCGTCGTCGCCGTCGGCCAGTGCCAGCCGGGCCGCGTCGTCCGGGTGCATCTGCAGCGTGCACCGGTCGCGTCCCTTCACCAGCGCCGGCACGTTGTGCATCCAGCTGTTGTTCGAGCGCAGATGGCGGCGGCCGATGAGGACCAGGTCGTCGCGCTGGCGGTCGAGGGCGCCGCGCAGCCGTTCGACGTCCGCCGCGATCGGCGCCGGGCACAGCTCGACCGTGCCGCTGGGGGTCTGCAGGACCTCGGGGATGCGCGGGCGAAGCGGGCCCAGGTCCACCCCGTGCGGGTGGTCCTTCAGCCGGGCCAGGGACAGCCCGTCGGGCCGGGCGCCGAAGCCGTCACCGTACGCGCCGGTGCGCAGCGCCACGTCCAGCAGGCGCTCCGCGGGATGCTCACCGTCCACCATGGCCCGCAGGTCGTCGACCGTACGCCCGGCGTTCGGCGCGGCCACACGCTGCAGCGCCTGCTCCAGCATCCGCTCGTGCAGCACCGCCGGGTCGGCGGCAGCGCCCTGGCCGGTGACCAGCAGGGTGAGCCGCGCGAGGATGTCGCATTCGTCCATCCCCGCGCCGTCCGCGGGCAGCACCGGCGGGGAGTACGCCGCGAAGTTGCGCACCGCCAGCGCCAGGAACGAGAAGTCGTAATGTCCCTTGCGGGCGGCGTCGGTGGGCGGCAGCACCACGTCGGCGTGCCGGGTGGTCTCGTTCAGGTACGGGTCGACGCTGACCATGAAGTCCAGCCCCGCCAGTGCCCGATCCAGCCGCCCGGAGTTCGGAGTGGACAGCACCGGGTTGCCGGCCACGGTGACGAACGCCCTGACCTGCCCGTCGCCCGGCGTCTCGATCTCGTCCGCGAGCGTGGCGACCGGGAACTCGCCCTTGACCTCCGGAAGCCCACGGACCCGGCTGTGCCAGCGGCCCACCGTGAACCCCTTGCCGCCGGAACGCGTCTGCGGCCGCAGGTGCGCGGCCAGCGGGAACATCACCCCGCCGGGCCGGTCGAGGTTGCCGGTGAGCACGTTGACGACGTCGACGAGCCAGCTGGTCAGCGTGCCGAACTCGACCGTGCAGGTGCCGATGCGCCCGTACACGGCGGCGGTGGGTGCGGCCGCCAGCTCGCGGGCCAGTTCGCGGATGCGCGGCGCGGGCACCCCGCACACCTCGGCCACCCGGTCCGGGGTGAACGGCCGGGCCAGCTCACCGACCTCGGTGAGGCCGGTGACGTGTCCGGCGAGCCCGCCCAGGTCCACCAGGTGCTCGGTGACCAGCGTGTGCACGATGCCGAACAGCAGGTATGCGTCGGTGCCCGGCCGGATCGCGACGTACTCGTCGGCGTGCTCGGCGGTGCGGGTCCGGCGCGGGTCGACAACGATGAACCGGCCGCCGCGGGCCTGCAGCGCCTTGAGCCGGCCGGGGAAGTCGGCCGCGGTGGCCAGGCTGCCGTTGGACTCCCACGGGTTCGCGCCCAGCACGAGCAGCAGATCCGTACGGTCCACGTCGGGCACCGGGATGGCCAGGGGGCTGCCGTACAGGTAGCCGCAGGACACGTGCTTGGGCATCTGGTCGACGGTGCTGGCGGAGAAGATGTTGCGGCTGCCCAGGGCGCGCAGCAGGGGGGAGAGGTAGAGCCCGCCCGCCATGGTGTGCACGTTCGGGTTGCCCAGGTACACGGCGACGGCCGGGGGGCCGTACTGCTGCAGGATCGGACCGAGGCCCGCCTCGATCGCGCGGAACGCCTCGTCCCAGCCGACCTCCTCGTGGGAGTCGCCGCGGCGTACCAGGGGGCGGCGCAGCCGGTCCGGGTCGGCCGACAGCTGGCCGAAGGTGGCGCCCTTGGGGCAGACGAAGCCGTGGCTGAAGACGTGCGCGGAGTCGCCGCGGGACGCGACGATCCGGTCGTCGGCGACGGTGAGTTCCAGACCGCAGGCCGCCTCACACAGCGGGCAGGTCCGGTACGCCGTACGGGTCTCGCCGGGCATGGTGTCACCAGCCTTCCGGGCCGCCGCGCCGCGGCCCACGCCTTGTTACCCGCGGGTATCGTGCCACGCCCCGGGCGGGGGTGTCACCAGGCGGGCGGCGTGGATCACCCGGGGCGGCCGCGCAGCGCCTGCCGTCCCCACCGGTCGACGCAGTAGCTCAGCGCGTCGTCGAGGGCCAGTTCCCTGGTCGAGTTGCCGACCCGCACGTACAGGGCGACCGGCTGGCTCTTGCCGGCCCGCAGGAACACCGGGTGGGCGGCGGGCGGGGCGGTGACGACGCAGACGTCGTGCCCGTCCACCGCGGTGAAGCTGACCTGGACGGTGGCGCAGGCGGGGGCGCCGATGCAGGCGACGAGCATGTCGCGCAGCCACAGCTCGAAGTGGTCCCGGGTCGGGCCCTTGATCAGGGGATAGTCGTCCTCGATGCCGGTGATCGCGCCGTCGTCGGCGACGCCGATCAGCAGGATGCCGCCCTCGGCGTTGAGGAAACCGGCCAGCGACTTGGCGATGACCTGCTCGACGCGTTCGTCGCGCTGCCGGCTGTGCCGGTTGTAGCGGGCCGACGACTTGAACTCGACGTGGTGCGACTCGCCGCCCGCGACGAGCTCGGGCACGGTGCCACGGGGCAGCCGCCGCCGGGACTGCCAGCGGTCCATCCCCAGCAGCGCGGCCACGGTGACGGCGACGGCGACCGCCCCGGCGACCACCGGCAGCTGCCGGCCCGCGCTGCGCCCGATACCGCCCACGACGCTGCCGCAGGCCGCGCCGAGCAGCCCGGCGACCACGGCATCGGACCAGGAGAGACGGATCCGATTGCGGAGCAGGAGGCGTCCCAGGCCACCGAGACCCAGCCCCAGGCCGATCGCGACGAGAATCGCCCACGTCTGGTACGCCATGCTCCCCTGACCTCACGACTCCGGCAGTGAGCATCCTGTCACGCTGCGGCGTGCGGGCGTGGCGGCTCGCCGTACCGCCCGGCCGGGGTCGGGCACAATCGCGGGGTGACACGAACCCACGGTGACGCCGAGGCGCCGCAGCAGACGTCCTCGCTCGACCACTTCACCAACCTGTACCTGGCCAAGGACGACCCGTGGGACACCGCGACCAAATGGCACGACCAGCGCAAGTACGCGGTCACCGTGGCGAGCCTGCCGCGCGAGCGGTACCGCCGCTGCTACGAGCCCGGCTGCTCGATCGGCCTGCTGACCCGGCTGCTGGCACCGCGCTGCGACGAGATCCTCGCCGTCGACTGTGTCACCGCCGCGGTCGGCCGGGCCGCCGACGAGGTCCGCGAGTTCCCGCACGTGCGAGTCGCGGAGGCGATGCTGCCCGCCGACCTGCCGGACGGCACGTTCGACCTGATCGTCGTCGGCGACCTGCTCTACTACCTGTCCGCCGAGGATCTGCGGGCGCTGCTCGACGGGCTGTTCGACCGGCTGGAGCCGGGCGGTGACCTGGTGGCGGTCCACTTCCGCGACCGGCAGGGTGGCAACTACGACGGGTTCAACGTGCACGAGGCCCTGACCCGGCCGGGCCTGCGCAGGCTCGTCCACCACGAGGACGAGTGGTTCCTGCTGGACGTGCTGCGCCGCGACGGGTGACGATCAGGCCAGCGGGAACGCGCTGACCTGCTCGTACCAGGGTTGCGGGCCGAGGTGGCTGCGCATCAGCGCCATGCGCTCGACCGGCCACTGCGGCCCGCGGTATCCGGCCAGGTCCTCCCGGTCCGCCGCCACCTCGGCGGCCGCCAGCTTGTCGCCCGGACGGGCCACGGTCAGGTGCGGATTGAACGGCCTGTCGTCGTACGGCAGCCGGTCGCGTTTGAACTCGCGCCGCACCTGCTTCGACAGCCGTTGCACCGCGTCCCGGTCGCCGTCCACCCCCACCCACAGCACCGTGAACCTGCCGCGGCCGAACCGTCCACCACCGGCCAGGCACAGCTGCGGCGCCCCCGACCCGGCCGCCCGCCAGCCGTCCGCCGCCCGCTGCAGCGCCTCGGACGCCGCCGGGGCGCGCTCGTCGGCCACCTCGCCCAGGAACGCCAGCGTGACGTGCCAGGTCTCGCGGCGGGCCAGCCGGGTGTTGATCCCGCGCTGCGCCGCCGCGGTGACCCGCAGCCCGTCGAGGCGCCGCGCCAGGTCGTCGCACACCCCCGGCGGCGGGTATGCCGCCACGAACAACCTCATGGCAGCACAGTACGGGTCAGCCCGCGTGCCGCAGCGGTCCCTGTGCCCAGCGCGTCACCTCGGACCGGCTGCGCAGCCGGACGACGGGCAGCCCCGGCCGTTCCCGCCGCAGGTCGGCGATCCGGATGGCCAGCTTGTGATGGCTGTTCCACGCCCACCGGACGATGTGCTCCGGGTCGGTGAGGATCGTCCACAGCGGCGGCTCGATGTTGCCGTTCCACAGCACCTCGCGGCGCAGCCGCCGGGTCACGGTGCGCCGGACGACCTGGCGCATCACCCTGGCGCGTCGCAGGTCGAGCCAGATCAGCAGGTCGGCGCGCTCGGCCAGGTGCCCGCGGACGGCGCCGTACTGCCATTCGGTCACCCAGCCCGGCTGCGCGCTGAACCGGTGCACGTCGGCCTCGAAGTCGGGGCGCGGGGTCCAGTCCGGGCCGTGGTACAGCGCGTCGAGTTCGACGTACGGCACCGCGAGGGCGTCGGCGACGTGCCGCGCCAGCGTCGACTTGCCCGCTCCGGAGGTGCCCGCGACCAGCACGCGCCGGGGTCGGTGGGGTAGCGGGTCGGCGGGTCCCAGCATGGGCATCCGGTCGACGGTAGCAACCGCACCCGTGCGCGGGTCGCACCATGGGGTGAGTTCGGCGGTTTCGGTCGCCGCGACCGGTGGCCGCGTTCGTAGCGTCGGGCCGTGCCGAGATCGCTGCTGACCCTGGTGAGTGCGCTGCTCTGCGTCGCCCCGACGGCCGCCGCGGCCGGGCCCGCCGCCGCCGCGTCCGGGCCCGCCGCGGCGTCCGGGGCCGTCCCGGTCGTCGCCGCCCGCCGGTCGGTGTGGCATGTGGTCGCGCCCGGCGAGACCATGGCCGGGATCGCCGCCGCCAACGGGTTGCGGGCCGCCGACGTCGGCCGGTGGAACCAGATCGTCCCGCCCTACCCGGTGCACGTGGACGAGACGCTGCGGCTGACCCCGCCGACCTCCCGCATGCCGAGCTGGCGGACCCGGGTCGAGCCGGTCACCCCGGAGTCCATCGGCTGGGATCCCGCCGCCCGGTGCCCGGTGCCGCCGGAGCAGCTGCGGCGGGTCTGGGTGTCCTACATCGACTTCCGCGGCGAGTACCACGACGGCAGCATCGTGGTGCACCGGGACGTGGTGGCGCAGACCCAGCAGACGTTCGCCACGTTGTTCCGGTGGCGCTTCCGGATCATGGTGATGGCGCCGCAGTGGCTGAACCTGCCGGACCAGTCGAGCGTCGAGACCTCCGGGTACGCCTGCCGCCGCGTCGCGGGCTCGCGGGTCTGGTCGCAGCACGCGTACGGCCTGGCGATCGACCTGAACCCGCTGCAGAACCCGATGGTCAAGGGCGCGGTGCTCGACCCGCCCGGGGCCGGTCGGTGGGTGCGGCGCAACCAGTACCTGATCGGCATGGTGCACGCCGAGGGCGCGGTCCGGGCGCTGAGCGCCAACGGCTTCGCCTGGGGCGGGCGGTGGCGCACCCTGAAGGACTACCAGCATTTCAGTACGACCGACCGGTAGCGCTCAGGGGCGGGCGTACCGGCCGGTCAGGGTGCCCTCGGCGAGGACCGCGCCGTCGATCGCGGTACGCAGGTCCGCCGCGCTCGCGCCCGCCCGCGCCCCCGCCGGGCGCGACAGCGCGTACACGGTGAAGACGTACCGGTGTGCGGGGCCGCGGGGCGGGCACGGGCCGCCGTACCCGGAATGGCCGAAGCCGTTGGTCCCCGCACCCGGCGGCTTCTCGCCCTCGGCGAGCCCCGCCCCGGCGGGGTCGATGCCCCATGCCACCCAGTGCACGAACGTGCCGTGCGGCGCGTCCGGGTCCTCGACCAGCAGGGCCAGCTCGCGCACCCCGGACGGCAGGCCGGCGACGGTCAGCGGCGGTGACACGTCCGCCCCGTCGCAAGTGTGCCGGGCCGGGATGTCCCCGCCGTCGGCGAAGGCGCTGCTGGTCACGGCGATGCTCATCGCGGCTGCCGAAGTGGCGGGCCCGGGGCTCGATCCGCCGCAACCGGCCATCAGGCCGGTCAGCGTGCCGATGGTGATCAGCGCAGCCAGGGACCGCATCCTCGCACCATAACTCCCATCGGGGCAGGCATCGCCGCGAAACGCACCGGTCATATTGACGTCACTGGAAGTGATTGAGCAGTATCGGGCGGTGACGCCCCGGGGCGGGGTCGGCGGACATCGAGGAGGACGGCATGCGGGCACGGTTCCCGGCGCTGGATCACGTCGTCCGGCGGCGTGTCGCGGTGCTCGGCGCGGCCGTTCTGGCGGTGGCCCTCAGCCCCGCGCAGGCGACGTCGCGGCCCACCGGGCAGGCCGTCACCATCGCCGCGCAGCAGCCGGTGTACCGCGCCGCCGAGGGCGGCCGGGCGGCCGTCGCGGTCGTGGTCACCACCTCGGACGGCCGCCCCCTGGACGCCTCGGCCTCTGTGCACTACGCGACCGGGTCCGGCACCGCCACCGCGGGGGCGGACTACCCGGCGGCCTCCGGCACCGTCACGTTCCCCGCGGGCAGCGCCTCCGGCTCGTCCCAGCGGTTCACCCTGGCCGTCTCGGCCGACGGCGCCGCGGAGACCGCCGAGACGCTGCCGGTGAGCCTGCGCGCGGCCTCGGGCGTGACGGTGACCCGGCAGCCCCTGGTGATCATCGACGCCAACGGGCTGCCGTACCTCGATCCCGGGCTGAGCGTCGAGCGCCGGGTCGCCGACCTGCTGGGACGGATGAGCCTCGCCGACAAGATCGGGCAGATGACGCAGGCCGAACGTGCCGCCGTCGCCAAGGACCCCAGCCTGGTGGCCCAGTGGCGGCTGGGCTCTGTGCTCTCCGGCGGCGGCTCCGTGCCGACCCCGAACACCCCGGCCGCCTGGGTGCAGATGATCAACACCCTGCAGTCGTACGCCCTGAGCACCCCCCTGCAGATCCCCCTGCTCTACGGCATCGACGCGGTGCACGGGCACGGCAACGTGTCCGGCGCGACGATCTTCCCGCACAACGTGGGGCTGGGCGCCAGCCGCGACCCCGCCCTGGTGGAGGACGTCTACCACGCCACCGCGGCGGAGGTCCGGGCCACCGGCATCCCGTGGGACTTCGCCCCCTGCCTGTGCGTCTCGCGCGACGAGCGGTGGGGCCGCGCGTACGAGAGCTTCGCGGAGGATCCGGCGCTGGTGGCCCGGATGGCCACCGCGGTGGACGGCTTGCAGGGCCCCGGCCGTTCCCGGCTGGCCGCACCGGACGGGGTGCTGGCCACCGCGAAGCACTACGCCGGTGACGGCGACACCGAGTTCGGCACCGGCTCCGGCAACTACACCATCGACCAGGGCGTCACCGTGACCGACCGGGCCGAGTTCGACCGCATCGACCTGACGCCGTTCCGGGCCGCGGTGCGCGAGCACGGTGTGGGCAGCGTGATGCCGTCGTTCTCCAGTGTGGACTGGACCGCCGACGGGCTCGGCAACCCGATCAAGATGCACGCCAACTCCGACCTGATCACGGGCGTGCTCAAGCACGACATCGGCCTCGACGGGTTCCTGGTCTCCGACTGGGAGGCCATCCACCAGCTGCCCGACCCCTCCGCCCCCGCCGACGCGCCGAAACCCACCGCCGGGCAGGTCCGCGCCGGGGTGAACGCGGGCACGGACATGTTCATGGAACCGAACACCGCGCCCCGGTTCGAGCAACTGCTGCACGACGAGGTCACCGCCGGGCGGGTGAGCACGGCCCGCATCGACGACGCGGTGCGCCGCATCCTGCGGGCCAAGTTCGCGCTGGGGCTCTTCGAGCATCCGTACGCGCCCGCCGACCGGCTCGGCGAGGTCGGCAGCGCCGCACACCGGGCGCTGGCCCGGCAGGCGGCCGCCCAGTCCCAGGTGCTGCTGAAGAACCGGGGCCACGCGCTGCCGCTGCGCCCCGACGCGCGCATCTACCTGGCCGGGCGTACCGCCGACGACATCGGCAACCAGGCCGGCGGCTGGACGCTCGACTGGCAGGGCCGCTCGGGTGCCGCCTTCGCGGGCACCACGATCCTGGCGGGCATCCGCGCGGTGGCGCCGCAGGCCACCGTCACGTTCAGCGCGGACGCCTCCGCGCCGACCGCGGGCGCCGACGTCGGCGTGGTCGTGGTGGGGGAGACCCCGTACGCGGAGGGGTACGGCGACGTCGGCGGCCCCGCCTGCACCTGGTGCACCCCGCCGCAGGCCGAGCCGAAGTCGCTGAGCCTGCAGCCGGGCGACCGGGCGGTGGTCGACAAGGTGTGCGCCGCGCTGCCCACCTGCGTGGTGCTGCTGGTCTCCGGCCGCCCGCAACTTCTCACCGACCAGCTCGGCGACATCGACGCGCTGGTCGCCTCGTGGCTGCCCGGCAGCGAGGGCGCCGGGGTGGCCGACGTCCTGTTCGGCCGCCGCCCGTTCACGGGACGGCTGCCGGTGACCTGGCCCCGCACCGCCGCCCAGGTGCCGATCAACGTGGGCGACGCCGACTACCGGCCGCTGTTCCCGTACGGATGGGGGCTGCGCACCGACCCCGGCCGGGAGCGGGTCGCCGCCGCCGCGGGTGCCCGGCCGTCCCCGGCGGTCGCGGCGCTGCTGGCGCCCGGACGGTGGCAGCCCGACGGGACGTTGCGCCGCGACGCGGGCACGGTGGCCGTGGCGCAGCGGGCGCTGACCGCGCCCGGCGCGACGGGGCCGGTGCGCGACGCGGTGCTGTCCGTGCTGCGTGACGCCGCCCAGGCGCAGGTCGGGTCCGGGGGTACGCCGCCGCAGTGGGCGGCACTCATCGCCGACGCCGACCACGCCGAGGCGGCCGGGACGCCCGCCCGCGCGGGCACGCTGCTGACCCGGGTGATCACGGGTCAGCCACCATCGGGCACCGCCTAAACTGCGCCGGTGGCGCGGAACAACAGAACCTATCGGGTCGTCGACGGTGAACAGATCGAGGGCAGCTGGCGGCCGGTCTTCATCCGCAACGGTCCGGCCTACTTCCTGACCGACCTGCTGATCTTTGCTGACGGTGCGATCAAATGCTGGGACTGGGTCGACCTCGACGGGCTGCGAGAGAAGCTGGAGACCGGCCGGGTCGCCACGCATCTCGAGCCAGGGATGCAGGCCTCGGCCCACGACCTCGCGAGCTGGCGCTTCGACGAGCCACAGATGTGGGTGACGGCCGAGGAACTCCTCGGAGAAGTCGCGGACGAGATCGACCAGCTCAATGGCCGGCCGGATTCCACTGACCGCTGCCTGCAGGCGCTGGACCGGTACCTCGAGACCCGAGCGGAGGCCGACCGGCAACCACTGCGCGCGGCATACCTGGCCGTTCCCGAGCACGTGCGCCACTACGCGCTCGGTGACATGGACGCGAAGGACTGGCCGCTGCGGGTGCTGTGCACACCGATCGGGGAGCACACTACCCACGACGAACTCGTCACCGAGGCGATGCACGTCCAGGCCCACCAGTACTTCGAGGACTACGAGAGATCGGTCAGGGAATGGAACGACAACCGCCCTGCCGACGGCCCGGACCAGGCACAGGACCCCACGGTCAAGCTGGCGTCCGTCCCCGGAAAATGGCCGACAGAACCGGGGATCGAGTGTCTGCGCAACGAATACCCGGCCACGGTCGACATCGGCGGCGACACGTACGCCAGCGCGGTGCATGCCTACTGGGGGCTCGCCACCACCGACGAGAGCACCCGTACGGCGATCCACGACACGGTGATGGCCCTCAGTGTCGAGCGCGCCGTCGGCCGGGCGCCGCTGCGGCAGGACTGGCCCCGCCTTCGTCTGACCGCCATGCACGCGATCCTGCGTGCGAAGTTCACCCAACACCCGGAACTGGCGGACGTGCTCCTCGCGACCGGCGATGCCCGCATCGAATACAACATCAGCTCCGCGTACTGGAGCGGCGGGGTGAAAGGACGGAACTGGCTCGGTCGGCTGCTCGAGCTTGTCCGGGCCGAGATTGTGGCACAACGCGCGGGCTTCATCCCCCAACCGGTCACTTGATGTCGCGCCGTCGCGGGCCTTGACTCTCCTGCGACCTGAGGCTCGAAGCTGGACGGGTGAACCGAGATGATCTGCTCAACATCGGTGCGTTCGCCGCGGCGACCGGACTGACCATCCCCGCGCTTCGGCACTACGACGAGATCGGCCTGCTCAAGCCCGCCCGGGTCGACGCCGGCACCGGCTATCGGCGCTACCGCCGGGGCCAACTCGACGACGCGCGCATGATCTGTGGCCTGCGTGCCGTCGGTGTGCCGATCGATGAGGTCAGGGCGGTGGTGGGGCGGACACCGGGACAGGTCGGGTCCACGCTCGACGGCCACCGGGAGCGGTTGGTCGCTCAGATGCGCGAGCTGTCGCAGCGAATTCTCGCCGTCGACGAATTCATCGAGAAGGGAAACCCGATGCCCGCACTGCAGGCCGTTCGACCGGTCCAGATCCGGATCAGGGTGGGTGACGTCAAGGAGGCGGCGGCCTTCTACACGGCTGCGTTCGACGTCGTGTTCAACGAGGCGATCTCGTCCCTGCAATTCGGCACGTACCGCAGCGACCGGTTCTTCCTCATCACGCTGGAGGAGGGCGCCGCGCCGGCATCCGAGCGCGACGGCAGCCGGTTCGGGCTGCTCGTGGATGACGTCGACGCCGCGCACGACCGCGCGCTTGAGGCGGGCGCGAGGGAGGTCCGTCCGCCGACGGACTTTGCCTGGAAGCCCCGCACGTCGTGCGTCCGCGACCGGGACGGAAATCTCATCGACCTCAGTCAGGCATGATCCGCCACGCCGTTCAGCGACGTCGCGTTGCTCGGCAACGATTCGATCGGGGCCCCGAATCCCGGGAGACTGGCCCGGTGGTGGAGGTGTCCGAGCAACGGCGTTCGGTGATCGGTCGGGTCGCGCAGGGCGTTCCCGCGCCGGATGGTGACGGCTGTGTGCGGGTTGCCGTCGACGGTGCCGACGGGGCGGGTAAGACCGTGTTCGCGGACGAGCTCTCGGCGGCGCTGCGCGATCTGGGGCGCCCGGTGGTGCGGGTATCGCTGGACGACTTCCTCAACGTCCGTGCGGATCGGTATCGGCAGGGACGCGATTCACCGCGCGGCTTCTGGGAGGATTCGTATAACTACCCGCGTTTCGACGCCGATGTGTTGACGCCGTTCGGGCCCGGCGGCTCACGGCGCTACCGGCCGGCCGCATACGACCTGAAGACGGACTCGATGCTGGAACCGGAGCCGCTCACCGCGGCACCGGGAACGGTACTGGTCGTCGACGGGCTGTTCCTGCACCGCGACGAGCTTGTCGGTTCCTGGGACATGTCGGTCTTCCTCGACGTGCCGTTCCGCGTGACCGCCCGGCGGATGGCGGGCCGCGACGGTTCCCATCCTGATCCCCGCCATTCGAGCATGCGCCGCTACGTGGAGGGCCAGCGCCTCTACTTCGGCGCGTGTGCACCGCAGCACCGCGCCGGCGTGCTGATCGACAACCAGGACTTCGACGCTCCTCGGATCCTCCGGGGTGACGTGCTCGGGGGGTAGCCGATCAGTTCGGGCCGCCCACCCACACCGTCTTGAGGTTGCAGAACTCGCGGATCCCGACGGCGGACAGCTCCCGGCCGTACCCGGAATCCTTGACCCCGCCGAACGGCAGCTGAGGGTACGAGGTGACCATGCCGTTGACGAACACGGCTCCGGCTTCCAGGTCCGTGATCAGGCGCTCCTGCTCGGCCGGGTCGGTGGTCCAGGCGTTGGCGCCCAGCCCGAACGCCGTGGCGTTGGCCAGCGCGACCGCCTCCCGGTACGAACTCACCCGGTACACGGCGGCGACCGGGCCGAACACCTCCTCGCCGAACATCCGCATCTCCGCCGTGACGTCGGTCAGCACCGTGGGCGGGTAGAACCAGCCGGGCCCGGTCGGCGGCCGGCCACCGCAGCGCAGCGTGGCGCCCCGCGCGACCGCGTCGCGGACCAGCGCGTCGACGTCGCTGCGGCCCTGCCGGGTGGCCAGCGGCCCGATCTCGGTGCCCTCGGCGGCCGGGTCACCCACGGTCAGCGCCGACATGTGCGCGACGAACCGGTCCACGAACGCGTCGTACACGTCGTCGTGGACGATGAACCGCTTGGCGGCGATGCACGACTGGCCGTTGTTCTGGCAGCGCGCGGTCGTGGCCACCCGGGCGGCGCGGTCGACGTCCGCCGACGGCAGCACCACGAACGGGTCGCTGCCGCCCAGCTCCAGCACGGTCTTCTTCAGCGCCTGCCCGGCCGTGGCGGCGACGGCCCGGCCCGCGGCCTCGCTGCCGGTCAGGGTGGCCGCGCGGATCCGCGGGTCGCTCAGCACCGCCGCGACGGCGTCCGAGGGGATCAGCAGGGTCCGGAACGCGCCCTCCGGGAACCCCGCCCGCAGGAACAGCTCACCCAGGTAGAGGGCGGTCTGGGGGACGTTGGACGCATGCTTGAGCAGACCGGTGTTGCCCGCCATCAGCGCGGGGGCGGCGAAGCGCATGGCCTGCCAGAGCGGGAAGTTCCACGGCATGACGGCCAGCACCGGACCCAGCGGCTGATACCGGGTGTACGCGCGGACCGCGCCGACCGCCGCGGCGTCGGCCTGCTCGTCGGCGAGGAACCCCTCGGCGTGTTCGGCGTAGAACCGGCAGGCCGCCGCGCACTTGAGCACCTCCGCGCGGGCGGCCGGCAGGATCTTGCCCATCTCCAGGGTGACCAGGGCCGCCAGGTCGTCCTGTTCCGCCTCCAACAGGTCCGCGGCCCGGCGCAGCCAGGCACCCCGCTGCGCGAACGAGGTGTCCCGCAGGTCGCGGAAGCCCGTCACGGCGCAGGCCAGCGCCGCGTCGATCTGTTCGGCCGGCATCGGGTCGAACGTCTTGAGCACCTCGCCGGTCGCCGGGTTCGTCGTCGCGATCGTCATCGGGCACCACCTCTCCCTTTCGGCGGGACTACCCCGCGCCCGCCGCCGTCAACCGAGGGTTTCCCGGCCGCTTCCGATTCGACACCCACGCGGGCGGTCGTGCCCGGACGCCGCGCGCGGGCCCGTGACATCCCATCCCGTCCCACGCCTCGCCACCGGCTCACGAGCGCCGACCAGACCCGGCGGCGGCTGTTCGTCGGCCTGCCCGGCCTGCCCGGCCTGCCCGGGCCGAGATTGAAGTCGCCCTCGGGGAGGTGCCCACCGCCGAAGGTCACTCCGGTCCGGACGGGCCCAGCGCGGCGAGGTCGTAGCCGTGTGGGTAGGTCTTCCCCACTACTCCTTCCGCTAGCCAGCCGCGGCTGCGGGGTCGTGCGCCGTGTCGCAGCCATGCGGCCCGCCCGCCCAGTCCGGCGGTGAGGAGCAGCCCGGCCCATCCGGGTGGCGCGGCGAGCCCGGTGGCCCCGCGGAGCGGCGGGTCCAGCAGAGCGCGGATGATGCCGCCGGTCAGGGGTGTCAGGGGCCGGGGAAGGGGGCCGAGGAGGCTGTGGGTGGCGGTCATCAGCTGCGCCGCGGCCGGGGTGTACGCGAACTGCTGTGCCTCGTAGGTGTCGTAGAAGGACTTGTAGGCGTTCCACGTCGGTGGGATGTCGGTGATGTTCATGCGTCGGCCGAGGGTGGTGTAGAACGTCAGCATGGCGGTGCGTTCGTGGCAGCACAGTGGCCGCCAGCCGTGCCGGTCGATCCATCGGGCGGGCTCGAAAAGGAAGGTGCCCAGGACGTACCGGTAGTCGTCGTTGCTGATGGTGAACCGGCGGTGGATCTGGTTGAGCCGCCGTGTGGCGGTGCGCCCGTCCGGGTGGTCGAGACCGTACTTGACAAGGGTGTACATGAGGATGCCGGTGTCGTCGGCACGGCGGTCGGTGCGGTGGATGATCTCGCCGGTGCCGGCCAGGATCTCGGCGATCGACGGCACGGCAAAGGTGCGCCAGAACGCCAGCAGTAGCCCCATCCGGGAATCGAAGGGGAACTCGTACAACGCAGTCGCGTGGTAGATGGGGTGATACTCGGCGACCGGGTCGCGGCGGCGGATGTCGGCCAGCCGATCGTAGCGTCCCCGACGGTGCAGCATGATCATCCATCCTTGGTCTGCAGCCCCGGAGGCTGTTCACGCCGGGCAGGTCGGCAGCGTCCGCAGGTCGTCGCGGGTGCGTACCGCGGGCAGCCAGGCGTGGCCGGAGGCGTCCACGTCGGTGGCCACCCGGTACCACGTGGTGGAGCCGACCCCGTACTCGTCGGCGACGCGCTGGCCGTCGTACAGCGCGCAGTCGGCCAGCAGCCGGTCGCCGTGCCACACCCGGTGCTGCGACACGTTGCCCGCCGCGTACGGCTTGTGCGGGTCCACGGCCAGCCCCATGCTGCAGCTGCGCGGCCGCTCGGGGTTCTCCCGGCAGGGCGACTCGGCGTTGTACACCGTCAGCGTGACACCCGGCGGGGTCGGAGCCGCCCGGCCGCCGCGATCGCCGATCGCCCAGAACGTCCCGGCGGTGGCCAGCAGCACCAGCGGCACCAGGACCAGCGCCAGCAGGCGGGCCCGCCGGCCGCGCGAGCGTCCGCCGCCCGCGGCGTTCAGGCGGCGGGCCTGCTCCAGCAGGTCCGCGGCGGCGGGGCGGCGGGCGTGGTCCGGGTCCAGGCAGCCGGCGAGGAATCGCCGCCAGCCCTCGTCCAGGTCGCCGGGCAGGCGCAGCGGGGCACGGCCGGCCGCGTACTCCTGCGCGGCGGCCGCCCGCACTCCGGGGGTCGCGCCGGGTACGGGGAACGTCCCGCCGGTGAGCAGCTGATGCGCCGTCACCCCCAGCGCCCACACGTCGCCGCTGGGGCGTACCCGCACGCCGCGCTCGCCGAGGCGGTCGTCGGCGCGTTCCGGCGGGGTGTAGTCGGTCGAGCCCAGCGGCGGCCCGTAGCCGTGGGTGCCGTCGAGCCGGGTGACCAGGCCGAAGTCGGCCAGGCAGGCGGAGCCGTCCGGGCGCAGCAGGATGTTCGACGGTTTGAGATCGCCGTGCACCCAGCCGGCCTGGTGCAGGTACGCCAGCCCGGTGCACACCTCGACGATGAGGCGGGCCGCGTCCGGGACCGGGCCGTCGCCGGCCGCCTCGTCGATCCGGTCCTGCAGGCTGCCCGCGGCCCGCTCCATCACCAGCACGACCGCGCCGTCGAAAGCCGCGTCCGGGTCGGCGACCACCAGCGAGTCGAGGATCGTGACGATGTGCGCGTGCGCGGCGTGCCGGCTGAACTCCACCTCCCGCTGCGCGAGTTCCTGCAGCTCACGGAACTGCCGTTGGCCCACCGGCCCGGTCGCCACGAACTTCAGCGCCGCCTCGTCGCCGTGCTCGGCGTGGCGGGCCGCGTACACGCTGCCGAAGTTGCCGGCCGCGATGGGCGCGGTGACCTCCCAGCCGCCGACCCGGTAGCCGACCGGGACCCGGACCGCCCAGTCGCGGTCGGTGGCCGGGCCGCTCACCGCGTCAGCCCCGGCGCCGCGCTGTCGGCGGCCGCCGACAGCGGCGGCAGCAGCGCCAGATGGCTCTCCCGGACCAGGCCGAAGCGCAGCGCGACCGACACCAGGGTCTCCCGTTTCCAGTCCAGCCGCTGCTCCGGCGGCTTCACCCGCAGCTTGCTGCCGGCGAGGTAGTCGATGTGGAAGCTGACCGCGGAGGCGGTGAGGCCCGGGTGGCCGGGGTGGCGGCGCAGCCGCTCGACCACGTGCGGGGTGGTGGGCACGGCCACCGTGGACAGGTCGCGCAGCCGCGGCTCGCAGAGCGCCACCAGGACCAGGAAGTACAGCGCGTCCTCGTTGAGGGAGAACGGGCTGACCGTCGCCGCGCCCGGCCGGGTGGCGACGGTCCGCGGATCCAGGTACGTGTGGTCCGGCGCGTACACCTGGAACGCCAGCACGCCGGAGCGGGTGGCCAGCACCACCCGGCTGAACTCGAATGGCACCGGGGCCGCAAGCCGCCCGGGCGGCACCCGGAAGTACTCCCCGGCACCCTCCGGGTTCTCCACCACCAGGCTCTGCTCGCGGCTCAGGTTGCTCAGCTGCCAGTACGACCCGGTGGTGAGGATCTCGCCGGCGACGCGGGGAACCGCCGGGTCGGCCAGCTCGATGCCGACCGGGCACTGTGGTTCGCCGCGCCCGAACCGGGCCGTCTCGCCCGCGCTCAGCTGCAGCGAGCACGCCGGACGCCCGCGCTGCGCGGGTACGTGAACCAGCACGGTGCCCAACCCTCGCCTCCCCGACCGGCACCAACATAGCGGGGCAGCGGTGAGCATGAATACCCGGGATGCACATCCCGGGGACTCGCAGGTTCCGCGCCGCGCCACCACCTTCCGATACTCCCGGCATCCGAAGTCGTCATTCGAACAGAGAAGGAGGTGAGCGCCGATGGGCAGCATGACACGGCGGCGATCGGCCGTCGCTGCCTCGGTGCTGGCGTTGCTGGCCGCCACGGTCGTGGTTCTCGGCGGCCGCGCCGTACCGGCCGCGGCGGCGCCCAGCTGCGGGGTCAAGCAGTCGGGCGCGGCCGCGCAGGCCAACACCGCGGTGAACAGGGCCTGCGGCCTGATCGGTACGCCGTACGCCTGGGCGGGCGGGCACGGGGCGACCCCCGGCATCACGTACGGGGTCTGCGACCCCTCCAACGGCGCACCCGACGACTGCCACGTCCGTGGCCTCGACTGCTCCGGCATGGTGCGCTACGCGTACTACCTGGCGGTCGGCTCCGACATCATCAACGGCACCGCCGCGTCGCAGTTCGCCTCCCGCCGCGCGGTGGCCCGCTTCTACCGCTCGTCCGGCCTGGACCCGCTGCTCCCCGGCGACCTGGTGTTCTACGGGGGTTCCGCGTCCGGCATCCACCACGTGGCCATGTACATCGGCCAGGGCTACATGGTCGAGGCCCCCAACTCGGGCGACTACGTCAAGGTCAGCCCCGTGCTGGGCTACGGCGACTACTACGGCGCGATCCGGCTCTACAACCCCGACGGCAGCACGCCGACGCCGCCGCCCCCGCCGGGCGACCCGGACAAGGCATGGGTGGACACGTTCGCCACCGCGGCGGTGTACGCCTCGCCGACCAGCACCACCCAGACCGGTTCCCTGAACCAGGGCACGAACTACGTGTACTGCAAGGTGTGGGGCCGGGAGATCCGTGACGGCAGCCAGTTCAACCACTGGTGGCTCAAGACCGACCCGGACACCGGACCGGCCAACCAGTACGTGTCGGCGTTCTCCCTGAGCCGGTGGGGCAACGACGAGGCGAAGGACAACGGTGGGGCGGTCATCCGGGACTGCACCGCGAACCCGCCCGCGCCGCCCGGGGTCGCGAAGTTCTGGGTGGACACATTCGCGAACGCCGCCGGGTACGCGTCGGCCACCAGTACCAGCCAGACCGGCACCCTCAACACGGGCACCAACTACGTGTACTGCAAGGTGTGGGGCCGCGAGATCCGTGACGGCGGTCAGTTCAACCACTGGTGGCTGAGGACCGACCTGGACGTCGGCCCGGCCGACCAGTACGTGTCGGCGTTCTACCTGAGCCGGTGGGGCAACGACGAGGCGAAGGACAACAACGGCACGGTCATCCCGACGTGCTCCGGCGGCACCACCCCGCCCGCCTCGACGTACTGGGTGGACACGTTCGCCAACGCGTCCGTGTACGCCTCGCCGACCAGCACCGCCCCGACCGGCACGCTCTACGGCGCCCGCAACTACGTGTACTGCAAGACCCGGGGCCGCGAGATCCGCGACGCCAACGGCGCCTACAACCACTGGTGGCTCAGGACCGACCCGGACGTCGGGCCCGGCAAACAGTACGTGTCCGCGTACTACCTGAGCCGGTGGGGCAACGACGAGGCCAGGGACAACAACGGCACCGTCATCCCGAACTGCTGACCCGTACCGAGATGAGGATCATCATGCGTCGCATCACCCGCCTCGCGCTGGGCGTGCTCGCCGCGGTCGGCCTGACCGCCGGCGGGACGTTCGGCCCCACCGGCCCGGCGGCCGCCGCCCCGAACGGCTGCTCCGGCTCCGGCGGCTCGCACACCGACTACCTCGGCAACACGTACGGCACCACCAACTGCAACGTCTACTCCGCCGGTTACGTCCGCAACAGCGGCGCCAACTCCGGCTACCTTTACACCGGCACCAGCTGGTTCGTCTGCCAGGAGCAGTGGGTCGGCTACGAGAACCCGTCCGTCGGCAGCGCCCGCAACAACTACTGGCTGTACACCCAGGGCGATGACGGGTACGCGCACAGCGGCTGGGGCTGGTTCCCGGCGACGAAGGTCTCCGGCGGCGGCAACTACGCCCCGGTGCCCGGGCTGCGCTCCTGCGACGGCATCCCGTTCTTCCCGTTCCCCACCCCCTGAGCGGCCGGGGCTGACACCGGCTCCGGCCGCACTGCCGACCCCGGCCGGTACGGCCCCGCGACCTCCGGTCGCAGGGCCGTACCGGAGGTCGCAGGGCCACCCTCCGGTCGACCGGGGTCAGCGGGCAGGCCCCGTCCGCCGGTCAACGGGGGTCGGCGGGAACGGGGCCGCCGGAGTCTGCGGGCCGGGCATCGCGTCGTGCGGTCCCACCGCGCGGACCCGGCGGCGCGTCCCGTCCGGTTCGGGCCGGCGGCGCGCGACAATCGGCGGGCAGGTGCGGTGCCCGGGCCGACCAGGGGCGGCGATGCTCGAAGGCGTACAGCTGGTGGATCACCACTGTCACGCAGTGGTGCGCGGACCCCTGGACCGCGCGGGTTTCGAGCTGCTGGCCACCGAATCCGACCGGCCCGCCCCGCCGGGCTGCACCAGCCTCGACTCGCAGCTCGGCTTCGCCATCCGCCGGTTCTGCGCCCCGCTGCTCGGACTGGAACCGCACGCCCCGGCCGAGGAATACCTCGCGCAGCGGGCCCGGCTCGGACCCGCCGAGGTCAACCGGCGGCTGCTGAGCGCCGCCGGGGTCGGCACGTTCCTGGTCGACACCGGCTTCCGCGCCGCGGACCTGCTCACCCCGGCCGAGCTGGGCGCGGCGGCCGGGGCGCGGGCCGCGGAGGTGGTCCGGCTGGAGACCGTCGCCGAACGCGTCGCCGCGGGCGGGGTCACCGCCGGGGGCTTCGCCGCCGCGTACGCGGACGCACTGGCCGCCGCCACAGCGGACGCCGTGGCGGTCAAGTCGGTCCTGGCCTACCGGCACGGCCTGGACATCGCGCCCGAGCCGCCCACCGCGCCGCAGGTACGGACGGCCGCCGGGCGCTGGTTGCGCCGCGCCGAGGCGGCACCGCAGCGCGCCGGCCCCTGCGACGCGCGGCCGGGCCCGCCGCGCAAGCGGAGCCCACGCGACGTGAGCCCCGGCCCGCACGAGGTGAGCCCGGGTGACGCGCGTCCCCGCACGCCGGACCCCGCGGGCCTGCGGCTGGACGATCCGGTACTGCTGCGGCACGTGCTGTGGGCCGGGGTGGAACGCGGCCTGCCCGTGCAGATCCACACCGGATTCGGCGACCCCGACCTCGACCTGGTCCGCGCCGATCCCGCGCTGCTGACCGGCTTCCTGCGCGCGGTACGCGACCGCGACGTCGCGATCATGCTGCTGCACTGCTACCCGTATCACCGGCAGGCGGCCTACCTCGCCCAGGTGTTCCCGCACGTCTACCTGGACGTGGGGCTCGCCCTCAACCACGTCGGCGCGCGGGCGCCCGCGGTGCTGGCCGAGTCGCTGGAGCTGGCCCCGTTCCCCAAGGTGCTGTACTCCTCGGACGCGTTCGGGCTGCCGGAACTGCACCTGGTGGGTTCCGCCCTGTTCCGGGAGGCGGTCGCCGAGGTGCTGGGCGGGTGGGTGACGGCGGGCCGGTGGTCGGCCGCCGACGCGCGGCGGGTGGCGCAGATGGTCGGCGCGGGCAACGCCGCACGGGTGTACCGGCTGAGAGGAGCGGATCATGGTCGCTGACGGCGGCGCGGCACGGGCCGAGGAACTGGCCGGACGGCTGCGCCTGGACGGGGTGCACGGCGTGGTGCTGCCGTACGTGGACACCGCCGGGGTCACCCGGATCAAGACCGTGCCGGTCGCCCGGCTGGCCCGGGCCGCCCGCTGGGGCGTCGGGATGTCGCCGGTCTTCGACGTCTTCCTCAGCGACGACTCGATCACCGCCACGGACCGGCTGGGCGGCCCCGACGGTGACCTGCGCCTGGTGCCGGACCTGGACCGGCTGACCGTGCTGGCCGCCCAGCCCGGCTGGGCGTGGGCACCGGTCGACCGGTACACCCGGGCGGGGGAGGTCTGGCCCGGCTGCCAGCGCGGCTTCCTGAAGGCCATGACCGCACGCGCGGCCGCCGCGGGGCTGAGCTTCACCATGGCGATCGAGGTGGAGTGGGCGCTCGGCCGGGCCGGCACCGACGAGTTCGTCCCGGCCTGCACCGGACCCGCGTACGGTGCGACCCGGCTCGTCGAACTGAGCGACTACGCGCGGGACCTGCTGTCCGCACTGGACGCCCAGGGTGTCGAGGTGGAACAGCTGCACCCGGAGTACGCCGATGCCCAGTTCGAGCTGTCCGTCACCGCCCGTGACCCGGTGGGTGCCGCCGACGACAGCCTGCTGGTGCGCCAGACGATCCGGGCGGTGGCGCACCGGCACGGGCTGCGCCCGTCGTTCGCTCCGACCGTGCTGGCGGGCCGGGTGGGCAACGGCGGCCACGTGCATCTGTCCGCCGCTCGCGACGGCCGCAACGTGTTCGCGGGCGGCCCCGGCCCGCACGGGCTGACCGCCGAGGCGGAGGGGCTCGCGGCGGGCATCCTGGACCTGCTGCCCGCGCTGCTGGCGGTCGGTGCGCCGTCGGTGGCGAGCTACCTGCGGCTGGTGCCGTCGCACTGGGCCGGGGTGTTCGCCTGCTGGGGCCACGAGACCAGGGAGGCGGCCCTGCGCCTGGTCACCGGGAACGCGGGCGCCGAGGACGCGGCGGCCAACCTGGAAGTGAAGTGCGTGGACCTGGCCGCCAGCCCGTACCTGCTGCTCGGTGCGCTGATCGGCGCCGCGCTCGACGGGCGGCGCCGGGAGTTGCGGCTGCCGTCGCCGGTGACCGGCGACCCGGCCCGGTTCTCCGCGGACGAGCTGGCGGCGCGGGGCATCCGCCGGTTGCCGACGAGCCTGGATGAGGCGGCCGACGCCTTCGCCGCCGCGGCGCTGCTGCGGGAGGCGCTGGGTGACCTGCTGGCCGATGCGGTGCTGGCGGTGCGCCGGGCCGAGGCGCAGCGGCTGCGCGGCGCCTCCGACGACGAGGTGGCGGCGGCCCTGCGCTGGATCTACTGAGCGCTGGATCCACTGAGGGGTTGATCCACTGGCGTGGATTGCCAGATATCCTGCAAGCCATTATATTGTGGCCATGGCTGCCAGAGCGATGACCGAACCCGCGTTCTTCATCCTCACCGCGCTGATCGACGAGCCCCGGCACGGCTACGGCATCGTCGGCGAGGTCGACGACCTGTCCGGCGGCCGCGTCCGCCTGAAGATCGGCACGCTGTACGGGGTGCTCGACCGGCTCGTCGCCGACGGCCTGGTCGAACTCGACAGGGAGGAGCCGCACCAGGGCCGGCTGCGCCGCTACTACCGGCTCACCGACTCCGGCCTCGACGCGCTGACCACCGAGGCGACCCGGCAGGCCGCCAACGCCGAGGCCGCCACCCGGCGCCTGGCCGCACACCGCCCCGCCACCGCAGGAGGAATGGGATGAGCAGTCTGCTGGAGGAGCGGTACCGCATGGTGCTGCGGTTGCTGCCCGCCGACTACCGCGAGGCGTGGGGCGAGGACATGGTGGCCTCGTTCATGCAGGCCGCGTACGCCGCCGCCCCCGACGACCCCGAGGGCGTGGAGATCAGCCGGCCGAGTATCGCCGAGGCGGCCAGCATCGCCGCCCTGGCGGTGCGGGTGCGCCTGGGCGGGGCCGGTGCCGCCCCCCGCCCGTTCTCCTGGGGTGAGGCGGTGCGCCGTGTCGCCCTGATCGGGCTGCTGGCCCACGCGATCGGCGCCCTGTCCGGCGTCATCCTCGTCGCCTGGGCGCTCAAGCAGCTGCCGGGCGCCATGCCGTTGCCGGACGCGGGGCCCGCGTTCTTCGGCAGCCGCTGGGTGGCACTGTGGAGCTTCACGGTTCTGCTGTGGCTCCCGGCGTACCTGTCGGCGGTGCACGGCCACCACCGCGCGGCCCGCCTCCTGGCCGCCGTGGCCTTCCTGCCCGTGCTGGTCAACGGTGTCCTGACGATGAGCCAGGCGTCGAACGGCGGGGTCACCACCGCGCGGGTGTGCTTCCTGATCTTCCATGCCCTGCCGCTGTTCGCCCTGGCCGCGTTCGGCCCGGACGCACCGCCGATGCGGGCCCGGCCGTGGCTGATCGCGCTGCTCGTCGGCGCGGCTGTCGCGGTCGCCGTCGGCCTGGCCACCCAGCCCTGGCCCGGCCGGGAGCAGCTGGTCCTGGCGCTCGCCGACTGGCCCGGCCTGTGGTGCGCCGGGCTGACGGCCGCCGCCGTGGCCGTGCTGTCCGTCCGGCGCGACCGCTCGCCGGCCTGGCCGCTGGCTCTGGCCCTGCTGGTGCCGCCCGTGCTGGTCCTGCGGTTGGTCTCCGTGCTGGACTACGTCCGCGCGAGCATGTACACGCACGACAGCGCCGTGCCGGTCACGATCGGTGTCGTGCAGAGCGTGGTGCTGGTGACCGCCGGTGCCGTGCTGGCGGGCACCGCCGCCCACCGGCTGCGCCACCTGCCCTCCGCGGACGCCACCCGGACGGCCGCCACGAGCGGGTGACGGATCGGGTCCGGCCGCTCCCGCTGAGGGTCCCGCACGAGTCCGTCGGAATCCGTCTGAAAGGATCCAAGGTAGACCGACACCACCCCCTGTTGCGGACCCCCCGTCCTGCCGGGACAACCGGTCCGGCCGTGCCGGACCGGGCGGACGCCGCAGCCGTTGAAAAGGCAGCGAGAGCGATGCGCGAGGACTTGCAGGACGAGCTCAGCCGGGTCAGCCGCACGCTGGTCACGATGGCCAAGGCCGTCCGGGAGGCGATGCGGCAGGCCAGCAGCGCGCTGCTCACCTCGGATCACACCATGGCCCAGCAGGTGACCGTCCGCGACGCGGAGATCGACGTGCTCTACCGCGTCGTCGAGGACCGGGTCTACGACCTGGTCGCCCGCCAGCAGCCGGTCGCCGGTGAACTGCGCAAGGTGCTGACCGCGCTGGAGGTGGCCGCCGACCTGGAACGCATGGGTGACCTGGCCGTACACGTGGCCCGCGCGGCCCTGCGCCGCCACCCGGCGCCCGCGGTCGTGCCGGAGCTGGCCGACCTGTTCCGCTCGATGAGTACGGTGGCCGACGGGCTGTCCGCCAAGATCGTGTCGGCGCTGGCCGACCAGGACGCCGTGCTGGCCGCCCAGCTCGACCGCGACGACGACGCCATGGACCACCTGCACCGGGAACTGTTCAGCGTCATGCTCAGCCCGCGCTGGCCGCTGGGCGTCGAGGCGGCCGTGGACGGCGCGCTGCTGGGCCGCTACTACGAGCGGTACGCCGACCACGCCGTCAACGTCGGCCGGTACGTGGTCTTCCTGGCCAGCGGCAAGGACGACTGAGCTAACCCGCCGTTGCGGCGAGGACCCTGCGGTCGTCGGGCAGGCGGCGGGTGACGCCCCGCGAGTCGAGCAGTTGCAGCAGCGGCACCGCGACCCGGCGGGTGGTGTCCAGTGCCTGCCGCGCCGCGCTCAGCGTGAACGGCTGGGGCAGCCTCGCCAGCACCCCCGCCGCCCGCTCGGGTGCCCCGGCCCGCAGTATTACCTGGTCGGCCACCAGCACCACCAGCTCGGCGCGGGCCGCCGCGGCGAGCTGCCGGGTTCCCAGGCCCAGCTCGGCCAGCCGGTGCGCCTCCGGCGCCGCGTACGGCCGCCCGTCGAGGTCGGCGAACGCGGCGTCGACGAGCGCGACCAGCTCCGGCGGCACCCCGGACGCCCCGGCGGTGACCCGGCCGCCCCGTACCGTCAGCGGCGCCCCGACCAGGGCGTCCACGAGCGCCCGGTCGGGCAGGCCGAGCAGGTGTCGCAGCGCTTCGGTGGGGATGCCGGGCTCCAGGGGGTGCTCGCGGGCGTACTCGGTCACCTCCTCGGCGAGCCGCTCCCGCAGTCGCGCCCAGTGCCGCGGGTCGGCCAGCCACCCGGCGGCCACCTCCGCCCGGCCCGCGCCGGGCACACCCATCGCGGCCAGGTCCGCGCGGCGGGCCAGCAGGCGGCGCCGCAGTTCACCGGCCAGGTCCGGGGTGCCGTCCATCCCGGACAGTTGCGTGGCCCGTGCCGCCACCGCGCCGCGCCGGGACAGCCCCGGCGGCGCGACGTCGAGCACGGTCACCCCGCCCGCGACGTAGCGGCGGCCGCTGTCGCGTAGCAGGGCACGGTCGCCGATGCGCAGCGGCAGCGCGCTGCCCAGCCGCAGCCGTGCGGTGTCGGTGCCGAGTGGCCGCACCCGCACGGGTACGGCCGCCGCCCCGGTGTGCAGCATCAGCGTGGCGGGCAGGTCGGCGACGGGCTCGCCGTGCACCCGTACGTCGATCAGGTCGGTGGCGCGGAACCGGCCGGGGCTCAGCAGCGCGCTGCCCCGGGCGACCGCGGCCCGTTCGACGCCGCGCAGGTTGACAGCGACCCGCGCCACGGCGCCCACCTCGTCCGCGGGTACGCCGAGCGCCTGCAGCCCGCGTACCCGCACCGGCCGGGGTATCCCGGTCAGTTCCAGCTCGTCGCCGGTCCGCAGCCGCCCGGCGCCCAGCGTCCCGGTGACCACCGTCCCGGCACCCTTGATCGTGAAGGACCGGTCGATCCACAGCCGTACCGGTGCGTCGCGGTCCGGCTCCGGCAGCCGGGCCACCAGCCGGTCCAGCGCGGCCCGGAGGTCGTCCAGTCCCGCGCCGGTGACCGCGCTGACCGCCACCGCCTCCACGGCGCCGAGCGAGGTCGCGCCGATCTCGGCCCGCGCCCGGACGGTCGCGGGCTCCGGGTCGGCGAGGTCGGCGCGGGTCACCACCAGCAGTCCGTGCCGCACCCCGAGCGCGTCGAGGGCGGCCAGGTGCTCCGCGGACTGCGGCATCCAGCCCTCGTCGGCGGCGACCACCAGCAGCGCGGCGGGCACCGGGCCGGCACCGGCCAGCATGTTCGGCACGAACCGCTCGTGGCCCGGCACGTCCACGAACGCCACCGTGGCGCCCGAGGGCAGCGCCGTCCACGCGAATCCCAGGTCGATGGTCATGCCGCGGCGGCGTTCCTCAGCCCACCGGTCCGGTTCCATCCCGGTCAGCGCGCGGACCAGTGTGGACTTGCCGTGGTCGACGTGTCCGGCGGTGGCGACGACGTGCACGTCAGCGCTCCGCCACGGCCCGTACCGAGGCCACCAGCGCCGGATCGGCGTCGGCGGGCACGCAGCGCAGATCCAGCAGCAGGCGGCCCCGTTCGATTCGCCCCACGACCGGGGTGGCGGCCCGGCGCAGCGGCGCCGCGTACTCCTCCGGCAATGACAGCGCCCACGACGGCAGCTCGGCCTCCGGCGCGCCGCCCCCGCCGACCACCGCGACGGACGCGACCACCATGACGTCGACCCCCGCCAGTGCCGCCCGAGCGCGTTCAGTGCGTTCGCGCAGCGCGTCGGGGTCGGCGCGCAGCGCCTGCCAGGTCGGTGTCTCCGGTCCCGCCACGGTCGCCTGCAGCGCGGCCAGGGTGAGCTTGTCCACCCGCAGCGCACGGGCCAGCGGGTGGCGGCGCAGCCGCTCGATCACCGTACGGTCGCCCAGCAGCAGGCCGGCCTGCGGGCCGCCGAGCAGCTTGTCGCCGCTGGCGATGACCAGGTCGGCGCCCGCACGCAGGGTGCTCGCCGCGTCCGGCTCGTCCGGCAGCAGCGGCTGCGGGGCCAGCAGGCCGGAGCCGATGTCGGCGACCACCGGCACGCCGAACCCGGTCAGCTCGGCCACCTCCACCGCGCCGGTGAAGCCGCGCACCACGAAATTGGACGGGTGCACCTTGAGGATGAAGCCGGTGTCCGGGCCGACCGCGTCGGCGTAGTCGGCGCGGGTGGTGCGGTTCGTGGTGCCCACCTCGCGCAGCCGGGCGCCGGTGGACGCCAGCAGGTCGGGCAGCCGGAAGCCGTCGCCGATCTCGACGAGCTCGCCGCGGCTCAGCACGATCTCGCGGCCCGCGGCGAGCGCGGTCGCGGCGAGCACCAGCGCGGCGGCGCCGTTGTTGACCACGTGCACGTCCTGCGCGTCGGGGACCGCCGCGGCCAGCGCGGCCAGCGCGGTGCGGCCGCGGCGGGCGCGGCGCCCGGACACCAGGTCCAGCTCGACGTCGGTGTGCCCGGCGGCGGCCGCGACGGCCGCGCGGGCCGCCCCGGACAACGCGGCGCGGCCGAGGTTGGTGTGCAGCACGACCCCTGTCGCGTTGAGCACCGGCCGCAGCCCGCCCGGCGTGGGCGGCAGCGCCGCCACCGCGGCGTCCGGGACCAGCTCCGGGGCCAGCTCACCCGTGCGGGCCCGCTGCTGGGCCGCGGCCACGGCCGCCTTCACCGGGGTACGGCCCAGCCGCGCCGCCGCGGCGACCAGCCGCGGATCGGCCAGCACCACATCCGTACGCGGAACCCGCCGTCGCGGATCCACCGTGGGCACGCGTCGCCTCCTTCGCCGCCGGGGCGATCGGGTGGCGCTCGCCTCAGGCACACGGTAACCGGAGCGGCGCGGCCGCCGGGACGGCACCACCGGTCGGGCGGCCGTGCGTCCGTCCTATCGATCGTGCGGGCGCGCGGTGGTCCCTCCCGCGTGCCGGGGTGGCTGCCCGTAGGCGTGCCGGTAGTCGGTGGTGAACCGGCCGATGTCGGCGTAACCCCAGCGGGCGGCGATCCCCGGCATCGTGGAGCCGTCGCCGGGCTCGGCGGCCAGCAACTGGTCGCGGGCACAGGCGAGGCGGACGCGGCGCAGATGGGCCATGGGGGTGGTCGCGAGATGGCGGAAGAAGGCGAGGGCGACGGCGCGGACACTGATGCGCGCTGCGCGGGCGATGTCGACGGCGGTGATGTCCCGATCGGCGTTGCCGTCGATGAAGGCGACTGCGCGGGACAGGGCGCGCGGAGTGGCGTCGGTGCGATCCCGGGGGTGCGCCTCGGTGATCCAGGTGTTGGGGAACGTGGTCAACAGCGTCGCGGCGAGCAGGCGGGTCGTGGTACCGGCGAGCAGTGGTTCGGCCATCACCTCCGGCGTTGCCCGCAGGCTGTCGGCGACGTAGGCCGCGACCCGTAACCAGCGCCGCGCGGCGGCCGGGTCGGTGGGCCGGGTCGACGTGAAGCGCAGGAGGCCGAGGTCGTCGTCGGGGCGGTTGCGGGCCACCTCCGCGGCGGCTGTCGTGGGAATCAGCACGGGGTTGGTCACGCAGTCGACGAGCCGGACACGGAACGCTTCGCCGGGCTGGCCGTACACGGTGAGGTCGCCGGGCCCGCACCTGTCGTCGCGGTCGAGGTTGATGCGTGTCCCGCGGCGTACCCGGGTGACCGCCAGCACCGGCAACGGATCCACGCGGTAGTCGCCGGTCATCGGATGCTCGAGAGTGTCGACGTGGAACGGGCCGGGTCCGAGCCGGACGTGGCGGCAGCGGTAGCCGGCGCGGCCGCCGCTGATCCTGGTGATGTCGCCGAAGGCGGTGCTCAGGTACGCGTGTGCCCGGTCGGGGTCGGTGGTGGCGAACTCGATCCGGTGCCGGTCCGGGTCGTGAATGAGTTCCGTGGCTGGCACACCGCCTCCTCGGTCCGGTGTTCGGGCGCGCAGGGCCGGGCGGGGCGGTCGTGACCTCGCAGGAGATGCCGACGACGCCGGGGTGTCTGCTCCGCACCCGAAAAGCCCGTACAAACCGGGAGGCTATGCCGCTTCGGTCACGATCCGGCCAAGGCGCGGAGTTTGCCCGTTGTCAGTCCCCGACGCGGGCGATGATCGCGGTCAGGTCGGCGGTGCGCTGCGGCGTCCACCCGTCCGGCGGGGCGATGTCGGCCCAGGCGTCCACCGGCGCCGCGCCGTAGCTGTGCCCGTGCCCGGCCGGCACCCCGGTGGAGAACGCCATGTCCGCCGTGACCTGCCAGAACGTCACGAACGGATACCAGTGCATGCTGGGGGAGACGTCCGCGCCGCGCGGCTCCGCCAGCCAGTCGGGCCGGTTGACCATCAGCTTCGGCGACCACCACACGATCGGGTCCGACGGGTGCTGCAGGTACACCACCCGCGGGTTCCCCCAGGGGTCGGCGGGACGGTCCAGGTCGGTGGCGGGGTCGCCGGCGAAGCGCACCGTGTCGCCGTGCTCGTAGACGGGCAGGATCTCGGTGCTGCCCGGGTCTCGGTCGGCGACGTACTCGCGCCACAGCTCGTTGCGGTTGGGTGGGCCGGTCAGCAGCATCCCGTCGACCCGGTTGCGGATGTCGTCGGCGCCGCCGAACGCGGACTCGGCGCCGAACGAGCCCAGGCTCTCCCCGAATACCAGCAGCTTCGGCCGCTTGTTCAGCGGCATCTTCGACCATTGCCCGTACACGGCGTTGAACAGGTCGCGGCCCGCGGCACGGGCGCGTTCCTTGTCCACCAGGAACGAGATCCAGCTCGGCAGGTACGAGTACTGCATGGCGACCATCGCGGTGTCGCCGCCGTACATGTACTCCAGCGGCTCGATCGCCTGCTCGTTCACCCAGCCCGTACCCGTGGTGGTGATCACGACCAGGACCTTGCGGTCGAACCCGCCGGTGCGCTGCAGTTCCTGCACCGCCAGGGCGGCCCGGTCGCGGGAGTCCGCGGCCGAGTCCAGCCCGGCGTACACCCGGATCGGGTGGTGGACGCCGAGGCCGCCGAACGCCCGCAGCTGGTCGTCGGTGGGTCCGCCCGAGACGAAGTTGCGGCCCTGCTTGCCCAGCGACGCCCAGGACACCACCGAGCCCGGGCCGCCGGACCGGGTCGGGTCCTGCGGCGCGGCGACACCCGGTTCGGTCTCGCCGTTGATCTCCTTGAAGCTGTTGTCCGTCACGGTGAACAGGCCCTGCAGCACCACCCCGTTGAACACCCCGAGCGCCAGCGCGATCACCAGGACGCCCGCGATCACCGCGGCGGTGGAGGCGGGAATCCACCGGCCGAGCAGCCGCCCGGCGGCGCGGGCTCCCCGGCGCAGCAGCCGCATCAGACCGACCAGGCCCGCGCCGGTGAGCGCCGCGATCGGCAGCACCACGAGGAATCCGGGCCGCGGCGGCGGCTCCATGCCCATCAGCCGGTAGACGTCGTGCTGCCAGCCGGAGCCGAGGAACATCATGACCACCACGGCGATCGCGGCGAGACCGCCCACGACCTGCCAGGCGAACCGCTCGGCGGGGGGCAGCGGCCGGTTGACCAGCTTGCCGGCCAGCCACACCGCCAGCACGCCCAGGCCGTACCCGATCGCCGCGGAGATGCCGCTGATCAGGCCCTGCAGCACGAATCCGCGCGGCAGCAGGGACGGCGTCAGGGACAGGCAGAACAGCGTCACCGCGCCGACCGTGCCCACGAAGCCGTAGTGCCACCGGTGCAGCAGCCGCCACCACCAGCCGCGTCGTGGCGCCGCGGGCTGCGCGGACTCCGCCGTGCTCTCCGTACGGGGTGTCGCGGTCGTCATCGCGTCCTCGCCCTCCTCCGTGCTCGCGTGCCGGCGCTCACCGCGACACCACCGCCGTGACGAGAACGCCCAGCCCGTTGACCGCCCAGTGCAGGCCCATCGGGGCCAGCAGGCTGCCGCTGCGGCGGCGCAGTTCGCAGAAGACGACACCGGCCGCCGCGGTGAACAGCACCGCCCCGAGCACCGCCAGGACCTGCCCCGCCCGGCCGTCGCCGACCAGCCCGGTGACCGCCGGGTTGACCTTGTTGAGACGCAGCGACGGCATCACATGCCACAGCCCGAACAGCCCCGACGACACCAGCGTCGCCACGGTCGGCCCGCGGGAGACGCGCAGCAGCCCCCACAGCACGCCGCGGAACGCGACCTCCTCGAACAGGACAGTGCCGAGCGGGACCACCACGAACGCGGTCAGCACCGCCTTGCCCGGCCCGTTGTCGTAGCGCACGTCGTGGAACGCGTCGCGCGTGCCGGGCAGCAGTGCCGCCACGATGTACACGGCGGCGACCGCGGCCACGCACACCCCCGCGTACGCGGCGCCCCGCCGCCAGGAGTCGCGGCCCAGGCCCACGTCGTCCGCGCTCAGACCCGCGCTGCGGGCCAACAGCAGCAGCAGGATGGCGCCGACGGGCCCGACGACCAGCATCGCGTGCGCCGGCCCGTACCGTCCGACCAGCGACACCGCCACCATCAGGAGGAGAGCCGCAGCCACCGCGGGGGCGATCGCCACCCGGCGCGTCGAGGGCTGGGCTGTCATGGGCCAAGCCTGGTCGCGGCCGGATACGGCGGGATCACCCCGGCGGGATGATTGCCCGCGCCCCGCCCGACGGCGGCCGCGCGGTCTCGTGCGGGCCCGCCGCGGACGCGACGAGCCGCCCGGCGGGGTGCCGGGCGGCTCGCGGTGCTGCGGGTGGATCAGGCGATCTTCACGTCGAAGATCTTGTTGGCGGCGAGGGCCTTGAACGCGGTCAGGCTGCTGGCGGTCGAGTCCACTGCGATGTTGCGGTCGCCCTCGTTGTCGCTGGCGGTGTCGAAGTAGACGATCGCCTTGACCTGCGGGTGGCTGGCCAGTTCGGGCAGCACGGTGTTGAAGGCGGCGGACTTGTCGGTGGGGTACTTGACGCGGTGGTACATGCCCCACTCGGCGAGCATGACGGGCTTGCTCGGGTGGTTGGTCACCGACCAGTCGTAGAAGCCCTGGCCGCCGCCGGTGGGCTGGCGGTCGAGGATGTCACCGAAGTCGCCGTAGTGGTAGTAGCCCTTCTCGACGCTGACGTAGGAGTCCAGGCCGATCCAGTCGACGACGTCGTCGCCGGGGTAGAGGTCCTTCCACCAGGACTGGGCCATCCACTTCTCGTTGCCCATGTAGGCCAGCACGTTGATGGCGTTGGTGACGCCGTTGGCGCGCAGCCGCTCGATGACGTGGCGGTACATGTTGGCGTAGTCCTTGGCGGTCATCCCGGACCCGGCGGTGGGGTTGACGTCGTTCTCCGGCTCGTGGTGCAGGGCCAGGTAGAACTTCTGCTGGTAGTTGGCCTTGACGTAGTTCGACCAGTTGTCGATGCGGGCGTCCTGCTGGCCGGCGGCGACCTTGGCCCAGGTGGTGCCGTAGGCGACCTTCCAGTTGAGCAGCAGCACGCGGGGGTGTGCCGGGTCCCGGGTCATCGCGATCTCGGCTTTGGTGGGGAACTGCTCGTCGCCCTTGTGGTAGGTGTGGAAGATCGCCGCGGTGCGGCCGGTCTTCGCTTCCCAGTCCTTGAGCGCCTGGTCCCGCGGCGCGCTGGTGAAGCCACCCGCGGCGGCACCCCACAGCACACCGCAGCTCGGCACCAGCAACGCGTCGGTCACGCACTCCTGCGTCGGCGGCGTCGTCGGCGGTGTCGTGGGCGGGGTGGTCGGCGGTGTCGTGGTCGGCGGTGTCGTGGGCGGCGTCGTCGGCGGAGTGGTCGACTGGGCCGCGGTGGTCACGGTGAGCTGCGGGCCACCGGCCGAGTTCTCGGTCGAGCGCAGCCGGGTCACGTCCTTGGCGGACGACCGCAGCGCGAACGAATAGGTGCCGGGCTTCGTGACGACCTTGCTGAGGTCGAGGCTCAGGTCCTTGCCGGTGGCCCTGATCGTGGCGACGGTCGCGCCGATCGCCGGGGCCGTGGCGGCGGACAGCTTCTTCTCGGTCCAGCGGGTGTCGGCGACCCGGCTCACGGTGAGCGATCCGGCGGGAACGCTGTCGGCGGCCAGCTTCAGCCGCGCCCCGGTGACCTTGGTGCCGGCGGGCACCACGAACTTCAGGAAGCCGACCTTGGTGTCCTTGCCCAGCTTGCCCACGGCGATCTTGTCGTCCTGGCCGAACGAGGTGGTACGGCGTGCGCTGGAGGTGTAGGCGTCGTCGGTGGCGGCCAGCTTCAGTTCCTTGACCGTCGATGCGGCGTGCGCGGCCACCGGCGCCGACAGCGCGGCTCCCGTACCGGCCAGCACCGCACCCACCACGGCAACGGACTTCTGCACCTTCCTGCGGTTCACAGTGAATCTCCCCCGTCGGTCCGGCCGCTTGTCAGCCGGGCACGTGAACGAGATTCCGGTTCCGCCGGTGCGCCCTCCGGTCCCGCGCGGGTGCCGCCGGGTTGCACCTCGTACCTTCGGCCGACCGGGCCCTCCACCCGGCCGGGCCGTACCCCTCGATCGGATGCCGTGGTCGCCTACGCCGGTGGCCGTGGGGTTCTTGAGGTTTCTCTTGGTCAGACTTCTTGCATCGCCGCTGGTCGAACCGATGGGAGGCAGCGGCGCCGCGGTGGACGGGGCGCTTGCGGAAGGAGAAACCCATGGATTCCGGTCGGTCGCTTCGTCGTCGCCATCTGGCCCTGATCGCCCTCGTGCTCGCGGCCGGCAGCACGTCGACGCTGATCGCGGGAGCGCCCGCCCTGGCGGACGACCCCGGCGCGGCGACCCGCACGGTGGCCGCACCCGCGGCGGGCGAGGCCACGGTCGCGGCGGCGAGTACGTCGAACAAGCGCACCCTGACCAAGGGTCAGATCGCGCGGATCAAGAAGGCAGTGAACGCCCGCCTCACCAAGTGCTCCAAGATCAGAATGGCGCACATGCAGGTCCAGCTGCTGGACAACTGCCCGTGGGGCGACCCGGCGGACCTGCAGTCCAGCGAGGCGCGCAACATCCGGTTCCGCAACCTCAAGCGACCCACGCTGTACGTCACGGTGGACGCCGACGGCACGATCCGGGTCACGTCGAAGACGGGCGCCGTCACCACGGTCTTCACCGCGATCGAGGACTCCGCTGCCACCGCGCGCACCGAAACGGTCCGGGTGCGGTTCCGGATCAACGCGACCGTCACAAAGCTGACGAAGAAGAGGGCCACCGTCTACATCGCCGACGGAACGATCTACTGACCCCGCGTCACCCGACGCTCCCGATCCGGCGCCCGCACCACCGGGTCGCCACCCGAAGGAAACGCCATGACCGCTCGTCACCACGGCGCGCGCTGGCTCGCCGCCGCCGTCGGCCTGGCCCTCACCGCCGGCGTGGGCGCCACGCCGGCGGTGGCCGCAGCCCCGGCCGCAGTCCCGGCCGCAGCCCCAGCCGCAGTCCCGGCCGCGGCCCCGGCCGCGGCCCCGGCCGCCGCGAACCCGCTCGCGGCACCAGCTGGGACCACATCGATCGCGCCGTCGGCGCCGGATTCCCCGCCCATGGCCGCCGGCCGGGCGAGGGCGCCGCGCGACGCCCGGGCGGCCGAGGGGGGAGCCGACGGGAGGGTGCCGTTCGAGGCGCTCAAGGGCGTCAAGCCCGGCATCGGCCACAAGCTCGTCACCGGTGGGCACAGCGTGCAGGTGTACCCGGTCTACGCCGGCACCCGCCCGTCGGCCGCCGACATCAGGTCGGCGCTCGCGCAGGTCCGCACCTACTACGCCCGCGAGCTGCCCGGCCTGACGTTCCGCTTCACGCTGCACGGCGCCCGCAGGGTGAGCAGGGCGCATGCGTGCACGTCCGACTTCCGCTACCTGCGCGCGTTGTCCGGGACCCGGTCGATGCGGCAGCGCCACCACGTGCTCGGGTTGGGCTTCGGCTGCGACGGGCGCTGGGGGTACGCCGACCAGCTGCCCGGCCGCGGGTACGCATGGGTGCACACGTCCTACCGGCCCGACCCTCAGATGATCGCCCACGAACTCGGCCACAATCTGGGCCTGGTCCACTCCGACTACCTGGCCTGCCGTACCGCGAAGGGCACGCCGACGCCGCTGTCGTCCAGGTGCACGGAGTACGAGTACAGCGACCTCTGGGACAGCCAGGGCAACGTCTGCGACCTGACGTTCTGCCACGTTCTCGGCGCCGGGCAGGTGCTGCTGGCTCCGAAGTCCCGCACCCGGGTGATCCCCGTGACCCGCACCACCGACGTCCGGCTGGTCCTGTCCGGGGCCACGGGTACGCGGACCGCGCTGGTGCGCACCGGCTACGGCGACCTGTTCTTCAGCATGCACCGCAGGGTCGACGTCTTCGACGGCCTCGCCGACGAGAACGGTGTGACCGCGCGCCTGCTCACCGCGAACGGTCAGGGCGCGCTGGCTCTGCCGGACTATCTCGACCGGTTCGGAAAGACCGCCGACGAGATCCTCGGGCTGGGCGACCGCTGGACGATTCCCGGCACCTCGGGCCTGCGGGTCGTCGTCACCGCCGTCGGCACCCGCGCGGTCACGGTGCGGTTCCTGCCGGCCGGGTCGGACACCACGGCGCCGACCGCGCCCCGCATCACGACCACCACCCGGATCCGGGAGGGCGCCGGTCTGCCGGTCGGCTGGACGGGGTCCAGGGACGCCCGCGGGCTCTCCGGCTACCTGGTGGAGAGCGGCGGCCGGCTGCTCGCGCGGGTGCCCGCCACGGCCCACGCGTACACGATCGGCGCCGACGACGTCGGGCCCACCGTACGGATCATCGCGGTGGACAGGTCGGGGAACCGGACCGCGTCCGCCACGCTGACCGTGACCGAGGTGCCGGTGTCCGCGGTCGTCTACCGCATTAACGGGACCCCGCTGACCCGGTACGCGGGCTCGTCCGCCGACGAGCCGCTCTTCCTCGCTCAGGTGACGGGCCCGACAACCCTGACCCTGACCCCGGACCCGCTGTGGGCCTCCCGCGTGATCGGGCTGGACGCGGAGGTGGTCTACGCCTCCGCCCCGGGCGTGCTGGGACTCAAGGTCACCTCCGCCGACAAGCAGAGCCTGGTGCTGTCGAACGAGATGCTGACGGCGATCGCGGCCGCCACCGCCGACGACGCCATCTATCTGGAGGTGACCCTCCGCCTGTCGGATGGCTATTACCAGCACGCGACCTTCTCCCTGTGGGGAACCTGAGCGGGGCACCTTCGTGTCGTGTGCGAGGGTGCCACCGTGACGACGACACGGCTGACCCAGTACGCACACGGCGGTGGCTGCGCCTGCAAGATCCCGCCAGGGGAGTTGGAGGCGGTGGTCGCCGGGCTGACCGGTGAGTCGGCCCCGGCGGGGCCGGGGGAGCTGCTGGTCGGCCTCGACGACGGCGACGACGCCGCGGTGGTCCGCCTCGCGGGCGGCTCCGCGATCGTCGCCACCGCCGACTTCTTCACCCCGGTCGTCGACGACCCCTACGACTGGGGCCGGGTGGCCGCCGCCAACGCCCTGTCCGATGTGTACGCGATGGGCGGCACCCCGGTCGTCGCGGTGAACCTGCTGGCCTGGCCCCGCGACGTGCTGCCGATGGAGCTCGCCGCGGAGGTGCTCCGCGGTGGCCTGGCGGTCGCCCGAGAGGCCGGCTGCCACCTGGCGGGTGGGCACAGCGTCGACGACCCCGAGCCGAAGTACGGCATGGCCGTCACCGGGCTTGCCGACCCGCACCGGCTGATCCGCAACGACGCCGGGACGGCCGGAATCCCGCTGACACTGACCAAGCCGCTGGGCATCGGCGTGCTGAACAGCCGCCACAAGGCCACCGGTGAGGTGTTTCCGCAGGCGGTCGCCGCGATGACGGAACTGAACCGGGCCGCGTCGCAGGACGCGCTCGCCGCGGGCGTGGTGTGCGGCACCGACGTGACCGGCTTCGGACTGCTCGGGCACCTGCACAAACTGGCTCGGGCCAGTGGTGTCACGGCCCGTCTGTCGGCAGCCGCGGTGCCGTACCTCGATGGCGCCCGGGAGGCGCTGGCCGCCGGGTACGTCAGCGGCGGTTCCCGGCGCAACCTGGCCTGGGTGCGCCCGTACGCGGACACCTCCGGGATCGCGGAGGACGAGCTGCTGTTGCTGGCCGATGCCCAGACGTCAGGGGGCCTGCTGGTGGCCGGTGAGCTGCCCGGCCATCCCGTCGTCGGCGAGCTGATCCCGGCCCGCGCCGACGGCGTCACGCTGGTGGTGCGCTGACCCGTTGGCGAGAATTTCTGCCGCGGACCTTGCAACCTTGATTTTCTTAAGCTCATACTTGAGAAAGTTAAGGAGGTCGCGATGGACTGGCAGGACCTGACGAAGCTGACGCAGGGTCAGCCGCTCGCCGTGGAGCGGGTGCGGCTGACGGACTCCGGCGTGGCCATCGAGGGTGACTTCGAGCTTCCCCAGCTCGCCCAGCTCAGCGTCGAGGATCAGGTGTTCGTCACCGCGTTCGTGCGCAGTCACGGCTCCATCAAGGAGATGGAGCGGATCTTCGGGGTCAGCTATCCCACGATCAAGAACCGGCTGAACCGGATCGCCGGCAGCCTCGAATTCGTCGACACCGATCCGGCCCCGTCGCGCTCGGAGGTGCTCCAGCGCCTCAAGCGGGGCCAGATCACCGCGGCGGATGCCATCCGCGAGCTGGACGACCTGCCGTGATCCCCTGGCTGGCCATGGTCCGGGTGGGCCGCCACGGCATTCGGCTCTGGCTACCGCTGTTCCTGCTCTGGCCGCTCATCCTGCCGTTCGCGGTGGCGCTCGCCGTCGGTGTGGTGATCGTCGCGCGCGTCCACCGCGTCAGCGCGGCGGGCGCGCTGCGCACCGGTTGGCAACTGGTCAGCGGATGGCGGGGCATGCAATTCGAGATCGACGACTCCGACGTCGCGTTCCAGGTCCGGTTCCTCTAGCCGGCTCGGGCCGGTTCCTCTGGTCATTGAAGGAGAAGACATGAACGAGAACCGCCTTCAGGTGCTGCAGATGCTCGCCGCCGGTCAGGTCAGCGCCGAGGAGGCCGAGCGCCTCATCGCCGCGCTGGACAAACAGCCCGCCGCCCCGGCCGCGCGGGCGGCGGACGTCAGCGCGGGCCGGCCGCGATACCTGCGCATCGTCGTGGACGAGCAGCAGGACGGCGGCGACGGGCCGAAGAAGGTGAACATCCGGGTGCCGTTCCAGTTGCTGCGCGCCGGGGTGAGGCTGGCCAGCCTGATCCCCAACGGCGCCAAGGATCAGATCAACGAAGCGCTGCGCAAGAACGGCGTACCCATCGACGTCACCCAGCTCAAGCCCGAGGACCTCGACGAGCTGGTGGTCCACCTGGCCGACCTCACCATCGACGTCGAGGAGAAAGACACCAAGGTGAGAATCTTCGCCGAATGACGCCGGCCCCGGCTCACCGGGCCGGCGTGCCCGCGATGACGCGGTTGCGTCCCTCGCGTTTGGCGGCGTAGAGATTGCGGTCGGCGGTGGACAGGGCGGCGGATCGGCTTTCGCTGACGTCGGCCACGCCGATGCTGACGGTGACGGGTAGCCCGCCGGTGAGGTCGTGCCAGTCGTGGCCGCCGATGGCCCGGCGGATGTCGTCGAGGATGGCGGTCGCGTCGTCGACCGGGGTGGCGGGCAGGGCGAGGAGGAACTCCTCGCCGCCGAGGCGGGCGACGAATCCCTCGGGGACGGCAGCGGCGAGGCCGGTTTCCAGCAGCGTGGCGACCCGGACGAGGACCTGGTCGCCGGTGTCGTGGGAGAGCCTGTCGTTGATGCGTTTGAAGTGGTCGATGTCGGCGATGGCCAGGCTCATGCCCGGATCGAGCGCGACGAGTTCGGGCAGTTCCTCGTCCACATAGCGGCGGTTGTGCAGTCCCGTCAGCGGATCGCGGCGGGCCTGCTCCCGGAACTGTTCGGCCTGTTCGCGGGCCTCGGAGGTCTCGAACATCGCCTGCCGGGCCTGCGCCTGCGCCTCCCGCTCCTGCGAGCGCAGGGCTTCGCGGGCGGCGAAGAACACCTTCAGTTCCGCGTACGCCGCCGGGTTGTCGCCGCGGGCGGCGTGCAGGTCGGCCTGCTCCTGGTGCACCTGAACCAGCAGGGCGTGCAGGCCGAGTTCGGTGCACAGCGCACGGCAGGCGTCGAGGCCTTCCTGGGCCCGTTCGACCTCGCCGAGGCCGCGCCGGGCCCGGGCCAACGTGAGCTGGTAATGGGCCATGTCGCCGACGTGCTCCACGAAGCCGGCCTCGTACCGGGCGATGCACGTCAGCATCGTCTGCTCGGCCTCGGCGTACTCGCCGTTGGCGGCCTGGACCTCGCCGACCGTGTGCAGGGTCGGCGGATCCAGTGCGATGCCGTGCGTCTCGGCGTTCTCGATCATCCGGCCGATGACCTCGCGGGCGCGGACGTGGTCCGCGCAGTCGTGCTCGTACGAGGCCCAGTTGTTGAACAGGATCCCCAGCAGCTCCCACTGCTGCGTCCGCCGGGCGATGTCCTCGGCCTGCCGGTAGCGCAGCCGCGCCGCGTCCATCGCGCCGGTCTCGGCCAGCGCGTCGCCCAGCCGGGTGCGATGCCAGATCTGCATGAACACGGTGGCCGTCTCGTCGAGCAGTTCGACCGCGCTCAGCGAATGTTCCAGGCGCTTGGCCGCATCGCCGGAGTACTGATGGATGGACGCTGCCGCCGCGTGGGCGCGGGCCTCCAGTCGCCGGTCGCCGTGCGCGCCCGCCCATTGCTGGACGTCGTAGATCTCCCGGGCGACGTCCGCGAGCTCGCCGGTCCGCAGGCCCATGCGTGCCCGGCAGAGTCGGGCGCGCATGATCAGGCTCTCCTCGCCCAGCGCCGTGGCCTGTTGTTCCCGCTCGACGGCGGCGGCGAGGGCGGCCCCGGCGTCCGAGACGAACTCCTCCTCCATCGTCAGCAGGGCAGCCGACAACGCCTCGGCACCCGGCGCGCCACCGTCCATCGGTCCACCTCCGCCGCTTTCTACCGTTCCCATCGGCCCGGCGCAGCGTCGATTGAGCACGTGGGCCGGCCGGGCGCGGGGACGGCCGGCCCGATGACCAACGTCCGGGCGTCGCGCCCCGCGCGAGGTCGTAGTGTGGGCGGGGAGGGAGGTCTCATGGGCAGGCGATGGAGTGAGCTGAGTCAGCGGCAACGCCGGCTCATCGTGCTGGCGGCGGCCGCCGAGACCGCGCTCAAGGCGGCCATGGTGATCGATCTCAAGCGGCGCCCCGCGAGCCGGGTGCGCGGGCCGAAATGGCTGTGGGCCTCCGGTGTGCTGGTGAACTCCGCCGGGATCGTGCCCGCCGCCTACTTCCTCGTCGGCCGCACCCGCTAGCTCGGCCCGGTCGCCGTTCCCGCCGTCATTCGATCGGGTTCATCGGGGTTTCGCGCGCGGATACGCCCGAGGAGGGCTGGTAGCTTCGGGCCACTATTCGGACGCTCGGGAGGCTTGCATGAGTTTCGTGCAGATAATCGCGTATGAGACCGACCGTCCGGACGAGATGTGGGCTCTCGGGAGTTCACAGGTGAATCAGATGGGCGACGCCCCGGAGGGATTCCGGCTCACCGTCACGCAGGACCGGGACAACCCGAAACGATTCGTGACCATCGTGGAGTTTCCCTCGTACGAGGATGCCATGGCGAACAGCGAGCGGCCGGAGACGGGCGAATTCGCCCGGCAGATGGCGGCGCTGTGTTCGAACGGGCCCGAATTCCAGAACCTCGACGTCAAGCGGACCTTCCCCGCCTAGGTGTGCTGTCGAAGTTACGTAACCCTCTGACGCTCCGTCAGGCCTGGTCACGGCGGTAGCGCACGGCGACAACGTGTTGTTCGAGGGCGGTAGCCTGCCGATCATGCTGAAGCGCATAGCCATCGTCGGCGCCACCGCCCTGTTGATCGTCGTCGGCGTGGGTGCAGCGGGCAGATGGCACGACGGGCAGATCGCCACGTGCAAGCAGCGAAGCACCCGTTTGGCGGCGCTCGAGCTGCTGAACCGCCGGCCTGACGGGTTCCGCCCGCTTGACTCCGCTTCAGGGTGCGACGACGAGCGCGCCGTGGCGTATGCGAGCGCTCAGTTCTCTACCCGGGCCGGCCCCGACGTTGACCGACTTGTCGACCGGGCCGCCGTTGATATCGACGAACAGGCGGTCACCGGTTTCTACCGGCAGCTGCTGGAGGGTGCCGACTGGCGAATCTTCACGCGGAAGGCGAAGCCCGGGCCGGACGCGGCTGCGCTGTGCGCCAGCAAAGAGCTGGCCTTCGGCACGGTGTACGTCGATCTGTCTTTCCCGGTAGCCGGAATGTACGAGGTGTCCGTCTCTGATTACACGCCCGATTCCGGAGCGAACTGTGTGTGAAGGGGTCAGCGGAGGCGGACGGGAATCGAACCCGCCCGGCCCGGATACCGGGCCGCACCGGTGTTGAAGACCGGGAGGGGCACCAGCCGCCTGAACGCCTCCGCGCACGACCCTACCGGCCGCGCATCAGGGCGCCCCGCGCCACCCCACGACTCACGCCCCGCACCGCGACCGAGTTGCCCACTTCTGCGGCGCGATCAGGGAGAACGCCCGTCGAGGCGGGCGCGCTGCGGCACGACTGTGTACTTCGGATCGCGGGCCGAGGCGACGCCACCCTCGAAGATGCCGAACCGGGTCAGCACCGACGCCCCCAGCAGCGACAACCCCGACAGCGCGGACACGACGCGGCTGCGGTGCCCGAGCACCCCACCGGCGACCCCCAGCGCGGTCAGTGCCCGGCCCGCCCGCAGCAGCCGGCCCGCCCGGCCCTGCGCGTACGGTTCGCTGAGGATGCCCTTGGTGGTCTCCACCCGGTGCGCGCCGTAGAGCTCCAGCGCCGCGCCGATCACCGCGAGGCGGCGCGCGGGCCCGGCCTGCGCGCACGGCGCGGCGATGAGACCGACCCCGGCGCCGCTGGCCAGCGCGCTGCCCGCGAACACGAACGGCAGTTCCGGGTACGCGGCGTGCCAGCTCGGCGTCGCCGTGTCGGCCAGCAGCACGGCCGTGTACGTGGCCAGCGCGGGCGCGACCGCGGCGGCCCCGTAACCCCCGGCGGTGCCCACCGGCGGTAGGAGGCGCCGGGCCAGTCCGAGCACCCCGCGAGCGGGCAGCAGGGGTGCCGCCTCGGCCGCGGCGGCGGCGCCCGCGGCCGCCCCGAACGCGGTGAGGACCCATGTACCCATCGACATCGGCGAGGTCGGCTTGGCCACCCGCAACATGTGGTGGAACCGCTCCGGGCGGCCGAGGTCGTTGACCAGGAAGTACGTGCTGGCGCCCAGCGCACCGAGGGCGCTCAGGCGTCCGGCCCGGCGCAGCGCGGGCCGCCCGGTGGCCTGCCCGCCCGCGGCCAGCAGCGCCGACCCGGCGGCGAGACCGCCAGTGAACAGGTACGCCGCGATGTCGTGCCGCCACACCGGCGCCTTGACGATCGGCCGGCCGTAGTACGACCGGAACTCCGCCGGCGGCACCATCGGCCGGTCGCCCCGGCGCCCACCACCGCGCCGCCCACCACCGCGCCGGCCGCCGGATCCGCGCGGCGAGTCGGATCCGCGCCGGTTGTCGTCCGAGGGCGGGTTCATGGGCGCCGCCGGGTGGCGAACGCGACCAGCACGGAGGCGACCATGGCCGCCGCGGCGACCCCGGCGCGTGCCCACATGGCGGGCAGGTCGCGGGTGGTGACCACCGGGTCCGGCGGCAGGCCGTACACCTCGGGCTCGTCGAGCAGCAGGAAGAACGCGCCGTCGCCGCCGACCCCGTCGTCCGGGTCGTGGCCGTACAGGTGGGCCTCGGTGACGCCCTGCTCGTGCAGGGACGCCACCCGCCGGGCGGCGCGTTCGCGCAGCTCGTCCAGTTCGCCGTACTGGATGGACTCGGTGGGGCAGGCCTTCGCGCAGGCGGGGGTGAGGCCGTCGCCGATCCGGTCGTAGCACAGCGTGCACTTCCAGGCGCGGCCGTCGTCGGCGCGCTGGTCGATGACCCCGTACGGGCAGGCGGGGATGCAGTAGCCGCAGCCGTTGCAGATGTCCTCCTGCACGACGACGGTGCCGAACTCGGTGCGGAACAGCGAACCCGTGGGGCACACGTCCAGGCAGGCGGCGTGGGTGCAGTGCTTGCACACATTGGACATCATCAGCCAGCGGAAGTCCGTGCGGGGCGCGTCGGGAGTACGGCCGGGCAGGTCCTTCTGGGGCATGCCGAGGAACTGCGGCCCCGATCCGTTGCCGGGGCTCTGCGGCACGCCGGGCTGTTCGATGAACGCGACGTGCCGCCACGAGTTCGCGCTCAGCCCGCCGGTGTTGTCGTACGACTGGCCGAGCAGGTCGAAGCCGTCGTCGGGGACGAGGTTCCACTCCTTGCAGGCCACCTCGCACGCCTTGCAGCCGATGCAGACGCTGGTGTCGGTGAAGAAACCCATCCGGGGCGGCGCGTCCACCCATCCGGCGTCGGGCGCCGGGTCCAGCGGTCCGTACAGTCGGTTACTGCCCATCGTCGGTGTCCTTGGTCAGCATCGGGGTGTGGTGGCCGGGCGTGAGCCCGGCCCGTTGCCGGTAGTCACGCACCAGGTCCAGCAGGGCCGGGCCGACCGGGCGGCGGCCGGGCCGGATGTCGCAGGTGCCGACCTTGCTCTCCTGGATCAGTACGTTCGGGTCCAGGGTGATCCCGAACAGGTCGTTGGCCGAGTCGCCGGTGACCAGGCCCTCGCCGCCCCAGTGGTACGGCATCCAGATCTGGTGCACCGTCCGGCCCTCGACGCGCAGCGGCACCAGCCGGTCGGTCACCATCACCCGTGCCTCGATGGCCGCCCGCGCGGTCACCACGTGCGCCCAGCCCAGATGCGCCAGCCCGCGTTCGGCCGCGAGCTGCGGCGACACCTCGACGAACATCTCCGGCTGCAGCTCGGACAGGTACGCCAGCTGCCGGCTCATGCCCCCGGCGGTGTGGTGCTCGGTGAGCCGGCTGGTGCTGAACACGTACGGGTAGACCTCGCTGTGGTGTTCCGGTGGGCTCGGGTTGAGCGGGTTGTCGGGTCGCTCGTACGTCTTGCGGGTGGGGTTGGCCTGCTGGGTGTAGAGCGGGTTGCGCACCATCGACTCGACCGGCTCGTAGTGCGTGGGCAGCGGGCCGTCGATGAGGCCGCTGGGCGCGTACAGCCAGCCCTTGCCGTCGCCCTGCATGATGAACGCGTCGTCGCCCGCGATCGCCGCTACCCCGCTCGCGCCGGGCGGCGGCCGGTACGACGGCGGCTTGGTCTTCTCGAAGTCCGGCACGTCCGACCCGGTCCATTCGGCGGCCCGGGGGTCCCACCAGACGTACTTCTTGCGTTCGGACCAGGGGTTGCCGTCGGGGTCGGCGGAGGCGCGGTTGTAGAGCAGGCGCCGGTCGGCGGGCCACGCCCAGCCCCATTCGCGGGCCACGTAGTCCTGCTCGGTGCGGGGCTTGCGGCGGGCGGCCCGGTTGACGCCGTCGGCGTAGACACCCGAGTAGATCCAGCATCCGCAGGCCGTCGAACCGTCGGCCGTGAGCGTGGTGAAGCCGGGCAGCGGCGCGCCGGTGGCCACGTCGTACCCGTTGATCTCCTTCAGGACGGCTTCCGCGCTGGGCTCGTCGCCGCGCGCGCCGTGCAGCGGGTAGTCCCAGGTGAGGTTGCGGATGCCCTGGTCGCGGGGCGCGGTGGAGTCGGCCAGCCGGTCCCGGATGATCCGGCCGAGGTGGTAGAAGAACCACAGCTCGCTGCGGCAGTCGCCGGGCGGCTCCACCGCCTTCTCCCGCCACTGCAGCAGCCGCTGGGTCTGGGTGAAGGTGCCCTCCTTCTCCGCGTGCGAGGCGGCGGGCAGCACGAACACCTCCGTGCGGCACTGCTCCGGCACGATCTCGCCGGTGGCTACCTCGGGACCGTCCTTCCAGAACGTGGCGCTCTCGATCCGGAACAGGTCGCGCACCACCAGCCAGTCCAGGTTGGCCATGCCGAGACGCTGGGCGCGTCCGTGCGCCGAGCCGACCGCGGGGTTCTGCCCGAGCAGGAAGTACCCCTTGATCTTCCCGTCGATCATGTCCAGCACCTGCCGGTACGTGCCGTGGTCCCCGGTGAGCCGGGGCAGCCAGTCGAAACCCCAGTCGTTGTCCGCGGTGGCGGCGTCACCGAAGTACGCCTTGAGCAGGCTCACCGCGAACGCCTCGGCGTTCGCCCAGTAACCCTTCTGGCCGGGGTGGCGGATCGCGTCGACCCATTGCCGGAACGTCTGGTGCCGCTCGTGGTGCGGCATCGGCAGGTAGCCGGGCAGCAGGTTGAACAGCGTGGGGATGTCCGTGGAGCCCTGGATGCTGGCGTGCCCGCGCAGCGCCATCACGCCGCCGCCGGGGCGGCCCATGTTGCCCAGCAGCAGCTGGATGATCGCGCCGGTGCGGATGTACTGCACGCCGACCGAGTGCTGGGTCCAGCCGACGGAGTAGACCAGGGCGGTGGTGCGTTCCCGGCCGGAGTTGGCCGTCCACGCCTCGCACACCGCCAGGAACTGCTCCTGCGGCACGCCGCACACCTGCTCCACCACCTCGGGGGTGTAGCGGGCGTAGTGGCGTTTGAGGATCTGGTAAACGCAGCGCGGGTCCTGCAGGGTCGGGTCGCGGGGCACGTCGGCGGGGATGGGCGGGCCGTGCGACTCCTGCTGCAGGCCGGAGGCGGTCTCCCGGTCGTGGTGCGCCTCGCGGGGTTGCTGGCCGTGCTGCTCGTGCCCGGCGTACGTCCAGGTGCTCTGGTCGTAGGTGTTGGTCTCCGGGTCGTAGCCGGAGAACAGGCCGTCGAGGTCCTCGGTGTCGCGGAAGTCCCCGCTCACGATCATGGACGCGTTCGTGTACGCCAGCACGTACTCGCGGAAGTCCTTCTCGTTGCCGAGGATGTAGTTGATCACCCCGCCGAGGAAGGCGATGTCGGCGCCCGCACGCACCGGCACGTAGCGGTGTGCCAGGGCGCTGGTCCGGGTGAACCGCGGGTCGATGTGGATCACCGTGGCGCCGCGGTTCTTCGCCTCCACGACGTACTGGAAGCCCACGGGGTGGGCCTCCGCCATGTTGGAGCCCTGGATGATGATGCAGTCCGCGTTCGCCAGATCCTGGAGGAATCCGGTGGCCCCGCCTCGGCCGAAGCTGGTCCCCAGACCGGGGACGGTGGCGGAGTGTCAAATGCGGGCCTGGTTCTCGATCTGGATCGCCCCGAGCGCCGTGAACAGCTTCTTGATCAGGTAGTTCTCTTCGTTGTCCAGGGTCGCGCCGCCCAGGCTGGCGAAGCCGAGCGTGCGGTGCAGCGGGCGGCCGTGCGCGTCGGTGTCCTCCCAGGTCGCCTCGCGGGCGGCCAGCACCCGGTCGGCGATCATCTCCATCGCGGTGTCGAGGTCCAGGTCCTCCCAGTCGGTCGCGTACGGCCGCCGGTACTTCACCGTCTGCAGCCGCCGGTCGCTGGTCACCAGGCTCTTGCTGGCCGAGCCCTTGGGGCACAGCCGACCGCGGGAGATCGGGCTGTCCGGATCGCCCTCGATCTGGGTGACCCGGCCGTCCTTGACGAAGATCCGCTGCCCGCAGCCGACCGCGCAGTACGGGCAGACCGAGCGGGCCACCGAGTCCGCGGCACCGGTGCGCGGGCCCAGCGCCCGCGTCCGGGGCGACTGCGCCGCCGCGCCCCGGCCCAGCGGGTCGGTGCCGGTCAGCTGCCGGTACACCGGCCAGTCGCGAATCCACGTACGCAGACCCATGCACCGACCCTAGATCACATCGCTTCGGCCCGCACGACGGCCCCGCTGCGCGATGATCGGGGCATGGCAGGCACCATCCGGACCGCACGGATCTACGACACCGCCGGCCCCGACGACGGGGTCCGGGTGCTGGTGGACCGGCTGTGGCCGCGCGGGCTGACCAAGTCCGCGGCCCGGCTCGACCACTGGATGCGCGACGTGGCCCCCTCGACCGAGCTGCGCCGCTGGTACTCCCACGACAGCGACCGGTTCGCCGAGTTCGACACCCGCTACCGCGCGGAGCTGGCCGGACCCGGCAGCGCCGAGGCGCTGGCGCAGCTGCGCAAGCTGGCCGCGGACGGCACCGTGACGCTGCTGACCTCGGCGAAGGAGGTGGAGATCAGCCACGTCGCGGTACTGGTGGCGATGTTGCGCGATCAGTGATTCCCGAACGCCTTGCCCAAACCGGTCAGGTCGATGGACTGCCGGGCCGACTCCGGCACCAGGTTCACCAGGGGGCGCATGGCCTCCAGCGCGGTGAGGATCTGCCGGGCCACCCGATCCACCGGCTGCATCGCGTCCACCGCCACGAGGATGCCGCGCTGGTCGTACCAGTCGACGATCGGGTGGGTCACGTCGTGGTAGATCGCCAGGCGGCGGCGCACGACCTCCTCGGTGTCGTCCGTACGGTGCTCCAGTGCGGCCCGGGCCAGCAGGCGGCGGACCAGCTCGTCGTCGTCGGCCACCAGGTGCAGCACGACCTGCGCGGTCATGTCGAGCGTGCGGGCGATCTGGTAGATGGCCCGGGCCTGCGTCATGTTGCGCGGCATGCCGTCGAGGACGTACCCGCGGCCCTCGCGCTTGGCCTTCTCCACCTCGTCGCGCACGATGTTCAGCACGATCTCGTCCGAGACCAGCTCGCCCCGGTCGAGGCAGTCCTGCACCGCGAGGCCGAGCGGGGTGCGGCGGGCCACATGGTCACGCAGCAGGTCTCCGGTGGCGATGTGCGGCACGTCGAAGTGGGTGGCGATCAGCGCCCCCTGGGTGCCCTTGCCCGCTCCGGGGGGCGCGACCAGCAAGATCCGCATGACGTCGTCCTTCCCCGGTGTACTCGCCCGGATCATAGCGGCCGCACGCGACCACGCCGCGCATTCGCTCAACCGTGGCCGCAAATTGTCTGACGTGTGGCAGGGGGTTGATGGCACGATCGTCGCCACCGGTGTCCCGCGGATCGACGGGACCGATCCGAGGAGGACCGTTGAGTACCCCCAGTCTCACCCAGGCGGAGGCCGAGCGCCGTGCCGCCCTGCTGCGGGTGCAGCGCTACGACATCGCGGTCGACCTCACCGGTCTGCCCACCGGGCCGCAGGTACGGTGCGTGTCCACCGTGACGTTCACCTGCGAGCAGCCCGGCGCCGGGACGTTCGTGGACTGCGTCGCCCGGGTCGTCGAGGCCACCCTCAACGGCGAGCCGCTCCCGGCGGCCGTGGACGGCCGCATCACGCTGCCCGCCCTCGCCGCACACAACACCCTGCGGGTCTCGACCGTGCAGGAACACACCAGCGACGGGCCGGGCGTGCACAAGGCCGTCGACCCCGCCGACGGCGAGGTGTACGTGTGGACCACGTTCGAGCCCGACGAGGCGAGGTACGTCTGGGCGTGCTTCGACCAGCCCGACCTCAAGGCACCGCACGCGTTCACGGTGACCGCCCCGGCCGCGTGGACGGTGCTCAGCAACACCGGTGACCCGCGCGTCGAGGACCTCGGCGACGCCCGCCGCTGGACCTTCCCGGCGACGCCGCCGCTGTCGCCGTACAACACGGTGGTCGACGCGGGGCCGCTGCACGAGATCCGCCGTACCGTGGGCGGCCACGACCTCGGCGTGTACGCCCGCCGCTCGCTGGCCGCCGTGCTGGAGCGCGACGCCGACGAGATCTTCACCGTGACCGCGCAGGGCCTGGCGTTCTTCGCCGACGCGTTCGCGATGCCGTTCCCGCAGCACAAGTACGACCAGGTCTTCATGCCGGAGTTCGGCGGCGCCATGGAGAACTACGGCTGCGTCACCTGGTCCGACTCGTGGCTGCGGCGGGCCACGCCCACCCCGGCGGAACGGGAGGGTTTCGCCTGCGTGCTGCTGCACGAGATGGCGCACATGTGGTTCGGCAACGTCGTCACGATGCGCTGGTGGGACGACCTGTGGCTGAACGAGGCGTTCGCCGAGTTCGCCTGCTACTGGGCCGCCACCCGCGCCACCCGCTACACCGACGCGTGGGCCGGGCTGCTGGCCGGGGAGAAGCTGGCCGCGTACCTGGCCGACCAGGGGCCGACCAGCCACCCGATCCGCCAGCCCGTGCACGACGTCGCCGAGGCGGCGTCCATCTTCGACGACATCACCTACCCCAAGGGCGCGGCGGTGCTGCGCCAGCTGATGACGTACGTGGGGGAGAAGGCGTTCACCGAGGGGATGCGGGCCTACTTCGCCCGGCACGCGTGGGGCACCACCACGCTGCAGGACCTCATCGACGCGCTGGCCGCGGCGTCCGGCCGGGACCTGGGGCCGTGGCGTACCGGCTGGCTGGAGACCGCGGGCACCGACCGGCTGACGCTGGACCGCGACGGCGACGCCCCGGTGCTGGCGGGGCGGGGGCCGGACGGGCCGCCCCGGCCACAGGTGCTGGCCGTGGGCGCCTACCGGCACGGTCCCGGCGGCCTGGAACGCACAGCGCTGGCCGAGGTGGAGGTGCGCGGCGCGCGTACCCCGGTGGACCTGCCGCCCGGCGCGGACCTGTACCTGGTCAACGACGACGACCTCACGTTCGCCACCACCCGGCCCGAGCCCGCCGGACGGGCCGCGCTGCTGGCCGCCGCCGCGCAACTGCCCACCGCCGTGTCGCGCGGGGTCGCCGTGGCCACCGTGTGGGACATGCTCACCACGGGCGAGGCGGACGCCGCCGAGGTGGTGCACTGCCTGACCGCGGTGCTCGCGGTGGAGACCAGCGACGCGGTGATCGAACCGTACCTGCGGCTGGCCGGGGACGCCGCCGAATGGTGGGCGCCGGAGTCGCGCCGCGCCGCGCTCACGGCCGAGGTGGCAGAGGTCTGCGCGCGGCTGGCCGGGCAGCCGGGCCGCCGCCGGGTGGGGCTGCGCGGGCTGGCCCGGACGGCCGCCGACCTGGCCGCCGTGGCCCGGCTGCAGGACGAGGCGGGCGACGATGTGGACGTGCGGTGGCGGGCGCTGATCCGCAAGGCCGCGCTGGGCGGCGACACCGCTGCCGAGACCGGGGCGCTGCTGGCCCTCGACCCCGATCCGGACGCCCGGTTCCGGGCGCTGGCGGTGCGCGCCGCGGGCCCGGACGCGGGGGACAAGGAGGCGGTCTGGCACGAGCTGGCGGTGCGGCGGTCCGTACCGATCGGCTCGGTCCCGGCGGTCGCGACGGCGTTCTGGCAGCGCGGCCAGGCCGGTGTGCTCGCCCCGTACGCGCAGAAGTACCTCGCGCTGCTGCCCGAGCTGCACCGGGGCGGCATGGTGCCGGCGATGTTCTACACCCACCGGCTCTTCCCCATGGTCGGTGCCGACAACGGCTTCCCCGACCGGGCCCGTGCCGCCGTCGCGGACGCCGTCCCGGTGGTGCGCAAGACGCTGCTGCAGCGCGCCGACGAGGTGGGCCGGATGCTGCGGGCCCGCTCGTGAATCCGTCGGCGTCCCGGCAGCGGCGACGATCTCCGGGTAGGTTGCTGGCATGAGTGTGCGCTTCGGGGTGTTCGTGCCGCAGGGTTGGAAGATGGACCTGGTCGAGATCGCCGACCCGGTCGAGCAGTACGAGGCGATGACCGCCGTCGCGCGCGCCGCGGACGCCGGGCCGTGGGACTCGGTGTGGGTGTACGACCACTTCCACACCGTGCCCACCCCGACCATCAACACGGTCTTCGAGTGCTGGACGGTCACCTCCACCCTCGCCCGCGACACCAGCCGGGTCCACATCGGTCAGATGGTCGGCTGCAACGCCTACCGGCAGCCGTCGCTCTACGCGAAGATCGCGTCCACCGTGGACGTGGCCAGCAACGGCCGGTTGTACGCGGGCCTCGGCGCCGGGTGGTACGAGCACGAGTGGAAGGCGTACGGCTACGAGTGGGTGGACACCCGGGAGCGGATGGGCGCGTTCCGGGAGGCCGTGCAGATCGTGCACGGGATGTGGACCGAGCAGCGGCCCTCGTTCTCCGGCAAGTACTACTCGATCGACGCGCCGATCAACGAACCGAAGGGGGTGCGCAAACCGCACCCGTCGTTCTGGATCGGCGGCGGCGGCGAGCAGGTCACCCTCAAACTGGTCGCCCGGTACGCGGACGCCTGCAACGTCGGCGGCGGTGACCCGGATCTGATCCGCCGCAAGCTGGACGTGCTGCGCCGCCACTGCGACGACCTCGACCGCGACTACGACCGGATCATCAAGTCCACCAACCTGGAGCTGGACCTGACCGAGCCGCCGCAGGACACGATCGGCCGCATCGAGCGCATGGTCGAGGCGGGCGCCGACTACGTCATCGTGTACGTGCCGCGGGTCGCGTACGACCACGAGCCGATGCAGCGCTTCGCCACCGAGGTCATCCCGCAGTTCGCCGGGTAGCGACATGGACGAGGACGGCCGCGACGAGCCGGTCGAGGAGAGCGTCCGTACCGTGGTGGTGGCGGTCCTCGCGAACGCCGCCATCGCCGCCGCCAAGACCGTCGCCGCGCTGCTCACCGGCTCGGCGTCGATGTGGGCCGAGGCCGCGCACTCCTTCGCGGACACCGGCAACGAGGTGCTGCTCTTCATCGGCCTGCACAAGTCGCGCAAGGGGCCCGACCCGAAACACCCGTTCGGGTACGGCCAGGAGCGGTACTTCTGGGCGTTCCTCGCGGCCCTGGGCATCTTCCTCATCGGCGGCACCCTGTCGATCGGCGAGGGGGTGCGCAGCCTGCTGGTACCCGAGCCACTGGAGTCCCTGTGGGTCGGCATCGGCGTGCTGCTGGTCGCCGCCTGCCTGGAGGCGTACTCGTGGCGCACGGCCCGCCGCCAGCTGCGGGCCGAATCGGCGCGGCGCAGCCGTTCGATGCGGGAGCATCTGCGCCGCGCCTCCGACCCGAGCGCCACCACGGTGTACCTGGAGGACACCGCCGCGCTGATCGGTCTCGCGCTGGCCCTCACGGCGCTGCTGCTGCACGCGTGGACGGGCTGGGCGGGCTGGGACGCGGCCGGCAGCATCTGTATCGGCGTGCTGCTGATCGTCGTGGCCGTGCTGCTGGCCCGCCGCTCCAAGGCGTTGCTGCTGGAGGAGTCGGCGCCGTCGGACGTGCTCGAACCGCTGCGGGACCTGATCGACCGGACCTGGTCCGGCGAGGTGCGTGACCTGCAGGCCGTCTACGTCGGGCCCGCCCAGCTGCTGGTGAACGTGTGGGTGGCGCCCGACTCGGCGGACGGGCCGGCGGACGAGCTGATCCGCCGCGTGGACGAGCTGCGCGCCGCGCTGCTGGCGGTCACCGCGATCACCCAGGCCACGGTCACGCTGACTGCGCGCTGAGCCGCGGCGCGACCACCCGGCGGGGCGGGGCGCTGCGGCGGCGTATCGCCTTCTCCGCGTACAGGTGGCCGTCGGCGTGCGCGTACAGGGTGGCGAAGTCGGTGCCGTCGGTGCCGCAGGTGGCGACGCCGATGCTGGCGGCGGTGCGGGCGGCCAGCGCCGATCGCAGCCGCTGCGCCCGGGCCGGCACGTCCCCGGCGGGGACGAGCGCCACGAACTCGTCGCCGCCGAGGCGCCCGACCACCGACCCGGACGGGGTCTGCGACACCAGGGTGGCCGCCACCCAGCGCAGCAGCTCGTCGCCCGCGGCGTGCCCGGCGGTGTCGTTGAGCGCTTTGAAACCGTCCAGGTCGAACAGCACCAGCCCCGTCGTCGCGCCGGGGCGCAGCAGCGCGGCGCAGCGGTCCTCGAATCCGCGGCGGTTGAGCAGGCCGGTCAAGGCGTCCGTCTGCGACAGGTCGGTCAGCCGTCGGCGCCGGCGGGCGCTGTCGCGTCCCTGCGCGGCGCAGGCGGCCGCTACGGCGCCGAAGCCGAGCAGATGCATGATCGTGTACCACGGTCCGTGCGCGCCGACCGTGGCCGCCACCACGAGGTAGGCGGCGGCGGTGAGCCCGAGCAGGGGCAGGGCCACGCGCAGCTGGGCGCCGAGGGCGATCAGCGGCATCGGTACCAGCATGGCCAGACCGGTCGGCGACGAGACGCCCCCGTCCAGCACCGGCACGGTGATGGTCAGGGCCAGCATCAGGGTGCCGTGGATCGCCATGAGCAGCCGGATCCGTGGGGACCGGCTCAGCCGGTCGGCCGCCGCGACGAACGCCAGACCGTACGCCAGCCCGAGCACGCACACCGCGGCGATGGCCAGCCGGTGCGGGGCCAGGTGGGCGAACAGGGCCGCGTAGACGAGGCCGACCAGGTTGTCGGAGACGCACAGCCAGCCCACGTCGGCGATGGAACGGCGCCGCCGTTCGGTACGGGTGACCCGCGCGGGTGCCGGTGTCGCGCTGTGCTCACGGGCCTGCTCGACGTCGCGCTGCGCGGGGGTGCGGCCGGTGCGGGTGGTCTTGTCGGCGTAGGCGCGGGCGTCGGCGAGGCGGCGCAGTTCTTCGACGGTGGTGGCTTCGGCGGGGCAGGAGGCGTAGCCGAGGCTGGCGGGGGCGCCGTTTTCCAGGGCGGTGCGCAGCCGTTCGACGATTGCGGGGGCGTCGTCCGGGCCGGTGCCGGTGAGCAGGGCGCCGAACTCGTCGCCGCCGAGGCGGCCCACGAGGTCGGTGTCGCGTAACGCGCCGCTCATCGTGCGGGCGGTGGCGGCGAGGACGTCGTCGCCCGCCTGGTGCCCCCAGGTGTCGTTGATCAGCTTGAACCGGTCGAGGTCCGTGAGGATGAGCGTGACCGGCTGCCCGGTGCGTCGCGCCTGGTCGACCGCCTGTTCCAGCTGTTCGTCGAAGCCGCGGCGGTTGAGGCTGCGGGTGAGCGGGTCGACGCGGGACACCTCGGACAGGCGCCGGCGCAGCCCGGCGAGCGCGGCGGCGTGCCGCAGGCACAGGACCGAGACGCCGCCGAGGCCGAGGGTGTAGACCACGGCGTACGCGGCGGGGGCGGGCCCGCCCAACAGGGCCACCGTCCAGTAGGCGGCCGCGGCGATGCCGGCGGCGACGGCGAACATCCGCGGCGGCATCATGATCGCGTAGAAGACCACACAGACCGGTACGAGCGCCCCGAGCGGGCTGGTCACCCCGCCGTCCAGCAGGCTCAGCGCGGCGGCGCCGGCCAGGTTGACGAGCATGCCGGCGGCCTGCACCGCGACCCGCGACCGGCCCCGGGCGATCCGCGGCGCCGCCCGCCAGGTGACCGCCGCGACCGCGAACATCACGGCGGTCACCGCGAACATCTGCGGCCGGGACGGCCCGGGGGTCGCCGCGAGATAGAGGGCGACCACGGCCGGGGCGAGCATGGCGCGCAGGCTGCTGGAGCGCACGATCGCCGCGCGTACGTCCCCGCGGACACGCGACGTGTCGGCGCTGGCGAGAGCAAGCATGGGCGACCATCCCGGCGGCGGTGGGCAGCGGGGGCGCTGCCAGGTTCCCCTATCGCCGGGGCGCAGTTGATGTTGAGCGGATCTTGACCTTCGCTTGCGGAGACCTTGCGGAAGCCCGAGTGGGGGTGTCCGCAATCACTCAGGCGACCGTGACGCCTGCCACGCGCTGAGCGGCACCGCGTCGGCGCTTCTCCGCGTACAGCTGCGCGTCGGCGTGCGCGTACAGCTCGGCGAAGGTGTGGCCGTCGTCGGGCAGCGCGGCGACGCCGACGCTGGCCGCGGTGCGCGCCGCGAGCGCCGCCCGCAGACCCTCGGCGACCGCCCGGACCCCGGCGCCCGGGATCAGCGCCACGAACTCGTCACCGCCGAGGCGGCCGACGATCGAGCCGGCCGGCGCCTGCCCGGTCAGGGTGCTCGCCACCCAGCGCAGCAGCTCGTCGCCCGCGGCGTGCCCGGCCGTGTCGTTGAGTGTCTTGAAGCCGTCCAGGTCGAACAGGACCAGGCCCGTCTGTTCACCGCCGCCCAACCGGCCGGAGATCCGGTCCTCGACACCGCGGCGGTTGAGCAGGCCGGTGAGCGCGTCGGTCTGTGACAGGTCGGTCAGGCGGCGCCGCCGCTCGGCGCTGGCGCTGCCCTGGACGGCGCAGGCCGCGGTGACCAGGCCGAAACCGACCAGATGCATGATCGCGTACGCCGGGTCGGTGTGCCCGACCGTCGCCGCCAGCAGCAGGTACGCCGCGGCGTCCAGGATGAGCCAGGGCATCGCCACGCGCAGCCGCGCGCCCAGCGCGATCAGCGGCATCGGCGCCAGCATGCCCACGCCGGTCGTCGAGTCGACGCCACCGTCCAGGATCGGCACGACGATCGCCAGGGCGAACAGCAGCACCGCGTTGAACGCCATCAGCGGGCGCACGTACGCGGAACGGCTCAGCCAGCCGGCGCCGGCGACGACGGCCACGCCGTACAGCACGCCCAGGGCGCATACCACGCCGATGGTCAGCCGGTGCGGCGAACCGGTGGCGAACAGGGCGGCGTACACGACGGCGACGGAGCTGTCGGCCGCGCACAGCCGGCCCATGTCGGCGATGGACCGGCGGCGGCGCTCGTCGCGGGTCACCCGGGCGAGGGTGGGTGCGGCCGCCTGCTCCCGGGCCTGCGTCACGTGCCGTTCGGCGGGGGCGCGGCCGGTGCGGGCGGTCTTGTCGGCGTAGGCGCGGGCGTCGGCGAGGCGGCGCAGTTCCTCGACGGTGGTGGCTTCGGCGGGGCAGGAGGCGTAGCCGAGGCTGGCGGGGGCGCCGTTTTCCAGGGCGGTGCGCAGCCGTTCGACGATTGCGGGGGCGTCGTCCGGGCCGGTGCCGGTGAGCAGGGCGCCGAACTCGTCGCCGCCCAGGCGGCCCACCAGGTCGGTGTCGCGTAACGCGCCGCTCATCGTGCGGGCGGTGGCGGCGAGGACGTCGTCGCCGGCCTGGTGCCCCCACGTGTCGTTGATCAGCTTGAACTTGTCCAGGTCGGTGAGGATCAGGGTGACCGGTACGCCGGTGCGGCGGGCCTGCTCGACCGCGCTCTCCAGCTGTTCGTCGAAGCCGCGGCGGTTGAGGCTTCGGGTGAGCGGGTCGACGCGGGACACCTCGGCCAGCCGGCGCCGCAGGGTGGCGAGAGCGGCCGCGTGCCGCAGGCAGATGTACGACAAGCCGCCCATGCCCAGGGTGTAGACCACGGCGTACCCGGCGGGGGCGGGATCGCCGAGCAGCGCCGCGGTCCAGTACGCGACGGCGGCGAGCGCGGCGGCCACGGCGAACATCCGCGGCGGCATCATGATCGCGTAGAAGATGACAGAGCCCGGCAGCAGCGCGCCGAGCGGACTGCTGATGCCGCCCTCGAACAGGGTCAGCGCGCAGCCGCCCACGATGTTGACGACCAGGGCCGACGCCTGCACCGCCACCCGCGTCCGCGAGCGGGCGATCCACGGCGCCGCCCACCAGGTGACGAGCGCGAAGGCGGCCATGGCCGCGGCGATGCCGAGCATCATCGGGCGGTGCGGGCCGTGCGGCGTGACCGCGAGGTAGAGGCCGACGACGACCGGGGCGAGCAGGGCGCGCCCGCTGCTGGACCGCACGATCGCCGCACGCGCGTCCGCGCGGGTGCGCGGCACGGCGGTGTGGGCGTCAGCGGACATCATCGACCATCCAGGGAACGGGCGGGCGGCGTCGGCGCCACCACGCTCATCTATCGCCCACCCGCGATGCATGTTGAGAGGTTCGTTACGTCTCGTCGGCGGAGCAGGCCACCGGTCGCGGTCGGAGTGCGTCGCCGGACAGCCGGCCCGGATCCGTCTGGCCGCCCCACGCCGGCACCGTGATCCTTGGTGCGCGCCGCCGTGCCGACTTCTCCGCGTACAGCTCGGCGTCGGCGCGGGCGTACAGCGCGGCGAAATCGGCGCCGTCGGGGCCCGGCGCGGCGACCCCGGCGCTGGCGCAGGTGCGCGGCGCCATGGCGGCCCGCATCCGCTCCGCGTGCGCCTGCGGGTCATCGCCCGGGATCAGCGCCACGAACTCGTCACCGCCGAGGCGGCCGACGACAGATCCGGGGGGCGCCTGCCCGGTCAGGGTGGTCGCCACCCAGCGCAGCAGCTCGTCGCCCGCGGCGTGCCCGGCGGTGTCGTTGAGTGTCTTGAAGCCGTCCAGGTCCAGCAGCACCAGGCCGTACGCCTCGGCGGGGCGCAGCAGCCCGGCGGCGCGCTGCTCGAACCCGCGGCGGTTGAGCAGGCCGGTGAGCGCGTCCGTCTGGGACAGCACGGTCAGCCGGCGACGCTGCCGGGCGCTGTCGCGGCCCTGGATCGCGCAGGCCGCCGCGACCGCGCTGAAACCGAGCAGGTGCAGGACGGGGTACCAGACGCCGGGCGCGCCGAACGTGGCCGCCACCACGAGGTAACCCGCGCCGTTGAGCACGATCAGCGGCAGGGCCATGCGCAGGTGCGCGCCGAGCGCGATCAGCGGCATCGGCGCCAGCATGCCCAGCCCGGTCGCCGTCTCGACGCCGCCGTTGAGCATCGGCGCGCCGGCGGTCAGGGCCAGCATCGCGATGCCGTGCACCGCCATCAGCAGCCGCGCGCGGGGGGAGCGGCTCGTCCGGTCGGCCACCCGGACGAACCAGGCGCCGTACCCGAAGCCCACCGCGAACAGCACGGCCATGAGCAGCCGGTGCGGCTGATGCTGGCCGAACCCGAGCGCGTAGACCATGCCGACCGCGGTGTTGGACATGCACAACAGGCCCATGTCCGCGATCGAGCGGCGGCGGCGCTCGTTGCCGGAGACCCGCGCGGCGGCGGGCCCGGCACCGAGCTCACGGGCCCGCCGTACGTGTGTCTCGGCGGGGGTGCGGCCGGTGCGGGTGGTCTTGTCGGCGTAGGCGCGGGCGTCGGCGAGGCGGCGCAGTTCCTCGACGGTGGTGGCTTCGGCGGGGCAGGAGGCGTAGCCGAGGCTGGCGGGGGCGCCGTTTTCCAGGGCGGTGCGCAGCCGTTCGACGATTGCGGGGGCTTCCTGTGGGCCGGTGCCGGTGAGCAGGGCGCCGAACTCGTCGCCGCCCAGGCGGCCCACCAGGTCGGTGTCGCGCAGGGCGCCGCTCATGGTGCGGGCGGTGGCGGCGAGGACGTCGTCGCCCGCCTGGTGCCCCCAGGTGTCGTTGATCAGCTTGAACCGGTCCAGGTCCGTGAGGATCAGGGTGACCGGCTCGCCCGTGCGAGCCTGCTCGACCGCGCGCTCCAGCTGCTCGTCGAAGCCGCGCCGGTTCAGGCTGCCGGTCAGCGGGTCGACGCGGGTCGCCTGCGCCAGCCGGCGCCGCAGGGCGGCGAGGGCGGCGGAGTGTCGCAGGCACAGGGTCGAGACGCCGCCGAGGCCGAGGGTGTAGACCACGGCGTACCCGGCGGGGGCGGGGCCGCCCAGCAGCGCCACGGCCCAGTACTCCAGGGCGGCCACCGACGTCACGACCACGAACGCCCGGGGCGGCATCATGATCGCGTAGAAGGCCACCGAGATCGGTACGAGCGCCCCGAGCGGGCTGCGGATGCCGCCGTCGAGCAGGCTCAGCGTGGCCCCACCGGTCAGGCTCACGAGTACGCCCGCGGCCTGCACCGCGACGCGGGCCCGGGAGCGGGCGATGCGCGCCGCCGTCACCCAGGTGGTGCTCGCGACCGTGATCATCACGGCGATGACGCCGACCATCAGCGGCCGGTGCGGCGCGTGTGGCGTGGCCGCGAGGTACACGATGATGACCGCCGGGGCGAGGATGGCGCGGACGCTGCTCGAGCGCACGATCGCCGCGCGCATGTCCGCGCGGGAACGCGGCGCCACGGCGCTTGCGTCAGCCTGCATTCTCGACCCATCCAGGGAGCGGGCGGGCGGCGGGATTGCCGCACAATTTCAGCAATCGCCCAGGCTGGGTGGATGTTGAGTGGATACCTACCCCGAGTTGTCTGAACTTTTTCCGGAGCGCCGGTGAGGCGTCACGCCGGGACCGCGAGCTGGGCCATCGGCAGCGGGCCCGGCGACGCCATGTAGAAGCCCTGGCCCAGCCGCACCCCCAGCCCACGCAGCTTCTCGTGCTCGGCGGGCGTCTCGATCCCCTCGGCGATGAGCATCGCCCCGATGTCGTCGGCGAAGCTGACCAGCGAGCGGGCCAGCGCCCCCCGCACCGGGTCGGTGTCGATGCCCCGGGTCAGAGTGATGTCCAGCTTGATGATGTCCGGGCGCAGCTGCAGGATGTGGCTGAGGCTGGCGAACCCGGCGCCCGCGTCGTCGACCGCGATGAGCACCCCGGCGGCGCGCAGCTCGTTGGTGACCTGCACCAGCGCGTCGTAGTCGTGCACCTGGGTGTGCTCGGTCAGCTCGACCCCGATGCCCCGGTCGGCGTGCGCCAGCAGCGTGTTGATCACGGTCGGGTTCATCAGCGCCTCGACCGACAGGTTCGTGCTGAGCCAGGCGCCGGCCGGGATGTGGTCGAGGCTCAGCAGGGCCTGCTCGACCGCCAGCAGCTCCAGCTCCACGCCGATGCCCGCTTCGGTGGCGGCCTTGAACGCGTGCGCCGGGTTGGTGAAGTGCGGGTCGAAGCGGGCCAGCGCCTCGTACGCCTTAACGGTCCCGTCGTACAGCTCGACGACGGGCTGGAAAGCCATCTCGACGGCCTGGGCGCTGAGCACGTGGCGCGCCGTACGGTCGGCGGGGAGCGGGGGCAGCGTGACGGTCATGCCGGATAGATCGGCGGACCAGCTCAACGCAGCCTCTATCGCCTTTCAAGAGGGCGACAAGCTTGACAGGCGATCCTCAGGAACCCGCGGGGCGGGGCGCGCACAGGCCGGAGCCGGGGCCCGTGCGGGCCCCGGCTCCGGTTGCCGGTTGCGGTCGGCGGGTCAGTTCTTCCAATCCAGTACGGCCGCCCAGTACATCAGCGCGGCCGCGTTCGCCGCCGTGACGGTGGGCTTCTTGCTGACGGCCTCAGCCAGGATCTTGACCGAGTACAGGGCGAACTGGCCGTGGTCCAGCTTGTTGTCCAGCTCGGTCAGCGTTCCCTTGTTCGCCGTGGCCAGGTACTTGTGGGTCAGCTCCTTGAGCCACGCGACGGTCGGCTTGACGGTGTAGCCGATCGTCACCGGGTTCGCGGCGTTGCCCGCCTTGTCCTTGCCGCCGACACAGGTGACCGTGTAGCCGCCGTGGTTGTCCATGGTGACCGTGGCCGTGGCCTTGGCACCCACACCGGACCCGGAGTCGGCCGTGGCGCAGCCGACCGTCGGGATGGCGTCAGGGCCGAACTTGGCTCCATCCGTGGCACCGGTGACGGTCACCGTCGGCGCGGTCCGGTCGACGTTGACCTTCGTGCCGGCGGTGGCCGAGTTGCGGGCCTTGTCGGTGCCGGTGCCGGTGACTGTCTGGCCGGCGCCCTCCGCGGTGACCTTCTCGGCGGCCGGGCAGGCGGCCACCCCGGACAAGTTGTCGGTGCAGGTGTACTGCACGGTCGGTGCGGTGCGGTACCAGCCGTCGGCGGTGGCGTCGCCGACCACGGTGGCGGTGATCGCCGGGGCGGTCAGGTCGACGTTGACGGAGACGGAGGCGTTGGCGGTGTTGCCGGCCTTGTCCGTCGCGGTGCCGCTGATCGACTGGCCGGTGCCGTCCGTGGTGACCGTACGGTCGGCCGGGCAGCTGGCCACACCGGAACCGGTGTCCGCGCAGGTGAAGTGGACGGTCGGGGCACTGCGGTACCAGCCGTCCGCGCTCTTCTCACCGATCACCGTGGCGGTGATCACCGGGGCGGTCAGGTCGACGTTGACCTTCGCGCCGGCGCTGTCCGCGTTGCCGGCCTTGTCGGTGCCGGAGCCGGTGACGCTCTGCCCGGCGCCCTCCTTGGTGACCTGCTGGTCCGCGGGGCAGGCCGCCACGCCGGACAGCACGTCGGCGCAGGTGAAGTGGACCGTCGGGGCGGTGCGGTACCAGCCGTCCGGGCTCGCCTCGCCGGTGACCGTGGTGGACACCGTCGGCTTCGTCAGGTCCACGTTGACCGTGATCGCGGCGCTGGCCGGGTTGCCGGCCTTGTCGGCGCCGGTGCCGGTGACCCGCTGGTTGGCACCCTCGGCGGTGACCGGGATGTCGGCGGGGCAGTTGGCCATGCCGGAGGTGGCGTCGGTGCAGGTGAAGTGCACGGTCGGGGCGGTGCGGTACCAGCCGTCCGGGCTGGCGTCGCCGACGATCGAGGCGGTGATGGCGGGCGCGGTCCGGTCGACGTTCACCTTGACCGTGGTCGCGGCGGTGTTGCCGGCCTTGTCGTACGCGATGCCCAGGACCTCCTGGTCGGCGCCGTCCGTGGAGATCACCTTGTCGGCGGGGCAGCTGACGATGCCGGAGCCCGCGTCGGCGCAGGTGAAGTGCACCGTCGGGGGCGTGGCGAACCAGCCGGCCGCGTTGGGCTCGCCGACGACGGTCGCGGTGATGGTCGGCGCGTCCTGGTCCACGGACACGGTCACGCTGGCCGTGGCGGTGTTGCCCGCCTTGTCCACCACGGTGCCGCTGACCTGCTGCGGCCCGTCGGTGTTCACCTGGGTGTCCGCGGGGCAGGTGGCCACGCCGGAGAGGGCGTCGGCGCAGGTGAAGTGGACCACCGGAGCGTTGTCGTGCCAGCCGTCGGCGTTCGTGGCGCCGACGATCGCGGCGGTGATGGTCGGGGCGGTCTTGTCCACGTTGACGGTCGTCGCGGCGGTGGCCGTGTTACCGGCCTTGTCCGTCGCGGTGCCGCCCAGCACCTGGCTGGCGCCCTCGGCGCTGACGGTCTTGTCGGTGGGGCAGTTCGCGACGCCCGACACCGAGTCGGTGCAGGTGTAGCCGACGGTGGGGTCGGTGCGGTACCAGCCGTCCTCGCTGACGGTGCCGCGGACCTTGGCGAGCACGCCCGGGGCCTTGCGGTCCAGGTTCAGCACGACGGTGGCGGTGGCGCTGTTGCCGGCCTTGTCGTACGCAGTACCGGTGATCTTGCGCCCGGCGCCGTCCTCGTCGACCTTCTCGTCCGGCGGGCAGCTCAGCAGCGTGGACGAGCCGGCGTCGGAGCAGGTGAAGTGGACGGTCGCGCCGCCGGTGTACCAGCCGTCGGCGTTCTTGTCGCCGGCGACCGACGCGGTGATCACCGGGGCGATCTGGTCGATGCTCAGCGTGACGGTGGTGGTGGCCGAGTTGCCGGCCTTGTCGTACGCGGTGCCGGTGACCTTCTGGCCCGCCCCGTCGGTGGTGACGGGAAGGTCGGCCGGGCAGCTGGCCACGCCGGAGTCGGCGTCGGTGCAGGTGAAGTGGATGGTGACCGGGGTGCGCCGCCAGCCGTTCACCGCGACCGGCGAGGCCGTGGCGGTGATGGTCGGCGGGGTCTTGTCGCCGGTGCCCGACTGGGCCGGCGGGGTGGGGGCGGGGGCCGTCACCGTCGTCGTGGGGACGGGGGTGGCGGTCGGCGCCGGGGCGGGCGACGTGGTGGGCGCGGTGACCGTCGTGGTCTGGCCGTCCCAGACCGGAACGGTGCCGAGCAGCGCGTTGCTGCCGCCGTTCTCGTTGTACGCCTTGATCTGGAGGATCCACTCCTTGGTGGGGTCGATGTCGAGCACCGTGGAGGTGCTCGACGCGTCGACCTTCACCGTGCTGGTGACCTTGCCCTGGCCGTAGCCGACGAGGTAGTACGTCGGGTTCGGGGTGACGCCCGGCGCCTTCCAGGAGAGGGTGACCCGGCCGGGGTTGTCCGCGTTGCGGGTGACCACGAGGTTCGTCGGGTCGGCCGGCCGGTAGCGGTCCATGAGGGACTTCGCGGTCAGGCAGGCGCCGAAGTCGTTCTCGGCGGTGACCGTGAGGTTGTACGCCCGCTCCGGGTCGATGCCCTCGTACCGGAAGCTCGTGTCGCTGATGACCCTGTCGGCCAGCACGGAGCTGTCGGAGAGCTTGCTGAGCACGACGCGGTAGCCGGTGACCGGGGTGTAACCGGGCGACGGCGGGGTGCGCCAGGTGACGGAGGCGACCGTGCCGTCCGACTCGCGGGTCGGCAGCATGCCGGAGACGTAGCCCGGGGCCAGCGACTTGAGCGTGTAATACCCGGTGAACGTGCCGTCGCCGGTCGCGTCGGCCCCCGCGACGCGGATCTTGTACGAGGAGCACGAGTCCGGGTCGTCCAGCAGGTAGCTGGTGGTGTCGCCGGGAACCGTCACCACGGTGTCCACGTCGCGGTCGACGATGTCGACCTTGTACTGGGCGGCCCCCGTCACGGCCGGCCAGCTGATGAGGATCTTGTGCGGGTCGTCGGCGACCCGGGCCACGGCCAGGCTCTTGGGCGCGGCGAGCGCCGCGTGCGCGACGCCCGGCATCGCCGTGACGGCGACTGCCGTGCCTACCAACCCCGCGCCCATGAGGGCGAGCGTTCGCCTGGCGTCCATCTGAGCCTCTTTCCGTGGTGAATCGCTTCGGTTCTCGGATCGGCGCCCTTCCTCAAGCCGAACTCAACGGAAGGTCAGCGGGGGCGCAAGAATTCGCGGGGCCGGGTCAGGGGACCGCTAGGTGCTCGGTGCCCGACTCGAACGGCTCGACGGCGGCCGGCGTGGGCAGGGTGAGCCAGATCCGGGTGCCGCCGCGGAACGTCGGGTCGGCGCCGATCGCGCCGCCGTGGCGTTCCACGATCCGGCGGCAGATCGTCAGGCCCAGCCCGGTGCCGGGATAGCCGGCCTCCGCGTGTGCCCTGTGCATCTCGCCGAAGATCGACTCGTGCTGGCCGTCGGGGATGCCGATGCCGGAGTCGGTCACCTCGACGCACAGCCAGCCGTCGGCGCTCGCACGGGCGGAGATGTGCACCCGGGCGGCCTCGCCGGGACGCACGTACTTGACCGCGTTGGACACCAGGTTGTCGAAGACGCGGCGCAGCATGACGTCGTCGCCGCGTACCGCGGGCAGCGGGTCGACCGTGATCCGCGGTACCACCCCGGAGCGGTGCCGCACCTCACTGGTCTGCGCGGCGGCCACCTCGGCGACCACGGCGGTCAGGTCGACCGTGTCCACCTGCAGATGGCCGCCGCGGGCCGTCGCGTACGTCAGCATGTCGTCGATCAGCGAGCGCATCCGTTCGGTGCCGTTGCTGATCTGCGTCACGAACTCGTCGAACTCGACAGGGCGCGGCACGCCGAAGTCGACGTGCGCCAGCAGCTGCGCGTATCCGCAGATACCGGCCAGCGGGCTCTTGAGGTCGTGGCTGATCTCCCGCGAGAACGCCTCCAGCTCGGCCACCGAGCGGGTCAGCTCCCGTACGGTCCGCTCGAGGTCGGCGTTGCGCTGGCGGGCGAGTTCCAGCTCGGCCTGCACGGCGGCGTCCTCGGTGGGGGAGCCGGGGTCCACGGCGGGCACGGTGGGCTCACGGTCGGAGACGATCGTCTGCCGTCCCCGCCGCGCCCACTGCCGCCAGCTGCCGAACACGAGTCCCATATCGCTGCCGTTCCTGCCGATGTGATCCGAAGTGACGTAGATCCTGTGCCGCCGCATCGGGGTCAGCCCGCGCGGCTAGCGTCGGCGAGGTAGCTGTTCATGGCCAGCACCGCGCCGGCGACGGCGCGCTCGACCTCGGCGACCTCGGTGGCCAGCTCCTGCTCACCGGCCTCGGCGATGGCCAGCTGCTCGACCCGGGCGCAGGCCGAGGCCAGCGGATCCGCGCCGAGCAGGGCGCTGGACGACTTGAGGGTGTGCGCGGTGGCCCGCAGCGCGTTGCGGTCCCGGCGGCGCAGCGCGTCGCTGAGCGCGGAGCGCCGCTCGTCCAGCTGGGACAGGAACGTGTTGACCGTGGTCACCACCAGGGACCTGTCGTCGAGCTGTTCCTCCAGATCGCGCAGCTTGCCGAGGTCCACGCAGACCGCCGGCGCCTCGGCCGGCTCCGGCTCGGCCTCGGTGTCGGCCTCCTCCGCGGCCGGGGCCTCTCCGGACAGGTACGGCTGCAGCGCCGCCCGAAGCTCCGGCAGGGTGATCGGCTTGCTGAGGTGCCCGGTCATCCCTGCCGCCAGGCAGCGCTCCTTGTCACCGTGCAGGGCGGTCGCGGTCAGGGCGAGAATCGGCGTCGTGTTGCCCGCCGCCCGGATGATCCGGGTGGCCTCCAGCCCGTCGGTGCCCGGCATCTGCAGGTCCATCAGCACCACGTTGTACGGCTTGTCGCCCAGCACCGCCTCGGCGGCCGCGGCGCCGTCGGCCACCGCCTCGCACTCGACGCCGAGCAGCTCGATCATGCGGCGGAACACGTTGCGGTTGATGTCGTTGTCCTCGGCCAGCAGCACCCGGCCGCCGGCCAGCTTCGGCACGGTGATCGGCGCGCCACGCACGCCGGTGCGCTCCAGGTTCAGCGCCGCGACGAGGCGCTTGAGCACCAGCGGCGCGGTGAGCACGCCGGGCTTGCGCACGATGCCGGTACGCGGGTCCGTCGTGCTGATCATCAGCGCCCGGCCGGTCGGCCCGACCGCCTCGATGATCGTGTCGACGCGCCGGTTCGCCTCGGGGTCGTGCGAGTCGTCGACCCACAGCACGGTGTCCACGTCGAGTTTGCGGACCACCACGTCGGCCAGTACGGTCGGCGTCGCCTGCGCCCCGGCGGTCTCCAGCAGCCAGCACAGCGCCTGCACCGAACGCGGGCCCGGGGCGATCACGGCGATCCGCCGGCCGGCCAGCGGCCGGGCCGGGTCGGCCTTGCGCACGTGGGCGGGCTCCAGCGGCAGCCGGATCCGGAACTCGGAACCCTTGCCCAGCTCGGAGGTGACGTCGATGTCGCCGCCCATGCGGTGCACCAGCCGGGCGGCCAGCGCCAGACCCAGCCCGGCACCCTCGTGGCGGCGCGCCGCGGACGAGTCGGCCTGCACGAACGGGGCGAACACCCGCGCCCGGTCCTGGTCGTCCATGCCGGGGCCGGTGTCGGAGACGGCCAGCACGTACGTGCCGTCGCCCTCGCGGGCCGCGGTGATGATGACCTCGCCGTGCTCTGTGAACTTGACCGCGTTGCCGACGACGCTGGTGAGCACCTGCCGCAGGCGGTCGGGGTCGCCGAGCACCGTGGTCGGCATGTCGGGGCCGAGCGCGGCCAGCAGCAGGATCCCCTTGCTGCGGGCCTGCTGCTGCAGCGGCTCCAGGATGCCTTCCAGCAGCGGGCGCAGCGCGACCGGCCGCCGTTCGAGGTTGAGCCGGCCGGTCTCCAGCCGGGCCAGGTCGAGCAGGTCGTCGGTGAGGTGCTTGAGGGCGTGCGTCGAGCGGTGCACGCCGTCGACGACCTCACGGACGTCCTGCTGCAGCGGCAGGGCGCGCAGCAGGTCCACCATGCCGACCACGGCGGTGACGGGGGTGCGGATCTCGTGGCCGAGCAGGGCCAGGAACTGCGACTTGGCGCGGGCCGCGGCGTCGTCGGCGTTGGTGTCGACGGGGCCGACGACGCGCTGTTCGGTCGTCACGAGGCGGCGGTGGTCGCCGCAGTCGGTCTCCAGGTGCGAGATCCGTACGGTCTGCTGGCCGGAGGCGGCGCACTTGCAGCGCAGCACGACCGGCGGGGTGCCCGGGGTGAGGGTCCGGACCGCGTTGATCATCCCGGCGTGGGCGGCGCACCCGGGTATGGACGGGGTGAGCCCGGCGCCCTCGGGGGCGTGCAGCGGGCCGTCCTGCTCGGACTCCCGCCACCGGGTGTTGGCGACCAGGACCCGTCCTTCAGGGTCGACGATTGCCGCGGGACCGAGAACCGCCTCGACCAGCGTGCGCGCCGCAAATCCCATGCGCTGACCTTTCCGGGGAGCCGGACCCGGACGGGTCCGCGCACCATGATGTGCAAGGCCGGGCGCGAGGCGGGGAGCGTTCGGTAGCGGATCGGGTGCCGTGCGCCGGGCCCGGCGAAACGGCCGGCGCGGGGTCACGCGAAGCGAGCGGCGCGGTGGGCGCCGGCGGTGACCCGGCTGCGGCGGCGCAGCGCGCCGAACCCGGCACCGGCCACCGCCAGCGCGGCCAGCGACCACGGGAGCAGGTCGACCGGGCCGCGGACGGCGGCGCGGGGCGGCACCGCGGAGACCAGCACCCGGCTGGCGCCCGAGACGGAACGGCCGATGACGATGATGCTGGCGCCGGACTGCCCGGCGGTGATCAGCGATTCGGGGACGGTCACCTCGACCCGGCCGGTCTCGTCCGTACGGGCCTGCTGGATCGGCTGGTCGCCGAGGCGGATGTCGACCACCGACTTGGCCCGGTACGCGTAGCCCTCGACGCGCAGCTGGTCACCGTCGCTGACCCAGCTCAGCACGAGCGAGTCGGGACCGCCGGTGCTCGCCGCGGCGGCCGGCGCGGCGTGCGCCAGGAGGGCGGCGCAGATGCCGAACGCCAGCAGGACGAGGCTGAGGGCGGTGCGGGCGGGGGCGGTGACGATTCGCATGCCCCGAGGTTCGGCAGGAACCGGGGCGGCCGCACGGTACCGAGGCAAGCTTTCCCGCCCGTTGACCCAACCTTGAGGCGGCGTACCGGGCCTTGAGCAAGCGCCCCCGGGCGATCGGCTTGAGCTCTTCCAGAGCCGGCCTTGAGCGCACCGTGAGCTCTGCCGCCGACAGGACCCTCCGGCATTCCCCTCAACTACTGGGAGACCTCATCTCTATGGCTTCGCTACCCGCATCCTCGCCGTCGCGCCGTCCCGGCCGCCGGACGGCCACCCGGATGCTGTTCGCCGCGTTGCTGCCCGTGCTGGCGACCCCCGCCCTGCCGGGCGCGATCGCCCACGCGGTCGCCGACCCGGGCGACCCCGGCTACTCGCTCGCCTCGACGCTGAGCCCGGCCGCCCTGAGCGCTGCCGACTGCGCCGCGGACGCGCGCTGCGTGGCGGCGCCCGCCCCGATCAGCGGCGACAACTACAACGCCCTGAAGGCCGCGGTCGCGTCGGCCGCCGCGCTGGCTGCCCCGGCCGTGGTGGACGGCACCGGCGCCGTGGTCACCCCGGCCCAGCCGGGCACGGTGTTCCTCGCCCCCGGCACCTACGCGCTGGCCAGGAGCCTGAAGCTGCCGCCGAACGTCAATCTGCGCGGCAGCGGCATCAGCGCCACCACGCTCGCCATGATCACGTCGAGCTGGGCGAACTTCAGCTACAGCTTCCTCGTGCGCTGGGACGACACCGCTGCGGTGTCGCCGGGCAGCACGAACCTGGTCTCCGACCTGACCGTGAACGGCAACTGCCGGGAGGGCGCCGGCGCCCCCGTGCCGGCGGACATGCCGGCGCGCCCGGGCGAGCTGTGCGACTTCCGGGTGGGCACGGGCGCCAGCACGAACGTCGGCGGCGGGATCAGCGTGGCCGACCGCTGGACCGTCCGCCAGGTGCGCTTCACCAACCTGGAGTACTTCAAGCTCTGGGTGAACGGCGTCAACGACGTCCGGATCACCGACAACCGCTTCGACAACTGGGGCGGTGCGGAGTCCGGCGACGAGGACAACATCGGCGGCGGTGGCCGCAACGAGCGCGCGGTCATCGAGTACAACCAGTTCGACAAGACCATCCGCGGCAACAGCATGGACTTCACCAACGCCATCCAGACCACGATCCGCGCCAACACGGTCTACACCGACCCGGCCGTCGCGGCGGCCCGGGGTACGGAGTACGGCAACCTCTACATGGAGGGCGTGCCGCAGGCGACGATCGTCGACAACGTCATGTACGGCGGGCACATCACGCTGCAGTCGAACAGCAAGTACTCGCACACCGGGACGAACAAGGACATCACCAACCCGCGTGACTCCGTCGTGCGGGGTAACCGCCTGATCAACTCCACGGACGCGGGCGTCATCATCTCGTACGACGACTACGCCGACGCCGACAGCTCGTACGGCACGCTCGGCTCGTGGACCACCAGCAGCACCGACCCCAACGACCACGTCGTGCGGGCCGGCGGCAACAACGTCGTCGCGGACAACGTCATCACCAACTCCCGCAAGAGCGGCGTCGTCATCGTCGGCCTGATGGACCGGGTCAAGGACACCGCCGACACGGTCACCGGCAACGCGATCACCGACGCCGGTTTCGGCAACCCCGCCTCCGAGGCGAACACCGGCGCCGGCACGTTCGAGCACAGCGGCGTCGGCATCTCCATCGGCAACGGCGACAAGGTCTACGGCAACCAGATCACCGACGACCAGACCGGCCCGACCACCTGGCACGGCGTGCACATCGGCGCCCGCAACGCGGTCAGCACGATCAAGAACACGGTCCTGACCGGCCCGGCCGGCGAGACCAACACGGTCGCCGGGATCATCGGGGTGCCGGTGCGCTACGCCGCGTCCGCCGCCCTCGCCCCGACCGGCCTGGCGACCACTGCCACCGGCGTGACCTGGACCGACTCGACCCCGACGACCACCGCGCCGATCGCGGGCTACCGCGTCTACCGCAACAACGTGCTCGTCGCCGACCAGCCCGTGGGCAGCGGCGCCGTCCCCGGCAACATGGTCGCGGACGCCGACTCGACGGTCGACGCGGACGCCTCCGGCTGGACCCAGGTCTCCAACACGAGGATCGGCTACTACAACGGTGCCGGTGCGCTGGGCAGCGGCTCGCTGTCGCTGACCGCGGTGGCCGCGGGCCAGGTCAACGCGTCCGGACGCTTCCTGTCGATCGTGCCCGGCCAGACCTACACCACCACCGCCGTGTACCGGTCGCTGACCGGTACGGGCCAGCGCGGCCGGACCGGCATCGAGTACTACGACGCCAACAAGACGCGCCTCTCCCGGCTCGCCACCTCCAACAACTACTCGGTCGACAACGCGACCGGGTGGATCACCAGCTGGTACACCAGCACCGCCCCGGCCAACGCCGTCTACGCCAAGGTGTTCGTCCTGGTCGACAACACCCAGGCCGGCGACGTGCACCTGGTCGACCGGATCGGCATGGTCGCGGGCACCGGCGTCCAGCAGTGGACCGACCCGGCTCCCGCGTCGGGCACCACCTACCGGGTGGCCGCCTACCGGGTGGGCGACGGCCAGCCCGGCTGGCTGTCCGGGGTGACCGCGCCCTGACCGCCACGCGGAGACCCTGACCGCCACGCGGAGACCCTGACCGCTATGCGGAGACCCTGACCGCCATGCGGAGACCCTGACCGCCATGCGGAGACCCTGACCGCCATGCGGAGACACCGTGCCGCGCTGAGCCTCTGACGCGCGCACACCCCCGCCGCCCCGCCGGGCCGCAAGACCCGGCGGGGCGGCGCCGTATCCGGTGACCGCGCCGGCCCGGCGGTGAACTGCGGCGTCGTGTCCGGTTCCCGGTGCACCACCGGCCGGGTGAGCGGGGCGGGAAACGTCTCAAGCGGGCGGTGCACCGACCGATGGGAGGGGGTCGCAGTCCGCTTCGAGCCGTTCACGCGTCCGCCGGGAGGGATCGTCATGTCGCTCGACCTCGCCGACGCGCCCGCGGCGCCCGCGGCGGCCCCGCCCGCGGCGCCCGCGGCGGCCCCGCCCGCGGTCACCGACCCGGTCCGTGCGCTCGACGAGCTCCGGGCGGGCCTCGCGCTCGCGGAGTCCGTGGAGCGCGGTGTCGCCGCCGCCACGGTGGCGTACCGCGAGCCCGGCGACCCGCCGTCGCGCCCCCCGGCCCGCCATCGGCGGCGCCTGCAGCTGCGGGACCTCCCCGCCGTCGCGGACCGGCTGTGGCGTCTCCCGCTCGGCCTGGCGGTCGCCCTGTTCGCCTCGTGCGGCCCGGCGCACGCGCTCGGGCACACCGACTTCGTGTACTACGCCGTCCTGATCGGGCTGGTGCTCAGTGGGCTGGCCGTCCCCCTCGGGCTGGCCGGCCTGCGGCAACGGACCCCGGCCGAGCGGGCCGCCGAGCAGGTCGCCGCCCACCCGGTCGACCGCGGCCCCGCCCCGCCCGAGACCACCCGACCCGTCCGGCAGGTAACCGCATGACGTCCACCCTCCCCGCCCCGTCGCGGGTCACCGCCCCGGCGCCGCCCGGCACCCACCGGGCCCTGAACGCCCTGCGCGCCGTCGCGGCCGTACTCGTGGTGATCTACCACCTGCGCAGCCTGCTGTTCGTCGATGCCGCCCGGGCGGGTGAGGGCATCCCGACCCGGGCCCTGTACGTGGTGACCGGCCTCGGCCCCGCGGCGGTCCTGGTGTTCTTCGTGCTCAGCGGCTACTGGGTGGGCGGCAGCGTGATCGCCGGATTCCGCCGGGACCGCTTCCGCTGGGCGGGCTACGCCACCGCCCGCCTGAGCCGGCTGTGGATCGTGCTCGTCCCCGCGGTGGTGCTCACGGCGATCCTGGACCACGTGGGCCTCGCCCTTCTCGGGCACACCTCGATCTACGCCGGTGACCCGGCCTACCACCACACCGTGCCCGTGGCGGACCTGGCCGGGCGGCTGACCCCGCTGACCGCGCTGGGCAACATCGGGTTCGTGCAGACGATCGCGGTGCCCACGTACGGCACGAACGCCTCGCTGTGGTCGCTGGCGTACGAGGCCGCCTTCTACGTGATCTTCCCGCTGGCCCTGTACGCCTGGAAGGGCCGCGGCCCGCTGGCCGCCCGGATCCTCAACGCGGTCCTGCTGCTCGCCGTGTGCGCCCTGGTGGGCCCGAAGGTCCTGATGTACCTGCCGGTGTGGCTGATGGGTGCCGCGGTGGCCCTGTTCCGGGACCGGATCGCCGCCGTGCTGGCGGGGCTTCGGCCCGGCGTGCTGGCGCTCGCCCGCGCGGGTGCCGCAGCGGCGGTCGGCGCCGCCCTGTACGCCACCCAGGCCAGCTACTCGGGCCGCAACGTGCTGCTGCTCGCGGGCGCCACCACGGTGCTGCTGGTCCTGCTGGTCCAGGATCTGCGCTGGGGTGGCCTGCCCGGCCGGGCACTCGACGCGCTGTCGGCGTACGCCGAGTCGTCGTACTCGCTGTATGCGGTCCACCTACCGATCGCCGCGATGATCGCGGCGCTGCTGACGCCGCAGGCCGCGCACCGGTGGGCGCCCTCGCTCGCGCACTGTGCGGCACTGGTCGCGATCGGCGCGGCGCTGGTGTGGGCGGGCTGGCTGTTCGCGTGGGCCACCGAGCGGCACACCGGGCAGCTGCGGGCGCTGTTCGACAGCGTGTTGCGCCCGGCCGGCCGACACAGCGCGGAGCGAACTCCCAGCTGACGCACGGCTGCCCGATTCTCAGGGCGGCGCCGCCGTCGCCGATCAGCCTGGGGAAACGCGCGGCCGGCCGGTCGCGCCGGCCGGGGCTGGAAGGGGGCGTGCGGTGCGACGCGTCTTCAGCCGTGCCGGCTGGCTCGCCGCCCGCCCGTACCTGATCGTCTTCGCCGTCTCCTCGCTGATCGTCAGCCGGTGGTTCCGCACCGGCACGTTCATCGCCACCGGCGACATGGGCGCGTTCATCCGGCAGGGCTGGGCGCCCGAGGCGCTGTGGTCGTGGAACCACCAGACCACCGGCGCGGGCTCCGCCGGGTACACCATGGCCCGGGCGTTCGAGTTCATCCTCATCTGGTGCTGCAAGCAGGTCGGGCTCACCGAGTACTCCGCGCAGTGGCTGTTCTACACGTGCATCTACGGGCTGGTCGGCTTCGGCATCGCGTACCTGGCCGGGGCGTTCGTGCGCAGTCAGGTCGGCATCGTGGCGGCCGGGGTGTTCGGGGTGCTCAACGGGTTCTTCCTGACCCGGCTGCCGAACCCGCTCAACATCATCTCGGTGGGGTCGATCGCACTCGTCACCGGCATCGCGATGCGGGTGGCGCTGGGCCGGCGGATGCCCACGCCCATCGCCGGGTTCGCGCTGATACCCACCTCGTTCCTGGCGTTCAACCCGCCCATGCTGCTGGTCGCGTACGCGTGGGCGGTGGGCGGCACCCCGCTACTGGCGGTGCTGGTGGTGGGGCGCGACGGCGCGAAGCGGCTGCTCTGGTGGTTCGTCAAGGCCGCGCCGTGGGCGATCGTGCTCAACGCGTGGTGGCTGTTCCCGCTCGCCCAGTCGTACATCGGCGGCGGCGGCGCGACCGCGAACGCCGCCTTCACCGACCCCACCAACTGGTCCTGGTCGCAGATCAACAACTCGCCGCCGAACATCCTCACGATGGTGGCCAACTGGGCGTGGTTCCGGCCGCAGTACCTGCCGTTCGCCGCGGACCTGGACAAGCCCGCGTGGATCTGGATCCGCTACCTGCTGCCCGTCCTGGTGTTCGTCGCGCCGCTGCTGGCCCCGCGCCGGCTGCGCCGGCTGGCGTTCGGGCTGCTCGCGCTGATCCTGCTGTTCGTCTTCCTGGCCAAGGGCCTGCGTCCGCCGCTGAACCAGCTCAACATGTTCCTGTACCTGCACGCCCCCGGCTTCTGGCTGTTCCGCGAGCCGATGAGCAAGCTGGGGCAGCTGCTGGTGTCGTTCTTCGGGGTGATGCTGGCCATCGGCGTGGAGGGCATGCTGACGCGGCTGCGCGCCTCTGTGCGCTTCCGGCTCGCGTGGCCGCGGCGGGCGGCCGCCACGGCGTCGGTGACCCCGCTGGTGCTGGTGCTGGCCTACCCGTTCCCGCTCTACACCGGCGGCGTGATGCCCGACGAGCGGCCCACCCAGCCGTCGACCCACGTACGGGTGCCGCAGGACTGGTGGGATCTGGCCAAGCGGATCAACGCCGACACCCGCCCCGGCAAGGTCCTGGTCCTGCCGCTCGACGACTACTACCAGATGCCCACGACGTGGGGGTTCTTCGGCGCGGACAGCATCGCGAACCTGCTCATCCAGCACCCGGTGATCCAGCCCAAGCCGGGCGGCTACTTCGGTGACGTCCCCGGCTTCGGCGCCGAGGTACACGGCGTCGAGGATGCGCTGCTGGCCGGGGACCTCGCCCCCGTACCGAAGCTGATGGAGGCCATCGGGGCCAGCAAGCTGATCATCCGGCACGACCTGGTCCGGGGCCTGCCGAACCGGTACTTCGCCGACGACCGGGTGCTCTCCGCGGCCATGACCAAGGTGCCGGGCGCCCAGATGGTCTCCGACGGGACCCTGCAGCTGTGGCAGTTCAACGGCGGCAGCAGCGAGACCGTGCGCACCTACGACCGGGTGCTGGACGCGCCCGCGCGGGCCGATGCGGCCGCCGCGGTGGTGGGCACGGTGGACTCGCGTACGGCCATCGCCGCCCGCACCGACACCACCCCGGCCACCACCAGCCCGCAGGTCGACGACACCGCCGCGGTCACCCCGGACGTGGTGCACTGGCCCGTGCCCGCGGTCGACTCCGGCTCACCGGTCACCACCGTCGACGTGGCGGCCGGCACGTACACCCTGGCCCAGCGGGCCCGGGCCGCGGCGGTGCTGACGCCGAGGGTGGACACCGCGCACCACCGCCTGCTGCTGGAGGACCCCACGGTGGTGAAGGTGGACGGCAGGGCCGTGTCGAGCCGTCCCGCCCTGCCCGTGCCGTTGCCCGCCGGGCGTGAGGTCCTCGCGGTGCAGGCGGGCACCCGTACCGTGTCGCTGGACGGCTGGGGGCGTGACGCTTCGACGCCGCCCACCGTGCAGGTGGGCTCCGCCACGAAGCTGACCATGCTCGCCGCGTCGGGGACGAAGGTCTCCGCCACCGATTACGCCCCGGTGTTCGACTGCAACAACTACGAGCCGCGGCCGTTGCGGGAGCTGCAACTCAGTCAGACCATCACGAAGACCCCGCAGGGCCGTACAGTGCGGCTCAGCGCGGCCGACCACGCCGCCTGCACGAGGGTGACGGTGCGCGACGCCAAGGCCGGGCAGGTCTACCGGATCCGGCTGCAGTACCGGCACGTCGCCGGGGCCCGTCCGCAGATCTGCCTGTTCCAGGCGGGGGCGTCGGGCTGCGAGCTGAGCGGGCGCCCCGTGCTCGACGACCGGTGGACGTCGTACGAGCAGGTGGTCACGATGGACAGCATCTCCAACGAGCTGCAGGTCATCCTGCACGCCGACGTCGGCGAGCGGCTCAAGGGCAAGACGGTGGTGGAATACCGCGGGCTCCAGATCGACGCGCTGGAGGCGGTAGCCACCCGGACGGTCTTCCCGCCGGCCGTCCCCGAGGTGACGGTGCAGCTGACCGCCGGCAAGCACCAGCTGCGGGTCGACGGCGGCCTCTCCGGCTCGGTGCTCGCTCCGTTCGAGCCGCTGGACGACTGCTTCCGCTACGACGACCAGACCATCGACCAGGCCGGGCTGGACGCCGACACCGAGACCGGTACGGACGGGGAGACGACCTACACCCTCAAGGCGGTGCAGCACCTGGCCTGCATCGGCTCGCCCGCCTCGGACATGGGCGCGTCGTCGCTGTACGAGCTGTCCATGCAGGCGCGCAGTGTCGCCCTGCGCAATCCCAAGTTCTGCCTGTACCTGCGCGGCCCCGACCTGTGCCGTACGCTGCCCGCGGTCGCGCTGTACCAGGGGTGGACCCCGTACGAGGCGTTGATCCCGCCGGACCCGACGGCGGTGGAGACCCGGCTCTACCTGTACGGCCTGCGCGATCCCAAGGGCCAGCAACAGTCCCAGGTCGAGTACCGCGGGGTGCGGCTGCGCCCGGTGGCCAGCCCGTCCTCGATCGTGCTGGTCCGCAACGCGGCGCCGCGGGCCACGTCCAGCGTGGACTACGCCCGGACGAACCCGGCCCAGTTCACCGGCACGGTCACCGCGTCCGGGCCCACCGCGGTGGCGCTCGCCGAGAACGCCGCTCCCGGCTGGGTTCTCACCGGCGTCGAGGGGGCTCGCAAGGTCACCCTCCAGGGCTGGATGAACGGCTGGCTGCTGCCCGAGGGCGGCACGGTGACGATGCGCTACACCCCGGCGCGGATCGGCCGGTACGCGCTCTACCTGCTGCCGATCGGGGTCGTGGCGTCGGTGGTGTTCATGTACCTGTTCCGCCTGCCCGCCGACCGCCCCCAGCTGTGGACGATGCGGCACCGCCGGCGCCGGTGGGCCGAACTGTTGTGGGCACGCCGGCCGCGGCTCGGCGCGGTGCTGCTGCTGATGTTGCGGAGGCGATCCGGATGATCGGAACTGTGCTGCGGCGTCTCGCCGGGGCGGCACCCCGCACGGCCGCCCTGGCCCGCAGCCGTCGTGGTCTGCGGGCCGCGATCGCGCTGGCCGTGGTGCTGCTGCTCGCGGTGGTGGGGCTGCTCAGCCGCTGTTCCACCGCACCGGAGACGGTCCGGGTGGCCGCGGTGGGGGACATGGCCTGCGACCCGGACGATCCTGACTTCGCCACCGGCGCGCACGACCACTGCCGCCAGAAGCAGGTGTCCGACCTGGCGGTCGCGCTGAACCCGGACGTGCTGCTGGGCCTCGGCGACTTCCAGTACGAGCTGCCGACCTCGACCGCGTACCGCACGGTGTACGGGCCGAGCTTCGGGCGGCTGATGAGCCGTACGGTGCCGGTCTTCGGCAACCAGGAGTACAAGGTGCAGGACGCCAACTCGTTCACCGCGTACTTCGGCAAGCAGGTCAAGGACGCCCGCGGGTACTGGTCGCAGGACCTCGGCCGGTGGCACCTGGTGGTGCTCAACTCCAACTGCTTCGCCGTGGCCGGAGGCTGCGGCAAGGGCTCACCGCAGCAGACCTGGCTCGACGACGACCTGAAGCGGACCGACCGCACGTGCGTGATCGCCGCGTGGCACCACCCGCGCTGGTCGTCCGGCATCGGCGGCCCCGACCCGCGCACCGCGGACCTGTTCCGCACGCTCTACGCGCACCGGGTCGAGCTGGTGCTGTCGGGCCACGACGCCGACTACGAGCGGTTCGCCCCGCTCAACCCCGACGGCCGCAAGGACCCGCTCGGCGTGCGCCAGTACGTGGTCGGCACGGGTGGCCAGGCGCACTACCGGCCGGATCCGGTGGCGGACACCCCGGCGGCCAGGGCCGCCCGGCCGATCGGCGAGTTCGTCGACTTCGACCACCATGGTGTCCTGGAGCTGGAACTCAAGCCGAACTCGTGGAGCTGGAGCTTCCGTGCGGTCGGCGTCGGCAATCCGCTCGACAAGGGCGAGGAGCCCTGCCACTGATCCCCGTGCGGGTGGGGACGCCGCGTTACAGCGGCACGCGGGCGAGCTCCTGCATGGACACCGCGTCCGGCATCGGTGTGTACCGCACCAGCGACAGGCCGGCCGCCTCGACGGTCCCGAACGGCAGGCTGCTGCGGGCATCGACGTACTCGGCGAGTTTCGTCTCGTCGACCGCGGGCGGGCGGAACACCATGAGCGAGGCGTGTGCGGTTCCCCGGATGCGGTCGACGTCCACGCTCGGTACCGCCATCGGGCCGTGCGGCAGCTGATCGGTGTGCAGCCGTTCGCGCAACGTCCACAGGGCGGCGCTGGGAAACCCGCGGACGAAGATCCCGCCGGGCGCTCCGCCCAGCCCCCGGAACGTGACCCGCAGCGGCCCCAGCCCCGCGGAGACCCGGCGCAGCTGATCGGCGTACCGGTCGGCCTGAACCTGCGACACGTCGTCCTGGAATCCTTCCAGGCTGCGGATCGTGCAGTGCAGGTCCGCGGCCCGGTACACCAGGTGCGGCCCGGCCGCGGCCGCGGCGAGGCCGGGCAGCTCGGCGACGATCCGCTCCGCGGATCGCCCATCGATGCGCAGCACCACGCTGAGCCCCCAGCGCGGATCGCCGTGTACCGGTATCGCGTCCGGCACGTGCGTCCCGGAGCGCAGGGCGGCGTCACCGGCCGCCCAGAGACGCTCGTAGGTGGCCGCCAGAGCTTCCGGTCTCATGGGTCCCCCGACTCGCCGACGATGCGGCCGCCGAGGCTAACGCCGGCCCGCAACCGGGACTACGACCGGAGCACCGAGGCGTACGCCTCGGCGGTGGTCTGCGCGACGCGCTCCCATCCCATCCGCTGCGTGGCCGCCTCCAGGCCCGCCGTCGCGTACCGCTGCCAGGTCTGCTCGTCGCGCAGCAGGGTGATCAGCGCCCGGGCGAGGGCCGGGGGGTCGGCCGGGGGCACCGACAGGCCGTTCACGCGGTTGTCGAGCACCGCGCGGACACAGGCGACGTCGGTGCCGACGACGGGCAGGCCCACGGCCATCGCCTCGACCAGTGCCATCGCCGGTGGCGACGTGGTGTAGTCGAACTTGAACGGCCACGTGCCCACCTGCGCGGCGGCCAGCTCGGCCAGCAGGTCCGGCACCGGCTCGGTGACCACCTCGATCGCCTCGCCGGCCGCGCCCGCGCGGGCCAGGATCCGGGGCAGCTCGGGCCGAGGGATCAGCAGCAGCCGCAACCGTACGCCGGGCACCGCCGCCCGGACCGGGCCGAACGCCTCCAGCAGCGTGTCCAGCCCCCGGACCGACTCCGCCCGTCCGGCGAAGACGATGGTCGGCTGCGCGGCGTCGAAGTTTGCCCGGCGCGGGTCGGCCGGTGCCCCCGAGGTGAACCGGACGACGTTCAGCCCGCGCCGGTGGCCCAGGCGCTCGGCGACCCGCGGGTCCGGCGTGAGCACGGTGGTCACCCCGGACCGGCGCAGTGCGGCGGCGGCGAGCGGGACCGGCAGGACCGTGGTCACCACGACCCGGGCCCGCAGCACGTTCGAGGTGCGCATCTCCGCCACGGTGGCGCGCCGCCACGCGGCGGGGCCGGGCAGAGTCGGCCACGCGTACGCGGTGAGCAGCTTGCGGTGCGGGCGCAGCACCGGCAGCAGCGACAGGAACGGGCCGAGCGCTCCGGCGTGCAGGTGCACCAGATCCGGCCCGATCTTGTCGAGCGCGTCGCGCAGCGCATCGGAACGCCCGAGCGGGAACGTCTCCAACGCGCCGCCGAGCTCGTGGACGCCCGCGAACGCGTCCTGGCCGTCCAGCGCGTGGGTGGTGACGACGTGATGCTCGCCGTCGACCCGGTGGGCCAGCTCGGTGACCGTGCGGCCCATCGCCTCCTTGGCGGAGAACTCGGCGATCACGTGCGCGACCCGGGTCATGCGGTGCCCCCGTGCGCGCCGCGGGCCGCCATCCGGTGCCGCAGCTGGCCGAGGGCGCCGGAGCCGAACTCGCCGGCCTTCATCACCCACAGGCCGCCGTAGAGCAGCGGGTGCGTGAAGCCGTACCGGTAGTTGCGCAGGTACAGGCCGAAGCGGTGGAAGATGTTGGTCTGCCACCGGAACGCCTCGGGGTGCTCGCTGGCGAACAGGTCCGCGGTGCCGGAGTAGCCCAGCTTCTTGCGCATGGTCTTCTGCAACCGCAGCTCGCCCTCGTTGTGGTACAGGAAGTTGCGGGTCCGGCCGACCCGGTACCCGGCCTCGCGGACCCGCAGGTCGAAGTCCTTGTCCTCGGAGAAGACCATCCGCTCGTCGTGGCCGCCGAGCTTGTCGTAGACCTCGCGCCGCACGCAGCGCAGGGACTCGATCTGCTCCACCCCGTCGTAGATCTTCTTCTCCAGCCACTTGCACCGCGCCCAGAACGTGGTGCCGAACGACTCCTCCGGGATCACCAGGGCGTCGTACCGATCCAGCAGTTCGACGCACTCGCCGATCAGGCCGGGCGTGACCTTCATGTCGGAGTCGAGGTGCAGCAGGATCGACCCGCGCGCCTCGGCCGCGCCCCGCTTGCGGCCCTGGGCCATCGAGCGGTTCTCCTGCAGGTACGTCACGTCCAGGCCATCGGCCCGGAACTGGTCGACCAGCGCGCGGGTGCCGTCCGTGGAGCGCAGGTCGTCGTTGATGATCACCTCGAACTCCCGGTACGCCGAGGTCTGGCAGGCGCCGAGGAAGTCGCGGAGCAGCGGCGCGCTGTTGTAGGCGGGAACGATCACCGAGACGACGGGGTGGCTGGTCATCGGGCAGTCTCCAAAGCCGCTACGCAGCCGGTACGGCCGGGACGGGGTGCTCGGGTCGGACACGCGGGAGTCATTTCTTCATATTATGAGGTATTTTCGCCGCTTCAGACCCGATGTTGCCGAGCCCACTCCGGCCGCTCGGCTGGAACGGTCATGCGGGGTCATCGGCTACCAAAGCCCCGATGAATGGCCGCATCGTGACGCAGGCGCCCATTGCTGAGCCGACCCGATCCGTGCGCCCGTGCCCGAGGGCTTCGCCCCGCCGAGCCGCGGGATCGATGAGAGGCCAACTCCCCGGTCCGGCAAACGCGTTGATGGGGCGACGGGGAAGCACAGTCCGTGGCGACGGCTGGGCGCCGCATCCGCCCGGCACCGGCGCCGACCGCCGGCAGGCATTCCCTTGGCGGACAGCGTTCGACCTGGCCCGGGAGCTGGTTGAGCGGCGCGGGTACCCGTAGTGCACCGCAAGTGACCCGACAGGACATTCTCGGGCCGTGGTCATGGGAGTTGGCTACGGGCATGTGTATCGGGAATGGATGGACCGACCGCCGCGGCGACCTGACGTACATCTCGAATGGTTTGCCTGCCGATCTGCGGCCGTGGTCGATGAGCGCGAGGGATCCCGTCGCGGATGGCGGGACGTTGCACGCGGTGAATCTGGAGGAGGCCGTCCGCGACCTGCCGCCCATGCCCGCGCCGGAGCTGTTCGACCGCTTCATCCGCTGGGCGAGATGAGGTGGCGTGTTTTGCCGGTTCACCGGGAATGGTCGAGACTCGCGTCGTGACGTTTCGTGGCTGGCCGAGTGAGGCGCTCGAGTTCTACGAGGGGCTGGCGGCCGACAATTCAAAGACCTACTGGACGGCCCACCTGACCGTGTACGAGACACAGGTGCGGGCGCCGATGGCCGAGTTGCTGGCGGCGCTGGAGCCGGAGTTCGGCCCGGGCAAGATCTTCCGTCCGTATCGCGACGTGCGGTTCAGCAAGGACAAGTCGCCCTACAAGACCCACCTCGGGGCATGGCTGTCGTCCGGCGGCTACCTCCAGCTGTCGGCCGACGGCCTGGCGGCGGGGTGCGGGATGTACCAGATGTCACCCGACCAGCTCGACAGGTACCGCCGCGCGGTCGCCGACGAGCGGACCGGCCTCGAACTGACCGCCGTGATCGAGGCGATCGAGCGGGCCCGGATCGAGGTGCACGGCCGGGACACCCTGAAGACGGTACCCAGGGGCTACCCGAAGGACCATCCGCGGCTGGACCTGCTGCGCCACAAGGGGCTGGTCGCGTGGAAGGAGTGGGCGCCGGCGGCATGGCTGGGCACGGCGGCCGCGAAGGGCCGGATCGTCGACTTCCTGCGTACGGGCCGTGCCCTGCGGCAGTGGCTCGACGCTCACGTGGGGCCTCCGGTCGGCGAGGGCTGACGCCTACCGTCGGCCGTGCCCCGCCCGGCTGTCCCGGACGCCCAGCAGCTGGCCGCCGGCCTCGGTCAGCTGCAGGGTGGCCAGCCCGACCGTGAGCACCGGGTGGCGCAGCAGCCGGGTGGGCTGCTGCAGCAGGGTGGTCCGGACGAACCTGCCGGCCCGCGGACGGGGGCCGCGCCGGCGGCCGCGGTGGCGCCCCTGGGCGAAGGCGGCCCCCAACCGGACCCGCCCGGTGTCGTGCCAGATCCAGGCGTGGATGCGGCCGACGGCCACCCCGGCAGCGCGGGCGCGGGCGGTCAGGTCCCAGTCGGCGGTCGCGGTCAGCGTCTCGGTCCAGCCGCCGAGCTCCTCGATCACGGTACGGCGGAAAGCCCGGAGCACCGCGGAGTCGCCGCGGTGGAGATCCTTCTCCAGCTCGCGGCAGCGCGCGAGGAAACCCTCGCCGAACGAGCGTTCCGGGATCACCAGCGCGCCGAGCCGCTCGTCGGCGGTGAACGCGGCGGCGATCTCGGCGGCCACCTGCGGTTCCAGCACCATGTCCGGATCGACGAAGACCACCACGTCGCCGGTGCTGCGGGCGGTGCCCCGGTTGCACTGGACGCTGCGACCCAGGCCCCACTGCTCGAAGGTGTGTGCCAGCCTGCGGCCGATCTCGGCCGTACCGTCGGTGGAGCGGTTGTCGATGACGACGACCTCGACCTCGGGGTGGGTCTGGCCGCGCAGCGAGCCGAGGCAGGTCTCCAGGGTGCGCGCGGAGTTCCGGGTCGGGACGACAAAGCTGATCTTCATGCGGTTGCTCCGTACGGGCTCGCGGGTCTCAGGCGACGCGGCGCAGCGTGGACTCGGTGGCGGTGGGCAGCGGCCGCGGTGGGGCGGCCGGCGCCGCACCGGGCACCCGGGCGTGCGAGCACACCGCGTCGAGCAGCGTGTCGGCGACGTGGTCCCAGGAGTGCGCCCCGCCGTACGGCAGCGGCTCGGTGCGGGTGGTGGTGAGCTGCGGGAGTAGTTCGACGAGCCAGCGCGCCAGGGCCTGCGGGTTCGGCGGGACCACCGCGCCGCCGGCGGCCCGGGTGGAGTCGCGCAGGCCGGGCACGTCGTACGCGATCGTCGGGGTGCCGAGCGCAGCGGCCTCGCTGACCACCAGCCCCCAGCCCTCCCTGACGCTGGTGGCCAGGTGCACGTGGGCGCGGGCCATCCGGTCGTGCTTGGTCTGCTCGTCCACACGGCCCAGGTACTCGACCCCGGCGGGCGCGGCGGCGCGCAAGCGCTCGAGTTCGGGTCCGCCGCCGATCATCCACAGCCGCAGGCCGGGGATCTCGCGCCGGGCCAGTTCGACCGCGCGCACCACCTCCCACGGCCGCTTGTAGCTGACCATGCGGCCGCAGAACACCGCGGTCGGGGTGGTCTCCTTGGCGACGTCGGGGGTGACGGCGGGTGGTTCGAAGCCCTCCGGCACGACGGTGACGTCGCGGGCGCCGAACGCGGCCAGCGCGTCGCGGGTGGAGCCGGAGACAGCCAGGATCGGCGACGCCGACAGGCGGCGCAGCCACCTCGGTTCGAGCCGGTAGCGGCCCAGGTAGGACAGGGGGAACGGTGCGTTGTGGTGCCAGATCTCCTCGCAGGTCTGGTGCACCAGCGCGATCGTGCGGGCGCCGTCGTCGACCCACTCGTGGGCCTGGAACGGCACCGTGTTCGTCTCGTCGATGACCACGTCGAAGCGGCCCCGGCCGTGCCTCTGCCACCAGCGCCGGGCCTCGCGGTAGACAGTGAACCGGCTGCCGGCCCGGATGACCCGGTAGCCGTCGACGACCTCGTCCGCGGGGCGGCCCGCGACCGCGGCGGCGAACAGCGTCACCTCGTGGCCCGCCCGCACCCAGCGGCGCAGCACCTGCTCGGTGTAGACCTCCGCACCGCCGGATGCGGGGTGCGCCAGGTCACGCCAGTTCAGGACGAGGATTCGCATGCCTACCTTCTCGGCGCCCAGCCGCTCATCGGGCGGCTGCCACGGCGGTCGCCGGGGCACCGGAAAGATCGGCCCGCGGTGCGTCGAGTTGAGCAGTTCGCCGGGTCCACGCCCGCCCCTCCAGCAGCGCGATCACCAGCAGGGTGGGCGCCAGCGTGGCGGCCGAACAGGCGGCGATCTGCGCTGGTGAGGCGTGCCACAGCTCGATGGCTGCGACCTCCAGCACGGCCCCGATCCACGGCACCACGATGGTGCGCCCGCCCCGGGCCAGCCCGGCGTGGGTCGCCAGGGTCACCACGCTGGTCGCGCCGGCCACCAGCGACAGCGTGCGGACCAGGCCGGCGGCGTCGGCGAAGCCGTCGCCGTAGAGCAGGTGCAGCACCAGCGACGGCGCCACGACGACCACGGCGGCGCCCAGCAGCGCGGGCCCCACCACGGCGGCGCCGCCGGTGAGCAGCGCGCGGGCCCGGCCGGGCCGGGGCCAGGCGGCCGCCAGCCGCGGGAAGACCGCGGCCATGATGCCGGCCGGCAGTGCCAGAACGGTCTTGGCCACGGTGGCCGCCGCCACGTAGTCCCCGGAGGCGTCGCCGCCGAGGTGGTGGCGGGCCAGCAGCAGGTCGACCGTGGAGAACAGGAACAGGCCGGTGACGGCCGCCCCGGCGCGGCCCACGGCGCGCAACCGCAGCGCGGCGACCGGCCCGGTGTCCGGGGCCGGGCGCAGCAGCGGCACCAGCGCGAGCGCCAGCGCCGCGACCTCGCCCGCGAGCGTGCCGAGCAGAGCGCCGGTCACCCCGTATGGCAGCACGAGGCCGAGCCCGAGCGCGAGGCGCACCGCGGTACTGGCCAGGTAGGTGGCCGCCACGGTGCCGACCCTGCGGTCGCCGAGCAGCAGGCCACGCGCGGTTGCCAGGACCGCCGACACGACGAGGTACGGGGCCAGCAGCGCGGCGTCGGCCGACGAGCCGAGGTGGAAGTACGCGCGCAGGGCGGGCGCGCAGGCGAGGACGAGCACGCCCGGCGGAAGCGACCAGAGCGTGACCGCCCGCAGGGCGCGTACGCCGGTGGCGCGTCCGGCGCCGTGCCGGGCGACCAGAGCGGAGGCGGCGGCCTGCAGCGCACCCAGCGGAACGCCGAGCATCACCATGGCGGACAGGACGGCGCCCAGCGCGCCGTAGCCGTCCGCGTTCAGTTCCCGGCCCACGACGGCGTGGAAGGCGAGGTTGCCGGCGCTCTGCACGAGCACGGCGATGGCGATGGGGCCGATCCCGCCCAGGAGGGTACGGGCCAGGCGGCCGAGGCTGGCGGTCACGCCGTCTCCTATCGGCCGGCGGCGCTCCAGCTCAAGAGCTGTTCAGAGCGTACGCAAGGTTGCATCACAGAGCGTGACTATCGGCCGGGCCGGGCGCAAGCTGATGACATGGCACTCATCAACGCCCGCCGCCACCCGGTCCGTCTGGCCGTCGTGCTGGCCCTGCTCGCCGTCGCGGCCACCGTGCTGTTCGTAGCGGTGCGCGGCGGTTCGGCGCAGGCGCCGGCCTCCTCGGGCGCCGCCCTGAGCCTGCGCTGGGCCGCCGAACCGGGCGAGCTGGAGATCGTTGCGGTGGGTTACCGCCCGCGCGAGTTCGCACAGGTACGGGTTGGTAGCGCTGCGTGGCGGCGGGTGCGCGCGGACGGCACCGGCACCGTGCGGCTGTCCGTGCCGGTGGACGGTGCCTCGGCCGGGACCACGGTCGTGGTGGACGGGCGGGCCGTGGCCGGCGGGTCCCGGTCGCTGGCCGGCGGGGTGCCGCCGGTCGTGGCGGCGCGCGGCCCGGCCGATGCGGTGCCGTGGGTGGTGTCCGTCGTGCTGGTCCTGATCGCGCTGGGTGCGGCGTTCTCCGGTCGCCGCCCGGCGGGTGCGGGGACGCGCGGGGAAGCCGGGAACCCGGCGGCCGGGCTCGCGCTGCCGCGCCGTGCGCATCCGGGGGCGCATCGCCGGGGCGTCGGCGGCCCTGGTGATACTCGCCCGGTGGGTGCGCTCACGGCCCTATGATCGTGAGGAAATGACCGATTCACGGCTTTCCGGACCGTCGCTGCCCGCGGCTCCCGACCGCACCGGCATCCTTGCCGCGGTGACCGCGGCCATGGATCACTGCGCGTCCCGCTGGGCCTGGCAGGGCCCGGCCGGGGCCGCCGAGCGCTGGCTGCTCGAGAACGGCCCCAAAGACCTCGACCTCTGGTACACACCCGCCGAAAGCGCCGCACCAGGGTCCGGGACGCCCGCCCGGGCCATCGCCGCCGTGCTGCCCTGTGCCGTGGTGGCCGAGGCTCACGACCCGCGCCGGCTGCGCCATGTCAGCCTGGCCGTGGAGACCGCGGAGGGTCCCGCCGTGGTCGACCTGACCTACGGCGACCTGCGCGTCGGGCCGGTCCTGCTGGCGCCCGCCGACGAGATCGGCGTCGATCCTGTCACCCACCGGCTCACCGGCGCCGCCGCGGTCGCGGACCTGCTGGTGCGGCCGGTCCTGCGCGGGCGCCTGCCCGACCCGCCCCGGCTGGCCGAGGCGCGCGCCGCCTGGGCCGGCGCCACCCCGCAGGCCCGCGTCGCGCTCTACGATCGGCTCGCCGCCCAGCTCGGCACCCGGGTGGCCGTCGAACTCATCGCGGCAGCCGGCGGCGCATCGCCCGACACCGGCCTGCCGGGCCGCGCCCGGATGCGGCTGGCCGCGCTGAGTCTCGCCGCCCGCAACGCCGCGGCGACCTGGCGGCAGCGGCACGCCGTACTGCCCGCGGGCCCGTGGGCCGGCCCGCTCGGGTTGCGCACCCGAGGCGTCGTGGTGGCGCTGGTGGGCACGGACGGCTCCGGCAAGTCGACAGTCGCGGACGGCCTGCGCGAGCGGCTGCACCGGTACGGCCTCCCGACCGCGGCGGCGTACTTCGGGATGGCGCGCGGCAACCTTCCCGGCGTCGGCCTCGCCCGCCGCCTGCTGGGGGTGCCCACCGCCGGGTCCGGTTCGGCCCCGGCAGCCACGCATCCCAGCGGCGCGGCCGCGCCCGCCGGTCCCGGGGCCGCGCGCCCGGTGCCGTCCCCGCCCGCGCGGGGGTCGCCCGGCGCGGACGCCCCGCTCGGCAACCCGCGCCTGCGCCGCGCCGCCGCGTGGTTCTACGCCGCCGAGTACGTATGGCGCTACCTGCGCACGGTCGCCCCGCCGAAGGCCCGGCGCCGCGTGGTGATCGTGGACCGCTGGGTGTACGACCTGCGGGAATCCCCGTGGCCCGGCTCGCCCGCGGCCCGCGTCGCCGAGCGCCTCGTGCCCGCACCCGACATCCTGGTGCTGCCCGACGCCCCCGACGAACTGATCCACCGACGCAAACCCGAACGGCCGCAGGCCGAGCAGGCGGCCCAGCAGGACCGGTTCCGGCGGCTGCTGACCGAGCACCCGGCGCGCCACGCCGAGGTGGTGGTGGACACCTCGGGCGCCACGGCCGACAACCTGGCGCCGCTCGTCGCGGCGGTCGTGACGGCGGCCCACCGCCCGCGTCGCAGCGCGCGGTGACCACCGTACTGACCTGGGTTTCGCGTCACCGGCCGCACTTCGACACCCGCTCGGCGCGGCTGACGGCGGAATCCGGGCTGCTCGGGTTCGCGGTGGGCATCGGCGTGGTGGCGCCGTGGACCCGCGACGGCTATCTGATGCTGCTCGACTGGGTGGGCGGACCGCACCAGGCGGTCGCCCAGAGCCTGTACGGGCTGGACCCGACCGCGCTGGACGCCCTGCCGTTCCGGCTGGCCACCCACGGTCTGCGGGTGGTGGTGGGCGCGGGCGCCACCGGCTGGCTGATGGTGCTGCTGTTCTTCCCGATCGCGGCGAGCGGGGTGTCCGCCCTCGCGGGCGGCGGCCGGTGGCGGCGGCACCCGGCCGCGCTGTTCGCGGTCTGCAACCCGTTCGTGGTGGACCGCATCCTGGTCGGCCACGTGCCGTTCCTGCTGGCGGTGAGCCTGGTCGCGTGGATGCTCGCCTCCGCGGTGCGGGCCCGGCGCCGCGGGAGCTGGTTCGCGGCCCGCCCCGCGGGCTGGTACGCCTGCGCGATGGCGATCGGCCCGCACGCCGCCTGGCTGGGTGGGGTCGGGCTGGTGTCGATCGCCTGCCTGCCGCGGCCACGCCGCAACGACGCGGTCCGTACCGCCCTGATCATCGTGGCGGCCGGCTGCATCTACGCGTACGCGCTGACGGTGGTGCTCAACGCGATCCTCACGGTCCGGGTGGGCGACGCCGACCTCGACGTGTACGCCACCCGGGCCGGGCCGGGCGGGCTGTTCCTCACCCTCGCCTCGTTGCAGGGCTTCTGGCGCGAGGACGACTCCTCCGGCCCGGCCGGCACCGTCGGGGCCGTACCGGCGGCCGTCGGGCTCGTCGTGCTGCTGGCCGCGGTGGTGGCCGGGCTGGTGCGGCTCTCCCGGCGCGACCCGGACCTCGGGGCGCCGATGTGCGCGCTGGCCATCAGCGGGATCGTGCTGGGCGCCGGTGCCGAGGGCCCGTTCGGTGCGGTGTACCGGTGGGCCTTCGACGTGGTGCCGCTCTTCGAGGCCATGCGGGAGCCGCAGAAGTGGGTGGCGCTGGCGATGCTGGCGTACGCGGTGGGGGTGGGCGCCACCGCGGAGGCGCTGGCCGACGCGGTGCCGCGACGCTACTTCGGCAAGCGCGCGCACCGGCTGCGCCGCCTCGCCGCCGCCGCCGGGCTGGCCGCCCTGGGCGCCGTCAGCGCCATGGTGGCCACCACCCTGGTCTGGGGACTCGGCGGCTCGGTACGGATCACCGACTACCCGGAGTCCTGGTACGCCGCCGACCGGATCATGGGGGACGGCAGCGGCCTCGTGCTGTTCCTGCCCTGGCACGAGTACCAGCCGTTCGCCTTCACCGGCGGACGGACCGTGGGCACCCCGGCCGCCGCGTTCTTCCGGCGCCCGGTGCTGACCAGCGACGCGGTCGAGCTGGGGGAGGTGCGCACCAACTCGGTGTCACGGCGCACGGCGTACGTGTCGCGCCTGATCGCGTCCGGCGGCACCGCGCATTTCGGGCGCATGGTGGCCCCGCTGGGCGTGGAGTGGGTGGTGCTGGCGCGCGACCGGGAGGCCGCCACGTACGACTGGCTGGCCAAGCAGCCGGACCTGCGGCGGGTGCTGCGTACCCGGCAGCTCGACCTCTACCGGGTGGAGGCGCACGGCACCGGCCGTGTGGTCTCGTCCCGCCAGGGCGGATACGACGACGCCGTACGCCTGGCCGACACCGGCCAGCTGGGCAGCGAGGCGATGCTGCCGGAGGGCCCGGCGCAGGGGAAGGTGCCCTCGGCCCGGTACGGCGGGATCACCCGGCTCGCGCCGACCCGCTGGCGGGTGGAACCGGGGCCGCCGGGGTGGGTGGTGATCCCCGAGGAATGGTCCTCGGGCTGGTCCGCCAGCGCCGACGAGACCCGGCAGACGGTCGCCGGGACCGTCGCGGTCCGGGCGGGTCCGGACGCGGTGACGGTCGACTACGGCCCGTGGCGCTGGCTGCGGGTGGGACTGGCGGTGTCCCTGGTGTCGCTGGGGTTGCTCATCGCCGCGGGCCTGGCCGAGCACCGGCGCGACCTGACCGACTGGTGGGTCGGCACCCCCTCCTGATCCCCGCGCCGCCCGGCCCGGGGCGGCGGACTGTCCTGCTCAGGCGGCCTCGGCCAGCGTCGGGGCGGCCGCGAACGGCGCGGAGTCCGCGTCCACCTGCGGCGCCGGCAACGCCGTGGTCGCCACGGTCAGGCCCCGGTACTCGCGGCGCACGTACAGGCGGGTGAAGATGGTGAAGGTGTCGCGGATCGTGCGGACGATGGCGCTGCGGCCGACGGTGGAGCCGGCGGTGCGCTCCTCCAGGCGGACCGGGGCACCGATGAAGTCGCGGATGCCGGCGGCCTTGGCGGCGACGAAGAACTCCAGGTCGAAGGCGAAGCGGCGCTCGCGCAGGCTCGGCAGCAGGCCCGCGAGGACGTCCCGGCGGAAGATCTTGCAGCCGGTCTGGCTGTCCTTGATGCCCATGAAGAACAGCAGGGTCACCAGCGTCGAGTAGACGATCGAGATGAGCTTGCGGAAGCCGGTCGCGCCGCTGGTGGACAGGTGGTGGCGCTTGTCGGCGTACACGCCGGCCGGGTTGTTGGCGCGGGCGACCTGCAGGTACTGCATCAGGTGGGCGGGGTCGATGTCGCCGTCGGCGTCGATGAAGCCGACCCAGGTGCCCCGGGCGGCGGCGAAGCCGGTGTGCAGCGCGGCGCCCTTGCCCTGGTTGACCGGGTTCGCGATGACCCGCACGCCGGGGATGCCGGCCAGGGTGTGCTCGGAGCCGTCGGTGCTGCCGTCGGAGACCGCGACAACCTCGTAGCCGACGCCCGCGTCCTGCAGGCAGGAGGCGATCCGCTTGACGGTCGGGCGCAGGGCCATGCCCGGGTTGTAGAAGGGCACCACGACGGTCAGCTCGACGCCCGCATCGGCGGGGCTCCACAGGCGGACCGCGTCGAACACCCGGCCGTTGTTGGCCGTGGTGGGGGCGGCGGCCGGAGCGGTCGCGGCCGAAGCGGTGGCGGCGGAGAAGAGCGTCGTCGTCATGCCCTGCTACGTCGGCGGGGCACCTCAACGCCAGCTCTAGCCGATTTCAAGCAAGATGCAAGCTTGGACCGGGCTGGTCCTGCCATGTCGGATAAGCACGGATACGTGGCATCATTGCGAAATGATCCTCACCCGTTTCCGCAGGTCGGCCCCGCTGCTCATGGCAGCCGGGACGCTGGTCGCGGTACTGACACCCGGTGTGGCGCTCGCGGACGGCCCCGGATACGGCGGCACCGCGGACGCGCTGACGGTGCAGTGGCAGGGTGCGCAGAGCAGGGACGGGCTGGCCGTGTACGCGGTCGGGTTCCGCGCCGGCTCCTCGGTCGCCGTACGCGTCGGCTCCTCGCCCGACCGCAAGGTCGCCACCGACGCGTTCGGCGGGCTGCGGGTGCTCATGGTCGCCGCCGGGGCCACCGCGCCGGCCGAGCCCGCGACCGGCACCGCGGTGGTGGCCGTCGACACCCCCTCCGGCGGCAAGCTGTCCTCCGGCACGGTGGTCCAGGCGATCGGCCAGACCCCGGCCGGCAGCGTACGGACCCTGGTCGGGGCCGTGCCCCCGCCCGCCGCGGCGGGCGGCGCGCACACCCTCATCCCGTGGGCGGGGTTCGCCGCGGTCCTGGTGGGCATCGGCGTGCTGATGCGGCGGCTCCGCCCGGCCCGGGCCGCGACCGCGGGCGACGTCCGCGGGCACCGGTACGCCCCCCGCCACCGCGGCTAGCTCCACCGACAGCACGCGAGCCCTGATCCGGTCCGCAGGAGGCGGGCTGGATCAGGGCTCGGGTCGTGTCGGGGTGCCGACGGCTCGAAGCTGGTTCAGGGGGCGGGTTCGAAGCGGTAGCCCACCCCGCGCAGCGTCCGGATGTAGCGCGGCGCCGACGCCGACTCGCCCAGCTTCTTGCGCAGGTTGCCGACGTGCACGTCGATGATGTGGTCGTCGCCGTACCAGTTGTCGCCCCATACGTCCTCGAGCAGCTGGTTGCGGGTGAACGTCCGCCGCGGGCTGGAGGAGAGCAGGTCGAGGATGCCGAACTCGATCTTCGTCAGGTCGAGGATCTTGCCGTCCAGGGTCACCTCGCGCACCACGGGGTCGATGTGCAGCGGGCCGTACTCCCGACCGGCGGCGGCCTCCGCGGCGGCGCCGCGCGGGCGACGACGCATCGCCTGGATGCGGGCGGCCAGCTCGCGCGGCGAGAACGGCTTGGTGACGTAGTCGTCGGCGCCGACCGACAGCCCGACCACCTTGTCCACCTCGTCGGCGCGGCCGGTCACCATGACGATGTACGCGTCGGTGAACTGCCGGATGCGGCGGCAGACCTCGATCCCGTCGACGTCGGGCAGGCCGAGGTCGAGGATGGCGAGGTCCGGCTTCTCCCGCTGGGCCAGCTCGACGGCGCGCTCGCCGTCGGAGGCGACCATGACGTCGAAGCCCTCCTTCTCGAGAAGGTGCTGGCAGAGCAGCACGAACTCCGGCGAGTCCTCGATGACGAGTGCGCGGGGCCTGGGCACAGGACCTCCAGTCGGGCAGGCAGACGCTACCCATGACTCTTCGACCGCCGGACGGCAAATCGAAGAGATCGGGGCGACGGATCACCGGGGCCGGGCCCGGCGCCCCCGCTGCCCGGCCCGACGAGGCTCCACCGCCCCCCTGATCGCGCCGTCCGGACCATGATCGGGACTCCCGGCCCGCGGCCCCGTGGAAGGCGGCTCAGCCACCGGCGGCCGCGGCGAAGATCCGTCCGACGTTGTCCTCGGCGAAGAACTCCGGCGCCGGTGTCACCCCGGCGTTGACCCGGGCGAACGCATCCATCGCGGCCTGGTTGCCCTGCATCGCGGCGAGCAGCTGCGCCAGTGGCGGCGGCGGTGGCTCCAGCGCGGCCAGCTGCGCGGTCAGCTCGTACATCGGCAGGACACGCTGGTCGCGGGCGGCGTGGTGCTCGGCCAGCGCCGCGTCGAAGTCCCGTTCGCCCGCGAGCGCGGCGTGCAGGGCGTCGGCACACGACTGCGCGTCGCGGAAGGCGTCGCTGATGCCCTGGGCGGTGATGAAGTCCCGGTTGTAACCGGCGTCACCCACCAGCGCCCAGCCCGGTCCGTACGGCTTACGCAGGTAGCCGGGGACGCTGGCGCCGACGATGCGCTCCTCGCGCCGGGCCGCCCTGACCCGTTCCGCGAACTCCGGGGCCAGCTCGAACGTCTTCCGCAGGTGCCCCTCGACGTCGCCCCGGTTGGCGGTGAACTCCGCGTACGGCCAGCCGCCGATCACCAGCGTGAGCCCGTCGTTGGTGGGTGCCGCCGCGAAGCCGCGCCCGTCCCGGGCGTACGCCTCGAACCGGCCGTGCATCTCCAGCCCGCTCCAGTACGAGTAGTAGCCCACCGTCATCGGGGCCCGCTCGTGCGAGGCGGGAGCGTCCACCCCGTGTGCCACCAGGGAGTGCAGCCCGTCCGCCCCGACCACGACGTGGGCGCGCTCCTCGACCGGCGAGCCTCCGCGGTCGTGGCCGCGAACCCCCACGACCCGCCCGTCGGAGACGATCAGTTCGTCGACCGTGAACGCGGTGCGGACCTGCGCCCCCGCCGCGGCCGCCGCCTCGACGAGCACCTGGTCGAGGATGCGGCGCCGCGGCGCGTAGGCGACGGGGGAGTCGGCCGTCCCGGGTGCTCCGGCGAGCCGGACCGGACCGAAGTCGAAGCTGTACGTGTCGATCGGCGGGCATCCCGTCGCGGTCACCTGGTCCAGGAGCCCCCACGCGCGCAGCGCCGTCACGCCCGGCGGGTGGATGACGTGGGTGGAGACCGTGTCGCTGGGGAAGGTCGACCGGTCGACCAGCAGGACCCGGTGGCCCCGCGAAGCCAGCAGCATCGCCACGGGCGAACCGGCGCACCGCGCCCCGACCACGATCACATCCCAGGCGTTGGCCGCCACGTCGCCTCCTTACGGTGAGAACGTCAGCGCGAACAGTAGGCCCCCACTGGTGCGAAAGGGAAGCCAGGTCAACCCATTGGTCCGCCGCGGCTCGTCCGTGCGGACGAACTGGACGGTCCTCATTGGTCGATCACCGCGCACCGCGGCCGGGCGGCGCGGCCCGGGCCCGGAGGTGACCGGGAGGCCACGGCCGGGCGACGGGCGCGGCAACCGCGATCGAACACTGAGCTGGGAGGGGGTGCGGGATGGCGGGCGGTCCCGTTCCTGCGTGAAGATCCCGTGCGTGCACCGCGCCAACGACTACTACGGCCACGCGCAGGTCCTCGCGCGCTACTGCGGCCTCGCCGGACGCGCCCCGCAGATCCGCGGCTACCTGCAGCACGGCTGGAACATCGGCGACGGCATGGCCGCCGACCACGAGTACGTGACAGGGGTCCCGCTGCTGCTGTGGTCCGAGCGGACCCGCCGCCGGGCCTGGTCGCTGGGGCGACGGCACACGTACGTGGTCGGCGCGCCGTGGGCGTACCTGCTGCGGGCGACGCCCCCGGAGCCCGACGCGCCCCCGCGGGCGGGCACGATCTGGTATCCGTTCCACGGCTGGGAGGGCCAGCGGGTCGTCGGCGACCACGCCCGGCTGGTCGACCAGATCACGGCGACCGAGCCCGGCCCGGTCACGGTGTGCCTGTACTGGCAGGAGTACCGGTCGGTGCGGCTGCGCCGCCGGTACGAGCGGGCCGGCTTCCGGGTGGTCTGCCACGGCTACCGCGGCGACGCCCGCGAGCCCGGCGACCCGGGGTTCCTGCGCCGTCAGCTGGCCGAGCTGCGGCGGCACCGGCGCGTCGCCGCGAACCGGCTCAGCAGCGCGGTCTGGTACGGCATCCTGGCCGGCTGCGAGCCCGCCGTGTACGGCGACCCGATGGTGCTGGCCGGGGAGGACATGACGTTCGGCGGTCAGGCGCGGATCCGCCGGCAGTGGCCCGACCTGCACGGTGAACAGGTGAACGTGCGGCTGGCCCGCGCCGCCGCGACCGAGGAACTGGGCGCGGACCGGCTGCTGCCGCCCACCGAGCTGCGCCGCCTGCTCGGCTGGCCGGTGGCTGCGCCGGAGGTCCGGTCGTGACGGTGCAGCCGGTGGGGGACGAGATGTTCGCCTGGTCCGACCTGGACAGCGCCCCCGGTCCGGTGCGCGGCCGGGCACTCGCGCCACTGATGGCGCTGGCGCGCGGCCGCACCCTGGTGGCCGGCCCCCACGATCCCACCCTCCTGCCCGCCACGGAGCCCACCGCGCGGCCCGCTGCCGAGCCGGCCGCGGGGCCCGGAGAGCAGGGCGGACCCGCCTCGCAGCGCCTCACCGAGCTGACGCTGCTGGTGCGGGGGATGTCCGACGCCGAGGCGCTGGCGGATTCGCTGGACGCCACGGTGTACTGCGGCAGTCCCGCGAAGCTGCCCATCGGCGCGCGCTTCGACACCGTCCTGGCTCTCGACGGGCTGGAGCGGCTGGGCTCCACCGAGGCCGCACCGCGCGGCTGGGGGGAGACACTGGCCGCCCTGGTGGCGGTGCTGGCGCCGGGCGGCGTTCTGGTGCTCGGCGTGGAGAACCTGTTCGGGCTGCACCGGATCGTCGCGCCGCCGCGCCCGCCGTCCGACATGGACTGGGCACCGGGCGCCGCACACGACCCGACCCGCCCGACCGGCCCGGCCGCGCTGGGCTCGGCGCTGGTCGCCGCGGGACTGGACCCGGTGGTGACGTACGCGGCGTACCCGGACCCGGTGGCACCCGAGGCGCTGCTCAGCGCCGGCGTGCTCGCCGACGGTGAGGTGCGCGGCTGGGCCGAGGCGACGCTCGCGCAGACCTTCGCGTTCCACGCGCGGATCCGCCGGGGCGCCGCCGACGACCCGGCGGTACTGCGGGACCCGGCGACCCTCGCGGTCGACGCGGCGCGGCACGACCTGGCGACCGCGCTGGCTCCAGGGTGGATCGTCGTGGCCCGGCGCGCACCCGCCACCGGAGTCACCCTCCCCGACGTGCTCACCGGGGACGCGGCGCTGCGCCGGGCGGAACTGCCGTCCGGCCGTACGCTGGAAAGTCTGGTCCTGGATGCGGCCCTGCGGCGTGACCTGCCGCAGGTGCGCGCCCTGCTGACGCGCTGGCAGCAGGGGCCGCTGGCCGCGGTTCCGGCCGGTCAGGTGATCGTCGGGCCGGACGGGCTGACCGCGGCGTCGGTGGGCGAGCGGGCCGACGTCCTGCGCCTGCTGGCCGCGGGCCTGCTGCGCGGCGGCGCGGGGCCGGTGTGGCCCGCCGTGGCCGTGGCCGCCGACCTGGCCGCCGTCCTGGCTGCGATGACCGGCCGCGAGCCGGCGCCCGCCGACCTCGCGGCCGAGCCGCCGCCGCGGTCGCTGGCGGAGCTGCTGGGCGAACGGGACCGCCTGGCGCGGGCGCTGGTCGAGGCGCGGGCCGAGGCCCGGTTCCACGACGACGCGGTCGCCGCGCTGGAGTCGGAGGTGTACCGCGCCCGGCGCACCATCGCGCTGCTCAGCGCCAGGGGTCCCGCCCGGGCGGGGCGGGCGTTCGCGGGCGGGGTACGAGCGGTCGCGCGCCGCGGCCGTGCCTGGCTACCGTGGCGCCGCTGACCTCGTCGTACAGGTCCTCCAGCAGGCGGGTCTGCCGGTCCAGGTCGAAGTTGCGCTGGATGTGTTCGCGGGCCTGGCGGCCCAGCCGCCGCCGCAGATCCTCCTCGGTCAGCAGGCGGCGCAGGTGGACCGCCAGCGCGACCGGGTCGCGTTCGTTGCCGAGCAGCCCTGTCGTGCCGTGCGTCACGGCCTCCGGGATGCCGCTGTGCCGGGTGGACACCGCGGGCACCCCGCGGGCGGCGGCCTCCAGAATCGTGGTGGGCAGCCCTTCGGTGTCGCCGTCGGCCGCGGTCCGTGACGGCGCCGCGAGGACCCGCGTCGCGGCCAGGGCCTGGGCGACCGCCTCGTGTTCCTGGGCGCCGAGGAACGTCGCGTCCACGCGCAGCCGGGTGGCCCGGCGCCGGGTCGCCTCGGCCTGTGGGCCGTCACCGATGAACAGCGCCCGCGGCCGCAGGTCGCCCAGCGCAGCGAGGGCCTCCACCAGGTCGTCGGCGCCCTTCTTGTCGACGAAGCGGCCCACGAACGTGACGTCCCACCGCTTCGGGACGTCCTGCAGCGGCGGGATGACGACACCGGTGTGGTGGACGCGGACCTTCGCCGGGTCGGCGCCGCAGCCGAGGGCGCGGCTGCGGAGGGGACCGGAGACCGCCAGGATCAGCGCGGCCCGGCGGAACACCGTGGTGAGGTTGCGGCGGTACCGGATGCCGTGGAGCCCGGCGGCCAGCGGCTGACGGGTCACGTCGTGACCGTGCACGGTGACGATCAGCGGTGCGCCGGCCGCGGCGGCGGCGCGGCTGATGAGCCAGCCGTCCCCGCCGAAGTGGGCATGCACCAGCGCGGGCGACACCTCGCCGAGCGTCCGGTTCAGCTGGGCCGACCGGCCGGTCAGCCGCAGGCGCAGGAACTCACCCGGATCGGCGGCGAACGCGATCACGTCGTCGTCGCGGGCCAGCGGGGACTCGATCCTCGTGGCGCCCACGAACACCGGCTGCCACCGGCGCAACGCGAGGCCCTGATCGCGGATGAACGTCTCCGACCCGGACAGCAGGCCACTGCGCCAGATCGCGACCCGGCTAGTCATCGCGCCTCCGGCTGAGCACCCGGTCGCGGACGGCGCGCCGGACCCGCGGTGGCACCAGCCAGATCTGCAGCGTGGTGAGGTAGTCGATGGCGCCGGGCCGGCCGTGGGTGCGGGCCTCGTGCAGCAGTTCGCGCAGCACCGCCGGGCGGTGTGTGGCGGCCGCCATGGAACTGATCACGCTCAGCGTGAACGCCGCGTACGCCCGGGGCGTGAACAGTTCCCGACTGCCCCGCAGCCAGGCCAGCTGCGACTCCCACGGCAGTTCCAGGCTGATCCGTTCGCGGTCCTCGTCGGTGTGCCACACCACGAGCGGCTGTTCCGCGATGACCAGCGCGGCGCCGTCCTGCCGGATCGCCCGCAGCGTCCAGTCCAGTTCCTGCTGGCGGCGCAGCCCCACGGTGAACGGCACCGCACGCAGCAGCGCCGTCGGCGCCAGGATGGTCGAGGTCTGGATGAAGCCCTCGCCGTGGAACAGGCCGCGGCGCACGGTGAAGTACTCGCTGAGGTGTTCGCCGGGCCGGGGCAGGCGGCGCGGCATCACGTACGCGGCGCGGGGCGTGCGGTTGATGAGCCGGGTCGCGACGATCGGCAGCGGCACCCGCGCCGCGCGGGCCATGCCGAGCTGGACGGCGAGCTTGCCGGCGAGCCATTCGTCGTCATCGTCGAGCAGCGCCGTGAACGGGGCACGGGCATGCTGGGCGCCGACGTTGCGGGCGTTCGGCGCGCCGCCGCGTTCGGCCAGCGGGACCACGCGGACCCGCGGATCGCCCAGCTCGGCCAGCGCCTTCGGGGTGTCCTCGTCCGGCCCGTCCACCACGACCACGACCTCGATGTCGTGCACGGTCTGGGCGAGCGCGCTGCGCACGGCGCGCAGCACGAGGTGTGGCCGGTTGCGCGTGGGGATGACCACGCTGACCTCCGGGGTGGTGTCCATGCCGACGGAAGGCTAGGGCCCGTGCGCGTCGCGCCGTTGAACGCGGCATGGACGTGCGTCGACCGACGGCGGGCGGGCACACCGTGACGAATCCGCGGCTGATCAAGGTGGCGGCCGGGGCGCCGGGGACCGATGATGGGTGTCGTGTCCGGACGGCATCGACGCCCCTCGCCGCGCCGCGCGGCCGCCGCAGCGGCCGCCGCGGTGGCCGTGCTGGCGGTCGCCGCCGGGCTACGGTTCGTGTTTCCGCTGCTGGCGGGCGCGGGCTGCGGCGAGCCGGTGCGGTTGGACGTGGCGGCCGCACCGGAGGTCGCCGCGGCCGTTCAGGCCACGGCCCGCGACTGGATGCGTACGGGGACCGACGGCGCCCGGTGCGTGAGCGTGACCGTCCGGGCGGCCGAGTCCGTCGACGTGGCCTCCGCGGTGGGCCGCGAGCAGCGGGCCGCGTTCGGTGGCTGGGGCGCGGGCGGTGCCGGGGTCGCGGTCCCGCAGGTCTGGATCGCGGACTCGTCGACCTGGCCGGTACGCATGCGCGCGGCGGTGCCGGGCTTCACGATGACCGACGAGGGCCGGGTCGCGGTGAGCCCGGTGGTGTTCGCCGTTCCGGAGCCGGTCGCGCGGAACCTGGGCTGGGACGGGCGCGGGATCGGCTATCAGGACCTGACCACGCAGCTGACCTCCAGTACGACCCTGCGCGCCGGCACGGTGGAGCCGTCCCGCGACGCGGTGGGCCTGTCCGGCCTGCTCGCCCTCGACGCCGCGGCCGCCTCCGCCGGGCCGCGGGCGCTCGACGGGGTGCTGCATGCGCTGGCCACCGGCCGTTCGGCGTTGCGCGCCAACCTGCTCCAGCAGTTCCCGGTGGCCGACGACGCGGCCACCGTGGCGGGTGCTCTCGGGGTGGCGGCACTGTCCGAACGGGACGTGGTCACGTACAACGCGGGCAGTCCCGCGGTGCGGCTGAGTGCGCTGTATCCGCAGCCCGCTCCGGCGGCGCTGGACTTCCCGTACCTGATCCTGCCGGGTGTCACGGACGAGCAGGGCACGGCGGCGCGGGCGTTGTTCCGGGCGCTGGGTGGCGCGACATTCCGCGAGCAGCTGGGCCGGGCCGGGCTGCGCGGGCCGGACGGTGTGGCGCACGGCTTCACCGCACCCGACGGCGCGCCGGACGTGGCCGATCCCCGGGCCATGCCGGTCCCGGACGCGGCCGCGATCGTGCGCGCGCTGGCGGGCTGGTCCGGGGTGGTGGCGCCGGCCCGGGTGCTGGCGGTCGTCGACGCGTCCGGCAGCATGCGCGACCCGGACGGCACCGGGGGCACCCGCATGGGCGCGGTGCTGAGGGCCGCCCGGGACGGCCTCACGCTGTTCAGCGACGACTGGCAGGTCGGGCTGTGGCGGTTCGCCGGTGCGCGGCCCGGCCATCAGGAGCTGGTGCCGATCGGGCCGCTGGCGGGCAATCGCGGCGCGGTCGAGACGGCCCTGGCGGGCATCACCGCGCAGGGCGGCGACGCGGGTCTCTACCGTACGGTCCTCGACGCGTACCGGACGGTGCAGGACGGCTGGCAGGCGGGCCGGGTCAACTCCGTCGTGGTGCTCACCGACGGGGTGTCGGCGCCCGGCGACCTCGCGTTGCCCGAGTTGCTGACCCAGCTGCGGTCGCTCAAGGACGACGCCCGTCCGGTGCAGGTCGTGCTGGTGGGCGTCGGCGACCGGGTGGATCGCGCTTCTCTGGATCAGATCACCCGTACGGTCGGTGGCGGTGTCTTCGTGGCGCGTGACCCGGCCCGGGTGGGCGACGTGTTCCTGCAGGCCATCTCGTTGCGGGTGGCGGTCGCCCGCTGAGGGCGGGCACACACTTCTTTTCCTATCTGCGATGTAGGTATTCTGGATGCCGACAGAGCGGAGACTGTGATGAGGACGCACGCGCCCCTCGGCGCACCCCCGGCTCGTGGTCGCGGCGACGCGGCGGCGGTCCGGCACCAGTTCGAGCGGGATGCCATCTGGAGCCGGATGGTGGCGCCGGGCGACCGGCTCCCGGCCGTCCCGGTCGTCGAGGTGGACCTCGGTCCGATCCACCTGGACCGGCTGCGCCGGACCGGCCCTGTCGTCCTGGTCTTCTTCCACCACGCCACCTCGGTCCCGTGCCTGGCCGCCCTGCGCCGCTACGCGCAGTCCCTGGCACCCGCCCTGGACCGTCTCGGTGCCCACCTACTGGCGGTCAGCCCGCAGGAGCGCGGCCGGCTGGAGGCCCTCAAGTTCCGCCTCGGCACCGACATGCTCGTGGCCTCCGACCCCCGGCACTCACTCATCGACGCCCTGAACCTGGGGTTCGCCTCGCCCGACGCGGCCACGCTGCTGGGCACCGGCCGGTCCGTCCTGCCGTTCCCGGCGGTGGTGGTCGCGGATCGCCGGGGCGTGGTCCGCCTTGTCGACGTGTCCACGGACCGCCCTCCGGCAGCGAGGATCATCGAGGTGGTGCAGGGGATCCAGGGTGGACCGTCGCGCACCGGGGAGCGCGCCGGTATCCGGTGACCGCCCGACCGCCCGAGGCGTTTCCGACCGCCCGTACCGTCGCCCTTTCGGGCGGGCCCGGACGGCTGCCGCGCGGTTACGGTCCGGAGAGATTCCCTGAACGACTCACGAGGGCGGGACCATGGCGGGCGAACCGGAACTGCACCCCCACACCTCCAGCGAGTGGGTGACCTACCTGCAGCAGCTGCTCACGCACTACGGCGTCTGGTCGGGGCCGGAGGACGGCGACTACGGCGACGAGTTGCTCGACGTGGTCCGCGGACTGCAGCAGCAGTATCAGCTGAACCCCGCGGACGGGGTGGTCCGGGCCGACCTGTGGGCCCTGCTCACCGGCGAGTCGACCTCGTCGTCCGCGAGCTCCACCCCGGCCGACGCGGGCCCTTCGGACGGCGGGCACTCCGACGGCGGTCACCACGCCGGGCATCCGGACGGCGGGACGCACGGTGACAGCCACGCGCTGCCCGCGACGGGGGCGCACGCCGAGGAGTTCCCGGCGTCGATGATGTCCGGCGGCCTGCCCGCGTTCAAGTACAACCTGCCCAGCGTGCCCATGGCCGAGGTCTTCTTCGACACCGGCAGCGCCGCGGTCCACATGCGGCTGTCGCTGATCGGCAGCGTGACCGTGACGTTCGAGCATTCCGCCCACGGCATCACCACGACGGTCAACGACCAGACCTGGCGGCTGGCCGCCCAGCAGTCGCTGGACGGCATCACCGAGGGCATCCAGATCCAGGGCGTCGGCGGCGACCGGGTCAGCTTCAGTACGACCTTCGGCAACCAGTTCGAGCAGACCGAGGTGCGCTACACCCCGCCGAACACGATGTCGTTCCTGGGCAGCTGCCTGATCGGCTATGTGGTCGACACCGAGGTCGGGCAGGCCACCGTACGGGGTTCGGTCGGCTTCCAGCTCGACGTCACGGTGACGCCGCACCCGACGCCCGAGCCCGCCCCGGAGGTCGAGGACGAGCGCAGCTGGTTCGAGGAGTACGCCCCGCAGATCCTGACCGGCGCGGCGATCGCGCTGGTGGTGGTCGTGGCGGTCGCCGCGGCCCCGGAGACCGGCGGCGGCAGCCTCGAACTGATCGAGCTGGCGGCCGGCGCCATGTAGCAGCCGGAGCCCGGTAGCAGCCGGTCAGGTTGCTCCCGGGAGCCCGGCCAGCGCCGCGACGAGACGGTCGACGTGTTCGGCCCGGGTGCCCACGCCGAAGCTGGCCCGCAACGCGGCCGGCGCCGGGGTGGCGCCCGGGTCGAGCCGCGCGGTGGCCTCGGCCAGCAGGCGCCGGGTCAGCGGGTGGGCGCAGAACAACCCGGTCCGTACGCCGATGCCGTGGCCCCGGCCGAGCGTGGCGGCCAGCTCGTCGGGGTCGGCGCCGAGCACCGTGAACGAGACGATCCCGACGCGCGGCGCCGCCGCGTCGAACAGCCGTAGCTCCTCGACGTGCGGCAGCGCGGCCAGCGCGGCGCGCAACCGGGTCACCAGGGCCCGCTCCGCCGGGTGGTCCTGCCCGCTGAGGGCCCGGCAGGCGGTGGCCAGCGCGACCGCGCCCAGCAGGTTCGGCGTGCCGGCCTCGTGGCGGGCGGGCCCGGTGTGCCAGCGCACCGTGAGGTCGGCTCGCACCTCGGCGCTGGCGCCGCCCCCGGCGAGGTACGGCGCGGCGGCGTCGAGCCAGTCGGCGCGCCCGGCCAGCACCCCGGCGCCGAACGGCGCGTACAGCTTGTGGCCGGAGAAGGCGAGGTAGTCGGCGCCCAGCTCGGGCAGGCGGGCGGGGGCGTGCGGGGCGAGCTGGGCGGCGTCGACCGCCAGCCGGGCGCCGTGGTGGTGGGCGACCTCGGCCAGCCGGGCCACCGGCCACAGCTCGCCGGTGACGTTGCCCGCCGCCGTGACGGCCACCAGCAGCCGACCGTCCAACCGGGCCAGTGCGGCGTCCAGCGCGGCGACCGCGTCGTCCGGTGAGGCGGGGGCGGGCAGCCGTACCGGGTGGCGCCACGGCAGCAGGTTGGCGTGGTGCTCGGCGTCGAAGGTGACCACAGTGGTGCCGGGCGGCAGCGCGTGCGCCAGCAGGTTGAGCGCGTCCGTGGTGTTCCGCGTGAACACGACGTGGTCGTCGGGGCGGCAGCCGACGTACTCGGCGACGGTCTCGCGGGCCTGGTCGTACTCGCGGGTGCAGCGCTGGGCGAGGGCTCCGGCGCCGCGGTGCACGCTGCCGTAGAACGGCAGCAGGTCGGCGACGGCCTCGGCGACCGAGGTGAGGCAGGGCGCGGTGGCCGCCACGTCGAGGTTGGCGAACTCGACGCTGCGGCCGTCGGGGAGTTTGACCTCGCCGGGGTTGAGGACAGTGAGCACGGGGTCACCTTCCGCTCGCAGTCGGTGTGCCCCGCCACTGTGCGGCAGGATCCTCCGGTAAGTCAACTATCCCTATAGCCGAGATATGGAATGGTCACCCCGGTCCAGCGCGTCGTCGGCGGGGCAGCGTCCGCGCAGCACGTACCGTTCGAGGTACTCGGCCACCGCGTCGCGCAGCGGCCGGGCGACACCCTGGCGGGCCAGCGCCGCGTAGGCCGCGAGGAAGCACTGTCGCGCCGCGACGGCCAGCGCCGGATCGGTCAGCGCCGCGCGGGCCGCCCGGCTCCACAGCCCCGGCGTGTCCGTCAGTGCGGCGGTGGCGGCCAGGGCCGCCTCCCCGGCGTCCGGATCGTCGACCAGGGCGGCGATCACGGCCAGCGGGACGCGCCAGCCGTCGCCGGGCTGCCCGTCGGCCACGTCGATCTCCAGGTGCCCGCGGGCGGCCACCGGCGCCCGTACGGTGCGCAGGTGTCGTTCCAGGTCGGCCAGCGTGGGTGCCGTGGTGCCGCCGGAGCGCAGCCAGTCCCGGAAGCTCGGCGATTGCGGCCCGGCGCCGGCCACCGGTGCGTCGAGCACGAGGGCGGCCCAGGCCGCGCGGGGATCCGCGGTGACCGCCGCACCGCCCGGTCGGCGTGATCCGGTGGCACCGGACACGCGTGTTCCGGCCTCGCCGGGCAGGCCCGGTCCGGCCGAGCCCGGTCCCTCTGCTCCGACCGGGCGGGATCCGTCGGCGTCGGGAGCCGGGGCGGGCGGCAGCCGCAGCGCCACTCGCGTGCTGCGCCACCCGGTCGGGCGGCCGCGGCGCAGCGGGGAGTTGGCGAACGCTGCGGCCAGCACGGGCGCGATCGCCCGCGCGACCTGCCAGCGCCGGGCGATCCCGCCCGGCCCGGCGTCGTCGGTGCCGGCCTCCAGCACCACCCGCACCCCGGCGGTCGCGTACGCATCCGGTGCACCGGGTGTGGCGTCGGCGGCGCTGTCCAGGATGGCGAGTCCGTGGCCGGCCGCCAGGGCCCGGGCGGAGTGGAGGTCCTGTGTCATGCGCTCGGCGCAGCTCTCGAGGCCGGGCGACGGTGGGCCGCTGGCCACCAGGACGCGGGCCGAGCGCGCGGTCAGGTAGCCGTGGCGCATCCGGGGCCGGGCGGCCAGCGACTCCAGTAGCGGGTGCGGCAGTCCGGGGCGCTCCAGCAGCAGCTCGACCGTGAGGCCGAGCAGTCCCGGCGCGGCCGGGGTGAACGCGGTCGCGGCGAGGTGTTCCTCGGCGGCGGCCTCGGTCAGCGTGATCACGGGGGGTCTCCTGCTCAACGTGGGGACCCTCACCCTACTCCTCCGATGGGACTTGTGGGTACCGCTCCGCGCCGCCCTTGACGGACCGTCCACATACCGGGACGCTGCCTAGAGAACCGATAGGAGAAGGGGTGAGCGTGATGGCGGTCGGGGTCGCGGTGGTGGAGACGTCCTCGCTGGGGGACCGGAGCTACCTGGTGCACGACGGCGACGTCGCGGTCGTGGTCGACCCGCAGCGCGACATCGACCGGGTGCTGGCCCTGGCCGGACGCCTCGGCGTCACGATCACCCACGTCGCCGAGACCCACCTGCACAACGACTACGTCTCCGGCGGGCTGGCGCTGGCCCGCCTCACCGGTGCGGACTACCTCGTGGCCGCGGCCGAGCGGGTGGATTTCGACCGCCTCGCGGTCGCCGACGGCGACGAGATCACGATCTCGGACGAGCTGCGGCTGCGCGTCGTGGCCACCCCCGGCCACACCTTCCACCACCTGTCGTACGTGGTGCTGGCCGACGGCGCGCCGGTCGCCGCCTGCACCGGCGGCTCGCTGCTGTACGGCACCACGGGCCGCACCGACCTGCTCGGCGCCGAGCACGCCCGCACCCTGGCCGCACACCAGCACGCCTCCGCCCGCAGGCTGGCCGACCAGCTCCCCGCGTACGCGGCGCTCTGGCCCACACACGGCTTCGGCAGCTTCTGCTCGGCCTCCGCCCCCGACGCGGACACCTCCACGATCGGCCGGGAACGCGACGTGAACCCCGCGCTGCGGCTCGACGCCGGGCAGTTCGTCGCCGAGCTGCTGGCCGGGCTGGGGGAGTATCCCGCGTACTACGCGCACATGGGGCAGCGCAACGCGGCCGGCGCCGCCGCGATCGACCTCAGCCGTCCCCCCGCCGCCGGACCGCCGGACCTGCACGAACGGATCGCTGCCGGTCAGTGGGTGGTCGATCTGCGGGCGCGCAAGGCGTTCGCGTACCGGCATCTGGCCGGCGCGCTGAGCTTCGGCCTCGACGGGCCGCTGGCCACCTGGCTCGGCTGGCTGCTGCCGCACGGCGCCCCGCTGACCCTGCTCGGGGAGTCCGCGGCGCAGGTCACCGCGGCACAGCGGGAACTCGCGCGGATCGGCATCGACCGGCCCGCCGCCGCGGCCACCGGCGTCCCGGAGGACTGGGCCGGTGGCCACGAGATGCGCCTCGCGACGCTGGCCACCGCCACCTTCGCGGATCTGGCGGCCGCGTACCCGGGTCTGGCCGGGCGGGTGCTCGACGTGCGCCGGAGCCAGGAGTGGGCGGCCGGGCACGTGGACGGCGCGGTCCACGTACCGTTGCCCGAGCTGGCCGGGCGACTGGCCGAGCTGCCCGAGGGCACCCTGTGGGTGCACTGCGCGGCCGGATACCGGGCCGCCGCCGCAGCGAGCCTGCTGGCCCGCGCCGGACGCCGCGTCGTGCACGTGGACGACGCCTGGGCGAACGCGGCCGCCGCGGGCCTGCCCATTCGCTGAGTAGCCCCGGCGGGTCACTCGACGCGTCCGGCACGGCGCACGTCGTGATGGTCTTCGACCGCGGCTGGGCGTTCGCCTGGTCCTGGCGGTCCGGCTGGACCGCCTCAGGCCCGTGGCCTACTGGCGTTCCGGTTCGTCGAACGACAGGGACAACGTGCTCCGGTACGCACCGCTTGGTGCCTGACCCGCAGACTTGTCGAACGGTTCGGATTCCACCGGCCAAAAGCGAACAGCGCGGTAGGGGAATCCGTCCTGACCAGGTTGTTCCCAATCGACTTCGACAGCTTGGCCGGCAGCGAACGATACATATCCGGGCACTGCGGCGGCGCTGAAATGCGCCCAGCACCCGCCCGGCGTGTCGTTTGATTCAATGACACCCCAGCCCTCATTCTGATGCCATTCTCGAACGATGCCGGCAACACTCATGGTGGCGACGCTACTGCGATGCCCATTCGATGTCAAGGAGATGCGGTGTGGGCTGGACAGCTTGCCCGCCAAGCCCGCACGGACTGGCTTTGTCTAATTCCTGAGTATCACCGATCCGGCCCAGGATACGGATCCAGTGCCGCCAGTGCCGACGTTGTGGCGGAAGGTGGCGTAGTCCTGATAATCAATATCGTTCCCCGCATAGACCGGATTCATAGTGCCGTGAATTGTGTAGTCCTTGGGCACGACATGTGGCGCATTCTGGCCAGCGAAAGCACCGTTCCGCCACCATTGAAGGCCAATCTCCGACACTGAACTCACGATTACGCTCTGTAGGCTGGCGCTGAGCTTCCATCCCCAGGTGAGCGTGCGAGGGGATCCGCAGTTGTACTGAATGTAAAAAGTGCTGTTGGCATCGTTTCTGCTGATGTAGCCGAGGCACCACATGCTTTCACCGGTCGGCGTAACCGTCGGGCCGGCCATGGCTGAGGTGATTGCGGCGGCTTGCTGCTGAGAAATGGGACTGTCGAAGTTGAGGCGAAGAGTGCTGTGGAAGGAATCGCCGGCGTTGGCCGCGATGACCAAGGTTTTCACCCTGGAATCGCGGCTGATCGCCTGGGCGGGCGCTGCTGTAACGGCGGAAAGGAGGGCGGCGATCATTGCAACCATTCCCACGCCGCGAATGCTGATTGGACAGGGCAGATTCCTGCGTCTCGACACAGCTTCTCACCGTTCGGTAGTGGACCGGTTGGGCGGCTGCAGCGGGGAACAACCTATCAGCACCGCTGACGCTGGTCAATGTAAAGATTCCAGCAGTCGAGTGGCGTGTATCTGCTTTCCCATAATCGGCGGGCCGACGCATTGTCGATCTCTTACCTGGATGGATCATTACTTGGCAAGAGATCGAAAGTACTCGGCGACCGCGGCAGCCGCGGGCCCACCCCTCGTCGGCGAGCGGGAGCCGGCCCGCGGCCGCGGCGCTCAGGCGCTCAGGAACTCCTCCAGGACCGTGGCCAGCCGCACGGGCGTCTCGTACATGGCGTAGTGGCCCGCGTCGGGCAGCACTTCGAGGCGCGCGTTCGGGTAGTGCGCCAGCCAGGTCTGTTTCATCGCGGCCTCACCGAGCGCGGGGTCGTGCGCGCCGACGACCGCCAGCGCGGGCACCGGGCTGCCCTGGATCTCGGCGGTGAAGTCGGTGCGCGCCCACGCCGGCAGGTACGCCCCGAACGCCTCCACGGTGGACTCGGCCAGGGAGGCGCGGACCATCATGTCGAGCCAGTGCCCGGACAGCCGGTTGCCCGTGGTCAGGTCGATGATGGCGCGCCGGTTCGCGGGCTCCCCGGCGGCGCCGCTGAACAGCGCCCAGCCCTGGTCGTCGAACGGCACCCCACCGGCCGGCACGGGACTGATCCCGGCCAGCCGCCGCACCCGGCCGGGCGCGTCGGCCAGGACCCGCTGGGCCGCGCTGCCGCCCATCGAATGCCCGACCACGGAGAACTGTTCCCAGCCCAGTTCGTCGGCCAGGGCCAGGGCGTCGCGGCTGATCTCGCCGATGCTGTACTCGCCCGGGGTGTCGCGGCGCTCGCCGTAGCCGCGGTAGTCGAGAAAGGCGTACGTGAAGCGCGCGGGGTCGACCAGATCCGGCAGCGAGCCCCAGCCGCGGGCCGAACCGAACCATCCGTGCAGGGCCAGCACCCGGTGCGGCCCACCACCCACAATCGTCGTCATGCGGGCATTCTGCTGCATCGCCGTCACCGGCAGAACCCGTACGGTGACGTGTCGTGTGGACTCAGGCCGGGCTGAACGCGCGGTCGGTGGGGGCGTTCCAGTCGGGCAGGTGCGCGCCCGGTGCGGTGAACGCCGCGAAGTCGGTGGTGTGGCGGAATGCGGGCAGCGCGTACAGGTCCCGGGCGTACGCCCACAGGTGCGGGTACGCGTGCAGTCCGGGGTTGATCGTGCGGGTGGCGTTGGGGTCCGGCGTCGTAGCGCACCAGCGTCACCCAGAGCCGGATGTCGGCGTCGGTGAGCACCCGGCCGAGCAGGAACCGCATCCGGGCCAGCCGCGCGTCGAGCTGCTCGAACGCGTCCAGCAACGCGGCCCGGTGCGCACGGTCGGCGACGCCGTGCCGGATCGTGGCGCCCAGCCTGCGGTCGATGTCCTCGATGCGGTGGCGCGCGCCGGCCGGGTACGTCTCCACCACGGCGCGTCCCAGGTGGCCGAAGCGGGTCGCCAGGTCGATGCCGATGGTGCGGGCGTCGTCGCTGACCACCCGGCAGCTGAGCCGGTCCCACAGGGCTGGCACCCGGACCCGCCCGGCGAAGCCTTCCTCCGTCGCCTCGTACGCCTCCCGCAGCAGCGTGAACCCGTTGACCGGGTCGGGACCGTAGCGTTCCCGGAACGCCCAGCCACGGCCGTCGCGGGCGCCGTCGACGTACGACATCGTGACGATGTCCTGCAGGCCGGCCAGCTCCCGGACGATCGCCAGGCGGTGCGAGTCGGGGCAGAACCGGCCGCCGTACACGTGGTAGCGGAACGGGCGGGCGGTGAACGGCCCGTCCTCGGTGATCCGGCCGCGGAAGCCCGGCGGGGTGTCGAGGCCGCGGGCCGCCGGGTACTCGCCGTAGGTGGCGGTGTCGGCGGGACTGGCGAGATGGCTGGCGGGCGACAGCTTCAGCATGGGATTCCTCCTGCCGGTCGGCCTGTCACCCACTGTCGTCCAGCCACGCCGCCATGTCAACGAAATCTATATGCTAGGTAGGAATGCTGGGTCGTCCGCTTTCGCCGTGGGCCATCCGGCGGGCCAGTTCGGCGGCGCGGCGCAGTTGCACCGCGCGTGCCTGCCGGAGCACGAAGGCGCGCAGCACGCCGGGGCAGCGCAGCTCGACGGTCTCGGTGACCCGGGTGCCGGCGCCGCGCGCCGCCAGCTCCACCGTGGCCACCAGCCGGACCCGGCCCGGGCTCACCACGGTGCTGACCAGCGCCGGGCCCGCCGTACCGAGGGTCACGGCGATCGGGTTGTCCCAGTGCAGCGGCCCGAACCGGAAACGCTCGACGGCCACGTACCCGATCGCGTCGCGGCCCTGGTCGTCGCGGACCCGACGCACGTCACGGACCGCGACGACCAGAGGGGACAACCCCACGTAGTTGTGCGGGTCGGCGAGGTGCGCGCGCACCGTCTCCGGGGGCGCCGCCACGGCGAACCCGTGGCGGAACGTCTCGATCGGCATGGCTCATGCTGACACGGGCGGCGCCGGCGGCGGATCACGACGTGACCGGCGTCGCGGTCGCGCGCGGGTTCAGCAGGCGCCCGGTCCTCCATAGCGGAACGTACGGTCACTGAGCGCGACCGCGCTGTAGACGCCGCCCTGGGTGCGCACCACCAGCTTCACCGGTTCCGTGGAGTCCGGGTACGAGGCGCTGCCGATCCGTGCCGCGTTGGCGTCGTCGGCCGCCAGCCCGTTGCCCATCTGGGTGCACGGCTGCGCGGTGGCGGCCGCCACCTCCCCGTAGAACTTCACCTTCCCGGTGACCGTGAAGCGGCCCTCCCACAGGCTGTCCGGGAAGTAGCCGACCCAGGTCGTGTCGTACGCGATCCACCACGCACCGCCGTCGTGCACGACGCCGAACTGCTTCGACGAGCCCACCGGCAGGGCCATCCCGGCCGTGGCGGTGCCGCCGTACGGCACGAACCCGCAGCCGTTGTAGCAGGTCCCCGCGCCGTCCTTCCAGTGGAAGACGAACAGGTGCGGATTGACGTCGCCGGAGTTCACGTCCCGGTCGACCGTCCAGCCCACCTCGACGATCTGCTGGCCGTCCGCGGACAGCATCGCCAGCTCGGCCAGCGAGTGGAAGTCGGCCTGCGCGACGGTCGGCTTCGCCACGGTGAAGTTCGCGTACGCCTTCTGCACCGCCACGGTCTGCGAGCCGATGCCGTACATGTAGTGGATCGGGTCCGCGGCCGCGGCCGCCGCCGCGGGTGGCGCCAGCGTCGCGCCGGCGGCCGAGGGCGCCCGGCCCTTGGGCGCGTACGCCGGGCGGGTGGTGCCGGTGCCCCGGCGGGTCTGTGGCACCGCGCCCCACGGCAGCCGGGCGGGCGGCGTCAGCGCCGGACCGGCCGCCGCCGGGTCCGCGGCGGGCGGTGCCGCCGGGGCCGGTGGTTCCGCGGCCGCCGCGTCCGGTGTGGAGGCGGCGCCGATGGCGGCGGCGGTGGCTAGGGCGAGACCGGCGGCCAGCAGGCCGCTGCGCATGGTCGACACTGTCCGTCCTCGTCGGTCGATGCTCGCGGGAACGCCGCCGACCATACATCGAGGTGGATCAGCGCCACCCCTGGCCGATCGGGTCCTTCGGCGGACACGGTCGGCCGGTTCCGCGCCGGAATCACCGGCGCCCGGCCCGGTGGTCACCGGGCCGGGCGCGGGAACCCGGGGCGGGCGGGGTCAGCCGGCGGCCGACCCGCCCGCGTTGATCGACGACGACTGCAGCGACCCGGTGGACAGGCCCCAGCGCAGCAGCAGGTCGTTGTACGCCCCGGAACGCATCAGCCGATCCAGCGCGTCCCGCAGGGCGTCGCGCAGCAGGGAGTTGCTCTTCGGGATCGCGATGCCGTAGAGGCCCGGCTCGTACTGCACCGTGGAGGCGAGCTGGTAGTACGCCCGGGTCCGCTGGTCGTTGGCCAACTGGGTGGCCGGCGGGAAGTCGTTGAGGGCCGCCACCGCCCGGCCGGTACGCAACTCCAGCAGCGCGTCGGCGTTGGTCTTGAACGTCTTGATCTCGATGGGTGTGTCGCCGCATCCGCCCTGCGAGCGCTTCAGCAGGTCCTCCTGGACCGTGGTGTGCTCGACGGCCACCACCTGGCCGCACAGGTCCTTGAGGTCGGTGACGCCCTTCGGGTTGCCCCGCTGCACCACGATCGACGTCCCCGCCGAGAAGTAGTTGATGAAGTCGGCCTTCTTCTCCCGCTCGGCGGTGTCCGTGATGGCCGACAGCACCCCGTCGTACTTACCCGCGGCAGTGGTGTCCAGCGCCGTACTGAAGTCCGCCTGGACCATGGTGACGGACACCCCGAGCACGGCGCCGAGCGCGGCGGCCAGGTCGGCGTCGAATCCGACGATCGTGCGGCCGTCCGGCGCGTACGACTCCATGGGCGCGTAGCTGGGATCGGTGGCGAACCGCAGGGCGCCCTTGTTCTTGACGTCGGGCGGCAGCCGGTCGTGGATCTCCTTGTCGAACTCGACTCCCGCGGAGTCGTTGCCGGCCGCGGGGGCGTCCGCGCGAGCGCACCCGGCCGCGGTCACCACCAGCGCGACACCGAGCGCGACCAGGCCCCGGCGGCGGGAGGAGTTGTTCATCGTACGAGCCCCTTTTCCTGCGGAACTGCGGCAACGGTGGTCGGTGTGCTGGTCTCGGCGCAGCGGTCCACCAGCTCGGCCCACGGGGCCGGGCGGGCGAACAGGTAGCCCTGGGCGTCGTCGCAGCCGGCGTCGGAGAGCCAGCGCTGCGCCTGCGGGGTCTCCACGCCCTCGGCGGTGACCCGGCAGCCCAGGCCGTGGGCCAGCTCGATCACCGACCGGACGATGGCGCGGTCCTGCGCGTCGTCCTCGATCCCGCGGACGAACTCGCGGTCGATCTTGATTTCCCGGACCGCGAGCGTGCGCAGCTGCGACAGGCAGGTGTAGCCGATGCCGAAGTCGTCGACAGCCACGTCCACGCCGAGCGCGGCCAGCTCGCCCAGCACCCGGACGGCGGTCCGCGCGTCGCCGGCCATCGCGGTCTCCGTGACCTCCAGGGTCAGCCGCTCCGGCGGGGTCCCGAACTCCTCCAGGGCCCGCGCCACCGACGTGGCGAAGCCGGGCGCCTCCAGGTTGCGGGCCGACACGTTCACCGAGACGGTCCACGGCTGGCCGGCCGCGGTCCACTGCGCCTGGTCGGCCAGGGCGCGGCGCAGCACCCACGCGGTCAACGGCTCGATCAGCCCGGACTGCTCCGCGGCCGGCAGGAACTCCGGGGGCGGCAGCAGCCCGCGCTGCGGGTGCTGCCAGCGCACCAGCGCCTCCACCCCGTACGTGGCGCCGTCGGCCAGGCGGACCTTCGGCTGGTAGAACAGCACCAGCTCGTCGCGTTCGATGGCGTGCCGCAGCTCCGCCTGCACCACCAGCCACTGGGTGGGCTGGGTGGTCTCCTCGCCCGAGTACAACACGATGCGCGACGCGCCCCGCTTGCCCTGGTACATCGCCGCGTCCGCGCGCTTCACCAGCTCCTCGACGGAATCGCCGTGGTCCGGGTACAGGGCGATGCCGAAACTGGCCTCGATGGTCAGCGGCACCCCGTCGAGGACGGTCTCCTGGCTGACCGCGTCGCGTACCCGGGCCAGCAGTGCGTGCGCCTGGTCGGCGCCCAGGCCGGGCAGCACCAGGCCGAACTCGTCGCCGCCCAGGCGGGCCACGGTGTCGTCGCTGCGCACGGCGCCGGTCAGCCGGCGCGCGATGACCCGCAGCAACTCGTCGCCGGCGTGGTGGCCCAGGGTGTCGTTGACCTCCTTGAACCGGTCCAGGTCCACCAGCACGATCGCGCCGCTGTCACTGCCGCGTACGGCGGCGTCCAGCGCGACCTCGGCCCGTTGCCGGAAGGCGTCACGGTTGGGCAGGCCGGTCAGGCCGTCGTGCAGCGCCTCGTGTTCGCGGCGGGCCGCGTGGCGGCGCAGCGAGCGCGTGGTCGACCAGGAGATGAGCGCGAGTACCACGTACAGGCCGAGCAGGCCCGCACCGAGCCGCAGGTACGCCCGGCGCATCTGCGCCTGCAGGTGCACGGCGATCGACTCGTACGGCAGGTACAGCTCCAGGACGCCGATCGCCTGACCCGACGCGCCGGCGATGACCGGCTGCAGCACCCGGATGACCTGCCCGATGCTGCGTTCGGCGTCCGGAACGACCTCGACGTCGGCGTGTCCGATGGCGGCGCCGCGGAACGCCCGGTGGCTGGCGGGCACCCCGCCGACGGTGGAGCCGTCGTCGGAGAACACCACCTTGCCGCTGAAGCTGCGCAGCCGGAGCCGGATCACCGAGCCGTGGAAGATCGCGAGGTCGGTGGCGGCCTGCAACCTGTCGCGCTGGGTGGCGCTCAGCCCGATGTTCAGGTCGGCGCCGTCCAGGGCGGGCGCCACGGACATCTCCTCGATCACGGCCGCCTGGGCGAGGCCCTGGTCGCGGCCGCGGCTGTCCGCGTCCTCGCGGGCCTGCTGGATCAGGACGGCCCCGAGCGCGAACACGGACACGAGGCTCGCGGCGGCGTACGCCACGAACAGGCGGGAGCCTGTCCGGGTGCCGCGCCTGCCGGAGGGTCGTGACCGCATGGACCTCTTATCGGCGTGTAGGCGGCACAGTGAACAATTTCCCCGGGGCTGTCCCTACCCTTGGGCGCAGGCTGCGGGGGAGGACTGTGGTGGAGCGGATCGAGGTCGCGCTGCTCGGCGCGCTGCGGGTGACCCGCGACGGGACGCCCGTGGAGGTGCCCGGGGCGCGGCTGCGCGGACTGCTGGCCCGGCTGGCGCTCGCGGGCGGCCGGGCGGTCGACGTCGCCGCGCTCACCGCCGCGCTGTGGCCGCAGGACCGCCCGGCGGACGCCGGCAACGCGCTCCAGTCGCTGGTCTCGCGGCTGCGCCGGGTGCTCGGGTCGGCGGACGCCGTGGCCCAGGCGGACGCCGGCTACCGCCTGGCCGTCGCTGCCGACGACGTCGACGTCGTCCGCTTCGAGCACCTCACCCGGGCGGGCCGGGCCCGCCTGCGGGCGGGCGAACCGGAGGCGGCCACGGCCCTGCTGACGCAGGCCGTGGCGCTGTGGCGGGGCCCGGTCGCCGCCGAGGCCGCCGCGGTGGCACCCGGGGTGGCGACCCGGCTGACCGGGGACGGTACGGAGACCGCGGCCGACCTCGCCGAGGCGGACCTGGCCCTCGGACGGCATGCCGAGGCGTGCGCCCGGCTGACCGCCCTGCTGGCCGAGGAACCGGTGCACGAGCGGGTAGCGGCCCTGCTGATGGACGCCCTCGCCGGGCTGGGCCGCCAGGCCGAGGCGCTGGCCCTGTACGACCGGGTCCGCCGTGACCTGGCCGACCGGCTCGGCGCGGATCCCGGCGCCGCCCTGCGCGAGCGCCACATGAGCCTGCTGCGCGGCGGGTCGCCGGACCGGGGGGCCGCACCGACACCGCCCGCCGTCCGCCCCACGGGGAACCTTCCGGCGCCGCTGACCACGTTCATCGCCCGCGAGGAGGACCTGGACCGGGTCGGCGCCCTGCTGCGGGGCGGGCGGCTCGTCACCGTCCTGGGTCCGGGCGGGGCGGGCAAGACCCGGCTCGCGCTGGAGGCGGCGCGCCGCGACCGCGACGCCCGGGCCGACGGCACCTGGCTGGTCGACCTCGCCGCCGTCACCGAGCCCGGCAAGGTGGCCGCCGCGGTGGTGTCGGCGCTCGGGCTGCGCGGCGGCGCCCTGTTCGAGCAGGGCCCGGCCCGTCCGGCCGCGGAGGGCCGCGACGACCTCGGCCTGCTGGTGGAACGGCTGTCCGGGCGCGAGTGCCTGCTGGTGATGGACAACTGCGAGCACCTGATCGAGTCGGCCGCCGAGGTCACCACCGCGCTGCTGGTGCGCTGCCCGCGGCTGCGGGTGCTGGCCACCAGCCGCGAACCCCTCGCCGTCGACGGCGAGTCGCTGGTGCCGCTCGGCCCGCTCGCGCTGCCACCGGCCGGCGCGGACCCGGACACCGCGAGCCGGGCGGCGGCGGTACGGCTGTTCACCGAACGGGCGGCCGCCGTGCGACCGGGTTTCACGGTCGACGAGTCGACAGTCGGCGACGTCGTCCAGATCGTGCACCGTCTCGACGGCCTGCCGCTGGCGCTGGAGCTGGCCGCGGCCCGGCTGCGCACGCTGCCGCTGGCCGAGCTGGCCGCCGGGCTGTCCGACCGGTTCCGGCTGCTCACCAGCGGCAGCCGCACCGCCCTGCCCCGGCACCGCACCCTGCACGCGGTGATCGCGTGGAGCTGGGATCTGCTCGGCGAGCCGGAGCGGGTGCTGGCCGACCGGGTCGCCGTGCTGCCCGCCGGGGTCACCCCCGGCTCGGCGGCCGCCCTGTGCGCGGACACTCCCATCACCGCCGCGCAGGTGCCCGAGCTGCTCACCGCGCTGGCCGAACGTTCGCTGCTGCAGGTCGCCGGGGACGGCCCGCGCTACCGGATGCTGGAGTCGCTGCGCGAGTTCGGCACCGACCGGCTGGCCGAGCACGCGGTGACCGTGCGGACGCTGGCCGCCCGGCACCTGGCCGCCCTGGTGGCCGAGCAGGACGCCCGGCTGCGCACCGCCGAGCAGCTTCCCGCGCTGCGGGTGCTGCGCGACGAGTACGACAACGCGCTGGCCGCGCTGCGCCACCTGTGCGACTCGGGCGACGCCGCCGCGGCGGTCCAGCTCGCCCTGGACCTGTGCTGGTACTGGCAGATGTTCGGCCGCCGCGCCGAGGCGATGTTCTGGCTGGGTGAGGCGCTCTCGGTGCCGGGGCCCGCCGACCCGGTCGCCCGCGACTGCGCCGAGGCGGTCCGTACGCTCAGCGCGATGGGCGCCGAGCCGTCCCTGGTGACCGAGTCGGAGCAGGACCGCAAGGCCCGCCTGCACGACCTTGCCGTCCGGCTGGCCGCCCACCAGGAGCTGCCCGGCATGGTCGGCGCGCTGGCCGCCGTGGTGCTGTACCTCGCCGACCTGCGCGACGAAGCCCGCGTCCGTATCGACCGGGTGGTGGACGGCCCGGACGCGTGGCTGTCGGCGTTCGCCCGGCTGTTCCGGGCCCAGCTCGCCGAGAACGAGGGTGACGTGACGCGGGTGCGCCGCGACATCGACGACGCGCTGGAGAGCTTCCGGGCCGTCGGGGACCGGTGGGGTCAGGCGACCGCGTTGCCGTTGCGGGCCCTGACCCGCGAGTACGACGGCGACCTCGACGGCGCACTGGCGGACCTGAACGCGGCGCGGGCGCTGTCGCGTGAGTTCGGCTCGCTGGACGTCAACGACGAGATCTTCCTGGAGTTCCGCTGGGCCGACCTGCACCTGCGCCGCGGTGAGCCGGAACGGGCCGTGGCGGCCATCGCGGCCGCCCGGGTCCGCGCCGAGCACGCCGAGTCCGCCGAGCTGGCCGTGCTCATCGACGGCCTCGAAGCCGGGATGTGCACCCAGCTGGGGGAGCTGGACCGCGCCGAATCGCTGCTCAACCGCGCCGACGAGCGGCTCGCGCTGGGCGGTGCCGCGCTGGCCCGCGGTGACCACGGCACGGCCATCCTGGGGGCGGTGCGCGCCGCGCTGGCCGTGGCCCGCGAGGATCCCGCGGGCGCGGAGGCGGCGCTGGCCGCGGCGTACCCGGCGGCGGTGGCCAGCCGGGACATGCCGATCGTGGCGATGGTCGCGGTCGTCGCCGCCGGACTGGCCGACCTGCTGGGACGCCACCGGGACACGGCGGCGCTGCTCGGCGCGGCGGCGCGGTTGCGGGGCGCGCACGACCGTACCGATCTGCGGGTCGCGGAACTGACCCGGCGCGGCCGGGCCGCCCTGGGCGAGGAGGCCTTCACCGCGGCGTACGCGGACGGGTGGTCGCTGGACGCCGCGCAGGCGCGCGCCCTGGCGGACCCGGCCCGGCTGGTCCGCGGGGCGCTGCCCGGCCCGGGCAGCGCCCCGTCGATCGAAGCTCAGGCGCGCCGGGCGTAGGCCCGCAGCGCCAGCGGCACGAACACCACCAGCAGCCCGGCCATCCAGGCCAGGGTGACGGCCAGGTGGCCGGCGACCGGCCCGCCCACGAGCAGCCCCCGCATCGTCGCCACCAGCGGGGTGATCGGGTTGACGTGCACGAACGCCTGCACCCAGCCGGGCAGCGTGTCGGTCTGCACGAACACGTTGCTGCCGAACGACAGCGGGAAGACCAGCAGGAACATGACCCCCTGCACAGCACCCGAGGTACGCACGAGCATGCCCACCAGCACCGAGATCCAGCAGAAGCACAGGCCGAATCCGATGGCCAGGGCCACCGCGCCGGCCGCCGCCGTGGGGTTGGTCCCGATCCGGAAACCCATCACCATGCCGAAGCCGACCATCACCAGGCATACGGTGAGATACCGGACGATGTCCGCGGCGACCGCGCCGATCAGCGGCGCCGACCGGGAGATCGGCAGCGACCGGAACCGGTCGAAGACGCCCTTCTCGATGTCGGCGTTGAGGTTCTGACCCAGCGCGATGCCGCCCATGGCCAGCGACTGCGCCAGCATGCCCGGCAGCAGGAACTGCAGGTAGGCGTGCCGGTCGCCGCCCGCGATGGCGCCGCCGAACAGGTACGTGAACATCAGCAGGAAGATCACCGGCTGCAACGTCACGTCGATCAGCGCTTCCGGGGTACGCATCGTCTTGATGAGGCTGCGCCGGGCCAGCGCGATGCTGTGCCGCACCAGCGCGGCCAGGGATCCGCCCCGGCGGCGCTGCGCCGGCGCGTCGCGGTCACGGACCACGTCGGCGATCCCGGCCTGCCGCGGAATGCGCTCCTCGGTGCGCGTCGTCATATCGTGCCGGCCGGGTATGCCCTTGCGGCCCTCGCTGCGCTCGGTGCGGGCGGTCATACCAGTTCCTCCGTCAGGGTGGGCTTGGTGGTCAGCGCGTGGAAGACCTCGTCGAGGCTGGGCAGCTGCAGCGCGATCTCGGTGACCTCGACGCCGGCCCGGCGCAGCGGGGGCAGCAGCTCGTCGAGGGCCAGGTCTGCGGTGACCGGCACGGACGCGGCGCCGGGACGGGACCCGGCGGCGGTGTCCGCCGAGGCGGTGGTGCCGGGCGCGGCGACCGCGTCGAGCAGCGTGAGCACCTCGGGCAGGCGGGACGGGTCGGTCGGGCGTACCCGCAGGGTCTGGCCGCCGACGCGGCGCTTGAGCCCGTCGGGGGTGTCGTGGGCGATGACCCGGCCGGAGTTGATCACCACGATCTCGTCGGCCAGCGCGTCCGCCTCCTCCAGGTACTGCGTGGTCAGCAGCACGCTGGCACCCTGGGTGACCTGGGTGCGCACGACGTTCCACATGTCCTCGCGCTTGGCCGGGTCCAGGCCCGTGGTGGGCTCGTCCAGGAAGATCACCTCGGGGTGGCCGACGAGGCTGGCCGCCAGGTCGAGCCGGCGGCGCATGCCCCCGGAGTAGGTCTTGGCGGGGCGCCCGGCCGCCTCGGTCAGGTCGAACCAGCCCAGCAGCTCGTCGGCGCGGCGCCGGGCGTCCTTGCGGGTCAGGTCCAGCAGCTCACCGATCAGCACCAGATTCTGTACGCCGGTCAGGTCCTCGTCGACGGAGGCGTACTGGCCGGTCAGGCCGATGCGCCGGCGCACCTTCTGCGGCTCGCGCAGCACGTCGATGCCGGCCACGTACGCGGTCCCGGCGTCCGGGCGCAGCAGGGTGGCCAGCACCCGTACGGCGGTGGTCTTGCCGGCGCCGTTGGGGCCGAGCACCCCGAGCACGGTGCCGCGGCGCATCGCCAGGTCCACCCCGTCCAGCGCCCGGGTGTCGCCGAACCGTTTGCGCAGCCCCTCGGCGCGTACGGCCAGTTCGGTCACGATCGTCGTCCCTCCTCGGCGGCCCGGCTCAGTGCCGGGCCTCGTACCAGCAGCCTGCCGGGCGCCCCTGACAGAACCCGCACCGCGCGCTGGCACGGCGCGCATCGGGCGCTGGCACCGCGCTGGCACGCGGATGTTGACCTTGACCCGCGGCAATGTTCTACGTTCATGCCCGTGGACGACGCCGAGCTGCTGACCGTGGGCCAGGTGGCCCGCCGGGCGGGGCTGACCACCCGGGCGTTGCGCCACTACGACCGGATCGGCCTGCTGCGACCGCAGGTCGATCCCGGCAACGGCTACCGGCGCTATGCGCCACGGCAGGTCGCGCTCGCCCGGCTGATCGCCGCGCTGCGGGCCGCCGACGTACCCCTGGAACAGGTCCGTGCCTGCCTGGCCGCGCCGGACGACGTGGCACTGCGGCGGCGGGTCCTGCTGGCCCACCGGACCCGGCTGCGGGCCCGGCTGGACCGGCTCCGGGGCGAACTGCACCGCACCGAGCACCTCCTGGAGGATGGGATCACCGACATGCCCGAGACCACGACGATCTCCGACCAGCGGCAACTCGCCGTGGACCTGTTCAACGGCGTGTGGCGGTTGCTGGAGCGGGAGGACCGCACCGCCGAGGACGACGACCGCATGGTGCACATGGCGCACGCCTCCCGCTACCACTGGGGCGAGATCGGCGCCGCGAAGAACCGCAGCCGGGGCGAGTGGCAGTGCGCCCGCGTCTACGCGACGCTCGGGCGCGGCGAGCCGGCCCTGCACCACGCCCGGCGCAGCCTGGAGATCTGCACCGCCCACGGGATCGGGGATTGGGACCTCGCGTTCGCGTACGAGGCGCTGGCCAGGGGCGCCGCGGTGGCCGGTGACCCGGACGCGGCCCGGGACTGGACCGGGCGGGCGCTGGCGGCGGCCGAGGAGATCGCCGACCCGGAGGACCGGCGGCTGGTGCTGGCAGATCTGGAGACGATCCCCGGTCAGACCCGCTTCTGGTAGCTGATTTGCACCTTCCGCTTTCTTTGTCCGCCGGGCTCCTCGGCCGATCTGCCGATGGGGCGGATGATCCGCTCCCACTTCGGTCGGATACCGCGACTTGCGTCTATCTAGCACGCTGTCGCACACACCCGTGATCGATCACGGGCGGGGACACGGGGAGCGACAGCATGGGCGTGCCGGTGAGCCGGCGAGGGGTGCTGCGCGGCGCGTTGCTGGCCGCGGCGGGCGCCGGGGCCGGCGTGTTCGGCACCACCGTGCTACCGCACTGGTTCGGCTGGGACCGGCCGCCGGTCACCGGCGGGTACGCCTCGGCCGCCGACAACCTGGACGCCGTGGCGCACCCCGAGGTGCGGGTCCGGTACTTCGTCGAGACGACCGAACCGGTGGTGGCGTTCACCTTCGACGACGGTCCGGGCCCGAACTACACCCCGATGGTGCTCGACATCCTCGAACGCGAGGGGGTGCCCGCGACGTTCTTCATGGTCGGGCGCCAGCTGACCGAGCACGCCGACCTGGTGCGTGGCCGGCTGTCCCGGCACGAGGTGGGCAACCACTCGTGGGGGCACGAGGACCTGGCCACCCTCGACCTCGCCGGGGTACGGGCGAATCTCGCGCGTACCCACGACACGATCCGCGACATCACCGGGCAGGTGCCGACGCTGCTGCGCCCGCCGTTCGGGCACGTGGGCGGCTCGACCCTCCTGGCCGCCAACGCGATGGGTTACACGGACGTGGTGCTGTGGTCGTACGCGATGCACGAGCTGCGCTACCGCGACGACACCCCCGGCCAGGTCCGCGACGTCGTCGACAACGTCCGACCGGGCGCCATCATCCTGGCCCATGATCTCGGCGACGAGCGGCGGCTGGTGACCATCCGCGGCCTCAGCGCCATGATCGCCGGTCTCCGGGCGCGCGGCTTCCGTTTCGTCACGGTCTCGCAGCTGCTGGCCGGTGCCGCCACCCCCACCACGGCGCCGCACGCCGGCCGGATCTAGCGGGAACCGTCCCGCGGCTGGACGTGGGCGTCGGGGCCGGGGAAACACAGCGTCTGCTCGCCGTCGACCCACCGCACCAGGTACGGCGGGGTGCCGTCCGGGTGGCGCACCTCCTCGATCCTGCCGACCCGGCGGTGGTCGTCGACGTGCGTACCCTCCATGATCAGCTGGTCACCGACCTTGGCCCTCATCTCGCCTCCCGGAATGCGTCGCGGGTGGGTGTCCTCCCCATACGGTGGCCCTCGCGCGCCCGGGCGGCAACCGGTTCGCCCGACCCCGGCACACCGGGGCCGGCCGAGCGCGGGTCAGGCCCACCCGGCGAGCACGTCGGCGACGGACACCGCGTCGCGGGCGGGGTCGGGCGCCGGGCGTGGCGGCGCCGCGGGTGTCCGGTCGAAGCGTGGCGCCGGTGCGGGCTGCACCTCGCCGCCCACGGTCAGGAACGTGTCGCGGGCCCGGTGATGCGGGTGGCCGGGAGCCTCGCCGGGGGAGAGCACCGCGGAGACGCACGCGTCGCGTCCCTCGAACACCGCGGCCCATTCGTCGCGGGTGCGCTGCGCGAACACCTCGGTGAACCGGCGGCGTAGCCGCGGCCACCCGGCGGGGTCGTACTGGGCGGGCAGGCCGGCCTCACCGGTCAGGCCGAGACCGTCGAGCAGCTCGGCGTAGAACGCGGGCTCCAGCGCCCCCACGGCCACGAAGCCGCCGTCGGCGGTCGCGTACGTGTCGTAGAACGGCGCCCCGCCGTCGAGCAGGTTCCCGCCCGGCGGCGCCGGCCACAGTCCGGTCTGCTGCATGCCGCGCAGGAACGTGGTGAGCAGCGCCGAACCGTCCACCATGGCCGCGTCGACGACCTGTCCCTCGCCGGAGCGTTCGCGTTCCAGCAGCGCGGCCAGCACCCCGACGGCCATGAGCATCCCGCCGCCCGCGAAGTCGGCCAGCATGTTCAGCGGGGCGCGCGGCGCTTCGTCGCCGCGCCGCAGCGGCTCCAGCGCACCGGCCACGGCGAGGTAGCCGATGTCGTGCCCGGCGCGCGCCGCCAGCGGCCCGTCCTGGCCCCAGCCGGTGATCCGGGCGTACACCAGGCGCGGGTTGCGGGCCCGGCAGACCTCCGGTCCCAGCCCGAGCCGCTCGGCGACGCCGGGCCGGTAGCCCTCGACGAACACGTCGGCGCGCTCGACGAGGCGCAGCACGTCGGCGATCCCGGCCGGCGACTTGAGGTCGAGGGGCACGACCCGGCGGCCGCGTTGCAGGGCGGTGGCGGGCGGGGCGATCCGGCCCGCGGCAGGGCCACCCGGCCGGTCGATGCGCACGATGTCCGCGCCCAGGTCGGCCAGCATCATGCAGCCGAACGGGCCGGGCGCGAGGCTCTCCAGCTCCACGATCCGTGTCCCGGCCAGGGGCCCGCGAGGTTCCGGCGGCGTCACGCGGTCAGCCTAGCGAGTGCCGCGTGCGCACGACCGCCGATCTTGTCGGCGGCCAGTGCACGGGGTCCGGCGGCCGACGTGCCGCCATGCCCGTCGATGCGGGCTATCCCTGTCACCTCGGCCCGCCAGCGGGTAGCGTCCAGGAGAACGTCCGCAACCCTGGGAGAATCGTGGCGATTGTCCGGCCCGGCACCGCCGAGGACTCTCGTGTGCTGCGCGACGAGGATCAGGCCGCGGAGCACATGTCGGGGATCTGTTTCAAGACCGGCCCCCCGAGCCGCATCGGCGTCGAACTGGAGTTCACCACCCATCACGACGACGCGCCGGACCGCCCGCTGACGGTCACCGCGCTGCGCGAGGCCCTCGGCGCGTACGCCCCGGACAGTCTCGCCGACCCCGTGCCGCACCACCCCGCCGAGCCGGTGCCGCCCCGCCCGCTGCCGGGCGGTGGCCAGGTCACCGTCGAGCCCGGCGGGCAGTTGGAGATCTCCTCCGCCCCCGCCGCCACCCTGGCCGACCTGCACACCGCGGTCGACGCGGATCTGGCCCGACTGACCGGCCTGCTGGCCGGGCACGGCCTGCGCCTGGGCGACACCGGCATCGACCCGTACCGGGAGCCGCGGCGCCTGCTCGACAGCCCCCGCTACACCGCCATGGAGCGGGCCTTCGACCGCGGCGGGCAGCACGGGCGCACCATGATGTGCAGCACCGCCGGGCTGCAGGTCTGCCTCGACGCGGGCCCCGCACCGCGGCTGGCGGACCGGTTCGCGGCCGTCACCGAGCTGGGCCCGGTGCTGCTGGCGTCGTTCGCCAACTCCTCGCGCCACGCCGGCCGCGACACCGGGTGGGCCTCCACCCGCATGCGGGCCTGGCTGGGCATCGACCCCGCCCGCACCCGGCCGGTCGGCACCGGCGCCGACCCGGTGGGCGCCTGGATCGGGTACGCCATGGCCGCGCCGCTGCTGTGCGTGCGCCGCGACGGCGGCTGCTGGGACCCGCCGCCCGGGGTCACCTTCGCCGACTGGCTCGGCGGGGCGCTGCCCCGCCCGCCCACCGCCGACGACCTGGAGTACCACCTCAGCACGCTGTTCCCGCCGGTGCGCCCGCGCGGCTACCTGGAGGTCCGCTACCTGGACACCCAGCCGGGCGACGGGTGGCTGGCCCCGGCGGCCGTCCTGGCGGCGCTGCTGGCCGACGACGCCACCACGGACGCGGCCCGCGCCGCCGCCGCCCCGGCGGCCGACCGTTGGCTGCCCGCGGCCCGCGCGGGTCTCGCCGACCGCACCGTACGCGGCGCCGCCCGCGAGGTACTCGATCTCGCCGGGCGCGCCCTGCACCGCGCCGGGCTGCCCGCGCACCTGCAGAGCCGGGTGCACGCCGCCATCGACCACCGCCTGCTGGCCTGACCAGCGAGTTGTCTGCTGTTTGACCGCCCGCTGTCGTGGAAGGGACTCCCACATGACCGTCGAGACCGAACGCCTGCGCACCGCGGTGGCCGCCGAACTGGACAGGGCGCGCCGGCGCACCACCACCCTCACCGGGGCCGTGGACGACGACGACCTGGTACGCCAGCACTCCCGGCTGATGTCCCCGCTGGTGTGGGACCTCGCCCACGTGGGCAACCAGGAGGAGCTGTGGCTGGTCCGCGACGTCGGCGGCCGCGAGCCGGTACGCCGCGACATCGACGAGCTGTACGACGCGTTCCAGCACGCCCGCGCCGACCGTCCCGCGCTGCCGCTGCTCGGCCCCGCCGAGGCCCGCGCGTACGTGTCGCAGGTGCGCGACAAGGCCCTCGACGTCCTCGACGCGGTGCGCCTGGACGGCCGCCCGCTGGTGGCCGACGGGTTCGCGTTCGGGATGATCGTCCAGCACGAGCAGCAGCACGACGAGACGATGCTGGCCACCCATCAGTTGCGTACCGGGGCGCCGGTGCTGACCGCCGAGCCGCTGCCGCCCGCGCGGGTGCCCGCCACCGGTGAGGTGTTCATTCCGGGCGGCCCGTTCACCATGGGCACGGACACCGAGCCGTGGGCGCTGGACAACGAGCGCCCCGCGCACGTGGTGCACGTGCCCGCCTTCCACCTCGACGTCGCCCCGGTCACCAACGCCCGGTACGCGGAGTTCATCGACGCCGGCGGCTACGACGATCAGCGGTGGTGGAGCGGGGCGGGCTGGGCGCACCGGCAGCGGGCCTCGCTGGGCGCGCCGCTGCACTGGCGCCGCGACGGCGACCGCTGGGTGTACACCCGGTTCGGCCGGACCGCGCCGGTGGTCCCGGACGAGCCCGTGGTGCACGTCTGCTTCCACGAGGCGCGGGCGTTCGCGGCGTGGGCGGGGCGGCGGCTGCCGACCGAGGCCGAGTGGGAGAAGGCGGCCCGCTTCGACCCGGCCACCGGCCGTTCGCGCCGGTTCCCGTGGGGCGATGAGGATCCGCAGGAGCGGCACGCCAACCTGGGTCAGCGACACCTGTCACCCGCCCCGGTCGGCGCCTACCCGGACGGGGCCTCGCCGCAGGGCGTGCAGCAGCTGATCGGCGACGTCTGGGAGTGGACCAGCACCGACTTCCACGGTTACCCCGGGTTCCGGGCGTTCCCGTACCGGGAGTATTCGGAGGTGTTCTTCTCCCCGGATTACAAGGTGCTGCGCGGCGGCTCGTTCGGCACTGATCGCTCGGCCTGTCGGGGCACGTTCCGCAACTGGGACTACCCGATCCGGCGGCAGATCTTCGCGGGGTTCCGGTGTGCCCGTGACGCGGAGCCCGGCGAGTCCGCCTGATGTGCCGCCACCTGGCCTACCTGGGGCCGCCGCTGGCGCTGTCGCGGCTGCTGTTCGAGGCGCCGCACGCCCTGGTACGCCAGTCGTGGGCGCCGAAGGACATGCGCGGCGGCGGCACGATCAACGCGGACGGCTTCGGTGTGGGCTGGTATCCGGGCGCCGGGCCGCCCGTACGATATCGGTCCGACCGGCCGATGTGGGCGGACGCCGCACTGCCCGGCCTGGCCGCCGCGACCGCCGCGGGTGCCGTGCTGGCCGCGGTGCGCTCGGCCACCGAGACGATGCCGGTGACCTCGACCGCGGCCGCCCCGTTCACCGAGGGGTCGTGGTTGTTCAGCCACAACGGGGTGGTGGCGGGCTGGCCGGAGGCGGTGACCGGGCCGGCTGCCCGGCTGCCCACCCGTGACCTGCTCACCCTCGACGCGCCCACCGACTCCGCGCTGCTGTGGGCGCTGGTCCGGCACCGGCTGCGGGCGGGCGACACCCCCGCCGCGGCGGTGGCCGCCACGGTCGCCGAGGTGAGCGCCGCGGCTCCCGGCTCCCGGCTGAACCTGCTGCTGACCGACGGCGCCAGCATCGCCGCGACCGCCGTGGGCCACGCCCTGTCGGTGCGCCACGGCGACGGCTCCGTGCTGGTCAGCTCCGAGCCCCTGGACGACGACCCCGGCTGGCGGGCGGTACCGGACGGGCATCTGCTCGTCGCCGGGCCCGCCGGAATCCACCTCACACCACTAGGGAGACCGTGAGCGTGTTCGATCTGGAGATCCACCTCGATGAGCAGGACCTGGCCCGCGCGCTGCGCGCCGACGTCACCGCGGGCCTGACCGCCAGCCCGAAGTGGCTGCCGCCGAAGTGGTTCTACGACGCACGGGGCAGCGACCTGTTCGAGCAGATCACCCGGCTGCCGGAGTACTACCCGACGCGGACCGAGCGGCACATCCTGGCCGCGCACGCCGCCGACGTCGCCCGGCTGACCGGCGCGAAGACCCTGGTGGAGCTGGGCTCGGGCTCGTCGGAGAAGACCCGGCTGCTGCTGGACGCGCTCACCGCGCACGGCACCCTGGGCGGCTTCGTGGCCCTGGACGTGTCCCCGGCCGCGCTGCGCGACGCCGCGGACAAGCTGATCGTGGAGTATCCGGGCCTGAGCGTGCGCGGTCTGGTCGCCGACTTCTCCCGGCACCTTTCGGCGGTGCCGCGCGGCGGGGACCGGCTGGTCGCGTTCCTGGGCGGCACGATCGGCAACCTGCTGCCCGCCGAGCGGGCCGAGTTCCTCGGCGACCTGCGCGCGGTCCTGGACGACGGGGAGTACCTGCTGCTCGGCACGGATCTGGTGAAGGACCCGGCGACGCTGGTGCCCGCGTACGACGACGCGGCAGGGGTGACCGCCGCGTTCAACCGCAACGTCCTGCGGGTGCTGAACCGGGAGTTGCATGCCGATTTCGTCGAGGACGATTTCGCACATGTCGCGCTCTGGGACGCGGAGAACGAGTGGATCGAGATGCGGCTGCGGGCCCGACGGGACCTGACCGTGTCCGTCCGCGACCTGGACCTGACGGTCGGCTTCGCGGCGGGCGAGGAGCTGCGTACGGAGGTGTCCGCGAAGTTCCGCCGCGACGGCGTACAGCGGGAGCTGGCCGCGGCCGGTTTCGCCCTGCGGCACTGGTGGACCGACCCGCAGCAGCGGTTCGCGCTGTCCCTGGCGCAGGCAACGGTCGTGTCCTGACCGGATCGGAGAGCTGTTCGGCTGAAGCCGTGAGCAAGGCCGTGATTCGGGCGGGCCGACACGTCCCACCTGAGGGGGGGATCGGGCGGCCCGCCCGTTTCGCGAATGTTTCTTGCGTAAGGCGCTGGCGTTACCCGACGGTTATTGCAAACTCTTGCACACATCGATGAAACAGGTTTAGCGTGCCTCCACACCAGCCCATAGGAAGGCTCCGATGTGGAAGCAGCGCACCGTCGCGGACCCGCCCCCGGTCCCGGCACCCTCCCGCACCGGCGCGTGAACCGGCGCCGCACCGCTCGCCTCGCGCTGGCCGCAGCGCTGGTCACGAGCCTGATCGCCCCGCCCGCGAGCGCCCTCGCCGCCCCGGCTGAGCGCGCCGCCGCACCCGCCGCGCCGAGCGCCGCCGTCATGGCCCTCTGGGGTTCCGACCGGGCCGCGCCCGCCGAGCAGTACTACTTCGTCCTGCCGGACCGCTTCGCCAACGGCGACACCCGCAACGACAGGGGCAACCTGTCGGGCGACCGGCTGAGCACCGGGTACGACCCGACCGACAAGGGCTTCTACCACGGCGGCGACATCAAGGGCATCATCGACCGCCTCGACTACATCCAGGGCCTGGGCACCACCGCCATCTGGCTCGCCCCGGTCTTCAAGAACCGGCCGGTGCAGATCAACGGCTCCGACATCTCGGCCGGCTACCACGGCTACTGGATCACCGACTTCACCCGGGTCGACCCGCACTTCGGCACCAACGCCGACCTCAAGCGGCTGGTCGGTCTCGCGCACAAGCGCGGCATGAAGATCTTCCTCGACATCATCGTCAACCACACCGCCGACGTCATCAAGTACAAGGGCGACAAGTACGACTACGTCGACAAGGCCACCACCCCGTATCGGGACGCCCAGGGGCGCCCGTTCGAGGACCGGAACTACACCGACGGCACCTTCCCGGCCGTGAACACCAAGTCGTTCCCGTACACGCCGGTCTTCACCACGCCGTCCGACGCGACTGTCAAGACCCCGGCGTGGCTGAACGACCCGACGATGTACCACAACCGGGGCAACTCCAGCTTCGTCGGCGAGAACAGCGAGTACGGCGACTTCGGCGGCCTCGACGACCTGTGGACAGAGCGCCCCGAGGTCGTCCGCGGCATGACCAAGATCTACGCCGACTGGATTACCGGGGCCGGTGTCGACGGCTACCGCATCGACACGGTCAAGCACACCGACCTGCCGTTCTGGACGACGTTCACGCGCGACATCACGACGGCCGCGAAGAAGGCCGGCAAGCCCGGCTTCTTCATGTTCGGCGAGGTCTACAGCGGCGACCAGGAGGTCGAGTCCACGTACGTGCGGCGCGGCGGCCTGCCCGCCACCCTGGACTTCTCGTTCCAGTCCGCGGCGTCCGGCTTCGCCAAGGGCGACGGCTCCGCCAAGGCCCTCGCCGACGTGTACGCCAAGGACGACCTGTACACCGCCCGCGACACCGGCGCGGACCGGCTGCCCACCTTCCTCGGCAACCACGACATGGGCCGCATCGGCTCGTTCATCGAAAAGAGCGGCGCCGACCCGTCGACCTTCCTGCGCCGCGACGAACTCGCCCACGAGCTGATGTTCCTCACCCGCGGCCAGCCGGTCGTGTACTCCGGCGACGAGCAGGGCTTCACCGGCGCCGGCGGCGACAAGGACGCCCGTCAGGACATGTTCGCCAGCAGGACCAAGGACTACCTGGACGACGACCTGATCGGCACGGACCGCACCCACGCGGTCGACAACTACGACACCAACCACCCGGTGTACAAGACGATCGCCGCGCTGGCCGCGCTCCGCAAGGCCAACCCGGCGCTGCGCGACGGCGTCCAGCTCACCCGGTACGCCGCCGACGGCCCGGGCGTCTTCGCCGCCTCCCGCATCGACCGCGGCACCCGCACCGAGTACCTGGTCGCGGCGAACAACGCCACCACCGCGCAGACGGTCACCGTGGACACCTGGACCCCGTCCGCGAGCTTCGCCGCCAAGTACGGCGCGACCGGCGCGATCTCGTCCGGTGCCGACGGCAAGCTCACCGTCACGGTCCCCGCGCTGTCCACGGTCGTCTACCAGGCGGGAACGCCGGTCGTGGTCCCCACGGCCGGTCCCACGGTCGCGTTCACCGCGCCGGCCGCCGACGCGCTGGTGCCCTCGCGCACCGAGCTGGTCGCGCAGACCACCGGCGACCCGACCGCCACCGTCACCTTCGCCGCCCGGGCCGGCACCGGCCCGTGGCAGCTGCTCGGCACCGCCCGGCGGGCCCCGTACCGGGTGTACCACGACCTGACCGGCCTGGCCGGCGGCACGCCACTGCACTACAAGGCGGTCGTGCGCGACAGCCGGGGCCGTACCGCCTCCACCACCACGACCGCCCGGGTCGGCACCCCGGTCACCACGGCCGGTCCCGGCTACGCGCTCGTGCACTACCAGCGCCCCGCGGGCGGCTACGACGATTACGGCCTGTACGCCTTCGGCGACATCGACCCCTCCGCGCAGACCACCTGGCCGCAGGGCCAGCCGTTCGCGGGCGAGGACTCGTACGGCCGGTTCGCCTGGGTGAAGGTGAAGCCCGGCGGCACCAAGGTCGGGTTCATCGTGGTCAGCAAGGACGGCCGGAAGGACGTCGAGCAGGACCGCTTCGTCGACCCCACCAAGGACGCCGAGGTGTGGCTCAAGCAGGGCGACGCCACGGTGTACCCGACCCGGCAGGCCGCCACCGGCCAGCCGGACCCGGCGCAGGACGAGAACACCGCGATCGTGCACTACCGGCGCGCCGACGGCGACTACTCCGGCTGGGGCATGCACGTCTGGGACGGCGCGGCCAGCCCCACCGACTGGGGCAGCCCGCTGCAGCCGTCCGGCACCGACGCGTTCGGCGCGGTGTTCCGGGTGCCGCTGGCCGCCGGTGCGAAGGGGCTCAACTACATCCTGCACAAGGGCGACACCAAGGACCTGCCCGCCGACCAGCGCCTCGACTTCGCCAAGGCCGGGCGTGAGGTGTGGCTGCTGGCGGGCGACCCGCAGCGGCTGCTGCCGCAGGAGGCCGTCGTCGGCGGCGGCGAGATCGACCTGGCCAAGAGCCGGGCGATCTGGCTGGACCGGTCCACGATCGCGTGGAAGACCGGCACCGCCGGATCCCTCGACCCGATCGGTGCGGCCACCGACGGCCGCGTCTACGACCTCGTGTACGCCCCGGCGGGTGGCCTCGGCGTCACCGACGGCGACCTGACCGGCGCCCACCAGAGCCTGCGGCTGACCGCAGTCCGCACCGGGCTCACCGAGGCGCAGCGCGCCAAGTACCCGCACCTGTGGCAGTACACCGCGTTCCACCTCAACCAGCGCGACCAGCGCCGGGTCGCCGAGGCGCTGCGCGGGCAGGTCGCGGTCACCGAACGCGACGCGGCGGGCAAGCTGCGCTCGGCCACCGGCGTCCAGGTCGCGGGAGCCCTCGACGACCTGTACGCCGCCGCCACCGCCGCCCGCCTCGGCCCCACGTTCAGCGGCGGCCGCCCCACCCTCGCGGTGTGGGCGCCCACCGCGCAGGACGTGACGCTGGAGCTGTCCGACACCCCGGCCGCCGCCCCGCGCACGGTCGACATGACCCGCGACGACCGCACCGGCGTCTGGTCGGCCACCGGCGGACGCGACTGGACCGGCAAGTACTACCGGTACCGGGTCACCGCGTGGCAGCCCGCCGCGCAGAAGGTGGTCACCGCGTCGGTCACCGACCCGTACTCCCTCGCCCTGTCGGTGGACTCCACGCACAGCCAGATCGCCGACCTCGCCGACCCGAAGCTCGCCCCGGCGGGCTGGTCGGGGCTGCGCAAGCCGGCCGCCGTACCGTCCGCGAAGATCCAGGTCTCGGAGCTGAGCGTCCGCGACTTCTCGATTGCCGACGGCACGGTCCCGGCGGCCGAGCGCGGCACGTATGAGGCCTTCACCCACCCGGACGCCGCCGGGATGACCCACCTGCGTCAGCTGGCGAAGGCCGGCACCACGCACCTGCACCTGCTGCCCGCGTTCGACTTCGCCTCCACGCGTGAGAAGCGGGCCGACCAGAAGCAGCCCGCCTGCGACCTGCCCAAGCTGCCCGCCGACTCCGACGAGCAGCAGAAATGCGTCACCGCGGTCGCCGACGCCGACGGCTACAACTGGGGCTACGACCCGCTGCACTACACCACCCCGGAGGGCGGTTACGCGACCGACCCGTCGGCGCGTACCCGTCAGTTCCGGCAGATGGTGGCGGGTGTCAACGGCGCCGGGCTGCGCGTGGTCATGGACGTGGTCTACAACCACACCGCGGCCGCCGGCACCGACCCGCAGTCGGTGCTCGACCAGATCGTGCCCGGCTACTACCAGCGCCTGCTGGAGGACGGCACGATCGCCAACTCCACCTGCTGCGCGAACACGGCCCCGGAGAACGCGATGATGGGCAAGCTCGTCGTCGACTCCGTGGTCACCTGGGCAAAGGCGTACAAGGTGGACGGTTTCCGGTTCGACCTCATGGGCCACCACCCGAAGGCGAACATCCTCGCGGTGCGCGCCGCCCTGGACCGGCTCACCCCGGCCAGGGACGGCGTCGACGGCAAGAGCATCTACGTGTACGGGGAGGGCTGGAACTTCGGCGAGGTCGCCAACGACGCCCGCTTCGTGCAGGCCACCCAGGCCAACATGGCGGGTACCGGGATCGGCACGTTCAACGACCGGCTGCGCGACGCGGTCCGCGGCGGCGGCCCGTTCGACGGCGACCCCCGCATCCAGGGCTTCGCGTCCGGCCTGTTCACCGACCCGAACGGTGACCCGGTCAACGGCAGCGCCGCCGACCAGAAGGCCCGCCTGCTGCACTACCAGGACCTGATCAAGGTCGGCCTGTCCGGCAACCTGGCCGGATACCGGTTCGCCGACACCACGGGACACCAGGTCACCGGCGCCCGGGTGGACTACAACGGCGCCCCGGCCGGGTACACCGCGGCGCCCGGCGAGGCGATCACCTACGTCGACGCGCACGACAACGAGATCCTGTACGACGCCCTGGCGTACAAGCTGCCGCAGGGCACCTCGGCGGCGGACCGGGCCCGGATGCAGACCGTGGCGCTGGCCACCACCGCCCTCGGCCAGGGCGTCGGCTTCGTCACCGCGGGCAGCGAGCGGCTGCGATCGAAGTCGCTGGATCGCAACTCGTTCAACTCCGGCGACTGGTTCAACGAGATCCTCTGGAACTGCGCGGACGGCAACGGCTTCCGCAAGGGCCTGCCGCCCGCGAAGGACAACGAGGACAAGTGGAAGTACGCGAAGCCGCTGCTGGCCGACGCGAAGCTGACGCCGGACTGCGCCGCGATCCAGCTGGCCGACGCCCGCTACGCCGAGCTGTTGAGGATCCGGCGGTCGTCGCCGGTCTTCGGGCTGCCCAGCGCCGCTGAGGTGCAGAAGCGAGTGTCGTTCCCGCTGTCCGGCACCGCGGAGACCCCCGGTGTGCTGGTCATGCGGCTCGACGGGCGCGGCCTGGACAAGCACTGGAAGTCGGTGACCGTCGTGTTCAACGCCACCCCGGCGGCCACGAAGCAGGCCGTGCCGGTGCTCAGGGGCGCCAATGTCGCGCTGCACCCGGTGCTGCGCGGCTCCGCCGACCCGACGCTGCGGACGGCGTCGTTCGACAGGGCGACGGGCACCTTCTCCGTCCCGGCCCGGGCAGTGGCGGTCTTCGTCCAGAGCTGAGCCCGCAGGAAACGTGAAGCACCCCGGCCGCCCCCGCCGGGGTGCTTCACCATCTGGTGCTCAGTTCACGCGCGGCACCCACCGGTCGCCGAGGACGCTCTGGAGCGCCAGGACCACCAGCCCGATCACGAACGCCGCCACGATGCCGACGAGCAGACCGCGGAAGCCGCTGTCGCGCTGTCGACCCTCACCGGGCACCGCGACGGACTGCGACCACGGATGGTCCCGGAACATCCAGAACAGCATCCCGAGCCCGTACGGTGCGAAGGACACCAGCCAGAACCAGTACCACCGGGTGCCCCGCCGCGGGGCCGGGCCGAACACGAGCACGCCGAGGAACAGCACCCCGAGGACGATCTCGATCCCGGCGACGAGTTGGGGAGGCGCCACATCGCCGAGTTCGTTCTCCAGGCCCGCGTCCCGGAGGTCCTTCGCCAGGGCGGCGGCGCCGGGCCCGTCGTAGTTCTTCGCATCCTCGGCGTCCGTGACGGTGACCTCGCCGAACTCGGTGGTGTCCGCCCAGTGCCACCGGCCGCCCGGGGTCCGCCACGCGAACAGCGGCCCGGGCTTGCCGGACGACTGCAAACTGGCCGCGCCGAACCACCGCCGGGTGTTGTTTCCGTCCCAGTGATCGCCCCACTGGTACGCCGCGATCTGTCTGGCGTCCACGTCCGCCCTGGCGTCTGCGTAGCTCTGCTGGCGCGGCGCCGTCCACCAGGCGGTCGCCGCCGCCACCAACCACAGCGCGACGACGACTGCCCGGAGCATGGCCCACCACGGCCAGGTCCGCCTGGCGAGTGCCATCACCAGCTCACTCATGACACACGACCTTCCCGATGCCGTCGACAGCGATCACTGTCCGCGGGAGTGGATCTTACTGGCTGCCTCCAAGCCGTCACGCACCCGTGAACCGGCGGGATTTCCCCACCGTGCGGACACCGTTCGGGCACGGGCGGTGAACCGAAAGCGTGCAGACGACGTATCACCGGACGTGCGCCGATCAAGGCGCCACCCGCCCCGCCCGCTCCGCACGGACCCGTCCGTGCGCCGGACCTAAGGAACTTCGGGTTGTCGCTGCTCACGCGCCTTCGTCCCCGGCCCGACCAGGAACACGCGACCCCCGAGGCCCCACCGGCCCGGCGTTCGTGGCGCAGCGTGGCGGGCCACCTGCTCACCGTCGCCGCGGCGGTACTGGTGTTCGTCGTCCTGGTCCTGCCGGAGGGAATCCTGCGGCACCGGCCCGACGTGTTCCTGCCCGGCGCGTTCCTGCGTATCCCGCTGGAGGGCATCCTCGGCGCGGCACTGCTCATCGCGGCTCCGGACCGGGCACGACGGCCCCTCGCCGTGGTGCTCGGCGCCGGGCTCGGCGCGCTGACCGTCCTGAAGTTCGTCAACATCGGCTTCCTCGTAGTGCTCGGCCGGCGCTTCAACCCGGTACTGGACTGGCCGCTGTTCGGCGACGGCTACCGGGCGCTGGCCGAGACGTCGGGCCGTGCCGGGGCGATCGGCGCCGCGGCCGCGGCCGTCCTCGGGTCGGTCGCCGTGTCCGCCGCGGTCACCCTGGCGGTGCTGCGGCTGGCCCGGCTCACCGCCCGGTACCGGCTCCCGGCCCGGCGTGCGGTCACCGCCCTGATGGCCGCGTGGATGGTGTTCGCCCTGACCGGTACGACGCTGTTCCCGGCCTCGCCGGTGGCCTCGGACAGCACCGCCGAGCTGGCCAAGCGGGCGATCGTCACCGTGCCTGCCGCGCTGCGCGACCGCGCCGCGTTCACCGCCGAGGCGCGGGTGGACGCGTTCGCCACGACCCCGCCCAGCGAGTTGCTCACCGCGCTGCGGGGCAAGGACGTCGTGATCGGCGTGGTGGAGAGCTACGGCCGGTCCGCGCTGTCCGACCCGCTGATGGCCAGTGTCGTCGAGCCCGCCCTGGCCGCCGGGGACAAGCAGCTCGCCGCCGCCGGCTTCGCCGCCCGCAGCGGCTACCTCACCTCATCGACGTACGGCGGCGGCAGCTGGCTGGCGCATGCCTCGTTCCAGTCCGGCCTGTGGATCAACAACCAGCAGCGGTACCGGCAGCTGGTCTCCACGAACCGCCTGACGTTGACCAACGCGTTCCACCGGGCGGGCTGGCGCACGGTCGGTGTCGAGCCCGGCAACACGGTCGCCTGGCCGGAGGCCAAGTTCTACGGGTACGACGAGGTGTACGACTCCCGCAACCTCGGCTACCGCGGCCCCCGTTTCGGCTGGTCCCGCATGCCGGACCAGTTCACCCTGGCCGCGTTCCAGCAGCAGGTGTACGGCCGCCGCCACGCCCCGCTGATGTCCGAGATCACCCTGACGTCCAGCCACGAGCCGTGGACACCGATCCCCGACATGGTCGACTGGAACGCGATCGGCGACGGCACGATCTACGGCCCGATGGCCGAGCGTGGCGAGGACCGTTCGGTGCTGTGGAAGAAGTCCAAGGAGGTACGCACCGAGTACGCCCGCTCGGTCGCGTACTCGGTCAGCAGCCTCGTGTCGTGGGCCCAGCGCTACGGCGACAAGGATCTCGTGCTGGTCATCTTCGGCGACCACCAGCCGATCTCGCTGGTCAGCGGCAACGGCGCCCGCCACGATGTGCCGGTCACCATCGTCGCCAAGGACCCGGCCGTGCTGGATCGCATCGCCGCCTGGGGATGGAGCACCGGGCTGAACCCGGGCCCGTCGGCTCCGGTGTGGAAGATGAGCGAGTTCCGCGACCGCTTCCTCACCGCGTACGGCAAGGGCGACGATCGCTCGCCGCACTAGACCGTGGCGACCCCTCAGTCCGGCAGGATGATGAGGTCGTCGAGGCCCTTGCCGGTGCCGACCTGCTCGCACGCCTGGGCGGAGATCAGCCGGTGCGGCTGGTCGAGCAGTTCGCGGGCACCGGCGTCGTCGCCGACCGGCCGCAGCCCGAGCAGACGCTCTCCGCGGGCCGCGATGTCCCCGGCGAGTTCGGGGAACCAGCAGTAGACGGCGCGGTTCTCCGCCGAGCCGAGGTACTCGAACGGGCCCGAGCCCGCCAGCGGCTGCAGGTTGATGCCGAGCATCGCCATGTTGCGGTACGCGCGGCGGTCCAGCATGGTCACCACGTGCTGGACCCCGGCGCGCGCGCCGGTCACCAGGAACGTGCGGTGCATCAGCGAGCTGACCATCAGCTGTGACTGGCCGCCGCGGTACTGCGGCAGCACCGCGACGGTGGTGTAGTCCCACGCCTTCTCGCCGTTCATGCCGTGGGCGGCGAGGATGTCCGTGGCGCTGACGCCGATGTGCGTGGGGGCGTCGTCGACGGTCTTCAGGCCGATCCCGGTGCCCTCGACGATCCGTCCGGCGCCGGCCGGAACCCCGTTCTCGCCGTCGATGATGACGAAGAACAGGCTGCGGTCCTCGTACGCCCGGTACTCGGCGATCATCACGGCGGTGTCGTTGCCGAACGCCTCCTCGAAGATCAGCCGTTCGATCGTGCGCCCGACGTTGGCCAGCGGGTGGCCGTGGCCGACGACCGCCGAGATGAACCGGCCGGCCCGGCCCGGGTGGGCGGCGAGGTAGTCGGCGATGCGGCGCTGAACCTCGGCGTGGTCGAGGTCGTAACGGACCTCAGTGGTGCTCAGCACGGCTCAGAACTCCTTGGCCACGATCTCGGTGGTCCGGAAGTACTCCCGGGTGAACTCGACGACGGCCTCGGGGTCGAAGGCCTTGCAGGTGTAGATGTCGACGCTGAAGAACTGGACCGGGCGCTCCCACGAGTAGAAGTGGGCGCCGGAGGTCTCCCAGTGGATCCAGCCGGCCCAGCCGTACAGGTCGCTGATGTGGGTCACCGGCTCGATGAGCGTGATCATGTCGGTCACGACCGAGAGCTTCTGCAGGTACTCCTTGATGTGCTCATCGGTGATCACGAATGTGGGGTACCCCTCGACGACCAGGCGCTGGCGGTGGATGGACGGGGCGAGGTCCTTGAACTCGAGCACGGGGGAGCCTTTCAGGTTCGGGAGCGTGGATCCCGTGGAAGCCGTCGGCATCACCTCACGTGACGACATGCCATCACTGTTCGTGGCGGCGTTGCGCGTAGAGGCCTGCATCCGAACTCCTGGGACCGATTGATCTGGGGTGAAAGCCGGGTAGCTGGCTTATGCCCCAAATCTAGCAATTCATTACGGACAGTCAACCCACCTCGGAGCGCAATTACACAGAGTCATGAGACTGCTTCGACCGTCGACCCGCTCCAGGGCCAGGTCCGGTGACCTCGTCGGGCACGCGAGGCAGCAGCGGTCCCGGGAGTTCGGTGTATATGGGACGAGACCCGGTGCATCCACTACGAACGCCGTGCGGAACCCGCACCGCACGGAAGCGGACGTAGTTCCGGGCCGGGTTAACCAGATCACATCCCGTCGACATCACCGACTGCTGTGCCGACGCCGCCCTGCACCGTCACCCAGAGGCGGGGCAGGGGAGGGGCGGGCACGCGGGAGCATCGGGAACGGTGGCGACGCGCTCGGTTACCGACCCGGATCGATACGCACGCAGCGTGCTGACTGATGCACGTCAGTCGGCGCGGTCGACCGTGACGGTGCCCAGGCCGGCCACCGCGTCGATGTCGATCCGATCGGCGGCCCCCGCGAAGTCGGCGGTGGCGATCGAGGCGCCGCGCGGCACGCCGTCGCGGGCGCGGCCGTCGACGACGACGCGGTTCGCGCCGCCGCCCGCGTGGATCCGCAGCGGGGTTCCCGCCGGGGCGTGCAGGCGCAGCTCGTTGACGCCGGCGCCGATGCGTACCGGCAGGGTGCCGTCCGGGCGGGGCAGGGTCAGCTCGAACCGGGCCGCTCCGCCCGCCAGCTCGACCGCGGCGAGGCGGGCCCCGCGCAGATCCAGCACCTCTTCGGTGATGCCCGCGGTGCTGCGTACGGTCCAGCGCACCTGCGGGTCGAGGGTGATCTCCACCGCCGCGGCGCCGGGCGCCGGGGTCACCCGTACCACGGCGCCGTCCGTGCGCGCCCGCCCACCGGTGACGCGGACGAGGTCGCGCCCGGTGTCGCCGACCCGGACGCGGATGCTGCTCGTGGCGTCGGCCAGCTCCAGCCGGGCGGTGCGGGCGGGGGCGGGCGCGGCGGACGACGGAGTCACGGACGGGCGGGCCGGAGCCGCGAGCGTCGTCGGCACGGCCCGGGTCCGGCCGGGTCCGACGGTGATGGGTGGCGGATCGGTGTCCGCCTCACGGGTCAGCGCCGCGAGCACCACCGCGCTACCCGCCAGCAGCGCCACGGCCAGTGTGCCGCCCAGCCACACCACGATGCGCCGCGGCTGCGGGGGAGCCGCGATGATCCACGGCCCGTCCTCCGCGTCGGCCCGTCCCTTGTCGGCCCGTCCCTTGTCGGCCTGTCCGTCGTCGGCCTGGTGGGCTGTCGGGAGCGACCCGACGGGCGGGCCGGGTGCCGGGGGCTGGGCGGGGGAGGATTCGCCCGTACCGGTGCCGGTCGGTGCGGATCTGTCCACGGCGTCTCCCGGGCATGCGGCGGGGCGCGGCGGCCCGCCGCGCTCGCCGGGAAGTACGGACAGCGCGTCCGGACGGATCAGCCCCGATACGGGGGCATCTGTCGCAGGATCCTAGGACGGGCCGCGGACTGTGCGACCCACCTCAGCGACGACCTCCGATCGGGTATTGGTGGGCACATGCCCTTGTCACCCGAGCCGCCGTTCTCGGCGAGCCGGCTCGACGCGGATTCCCCGCGGGGACTGCCCCGCAGCACGGCCGCGGCGGCGTCGTTCCTGCTCGGGTTGTTTGCGCTGCTCACGCTACTGGTCGTGGATGGCTGGGAGCCGTTGCGGGCCGCGGACCTGCGGGTCACCACCGCCCTGCACGGCTACGCCCTGGACCATCCCGGATGGGTGCGCGCGATGATTGCGGTGAGCGCGGTCTTCGGCCCGAACTGCCAGCGCGTGGCCGCGGGCCTGCTGGTGGTGTGGCTGCTGGTGCGGGGGCGTCGTCGCCCGGCGCTGTGGGTGGCCGTCACGATGACGGCCGGAGGTCTGCTCGGGCTGGCGTTCCGGCTGCTCGTCCGGCGCCACCGCCCGGACCTGCCCGACCCGGTGGCTCATGCGTGGGGGTACGCGTACCCGTCGGGGCACGCGCTCAACGCCGTGCTGGGTGCGGGGGTGTTCCTGGTCGTCCTGCTGCCGTTCACCCGCGGGCGGCCGGGACGGCGCGTGGTGCTCTGCGTCGTCGCGGCTGCGGTGGCGGTGCTGACCGGGGTGAGCCGGGTCGCGCTGGGGGTGCATTGGACCAGTGATGTGGTGGGCGGCTGGGTGCTGGGCGCCGCGGTGGTCGTGGCCAGCACGGCCGGGTTGACGGCCGCAGGCACCCGGCGCGGCTACCCGGCCGCCGGATCTCGCTGAGTTCGGGGCGCCGGCAGGGTTCTCAGTGTGGGGAGGTGTTGAACACGCCGCTCAGTGCCAGCCCGGCCGAGCAGCTCAGCTCGCCCGGGGCCAGCTGGGTGTGCGACGGCCGCCAGAGTGTCACCTTTCCCCGGGCGGCGACGCGAGCGACGACGCAGTCGTACCGACTGGCGCGCAGCGCCACCCCGACGATGCCGTCCCGGGTGGCGAAATCCTGGTGGATGGCCGGGTCGAGCTTCAGAGCGGACACCGCGGCGCGAACGGCGGCCTCGTCCGGGCCGACGGGGTCCAGCGCGCTCTGGAGGCGCCCGTCGACACCCTGCAGCGACGGATCCCGGGGAACCGGTGGCGCGGCTCCCGCCGGGCAGTCGATGTCGTCGTCGCGGGTGTCCTTCTCCGGGCCCATCTGCAGGCGGAAGCAGACCGGCACGTCACGCTGCTGGAGCACCACGTGGTCGAAGCCGCGCGCAACGCCGTGACCCGTCACCTTCAGTGTCAGGGTCACGCCGGTCTGCCAGTGGGTCCGCCCGGTGACCGAGAGGACCTGGACGTCGGGGTGCTGGCCGGCCGAGTGCAGGTAGTCGTCGGCCTCGGAGAGGTGGTCGCGCTCGAACCCGGCGAACACGTCGTCGACCTTCTTCGCCGCATCGGGCACCGCCGTGTGGTGGATCTGCCAGTCCGGCTGACTGTGGACGTGCTTCTCGTAGCGCCACGCGCCCGCCGCCGCGAGGGCCGCCACCGCTGCTGTCGCGCCGAGCCCGATCCACTTCGTTCGTCCCCGCATGGGCGGGGATTATGCCGGAGGCGGCCCGGCGGCCGGACCCGCGACCCATCGATCAGGTCCTGCGGTGGAGCCGGCCGTCACAGGTACAGGTCGACGCCCTGACCGTCGTTGAGCTTGCCGAGCACCATCTTGGTGGGCAGGTCCATGCCGAGCATCGCCTGCAGCAGGTCGGCCTGGGCGTTGACCTGCGTCTGCCGGGCGTACGGGTCGGGCAGCTGGCCGGGGGAGAGCACCGCGAACGCGGCGGACCCGATGGCACCGACGGACATGACCACCTCCGGGGACGGCAACAAGATGATCTAGTAATCGTCCGGTACCGGCGGGACCTGATGTAAATCGTGGCTACGCCGCCTCGGCGGGTACCACCGGCGGCTGCGCCGGGTCGCGGGCGACCACGATCCGGTTCCGGCCGCCCGACTTCGCGGCGTACAGGGCGGCGTCCGCACGGGCGGTCAGCTCGTCGGAGGTCTCCACCCCGTCCCAGACCGCCAGGCCCGCGGAGAAGGTCTGGCCGTCCGGCGTGACGGCCAGCGCGCGGGCCAGCACGTGCCCCGCCTCGTCCGCGCCGGACTCCGGGAGCAGCACCACGAACTCCTCCCCGCCGACGCGGGCCAGCAGGTCCACCCGCCGCAGCGCACTCAGCCAGGCCGCGGCCGCGTCGGCCAGCAGCCGGTCCCCGGCCGGGTGCCCGTAGGTGTCGTTGTAGCGCTTGAAGTGGTCGAGGTCGATGACCGCGACGCTGATCTGGGTGCCGCGGCGGCGGGCCTGCTCCAGGGCGCGGGGCGCCTCGTCGTTCCACGCGCGGCGGTTCGGCAGCTTGGTCAGCTCGTCCTGGCGCGACAGCGCCCGTACGCATTCCGCCTGCCGTTCGACCTCGCGCAGCAGTTGCGCCATCCGGGTGACGACCAGCAGGAACAGCGCGGTGCAGCCGACCACGATGGCCGGGCCGTCGGTGACCCTGCCCGTGCTGACCTGTAGCGCCAGCAGTGCGGGGGCGACCAGTGACGTGACGGTGAGGGTGGCCAGCATGGCGCCGCTGAGCCGCGGCGCGGTACGCACCGCCGGTTGGTCCAGTTCGGCCGCGCTCGGGTGCAGCGCCGCCACCCCGAACAGGCTGAACGCCACGAGGAACACCATCGCGACGGCGCGGCTCAGCGGAAGGCTGCCGCTGATGTCGATGTCGAGGTTGCCGAGCACCACCCAGATGGTGTCGCCGGCGAAGAACGCGCCGCCCGACGCGGTGATCCACCAGAACGCGGCGCCGCGGGCCCCGCCGGAGCGCACCAGGCGGGTGAGCATCGCCAGCAGCAGCAGGTCGCCGACGGGGTAGGCGATCTGGATGGCCCGGCCCAGCACGGTCATGTCGTCGCTGTGCGCGGTCGGCTCGATCACGTACACCCAGGCCAGCAGGCCGAGGCCGGTGGTGAAGGTGGTGGCGTCGACCATGGCTGCCCAGTTGCGGCGCGGCTCGCGGGCCCGGATGAGCAGGGCGAACCCGAGCGCGCAGCCGGGGTAGAGCAGCAGGAACAGCGGGTCGGCCGGGGTGGGGGACCAGTCGATGTGCAGCACGTCGGAGGCGTAGACCGCGACGGCGATGCCGCTGGTGTTGGCGCCCAGCCCGGCCGCGATGCACCACCACGGCAGGCGGCGGCGCCCGGGCAGCCGGCGCGTCCCGACGACGATGGCCGCCACGGCCGCGTACCCGATGCCGACCTGCCAGAGGGCGTCCCACCACGGATTGTCGGGGATGACCTGGTAGGCCGCGACGGCCAGGGCCGCTGCGACCGCGTACGCCTTCCACCCGCGATCGCCCATGGCACTCCTCGCAACCAGCACCGTCGGCCCCGTTGCCCACGACAGCGGTCCATTGCACCGGTTGCCGGTCTGCGACGCTGGACCCGGCGGGTTGCGCTTCAGGTGCGGTGCTGTCCGCGGCGCAGTTCGCGCGGGGTCACTCCGAACCAGCGCCGCGCCGCCCGGGTCAGCGCGGACTGCTCGGTGAGGCTGACCATCACGGTGACCTGGGACAGCGGCAGGTCGCTGCGGGCGATGAGCTGGTAGGCGGCCGCGCGCCGGGCGTCGTCGAGCAGCGCGGCGAAGGTGGTGCCCTCCGCGGCGAGGCGCCGCTGCAGGGTCCGGGGGTGGGTCTGCAACTGCCGGGCGATCGCGGCGATGTCCACCGGCGCGGTGCCCAGCGACTGGGCCAGCAGGTGCTGCACGCGGGCGCTGACGGTCTGGTCGGGGGTGGGGTAGTGGTGGGTGAGGTAGTCCAGGGCGATGTCGCGCAGCACCTGGTCGCCGCCGGGGACGGGGGTCGCGGTCAGGTGGGCGGGCACGCGCAGGACCGCGGCCGGTTTGCCGAACCGTACGTCGGCGCCGAAGAACGCCGTGTAGCGGGTGACCGGCGCCAGGGGCGGGTGCGGCAGGTGCACAGAGCGCAGCCCGTACGGGCCGCCGTGCAGCAGCACGATGATCCTGTGGAACAGGCCGACACCGAGGTCCAGTGCCTGTGGCGGCAGTGGCTCGTCGGTTCCGGCGTAGCGCAGTCCGATCACGCCGGGCTGACCGGCGGGGTCCGGGACCCGCGACACCGCCAGTGCCGGGCTGTGGACGAACAGGTACCGGGTGGCGCAGTCGAGCGCCGCGCCGAAGGTGGGTGAGTTCTCGATCGCCACGGCGAGTGGCCCGAGCACTGTCATGTCCTGCTGTTCGGCCAGCCGTAGCCCCAGGTCGGGGCAGCCGAGTTCGGCGGCCGCGGTCTCCAGGATCCGGTCGGCCGTGGCGGCGCCGATCACCGCGTCGTCGCTGTCCAGCGCGGCCGCCGGCACCCGGAAGCGGGCCAGCAGGGCGGCGCCGTCGCCGCCGAGCGCATCCACGAGGTGGGGTAGCCCGCGCAGACCGGCAGCGCGAACCATCGATCCCATGTCGCCTAAGGTTAAATGAGTGTCGCGCAAAGGCAAGTCCCCCGCGTACGGGTGCCCGAGACTGAGCGGAACCCCGCGGCGATCGAAGGAGTCCGATGTGCTGACGGAACACCTCGACGTCCTCGTCATCGGCGCCGGCCTCTCCGGCATCGGCGCCGCGTGGCGGCTGCAGCACGAACGCCCCGGCATCCGGTACGCGATCCTGGAGGCGCGCGCCGCGATCGGCGGCACCTGGGATCTGTTCCGCTATCCGGGCGTACGGTCCGATTCGGACATGTACACGCTCAGCTATCCGTTCCGGCCCTGGCGGGGTACCGAGACGATGGCCTCGGGCGACAGCATCCGCCAGTACATCCGCGACACCGCGGACGAAGCCGGCATCACCCGCCATATCAGGTTCAACACGCGGGTGCTGAGCGCCGAATGGTCGTCGGTCGCCGCCCGCTGGACCGTGCAGGCCAGCGCGGGCCCCGACGCGCAGCCGCAGACCTACACCTGCGACTTCCTGTACGCCTGCGCCGGCTACTACGACTACGCGCACGGCCACGAGCCCGATTTCCCCGGCCTGGCCGACTACACCGGCCGGTTCGTGCACCCGCAGTTCTGGCCGGCGGACCTCGACCACACCGGCAAACGGGTCGTGGTCATCGGCAGCGGCGCCACCGCGGTCACCATCGTGCCCGCGATGGCCGGCGCCGCCGCGCACGTGACCATGCTGCAGCGTTCCCCGTCGTACCTGACGCCGCTGCCGGGCACCGACGTGGTCGCCCGGGGGCTGCACAAGGTGCTGCCGGGCCGGGCCGCGTACCGCGCCTCCCGGGTCAAGAACATCCTGCTGGCGCAGGGCTTCTACCAGCTCGCCCGGCGCCGCCCGGAGCGGGTCCGGCGGATCCTGCGCCGCTTCGCCGTGCGCCACCTCGGCGACCCGGCGTACGTCGACGAGCACTTCACCCCCACCTACCAGCCGTGGGACCAGCGGCTGTGCGTCGTGCCCGACGGCGACCTGTTCGAGTCCGTACGCCAGGGCCGGGCCTCCGTGGTCACCGACCACATCGACCGGTTCGTGCCCGAGGGCATCCGGCTGGCCTCCGGGCGCGTCCTGGAAGCGGACATCGTGGTGTCCGCCACCGGCCTGTCCCTGCTGGCGCTCGGCGGCGTCACGCTGAGCGTGGACGGCGCACCGGTCGACATCCCGGGCCGGATGACCTACCGCGGGGTCATGCTCGGCGGGGTCCCGAACTTCGCCTACTGCATCGGCTACACCAACGCCTCCTGGACGCTGCGCGCCGACCTGTCCTCGCGGTTCGTCTGCCGCCTGCTGACCTATCTGGACCGGCACGGCTACGCCAGCGCCACCCCGGTGCCCCCGGCCGGCGGCCGCCGGCGGCCCCTGCTGGACCTCAGCTCCGGGTACGTGCAGCGCGGCGTGGACCGGTTCCCGGCACAGGGCGAACGCGACCCATGGATCGTGCGGCAGAACCACCTGCGCGAGGCGTTCACCACGCCGCGCGCCGATGTCAGCCGCGACATGACGTTCACCCGGCGCGCCGCCCCCGCCGCCCCGGCCGACTCCACGCTGGAGGACATCGCCCCATGACCCGCCTCAGTCCGTACCGTTTCGCCGGGCGCACCGCCGTTCTCACCGGCGCCGCCAGCGGCATCGGTGAGCAGCTCGCCCACGGCCTCGCCGCCCGCGGCAGCGACCTGGTCCTGCTCGACCGCGACGCGCTGCGTCTGGACACGGTCGCGGAGACGTTGCGTACGGCGTACCCGGGCGTCACCGTGCAGACGCACGTCGTGGATCTCGCCGACCGGGCCGCCGCGGTCGCCGCCGCCGAGCGGATCCGCGCCGAACACCCCGCGATCAACCTGCTCATCAACAACGCGGGCGTCGCACTGGGCGGCCGGTTCGAGCAGCTCACCCTGGAGGAGTTCGAGTGGGTGATGGCTGTCAACTTCAGCGCCCCGCTCGTACTCATCCACCACCTCCTGCCCGCGCTGGCCGCCGCCCCCGGCAGTCACCTGGTCAACGTCTCCAGCCTGTACGGGCTGATCGCCCCGCCCGGCCAGTCGGCCTACAGCTCCAGCAAGTTCGCGCTGCGCGGGCTCAGCGAGGTGCTGCGCGGCGAGCTGCGCGACCGGAACATCGGCGTGACCACGGTGCACCCCGGCGGCATCCGCACCCGGATCGCCGAGACCGCCCGGGTCGGCGTCAACGTGTCCGCCGAGGAGTCCGAGCAGGGCAAGCAGATCTTCCGCGCGATGCTGACGTTCCCGCCGGAGAAGGCGGCCGAGCAGATCCTCGACGGGGTTCAGCGCCGCCGCGCCCGGGTGCTCATCGGCGCCAGCGCGAAGCTGCCCGACGTCCTGGCCCGGATCACCCCGACCCACCACATGCGCGTCATCCAGGCGGTCACCGCCTCGCTGGTCCGCGCCGCAGCGAGCCGGGCCAGACCCGCCGCCGCGCAGCCCACCCCCGGACAGGAGGCCGCCCGATGACCGCGACCGTGGACGCCCCCGGCACCAGCTACGTCTCCGTACGCGGAGTCCGCATCCGGGTCCGCGAGACCGGCGACCCGGCCGGCCCGCCCGTCCTGCTGCTGCACGGCATCGGGCGCAGCCTGGAGGACTGGGCCCCCCAGCACGACCGTTTCGACGGCGAGTTCCGGGTGCTCAGTGTGGACCTGCCCGGGTACGGGCTGTCCCAGCGGATGCCCGAGACCACCACCCTGGCCACACTGGCCGACGGTGTCACCGCCACCCTGGACGCGCTGGGCGAGCACCGGCCGCTGCACCTGATGGGCAACTCCCTCGGCGGTGCGGTCGCCCTGCAGATGCTGGCCCGCGACCCGGCCCGGGTGCAGACCCTGGCACTGGTGAACAGCGCCGGCTTCGGCCGCGGGGTCACCTCGATGCTGCGTGTGCTGGCCGTACCCGGGCTCGGCAGGGTGCTGCTGAGCCGCACCGACCGGCGGACCGCGCGTCACGTCGAGCGCCAGCAGTTCCACGACCGGGCGTACGCCACCGAGGCCCGCATCGCGCACGCCCTGCGGGTCGCCGCCCAGCCCGACCGGGTGCCGGTGTTCCTGGAGACCGCGCGGGCGCTGGGCACCTTCCGCGGCGTCCGGCCGGTGTGGCGCTCGACGCTGCTGCGCGAGGTGGCCGCGCACCCGCGACCCACCTTGATCGTGTGGGGGGACCGGGATCTCATCCTGCCCGCCACCCAGCTGGCCGCGGCCCGTACGGCCCTGCCGCATGCGCGTTCGCACATGTTCGCCGACACCGGTCACATGCCGCAGATCGAGCGCGCGGACGAGTTCGCGGCGCTGGTCCGGCGCTTCCTCGCCGAGGCACCGACCGAAGCGGCGGCCTGAGCGGGGCGGACCGCCCGGCACGAGATCGACAGCATCGACCCTGCCGTGGTCGCTCGGCGAGTCGCGGTCCGAGGTGACCGGTCCGCCTAACGAACGTTAAGCTAGAGCCGTGACGGTTGATCGCATTCTTCCCACGGACGAGGCGTACGAGCTGATCGGGCTGGCCCGGGAGCTCGCCGACGGCGAGCTGGCGCCCCGGGTCGCCGACTTCGAGGCACGCGGCGAGTTCCCCCGAGAGGTGCTGCGCACCGTGGGGCGCGCCGGGCTGCTCGGCCTACCGTACCCCGAGGCCGACGGCGGCGCGGGCCAGCCGTACGAGGTGTATCTGCAGGTCCTGGAGGTGCTGGCCGGGCGCTGGACGGCGATCGCCGAGGCGGTCAGCGTGCACACCCTGTCCTGTTTCCCGGTCGCCGCGCACGGCAGCGAACGCCAGCGCAAGATGCTGCCGGACATGCTCGGCGGTGACCTGCTCGGTGCGTACTGCCTGTCCGAGCCGCAGGGCGGCTCGGACGCGGCCAACCTGGCCACCCGCGCGGAACGCGACGGCGACGACTGGGTGCTCACCGGCACCAAGGCGTGGATCACCCACGGCGGGCAGGCGGACTTCTACAACATCTTCTGCCGTACGGGCGGGCCCGGCGCCTCGGGCATCTCCTGCGTCCTGGCCGACGGGGACACCCCCGGACTGCTGCCGCAGAAGCCGGAGAAGACCATGGGCCTGCGCTCGTCGCCGCCCGCGCAGATCGTCCTGGAGGGCGCCCGGGTGCCCGCCGACCGCCTGGTCGGCGTGGAGGGCGGCGGTTTCCGGATCGCGATGGAGGCCCTCGACGCCGGCCGGCTCGGCATCGCCGCCTGCTCGGTGGGGCTGGCCCAGGCGGCGGTCGACTACGCGGCCTCGTACGCCCGCGAGCGTGAGCAGTTCGGCCGCCCGATCGCGGAGTTCCAGGGGCTGAGCTTCATGCTGGCGGACATGGCGACCCAGGTGTCGGCGGCGCGGGCGCTGACGCTGGCGGCCGCGCGGCTCAAGGACGCGGGCCGGCCGTTCTCGGTGGAGGCGGCCAAGGCCAAGCTGTTCGCCACCGACGTCGCCATGCGGGTGACCACCGACGCGGTGCAGGTCCTGGGCGGTTCCGGGTACGTCTCGGATCATCCCGCGGAGCGCTGGTTCCGCGAGGCCAAGGTGATGCAGATCGTCGAGGGCACCAACCAGATTCAGCGACTGGTGATCGGACGGTCGTTGACGCGCGGCTGACGTTCGGCGCTCCAGCTTCGACCGGTATCTTGACGCCGTGGAAGAGATCGATCGTGCGATCGTCGGCGCTCTCACCGTGGACGGTCGGCTGTCCTACACCGACCTGGCCGAGAAGGTGGGCCTCAGCGTCTCCGCTGTGCACCAGCGGGTACGGCGGCTGGAGCAGCGCGGCGTCATCGACGGGTACACCGCCCGGGTCTCGTACGAGGCGCTGGACCTGCCGCTGACCGCGTTCGTGGCGATCCGGCCGTTCGATCCGTCGCAGCCGGACGACGCGCCGGAACGGCTGGCCCACCTCGCGGAGATCGACTCCTGCTACTCGGTGGCGGGGGAGGACTTCTACCTGCTGCTGGTGCGGGTGGCCAGCCCGGCAGACCTGGAACGGCTCCTGCAGGAGATCCGTACGGCGGCCAACGTCACCACCCGCACCACGGTGGTGCTGTCCACGCCGTACGAGAACCGTCCTCCGAAGATCTTCCCCGCCGACCCCCCTACCACCTAGCCTCCTAGGACGACTGACGCGCTGAGCTCCCGATCACCGATGGTCGGGATGGCGCCTCCCGCGGGTGGGTAGGAGCACCGCAACGATTCATTGCGGTCCCGCGAAGGGGGATGCCATGCCACAGCAGTCCTGGAGCAGCAAGCGCGAGCGGCAGTACCAGCACATCAAGGACAGTGAGAAGAAGCAGGGCCGCTCCACCGACCGGGCGGAGGAGATCGCCGCCCGCACGGTGAACAAGCAGCGCGCCGAGTCGGGCGAGGCCCGTTCGAGTGGTGGCTCCCGTTCCGGCGGCCGGTCGAAGGAGGACCTGTACGCCGAGGCGAAGCGACGCCACATCACGGGCCGCTCGAAGATGACCAAGGCCGAACTGGAACACGCCCTGCGGTGAGATCCCATCCTAGGATGCCCTACAGGGTGTGCGCCGGGTCCCGCCGCACGCGGACGTGTTTCAAACAGGAGCCCTCCGGGCACTGAATTTCCCCGAAAGGCAAGGATTTCCGTTTCGAGTCGCCACTGGAGGTCGACGATGAGCTTCACCGACAAAGCGAAGAACAAGGCGGAGGAGCTGACCGGCAAGGCGAAGCAGGGCATCGGCGACGCCACCGACAACGAGCGCCTGCAGGCGGAGGGCCAGGCCCAGGAGACGTCCGCGAACGCGAAGCAGGCCGGTGAGCATGTGAAGGACGCCGGTCGCGACGTGCGCGACGCGCTGAGCTAGGGCGGCGCTCCGTCCGGCTGGATATGACGACGGCCCCCCGGGGATCACCCCGGGGGGCCGTTCGCGTCTTCCGTATCGTCAGGCGGTGGCGGCGCCGTCCTCCTGCTGCTTGCGCCACCACTGCTGGCCGGACTCGGGCAGGGTGTCGATCGGGTCGTAGTACGCGTAGAGCTTACTGAGCGCCTCGGAGTCCTCGGCCTCGATCGAGGTCCGGTAGTTCTTCGTCCAGTACGAGATGCCGTGCTCGCGGTCGTACTCGGAGACCATGTGCACCCAGCGCTTGCCGACGAACGGCACGTCGCAGACGATCCGCGGGGTCGCGTAGCCGGGCAGGTAGCCCATCATGTCGTGCTGCAGCTGCTGGGCGTACCAGACCGGGACGCGCCAGTGCTCGGCGTTGGGGATCATGTCGCACATGTAGAAGTAGTACGGCAGGATGCCGGCCTCGCCCTGCAGCCCGAAGCACAGGTCGAGCAGGTCCTCGGTGGTGGCGTTGACGCCGCGCATGAGCACGCCCTGGTTGCGCACGTCGCGCACGCCGACCTCGATGAGGGTACGGGCGGCCTGGGCGACCAGCGGGGTCAGCGAGTTGACGTGGTTGACGTGGGTGTGCACGGCGAGGTTGACGCCGCGCCGTTCGGCGGTGATGGCGACGCGGTGCAGGCCCTCGACGACGTCGGACTGCAGCCAGTGCTGGGGCAGGCCCATGAGCGCCTTGGTGGCCAGCCGGATGTCGCGCACGGTGGGTACGGACAGCAGGCCCATGAGGTAATTCTCGAGCTGCTTCCACGGCACGTTGGCGACGTCGCCGCCGGAGACGACCACGTCGCGGACGCCGGGGTGGGCCTTGAGGTAGGCGAGGTGGGCGTCGTAGCGGTCGACGGGCTTGAGGGTGAGCTTGAGCTTGTCGACGGTGGGGGTGCTGTTGCCGACCAGGTCCATGCGGGTGCAGTGGCCGCAGTACTGGGGGCAGGTGGAGAGCAGCTCGGCCAGGACCTTGGTGGGGTAGCGGTGGGTGAGGCCCTCGGCGACCCACATGTCGTGCTCGTGCAGGGAGTCACGGGTGGCGTGGGGGTGTGACGGCCAGTCCAGGTGCCGGTCGGTGGCGACGGGGATCATGTAGCGCCGGATCGGGTCGGCGTAGAAGGACTCCGTGTCGGGGGTCCTGTCCGGCACCATGGTGTTGAGCATCTGCGGCGGCACCAGCATGGACATGGTGGCCAGGCGCGTCATGTCGGCTTCGAGGTCGGCGTAGAAGCGCTCGTCGAGCAGGTCGCCCATGACGGCGCGCAGCTGCTTGATGTTCTTGACGCAGTTGACGCGCTGCCACTGGGCGGATTCCCACTGGGCGGCGGTGACGTCGCGCCAGCCGGGGAAGCGGGTCCAGTCCGGTTCGACCAGGGTACGGCGCTGGTACTCGTAGGGCTGCCCGGTGGCGGGGATGGCAGCGCCCGAGGGGAGCTGAGTCAACGGGTCCTCCTGGGTCGGGTGTGCGGACGGCCAAACCATACTGGAGAATCTTCGGTCTAGAAACCGTCGGTCCGTAGGATTTACGGTAGTGCAGCTTCACGACAGGTTTGTTTCAGGTGAGGGTGGTGGGAATGTCGTTTCCGGTGGGTTTGTCGCGTGTTGTTGAGCCGGCGGGTGTGTTGCCTCAGGCCGCGTGGCGGCTGGACCCCCGCCCGGAGCTGGGCGCCGACGAGGTGCGTATCCGGGTGGAGCGGCTGAATCTGGACGCGGCGAGCTTCCGGCAGCTCGCGGAGAAGCACGGCGGTGACGGGGCGGCGGTCCGGGCCGAGGTGCTGGAGATCGTCGGTACGCGCGGCAAGATGCACAACCCGGTGACCGGTTCGGGCGGGATGCTGATCGGCACGGTCGACGAGGTGGGCCCGGAGTCGCCGCTGCCGGTGAAGGTGGGCGACCGGGTGGCGACGCTGGTGTCGCTGACCCTGACCCCGCTGGCGATCACTGATGGGCTGGCGTCCTGGGACGGCCGCAGCGAGCAGGTCCCGGCGCAGGGTCACGCGATTCTGTTCGGCCGTTCCGTGGTGGCTGTGCTGCCCGACGACATGCCCGGTGAGCTGGCCCTGGCGGTGTTCGACGTGTGTGGCGCGCCGGCGCTGACCGACCGGGTGGTGCGCGGGCACGCGGCGCAGGGCCCGGTGACCGTGGCGGTGCTGGGCGGGGCGGGCAAGAGCGGCTCGCTGGCGCTGACGGCGGCGCGGCTGGCGGGTGCCCGTACCGTCGGGGTGGTCGTGTCGGAGGCGGAGCGGGCGACGCTGGCGGAGGCCGGGCTGGCCGACGAGGTCGCGATCGCCGACGCCCGGAATCCGGTGGCGGTGTCGTCGGCGGTGGCGCAGGCGCTGGGCGGCCCGGCGACCGTGACGGTGGTGTGCGTGGACGTGCCGGGTTGTGAGCACGGGGCGATCCTGGCCACGGCGAACGGCGGCACGGTGATCTTCTTCTCGATGGCGACGAGTTTCTCGGCGGCGGCGCTGGGCGCGGAGGGCCTGGCGGCGGACGTGACGATGCTGGTGGGCAATGGGTACGTGCCGGGTCACGCGGAGTTCGCGGTGGATCTGGTGCGGCGTACCCCGGCGGTCCGCGCGCTGTTCGAGGCGCGGGTCGCGGGACACTGACATCCATGACTGATTCCCCCTCGGTGCGGTATGTCAACGGCAGGTTCTATTCGGCGGCGGAGCCGCGGGCCACGGCGATGCTGGTGCGCGACGGCCGGGTCGCGTGGCTGGGTGCGGCGGAGCAGGCGCCCGCGGCGGACGTGACGGTGGAGTTGGGCGGGGCGCTGGTGACGCCGGCGTTCGTGGACGCGCATCAGCACGCCACGGACACCGGTCTGGTGGCCGGCGGCCTGGACCTGTCCGCTGTGCGTTCGGCGGGTGAGTTGCTGGATGCGGTGGCGGCGTTCGCAACGTCGCGGCCGGGTGACGGTGTGGTGCACGGGCACGGCTGGGACGAGTCGACGTGGGCGCAGCAGGTGCCGCCGTCGGCGGCGGAGCTGGACCGGGCGGCGGGTGGGCGGCGGGTGTATCTGTCGCAGGCGTCGGTGCATTCGGCGTTGTGTTCGACGGCGCTGCTGGCGCAGGCGCAGGGGGTGCCCGGGTACGACCCGTCCGGGTGGGTGCGGGAGCAGGCGCATCACGCGGTGCGGGCGGTGGCGTTGGGGTCGTTGAGTGCGGCGCAGCGTACGGCGGCGCAGCGGGCCGCGCTGGTGCAGGCGGCGTCGCGGGGGGTGGCGGCGGTGCACGAGTGCGGTGGGCCGGGTACCTCCAGTGAGGCGGATTTCCGGTCGGTGCTGGCGTTGTCGGGTGCGGGCCTGCCGCAGGTGTTCGGGTACTGGGGTGAGCTGGGCGGGGCGGAGCGGGCCCGGGAGTTGGGTGCGCTGGGCGCGGCGGGTGATCTGTACGCGGACGGTGCGCTGGGGTCGCGGACGGCGTCGTTGCGGGCGCCGTACGCGGACGGGCCGGGTTGTGGTGAGGCGTTTGTCTCCGCGGAGCAGGCCGGGGAGCACATCCTGGATTGTGTGCGCGTCGGTGTGCAGGCGGGGTTCCACGCGATCGGTGACGCGGCGATCGACGCGGTGCTGGACGGGTTCGCGCTGGCGGCGAAGCAGGTCGGGGTGGACCGGTTGCGGGAGGGCCGGCACCGGGTGGAGCACGTGGAGCTGGCGGACAAGGCGATGATCGCCCGGTTCGTGGAGTTCGGGCTGGTGGCGAGCGTGCAGCCGGCGTTCGACGCGTTGTGGGGTGGCCCGGACCGGATGTACGCGCAGCGGTTGGGGGTGGCGCGGGCGATGGCGTCGAATCCGATCGGGGCGATGCACGCGACGGGGGTGGCGTTGGCGTTCGGGTCGGATGCGCCGGTGACGGCGCCGGATCCGTGGGCGATGGTGGCGGCCGCGGCGGCGCCGCGGAATCCGGTGTTCCGGATGGGTGTGCGGTCGGCGTTCGCGGCGAGCACCCGGGGCGGGTGGCGGGCGGCCGGGGTGGATGAAGCGGGTGTGCTGGTGCCGGGTGCGGCGGCGACGTTCGCGGTGTGGGATACCCCGGGTGGGGTGGACGGTGGTCTGCCGGCGCTGCTGGCGGACGCCGAGGGTGTGGTGCCGGCGCGGCCGGTGTGCCGGCGCACGGTGCTGCGCGGCGAGACGATCTTCGAAGGTTGATGGGCGTGCCCCGCACCGTGGCGGGGTGAGACAAGGAGTACGGGCGTGGCCGGGAAGTTGAAGCTGGATCCGCGGGTGGTGCGCCGGGCGCGTGCGCTCGCGGCGCGGGCGGGGCAGCCGGTGGTGGACCTGGCGCGTTCGCACACGACGGTGTCGGTGGAGCGGGCGGTGCTGCGGCTGGCCGGGGTGCGCGGGGCGGATTCCGACGGCATTCCGTGGGTGAACCGTCTGGTGGACGCGGTGGTCGCGGATGTGGGGCTGGGGCACGGGGTGGCGGTGCCCGTGTTCCATGCCCTGGCCGCGGAGGGCATCGACGATGTGACGGTGCTGGCGCAGAAGGCGGCGGCGGGGGCGGTGCGGTTCGCCGTACCGGAGAAGAAGGCCGCGGTGAGCGCGGCCCGGCGGGCGGCGAAGCGGGCGACCGGCGCCGGGGTGAAGTTGATCGACAAGCGGCGTGCGGAGCGGGACCGGTTGATCCGCCGGTTCGGGGATCCGTTGCAGCGGCCGTGGATCTATCTGATCGTGGCGACCGGCGACATCTACGAGGACATTCCGCAGGCGCAGGCGGCGGCGCGGGCCGGCGCGGATGTGATCGCGGTGATCCGGTCGACGGGTCAGTCGTTGCTGGACTATGTGCCGGAGGGGGCGACCCGGGAGGGTTTCGCGGGCACGTACGCGACGCAGGAGAACTTCCGGCTGATGCGGGCGGCGCTGGATGAGACGTCGCGGGAGCTGGGCCGCTATGTGCGGTTGACGAACTACGCGAGCGGGTTGTGCATGCCGGAGATCGCGGCGCTGGCCGGGATGGAGCGGCTGGACATGATGCTCAACGACTCGATGTACGGGATCCTGTTCCGCGACATCAATCCGATCCGGACGTTCGTGGACCAGCGGTTCTCCCGGCAGGTGCATGCCCGCGCCGGGATCATCATCAACACCGGTGAGGACAACTACCTGACCACGGCGGACGCGGTGGAGGCGGCGCACACGGTGACGGTGTCGCAGCTGCTGAACGAGTTCTTCGCGCACGAGGCGGGTCTGGAGAACTGGCAGCTGGGGCTGGGGCACGCGTTCGAGATCAACCCGGATCTGCCGGATTCGTTCCGGATGGAGCTGGCGCACGCGTTGCTGGCGCGGGAGTTGTTCCCGGACGCGCCGCTGAAGTGGATGCCGCCGACCAAGCACATGACCGGTGACGTGTTCCGCGGGAATCTGCTGGACGGGTTCTTCAACCTGGTGGGTGCGCTGACCGGGCAGGGGATTCTGCTGGTGGGGATGATGACCGAGGCGGTGGTGACGCCGTGGCTGTCCGACCGCGACATCGCCCTGCAGAACGTGCGGTACGTGCTGAACGGCGCCGGGAATCTGCACGAGGACTTCGTGCCGGCGCCGGGCGGGTTCATCCAGCAGCGGGGCCGGCAGGTCCTCGCGGAGGCGGTGGAGCTGCTGGAGGAGATCGTCGACGACACGCTGCTGAACGCGATCGCGGACGGCACCTTCGGGATCATGAAGCGGCCCGCGGACCGGGGCAAGGGCCTGGACGGCGTCGCGAAGCACGACGAGGACTACTACAACCCGGTGACCGAGGCGCTGGAGGCTGAGCCGGCATGACCGAGCGCACCGAGCGAAGCGAGGGCCACGAGGGCATGCCAAAGGAGGCACAGTGACGATCGTCCGCCCCTATGGGGACACCACCGGGGACGGGATGGTGCAGCTGTCGTTCACGCTGCCGATTCCGCACGACAAGCGGGCCGAGGGCGCCGCGGTCCAGTTGGCGAACAAGATGGGCATGGACCCGGCGCTGCTGGTGCACGCGAAGCAGATGGGTGACGGCTTCACCTTCTTCGTCGTGTACGGGAAGGTGAACCACCTGGTGGACACCGAGAAGGTGCAGGTGGTGGAGCGCGACTTCCCGCTGTTGTCGGCCAAGGAGGTCAACGCGACGATCAAGCGGCGGTTGCGGCGGCGGCTGAACGTGGTGGGCGCCTGTATCGGTACTGACGCGCACACGGTGGGCATCGACGCGATCCTCAACGTCAAGGGGATCGCGGGCGAGAAGGGCCTGGAGTACTACCGGGAGCTGTCCGTGACGAACATGGGTGCGCAGGTGAGCGTGCCGGATCTGGTGGAGACGGCGCGGGCGAACAAGGCCGACGCGGTGCTGGTGTCGCAGGTGGTGACGCAGCGCGACGCGCATCTGCACAACACGCGGGCGATGTCGGCGGCGTTCCGGGAGGCGCTGCCCGCCGGGAAGCGTCCGCTGCTGATCGTGGGTGGGCCGCGGTTCGACGAGTTGATGACGGGCGAGCTGGGCGTCGACCGGATCTTCGGCCGGGGTACCACGCCCGGCGAGGTGGCCTCGTATCTCGTCCATGCCCTGCTGACCCGCAAGGAGACCCACGCGTGATCACTGTGAAGCACCGCCGGTATGTCCCGTACGCGCACGCCCACTATGCAGGGAATCTGGTGGACGGGGCGTACTCGCTGGGGCTGTTCGGGGATGTGGCGACGGAGGTGTGCATCCAGCTCGACGGGGACGAGGGGTTGTTCGCGTCGTACTCGGATGTGCAGTTCAAGGCGCCGGTGCAGGCGGGTGACGTGCTGGAGGTGACCGCGACGGTGACCCGGATGGGCACCCGGTCGCGGACGATCGAGTTCACGTCGGCGGTGGTGTGCCGGGGTACGGGCGGTTCGGGTGCGCAGGTGCTGGCGGAGCCGATCGTGGCGGTGACCGCGACGGGCACCGTGGTCGTCCCGCCGAAGGCGTGACCGGGGCGGTCTGCGTCGACGTCGGGTCGACGTACACGAAGGCCTGCCTGGTGGATCTCGGCTCCGGCGCGCTGCTGCGCCGGGTCGAGGTGCCCACGACGGCCGACTCGGATGTGCTGGTCGGGCTGGACGCGGCGGTGGCGCAGCTGGACCGCGAAGCCCCGCTGTACGTGTGTTCGTCGGCCGGTGGCGGGCTGCGCCTGGCGGTGGTCGGGTACGAGTCGCTGGTGACCGCGGAGGCCGGGCATCGGGTGGGGTTGTCGGCGGGTGCGCAGGTGGTGCACGTGGCGGCCGGCCCGCTGGACGGGCGGGCGGTCGCGGCGCTGCGTGCGGCCCGCCCGGACGTGATCCTGCTGGTGGGTGGCACGGACGGCGGTGACGCGTCGGTGCTGCTGCACAACGCGGGCCGGTTGGCGACCTCGCGGCTGCGGGTGCCGGTGGTGGTGGCGGGCAACGCGGACGCGCGGGACGAGGCGGCCGGGGTGCTGTCGGCGCGCGGCATCCCGGTGACCGTGACCGGCAATGTGCTGCCGCGTATCGGGGAGCTGGATCCGGGCCCGGCACGCGCGGCGATCCGGCAGATGTTCCTGCGGCACGTGATCGGCGGCAAGCGGCTGTCGCGGGGTCAGCGGTTCGCGTCGCTGGTGCGCGCCGCGACCCCGGATGCGGTGCTGGCGGCGGTGGAGTTGTTGGCGGACCGTACCGGTGCCGGGGTGCTGGTGGTGGACGTCGGTGGGGCGACGACGGACGTGTATTCGGCGTTGCTGCCGGACGCGGAGGCGGAGACGGGTCCGCGCCGGGATGTGGCGGGCACGTTGTGGCGGTCCCGGACCGTGGAGGGTGATCTCGGGGTGCGGGCGGGCGCGGCCGGGGTGGTCGCGGCCGCGGCCGTGGAGAAGCTGGATGCTCCGGACATCACGGGCGGGCCGCCGTTCGACACGGGCACGGACCGGCGGCTGGCGGCGGTGGCCGCGATGGTGGCGTTGCGGCGCCACGCGCGCGGGCATTCGCCGGGTCCGGGGCTGCCGCGCACGGGCGGGCGGGATCTGCGCGACGTGCGGCTGGTGGTGGGCTCCGGTGGGGTGCTGCGCCACGGCGGCGGCACGCAGGTGCTGGACGCGGTGCTGGGGGACACGGCCGGCGGGTGGGCGGCGCCGGCGGGGGCGCGGCGCACGGTGGATTCGGCGTACGTGCTGGCGGCGGCGGGTCTGCTGGCCGTCGAGCATCCGGCGGCGGCGGCCGGTCTGCTCGACTGTCTGCGGTGAGGCCGTCCGCGACGGTTCCGTGACCGGGCGCGGCTAGCATTCCGCGCGTGGAGATGACCCTGCAGGACGCGGCGCCGCCGGTGGTGCCCGCGTCGGTGGTGGCGCCGGGGCCGGTGCGCCTGCCGGTGGCTCTGCTGCTGTCGGTGCTGGCCGGGCTGGCGTTGCTGGTGTCGTTTCCGCCGTACGGGCTGTGGTGGCTGGGCCCGGTCGGGGTGGCGTTGCTGGCGGTGGCGGTGCACCGGCGGCGGCTGCGCGGCGGCGCCGGTGCGGGCATGGTCACCGGGCTGGTGTTCTTCCTGCCGCTGCTGGCCTGGACGAATCTGAACACGGGCTGGCTGCCGTGGGTGTTGCTGTCGGTGGCGCAGGCCGCGTTCCTGGCGTTGCTGGGCTGGGCGGGCGCCTGGGTGTCGCCGCTGCTGGACCGGTGGCCGGTGGGGTGGCCGCTGGTGTGCGGGCTGCTGTGGACGGCGCAGGAGGCGCTGCGTGACCGGCAGCCGTTCGGCGGGTTCCCGTGGGGGCGGCTGGCGTTCGGGCAGGCGGACGGGCCGTTGCTGCGGCTGGCGGTGCTCGGTGGGGCGCCGCTGGTGACGTTCGCGGTGGCGGCGGCCGGTGGGGCCCTCGCCGGGTTGTGGTGGTGCCGCGGGCGGGGGCTGCGGCGGGTCGCGGCCGGGGCCGGGTTCGCGGCGGCGGCCGTACTGATCGTGGTGGGGCCGTTGGCGGTGCCCGCCGCGACCGCCGGCGCGCAGCGGGCGACGGTCGCGATCGTGCAGGGCAACGTGCCGCGGCTGGGGCTGGACTTCAACGCGCAGCGCCGGGCGGTGCTCGACAACCACGTCCGGGCCACCCGGGAGTTGGCGCAGCGGGTGGCGGCCGGCCGGGCGCCGCGCCCGGACCTGGTGGTGTGGCCGGAGAACTCCAGCGACATCGACCCGTTGCGTAATCCGGACGCCGCGCAGCAGATCGGCGTGGCGGCGCAGGAGATCGGCGTGCCGATCCTGGTGGGTGCGGTGCTGCGCGGCGACCAGCCGGGGGAGATCCGCAACGCGGGCATCCTGTGGCGGCCGGGTACCGGCCCCGACCTGGATCAGCTGTACGTGAAGCGTCACCCGGTGCCGTTCGCGGAGTTCATGCCGTTGCGGCCGGTGGCGCGGCTGGTCAGCGACAAGGTCGACCTGGTGAAGAACATGGTCGCCGGAAACCGTCCCGGCGTGGTGCGAACCGGCCCGGTGACGGTCGGTGACGTGATTTGTTTCGAGGTGGCGTACGACGGGATCGTGCGGGACACGGTGACCGGCGGCGCGCAGATCATGACGGTGCAGACGAACAACGCGACCTTCGACGTGGCGGAGGCCCGTCAGCAGATGGCGATGGTGCGGCTACGCGCCGTGGAGCACGGCCGGCAGGCATTGATGGTGTCGACGGTCGGGGTGTCGGGGTTCGTGGACACCGCGGGCGGCGTGCACCAGGCGACCGGGTTCAACACGGCCGCGGTGGTGGTGGGTGAAATGCGACTTGGCGGACCGGCTACGCTGGCCACTCGCCTGGGCCGGTGGCCGGAGCTGGCCGCCGCGGCGGCCGGGCTCGCCGTGCTGGCCCTGGCGGCGCCGGGGCGGCTGCGCCGGCGGCGCACGGACATCGACGACAGTGTGGCAACGGAGGAACGGTGAGCGAGGCGCAGGAGTATCCGGGGGTGGGCCGGGTCCTCGTGGTCATTCCGACCTACGACGAGGCCGAGAACATCCGGCAGATCACCAAGCGGGTGCGTCGCGCGGTGCCGTCCGTGGACATCCTGGTCGCCGACGACAACTCCCCGGACGGTACGGGGGCGATCGCCGACGAGCTGAGCGTCGCCGACGATCACATTTTCGTGCTGCACCGCGCCGGTAAGCAGGGCCTCGGCGCTGCGTACGTGGCCGGGTTCGCGTGGGCCAAGGACAAGGGCTACGACGCGGTCGTGGAGATGGACGCGGACGGTTCGCACGCCCCGGAGGAGCTGCCGAAGCTGCTGGACGCGCTGCGCGACCACGACGCGGTCCTGGGCACCCGTTACATTCCGGGCGGCAGCGTGCACAACTGGCCGCTGCACCGGCTGCTGCTGTCGCGCGGCGGCAACATCTACATCAAGATGGCGTTGGGGATGCCGTTCCGGGACGCGACCGGTGGTTACCGGGCGTACCGGATGGGGGTGCTGGACCGCATCGACGTGGCCACGGTTGCCTCGCAGGGGTACTCGTTCCAGGTGGAGCTGGCGTGGCGGACGTACCGGCACGGGTTCCGGATGACCGAGGTGCCGATCACGTTCACCGAACGGGAGCGCGGCAAGAGCAAGATGAGCGGCAACATCTTCAAGGAGCAGCTGCTGCGGGTCACCCGTTGGGGGGTGCAGTCGCGGGCGCAGGCGCTGCGGCAGCGGCTGGGCCGCGACCCGAAGGGCAATTCCACCCTGCGGTGACCGGGCGCCCGCGTGTCATGCTGGAACGGTCGGCGATGACACCGCAGGGGGGTGCGTGATGCGCCGAGGCTGGGCGTTGCTGCCGGTCGGGATGCTGGTGCTGGCGGTCGCGGAGATCGTCGTGTTCGTCGCGGTCGCACACGCGATCGGTGCGGGCTGGGCGGTGCTGCTGCTGGGCGCGGCCAGCGCCGCCGGTTTGCTGCTGCTGCGCCGCGAGGGCGTACGGGGGTGGCGGGTGTGGCGGGCCGCCGCGGAGGCCGGCCAGCCGACCGGGGGCCAGGTGTCCCACGCCCTGGTCGGGGTGCTGGGTGCGCTGCTGCTGGCGGTGCCGGGTTTCCTGACCGCCGCGGCGGGGCTGGTGCTGATCCTGCCGCCGGGCCGGGGCCTGGCCCGGCGCGGCGTCCGGTGGGCCACCGAGCGGCGGGTGTCGTCCGCGGTGGCGGGTGAGATGTTCGGGCCGCGCCGGGTACGCGTGCGGCGCGGGCCGCCGTCACCGGCCGCGTCGGCCACCGACGGTGAGATCGTCGAGGGTGAGATCGTGCGCTGAGCACGACAAAACGCCGCCCCCACCAGGGGGCGGCGTTTCGGAAACTCCGGGAAGCTCGGGGTCAGCGGCCGCGGCGGGTACGGACCTCCTGCAGCCGCTCGTTGAGGATGTCCTCCAGCTCCGAGATGGAACGGCGCTCCAGCAGCATGTCCCAGTGCGTGCGGGGCGGCTTCGCCTTCTTCTGTTCCGGTTCGTTGCCGTCGACCAGCCGGGCGACGCTGCCGTCGAACTTGCATTCCCAGGTGATCGGGACCTCGGCGTCGACGGCGAACGGCACCTCGAACTGGTGGCCCTTGACGCACAGGTACTCGCGGGTCTGCCGGGGCGCCAGCTCGGTGTTGCGGTCGGACTCGTAGCTGACTGCGCCAAGACGGCTGCCGCGCAGCATGCGTTCGCCCATGATCGGCTTCCCCTCGCTCGTGGTGCTCTCGTTGGTGTAACGAAAGGGTCGGTCGTCAGATTCCTGCCGCACCGCCGCATGTGTCGGCGGTGTTAACGCATACGAGCGTAGCGGCCTGCGGGCCTTACCGTTCGGCACGGTCGGGCCCTGAAGTGGACCTTGGTCCGGTTTGTGGCCGTTTGGCCGATCTGTGCCGGTGCGATGTATGTCACCGTCGCGCCGTCACCGATCATGCACCCTCCGCAGCCGTCGCCGCCCGCGCCCCGCCCAACGCGGCCAGCGCCGAGGCGAGGTCACTGACCTGCGCCGACAATTGTGCCGTACGGTCCCGGGCGGCCCGCGCGTCGGCCCGGGCCTCGTCCGCCGCCCGCCCGGCCAGCTCCGCCGCGTGCTGGGCGTGGTCGCGTTCCCGTTCCACGGCCTGCCGGTCGGCGGTGGCCCGGTCGGCGGCCGCCCTGGCGTCGAGGGTCGCCCGTTGCGCGTCGGCGCGGGCCGCCGCCAGCTCGACGCGCGCCTGGTCCGCCTCCGCGCGGGCCGCCGACAGGTCCGTCCGGGCCTGGTCGGCCGCGGTGCGGGCCCCGGAGGCGTCGGATCGGGCCTGGTCCCGGTCGGCCTGGGCCTGGTCGCGGTCCCGCTCGGCGCGGGCCCGGGCGGCCTGCGCGTCCCGCACGGCCTGCCCGGCGGTGCGCCGCGTCTGCTCGGCACGGGCCTCGGCGTCCGCGGTCGCCCGCTGCGCGTCCTGCAGGTCACGGTGCACCTGCTCCGTCTCGGCGCGGGCCTGCTCGGCCTGCTGACGGGCGGTGTCCCTGTCGGTTTCTGCCTGTTCCAGGCGGGCGGCCGCAGCGGTGGCGGCCTGCCGGGCCTCGTCGCACGCCGCCAGGGCGTCGCGGGCCTGCGCGGTGGCGGTCTGCGCGGCGCGCCGGGCGGCGTCCGCGTCCTCGACCGCCGCCGCGCGCTCCGCAGTCGCCGTGGCGGCCTCCTGCCGGGCCTGCGCGGCCGCCCCGATGGCCTGTTCGGCGTCGCGGCGGGCCTCGTCGCGTTCGGTGTGTGCGGCGGCGACCTGCCGGGACGTCTCGGCCCGCACCTCGGCGATCTGGCGGTCCACTCCGGCCGGGCTGAGCTCGGCGTGCAGGGCCTCGGTGAGGGTGGCGACGAGCTGGTCGAGGCGGTCCACCGTCTCCCACGTGCGGGCCACCTGCCCGGCCAGGCCGGGTGCGGCGCGGTGGCGCATCCGTACGTTGCGGGAGGCGCGCTGGCACTCGCCGTCGTTGTCGCGGCAGTACCGGAACGGCCGCCCGGCCGCGGCCCGCTGCGGCACCGGCCGCCCGCAGTGCGCGCACGGGCGGGTCTCGGCGTGCTGTTCCGTCGCCTCCATCGCCGCGCATTGTATCGACGCCGGGGCGTGGAACCGGGTCAGCGCGCCGGGCGCGAGCCGAGTTCGGGAAGGGGTCAGCGACCCCGGGGGGCGCTTCCGGTGGCGGGGCCGCGGACAGCTCAGGCGGCCGTGGGCAGGTGCAGGTGCCAGCGGCCCGCCCGGCAGGTCAGCCGGAGCAGCGCCAGCGGTGCCACGTCGAGGCGCCACAGCGCGGCGGCCGGCAACTCCAGGGCGCGGGCGACGGCGGCGCGGACCACGACCGGGTGGGCGACCGCGACCACCGGCCGCTGCGCCTGCCCGTCGAGCCACGCGCCGACCCGGGCCGCCACGGCGGCCAGGGACTCCCCGCCGTGCGGGGCGGCGCCGGGATCGGTCAGCCAGGCCTGCACGGCGGCCGGGTCGTCGGCCGCGACGGTCTCCAGCGCGGCACCGGACCAGCGCCCGAAGTCGGGGTCGGCCAGCGCGGGCACGGAGGTGGCCGCCCGGCCCAGCGCGCGGGCGGTGGCGGCCGCGGCCACGGAACCACCGCACACCCACGGGGTGTCACCGTTCAGGCCGCGCCGCCCGGCCAGGGACCGCGCGGCGCGCAGTCCCGCCTCGTCGGGCTCGCCGTCACTGCCGAACACCGCGGCCCGCAGCGCCGGGGTGGGAGCGCAGGCCAGCAGCCGCACCCCGCTCACCCGGCGCCGCCGTCCGGGTCGGGCGGCCGGTTCACCCGGCGACGGCCGCCCGGTCCGCCGTCCGGGAGCGGCGGGCGCCGAGCCGGGACAGCAGCGCGGCGAAGCCCAGCCCCAGCGACACCCACAGCACGGCCTGGGTGCCCAGCGACGCCAGCCGGAAATTCCACAGCAGACTCGCCGGGAACGTGGCCGGGACCTCGTCGACGCGCGGCAGCATCACGTATCCCACGGCGACCACGGCGAGGAAGCCGAGGACGGCCGTGACCGCGCGCAGCGATTCCGGTGCGGCCCCGCGCGGTGCGCGGTAGCCGACCACACCCGCCCACACGGCGACCAGGCCGAGCACCACGATCGCCAGGTAGGCGGCCGTGCGCTGGTTGATCGTCGCGGGATCACCCACGGCCGGGGGATTGGGCGGATATTTCACGAATGGCACGAGTACGGCGCCCAGCAGCGCGGCACCGGCCAGCCCCAGCGCGGCACGGGTGTCCGACGGGGTGCGCAGCCGCCGCCGCAGCAGCGTGTACGCGGTGGCCAGCAGCCCACCCATCGCCGCCCCGAACAGGGCCGTGGCCAGGAACAGCCCGCCCTTCTGCCCGGTACGGCTGACCAGTTCCTCGTCGTGGTGCCCGGCGTCGGCGGCGTCGCCCGCGGCGTGCGCCGTCTGCTCCTCGATCGCGATGGCCGCGTCCACCCGCGGTTCGCCCGCGACGTACCCGAACATCCCGGCCAGCAGGCCGGCGATCAGGCCGGCCAGCAGGCCGCGCAGCAGGACAGCGGAGTAGCCCGGGGCGCCGTCAGCGGTCAGTGGCACGGGACGCCGAGCAGGTGACGCCCGTCGTGCATGAGTTCGTGCAGGTACATGCCGCTGCGGGAGACCGCGCCCTGGTCGAAGGCGACCAGGTAGGCCATGAGCAGCAGCACCGCGACGACCGCGAGTGCCGTCCACAGCACCCGGGTGGACACGGTGGGGGAGATCGCGGGGTGGACCGACTGGACCTTCGGCATGGCGGGCCAGAACCTCCTACTCGGGATGACGCGTCCCGGTCGTGGGGCTGCGGCGCGTGAGCGTCCTGACTCACCGACACCACCCAGGCGATGCCGGGGGGTGTCCGTTCACAGTGGCGCGACCGTACCGGATTCCCACCGGTTTCCCTCGCGACGCCGCAGATTGGTCCCCATAACCTAACGGCGAGGCCGGGACCAGGTCAATTCGGGTGCCCCCCGCGCGGCGTGGCGCCCCGCTACGATGTGCCGCGACCCGGGGAGGCGTTGGCGGTGCGAAGGACGGTGGCGGCGGTGGCCGCGGCATTCGGCGTGCTACTGCCCGTGCCCGCCCACGCCCGCGCGGCCGGATGCGACCCGGTGTCGGCCGGGCAGGTCAGCCACGCGGTGCCGTACGAGGATCAGCTGTACGACCTGGACCGGCTGGGCCGGGTGGCCGACGGCTCCGGGGTGCGGGTCGCGGTCCTCGACTCCGGCGTCGACGCGCAGCACCCGCAGCTCGACGGGCACGTCGCCCCCGGCAAGGACTTCCTGCGCAACAACCGCGACGGCCGCCAGGACTGCAACGGGCACGGCACCGGCGTGGCCAGCATCATCGCCGCCCGCCCGGTCGACGGGGTGCCGTTCCACGGCCTGGCGCCGCGCGCCACCATCGTGCCGGTGCGCATCAGCGAGCAGGAGACCATCGACGGGCGCACCGTCGGCGACCACGTCTCGGCGCAGCAGTTCGCGCAGGCCATCGACTGGGCCTCCGACCCGCGCCGCGGCAACGCCCAAGTGATCAACCTGTCGGTGGTGATGACCGACGGCGACACCCCGGTCCGCGGGGCCGTGGCCCGCGCCGTGCAGCGCGGGGTGGTGGTGGTCGCCGCGGTCGGCAACGACGGCGGCGCCCAGGGCACCAACCCGACGCCGTATCCGGCGGCCTACGACGGGGTCATCGGCGTCGGCTCGGTCGGGGCGGACGGGTTGCGGGCCGAGAACTCCCAGCACGGCGCCTACGTCGACGTCATGGCCGCCGGTGTCGACGTCACCATGGCGGCGCCGCACAGCGGGCACACGGCCGGCAAGGGCACCAGTTTCGCGGCGCCGTTCGTGGCGGCCACGGCCGCGCTGCTCAAGCAGCGGTTCCCCCGGCTGAGCCCCGACGAGATCCGCCAGCGCATCGTCGCCACCGCCGACCCGGCCCCGGGCGGTGGGCACAGCGACGAGTACGGCTACGGCCTGCTCAACCCGTACCGGGCGCTGACCGAGACGCTCGCGCCGGACGGGGCCGCGCCGCCCGCGCCCGTCGTGGTGCACCGCGATGACGCGGCCGCGGTGGCGCGCGAGGCCCGCCGCGCACACGCGCAGGACCGGGCGCTGGTGGTGGCCGCCGGTGGCGCCGCCGCGGTGGTGCTGCTCGGCGCCGGCGCGGCCGTGGTGCGGCGCGGACGCCGCCGGGGCTGGCGTCCGGCCTCCGACTGAGGCGGCCCTCAGCCGAACAGGGCGGTGCCGTACTTGGTGACGATGATCAGGCCGAGGGTCAGCAGCCAGATGGTCACCACCAGCACGTCGTAGTCCGCATCGATGAACCGGGCGGCGGCCCGCTGGACCCGCGCGGGCAGGTACAGGTTGTCGTCGCGGATGTTGACGTGGGTCAGCGTGGCGAACACCAGTGTGGTGGAGATCGTGACCAGCAGGCACCACGGACACAACGCCCCGATGTTGACCACGGCCTCGTAGAACAGCCAGTACGCGAAGATCACGCCGAGGGTGTAGACGAGCTGGGCGGCGAACATGAAACCGCGGGGGAACCGCACCCCGGCCAGGCTCGCGACCGCGATGGTGATCACGACCGGTTCGGCGATCAGGCCCAGGAACGCGTTCGGGAAGCCGAACAGCTGCGCCTGCCAGCTGGTGGCGACCGTGCCACAGCTGATCACCGCGTTGATGTCGCAGGACAGGCTGCGGTTCGGGTTCTCGGCCAGGCGTACCGCGTCGACGGACAGCACGAACGAGGCCAGCAGGCTCAGGCACGCGGAGAACAGCATGGTGCCGTAGATCCACGCGTCGGCGTGGCGCAGTCGCCGGAACCAGGCGAGCGGGTTCGCCATCACTTGGCCGCCGCGGTGATCGCCTCGGTCAGCGGACCCGCCGTGTACAGGTCACCCTCGAACGGCTTGCCGTCGATCCTGACGGTGGGGGTGCCCTGCAGGCCTGAGTCGAAAGCCTCCTTGGTCGAGGCGGTCACCCAGGGCACGAAGGTGTTCTTTCGGAAGTTGTCCACGACCGGCTGCGGCACCCCGGACTGGCGGGCCAGGTCGGCGATCTGGGCGTCGGACAGGCCCTTGCTGCCCTCGGCGGGCTGGTGCGCGAACAACGCGCTGTTGAACGCGAGCAGCTTGTCCGGTGCCCCGTCGTAGACCGTGGCCGCGGCGTTCGCCGCCCGCGTGGAGTACTGCGTCCCGTCGGACATCTCGTCCAGGAACGCCAGCGGGTAGAAGTACTGCCGGACGGTGCCGTCGCCGACCAGCCGGGCGATCTCGGCGCCGTTGGCGCGCTCGAACCGGCCGCAGTACGGGCACATGAAGTCGGCGTACACCTCCAGCTTGACCGGGGCGTCGGCCTTGCCGCTGACCAGCGCCCCGCCGGCCGCGCCGGCGGGCGCCACGACCGGCCCGGACGCCGTCGGCTGCGCCGAGGAGCCGTGGTGGGCGGCCCGGACGACGGTGAACACGATCGCGATCAGCAGCCCCACGACGACGACCAGGCCGGCGATGGCCGGCCACCGCGGGCGCCCGCCCCGGGCGGCCGCGGCGACGGCCGCCTGTCCCTTGCGCTGCTGACGGGACTTTGCCTGATCCTGCTTGCCCACCGTTTCCCCCGCGGTCGCCCGGCGCCCCCGGGCGGATCGGCAGGCTGGTGACCTGCGCCTTCGTCCAGGCTATGAGCAATCGGTGGCCCAGACGGCGGGTTCGCCGGGCGATCCCCGGACGGACCGCCGAAGATCACCCGGCGAAGAGGCCCGCCGGACCAGCACCCCGATGGGACACGGTCGGCCGCCCGATCGAGGTGATCAGCAGGCGTCACCGCCAGCGCGTCACCGCTCGGGCAGCCACCCGGCGGTGGCCGTCTCCCGTCCGGAGGCTGCGAGGGGACCCCGGCGCTCAGCCCGCGGTGGGGGAGGCCGCCGCACGGCGGCGCCGCACGAGCGCGCCCGCGAGGGCGTCGGCGACCAGGAACGCGGCGAGGGGGATGCCGAGCAGGGGCATCGCCCAGCCCAGCGCGACCACCAGGGGGACGCCCGCCGCGATGGCCCAACCGGGCAGCCGCTGCCACGCCCCGCGCGCCGGGGCCGCACCGACCGGGGCGCGGCGCCCCGCGCGGGTGGGGCGGCGCTGCCACCACATCCGGTACCCCCACAGGATCACGCAGAGCAGCCCGGCCGCGAGGGCGGCCAGCAGGATCTGGTTGACGACGCCGAACAGGACGCCCATGTGCGCCTGCACCCCGAGCTTGCTCAGCTGCGCCAGCAGCGGCCAGTCGGCGAAGTCGCTGCGGGCCACCACCCGGGCGGTCGCGGGGTCCACCGCGACCCGGTCCAGCCCGACCGGCCAGGTGTTGTCGATGCCCGCGACCGTCCACGCGGCGCCGGGCTGCTCCGGCGGGGTGATCTCCACAGGGCCGGTGAGGCCGCCGCGCCGGGCCACCGCCAGGACGGTGTCGGCCTGCGCCGGGTCGAGTGGCGCGGCGCCGGCGCCGGCCTCCGCATGGTGCGCGCCGCCCGGGGCGGCGTCGAGCGTGGTCGACAGCTGCGGCCGGTGCGCGTCGAGGGCGTCCAGGGCCGCCTCGAAGTTGCCGCCCGCGTACCGGGACCAGGTCAGGCCGGTGGCGGACAGGACCAGCAGCCCGATGGTGATCCACACGCCGGTGGCGGCGTGCCAGCCGCGGGTGCGGCGTACGCCCTTGCCGGCCGACAGGTCCGCCGCGAACATGCGGCGCAGGGTGCGGCGGCGCCGCCACCACAGCACCAGCCCACCCAGGGTGAGCACCCACAGCCAGCTCGCTGCGAACTCGGAGTAGTGGCGGCCGAGGTCGCCCAGGTGCAGGTTGCGGTGCAGGTCGTCCAGCCAGGTCGTCGCGGGCGTGGACCCCCACCACGTGGTCAGCGTGCCCTTGACCGCCCCGGTGTACGGGTCGACATACACGGTGTGCTGCTTGTCGCCCAGCTCCGGCAGCGCGAACACCACCTTCGTACTCTGCTCGCCGGCGCCGGGCTGCACCGCGGCCAGATCGCCCTGCGGGTGCGCCCGGCGCGCCCTGTCGATCTGCTGCGCCAGCGGCAGTACCGCCGCGTCCGAGGCGGCGACGGTGAGTTTGTCGCCGTACAGCATCGCGTCCAGCTGCGGGGTCGCCGTGTAGAGCAGGCCGGTGACGGCGGCGAGCACCAGGAACGGGGCGACGAGGATCCCCGCGTAGAAGTGCAGCCGCAGCAGCAGCGCCCCGACCGGCGACACGCGTGCGGCGCCCCCGGTCCGGGGTGGCGCGGCGGGGGTGGGGTCGATGACATCCGGGGTGAGCGTCATGCGGCAGGGTCCTCGATTCAGCGGGGGCACGGGCGCGGGTGAGCCGCCCCGGTCGATGTCGGTAGTCGTCCGGCCACCACCGCCCGGTTCCCGGAAAACCGGAGCAAACCCGCGGGAACTTTCCGCCGGCCGGCGGCGACTACCCCCCCGGTCGTCCCCTCACTGAAAGGCACCCTGATGCTGCGTACCGTCCTGGCCCGCGCGACCGTTGTCGCGGGCGTCGCCGCTGTCACCACCCTCGCCCTGGCGGGGCCGGCGTCCGCCCACGTCACGGTCAACCCGAACAACGCCACCCAGGGCGGATACACCAAGGTCGCGTTCCGGGTGCCCAACGAGAAGGACACCGCGAACACCACCGCCGTCGAGGTCAACCTGCCCGCGGACACCCCGATCGCGTCGGTGTCGCTCAAGCCGCTGCCCGGCTGGACGGCCACCACGGTGAAGTCGAAGCTGGCCACCCCGATCAAGAAGCACGACACCGTGATCACCGAGGCCGTCTCGAAGATTACCTGGACGGCGGCGGACGCGAACAGCCAGATCAAGCCCGGCCAGTTCCAGGAGTTCGAGGTCTCCCTCGGCCCGCTGCCCGAGGTCGATCAGATCGTGTTCAAGGCCCTGCAGACGTACTCCGACGGCGACATCGTGCGCTGGATCGACGTCCCGGCCGCCGGCCAGGAGGCCGAGCACCCCGCGCCCATCCTCAAGCTCGCCGCCGGGAACGGCGACCCGCACGCCGCCGCTGCTGCCGCACCCGCCGCCACCGGTGGCCACGACGAGGAGGAGGACGGCGCCAACTGGCTCGGGCTCGCCGGTCTCGGGCTCGGTCTGGCCGGGCTGGTCGCCGGTCTGCTGGCGTACCGCCGGGCCGGGCAGCGGTCCTCGGCCGCCGCGGCAAGCGCCTGACGTCGCCGGCCCGGTCGGCACGGGGGCCGGACCCGTGCCGGCCGGGCCGTAGCGTCAGCGGTCGATCAGCTGCTGAAGGTGCGCGGGATAGCGGTCGCCGTGCACGTCGATCGCCGCTGCGCCGCGGTCGATCTCGGCGAGGTCGTCGGCGGTCAGTGCCAGCCCGGCGGCGCCGACGTTCTCGCTGAGGCGCGCCGGGCTGCGGGTGCCGGGGATCGGGACGATCCACGGCTGCTGGGCGAGCAGCCAGGCGAGCGCCACCTGGCCGGGGGTGGCGCCGCGCCGGGCCGCGATCGTGGCCAGCAGATCGACCAGGGCCTGGTTGGCCCGGCGCGCCTGCGGGCTGAACCGGGGAATGCTGCTGCGGATGTCGCCGCCGGTGAACGTCGTCCGCGCGTCGATCGCGCCGGTGAGGAACCCCCGGCCGAGCGGGCTGAACGGCACGAACCCGATGCCGAGCTGCGCCAGGGCCGGCAGGATCTCCGCCTCGGGCTCGCGCCACCACAGGGAGTACTCGCTCTGCAGGGCGGTGACCGGGTGTACGGCGTGGGCCCGGCGGATGGTGTCCACCCCCGCCTCCGACAGCCCGAACCAGCGGACCTTGCCGGCATGGACGAGTTCCTTGACGGTGCCCGCCACGTCCTCGATCGGGACCGCCGGGTCAACGCGGTGCTGGTAGAACAGGTCGATCACGTCGACGCCCAGGCGCTGCAGCGCGGCGTCGGCGACCTCGCGGATGTGCTCGGGACGGCTGTCCAGGCCGTTCTGGCGGCCGTCGGCGCCGAACGTGAACCCGAACTTCGTGGCGATCGTGACCTGGTCGCGGTACGGGGCGAGGGCCTCGCCGACGACCCGCTCGTTGACGAACGGGCCGTACGCCTCCGCGGTGTCGAAGAGCGTGACGCCGTGCTCCACGGCGGCGCGGATGACGGCCACGCCCTCGGCGGTGCTGGCCGCCGGGCCGAGGCCGGAACTGATGCCCATGCAGCCGAGCCCCAGGGCGGAGACCTGCGGGCCGCCGGTGCCGAGTGTGCGCTTGTCCATTGTCGTGCTCCTGTCCGGGTTGCCGATGGCTCCAGCCAACCCGAGCCGGGCTTGGTGTGGCAGTGCTTGCGGAGACCGGTACCGGCAGTACCTGTCAGGCGTACGGCGGCGCCCGTAGCGTGGTGGTCATGGACAACCGGGCCGAGATCCGTGACTTCCTCACCACCCGGCGGGCGCGGCTCGGCCCCGAGCAGGCGGGCCTGCCGGTGTACGGCGGTAACCGGCGGGTGGCCGGGCTGCGCCGGGAGGAGGTCGCGTTGCTGGCCGGGGTCAGCGTCGACTACTACACGCGGCTGGAACGCGGCCACCTGGGCGGGGTGTCCGACGCGGTCCTGGAGGCCGTCGCGGGCGCGTTGCGGCTCGACGAGGCGGAACGGGCCCACCTGTTCGACCTCGCCCGGACCGCGAACACCAGCACCGCCTCGGCCCGGGCCCGGCGGCGCCCGGCGCAGCGGCACGTACGGCCCGGCGTGCAGCGCGTCCTGGACGCCATGAGCACCGCACCGGCGTACGTGCGCAACGGGCGCCTCGACGTGCTGGCCGCGAACCCGCTGGGCCGTGCGGTCTTCGCGCCGCTGTTCGACACCGCGGCGGCCAGCCCGAACCTCGCCCGGTTCATGTTCCTCGTCCCGGCCGCCCGGGACTTCTTCGTCGAGTGGGAACGGCTGGCCGGTGACACTGTCGCGCTGCTGCGCGCCGAGGCCGGCCGGGACCCCTACGACCGGGCGCTGTGCGAGCTGATCGGGGAGTTGTCCACGCGCAGCGAGCCGTTCCGCACGCTGTGGGCGGCGCACCAGGTGCGCCAGCACCGTAGCGGCGTCAAGCACTTCCACCACCCGGTCGTCGGTGACCTGGTCCTGGCGTACGAGTCGATGGAGATCACCGCCGATGCGGGTCTGCGCCTGAACGCGTACACGGCCGAGCCCGGCAGCCCGTCGGTGGAGGCCCTGAATCTGCTGGCCAGCTGGACCGCCGCGCCGCCCGAGGGGCGTCCCGCGCACAGCGACCGGGCCTGAGCAGGGGCAGGCCCGGTCGCTGCGGTGCGGTCAGCGGCGCGGCGCGGGCCGGGCGAGGTCGACGGTGCGCAGGGTGACACCCGCCTCCGCGGCGAGGGTGGCCGGTTGCGGGCCACACAGGGCGGTGGTCACGAACCGGGCGATGGCCACGTCGATCGGGTTCTGCTCGGTCGGCGACTTCTGGTAGAAGGCCATGCTGTGGGCGTACGTGAGCTGGCGGCGCCCGTCCGGGCTGTGCAGGGTGAGGGTCTGGTGGCCGATGGTGCCGCCGTCGTGTCCCCAGAACAGGCCGCAGGGCAGCCGCATCGAGAAGATGCCCAGCCCGTACCCGCCGGCCTCGGGGTGCGCCGGGTCGAACGGCACGGTGGTGCGCATCTGGGCCAGCAGCCCGGAACTCAGCACCCTGCCGGTCAGCAGGGCGCGGAAGAACGTGTTGACGTCGTGGGCGGTGGACACGATCTCACCGGCACCCCACGCCCAGCTCATGTTGTAGCGGGTGAAGTCGTGCAGCTTTCCGTACACCGGCACGTAGGCGTGCAGGTGCGGCCCGCGGATGAGCGGGTCCGCGCCCTCGAAGTAGGTGTCGCGCAGTGCCAGCGGGCGCAGGATCCGCCGGGTGATCTCGGCGCGGTAGCTGTGCCCGGTGACCCGTTCGACGATCAGCCCGGCCAGCACGTAGTTGGTGTTGGAGTACGAGAACGCGTCGCCCGGCGCGCCGGTGGGCGGCGCCGCCAGCCCGATGCGGGCCAGCTGCTCCGGGGTGTACGTGGTCCGGCCGAGCCTGACGAGGTCCCGCACGGTGCTGGCCAGCGCGGTGTCGTAGTCGCCGATGCCGCTGGTGTGGTTGAGCAGCATCCGTACGGTCACCTTCCGGCCGACCGCGGTCGGGACCAGTTTCGGCAGGTAGCCGCCGATCGGTGTGTCCAGGCCGATCCGGTGTTCGCCGGCCAGCTGCAGCACGGTCGTGGCGAGGAACGTCTTGCTGATGCTGCCGATGCGGTGCCGCAGGCCGTCGCGGACCGGTTCGCCGGTGGCGATGTCGATCACCCCGGCGGTCGGGGTCCAGGTGCGCCGGCCGTCGCGGACCTCGGCGAAGGCGCCGGGCATGCCCGCCGCGTGTACCGCGTCGAGCTGTTGTTGCAGCAATTGGCCGAACGGGTCGGTGCCGGGCCCCGCCGCGGTGGCGGCGGCCGGGGCGGTCAGGGCGGTGGCGGCGATCAGGACGACGAACGCACGTCGCAGCACGGGGCCTCCTTCGATGGTGACGGCACCGTCCATTCTGGTGGATTCGCGCGACATGCACTGGTGATTCCGATGTGTCCCACGGACGGGTTCCACCCGTGGGGGCGGCCCGCATCCGGGCCGCCCCCACGGTCCGGTCAGGAGGCCGTGGTGAACACCGCGACCGCGTTGCCGCCGACGGTCAGGTCATGGCCGTCGTCGAAGCCGGCCCGCAGCGTGTCGGCGGGCACCGGGAAACCGGTGGCCGGGTCGGTCGGCGCCCGGTCCGGGCTGTAGACGTACTTGTCCAGGGTGATCGTGCCGGTCTGCGCAGTGATCTTCACGGTGGCCGGGGAGGAGCCGCGGTTGACCAGCACGAACGTCCAGCCGCCACCGGCCGAGGCCGGCAGCTTCGCCTTCAGCACCCGCACCCCGTCCGGCTGCGCCGGCGCGTAGATCTTCGAGCCGGGCGGCAGGTACCGGCACAGCAGGCTCCACGTGTAGAACCAGGGCCGCAGGGTCGTCTTGTCCGGGGTCTGGTAGTGGTCCCACATGCCGCACTGGACGGGCTTGTCGTACCCGTCGAGGCACCACGCCATCGCACCGTCCACCCCGGCGCGCGCCTCCTGCACCGCCAGGTCGGCCATGCGGACGCCGTGGGCGTACTCGGAGGTGAAGGAGTAGTCCTTGTCGTCGCCGTCGCCGGGCGCCTTCATGCCGGTCTCGCCGAGGATCACCGGGCCGTCGTCGGCGGCCTTGAGCTGCCGCACCGCCTCGGACACCACCGCCTCGGGGTATTCGGGCGGCGAGCCGAGATCCACCTCGTGCACATAGAAGTGGGCCTCGTGCTGCGCGACCTGCCGGTCCAGCGTGGACTGCAACCACCAGTCGTTGGTGGCGGCGCCGCCCGGATAGGTCCAGCCCGCCGTGTGCGACACGGTCTTCGTGAGGTCGTTCATCGGGTCGGTGACCGACGCGACCGGGGTGGTCAGGGTGATCGTGGAGACCGCCCGTTCGATGCCGTCGCGCTTCGGCATGGTCAGCCGCAGGTAGTTGGTGCCGGCGGGCACCGCACCGGCGGACACGTCGACGCGGTACCACGGCGTCGTCGCGTACGTGACGACCGGCGCGGTCTCGCTGACGGCGAGCTTGGTCCAGCTGGAGCCGTTCTTCGAGGTCTGGAACGTCCAGTCGGTGCCCGTGTCGTCGGGGGTGCGGTAGAGGCGGGCCGAGAAGCCGGTCAGCCCGTCGGCGCGCCAGACGAGGTTCTGGTCGGTCCCGGCGTTGCGTGCGGCCACCGACATCAGGCCGAGGTCGCCCTCCTGCGCGGCGATCCCGGCCTCGGCGGTGTCCGGGCCACCGAGCAGCCCCGCGTCCAGGTGCGCGGTGCCGAACGCCGCGCGCAGGTTGGCGGTGGCGGTGACCCAGTCGCCGTACTTGAGGCCCGTGCCGCTGTTCGGCTCGTTGATGCCGTTGTACGCGATGATGTTGGTGTAGCCCTGGTCCCGGAACTTGGCCATGAGGTCGGCCTGGAGCCGGGCGGCGTCGGTCGAGGTGTAGAACGCGCGGTCGTTCATGCCCCACATGCCGGTCACGACCTTGACGCCCTGCATCCGGTAGTGCGCCAGCACCCGGAACACGTTCTTCATCTGCGGGGTGTCCCAGGCGTACGTGCCGACCACGCCGGACGGGTTGAACCACGGACGGTTGAGCATGATCCGGACCAGGCCGGGCCGGATGTAGTCGACCCGCTGCGTCATCTGCTGGAACGCGGCATCGGTCCACTCGTCGTTGCCGGGGGTGTCGTCGCCGGCGCCGCGGAACAACGGGTCCTGGTTGTACCCGAGCCCCAGCCAGTTGCTGTCGACGGCGTGTTCACCTGCGGCGGCCGGGGCGGGCGCGGATGGCGCCAGCAACGATCCGGCCAGGGCCGCGACAGCCAGGGGTACGGCGTGCGCGCGCCAGCGAGCGCTTCTGCTCTGCATGCGAGTTCTCTCCTGCGGTCGAAAGGGGACGGACGGGAGCCGCCCGCGAGGCAGCAGACCCCGTCCGGGTGAACACCCTACGTGGAGGATTGTTCGCGTTCGGTAAGGGTCGGCCCGTGCGCGGAACTCAGCGGCGGCCGGGGCCGGGGCGCTCGTCGCCGGGCCCGCAGGTGGGGCAGCCGCCGTGCCGCTACGGCAGCCGGAACAGCGTGTGGAACCGCAGGCCCAGCCACGGTCGGCGGCCGAAGGCGAGCGCGCCGCCGGTCGCGATCGACCGCCACAGCCCGCGCCGGTGGAAACCCACCAGCAGGGCGTCGCATCCGGACAGGGACAACACGCAGTCGACCTCGCGGCCGTCGGCCGGCAGCGCCCACGCCTGCCCGGCGTCCAACCGGACCACGAACCGGGGTGCACGCCGGACCCGCACTTCGAAGCTGCCGGTGAAACCGCGAGCACCGACCGGGTCGACCAGCAGCGGCAGCATCTCGCTCATCACGGTCGGCGCGGCCGCCGCGGCGGACCGCTCGTCCAGCCACGGCCGCGTCCGTAACGCGCCCGCGAGGTCGTACCCGTGCACCACGCTCTCGCTGACGCTGAGCGCGGCGAGGGTGCCGACGGTACGGGTGACGCCGGTCCCGTACCACGGGGTGGGCCGGGCGGCGTGAAGATCCGGGCCGGTGTCCAGCGCGGCGAGCAGTTCGTCGGCGCATTCGCGCAGCCCGTCGGCGGCTTCGCGGGGCCCGGGGAACGACACCACGGCCAGCGCCCGGGCGTTCGTGGAGGCCACCACGTCCGGCAGGGTGTGCCCGGTGCCGAGGTTGGCGACGATGTCGGGGCCGTAGTCGTCGCCGCGCACGGCCAGCGCGAACGCGCGGTAGACCACGCACAGGTGCGCGACCAGCTGGCCGGCGGTCCAGTCCAGGCCGGGCGCCCGGGCGTTCAGGTGCGGGCTGGAACGGACCCGGTCGACCAGGCGGCGGCTCTCGCGGTCGAGGGCGGCGCGGAGGGCGTCCCGATCGGGCTCGACGATCACGCTGGGCAGTCTGCACGACGGAGGCGGGCGCGCGCATCAATGCGTACCGGATTGAAATCTCACCCAGCCCCCGCACCTCGATTACCGGATTGCCATTACCGGTAATCCGATAATCGCTTTGGCTTCGGAAATCGGACAAATTCCCGCTACACCATAATGACAGTTATGGTGTAGCGCGCGATCCACGGTGCGAAGTGTCCGGGCAGGAGTGTCGGTGGGGCGATCTAAGGTCGTGCCATGGGCAACAACGACACGCCGTGGGAGCCGCCCATCGCGGGCAGCGAGACGGAACATCTCGTCGGTGCGCTCCACCGCCTGCGCACGACGTTCCGGTGGAAGGCCGACGGCCTCGACGCGGCCGGCCTGCGGGCCCGCCTCGGCGCCTCGCATCTGACACTGGGTGGCCTGCTCAAGCACCTCGCGCTCGTCGAGGACCACACGTTCGGCACCAAGCTCAGCGGCACACCGCTGGGCGCGCCGTGGGACACCGTCGACTGGGACGCCGACGCGGACTGGGAGTTCACGTCGGCCGCCGACGACGCTCCGGAGCGGCTGTACACATTGTGGGACGACGCCGTCGAACGGTCCCGCGCGCGGCTGGACGAGGCCCTGACCGGCGGGGGACCGGACCAGCCTGCCCACGTCGCCTGGCCCGACGGCCGCCACGCCAGCCTGCGCCGGCTGCTCTGCGACCTGATCGAGGAGTACGGCCGGCACACCGGCCACGCCGATCTGCTCCGCGAGGCCGTCGACGGACTGGTCGGCGAGGACCCTCCGCCCGGATGGCGGCCCCGGTCGGGACGGTTCCGGTTGGACGGCTGAGCCGCCCGGATCAGCCGTCGCCGCGGATCCGGGCGTGCATGTGCATGTCGTGGCGGCCGTCGGAGTGGACGGCGTCGCTGCGTTTGGTGCCCTCCAGCCGGAATCCGGCCTTGACGGCGACACGGCAGGACGCCTGGTTGCGGGTCGAGTGATCGAGGTACAGGCGGTGGAAGCCGGCGTCGCCGAGCGCCCAGGCGCTCACGGCCGCCAGCGCGCGGGGAGCCACGCCGGCGCCCCGCGCGGCCGGGAGTACCCAGTACCCACACCCGGCGACGCCGTCGTCGAGATTCAGGCTGCCGATCGCCACCCGCCCGAGCACCTCGTCGCCGTCGCGGGTCACCGCCCAGCTCGCGCCCGTCTCCTGCGCCCAGTTCCGGCGGTACTGCGCGAACCACTGCCGTACCTGGTCCTCGGATGCGGGCTGGCGGGTGTGCCAGTGCCGGATCGCGGGGTCCTGGTACGCCGCGTGGAAGGCCGGCGCGTCGGACGTCTCCCACGGGCGCAGGACCAGGTCGCCCGGCGCCGACAGAACCGGTTGCGGCGCTGCGGCCAGGGTTCCGGCGGGGATGGCGGGCGGAGTGGACAGTGGCGATCGCACCGCCCCATCCTTGCTCGCCGGCGGCGACGGGGATCGATCAGGCGGCCGGAAAGCCGGTCGCGTCGCGGCGGGGACCTCCGGTACCGTCCCGTCGCCCACCCGAGTCGAGGAGGCCACCATGCACCGCATGTGCGACGCCGAGGCGTCCTTTTGAACCGACCAGCAAGCGCCGCCGGGGGTTCCCTCTAGCGAGACGCAGGTCAAGCGCGGTCACCGGGTTGTCGGTGCCGACACCGAACTGATGGAGAAGCTGGGCGGGGCCGATCCGTGCCCGTGCGGTTCCACGCGCCGGTTCCGCCGCTGCTGCCGGGCGAGCGGCCGGTACGACGACACCAACGGCCACTACTACGTCAGGGACTGACCGATCGACGGCGTCGCCCCACGGCGGCGCCGTCGGCCCGTCCTCATGGTCGGCGCCATGGGGTGGCAGCGGGGGGCGCCGGCGGAAATGCGCTGCGGGCGCCGGTGCCACAGCCCTATGGTCGTCCGGTGAACAGCCGATCCCTGCGTGTCACCGTCCGTGGCGCTTTCGCCGATCTCACCGCCGACCAGCGCGCCGAACTGCTGGCCGAGGCCGCCGCGCATGACGTGCTGCATGCCGTGTACACCCGTGACGGGCATCTGAGCTACGACGTGGCGGCCCGGCCGTTCTTCACGTTCCGGTTCGCCGATGAGGTGGACGGTGAGGACGAGATCCCGGCCGCGCAGACGAGAGCGGTGGCGGCCGCCGAAGCGTGGCTGGCCGCTCGTGGGTACGGCTACCGGGACCTCACCGCGCAGACCGTGGACCTGTCGCAGCAGCCGATCGGCAAGCGGCAGCGGCGGGAGGCGGCCCGCCGCACCCCCTGACCACCCGCCCACCAACGGGACCGTCAACCCGTGGTTGACGGTCCCGTTTCGTCAACCTATGGTTGACGGCATGACCCAGTTGACACCGCCCGTACGGCTCGACGACCTGATCAACGCGATCACCAAGAACCGTCCCGACGCGCTCGACCGGCTCGCCGACGCCGTCCTGCTGGCCGACGCCATCGGGGAACTCGCCGACCACCTCATCGGCCACTTCGTGGACCAGGCACGCCGCTCCGGCGCGTCGTGGACCGAGATCGGCCGCAGCATGGGGGTCAGCAAGCAGGCCGCGCAGAAGCGATTCGTGCCGCGCGGCGACCCGGACCCGTCACAGGGCTTCCACCGTTTCTCCGGACCCGCCCGCAACGCGGTCGTGGCGGCCACCAACGCCGCCCGCGCCGCCGGGCACGCCGAGATCACCCCCGACCATCTGCTGCTCGGGCTGCTCGACGAGCCGGACTCGCTCGGCGCCCGGGCGCTGACCGCGCAGGGGGTCACCGCCGAAGCGGCCCGCGCCGCGGCCACGGCCGCCCTGCCGCCCGCCGGCGGCGACGGGCCCGAGCTGGTGCCGTTCGACGCGGCGTCGCGCAAGGTCCTGGAACTGACGTTCCGGGAGGCGCTGCGGCTCGGCCACGACGGCGTCGGCACCGGGCACATCCTGCTGGCCCTGCTGGAGAACGAGCCCGATGGGGGAACCCTCGGCCGGCTCGGCGTCACCAAGGCCGCCGTCGAGGCCACGGTCAGCGCCGGCCCCCGGGAGTAGGCGCGGCCCCAGCACATCCTGGTCGCGGTCCCGGCGGGCCGGGGCGGGAGATCCCTGACGAATGTCATGGTCACACAGTGACGCCCGGGCCAGGGCCGCCTCGCGGCGGCACGTCAGGATTGATCCATGACCCTCACCGCCGCACCCGCGGACACGCCCGCCGCGTCCGCCCAGCTCGCCGTCGAGCTCGACGGCGCCGTCAAACGCTTCGGCCCCGTCACCGCCGTCAACGGCATCGACCTGCGCATCCGCCCCGGCGAGGTGGTGGCGCTGCTCGGCCCCAACGGGGCCGGCAAGACCAGCACCGTCGACATGCTGCTCGGCCTGTCACGGCCCGACGCCGGCACGGTCCGCGTGTACGGGCGGGCGCCGCAGGACGCCGTGGCGCTCGGCCTGGTCTCGGCGGTGATGCAGACCGGCGGGCTGCTCAAGGACTACACCGTGGCCGAGACGGCACGGCTGGTCGCCGCCCTGTTCGGCCGCTCCCGCCAGGACGCCACCGGCGCCCTGGAACGCGCCGGCATCGCCGAGATCGGTGACCGGCTGGTCGGCAAGTGCTCCGGCGGGCAGCAGCAGCGGCTGCGCTTCGCGATGGCCCTGCTGCCCGACCCCGACCTGCTGATCCTCGACGAACCCACCACCGGGATGGACGTGGCCGGGCGCCACGACTTCTGGGACGCCATCCGCGAGGACGCCCGCGGTGGCCGTACCGTCATCTTCGCCACCCACTACCTGGAGGAGGCCGACGCGCACGCCGACCGGGTGGTGTTCGTGCGCCGCGGCCGCATCGTCGCCGACGGCACCGCCGCCGAGGTCAAGGCCCTGGCCGCGGGCCGCACCGTCCGCGCCACCTGGCCGGGCGCGGACTCCGACGCCCTGCTGGCGCTGCCCGGGGTGGACCGGGTGGAGGTACGCGGCGACACCGTGCGGGTGCACGGCCGCGACACCGACGCCGTCGCCCGGCACCTGCTCACCGCCACCCCCGCCCGGGACCTGGAGATCACCTCCCGGAACCTGGAGGACGCCTTCCTCGCCCTGACCGCCGACGACACCCTGGCCGCCGACGACACCCTGGCCGCCGACACCGACGGGAGCCCCCGATGAGCACCGCCACCGTGACCCGGCGCCTGCCCCGCATGGGCGGCTTCAGCCTGCCCGTACTCGGACTGGAACTGCGCCGCACGCTGCGCAACAAACGCACCATCATCTTCACGCTGGTCATGCCGGCCGTGTTCTTCCTGCTGTTCGGCACGAACGACAGCTACCGCACCAAACCCGCCGGCGCCGGCAACGTCGCCGGATACGTGCTGATCAGCATGGCCGTGTACGGGGCGATGCTGGCCACCACCAGCGGCGGGGCCATGGTCAGTGTGGAACGCGCCGCCGGCTGGAGCCGCCAGCTGCGCCTGACCCCGCTGCGGCCGCTGGCCTACGTCGCGATCAAACTGACCCTCGCCATGATCATCGGCGCGGTGTCGGTGGCCGTCGCGTTCACCGTGGGCGCGTTCACCGGCGCGCAGCTGCCCGCCGCCGCCTGGCTCGAATGCGGGCTGCTGGCCTGGCTGTGCGCACTGGTGTTCGCCGCGTTCGGGCTGTTCATGGGCTACCTGCTGCCCAGCGAGAACGTCATGCAGATCCTCGGGCCGGTGCTGGCCGTGCTGGCGTTCGCGGGCGGGCTGTTCGTGCCGGTCGACCAGCTCGGGCACACCTTCGCCGCGGTCGCGAAGTTCACCCCCGCGTACGGCGTCGGCGCAATCGCCCGCTACCCGCTGGTCCACGACGGCAACCTGGCCGTGGCCATCGCCAACGTGGCGGCCTGGACGGCGGTGTTCGCGGCCGGCGCGATGTGGCGGTTCCGCCACGACACCGCCCGCGTCTGACCGGCCGGTAGCGTGAGCACGATGACGGCGGCGCACCCGCCGGAACGCGGCTTCCGCTTCGGCTGGATCTTCGCCGCGATCTGGCTGTTCTACCTCGGCGAGAACCTGCAGGTCCTCCTGCAGCACCCCGGCGGCTGGGCCCGCACCCTGGGCCTGGCCGCCCTCGCCGGGTTCGCCGCGCTGTACCTGCTGGTCCTGTCGATGCTGCGCGGTATCCGCCGGGAGATGCCCGAACCGCCCCGCCACGAGACGCTGCGGATCTGGGCGGCGGAGGTGGGCCTGCTCATCCTCGCCGCCCTGCAGGTGCCGGGCGCCGGATACCACGCCCTGTCCTGCATGGTGTACATCGCCGCGGTCGCCATGGTGGGACTGCCCCTGAGCCAGGCCGTGCCGTTCGCCGCGGTCCTGGTCGTGACCACCGAACTGCTGTCCCGGCTCGTGCCCGGCTGGGAGGACAAGGGGTACGGGCTGGGCGTGCTGATGGCATCGGTCGCCACGTACGGGATCCGGCTGGCCGCGGAACGCCAGTACCGGCTGCGCGCCGCCCAGCAGGAACTGGCCACCCTCGCGGTCGCCACCGAACGCGCCCGCATCGCCAACGACCTGCACGACATCCTCGGCCACTCGCTGACCGTCGTGGCGGTCAAGGCGGAACTGGCGCAGCGGCTGCTCGACGTCGACCTCGACAAGGCCCGCACCGAACTGCGCGACCTGGAAGCGCTGGCCCGCGACGCCCTGACCGACGTGCGCGCGACCGCGCTGGGGGTGCGCGGTGTGTCCCTACCCGGCGAGATCGCCGCCGCCCGGCAGGCCCTGGCCGCCGCGCACATCGCCGCCGAACTGCCCGGCGCCGCCGACGAGGTGCCCACCGCCTACCGGGAACTGTTCGCGTGGACGATCCGGGAGGCGGTCACCAACGTGGTCCGCCACGCCCGCGCCGCGCACGTCGAGGTCCGCCTCACCCCGGCCGCCGTCGAAATCGTCGACGACGGGGTGGCCGACCCGACCGCCGACGGCCCGGCCACTGACGGTCAGGGCCTGCGCGGGCTGCGCCGCCGCGCCGAGGCGCTCGGCGCCACTCTCACGGTGGGCCGGCGCGAGAACACACCCGGATTCCGGGTACGGGTGGAGGTACCGTCATGATCCGACTACTGCTGGCCGACGACCAGGCCCTGGTCCGCGGCGCCATGGCCGCCCTGCTCGACATGGAACCCGACCTCAGCGTCGTCGCCGAGGTCGGCCGCGGCGACGAGGTCCTCGCCGCGGCCCGGACCCACCAGGCCGACGTCGCCCTGCTCGACGTCGAGATGCCCGGCCTCGACGGGGTCTCCGCCGCCCGGGAACTGCACGGGCGGCTGCCCGGCTGCAAGGTCCTCATGGTGACCACGTTCGGGCGGGCCGGGTACCTGCGCCAGGCGATGGCGGCCGGCGCGGCCGGGTTCATCGTCAAGGACACCCCCGCCCGGCAACTCGCCGACGCGGTACGCCGCGTCCACCAGGGACTGCGGGTGGTGGATCCGGCGCTGGCCGCGCAGTCCCTGGCGTTCGGCGACTCACCGCTGACCGAACGGGAGACCGACGTGCTGCGCGCCGCCCGCTCCGGCGGCACGGTCGCCGACATCGCCCGCGAGCTGCGCCTGTCCGAGGGCACGGTCCGCAACCACCTGTCCTCCGCGATCGGCAAGACCGGCAGCCGCACCCGGGCGGAGGCGGTGCTGATGGCCGAGGACAACGGCTGGCTGCTGATCTGAGCCCGCTCGTCGAGGCGCCTCCCGGACCCGCTCCCCGGCGCCGTCATCCGGCCAGCACGGCCGCCTCGACGGCCGGGTCCAGGCCCACCGCCGGACGGTCCGGGCGTTGCGGCGCCGGCCCGTCCACTGTTTGCAGCCACGCCCACGTGTCGGCGACCGTCTCGGCGACCGGCCGGACCCGCAGGCCCGCCGCCAGCGCCCGGCGCACGTCGCTGCCGTGCAGCATCGTGTGCAGCTCACCCGGTGGCAGCCACACCGGCAGCTGCGTCCACGGCTCGATCCCGGCCGCGAGGATCACCTCCGGATCGGTCCACCGCAGCTCGGCGCGGCCACCGGTGACCGCGTTCGCGGTCCGCAGCAGCTCACCCATCGTGGTGTGCCCGCTGGGGCTCACCACGTCGTACGCGCCCGCGCGGCCGTCCACGGCCGCATCCAGCACGAACGCGGCCAGGTCGCGGGCGTCCACATACTGCAGCGGCAGCTCCTGCGGCCCCGGCGCCAGCGTCGGCCCGCCCGCGGCCAGCCGGCGCAGCCACCACGGCAGCCGCCCGATGTCCTCGTACGGGCCGAGGATCAGCCCCGGCCGGGCCAGCAGCACCGCCGCACCGAACTCCTGCGCGCCCAGCTCACCGCCGCGTTTGAGGGCCGCGTAGTCGACGTCGTCACCCGCGTCGGCGCTGCCGTCGACAACCGGGCTGTCCTCGGTGAACGGCGCCACCGCGTCCGGGCGGTACACCGACCGGCTCGACACGTACGTGTAATGCCCGGCGTGGCCCCGCAGCGCCCGCGCCGCGTCCCGGACCACGGCCGGCGCACCCGACCAGGTGTCCACCACCGCGTCCCAGGCACCACCGGCCAGCGCCGCGAGCCCGTCGCCGCGGCGCCGGTCACCGGTCAGCACCCGCACCCCGCCGCCGGGCGGGGAACGATGGCCGCGGTTGAGGACGGTGACCTGATGGCCGCGGGCGACGGCGACCTCGACGACGGCGCGGCCGACGAAGCCGGTGCCGCCCAGAACGAGCAGTCTCATGCCGTGACCATGCCGGTTGTCACCCCCGGCGGGAAGATCTGCTCGCTGTCGGCGGAATCGCTGACAGCGCAATCCCAGCCCCGCCACCGGATACCCGCAGGTGCCCCGCGCCTGGCCCGGGCGGTCAGCCGCCGGCCAGGTGCGCCTCGACCGCCTCCACCACCAGGGCGTGATCGTCGGCCTGGGGCAGGCCGGAGACCGTGACGACCCCGACCACCCCCACGTCGCGCACCCGCACCGGGAACGCCCCGCCGTGCGCCGCGAACCGGGCCGGGTCCACGCCGTACGCGGCGTCCAGGGTGGCGCCCTTCGCGGCCAGGCGACGGCCCACCAGATACGACGACTCCGCGAACCGGTGCACCACCCGTACCTTCCGCGCGATCCACGCGTCGTTGTCCGCGCTGCTGCCCGGCAGGGCCGCGTGGAACAGCTGCTGGGTGCCGCGCCGGATGTCCACCGCCACCGGCAGGGCGCGGCGGGTGGCGAGATCGACCAGCCGGCAACCCAGCCGCCACGCGTCGGTGTTGTCGAAGCGGGTGAAGATCAGGCGCTGTTCCTGCTCCTGCAGTCGGCGCAACAGCTCGTCGTCGCTCATGACCGCCATTGTCGCCCGACGGAAAGCCGGCTCTCATCCGAGTCCCGCACCGCCGCGGGTGAGAGGACAGGCTCAGTGCCAGAAGCGCTCGCCCCAGACATGCCAGCGTTCGATCTCAACCTTCACGCTCACCCGGGGACGTTCACGATTGGCGTACGGCTCGCCGTCGTAGTGCCGCGACAGCCGGTCGATGTCCCGCAAGCCCACGTCATCGGCGATCGAGACGACCCGGCCCTGCATGCTGACGTGGGTGCCGCAGTTTTCCTGTGCCAGCACGGTCAGCGAGACGCGCGGGTCCGCGCGCAGGTGCTTGAGCCGCGCCCGCTTCGCGTCGAGGCCCAGCAGCACACGACCGTCGTCTTCGAGCAGATACCAGGTGGCCACGGTGACCGGTCGGCCGTCAGCGGCGACCGTGGCCATGACCGCGGGATTCGGCTGCCGGTGAAGCCCTGATCGATTACGGGGATCAGGGCCCCGCGCGCTAGCGGCCCCGGCGCCGCCGCACCGCGATCCCCAGCGCACCGACCAGCACGAACACCGTCATCGCGCAGCACAGCGCCTTGACGAACACATCCACCTCCGTCGGACCGGGGCCACCCACGATCAACAACAGCCACCGGCCGGCCGTAGGGTCGAGCCCGTGCGCCTGGCCACCTTCAACCTGCTGCACGGCCGATCACTGTCCGACGGCACCGTACACGCCGACCGGATCGCCGCCGCCGTCGCCGGGCTGAGCGCCGACGTCCTGGGCCTGCAGGAGGTCGATCGGGACCAGCCCCGCAGCGACCGGCTCGACCTGACCGCCGTCGCCGCCGATGCCCTCGGCGCCCGGGCTCACCGCTTCGCCGCCACCATCGCCGGGACCCCCGGCCAGGCCTGGCAGCCGTGGCACACCGACCTCGGCGACACCGGCCCCCAGTACGGCATCGCGCTCGTCAGCCGCTATCCCGTACGCCACTGGCAGCTCACCCGGCTGCCCGCCGCCCCGGTCCGCGCCCCGGTCTGGGTGCCCGGACCCGGCGGGGGACCGGTGCTGGCCCGCGACGAGCCGCGGGTCCTGCTGGCCGCCGTCCTGGACACCCCGGCCGGAACGGTCACCGTGGCCACCACCCACCTGTCGTTCGTGCCGGGCTGGAACCTGCGCCAGCTGCGCGCCGCCGTCCGGGCGCTGCACGGGCTGCCCGCACCACGGGTACTGCTCGGCGACCTGAACCTGCCCGCGGGAGTCGCCCGCGCCCTCACCGGGTGGCGGCCGCTGGGGCGCACCGCGACGTATCCGAACCCGGCGCCGCGGATCCAGCTCGACCACGTACTGATCGACCGGGACGGCGCCGACCGGCTCGGGCCGGTCGTGCAGGTACGCGCCCCGCAGGTGCCGGTGTCCGACCACCGGCCACTGGTGGTGCACCTCGACCCGGCCAGCTACGGGGCCGGTGGGGCGGGCCGGCGGAACACCAGCTCCAGCCCGTCCTCCTGATCCCACTGCTCACCGATGTGCACGAACCCGGTGCCGGCCAGGGTGGCCAGCGACGCGGCGTTGTCCGGGCGGATGCTGGCGCGTACCGCCGTCACGGACGGGTCGGCGTCGGCGCGGCACAGCAGCTCGGCGAGGATGGCCCGGCCGTAGCCCCGCCGCCGGTACGCCGGGTCCACCGAGTACCCCACCTCGACCATGCCGTCGGCGTCGGGCGGGCCGTGGAAGCCGCCGTGACCCACGACGATGTCCTCGGCGACCGCGACCGCGGCGCGGGCGATCCAGTCCGCGCTCGCCGGATCGGTGAGGATCTGCTCGCGCCGGATCCGCCACAGCCACGCCTCGCTGACCAGGAATTCCGACAGCGGGTGGCCCGCGGCGGCGCCGGCCGCGGCCAGGTCACCGTCGATCAGGGCGCTCATGGCGGCAGGGGAGAGCCGCACAAATCGGATGATCGCCATCGAGGCATGATCACATGGGCGTGGTGATCACCGCCACCGTTCAGTTGTGCACAACTGAATTGCGTACTAGGTTTCTGGGCATGGGTGAGACCACCGGCCTCGAACAGATGATCTGCTTCAACCTCTACGCCGCCTCCCGCGCCATGACCGCCCTCTACCGCCCCGCCCTCGACGCCCACGGCATCACCTACCCCCAATACGTCGCCCTGCGCGTCATCTGGCACCGCGGCGACATCACCGTCCGCGACCTCGGCCACGCCCTCGCCCTCGACAGCGGCACCCTCTCACCCCTGCTCAAACGCCTCGAAACCCAGGGCCTCATCACCCGCCGCCGCGGCACAGACGACGAACGCACCGTCTGGATCAGCCCCACCGACCGCGGCCGCGAACTCCACCACGAGGTCAGCGACCTCCCCGAACGACTCGCCTGCGCCGTCGACCTCAGCACCGACGAGTTCCGGCAACTGCACCACCTGCTCAGCCGCGTCCGCGACTCAGCAGCCAGCCACACGATCTGAAGGGACCCCCCTCACATGCAGGTCCTCTACACCGCCTCAGCCACCGCCACCGGCGACGGCCGCAGCGGCCACGTCCGCTCCAGCGACGGCGTCCTCGACCACAGCCTCGCCGTACCCAAGGAACTGGGCGGCCCCGGCGGCGAGCGCACCAACCCCGAGCAGCTCTTCGCCGCCGGCTACGCCGCCTGCTTCCACAGCGCCCTCAAAACCGCCGCCCGGACGCAGAAGATCATCCTCAACGACACCGCCATCACCGTCGACGTCGGCATCGGCCCCAACGGCGACGGCGGCTACGGCCTCACCGCCACCATCGAAGCCGAACTACCCGGCCTCGACGAAGCCGTCGCCACCGACCTGCTGGCCAAGGCCCACCAGATCTGCCCCTACTCCAACGCCACCCGCGGCAACGTCGAGGTCACCATCACGCTGGCCTGACACCACACCCAGCGCGCGGTTCGTACGGTTCGCCCGTACGGCCGCGCGCTGCTGCGCCGCCGTCACCTCGATGTACGCCTGCGACGTCACCAACGACGCATGCCCCAGCAACCGCATGATCTCCGACGCGTTCGCCCCGTCCTCCGCCAACCGCGTCGCGAACGTATGCCGCAACGCATGCAGACGCGCCCCCCGCGGCACCCGGTCCGTGACCCCCGCCCGCCGGAAACACGACTCCACCAGATACTGCAACCCACCCCGCCGCAACGGCTCACCACGCCGATCCACCAGCAACGGCGCGGCCGCCACCACCCACTGCCGCCCGAACCGCACCCGCACACTGTCCACATACCACGCCAGCACCGCGTCCAACTCCGGCTCCACCGGCACCGACCGCGGCCGCCCACCCTTGCCCAACACCTCCAGCCGCCGCTCCCCGGCACGCCCCACCAGCGCACCCACCCGCAGCGCCAGCAACTCCGACAGGCGCAACCCCGCACACAACGCCAACCCCAGCACCGCCACGTCGCGCTCCGGCCACGGATCAGGGTCTGTAAAACGAACGGTGTAACTCCTGATCAAGGGAGTAGCACCTGATGACTGACCCAGCGAGCACCGTGGATACTGCGGCGGTGTCGAAGAAGAACAAGCCGGTCGACGACGGTGTGGACGCTGAACTGGTCGGCCGGCTGGTCGAGCAGGCCCGCGCAGCGGGCCTGCAGCTGACCGGCGAAGGCGGTCTGCTGCAGCAGCTGACCAAACGCGTGGTCGAGGCCGCCCTGGACGGCGAGATCACCGACCATCTCGGCTATGACAAGGGCGACCCGGCCGGCAAGAACGGCGGCAACTCGCGCAACGGCAACCGGTCCAAGACCGTGCTGACCGAGGTCGGCCCGGTCGACATCAGCGTGCCGCGTGACCGTGAGGGCAGCTTCGAGCCGCAGATCGTCAAGAAACGCCAGCGCCGGCTGACCGGGGTTGAGGACATGGTGATCTCCCTGTCCGCGAAAGGGCTGACGACCGGCGAGATCCAAGCTCACCTGGCCGAGGTTTACGGGGCCGAGGTGTCACGGCAGACCATCTCCACGATTACCGACCGGGTCCTGGACGCGATGGCCGAGTGGCAGAACCGGCCCCTCGACCCGGTCTATCCGGTGATCTTCCTGGACGCCGTGCACGTGAAGATCCGCGATGGCAAGGTCGCCAACCGGCCCATTTACGTCGCTCTGGCCGTCACCGTCGAGGGCACCCGCGACATCCTCGGGCTTTGGGCCGGCGACGGCGGCGAGGGCGCCAAGTACTGGCTGCAGGTCCTCACCGAACTGAAGAACCGGGGCGTTGCCGACGCCTGCATGGTGGTCTGCGACGGGCTCAAAGGTCTGCCCGACGCGATCGGGCAGACCTGGCCCCTCGCGGTGGTGCAGACCTGCGTGATCCACCTGCTGCGCAACTCGTTCCGGTACGCCGGCCGCCAGCACTACGACGCCATCGCCAAAGCGTTGCGGCCGGTCTACACCGCCGCCACTGAAGCCGCCGCGAAGGCCCGGTTCGGCGAGTTTGCCGAAGCCTGGGGCGAGCGCTACCCGGCGATCGTGCGGCTCTGGGAGAACGCCTGGGCGGAGTTCGTGCCGTTCCTGGCCTTCGACGTCGAGATCCGCAAAATTGTGTGTTCGACGAACGCGATCGAGAGCGTGAACGCCCGCATCCGCCGGGCAGTGCGAGCCCGGGGGCACTTCCCGAACGAGCAAGCGGCGCTGAAATGTGTCTACCTGGCCATCATGAGCCTCGACCCGACCGGCGTCGGACGACGCCGGTGGGCGATGCGCTGGAAACCCGCCCTGAACGCCTTCGAGATGACCTTCGAAGGCCGCCTCAACCCGACCACCAACTAACCGCTGTTACACCGTTCGTTTGACAGGCCCACGGATCACGCTGCCGCGCGTCAGGGCGGCGCACCGCGTCCAGCAGTCGCTCCGGGGTGTCCTCGCCGCGCAGCGGTTTCGGCGACGGCGTCGCCAGCCGCGGCTTGTCGACGGCGGGCATCGGGTTGCCGACCGCGATGCCGTCGCCGACGAGGAACCGGAAGAACGAATTCCAGGTCGACCACCCGCGGTACACCGAGGCGGGCGCCCGGCCCGCGGCGAACGCCGCGAACCCGGCCCGCAGCACCCTGGGGGAGAGGTCGGCCAGCACGACCGCGCCGGGGGCGGCCGCGAGATGCTCGGCCACCAGCGCCAGCACGGCCTCAAGATCCCGACGGTACGCGGCGAGCGTGTGCGCGGACGGCTTGCTGGTGGCCCGGGCGGCCAGGAACTCGCCGATCAAGCCGTGTACCGGAATGTCTTGTTCGTCCTGCATAAGACATATTATGCAGGATCCAGACAAATACGGTACGACTGGCGTCGATGGGAAATTTCCTCCGGAGGATCATGGGACCCACGGGGATCGGCGCTGGAGAGTCGGCAGGCTTCGCGCCTGCGTTCGGCGCCCAGCGAACGGACCGGCGTAGACGCAGACCGGCGCCGGACCGTCAACGGAGACGGTGGCGAGGTACAGCAGGTCTGTTTCATTGGCCCGGTGAGCTTGCGCGGTGCAAGTGGTCCTCGGAACCGCTCCACCGCCTCAGCTTTACATAATGTGCATTATCGACCAACGATTCGAGGGATGTGCGGCCCACCTGCCGGGCTGTCGTGCCGTCAGGCGCCGACGTATGCGGCCAGGTGCTGGCCCGTCAGCGTGGCGCGGCCCGCGACCAGGTCGGCGGGTGCGCCCTCGAAGACGATCCGGCCGCCGTCGTGGCCGGCGCCCGGGCCGAGGTCGATGATCCAGTCGGCGTGGGCCATGACCGCCTGGTGGTGCTCGATGACGATGACCGACTTGCCGGAGTCGACGAGGCGGTCGAGCAGGCCGAGCAGTTGTTCGACGTCGGCGAGGTGCAGGCCGGTGGTCGGCTCGTCGAGGACGTACACGCCGCCGCTCTCCCCCATGTGGGTGGCGAGCTTGAGGCGCTGGCGTTCGCCGCCGGACAGCGTGGTGAGCGGTTGGCCGAGGCTGAGGTAGCCGAGGCCGACGTCGGCGAGCCGGTCGAGGATCTTGTGGGCGGCGGGGATGCGGGCCTCCCCCGCGCCGAAGAACTCGACGGCCCCGGTGACCGGCATGGCCAGGACTTCGGTGATGTCCTTGCCGCCCAGCGTGTACGCGAGTACCTGCGCCTGGAAGCGTTTGCCCTCGCATTCCTCGCAGGTGGATTCGACGGTGGCCATGACGCCGAGGTCGGTGTAGATGACGCCGGCGCCGTTGCAGGCGGGGCAGGCGCCCTCGGAGTTGGAGCTGAACAGGGCGGGTTTGACGCCGTTGGCCTTGGCGAAGGCCTTGCGGATGGGTTCGAGCAGTCCGGTGTAGGTGGCGGGGTTGCTGCGGCGGGATCCGCGGATGGCGCCCTGGTCGACGACGACCACGCCGTCGCGTCCGGCGACGGAGCCGTGGATCAGGGAGCTCTTGCCGGAGCCGGCGACGCCGGTGACGACGACGAGGACGCCGAGCGGGATGTCGACTTTGACGTTGCGCAGGTTGTTGGTGGTGGCGCCGCGGATCTGCAGGGTGCCGGCGGGTGGCCGTACTTTTTCTTTGAGGTTGGCCCTGTCGTCGAGGTGGCGGCCGGTGATGGTGTCGCTTGCGCGCAGGTCGTCGACGGTGCCTTCGAAGCAGACGGTGCCGCCGTGGGTGCCGGCGCCGGGGCCGAGGTCGACGACGTGGTCGGCGATGGCGATGGTTTCGGGTTTGTGTTCGACGACGAGCACGGTGTTGCCCTTGTCGCGCAGTTGCAGCAGGAGCTGGTTCATGCGTTCGATGTCGTGGGGGTGCAGGCCGATGGTGGGTTCGTCGAAGACGTAGGTGACGTCGGTGAGTGAGGATCCGAGGTGGCGGATCATTTTGGTGCGTTGGGCCTCTCCCCCGGACAGGGTGCCGGCGGGGCGGTCGAGGGCGAGGTAGCCGAGGCCGATCTGGTCGAACGAGTCGAGCAGGTGTTGCAGGCCTTTGAGCAGGGGGGCGACGGAGGGTTCCTTGAGGGCGCGGATCCAGTCGGCGAGGTCGCTGATCTGCATGGTGCAGACGTCGGCGATGCTCTTGCCTTTGATCTTGGAGGAGCGGGCTTCCCTGCTCAGTCGGGTGCCGTCGCATTCGGGGCAGGTGGTGAAGGTGACGGCGCGTTCGACGAAGGCGCGGACGTGGGGTTGGAGGGCGTCGACGTCCTTGGCGAGGAAGGACTTCTGGATTTTGGGGATGAGTCCTTCGTAGGTGAGGTTGATGCCCTCGACTTTGATCTTGGTGGGTTCCTTGTAGAGCAGGTCGTGCTGTTCGCGCTTTGTGTACTTGCGGATCGGCTTGTCGGGGTCGAAGAAGCCGCTGCCGCGGTAGATGCGGCCGTACCAGCCGTCCATGCTGTAGCCGGGGATGGTGAGGGCGCCCTCGTTGAGGGACAGGTTGTCGTCGTAGAGGGCGGTCAGGTCGAAGTCGGTGACCGAGCCCATGCCCTCGCAGCGGGGGCACATGCCGCCGAGGCGGTTGAAGGTCGCTTTCTCGGTCCTGGTTTTCCCTTCGCCGCGTTCGACGGTGATGGCGCCGGCGGCGCGCACGGTGGGGACGTTGAAGGAGTAGGCCTGGGGTGAGCCGATGTGGGGTTTGCCGAGGCGGCTGAAGAGGATGCGCAGCATGGCGTTGGCGTCGGTGGCGGTGCCGACGGTGGAGCGTGGGTTGGCGCCCATGCGTTCCTGGTCGACGATGATGGCGGTGGTGAGGCCGCCGAGGAGGTCGACGTCGGGGCGGGACAGGGTGGGCATGAAGCCCTGGACGAAGGCGCTGTAGGTCTCGTTGATCAGGCGTTGGGATTCGGCGGCGATGGTGCCGAAGACCAGGGAGCTCTTGCCGGAGCCGGAGACGCCGGTGAACGCGGTGAGGCGCCGTTTCGGGATGTCGACGCTGACGTCTTTGAGGTTGTTGACGCGGGCGCCGTGGACGCGGATCAGGTCGTGGGTGTCGGCGGCGTGTGCGGTGGTCTGCGGCTTGCCTGTCCTGGTGGCCCCGGGCATCGTGTCTCCATCTGTCAGGTTCGCCGCCGGTGGCGGTGTGCGTCTTGATCTGATCAGCTCGTGGCCGCGCGCGGCGCGGGAATCGCGGCTTCCCTGGTGCCGCCTTCCGGTCGCCGCGCGCGGTGGGTTCAGCCCAGTTGCTGGGTTCAGCCGAGTTGCTGGATGCGGATCAGGTTGCCGGCGGCGTCGCGGACGGCGCAGTCGCGTACCCCGTACGGCTGGTCGGTGGGTTCCTGGACGATGTCGGCGTCGCTGGCCTGGAGGCGTTCGAAGGCGCCGTCGAGGTCCTTGGTGGCCAGCAGGAGGGTGGCGTAGGTGCCCTTGGCCATCATCTCGGTGATGGTGCGGCGTTCGTCGTCGGTGATGCCGGGGTCGACGGCGGGCGGGTGCAGGACGATGGAGGTGCCGGGCTGGTCGGCGGGGCCGACGGTGATCCAGCGCATGGTGCCGCGTCCGACGTCGTTGCGGACCTCGAAGCCGAGGGTGTCGCGGTAGAAGGCGAGGGAGGCGTCGGGGTCGTCGTGGGGCAGGAAGCTGGCGTGAATGGTGATGTCCATGCCGGTCACGCTAGTTGCGGCTCGGTGGCGCCCGCTTCTCGATTCCTGATCGGTCTGGTGACCTGTTTGGCGACGCAGGCGGGCAGGCCCGCGTCGCCGTGGGCGGCCTGGGTGCGGTAGGTGCTGGGTGGCATGCCGACGAGTTCGGTGAAGCGGGTGCTGAAGGTGCCCAGTGAGGAGCAGCCGACGGCGAAGCAGACGTCGGTGACGGTGAGGTCGCCGCGGCGCAGCAGGGCCATGGCGCGTTCGATGCGGCGGGTCATCAGGTAGGAGTACGGGGATTCGCCGTAGGCGCGGCGGAATTCGCGGCTGAGGTGTCCGGCGGACATGTGGGCGCCGCGGGCGAGGGCTTCGACGTCGAGGGGCTGGGCGTAGTCGCGGTCGATGCGGTCGCGGACGCGGCGCAGCCGGGCGAGGTCGCGCAGGCGTTGCGCCTCGGGTGTGCTGGTCACGTGGGCGAGCGTGCCACGCCGGGGTGGTTGCCCAGTATCGGCGCGCGCCCGTCGGGGTGGGGTGCGCGGTTCTGTCGGGGTGGGCTGGTAGAAACGACGGCATTCAAACATGCGTACGAATGGCGTCGTGAATGGCGTCGGATGGTGGAGGTTGTGATGGTGGCGGCTGTGGTGCCGGGGCTCAGTGAGCAGGATCTGGTGGTGATCCGGGACGCGGTGGCGGCGGGCCGGCGGCCGCGGGTGGTGTTCACGGAGGCGGCGGGGCAGATGGCGGGTCAGCTGGGGCAGGTGGTGCGGTTGACCGATCCGGCGGAGTCGGAGGATTGGCTGGTGGTGCGGTTCGGCCGTGACGAGTTGCCGTTCTCCCCCGGTGATCTGCAGGTCGCGCCCAAGGGTGCGGGCCGCCGGGCACCGGCCGTGGCGGCGCCCGAGCCGGATCCGGAGCCCGCGCGCCCGGAGCCCGAGTTCGTGATCGACAAGCCGGTGCGCCCCTCCCCTGCCCCGGCGGTGGCTGCCCCGGCGGCGCCGGTGGTGCCGGCGGCGCGTAAGGGGCCGGGTAAGCCGGCGCGGCCGAAGGGCCCGGCGGGGCTGACGGTGACGTTGGCGTACGCCGACGGGGAGTGGACGGTGGCGGCGCAGCAGGGCGCGAAGGCGCTGGCCCGGCCGTATGTGGTGCGTCCGGCGGAGGCGTTGCGGATGGTGGCGCTGGTGGATGTGCCGGGTGTGCGTGAGGCGGTGGAGCAGATCCTGGCGGCGGAGCGCGCGCAGGCCGAGCAGCAGGCGCAGCGGTTACGGGAGCAGTTGGCGGAGGTGGAGGCGCGGCTGGCGGAGTTGCGGGACGCGGAGTGAGGTGCGGGCGGCGGCGCCCGCGGCGGTGTCGTGCGATCATGGCGCTCTGATGGAGACGTCGTGGCGGGCGCCCCGGTTGTGGCGGGCGCTGGTGTGGGTGTCGCGTCCGCTGGCGGCGCTGGTGTGCCGGCTGCGGGTGTCCGGGGAGGTGCCGGCGGCGGTGCGGGGTGGCCCGCTGATCCTGGCGGCGAATCATGTGAGCCCGGTGGATCCGGTGGTGTTGACCGCGGCGTGCCGGGTGGCCGGGCTGACGCCGCGGATCATGGCGACGGGTGGGATCTTCCGGGCGCCGGTGGTGGGTGCGTTGATGCGCCGGTGCGGGCATATCCGGGTGGATCGGCGTACGGCGCGGGTGGCGCAGGCGTTGCCGGATGCGGCGGCGGCTCTGGCGGCGAATTCGACGGTGCTGGTGTATCCGGAGGGTCGTATCGGGCTGGATCCGTGGATGTGGCCGGAGCGGGGCAAGACCGGGGTGGCGCGGATGGCGGCGTTGTCGGGGGCGCCGGTGGTGCCGGTGGCGCAGTGGGGGGCGCATGCGGTGCTGCCGTACACGTCGCCGAAGGGGATCGTGGGTTCGGTGCTGCGGGCGATGCTGCGCCGGCCGGTGGTGTGGGTGCGCTTCGGGGAGCCGGTGGATCTGTCGGGGTTGACCGGGTCGCCGGGTGCGCAGGCGATGCGGGCGACGGATCGGATCATGGAGGGGATCACGGTGACGCTGGCTCCGTTGCGGGCCGGTGAGCCGCAGTTGCCGCGGTTCGTGGACCCGACGCGGCCGGTGGATGTGTCGCGGGTGCGTCGGCGCGCGGACCGGCCGGGGTGAGCGGCGCTAATTCGGTGTGCCGGTGGTGGTGTCGACCGTAGGGTCGTGGATTCGTGACCGGATTCGTGGAGTCGTTCGTGCCGGCCCGGCTGGGTGCCGGGTTCCGGTGGCTGCTGGCGTCGTCGTGGGTGACGAACCTGGGTGACGGTGTGGCGGCCGCGGCGGGGCCGTTGCTGGTGGCGTCGTTGACTCCTGACGCGTTCCTGGTGTCGCTGGCGGCGTTGCTGCGGTGGGCGCCGCCGCTGGTGTTCGGCCTGTGGGCGGGGGTGCTCTCGGATCGGCGGGAGCGCCGGCGGATCGTGATGGTGGCCGACGGTGTGCGCGGCGTGGTGCTGGCGGTGCTGGTGGCGGCGCTGGCGGCCGGGCGGCTGTCGGTGGCGGGTGCGCTGGTCGGGTTGGGACTGCTGGCGACCGCGGAGGTGTTCGCGGACAACACGGTGGCGACGCTGACGCCGATGCTGGTGGACCGGGACGATCTGGTGGTGGCCAACGCGCGGCTGCAGACGGGTTTCATCACGTTGAACCAGTTGGTGGGTCCGCCGATCGGGGCGGCGTTGTTCGCGGCGGGCCGGGTGTGGCCGTTCGCGGCGGAGACGGTGCTGGTGGTGGCGGGTGTGCTGCTGGTGTGGCGGATCGTGCTGCCGCCGCCGGGCCGGGTGGCGCGCTCGGGTGGGGTGGGCCGCGACATCGTGGCGGGTTTCCGCTGGACGGCGCGGCACGCGGCGGTGCGGACGCTGGCGTTGACGATTCTGGTGTTCAACGTGACGTTCGGTGCGGCGTGGTCGGTGCTGGTGCTGTACGCGGCGCGGCGGCTGGGGCTGGGCGCGGTGGGTTTCGGTCTGCTGACGACGGTGTCCGCGGTGGGCGGGCTGGTGGGCACGGGCATGTACGGGTGGCTGACCCGGCGGGTGAGCCTGGGCAATGTGATGCGGGCCGGTCTGGTGATCGAGACGTTGACGCATCTGGTGCTGGCGGTGACCCGGTCGGCGTGGGTGGCGTCGGCGGTGTTCTTCGTGTTCGGGGCGCACGCGTTCATCTGGGGTACAACGTCGATCACGGTGCGGCAGCGGGCGGTGCCGGAGCATCTGCAGGGCCGGGTGGGCAGTGTGAACACGGTCTGCACGTTCGGTGGGCTGGTGGTGGGGTCGGTGCTGGGTGGGGTGCTGGCGGACCGGTTCGGGGTGGCGGCGCCGTTCTGGTTCGCGTTCGTGGGTTCGGCCGTGTTCGTGGTGGCGTTGTGGCGGGAGCTGACCCGGATCGCGCACGCGGACGAGGGGCTGGCCGCGGTGTAGCGCGGCGGTCAGTCGCGGCGCTGGCGCAGGTAGGCCAGGACGGCTTCGCGGGTGGTGCGGACCCCGAACAGCGCGCGGGCTTCGGCGATGCGCCGGTTCGCGGTGCGCAGCGACAGGTATTCGGCGGCGGCCGCGGCGGCGATGGTCTCCCCCGCGGCGAGCCGGTCCAGCAGGGCGCGTTGTTCGGGGACGAGTTCGGCGACGGTGCTGTCGGCGCCGGTGCCGTGTTGCAGGGGGCCGAGGCGGGCGAGGTCGTCGGCCAGGGCCCGGCCGACGGGGCTGTCGGTGTCGCTGACCGCGACGATGCCGGCGCCGCGCGCGGCGGCGAGCACGGCCAGTTGCAGGGTGTCGGTGTCGGTGATGCGGCCGTGCAGGACGAGGCGGGCCGCGGTGACGTCCCAGGACGGGTCGGGCAGGGCGAAGCCGGGGCGGGCGGTCCAGCCGGCGCGGGTGAGGCGGCGCAGCACCGTGTCGGCGTCGGCGGTGGTGGCGACGATGTGCCGTGGGGCGTCTGGTGGTCGGGTCACCGGCGATCCTCCCGCGGGGGTTGGGCGTCGGGGTGGGTGAAGGCGAGCGCTGCCGCTTCGGTGCGGGTACGCGCGCCCAGTTTGCGCATGGCGGCGCGGATGTGGGTGTCGACGGTTTCCGCGGAGATGCCGAGTTGCCCGGCGATGCGGCGGGTGGGTTCCCCGGCGGCGACCAGGCGCAGCACGTCGGTTTCGCGGCCGGTGAGCTGCGTGCCGGAGCGGGGCCCGCGGGTGTCGCGGTGCACGTGGTGGCGGCGCAGCCCGCGGCGGGCGCGCCCGGCGAGCACGGTGAGCCCGGCGGTGTCGGCGAGTTGTTCGGCGGCCAGCAGGGCGGCCACGGCCCGGCCCGGGTCAGGTTCGTGGGCGCCGGCGGCCAGCAGGCAGCGGACCTGTTCCCGCACGGCGGTGCCGGCCCAGGTGTCGGCGGCGGCGGTGAAACCGGTGCCGGTGGCCCAGGCGGTGAGGGTGCGCCGGGCGGGGCCGGGCAGGCCGCGTGGGATGCCGGTGGGTGCGGCGGCGCCGCGGTCGTGGGCGGCCCACTGGGCGGTGATGTGGTCCAGGCCGGTGAGCAGTCCCCCACCCTCGGCGGGGGTGTGCGCGGCCCGGTCGGGTTGCCCGTCGAGCCAGGCGGCCTCGTGGGCGACCCAGGCTGCGGCGGGATGGTCGGTGTGGCCGGTGAGGCGGGCGCGGGCGGCGGCGAGCAGGCCGGTGTCGGCTTCGACGAGGGCGGTGGCGGCGGTGGCGTAGCCGCGCGCGTCCGGGGGCAGGGACCGGTCGGTGAGGTCGGCGGCGCGGCGGTGCAGGACATCGGCCGGGTCGGCGCCCTCGGCGGCGCCGGGGTCCGCGCCGGCGGAGAACGCGAACGGGTCGGAACCGGCGGACAACGCGGCGCGGCCGGAATCCCCGCCGGGTGCGGCGTGGCCGGGTTCCCCGCCGGGTGCGGCCGCGGCGTGGCCGGCGAGCGCGTCGGCGAAGTCGGCGGCGGCCGCGAACCGGGTCTGCCAGCTGTAGGCCAGGTCGGCGGCGCAGGCGGCCGCGGCGTCGCGGGCCACCGACGCGGCGTCGGCGAGGCGGGCGTCGGCGGTGAGGTGTTCGACCAGCTGCCAGGCACTCCACCGGGCGGTCAGCGGGTCGCCCGCGGCGGCGGCGCGGGCCAGGTCGTCCTCCCAGCCGGGGGTGCGGTGCGCGGCGCGGACCGCGGCGAGGGCGGCGGCGAGACCGGGCGGCGGGTGCGGATGCCGGGCGAGGATCTTGTCGGCGGTGTCGGCGGCCGCGGCCGGGTCGGCGGCGAGATCGGCCAGCAGCAGGATCCGGTCGCGGGCCGCGACCACGGACGCGGGACCGGCATCGGGTACGGGCTGCGCGGCGCGCCGGGCGGCGGCGGGATCACCGGCCTGCAGCAGGGCTTCCCCGCGCAGGACGTCCGCTTCGACGCCCAGCGGCGTACCGGTGTCCAGGACGCGGGCGGCGGCGTGGGGGCGCCCGGCAGCCAGGGCGGCGTCGGCGGCGGCCAGCCGGACCCGGGGGTCGACGGTGACGCCGGGCAGGTCGCAGGCGAACAGCAGCAGCGCGGCGCGTTCGGCGCCGGTGGCGCGGTCGGCGGCCTGCAGGGCGCGGCGGTGCGCGCCGGGCAGGTCACCGGCGGCGGCGAGGTGCTGGGCGGCTTCCGCGGGCGGGGTGAGGTCGGCCAGCCGCCGGTGCAGTTCGGTGCGGGCGGCGCCGTCGAGCAGCCCGGCGGCGGTCTCGGCGACGTACCCGGAGGTGGGTTGCAGCCCGTCGGGGGTGTCGGCGGCCAGGCCGGCGGCCAGCAGGTCCGCGGCGCCCTGGCCGAGCAGGGCGGCGGGGGCGGGTCGACCGAGCAGGCCCAGCGCGGCCAGGGCGGTGCGGGCGGGGCGGGGCAGGTCGGCGAGGGCGGCCGCGATCGCGTACGCGACCTGGTCGATGTCGGCGCCGGGGACGCCGCGCCCGGTGCCGGCCTGGCGGGCCAGCGCGACGACGGCCAGCGGGTTGCCGCCGGCGCGCGCCAGGACGGCGGCCAGCGTGCCCGCGTCGAGGGTGGCGGTGCGCCGGGCCAGGTCGGCGGCGGCGTCGGGGTCCAGTGGTGGCACGTCCAGCCAGGCCGTGGCGGCGCCGCGCAGCGCGGCCTCGGCGGCCCCGGCCAGCCGGTGCGGGGTACGCAGTGCCACCGCGACGCGGCAGTGCACGGCCAGCAGCGGCAGCGCGGCGAGGGTGGCCGCGTCGGCGTACTGCAGGTCGTCGAGGATCAGCAGCCCGCCGCGGACCCGGGAGCGGACCGCCTCGGCCAGCAGCGGGATGTCGTGGGCGGGCAGCCGGGCCCGCACCGCCCGCGACAGCGCCAGCGCGGGTACGGCGGTGAGCATCGCCAGCCCACCCCCGGTGTGCACGGCGCCCGGGGTGGCCCCGGCGAGCCGGTGCAGCACCGTGCTGCGGCCGGCGCCGGGTGGCCCGGCGACCACGATGAGGCCGGGGCGGCGCAGGTGGCCGGCGGCCACGGCGGCCAGGTCTTGCGGCACCGCGTCCTCCCCGATGCGTCGCCGGTGTTCGTGCCGTGCCTGGCACGAACACGGGATCCGGGCTGTGCGTCCCGGTCCGTAGTGTGGGTGCTGCGGCAGGCGTCCCGTCCTGCCCGGGTCGGGAAGGACGTACCGGATCATGGTGGTGGACGACGGTCGCGGCCAGGACATTGTCGCTGACGGCCGGCTGCGCTGACGAGTCGTCATGACCGGTCCGCTCTGTACCCGAATGGCCGCGCTGTGTGACGACATCGTCGCCGCCGTCGGCCCGGACGTCGGTGGCCAGGTACAACAGATCCACGCCCGGCTCGGTGAGCCGCTGCGGGTGGCGATCGCGGGCCGATTGAAAGCCGGAAAGTCGACACTCGTCAACGCGCTGATCGGGCGGCGGGTCGCGCCGACCGCGGCCGGCGAGTGCACCCGGGTGGTGACCCGGTTCCGGTACGGGCCCGCCGACCGCGTCGACGTGGTGACCCGCGACGGCACCCGGCACACCCTGCCGCTGTCCGACACCGGGATGCTCCCCCAGCGGCTCGGCGTGCACGCCGACCGGGTCGCGTACGTCGACGTCGCCCTGACCAGCGAGCGGCTCCGCGACCTGACCGTGGTGGACACGCCCGGACTGGCGTCGGCCGACACCCGGCTGCGGGAACGCGCCGAGGCGGTGGTGGCGGCCCCGTTCGACGACGGCATCGACGCGGGCAGCCTCGGCGAGGTCGCCGCCGCCGAAGCGGTCGTGTACGTGTTCACCCAGGCGGTCCGCGCCGACGACGTGCAGGCCCTGGACGCGTTCCGGGCGGCGACGGCGCGGCTGGCCAGCAGCCCGATCAACGCGCTGGGCGTGTTCGCGAAGGTGGACACCCTGACCGGTGGGGCCGCCGACCCGTGGCCGGTGGCGCAGCCGCTGGCCCGCCAGCAGGCGACGCTGCTGGCCCGTACCGTCGCCGACGTGGTCCCGGTGGTGGGGTTGCTGGCCGAGACCGCGCAGGCGGGCCGGCTCACCGCCGCCGACTGCGCCGCGCTGCGGGAACTGGCCGCGCTGCCCACCGGGGAGCTGGCGGTGCTGCTGGCCTCGGTGGACCTGTTCCGCACCCGGCCGGGCCCGCTGGACGCGGCCCGCCGCGAACGGCTGCTGGGCCTGCTCGACCTGTACGGTGTCGGCTTCGCGGTGGCGCAGCTGGCGGCGCAACCGCAGCTGGGCACCGGGGACCTGGTGCGCCGCCTCGCGGAGGTCTCCGGGTTCGCCCACCTGCAGAGCACGGTGGATTCGACGCTGCGCTGGCGTTCCGACGCGATCAAGGCGGGCTGGGCGCTGGGCCGGCTGGACCGCCTCGCCGGGCGCGCCGCCGCCGGCACCGACCGGGACGCGCTGCGCGACGCGGTGGAGACGCTGCTGCGCGACCCCGCGTACCACCGGCTGCGGCTGCTGGCCGCGGCGCAGCGCGTCGCGTCCGGTGTGGTGGCGCTGCCGGCCCCGTGGGAGCAGGAACTGATCGCCCTGGCCACCGCGGAGGACCCGCGGGAGATCCTGGGGCTGCCCGGCGCGGGCCCCGGCGAGCTGGCCGAGGCGGCGGTGCGGGCCGCGCACCGGTGGCGGGCGTACGCGGTCGCCGGTGCCGGCCCCGCCCAGGCCCGGGTGGCGCAGGTGGCGCACCGCGGCTTCCACCTGCTCGCCCGGGCCCTTCAGGGAGCAGCCCGGTGACCGGGCGGGCGCTGGCCGCCACGCTGGACACCACGGTCCGCGACACCCTCGCGTTCGTCCGCGCGGCGGACCCGGACGCCGGCGCGGAGCTGGCCGAACTGCACCGTACGCAGATGACCCGGCCCGCCGTGGTGGTGGTCGGCGAGACGAAACGCGGCAAGAGTTCCCTGGTGAACGCGCTGCTCGGGGTGCCCGGCCTGTCCCCGGTGGACGCGGGTGTGGCCACCAGCGCCTACCTGCACATCGGGCCCGGTCCGTTCGCGGCGCGGGCGTGGCCGGCGGGCGGCGGCGAACCGGTCGACGTGGACCCGGCGACGCTGGCCGCGTGGGCGACCGGCGACGGGCAGGCCCGCCGCGTCGAACTCACCCATCCCGCTCCCCTGCTGCAGTACCTGAGCCTGGTCGACACGCCGGGCGTCGGCGGCCTCGAACCCGCGCACGCCACGGTCGCGCTCGACGCGGTGCAGCGGGCCACCGCGCTGCTGTTCACCGCGGACGCGTCCGCGCCGCTGTCGCAGCCGGAACTCGCATTCCTCGCCGAGGCCAGCGAACGCGTCGACGCGGTCGTGTTCACCCTCACCAAGATCGACGCGTTTGCTGGGTGGCGGCGCGTCCTCGCGGACAACCGGGCGTTGCTGCGCACCCACGCCCCCCGCTTCGCCGACGCCGGCTGGTACCCGGTGTCGGCGCGGCTGGCCGAGACCGCGCTGGCCGCCCCCGACGCGGCCGCCGCCCTGGTGGAGGCGTCCCGCATCGCCGAACTGCAACACGCCCTCATCGACCTGGCCGGGCGCGGGCATCAGCTGCAGCAGGCCAACGTGCTGCGCGCCGCCCGCGGCGAACTGGCCCGCCTCGACGGCGCGGCCCGGGACCGGCTGCGCGCCACCGAGGCCGACCCGGCGCAACTGGCCGCCGTCCGCGCGCAGCGCGCCGCACTGGCCGCCCGCAAACGCACCGAATCCCGCCAGTGGGCGCTGCTGCTGAACACCGAGACGCAGCGGGCCCGCATCGAGGTCGTCGGGTCGCTGCGCACCCAGATCGCCGACGTGCAGCAGCGCCTCGGAGCACGCATCGACTCCCTCGGCCGTGACGGGCTGACCGCGCTGCCGCAGACCGTCGACACCGAACTGCAGGCCGTCGCCGTACGGCTGTCGCAGGACCTGCACGACACGTTCCGGCAGGTCGGCGCGGCCGTGCTGGCGCAGGTGTTCGACGACGGCGAACTCGACCAGGTGCTGGCCCGGCTGAACGCCACCCTGCGGCACACCCTGTCCGCCGGCCCGCCCCGCGACGGCTCCGGCGACAACCTGCTGATCGCCCTGTCCGCGGGCGGTATCGCGTTCATGGCCGGGCGCGGCGCCATCCTCGGCGCCAGCGTGCTCGGCGCCGGAACCCTCGCCGCGGGCGGCCTGCTGATCCCGGTCGCCGGGATCGGGCTGGGCCTGGCCGCGGGCGGATACGTGCTGTACCGCAGGCGGGTACAGACCGACCGGCAGCAGGCCCGCGCATGGCTGCGCGACGTCCTGGCCGAGGCCCGCGCCGCACTCACCGACGAGATCTCGTTCCGCTTCACCGACCTGCAGTACGCGCTCAGCGTCGCCGTCGACGAGGCCGTCGAACGGCGGCTACGGGAACTGGACGCGCACATCGCCGACATCGACGCGGCCGCCGCGACCGACGCCGCGGGGCGGGCCCGCCGCCGCGCGGCCGCGCAGGCCGACCACGACGCGATCCGGGCCCGGCTGGCCGCGGTCGACGACGTGCTGGCCCGCGCCCGGACCCTGACCCCCACCCCGGCAGAGCCAGAGGAGACAACCGCATGAGTGATCACCTGTGGCCCGACTTCCCCGACGACCACGGACATCACGATCCGCAGCCGCTGGGCGGACACGACGACGACCTCGCCCTGCCGGACGTGTTCGACGCCGGCCACGACCACGGGTGGGGCCTGGACGCGTCCCACGACGACGACCCGGGCCACGACGATCCGGGCCACGACGACCACGGATACGACCACGACCCCGGCCACGATCCGGGCCACCACCACGATCCGGGGCACCAGCACGACCCGGGACACCGGTACGACGAGGACGCCGCGGACCCGCACCCCGACGTGGTGGGCCACGTCGGCACCGACCCCGACGCGTGGGACGACACCGGCCACGAAGCGGTCAGCGTGTTCCCGCCCGTACTCGACGTGGGGCCGCTGCCCGAACCGGTCGACGGGTTCCCGTGGATCGACACCGGCAGCCTCGGCCTGGTCGACCCGGCCGCCGTGCACCTGCCGACCGAACAGCCCGACCCGGCCGGACTCGCCGCGTACGCGGGCACCGATCTGCCGCCCGGCGCCGACCCGTGGGCGGCGCTCGCCGACTCCGACGACCCGGCCACCAGCGCCCTGGCCAAATGGTGGCGTCACGACGCGTGAGAACCGGCGCCGCAGGTGGCATCATGAGCGCTCACCACCGCCCGCAGGAGCTGGAGCGCACGTCATGGCCGTTATCGACACCGCCGCCGCCCCGCCCGCCGGGCGCCGCGAACGCACCGGCTGGTACTTCTACGACTGGGCCAACTCGGCGTTCTCCACCACCGTCATCACGGTGTTCCTCGGGCCGTTCCTGACCACCGTCACCGAACAGGCCGCCGGCTGCGCGCTGGGCGCCGACGACTGCCACGGCCGGGTCCACCCGCTGGGCATCACGGTCGCCGCCGGCTCCTACTTCCCCTACCTGGTGTCGCTGTCGGTGCTGCTCACCGTCTTCGTGCTGCCCGTCATGGGCGCGGTCGCCGACCGCAGCGCCCGCAAGAAGCCGCTGCTGGCCGCCGCCGCGTTCACCGGCGCCGGCGCCACCATCGGATTCGCGTTCGTCACCGGCGAGCGGTACCTGCTCGGCGGCCTGCTGTTCCTGATCGCCAACATCGCCTTCGGCGCGTCCGTCGTGGTGTACAACTCGTTCCTGCCGCAACTGGCCGGCCCCGACGAACGCGACAGGGTGTCCAGCCGCGGCTGGGCCATCGGCTACCTCGGCGGCGGACTGCTGCTGCTGGCCAACCTCGTCGTCGTGCAACTGCTCAGCCGCGACGGTGACCACCAGCGCACCCTCGACCTGGCCCGCTGGTGCATCGTCTCCGCCGGACTGTGGTGGGGCCTGTTCACCCTGCTGCCGCTGCGCTGGCTGCGCGAACACCCCACCACCACCTCCACCGGCGCCGCGGGCGGCAACGTGCTGCTCGACGGGTTCCGGCAGCTCGGGCGCACCCTGCGCGGGCTGCGCGCGTACCCGCTGACGCTGTTCTTCCTGCTCGCCTACCTGATCTACAACGACGGCATCCAGACCGTCATCGCCCTGGCCAGCCAGTACGGCACAGAGGAACTGCGGCTCGAACAGGGCGACCTGATCATCACGATCCTGCTGGTGCAGTTCCTGGCGTTCGGCGGCGCGCTGCTGCTCGGTGCGCTGGCCGAACGCATCGGCGCCCGCAAGACCATCCTGATCAGCCTCGCCCTGTGGCTCGGCGTGATGCTGGCCGCGTACTGGCTGCCCGCCGGTGAGCCGCTGCCGTTCATGCTGCTCGGCATCGCGATCGGGCTGGTGCTGGGCGGCAGCCAGGCGCTGAGCCGGTCACTGTTCAGCCAGCTCATCCCCACCGGCCGCGAAGGCGAGTACTACGGCTTCTACGAGATCAGCGACAAGGGCACCAGCTGGCTCGGCCCGCTGGCGTTCGGGCTGGTGTACCAGCTCACCAGCAGCTACCGGATCGGGATCGTGTCGCTGATCGTCTTCTTCGTCGCCGGTGGGATCCTGCTGGCGATGGTGCCGATGCGGCGCGCCATCCAGGCCGCGGGCAACACCCCGCCCCGCCTGATCTGAGCGCAGGACCGACACACAGGGGGCGCGTCCATGGACATCGTCATCGACGCGGCGTCGCCGGTGCCACCGTACGAACAGGTACGCACCCGCATCGCCGCGCTGGCCGCCACCGGCGCCCTGCCCGCCGGGACACGGCTGCCACCGGTACGGCAGCTCGCCGCCGACCTGGGCCTGGCCACGAACACGGTGGCCCGCGCGTACCGGGAGCTGGAACAGGCCGGGCTGGTGCAGACCCGCGGCCGGCTCGGCACCCTCGTCACGGCCCGCGCCGCGGGCGTACCCGAACAGGCGCACCGGCTCGCGCAACGCTACGCCGCGGACACCGCCGCGCTCGGGGTGGCGCCGCAGGCCGCCCTGGATCTGGTCCGCGCCGCCCTGCACCTGCCCGCCTGACCCGGACCCCCGGCGCGGCCGCGCTGGGGCGGCGGTCGGGCGGCGGGTCACGGCGACGCGGGCGCGTCCTCCCGCGCGGGCTCCTCCTCGGCGTCCGCGGTGAGGCGCAGCAGGGACACGCGGCGGGAGCGGTTGGCCAGCGCGTTGGTGATCAGAACGAGCAGGATGCCGACGCCCGCGTACAGGCTGAGGACGATCATCGGCTGGGTGACGGGAGCGGCGGGGAAGTAGAGGCTGTCGCGCACCAGGGTGGCGCCCGCACCGGTGGGCAGCACCTGCCCCAGGACACGGGCGACCGGCGGCAGGAACTCGGGCAGCACGGTCGCGCCGGAGATCGGCACACCGACCACGAAGTAGGCGGTACCCAGGAACGAACCGGCCGCGCCGATCAACGCGACCAGGCCCGCGACGGAACCGGTGATGGCCACCGACACCAGCAGGAACGCCCGGAACAGGTGGCTGTCGGTGCCCGCCGGGACCACCCCGAACGCGTGCGCCGCACCGAGCACCGCCGCGGCCGACGCCGCCGCGTAGACCAGCAGCGTCGCGGTGTGCCCCACGCCGCGCAGCAGCGACGGTCTGGTCCGCGCGCCGATGCGCCCCAAGCCGATCGAGGCGACCGTCGCGCCGATCGCCAGGGCCTGCACGAGCAGCCCGATCGACGCGCCGGTCCGATCGTCGGGCGGCAGGGCCACCACGTCCGTGATGGCCGGCGGCGTGGTGAGCTGCTGCACCGTGGCCGGCGGCACCGGCTGGCCCGCCGCGCTCAGCTGCTGCACCCGGTCGGCCGTCTGCTGCTGCGTCACGGAGGTGAACGCGGTCTTCAGCGCGTTGGACGCCGCGGTGCCGGCCGCGGAGGCGACATACAGGTGCGGCGGGGTGGTGGTGACGTCGAGTCCGCCGAAGATGTCCTTGGTCCTGATGGCGGCGATCATCGCGTCGGCCGACGGGTAGGGCTGCGCGGCGAACTGGCCCCCCTTGTCGATGGCGGCCTGCACCTTGGCCGCGTCCGCCGGCGCGGCAACGAAACCGACCGGCAGATCGTGCGGCTGGGGGGCGTGCGCCACGCTGAGGTAGTACGCCGACATCACGATCTGGATCACCCCGCCCGCCACGATCAGGCCGAGGACGGCCCACCGCAGCAGCCAGGGCCGCGACGGCCGGTCGGGGTCGGTGCTCATGGATGCCTCCCGTGGCGGTGGGCGTCACCGCCCCTGCGGCGACCTGGACCGGGGTACGCGCTTCGCACCGTATCCGGCCTTGATGACCATCGTGTCACCACGACCGTCCCGATGGGCGTTTCCGCGTGGGCCCGCAACTGTCCGGCCGGGAAACGGCGACCGGCCGGCTGCGATGGCATGCCGGCCGGGTCGTTTCGGGGAGGGTGCTGGTGGTTCAGCGCCAGCCGAATTCCTGGGTGTAGTAGGGGGTGCCGTTGGTGGAGTAGTAGACGCCGACGGCGAGGGCTCTGGCGCGGCAGTCGAGGATGTTGGCGCGGTGGCCGGGGCTGGCCATCCAGGCTTTCATGGTGGCGGAGGCGGTGGGGTAGCCGTAGGCGACGTTTTCGGCCATGGGCCAGGGGTAGCCGGCGCGGTGGGCGCGGGTGACGAAGCTGGAGCCGCCGGAGCCGATGTGGCTCATGCGGTTGGTGCGGGCCTGGTAGGCGGAGTGGCCGCGGGCGGCGAGCAGGAGGCGGGAGTCGAGGCGGAGGGGTTTGCAGCCGGCGCGGGTGCGGGTGTTGTTGGTGTAGGTGACCAGTTGGGACTGCAGGCTGCTGGTGGTGACCGCGGCGGCCCGGGCGGGGGTGGCCAGGGTGGTGGCGCCGATCAGCGCGGCGCCGGCGGTGGCCAGCGTCGCGAGGGCGGTGGTGAGGGTGGTGCGTACCGTGCGGCCCATGTTTCTTCTCCCCCGGTCGGTGTTGCGGCTGGGTGTCAGCCGGTCACGGGTTCGAGATTCGGGGGGTGGGGGTGCGTGGGCTGGTCACGGACGGTTGCCCGGCGGTTGCACCTCATCCGTTCGGCCGAGATCAGGGCACCGTACGGACGGACCGGCCCGCGGGATTCCGGCGTGGACGGTGCACCGGCAGTGACGGCGGTGCATGAACGGGCGCGGCGCGCCTACCCGCCGAACCGGCGATATGCCCGATGGACCGGCTCCGGTACCGTCGCGCCATGATCGACGAAGTCGGCCTTCCCGACAGCATGGGATGGGTCCCCGCGGTGCTCTACCTGGTCATGATCGGCATCCCGGCCCTGGCCGGCTGCGTCATGATCACAGCCGGGGTCCGCGGCATCCTCCGCAACCGCCGCATCGCCGACATCGGCTACGACGCCGACGCCGTCGTCGTCGACAACCAGCAACGCTCCGCCGGCGACGGACGCATCTCGTTCCGGCCCGTCGTCACCTACCGCACCCGCAGCGGCCAGGAGATCAAAGCCGTCATCGACGACGCGGTCAGCAACCGGTCGTACCTGACCGACACCCGCCTCCAGGTCCGCTACGACCCCGACCAGCCCGACCAGCCGGTCACCGCCGGCCGCGGCCCCCGCACCTCGATCACCACGATCGTGTTCGGGTTCGTCTTCCTCGGCTTCGCCGCGCTGGTCTACCAGATGCTGTCCTGGTCGCCGTTCGCGCGGTGAGCGCTCACTTCGCCGCGACCGCGCCCGTCGCCAGCAGCACCATCAGCAGCGCCCCCAGCACCAGCCGGTACGCGATGAAGATGCTGTACGAGTGCTTCGAGATGAACTTCAGCAACCACGCCACCGCCGCGTAACCCACCACGAAACTGGTCACGGTCGCGACGATCGTGGGCCCCCAGCCCACCCCGGCGGAGATGTTGCCCGCCTCCTTCGTCACCTCCAGCGCCGTCGCCCCCAGCAACGCCGGAATCGACAGGAAGAACGACAACTTCGTCACCGTCACCCGGTCGAAGTCACGCAGCAGACCCGCGCACATCGTCGCCCCCGACCGCGACACCCCGGGGACCAGCGCCAGACACTGCGTCACGCCGATGATCAGCGTGTCCTTCCAGGTCACGTCGTCCTCGTGGCGGATCTGCGTCGCCGCGTGGTCCGCGAACGCCATCACCCCGCTGAACAGGATCAGCGACGCCGCCACGAACCACAGGCTGCGCAGCGTCGTCTCGATCGTGTCCTTGAACGCGAACCCCACCAGGATGATCGGGATCGACCCCAGGATCACCGCCCACCCGAACCGGTAGTCCGCGTCGTCGCGCCGATCCTTGCTGAACACACCCCGCAACCAGGCGGGCACGATCCGTGCGATGTCGCGCCGCAGGAAGATCGTCGTCGCCAGCACCGCACCCGACTGGATGATCGCCGTGAACGCCACGATGTCCGGATCGTCCAGCTGGTACCCCAGCAGCTTCTCCATGATCGTCAGGTGGCCCGTACTCGAGACAGGCAGAAACTCGGTGATGCCCTCGACCGCGCCGAGCAGCACCGCTTCGAAGATGTTCAACCCAACCCCGTCTCCTGAACCGACCGACGACCGGTCGAGAATAGGGGGTCGGTCAAAGCCCGGCGCGGCGGACCCGCGCCGCCGCCAACGTGTACGCCGGATCCCGGTCCAGGTTGTGCCGGTCCCGGTCATACCGACGGGTGGTTCGCGGATCCGCGTGTCCCATCGCGTCCTGCACATCCTCCAGCGGCACACCCTCGGCCCGCGCCGACGTCGCGAACGCATGCCGCAGCGAATGCGGCGACAACCGCTCCCACCCCGCCACACCCGCCGCCCGCGCCAGCCGCCGCACCAGCCGGAACACCGCATGCCGGTCCACCCGGCCACCCGAGGCCGTCACAAACAACGGCCCCTGCGCCGCCCCCGGCCGCACCAGCAGATACGCGTCCAGCGCCGCCGCCGCACCCGGCGTCAGCACCCGCCGCCGCGGCCGCCCACCCTTGCCGACGAACCGTACGGTGCGGTGCCCGCGCTCGGCACCCACATCCCCCACGTCCAGGCCGACCAGCTCACCCACCCGCAGCCCCAGGTCAGCCATCATCGTCACCATCGCCCGGTGCCGCACCGCCGCCGGACCCGCATCCGCCTCCGCCGCCGCCAGCACCGCGTCCACCTGCTCGGCGGACAACCCCACCGTCGCCGAATGATCCCGCGACACGTACGGGCGATCCGCTCCCCCGACCGGGTTCGCCTGCACAGCCCGCACCTTCACCAGAAAGTCGTACCAGCTCGACACGCCCGACAACTTGCGCGCCACCGTCGCCGCCGACAACCGCCGGCCCGACCGCGGATCCACCCGCTCCTCCAACTCGCGGGCGTACGCGTTCACGTCCAGGAAGGACGCCCGCAACGGATCCAGCTCCCGGGCCGCACACCACCCCAGCCACCCCGCCACATCCCGCCGGTACGCCGCCAGGGTGTGCTCCGACAACCGCCGGTTCGCCAGCCACGCCTCCGTGACCTGCTCCGCACCGCCGTCACGCGGGAGCACACCACCGGCCTGCCGCGGCACCAGAGACATGCGCCCATGCTGCCAAACCACCCGCCACCCGCCACCGGAGGACACGCGGGTGCGCCACGGGTTCCCTCAGTGAGTGTTTGAGAGTGGTGCTACTCGGGCGCGGTGACGAACCGGCGCCGCTATCGGGTAGCGGGTTTGCCGCGGTCGAGGCGCCGGACCATGGTGTTGATGGCGGCCCAACGGATCAAGGCTTCGGACACGGCAGGGTCGCGTTCGTAGTCGCGGGCCAGGCGCCGATGGGCGGTGAGCCAGGCCAGGCTGCGTTCCACGACCCACCGCTTCGGGTGTACGACGAACCCACGCTGCTCGGCCGGCTTACGCACGATCTCCACGCTCGTGCGCAGCGTGCCGGCAGCCCACTCGACCAGCCGTCCGGCGAAGCCCTGGTCGGCGAACACATGCCGGATCGGGCTGGACAGGTACAGACTCAGCAACGTCGTACGGGCGCCGTCGCGGTCCTGCCACGACGCGGCCATCACGCAGACCACCACCAGCAGGCCCACGGTGTCGGTGACGATGAACCGCTTGCGCCCGTTGACCTTCTTCCCAGCGTCGTAGCCGCGAGAGTCCCGGCCGACAGTGTCGGCTGCCTTGACGCTCTGCGAGTCGATGACTCCCGCGCTCGGTACCGGTTCACGGCCCTCGGCAATGCGGACCTGCTCGCGCAGCTCCTCCAGGATCCGTGCGGTGACCTCGCGCTTCTCCCACTGCTGGAACTGCCAGTAGACCGTCTGCCAGGGCGGAAAATCGACCGGCAACTGTCGCCACGAGCAGCCGCTGCGCACGACGTACAGGATCGCGTCCACGATCGCTCGGCGAGGGTGCTTCGGGATCCGCCCTGGCGACTTGATCAGCGGGAGCATCGGCTCCACGATCTCCCACTGTGCATCAGTCAAATCCGACGGATACCTGCGCTCACGCTCCACACCCAGCTCATCGAGCCAGCTGACCACCTGCGTCAGACACGCCGTCCGACACCACTCTCAAACACTCACTCAGAGCCACATGTCCCCGGACAAACGACGGCGGCCGTCGCGCCCCCACCCCGGGACGCGACGGCCGCTACCGCCGAACAAGCACCACCCTCAGGCGGCCACCGCCACCTTCATGCCCTGCGCGTCGGTCACCGCCAGGCGCGTCGCCATCGTGCTGCGCCCCGCGATCTGCGCCGCGTACGCCGCCCGGCGCCGCGCCACGCAACCGTCCTTGGCCGCCGCGGTCTCCTGCTGCTCCATGTGCGTGGTCAGGCCGTCGCGCAGCAGCGCCAGCGCCTCGGTCCGCAGCTGCGAAACCCGGGACTCGGTGACGCCCAGCTCCGCCGCGACCTCCGACAGGGGCCGCTCCTGCAGGAACGACGACTCCACCACGAAGCGCAGCCGCTCCGGCAGCACCGACACCGCGTCGTGCAGGTAGCCCAGACGCTCCCGGTGCAGCAGCATCTCCTCCGGCGTCAGCGCCGCATCGGTCACCATGTCCTCGGCCGTACCGGCCGCGAAGCCCTGCAGCGACAGCACCGCCGCCCGCTGCACGTCGTCCTCGATGTTGGCCAGCTCGTTCACGCCCACACCCAGCAGCTCGGCCAGCTCCGTCGCGCTCGGCGTACGCCCCAGCTGCGTGGTCAGCTCCTGCCGCGCCACATCCGCGCGCCGCGCCCGGGCCCGCACCGACCGGCTCGCCCAGTCCATGCTGCGCAGCTCGTCCAGCAGCGCCCCCCGGACCCGCACCGCCGCGAACCGGCCGAACGGGATGCCCCGGCTCGCGTCGAACGCCTGCGCGGCGGTCACCAGAGCGGCGTACCCGGCCGACGCCAGATCGTCACGGTGCACGTGGGCCGGAACCTTGAACAGCATCTCGCGGACCATGTGACCGACCAGCGGCATGTTCTCGCGGATCAGAAGTTCCTGCTCGCGGGTGACGGTCTTCGTCGTGGTGGCTGCGCTCATCATGTTTCCCCTCAGGTCCGTCGCCGTGACGGCTCAGCGGCTGACAGGGGAAACTTTTCGGGACTCTGGGTGCAGCACACGGTCGCTGTCGGTTGCAGCCGGGTTGCACAGGTCAAGCACAGCTCAAGCAAGCTCAAGCCCGGCTCAAGAGAGCCGATCGCGAGCGCTCCGCGCGGCACACCCGCGCCGCACAATCACACGGTCGGCCCGCGCGAGCCGCCCATGAGGTTTCGGAGCAGGCAACGCCCGCGGAATGGCGTGGCGCGCGCCACATTCGGCCGAATTCGCCGCCCGCGTCCCACCAGCACCACCGCCCGCCGCACGGCGGCACCCACCCGACCGTCCAGGCAGCTCCTCCCCGGCCCCGAGCCAAGTCAAGGAGGGGTGGTCGTTGCTTCCTTTTTGGGTTTTCTGGTCTGTGCCGGGCGGTATGTGCGGACGCACATCCGGTAGGGCGTCCTAGGATGTTCCCGAGTAATGGACGGCGGGACGCAGGTCCTCAGGGGCCGCCGCGCCGGGACCGAACAGCCGGTAACTCGCCGGCCCCGGCGGGCGCGCCGAAGCGAAGGGCTCCCAGCTCATGTCCCCCTCTCGTCCCCGGGATCTGCGACAGGCCACCATCACCAAAGCCGCCATCGGCACCCTGGTGGTGATCACCGGCCTGCTGGTCCTCGCCGTCACGCTGGTCACCTCGGCGGTCAGCGCCGAGAAGCGGGCCTTCGAACGGCAGGCCCGGTTCAAGGCACTCGGCCTGCAACTCCAGGGCGCCTCCGACTACCTCACCAACGAGGGCCGCCTGTACGCGGCCACCGCCGACCGCACGCACCTGAACAACTACTGGACCGAGATCACGATCACCAAGACCCGTGACAAGGTCGTCGGCCAGCTCAAGGAGCTCGGCGCCACCGCCGACGAGATCGCGCTCATCGACCAGGCAAAGGCGAACTCCGACGCGCTGGTCAAGACCGAGTCCCGGTCCCAGCGGCTGGTGCTGGAGGCCGCCGGCACGGCCGCGTCCGGCATGCCGCCCGCGATCGCCGAGACCACGCTCAGCCCCGCCGACCAGGCCCTGAGCCCGGCCGCCAAGCGCGACACCGCCCGTACGATCATGTTCGACGACACCTACGCCGCCAACAAGGCGGTGATCACCGGACCGATCGAGAAGTTCCAGACGGTCCTCAACCAGCGTTCGGCGCGAGCCGTCGCCGGGGCCACCACCCAGACCGGCATGTCGGTCGGGCTGCTCATCGCCCTCGCCGTGCTGCTGCCCCTGGCCATCGGCGGCGTGCTGTACCTGCTGCAGTCGAAGGTCGGCCGCGTCATCGTCGCCTACAACGACGCGCTGCGCGCCCGCGACCCCGACGACCTGAGCTTCCGGCTCACCCCGGCCGGCACCCGGGAACTGTCCGCCCTGGCCGAGACGCTCAACGAGGAACTGGCCAGCAAGCTCATGCTCGTGCGCGGCGTCGCCGACAGCGTCGACGCGCTGGCCTCGGCCTCCCAGGAACTGTCGGCGACCGGCGAGCTGGTGGCCAACAACGCCGAGCAGGCCAGCCTCCAGGTCGGCGTGGTCAACCACGCCGCCGACGACGTCGCCGGCCACGTGCAGAGCGTCGCCGCCGCGTCCGAGGAGATGGGCATGTCGATCCGGGAGATCGCCGAGAACGCCAACGAGGCCGCCCAGGTCGGCACCAACGCGGTGCAACTGGCCGAGGCGACCAACCACAGCATCACGCGGCTCGGCGAGTCGTCGCAGGAGATCGGCAACGTCATCAAGGTGATCACCTCGATCGCGGAGCAGACCAACCTGCTGGCCCTCAACGCCACCATCGAGGCCGCCCGGGCCGGTGACGCCGGCAAGGGCTTCGCGGTGGTCGCCGGCGAGGTCAAGGACCTCGCGCAGGAGACCGCGAAGGCCACCGAGGACATCTCCCTGCGGATCAACGCCATCCAGACCGACACCCAGGGGGCGGTCTCCGCCATCGCCGAGATCACCCAGGTCATCGACAAGATCAACGAGTACCAGACGATCATCGCCAGCGCGGTCGAGGAGCAGACCGCCACCACCAGCGAGATCAACCGCAGCGTGTCCGACGCGGCCACCGGTTCCGGTGAGATCGCCGCCAACCTCGCCGGGGTGTCCCAAGCCGCGCAGGGCGTCGCCGACGGCATCGCCGAGGCCAAGCGCGCCACCGGGGAACTCGCCCGGATGGGCTCCGACCTGCAGGCGATGATCAGCCACTACCGCTACTGACCCCCACCACACTCCCGGCAGGGGTGCGCCGCACGCGCGGTGGACCCCTGCCGGGAGAATGGGCGGGTGCCTCAGCCGACCGACCGGCCCACCACCGACCCGGCGCACACCCGCGACTCGCTCACCGTGCTGCGCCCCGACCTGCTCACCGCCTACGACGCGGCACTGCCCGCCGCCCGCGCCGCCGTCCTGGCCCGACTGATCGGCGCCCTCGACCGCGAATCCCTGCCCGGCGTGCGGCCCACCCCTGCGGATCCCGCAGACCTGCGGTGGTGCCTCGACGACGGCCGCGTGGTGCGCGCACCCGCCGCCCACGCGGCGCCGTTCGCGGACGCACCGGCCGGGCTCACCGTCCACGTCGGCACCGCCGCCCACACCGACCCCGCAGCTCTGCTGCGCAGCCTGGACCTGCCCGGCGGCGACCGGCTCGCCGCCGAACTGGACGACAGCGTCGCCAATCTCGCGCTGGCCCGCGCCGACCGGCCCGCCCCGCACGGCGGCACCCCGGCACTCAAGGCCGCCGCCGGCGACGCCGACGGCCTCGGCCACCTCGAACAGGCCGTCACCGACGGGCACCCCCTGCACCCGTGCTGCCGCACCCGCGCCGGGCTGAGCACCGCCGACGTCCTCGCGTACGCGCCGGAGCACCGGCCGGTGGTGCGGCTGCGCCGCCTGCGGGTACCCCCCGACCGGTGGCACGGCAACGCCCCGCCGATCCTGTACGCCCACCCCTGGCAGGCGCGGCGCCTGCTGGCCGAACACCCGTGGCTGACCGACGACGGCGACACCGCCCCCGCGCGCCCGCTGATGTCGCTGCGCACCCTCGCCCCGCTCGGCGGCGGCGACCACGTCAAGACCGCCGTCGACGTACAGATGACCTCCGCGGTCCGCACGGTCTCCCCCGCCGCGGTGCACAACGGGCCGCCACTGTCGACCCTGCTGGCGGAACTCACCCGGGACCTGCCGCTGACCGTCCTGGCCGAAACTGCCGCCGGTGCCGCCCTCGTCGACGGCGCACCCGACCGGCGGCTGTCCTACCTGCGCCGCCGCGCCCCGCACGTCGCGCCCGGCGAGACGGTGGTGCCGCTGGCCGCCCTGTCCGCGGCCTCACCCGCCGACGGGCGGCCCCTGTTCACCGAGGCGGTCCGCGACCACGGCGCGGGCCCGTACACGTGGCTGGCCGACCTGGCCAGGGTGCTGGTGGCGCCGCTGCTGACGGTGCTGGACCGCGGCGTCGCGCTGGAGGCGCACGGGCAGAACACCCTGGTGGTCCTGCACGCCGGGCGCCCGGCCCGGATCGTGTACCGCGACCTGGGCGGGATCCGGGTCAGCGCGCGCCGGGTGCGGGCTGCCGGGTGCGACTGCCCGCCCCTGCAGGGCGACCTGCCCACCGACGACGACGCCGTGCTGCGTACCAAGCTGGCCGCCGCCCTGGGAACGGTCCTCGGGGAGCTGGTCGCCGGGCTGGCCCGCCACCACGGCGCGGAACCCGACCGGCTGTGGGCGGTGCTGGGCGCCGCGTTCCGGGCCGCCGGCACCGCCGACGCCGACCGGCTGGTGCGGGACCCGCTGCCGGTCAAGGCCACCACCGCGATGCGGCTGGCCACCGACCCGCTGACCGACCGGTGGGCCTACCTGCCCAACCCCCTGGCGGCCACGGCATGACCGACCGCACCGCAGCGCAGCAAGGGCCGGGAGGGCATGCCCGCAGGCACCGCATGACCGACCGCACCGCAGCGCAGCAAGGGCCGGGAGGGACCGCATGACCCGGAGCCTGGCGGGGGCGCGGCTGGCCGCGGCGGCCGCGCACGCCGAGGCCGCGCTGGCCGTGCACGCGCCCGAGCTGGTCGACGGGTTCCTGGCGGCGCTGCCGGGCGCCGCCGACACGGTCGGGCGGCGGCTGCGCGGCGCCCTCGTCCGTGAGGGCCTCGCCGCGGACGCCGGCGGCGGGCGCCGCCACGGGTTCGGCCGCGTCGAGTACGACCACGCGGGCGCCGCCGACCCGGCCGACCTGCTCCCCGCCGGGCTGCCCGGCAACGCCGCCGGTTTCGCCGCGGAACTGCGCAACGCCGTGGTCAACCTCGCCATCGCCGAGGCCCGCGCCGGGGCACACCCGGTGACCGGCGACGACCCGGACGCCGCCGCGCTGCGCCTGGAACGCCTCGCCGTGGCGGGCCACAACCTGCACCCGTGCGGGCGTACCCGGCTCGGCTGGGACACCACCGACGTGCTGGCCCACGACCTGGAGGCCGGGCACACCACGGTGGGGTTCGTGGCCGTACGCGCCGACGCGCACTCCGGCGACGACCTCGGCGCGGCGCTGGCCGGGGCCTATCCGCAGCTGCCGGCCGCGCCGCCGGGGTACCGGCTGCAGCCGGTGCACCCGTGGCAACGCGACACCGTGCTGCCCGAGCGCCACGGCGACCTGCTGCGCGCGGGCGCCGTACGCATCCTCGACGCGGAGCTGCCCGCGGCACCCACCGCGGCGTTGCGCACCCTGCTGCTGCCGCCCGCCGCCGACGGACGCCGCCACTACGCCAAGGTGTCCCTGGACATCCAGGTCACCTCGACGCGCCGCAGCATCAGCGTGGCCAGCACCCGCAACGGCCCGGCGATCGCCCGGCTGCTGGCCGCGATGCTGACCGACGACCCGGACGGCCACCGGCTGCTGCTGATGGCCGAGACCGCGGGCGCCGCCGTGCCGGCGGGCAGCGGGCGGGACGTGTCGGCGATCCTGCGCGACGGGCTCACCGGCCGGCTCGCCCCCGGCGAGCAGGCCGTGCCCGGCGGTGCGCTGCCGCAGCTGGTGTCCGGGTTGGTCACCGCGTCCGGGCTGGGGCCGCGCGGCTGGCTGTCGGCGTACGCGCGGCTGCTGCTGCCGCCGCTGCTGCGGCTGACGGCCCGCGGCGCGGCCCTGGAGGCGCACCTGCAGAACTGCCTGCCCACCTTCGTGGACGGCCGGCCGCACCGGCTGGCCGTGCGCGACTTCGCCGGGCTGCGGCTGCATCCGGGGCGGCTCGCGGCGGCCGGGCACACCGTCACGCTGTGGCCGGGTTCGGTGGTCGCCACCGGCGAGGCCGACGTGTTGCGCGCCAAACTCGGCTACACCGCGCTGCAGGCCCACCTCGGTGAGCTGATCATCCGGCTCGGTGCGGCGCACGGGCTGGATGAGGACGCCGCGTGGCGGGAGGTCCGCGCCGTCGTGGACGACACGTACGCCGGGCTCGGCGACACCCGCGGCGGGGTCGCCCGCGCCGACCACGCCGCGTTCACCGCGCCGACGATGGCCCACAAGGCCCTGGTCCGGATGCGGCTGCACGGTGACGGCGACGCCTACGTGCCCGTATCGAATCCGCTGCATGCGCACGCCTGAGCGGGTCGCCGCCGCGCTGCGGGACCTGCCGCGGCCGGTGTGCGCGTACGTCTACGACACCGCGGCGGCCCGCGAGCGCGCCGCCGCGGTCCGCGCCGCCCTGCCCCCGGCAGCGACCCTGCTGTACGCGGTGAAGGCCAACGGCCATCCCGCGCTCGTGGAGGCCCTGGGCGCGGCCTGCGACGGCCTGGAGGTGGCCAGCGGCGGCGAACTGGCCCTGGCGGTGGCCACGGGCGCCCGCCGGATCGTGTTCGGCGGCCCGGCCAAGACCGACGCCGAGCTGGCCGCCGCCCTGGCCGCGGGCGCGCAGGTCAACGTCGAGAGCGGACACGAGCTGCGCCGTCTCGATGCGGCGGCGCGGGCGGCATGCCTGGTCGCCGGCATCACGGTACGGGTCAACCGGGCGGGCGCCGCGCTGCCGGGCAGCCACGCGATGACCGGCACGGCCACCCCGTTCGGTGTCGACGAACGCGACCTGCCCGGCGTGCTGGCGCTGGCCGCCACCCTGCCCGCGGTCCGGGTGCACGGCTTCCACCTGCACGCCGTCTCCAACAACCTGGACGCGGGTGCGCACGCCGCGTTCGTCGCCGACGCGCTGGCCTGGTCCCGCGCCCGTGCCGCCGCGCACGGCGTCGACCTGCGGGTGGTCAACGTCGGCGGCGGCCTCGGCGTCGACTACACCGGGCAGGCCACGATGGACCTTCCGGCGCTGGGCGCCGGGCTCGCCGGGCTCGACCTCACCGGCCTGGACCTGATCGTCGAACCGGGCCGGATCCTGGCCGCCGACGCGGGCTGGTACGCCGCCGAGGTGCTCGACCTCAAGCACACCCACGGCCGGTGGTTCGCGGTGCTGCGCGGCGGCACCCACCACTTCCGGCTGCCCGCGGCGTGGGGCTACAGCCACCCGTTCGCGGTGCTGCCCGTCGACGACTGGCCGTACGGGTGGGCGCGGCCCGAGGTCCGCGACGTCGCCGTCGACGCGGTCGGTGAGCTGTGCACCCCCCGCGACGTGCTGGCCCGCGGCCACCCGGTGTCCCGGCTGCGGATCGGCGACGTGCTGGTGTTCGCGCGCACCGGCGCGTACGGCTGGGACATCTCCCACCACGACTTCCTGCGCCACCCGCACCCGCACGTCGTGGTGCTCTGACGCGGGCACACCGCGGGGCCCGTCCCCGGTAGGGTGCGGCCTCGTGCTGATCGTGACCTCGCCGCCGCCCGACCGCCGGCTCATCGCCGCCGCCGTCCGCCACAAGTCCACGGGTGTCCTGTGGATGTTCCGCATCCTCGGGCTGCTGCTTGTCGTGATCTCCCTGGTCGACCTGCTCACGTCCGGGCTGTCCGGCGTGCCGGGGATCGTCCTCGGCCTCCTGGCCGTGTTCGGGGTGCCACCCTGGCTGGTCGGCCGGGCGGTGAACCGCTGCTGGCGGATCTTCGGCGCCGACGGCACCTTCACCCTCACCGACTGGGGTGTGCAGCGCGACAACCCGCTCACCAGGATCGGCTACGCCTGGTCCCTGGTGAAGAGCGTCGAGGAACTGCCCGGCCAGCTGATCTTCTCGCTGTCCACGGCCGGCTTCCTGCCGCTGCCCACCGGCACGCTCGCCCCGGGCGAACGCGAGCAGATCCTCGCCATGGCCGCCCACCAGGGCGTACCGGTGAGCGCACGCGGCTGAGCGGCGCCGGTCAGCGCAGCAGGACCAGGCGCCGCAGCTCCGACAGGCGCACCATCCGGGCGGCACCGGCGTAACCGACGGCACCGGCCGCACCGGCCACCACCACCGTGACCAGCGCGCCCAGCCAGCCGGGCGCCACCACCGGCGCCAACTCCCGGCTGGCCACCAGCGCACAGCCCGCCCCCGCACCCGCCGCGACCAGCACCCGCAGATGCGTCCGCACCAGCCGGTGGCCGTCGAGGCGGCCCAGCCGGGCGCGCAACGCCAGCGCCGTCGCGGCCAGGCCGAGGGTGTAGGCGACCGCGTACGCGACCGGCACCCCGATCACGACCCGCTCCGGGGGCAGCAGCCCCGCCGCGACCAGGCATCCCGCCACCCCCGCCGCGGAGGTTCCCGCGGTGATCAGCGCCGGGGTCCTGGTGTCCTGCAACGCGTAGAAGCCCCGCTGCAGCACCATGTACCCGGTGAACGGCACCAGCGCGACCCCGAACGCCGCCAGGACCGCGCCCAGCAGGGCCACCGTCGGCGCCGCGCTGCGGCCGTGGGCGAACAGCAGCACCGCGATCTGCGGGCCCAGCAGCATCAACGCCACCGCGACCGGCGCCACGGCCACCACCGCGATCCGCGCGGCCAGCGACAGGTCACCGATGACCTGCTCATGGTCACGGCGCGCCGCGCTGCGGCTCAGCCGGGGCATCAGCGCGGTCATCACCGACACCGCGACGACCGCGAACGGCACCTGGAACACCGTGAACGCGTGCTGGTACGCGCTCAGGCCGCCCGGCCCGCCGCGCGACGCCACCCGGGTGGCCACCGCCAGCAGCACCTGGGCGGCGCCGACCGACAGCAGCGCCCACCCGCCGACGCGGGCGATGCGCCGCAGGGCGACACCGCGCGGATCGGCCCGCAGCCGGACCGGGAAGCCGCTGCGCGACAACGACCACACCACGACCGCCGTCTGCGCCAGTACCCCGGCGCTGGTGCCGAGCCCGAGCAGGGTCAGCTCACCGGTGGTCAGCTCACCCACGCGGGTGGTTCCCCCGGCCGCGAGGTAGCCCAGCCCGACCGCGATCACCACCAGGCTGTTGGCCAGCGGCGCCCACATCGGCGCGGCGAAGCGCCCCCGCACGGTGAGCACCGCGCCGGCGGTGGCGCTGACGCCGTAGAAGAGGATCTGCGGCAGGAAGAAGCGGCTGAACGCCACCGCCAGCTCCCGCTGCGCGGCGGTGAAGCCGGGACCGTAGATCCGGACCAGCCACGGCGCGGCGACCAGGGCGAGCAGGGTGAGGGCGGTCAGCGCGTACACGGTCAGCGACAGCAGCCGCTGTGCGTAGCCGACCCCCGCGTCGTCGTCGGTCGCCGCGGCCCTGGCCAGCATCGGCACCACGACGCTGGCCAGCACCCCGCCCGCGACCACCTCGAAGACCGCGTTGGGCAGGGTGTTCGCCACGTTGTAGCTGTCGAGCAGGCGGCTGCCCAGGCCCAGCGCCGCGGTCAGCACGAGAATCCGGACGAATCCGGCGGCGCGGGACGCCACGGTCGCGACGGCCATCGCCCGGCCCGCACGTCCCAACGATCGATCTCCCACGATGACCTTCCTAGCGCACCCGCGCACCCCCCTCAGCAGGAGGCGACCGCCGGCCGATGGTTTCGCCAAGCCCACTGGTCCACGGGAAGGGGAACCGCGGTGATCCGCCGTACGGTCATGCTCTGCGCCGTTCTTCCGCTCGCCCTGAGCGGATGCGCCCACGCCTCGCCCACCGCCGCCGCGCCGGGCCCCACTGCCACGCCGACCGGGCAGAGCTGGATCGTCGTGGCGGCCGGGGCCACCCCGTCGGCGGCGGCGACACCGACACCGACGGCGCCGCACACGCCCGCGGCCTCCGGCGCCGCCGTGCCGACGCTCTCCGGCTCGCCGACTCCGACGGCCGTCATGCAGACCGTGCCCTCGCCCTGCGTCGGCGCGCACCGGCCGGGGGCGATCTCCGTCGCCGAGGTGCACCCGGGCACCACGTCCGCGGTGGTCACCTGGTACCACCCCGGTGACGACTCCGTCGTCGACTACCGGGCCACGGCGATCTCCCAGGACCTCGTGGACGGGCCGCAGCCGCAGGTGCCGTGGGCCATGGTCGCCCCGCACCGCGGCTGCTACACGGTCACGGCGACGGTCACCGGCCTGCGGCCCCGCACCCGCTACATCTTCGCCGTGAACGCGGACCGGGTGCTGCTCACCCAGGGCGGCACCCAGAGCCTGACCGTCGCCCGCTCTCGCGTCATGAGCACCGTCTAACCGTCCCGGTCCGGCGCCCGGTCCGCCTCCGCGACGATGGAGTTCAGCGTCGCGACGTACTTGCGCAGGGCGGCCCGGCCCTCGGGGGTGAGCCGCAGCCAGGTCCGGGGCCGCTTGCCGACGTAGCCCTTGCGTACCGCGACGTACCCGGCGGCCTCCAGCGCGGACGCCTGCTTCGACAGGGCGGAGTCGGACAACTCGACGGCGTCGCGCACGGTCGCGAAGTCGACCTCCTCGGCGGCGGCCAGCACCGCGACGATCGACAGGCGGGTCGTCGCGGACAGGACCGGGTCGAGCGGGAGAACACTCATGCGACATCCCGTCGTACGGCCAGCCACCGGAACGCGCGGTTGGTGGCCCCGCGGATCCCCAGCAGCACGGCCACCCCGATCACCCCCGCCACGGTGTGCGCCAGCGGCACGTTCAGCGCCTGCAGCAGCGCCGCCGCCGCGAACCACGTTCCGTACAGGGCGGCGATCACCACGAGCAGGAGCAGCCACCCGGCCGGGCCGGCGGCGTTCCACCGCAGCTGGACGGGCCGTCGCCGGTCGAGCACGAGACCGGCGACGGACGACGCGGTCGCGCCGAGGATGGCGACGTACCACCAGCCGCTCGGACCGGTGCGGTCCTGGAACGCCGACATCACCATGAGCGTCGGGATCGCGGCGACCACCGACGTCAGGGACCAGGGACCGCTCCGGGCGAGCAGGCGGCGCCGGCTGGCGGCAGCAGCGGCCAGGGCGGTGCGGGCCTGCTCGGCCGTGATCGTTTCGTCGCTCATGACACCCTCCCCAGAGGCATAATGTTTCCTTCAAGGAAAGTACTTTCTACTTTCCTTGAAGGCAAGTACTTTCTGGGTACGGCCGCAGCTAGCGACGCGCCGGGAACGTGCGGCGCAGCTCGCGCAGGGCCCGGCGGCGGATGTCACCGGTCAGCGTGTCCAGATACAGCCGCCCGTCGAGATGGTCGGTCTCGTGCTGCAACGCCCGCGCCAGCAGGCCCGCGCCGTGAATCGTCACCGGCTCGCCGTGCCGGTCCACGCCGCGCGCGGTCACCGTCGCCGCCCGGCGGGTCGCGAAACCCAGGCCGGGCAGCGACAGGCAGGCCTCCTCGTCCTCGCTGAGGCCCGACAGCTCCGACAGCACCGGATTCACCAGATGACCGACCCGGCCGCCGACGTGGAACGAGAACACCCGCAGGCTCACCCCGATCTGCGGCGCGGCCACCCCGGCCCGGCCCGGCTCACGCACCGTGTCCTCCAGGTCGGTGACCAGGGCGTCCAGCTCCCGGTCGAACACGGTCACGGGCTGCGCGGGCAGGCGCAGCACCGGGTCGCCGTAGCGGCGGATGGGACGTACCGTCATGCGTCTCTCCTCGAACGGAACATCAGCCGGCCGGACCTCAGCCGGCCAGGGCCGCGCGGATCGGGGCGGCCTTCGCGGCGGCCTCGTCCACCTCCGCGACCGGGTCGCTGCCCCAGGTGATGCCGCCACCGGCCCACGCGTGCACCCGGGAGCCGTCGACCGCGACCGTACGGATGCTCAGACCCAGATCCACGTAGCCAGGGCCGACCCAGCCGAGCGCGCCCATGCTCACGCCCCGTCCGACCGGCTCGAACCCGGCGATCTGCGCCAGCGCGGCCAGCTTCGGCGCCCCGGTCACCGACCCGCCCGGGCACACCGCCCGCAACAGGTCCGCCAGGCCCAGCCCGCCGGTCAGCGGCGCCGACACCACCGACTCGGCCTGCCACAACCCGCACCAGCGGCGCACCGCGAACAACTCGTCCACCCGCACCGGGCCCACGCCGGGCAGCCGGGCCAGGTCGTTGCGTTCCAGGTCGACGATCATCACGTGCTCGGCGCGTTCCTTCGCCGAGTCCAGCAGCTCCCGCCGCCCGGCCGGGGTCGCCGGGCGGGTGCCCTTGATCGGCCGGGTGATCACCCGGCCGTCGCGCACCTGCACCAGCGTCTCCGGCGACGCGGTCGCGATCGCCCAGCCGTCGCCCGCCAGCACTCCCCCGTACCGGGCCCCCGGCAGGGACGCGACCCGGGCCAGCGCCGCCGCCGGATCCCCCGTGTACGGGGCGCTGGCGTGCCCGACGAGATTGACCTGGTACACGTCGCCGCGGGCGATCGCCGCCCGCACCCCCGCCACGGCCGCCGCATGCTCGTCGCGCGACCAGCTCTCCGCCCAGGCGCCCAGCGAGAACGCCCCACCCGCGGGCGGCGCCGGCGCGGGACCGTGGGTGTAGAGCACCGCCACGACGTCCGGGATGCCCGGCACCGGGGTGGGTGCCCCGGCCGGTCCCCCGGCCATCACCGCGCCGGCGGCCGCCGACACGTACACGGCCGCGCCGCACGGAGTGCCCGTTGCGTCCGGATGCGCACTCCGCGCGGGCAGGTGAACGTCTCGCACGGGCAGTCCGTTATCGATAAGGAAGCCGGTAAGAAGCTCGGCAGGGTCACCGCCGTCACCGAGATACCAGCCGAAAAAATGTGACGGACGGTGACGGCCCCGGCAACGCGCCGGAGCGCCCGGCGGCGACAGGACCGGAGGTGTCGGAAAGTGGTCGGGAAACTCACTTTCGCGGACCATGGGTACCGAGGAATCTGTCAATGCGACGCCGTCACTTCCTCGATCCGTCCTCGTTCGGATTGAGGTAATCTTCCTCACCGTCCTTGTGAATCATCACACAGCACCGACCGGAGAACCTTCGATGTGCCAGCACCAACCCCCCTGCCCGTCCGCTGACGCCGTCGATCGAGACGCCGCACGGATCGTTGCCACCTTCTGCGAGCAAGGCTGGAGCCTGCTCTGCAACGGCGTGATCCTCTTCGAGGACACGGGCGAGATCCTGCCCGACGGCACCATGATCGAACCGCACCGGGGACCCGCCCGGCACGCCCTCGCCGCCTGACCGCGGCACCCCCCGGCGCGCACCCGCGCCGCTACAGAGCGTAATCGCCGAGACGGTTTCGGCGACACACCCCGGAACGTGGCTACCCCGCACCCCCGCGCCGCCCAGCACGGCCACCGACCCCCCGCGAGCGCACCACCGACCCGCGCGGGGGCGGCGAGCCGTCGGCCCACCGCCCCCGGGACACCTCAGTCCTCGAACGCCTCCGGCGGCGGACACGCGCACACCAGATTCCGATCCCCGTACGCGCCGTCGATGCGCCGCACCGGCGCCCAGTACTTCGCCGTCCGGTCCACCCCGTCCGGGTACGCCGCCACCGACCGCGGATACGCGTGCGACCACTCGTCCGCCGACACCGACGACGCGGTGTGCGGCGCGTTCACCAGCGGATTGTCGTCACGCGGCCACCGGCCCGCCGCCACCGCGTCGATCTCCTCCCGGATCGCGATCATCGCCGTGCAGAACCGGTCCAGCTCCGCCAGGTCCTCGCTCTCGGTCGGCTCGACCATCAACGTGCCCGCCACCGGGAACGACATCGTCGGCGCGTGGAACCCGTAGTCGATCAGCCGCTTCGCCACGTCGTCCACGCTGATCCCGGTCGCCTTCGTCAACGGCCGCAGATCCAGGATGCACTCGTGCGCCACCAGGCCGTCGTTGCCCGCGTACAGCACCGGGTAGTGCTTCCGCAGCCGGGCCGCCACATAGTTCGCCGACAACACCGCCACCGCGGTCGCCGCGGCCAGCCCGTCCGGGCCCATCATCCGCAGATACGCCCACGAGATCGGCAGGATCCCCGCCGAACCGTGCGCCGCCGCCGACACCGCGTGCTCCCCCGACGCCGACAGCGGATCACCGGGCAGGAACTCCGCCAGATGCGCGCGCACCGCCACCGGGCCCACACCCGGACCGCCGCCGCCGTGCGGGATGCAGAACGTCTTGTGCAGGTTCAGATGCGACACGTCCGCCCCGAACCGGCCCGGCTTCGCGACACCGACCAGCGCGTTCAGGTTCGCCCCGTCGACGTACACCTGACCGCCCGCGTCGTGCACCTTCGCGCACAGATCCGCGATCCCCGTCTCGTACACCCCGTGCGTCGACGGGTACGTCACCATGATCGCCGCCAGGTCGTCGCGGTGCGCCGCGATCTTGCGGTCCAGGTCGGCGGCGTCCACATTGCCGTCCGCGTCACACGCCACCACCGCCACCCGCATGCCCGCCATCACCGCGCTGGCCGCGTTCGTGCCGTGCGCACTCGACGGGATCAGGCACACGTCCCGGTGCGCCTCGCCCCGCTGCCGGTGATAGCCGCGGATCGCCAGCAGCCCCGCCAGCTCACCCTGCGAACCCGCGTTCGGCTGCACACTCACCGCGTCGTAGCCGGTCAGCTCCGCCAGCCAGCCCTCCAGCTGCGCCACGAGCGCCTCGTACCCCGCGGTCTGCGAGCGCGGCGCGAACGGGTGGATGTCCGCGAACTCGGGCCAGGTCACCGGCTCCATCTCTGTCGTCGCGTTCAGCTTCATCGTGCACGACCCCAGCGGGATCATGCCCCGGTCCAGCGCGTAGTCACGGTCCGACAGGCGGCGCAGGTAGCGCAGCATCCCCGTCTCCGAATGATGCGTACGGAACACCGGATGCGTCAGGAAGTCACTCTCGCGCCGCAACGACGCCGGGATCGCCGCGGAAGCCACCTCGACCGGCGCCGCGCCGAACGCCGTCAGCACCGCCGCCACGTGCGCCGCGGTCGTCGTCTCGTCACACGCCACCGACACCCGGTCCGCGTCCACCCGCCACAGATCCACACCCGCCGCCGCGGCCGCCGACACCACCGCGTCCGCGCGGCCCGGCACCACCGCGGTCACCGTGTCGAAGAACTCCGCGTGCGCCACCCGCACCCCGGCCGCGTCCAGCCCGGCCGCGATCGCCGCCGCCCGCTCATGGGTACGCCGGGCGATCGCCCGCAACCCGTCAGGGCCGTGGTACACCGCGTACATGCTGGCCATCACGGCCAGCAGCACCTGCGCCGTACAGATGTTGCTGGTCGCCTTCTCCCGCCGGATGTGCTGCTCCCGCGTCTGCAACGCCAGCCGGTACGCGGGCGCGCCGTCCGCGTCCCTCGACACCCCGACCAGCCGGCCCGGCAACGAACGCTCCAGACCGGCACGCACCGCCAGATAGCCCGCATGCGGGCCGCCGAACGCCAGCGGCACCCCGAACCGCTGCGTCGTACCCGCCGCGATGTCCGCACCGATCTCGCCGGGCGCCCGCAGCAGCGTCAACGCCAGCAGATCCGCCGCCACCGTCACCAGCGCGCCACCCGCGTGGGCCGCCGCCACCAGCGCCGCGTGGTCACGCACCGCACCGGAGGCACCCGGGTACTGCAGGTGCAGGCCGAAGAACTCCTCCGGCAGCGCGTCACCGGCGTCCAGGTCCACCAGCCGCACCTCGATGCCCAGCGGCTCCGCGCGGGTACGCAGCACCGACAGCGTCTGGGGCAGCGTGTCCGCGTCCACCACGTACACATCGCTGCTGCTCTTGGACGCGCGGCGGGCCAGCGTCATCGCCTCCGCGGCCGCGGTGCCCTCATCGAGCATCGACGCGTTCGCCGTGGTCAGCCCGGTCAGGTCCGTGACCATCGTCTGGAAGTTCAGCAGCGCCTCCAGCCGGCCCTGACTGATCTCCGGCTGATACGGCGTGTACGCCGTGTACCAGGCCGGGTTCTCCAGCACGTTGCGGCGGATCACCGCCGGGGTGAAGGTGCCGTAGTAGCCCAGACCGATCATCGAGGTGGCCACCGTGTTGCGGGCCGCGATCGCGCGCAGCTCGGCGATCGTCTCCTCCTCGGAGGCCGCCTCGGGCAGCGCCAGCCGCCCGTGCCAGCGGATCACCTCGGGAATCGCGGCGTCCATCAGCTGCTCCATCGAGCCGTACCCGATGGCCTTGAGCATCTGGTCCTGCTCGTCCGGATCCGGACCGATGTGGCGGGCTGCGAACGTCATGGCGGGCTCCTGCTGCAGAGAAGGTCGACGAAGCAACCTCCCCCTCTGTCGCACCCCGAGGGGCACTCCAGAGCGCCTGCCCCCGCGGTCCTTTTGCCTGAGAGGTTCCGGGGAGGATTTGCCCCTTCGGCGCCGCCGGGACCGTGTGAACGGCCCGTCGGTCTCTCCCGCGTGGGTGGTGCCGGCTGCGCACCAAACTACCAGCGCCGAGCCGGCCCCTGCCGGACGCGGGTGTGCCTGTGACGCAGCCGCCAACGCGGACGACTGAAGACCATCTGAAGAACAGCTCAAAAACAGGTCAAGATCCGCCCCCGGCCACCGATCAGTTCCGGAACCGAACCGGACCATCCGGCTCCAACCCCGGGGGCACCATGCCGCGACGTACGAACACACCGACCCGCATTCTGGCCGGCGCCGCCGCCGGCCTGCTCGCCGCCGCGCTGCTGCCCGCGGCGCCGGCCGCCGCCGCCGACGCCTGGCCGACCGGGGCATGGCCCGTGTGCGCCGACGACGACGCCACCTACTGCATCTCCGACGCCACGATCACCGTCGGGGACGAGACGACGTCACTGGACGAGGTCGGCCTGACCGCCACCGCCCAGCCCGACGACGGCGGCAGGCTGCGCTGGTCGGTGGACGGCTGGGCCGACCAGCCCGAGGACGTCGCGAACGGACGACTCGCCCTGGTCGTACGCACCGGGTCGTGGGTGCCCCGCTTCACCAACGCCACCGCCGACGACCTGCGCGTCACCACCGTCGAGGTCCAGGGCAGCTACATGCTCGTCATCACCGGCAAGGCGATACACACCGACTGGGTCAGCGGCGACCTCTGGGGTGACCCAGACGAGATGGCCGACCCCGAGGCCAGCGGACCCCACTTCTCCGGCACCACCTCCGACGCCGACGCGCTCGGCAACGGCGGCGCGGTCGGCGACGGCGCGTACATCACCACCGACGCGCAGATCCCGCCGGCGGGAATGGAGTTCGCGGCCTGGGCCCAGGAACCCCACATCGGGCTGCACGGGATGCTGTACAACCCGCACCTCGACGCCGACGGTCGCCCCGTCCGGGGCTCGCTGCACGTGTGGCTGCCGGAAGGCTGGTTCACCAGCCGCGACACCACGGCGGCCGAGGCCGTCGAGACCGGCTTCGATCTGGTCGACACCAACGGCCAGACCAGCCTGCCGATCACCGTCACGCCCCGCGACGGCGGCGTCGAACTGAGCACGGACTCACTCGACTACGGCTCGCCGTACCTGTCGATCTACCCGCGGCCCAGCGGCGCCGAAGGGCTGAGCACGCCGGAGGCCCCGCAGGACGTCCATGCCGCCACGGAACCCGGCACGATCACCGCATCCTGGAGTGAGCCCGAGGATGACGGCGGCTCCCCGGTGACCGCCTACACCGTGCGCGCCTTCACGGAGCCGGAGGGCGGCACCGTCGCGGGCCGCTGCGCCCTCGACCCGAACGCCACCGACGGCGACAACCCCGACGGTGACGGCGGCGCGGCGAGCGAGGACGGCGACGGCCCCGAGGACGGCGACGGCGGCGACGACGCAATGTCGTGCGCCATCGAGGGCCTCACCGAGGACCAGACCTACTACCTCTCGGTCAGCGCGAGCAACGCCCTCGGCGAGGGCCCGTCCCCGGACGAACGGTACGAGGTCGCGGCATCGGCACCGAGCAGGCCGTCGGCGCCGACCAACGTGCGCGTCGCGACGGGCCGTGGCAGCCTGACCGCCCTGTGGAACGAGCCGGAGACCGACCACGGCGCGCCGGTGACCAGCTACACCGCACGCGCCTACCGGGCCGCGACCGGCGGCGAGCCGGTCTCCACCTGCACGGTCGACAGCGACGAGTCCCGGTGCGTGCTCAGGAACCTGGCCAAGGGGGTGCCGTACTACCTCAGCGTCACCGCCACCAACAGCGCCGGACAGGGCCCCTCGAACGAGGTCCGGGTCAAGGGCACGCCGTGGACGACGGCGAGCGCACCCCGCACGGTGCGTGTGTCCGGCGGCAGGAAGAAGGCCGAGGTCAGCTGGGGGGTGTCGGCCTCCAACGGCGGCACGCAGGTGACCGGCTATCGGGTACGGGCGTACAACGCCCGCACCGGCAGCGCCATGGCGGTGCAGTGCACCACGAGGGCCACCGTACGCAGCTGCACCCTGAGCGTGAAGGGCGGCCGCAGCTACTGGATCAGCGCGGCGGCACTCAACGCCGTCGGCACCTCCACCGAGACGGCCCGGATCAAGGTGACGGTCCGGCGCTGAATGTCCGCCGTCCGGCGCCCGCCTCTCCCCCGGGGTGGCGCGCCGGACGGCGGCGCCTGTTCGGGTGGTCCCGGTTCTCCGGGGCCACCCGGGTTCGTTCGGGCGACCCGGCACACACCCGGTACGGCATCCTAGGATTCTAGGAATTGTCCGTTCGGCCGGGAGACGGTCTACCCTGGCCACATGCCCGCCACCGCGCGCGACACCCCCGTCGCCCATCTGGCCCGGCCCCACCGCCCGGTCCTCGTGGCCGGCACCCTGCGCGAACTGACCGGGCCGGAGCACGGCCTCGTCGAACTGCCGCTGCGGCTGTGGTGGAACCCGCACCGAACCTTCGACCTCGACCAGCCCACCATGCGCCTCTGGCTGTACGAGAACGTGCTGCGCGAGGCCGTCCGCGTCGACGAGCTGCGCCGCCATCTGCACGGACCCACCCTCCTGCGCCTGTGGCCCGAGCTGAACCTGCCCCGCGGCGTACGCGCCGCCTGGGAGGCCCGCCACCCGGCATTGCGCCGGGCCGCCGCGGCCGCCCGCTGACGTGCCGGTCGACGGCGTCTACGCCGACGTCGCACGGGTCGCCCTGGCCGTCGCCGACAAGCACGGCTTCGTCCTGGGCGGCGGCGTGGCATGGCTGCTCACCGGCCTCGTGCAGCGCCCCACCGAGGACATCGACCTGTTCACGGACACCGACGGCGCGGTCGCGGCCGCGGCCGGCGAGGTCTGCGCCGCGCTCACGGCCGCCGGATACACGGTGCATTGGGAGACCACCGACGAGCTGTTCGCCGGCATGGACGCCGACCTGCGCGAATTCACGGTCACCGGGCACGGCGGGGCGCTGCGGCTGACCCTGTGCCGGCTGGACCGCCGGCACGCCCCCGTGGTCATGGACCTGGGACCGGTCATGCACCTCGACGACCTCGTCGCCACCAAGGTCGCCGCCCTGGTCAACCGGCGCGAGGTACGCGACTACATCGACGTCGCCGGCGCCCTGGGCCGCTACCCGCTCGATCGGGTACTCGCCCTGGCACACACCGCCGACCCGGCACTGGAGGACACGGACATCGCGGCCGCGGGCCGCTACCTCGACCGGCTCGACGATGCCCGGTTCGCCGTGTACGGCCTGAGCGCCGACGACGTGCGCACCGTCCGGGACCGCCTCGCCACCTGGCCGCGATAGCCCGCTGTAATCGCCCGATCGCGGTGGGTGGATGTTAACGGCCGCTCCGGGCCGTACTTGAGGACTGCAACCGTTCCGCTGAGGTCTGCAACCGTTCCGCACCCGAGGCCGCACCGGTCCGCAACCCACCGCACCGAATCTGAAACCTGCAAGGTCCCCCCGACACCCAAGGAGCTCCCCCCATGCGCGTGCGGATCGCGTCCACCCTCGCCGTCGTCGCGGCGACGATCGGCTTGGCGGCCACCGCCGCCGGCCCGATCATCGCCGCGTTCGACGACAAGCCCAGCTCGCACTCCACCCAGTCCGTCGAAGCCGGCACCCGTGGCCGGATCATGCGGGAAACGCCGCCCCCGACCACCGCGGCCGCCACCCCGACCGCCGCTGCCACGACGACGAGCGCGAAGGGCAAGTCCGGAAAGTGACCCCTACCGCCGTGGCCGGGCCCGTCGGGCCCGGCCACGGCGTTGTCCGGTCCGGGGCTCGCGCCGGTTCGGGCCGACCTGTCCAGGTCAATGTGCCCGGCCGGGCCTCGATAGGCTGACGCAATCATGACGCTGACCGACCGCCTGCCCGGCACCGCCGACCCCGACTCCGTCTTCACCGCCTTCGGCGACTGGGTGAACGGGCAGGGCCTGACGCTCTACCCGCATCAGGAAGAGGCGCTCATCGAGATCGCCACCGGGTCCAACGTCATCCTCAACACCCCCACCGGCTCCGGCAAGAGCCTGGTCGCCACCGGCGCGCACTTCGCCGCGCTGGCCGACGGCCGCACCACCTTCTACACCGCGCCGATCAAGGCGCTGGTCAGCGAGAAGTTCTTCGCCCTCTGCGCGATCTTCGGCGCCAAGCACGTCGGGATGCTCACCGGCGACGCCAGCGTCAACGCCGACGCCCCGATCATCTGCTGCACCGCCGAGGTACTGGCCAACCTGGCGCTGCGCGAGGGCTCCGGCGCCGACGTCGGCCAGGTCGTCATGGACGAGTTCCACTTCTACGCCGAACCGGACCGCGGCTGGGCCTGGCAGGTGCCGCTCATCGAACTGCCGCAGGCCCAGTTCCTGCTCATGTCCGCCACCCTCGGCGACGTCACCCGCTTCGTCGACGACCTGACCCGGCGCACCGGCCGCGCCACCGCGGTGGTCAGCAACGCCGAGCGGCCGGTGCCGCTGCTCTTCTCGTACGCGATGACGCCGATGCACGAGACCATCGAGGAGCTGCTGAGCACCCGGCAGTCACCGGTGTACATCGTGCACTTCACGCAGGCCGCCGCGCTGGAACGGGCCCAGTCGCTGATGAGCATCAACATGTGCACCCGCGCCGAGAAGGACGCCATCGCCGCGGCCATCGGCAACTTCCGGTTCACCGCCGGGTTCGGGCGTACGCTCAGCCGGCTGGTGCGCCACGGCATCGGCGTGCACCACGCCGGTATGCTGCCCAAGTACCGGCGGCTCGTGGAGACCCTCGCCCAGGCCGGGCTCCTCAAGGTCATCTGCGGCACGGACACCCTCGGGGTCGGCATCAACGTACCGATCCGTACGGTGCTGTTCACCGGCCTGTCCAAATACGACGGTGTGAAGACCCGGCTGCTCAAGGCCCGCGAGTTCCACCAGATCGCCGGGCGCGCCGGGCGGGCCGGGTTCGACACCGTCGGCACCGTGATCGTGCAGGCCCCCGAGCACGTCATCGACAACGAACGGGCCCTCGCGAAGGCGGGCGACGACCCGAAGAAACGGCGCAAGGTCGTCCGCAAGAAGCCGCCCGAGGGCACCATCGGCTGGGGGCAGCCCACCTTCGACCGGCTCGTCGCCGCCGACCCCGAACCGCTCACCTCGTCGTTCCTGGTCAGCCACGCGATGCTGCTCAACGTGCTGGCCCGCGGCGGTGACCCGTTCGCCGCGATGCGGCACCTGCTCACCGACAACCACGAGGAACCCGCCGCGCAGCGCCGCCACATCCGGCGCGCCGTCGCCATCGCCCGGGCGCTACTGGCCGGCGGCGTCATCGAACGCGCCGACGGCACCCTCCGGCTCGTCGACGACCTGCAGCTCGACTTCGCGCTCAACCAGGCGCTGTCACCGTTCGCGCTGGCCAGCCTGGAACTGCTGGACCGCGAGTCGCCCGACTACCCGCTCGACGTGGTCAGCGTCATCGAGTCCACCCTGGAGGACCCGCGCCAGGTGCTCTCCGCGCAACGGCAACGGGCCCGCGGCGAGGCGGTCAACGCGATGAAGGCCGAGGGCATCGAGTACGAGCAGCGCATGGAGCTGCTCGAGGAGGTCACCCACCCGCAACCGCTGCGGGAACTGCTGGAGGCCGCGTACGAGACGTACCGGCGCGGGCACCCGTGGGTGGCCGACCACGAGCTGCGCCCCAAGAGCGTCGTCCGCGACATGTACGAGCGGGCGATGACCTTCACCGAGTACGTCGGCTTCTACGGGCTGGCGCGCTCCGAGGGGCTCGTGCTGCGCTACCTGGCCGACGCGTACCGGGCGTTGCGGCAGACCGTGCCCGAGGACGCCCGTACCGAAGAACTCACCGACCTCATCGAGTGGCTCGGCGAACTGGTCCGCCAGGTCGACTCCAGCCTGCTCGACGAGTGGGAACGGCTGCGCAACCCCGGCGCCGAGCCGGTCGAGGCACGCCTCGACGACAAGCCGCCCGCGGTCACCCGCAACACCCGCGCGTTCCGGGTGCTGGTACGCAATGCCCTGTTCCGCCGGGTCGAGCTGGCCGCGCTGCGCCGCCACGCCGAACTGGGCGAGCTGGACGGCGAGTCCGGCTGGAGCGCGGAAAGTTGGGCCGAGGCGCTGGACGGGTACTTCGCCGAATACGACGAGATCGGTACCGGGCCTGCCGCGCGCGGACCGGCGCTGCTGCACATCGACGCCGGAACGCAGACGTGGCGCGTCCGGCAGGTCTTCGACGATCCCGACGGCGACCACGACTGGGGCATCGACGCCGAGGTGGACCTCGAGGCCAGCGACGCCGCCGGCGCGGCCGCGATCCGGGTCACCGGGGTGGGCCCGCACTGAGACGGCCGACACGCGGGCGCATCGGCAGCTTTGCATGGGTTGATCTCTACCGCTAGGGTCGGCCCCGCTATGGAGACGATCACACACTCAACGCGGCGCCGCATCGGCGCACCGGCCCTGGCGGCCGCGGCGGCGCTGGGCCTCACGGCGGCGCTTGCTTTCACGGCCGCTCCGGCTCTAGCGGCCCCCGCAGTGGCCGCCCCCGCCGACAATCCGGACGTCGCGGTGACCGCGACCTTCGACAAGGACACCTACGCGGTGGGCGACGACGCGACCATCACGGTCACCGTCACCAACGTGGGCACCGTCAAGGCGACCAAGGTGAAGACCACCTCGCCCGCCGCGTGGCAGGGCATCGAGGTACCCGCCGGCAAGTTCAACCCGGCGCCATTCGACCTCGCACCCGGCGAGCCGAAGACCTTCCGCATCGAGGGGAAGATCTCGCGGTACGCCGCCACCTGGGGCGACGTGGAGGCGTACTTCTTCTTCGGCCCCGGCGGCGACACCACCGCCGACCGGGACCGGAGCAACAACGCCGCCATCGCCCACGCGCCCGTGCCCGGGCCGTCGAAGGGCATCCTGATCGTGAAGTCCGTCCTCGCCCAGCAGGGTGTCGTCCGCACCGACGGGCCCGCGCTGCCGGACGTGGAGTTCACCGTGCGGGGGCACTACACCGGCGCGGTGTACCAGAGTGGCCGGACCGGGCAGGACGGCACGGCCAGGTTCACCGACGTCCCCGCCGGACGGTACGACGTGACGTTCACCGCCCCGTCCGGGCACCGGTTCGCGCGCGACGAGGGCCGGGCGCACGTCTCGGTCAGCAGCTACGAGTTGGAACACCGGGTGATCATGGGGTTCGTGCCGGAGAATCCGGGCTCATCGGGCCAGGTACCCGCCGAGCCCGGCAAGGGCACGGGGACCGGCTCCGGGACCGATACCGGCGCGGGCACCGGCCCAGCAGCCGGCAATGGCCCTGGCCAGGGAACCGGCACTGGCACTGGCACTGGCAGTGGTCAGGGAACCGGAACCGGCGCTGCGACGGGTCCGGGCACCGGCGCTCCCGCGGGCGGCGCTGCGTCATCGCCCGAGAACACCGCACCGGCCACGGCGGTCCACGCGGCCGGCGGGTCCGGCGGGTCCGGTGGCGGGCTGCCGCTGACCGGTCCGTCGATGGTCGCCACGGCGGTTGCCGGCCTGCTGGCCCTCGCCGCCGGCGCCCTCGCGCTCGTGCTGGTACGCCGCCGACGGGTACGTTTCGAGGCCTCGCAGCACTGAACCGGCCGGCCGCCGGGAGGGGATCGTCTCCCGGCGGCCGCCGGTCCGCCAGGGATCACACCCGCGCGAACGGCTCCGCGTACGCGAAACCGCCCCGCACCAGCGGGTCGTGCGCGGTCAGCGTCCGCACCTGGAAGTACGGCTCCCACTCGTCGACCGGCGCCACGATGCCGTGGTCGGTGGCGGGCACGAACCCGAACCGTCCGTAGTACGCGGGGTCGCCGAGGAGCACGACCACCGGCTCGTCGAGGGCGTCCGCGGCGCCGAGTACCGCGTGCATCAGGGCGCTGCCGACGCCGCGCCGCTGGTGGTCGGGATGCACGCTCAGCGGCCCCAGACCCAACGCCGGTGCCGAGCCCACGCGGGCGCGGGTGGCCACCACATGGCCGACGACCGCACCGCCCGCATCGACCGCGACCAGCGACAGGGCCGGTATCCACCCGGGATCGGCCCGCAGCTCGTCGACCAGTGACGCCTCGGCCGGAACCCGTCCCGCCTGTCCGGTCCTGGCGAACGCGCGCGCCGTCACCTCGTGCACGGCCGCAGCGTCAGCGGCAGTTTCGCGTCGAATCAGCACGTCAGCACTATCTGCGACCCGGCGACGGGGCGGCAACCGGAATAGCCCGAAGCGGGGCGCGGGTGGTGGCGCCGCGCAGAGACATCAGTCCGTCGGTGGGCGGCGGCGGACTTTCACGGTTGAGTCGGTGCGGGTCACCGGACGCCCGTCCGGGCCGTCCTGCACCCGGTCGTGTTCCGCGCACCGCAGGACCTCCCACTCGTCCGGGGCCAGCCGAAGATCGGCCAGCACCTCGGCGGGCGTGGGCAGGCGCAGGTCACCGTGGTCGTGACGGTCGGCCCAGGGGGCCGGGTCCGCGTGCCCCTCGACCAGCAGCAGTCCGCCGGGGGCGACCCGGGCGGCGGCGTCCCGCAGGATCCGTTCCCGGGGCAGGTCGCCGTGGGAGTGCAGGAACTGCGCCGACACCAGGTCGTAGGTCCCGTCCGGTAGCCCGGCGGCCAGGTCGCGGTGCTCGAACGTGACGCGGTCGGCCACCCCGGCCGCCGCGGCGTGCGCCGCCGCCCTGGCCAGCGCCACCGGGGAGATGTCCACCGCGGTCACCCGCCATCCGCGCCCGGCCAACCAGATCGCGTCCCCGCCCTCACCGCAGCCCAGGTCCAGGGCGGTGCCGGGGGTCACGTCGGCGACCTCAGGCACCAGCGCGTCGTTCGGGCGGCCGCTCCACACGCGGTCGCTTCCGGCGTACCTGTCGTCCCACATCTGCTGTTCACTCACCACGGCAGCGTGCGCCGCCGGAGCCGATTCGCCAACGTGCCTTGCCGAACCGGCAAAAGCAAAGTCCCGGCCGCAGACCCGCGAGGGTCGACGGCCGGGACCGGGTCTCGGTGTACGAGGTCAGAGGCGGTAGCGGCCGACCGCCGACTGCAGCGCCACACCCGCTGACTTGAGCTCCTGAGCGACCACGCCGGTCTCCTCCATCGTCGTCGTCGCGGTCGACCGCGTCTGCGCGATGACGGCCATGGCGTCGGCGATCTCGCCGGCGCGGGCGCTGGCCGCGACGATGCTCTCGGTCATCATCCCGGCGGTGGCGTGCTGCTGCTCCACGGCGCTGGCGATGGTCGTCTGGTACCCGTTGACCCGGTCGATGACCTCACCGATCTCGGTGATCGAGGAGACCACGCCGGACGTGTCGGCCTGGATGGTGCCCACCCGCGCGGTGATGTCCTCGGTGGCCTTCGCGGTCTCCTGGGCCAGGTCCTTGACCTCGCTGGCCACGACCGCGAAGCCCTTACCCATCTCCCCGGCACGGGCCGCCTCGATGGTGGCGTTCAGCGCCAGCAGGTTGGTCTGCTCCGCGATCGAGGTGATGACCTGGACCACGTCGCCGATCTGCGCGGACGACTCGCCGAGCTTGGTCATGATGCGGCTGGCGTCGGCCTGGGCCGCCATCGCGGCGGCGGCGACCGTCACGGCCTCGGAGGCGCTACGGGAGATCTCCTGGATGCTGGCGCCCATCTCCTCGGAGCCGGACGCGAGCGTCGAGATGTTCTCCGACACCTCCTGCGAGGCACGCAGGATGCTGCCGGACGCCTGCACCGAATTCTGCGCCCCGGAGACCAGCTCGTTGACCAGGTCGCCCAGCCGCACCGCGGCGGTCGACAGCCGCGTCGTCTCGGCGCCCGCCTCGCGGACCACCCCGGAGAACGCGTCCAGCACACCGTTGACCGCGGCGGTCACCCGCGCGGCCTCGCCGCGGCCGCGTTCCTCGGCACGGACGGCGAGGTCGCCGCCCGCTGCCTGCTCCAGGACCTCGGCGGTGTGGGCGAGCACGGCCCGCCGCTGCCGGTCACCGCGGACGACCACCGCGAGGCCGATGAGGGCGAGAGCCGCCACCGCAGCGAGCAACCAGACAGCCATGGGACACTCCCGAATTCGCGGTCGGCACCACCCTGGGGCCGACTCCGGGTTATCCATCGGTTGCAGCAGGGTCGCGCTTGAGAGTTTCCCTCAGTGGATCAACGGGCGGATCAGTCGTCGAAATCCACGATCACCTTGGCCGACGTCGGCGTGGATTGGCAGGTCAGCACGTACCCGGCGTCGACCTCTCCGGGCTCCAGCGCGAAGTTGCGCCGCATCCGCACGTCGCCCTCGACCACCCGGGCGCGGCAGGTGCCGCACACCCCGCCCTTGCAGGCGAACGGCAGGTCCGGCCGGGACGGCTGGGCGCCCTCGAGGATCGTCGCGCCCTCGGCCACCGTCACCGTGGTGGAGCGGCCGTCCAGCACGACCGTGACCTCGCTGCTGGGGCCGTCGACCGCGGGTTCGCCGCGCACCGGCTCCGGCGGCGCTTCGTCCACCCAGAACAGCTCCCGGTGGACCTGCTCCGACGCCACGCCGAACTCGCCGAGCACGTGCTGGGCGTCGGCGACCATGCCGAACGGCCCGCACAGCCACCAGTGATCCACCCCCGCTACGTCGATGAGCAGGGGCAGCAGGGTACGCAGCTTCGCCGCGTCCAGCCGCCCGGTCAGCAGGTCCACCTCGCGGGCCTCCCGCGACAGCAGGTGGATCAGCTCCAGCCGGGACGGGTGGGCGTCCTTCAGGTCGGCCAGTTCCTCGGCGAACATCACCGTCTCCGCCCGGCGGTTGCCGTACAGGACGCTGACCTGGGCGTCGGAGTGGCTCAACAGGGACGCGGCGATCGACAGCAGCGGGGTGATGCCGGAGCCGGCGCCGATCAGCACGTGAGAGCCGCCGGCCTCGACGTCGGGCGTGAAGGTGCCCGACGGCCGGGCGACCTCCACCTCGTCGCCCGGTCGCAGCTCGTGCACCAGCCAGCGCGACACCAGGCCACCGGGCACCTCCCGCACCCCGATGCGCGGCGCGGCCCCGACCGGCGCGCAGATCGAGTACGTGCGGCGCTCGTCGGCGTCGCCGACCAGGCGACGCACGGTCAGCGACTGCCCCGGACGGAACGCGAAGGAATCGGCCAGCTCGGGCGGCACGTCGAAGGTGACCGCCACCGCGTCGGCGCACAGCCGCTCCACGGCCGCCACCCGCAGCGGGTGGAACTCGCCAGCGGCCACGTCAGATCTCCTTCACGTGCTCGAACGGTTCCCGGCAGGCCGGGCAGCGGCGCAACTCGCGGCAGGCGGTCGCGCTGAACGCGGACACCTGCTCGGTCGCCGCATGCCCGCACCGGGGGCAGGGCACCGCGCGGGGGCTGGGGCCCAGCACCAGCGGCACGGGGCCGGCGGAGCGCCGGGGCGCGGGTCCGGGCGGCGCGATCCCGGCGGCGGCGAGTTTGCGGCGGCCCGCCTCGGTGATCCAGTCGGTGGTCCAGGCCGGGGTCAGCGCCGTGCGTACCTCGACGTCGGCGAACCCGGCGGCCCGCAGCGCGGCCCGCAGGTCGGCGTGGATCGCCTCCATGGCCGGGCACCCCGAATAGGTCGGGGTGACCGTCACCACGACCCGGCCGCCGGCTTCCTCGACGCCGCGCAGGATGCCGAGGTCGGCCAGGGTCAGCTGGGGCAACTCCGGGTCGGTCACCGTGGCCGCCACGGCCGCCGCGGTGACTGTCGGGGCGCTCACCAGGCACCCCCGGGCACGGACCTGGCCAGCGCCTGCATCTCGTCGAGGATCTCGGCCAGTGCCGGGGTGTGCTCGCCGTCGCGCCCGTTCTTCCCGGCAGCGCCATCCTGCGCTGACCCGCCGTCCTGCGCTGACCTGCCGTCCTGCGCTGACCTGCCGTCCTGCGCTGACCCGCTGTCGTCGGTGAGCGTCGCCGCGGTCAGCACCTGGGCGAGGACCGCGTCGAACTCGTCGCGCAGCCCCGCCGGGTCCACCGCGAAACCCTCCGCCGCCAGGTCCGACTCGACCGGGTGGGTCCGGAACAACTCGCCGGCCAACGGCACCACCGCGGCGACGGCGGCACGCATGCGATCGTGCGACAACGCGGTGCCGTCGCCGAGCCGCACCACCCACTGCGCCGCCCACTCGCGGTGGTAGGTCAGCTCCTTCACACCCTTGGCGGCGATCGCGGCCAGCATCGGGTCGCGGGTGGCGGCCAGCCGGTCGAACAGCGCCAGCCGCCACGTGGCGAACACCAGCAACCGCGCGACCAGGTGGGCGAAGTCCGCGTCCGAGCGCTCGGCCAGGCACACGTTGCGGAACTCGTGCGGGCCGCGCAGGTACGCCAGCGCGTCCTCGTCGCGCCCCGCATCCTCGACCTGACCGGCCCGGGTGAGCAGCAGCCGCGCCTGGCCCAGCAGGTCCAGCCCGATGTTGGCCAGCGCCAGCTCGTCCTCCAGCTCCGGCGCGCGGGTCACCCACTGCTGGAGCCGGTGCGAGAGGATCAGCGCGTCGTCGCCGAGCATGAGGCAGTACGCGGCCAGCCGCTCGCGGTCGACCCCCTCGGGCACGGCGGTGTCCACTCCGGACAACGGGTCGGCGAAGCCCGTCCCGTACGCCCAGCGGGCATCGTCCTCGTGATCGGTGAGCGCCTCGTAGGCGACGTCGAAACCCATGGCGGCCTCAGATGTGCGGTACGGACTCGGGAATGGCGTAGTACGTCGGATGCCGGTACGCCTTGTCGCCGCTGGGCGCGAAGAACGCGTCCTTCTCCCCCGGCTGCGACGCGGCGATCTGGTCGGCGCGCACCACCCAGATGCTGACGCCCTCATTGCGCCGGGTGTACAGGTCCCGCGCGTGGTGCAGGGCCATCTCGTGGTCGGCGGCGCGCAGCGAGCCGACGTGTACGTGGTTCAGGCCCCGCTTGGCGCGCACGAACACCTCGAACAGCGGCCACTCGTGCCGGATCTCGTCAGTCATGGGGTGCGCCTCCTCCGCGCTTGGCCGCGTGGGCCGCCGCCGCCTCACGTACCCAGGCGCCGTCCTCGTGGGCCTGCCGGCGGCGGGCGATCCGCTGCCGGTTGAGCGGCCCGTCGCCGGAGATCACCCGCTTGAGCTCCGACCAGTCGACCGCGCCGTAGTCGTAGTGCTCCCGCTCGGGATTCCACCGCAGGTCGGGGTCGGGCAGGGTGACACCGAGGGCCTGTGCCTGCGGCACGCTCATGTCGACGAAGCGCTGCCGCAGCTCGTCGTTGGTGTGCCGCTTGATCTTCCAGGCCATCGACTGGGCGGTGTTGGGCGACTCCGCGTCGGGCGGGCCGAACATCATCAGCGACGGCCACCACCACCGGTCCACCGCGTCCTGCACCATCGCCCGCTGCGCCTCGGTGCCGCCCATCATGGTCAGCAGCAGCTCGTAGCCCTGCCGCTGATGGAACGACTCCTCCTTGCAGATCCGGATCATGGCCCGCGCGTACGGCCCGTACGAGCTGCGGCACAGCGGCACCTGGTTGCAGATCGCGGCGCCGTCGACCAGCCAGCCGATGACGCCGACGTCCGCGAAGCTCAGCGTCGGATAGTTGAAGATCGACGAGTACTTCTGCCGGCCCTCGATGAGCCGCACCGTGAGGTCGCCGCGGTCGGCGCCGAGGGTTTCGGCCGCCGAGTACAGGTAGAGCCCGTGCCCCGCCTCGTCCTGCACCTTGGCCAGCAGAATCGCCTTGCGCCGCAGCGACGGCGCCCGCGTGATCCATTCCCCCTCGGGCTGCATTCCGATGATCTCGGAGTGCGCGTGCTGCGCGATCTGCCGGACCATCGTCTTGCGGTAGCCGTCCGGCATCCAGTCGCGTGGCTCGACCCGCTGGTCCTTCTCGATCGTCTCGGTGAAGACCCGCTCTCCCGCGTCGCTGGTCATCGCCCCTCCCCCCAGGTGTAGAAGCCCTGCCCGCTCTTGCGGCCGAGCTCGCCGCGGGCGACCTTGTCCCGCAGCAGTTGCGGCGGCGCGAACCGGTCCCCCAGCTCGCGCTGCAGGTGATCGGCGATGGCCAGGCGCACGTCGAGGCCGACCAGGTCGGTCGAGCGCAGCGGGCCCATCGGGTGCCGGTAGCCCAGCTCCATGGCCCGGTCGATGGCCTCCGCGTCGGCGACGCCCTCCTGCAGCATCCGGATGGCCTCGAGGCCGAGCAGCACCCCGAGGCGGCTGGTCGCGAAGCCGGGCGAGTCGCGGACCACCACCTCGGTCTTGCCGAGGGCACCCACCCAGCCGACCGCGGCGTCGCGGACGGCGTCGGCGGTGCGCGGCCCGACCACGACCTCCACCAGGTCGCTGGCCGGCACCGGGTTGAAGAAGTGCATGCCGACCAGCCGCTCGGGATGGCGCAGGCCGTCGGCGAGGCCGCCGATCGACAGCGAGCTGGTGTTGGTGGCCAGCACGGTGTGCTCGCCGACGACCGCCTCGGCGGCCGCCAGCACCCGGGCCTTGAGCGCGGCGTCCTCCGGGACGGCCTCGATGACCAGCTCGGCGGCCGCGGGCACGGCGGCCACCTCACCCGCCGTCTCGACGCGCTCCAGCACGACGGCCGCGTCCTCGGCGAGGCGGCCGCGCTCGGCGGCCCGGCGCAGCCCGGTGGCGACCCGTTCGCGGGCTGCCGCGGCGGCCGCCGGGTCCCGCTCCACGAGGGTCACGGCGGCTCCGGCCGCGGCGAACACCTGGGCGATCCCGGCGCCCATCCGGCCGCCGCCGATCACCGCGAGGATTTTCGGTACGGCGTTCACGGCCGTTCTCCCGCCAGGAAGGCGTCCATCCGGGCGCGCTTGTCATCAGACTCGAACAGGATGGCCTGGGCCAGGTCGTCGGTGACCGGGTGGCCGCCGGAGGCGTCGGCGACCAGCTTGGTGAGCCGCAGCGCGAGCGGGCCGCTACGGGCCATCCGGTCGAGCAGGGCGTGTGCGCGCTCGCGCAGCCGCTCGGCGGGCACCACCTCCGCCACCAGCCCCAGCCGGTACGCGTCGTCCGCGGACAGCCGCCGCCCGGCCAGCAGGACCTGCTTGGCGACCGACGCGCCGACAAGCTCCCGCAGCCGCCAGCACGCACCCGCGGCGGCGAGGATCCCCAGCCCCGGCTCCGGGTTGCCGAACACCGCCGACGGGGACGCCAGTCGCAGGTCGCAGGCGTACGCCAGCTCGGCGCCGCCGCCCAGGGCGTACCCGTCGACGGCGGCGAGTGTGGGCAGGGGCAGCCGGGCGATCCGGTCGAACAGCCGGCTGTTGATGCCCTGCAACGCCTGGTCGCGGCCGCGCTCGCGCAGCTCGGCGATGTCCGCCCCCGCCGCGAACGTGTCGCCGTGTCCGGTGAGGATCAACAGCCGGGGTCGCTCCTCCAGCGCGGCGCAGACCTCGTGGAGGTCGCGGACCATCGCGGCGTTGATGGCGTTGCGGGCCGCGGGCCGGTGCAGCGTGACCACGACCCGGTCGGTGCGCTCCTCGATCAGCAGGGTGCCGCCCGGGGACGCCTGCGCGGCGTCCCGGGCAGCGGCCGCCCCGGTGGCCGTCATCAGGGCCGCTCCAGCAGCATCGCGACGCCCTGGCCCACGCCCACACAGAGGGTGGCCAGCGCCCGGCGGGCGTTCTCGCGTTCCATGCGGCCCAGCAGGGTGACGGCCAGCCGGGCACCGGAGCAGCCCAGGGGGTGGCCGAGCGCGATCGCCCCGCCGTCGGCGTTGACCCGGTCCTCGTCGAGCTTCAGGCGGCGGATGACGGCGAGGGCCTGCACCGCGAACGCCTCGTTCAGCTCGACGGCGTCGAGGTCGCCGACCTGCCATCCGGCGCGGGTCAGGGCCCGCTCCGTGGCCGGCACCGGGCCGAGGCCCATGAGCTGCGGGGACACGCCCGCGCTGGCGGTGGTGACGACGCGTGCGCGCGGGGTCAGGCCGTACCGGCGGACCGCGTCGGCGCTGGCCACGACCACGGCGGACGCGCCGTCGGACAGCGGCGAGGAGGTCCCCGCCGTGACCACGCCGCCGGGCCGGAACACCGGGCGCAGGCCGCCGAGGCGTTCCAGGGTGGTGTCGCGGCGCGGAAGCTCGTCCGTGCCGAACTCGCCGCCCTTGACCGGCACGGGCACGATCTCGTCGGCGAAGCGGCCCGCGTCGATGGCGGCCGCGGCCCGCTGGTGGCTGCGCAGGGCGAAGGCGTCGCTGTCCGCACGGGAGACGCCGTCCAGGGCCGCGACCTCCTCCGCGGTCTCACCCATGCTCAGGGTCACCCGACGCTGCTCCGGGCCCGCGTCGCCGGGCACCGCCCGGTCCGCCTCGGCGAACCGGGGGTTGGTGAAACGCCAGCCCAGGGAGGTATCGGCGACCTCGCCGGGCCGCGCCCACGGCGTGCCCGGCTTGGCCATCACCCAGGGGGCGCGGGTCATCGACTCGACGCCACCGGCGACGACGACGTCCGCGTCACCGGCGCGGACGGCCTGCGCGGCCGCACCGATCGCGGTCAGGCCGCTGGCGCACAGCCGGTTGACCGTGTACGCGGGCACGGTGTCCGGCAGGCCGGCCAGCAGCACCGCCATCCGGGCCACGTTGCGGTTGTCCTCGCCGGCCTGATTCGCCGCCCCGAGCACCACCTCGTCGAGCGCGTCGGCGGGCACCCCGGCGCGCTCGACGGCCGCCCGCACGACCAGGGCGGCCAGGTCGTCGGGGCGCACGCCGGCCAGGGCGCCGCCGTACCGGCCCTGCGGCGTGCGGACCCCGCCGACCAGGAACGCCTCAGGCATCGGCTGCCTCGACGTGGTGACGCGACTGCAGCGTGAAGAACCGGCCGGCCACGAAGTACGCGTCCGTCAGCGAAGCGGTGGCGGCCGGGTTGGCGCCGGTGCCGTGCAGGTCGCTGAACGCCGCTGTCTGGTTGACGAAGACCCCGCCGGTGAAGTTCTCCGCCAGGTGCACGCCCGCCTCCAGGGCGGCCTCGCGGGCCGCCGCGACGACCTGCGGCGAGGTCGAGTACACGGCGGCGGTCAGCGCGCCGTGGTGGCGCACCGTCTCGGTGAACACCCGCAGGCTGTGCTCCGTGGACTCGGTGGCGATGACGAACGAGATCGGGCCGAACCACTCCCGGGTGTAGACCTTCTCGTCGGCCGCGTCGATCCGCGTGACCACCGGGGTGCGGATGGTCGCGTTCGGGAACTGCTCGTCGGCGACCGCGGTGGACGGGTGGACCACCCCGGCGGCGGAACCCGCCTCGGTCAGCCGGGCCAGCACCCCCTCGTTGACGATCGCGCCGAGCGTGCCCGCGGCCCGCTTCGGGTCGCCGAGCAGCTTGTCGAGCGCACCGGCCAGGTCGGCGGCGAACTCGTCGGGGCTGCGGCGCCCGGCGTCGGTGTCGATCCCGCCGGCCGGCACGAGGAAGTTCTGCGGGGTGGTGCACATCTGTCCGCTGTAGAGCGACAGGGAGAACGCCAGATTGCGCAGCATGGCCTTGTAGTCGTCCGTGGAGTCCACGACGACCGTGTTCAGGCCGGACTTCTCCGTGTAGACGACGGCCTGGCGGGCGTTGGCCTCCAGCCAGTTGCCGAACTCGCTGGACCCGGTGAAGTCGACGATGCGCACGTCCGGGTGGGTGGCGAGGGTGGCGGCGATGCCGTCGCCGCGCTCCTCCACGGCGAGGGTCACCACGTTCGGGTCCAGGCCCGCCTCGGTCAGCACCTCGCGGGCGATCTGCACGGTGATGGCCAGCGGCAGCACCGCGCCGGGGTGGGGCTTGACGATGACCGGGTTGCCCGTCACCAGGCTGGCGAACAGGCCGGGGTAGCCGTTCCAGGTGGGGAAGGTGTTGCACCCGATGACCAGGCCGACCCCGCGCCCGACGACGGTGCTCGTCTTGGCCAGGCGCAGCGGCTCACCGCCACGCTGCGGCTTCGCCCAGGTGGAGAGGACAGGCATGCGGGTGGTCTCGGCCAGCGCGTACGCCACCGCCTCGAGGCCACGGTCCTGGGCGTGCGGGCCGCCCGCCTGGAACGCCATGACGAACGCCTGGCCGGTGGTGTGCTGCACCGCGTGGGCCAGCTCGAACGAGCGCGCGTTGATCCGGCGCAGGATCTCGGCGGCGACCCCGGCACGGCCGTAGGGGCCCGCGGCGCGCCAGGCCGGGGTGGCGGCGCGGGCCGCGGCGACCAGGGCTGCCGGATCGGCCCGGGGGTAGCTCACGCCGAGCTCGATGCCGTACGGCGAGCGCTCCGTCGACACGGTGCCCGTGGCGCCGGGGACCTCGATCGGGAACTGCTTGCCGAGCAGGGCGGTGAAGGCCCGCTCGCCGGCGGGGGCGGCGTCCTCCCCGTAGACGGACTTGCTGGGTGATTCCGGATAAGCCGACCAGTAGTCCCGTGTGCCGGCCGCCGCGATCGCCTGGTCCAGCAGCTCGCGATGCTGCTCGTACAGATCGGCGGGGGTTGTCATCTGGCCTCCTGAGGTGTTGGCTTACCCTAAATATCTACCGTCCGGTCGGTTGGTTATCAAGGGTTTCGAGCGTCCAAGACGGCGGGGCTCGAAACGCGGCGGGAGAGCGGGTGGGGATGGCACGTACCGCAGCGCACGAGATGTTCGACCGCGACGCGGCGTCGCGGGGTCTGGGCATGGAGCTGATCGCGGCCGCCGACGGCGCCGCCGAGGTTCGCATGCCGGTCACTCCCGCCATGGTGAACGGCCACGACATCGCCCACGGCGGATTCGTGTTTCTGCTGGCCGACACCGCGTTCGCCTGCGCCTGCAACAGCCACGGCCCGGTCACCGTGGCCGCCGGCGCCGACATCGCCTTCCTCCGGCCCGCCCGCACCGGCGACGTGCTCGTGGCACGGGCCGGCGAACGCGCCCGCCAGGGCCGCACCGGTCTCTACGACGTCACCGTGACCCGCGAGGGCACCGGCGAGGTGGTGGCCGAGTTCCGCGGCCGCAGCCACGTGGTGCGGGCGCCCCGGTGACCGGGCCCGCCGCCGACCCGTCGGCACGCTCCCCGCTCACGCGCGCCGAGCGGATCCTGCGCGACGGCGCCCGGCCCCGCCGCGGCCGCCCCGGTCACGACCAGGACGCCGTGCTCACCGCTGCCGTCCGCCTGTTCAACGAACGCGGCTACGAGGCGACCAGCATGGGCGAGCTGGCCGAGCGGCTCGGTATCACCAAGTCGAGCATCTACCACCACGTCAGCAGCAAGGAGGAACTGCTGCGCATGGCGGTCGACCACGCCCTCGACGGGCTGTTCGAGGCCGCCGACGAGGTCCGCGCCCAGCAGACGCCCGCGATCGAACGGCTGGAGCTGCTGATCCGCCGCAGCGTCCTCGTGCTCGCCGACCGCCTGGAGTACGTGACCCTGCTGCTGCGGGTGCGCGGCAACACGGCCGTGGAGCAGCAGGCGCTGCTGCGCCGCCGGGTGTTCGACGCGATCGTGACCGACCTGGTGAAACAGGCGCAGGCGGACGGCGCACTGCGCCCCGACGTCGACCCCGCGACCGCCGCGCGCCTGCTGTTCGGCATGGTCAACTCGCTGATCGAGTGGTACAGCCCCGCCCGCGGTGCCGCCGAGCCGCTGGCCGACACGGTCACCGCGATCGCGTTCGACGGGCTGCGCACCCGGCGCTGACGGCGGGGGCTCGCGACTACCCGTACCCGCGTGCCGCACCGGGCCGCCTCGCACGGCGCGCCGTAGCCGAGGTCATCGGCAAGCGGGGGTCGGCCGGCTGGCCGGTCCACCCGGCGCGGACCCACGCGTGGGACGGGTCGTCGCAGGCCAGCCATCGCCGCTGACCCGGCCCGGCCATGACGTTGAGGTGGTACAGGTCGTATCCGGGCGCGGCCATCGTCGGGCCGTGCCATCCGTACGGGATCAGCACGGCGTCGCCGCCGCGCACCTCGGCACACACGTCGATCGGGCGATCCGGGTGGCCGTACGCCCGCTGGTATCCCACGCCCGCCGCGCCGGACGGCGACGTACTCACCTCGAAGTAGTAGATCTCCTCCAGCGGGGCCTCCCCCGGCCGCAGCTGATCGTGCTTGTGCGGCGGATACGACGACCAGTTGCCGCCGGGGGTGATCACCTCGCACACGATGAGCCGGTCCGCGTCGAACGTCTGCGGGGTGCACAGGTTGTTGATCTGGCGGCTGGCCTGACCGGCGCCCCGCAGTTCGACACCGACGTCCTCGGCGGCCCCGTAGCGGAACGGCAGCCGGCGGCTCGCCCGGGCGCAGGGCAGCGCGAACCGCCCACCGTTGGGGGCGCGCACCGTGACGGTCGCCTCCCGCGGCAGGTAGGCGAAGTCGCTGATTCGGGAGAAGACCGAGTCGCGGCCGGTCAGCGTGACCCGCTCGTCGTCGCAGGTGACGTCGCACCCGCCGGCCAACGGCAGGACCAGCATCTCGTCCGGCCCGGTCAGGAACGTGACCCTGGAGCCGACCGACAGGTCGAGCACGCGCAGGCCGCAGAACCGCCAGCCGGCCAGCTCCGGCGTCACGACCAGCTCGAACGGCGGCTGCGCGGTGCTGCCGCGGGGCACCACGGGGCCGATCTCGCGGGGTGCCTCGTCCGGGAGCATCCGGTTCCCTTCCACGACGGTCGGGGTGAGTGGGCACGGCCGACGGTCCGGCGGAATGCGCGGGTGACGACGCCCCCGGTGGCCGCCCGGCGGCGCGGAAGGTCCACTGACATCGATGTAAGAGCGTGCGGGCCCGCCGCGTCAATACCTCGCGCGCCGACCGCTCGACGCGACGAACGGGATGACCGCCAGCGCGAGCACCCCGCCGGTGACGGACAGCGCGGCGTAACTGGTCGCGTTCATGATCATGCCGCTGGCGATGCCACCCCCGGCACCGGCCAGCGCCACGCACAGATCGACGGCGCCCTGGGTCCTCGCCCGGCTCTGCGGGGGCGCCGCGTCGGTGATGATGGCGGTGCCGGAGACCAGGCCGAGGTTCCAGCCGAGGCCGAGCAGCCCCAGGGCCAGGGCGAGCAGAGCCACGGACGACTCCGGTGCGGTCGCCGAGACGACCCCGGCGGCCAGCAGCGTGACACCCGACGCCACGGCGACCGGGATGCGCCCGACCCGGTCGACGAGGACACCGGTGATCGGCGACGGCAGGTACATGCCGGCGATGTGTACGGCGATGACCAGGCCGGTGGCGCCCAGCCCGTGCCCATGGGCCTTCATGTGCACCGGGGTCATGGTCATGACCGCGACCATGACGAGCTGGGTCAGGACCATCGTGGCGGCACCCGCGGTGACGCCGGCCCGGACCGGCCGGGGACGCCCCGGTGCCCCGTCCGGCCGTGGGTCCGCCTCCTCGGCGGTCAGTACGCGGGCGACCAGCAGCGGGTCGGGTCGGAGCAGGACGAACAGGAGCGCCGCGGCGACGCCGTACCCGACGGTGGCGAGGACGAACGGTCCGGCCAGGGCGGGGATGTGCCACTGCTCGGCGGCGCGGCCGGTCACGGTCACCAGGTTGGGCCCGGCGACCGCGCCGAGGGTGGTGGCCACGAGTACGGCGCTGACCGCGCGGCCGCGCCGGTCCGGGAGGGCGAGGTCGGCGCCCGTGTACCGCGCCTGCAGGTTCGTGGCGGTGCCGGCGCCGTAGACCAGCAGGGACACCAGCAGCAGCGGAACGTTGTCCATGGTGGCGGCGAGCACGACACCCACCCCGCCGAGCGCCCCGGTGACGTAGCCCGCGGTCAGGCCCGCGCGCCGGCCGAGGCGCTGCGACAGGCGTCCGATCAGCAGTGCGGTGGCCGCGGAGCCCGCGGTGAACAGGGCGGAGGGCAGGCCGGACAGGCTGGTGGTGCCGAGCATCGACTCGGCCAGCAGCGCGCCGACGGTGACGCCGGCGGCCAGACCGGCGCCGCTGAACACCTGCGAGGCCATCACGACCGCGAGGGTGCGGCGGTGCAGAGCCTCGCGGGTGGCGGGCGAGCCGACGTGGGTGGTGGCCATCAGGGGAGGTGTCCTTCCGCCGCGGTGATCCCTGATCATGATCGATCACGCGGACCGCGGCGGGCCGCCCGGGGGCGCGGACGGCCGCGCCCCCGGGCGGGTTTCACGCGGCGGGCCGCCACATGCGGAAGAACGGTGTCCCGTCGGGCAGCGGAATCTCGTACGGCGCCATGTCGGCGTAGCCGTGCCGACGGTACAGCCGGACGTTGTCGCCGTTGGTGGCCTCCAGGTACGCCGGCACCCCGGCGGCGTCCAGTTCGGCGTGGGTGCGCGCCATCAGCGCCCCGCCCAGCCCCCGGCGCTGCGCCCACGGGTGCACCGCCAGGAACGCCAGGTGCCAGTGCGCCTGTTCGGGGTGGTGGGTGTCGAACAGCTCGTCGAGCGCCCGGAACCGTTCCAGGTACGGCCCGGCCAGCCCGGCGAGCCGGACGTCGTACGACGGCGGTTCGGGCATCTTGCCGGTGCGGTCGAACCACACCGCGGTGGCCGCCGGACCGTCGGGTCCGGGCACCACGTCGACCCGGCCGTGACCGGCGGCGTGCTCGGTGTACAGGGTGAAGAAGTCAGCCATGACGCGCAGCCGGTCATCGGCGTCCGGGACCAGGTAGTGGTTGGCGTCCAGGCGGTCGAACGACAGCGCGATCAGCGCACCCACGGCGGCCAGTTCGGAGGCGGCGGCCGGCCGGACCGTCGCGCTCATCGCCGGGCCTCCGGCGCACCGGGCCGGCCGGAGATCGCCGCGCTCACCGCTGGGCCTCGTCGCCGGTCTGGCCGAGGGCCGCCGCGAAGCCGCGCGGGGCCGCGGTGACGCTGCGGGCGCCGAAGCCGATCCCGGCGTACACCGGGGGGCGGGCGGCGCGCAGGACCAGCGCCCAGGCGACCCCCGCCAGGGCGACGACCCCGAACGCCAGCGGCACCACCCAGGTGGGCGCGGAGCCGGGCTCGACGCCGAACAGGACCGCGATGTTGGTCAGCGCCAGGTACGTCATGACCAGCAGCAACGCCGTGCTGATCAGCGGCGCGCCGACCCGGTGCCAGAGATCCTCACCCTCGGGCTGCCGGGCGAAGTAGCCGAGCACGGCGACCGAGGTGAGCGTGATCAGCAGCAGGACGCCGATGCCGCCCCCCGTGCCGCCCCAGAAGAACAGCTTGACCAGCGGGTCCCAGCCCTCGACCGCGTACAGCAGGATGACCACCAGCCCGAGCGCGGACTGCGCCAGGGAGCCGTTCTTCGGCGCCCCGGTGCCCGGCACCGTACGGCCGAACGCGCGCGGGACCACACCCTCACGCCCGAGGGAGAAGGTGTACCGGGCGATGATGTTGTGGAACGAGATCATGGCGGCGATCAGGGAGGTCAGGAACAGGGCGTGCCCCAGATGCAGCGCCAGCGCGCCGATCCGGTCGGCGGCCAGGTTGAAGAACAGCTCGGGGCCCTCGGTACCGGCCCGGCTGACCGCGCCGGGCCCGGCCGCCGAGATCATCGCCCAGGCGGCGAAGCCGTACAGGACGGCGATGAGCGTGATGGCGAGGTAGGTGGCCCGCGGCACGGTGCGCCGGGGGTCGCGGGACTCCTCGCTGAAGACCACGGACTGCTCGAAGCCGACGAACCCGGTGACCGCCATGACCAGCAGGGCGCCCGCTCCCGCGCCGACCAGGCTGCCCGCGTCGAGCGGAGCCGCGGAGGGATGGAACTGCGGGGAGCTCACGTCCGCGAGGGCGAATGCCACGACCAGCACGATCTCGGCGACCAGCAGCGTGGCCAGCACCTTGCCGTTGACCGCGACGTCGCGTACGCCGAGGACGGCGACCAGGGCCCAGGCGCACAGTGCCAGCACCCACCACTGCACGTCGACGCCGAACCAGTCCGCGAACAGCGGCGCCGCGATCGCACCGAAGCCGCCGTACGACGCCACCTGGAACATGTTGTACGCCACCAGCGCGACCCAGGCTGCGCCGACGCCGAGCGGGCGGCCCAGCCCGCGGGAGACGTACGCGTAGAACGCGCCCGCGTTGGCGATGTGCCGGGCCATGGCCACGTAGCCGACCGAGAACACCGCCAGCACGAGCGCGACCGCGGCGAACGCAACAGGGATGCCGGTGAGGCCCGTGACGGCCAGGCCGGTGGGTACCACGCCCGCGACGACCGTCAGCGGTGCCGCCGCCGACATCACGAAGAACACGACGGCGGCGACGCCGAGGCGGTCGCGGGCCAGGGCGGTGGAGAGGTTGCTGACCGCGGTGGCGGTGGGGGTTGCGGTGGTGGACACGCGCGTCTCCAGCAGGGGTGAGGGATGGGTGGGTGTCAGGCGCGGCGGGCCATCACGGCGTCGCCCACCGCGGCCTCGGCGTGCCCGACCAGCTGCTGCAGCATGGCGGGTAGCCGGCGGCGCAGCTGGTCGAACAGGTGCTCGCGTTCGCGAGCGTCGTAGGTGACCAGGACGTGCTGGTCGAGCCCGGTGGCGAGGATGAGCCCGGACAGCACGAGGTCGGGGATGTCGAGCAGTTCGCCGCGGCCGACCGCGGTGCGCACCCGGCTGCCGGGCCAGCCCGCGGCGGCATCGTCCACGGGTATGTAGGTGACCCGGTGCCCGCGCAGGCCACGCCGTTCATGCCGGTGGACGAGCCCGGCGCGGCTGAGCCGGCGCGCGACCAGGTCGGTGGCGACCCCGGTGGCCAGGAACGAGATCCATTCGCGGACCTGCCGGTGTTGCGCCTCCCGGATGAGCTGTTCCAGGACGGCCGTGGTGGCGGCGTCGGTGGTGGGCCGGTCGTCGAGCACGGCGAGCCGCCCGTCGCGCAGGTCGAGGCGCCGCCACAGGATGAGTTCGGCCAGGAGCCCGGCGGCCAGGCCGAGGCCGAGGGTGGCGGGGCTGAGCAGGCACCGGCCGCGTGGGGTGTCGTGGGCGGCGAGAAACAGGTCGTCGGCGAGTGGTAGCTGCGGCGGTGACGCCACTGCCCGTCTCCTCTCGGCCGGCTGTCGCCGCCCGGCGGGCGGGTGCGTCGGCACGTACGGTCCGTCGTCGCGCCGGTAGCCGGGGAAGCGGCGGCTCAGGCCCGCGGCCGCCAAGCCACAGGTCGGGTGCGACCGTCCTTTCGTCACGGTGCGCGGCCCCCGCACGACATCGCGTAGCTTGCCAGCGGCACTGGCGGCGCGCAATGTCCACGGCGGACAGATCGGCCGTCCGTTGTGGACATTGCGGCGATGAACAACGGCGGACCCACCGGAGCTGCAGAGATAGACGGCCGCCAGCGACTGTTGCGGCGGCCGTAACAGGAACTTCATGTACGCGGAGCCGATAGTTGACGAATCAAGTAAATCGGCGTACACTCTGTTTAGTTGAAGCGTCAACCTGGAGGTCGTCATGAGCAGCTCCGCCGCCGAGCGCATGCCCGCGCTGTTCCTCAGCCACGGCGCGCCCCCGCTGGCCGACGACCCGCTGTGGGTGGCCCAGCTGCAGGCGATGGCCGCCGGGCTGCCCCGCCCCACCGCGATCCTCGTGGCCTCGGCGCACTGGGAGTCGGCGCCACTCATGCTGGGCGCCACCACCCCGGTCCCGCTCGTGTACGACTTCGGCGGATTCGCCCAGCGCTACTACGAGGTCCAGTACCGGGCCCCCGGCGCGCCCGACCTCGCCGACCGGGTGGCCGCCCTGATGCCGGACGGCGAGCCGGTGGCGCGCACCGACCGCGGCCTCGACCACGGCGCGTACGTCCCGCTCAAGGTCATGTACCCGGACGCCGACATCCCCGTGCTGCAGATGTCGCTGCCCACGCTGGAGCCGGACCGGTTGCTGGAGCTCGGCGGGCGGCTCGCCGCGCTGCGCGACGAGGGGGTCCTGATCGTCGCGTCCGGCTTCACCACGCACGGCCTGCCGTTCCTGCGCGACTTCCGGACCGACGCCCCCGCCCCCGGCTGGTCCCGCGAGTTCGACGCCTGGGCGGCCGAGACCCTGGCCCGCGGCGCGGTCGACGAACTCGCCGACTTCCGCAACCGCGCCCCCGGCATGCCCTACGCCCACCCCACCATCGAACATTTCGCTCCGATGTTCCTGGCCCTGGGCGCCTCCGGTGATCCCGAGAAGGCCCCCGGGCAGCCGATCGACGGCTTCTGGATGGGCCTCGCCAAGCGCTCGCTGATCATGGCCTGACCGGAGCTGATCACGACCGACCAGACCTGATCATGGCCTGACCACGGACTTTCAGGGACCTCCCAGCGGGAACCGGGAAAATCGGCGGTACCCGCCGTCCCGACGTCCGGAGGTTCGCCGATCATGCTGGAGGTCACCGCGCTCGGCTGGGCGCTGACCATCGCGGTCATCGTCGCGCTGCTGGCGCTGGATCTGACCGTGGGCATCCTGCGCCCGCACGTCGTCGGCTTCCGCGAGGCGACCGCGTGGTCGGTGTTCTACATCGCGGTCGCGGTCGCCTTCGGCCTGGTGTTCGGGGCCGTCGCGGGCTGGGATCTCGGGGCGCAGTACTTCGCGGGGTACATCGTCGAGAAGAGCCTGTCGGTCGACAACCTGTTCGTCTTCGTGATCATCATGAGCACCTTCGCGGTGCCGGAGAAGTACCAGCAGAAGGTGCTGACCTTCGGGATCATCATCGCCCTGGTGCTCCGGGTGATCTTCATCGCGCTCGGGGCGACCCTGCTGTCGATGTTCTCCTTCATGTTCCTGATCTTCGGGCTGGTGCTCATCTGGACGGCGGTGCAGTTGTTCCGGCACCGCGACGAGGACCCCAGCGTCGAGGACAACGCGCTCGTGCGGGCCACCCGGCGGATCCTGCCGGTCACCGACGAGTACGTCGGCGGCAGACTGTTCGCCCGCGTCGACGGCCGGCGCGTGGCCACCCCGCTGTTCGTCGTACTCATCGCGATCGGCAGCACCGACCTGCTGTTCGCGCTGGACTCCATCCCGGCCGTGTTCGGCGTCACGCAGCACGCGTACATCGTGTTCGTGGCCAACGCGTTCGCCCTGCTCGGCCTGCGGGCGTTGTACTTCCTCGTGAAGGGCCTGCTGGACCGGCTGGTCTACCTGTCCACCGGGCTGTCGGTGATCCTCGCGTTCATCGGGATCAAGCTGGTGCTGCACTGGGCGCACACCGCGATCAGCCCGCAGATCCCGGAGATCGGCACCCCGGCGTCGCTGGCCGTCATCGTGGTGGTTCTGGTGATCACCACGGTGGCGAGCCTGATCAAGGTACGGCGCGACCCGGACGCCACGGCGCACGCCGGCAGCGTCCGCAGCCACGCCCACGACCCCGCCGAGCGCTGAAACGCGCACCGCCCCGGCCACAGTGGCCGGGGCGGTGCAGTGCGGTGATCAGGACGGCGCTCAGGCGGCGCGCAGGCCGCCCGGGCTGCCGGCGCGGTGCTGGCGCGCGTAGTCCTGCCGGTCGAGAATCTCGCGGATCTCCCGCACCTGCTGCGGGCGGTGCCGGTTCAGCGTCAGCGCCAACTCGGTGCGCTCCGCGGGGGTCACGACCGCCGCGAGGTCCGTCTCCAGTTCCCGCCGAGCGATCCGCTCGGTACGGCGGTGCGCCGACCGGAGCTGGGCGGCACGGATACGGGTCACGAAGTCCATGAAAGAAGCCCTCCTCACGCTGGGTTATCGATGAGGCGTCGTTGCCTGTCTGTGCAACGATGCGCTTCTCCTCGTTCTTCCATGAATCAGCCAGGTAAAACCCTCGCTACGGGTGTGGCGGTCGACACGCGAGCCGCTGTAGCGCACGTCACTGTCCGTCAGCGATCTCAGGCGTCCACCGCGGGCCGCACCGGCGGGGCCACGATGCCGCCGGGCACCAGTCCCATCCCGGTCAGCCGTGACGACAACTGGGTACGCGACCGCACCCCGACCTTGCGGTAGACGCGGGTGAGGGTGGCCTCGACGGTCTTGACGCTGAGGAACAGCCGGGTGGCGATCTCCCGGTTGCTGGCCCCGTCGCGCACCAGCGCCGCCACGCGCGCCTCCATGGACGTCAGTCCCAGGTCGGCGGGCGAGGACGTGCCGGTCGCCGGGGCGGAGGTGCCCGCCAGGGCCCGCTCCGTCTGTTCCGCCCAGGGCTTCGCCTCGACCTGCAGGAAGATCGTCAGCGCGGCGCCGATCGCCACCCGGGCCGCCGCGTACCGGCGTCGGCGCCGCTCGGCACCGCCCTGCACCAGCAGCGCGTACCCCTGCTCGATCGGCTGCCGCAGCTGCTCGAAGTGCCGCGCCGCCGCGGCCGACAGCACCACCGCGGAGTCGGCCTGCCCGCTCTCGGAGAGCACGACGGCGGTGGCCCGGTCCAGATACCCGGCCATGCCCGGCGTCCCCGCCAGCCGGTACGCCGCCGCCCGCGCCTCCGCGAGGGTGGCGGCGGCCTCCGCGTGCTCACCGAGCGCGGCCAGCCCGCCCGCGAGGTCGCCGTGCCAGCGCACGATCATCGGGTCGGTCGCGCCCACCGACTCCAGCTCGCGCAGCCGGCGCAGCGCGTCCACCCCGGCGCGGGTGTTCCCCGCCCGCAGCTCGGCCTGGCCCAGCGCGTGCAGGTTGCGGGGCAGGAAGATGCTGTCGCCCTCCTGCTCGCTGGCGCGCACCCCGCGCCGGGCGAAACCGGCCGCCGCGGCGAGGCTGCCGCCGGCCAGTTCCGCCACCGCGGCGGTGTACCAGGTCGGTCCGGGGCTCAGTCCGGCACGCTGGGCGCACGCCACCGCCCGGTGCGCGTAGCGCAGCGCGTCCCGGCAGCGCGCGGCCCGGGTGGCCACCTCGGACAGGCTGCGCAGCACCTCCACCAGCGCCTCGCCCGTACGGTCCTGCTCGGCGACCGCCAGCAGCCGCAGCAGGTCGGCGCGTGCCTCGTCGAGCCGGTCGTCCACCATGGCGAAGCGGGCGGCCAGGTAGCGCGGCCCGAGATGCAGCCAGCCCGGGACCTGTTCGGCGGGCAGCGCCAGCGCCCGCTGCAGGGTGTGCGTCCACTCCGGTTCGCCGCGCAGGCGCTGGGCCTGGGCCAGCGTGCTCAGCACCATCGCCTCGGTGGTCGGGTCACCGGCCAGCCGGGCCGCGGTGACCGTCCGCCCCGCCTCGGCGATCGTCGCGTCGAGGTCGCCGGCCACCATCGCCGCCCAGGTCAGGCGCAACCGCACCGGGCCCAGCAGCGCGGGGTCGTCGCCCGCCTCCACCAGGGCGGCGGCGAACATCTCCCCCATGTCGGCCAGCGCCTGCCCGGCCAGGTCGAGTAGCACCAGCCGGGCCCGGACCCGGTGCTCGGGTGGTGCCTCGGCGGCCAGCACGGCCTCCGCGGCCCGCCCGGCCAGCGCCGGGGCGCCCGCGGTGGCCGCGGTCCGGGCGGCGGCGACCAGCCAGTCCAGCCGGTGCGCCGCCAGCGCATGCGGGCAGCGGTCCGCGGCCAGCAGGTACAGCTCGGCGGCGCTGCGACCGGCGCCCCGGCCGGCGGCCCTCTGCGCCTCGGCGGCCAGCGCGCGGGCCACCTCGGGATCGGGCCGGCCACTCTGCAGCGCCCGGTGCCGTACGGCTTCCGTGGCGCCGACCGCCGCGGCCGCGAGCGCGCCGTGCGCCTCGGCGCGCCGGGCCGCACCGGCGTCCTCGGCCAGCACCTGCGCCAGCGCGGGCGGGACGAAACGGATCGCGTCGCCGTCCAGCTCCACCGCGCCCGCAGCCGCGGCCAGCCGCAGCTCCCGTTCGGCGTCCTCCCGGCCGGCCCGGATGAGCACGGTGGCCGTCGGCTCCGTGTCCAGCGCCGCCAGCAGCAGCGTGTCGGCGACCTCGGCGGGCAGCGCCGCGACCCGCTCGCGCAGCAGGGCGCGCGCCGGTTCGGGCAGCGGCGCCGGCCGCCACGCCGGCCCGGGCGGTGTCGCGGCCCCCAGCGCCAGCGCCAGGAACGGGTTGCCGCCGCTGGCCTCGTGCAACCGGCTGGCCGTACGGCAGGGCAGGCCGTGCGCCTCGAGCAGGGCGGTGAGGTCGTCGGCGGACAGTGGGGGCACCGCCAGCTCACTGACCGGCGCCGGGCACAGCCGCACGGCGCGGCGCCGGCCCACCGCGCTCGGGCAGCGCTGCGCGGCCAGCACCCGTACCCGTGGGCCGGGGCGGCGGCGCATCGCGAAGCCGATCAGCTCGGCGGACTCGGCGTCCAGCCACTGCACGTCGTCGAGCACCAGCAGCACCGGGGCCAGCCGGGCGCACTGGGCCAGCAGCAGCGGCAGCACGAGGCGGCGGGCGAGCGCCGTACCCGCGGTCCGCGACGACACGCCCTGCCGCAGGGCGGCCAGCGCGGCCCGCTGGGCGGGGGGCAGGGCCGCGGCGGCGTCCGGCGGGACCTGGTCGACGAGGTCGGCGATGCCCGCGTACGGCAGGGCCCGCTCGGTGCGTGCCGGCCGCAACCGCAGCACCAGGTCCCCGCGGGCGGTGGCGGCGGCGCTCACGGCGTCCAGCAGCGCGGTCTTGCCGATGCCGGCCGGGCCGTGCACCGCGACGCCGCCCCCGGCGGCGAGGCGTCCCTCGATCGCCGCCAGCAGCGACGCCCGCCCGAACAGGGCGGTCTCGTCCGGCTGCATGCGGGTTTCCAGGGCCGTCTCCCCAGGTTGGCCGATGGCTGATCGACCTCAGCCTAAGAAGAGGCAGCGTGTGACATCAATGATTTTGCATAGGACGATCCATCGATCTTGTCACAGCGTGTTCTTGTTCTCGTTCTTCTTCCGGCCCACGGCCTCCTGTGCCGCAGGATGTCGCGACTACGGCGAGTCCCGCAGCGTGCTCCATGATCCGTAGTGGTGCACGGCGATGCCGGCGAACGCCGGATAGCCGGCGGCGGCCACATCCACGTCGTCCAGGGTGTTGGCCAACCGCTGCTGGCCCTCCTCGAAGAAGGTGCAGTACGGGCAGTCCGGCAGGGAGGCGGTCTCGGCGGCCAGCCGGACCCGGATCCCGGCGGTGCCGCCGCGCAGCAGCATGTCTGCGCCCACGTCCATGATCGAGTTCGGGCCGGTGGCGGTGTCGCGGTAGCTCATCACCGTGACCGCGTCGACCCGCGCCAGCACCGCGTCGGCGAGCGTGGCGCTCTCGGCGGGAATGGTGTCGTACCAAAACGGCACGTCGACCTCGAGCGGGCGGACGTCGTCGGCCTGCAGCGCGTCGAGGAGCGAGACGAACGCGGCCACGGTGCCGGCCTGGTCCGTGCTCCACGCGTTGAGTGCGTACGGTTCCACGTCGACGTGGCTGCGCGCGAACAGCTTGGTGCCCAGCGCCGACTTCTGCCAGGCCCGCGCGCCGGCGATGTCGAAGACCCAGCCCGGCTCGCCACCGAGCGCCGACAGGGTGATACCGGCTCGGTCGGCGCGCTTCTTGAGGTCCTTGAGCCGCGTCAGGTCGCCGCTGGCGGCGACGTTCGGTTCCACGTACGCGAAGATCTCCCGCACGTCGTGGCTCGTCGCCCAGGTGATCACCGTGGCGGGATCGGCCCGGTTCCACAACCACATCGCCCGGCCCGGCGAGGCCGCCCGGGCCGGCGCGGGGCCGCCCACCGCCGTGACGACCACCGCGCTCACCACGGTCAGCACCACCGCACTCAGCACTGTCGTCACCGTCCGCCACGACGCCATCCGAAGCCCCCGATTCGCCGACCGCGCGATCCGTCCCTCACGCTAACCACAAGGGCCGGTCCGGGACCGGAAAGTCGACAAGCGATAGTCCTCCGGGTTAACCGGACGGGCGCTCAGCTCGACGCGCGCCGCACGAGGCGGGTGATGTCCTCCCCCGGCCCCGGCGGGGCCGGCCGTCCCCGGATCACCTCGACGATCGTCCCGGCCAGGGATTCCGCGAGCGCCGCCTGATCGGTGGTGACCGTGCTCAGCGGCGGGTCGGCCAGGCGGGCGGCGACGATGTCGTCGACCCCGACGACCGCGAGGTCGCCCGGCGCGGCCAGGCCGCAGGCGCGCAGCCCGGCCAGCACGGCCAGGGCCACCTCGTCGTTGTACGCGCACACCCCGGTCACTCCCGCGTCGCGCCAGTCGCGAACCGCCGCGGCCGCGGCGTCGCCGTCGAGCGGCACGGTACGGCTCACCGGCGCGGCCAGGCCCAGCCCGGCGCACGCGGCCGTCGCCCCGTCCCGGCGCGGGTCGGCGAAGATGGCCACTCGCGGATCGTCCGGGTAGGCGTACCCGAGGCGCAGGTGCCCCCGCGCGGCCAGATGCTCGGCCTGCAGCCGGCCCACCCGCTGCTGCGGCACCTCGAGTTCGCCGGGGCGCTGCCGGGACCGGCCCAGCAGCGCCACCAGCGACGCCACCCCGGCGGCCCGCATCGCCGCGATCTCCGCGGCCGACAGGTCGTCGAACGCCAGCACCGCGGCCGGGGTGATCGCCTTCCAGATCTCCGCGATGGGCCGGTCCTCCCGCGTGGACGGGTGCGCGACGAAGGTCATCCCCCGGCGGGCCAGCGCGGCGGAGAGGTTGCCGAGCAGCGCGCCGACCTCCGGGCCGACGGGCCAGTCCGGCAGCAGGCACAGCACCACGTCGGAACGCCCGCTGCGCAGTGTCCGGGCCGCCGCCGACGGCGCGTAGTCGAGCCGCGCGGCGGCCTCCAGCACCCGCCGCCGGGTCTCCGCGGGGATGCTCTGGTGTGGAGTGTCGTTGAGGACGTAGCTGACCGTGGCGCGGGACACCCCCGCCTCGCGGGCGACGTCCGCGCTGGTGACACGCCGGACCCTGCCTTCGGCCATCCGCCCGCCGTCCCCTTCCCCTGCCCGGCCGCCGCCGGGCGACCGGGTCCACGGTACTGACCAGCGTCGCAGACCGGTCGGCCGGTGGCGACGACGGTCGGGGCGGGGGGCGTGCGGGGCCCCGGCACGGGCGCGGTCCGCGAAGACCCGGACGTCGGCGCGGCGCCGGTCAGCGCCCGGTGGTCATCCGGCGGCGTTCCAGGTGTCCAGGACCTCGGTGCCGTGCTCGAAGCCGAGCGCGGACAGCGTCGCCGTGTCCAGCCGCAGCCGTGCGCCCCCGCTCGGGGGCAGGCCGATCCAGCGGGCGCCGGCCACGCGCAGCGCATGGCCGTGCGCCACGAGCGCGACATCGCCGCCCGCCAGCATCGTACGGGCGCGCGCCAGCACCCGGTCCAGCCGCGCACCGACCTGCTCCGGGGACTCCCCGCCGGGGCAGCCGTCGGTCCACAGCGACCAGCCGGGCCGCGCCTGCTGGATCTGCGCGGTGGTGATCCCCTCGTACTCGCCGTAGTTCCATTCCGCCAGGTCCTCGGTGACCTCGGTGACGGTTACGCCCGCGAGCTCCGCGGTGCGCCGCGCCCGGGCGCGCGGGCTGCACAGCACCGCCGCGAAGCGGTGCTGTGCCAGCCGCGCACCGAGCGCCCGCGCCTGCTCCTGCCCGGCCGGGGTCAACTCGATGTCGGTGTACGACGTGTGCCGCCCGGTCGCACTCCATTGCGTCTGCCCGTGCCGGATCAGCACGATCCGCCCCATGCCCGTCCCCCCGTTCTCCACGGGTGTCAGCCTGCCAGCAACTCCTCGAACGAGGTGGTGAGGGTGAACGGATCCACCGCGGCGGCCGTCTCCCGCCGGGTCATCTCCCGCGCCAGCTCCCCCGCGGCCCGGTCGATGCGCGCCCGCAGCGGACCCTGCGCCTGCGCGCCGGCCCAGTCGTCGCTGGCGGCCAGCACCGCCGTCGGCACGACGACCGCGCCCAGGTACGCGAACAGTGGCCGCAACGCGTGTTCCAGCGCCAGCGAGTGGCGGGCGGTGCCCGCGGTCGCCGCGATCAGTACCGGCTTGCCGTTCAGCGCCTCCGGCTCCACCACGTCGAAGAACGACTTGAACAACCCGCTGTAGCTGGCGCTGAAGATCGGCGTCACCGCGATCAGTGCGTCCGCGGACGCCACCGCCTCCAGGGCGTCGCCCAGCGCCGCCGGGGCGAAGCCCGTGAGCAGGTGGTTGGTGATGTCGTGGGCCAGTTCGCGCAGCTCGATCACGCGGACCCGCACCCGGTCCCCGTCCCGTCCGGCCGCCGCCACGGTGGCGGCGGCCAGCCGGTCGGCCAGTAGCCGGGTGGACGAGGGCCGGGTGAGCCCCGCACTGACCACGACCAGAGTGCGCTCCGCGCGGTACTGGCTGGTCATGCCCTCGCTTCGCTCGGTGCGCTCGGTCATGCTGTATCCGCTGGTCATGCCCTCGTGGCCCTCGCTTCGCTCGGTGCGCTCGGTCATGACGCGGAAACCTCCTGTGGTTCCGGGCGGGCGGCCAGCAGGCTGGCGTGGGTGGGCGCCTCGGGCACGTGCGCGGGACGGCGCGCCGCGAACTCGCGGCGCAGCACCGGCACGATCTCGCCGAGCAGGTCGAGCTGCTCCAGCACGGTCTTGAGCGGCAGCCCGGCATGGTCGAGCAGGAACAGCTGGCGCTGGTAGTCGCCGACGTACTCGCGGAAGCCCAGGGTGCGGTCGATGACCTGCTGCGGGCTGCCGACGGTCAGCGGCGTCTCCTCTGTGAACTCCTCCAGCGACGGGCCGTGGCCGTACACCGGGGCGTTGTCGAAGTACGGCCGGAACTCAGCGATCGCGTCCTGCGAGTTGCGGCGCATGAACACCTGCCCGCCGAGGCCGACGATGGCCTGGTCGGCGTCGCCGTGGCCATAGTGGGCGAAGCGCTCGCGGTACAGCGCGACCATCTTCTGGGTGTGCGACGCCGGCCAGAAGATGTGGTTGGCGAAGAACCCGTCGCCGTAGTACGCGGCCTGCTCGGCGATCTCCGGGCTGCGGATCGAGCCGTGCCAGACGAACGGCGGGATCCCGTCGAGCGGGCGCGGCGTCGAGGTGAACGACTGCAGCGGGGTGCGGAACTTGCCCGACCAGTCGACCACGTGCTCGCGCCACAGCCGGTGCAGCAGCGCGTAGTTCTCGATCGCGAGCGGGATGCCGGCCCGGATGTCCTTGCCGAACCACGGGTAGACCGGCCCGGTGTTGCCGCGCCCCATCATGAGGTCGACCCGGCCGCCGGACAGGTGCTGCAGCATCGCGTAGTCCTCGGCGATCTTCACCGGGTCGTTGGTGGTGATCAGCGTGGTGGCCGTCGACAGCAGCAGCGTCGAGGTCTGCCCCGCGATGTAGCCCAGCAGGGTGGTGGGCGAGGACGGCACGAACGGCTCGTTGTGGTGCTCGCCCGTGGCGAAGACGTCCAGCCCGACCTCTTCGGCCTTGCGGGCGATCGCCACCATCGCCATGATCCGCTCGTGCTCGCTCGGCGCCCGTCCGGTGGTGGGATCGGGTGTGACGTCGCCGACCGTGAAGATCCCGAACTGCATGACCGCTCCTGAGCCTCGGGCCGGGGACAGGGCGCCCCGGACTGCCCCGCACAACATCTTTGACTCGTCAACTATTTCATAGTCAGACAAGACGTGTACGGTGAGGGTTCCCACGCCCGGGTCCGCTCAGGTGAGCCCGGGCGCTGCTGCGCCCACCCGGGGTGGCCCGTACCCCGGGTGGGCGCAGTCCTCAGCGGCCCTGCAGCGCCCGGACGTTGTCGCCGAACGTCCAGCCGCGCGAGCCGTCCCAGTTCGCCGACCAGGTCATCAGGCCCTTGATCCCGCTGACGCTGCCGTACGCCTGGGAGACCAGCGACGGGGTCATGTAGCCGCCGCCCGCGCCCGGCTGGGCGGGCAGGCCGGGGACCTGCTTGTCGTACGGGACGCGGATCGTGATGCCCTGCACGACCAGGCCGGTGTTGAGGCACTGGGTCTGGGTGACGAAGCCCTGCACCGTCCCCGCCTGGTACGAGTCGCCGGAGCAGCCGTACATGCTGCCGTTGTAGTACTGCATGTTCAGCCACCAGAGGCGGCCGTTGTCGACGTACTTCTTGATGATGGGCAGGTAGGCGCCCCAGATCGAGCCGTAGGTCACACTGCCGCCGGTCACGTACGCGGTCTCGGGCGCCATGGTCAGGCCGAAGTTCGACGGCATCTGGGCGAGCACCCCGTCGATGATCCGGATGAGGTTCGCCTGGGAGGCCGACAGCGTGCCGATGCTGCCGCTGCCGGTGAGCCCGGTCTCGATGTCGATGTCGATGCCGTCGAAGTTGTACTTCTTGAGGATCGGCACGATGGTGGCGACGAACCGGTCGGCGACCGCGCTGGAACTCAGGTCGATGCCGGCCGCCGCGCCGCCGATCGACATGAGGATGGTCGCGCCGGACGCCTTGGCCTGGCACATCTCGGCCGGGGTGGCGACCTTGACGCCCGCGTCCATGCCGTCCTCCCACAGCACGGTGCCGTCGGAGCGGATCACCGGGAAGGCGGCGTTGATGACGTTGTAGCCGTGCTGGGAGAGGCGGGTGTCGGTGACCGGGACCCAGCCGAGTCCGGGGTGCACCCCGTTGCTGGCGCCGTCCCAGTTCTCCCAGTATCCGACGAGGACCTTCCCGGCGGGGCGGGACTTCACCGCGCAGGCCCCGTCGGTCGGCGGCGTCGTCGTCGGTGGCGTGGTCGTCGGCGGGGTGGTCGTCGGCGGCGTCGTGGTCGGTGGCGTGGTGGTGGGCGGGGTCGTGGTCGGCGGGGTCGTGGTCGGCGGGGTGGTGCCGCCGGTGCAGGCGCCGAGGTCCGTCCAGAGCGACGGGGTCGCGGCCGGGTTCCACCCGGCGCCCGGGTACGCGGTGTGCGTCACCAGGGCCTGGTACAGGTGACCCTGGTACGTCACCCGGGTGCCGGCGGTGTACGTGTTGCCCTCGGCCCACACCGTGGCGCTGCATGCGACCGCGGCGGCGTCCGCAGTGGAGACGGCGGCCATGCCGTCGGGCGCGACCGCCACCGCCATCACGATGGTCATCGCCGCGCCGGTCATCAGGGCGAACGCCCGACGTCGAGTTCTCATGGCACTCCTGAAGTCCGCGATCCAGGCTGGTGCCAAACATATTGACGTTTGTGAACAGTATTTACAAGGGTTGTTAACAGATTCCTGGTCGGCGATGTCTCCGGCGCGGAGCCACCCCCGGAGATCAGCTCGCGAGGAACGGACGCAGTGCCTCGGCGGTGGCCTGAGCGGGAATCCCGTGACCCTCGCCGCCGGTGACCTCCGCATGCCGCGCCGCCGGCATCATGGCGACCAGCTCCCGGGCAACCTGTGCCAGCCAGGGCCAGGTCGCGGCGCCGTGGAGCACCATGGTCGGTGCGGCGACCCCGGTCATGGCGGGGGTGGGTTGGGCGAGCTCGGTGGTGATCGTGGCGTCGTACACCACGCTCTGCGCCACCGCCTCCAGGTGCGGCCACATCGGAGACTGCCGCATCTGCGCCACGGCCCCGGGTGCCAGCCCGACCCCCTCGGTCTGGAACAGGGCGACCGCGTCACCGGGACGGCCCTGCCGCAGGAGCGCGTCCATCCGCTCGGGCAGGTCGGCGGGGCGTCGCGGCGCCGGGCCGAGCAGGAACGGCGGCTCGTACAGCGCGAGGTGGGTGATGCCCGCCCGAGCGGGCCCGGCGGCCGCGGCCCGCAGCGCCAGCACGCCGCCCGAGGAGTAGCCGAACAGCGCCGCCCGGCCACCGGCCACGTCGATCAGCGCGGCCAGGTCCTCCAGTTCACGCTCGATCGCGTACGGGCGGGTGTCGCCGCTGCGGCCGCGGGCCCGGCGGTCGTAGCCGATGACCGTGTGATCGGCCGCCAGCGCAGCGGCCAGCGGCTCGCCGACGGTGTGGTCGTTGAAAGCCCCGGCCACCACGATCAGCGGCGGCCCCGAGCCGACGGCCCGGTACGCGATCGCCGTACCGTCGGCGGAAGTGGTCATCTCCACGGTGTTCTCCTCACCTGCGAAGCTCAGGACTGCGGCCAGCGCACCCGCAGGGGCAGGCCGTGGAACGCGGCGTACGGCTCCAGGGCCTGCTCGGCGCGGCGCCGATCCCCCGCCCGCAGCGCGACGAGCGGCAGCACGTCGACGGAGACCGCCGAGCGGCCCATGGTGCGGGTCCAGGTGGCGACCACCCGGCCCGCGCGCACGATCGTGGCCCGGAAGACGCCGTTGCCGCCCGGGATGATCGCCTGTTTGTGGGCGTCGTCCACCATCAGCGACCGGTCCTTGTAGCCGAGCAGGAACTCGTCGAAACCCGGCAGCGCCCACCAGTCGTCGTCGGATGCGGGCGCGGAGCCGTCGAGCAACCCCGCGTCGGCGATCATCTCGACCCCGTCCACGTCGACCGTGGCGAGCGCGGACCCGGCCGCCGCGATGCCCACCTTGGCGTCGGTCGCGGTCAGGCCCGTCCAGCCGACGAAGTCCTTGCGGGGTGCGGGGCCGTGGCTGCGGAAGTAGCGCAGCGCGATGAGGCCGAGCGCCTCCTCGCGGTCGGGGCGGCGGGGCTCGGGCACCCACTCGTCGAGCAGGACGAAGCTCTGTTCCTTGCCGATGTTCGGCGCGATGCAGGTGACGCCGCGCTGGCTGGCGTACCAGAGCAGGTGGTAGCCCAGCTGGCCGGCGACCTCGACGCCCGCGTCGGCCAGCGCGGCCATGCACTCCGATCGGGTCAGCCGCTTTCCCCCGGCCAGGGCGGCACCCAGCACCTCCACGCTGCGCTCGGCGGTGCGTTCGTCGAGCCCGAGGAACTCCCGGCGCTTGGCCGCCCCGGCCAGCGCCCGCACGCCCATGAGGTCGAGCATCCAGTGCGCGTCGGCGGGCGGGACGAGGTGGACGGTGCCCCGCATCGGCCAGGTGCGGATCGCCTCGCGGCGCTCCATGGCCGCGGTGACGTCGGCCAGGGTGCTGCCGGGCAGCCGGGCGCCCAGCGACCACTGGCCGCTCGCCAGATCCTGCGCCTGCATCGCGCCGAACCACTCGACGATCCCGGCCACGTCACGGGGCGGCCCGGCCGGGTGCGCGCGCAGCAGCAGGCTGCGCGTACGCAGATCAAGGGCGTCGGCTGCGGAGAGCTTCACGGCGGCAGCCTACGACGGGGCACCGACAGAAATGGGCGGCCCGCTGTGGGCCGCCCATTTCCGCAGGTCCTACCGCCCGCGCTGGGCGCGGTAGCGGGCGATCAGCGCGTTGGTCGACGAGTCGTCGGTGGCGGGCGGCGCGGTGGCGGCGGTCAGCTTCGGCGCCAGCTGGTTCGCCATGACCTTGCCCAGCTCCACGCCCCACTGGTCGAACGGGTTGATCTCCCAGAGGGTGCCCTGGGTGAACACGATGTGCTCGTACAGGGCGATCAGCTGGCCCAGCGCGGCCGGGGTGAGTTCGCGGCCGAGGATGGTGGTGGTGGGGTGGTTGCCCCGCATGACCTTGTGCGGCACCAGCGCCGCGGGCACGCCCTCGGCCCTGACCTGCTCGGCCGTGCGGCCGAAGGCCAGTGCGCCGGTCTGGGCGAGGAAGTTCGACATGAACAGGTCGTGCATCTCGCCGAGGTCGTGGTTCGGCTGGCTGAAGCCGATGAAGTCGGCCGGGATGAGCTTCGTGCCCTGGTGGATCAGCTGGTAGAACGCGTGCTGGCCGTTGGTGCCGGGCTCACCCCAGAAGATCTCCCCGGTCTGGAACTCCGCGGGGGTGCCGTCCAGGCGTACCGACTTGCCGTTGCTCTCCATGATGAGCTGCTGCAGGTAGGCGGCGAACCGGTGCAGATACTGCGCGTACGGCAGGACCGCGTGCGACTGGGCGCCGAGGAACGAGTCGTACCAGACGTTGAGCAGCCCGAGCAGGACCGGCACGTTGCGCTCCAGCGGCGCCGTACGGAAATGCTCGTCCATGGTGTGGTAACCGTCCAGCATCGCGCGGAACTGCTCCGGCCCGACCGCCACCATGACCGACAGGCCGACCGCGGAGGGCAGCGAGTACCGGCCGCCCACCCAGTCCCAGAAGCCGAACATGTTCTGCGTGTCGATGCCGAAGTCGGCGACCCGCTGCGCGTTGGTGCTGACCGCCACGAAGTGCTTCGCCACGGCCGCCGGGTCGCCGCCGAGGCCCGCCAGCAGCCAGTCCCGGGCGTGCCGCGCGTTGGTCAGCGTCTCCTGCGTGGTGAACGTCTTGGACACGATGATGAACAGGGTGCTGGCCGGATCCAGGTCGTGGGTCTTCTGCCACAGGTCGGTGGGGTCGATGTTGGACACGAACCGGCATTCGAGCTGCGGATCCTTGTACGCCTTCAGCGCCTCGTACGCCATCACCGGGCCGAGGTCGGAGCCGCCGATGCCGATGTTGACGATGGTGCGGATCCGCTGGCCGGTGTGCCCCAGCCACTGGCCCGAGCGCACCCGTTCGCTGAACGTGGCCATCCGATCCAGCACCGCGTGCACGTCGGCCACCACGTCCTGCCCGTCCACGACCAGCGACGCGTCGCGGGGCAGTCGCAGGGCGGTGTGCAGCACGGCCCGGTCCTCTGTCGCGTTGATGTGCTCACCGGCGAACATCGCGGCGATCCGCTCACGCAGCCGGGCCCGCTCGGCGAGCGCGAACAGCGCCGTCATCACCTCGTCGGTGACGAGGTTCTTGCTGTAGTCGACGTACAGGTCGCCGGCCTCGGCGGTGAGCCGCTCGCCGCGCCGGGGGTCGGCGTCGAACAGCTCACGCAGGTGCACCGCCGAGAACTTCTCGGCGTACCCCTGCAGCGCCTGCCATTCCACGCTGTCGGACACGTGCTCGCTCATGCCTGTCTCCCGCCTGAAACCCGGACTCTCGCCGCCATCCTGGCACGAACCCCCGCCGCCCTGCCGCACTTCCCCCGTCCGCACCGCCCCACCTCGGTCATGCCGGGGCGGTGAGGCCGGCGGCCGCGGCGGCGCCACGGATCTGGAATTCGAAGAAGCCGCGGCGATCCTCTTCGATGGAGTTGGCCAGCTGGCCGAACAGCTCGCCGCTGATCGCGCCGCACAGATGGAAGTACAGCCCGAACGTGCTGGCCAGCAGCCGCACCGGGATGTCCGGGCCGAGGCCGGCGGCCACGGGGGCCAGCTCCTCGGCGAACCGGCCGGTCAGCGGCGCGCCGAGGGCCGGCTGCCCCTGCTGGTACGCGTCCATCAGGATGTGCCCGATCAGCAGCGGCACCCGGATCCCCGGTCCCACGGTGTCCTCCGGCGCCCGGTATCCGGGCACCGGGGTGCCGTAGATGAGCGCCCACTGGTGCGGCTGCGCCAGGGCCCAGTCGCGGACCGCCGAAGCCACCGCCAGCAGGCGGTCCAGGGGCTGGCCCGGAGTGGCCCCGGCCCGTTCGGCGGCCCCGCCCACCGCGTCGTACGCGTCGATGATCAGTGCCGTGAGCAGCTCGTCGCGGCTGGCGAAGTACCGGTAGACCGCGGACGAGGCCATGCCCAGGTCCCGCGCGACCGCCCGCAGCGACAGGTTCGCGCCCTCGCTGGCCAGGTGCCGCACGGCCACCGCCTTGATCTCTTCGGTCATCTCGGCCCGGACGCGGGCGCGAACTCCTGAGGCGCTCATGCGAACAGTGTGCCACAGCGAGAGCAGTGCTCTTGCTTTTCGGGCCCTCCCGTGCGACCGTTGTTCTCGACAGAGAGCAGTGCTCACAAAGGAGAACGCCATGACGCGGAACGTCGCCCCCCAGCACGTCGTCGTCGGCTCCGGACCGATCGGCACCACGGTCGCCCAACTGCTGGCCGAGCGGGGTGAGAGCGTCCGGATGGTGACCCGCAGCGGCTCGGGCCCCGCGCACCCGCTGATCGAGCGGGTCGCCGCCGACGCCTCCACCGACCGGCTGACCGCGCTCACGGCGGGCGCCGAGGTGCTCTACAACTGCGCCAACCCCCGGTACACCGAGTGGGAGAAGCTCTGGATCCCGATGAACAACGCCATGATCACCGCGGCGAAGGCGGCCGGCGCGGTCTACGCGATCACCGGCAACCTCTACGGGTACGGCCCGCAGCCCGACGGCCGGATGACAGAGCACACCCCGCTCGCCGCGACCGGCCGCAAGGGGCGGATCCGCCACCGGATGTGGCGCGACGCGCTGGCCAGTGGCGTACCCACGGTCGAGGCGCGCGGCTCGGAGTACCTCGGTGGCGGCGCGAACGGGGTCTTCTCCGCGGTGATCCTGCCCGCGGTGCGGTCCGGCCGGACCGCCTGGATGCCGGGCGATCCGGACCTGCCGCACACCTTCACGTACACCGGCGACATGGCCCGGACGCTGGTGGCCCTCGCCCGCGACGAGCGGGCACACGGCCACGCCTGGCACGTGCCCTCCAACGAGCCGGTCACCGTACGGGAGCTGGCCCGGCAGTACTGCGAGCTGACCGGGGACAAGCCGGTGACCCTGCGGCGGATGCCCCGCTTCGTGATGCGTACCGCCGGGCTGGTGGTGCCGATGGCGCGCGAGCTGGCCGAGATGGATTACCAGTTCTACCGGCCGTTCGTGATGGACAGCGACCTCGCCCAGCGCACGTTCGGCCTGCGCCCCACGCCGCTGGCGGTGGGCATCCGGGAGACGGCGCAGGCCGCCGAGGCCACCGCGGCCCGCCGGATGTGAGGTCCCGGGTCAGGCCGCGATGGCGGAGGTCGGCAGCCCGTGCAGGAGCAGCTTGCCGGCCTCCGGGGCGGGCAGCGGGCGCGACAGGTAGTAGCCCTGCGCGAACGGGCAACCCATCTCCCGCAGCGCGGCGAGCTGGACGGCGTCCTCGATGCCCTCGGCCACGGTCGCCATGCCGAGGCTCTGCCCCAGCTGCACGATCGTGCGCACCAGCGCGACGTCCTCACGGTCGCCGCCACCGAGCCGATCCACGAAGGACCGGTCGATCTTCAGGATCTCCATCGGGAAGCGGCGCAGGTACGCCAGCGACGAGTAGCCCGTACCGAAATCGTCCATCGCGAGGGTGACCCCCAGCGCGCGGATGCGCTGCAGCTGGGCGAGGTTCTCGTCGGTGTCGGTGAGCAGGACGCTCTCCGTCATCTCCAGGCGCAGCCGTTCGGCGGGCATCCCGGTCTCGGCCAGCACCTCGGCGACCATCTCGGCGAGGTCGCCGTGCTCGAACTGGCGCACCGACACGTTGACCGCCATGGTGAGCTCCCGGTCGCCGTCGGCGCCCCAGGCCACCGCCTGGCGGCACGCCTCGGCCAGCACCCAGCGCCCCAGCGGCACGATCAGCCCGGTCGTCTCGGCGATGCCGATGAACTCCAGCGGCGAGACCATCCCCCGGGTCGGGTGGTGCCAGCGCACCAGCGCCTCGAAACCGACGATCAGGCTGGAGCGCAGGTCCACGGTCGGCTGGTAGTGCAGCGCGAGCTGACCCTCCTCCAGCGCGACCCGCAGGTCGGCCTCCAGCTGCAGCCGCTCCACGAGCACGTTGTGCATCTTCGGGTCGTAGCTGGCGACGCCGCCGCCACCGCCGGCCTTCGCCTTGTACATGGCCAGGTCGGCGTTGCGCAGCAGCTGGTCGGTGTCGTCGGCGTCCGCGCCGGAGGCCAGGCCGATGCTGGCGCCGACGTGCAGGTCACGGCCGTCGACCGTCACCGGCTCGCCGATGGCGGCCACGATGCGCCGGGCCACCGCCTCGGCGTCGCGGGTGGCGGAGATCGACTGCACGAGTACGGCGAACTCGTCGCCGCCGAAGCGGGCCACGGTGTCGTGCTCGCGGACCGTCTCCCGGATCCGGGCGGCCACCCGGATCAGCAGCTCGTCGCCCGCGGCATGCCCCAGGCTGTCGTTGACCTCCTTGAACCCGTCGAGGTCCAGGAACAGGATCGCGACCTCGGCGCGCGCCTCGGCTGCCGCCAGCGCCTCCTCCAGCCGATCCCGGAACAGCGCCCGGCTGGCCAGCCCGGTCAGCCCGTCGTGGTACGCCGTGTGCAGCAGCTGGTCCTGCAGCTCCTTGGCGTCGTGGATGTCGCGGGTGTTGAGCACGAAGCCGCCGACCGCGGGGTCGTCGAGCAGGTTCGTGATGGTCATCTCCGCCAGCCGCACCTGGCCGTCGAAGTGCCGGATCGGCACCTCCAGCACGGTCGTGGCGTACGGCTCGCCGCGCACCGAGTCGATGGCGGCGGCGATGCGCGGGCCCGCCGCCTTGCCGGAGACCTCCACCAGGCGGTGACCGAGCAGCATCGTCGCGGGGTAGCCGAAGATCCGTTCCACGGAGTCGCTCTGGTAGAAGATCGTCGAGTCCGCCGAGATGATCGCGACGGAGTCGGAGCTCTGCTGCACCAGGGCGCGGAAGCGCTGCTCGCTGGCGTGCAGTTCGGCGGTGCGGACCGCGACGCGGGCCTCCAGGTGCCGGGTCAGGTGGCGGTTCTCGCGCAGCGTGATCATCTGACGGGCGAGGATCAGCACGATCAGCAGCGTCCGCGACCAGGCGAAGAACGCATCCGCGTGGCCAGTACGCGCGAACCAGACGACGCTGATCACGACGGCGCCGACCACAGCCGTGTACGGCAGGGCGATGGCGAACGGCCGTTCGACCTCCGCGGTGTCCTCCTGCTCCGGGTCCTCCACCGCCGGGCGTCCCGGCAGCCGGGCGGCCAGCAGCACCAGCGCGAAGCCCACGAACCAGCCGGAGTCGAGCAGGCCACCGGACTCGTAACCGCCCTGCAGCGACATCAGGACGTACACCGAGTCGGTGACGCAGATGATCACCATGGCGGCGCCGACGAGCATCGCCGGTCCGGACTCCTCGCCCCGGCGGCGCAGCAGCGCCAGTACGTGCAGCACGACAGTGATGAGCACGACGTCGCCCAGCGGGTAGGCGAGCGTGACCGACAGCTCGTACATCGAACTGCCGGACGCACCGATCAGCGGCGCGACCACCAGCAGCCAGGCGACGAGCAGCATGGAGGTGGCGATCATCAGCCCGTCCACCACGCTGCGCAGGCGGTGCGCGAGCGTCTGCCGGGAGACCGGCGCCAGCAGCAGTCCGGCCGTGATGAACGGCATCATCGCCAGGTAACCCGCGTCCGCCACCGACGGGAACGGCACCTCGTGGCGCAGCACGGTCTGCTGCCAGCTCCAGATGCCCTGCCCGAGCGCCCAGGAGAGCATGCCGGCTCCGGTGCCGTACCAGAAGCCGCGCACCCGGCCCCGGTTGCGCGCCCCGCGCAGCAGGCACGCACCGCCGGCGACCACGGTCAGCACGAAGGTCCCGACGTTGGAGACGTCCTGGGTGAGGGTGGCCCCGCCCAGCCCGGTGAGCATCCAGGCAGTGAAGGCGGCGGTCACCACGAGGACCACGGCGGTGCCGGGGCGCATGCCACTCACGGCCGCGTACACGCGCCTGAGGGTCATCGCCGGCACCTCCCGAGTCCGGTGGTCTCGCGTGCCCGATTGCACGCTGTCCTCGTCGTGATCGGGCAGGCGGGCGCGGATCTGAGGGGTTCACGCTGTGCGGGACGCGTTTTGTCGCACCTTCGCGGTACCACTACGGCAACCACGCCCGAACGATCAGGAGGCGCCATGGCGACCTGGGAGGATGTGCGCGCGATCACGGCGGCGCTGCCGGAGACGGTGGAGCGCGCCCCGCGCGAATGGCGGGCCCGGGACAAGAACCTGGCCTGGGAGCGGCCGCTGCGCAAGGCCGACCACGAGGCCCTCGGCGACTCGGCACCCGACGGCGACATTCTCGGCGTACGGGTGGCGGACGTGGGCGTGGCCGAGGCGCTGTGCGCGGACGACCCGGTGGTGTACTTCCGCACCCCGCATTTCGCGGGGTATCCGGCGGTGCTGGTCCGCCTCGACGTGATCGACCCGGACGAGCTGCGGGAGCTGCTGGTGGACGCCTGGCTGGCCCGGGTGCCGAAGCGGATGGCCCGGGCGTACCTGGACGCGCATCCGTGATCCCGGGGCGCGGCTCCGGACATGGCACGAGCCGCCCGGCGGGTGCCGGGCGGCTCGTGGGTGTGGCTGGTGCCGGTCAGGCGATCTTGACGTTGAAGATCGGGTTGGCGGCCAGGGTCTTGAAGGCGGCCAGGTTGGCCGGGGTGCTGTCGATGCTGATGTCGCGGTCGCCCTGGTCGTCGTGCTTGGTGTCGAAGTACACGATCGCCTTGATGTTCGGGCGCTTGGCCAGCTCCGGCAGCACGCTGTGGTAACCGGCGGTCTTGTCGACCGGCTTGCCGATGCGGTGGTACACGCCCCACTCCGCGATCATGATCGGCTTGCTCGCGTGCTGCGTGCTGGCCCAGTCGTACCAGCCCGGGCCGCCGCCGGAGGGCTGCCGGTCGAGCAGGTCACCGAACTGGCCGTAGTGGTAGTAGCCCTTCTCCGCGGAGACGTAGGAGTCCAGGCCCATCCAGTCCACCACGTCGTCGCCGGGGTACAGGTCCGCCCACCACGACTGCGCCATCCACTTCTCATTACCCATGTACGCCATCACGTTGATCGCGTTGTCCACACCCTGCGCCCTCAGCCGCTGGATCGTGTGCCGGTACATCGCGGCGAAGTCCTTCGCCTCCATGCCGGAACCCTTCCGCGCGACCACGTCGTTCTCCGGCTCGTGGTTGAGCACCAGGAAGAACTTCTGCGGGTAGGTGGCCTTGATCCGCTGCGCGAACCGGTCGATCCGGGCGTCCTGCTCACCCGCGGCGACCTTCGCCCAGGTGGAACCATAGGCGATCTTCCAGTTGACCAGCAGCACCCGCGGGTGCGCCGGGTCCTGCGTCATCGCGATCTCGGACTTGGTCGGGAAGACCTCGTCACCCTTGTGGTACGTGTGGAAGATCGACGCGTCCCGACCGGACAACTGCTCCCACTTCTTCAACTCCGCATCACGCGGCGCAGAAGTGAACCCACCCGCGGCCGCGCCCCACAGCACCCCGCAGGACGGCACGAGCTTGTCGCCCGTGACGCACTCCTGCGCGGCCGGCGGCGTGCTCGACGGCGGCGTGCTCGGCGGCGTGGTGGGAGGAGTCGTCGGCGGCGTGGTCGGAGGAGTCGTCGGCGGCGTGGTGGGCGGCGTCGTCGGCGGCGTGGTGGGCTTCGGCGGCGTCGTCGGCTTCGGCGGCGTGGTGGGCTTCGGCGGGGTCGTCGGCTTGGGAGCCGGCGTCGTGACGGTCAGCTGCGGGCCGCCGTCCGTGTTCTCCGCCGAGCGGATCCGGGTCACCGCGGCGTTGGAGTGCAGCGCGAACGCGTACACGCCGGGCTTGGTGACGACCTTGCTCAGGTCGATGCTCAGCTGGGTGCCGGCGGCCTTGGCCGTGCCGAGGGCGGCACCGAGCGCGGGGGCGTTCGCCTCGGTCAGGGTCTTCTCGTTGAAGCCGGCCTTGAGCTGGTTCACCTTGACGGCGCCGGCCGGGGTGCCCTCCACGGGCAGGTCCAGCCGGGCGCCGGTGACCTTGGTGCCCGCCGGGACGGTGAACTCCACGTACCCGGTCTTGATCTCCTTGCCGGCCCTGCCGACCGCGATCTTGTCCTCCTTGCCGAACACCGTGGTGCGGCGGCTGCTGGAGGTGTAGGAGTCGTCCGAGGCCGTCAGCTTCACCTGCGGGTCCGCCGGCGCTGCGGCGTGCGCGGCCAGCGGCGCCAGAAGCGCGCTGCCCGTGCCGGCCAGCAGCGCGCCGACCATGGTCACTGACTTGCGGACCTTGCGACCCATTCGAACTCTCCCCCGTTTGTTCCGGCCCACGTCGGCCGGTCACATGAAAGAGATTCGGGGTCGTGCGGTGCGCCTCCCGGTCCCCGACGGTTGCACGCCGGTTGCACGTCATACTTTCGGCCGGGCATGAGTACTTCGCGGCTCGTCGCGCGCGGAAAAAGGCCCACCGCGACCGGCCATCGTGGAGGGTGGACGACCACCTCGCGCGGTCCCGCCGCACATCTGACAGGCTTGCCGGGTGACTGACGTCGTCGCGCGAGTGCTGAGCGCCATGCCGGTGATCGACGGGCACAACGACCTGCCCATGGCGCTGCGCGCGCGGGCCGGGTACGACGTGTCCGGGCTGGACCGGCACCGCCCCGAGTTCCACACCGACCTGCCGCGGCTGCGGGCGGGCGGGGTCGGCGCCCAGTTCTGGTCCGTCTTCGTGCCCGGCGACCTGCCGGAGCCCGAGGCGGTGGCGGCCACGATGGAACAGGTCGACGCCGTGTACCGGCTGGTGGCCGCGTACCCGCGGGAGCTGGCGATCGCCTACGACGCCGACGGTGTCGAGGCGGCGATCGCGGCCGGGCGGATCGCGTCACTCATCGGGATCGAGGGCGGGCACAGCCTGGCCACCTCGCTCGCTGTGCTCCGCTCGTTCGCCCGGCTGGGCGTGCGCTACGTGACGCTCACCCACAACCAGCACACATCGTGGGCGGACGCCGCCGTCCCCGAGCCCGTGGTGGGCGGCCTGACCGACGTCGGCCGGGCCGTCGTGCGGGAGATGCAGCGCATCGGCGTCATCGTCGACCTGTCCCATGTGGCCCCGGCCACCATGCACGCCGCGCTCGACGTCGCGCGGGCGCCCGTACTGTTCAGCCACTCGTCGTGCCGGGCCCTGACCGATCATGTCCGCAACGTCCCGGACGACGTGCTGGCCCGGCTGCGCGACAACGGCGGGGTGGTGCAGGTGACGTTCGTGCCGCCGTTCGTGTCCCCCGCGCTGGCGGACTGGGCCACGGCGTACGCGGAACAGCGCGAACGGCTCGGCCTGCCCGGCGACGACGCCCCCTGGCCGCGGGCGCCCCGGCCCGGCGAGTCAGCCGCCGCGGCCGCCGCCGCGCAGGCGCCCGCCGCACCGGGTGAGGACCCGCGCCTGCGGGACTGGCTGGCCGCCCACCCGCGGCCCGAGGCGACCCTCGCCCAGGTCGCCGACCACGTCGAACACGCCCGGGAGGTGGCCGGGCTGGAACACATCGGCCTCGGCGGCGACTACGACGGCATCGACCGGCAGCCGGAGGGCCTCGAGGACGTCTCCGGATATCCGCGCCTGCTGGCCGAGCTGGTGCAGCGCGGCTGGTCCGAGCAGGAACTGGTGAAACTCACGGGGCGCAACGTGCTGCGGGTGCTGCGTGCGACGCAGGAGGCGGCCACCGAGACGCTCTGGCCGGGCTCGCCCGCGCGCTGACCGGGGCAATCCGGCGAAGCTTGCCGTGGGCTTTACGGCCGCTTGAGGTTGGCTTGAGGTTCGCCTCCGAACTACGGGGGCATGACCGCCACGCTGATCGCCCGCCCCGCCGCCGTCGCCGCGCCGAAGCCCGCCGACGTCATCCGGCTGTGGAGCCCCGCCGCCGAGGGCATCGAGCTCACCGTCGTGGTCCCCTTCTACAACCCCGGCGCGGCGCTGCGGCCCACCGTGCAGCGGCTGGCCGAGTGCCTGACCGAGGCCGGTGTCGGCTTCGAGGTCGTCGCGGTCTCCGACGGCAGCACCGACGGCTCCGAGCACACCCTGGCCGGCATCGACGGCGTCCGGGTCATCGTCAACGCGGTCAACCAGGGCAAGGGTGCCGCGCTGCACACCGGCTTCGCCGCCGCCCGGGGCGCCTGGATCGGCTTCATCGACGCCGACGGCGACATCGACCCCGCCCACCTGGTGCAGTACCTGCTGCTGGCCCGCGCGGGCGGCCACGCCGGCGTGTACGCCGACAAGCGTCACGCGCTGTCGACCAGCGGCGCGACCGGCTTCCGCAAGCTCGTCTCGATCGTCTACTCGACGCTGGTGTCGGTGCTGTTCTTCCTGGGCATCAAGGACAGCCAGACCGGCTGCAAGATCTTCCGCCGGGACGTCCTCGCGGGCCTGCTGCCGAGCCTGCGCGAGCGCCGCTTCGCCTTCGACCTGGAGTTCTTCGTCGCCGCCAAGGCCGCCGGCATCCGCAACTTCGTCGGCGCCCCGGTCCGCCTGGAGGAGCGCACCGCCGGCTCCACCGTCGGCCGCAGCGCGATCGTCCGGACCATCCGCGACACGTTCACCATCTACGCCCGGCTGCGCCGCAACGAGTACGCGCCGGTCGCCCGTGAGGACCTGGCCCTGGCGGCCTGACAGTCGGTTCCCCCACCGGCCGGAGGCGGTGTCCGCGGGCTTCCCCCCGTTCCGCGGACACCGCCTCCGCTCTTTTGATACGTATTGTCGGCCTTCCACCTGTTCCGTTCCCTCTGCGGGGGATCGCCCTAGCATCCAGAGACATGGGTTACGGGCTCGGCGTGGACCTCGGCACCACGCACACGGCTGCGGCGGTCGACGTGGACGGACACGTCGAACCCGTCCACCTGGGCAGCCGCCGGCCCGAGATCCCGTCCGTGGTGTACCTGCGAGACGACGGCGAGATCCTCGTCGGCGAGGCGGCCCAGCGGCGCGGCGACGCGGACCCGGCCCGGCTGGCCCGCGAATTCAAGCGGCGGCTCGGCGACCCCGTACCGGTGCTGCTCGGCGGTGCACCCTTCTCCGCGCACGCCCTCACCGCCCGGCTGCTGGCCCACGTCGTCGACACCGTCAGCCGCAGCCAGGAGGCACCGCCCGAACGGATCGTCGTGACGCACCCCGCGAACTGGGGGCCGTACAAGCGGGAACTGCTGGCGCAGGCTGCGCAGCTCGCCGACGTCGGCGCCGTGACGCTGCGCCCGGAACCGGCCGCGGCGGCGGTGCGCTTCGCGGCCACCGCCCGCGTCGCACCCGGCGAGATCGTGGCCGTGTACGACCTCGGCGGCGGCACCTTCGACGCGGCGGTGCTGCACAAGACCGGGGACGGATTCGCGCTGCTCGGCGAGCCGGAGGGCATCGAGCAACTCGGCGGCATCGACTTCGACGAGGCGATCCTGGAACACGTACGGGACACCCTCGGCGGCGCGCTCGACTCCCTCGACCTCGCCGACGACCACGTCACCGAGGCGCTGGTGCGGCTGCGCCGGGACTGCGTCGAGGCCAAGGAGAACCTGTCGTACGACACCGAGGCCGTCCTCGGGGTGGCGCTGCCGCAGCTGCACACCCGCGTCCGGATCAACCGCGCGGAGTTCGAGGCGATGATCGGGCCGGCGCTGGGCGACACGGTGGCGGCGATGCGGCGCGCGTTGCGAGCCGCCGGGGTACGGCCGGAGCAGCTGCGGTGCATCGTGCTGGCCGGCGGGTCCGCGCGGATCCCTCTGGTCACCGAACTGCTGACGGAGCAGTTTCAGCGGCCGCTGGGCCTGGACGAGCAGCCGGAACTCGGCATCGCCCTGGGCGCCGCCCGGCTGAGCCGGCCCGGCCACGAGCCCGCCCGGCTGAACGGCGCTTCAGTGCAGGAACCGGACGCCGGGCCTGCTCGGGCCGCCCCGGCCACGCCGCCCTCCTCCCCCGCCACCACGGCCACGCCGCCGTCTCCCACCGCTGCGGCCAGCCCTCCGCCTCCCATCGCTGCGGCCACGCCACCACCGCCCACCGCTGCGGCCACGCCGCCGCCTCCCACCGCTGCGGCCAGCCCTCCGCCTCCCATCGCTGCGGCCACGCCACCACCGCCCACCGCTGCGGCCACGCCACTGCCTCCCGGGGCCGCGGCCCTGGCGGGGGCGGGCGGGTCCGCCACCGCCGTGCTTGACCGGTCCGGGGTGACGGACGTCGCGCATGCGCCCGATGACCACGGCACCACCGCCGACCGGCGCCGCACCCCGCTGCGCCGGAAGCTGGGCGCGGCCCCACGGTCGTTGCGACGCGCGTACCGCTGGGGCCTGGTCGGCGGGGTGGTCGCCACCGTGCTGGGGGCTGCCGCGGTGGCGGCCTGGCCGCGGGGTGCTGACAGCGCGTCGTCGTCCGGCGGAGCCGCCGCGGGCGGATCAGCCGCGGCCGGTGTGCTGTGGCAGCGTGCCACCGGCAGCGCGGTGACCGGGCCGCCCGCGGTCACGGCGCAGCGGATCGTCCTCGGCGGCACGGACGGGGTGATCCGCGCGTTCCGCCGCGCGGACGGGAGCCCGGCGTGGGCATACCGGGCCCACGCGCGGGTGGCCGTCGCGGCCCGGATCGTCGGCGACACGGTGCTGGCGAGCACCTCCGACGGTGAGATCGTCGCCCTCGACGCCGCCTCCGGGGCACGGCGGTGGCAGCGGTCCACCGGCACCACCATCGACGCCGCGCCCACCATCGCCGGCGACCACGTCTACGCGGCCGGCCGCGACGGCGTCCTGTACCGGTACGAGCTGGCCGCCGGGCAGCACCGCACGCGGGCGTGGACCGGGGGCGAGATCCGCACCGCTGCGGTGGTACGGGGCGCGGTCGCGGTCGTCGCCGCCACCGACGGGCGGTGGTACGGCGCGGAGCCGGGCGGCACGCCGCGCTGGCGGACCCGGGTCGGCCCCGTCGCCGGCACCCCGCAACTCGCGGGCGACACCGCCTGCGCGCCGCTGACGGACGGCGCCGTCCGCTGCGTACGTGTCAGCGACGGCGTGGCGTCGCGCCGCATCGCGCTGCCCGGCGCCGGACTGCTCGGGCTGGCCGGCGGCGACGGTGTCGTGTTCGCGGCCGGGACCGACGGCAGCGTGGTGGCGTGGGACGTGCACACGGGCGCGGCCCGCTGGTGGCTGCCGCCGTCCACCCGCTCACCGTCCGCGTCCCCGGCAGCCGGCCCGGCCTCCGCCTTCCCGGCGACGCGGGCGGGTGAGCTGGACCTGGCCTACCCGGACGGACGGCTGCGTGGCGTCGACGCGGGCACCGGCGCCCCGCGATGGGAGTTGCGGGTCGACGACAGCTTCGACAACGCGCCCTCCGGCGACGCGGCCGGACTGTTCGCGACCGGCACCACCGGGACCCTGTACGCGATCGGCCCGCCGCATGCGGCAGGCTCCCCGACCGGCCCGTCGTCCGGGGCCGGGGTGCCGGCCGCTCCGGCGGGCACCGCGGGGACGTCGGCGGGTCAGGCGACGTCGGCGGGCCAGGGGGAGGCACCGGGCCCGGCCGGGGCGACGGGGCCCGGAACCCGGCCCGGTTCGGCCGGGTCGTCGCGGGACCCCGCCGCTCCCAGGCGGACCGCAGGGCCGCCGGAACCCACCGGAGACAGCGGATCCGGCACCGGATCCAGCACCGGAACCGGCGCCGGGCAGCCCCCCACGGACCCGCCCGCGGAGCCGGGGCCGACCGGCGGGACGACTCCCGACCCGGACCCGGCGACCGCGGAGCCGACCTGGAAGCCGGACCTGGACCTGGATCTGCCGACGCTGCCCACGCCGAGGCACCCCTTCGGCGGCCTCGTACCCCCGAACCTTGTGCGTCCCCGGCTGCCGGGGTAGACACCGGGTATGCCGATCGGAGCGCAGCCGCCGGGGCGCCGGGGAACGGTCGGGCACCCGTACAGTGCGTTGAATCTGCGTCTGGTGCTGGCGCTGTTCGGTGTGGTCGTGTGCTCGGTGCTGGCCGTCGTGCTGTGGCGCGGTGGCTGGATCCTGCCCGGCTGGCTGCTGGCCGCGTGGGCGCTGGTGGCCGCGGTGGACGCGGTGGTGGTGCAGGTGCGGCGCCGCGCCCGGCGACGCGCCGAGGGCGGCCGCGACCACTCCCTCTTCGAGTGACGGCACGCTCAGCCGGGCGGCAGGACCCCGTAGATGAGCGCGGTGGAGCCGGAACCGTTGCGGTTGATCTGTCCTCCGCACAGGACGTACGCGCCGGTCGCGGGCAGACAGGCGAGGTTGGCGAGGATCTCCAGGCTGATCCGGCGCCGGCGGTGGAGCAGCTTGGAGACCGCGTACGTGGTGTCGTTGCCCGGGTCCGGCCCGAACGTGTCGGTGCCCAGCGCGCCGTTGCGGCCGAGCCGCCCGGTGTCCACGAGCCACTGGAGCGCCGCCACCGAGAAGCCGGGCTGGTGCATGACCCCGTCGGCGTCGTACCGATAGAAGTCGTCGGTGCCCCACCGCGACTCCCACCCGGTCCACATGATGACGGCGGCGCCGTCGGGGATACGGCCGTGCGCGTGTTCGAAGTCCCGCAGGTCCGCCACCGTCAGCGCGTAGTCGGGGTCGTCGGCGCACCGCTGCCGCATGTCGATCCTGACGGCGGGCAGGAGGAGGTCGTTCGGATCCAGCTCGTCGGCGAGCGCCTCACCCGCGGTGAAATGCCCGGGCGCACCCCAGTGCGTGCCGGTGTGCTCACCCTCGCGGACGTACTGCAGGTGGTAGCCGTCGTCGGCGATGGTCGCGACCGTCTCCACCGTGAACGGTGGATCACCGGGGAACACGCAGGTGGTCGCGGGATCGTTGACGTGCGACAGGCTGACCAGCGTGATCCGCCCGAGGTCGACCATGCGTCCGTCCCCTCCACGATCGCGGGAAGGCACCCGCCGGGGAAACTCTAGTTCCTGCGCCGGGGCGCGCCGGGGCGCCGTAGGGTGCTGGACTTGGACGAGATGGTGCCCGACACGCTGCCGGTCCTGACGACGCTGGGCCGGATCCCGGCGGCGCAACCCTGGCTGGCCGCACTGCCGACGCTGATCACGCAGGTCCGCGAGCACTTCCGGGTACGGGTGGGGCCGCCCTGGCACGCGGGCAGCTGCAGCTGGGTGGCGCCGGCGGAGCTACCCGACGGCACACCGGCCGTGGTGAAGATCGGCTGGCCGCACCGCGAGATGTACGGCGAGCCCGTGGCGCTGCGCCACTGGGCCGGGCGCGACGCGGTCCGGCTGCTGGCCCACGACCCCGACCGGCACGCCCTGCTGTTGCAACGGTGTGTCCCCGGCACCGCCCTGGGCGCCCTGCCCGCACCGGCGGCGCAGCGGTTGCGCATCGGCGCGGCCGTGCTGCGCGGGCTCTGGTCCGTGCCGGTGCCGACGGCCACGGATCCGGCGCTGGAGCCGCTCGCCGACGTCGCCGCCGAGTGGGCCGACCTGGCGCAGGCACGGATGGACCGGCTCCGGCCCGGCTTCGACCCCGGACTGGTCGCCGAAGGGGTGGACCTGCTGCGGACGCTGCCGGGCTCGGCGGGACGCACCGTGTTGCTGCACGGCGACGCCAACCCGGGCAACGTCCTCGCGCACCACGCCGCGGGGCCGCTCGCGTGGCGGGCGATCGATCCGAAGCCGATGGTGGGTGATCCGGCGTACGACCCGTGGCCGCTGCTGGAGCAGATCGACGACCCGTTCGACCGCGAGGATCCCGCGCCGGCGCTGCGCGAACGGGTGGCGCTGCTGGCCGACGAGCTGGCACTGCCGGCGGACCGGATCGTGGCGTGGGGTCTGGCGCGCCGGGTGGAGTCGGCACTGTGGAGTGTCGCGCACGGCGACGCATCCGGCGGGGACGTGGACTTCACCCGGGCGCGGATCCTGGCCGCCCTGTGACCGCCGGTCCGGCCGTACCGATCGGCTCGGTCCGGCCGTACCGATCGGCTCGGTCAGGCTGTGCCGATCGGCTTGTAGAAGAAGCTGCAGTCGCGCAGGGAGCCGGTCGGCTCCACGGCGTAGTCCGGCACGATTCCGTAGCGCAGCCAGCCCGCGGCCAGGTACAGCCGCTCGGCGGGGCTGGCCGTCTCGGTGTCCAGCAGCAGCAGGGTGATGCCCGCGCGGGCGGCCGCGTCCTCGGCGGTGGACAGCAGGCGTCGGCCGAGCCCGTGGCCGCGGTGCCGCCGGTGCACGGCCAGCTTGACCACCTCGGCGCGGTGCCGGGCGTTCGCCTTCGCCGCGTACGCGAGGCTGATCGTGCCGCTGATCCCGCCGGGGCCGCGGGACACCCAGACGGCGAGCGTGCCGTCGGCGAGCGCATCCCGCTGGGTGTGCCACCACGCGGCGGCCCCGTCGGAGCCGAACGGGGCGACGAACCCGACGGAGGCGCCCCCGTCGACCGCGTCGGCCAGCACCTCGGCCAGCTCGGGGACGGCGGCGTCGAAGCTCGCGAGGGTCAGGCGTTCGATGACGTGCGGCACGGTGACCCCCGGCGCCCGGGCGGTCATGGCAGCACCACGAAGACGGCGTAGCGGACCGGCACCGCGCCCGGGTTGCGGAAGCGGGTGCCGCCCCAGAGCCGGAAGCGCAGGCACTCCCCCGCGCCGATCTCGTGGCGGCGGCCGTCGTCGGTCAGCTCCAGCGTCCCGTCGAGCACCCACACATGCTGTTCCAGGCCGGGCACCGGCGGCGCCTCGTACGCGATGTCCGCGCCCGGGCGCAGCTGCCCCTCGACGACCTCACCGCGCAGGCCCGGACGCGGCGGGGAGATCAGCCGGCGGGTGAACCCGGAGGTCCCGTCGCGCCACACCGGCTGGTCGTCGGCGCGGACCAGCTCGGCCGGCGCCGCCTCGACCTCGGCCAGCAGGGCCGACATGGTCCGCTCGTACGCGGTGCACAGTCGCCCGAGCAGGGCGGCGGTCGGGCTGATCTCGCCGCGCTCCAGCCGGGAGAGGGTGGAACGGCTGATGCCGGTGCGGGCCGCGAGGTCGTCGAGGGACCAGGCCCGCTCCGCCCGCAGCACTCCGAGCCGTACGGCCAGGCGGTCGTCGACCGTCTCTGTTCTCATATCGGGGATCCTATCCCACATCCGAGACAGTACCGGCGCGGGCTAGCGTGAGGACGTGGTGAGTCTCGCCCTCGGCGGAGACGTGATGCTCGGGCGCGGGATCGATCAGATTCTCGGGCATCCCGGCGACCCCGCGCTGTGGGAGACGTACGTGCACGACGCCCGCGACTACGTCCGCCTGGCCGAGGCGGTCAACGGACCCGTACCCCGCCGGGCGGACCCGCGCTGGCCGTGGGGCGACGCGCTGCCCCACCTGCGGGACGCCGACGTGCGGGTGCTCAATCTGGAGACGGCGGTGACCGCCGGCGGCGCACCGGCCGCGGGCAAGGGAATCCACTACCGCCTGCATCCGGCGAACCTGACCTGCCTGACCGCGGCCCGACCCGACGTGTGCTCCCTGGCGAACAACCACGTGCTGGACTTCGGCGCCGGCGCGCTCGTGGACACGCTCGACGCACTGCGGGCGGCCGGCCTGCGCACCGCGGGGGCGGGCGCGGACGGGGCCGCCGCGTGGCGCCCGGCCGTGGTCGCGTCGGGCGGCGTCCGGATCGTGGTGGTGGCCGCGGGGCTGCCCTCCAGCGGCATCCCGGCCGAATGGGCGGCGGCGGACGGGCCGGGCGTCGCGTACGTGCCGGAACCGTCGGATGCCCGGGCGCGGCGGATCGCGGCGGTGATCGACGCTGTGCGGCGCCCCGGCGATCTCGTCGTGGTCAGCCTCCACTGGGGCGGCAACTGGGGCTACCGGGTGGGGCGCGACGAGCGGCGCTTCGCCCACGCCCTGATCGACGGCGGTGCCGACGTCGTGCACGGGCACTCGTCGCACCACCCGCGGCCCATCGAGATCCACCACGGGCGGCTGATCCTGTACGGCTGCGGCGACCTGATCAACGACTACGAGGGCATCGGCGGGCACGAGCGGTTCCGGCCGGACCTGCGGCTGGTGTACCTGGCTCGGCTGGACCCGGCCGACGGCACGCTGACCCGCCTGCGCATGGTGCCGCTGCGCGCCCGGCGGCTCCGGCTGGAACACGCCACGACCGCGGAGAGGGACTGGCTGCGCGACACCCTCGACGAGATCAGCCGTCCGTACGGGGTCCGGGTCGGCGCGGGCGTTGACCGGGTCGTTCTATTTGACAGTGACATATGACAGTGTCATTGTGGTGGACATGTGGACGATGGACGAGCTGGTGGAGCGCGTACGCCTGGCCTTGGCGGCGCAGTATCCCGGCGCGCCCAACGGCCGCGTCCGGGATCTGCCCGACCGCCGGGCGATCCGGTGGTACGCCACGACCGGGCTGGTCGACCGCCCCGCCGCGATGCGCGGGCGCACCGCGCTGTACGGCCCGCGCCACCTGCTGCAGCTCGTGGCGCTCAAGCGGCGCCAGGCCGCGGGGTGCAGCCTCGCCGAGATCCAGGCCGAGCTGGCCGGAGCCGGCGACGCGCAGCTCGCCGAGATCGCCCGCGTCCCGCAGGAACTGCTCATCGCGGCGGAACCGGCCACCGGTGCCGAGCCGCCGCGGACCCGATTCTGGGCCGACGCACCGGCCGCAGCGGCACCAGCGGCACCAGCGGCACCAGCGGCACCAGGTGTACCAGCAGCCCCAGCGCCATCCGCCCCGCCCCGGCCGACCCCGACCCCCATCGGCCCGGCCAGTGCCACCGGGGGCCCTCCCGGAGGGGATCGGGCCGCACTCGGCCCGGATCGGCCGGGGCGCGCGGCGGCCGGAACGGTCCCGGCCGCGGGCACGCCGCTGGCCGCGGTGGCGCTCGGCGGCGGGGCGGTCCTGCTCGTGCCGGGCAGCCCGCGCGACACCGACTACCCCGATATCGCCGCCGCCGCGCAACCCCTGATCGACCTGCTCGCCGCCCGCGGCCTGCTCGCCACCAACGATGGGAGTCCCCGATGACCTTCTCCGTCCTTCCGCTGAGCCGGGCCGACCTCGACCGGGCCGACCTCGACCGGGCCGTCCGCCCGAAGATCGACGGCGGGGTGGGCATCCTGCTCACCGATCGCGGCAACCTGCCCCTGGACCGGCTCGACGTGCACGCCGCGATCACGGGGCTCGTCGCCCACACCGTGGTGACCACCGAGTTCGTCAACGTGCACGACATCGCCCTGGAGGCCACGTACGTCTTCCCGCTGCCGGACCGGGCCGCCGTCACCGGCATGACCATGACCGCCGACGGCCGCACGGTCGAGGCGCAACTGCAGGAACGCGCGGCGGCCCGCCAGCAGTACGACCGGGCGGTCGCGGCCGGGCAGCGCGCCTCGATCGCCGAGGAGGAGCGCCCCGACGTCTTCACCATGCGGGTCGGCAACATCGCCCCCGGCGAGCGGGTCACCGTGCGGCTGCGGCTGGCCGGGCCGCTGCCGTACGAGGACGGGGCGGCGACCTTCCGGTTCCCGCTGGTGGTGGCGCCGCGCTACATCCCCGGCGCGCCGCTGCCCGGCCCCGCGGTGGGTGACGGGCATGCCGACGACACCGACGCGGTGCCGGACGCCTCCCGGATCACCCCGCCCGTGCTGCTGCCCGGTTTCCCCAACCCGCTGCGGTTGTCGATCGGCGTCGACATCGATCCGGCCGGGCTCACCCTCGGCGAGGTGCGCTCCAGCCTGCACACCGTCACGGGCGACGGCGGTCACCTGGAGATCCGGCCCGGCGAGCGGGCCGACCGCGACTTCGTGCTGCGGCTGGCGTACGAGGGTGCCACGCAGGCGGCGATCGCGGTGCCCGACACCCACGGGGAACAGGGGACGTACCAGCTGACCCTGCTGCCGCCGGCCGACGCCGCGGTGGGCACCCGGCCCAAGGACGTGGTGCTGCTGCTGGACCGCTCCGGCAGCATGGAGGGCTGGAAGATGGTCGCCGCCCGCCGCGCCGCCGCGCGGGTGGTGGACACGTTGACCGGCGCGGACCGGTTCGCCGTACTGACCTTCGACCACCAGGTCGAACGCGTCGGCGAGCCCGGCACCGGCCTGGTCGGGGCGAGCGACCGCAACCGCTTCCGCGCGGTGGAGCACCTGGCCCGGGCGACCGCCCGCGGCGGCACCGAGTTGCTGGCTCCGCTGGACGAGGGACTCAGCCTGCTGCACGCCGCGGACGACAAGGGCCGCGACCGGGTACTCGTCCTGGTCACCGACGGCCAGGTCGGCAACGAGGATCAGATCCTCGCCGAGGTCGCGGGCCTGATCGGGACCACCCGCGTGCACGCGGTGGGCATCGACCGCGCGGTCAACGCCGGCTTCCTCGGGCGGCTGGCCGCGCTCGGCGCGGGCCGCTGCGAGCTGGTCGAGAGCGAGGACCGGCTGGACGAGGCGATGGAGCACATCCACCGCCGGATCGGCTCGCCCCTGGTGACCGACCTGAGCATCAGCGCCGACAGGCTGGCCACCATGGACGACACCCGCAGCCCGCACCGGCTGCCGGGCCTCTACCCGGGGGTGCCGCTCGTGATCACCGGCCGGTACACGGGGGCGGCCGCCGGCGAGCTGACGGTGACCGGGCGTACCCGCGACGACCGGCCGTTCACGGCCACCGTTGCGGTGCAACGGCGCGACGAATCCGCGGTGACCGCCCAGTGGGCCCGGGCGCGGCTGCGCGACCTGGAGGACCGGTACGCCGCCGGCGAGCACGACCTGGAGCCGCAGATCGTGGGAACCTCGCTGCGGTTCGGCGTGCTGTGCCGGTTCACCGCGTACGTGGCGGTGGACGCCCGGGTGGTGGCGGCCGACGGCGCGCCGCGGCGGGTCACCCAGCCGGTCGAGTTGCCGTCCGGGTGGGCGTCGCCCGTCGAATCGGTGGCGCCCATGATCAGCCTCAGCGCGGCACCGCCGGCCCCACCCGCCGCGGCGCCGATGTCGACGGGGTTCGGCCCCGCGCGGGCCTCGGCGCGGGCCGCGGGTCCGGGACAGCCCCTCGCGGGAGGTCCCGCGCAGCCCTTCGCCGCGGCGCCGATGTCCCCGGCCGGGCCCGATGCTGCCGGGCCGCCGCAGACGTTCGCGGCCGTGCCGTCGGTGATGCGCCTGCGCCGGGGCGGGGCCGGAGCCGGAGCCGGGGCTGTCCGGCACGGTCACGGCACGTCGCGCGTGGACGGGTTGCGGGACATCCTCACGGTGGAGGCGCGCCGGTTGCGCGAGGCCGAGGCGCTGCCCACGGCCGAGCGCCGGGACCTGCTGTCCGACCTGGCCAGCCGGCTCGGAGTGCTGCTGGCCGGGATCAGCGACCCGGCGGTGGAGCCGCTACGGACGCTGGTGGACCGGCTGAACTCCGGCGAGGACCTCGCGGCCCGGTGGCGCGCGGCCCGGGAGACCCTGGACGCCTTCCTCGCGGCCGGGCAGGGGTCGCGCTCCGGCGGCGGGGACACCGATCGGCCTTCACCGGGGCGCCGGGCGACGTTCTGGAAGCGCTGACCTCCAGCACCGGAAGGGTGCCCCGCCCGGAGGCATGGAGGGCGGGGCACCCGGTCCCGATCAGCCGGCGAACGGCGTACGGTCCACCGGCGGCAGCAGCTTGGGCTCGCCCGGCGCGGGCAGGCCGTGCGCGACGACCTGCTCCGGGGTGGCGGTGCTCAGGTCGAACGACGCCAGCCCGGACTTCTCACCCTGCTCGATGGGCGTGGTGAACGGCTGGGCGTCGCCCTCGCACACCGTCCCGGCCTTCGGCAGGTCCCGGTACAGCAGGTAACGGTCGACGTAGCCGGTCGCGCACGCCGACGTGCCGTACGCGGTGTGGCCCCAGTTGTCGCTGCTCAGCAGGCGGCTGTTGGGCAGCAGGTCGGCGGCCTTGACCGCGTCCCGGTAGTTGGTGGCGGGGTCCCAGTAGCTGCCCACGACCAGCACGGGGTGGGCGGTGCGCCGGTTGAACGGCCCGGTGTAGGCGTCCTCGTCGCGCACGGTCCAGTCGTTGCGGGCGCACGGCACGCTGGCCCACGCCCACGCCCGCCCGAAGTAGGGTGCGCGCCGGTCGGCCGCGGCCGCCTGGCGGGCCCAGCCCTTGGCCGAGGCCGGGTGCCGTCCGTCTGTGCACATGACGGCGGCGTACGCCTCCAGCGAGTTGTCGTACGGGAAGCCCCGGTCGGCGCGCCGTGGGGTGAGCCGCTCCCGCAGGGTGACGGTGGCCGCGGAGATCTCGTCCGGCGTGGCGCCGCGCTGGGGATCGGTCATGGTCCACAGGGCGGCCAGCATGTTCGACAGCCCGTCGCTGCCCTGCGGGTCGTACAGGGCCTCCAGGGCGGCCGTGACGAACAGGGCGTACGTGAAGCGCATGCCCTCGCCGAGGTTCAGCGGCTTGCGCTTGAGCCGGCGTGCGATGGTGCCGAACTTGCGCACCGTGTCCGGGCCGGCGAAGGCGCACTTGGTGGTGCCGGCCCGCTCGCAGCGGTGCAGCAGCTCGATCAGCGCCCGGTACGCGCCGTCGGCCGAGCGCAGCCGCGCGTCCAGGTTCGTGTCACCGGTCCTGCGGTTGCCGACCCAGGCGCGTGGGTTGATCGTGCCGTCGACGACCAGGGCCCGGAACCGGTCGGGGAACATGTTCGCGTAGTACTGGCCGAGTGCGGTGCCGTAGCTGAAGCCGAGGTAGGTGAGCTTGTCGTCGCCGACCGCGCGGCGCATGACGTCCATGTCGCGGGCGACCTCGGCGGTGCTCATCGCCCCGGCCAGTTCCCGGCCGGTGGTGGAGCAGCCGCGGGCGAGCCGGCCGGCCGACTTGACGTACGACTTCACCTGCTTGGCGCCCATCGGGAAGGGCAGGGTGTTGAGCGTCTTGAGGGCCCGGGTCTGCTTGCCGGTGGACGGGAAGCACTGGACCTGGTCGCTGGCGCCGATGCCGCGCGGGTCCACCCCCACGATGTCGAAGCGTTCCAGCAGCGCGTCGCTGAGGAACTCCGGAGCGGCCATGGCCATGTAGGTGGCGGGCACGCCGGGGCCGCCGGGGTTCACGAACAGGCTGCCGATCTTGCGTTCCTGGTCCTTGGCGCGCACCCGCACCAGGGCGAGGGTGACCTGGCGTCCCCGCGGGTTGTCGTAGTCCAGCGGCACCTCGGCGGTCGCGCACTGGGCCCAGCCGTAGCAGCCGTACCAGTCCAGCTTGGGGGTGGGCACCCGGTCGACCCGGCGGGCCTCGGCGGCGCTGGTCCGCGCGGAGGGCGCCGCGTCGGCGGTGGCGGTGGGCTCCGTCGCGGCCGGGGCCGGAGCGACCGGGGCGGCGGTGGCCGGGGCGGTGAGGCCCCCGGCGAGGATCAGGCCTGCGGCACCGGCGGCCAGCAGACGGGAGGAGAGCAGCAAGGGGGGAACCTTCCAGGCGCGGCGCCCCGTACGCGCCGGATACCACAAAGGTACGGATTAGCCCGGTATTTCAGTTCCGCGCAATGGCGTGACCGACCGGACCGGCGCGGCGGGACCTCTGGCCCTGATCGCGGTGAACGCCGCCCGAAAGCATGGTGGCGGTTCCCCCGAACGGGGCACCGCACCGCAGTGCATACGGGAGGATCCGAGCATGACCTCGACCCAAGCCTTGCAAGGGCCGCTGACCGACGACGAGCTGCGCCGGCTCGACGCGTACTGGCGCGCGGCGAACTACCTCACGGTCGGTCAGATCTATCTGCTCGACAACCCGCTGTTGCGCGAACCGCTGAAGCCGGACCACATCAAGCCCCGGCTGCTCGGGCACTGGGGCACCAGCCCCGGCCTGAACATGATCTACGCGCACACCAACCGGCAGATCGTGAACCGGGACCTCAACGCGATCTACATCATCGGCCCCGGCCACGGCGGCCCGGCCATCGTCGCGAACACCTGGCTGGAGGGGACGTACAGCGAGCTGTACCCGTCGGTCAGCCAGGACGAGGCAGGGATGGCCCGGCTGTTCCGGCAGTTCTCGTTCCCCGGTGGCATCCCCAGCCACGTGGCGCCCGAGGTCCCCGGCTCCATCCACGAGGGCGGCGAGCTCGGCTACTCGCTGATGCACGCGTACGGTGCCGCCTTCGACAACCCGGACCTGACCGTGGTCTGCGTGGTCGGCGACGGCGAGGCCGAGACCGGCCCGCTGTCCGCCAGCTGGCTGTCCAACGTCTTCCTCAACCCGGCCCGCGACGGCGCGGTGCTGCCGATCCTGCACCTCAACGGCTGGAAGATCGCCAACCCGACAGTGCTGGACCGCATCGACGAGTCCGACCTGGTCGCGCTGTTCACGGGCTCCGGGTACGAGCCGATCATCGTCAGCGGCGACGAGCCCGCGCTCGTGCACCAGAGCCTGGCCGCCGCGATGGACCAGGCCCTGGACACCATCGCGGCGATCCAGCGCCATGCCCGGAGCACCGGCGACGGCACGCGGCCGCGCTGGCCGATGATCATTTTCCGTACGCCGAAGGGCTGGACCGGTCCGCGCGAGGTGGACGGCATCCCGGTCGAGGGCACGTTCCGCGCGCACCAGGTGCCGCTGGCCGGCACCCGCGACAACCCGGAGCACTTGGCGCAGCTGGAGCGCTGGCTGCGCTCGTACAAGCCGGAGGAGCTGTTCGACCCGATCGGCGCGCCGGTTGCCGAGCTGACCGCCATGCCGCCCAAGGGCATCCGGCGGATGAGCGCCAACCCGCACGCCAACGGCGGCGAACTGCTGCGCGACCTGGTGCTGCCGGACTGGCGCGACTACGCGGTCGACGTGCAGCACCCCGTCCACCCGACCCGGGAGGCGTGCCGGGTGCTCGGCGAGTGGCTGCGCGACGTGGCCCGCGCGAACCCGGACCGGTTCCGGCTGTTCGGCCCCGACGAGGTGGCCTCCAACCGGCTCGGCGCCGCGTTCGAGGTCAGCGACCGGGCGTTCACGGCCCGCTCCACCGAGTACGACGAGCACCTCTCCCCCGACGGCCGGGTCATGGAGGTGCTCTCCGAGCACCTGTGCCAGGGCTGGCTGGAGGGTTACCTGCTGACCGGCAGGCACGGCGTGTTCACCAGCTACGAGGCGTTCATCCACGTCGTGGACTCGATGCTCAACCAGCACGCCAAGTGGCTCAAGACCACCAACGAGATCCCGTGGCGGCGCCCGATCGCGTCGCTCAACTACCTGCTGTCGAGCCACGTGTGGCGCCAGGACCACAACGGCTTCTCGCACCAGGACCCCGGCTTCATCGACCACGTGGTCAACAAGAAGTCCGAGGTGGTCCGCGTCTACCTGCCACCGGACGCCAACACGCTGCTGTCCACCATGGACCACTGCCTGCGCAGCCGCCAGTACGTCAACGTGATCGTCGCGGGCAAGCAGCCCGCGCCGAACTGGCTCGACATGGAGCAGGCCGCCCTGCACTGCCGTCGCGGCCTGGGCATCTGGGAATGGGCCAGCACGGACGCGGGCACCGAGCCGGACGTGGTGCTGGCCTGCGCGGGTGACGTGCCGACGCTGGAGACGCTCGCCGCCGCCGACTTGCTGCGCACCCACCTGCCCGACCTCAAGGTGCGGCTGGTCAACGTCGTCGACCTCATGCGGCTGCAGCCGGAGAGCGAGCACCCGCACGGCCTGTCCGACAAGGAGTTCGACACGATCTTCACGACGGCCCAGCCGATCATCTTCGCGTACCACGGATACCCGTGGCTGATCCACCGGCTCACCTACCGCCGGACCAACCACGACAACCTGCACGTGCGCGGATACAAGGAGGAGGGCACCACCACCACGCCGTTCGACATGGTGATGCTCAACGACCTGGACCGCTTCCACCTGGTCATCGACGTGATCGACAGGGTGCCCGGCCTGGGCTCGCGGGCCGCGCACCTGCGCCAGGCGATGGTGGACGCCCGCCAGCAGGCGCGGGCGTACACCCGGACCCACGGCGAGGACGACCCGAGGATCGCGGACTGGACGTGGCCGACACCGGAGGCGCCGACCAATCCCTGACCGCCCACCGCGGCGCCAGGACGCCGGGCCGCGCGGTCCGGGGTCCTGGCGCCGCCGCATGCACCCCCCGGCTGAGCAGGGCGAGGGCACCGGGCGGACGGGACCTTCGGCCGTGTCCGGCGCGGGCGACCGGTGGAGATGCTGGAGATGGACACGAGGAGGGGCAAATGCAGGCTGAATCGCACGATGCCTGGCGTGGGTTCGAGGGCCAGAGCTGGCGTCCGTCGATCGACGTCGCCGGGTTCATCCGAGACAACGTGACGCCGTACACCGGCGGGGCGGAGTTCCTGGCCGGCCCCACCGAGCGCACCCGGCAGATCTGGGCGACGCTGCAGCAGATGTTCGTGGAGGAGCGCCAGCGCGGGATCTTCGACGTCGACACGCACACCCCGTCGACCATCACCGCACACGCGCCGGGGTACCTGGACCGCGACAACGAGCTGATCGTGGGCCTGCAGACCAGTGCCCCGCTGCGCCGGGCGATCATGCCCGCCGGGGGGCTGCGCATGGTCGAGGGCGGGCTCAAGGCGTACGGCTACGAGATCGACCCGACCGTGAAGAAGATCTTCTCCACGTACCGCAAGACCCACAATGATGGGGTCTTCGACGCCTACCCGGCCGACGTGCTGGCGGCCCGCCGCTCGCACATCATCACCGGCCTGCCCGACGCGTACGGCCGCGGCCGGATCATCGGCGACTACCGCCGCATCGCCCTGTACGGCGTCGACACGCTGATCGCCGAACGCCGCGCGATCAAGGCCGCCGACGACCGCCTCTCCTCGGAGGACGTGATCCGCGAACGGGAGGAGCTGGCCGAGCAGATCCGCGCCCTCGGCGAGCTGAAGGAGATGGCCTCGGCGTACGGTTTCGACCTGTCCGGCCCGGCCACCACCGCCCGCGAGGCGATCCAGTGGCTGTACTTCGGCTACCTGGCGGCCACCAAGGAGCAGAACGGCGCGGCCATGTCGCTGGGCCGCACCTCCACCTTCCTCGACATCTACCTGCAGCGCGACCTCGCCGAGGGCACCCTGGACGAGACCGCGGCGCAGGAGCTGATCGACGACTTCGTGATCAAGCTGCGGATCATCCGGTTCCTGCGCACCCCGGAGTACGACGAGCTGTTCTCCGGCGACCCCACCTGGGTCACCGAGGCGATCGGCGGCATCGGCACCGACGGGCGCCCGCTGGTCACCCGGACCAGCTTCCGGTACCTGCAGACCCTGTACAACCTGGGGCCGGCACCGGAACCGAACCTGACCGTGCTGTGGTCGCCGCTGCTGCCCGAGGGGTTCAAGAAGTTCTGCTCCCAGGTGTCGCTGGACACCAGCTCGATCCAGTACGAGAACGACGACCTGCTGCGGCCCGCGTACAGCGACGACACCGCGATCGCGTGCTGCGTGTCGGCGATGCGGGTCGGCAAGGACATGCAGTTCTTCGGGGCCCGCGCCAACCTCGCCAAGGCGCTGCTGTACGCGATCAACGGCGGCCGCGACGAGCTCACCGGGGCGCAGGTGGCGCCGGTCAGCCCGCCGCTGGAGAGCGACGTCCTCGACTACGAGGAGGTGATGGCGGCCTACGACAAGACCCTGGACTGGCTGGTCGAGACGTACGTCGACGCGCTCAACGTGATCCACTACATGCACGACAAGTACGCGTACGAGCGGATCGAGATGGCCCTGCACGACCACCCGGTGCACCGGTTCCTGGCCACCGGCATCGCGGGCCTGTCGGTCGCCACGGACAGCCTGTCGGCGATCAAGCACGCCCAGGTCAAGGTGCTGCGCGACGCGGAGGGCCACGCGGTCGACTACCAGGTGGACGGCGAGTACCCGACGTTCGGCAACAACGACGACCGGGTCGACTCCATCGCCGTGGACCTGGTGGAACGGTTCATGGACAAGGTGCGCCGCCAGCCCACGTACCGGGGTGCGGAGCCGAGCCTGTCCGTGCTCACCATTACGTCCAACGTGGTGTACGGCAAGCACACCGGCAACACCCCGGACGGCCGGCGCGCCGGGGAGCCGTTCGCGCCCGGCGCCAACCCGATGAACGGGCGCGACAAGCACGGCCTGATCGCGGCGGCGCTGAGCGTGGCCAAACTGCCGTACCGCAGCGCCCGCGACGGCATCTCGCTGACCGCGACCGTGACCCCGGACGGGCTGGGCCACACCCGCGAGGAACGCATCGACAACCTGGTCGGGGTGCTCGACGGCTACACCGACGCCGGCGGCTTCCACCTCAACGTCAACGTGCTGGACCGGGCCACCCTGGAGGACGCCATGGTGCACCCGGAGAACTACCCGCAACTGACCATCCGGGTCTCCGGGTACGCGGTGAACTTCGTGCGGCTCACCGCGGAGCAGCAGCGCGACGTCATCTCGCGCACCTTCCACGGTGCTCTGTGACCCCTGCCCCGAGGGTGACGCCTGCCCCGAAGGTGACGCCTGCCCTGAAACAGATCGTCGGCGCCGTCCACTCCTACGACGTGTCCGTGGGGGTGGACGGCCCCGGCACCCGGTTCGTGGCGTTCCTGGCCGGGTGCCCGCTGCGCTGCCTGTACTGCCACAGCCCGGACACCTGGTACCGGCGCAGCGGCACCGCCACCACGGTGGACGAGCTGATGGAGAAGGTCCACCGGTACGAGCGCTTCGTCAAGATCGCACGCGGCGGCGTGACCCTGTCGGGCGGCGATCCGCTGCAGCAGCCCGACTTCGTCCGGGCCGTGTTCCAGGCCTGCAAGGATCGGGAGCTGCACACCGCACTGGACACCAGCGGCTTCCTCGACGAGCGGGCGGACGACGCCCTGCTGGCCGCCACCGATCTGGTGCTGCTGGACGTGAAGTCCGGTGACCCGCAGACGTACCAGAAGGTGACAAAGACCGGGCGGCTGGCGCCCACGGTCCGTTTCGCGCACCGGCTGGCCGACCGCGGCATCCCGATCTGGGTCCGTTTCGTGCTGGTGCCCGGACTCACGGACGCCGTGGACAACGTGGCCGCGGTCGCCGACATCGTGGCCGGGGTGAGCACGGTCGAGCGGGTCGAGGTGCTGCCGTTCCACACCCTCGGCGCGCCGAAATACGCGGCGCTGGGCCTCGACTACCCGCTCAAGGACACGCCGAGTCCCAGCCCCGAACTGCTCGACCGGGTCCGCGGCCAGTTCCGCGAGCGTGGCCTCGTCGTCACCTGACGTGACGTGTCCGGCAAGGGTCCAAAGCCTCTAGTTCCCCTGAACGGCCCCTCAGTACGGTCCGATCGATCGATCGTTATCGATGGCTCCGCACACCGAGGTGCGGAGAGATGATCGAAGGGGGAACCACTCATGGTTCATCAGGCGCACGCCGGTGGGGGCCGGCGCATCGTCCGCGCGATCGTCGCGGGCCTCGCCGCGATGATCACGATCACGGCGCTCGCGGTGGCGCAACCCGTCGCCGCCAGTGCCGCGCCGCCCACCGCGGCCTGGACCGGCTGGGTACCGGTACCGGGCGGCGGGACGACGGCCGACCAGCCCGCCACCACCGTCTACAACGACACCCAGTACCTGTTCGTCAGGGGGACGGACAACAAGATCTACACCCAGGCCGCCGACGGCGTGTTCTGGTACGGCTGGCGGGAGGTGGCCGGTGGCGGCGCCACCCCGTCCGCCCCGGCGGCCACGGTCTACCAGTCGCAGCTCCACCTGTTCACCCGCGGCACCGACGACCGCATCTACCTCAACCGGCTGAACGGCACGACCTGGTCCGGGTGGTCCCAGGTGCCCGGCGGCGCGACCCGCGGCACGCCGAGCGCGGTGGTCTACCAGAACACGCTGTACCTGTTCGTGCAGGGCACGGACAACCGGGTCTACTTCAGCCGGGACACGAACGGCACATGGAGCGGCTGGTACCAGGTTCCCGGCGGCGGCGCGACGCCCTCGGGTCCCGGCGCGGCCGTCTACCAGAACACGCTGTACGTGTTCGCCCGTGGCACGGACAACCGCCTCTACGGCAACTGGCTGTACAACGGCACGTGGAGCGGCTGGTACCAGGTGCCCGGCGGCGGCGCCACGCCGTCGTCCCCGGCGCCCATCGCGTACCGGGGTTCGCTGGGCCTGTTCGTGCGGGGCACCGACAACGCGATCTACGTCAACGCGCTGACCAACGGTGCGTGGAGCGGCTGGTCGGCGGTTCCGGGTGGCGGCGCGACGCCGTCCGCCCCCGGCCCCGGCGTGTTCCAGGGCTCGCTGGACCTGTTCGTGCGCGGCACCAACAACTCCATCTACCTCAACCGGACCGGGCCGCCCACGTCCTGACCGGCTGAACCGCCCGCCACGGCGCGGGCACAGGGGCGCCCCGGGACCCATCGGTCCCGGGGCGCACCGTGCGGTGTCAGAGCGTGTGCGGGTGCTCCCCCAGCAGGCGGGTGGCGAGCACCGCGGCCTGGGTGCGGCGCTCCAGGCCCAGCTTGGCCAGCAGGCTGGAGACGTAGTTCTTCACCGTCTTCTCCGCCAGGAACATCCGCCCGGCGATCTCCCGGTTGGTCAGGCCCTCGGCCACGTACTCCAGGATCCGGCGTTCCTGCTCGGTGAGCGACGCCAGCTCGCGCGGCTGCTCGACACCGTTGCGGATGCGCTCCAGCACCCGCTGGGTGACCGCCGGGTCGAGCAGCGACTGCCCGGCGGCGACCCGGCGCACCGCGTCCACCAGGTCGGTGCCGCGGATCTGCTTGAGCACGTACCCGGAGGCGCCGGCCATGATGGCGGCGAACAGCGCCTCGTCGTCCTCGTAGGACGTGAGGATGAGCCCCTTGATCGACGAGTCGATGGCGCGTACGTCGCGGCACACGTCGATGCCGTTGCCGTCGGGCAGGCGCGCGTCGAGGACCGCCACGTCGGGGCGCAGGGCGGGGATGCGGCGCGCGGCCTCCTGGGCCGAACCGGACTCGCCGACCACCTCGATGTCGCCGGCCGCGTGCAGCAGATCGGCCAGGCCGCGCCGGACGACCTCGTGGTCGTCGAGCAGGAAAACTCGGATCATTGCTCCTTCCTACCCTGCCGGTGTTCCCATGACCAAGGGACGAAGGTCCCGGGCGGGCCGGACGGCCCGTCCGGACGGGACCAGGCGCCCTGACCGGCGGGCGCGCCACGGCCCACGATCGGGGAACAGACACGGAAGGGGACCCGACTATGCCCGAAAAGATGATCATTGTCGGGTATGACGGCTCGCCGGACGCCAGGGCCGCCAGCCGGTGGGCCATGGACGAGGCCGCCCGCACCGGCGCGGCGGTGCAGCTGTGCTGCGCGTACGAATGGCCGACGTGGTCGCCCGCCGCCGCGACCGTCCCCGTCCCCGCCCCCTGGCCGGACCCCGAGACGGAACGCGCCATCGCGGGCATGCTGGAACGCGCCGCCGCCACCGCCCGGCTCAGCCACCCCGGCGTCCAGGTGTCCACGTCGGTCGCCCACTCCGGTGCCGTCCTCACCCTCATCGACCGGTCGTCCGCCGCCAGCCTGGTGGTGCTGGGCAGCCGCGGGCACACCGCGATGGGCAGCCTGCTCGGCTCGGTCAGCGTCGCGGTCAGCGCCCACGCGCACTGCCCGGTCGTGGTCGTCCGCGGCGCCACCGACCCGGCCGCGCCCGTGGTGGTCGGGGTGGACGACTCCGACTGCACCCCGCCCGCGCTGGCGTTCGCGTTCGCGCAGGCCGCCGCCCGCGGCACGGCGCTGCGTGCGGTCCACGCCTGGACCCCGCCGGGCGACGGCGACCCGCCCACCCCGCGGGTGAGCCAGCAGGAGCAGAACCGGCACCTGACCGCGCTGGTGGACGCCTGGCGCGAATCCTTCCCGCAGGTCGCGGTGACCCCCGAGGTGATCACCGGTGACCCCGCGCACGCGCTGGCGGACAGTAGCGCCGCGGCGCAGCTCGTCGTGCTCGGCACCCACGGCCACGGGGCGTGGCACGGCCTGCTGCGCGGCTCCGTCAGCCAGCACCTCTTGCACCACTCGCGATGCCCCGTCGCGGTCGTCCACGACCTCGCCCATGCATGAGCGGCGAGCGCCGGACGCCCCGCTAGCATCGGCTCATGGTCGGCACCCCGGACATGGGTAAGTCCGCGCACGAACCGCCCTCGCTGGGCCTGTCCCCCCTGTCCCGGGTACGCCTGGACGAGCTGCTGCAGGAGACCCTCGACCGGGTCGGCGAGATCGTCGCCAGCCGGGAACGGTTGCGCGCCCTGCTCGACGCGGTCGTCGGCATCGGCACCGACCTCGACCTGCGGATGACCCTGCAACGCATCGTGCAGGCCGCCTGCGCGCTGGTCGGCGCCCGCTACGGCGCGCTGGGCGTGCTCGACCCGGGCGGGCGGGAGCTGTCGGACTTCATCACGCACGGCATCGACGAGAAGACCCACGCCGCCATCGGGGACCTGCCCCGCGGCCGGGGCGTGCTGGGCCTGCTCATCACGGATCCGAAGGCCGTACGGATGCCCGACATCACCACCCACCCCCGCTCGTACGGGTTCCCGCCGCACCACCCGCCGATGCACAGCTTCCTCGGCGTGCCGGTGCGCGCCCGCGACCAGATCTTCGGCAACCTGTACCTGGCCGAGAAGATCGGCGCGGACGAATTCGGCGAGGACGACGAGGAGATCGTCGTGGCCCTGGCCGCCGCCGCCAGCATCGCCATCGACAACGCCCGCCTGTTCGCCCTCGCCCAGCGCCGGGAACGCTGGCTGGCCGCCACCGCTGAGATCACCTCCGTGCTGCTCGGCACGGTACGCCGCACCGAGGCGCTGCGGCTGATCGCCCGCCGCGCCCGCGAGGTCGCCGACGCCGACCTCGTCCTGGTGCTGCTGTACGACCAGGACGACGCCCGCTACACCATCGAGGTGGCCGACGGCTCCGACCCGTACCCGGGGGCCCTGCTCGGAAAGCAACTGGCCGCCGACGGCGACGCGCTCGACGCGCTCGGCCACGAGAAGTACCGGGTGGTCGACAACCTGCGCACGGCCGCCGAGTGGCCCGGCCCGGTGCCCGACGGACCGGCCATGGTGGCCCCGCTGGCCGGATCGGACACCGTCCGCGGCGTACTGATCGTCGCCCAGCGCCCGGGCAGCGGACCGGGCGACGGCGACGACGCGGCCCTGCTGTCCAGCTTCGCGGGACAGGCAGCCCTGGCGCTGGAACGCGCCCGCGCCCAGGACGAGCGGGAACTGCTCGTCGTCCTGGAGGACCGCGAGCGCATCGCCCGCGACCTGCACGACGTGGTGATCCAACGGCTGTTCGCCACCGGCATGCACCTGCAGGGGGTGGCCCCGCACGCGCTGCGCCCGGAGGCGGCCAAACGCATCAACGCCGCCGTGGACGACCTGGACGCCACCATCCGCGACATCCGCCGCTCGATCTTCGAGCTGCGCGCCCCCGCGGGCGCATCGCTGCGCACCGAACTCAGCGAGGCCGTGCAGGCCGCCGCCGACGCGCTGGGGTTCCGCCCCGTCCTGGACGTCTCCGGGCCGGTGGACAGCGTGGTGCCCGACGACGTCGTGCCCGAACTCATGGCGGTGCTGCGCGAGGCGCTGTCCAACGTCGCCCGGCACGCCCGTGCCACCGCCGTGCGGGTCTCCGTGCGCGCCAACGCGGAGCAGCTGAGCCTGTCCATCGAGGACGACGGTGTCGGCGCCGACCCGGACCAGGCCCGCGGCGGACTGGTGAACATGGGCGAGCGCGCCACGGACCTCGGCGGCAGCTTCGAGATGGGCCGCGGCAGCAGCGGCGGCACGATCGTGACCTGGCGGGTTCCCCTCTCCGAATGACAGCGGAATCCGGCTGCGGCTCCCGGTCGCCGGAGGACCGGATGACAGGGGTCTTTCGGCCCTGAACGGACAGCCGGGCCAACAACGATCGTGAGGGGAGACCCAGCAGGAGGTTTCCCACCATGACCGCTCCGTCCGAGCACGGCACGCGCCAGCGCGCCACCGAGGTCCTCGCCGACGCCGCCCGCGCGTCGCTGTCCGCCCCGTCGGTGTTCAACACCCAGCCGTGGCGATGGCGCATCACCGGCGACACGGCTGCCCTGTACGCGGACCCGGCCCGCAAGCTGGACGCCACCGACCCGGACGGCCGGCTGCTGCTGCTCAGCTGCGGCACCGCCCTGCACCACGCCCGCGTCGCCCTCGCCGCCGCCGGATACCAGCCGCACGTGGTACGCGAGCCCGACGGCGACCCGCACCTGCTGGCGCTGGTCACGATCGGCGAGCCGGGCCGGCCGGACCCCGCCGCGCAACGACTGGCCGAGGCGATCCCCCGCCGGCGCACCGACCGGCGGGCGTACAGCGAACGCCGGGTGCCCGACGAGGTGCTGGCGCACCTGCGGCAGGACATCGAGGCGCAGGGCGCCTACCTGCACGTCGTCCGGCGCGACCAGATGCCCATGCTGGCCACCTCCTCCGGCCGGGCCGCCGACGCGGAACAGCAGGATCCGGCGTACCGGGCCGAGCTGGAGCAGTGGACCCACCGGCCCGAGGGCAGCGGCGACGGCGTACCGGCCGCGACCGCGGTGCGGCCCTCGGCCCGCCGGGTGCCGGTACGCGACTACGCACCGGACGGCGACGCGGGCCTGGACCCCGGTGACGGCTTCGACCTGGGCGCCGCGTTCGTGGTGCTGTTCGGCCTCACCGACCACCCGGCCGACGTGCTGCGCGGCGGGGAGGCGCTGTCCGCGCTGCTGCTGTCCGCCACTGCCGCCGGTCTGTCCACCGCGCCGCTGAGCGACACCATCGAGGTCGACTGGCCCCGGCACCTGCTGCGCGAACTGCTGGCCGGGGTCGGCGAGCCGTACGTCGTGGTGCGCCTGGGCTACCTGGACCCGGCGGAGCCGCTGCCGGCCTCGCCCCGGCGCACCCCCGCCGACGTCATCGAAATCGTGGAGTAGGTGGTTTCCATGGTCGCCACGGTGGCTGCCGGTGTCGGCGGGGCGGGCGGATGGCAGACCCTGGCCTGGGCGTCCGAGCAGGCCGCCGGTCAGGCCGGCGTACGGCTGGAGCTGCTGCGGGTGGCCGAGCCGGGCTCCCCGCTGGCCGCGCTCGCCGGCGAACCGGCACCCGCCCGGCTGGAACTGGCCGACCCCGCGCTGTCGCGGGCGCTGTCGGCGACCCGTACCCAGCTGGGTGGGCAGCGGGTGCACCTGCGCATCCTGGTCGGCGACCCCGGCACCGAACTCGCCGCCGCGTCGTCGGGCGCGGACCTGCTGGTCATCGGCTCCGGCGGGGCCGGCTCCACGGTACGGCGCATCGTGCACCACGCGCGCTGCCCGGCGGTCGTGGTACGCCCGGTCCGCGCCGGGCGCGGGGCGCCGCTGGCCGGGCACGTGGTGGTCGGCGTCGACGGCAGCGCCGCCGGACGGGCCGCCCTGCGGTTCGGCTTCGCGTACGCGGACGAACACCGGTTGCCGGTGGCCGCGGCGCACGTCTCCGCGCAGACCGCCGACGACTACTTCTACGACGAGATCACCCTGTCCACCCACGTCGCCTCGGAGCCGGCCGCCCTGGAGCTGCTGGGCCACGAGGTGAAGCCGTGGATGCTGCGATACCCCCGGTCACGGGTGCGCCGGGCCGTACTCAACGGGCGGGTCGCCGACGGCCTGCGCCGCGCGGGCCTCGGCGCGCACCTGCTGGTCGTGGGCGACAAACACCGGGGCCTGCTGGCCCGCACCCGGACCGGCGATGTGCCCCTGGCGGTCGCCAGGCGCGCCGGCTGCCCGGTCGCCGTGGTGCCGTTCGACCGGGACGAGTTCGAGCGGGGAGAGTACGACCGAGGAGAGGACCAGGTACCGTGACGGCCCGCTACACCGAAGCCGACCTGCGACGGGCCGCCGCCGCCGGGATCCGCGCGCCGTCGCTGCACAACAGCCAGCCGTGGTTGTTCCGGTTGCGCGACGGCGGCATCGAGGTGCTGGCCGACCCGTCCCGCCAGCTCGCCGTGGCCGACCGGGCGGGCTGGGCGCTGCGCGTCGCCTGCGGGGCGGCCACCTTCAACGCCCGGCTCGCGCTCGCGGCGGCGGGTACCCCACCCGAGGTGAGCCTGCGTCCGGCCGACGCCGACCCCGAGGTGCTGGCCCGGTTGACACCGGCCGAGCCGCGCCCACCCACCTACCGGGAGCAGGACCTGTGCGCGGCGATCCCGCACCGGTTCAGTAACCGGCGCCCGTTCTGGCCGAACCCGGTGCCCTCGGAGGTGCGGGCGCTGCTCATCGAGGCCGCCCGGGCTGAAGCGGGCTGGCTCGACCTGCTGGTCGGGATGACCGCGCTCAGCGGCTTCGCGGAGATCGCGCAGAGCGCCGACCGGGTGCTCCGGCGCAACCCCCGCTACCAGGCGGAGCTGTTCAGCTGGGCGCACTCGGACACCGCGCTGGACGGCGTACCGGTGACCGCGGGGGCACCCAGCCCCGAACCGCAGGACCTGCTGCCGACCCGGCCGTTCGCGGAACACCGCCGCGCACCGGGCCGCGACTTCGAACCGGAGCCGCTGGTGGCGATCCTCGGCACCGCGGGCGACCGGGCCGTCGACCAGCTCCAGGCCGGGCAGGCGCTGCAGCGGGTCCTGCTGACGGCCACCGACGCGGGCCTGGCCAGCTCGATGATCTCCCAGCCCATCGAGGTGCCCGCCGCCCGCGAACAGCTGCGCCGCTCGCTGGGCCGCTTCGGCACCCCACAGATGGCGCTGCGCATCGGCTACGGCCAGCCCGGCCAGCCGACGCTGCGCCGCGACCTCGCGGAGGTCATCGTCGACTGATCGGGGCCACCGTCAGCGCAGGAGGGACGTGACAGCGATGACCGACAGTTACCTGATCGTCGTGGGCGTGGACGGCTCGGTGGGCAGCCGGCGCGCCCTGGAGTGGGCCGCCCGCGAGGCCGCCACCCGCGGCGGCGCGGTCCAGGCGGTCATCGCCTGGTCGTGGGACGGCATCGAGTACGGCCCGATGACCGCCACCCGCCCCGACGAGGAGGCGCAGCGGGCGGCCGAGCTGCTGGACCGGGAGGTCAAGACCCTGGCCGAGCGGCGGGGCACGGCCCAGCCGGTCGCCGCGGAGGTGATCGAGGGCCGCGCCGCCGACGTGCTGAGCGCCGCCGCGGCGTCCGCGGACCTGCTGGTGCTGGGCAGCCACGGGCACAGCCGGGTACGCCACACCGTGCTCGGCTCGGTCAGCGAGGAGTGCATCCGGAAGGCGACCTGCCCGGTGGTGGTGATCCCGGTGCCGTCCGAGCGGCCGGAACCGGCGAGGGAGCCCGCCCTGCGCGGACACTGAGGCTCGACCGTTGGGACCCCGGTTGTCCGGAGCCGACCACCCGCCGCACCCACGCTGAGCAGGGCCGGAATCGCCGTGTGCGGTGGGTGCCCGGCACCGGCGTGTCATCCTGAGGCGACAGCAGGGTCACCACCGTCCGGCGGCCGGCGGAGGGACGGCTACGCCTCCGGTCGACAGGTCGGATGGGGTCCGGCGAGCGTCCGGCCCGGTCCGCGGGGGCTGCACATGAGGTATGGGCATTGGCGGCGTGACCGCATCAGGGCGGGTCACGACCAGTGGCGGAACGCGGTGATCGCCGCCGCCGTGGCGATCGTCCTGGCCGTCGGCATCGCGGATCTCGCGACCCCGCCGGAGCTGATGCTGTTCGGGGTGGCCGCGATCGGCCCGGCGTTCGCGGCGGCGTCGGCCCGCCCGCGGGCGGTGGCCGTGGTCGGGACCCTCGCCCTGCTGGTCGCCTGGGGCACCTCGACATGGCAGGGGCTGACAGGGACCGCCGATCAGGTGCTGCGCCTGGCGGTCATCGCCGGACTGACCGGGCTGGGCGTCGCCTTCGCCCACCACCAGCGCACCCTGGAGAACCGGGCCTACCGGGCCGCCGAGGACGAGTCGCGGCTGGTCGAGATCGTCCAGTCGTCGGAGGACGCGATCGTCACCTCCGACCTGCACGGCACGATCACGTCGTGGAATCCCGGAGCGGAGCGGCTGTACGGCTACCGTGCCGACGAGGCGATCGGCGAGTCGGTCCAGATGCTGTTCCCGCCCGACCGGGTGGCCAACTTCCCGCTGTCCCTGGCCAGGATCGCCAAGGGTGAGCGGATCGCCCACCTCGAGTCGCGGCGCGTCAGCAAGGACGGCACCCTCATCGACATCTCCGCCAGCGTCTCACCCGTACGCGACAGGCACGGCACGGTGATCGGCGTCGCCGCCACCGAACGGGACATCACCGACCGCAAGCGGTTCCTCGAACGCTCCGCCCGCGCGGAACGGATGGAGAGCCTGGGTCAGCTCGCCGGCGGCGTGGCCCACGACTTCAACAACCTGCTGGCGATCATCCTCAACTACGTCGACTTCGCCCTCGAGTCCGCCGACGCGGAGACCCGCGCGGACCTGACCCGCGCCCGTGCGGGTGCCGAACGCGCCCGGGACCTGACCCGGCAGCTGCTCCTGTTCGCCCGCCAGGAGCCCGCCACCACGGAGAACATCGACCTCAACGCGGTCCTCGACGAGACGCACGCCCTGCTCGACCGCACCATCGGCGCGCACATCCGCCTGGTGACCCGCCCCGCCACCGAACCGTTGGTCATCCGGGCCGACCGTGGCCGGGTCGAACAGATCCTGCTCAATCTCGTCATCAACGCCCGGGACGCCATGCCGGACGGCGGCGTCGTCGTCATCGAGGCCGCCACCACCGACCTCGCCGCGGATCCGACCCGCCAGCCGCCCCTGCCGCCCGGCCAGTACGCCCATCTCACCGTCAGTGACACCGGTACCGGCGTGCCCGCCGACGTGGCCGCCCACATCTTCGAACCGTTCTTCACCACCAAGGGCAGGCACCGCGGCACCGGGCTGGGTCTGGCCACCGTCTACGGCATCGTGACCGAGGCCGGCGGCAGCATCAGCGTCAGCTCGGAACCCCACGTCGGCACGACGTTCCACATCCTGCTGCCGCTCACCGCGAGCACCGAGGCGGCGCAGAGCACGGCCGTCGAGCCGGGGCCGCGCGGCGACGGCCGGCACGTCCTGCTGGCCGAGGACGACAGCGAGGTGTGCCAGATCGCCGCCCGCATCCTGCGGGCCCACGGCTATCGGGTCACCGAGGCCCCGGACGGTCGTGCCGCCCTCGCTCATCTGGCCGAGCAGCCGTTCGATCTGCTGCTCTCGGACGTCATCATGCCCGGCATGTCGGGGATCCAGCTCGCCGACGCCGTCCGGCGCGAGCATCCCACCGTCGCGGTGCTGCTGGTGTCCGGCTACAGCGCGGAGAGCGCCGAGGTGCGGCGCCTGCTGGCCACCGGGACCCCGATCGTCTACAAGCCGTTCACCGCCGAGGAGCTGCTGCATGCGGTCCACCGGGCGACGCTCACCCCGCATTCCACCCCGGCCCGCCCCTGAATCAGCCGGTGGTGGCCGCGGCCAGCGGCGTGCCCACGCGGATCACGTCGTCCATGTCGGACAGTCCGTCGGTGCGGTGGGTGATGAGCAGGACCGCCCGATCCCCGGCCGCGCTCAGCAGATCCCGGATGAGCGCCGCGGCGGTCGCCTCGTCCAGGTGTTCGGTGGGCTCGTCGAGCACGAGGATGCGGAAGTCGGCCAGCAGCGCCCGCGCCAGGGCGAGTCGCCGGCGCTGGCCGCCGGAGAGCGTCACGCCGTGCTCCCCCACCGGGGTGTCCAGGCCGAGCGGCAGGGTGTCCACCCAGTCGAGCAGCCGGGCGTCCGCGAGCGCGGACCGCAGCTGCGCCGTGCTGGCGTCGCGCCGGCCGATCCGCAGGTTCTCCTCGATGGTGGTGTCGAACAGGTACGCGTCCTCCGGCAGGTAGCCGACGACGCGGCGGACCTGGTCGGCGGGGATGCGGCGCAGGTCCACTCCGTTGAGGGTGATCCGCCCGGCGCACGGGTCGAGCCAGCGGACCAGCAGGGCCGCGACCGTACTCTTGCCGCTGCCGCTCGGCCCGACCAGGGCGACCCGGCGACCCGGTCCGAGTTCCAGGTCGACGCCGTGCACCACGGGCCGGCCGGTGATCCAGGCAGCGCTGACTCCGGACACCCGCAGCGTGTACGGGCCGTCGGGCATCTCGGCGGGATGCTGCGGCTCGGCCACCGGGTCGGGGGCGGCGCACACCTCGGCGAGGCGGCGCAGCGCGCTGCGGGCACCCGCGTACCGCTGGGCGGCGGCCGGCAGCCCGGCTGCGGCCTCGAACACGGCCAGCGGCGTGAGCACCACGACGGCCAGCAGTTCGCCCGGCAGGGAGCCCGCGCGGACGGCCACGGCACCGGCGGCCAGCCCGGCCACCACGCACAGTCCGGTGGCCAGCGCACCCACCGCGGCCGAGATGCCCGCGGACCCGCTGGAGCGGCGCTGCGCCTCGCGCAGCCGCCCGTCGGTGGCGGCGAGGCGGGTCAGCTGGGCGTCGGCGGCGCCGTACGCGACGAGGTCGGGCAGGCCGTGCAGCAGGTCGACCACCTCGGTGGCGAGCTCGCCCCGCAGCGGGGCGAGCCGCCCGTCGGCGCGGCGGACCGTGCCCGCCTGCAGCAGCGGCACGAGCAGGCCGACCGCCAGCAGACCGGCGGCGAGGGCGACACCCGCGGGCGGGCACAGGACGCCGACGAGCGCGACCGACCCGGCACCGACGAGGGCCGCGACCGCGTACGGCAGCACCACCCGGATCAGCAGGTCCAGCACGGCGTCGACGTCGCCGACCATCCGCTGCACCAGGTCGGCGCGCCGGTACGGGGCCAGCCCGGCCGGGCCGAGCCGTTCCAGCCGGGTGTAGAGCCGCACACGCAGCGCGCCGAGCACCCGCAGGGCTGCGTCGTGCCCGACCAGCCGCTCCGCGTAGCGCAGCACGCCGCGGCTGATGCCGAACGCGCGCACCGCGACGATCGCCACCATCAGATGCAGCACCGGGGGATGCAGCGCGGCGCGGGAGATGAGCCAGGCAGCGGTGGCCATCAGCCCGACGCCCGCCCCGGCCGCGGCCGCCCCCGCCAGCACCGCCACGGTGAGGCGGCCCGCGGCCGGGCGGGTGACCGTGCCCAGCAGCCGCCACCAGCTCATCGGGCACCCGCCAGGGCGGGTGCCAGCGGCACGACCCGGTCGGCCAGGGCGATCAGCTCGGGCCGATGTGCGGCCACCACGACGGTACGGCCGTGCGCGAGCCGCCGGATCGCGGCCATGACCGTGGCGGCGGTGGCGTCGTCGAGGTTGGCGGTGGGTTCGTCGAGCAGCACGATCGGCGCGTCGCGCAGGAACGCCCGGGCCAGCGCGAGCCGCTGTCGCTGCCCCGCCGACAGTCCGGCGCCGTCATCGCCGAGCACGGTGTCCAGCCCGCCGGGCAGGGCGGCGACGGTCTCCGCGATCCCGGCCTGCTGCAGCGCCCACCAGATCCGATCATCGCCGGCCGGGGCCGCGGGATCGTCGCCGCGGAAGGCGCCATCCGAGGCGCCATCCGAGGCGCCATCCGAGGCGGCTGCCGCGCGGAGGGTGACGTTGTCGCGGATGGTGGCCGCGAACAGGTGGGGGCGCTGCGGCACCCAGGCGATCCCGCGGCGCCACCGCGCCGGGTCCATGTCGGACAGCGGGACGCCGCCGACCGTGACCCGGCCGCGGGTGGGCGCCACGAAGCCGAGCAGCGCCCCCAGCGCCGTGGATTTGCCGCAGCCGCTGGGGCCGGTGAGCGCGACGATCCCGCCGGGGGCGATCCGGGCGTCGAGGCGCAGCGCGGCCCCGTCACGGCCGGGATGGGACACCTCGACGTCGTCGAAGACCAGCTCGGCCGTGGCCGCGTCCGGGGCCGCCCGGCTGCCGGTCGGCGGCACCGGGGTCTCCAGCGCCGCGAACACCTCCTCCGCGGCGGCCAGCCCCTCCGCGCTGGCGTGGTAGTTCGCCCCGACCGCCCGCAGCGGCAGGTACGCCTCCGGGGCGAGGATGAGCACCAGCAGCGCGGTGGACAGGTCCAGGTGCCCGGCGACCAGCCGCAGGCCCACCCCGACCGCGACCAGCGCCACGGACAGGGTGGCCAGCAGTTCCAGCACCAGCGAGGAGAGGAACGCGGTGCGCAGCGTGCGCATGGTGAGCCGGCGCTGCTCGTCGCTGATCCGCCGGATCGTGGCCGCCTGCGCCCTGGCCCGGCCGAACAGTTGCAGGGTGGGCAATCCCGCGACCACGTCGAGGAAGTGCTGCGACAGGCGGGTGAGCAGCCGGAACTGGCGCCGGTTCGCGGCCTCCGTGTGCCAGCCGACCAGGGTCATGAACACGGGGATCAGCGGCAGGGTCACCGCGATCGTGAGGGCGGCGACGAGGTCCGCGGGCAGCAGGCGGGCCAGCACGATCGCCGGGACCAGCGCGGCCAGCACGAGCTGCGGCAGATACCGGGCGAAGTACGCGTCGAGCGCGTCCAGACCACGCGTGGCCAGGGTGGCGTATCCGCCGGTTCCGGGACCGCCGGGCCGGGCAGCCGGGCCGAGCCGCGCGAGGTGGGACAGCAGGCGCCCCCGCAACTCGGTCCTGACCCCGGCCGCGGCGCGGGCGGAGGCGACCTCCTGCGCCCAGCACAGCGCGGCCCGGGCCGCGACCACCACGGTCAGCCAGACCAGGGTGGAGCCCAGCGCCGCCGGTCCGGCGCCGTGCAGGAACACGGCCGTGATCCCGTCGGCCAGCAGCGTCGCCTGCGCCACCACGAGGACGGCCAGTGCCGCCCCGATCCCGGCCGTGACCACCAGGTACGTCCGGGTGGTGCGGGCGTGGCGCAGCAGCCGCGGGTCGAGCGGCTTCACGCGGGTTCCCGGGCGGGCACCGCCGCCGGCGGGATGTGCTCGACGGTGAGCCGCTTGCGGAACACCCAGTACGTCCAGCCCTGGTAGCCCAGCACGATCGGGGTGAACGCGAGCGCCACCCAGGTCATCACCCGCAGGGTGTACGGCGTCGAGGAGGCGTTGTGCACGGTGAGGCTGTTCGCCGGGTCGACGGTGGACGGCATGACGTCCGGGAACAGCGTGACGAACAGCGCGAACGTGGCCAGCACGAGAGTGGTCCCGGTGGCCAGGAACGCCCACCCCTCCCGGCGCAGCCGGGCCGCGATCACGGCCCCGACCAGGGCGAGCGCGGCCAGTCCGGACAGCACCGCGCCGCCCACGTCGCGGTGGGCGAGGGCGGTCCACAGCAGGAAGCCGCCCGCGACCACGACCGCGGGCAGGCCGAGGGTGGCCGCCAGCCGCCCGGCGCGGTGCCGCACGTCGCCGTCGGTCTTCAGGGCCAGGAACACCGCGCCGTGCAGGGTGAACAGGGTCAGGGTGGTCAGGCCGCCGAGCAGCGCGTACGGGTTGAGCAGGTCGAGGAAGGTACCCACGTACTCGTGGTCGGCGTCCAGGCGTACGCCGCGCACGATGTTGCCGAACGCCACGCCCCACAGCAGCGCGGGCACGGCGCTGCCGCCGATGATGCACAGGTCCCACCGGTGCCGCCACTTCGCGTCGTCGACCTTGCCGCGGTACTCGAAGGCGACCCCGCGCAGGATCAGCGCCACCAGGATGATCAGCAGCGGCAGGTAGAAGCCGGAGAACAGGGTGGCGTACCACTCGGGGAACGCGGCGAAGGTGGCGCCGCCCGCGACGAGCAGCCATACCTCGTTGCCGTCCCAGACCGGGCCGATGGTGTTGATCAGCAGGCGGCGTTCGCGGTCGTCGCGGCCCAGCACGGGCAGCAGGATGCCGACGCCGAAGTCGAAGCCCTCCAGCAGGAAGTACCCCGCCCACAGGATGGCGATCAGTGCGAACCAGACGGTGGTGAGTTCCATGGGTACGCAGTCCCTCAGTACGCGAAGGCGAGCGGGCGGTCGGCGTCGGTGCCGGTGTCCTCGGGCGGCGGTTCGGGCGCGCCGGCGCGGGCGTAGCGCAGCAGCAGCCCCACCTCGACGACGGCGAGTACGCCGTAGAGCAGGGTGAGCACGCTCAGGGAGGTGGCCACCGACGCGGCGCCGACCGACGGGGAGACGCTCTGCGCGGTCCTGAACACCCCGAAGACCGTCCAGGGCTGGCGGCCCATCTCTGTGAAGATCCAGCCGAACGAGTTGGCCAGCAGCGGCATCGCGAACGCCCAGAGGGCGGCGATCCACAGCAGGCGGCTGGTGGGGGTGCGGTCGCCACGGGTGAGCCACAGCGCCAGCGCGGCGACGAGCATGGCCAGCACCCCGAAACCGATCATGAGGCGGAACGACCAGTAGGTGACCGGGATGGACGGGGTGTAGTCGCCCGGGCCGTACGTCTGCTGGTACTCGCGTTGCAGGTCGTTGATGCCCTCGACCCGGCCGTTCGGGTCGCCGGTGGCCATGAACGACAGCAGGTGCGGGATCCGGATGCTGGCGATCTCCTCGCTGCCGTCCAGCGAACCGACGGTGAAGAGGGAGAAGCTGGCGGGTTGCGACGTGTTGTACAGCGCCTCGGCCGCGGCCATCTTCATCGGCTGCTGCTCGGTCATGATGCGCGCCTGCAGGTCGCCGGTGACCACGACGCCGAGTCCGGCGACGAGCACCACCCAGGCGCCGAGCCGCAGGCTGGGCCGGAACACCTCCGGCTGGTTGCGGCGCCGGACGTGCCAGGCGCTGATCGCCAGCATGAAGGCGCCCGCGGTGACCAGGGCCGCCGTGATGGTGTGCGGGAAGGTCACCAGGGTGGTGGAGTTGGTCAGCACCGCCCCGATACTGTGCAGCTCGGCCCGGCCGCTGACCGGGTTGACAGCGAAGCCCACCGGGTGCTGCATCCACGAGTTCGCGGCCAGGATGAAGTACGCGCTGAGCCAGGTGCCGATCGCCGCGAGCCAGATGCAGGCGAGGTGGGCCTTCTTCGGCAGCCGGTCCCACCCGAAGATCCACAGACCGAGGAAGGTGGACTCCAGGAAGAACGCCAGCAGGCCCTCGATGGCCAGCGGTGCGCCGAAGATGTCGCCCACGAAGCGGGAGTAATCGGACCAATTCATCCCGAATTGAAACTCCTGCACGATGCCGGTGACCACCCCCATCGCGAAGTTGATCAGGAATAGCTTGCCCCAGAATTTCGTGGCTCGCAGATACTCCGTCCGGCCGGTCCGCACCCATGCGGTCTGCAACGCGGCGACCAGCATGGACAGTCCGATCGTGATCGGCACGAAGAGAAAGTGGTAGACCGTGATGATGCCGAACTGCCATCGGGCCAGGTCGAGCGCGTCCATGCGGCGGATCCTTCCAAAGACGTCCCCCAGAATCCTGCGATCTCCGTTCTGGCACCCGGAGGGGCGAAAGTCCCGTGTGGCGCGGTCACTGGTCCTGGACGTGGACGGCCGCCCGTGACACCGGCCGGGCTGACCCGCCGCCTCGGCACCGGCGACGCCGTGGTGGTCGGGCTGGGCGCGATGATCGGCGCGGGGGTGTTCGCGGCGTTCCCGCCCGCCGCTGGGGCGGCCGGTGGCCGCCTGCCGGTCGCGCTGGGCATCGCGGCGGTGGTGGCCTACTGCAACGCGATCTCCTCGGCCCGGCTCGCGGCCCGCTATCCCGCCTCCGGCGGCACCTACGTGTACGGCCGGCGCCGCCTCGGTGACCTGTGGGGCTTCCTGGCGGGGTGGGGTTTCGTCGTCGGCAAGACCGCCTCGTGCGCGGCGATGGCGCTGACCTTCGGCGCGTACCTGGCACCCGGGCACGCCCGGCTGTTCGCCCTCGTCGCGGTCGCGGTCCTGACCGGCCTCAACCTGGTCGGCGTGCACAAATCGATGCTGGTCGCCCGCGTCCTGGTGACGGCCGTGATCGCCGTGCTGCTGGCGGTCGTCGCGGCCGGACTGGCCGGGCACACCGTGCTCCCGGCCATCCCCGGCACCGCGGCGCCCTCGGGCTGGGACGTGCTGCAGGCGGCCGGGCTGCTGTTCTTCGCCTTCGCCGGGTACGCCCGGATCGCCACGCTCGGCGAGGAGGTCCGCGAACCCGACCGCGTCATCCCCCGGGCCATCCTGTGGTCACTGACGATCACCCTGCTGCTGTACGCCGCCGTGGCCGCCACGCTCCTGCACGTGCTCGGTCCCGCCCGCCTGGCCGCGGCCACCGCCCCGCTGGTGGACGCGGTCACCGCGGCCGGAGCGCCCTGGCTGGCACCCGTGGTCCGGGCCGGGGCCGCCGCCGCGGCGCTCGGCTCCCTGCTGGCCCTGATCCTGGGGGTGTCGCGCACGGTCTTCGCGATGGCCCGCGACCGGCACCTGCCCGCCGCGCTGGACGCGGTGAGCGCGCGGCACGGCGTGCCGCACCGCGCCGAGGCCGTCGTGGGCGTGGCAGTGGCGGCCCTGGTCGTCACCGCGGACCTGCGCGGGGCGATCGGGTTCTCGTCGTTCGGGGTGCTGGTCTACTACGCGGTCGCGAACGCGGCGGCGCTGACGTTGCGTCGCGAGGAGGGGGCGCCGTGGCGCCCGGTGCCCGTACTCGGGCTGGTCGGCTGCCTGGTGCTGGCCGCGACGCTGCCGACCGCCTCGGTGCTGGGCGGCCTGGCGGTCTTCGCGGTGGGTGGGGTGGTGTGGCTGGTCACCCGGCGGCGGGCAGCGGCCTGACCGGGCGAAGCGAGGGCCCCGCGGGCAGGCCCGGGGAGGCGTGGTCCCGCCGCCGGCCCGCTGATCGGGCCGGGTCCGTCAGAGGTTGATGAACTGGGCGCAGTTCGGAGCCTTCACGGCGTTCGACTCACGGGTGATGGCACGCCCGGCGGCGGCGCTGTCGCTCTGCAGCTTGATCGCTTCCTCGGTGTCGCCGCGCTTGCTGGCGTCGGCGATCTTCCCGGCGATGTAGCCGTAGTCGTTGAGCGCCTTGACGAGGCCGGCCAGCTTCTTCTCGTCCAACTCGGACAGGTCGGTGGCCGCCTGGAGGGCGGCATCCCTGGTGAGCTGCTGACCGACGATCGGGTCGTCGCTGAGCTTCTGGCTGTAGTAGTTGTCCAGCGCCGAGCGGCACAGGGCGTCCGGACCCGGACGGGTCGCGGCGGGCGCGGCACCGGCGGCGTCTGGTGTCTTCGCCTCGTTGGGCGAAGCGCAGCCTGCGCCGATGGCCCCGACCAGGGCCAGGACGGCGACGAAGGATTCACGGCGGATCATGAGGGGGGCACCTCCGCGGCACTGCGGGTCAAGGCCGCTTAGGCTAGACCAGATTCTTCGGCTTTGGTGAAGCTGAAGGGCAACAATCTGTGGTCAGACTCCAACGAAGCGCACATATCGGTCCGGCGAAGCAATCGAACCGTTACGAAGATCGACTGATTCGGCCACGGAGTGAGACCGGCGCAGGCCGACCGGGGTTCACCTGCGGACATCCGCTAACGGTCGGGAGTCGCGTGACCACGGCGTCGGGCCGCCGGGATGAACTGTCGCGTTCCCGTGCCGCGGCCCGGCGGTCGGCGGTGGGCCCCGATCGGCCGCCCTCTCCCGTTGCCCCGGCACTCGCCCCGCCAGGGCCGGCTCGACCGGCCAATTGCTCAGCCGACCAGGTGCACCGGCCGGTGGGTGTACTGCTCGATGTCACCGGCGGCGGCGTCCAGCAGCTGGTGTCCCAGGTCGGACAGCGCCCGGGCCACGGCCAGCTCGTCGCCGATCTCCGGGACCTCGTGATCGGATGCCCGGCGCCGCGCGACGCCCTCCCCGCGCAGCAACGGCCGGACGCCGCTGTGCAGGCGGGCCTCGGCGTGTGTGCGCCGCTCGTCCGCGTACTCGTTGATCATGATCTCGATGTTCCAGGTACGGGTCTGCGTCATCGCGGGCTCCTCTCGCCGCAGCGGGCCACCCTGCTCGGGCCCGGTCTCGGCCCAACGGTCAGTGTCGGCCCGGCGCGGCACCGGCCGGGACGGCCGAAGGTCACGCCGACCAGCGCCGAACGGCCCCCGCCCACCCGCCACCACCGCGGTAACAGGACGCCGCGCCCGGTCGGGCCGGGACCCGGGACCTATGGCCCTGCCCGCCCGGCGAGGCCCCGCGCCATGCTGGCCGTGACGTTGACCGGCCCGGACAGCTCACGGGAGGCACAGATGAATGCGCAGGTCGGCGACCAGATCGTCCTGGAGGGAACCCACCTGGGGGACAGCCGCCGCATCGGCGTCATCGTCGCCGTCGGCCACCCGGACGGCAGCCCGCCGTACGAGGTGCGGTGGCGCGACAGCGACCGCACGACGTTGATCTTCCCGGGCCCGGAGGCCCACATCACGCCCAGCGGGGTTGCCGCGGCACCGCACTGAGGCACCCGCCGCACGGAGGCCCCCCATGAACGCCGGCGCCGCAACGGCCGTCCGAGCCCCGCACGACCCGCAGCCCCACGCGACCGCGGCGGAGATCCTCGCCGAGTTGCGGCGCCGCTTCGCCGGGGTGCCCGTGTCGTACGACGCGGCGCCGGAGGGGGCCGTCGCGGCGCCCCCCGGGACCGGACCGGCGGGGTGGCGGGTGGTCGCGAGCGGGACCGCCACCGCCGAACAGTGCCCGGTGCTCGTGTACGGGCCCGCGCCGCCGACAGCGGGCCGGGCGGTCGTGGCGGCGGTCGACGACGACACCTGCCCCGGCTGCGTGATCGCCTACGCCGCGGCCGAGGCCCACCGGCAGGGCGTGCCGTTGCGCGCGGTCTACGCGTGGACGGAGACCGGTGCCACGGTGGCGGGCGGTTACCGGCTGACCCGGCACGACCGCATCTCGGACGCCGACCGGCTGCTCGCCTCGATCCTGTACGACCACCTGCCCGCCGACGCCGCCGACGAGGTGGAACGCCAGATCCTGCACGACACCGACCCGGCGCACGCGCTCGTCTCCCTCAGCCGGGAGGCGTCGCTGCTGGTGGTGGCGGCGGGCAGCCACCACGCGGGCGAGGTACTCGGCCACATCCCCCGCGCGCTGCTGGGGCGCACGGCGTGCCCGCTGGCCGTGGTGCCCACGGGCGGCCCGCGGGCGCCGTACCCGGATGTGGGGTGACCGACCGCGGCGCCGGGACCAGCGGCCCCGGCGCCGGCGGATTCAGGCCGGGACGGGGTGGGCCCGCCGCGGCGCAACCCCCCGCAGGCCGGCGAGGATGCCGGCGTAGAGGTGTTCGTGGTCGCGAGCCATGCGTTCGCGGGAGAAGCGGCGGACGGCCGCGTCCCGGCACGCCGTGCGGTCGATGCCGGGCAGCCGGGCCACGGCGGCGGTCATCTCCTCGTCGCTGCGGCACACGAAGCCGGTGCGGCCGTGGTCGACGATCTCGGGCGCGGCGCCGCACGCCGTGGTGATCACCGGGGTGCCGCAGGCCAGCGCCTCCGCCATGACCAGCCCGAACGGCTCCGGCCAGGAGATCGGGTTGAGCAGCGCGGTCGCGCCGCGCAGTAGTTCGAGGCAGCCCTGCGGGCCCTGTTCGGCGGGCTCGGGGGCGCCGGGGGCGAGCAGCGGCCGGACCTCCCGCTCGTAGTACTCCCGCTCCGCGGGCTCCCAGATCTTGGTGACGATCCGCAGCGGCACGCCCGCGTCGCGGGCGATCCGGACCGCCCGGTGCACCCCCTTGTCGGGGCACATGCGGCCGAGGAACAGCAGGTAACCACCGGCGCCGGAGCCGAAGTGGTACCGGTCGAGGTCGATGCCGTGGTGGATCACCGCGGTCACGCGTACCCCGGCGGCCTGCCGGGCCTGGGCGCGGGAGATCGCGACGATCCGGGCCGTACGGGCGATCTCGGCGAAGACCCGGCGCGGGGCCGGGGTGAACGGACCGTGGCTGGTGACCACCACCGGGGGCAGCTCGCCCGCGTACCGGCCGGCCAGCAGCGGCCCGAGCACGGTGTGGTCGTGGATGAGGTCCATCCGCGACAGATTCCGGTACGCGGCCAGCACGTGCGCCGCCTCCACCATGGAGTCCCCGATCGGCTGCTCGGCGTGCGGGTAGAGCCAGTCCCTGGGCACCGGGCAGGTGGACTCCCCGACGGTGAACAGCCGCACGTCGTGTCCCAGCTCGGTCAGCCCGCGGGCCAGGTTGTCCACGACCGCCTCGGTGCCGCCGTAGCCGACCGGTGGCACGGGGACCCACGGTGGGGCGATCAGTCCGATCCTCATCGCATTCTCCTCGTCACGACCGCCGGACCGGGAGCGCCCACGTCCGTCCCCCGGCACGAAATCGGCGCGCAGCCCGGCACACGGGTATCGATACCCGCGGCGCCGTCCCGGTACGCGGGTCAGGAGACACAGGAGAGAGCAGACGTCGCCTATCGGCTGAAAACGGGTATGAGCGCGATCGGCACGGCCGCCTCCGCGACGGTACGGCGTACCGTGCCCGCCCGGCCCGGCGTGAGCCGCTGCGACCAGGCCAGCGCGATGAGATCGACCTGCTCGGCGTCGGCCACGTCGACCACGTGCTCGCCCGCGACCCCGCTGCGCAGGTGCAGCCGTACCCCGGGCACCCCGCAGTGCCGGGCCAGGAACTCCTGCTCCCAGCACTGCCGGGCGTGCGCGGCCTGATCCCAGTACGCCGGCACGGTGCTGGCGTCGAAGACGTGCAGCACGATCAGTTCCAGTCCCGCGCCCGCGCACATCTGCACGATCTCCGCGACCGCCTCGGCCGCCGTGGCGCTGCCGTCGAGCGGGATGAGGATGCGGTCGATGCGGTCCGGGGCGCGGCCCTTCTCGGGCACCAGGACCAGCGGCTGCGCGGCGCCCTGCAACAGGGCCTCCCACCCCGCGTCGTCGACCGCGTCCCGGGCCACCACGGCGGCCACGGCGTCGGGGGCGCGCAGGGCGGCGAGGATCGGCGCGGCGTCGGCGGCGGGGCGCCCCTCGAGGTCGATCCGGCGGACCTCGGCGCACAGCAGCGCGGCCATCGCCCCGGCGACCGGATCCACCGCGGCGCCGTCGACCCCGGGCCGGACCGCGGCCAGCACATGCGACATCACGGCGCTCCCTCCCGCGCGGCCGCCAGCCGCGCCGTTCCCCGGACCAGCACGGGCGGGCGGCCGGGCACGCGTACCCGCAGCGGCCCGTCGGTGCGGACCTCCACGGCGTCCCGGGACAGGCGCAGCCGCACCCGGCGGCGCAGGCAGCGGAAGCGCACCTCCAGGGCGCCCCACGCATCCGGCAGGCACGGGTCGACCCGCAACGCCCCCGCTTCCACCCTTACCCCGGCGAAGCCCAGCAGTACCGCCTGCCACACCCCGCCGAGCGTAGCCACGTGCAACCCGGCCGCTGTCGTGCCGGTGGCGTCCCCGAGATCGAGGCGCAGCGCCAGCCGCAGCAGCGCCAGGGCCTCGTCCGGGCGCCGGTCGCGGGCCAGCAGAGCGGCGCTGATCGCCGGGGACAACGACGAGCCGTGCGAGGTGCGGGGGCCGTAGAAGTCGAGGTTCGGCGCGAGCGACCCCGGCGCGGTCTCCCCCGGCACCAGATGGTGCAGCATCAGCACGTCCGGCTGCTTGATCACCTGGGAGCGGGACACCCGGTCGCGGCCCAGCAGCACGTCGGCGGCCAGCGGCGGTGGCGCCAGGTCGGTCGCCCGCAGCGACTCCAGCGCGTCGTACCCGGCGAACTGCTCGTACCGGCCGGTGGCCGGGTCGTAGCCGTCGACCAGCCGGTCGGCCAGGCCGGACCAGGCCGCGCGCTCCGCGTCGCCGGCCGCGGCCGGGCCGAGCGCGGCGGCCGCGCGCAGGTTCCACCGGGCCATGACGTTCGTGTACGCGTTGTCGTCGACGTCCTCGTGGTACTCGTCCGGCCCGATGACCTTGTCGATGTGGGCCCGCCCGGCCGCGTCGACGCGCACCCGCGACGCCCAGTACCGGGCGGTCTCGACCAGCAGCGGGCGCCACGCGCCGCAGAGCAGGTCGGTGCGGCCCGTCCAGGTCGCCGCGTGCACGGCCGCCCACGCCACGTCCGCGGTGATGTGCTCCTCCATCTCCCCGGTGCGGATCGGTACCGGCTCGCCGCCGAGGAAGCCGCTGTGCGGGGTCACGTCGCGGCCGGAGGTGGCCGACTCCCACGGGAAGCGGGCGCCGCAGCGGCCGCACTCCGCGGCGGCGGCCCGCGCGGCGTCGAGCCGGTGCAGCCGGTACCGCACCATCGCGGCGGCGGCCCCGGGATCCATGCTGACCAGCGCGGGCAGCACGAACACGTCGGCGTCCCAGAAGACGTGCCCGGCGTAACCGGCGCCGGAGATCCCGCGGGCGCCCACCGCGGACTCGTCGTGGCGCCCGGCGGCGCACCAGAGCTGGAACAGCGCGAAGCGCACCGCCCGCTGGGCCTCCGGGTCGTCCGGGATCCGTACGTCGACCCGCCGCCAGCGGCGCGCCCAGGCCGCCCGGTGCTCCGCCAGCAGGTGCTCGAAGCCGTCGTCCCGGGCCGCCCGCAACGCCGCGACCGCCGCCGCGGACGGGCCCGACGCCTCGCGGGTGTACACCGCGAACCGGTCCACCACGTGCCGGGTGCCCCCGGTGTGGCACTGCTGCGCGGCGACCGCCGTGATGCCCTGTCCGGCCCGCCCGCTCACACGGGCCCAGTGGTATCCCTCGGCGGTGCCCGCGTCGGTGTCCATCCCGTCGGTCGCGGGCAGGCAGAGTGCGGGCCCCGCCGCCAGCCGGCCCGGCGGCCCCTCCATCCGCGCGGCGGCCACCCCCGGCCGGGTGACGTCGACCAGTCGCAGGGTCCGCACTGTCGCGTCCGGGCCGCACTCGCGCCGGTACACCACCCCGGTACGCAGGTCCAGGATCCGCACGTCCCCGGTCGGCGGCGGGTGCAGCTCCAGCGCCGTCCAGCACGGCCCCGGCAGCAGGTGCTCCGCGGGCCCCTCGCCGGTGTACACGCCGTCGGCGAGGGTCAGCGGCACGGTGCCCGGCCCGTCCTCCTCCACCGCGCCCCGGGTGCCGAATCCCGCGGCGCCCAGGGTGAACAGCGACTCGGTGACCCGGCGCCGGTGCGGGTCGGTGCCGGTCTCGCGCAGCGTCCACGCCGGATCCTCGTCCACCGCGGGCACCCGCCGGTCGCGGCGCCGGATGAGCTGCTCGTCGAGGGCGGCCAGCAGCCCGGCCCAGCCGCTCGGCTCGGCCGGCCCGGCGGTCAGCGGCCCCACGGCGACGGTCACGGTACGCCCGGCCGCGGGCCCGAGCGGCGCCGCGTCCGTGTCGGCCGACCCGGTGTCGCCGCGCAGCAGCAGCACCAGGCCGGGGCCGATCCCGCGCCGCGCCAGCCGCTTCAGCACGTGGGCGACCGCCCCGTCCGCCGCCGGCAGCACGCGTACCCCGACGCCCAGCGCGGCCAGCTCGGCGATGCGCCGCCGCAGGCCGTCGGCCCCGGGGCGGGCGGCCAGCCGGTTCGGATCGTCGGTCACCACGATCACCGCCTCGGCGGTGCGGTCGAGCACCGTCAGCCGCCGGGCACGACGCCCAGCAGCGCCGTGAGCAGCTCGGCGTACCGCGACAGGTGCAGATCACCGACGAACGCGGTCCGGACCCGCTCGTGGGCGGCCGCGCCGAGCCGCTCCCGCGTGGCCGGATCGGACAGCAGCCCGCACAACGCCACCCCGAACGCCGAGAGGTCGGACGGATCGGGCAGCAGCACCCCGGTGCCCTCGGTGATCTGGTCGGGGATCCCACCGACCGCGGAGGCCAGCACCGGGCGTCCCTTCCACATCGCCTCGGCGACGGTCAGCCCGAAACCCTCGGCGAGGCTCTTCTGGGTCACCACCGCGGCGTGCCGCTGCAGCGCGTTGACCAGCACGGCGTTCTCGTCGACGTCGTCCATCGGCAGCGAGGCCAGCACGATGCGCTCCCGGAACTGCCGGGGCAGCCCCCGCCACCGCTGCACGCACGCGGCGCGCACCAGCGCCCCCTCGGGGTCGTCGCTGACCAGCGCCGGTCCGGCCAGCATGAGCCGTCCCGGCGCGTGCGGGGCGACGTACTCGGCGAAGGAGCGCATCACCCCGGCCATGTCCTTGAGCGGGTCCCAGCGGGACACCTGCACGACCAGCGGCTCGTCCGGGCCGGGCAGGGACTCGGCGACCACGGTGGCGCGGCGCGCGATCATGCCGGAGCCGCCGTCGCGGCGCGGGTACACCGGCGGCGCGGTCACCGGCGCGTCGATCAGTCCCGCGGCGCCCAGCAGCGCACGCACGGTGTCCGGGGACAACTCCCGGTTCTTCGGGGCGAACGGGTCGATCGACGGCGGGATGACCCGCGTCCGCTCGGCGGGCAGCCAGGCCGGGATGAACGCGCGCCGGGAGAACACGTACGCGTCCGCATGCTGCAGGTACGGCCGCAGGAACGCCCAGCCGTCGCGGGTGGCCGCGTTCTGCAGGTCGGTACCGACGTGGCTGCGCCACACCACGTGCACCCCGGCGTGGGTGAGCCACGGCGCCAGTCCGGCGGTCTGCGGGTCGTGCAACAGCACGATGTCGCCGGGGTGCACGCGGCCGATCAGGTCCTGGGCGTTGTCGGCCAGCACGTCCTCGTAGTGGGCCGCGGTGTCCGGGCCGAGCCGCAACCGGCCGGGGAAGCCGTGCAGCAGGTGGTGCAGGTGCTTCGTGACGGCGAAGAACCCGGGGTCGGCGCCGATCACCAGCCACCGGATGTCGATGTCGAGGTCCCGGACGTACCCGACCAGGCCCTGCAACATCTCGGCGACGCCGCCGCCGGACGCGGTGGAGCTGACGGTCCAGATGGTGTGGCCCGCGAACCGGGTCCGGAAGTCGTCGGCCGCGCTCAGCAGCCGGGCGTGGCGCTGCTGGCCCACCACGGCGGCCAGCGCCGCCACCGGGCGCGCGGTCGCGGTCACCGCGCTGAGGCGATGGGTGGGGCTGATCGTCGTGGTCATGGGGACACCCCCGAGGCAGAGGCCTGCCTCCAGGCTGGCGCCCGGCGCGGCGCCGGTCACAGGGCACAAGGCCGTGGGTACGCCGGGACTTTGGTCCCGCCGTACCCGCCTTTGGGGACGTTCGGCCCCTGTCCGACCGGCACCGCGAATGGTTGTCTGAGAGAACGCCGATTCTCCCGTGCGAGGTCACCATGGCTGCCCGGTCCGGAGCTGCCCCGTGCGGCGGCCCAGACCGCCGCCGCCCGCTGTTTCGCCTGCTCTGCGCCGCGATCGTCGCCACCGTGCTCGGCACGGTCGCGGCCGCACCGCCCGCCGCCGCCGCTGCGGCCCCGGGCACGTTCACCGGTTACGGCTTCGACACCTGCACCGCCCCGTCGAGCGCGGCGATGGACGCCTGGCTGGCGTCGCCGTACCGGGCGGTCGGGATCTACTTCGGCGGCAACAACCGCGCCTGCGCCCAGCCCGAGCTGACCGCCGAGTGGGTGGCACACCAGCAGGCCGCGGGCTGGCATCTGCTGCCGATCTACCTCGGCCCGCAGGCGTCCTGCACCACCTCGAACAAGAAGAACAGGATCGACAACACGCAGGCGGCGGCGCAGGGGCGGGCCGCGGCGGACGACGCGGTCACGAGTGCCGCCGCGCTCGGGCTGAGCACGCCCAGTGTGCTGATCTACGACATGGAGGCGTACCGCACGGACGACGCCACCTGCCGGGCCGGGGTGCTGGCCTTCATCGGCGCGTGGACGGCGCGGCTGCACGACCGCGGCCACCTCTCCGGCTTCTACTCCAGCATGGGATCCGGGGTCGCCGACCAGGTGGCGAACTACCGGGCCGCCGGGTACGTGCGCCCCGACTACCTGGACTTCGCCCGCTGGGACGGCGTCGCCACGGTCACCGACGCGGCCATCCCGTCGACCTACTGGTCGCCGCACCGCCGGATCAAGCAGTACCGCGGCGACCACCCGGAGACCTACGGCGGGGTCACCATCGACATCGACAACGACTATGTGGACGTCGGCCCCCTGCCGTCGGCCACGTTCGCGGACTTCAACCGCAACGGCTGGTCCGACGTGCTGGCCCGCACCACCGGCAGCGGCAGCCTGGTGCTCTACCCCGGCAACGGCACCTACCTGGACACCGGCGCGGCCCGCTCGCTGGGCACCGGCTGGAACTCGATGAACGCGATCGTCCGGATCGGCGATCTCGACCGCGACGGCCGCGAGGACATCGTGGCGCGGCAGGGCTCCAACGGCGACCTGTGGTTCTACCCCGGCACCGGCACCGGCTACGGCACCCGCAAGCGGATCGCCACCGGCTGGAACGCCCTGCGCGAGATCACCGCGATCGGCGACTTCAACCGCGACGGCTACCCCGACCTGCTGGCCGCGCAGACCAGCGACAAGAACCTGTACCTCTACCCGGGCCGCTCCGGCACCGCGCTGGGCCCCCGGGTACGGGTCGGCACCGGCGGCTGGGACACCATGAGCGAGCTGACCGGCGTCGGTGACTTCGACCGCAACGGCGTACCGGATCTGATCGCCCGGGTCACCTCCACCGGGACCCTGCAGTTCTACTCGGGACGCTCCGGCGGTTTCGCCGCCCGGCGGCAGCTCGGCACCGCCTGGGACACGATGCGCGACCTGGTCGGCGTGGGCGACTTCAACCGCGACGGCTACCTGGACCTGGCCGCGGTCCAGAAGTCGACCAACTACGTCTTCCTGTATCCGGGCAACGGCAGCACCCTGCAGGCCCGCATCCGGGTGGCCACCGGCTTCTCGGGGCGCGCGCCGCTGCTGTGAACCGGCCGGTGCGCACGGGCTGAACCCCCCGTCCGGCCGCCGGGCGGGCCGGTGGACGGGCCGGGCGGGTCGCTGGACGGGCCGGGCGGGTCGATGAGCGGGCCGAGGCACGGGTTCATGGCAGCCTCCGGGAGCAGTGTCGGACCGCAGGTCGGCACCGCACCAGGGCCACCGGGCCCGGACCCGACGGCAACTTGGCGTGGGCCGGATGTTCCCCGCGGACGGCCGGGGGTGCCAGACTGGTCGAATCAGGCAAACCTCGTGCACGGACGAGGAGCGCACGATGACGCTAGGCGAGGCCACCCAGGGGCGGCTGGATACGCTGCTGCGCGGATACCTCGAGGTCGCCCGGGCCGACGACCTCGACGCTGTGCTCCGGCACCTCGTCGAGGCCGCGAAGTCCCTGGCCGGTGCCCGCTACGCGGCGCTCGGGGTGGTCGCTCAGGGCACCCTTGTCCGGTTCATCCACGCCGGGGTCGACCAGGAGACCCGGCAGCGGATCGGCTCCCTGCCCGAGGGCAAGGGGCTGCTCGGGCTGCTGATGGAACGCCCGGAGCCGCTCCGGCTGGCCGACATCGCCGAGCACGTCCGGTCGGTCGGCTTCCCGGAGCACCACCCCCCGATGCGCTCCTTCCTCGGCGTGCCCGTACGGGTCGGCACGCGGGTGTTCGGGCACCTCTACCTCACCGAGAAGCAGGGCGCCGCCGAGTTCACCGATGACGACGAGCAGCTGGTGGTGGCCCTGGCCGCCGCGGCCGGTGTGGCGATCGAGAACGCCAACCGGCTGGTGGAGGGCCGGCGCCGGCAGGCGTTCCACGCCGCGATGGCGCAGGCGGCGACGGAGTTGCTGGCGGGCGTGGAGGCGGACGCGGCGCTGTGCCGCTTCGGGCGCGCCGCCCAGGACACCCTGGGGGCCGCGGGCGCGGTGGCCGCCATCCCGACCGGCGACGACCTCGACACGATGGTGGTGGCGGTCGCCGACGGCATCTTCGGGCCGTGGCGCGGCGCCCGCGTGGCGGTGCCCGACTCGGTGCTCGGCGACGCGGTCGCGCGCGGTGGCCTGGCCGTGGCCGACGCCGACCGGCTGCCCGCCGGGCCGCCCCCGAACTGTCCCGTGGGCCAGTCCATGGCCGTACCGTTGCTGGCCGAGCGGGAACTCACCGGGGTCCTGCTGGTCTCGCGCCGGGCCGGTGCGGAGGCCTTCGACGCGCTCGACCGGGAGATCATGGTGGCGCTGGCCGCCCGCGCCGGGCTGGTGCTGAGCCTGGCCCGCGCCCGCCACGACACCGAACAGCTACGGCTGCTCGAGGACCGCCAGCAGATCGGTGAGGAACTGCGCAGCCGGGCGATCCACCGGTTGTTCCGGCACGGCCTGGCGCTGCAGTGCCTGGCCACCCGGCTCTCCCCGCCGGCCGTCCGGGACCGGTTGCAGGATCAGATCGAGGAGGTCGACGGCATCATCCGCGACATCCGGGACACCGTCCTGTCGCTGGAAGGCCTCCCCGGCTCTCCGGCTCCCTGACGCGGCAGTCGGGACCTCCGGCCCTGGCCGCGCGACCCCGCCCCCGACGGACCGGGGGAATGGAGGCGAATCCGATGCGCCAGAACCTGCGACTGGGCCAGATCGCCGGAATCCCCGTCGGCATGCACTGGTCGGTGCTGCTCATCCTGCTCCTGCTGACCCAGGGGGTCGCGGGTGCGCTGCTGCCCGCGGCCGCCGCCGGGTACGCCGCCGCCGCGTACTGGCTGGTGGCCGTGGCGCTGGCCGGGCTGTTCCTGGCCGCGCTGCTCGGACACGAACTGGCCCACGCGCTGACCGCGCGGCATTTCGGCGTACGGGTCAAGGCGATCACCCTGTGGCTGCTCGGCGGGGTGTCCGAACTGGACGGCAATCCCCCGCACCCGCGCGCCGACCTGCTGATCGCCCTGGCCGGGCCGCTGGCCAGCCTGGCCGCCTCCGGCCTCTTCGCCGGCGCCGCGTGGCTGGCCGCCCTCGCCGGGCTCGCGCCGCTGCGCGTCGGCCTGGTCTGGCTGGCCGCGGTGAACGCGGTCACGGCGGTGTTCAACCTGCTGCCCGGCGCCCCGTTGGACGGCGGGCGGGTCGTCGCGGCGCTGGTCTGGTGGCGGCGCGGCGACCGGGCGGCGGCCCGGCGGGCGGCGGCCCGGGCCGGGCAGGTCACCGGCGGCCTGGTGGCCGGTGGCGGGCTCGCGGCGGTGCTCGTGTCGGGCTCACTGAGCGGGCTGTGGCTGATGCTGCTCGGCTGGTTTCTGGCCACCGCGGCCGGCGCCGAGGCCGCCGACGTCCGGCTCAGCACCGGGCTGGCCGGCATCGACGTGGCGCGGGTGATGACCGCGCCACCGGTGTGCGGGTACGCCGGGCAGTCCATCGCCGCGTTCGTCTCCACCGTCGCGGCGACGTCCCCGCACCGGGCGTACCCGGTGGTCGGGCTCGACGGGGCGCTGGCCGGGCTGGTCACCCTGTCCCGGCTGGCGACGGTGCCCGGCCCGGCGCGGGCCACGACCCGGCTCACGGACGTCAGGGTGCCGTTGGCGCGGGTCCGGGTGATCGCGCCGGACACCCCGCTGCTCGGGGCGCTGGGGGTGCTCGGCGACCCGTACCGGCTGGCCGTGGTCACGGTCGGCGGCCGCCCCTGCGGGGTGCTCAGCCCGGGCGACGTACGTCGCGCGCTGGACGTGGCCGAGCTGGGCGGGGTGCCGGACCGGAGCCGCGGCGCCGAGATCCTCTAGGGAGCGACGGCCGCGGGCACGACATCCGGTACGAGATGGTCGGTGAACCATTCGGCGGCGGCCGCGGCGACCACGTCCAGCGCGCCCGGCTCCTCGAACAGGTGGCCCGCGCCGGGGACCACGGCCAGCCGGTTCGGACAGTGCAACCGGCGGCGCGCGTCGCGGTTGAGTTCCAGCACCACGTGGTCGTCGCCGCCCACGATCAGCAGCGTCGGCGCCTGCACCCGGGCCAGCCGGTCCCGGGCCAGGTCGGGGCGTCCACCGCGGGACACCACCGCGGCGATGTCCGTACCCGGGGTGGCCGCCGCGGCCAGCGCCGCGGCCCCGCCGGTGCTGGCCCCGAAGAGTCCCACCGCGGCGGAACCGGCCCGCCCGCGCAGCCAGGCGACCGCGTCCAGCAACCGACCGGCCAGCAGGCCGATGTCGAACAAGTTGCTGCGCTGGCTCGCCTCCGGCTCGGTGAGCAGGTCGAACAGCAGCGTTCCCAGGGCGGCGCCGTGCAGCACGTCGGCCACGTGCCGGTTGCGGGGACTGGCGCGCCCGCTGCCGGAGCCGTGCGCGAACACCACGATGCCCCGGGCCCCGGCCGGCACGGTCAGCCGGCCCGGCAGCGGGACGCCGCCGGCGTCGACGACCACCTCGGCGTCGTACGCGTCGAGCGGCGCGGCCGCACGTCGTCCGGACCTCGCCAGCAGCGCGGTCACCTCCGCGTCGGGGGTCTGGGAGAAGTCGTCGTAGAACTGCCCCACCGCGCCGAACAGCGCGGGATGCAGCAGGCTCACCACCTCGTCGGCGGCCCCCGCGAGGGACTCGACCGCATCCGGTGGGGCCACCGGCACGGCCACCATCACCCGCGCGGCGCCGGCGGCGCGGGCGATGCGGCACGCGGCGCGGGCGGTGGCACCGGTCGCCACCCCGTCGTCCACCACGATCGCTGTACGCCCGGCCAGCGGCACCCGCGGCCGGTGCCCGCGCAGCGCATGCACCCTGGCGCGCACCTCGTCGCGGGCCCGGTCCTGGGCGGCCCGCAGCTCGGCCTGACTGACCCCGAGGGCTCGCACGAGTCCGACGTTGACGACGCCCTCGCCGTCCTCCCCGACCGCGCCGAGCGCCAGTTCCGGCTGGCCCGGCGCACCGACCTTGCGCACGACGATGACGTCGAGGGGGGCGCCCAGGCCGCGGGCCACCTCGGCGGCCACCGGCACGCCGCCGCGGGGCAGCCCGAGGATCACGATGTCGTCGCGGCCGCGCAGCGGACTCAGCTCGTCGGCGAGCCGGCGACCGGCGTCGATGCGATCACGGAAGGACATGCGGACCCCCTGCCTGAACAGCGCGGCAAGGTCCATCGCATACCCGGGGCGCACCCGCGAACAGGGCCGTACGGCCCGTTCCGCATCCACCGGCCGCACGAGCGACGCCGGTCAGGCCTCCGACGGCGGCCACCGGGTGTCGGGGGGCGGGGCGAGCGGGTGGCGCTCGTCGTCCCGCGCCGCCAGCGAGGCCATCGCCCGCAGGTACTGCCGACGGGTGATCTCCCCGGCGCGCAGTTGCGCCACCAGCACACCCTCCAGGCTCTCGGGCTGCGGCTCGGCGGCCGCGGCGGGCTGCTCACGCGGGTCCTCGGTGCCCGGCACGGGTTCCGACCACGGCCAGACGGCGGCCACGCACGCCGCCAGCAGAACGGCCGTCATGACGAACAGGAACACCACGGGTATCACCCCCTATCCGCCATCATGCTCAACCCGGGGCGGCCGGGCCAGCGAATGCTCCGGTCGCCCGGCACCGGCCCGGCGGCGGTCCAGTCGGGAGCGTCCCGGCCGCGCGGCACTGCGGCCAGCACACACCCCCGTGGCCCGGGGCAGCAGTGCCGAAGGTCCCGTCGATCGCCGCCGATCCCGGGCGCGGGTCCGGGGGCCCGGCGACCGGGGGCCGGTCGGCCCGTGCGACGGCGCCGGAGCGGCGCGACGATGAAGGTGCGGGAAGGGAGGCCGGTCATGATGTTCTACGGCGGAGGCATGGGCCCCTGGGGCTGGCTGATGATGGTCTTCTCGACATTGGCCTTCTTCGCCCTGATCGGCGCGGCGGTGCTGCTGGCATTGCGCGCCTTCGGGCATTCCCCGACGCGGGTGCCGGGCGGCGGGTCGGCCACCGAGGGCGCCGAGCGCACGCTCGCCGACCGGCTCGCGGTCGGCGACATCGACACCGATGAGTACGAGCAGCGCCTGCGCGTACTGCACCGCGGCGCCCGCTGAACGCCCTCCCCCACGCCGGGACCGCGTGCGGCCCGGGAACAATCGACGACGGAAGCGGGACGAACCATGCCCACGTACGTGTACGACTTCGCCGACGGCAACAAGGACCTCGCGGACCTGCTCGGCGGCAAGGGCGCGAATCTCGCCGAGATGACCCGGATGGGCCTGCCCGTGCCGCCCGGCTTCACCATCACAACCGAGGCATGCCGGGCGTACCTGAGCACGGGTGCGCTGCCCGCCGGACTGCTCGACGAGGTCGACGCGCACCTGCACCGGATGGAACGGCAACTCGGGCGGCGCCTCGGCGACCCGGCCGACCCGCTGCTGCTGTCCGTGCGTTCCGGCGGCCGGTTCTCGATGCCCGGCATGATGGAGACCATCCTGGACGTCGGGCTCACCGACGCGACAGTGGCCGGGCTGGCCGGCCAGAGCGGCGACGAGCGCTTCGCGTGGGACTCCTACCGGCGGCTGATCCAGATGTTCGGCCGGACCGTGTGCGGGGTGCCGGGTGAACAGTTCGAGGCCGAGCTGGACGCCGCCCGCCGCGACGCGGGCGTGGCCACGGACGCGGAGCTGGACACCGGCCACCTGCGACGGCTGGTGGAGGCGTACCAGAAGGTGTTCCACGCGCACACCGGCCGGGATTTCCCGCAGTCGCCGCACGAGCAGCTGGCCCTGGCCGTGGCCAGCGTCTTCGAGTCCTGGAACGCGGAGCGGGCGGTGCTCTACCGCCGCCAGGAGGCGATCCCGCAGGATCTGGGCACCGCGGTCACCGTGATGGCGATGGTCTTCGGCAACCGGGGCCCCGGCTCCGGCACCGGGGTGGCGTTCACCCGCGACCCGGCGACCGGCCGCCCCGGCGTGTACGGCGACTACCTGGAGAACGCCCAGGGCGAGGACGTCGTGGCGGGCATCCGCAACACGGTCGGCCTGCAGGAGCTGGAACGCATCGACCCGGCCGCCTTCCGCGAACTGCGCTCGATCATGCACCGGCTGGAGGAGCACTACCGCGACCTGTGCGACATCGAGTTCACCATCGAGCGGGGCCGGCTGTGGATGCTGCAGACGCGGGTGGGCAAGCGCACCCCGGCGGCCGCGTTCGTGATCGCCGCCCAGCTGGTCGAGGAGGGGATGATCAGCCTCGACGAGGCGCTGCAGCGGGTCACCGGGCGGCAGCTGGCGCAGCTGATGTTCCCGAGCTTCGACCCGGCCGCCGCGCCCGAGCCGCTGACCACGGGCGTGCCGGCCTCGCCGGGCGCCGCGGTCGGGGCGATCGTGTTCGACTCGGCGCAGGCGGCGGCCGCGGACCGCCCTGTCGTCCTGGTGCGCCGGGAGACCAACCCGGACGACCTGCCCGGCATGATCGCGGCCCGGGGCATCCTGACCAGCCGCGGCGGCAAGACCTCCCACGCGGCCGTCGTCGCCCGCGGCATGGGCCGGACGTGCGTGTGCGGCGCCGAGGAGCTGAGCATCGACCCGGAACGGCAGGAGCTGCGGGTCAACGGGACCGTGCTGCATGCCGGTGATCTGATCTCGATCGACGGCTCCACCGGCCGGGTGTACGCGGGCGACGTACCCGTACAGCCCTCGTCGGTGGTCCGCTACTTCGAGGGCGAGCTGGCCCCGGACAGCGATCCGCTGCTGGCCGCGGTGCACCGGCTGCTGTCCCACGCGGACGCCACCCGCCGCCTCGGCGTGCACACCAACGCCGACACCGGCCCGGACGCCGCCCGCGCCCGCCGGTTCGGGGCCACCGGGGTCGGGCTGTGCCGCACCGAGCACATGTTCCTCGGCGAACGGCGCGTCCTGGTGGAGCGGCTGATCCTGGCCGCCGACGACGCGGCCCGCGAGGACGCCCTGGCCCGGCTGCTGCCGCTGCAGCGCGCCGACTTCGCCGAGATCCTGCGCGAGATGGACGGTCTGCCGGTCACGGTGCGGTTGATCGACCCACCGTTGCACGAGTTCCTGCCCCCGCTGGAGGACCTGACGGCGCGGGTGGCCCGCGCCGAGGCGCGCGGCGAGGACCCCGGCCGCGACGCGGTGCTGCTGGCCGCCGTGCGGCGCATGCACGAGGCCAACCCGATGCTGGGGTTGCGCGGGGTGCGGCTCGGCCTGGTCGTGCCGGGCCTGTTCGCGATGCAGGTCCGCGCGCTCGCCGAGGCGGCCGCGGCGGGGGCCGCCGTCGGCGGCGACCCCCGCCCCGAGATCATGGTGCCGCTGGTCGGCTCGGCCCGCGAGCTGGAGACGGTACGGGCCGAAGCGCTGCGCGTGCTGTCCGGGGTGGAGGGTGCCCCGCCGATCCGGATCGGCACGATGATCGAGGTGCCGCGGGCCGCGCTGACCGCGGGTGAGATCGCCCGCAGCGCCGAGTTCTTCTCCTTCGGCACCAACGACCTGACGCAGATGACGTGGGGGTTCTCCCGCGACGACGTGGAGGGCGCGTTCTTCGGCCGGTACCTGGCGCTGGGTGTCTTCGCGGTCTCGCCGTTCGAGACGATCGACGCCGACGGCGTGGGCGAGCTGGTGCGGGTCGCGGTCGAACGCGGCCGGGCGGCCCGGCCGGAGCTGACCGTCGGGGTGTGCGGCGAGCACGGCGGCGACCCCGACTCGGTGCGGTTCTTCCACGACGCGGGGCTCGACTACGTGTCCTGCTCGCCGTTCCGGGTGCCGGTCGCCCGGTTGGAGGCCGGCCGGGCCGCGACCGCGCCGGGCACCACAACCTCGGACAGTCGTTGAGGGGGTGGAGACGATGACCGTCGTCGAGGCCATGAGCCCCGCCTGCACCGTACTGGCGGTGTCCGAGGGCGACCGCCCCGTCGGCGCGTACGTGCTGCGCGACGGTGTGGCCGTGTACCGGCCGGTGGTGGACGTGACCCGGCTCGGGGTGGCCGCGCTGGGCACCGTCGCGGCCTGCGTGGTCGCCGCGTCCGCGGCGGCCGCGCTGCGCCGGCGCCCCGCGATCGGGAGCCTCACCATGGGCCCCGGCGGCTGGGTGAGCCTCAAGCGGACCGGGGCGCCCCCGCTGCGCCCGGCCGGGCCGCGGCCGTGGTGGGCGCGGGCGCTGCGCGCGCACCGGCTGGTGGTGCAGCCCTGAGAGCCGAAATGAGCCGTGGCCGGTCCGGATGGTGCCCGGACCGGCCACGGCGGGGTGGGTGGTAAGTCCCCGTGCGTTGCCGGCTACGTCTGGTAGGTCGACACCAGCTGCTGCAGCTCGGTCGCCATCGCGGCCAGGCTGTTCGCGGTGGCCTGCGTCTCCGAGGCACCCGACGCCGCGGAGTCCGCCGCCGACGCCACCCCGGAGATGTTGCCCGCGATCTCGCCGGTCCCGGAGGCGGCCTCGGCCACGTTGCGGACCATCTCGCTGGTCGTGGCGGTCTGCTCCTCCACGGCCGCCGCGATGGTCGTCGCGTAATCGTTGATCTTGCTGGTCACCACCGCGATCTCCCCGATCGCCGCGATCGCCTGCGCCGTCTCGTCCTGGATCGCGGAGATCCGCGCCCCGATGTCGCCGGTCGCCCGTGCGGTCTCCTGCGCCAGGTCCTTGACCTCGGTGGCCACGACCGCGAAGCCCTTGCCGTGCTCACCGGCACGGGCTGCCTCGATCGTCGCGTTCAGCGCCAGCAGGTTCGTCTGCTCCGCGATCGACGTGATCAGCTGGACGACGCCGGAGATCTGCGCCGACGACTGCCCGAGCTGCGCCACGATCTCGTTGGTCCGCGTCGCCGCCTCGGCGGCGTCGGTGGCCACCTTCGCCGCCTCACCGGCATTGCCCGCGATCTCGCCGATCGACGCCGACATCTGCTCGGCACCGGCGGCCACGGTCTGCACGTTGGCCGACACCTGGTCGGCGGCCGCCGACACCGTACCGGCCTGCGCCGAGGTCTCCTCCGACGCCGCCGACAACTGCGTCGACACCGCCGACAACTCCTCCGCCGCCGCGGCGACCTGGGTGGCGCTCTCTGTCACCTCGCGCACCATCGCCGCGGTCGACTCGGTCGAGCCGTCCAGCGCGACGGCCAGCTGCGCGACCTCGTCGCGACCGGTCAGCCCCGTTCGCTGGGTCAGATCCCCGCCCTGGACCCGGACCAGCACGCCCACGCAGCGCGACAGCGGGCCGGTGATCGCGCGGGCGATCAGCCAGCTGACGCCACCGGCCACCAGCAGACCGAGGACCAGGAACAGGATCACCATGACCCGCGCGCTGTTGTACGTGGCGCGCGATTCGACGTTGCGGCTGCGTGCGGCACCGGTCTCGATCTCGATCAGCTCGTCCACCCCGGTGTTGAGGTCGTTGAGAACCGTCGCCGCCTCGGCGTCGCGCACCCGCGCGAACTCGGCCCGGTCATCGTGCTCGGCGGCCGGGATGAGCTTGCCGTCGCGGACCTGCCGGACCGCGGCCGTGGCCTGCTTGACCTTGGCGACCGCCTTTTCGCGGCCGGTCATGTCCGTGGCGGTGTAGCGCGCGAACGCCTGGTCGAACGCCGCGTCCTGGGCCTTGCTGCCCTGCACGAACTTGCTCACCTGGGCGGGATCGGTGGACACCGCGGCATTCAGCAGGTTGCTCTGCATGGACTGGGCCGCGTGCTGCATCTTGGCCAGGTCGGTGATGGGCACGAGAGTCTGGCTGTACATGTAGTCCGATTGGCTCTGCATCGCGCCCATGTTGATCAGCGCGACGGCGCCCACCGCGAGGGCGGCCAGTGCCATCGTGGCGACGGCCAACCCGATCTTGGTGCCGACCTTGCGGTCGGTCACCAGCTTGGCGAACTGACTGCCCCGGAATCCGCGGACCTTGATCGACGTGCTCATGACACCCCCCTCGCGTTGGTTGCCGGCCGACGGCCGGAAGTGAGGAACCCCACGCTGTGACCCACCGATCGGTCAGGGGGCCGGGGTGCTGAACATTTCGACGCCGAAGGGTTCGGGAAGTTTAGGGGGCCGGTCAACAGCCGATTAATAAGGCGTGTCCACAACAATCAGCGCCTGGCTTCCAGAGGAGCCGCGGGAGCGCGCCAGTTACCTGGCGGGCCTCAGCGGAGCGCATCTGCTGGCCCTGGCCGGGTCGCTGATCACCACCCAGCTGTCGGAGGCGCTGCGCCCCTTCGACCTGCAGCTCAGCGACTGGGTGCTGTTGGGCCGCCTGTACGCCCATCCCGGCGCACTCTCGGCCGGCGAACTGGCCACGGGAGCGGGTGTCCGGGCGTCCACTGTGTCCACCGCCCTGGCCCGGCTCAGCCGACGCCAGCTGGTGACCCGGCGGCGGCCGGACGACGATCAGCGCACGGTGCACGTTCACCTCACGGAGGCGGGCCGCATGCTGTACGCGGACGCCCGGCCCGAGATCAACGCCGCGCTGACGAGCAGCTACGGGGTGCTGGCCCCGGAGGACGACGGCGTGCTGCGCACGCTGCTGACCGGCGTCCTGCTCGGCGAACCGCCCCGCTGACCGGCGAGGTCACCACACCGCACCGCAACCGATACGCCACCGGCCGGCACGGGAGACGCCGTGCCGGCCGGTGGTCTGTTGATCGTGGTGACTCAGGTCCGGTAGATCGCGACCAGCTGCTGCAACTCGGCCGCCATCGCGGCCAGGCTGTTCGCGGTCACCTGCGTCTCCGACGCACCGGAGGCCGCCGAACCGGCCGCCGCCGCCACGCCCGCGATGTTGCCCGCGATCTCCCCGGTCCCGGAGGCCGCCTCGGCCACGTTGCGGACCATCTCACTGGTCGTGGCGGTCTGCTCCTCCACGGCCGCCGCGATCGTCGACGCGTATCCGTTGATCTGGCCGGTCACCACCGCGATCTCCCCGATCGCCGCGATCGCCTGCGCCGTCTCCTCCTGGATCGCGGAGATCCGCGCCCCGATGTCCCCGGTCGCCCGCGCCGTCTCCTGCGCCAGGTCCTTCACCTCGGTCGCGACGACCGCGAAGCCCTTACCGTGCTCACCGGCCCGCGCCGCCTCGATCGTCGCGTTCAGCGCCAGCAGGTTCGTCTGCTCCGCGATCGACGTGATCAGCTCGACCACGCCGGAGATCTGCGCCGACGACTGCCCGAGCTGCGCCACGATCTCGTTGGTGCGCGCCGCCGCCTCGGCGGCGTCGGTCGAGACCTTCGCCGCCTCACCGGCATTGCCCGCGATCTCACGGATCGACGCCGACATCTGCTCCGCACCGGCGGCCACGGTCTGCACGTTGGCCGACACCTGGTCGGCGGCCGCCGACACCGTACCGGCCTGCACGGAGGTCTCCTCCGACGCCGCCGACAACTGCGTCGACACCGCCGACAACTCCTCCGCCGCCGCGGCGACCCGCGCCGCGCTCTGCGTGACTTCGCCGACCATCACCGCGGTCGACTCCGTCGAGGCGTCCAGGGCTCCGGCCAGCTGCGCCACCTCGTCGCGGCCCGACAACCGGATCCGTACGGTCAGATCACCGTCGCGGACCCGGCGCAGCGCCGCGACGCAGTGGGCCAGCGGGCGGGTGATCGCCCGGGCGATCAGCCAGCTCACCACACCCGCGACGAGGACGCCGAGCACCACGAACGCGATCACCATGGTGCGCGAGCTGACGTACGTGGCCCGCGAGTCGTTGTTCTGTGCCCGGGCGGCCGCGGTCTCGATCTCGACCAGCCGGTCCAGCCCCGCGTTGAGGTTGGACAGCACGACGGTGCCCTGACCGCCACGGACACCGCGGAACGCGACCAGGTTGCCGCGCTGGATCGACGGTGCCATCCAGTCGTCGCGCAGCTTGCGGTACTGGGCCATCGAGTCGGCGACCTGGGCGACGGCCTGCTGCCGCCCGGTCATGTCGGAGAGCCGGTAGTTCTTGAACGCCTGATCGAAGACCGCGTCCTGGGCCTGACTGTCCTTCAGGTACTCGGTGATCTGGGCGGGCTCCGCCGAGGCCGCCGCGTTGAGCAGCCCGACCTGGGTCAACTCGGCCGCATGCTGCATCTTGGCGAGCTGCGTGACCGGGACCAGCGCCTGCCGGTACAGGTAGTCGGACCGGACCTGCATCTGCCGCATACCGATCAACGCCGCGGCGGACACCCCCACGGCCGCCAGCGCCATCAGGGCGACCGCCAGCCAGATCTTGGTGTTCACCCGCCGATCGGTCACCAGCCGCGCCACCCGACGGGCACCGGACCTGACGGTGATCATGGACGTCCTCATTGCCGCACTCCCGGGATTCTGGGGCACGCGGACACATCCGCGCGTACGCTGCAGCCCTCCGATCGACCGGCGGGGACGCTGGAGTGAGGACAGCGGGCCACATGGTGCGCAGCGTCACCGCGCGCACCCGTACGGGGAAAAGCTCAGACAGTTTGCCGGCAAAGGCATTGCCGACCGGTCACTGTGGCGGGTCGGGCAGCACCTCGTACACGGCGGCGGCGATCGCGGCCTGACCGCGGGCGTTCGGGTGGTCGCCGTCCTCCGCCAGCAGACCGGTCGGGTTCGCCTGGCCGTCGGCGCCCTTGAACGCCGCGGAGGTGTCCAGGTACGCCGCCCCGCCCGCGGCCGCCGCCCGGCGCAGCGCGTCGTCGGCGTACCTGGTCGCGGACGCCGCGTCCGCCACCCTGTCGTCGTCGTAGTCGGCCTTCGCGACGTCGCCGTCCTCCACCACGTTCCAGTAGCCGAGCACCAGCACCTCGCAGTCCGGGCCGCGCAGTTCGCGTACCCGGGTGATCGCGGCGGTGACCTCGCGCTGCACCCCGTCGGCGGCCCGGGCGTACCCGTGCGCGCCGGTGCCCGCGTCGAACGCGTCGGCCAGGTCGTTCGCCCCCGCCATGAGCAGCACCACGTTCGCCCCGCGGACCGCGTCGGTGCCCTCCTCGCTGTCCATCTCGTCGGACACGTCCTGCGCGGTGGATCCCGGCTGCGCCAGGTTCAGCGAGCGGGCGCCGAGCCGGCCCGCGTACAGGTCGGGGAACGGGGTGCAGTCACAGTCCGTACCGGCGGCGACGGAGTCACCGAAGGTGACCACGGTCAGCGCCGCCGACACGGGCGCCGGAGCCTGGGCGACGGCACATCCACTCAGCGCGGCCACGCCGGCCAGCGCCAGAACCCGGCGGATCACGCGGCCACTCCCCGCGCCGCAACCGGCCGGCCGAGCCGCTCGCTGAGCCAGTCGAACGCGGGAGCCTCCATCGTCTGCCACACCGCGTCGCTGTGCCCGCCGTGGGCGACCACGGCCGTGGTGACCTCCAGCGGGAACCGGGCCAGCCGGGCCAGCAGCCGCGCGTCGCGGGCCGCGTGGGTGTCGTCGGCGGCGTACCCCAGGTACAGCGCCGCGGCGGGCGCGGGCAGGTGGCGCAGCCGCCAGGCGTCGTCGGCCGTGGTGTGCTCACTGCCGTCCCCGATCGCGATGCCGGGCGTGGCGTAGCCGGAGAGGCTGGCCGCGGCCGTGTACCGGTCGGGGTGGCGCAGCAGCAGGTCGGTGGCGCAGTACCCGCCCGCCGAGAAGCCGGTCAGCGCCCACCCGGCACGGTCGGCACGGACCCGGAACTCCCGCCGGATCGCCGCCGGCACGTCGAGACCCAGGTACGTCTCGGCCTTCGGCCCCCGGACCAGATCGGTGCATTCCGTGTCCAGCAACGGCGCCGGCGTCAGGTACGGGAACACCACCACGGTCGGCGCCATCCGTCCCGCCGCGATCTCGGCGTCCAGGTGCGCCCGCACGTCCAGCCGGTTCAGCCAGGTACGCGGCGAACCGGGGTAGCCGTGCAGCGCCTCGATGACCGGGAATCGGGTCTGGCGCCCGGCCGGGCTGCGGTAGGCGGCGGGCAGGTACACGTACACGGGCATGGTCATGCCGGTGTGCGGGCCCGCCACCGTGATCGTGACGAGCTGGCTGCCGGTCGCCGCGGCGGCGACCGCACCGGACGGCCCGGACGGCGACCCGGGCGCCGCGCCGACCAGGGCCGACCACGTCGGGTACGTCTCGGTGAGCCGGTTGAGCTCCAGTCCCGCGGTGGCCAGCACGCTCACCACGCTAGCCGTGACTGCCACCGCGCGGGCAACCGGACGTGCGCGGTCCCACACCCGGCCCAGCACCACCGCCGCGGCGACGCAGGCCGCGATCGCGGTGAGCACGCCGGCAGCGCTGTCGATCCTCACCTCGGCAGCACCGCCGGGGCGGCCAGCGGCGCCGGCGTCTGCCCCACCGCCCACGCGTCGGCCGCCGCCCACACCCGTCCCGCCGACCCGGCGGCGACCGCGGTGGCGCCCCCTGCCCCGAAGCAGCGCACCGCCACCCCGGAGGCGACGGACTCGGCCCCAGCCCCGACCTCGCCCCCTGCCCCTTGCCCGGCGCTGGCCTCGACCCCGGCCCGAGTTCCGGCTGCGGCCCCGGCCCCCGCTCCGGGCTCGGCTGCGGCGCAGGGGCCGCTCGATCCGGTCGAACCGATCGGTGCGCCCGGGGCGCTCAGCGCGGTGAGCCCGGCCCCGGCACGGGGCGCCGTCGGCGCGGCGGCGGCAGGCCCGACGACGGCCAGGGCGCTGAACCGGGCGTCGTCGCGCACGAGGTGGGCGGCGAGCCCGGCCCGTGCCGCGACGGCCACCACGGCCCACCCGCGTGCGGTCACCCGCAGATCGGCGGCCAGCAGGCCCGGCAGGGCCGCCAGGGCGGCCGCGGCGGTGCGGCCGGTCGGCACGAGCACGACCCGGACAGCGTCCGGGTTCGCCGCCGCCGCCCGCATCGCCGCCGCGGTGCCACCCGGCGCGACCAGTTCCAGCAGTGCCGGGTACGCGACCGAGCGCCGCGCCCGGTATCCCGGGGGTACGACGAGCAGCGGCGCGGCCGCGAGCCGCCACGCGGCCCACCCGGCGGGCCGCCACGACGGCGCAGCCGCACCGGTACGGCTGAACAGCCCGTCCAGCCGCCCGGCGGCGCGGACGGTGGCCGACGCCCGCGTTCCGGTGTCGCCGAGCAGCGCCGCCCAGGACGGGTAGAACTCCTCGTGCCGGTTGAGCACCAGCCCGGCGGTGGCGACCAGGAGCGCCTCGGTCAGCAGCACCCCGGCGACCCGCGCGGGCAGCCGCCACCGGCCGGGCAGGGACCAGAACCGAACCGTCGCGGCCGCGACCGCCAGCGACGCCAGCAGAGCGCAGGCGAGCAGCACGAGACCGGTGAGAGCCATGACGGTCAGCCCACCGCGGGGTCGAGCGGGGCCGGCGCCGCGGTCCGCTGCCGGGGCACCCCCGGACGGCGCCCGGCGGGCAGGAACGCCTCCGCGGACAGCGCCGCGACCGCGATCCGCGGCAGGTCCCGGGCGGTCGGGAAGCACAGGTAGCGCGGCACCCACATCGGCAGGTACTTGGCGTTGGCCCGGTACAGCGACTCGATCTGCCACAGCCGGGACGCCAGGCGCAGGATCCGGTGCCAGACCCGCAGCACCGGCCCGGCGCCGAGCTGTTCGGCGCGGGCGAACACCGAGCGCAGTACCGCGAAGTTGAGCGAGATCCGGCCGACCCCCAGGCCGGGCGCGGCGGCGACGGTCTCGGCGACCATGAACTCGGTGATCCCGTTGTCGGCGCTGCGGTCGCCGCGCATCACGTCCAGCGACAGCCCGTCGGCGCCCCAGGGCACGAAGTGCAGCACGCCCCGGATCCGCCCGGTGGCGTCGCGGCAGAGCACGAACAGGCAGTCGGGGTCGCCGGGGTCACCGAGGCGCGACATCGCCATCGAGAAGCCCCGCTCGACCGGGCCGTCCCGGAACGCCTCCGCGGCCCGTACCGCCTCCCCCAGCTGGTCGGGGTCCAGGTCCCGCTGCCGGGCCACCTGGCAGACGTATCCGGCCCGGCGGATGCGCGCCACCGCCTGCCGTACGCCGCGCATGGGCCGCCCGTCGAGGCGGAACGCGGCGACGTCGAGCACGGCCTCGTCGCCCAGCTCGACCACGTCCAGCCCGGCCCGCCGGTACGCCCGGCCGCCCGCGGCCCCGCAGCCGAGCACTGCGGGGGTCCACCCGTGCCGGGCGCAGTCCGCCAGCCACGGCCCGATCGCGTCGGGCCACGCCGATTCGAGCCCGATCGGGTCGCCGGAGGCGAGGCTCACCCCGTTGACCACCCGGTACGCGACGGCCGCGCGCCGCGACGGCGCCCAGATCAGCGACTTGTCGCGGCGCAGCGCGAAGTAGCCCAGCGAGTCGGCGGCACCGTACCGGTGCAGCAGGTCGCGGACCGCGGCGTCATCGGCGTCGGTGCGTTGCGGCAGCGGGCTGCCCGGCCGCAGCAGCAGCACCACGGCGGCACCGAACGCCAGCAGCCCGAACGCGCCGGTGGTGAGGCTGACGGCCTCGGCGCCGAGCGGGTGCACGAAGCGCAGCGGGCCGGTGATCCCGACCAGGCCGAGTGCGGATTCGGCGGCCCAGCCGGCCACGCCGGGATGGCCCACGAGCCGGTTGGCGCGCAGCCCGATCTCCAGCAGGCCGAGCAGGAAACCGGCGGTGGCGAAGCCGGCGAGGGCGCCGGCCGCCCGCCATCGGTTGCGCGGGTCGGCCTGTGCCTGGAACCGGCCGCGCACCGCGATGAGCAGCCCCAGCAGGGCGGCCGACACCACGGCCGCGTCGACGTCGAGTCCCTTGGCCAGGTGCAGGACCACCGTGGCGCCGGAGAGCGCGACGGCGACCTGCCAGGCGCGGCGTTTGCCGCGCCGCAGCCCGGCGCCCAGGTAGATCAGCAAGAGGCCGACGGCGCCCGTGGCAGCCCGCGCGGACAGGACACCGGCCATCGGCAGGAATTCCCCGAGCGCGGCCAGCCGGCCGTGTCGGGGTGGCAGCAGCGCGCTGGCCACGTCGAAGGCCCCGGCCAGCTGGACGAGGCGGGCGACGGCCGCGCGCGACAGGGGCGGGCGGGCCCGCCACGGCTCGGCGGTGGGGGGCACCGCCCGGGTTTGCCGCATCATCCGCTCATCGTCTTGAGGCAGCCTTGGCGGCACTGGAAAGTTCGCTGTGAGTCGTCTGTGTCCCGGCTGTCGCCCTCGATCCGCCCGCGCCGCGGTTCACAAACCTGTGGTGCGCCGCCGGTCCCGCCGGGTCCGGGTCGCGCACCGCAGTCATCACGGTGTGTGATCCTCTCGGCACCCATGGCGAGGCCCGTGGTGGGCGGATCACTCGAATCAGTGACTGAACGATCGCTAATCTGTGGCCCCCATCACGGACCAAATCCTCTCTAATCGTCCGGCACGCCGTGATGGTTCAGAGATCTCGCGGCATCGTTACCGATCCGTAATGCGTCGCTTACATGCACGTGTGGTGACGGTCACAACGTCCCCGGCGGGTCGATGTGTCCACTTCCAACCAATGATCCACGTCACACGCATCGATTCCCCTCACGCACAGTAATCAAAAACCGGTGACCTGGGTTACTCGCGGGTAGCCGAGCCTCTTGTCTCGCAGTGCCGTGACCGGCAACATTTCCCGCACATTACGACGGTCGCATCGACGGGCCTCACTACTGGCGGTAGACGAAGGAGTCCTCCGTCGATGCGAGCCGCATGGCGGTGTGCCCGCACCCGTCCCCCATGTTCCGAGGAGGATCCGTGAAGGATGAACTAGGCGAGTCGGCGTACGGCGGTACGAACTGGCGCCGTTTCGCCGTCGCTGTGGGCGTGCCCACTTTGGTTGCCGGTGGCATCGTGCTGGGTATCGCCAACGGCGCGCTTGCTGCCACCTTCAGTGTGTCGGGCCAGAGCTTCAAGATCTCGGCCGACAAGCTGGAGGGCGACGGTTTCGCCCAGTACGGCGGCAAGGTGCACCAGGAGAAGGCCGGTGACATTCCGGTCGCGCTCTCGGGCATCAACAAGGCGAAGCTCACCAACCTGTGCCAGTCGGTGAAGACCCCCGGTCTTCCGATCAGCCTCACCATCCGGGCCGGCCGTGAAGACGGCAAGCCCGCCGAGGCGAGCGAACTGCTGATCGGCCTGACGGAGCTCTCCGGCGACGCCAACTTCAAGAACATCAACATCGGGCAGTCGGCGGCCACCCTCACCAAGGGCGGTCCGGACGCGCACGATGACACTCCGCAGGGTGCGGGCGGCTTCGGCCAGGAGGCCGACAGCGTCGTCATCACCAACCTGCGCCAGATCGGGTACTCGGCCACGGCCGCCACGTTCAACCTCAAGGGCCTGAGCCTCAAGGTCAACGTGGACCCGTCCGGTAAGCCGGCGGAATGCTTCTGACGTAACACCGGAGGCCCGCGGAATCCGCTCCGCGGGCCTCACCTATGCCGTGCCGGCTGAGAGTCTTTGGAGGAGTACGTGACAACAGCGAGCAAGCGCGAGAGGTTCCGCGCGTGGCGCCGCAGGCGGCCGTTCTGGGGCGGTCTCCTGCTCATGCTCGCCGGTCTGGAGCTGTTCTTCAGCGCCAACCAGACGGTCGGCGACATGGAGGTCCACGTCGGGCCCACCGGCTTCCTGTCCTACCTGCTCCCCCTGATCCTGCTGCTGTGCGGCCTGCTGGTCTGGTTCACCCCTGGTCAGCGCCTGTTCTACGGCATCATCGGGCTGCTCACCGCCCTGTACTCGCTCGTCGGCCTCAACCTGGGCGGCTTCTTCATCGGCATGATCCTCGGCATCGTCGGCGGCGCGCTGACCCTGGCCTGGGCGCCGCGACGTCCCGTCCCCACGGTCACCGACGGCACCACCCCGGATGAGCCGGGCCAGCCGGCGGACGCACCGGAGCAGGACACCGCGGTCTCGTCGTACGCGACGACCGAGGACGCGGCCACCACCATCCTGCCGGGCTTCGCCGAATCCGACGGCGACCAGCAGACGCCCCCGTCGCCCCGCGGGTCGCACCGCAAGATGTTCGTCATCGCCCTCGTGCCGACCGCGATGACCGCGATGATCGTGGCGGGCAGCCACCTACCCGCCAGCGCCGACGAGTGCCCGGACGGCCTGCCGTCGCGTTCCACCTCGGCGGCCGCCTCGTCGGCGCCCGCCCGCGCCGCGGCGGCCGCGACGTCGCGGTCCGCGGCCGTCAAGTCGGTGCCGCGCGCCACCGCCGCCAGCACCGCGGCGAAGGCGGCCACCGCCACCGGCAAGACCGGCGCAACGGCCAAGGAGAGCACCACCCAGTCGTCGAGCGCTCCCGCGAGCGCCGACGACGAGGAGAGTGACCACCCGGTCCTCGACGGCATCAAGGACGCGGCCGGCGCGGTCGTCGACGGCGTCGGCAACCTGCTGGGTCTCGGCGACCCGGCGGCCGAACCCGCACCCGGCACCAGCGAGTCGAGCGCCCCCGCGCCCACCCCGACCGCCACCGCCAAGGACCCGGCCCCGGCGGAGACCACCAGCGCCCCGGCCGGCGACAAGCCCGCCGGCGACAAGCCCGCCGGGGAGACGCCGGCCGGTGACCAGACCACCGCAAAGGCGCCCGCCGCCGACCCGACGCCGACGAACACCCCCCAGCCGTCGACGTCGGACATTCCGTGCCTGGGCCCGCGGGTCTTCAAGCAGGCGAGCCCGGACGACCTGCCGGACGTGTCGCTGAACGGCGGGACCCTCGAGGGCGACTCGCTGACCATGTACAACTCGACCTACGACGGGGTCACGACGGTGACCACCCCGAACGGTCCGCTGAAGGTGCTCAAGTTCAGCATGACCAAGTCCGTCACCAAGCCGTTCCAGCTCACGGTCGGCGAGGCGGGCGGGCACACCACCCAGATCAGCAGCAGCAACCTCACCACCGACGGCAACGTGCGCTTCTACACCCCGAAGTTCGTCGGCAAGCTGTTCGGCGTCATCCCCGTGACCTTCACCCCTGACTCGCCGCCGCCGCTCACCCTGCCGGTGCTGTGGTTCACCGACGTCAAGATCCACCTCGCCTACGTCCGCTGCGACACCCTCACCGCCGACCCGCTGAAGCTCGTCGAGAAGCCCTGACGAGAGGCCCTTGCGGGACGTGAACGGCGCCGTGCCCCGGCGCCGGCGCCGCGCGCTCAGGCCGACCGGCGCTCGCGCCAGCCGCGGACGACCTCGTCGGGATCGCGCGGCGGCAGCAGCACGGCCGGACCGTCCAGCAGCCCCACCCGCGCCTTGCGGATCCGCTCGTTCACCTCGGCGACCAGGTCCCGCACCGCCTCCTCGGAGCGCAGCCGGTCCACCGCGGCCGGCAGGTCCTCTACCTCGCGGCGCAGCGCCAGCGTCGGCGGCAGCACCCCGGACCCGGCGCCCTCACGCTGCAGCCAGTCCTTGATCCACCAGTCCTCGTCGTACTCGCGGCCGTGATCGGACAGGGGCTTGCCGGTGCCCGGCAGGTTGTCGAACTCGCCCTGCTCCCGGGCCTCCCGGATGCGGCGGTCGACGGCGGACTCGTACCAGTGCGCCATGGCGCCAGTCTACGAACCGGCGGCGCCCCGGCCCGGCAGGCGGACGGTGACCCGCAGCCCCGGGCCCGCGTCGGCGAGGGTGACAGTGCCGCCGTGGCGGCGCACCAGTTCCCGCACGATGGCCAGGCCGAGCCCGGTCCCGCCCGCGTCGCGGGCCCGCGCGTCGTCGAGCCGGGTGAACCGGTCGAAGACCCGTTCCCGGTCCGCGGCGGGGATGCCCGGCCCGTCGTCGGTCACCGTGATGCTCCGGTACGTCCCGTCGGCGCCCGTCGTCAGCTCCACCGTCGAGGCGGCGTGCCGTACGGCGTTGTCCAGCAGGTTCGCCACCACGCGGGCGAGGGCGTCCGGGTCACCCGGGATGTCCAGCGGCTCGGCGGGCGGGGTGAAGCGCACCGTCGGGTAGCGGCCGGCCACGGAAGCCAGCAACTCCCCCAGCTCCACCTCGCCGACGGGCGCCGCCGGGGTCGCCGCGTCGTCGGAGCGGGCCAGCAGCAGCAGGTCGTCGACCAGGCGGCTGAGCCGCTCCACGTCCGTGAGCAGGTCGTCGGCGAGCGCCGGCCAGTCCGTACCGTCCGGCAGGCGTTGCGCCACCTCCAGCTCCGTACGCATGTTGGTGAGTGGGCTGCGCAGCTCGTGGGCGGCATCGGCGACGAAGGCCCGCTGCCGCGCCCGGGCCGCGCCCAGCCGCTCCAGCATGTCGTTGAGGGTGACCGCCAGCCGGTGGATCTCGTCGCCCGTGTCCGGTACGGGCAGCCGCTGCGGCGGGTCGGCGCCTCGCCCGGCGGGAGCGCCGGTGATCCTCTCCGCGCCCGCACGCAGCGCCTCCACCGGGCGCAGGGTGGCCCCGGCCAGCCGCCACGCCACCAGCGCCAGCAGCCCGACCAGCAGCGGGAACGCGACCAGCAGCAGCACCCGCAGCACGTGCACACCCTGCGACAGGTCCGCCGTCGAGCGGGCCACCAGCACGCGTACCCGGTCGTGCGCCGGACCGGCCGCGACCGCGACGACCCGCACCCGGCCCGGCAGGCCGATCCGCTCCCCCGGCAGGTAGCGCCCGGCCCGGTCGGGCAGCGCGCCCATCTCGTCGGGGTACAGGATCGGCACCAGCCGGTCGGTGCCGACCGAGACGGCCGTGACCCTGTCCTGTGCGTCCACCACCTGCACCTGCACGCCCGGCGGTGCCGGGATGGGATCGGACAGCGATCCCTCGTCGACCAGCCGGGCGACCGCGTTGGCGGTGTCCAGCGCCTCCGTGTTGGCGGCCCGCAGCAGCGCCACGTTCAGCGCCGCGACCAGCGCTGCCCCGCCGATGCCCAGGCCGACGACCAGCACCAGCACAGTGACCAGCAGCAGGCGGACCCGCAGGCTGAGCCCGCGCAGCCAGCGCACCGGGTCAGGCCCCGGCGACCGGGACCGCCGCGAGGCGGTAGCCCGCGCCGCGGACCGTCTCCAGCCGCTCCCGGCCGATCTTGCGGCGTAGGTAGCCGACATACACCTCGACCGCGTTCGGGGCGGTGTCGAGGGCTGCGTCCCACACGTGGTCGAGCAGCTCCGTCTTGGACAGCACCTCGCCGGGGCGGCGCATCAGGTACTGCAGCAGGGCGTACTCGCGGGCGGTCAGGGTGACCTCCTCGCCGGCCACGGTGACGCGGCGCACGGCCGGATCCAGCTCGATGTCGCCGCAGGTCAGGACCGTGGGCCGCTCGGGCACGCCGCGGCGCAGCAGGGCGCGCAGCCGGGCCAGCAGCACCACGTACGAAAAGGGTTTGGTGAGGTAGTCGTCGGCGCCGCAGTCGAGGCCGTCGGCCTGGTCGTACTCGCCGTCCTTGGCGCTGAGCATCAGTACGGGCAGCCAGTTGCGTTCCGTGCGCAGCTGGCGCACGACCCGGTAGCCGGACAGGCGGGGCAGCATCACGTCGAGGATCATCGCGTCGTAGCCGCCGTGCCGGGCCAGTTCCAGCCCGTCCTGGCCGTCGCCGGTCACGTCCACCGCGAAACCCTCGGCCTGCAGGCCGCGCTGCAGCGCCGCGGCCAGGCGCGCCTCGTCCTCCACCACCAGCACCCGCACCAGACCACGATGGCACGCCCGCCCCACCCCTACGGGTTTTTCTCAGCGTGGTCACAGGCGCCTGAGGGCAGCATGGGTCGCAGGAGACTTCTGGAGGTGGGGGACGTGTCCCTGTTCGGATCAAGGCCGGCGCTGCGCTGGCTCGTACCGTCGGCCGCGGCGGTCGTGGTGATCGGCGGTGGCGCGGCCGCGGGGACGATCGTGGCCAGCGCCGACCCGTCGCTGCCGGCGCGCAGCGCGGCGCAGCTGCTGGTGGACGTGCAGAACGCGCACGTCGACGGCCTGTCGGGCACCATCGTGCAGACCGCCGACCTGGGCCTGCCGGCACTGCCCGGGCTCACCGCGGGCAACACGGATCTGGCCAAGATGGTGACCGGCAACAACAGCGCCCGGGTCTGGTACGCCGGTCAGGACCGGATGCGGGTCGCCGCGCAGAGCCTGCTCGGCGAGACCGACGTCATCCGCAACGGCCGCGACGTGTGGCTGTGGCGCAGCAAGGACAACACGGCCACGCACCTGACGCTGCCGCGTGATGGTCAGGACAAGCCGAAGGCCCTGCCGTCCGGGGTGCCCTCGACCCCGCAGGAGGCCGCGGACGCCGCGCTCGCCGCGATCGACCCGACGACGCAGGTCAGCACGACCGGCGCCGCCGAGGTCGCCGGGCGCGACGCGTACGAGCTGGTGCTGGCGCCGCGCGACACCGCCTCGCTGCTCGGGCAGGTCCGCCTGGCGATCGACGCGGAGACGCACATCCCGCTGCGCGTCGACGTGTACGCCAAGGACGCCACCACTCCCGCGGTCCGGGTGGCGTTCCAGCAGATCAGCTTCACCACGCCGGATCCGCAGCAGTTCGTGTTCAACCCGCCCGCCGGGGCGAAGGTGGACACGGCCAAGCCGCACGCGGACGCGGACGCGGACCACGCCAAGGCGCCGCTGGGCACCAAGCCTCCCGCCGCAGAGGTGAAGGGGCACGAGCCGACCGTGGTCGGCAAGGGCTGGACCTCCGTCGTGGTGGCGAAGCTGCCCGACGGGTGGCAGAAGCAGGCGGGCGAGAAGCAGGGCGGGGCCGCGATGGTCGGCGCCGTTCTCGACAGCCTGCCGAAGGTGAGCGGCACCTGGGGCAGCGGGCGGCTGCTGTCCAGCGCCCTGTTCAGCGCACTGCTCACCGACGACGGCCGGGTCCTGATCGGCGCTGTCGCACCGGAGCGGCTGTACCAGGTCGCCGCGGGCTGACCGCCGACAGCACACTGTGGCCCCGGGGCTGACCCCGGGGCCACAGTGCGTTCCGGGCGTCGTCGCGCTCGGTCGGCTCTGTGATGACTTCGGGTTCGGCGCTGACCCGGACTCATCGAGATCCGCGAGCCGCGGGCAGCCGCCGAGCCACGACGCGCCGGGGGACGGTGGGCGGCGGCTGGTCCGGCTGCGTAGGGTGCTCGGCGGGGCCGTACCGGACCGGCCGGCCCCCGGGCGTCGCGGCGCGGGATGAGAGGGGTGTTCCACTGGAGCGGCGTACGCCGAAGTACCAGGTCATCGCGGCCGACCTGGCGACCCGGATCCGCGGCGGCGCGCTGCCGCCCGGCTCGGCCCTGCCGCCGCAGAAGGAACTGAGCGCCAGCTACGGCGTCACCCTCGCCACCCTGCGCCAGGCCCTGCAACGGCTGGAGGACGACGGGCTGCTGACCCAGCAGGCCGGGCGGGGCACGTTCGTCGCCGAGCCGCGGGCGGCGTACCGGCTCGACTCGCTGCGCGGCCTCGCCGAGGATCTGCGCGCGCAGGGCCAGGCGGTGACCACCGACGTGCTCGACCGTACGCTGCGCCGCCCGGACGCCGCCGTGGCCCGGCAGCTGGCCCTCGGCTCCGGGCAGCGCGCGTTGCGCCTGGAACGGCTGCGCCGCCTGGCCGGCCGCCCGGCCGTGCACCAGGTGTCCTGGGTGCCGGAGCCGCTCGGCGACGCACTGCGTGACGCCGACCTGACCAGCCTGTACGCCGCGGTCGCGGACCTGGGTGTGGTGGTGCACCGGGCGGCCGAGGTGATCCGCCCCGGCGTGCTCGACGACGCCACCGCGGCCCTGCTGGACTGCCCGGCCGGCACTCCCGTCTTCGTCTCCGAACGGGTCACTTCGGGGCTGGACGACGCGCCCCTGGTCCTGGACCGGGCCACCATCCTGGGCACGGTCATGGAGATCCGCACGGAACGCGCCGCAACCGGCCTCTCCATGCGCTGGACCCGACAGGACTAGGCAAAGGACACGCGAACGGCCCCGGCGACGATAGTGGTCCCGCATTTCGAGGTGGAACACCCGCCGGGTGGCCCCGGTCGGGAGTTCCTCGAACGTAGGGGGTCGTCCCTCCCCTGCTCACCTCCGGCAGGAACGGCATCACGGTTACGGACTCAGATCGGGCGATAGAAGTCATTGCCGGGCAGCCTCAGATCGGATGCCCGGTCACGCGGGAGCCAGCGCACCGCCTCACCAGCGGACAGGTTCGCGACCGGAGTCACCTCGTACTCGTACCGGATGTACTCCGTGATCGGCTCGGAGATGATCCGCAGACGCCGGACGTCGCCCCCTCGTCCGATGAGCGGTGCAAGCAGGGCGCGCCATCGCGCGTCTGCCGCCTCGCGTTCGCACTCGCCGGCCCGCCACGCCACGAACAAGGCCGACCGCTCGTAGACATCGCGCATCTCGAGATGAAACGCGCGCCGCTCAGCATTGAGCAGCAGGTCAGCCAACGCTGGAAACGCCACCGGCATCACTACCTCCGAGAGAACCGCCATGAGCCGCTCCACGATGGCCACCACGGTCTCATGAAGGAACGCTCGCCGACCGCGGCCAGGGGTGCTGCAAGCATCTCGACACCTGCCCGTGTAGACCGCTTCGCGCTATCTGAATCCTTCATGGAGGATTGTTTGTTTTTTCCCGATGGGGCCGGGGATTGGGGCGCGTGACGACGTTCATCGATCGGAAGGAGCGCGCTCATGCGCATCGGAACCGTCCGCACCGCCCTGCTCTGTGCCACCGTCATGGTGGCCGGTGTGTCCCTCACCGCGGCGCCCGCCGCAGTCGCCGCCCCCGCGCCCGCCACGGCCCGGGCAGCCTCTGACGCCGGCACCCTGACCTCCACCGTGGACGGCACCTTCACCGACGCCACCGGGCAACCCGGCACGTTGTCGGGCACGTTCGACCCGACCCGGTTCGCCGTCCAGGACGGACAGCTGGTTGCCACGGGCACCCTGCACGCCGTGCTCACCGACGCCACGGGCGCCACCCGCAGCACCGACTCCGTGGTCACGGTTCCCGTCCGGATGCCCTCCGGCAGCCAGGCGCAGGCTCTCGCGCCCTGCCCGATCCTGCACTTGGAACTCGGCCCGCTGGACCTGAACCTGCTGGGCCTGGTCGTGCACCTCAACCGGGTCGTGCTCGACATCACCGCGCACCCGGGCCCGGGTGATCTGCTCGGCAACCTGCTGTGCGCGATCGCCGGCCTGCTCGACGGGCCGAACCCGTCGCTGGGCCTGATCGCGGACCTGCTCAACCAGGTCCTCGCCATCCTCGGCCTGTAGGACGGCAGCACGTCGAGGCGGCCGGCGGCTCCCGCCGGCCGCCCGCCCGTGCAGCCCTACGCATCGGAGGTCTCGGCGAGGCGGGCGGCGAGGAAGTCGCGTTCGGCCTCGTTGTCGGCGAGCGCCAGGGCCGCCCGGTAGGCGTCTGCGGCCTCCGCGTGACGGCCCAGCCGGCGCAGCAGGTCGGCCCGGACGGCGGGCAGGTAGTGGTATTCGGCGAGGTGCCCGTCTCGGTGCAGCGCCTCGACGTCGTCCAGGGCGGCCTGCGGCCCGTGCGCCATCGACACCGCCACGGCCCGGTTGAGCGCCACGACCGGTGACGGCCAGACCGCCAGCAGGTGGTCGTACAGGGCCACCACCTGCGGCCAGTCCGTCGCCTCGTAGCTGGCGGCGTCCGCGTGCAGGGCGGCGATGGCGGCCTGCAGCGCGTACCGGCCGACCCGGCCGGTGCGGAACGCGCCGGCGACCAGGTGGGTGCCCTCGGTGATGGCGGTGGTGTCCCAGGCGGCGCGGTCCTGGTCGGCCAGCAGCACCAGGCGCCCCTGCGCGTCGGTCCGGGTCGCCCGGCGGGCGTCGGTGAGCAGCAGCAGGGCCAGCAGCCCCCGGACCTCCGGCTCGTCGGGCATCAGCGACAGCAGCATGCGGGCCAGGTGCAGGGCCCGCTCCACGAGATCCGTACGGATCAGATCGGCGCCCGAGGGCGCGATGTGGCCGGTGGTGTACAGCAGGTGGATGACGCTGAGCACCGCGTCCAGCCGTTCCGGCAGTTCCTCCGCGCCCGGCACCCGGTACGGGATCCCGGCCGCCGAGATCTTCTTCTTGGCGCGGGTGACCCGCGCGGCCATGGTCGGTTCGGAGACCAGGAACGCGCGGGCGATGTCGCCGGTGCCCACCCCGCACACCAGGCGCAGGGTCAGTGCCACCCGGGCCTCGCGGGCCAGCGCGGGATGGCAGCACGTGAAGATCAGGCGCAGCCGGTCGTCCGGCACGGCGTCCTCCCCCGGCTCGGGCGCCGCTGCCTCGTCCGACTCCACCAGCAGCGGCAGCTTGGTGCGGAACACCCGGTCCCGGCGCAGCACGTCGAGCGCCCGGCGTTTGGCCGTGGCGGTGAGCCACGCGCCGGGCTTGCGCGGCACGCCGTCGCGGGCCCAGGCGTCCAGGGCGGCGATGTACGCCTCCTGCACGCACTCCTCGGCGACGTCGAGGTCGCCCGCGACGCGCGCCGTCGCCGCGAGCACGAAGGCCCATTCGCGGCGGTGCGCGTCGGCGACGGCCCGCTGGGCCTGCGCGGTGCCGTCGGTCACGGGGCGGGCCAGACGAACAGCGGCCGGACCTCGACGCCGCCGTCGCGCGTGGCCGGGTTGAGCTTGGCGACCCGCAGGGCAACGTCCAGGTCGGGGGCGTCGAGCACGAAGAACCCCGCCACGACCTCCTTCGCCTCGGCGAACGGGCCGTCGGTGACCACGTCGCCGCGGACCGCCGTGGCGGTGGTGCTGGGTTGCAGGGCGTACCCCGTGACGATCGTGCCGCCCAGCTCCGCCACCCGGCCCTGGTAGCGGTCGAGCGCCGCGAGGTCGTCCGGGCTGAGCTCCAGCGGGTCGGCGGGGGCCGGGGAGTAGATCAGGATCGCGTACTGGGGCATCGGGTCCTCCTGGATCGTGGTGTCCGGTTCCTGCCCTCCCGACGAACGGGGACGGCCGATTTCGACAGCCCGCCGCGACATTCTCCCGGACCGCGCCGGCGACGGACCGCACACCGGCTTGCTCACTTTCCGCCTGGGAAGGCTGCAGACCGGGGCCTGCACGGCCGATGGGAGGAGACCGCGCGGTGACTGCGCGGCCCAAGGAATGGGGTCAGGAGCACGGCAGGATGCATCGGTACGGGGTGAACGCTCTGCGGCACGTCCGCGCCTGCGCGGGACACATCGGGTTCTGGGCACAGGCGGGCGTGCCCGTCGTCGCGGTCACGGCGGCGCTGTATCTCACCGGCTGGGGCGCGGCGCTGGCCGTACTCCAGCTGCCCTTGCTGGCGCTGGTGGTGCACCGCTCGGGTGGCCGGGCGTGGCTGCCCGCCGCCGTGGCGGGAGCCGCGTCACTGGCGCTGGGCGAGGCGGGCGTCGCGACCGGGGTGCTCCCCGGCGAACTGCCGCAGCCGCACGGTCACGTCCTGGCCGCGCTCGTGGGCCTCGCGATGCTGACGACGGCGTGGATCCTCGGCGCCGCGGCCTCCGGCCGGGAGGGCGCCGAGCAGTCCCTGCGCCTCACCGGCCGCCGCTACGAGGCGCTGCTGCGCGACGGCGGCGACCTGGTGGTGCTCACCGACAGCCGGGGCGAGGCCGGGTACGTCAGCCTGTCCGCGCCGCGAGTGCTGGGCCTGGAGTCGTCCCGCCTGCTCGGTACGGGGCTGCGCGAACGCATCCACCCCGAGGACCGGACACTGGCCGCGCAGTTGCGGGCCCGGCTGCGCACCGACGACGCCCCCGGCGAGCAGTCGGCCGAGCTGCGCATCCGGCACGGCGACGGCGAATGGCGCTGGTACGAACTGACCGGGCACAACCTGCTGGCCGACCCGGCCGTGGCCGCGCTGCTGATCCGCGTACGCGACGTCACCGAGCAGCGGGCCCTGCGCATGCAGCTGATGCGGGCCGCGGGCCGCGACCCGCTGACCGGGCTGGCCACCGCCACGACCCTGGAACGCGACGTGGACCGGGCCCTGCGCCACGGCACCCGCTACCAGCACCCGGTGGGTGTTCTCGTGGTGAAGCTGGACGGCTTCGACGCGCTGGTCGACGGGTACGGCAAGGAGGTGGGCGACAAGCTGCTCACCGACGTGGCCGAGGTGCTGCGCCGGACCGTACGCGACACCGACGTGGCCGCCCGGCTCGACGACGACCGGTTCGGCGTGCTGCTCGGGCGGGTGGCCGGCGCCGAGAAGGCGCGCCGGGTGGCCGCCCGGATCCTGCGGGGCATCACCGCGCAGGCCGTGGCGGGCGCGCGGCTGGAGGTGGCCTGCAGCGTCGGCCTGGCGATGGCGCACCCCGGCGGTTCCGACGCGGCGACGCTGCTGCTGCACGCCGACACCGCGATGCACCGGGCCCGGCGGCGCGGCCGGAACCGCTGCGAGGTCTATATCGAGCAGGAGACAATCGCACCCTGGAACTGAACGGGGCGGCGCCGGCGCAAGGGCTTCCCCCGTTGCCGGGGTGCGCACGGCGCAATCATGCTGATCGATGACGCACCACCCATCGATCCTGAGGACGCCCAGATGCGATTCAGATTCCTTCCCGGCGTGCTGCTGCTGGCCGCGGGTCTCGCCGTTCCGGCGGCGGCACCCGCCGCGGCGGCCGTCGCCGACGCCACCCGGACACCCGGACACCCGGCGTACACGATCTCCCTGACCAGCGACACCACCGGGCGGACCTGGACCGGCCACGAGAGCGTGTCGTTCAGCAACCCGTCGGCCGTCGCGCTGACCGAGGTGTACCTGCGGCTGTGGGACAACGCCCACGGCAGTTGCCCGAGCACCCCGATCACGGTCAGCCACGTCACCGGCGGCACCGCCGGCGCGCTGGAGGTGGGCTGCACCGCCCTGAAGATCACCCTGCCCGCCCCGGTGCCGCAGGGCGGGACCGGCACCATCGGCTTCGACGTGAGCATCGTGGTCACCTCCGGCGTCGACCGGTTCGGCTACGACGGCAACTACACGTTCATCGGCAACGCGCTGCCGGTGCTGGCGGTGCGCGACGCGGCCGGGTGGCACCTCGACCCGTACACGAACAACGGTGAGTCGTTCTACGCCCTGGCCAGCGACTTCGACGTGACGCTCGACCACCCGAGCGGGCTGGCGGTGCCGGCGACCGGCACGTCGACCGACACCGCCGGGTCGTCCGGTCGCACAGTCACCCGCGCGGTCGCCACCAACGTCCGCGAGTTCGCCTGGGCGTCCGGGCCGTTCAAGAAGATCACCGGCACGACCGCGGGCGGGGTCCGGGTCAACGTGTACTCGGTGAGCGCGATCAGCAACCGCAGCGCGACCTCGATGCTGAACACCGCGACCGCGGCACTGGACGCGCACTCCGCCCGGTTCGGCGCCTACCCGTACGGGGAGGCGGATGTGGTGCTGGACAACGGCTTCTGGTTCGGCGGCATGGAGTACCCGGGCTTCGTGCTGGACCTGGTCAGCACCACCGCGCTCGCGCACGAGCTGGCCCACCAGTGGTTCTACGGCATCGTCGGCGACGACGAGTACGCGACGCCGTGGCTCGACGAGGGCTTCACCGACTACGCCACCGACCTGTACTTCAACAAGACCGGCTCGGGCTGCGGCATCACCTGGCAGTCGTCTGCAGAGAAGCTGACCAACTCGATGGCGTACTGGGATGCGCACTCCGGCCGGTACTCGACAGTGGTGTACGGCTACGGCAAGTGCACGCTGCACGACCTGCGCCGGCTCATCGGCACCACGGCGATGGAGAACCTGCTCCGCTCGTACGCCGCGTCCCACTGGTACGGCGTGTCCACGGTGGCCGACTTCAAGGCGGCCGCGCAGGCGGCCGCCGGGTCGACCGACCTGACGTCGTTCTGGGCCACGCACCGCGTCGAGGGCTGAACGGACGGGCCGCCGGGTCAGCCCCGGCGGCCCACGCCACGCATCGACGGGGGTCGGCACGGGCGCCTGAACGCGACCGCTATCCTCGCTCACCGCCGAGCCCGCGCGGGCCGAGCCCGCCACAGGCTGAGCCCGGCGGGTCGGGTCAGCCCGGGCGGCGGAAGCCGGCGATCGGGGCGCCGTGGTCGATCGGCGCCATCCTGACCTTGTCGCCGCTGTGCGGGGCGTTCACCATCTTGCCGCCGCCGATGTAGATGCCCACGTGGTGGACGTCGCTGTAGAAGAACACCAGGTCACCGGGCTGCAGCTCGCCGCGGCTGACCGGCCGGCCGGAATTCCACTGGTCCTTGGTGTAGTGCTCCAGGTGCACCCCGACCGCCGCCCAGGCGGCCTTGGTCAGCCCGGAGCAGTCGTAGGTCCGGGGGCCCTCGGAGCCGAAGACGTACGGCTTGCCGATGAGGTCGCAGGCGCGCTGGGCGGCCCGGCCACCCTTGTCGTTGCTGTAGGTGACCGGGCACGGGCCGGTGCGCAGGGGCCCGTCGTCGACGCCCGCGGCGCCGTACGCCTGGATACGCAGCTTCTGCAGATCGTTGATCTTCTGCTCGATCGCCTTGCGCTTGCCACCGAGGTCCGCGTCGCGGGCGGCCACGGTCTGCGTCAGCACGTCCAGGTCCTGCTTGTCCCTGGCGTACCTGTCGCGCAGGACGGCGACGCCGGCGACGGACTCCCGCTGATGGCGGGCGAGCTGGTCGATGTAGGTGAGCTTGTCGGTCAGCCCGGTCGGGGAACCGCTCACGATCATCGCGCTGAACGCGTTCGGCGCGCCCTGCATGTACGCGTCGGACGCCATGCCGCCGACCTCCGACATCGCGAGGTCGACCTGCAGCTGCAGGGGGGTGAGCCGATCGGAGATGATCTTCAGCTTCTTGCGGTTCTCCAGCAGCTGGGAATGCACGTGGTTGTACTGCTCGATCACGGGTTCGAGCTCGTTCCACTGCTTGTCGATCTGGGCCTCGACACTGGCGGGCGACGGAGCGGCCAGGACAGCGACGGGCAGCGGGCCGGCGAGCGCGGCGGTCGGGCCGGTGAGCACCAGGCCCACCGCAACGAGTGCGCAGAGCAGGCGGCGCAATGTGGCGCGAGGCGCCTCAACCCGGTACACGGCGGTGGGCCGTCCTTTCTTCCCGCAGCCGCCGACCGGGCCAACAAACCGGGGCGGGCGGGACGAAGCGCCCGGCCACGGAGAGTATCCGTGGCTTCACCCCACCCCGCGGTGGGTCCCGGCTCGTGTGCACGATAAGGCGGTGGCTCGCCAGATCGCCCGCTGTGGACGATGGGGGGCTGCCGAGCCGGGGACCACCGTACTCCGGAAGATCCCCCGTATTGAAGTGGTGGATACCGGGAAAACTCACCGCATAACGGTGCTGACGCTGCGTTATTTAAGGAAGATCTAAAGAGGCCACGCGGCGAGGGCCTGCCCGAGCCAGGGCAGCACCAGAATGACCGTCGGCAGCACCAGCAGACCGCCCGCCGCGACCAGCACCAACGCGGTCAGCGGCAGCGGCGTCGGCAGCGGGGCGGCCAGCCGGTCCCACCGGCGGCGGCCCTCCACCGCGGGCATCCCCGGCTGACCGGCCGCGTCCGCCGGTGCCGGGGGCGCCTCGCTCAACCGGGCCAGGGCCGCACGCACCGGCACCGCGCCGCAGCGGCGGCGGGCGGCGTCGTCGGCGGCCATCTCCAACAGCATGTGTACGGCGTCCAGCGGCGCCCGGCTGCGCAGCGGCCGCGGCACCGCCCGGTAGAAGGCCGTGAACGACTCCAGCACCAGATCGTGCCTGTGCCGCAGGTGCGCCTGCTCGTGCGCCAGCACCGCGGCCACCTCCGGCGCGCCGAGCAGCTTCAGAGCACCGCCGCTGAGCACCACCCGCGGCGAGCGACCCGGCACGCAGTACGCGAACGGCAACTCGCCGTCGAGCACCCGCAGGCCGCGGACGTCCAGGTCGCCGTGCTGTTCGGCGCGGTCGAGCAGGTCCACGAGCAGCCGGTGGCGGGCGCGGCGGGCCCGCGAGCGGTACATCACCCCGGCCAGCGAGCCGAGCAGCCGCAGCACGATGACCGCCGCGACCGCGAGCGCCCCGACGAGGGCGACGGCGGACGCCGGGCGCCCGGACCCGAACGCGCGGACCAGTTCCTCGGGCGCCGCGAGGACCACCCCCAGCGCGGAGAGCACCGCGGCGAGGGTGAGTGCCTGCCACAGCGCGACGGCCGCGGCCGGGGCGCGCTCGGGCCAGCGGGCGGCCGCGAGAGGGCCCGGGATCACCAGTGACAGGGTCAAGCCCAGCGCGCCGAGCAGCAGGGCGGTCAACCGCCGGCCGCCCGCCGGGCCGCCTCCAGCGCGGCGGTCAGCTTGGCCGGGGCGAGCCGGCCGAGGAAGTGGGCCAGTGCCGCGTCGCGGGGCTCACCGTCCGGGGTGGCGCTCAGGGCGTCCAGCATCAGGGCCGCGGTCATCTCCTCGCGGCTCTGCGCGGGCAGGTAGCGGTAGGCGCGGTCGGCGCGCTGCTGGCGTACCACGCCCTTCTTGGCGAGCCGGTCCAGCACGGTCATCACTGTCGTGTACGCCAGGTCGCGCTCGCGGCTGAGCCGCTCGTGCACCTGCCGTACGGTCAGCGGCTCGCCCGCGTCCCACAACTGCGTCATGACCTCGCGTTCGAGGTCGCCCAGCCCGGCCATGTGAGCCACTCTACTCGCCGCGTCGTACTACGGGTCGTAGTATCTACTACGTTTCGTCGTAGAGGGAGGGACTCAAGGCGTGGACGTGCTCGATCTGACCAGGCTGCAGTTCGCGGTCGTGACGATCTACCACTACCTGTTCGTGCCGCTGTCGATCAGCCTCGCCGCCACCGCCGCCGGGCTGGAACTCGCCTGGCTGCGCACCGGCGCCGACAAGTACCGGCAGCTCACCCGCTTCGTGGGCGGCCTGCTCATCGTCACCTTCGCGGTGGGGGTGGTCACCGGGCTCGTGCAGGAGTTCCAGTTCGGGCTCGGCTGGAGCAACTTCGCCCGCTTCTACGGCGACGTGTTCGGACCCACCCTGGCCGTCGAGGGGATGCTCGCGTTCTTCCTCGAAGCCACGTTCCTCGCCCTGTGGTACTTCGGCTGGGACCGGCTGCCCCGCGCGGCGCACGCCGCCACCATCGCCGTCGTGGCCGTCGGCACGGTGCTGTCGGCGTTCATCATCCTCGCCGCCAACTCGTTCATGCAGAACCCTGTCGCGTACGCCCTCGACCCGGCGACCGGGCGGGCCCGGCTCACCAGCCTCGCCGAGCTGCTCACCAACAAGGTCAACCTGGCCGCGTTCCCGCACACCATGGCCGGGGCCGCGATGGCGGGCGGGGCGCTGCTGCTGGCCATCGGCGCGTGGCGGTCCCGATCCGCCGCGGCGGCCGCGTCCGCTGTGGACGTCGCGTCCGCTGTGGACGCCGCGTCCGCTGTGGACGCCGCGTCCGCTGTGGACGCCGCGTCCGGGGTGGGGGCACCGTCCGGTGTCGGGGCACCATCCGGCGAGAAGGCCGCATTCGGCACGCTCGCCAGGCTCGGGGCCTGGCTCACGGCCGTCGGCGGGGCGCTCACCGCGCTCACTGGCGACCACCTCGGCAAGGTCATCACCGGGGTGCAGCCGATGAAGATGGCCGCCGCCGAGGCCCTGTACGCCACCACGACGGGCGCGCCGTTCTCGGTGTTCGCCCTCGGCGGCGGGGGCGACGGGCGGCCGTTCTTCAGCATCGAGGTGCCCTACCTGCTGTCCATCCTCGCCAAGGGCTCCCCCGGCGCCACCGTCTCCGGCCTCGACGACCTGCAGGCCCAGTACGCCGCCCAGTACGGCCCCGGCAGCTACGTCCCGATGGTGCCCGTGGCGTTCTGGAGCTTCCGGCTGATGATCGGGGTGGGGATGGTGGCCGCCGCGATCGCCGCCGCGTACCTGTGGACCGGACGGCGCGGGCGCACCCCGCACCGGCTGCTGGTCCGGGTCCTGCCGGTGCTGCCGCTGCTGCCCGCCGCGGCCAACACCTTCGGCTGGCTCTTCACCGAGACGGCCCGCCAGCCGTGGCTGGCGTTCGGCCTCACCACGGTCGCGGACGGCCTGTCCCCCGGCCTGACCCGCGCCGAGGTCATCGCCTCCCTGCTCGGCTTCACCGCCGTGTACGGCGTCCTCGCGGTCGTCTGGCTGCGCCTGGTGCGGCGTCTCGCCTCGCGGCCCCTGGATCCGGCTCCCGCCACGGCCGAACGGGCCGCCACCGAACCCGCACCGGTCTACTGAGGAGCGCCCATGGTCACCTTCTGGTTCGCGCTGGTCGTACTCTGCTGGGTTCTGTTCTTCGTCCTGGAGGGCTTCGACTTCGGCGTCGGCCTGCTGGCGGTGTTCCTCGGCCGCGACGACCACGAGCGCGCCGCGGCGATCCGTACGGTCGGCCCGTTCTGGGACGGCAACGAGGTCTGGCTGGTCGCCGCGATCGGGGTGACGTTCGCGGCGTTCCCCGACTGGTACGCGGCCCTGCTCTCCGGCCTGTACCTGCCGCTGGTCGCGCTGTTGCTGCTGCTGGCGATCCGGGGGGTGGCGCTGGAGTTCCGCGGCAAGTCCGACGGGGCCCGCTGGCGGCGCGGCTGCGACGCCGCCCTCGCGGCCAGTTCCGCGGGCATCGCGCTGCTGTGGGGTGCGGTGCTGGCGGTGCTCGTGCGCGGCCTCGCCCTCGGGCCCGCCCGCGAGGTCACCGGCACCGGCCTGTCCCGCACGCTCGACCCGGTGCTGAGTCCCGCCGCGGCGGCCGGGGCGGCGGCCGGGCTCGCCGTGGCCGTGCTGCTCGGCGCGGCGTTCCTCGCCCTGCGCACGACCGGACCGGTCCGGCGGCGCGCCCGGCGGGTCTGCGTGGCGGCGGCCGCCCTGCTCGGTGCGGGTCTGGTCACCGCGGCGGCCGTCACCGGGACGGCGACGCCGCTGGTGGCGGCGCTGCCCTGCGCCGGAGTGGCGCTGCTGGCCCGGGACCGGCGCGAGGCGGCGGCGTTCACCGTGGCCGCGCTCGGGGTGGCGGGCGCGGTGGTTGCCGTGTTCACCGCCCACGGCGACGTGGTGCTGCGCAGCACGCTGAACCCCGCCTGGTCGCTCACCCTCGCCGACGCGGCAGCCCCCGCATCCACGTTGCGGCTGCTCACCGTGGCCGGGGTGGTCATCCTGCCGGGCGTGCTGGTGTACCAGGGGTTCTCGTACTGGGTGTTCCGGCGGCGGGTCGCCAGCGAGCGGGTCCCGTCGTGACTCGACGGAGCGGCCCGCTGGACCGGCGGCTGCTGCGGCACGCGCGGGCCAGCCGTACGCCGATCGCGGGGCTCGCCGCCATCGGCGCGGGGCAGGCGGGCGCGACGCTGCTGCTGGCCGCCGCGCTGGCCCGTACCGTCGCGGGGCACCCGGGCGGGGCGACGGTGGCGCTGCTGGCCGCCGCGTACCTCGCGCGGGCCGGACTGGCCTGGGCCGAACAGGTCGTCGCCCAGCGCGCCGCGGCCCGCGTCGGCGACGAGCTGCGCCGCGGCGTGCTGGCCGCGGCGCTGCGCCGCGGCCCCGCCTGGGCCGCCCGGTACGGCGCCGGACGACTCACGGCCGTGCTCACCACCGGACTGGACGCGCTGCGGCCGTGGTTCAGCGGGTACCTGCCCGCGCTCGTCCTCGGGGTGGCCCTGCCGCCGCTGGTGGTCGCCGCCATCGCCGTCGTGGACCCGGCGTCGGCGCTGATCGCGCTCGCCACCCTGCCGCTCGTGCCGGTGCTCGGCGCGCTCATCGGGTGGGCCACAGAGGCCCGCGCCCGGCAACGGTGGGAGGCCGACGCCCGGCTCGCGGGCCACTTCCTGGACGTGGTGCGCGGCCTGGCGACCCTGCGCGTCCACGGGCGGGCCGAACGGCAGGTACCCGCCGTCGCGGCCATGACCGAGCGGCACCGCGCGGCGACCATGCGGGTGCTGCGGGTCGCGTTCCTGTCCTCGACCGCGCTGGATCTCGTGGGCACGCTGTCGGTGGGGCTGATCGCGGTCACCGTCGGGCTGCGGGTCGCGGCCGGGCACCTGGCGCTGGAACCCGCCCTGCTGGTGATCCTGCTGGCGCCGGAGGCGTACCGGCCGCTGCGGGAGATGGCGGCCCGCTACCACGCCAGCACCGACGCGGCCGCGGTCATCGCGGACGTGGACGAGGTGCTGACCGCACCCCCGGCCCGCAGCGGGGCCGGCGGGGAGGGCGGCAGGCCCGGGATCGGGGCCACCAACATCCGGGTACGCCATCCCGGCGCGACCGGCGACGCCCTCGTCCTGCCCGGACTCGCGGTGGCGGCGGGCGAGTTCGTGGCGCTGCGGGGCGCGTCCGGCGCGGGCAAGACCACCGCCCTGCGAGTGCTGGCCGGGCTGCAACCGCCCGACTCGGGCTCCACGGTCGTGACCGGGCCGCGTCCGCTGTACCTGCCGCAGCGGCCGATGCTCCCGCACGCCCGTACGGTCGCGGACGTGTTCGCCCTCGCCGCGGCCCCGGAACCGGCCCCCGGCCCCCGGCGGATCCGGGCGGCCCTGCGGGCGGTGGGGCTGGACGGAGAACTCGAACCCGGCACCCCGCTCGGTGAACACGGCGACGGCGTGTCCGCCGGGCAGCGCCAGCGGCTCGCCCTCGCCGTGCTGCTGCACCGGGCCGGCCGGGAACCGGTGACGCTGCTGCTGGACGAGCCGACCGCGCACCTCGATGCGGCCGCCGAGCGGCTGGTCGTGGCGGAGCTGCGGGCCGCGGCCCGGCGGGGCTGCGCGGTGCTGGCGGTGGCGCACCGGCCCGCACTGCTGGCCGCGGCGGACCGCGCAGTCACCATCCACGCCCGCCACGCCGCGTCCACCGGTCAACCCCCCGCCGCGCCGGCCGCCGATGACCGCGCGGGTGCCGTCACCGCCGGTCACGGCCCCGCGTCATCCGGCAGGGGCACACGGTCCGGGCGCCGCGTCGACGCCGTGACACAGCGGCCCGGCACCGCGATCCTGCTCGGTGCGGCGGCATGGCTGGCCGGGATCGCGTTGACCGGTGCCGCCGCATGGCTGCTCGTCCGGGCATCCGCGCTGCCGCCGGTGCTGACGCTGTCGGCCGCGGTCGTCACGGTCCGGGCCACGGCGGTGGCCCGGCCGCTGCTGCGCTACCTGGAGCGGCTGGCGTCGCACGAGGTCGCGTTCGCCCGGCTGGGCGCCTGGCGCGCCCGCGTGTACGCCGACCTGATCCCCCGCGTACCGGGCCCCGACCTGCACCGCCGCGGCGACCTGCTGACCCGCGTGGTCGACGACGTCGACGCACGGGTGGACGGGCTGCTGCGCGGGCACCTGCCCCGGGCCGCCGCCGCGCTGGCCGTGGGCGTGGCCGGGGCCGCCGCGACGGCCGTACAGCCCGCCGTGGTGCTTCCCCTCGTCGCGGGGCTGGGCCTGTCCGCCGTCGCGGCGCCCCTCTTCGCCGGGCGCCGGGCGGCGCGGCTGGACGCGGCCACGGGGCGGGCCCGCGGCGAACTGCGCGACGCACTCGTCGAGTCCGTCGACGCGCTGGAGGAACTGGGCGCCCGCGAACCCGGTGCGGCGCTGGCCGTACCGGACCGGCGCAGCCGCGCCCTGTCCACCGTGGAGGCCCGGACCGCGTGGGGTGCGGGCGGGGCCGCCGCGCTGGCGCATCTCGGCTGGGGGGTGGTCGTGGTGGGTACCGCCCTCGTCCCGGGCGTGACCAGCGGTGTCTCACCCGAATGGGCCGCGGTGCTGCTGCTGGGGATGGTCGCCCTGAACGAGCCCGTCGCCGGTCTGCCGGATGCGGCCGTGGCGCGCCGCCGGGCTGCGGGCGCGCGAGCCCGGCTGGCCGCACTCGCCCCCGCGTCCCCCGCACAGCGGGTGACGGGAACCAGGGCCGCGACCGGGACGTGGGCCGACGCCACGGGCGGGGGCGAGGTCAGGGTGCGCGGACTTGTGGCGGGCTGGCGTCCCGACGCCCCGGCGGCGCTGCGCGGACTCGACCTGGACCTGCCGGCGGGCGGGCGGGTCGCGGTGCTCGGCGCGTCCGGCAGCGGCAAGTCCACCCTGGCCGCCGTGCTGGCCCGGCTGCTCGACCCGCGCGCCGGCACGGTACGGATCGACGGGACGGACCTGCACGCCCTGCCGGACGAGGCCGTTCGCAGCATGATCGCCCTGGTCAGCGACGAGACCGGACACCTCTTCGCCTCGACCGTACGGGAGAACCTGCGCCTGGCCCGCCCCGGCGCCACCGACGCCCAGCTGCACGCCGTCCTCGCCCGGGTCGGCCTCGGCGGCTGGCTGGCCCGGCTGCCGGACGGGCTGGACACCTGGCTCGGCACCGGCGGCGCCACCGTCTCCGGCGGTCAACGGCGCCGGCTGGTGACCGCCCGCGCGCTGCTGGCCGGACCGCGCGTACTGATCCTCGACGAGCCGACCGAGGGTCTGGCCGAGGACGAGGCCGGATCCCTGATGGCAGACCTGCTGGCGGCCGGTGCGGGCCTGTCCGTGCTGCTGTTCACGCACCGCCGCGAGGGTCTGGACGCGGTCGACGCCGTGCACGTCCTGAGCGGGGGCAGACTGGCGGAACCGGCGCTGCGGTAGCACCGGCGGGAGCGCCCACAGTGGACGACGTCAGGGCGCCGGGAGGGGGTGCCGGCCCCGTTCGGCTTCGGCGGCCGCGGCCAGCACCTCGTCCGGCCGTACTGTCGACAGCGCATCATGCCCGGCGGGTCCGGGGCCGCCGTGCCAGATCGCCCGGTGGTACGCCCTCCCGGGTGGCGGCCCCCACCGGTGCGGTGGCACCGGGCCGAACAGCACCACCGACGGCACGCGGTACGCCGTGGCCAGGTGCGCGATCCCGGTGTCCCCGCTGATCACCAGGCGGGCGTGCGCGACCAGCGCGGCGAGCCCGCCCAGCCCGGTACGGCCCGCGAGCACGGCCCCGGCGGGCAGTCCCGCGCCGCGGGCCACCCGTACCGCGAGATCGGTGTCGTGGGCCGAGCCCGTGACGACCACGTGGTGGCCGGCCGCCGCGAGCGCGCGGGCGACGGCCGCGAAGCGGTCCGGCGGCCACCGGCGCCCGGGCGCCCTCGCACCCGGGTGGACGATGGTGACGCCGTGCGCGACAGGCGTGTCCGGCACCGCCAGCGCGAGGTCGTCCGCGTCGGCGCGGATCCCGTAGTGGCGCAGCAACCGGCACCAGCGGTGCGTCTCGTGTTCGTCCTCGGCCCAGTCCGGGCCGTCGGAGTGCGCGGCTTCGGCGTTGGCGAACGCCCACAGCCTCGCGGGTCGCACCGCGTTCAGCAGGCGGTGCGACTCGGGACCGCAGCCGTGCAGGTTGACCGCGATCTCGGGGCCCGGTGCGGTCCACCGGTTCGGCGCCAGGCCCGCCGTGGGCAGCACCCGGTCGATCCCGCCCACGAGGTCGACGAGCGGGGTCAGCCACGCGGGCGCGGCCAGCGCCAGGGTCCGCGCCGCGAACGCGGCCCGGAGGGCGCGCAGCGCGGGCACGGCGATGGCGAGGTCGCCGACGCCGGGAGCGCACAGGGCGAGGATCACGAGGTCTCCGTCTCCGCGGTTCACCCTCAAAGATCGGCGACGCGGCCCCCGCGCGGGCCGGATTCGCGAAGTTGCCCGGACCGCTGCGCTCCGGTCAGCTCCCGCTGCCTCCGTGCCAGGCGTGCCACAGGGCGGCGTAGGCGCCACCGGCCCGGAGCAGCTCGTCGTGGCTGCCCAGCTCCACGACGCGGCCCGCGTCGAGCACGGCGACCCGGTCGGCGTCGCGGGCGGTCTGCAACCGGTGGGCCACCGCGACGACGGTGCGTTTGCGCAGTACGGCGGCCAGCGCCCGTTCGGCGCCGCGCGCGGTGGCGGGGTCCAGCAGGGCGGTGGCCTCGTCGAGCAGGACCGTGTGGGGGTTCGCCAGCACCACCCGGGCGAGCGCCAGTTGCTGGGCCCGCGCCCCGTCGAGCGGCTGGCGGCCGAGGTCGGTGTCGAGGCCGGCCGGTAGCTCGTTGAGCCAGTCCGCGCCCACCGTGGCCAGTGCCGCGCGCAGGCGCAGGTCCGTCGCGCCGGGCGCCGCCAGCCGCAGGTTGTCCCGCAGCGTGTCGCGGAAGACGTGGTGCTCCTGCGTGACGAGGACGACCTGACGGCGCAGCACCTGCGGGGGCAGCTCGGCCACGGGCACGCCGCCGACGGTGACCGTGCCGGCGCGCGGGCGGTCCACCCCGGCCAGCAGCCGGACGAGGGTGGACTTGCCCGCGCCGGACACGCCGACCACCGCGAGCCGCTCCCCCGGCCGGACCGTGAGGTCGACGCCGCGCAGCACGTCCGGGCCGCCGTCGTAGGCGTACCAGACCCCGGTCATCTCGATCCGGTCTCCGGTGGGGAGGGCCGTGCCGGGGACGGGGGCGGGCGGGACGGCGGCGAGGCCCTCGAGGCGGGCGAACGACGCCCCGCTGGCCTGCAGGCGCTCCATCCAGACCAGGATGATGTCCAGCGGGGCACCGAGCTGGCGCAGGTACAGGGCGCAGGCGGTGACCGCGCCGAGGGTGAGTTGCGCGTGGCGGTACAGCAGACCGCCGAGCAGCAGCACCGCGACCACGGGCAGCACATAGGACACGTCCACGATCGGGAACAGCACGCTGCGCAGGAACAGGGTGCGCAGCCGGGCCCGTCGGACCCATCCGACAGCTTCCCGACCGGCGGCGACGCGGCGGCCCTGCAGGCCGAGAGCCTCGACGGTACGGGCGCCCGCCACGGTCGCCGCGAGCTCGTCGGCGAGGGCGGAGCTGGCGGCCCCCTCGTCCAGGTAGGCGGCCCGGGCCCGGCGCAGGTACCAGCGGGCCGCGAATCCCGCCCCGCCGAGGGCCAGCAGCCCGGCCGCGCCGAGCACCGGTGCGACCAGCAGGACCGCACCGAGCAGGAACACCGCCTGGGTGGCGGCGACGAACACCTCGGGTACCGCGTCGCGCAGGGTCGCCGCGACGGCGCCGACGTCGCCGGTGCCGCGGGCGGCGAGGTCGCCCGCGGTGACCCGTTCGATCGTGGCGGCGGGCAGCGCCAGCGCCCGGTCGAGGAACTGCTCCCGGACCCGGGCCCCGGTCCGCTCACCGAACCGGTGCGCGACCAGCAGCGCCCACCGGGTGAGCAGGATCTGCGCCACGGTGGCGGCGACGATGCCCAGCGCCAGCCGGTCCACCCGGGGCACCGCGGCGGCGCCGTCGGCGGCGACCAGGTCGACGATGTGCCCGAGCAGCCGCGGGGGGACCAGCGCGGCGGCCGCGGCCAGGGCGGCGAGCCCCACCATGCCGGTGACGGCGCGCGCCTCGGCGGACAGCAGCCGCGCCATGGCGCGCCGTACCCGGCGGCCGTCCGCCACCGGCAGGCCGCCCGCCACCGTGCCGCCGCTCACCGCGACCCCGAGCCCGGCCGTACGGTGACCGGCCCGTCCGCGCCGCGGGCCACCAGGGCCCGGTAACCCGGTGCGGCAGTCAGCAGTTCCCGGTGGGTGCCCGTGGCGAGGACCCTGCCGTCCACCAGGAAGTGCACGACGTCCGCCCGGTCCAGCAGCGCCGCCGACGTGGTGGCCAGCAACGTGGTACGCCCGGCGCGGGCCGCGGCCAGCCGCCGGGCGATGCCCGCCTCGGTGTGCGCGTCGACAGCGGACGTCGGCTCGACGGCCAGCAGCACCTCCGGGTCGGCGTACAGGGCCCTGGCGAGCCGGATGCGCTGGCGCTGGCCGCCGGAGAGGTTGCGGCCACGGCTCTCCACGCGCGCCGTGGGGCCGTCGGCGACGTCGTGGGCGAGTGCCGCGTCGAGGGCGCCCCGCAGCCCGGCGTCGTCCGGGTCGAAGCGGCCGGCCACGACGTCGTCGATCGACCCGGCGAACAGGTGGGCCTCGTTGTCCGCGACGAGGATGCGTTCGCGCAGCACGGCGGTGGCGATCCGGTCCAGCCGCACCCCGGACCAGCTCGCCGCGGTGGGCCCGTACCGGCCGAGGCGGTCGACCACGGCGACCGCGTCGGCGGGGCGGGCGCTGGCCAGCGCGGTGATCCGCCCGGCGGCGACGGTGACGCCGGAGGCGGGGTCGTGCAGGGTGACCGGGCCGCGCGGGGCGGGTAGCGCCGGTGCCTCGTCGTGCTCCGGGCGCAGCGCCAGGAAGTCGACGACGCGGCGGCCCGCGACCAGGGCCCGGCTGATGTCGGAGCCGCCCTCGATGAGGAACGTCACCGGCACGACGAGCACGGCGGTGTACCCGTACACGGCGACGAGGTCGCCGACCGTGATGTCGCCGCGCGCGGCGAGGCGGGCGCCCAGCCACGTCACGACCGCGAGGAACAGGGCGGGCAGGCCCGCGCCGAGGGCCTGGATCCAGCTGGTCACGGCGCCGACCCGGTTGCCGGAGTCGCGCAGCTGGCCGGAGGCGCGCCCGTACCGTCGGGCCGTCGCCTGCTGGCCGCCGAGACCGCCGAGGATCCGCAGGCCGCCGAGGACGTCGACGAGTCGGGCGGCGAGGTCGCCCTGCCGGTCGCGGTAGCGCGTGTCGGCGTGGTGCAGCCGGCCCAGCAGCGGCCCGACCGCCACGGCCAGCGCCGCAGCGCCGGCCAGCACGACGACCGCCAGCAGCGGCGAGATCCCGGCCAGCAGCGCCGCCACCACCGCATACGCGATCAGTGCCCCGATGCCCGGACCGGTGACCGTCAGGGCCTGGGCGAGCACCCACACGTCGCCGATGCCGAGCGTGACGACCTCGCCGGGCGGCAGGCGGCGCGGCAGGGCCGCGCCGAGCCGGGTGGCGTGCGCCAGCACCTCGCGGACGGTCCGCAGGCCCGCGTCCAGCCGGATCCTCGTCGTGATGCGGTGCCGCGCGATGGCCAGGGCGGCGTTGGCGATGCCGACGGCGAGCAGGGCCGCGGCCCAGCCGGCCAGCGCGGCCGGGCGGCGCGACTGCAGGCCGCGGTCCACGGCCAGCGACAGCAGGTACGGCGGGAGCGTCAGCCCCACCATCCACGCGGTGCCGACGGCCACCCCGGCCGCGACCCGCGCGGGCTGGCGGCGCACGAGCCACCACAGATAGCGGACCGGTCCGCGCACGTCTCCCGGCCCCAGACCATCCTCAATCACCCGTTGGACACTAAATCAGCGCCTATCAATACCGAAAGCCCGTCCCGGCCGGGGCGGTCCCCGCCACGCGGCCGCCTACCGGCTGTTAGTCTCGCGATGCCGCAAAACCGCAGCCAGGGAGCCCTGCCCGTGACCGACGTGACCTCCGGCGGCAGCGTTGCCCGGCCGTATCTGGCGCACCCGCAGCGGGTGATCGGCGGCCGCGATTTCGACTTCTCCCGCCGGGTCGCGGTGATGGCGATCGTGAACCGGACCCCCGACTCGTTCCACGACCGGGGCGCCACGTTCGCGCTGGACCGGGCGATCGAGGCGGTACGCGCGGCGGCGGCCGCCGGGGCCGACTGGATCGACATCGGTGGGGTGCCGTTCGCTCCGGGCCCGGAGGTCAGCGCGGCGCAGGAGCTGGAACGGGTGCTGCCGGTGGTGGAGGCGGCCCGCGACCTGGCGGTGGTCTCGGTGGACACGTTCCGGCCGGAGGTGGCGCGCGCGGTGGTGGCGGCCGGGGCGGGGGTCGTCAACGACACGTCGGGGCTGCGCGATCCCGCGATGGCGGACGCGGTCGCGGGCACCGCCGCGACGCTGGTGATCACGCACAGCCTGGCGGCGCCGCGCACCAGGTACCCGCGCCCGACCTACGACGACGTGACCGCCGAGGTGATCGACTTCCTGCGGCGCCGGGTCCAGCTGGCGCTGGACCGGGGCGTACGCCCCGAGCAGATCGTCATCGACCCTGGTCACGACCTGAACAAGAACACCTACCACTCGCTGGAGCTGACCCGGCGGCTCGACGAGCTGACGGCGCTCGGGTTCCCGGTGCTGGCGGCGGTGAGCAACAAGGACTTCATCGGCGAGACGCTGGACGCGGCGCAGCACGACCGGCTGGTCGGCACGGTCGCGGCGGTGGTGTTCTGCGTGATCCGGGGTGCCCGGATCGTCCGGGTGCACGACGTGCCCGCGGCGGTGGACGCCGTCCGGATGACGGAGGCGATGCTGGGCCTGCGGCCCCCCGCGACGGCCCGGCACAACCTGGACTGAACCGGTTGTTTCACATGGGCGTCGCGGTGTTGCATTTTGATGACATTCACTGAACGATTGTCGTCGATCCGCCATCCCCCTCGCGGCGGTGCCGAAGGAGTCCCCCGTGTTCACTCCCTGCGCGACCGCGGCGTACGCCGGGTAGACCGGCGCGCGCCGCGACCATCGACGCGGCGCGCGTCTCTCCGCCCCGGCGGCCGGCGACCGTCCCCCACGGCCGCCGGGGCCCTGCGTTCGCTCAGCCGATGCTGAGCCAGACGTCGTCGAGATACCCGTGGTACTGGTCGTTGTTGACGGCCAGTCCCTTGCCGCCCATCCGCAACGGCTGGGTGGTGACCACCGACAGGGTGACCGGGATCGTGGCGGCCCCACGCTGCACGTCGTCGACCCGGATGGTCAGCGAGGTGCCGGCGCGACGGCATTCCAGCGTGTGCCAGCCGCCGTCCGAGATGGACAGCGAGCTCTTGGCCACGTACAGGGTGGGCGAGTTCTGGTCGCTCATGACGCAGCTCGGCTTCCCGGAGGCGCCGTCGACCTGCAGCTTGTACTGCCCGCCGGAGGTCGAGTAGCCCTTCTGCACGATGTTCTCCCCGCTGGAGGTCTCCGCGGCGGCCAGCCGCACGGCCGCCCCGAAACGCAGGTCCCGCGTGCCCGGGTTCAGGTCGGCGGTGTTCGCGGCCTGCAGATTGAGCCGGGGGCAGGTCGCCGCGACGGCGCACTTCGGCGGGAACAGGACGGCCTGGCCGGTGCCGTGCGGGACCAGCGTGGCCACGGCCCCGTTGGCCGCGAACGCCTTGAGCAGGTGGCCGTGGCCGGAGCCGTCGTCGAACGTGCCGTCCGCGACCGTGGAGTCGAAGTTGTACGACGCGACGAACGGCGACGCGGGCGGCGGCGGTCCGCCCGCCGAGCGTGCCGTGGGATCGGTGAACGCGGCGTACCGCTTCTGGGTGAGGCCGTTGATCGTGGTGAAGTCGCCGCCGACCGAGACGATGCCGAGGCCGACCGAGCTGGTCATGACCCGGACGCCGACCACGCCGTTGGCCTGCGGGGCCCAGGGCAGCAGGTTGCCCTGAGCGTCGATCGCGGCCAGCTTGACCCGCGGGATCGAGCCGTCGGTGCAGACGCCCTGAGCGCCGTTGTTCGTGGTGGTGCAGGCGTTGTCGAAGTGCCCACCCACGTACGTGGTGCCGCCGAACACCGTGACAGCCTGGATGTCGCCGTCGAAGACGCGGGTCCATCGGGTCGCGCCCGCGAAGGTGTAGGCGAGCGCGCGCCCGCCCTGGCCGCCGAGCGCCGCGTACACACTGGTGGCGTCGGAGGAGAGCGCGAAGACCTGATATGCGGGCTTGGGCTTGAACGTCGTGTCGACCACGCCGGTGACCGGGTCCACCGCGGTCAGCCGCAGGGTGGAGGGGACGTTGTTGGCGCGGTGGAAGCGCCCGCCGATGTAGATCTTGTTGTTGGCGACCGCGAGCGCGTTGACGGTGTCGTCGGTGGTCGGTGCCCACCCGGTGTCCAGCGCGCCCGTGACGGTGTTGAACGCGGCCAGGTTGGCGCGGGTGACGCCGTCCACTCCGGTGATCCGGCCGCCCAGGTAGAGCCGCCCACCGGCGACCGCCAGCGCGTTGGGCTGGCCGAGGATGCCGTGTTTGAGCGCCGTGGGGACGCCCGTCGTCGGGTCCAGACCGGCCAGCGAGTCACGGTTCTGGGCGCCGATGACGCCGAAGTCGCCGGCCGCGTACATGACCGTGCCGTCGGTGGCGAGAGCGCGGACGGTGTTGTCGGCGCCCGGGTTCCACGGCAGCAGCGCCCCGGTACGCCCGTCGAAGGCGGCGAGCCGGTTCCGGGCGACGCTCTTGCCGGCCACGATGGCCTTGGTGAACGAGCCGCCCACGTACACGGTGTCGCCGCGGTAGGCGATCGCGAAGACGGAGCCGTTGAAGCTCGGGGCCGTGGACGGGGTACTGTCCACGACCGCCGCGATTGCCACGCTGCCGGCTGTCATGAGGCCGAGCGAGACCGCGCCGACCAGGATCCGGCGCGCCGATGATTTCAGTCTAATTCGGTTACTGCGCACATCGGGGACTAACGGTGCTCGCCTCCCGAGGACGCGAGCACCGCCGCCGGGATCGCCCGGCACGAGGGCCCGGGCGTCCAGATCACTCGTCCGGGGGTAATCCCGACGGCCCGGCCGATCCCGGCGGCGCAGGTGTTATAGCCGGGCGGAGGGCCCACCGGGGTGTGGAATACTTCCGGGAATCGATCCCGGAACTTTCAGCTCGGAGGCGCCCGTGACCGGCGACGGGAAGCGCGTGACCATCGCCGCGATCGCGCACGAGGCCGGTGTCTCCGTGCCGACGGTGTCGCGGGTGCTCAACGGGCGCGCCGACGTGGCCCCGCAGACCCGCGAGCTGGTGGAGCAGCTGCTCAAACAGCACGGCTACCGGCGCCGGGCGTCCCGGCAGCAGAACAGCAGGTCCGGGCTGATCGACCTGGTATTCAACGACCTGGACAGCCCGTGGGCGCTGGAGCTGATCCGCGGCGTCGAGGACGTGGCGCATGCCGCCGGGGTGGGCACCGTCGTCTCCGCCGTGCACCGGCGTTCCGCCGCCACCCGGCAGTGGTTGCAGAACCTGCGCGCCCGGGCCTGCGACGGGGTCATCTTCGTGACCTCCGATCTCACCGGCACGGTCCACGCCGAGCTGCACCGGCTCAACATCCCCGTGGTGGTGGTCGACCCGGCGGGCGGCGTGGACCTCGACGTGCCCACCATCGGGGCCACGAACTGGGCCGGCGGGCGCAGCGCCACCGAGCACCTGACCTCGCTCGGGCACCGCCGGATCGGCCTGGTCGCCGGGCCCTCGCACATGTTGTGCAGCCGGGCCCGGCTGGACGGCTACCGCGCCGCCGTGGAGGCGGCCGGCGCCGACGTGGACGACGCACTGATCCGGCCCGGCGACTTCCTGTACGAGTCGGGCTTCGCGGGCGGCCTGGCCCTGCTCGACAGGCCGAACCCGCCCACCGCGATCTTCGCGTCCAGCGACACCATGGCCCTCGGCGTGTACGAGGCCGCCCGCCGCCGGGGCCTGCGGGTGCCCGACGACCTCAGCGTCGTCGGGTTCGACGACCTGCCCGAGTCGCGGTGGGCCTCGCCGCCGATGACCACGGTGCGCCAGCCGCTGCCCGAGATGGGTGCGCTGGCCGCCCGTACCGTCCTGCGGCTGGCCCAGGGACAGCCAATCGACACGCCGCGCGTCGAGCTGGCCACCGAACTGGTGGTACGCGACAGCACCACCGGGCCGGCGCCGGATCGCGTCTAGAGCTGGTTCTCCAGGGTCGCCACCCCGTCGAGGGCGGCCGCCGCCGGGATGCGGCCCCGGGCGGAGGCGTCGCCGTACAGCGCCCAGCGCAGGAACTCGGTGCTGGTCCCCGCGGTGGGCGCCAGGTCACTGGGCTCCGTGACGTGGCCGCCGTCGGTGATCGACAGCATCGCCCGCGACCACGGGGTCGCCTCGAAGACGGTATGCCCGGCCTCCCATTTCACCGTGTTGTCCCGGCGGCCGTGCACGTACAGCATCGCGGCGGGCGGGCCGGCGAACGGCAGGCCCCGGAAGTCGGTACCCGCGAACACGACGCCCGCCTTCAGCCGGGCGTCGCGGACCGCGCTGAACAGCCCCACCGTCGTGATGCCCCCGCCCGAGTGCCCGGCGGCGCCCAGCCGGTCCGGGTCGATGATCGCCCGCAGCGGATCACCCATGCCCAGCAGCTGATCCAGCACGTGCGACGCGTCCGCGGGCTGGTTGACGATGTCGGTGGGCTGGAAGTCCTGCACCCCGTACGAGGTGTGCGGGTACGCGGGCCCGGCGACCACGAACCCGGCCTGCGCCCAGCGGGACAGGATGTCCGCGTAGCTCTCGGGGGTGGAGGTCAGGCCGTGGCTGAACAGCACCAGCGGGAACAGCCGCCCCGCGGCGGGCTCGGCGTCGACCACCGGATCGGGGACGCCCGGCATGCCCGCCGCCGGATACCAGACCCGGGTCGGCAGCGGCCGGTCGTCGCGGAAGAACGACAGGTCCCGCCGGCCCACCGCGTACGCCTGGGCGGGCGCGTTTCCCGGCACCGGCGTGTACGGCGTGACCTCGCGCGGCGCCAGCGACGACCCCGTGGTCGAGGAGAGGATCGGCGCGGCCGACGACGGCACCGGTGGCGGGCTGCCGGCGGTGGCGGTCGGCGCGACAGTGCCGGAGGCCCCCGTCGAGCCCCCCGTCGAGCAGGCGGACGTCGCGCCCGCTCCGGCGGCAGCGGCCAGCACCCCGAGCAGCAGATTCCGTCGTCGCATCCTGCCATTGTCCGGGCCGTACCTGACGAGAACCTGCCCGCGCTTGGAGGGTTGAATCACATCGTGGCCGTCCCGCACTAGGCTGGGCTTCATGATCGATCGACCGGTGCGGATCGCACTGCAGCTTCAGCCGCAGCATCTGGACTACAAGACGATCCGCCGCACCGCGGCGGAGGCCGAGGAACTCGGCGTCGATGTCATCTTCAACTGGGACCACTTCTACCCCCTTTCGGGTGACCCCGTAGGGCTGCATTTCGAGTGCTGGACGATGTTGGGCGCGTGGGCGGAGGCGACCTCGCGGGTCGAGATCGGCGCGCTGGTCACCTGCAACAGCTACCGGAACCCGGAACTGCTGGCCGACATGGCCCGTACGGTCGACCACATCAGCGACGGCCGGCTCATCCTCGGCATCGGCTCCGGCTGGTTCGAGAAGGACTACCAGGAATACGGGTACGAGTTCGGCACGGCGGGCGGCCGCCTGGACGACCTGGCCGCCGCGCTGCCCCGCATCGAGTCCCGGCTCGGGAAGCTGAACCCGCCGCCCACCCGCAAGATCCCGGTGCTGATCGGCGGGGGCGGCGAACGCAAGACGCTGCGGCTGGTGGCCAGGCACGCGGACATCTGGCACGGCTTCGGCGACCCGGACACCGTCGCCCGCAAGGTCGAGATCCTGCACCGGCACTGCGCGGAGGTGGGCCGGGACCCGGCGGAGATCGAGCTGTCCACCGGCGTGCGCGGCGACCCCGCCGACCTGGGCGGGCGGCTGCGTGAGCTGGGCGTGTCCCTGTTCACCGTCGGCGTCGGCGGCCCGGATCCCGATCTGGGCCCGCTGCGGTCCTGGCTCGCCTGGCGCGACGCCCAGAACGGCCGGGGCTGACCGTCCCCGGGCCCGGCGCGCGCGTCGACGCCGCCCGGCTCGGGGCAAACCCGGCGCGTTGATCACGCTCGCCGCGTGTCGCGCACCGATCCCGCGGGTCGATCCGTACCGTCGCCAATCCGGCAGCCTCCCCGAGGTACCCCGCATCGGCGGGGATTCCATGTGACGATCAACTGAGGCGACCGGCGCGACCTCGGAAGGAAGCGTTTGGCGATGAAGAAGCTCATCGGCTGGACCGCACTGATATTGGTGGTGTTCTACATCGGGACCAACCCCGGCCCCGCGGCGGACATCGCCCAGGGCATCGGCAACGGGATGGCGAACATCTTCCACAACATCGGCGTGTTCGTCTCCGACCTGGCCTCGTGACCGGCCGGGCCCCACGACCGTTCATGCCAGGCGTGGCCGCATGACCGCTGCGGCCCCGTGACCGACCCGGCCCCGTGACCGTCCGCGTGGTCTGTGTCGGCCTGGCCACGGTCGACCTGATTCAGCGGGTCGACCGGATTCCCGGTGCGGACGAGAAGGTGGAGGCTGGCTCCGCGGAGCTGGCGGCCGGTGGACCGGCCACCAACGCCGCGGTCGCGGCGGCGGCGCTCGGCGCCGACGTCACCCTGGTCACGGCCGTGGGCATGCATCCGCTGGCGGCGGTCATCCGCGCCGACCTTTCCGCGTACGGGGTGCGCCTGCTCGACGCGACCCCGGACGCCGACGCCGCTCCCCCGGTCTCCGCGGTGACCGTGCTGGCGGGCACCGGCCAGCGCAGCATCGTCAGCCGCAACGCGGGCGGGCTGGCCGCGCCCGTACCCCCGGCGCTGGGCAGCGTCCTGTCCCGCGCGGACGCCGTGCTGGTCGACGGCCACCACCCCGGGCTGGCCACCGCGGCGGCGCGCGCCGGGCGGCCGCTGATCGTGGACGCCGGCAGCTGGCGTCCCGTGTTCGCCGACGTCCTGCCGCACGCCGACGTGGTGGCGTGCTCCGCGACGTTCCGCCACCCGGAGCTGCCGGGACCGGCCGCGATCCGCGACCTCGGCGCCCGCCACGTCGCCGTCACGGCCGGGCCGGACCCGGTGCGGTGGTTCTCGGCCGGGGCCGCGGGCGAGGTGCCCGTGCCGCCGGTCGCGGCGGTGGACACCGCCGGGGCGGGTGACGTGTTCCACGGCGCACTCGCGGTCGCCGTGGCCCGCGAACCCGCGCTCGCGGACCTGCCGACGGCATTGGCATACGCGGTCGCGGTGGCGGGGATCCGCGTCGCCCACGCGGGGCCCCGGACCTGGCTGACCGACCCCCGCCTCGCCGCCCTCCACCTCACCGCGCCGCCGACCTGACGACGCCACCAGCCCCGGCCCTCCCGACGCGGCCATGAGCGCCGGGGCGGCCCTCAGCCGCGCCGCCAGAGCCGAACTTGACAACTTCGGGTCGGCTCCGCACCTGAAGTCATCACAGATCGGGCCGGTGGTCGGGCGGCGTCGCCTGGTGGGCTGTCAGGAGGCGATGCGGATGAGGTGTTTGCCGACGCCGTCGCCGCGCAGCATTGCGAGGAACGCCTCCGGCGCCCGGGCCAGGCCCTCGTGCACGGTCTCCCGGTTGCGCAGGCTGCCGTCGGCCAGCAGCGGGGCGACCTCGGCGAGGAACCGGCCCTGCAGCTTCGCGTGGTCGCGGACCAGCATGCCGCGCATCGTGAGCCGCTTGCTGATCATCATGGGCAGGTTGCGCGGCGCCGGGGTCGGGGCGGTGGCGTTGTAGACGCTGATCATGCCGCAGATCGTGATCCGGCCGTGCAGACGCATGGCGCCGATCGCGGCCTCCAGGTGCTCGCCGCCCACGTTGTCGAAGTAGACGTCGATGCCGTCGGGCGCGGCGGCCTTCAGCAGGTCGCGTACCGGACCGTCGTGGTAGTCGAACGCGGCGTCGAAGCCCAGCTCGTCGGTCAGGTACGCCACCTTGGCGGCGGAACCGGCGCTGCCGATGACCCGGCTGGCGCCCTTGAGCTTGGCGAGCTGGCCCACGACCTGCCCGACCGCCCCGGCCGCGCTGGAGACGAACACGACGTCGCCGGGCTTGAACTCGGCGGTCTCGAACAGCCCCGCGTACGCGGTCAGCCCGGGCATGCCGAGCACACCGAGGTACGCCCCGAGCGGCGCGACGGACTCCTCGACCGGGTTGACGTGCCGCGCGTCCAGCAGCGCGTAGTCGCGCCAGCCGAGGCCGTGCAGCACCACCGTGCCGGGCTTGATCCGCTCGTCGCCGGACGCGACGACCTCGCCGACCGCGCCGCCCTCGAGCGCCCTGCCGACCTCGTACGGCGCCACGTACGACTCGCGGTCGTCCATCCGGCCCCGCATGTACGGGTCGACGCTCATCAGCAGGTTGCGGACCAGCACCTGGCCGGGGCCCGGATCGGGCACCTCGGTCTCGGCGAACTCGAACGTCTCCGGTGTGGGCCAGCCGTGCGGCCGGGCCGCCAGCCGGACCTCTGTGGAACGCGTGGACAACGTGCCTCCTGAGTGATCGAGGGGTACGCCGCCAACCCTACTCACGGGTAGCCGTGACGGCCGCCGTCGCGACGGCCGTCACGGCGACACTGCTCACACCGCGCGGATCAGGGTCACACCGTGCGGGCCAGCCGGTCGGCCAGGAGCTTGGCGAAGCGGGCCGGGTCGGCCAGGTCGCCGCCCTCGGCCAGCAGCGCCGTGCCGTACAGCAGCTCGGCGGTCTCCTTCAGGGCCGGGTCGTCGGCGCGGTCGGCCAGCGCGGAACCCAGGCCGGTGACCAGGGGGTGTTCCGGGTTCAGTTCGAGGATCCGCTTGACCGGGGGCACCTGCTGACCCATGGCGCGGTACATCTTCTCCAGCGTGGGTGTCATGTCGTCGGCGTCGCTGACCAGGCAGGCGGGCGAGCTGGTCAGCCGGTGCGTCAGGCGCACCTGCTTGACCTGCTCGCCGAGCGCCTCGGTGAGGAACGTCAGCAACGGCGTCAGCTCCTGCTCCTTCTCCGGCTCGGCCGCTGTGTCGCTGGGCAGGTCCACGGCGCCGCGCGCGATCGACTGCAGCTTCGTACCGTCGTACTCGGTGATCTGGTCCACCCAGATCTCGTCCACCGGGTCGGTGAGCAGCAGCACCTCGTACCCCTGGGCCCGGAAGGCTTCCATGTGCGGCGAGTTCTCCACCTGCGCCCGGCTCTCGCCGGTCATGAAGTAGATGGCCTCCTGGCCGTCCTTCATTCGGCCGACGTAGTCGGCCAGAGTGGTCGGCTCGGCGCCCGCCGTGGTCGCGAACGAGGCGATGTCGAGGATGGCGCGCTGGTTGTCGTCGCCGGCCAGCAGGCCCTCCTTGACCGCCCGGCCGAACTCGCGCCAGAACGTCGCGTACTTCTCCGCGTCGTTGGTCATCAGGTCCCTGACCGTGGACAGGACCTTCTTGACCAGGCGGCGGCGGATCATCTGGATGTGCCGGTCCTGCTGCAGGATCTCGCGGGAGATGTTGAGCGACAGATCGGCCGCGTCCACCACGCCCTTGACGAAGCGCAGGTAGTCGGGCATCAGTTCGGTGCTGTCGTCGGCGATGAAGACCCGCTTGACGTAGAGCTGCAGGCCGCGCTTGCCGTCGCGCTGGAACAGGTCGAACGGCGCCCGAGACGGGATGAACAGCAGGGCCTCGTACTCGAAGGTGCCCTCGGCCTTCATCTGGATGATCTCGAGTGGATCGTTCCAGTCGTGGCTGACGTGCCGGTAGAACTCCTTGTACTCCTCGTCGGAGACCTCGGCGCGCGGCCGCGCCCACAGCGCCTTCATCGAGTTGAGGACGTCGTCGCCCATCCGGATCGGGAAGGCGATGAAGTCCGAGTACTGCTTGACGATCTGGCGGAGCTTCCACTCGTCTGTGTAGTCGTACAGCGCGTCCTGCTCGTCGGCGGGGCGCAGGTGCAGCGTCACGGTCGTGCCGACCTCGGCGCCGACCACGGTGTCGATCGTGTACGTACCCGTGCCGTCGGACTCCCACTTGGTGCCGTCGTGCGTGCCGGCCCTGCGGGTGACCAGCGAGACCCGGTCGGCGACCATGAACGTCGAGTAGAAGCCGACACCGAACTGGCCGATCAGCTCCCGCGAGTCGGCGCCGCTCTCCTTGAGTTTGCGCAGCAGTTCCGCCGTACCCGACTTGGCGATCGTGCCGATGAGCTGGACGACCTCTTCGCGGGTCATGCCGATGCCGTTGTCGCGGACCGTCAGGGTCCGGGCGTCGGCGTCCACGACCAGCTCGATGTGCAGATCCGAGGTGTCGGCCTCGACGCCGTCGACGAGCGCCGCGTGGCGCAGCTTGTCCAGGGCGTCGGACGCGTTCGAGATCAGCTCGCGCAGGAATATGTCCTTGTTCGAGTAGATCGAGTGAACCATCAACTGCAGCAGCTGGCGGGCTTCGGCCTGGAACTCGAGCGTCTCCATGAGACCTTTCCTGTGCTCGACCGTCGTTTGTCGCCGCCGATCGTATGACCCCGCGGTGACCGAACGACGCCCTGCCCCGTCAGCGCATGTCGCCGGCGCCGCGGGGGCGCGGCGCGGCGATGGGTCAGCGCGGCGTGCGCGGAGGGCAGCCGGGGCCCGCGGCCCGGCCGTCGCGGATCCGGTACGCCGAGATGTCGCCCTGCACGAACGGCTGGAGTTCCGCCAGCCGCTGCGCCACCTTTCCCTCCTGCGCGTAGTACGCCACGATCGCCTCGTCGACGGCCCGGCAGGTGGCCCGCTCGGCGACCGCTTCGGCGGACCGGGTCAGCCCCTGCACATCCATCGCAGCGTAGGAGGCCCCGCCAACACCAACCGTGATCGCGGCCGCCATGGCCAGCTCTGTCAACCTCACCGGAACTCCGCTCGTCACGGTGCAGCCAGTCGGCGGCACGCAAACGATCATCAGGCTAGGCGTCATGACGCTGAGTGTTCAATGGCCCAGTCGGGCAAACGATCATTACTCTGTGTCATGTCGGCAGGGGCGCTTCGGCCGCCCGGGGGGCAGGCGCCGACGGGTTCGGGAAGCAGGACGCGCGGCGTCGCCCGGTCCGCCGTTTCGGCGCCCGGGCAGGCGCGTTGAGCAGGGCATGGACCCGAACCGGCGGCGGCCACCCCAGCTGGACCGCCGGGGTGTGCTGGCCGGCGGGCTGGCGGCGCTCGGACTCGCCGCGGCCGCGACGGCCGCCCTGCCGCTGGCCGGACCGCTGGCCCGCCGGTTCGGTGCGGCGGCACCGGTCGTACCCGACGCTCCCGCCGGAGAGGAGCGGCTGGAGACCCGCTTCTGCGCCGCCCGCGGTCGCACCGTGGACTTCTACACCGCCGTGCCCGCCGGGTACGGCACCGGCCGCGGCCTGCCCGTCTGCCTCGTCCTGCACGGCGGCTCCAGGGCGCCGCGGGACTACCCCGGCCTCGGTCTCGGCCGTTTCCTCACCGACGCGGTACGCCGGGGCGCCCCGCCGTTCGTGCTGGCGGGCGCGAGCGGTGACCGGCTCGGCTGGCGTCCCGGTGGCCCCGACGACCCACAGCGGATGGTGCACGCCGAACTGCCCGCGTGGTGCCGCGCGCTCGGCTTCGACACGTCGCGGCTCGCCGCCTGGGGCTGGTCGATGGGCGGCGCGGGCAGCCTGCTGCTGGCCGAGGCGTACCCGGGGTTCCTGCGCGGCGTCGCCGCCTTCTCCCCCGCGGTCTTCCCCGGCGACGACGTGTTCGGCGGGCTCTCCCGTCTGGGCCGTCTGCCCGTCGGGCTGTGGTGCGGTCGCGACGACAGCCTGTACGACCAGGTCCGGGCGCTGGAACGCGCCCTGCCCACGCCGCCGGTCGCGGGCGGGTACGCCGACGGGCGCCACAACTTCGGGTACTGGAGCACGGTCGTGCCGGCGGCGTTCGACTTCGTCGCCCGTACCCTGGCCCGCTGAGCGCGGCGCCGGGTGCGGCAGACTGCCGGGCATGCGCCTGGTGTCCCTCCTGCCGTCCGCCACCGAGATCGTCTACGCGCTCGGGCTCGACGACAACCTGGTCGGCGTGACCTTCGAATGCGACGAGCCGCCCCGCGCCCGCGCCGACAAGACCGTCGTGGTCGGCGGCCGGGACACCCGCGGGATGGATCCGGCCGAGATCGATGCGTACGTCAAGAGCCGGCTCGCCGAGGGCGGTGACCTGTACACGCTGCACGCCGACGCCCTCGCCGGACTGGACCCGGACGTGATCCTGACGCAGGACCTGTGCCGGGTGTGCGCGCTGCCCTCGGGGCAGGTCTCCGACGCGCTGACCCACCTCGGCTGCCGGGCGGACGTCGTCTCGCTCGACCCGTACACGCTGGAGGAGGTGCTGGGCACGATCGCCGAGGTCGGCGCCCGCACCGGCGTGCCCGAACGCGCCTCGGCGCTGATCGCGGCGCTGCGCGCCCGGCTGGCCTCAGTCGCGGCGGCCGTGGCCGGGCGCCCGCGGCCCCGGGTGGCGGTGGTCGAGTGGGTGGACCCGCCGTTCACGGCCGGTCACTGGGTGCCGGACCTGGTCACGGCCGCGGGCGGGGAACCTGTCGCCGCCCGCCCGGGCGCGAGGTCCGTCGAGACGACCTGGGCGGAGCTGGCGGCCGCCGCGCCGGACGTCGTGCTGGTCACCCCGTGCGGGTTCCACCTCGACGGAGCGGCCCGCCAGGCCCGGCAGGTGGTCCCGCACGTGCCGGGCGCTCAGGTGTGGGCGGTCGACGGCGACGCGTTGGTGGTACGGCCCGGCCCGCGGCTGGTCGACGGCGTGGAGGCGATCGCGTCGGCGCTGCACCCCGGAGCCGTCCCCGCCCCGCCCCCGACCGCGATCACCCGGGTCGCCTGACCACCAGCCCGCGAACCGCCGGGGTCAGGCGCTGACGGAGGCCGGGACCGGGGTCGGGCGGCGGGAGCCGGTGGCGACCGTGATGGGCCGGGCGCGGACCGGGGTCAGCGGCAGGGTCGCCAGGACGGCGCGGTGGGCCTGCTCGGTACGCCACAGCCACGCGGTGTCGCGGACGAACGACCAGGTCAGCGACGTCAGGGCGGCGGCGACCACGACCAGGTTCACCGGGGTGGGCAGGACGCTGGCGGTGGCCACGACCAGCACCACGCCCTGGGTGGCCGCGACGACCTTGCGGGAGAATCGGGGCGGCAGCGGGCGGCTCATCCACGGCAGCGCCCAGGAGGCGGCCACGAAGACGTACCGGTACGCACCCATGGCGACCGTCCACCAGCCCAGCGGGCCCGCCACGTACACGCTCAGGACCAGGATGAGGAACGCGTCGACCTCCATGTCGAACCGCGCGCCCAGCGCGGTCGTCGAGCCGGTGCGGCGCGCCACCTGCCCGTCGACGCCGTCCAGCGCCAGCGCGACCCCGACCAGCGCGACCAGCACCGCGGTCGGCGCGGGACGCTGGAACGAGTACGCGACCAGGGCGGTCACCCCGCCGACCAGCAGGGCCCGGCTCAACGTGACGACGTTCGCGGCGCCCAGCCGGCGCAGCCCGGTACGGCGGGCACCGACCACCAGCGCACCGGTCAGGACCAGCCCGTACGCGAGGCCGGCCAGCCAGCCCACCGCGCCGATGCCGACCGTGGCAGACAACGCCGCCAGCAGGGCGGTCAGGACGAGCAGCCCGGCGGCGGCGCCTCGCGACGGTGCGTCCGGGGCCGATGCTCTTCCGATGGTCACGGTTCCTCCGATGTCCGGCGCGGCGTCCTGCCGCCGTCCTGAATGAACACGCTCGCATCCGGTCAACGGTTCAGTGGCCGGGCGAGAAAACCGGTTCCCGGTTCCCCTGCGCGGGTGAGCGCGGTGCCCGCCCCGGCAGCCGTGACCCGGTTCACCCGCCGCCATGATCGGTGGCGGCTATGGTGGCCCCCGGACAGCGCCGCCCGGCCCCGTCCCGACCACGGCCGTGCCGTACACCGAGAGAAGGAGACGCCGCGTGAGCAGCGCCCGCGCGTTCTGGCTGGCCGCCCCCGGCGTCGGTGAGCTGCGCACCGAGGCCGTGCCCGAGCCCGGTCCGGGCGAGGTCCTGGTCCGCACGCGGTATTCGGGGGTCAGCCGGGGCACGGAGACGCTGGTGTTCCGCGGCGGGGTCCCCGACAGCCAGCACGCCGCGATGCGCGCCCCCTACCAGCAGGGCGACTTCCCCGCCCCGGTCAAGTACGGCTACCTCAACGTCGGCGTGGTCGAGCAGGGCCCGGCCGAGCTGACCGGCCGTACCGTCTTCTGCCTCTACCCGCACCAGACCCGGTACGTCGTGCCCGCCGACGCGGTCACCGTGGTGCCCGAGGGGGTGCCCGCGTCGCGGGCCGTGCTGGCCGGCACCGTGGAGACCGCGGTCAACGCGTTGTGGGACGCGTCGCCGCTGGTCGGCGACCGGATCGCGGTGATCGGCGGCGGCATGGTGGGCTGCGCGGTGGCCTCCGTCCTGGCCCGGTTCCCCGGCGCCCGGGTGCAGCTCGTCGACGCCAACCCGGCCCGGGCGGCGATCGCCGACGCGCTCGGCGTGGAGTTCGCGCTGCCCGCGGACGCGGCCGGCGACTGCGACCTCGTGGTGCACGCCAGCGCCACGTCGGCGGGGCTGACCCGCGCGCTGGAGCTGCTGGCGTTCGAGGGCACGGTGGTGGAGCTGAGCTGGTTCGGCGACCGCCCGGTCAGCGTGCCGCTCGGCGAGCAGTTCCACTCGCGGCGGCTCACCGTACGCAGCAGCCAGGTCGGCGCCGTCGCCCCGGCCCGGCGCGCCTCCCGCAGCTACGCCGACCGGCTGGCGCTGGCCCTGGATCTGCTGCGCGAACCGGCCTTCGACGCGCTGCTCACCGGTCGCTGCGCGTTCACCGAACTGCCCGACGTGCTGCCCCGGCTGGCCCGCGGCGACCTCGACACCCTGTGCCACCTCGTGACCTACGACGATTCCGGAGAGTGAACCCAGTGTTCAGCGTCACCGTCCGCGACCACATCATGGTCGCCCACAGCTTCACCGGCGAGGTGTTCGGGCCCGCGCAGCGGCTGCACGGCGCCACGTTCGTCGTGGACGCCACGTTCCGGCGCGCCGAGCTGGACGCCGACAACATCGTCGTGGACATCGGCCGCGCCCTGGAGCAGCTGCACGCCATCTGCGGCGCGCTCAGCTACCGCAACCTCGACGACGAGCCCGACTTCAAGGGCGTCAACACCTCGACGGAGTTCCTCGCGAAGGTGATCGCGGACCGGCTGGCCGACGGGGCCCGCGCGGGTGAGCTGGGCGAAGGCGCCCGCGAGCTGACCGGCATCGCGGTCACGCTGCACGAGTCGCACGTCGCGTGGGCGAGCTACGAGCGGACCCTGTGAGCCCCCCGCGCCGGGCCCTGTACATCGCGCTGCCCGGCGACATCGACGACCCCGCGACCCCGAGCGGCGGGAACCACTACGACCGCCGGGTGTGCGACGGGCTCGCCGCCGACTTCGACGTCCACGAGCTGGCGTTCGCCGGTGACTGGCCGCGCCCCGGCCCGGCCGCGGAACGGGCCCTCGCCGACGCGCTCGACGAGCTGCCCGACGGCGCCGACGTCCTGCTGGACGGGCTGCTGGCCGGACTGCCCGACGTCCTGGTGCCCGCCGCACGGCGGCTGCGGCTGATCGTGCTGGTGCACCTGCCGCTGGGCGACGAGACCGGGCTGTCGCCCGCGGACGCGGCCACGCTGACCGCACGCGAGCGGCGCACCGTGCACGCCGCGGCGGCGGTGGTCGCGACCAGTACCGCGGCGGCGCACCGGGTGGCCGCGGTGCACGGCCTGGACGCGTCGGACATCCACGTCGCGGCGCCGGGTGTCGAACCGGCGCCCGCCGCGCCGGGGTCGGCGGCGGGCACGCGGCTGCTCTGCGTCGCCGCGGTGACCCCCCGCAAGGGCCACGACGTGCTGGTGGAGGCGCTGGCCCGGGTCGCCGACCAGCCCTGGGAGTGCCGCTGCATCGGGGACCTGGACCGGCAGCCCGACTTCGTGGCGCAGGTCCGCGCGCGGGCCGCCGACCTCGGGCGCGTCCAGCTGCTCGGCACCCGCACCGGGCCGGCGCTGGCCGACGCGTACGCCGCGACGGACCTGCTGATCCTGCCGTCGCGCGCCGAGACGTACGGGATGGTGGTCACCGAGGCGCTGGCCCGCGGCGTGCCCGTGCTGGCGTCCCGGCTGGACGGCGTGGCCGAGGCGCTCGGCGCCGCGGACGGTGCGGTGCCCGGGGTGCTGGTGCCGCCGGGCGACCCGGCCGCGCTGGCCGAGGCGCTGCGGGAATGGCTCACCGACGCCGGGCTGCGCGAGCGGTTGCGGGCGGCGGCAGCCGCACGCCGGGCGGCGCTGCCCGGCTGGGATGAGACGGTCCGGGAACTGACGAAGGTGGTATGCGGATGAGCGGCGAGTTCAGTACGGCCTGGCTGACGCTGCGGGAGCCGGCCGACGCCGACGCCCGCGCCGAGGACCTGCTGCCACCGCTGCGTGCGGCCCTCGGCGACCGGCCGGTCGTGCATGACCTCGGCTGCGGCGCCGGGTCGCTGGCCCGCTGGCTCGGCCCGCGCCTCGGCGGCCCGCAGCACTGGGTGCTGGAGGACCGCGACCCCGAGCTGCTGGCGTACGCGGCGGCCCATCCCCCGGCCGGGGCCAGCGTCGAGACCCGCGTGGGCGACGTCACCCGGCTGAGCGCCGCCGACCTGGACGGCACCGACCTGGTCACCTGCTCCGCGCTGCTCGACCTGCTCACCGAGGCCGAGGTGGTGGAACTGGCACGGGTGTGCGCCGAGGCCCGTTGCACCGCCCTGTTCACGCTGTCGGTGCTCGGCGAGGTCACCCTCGAACCCGGCGACCCGCGCGACGCCGCGGTCGTCGACGCCTTCAACGCCCACCAGCGCCGCACGGTCGACGGGCGGCGCCTGCTCGGCCCTGACGCACCCGCGGTCGCGGCGGACGCCTTCGCGGCGGCCGGCGCCTTGGTGACCGTCCGGCCGAGCCCGTGGCGGCTCGGCCCCGAACGGGCGACCCTGACCGAGCAGTGGCTGCGCGGCTGGGTCGATGCGGCCGTCGAACAGCAGCCTGACCTGGGGCTCGACGGGTATCTGGAGGCGCGGCTGGATGCCCTGCGGGCCGGAACTCTGCGGGCCACGGTCGGCCACACCGACCTTCTCGCGATCTTCAACTGAACCTCGCGCGCGGACCCGGCGTACTAGTGCCTGGAGGACGACGAAGGGGGCAACGTGGCGAGAACGGTCTGGGCATGGGTGCGGGTGCTCGGTGGAGCGGGCATCATCGCGCTGCTGCTGTGGCGGCTCGGCACGAGCGCGTTCCTGGACGGCCTGCGGGTGATCGACGGACCCACCCTGCTGGTCGCGTTCCTCATCGGGCTGGCGACCACGGTCTTCAGCGCCTGGCGGTGGTGCCTGGTGGCCCGGGGGCTGGGGCTGCGGCTGTCGCTGCGCGCCGCGGTCGCGGACTACTACAAGGCGCTGTTCCTCAACGCGGTACTGCCGGGCGGGGTGCTCGGCGACGTCGACCGGGCGGTCCGGCACGGTAAGGACTCCGGCAACGTCGGGCGCGGCGTCCGAGCGGTGGTGCTGGAGCGTACGGCGGGACAGATCGTGCTCGTCGGTGTCGGCATCGCCGTGCTGGCGACCGTACCGTCTCCGGTGTTGACGCAGCTCAAGGCGCACGGCACCGCGGTCGCGGCGACCGCCGCGACCCTGCTGGGCATCGCCGCCGTGGTGCTGGTGGCCTGCGCCCGGCTGCGCCGCGGCACGTCGCGGTGGGCCCGCGCGGCCCGCACCGGGCTGGGTGAGATCCGCGACGGCCTGCTGGCCCGGCGCAATCTGCCCGGAGTGCTGCTGGCCTCGGTCGTGGTGCTGGCCGGGCACCTGGCGACGTTCGTGGTGGCGGCCCGGGCGGCCGGGTCGTCGGCGCCGCTGCTGCGGCTCGCCCCGCTCATGCTGCTGGCCCTGCTGGCGATGACCCTGCCGGTGAACATCGGCGGTTGGGGCCCCCGCGAGGGAGTGACCGCGTGGGCGTTCGGCGCCGCCGGGCTCAGCGCCACCCAGGGCCTCACCATCGCCGTCGTGTACGGGCTGTTCGCGTTCGTCGCCAGCCTGCCCGGCGCGGCGGTGCTGCTGGCACGGGCGCTGCAGCGGACCCGGGCGGCCGCGCCGGTAATGCCGGCCGCGCCCGTGACCGCACCGCCCGCGACGCGGGTCGTGCCCGAACCGGTGGTGGCGCCGGTCCGGCAGCTGGCGCACTCCGGTGCGTGAGCGCTCAGGTCGCCGGGAAGCGGTCGGACAGCGCGTAGCGCAGCAGCACCACATCGCCGATCTGCCGCACCTCGGCCAGGGTGGCGCGGCGCTGCGGGCCCCACGGGAACGCCCCGTCGTAGACGAAGCGTGGCGCCCGCGAGTCACCGACGAAGAACGGCGCGACCACCAGCTGCAACTCGTCGGCCAGGCCCGCGGACAGGAACTGGGTGTGCATGGTGCCGCCACCCTCGACCATCAGCTTGCGAACGCCGCGGGAGTGCAGGTCGGCGGCCACCCGGTGCAGGTCCACCGGCTCGCCGCCGTCGATCACCGTGGCGACGTGACCGAGCAGCTTGTGCGCCTCGTCGACGGCGGGGCTGGCGCAGTAGACCAGCTTGTCCACGTCGCCGGCGGTGAAGAACTGCGCGGCCGCGTCCAGGCCGCAACTGCTGGTGACGGTGACCTTCACCGGAGTCGGTTCGTGACCGTCCGCGACCCGCGCGCGGCGACGCTGCGCCGAGCGGACGAGCAGCCGCGGATTGTCCTGGCGGATCGTGCCCGCGCCCACCAGGATGGCGTCGCAGCCGGCCCGGACCGCGTCGACACGGTCGAAGTCGGCGTCGTTGGACAGCAGCAGACGTTCGTCGGTGGCGTCGTCGACGTAACCGTCGATGGACATGCCGCAGCTCAACAGAACGTAAGGACGCTCAACCACCGATGACGCCTCCAGTCGAGCGACGATCGTCACCCCGGTCGAACAGATGCGTCCAAGATAATCCGGTCGCGGGGTACCGGTACACAGACCACGTGTCGGAGCATGGTGATCTTGATCTTGGGGCACCGTGCGGCACGACGGATTTGCGGTTTCACGTACGAGGAGGGCCGATGTCAGAAGCAGCGCTGCGCAGGGTGGTGGAGCGCTCGGTCGTGGTGGCGGAGCCCCCGCCCGCCACGGTACGGCGGCAGGTGACCGTTCCGCTGCGGTTCGCGGACGGATACTCCACCACCGCCCGGGTCCTCACGTTCGACGGCCTGGTCGACGGCCGCGAGCACCTGGCCCTGGGCCTCGGCGAGTGGCAGCGCGCGCTGCGCCGCGGGGCGGCCGGCGGACCGGCGCCGCTGGTGCGCCCGCACAGCGAGTGCCTCACCGGCGACGTGTTCGGCAGCCAGCGCTGCGACTGCGGGCCGCAGCTGCGCGAGGCCGTGGAACGCATCGCCGACACCGGCGGCCTGCTGCTCTACCTGCGCCAGGAGGGCCGCGGCATCGGCCTGTACGCCAAGCTCGACGCGTACGCCCTGCAGGAGGCGGGGATGGACACGTACGAGGCGAACGTGGCGCTGGGCCGCGGCGAGGACGAGCGGGACTACTCCGCCGCCGCCCAGATGCTGCTGGCCCTGGGCGCCGACCGGGTACGGCTGCTGAGCAACAACCCGGACAAGGCGGAACAGCTGGAGGAGTTCGGCGTCGCCGTGTCCGAGCGCATCCCCACCGGTGTGCACGTCTCCCCCGCCAACGTGCGGTACCTGTCCACCAAGGTGTCGCACACCGCGCACACCCTGAAGCTGCCGTCCGCGGACTGATCCGTAGCGCCGTGCCCGGCTCCGGCTGGGCGCGGCGCGGCGCGCCCGCCCGGCGGGCCGGTGCAGGCCCGGGGCGGGCGTCGTCCACAGGGTGCGTCAGGGTGTCCGACCGGGTCTCTAGGATCGCCTGATGACGTCAGCTCCGGTCGGCACGGATGCCGCCATGGACGTGCTCACCAAGGTCTTCGGCTACCCGGCGTTCCGGGGGCGGCAGCGCGAGATCATCGACCATGTCGTCGCTGGTGGCGACGCGCTCGTGCTCATGCCGACCGGCGGCGGCAAGTCGCTGTGTTACCAGATCCCGGCACTGGTCCGCGACGGTGTCGGTGTGGTGATCTCCCCGCTCATCGCGCTGATGCAGGACCAGGTCGACGCGCTGCGCACGCTCGGCGTGCGGGCGGGCTTCCTCAACTCGACGCAGGACCTGTCACAGCGCCGCCTGGTCGAGCGGCAGTTCCTCGCGGGCGAGCTGGACCTGCTGTATGTGGCCCCCGAGGGTCTGGGCGTGCCCGCCACCCAGCGGCTGCTGGACTCCGGGCGGATCGCGCTGTTCGCCATCGACGAGGCGCACTGCGTGTCGCAGTGGGGCCACGACTTCCGCCCCGACTACCTGGGCCTGTCGATGCTGCACGAGCGGTGGCCCGACGTGCCGCGGATCGCGCTGACCGCGACCGCGACCAGCGCCACCCGCACGGAGATCGCCACCCGGTTGCAGCTCACCGACGCCCGGCACTTCACCGCCAGCTTCGACCGGCCCAACATCCAGTACCGCATCGTCGCCAAGAACGAGCCCCGGCGGCAGTTGCTGGAGCTGCTGCGCACCGAGCACGCCGGCGACGCCGGGATCGTGTACTGCCTCTCGCGCGCCTCTGTCGAGAAGACGGCCGAGTTCCTCACCGCGAACGGGATCACCGCGCTGCCGTACCACGCCGGGCTCGACGCGGGCACCCGCGCCGCGCACCAGTCCCGCTTCCTGCGCGAGGAGGGGCTGGTCATGGTGGCCACGATCGCGTTCGGGATGGGCATCGACAAGCCTGACGTCCGGTTCGTGGCCCACCTCGACCTGCCGAAATCGGTGGAGGGCTACTACCAGGAGACCGGCCGGGCGGGCCGCGACGGCCAGCCCTCCACCGCCTGGCTGGCGTACGGGCTGCAGGACGTGGTGCAGCAACGGCGCCTCATCGAGACCTCCGACGGCGACCTGCCGTTCCGCCGCAACGCCGCCGCGCACCTGGACGCCATGCTGGCCCTGTGCGAGACGGTCTCCTGCCGTCGTGGCCAGGTGCTGGGGTATTTCGGTGAGTCGGCGCCCGAGTCGTGCGGCAACTGCGACACCTGCCTCACGCCGCCGGAGTCCTGGGACGGCACGGTCGCCGCGCAGAAGCTGCTCTCCACGGTGCTGCGCCTGCAGCGCGAGCGCGGCCAGAAGTTCGGCGCCGGGCAGTCCATCGACATCCTGCTGGGCCGCACCACCGCGAAGGTCACCCAGTTCCGCCACGAGGAACTGTCTGTCTTCGGCATCGGCACGGAGCTGCGCAAGCAGGAGTGGCGCGGCGTCGTCCGCCAATTGCTGGCCCGGGGGCTGCTGGCGGTGGAGGGTGACTACGGGACGCTGGTGCTCACCGACGGCAGCGCCGACGTGCTGCGCGGCACGCACCCGGTACGGCTGCGCCGCGAGGCCGAGCGGGCGCGGGCACCCCGGCAGTCGCGGACCCGCGACACCACGGCGTCGGCGGAGCTGCCGAAGGAGGCCGAGCCGGTGTTCGAGCGGCTGCGCGCCTGGCGGGCCGGAGTGGCCAAGGAGCAGGGCATGCCCGCGTACGTGATCTTCCACGACGCCACCCTGCGGGCCGTCGCCGCGCTGCACCCCACCACGCTGGAGCAGCTCGGGACGGTCAGCGGCGTGGGCGAGAACAAACTGGCCCGGTTCGGCCAGCAGGTCCTCGACGTGCTGGCCGAGACGTAGGGCGGCCGGGGCGGCCGCGAATATGTGAGGCAGGTCCAATCCGGTTGCCCGTCTCGCGGCGTGGATGATCTCATGCCCGGAATGGGGGAACGACGACGCAGCCCGGCCGACACGATATTGCCGCCGCCGGGGCTACCGCGGACTCTCGCGGTGCAGTCCGCGGTGTTCGCAGTCGGCAGCGGCACGTTCCTGACCGGCAGCGTCGTCTTCTTCACCGGGTACGTGGGGCTGAGCCCTGTGCAGATCGGCCTCGGCTTCTCCCTGGTCGGCCTGCTCAGCCTCGTGGGTTCGCTGCCGCTGGGTCATCTCGCCGACCGGATCGGCGGGCGGCGGGCCTGGGTGCTGGGTGCGCTCGGCGGGGCAGCCGCGTTCGCCTGCTACCCGCTGACCAGCGGATTCTGGTCGTTTCTCGCCGTGCTGACCGCGGAGACGGTCGCCGACCTGCTGGCGAACGGCGGGCGGATGGTCTACACGGCGGCGGCGCTGCCCGTCGAGACGCGGGTACGCACGATGGCGTTCACGCGGGCTTATCTCAACGTCGGCTTCACGGTCGGCTCCGGGCTTGGGGCGGCGGCGCTGGCCCTGGACTCCCGGACCGGCCTGGTGGCGCTGGTCCTGGCGAACGCTGCGGGCCTGCTGGTCAACGCAGCGTTCGTGTCACGGATGCCCACGGTGATCGCCCCGGCTGCGGGCCGGGACGACGGGCCACGGCCGAGCCCGTGGGGGGTGCTTCGCGACCGCCCGTACATGGCGCTGGCGGCGGTCTTCGCGCTGATCTCCCTGTCGGACATGATCTTCGCGGAGATCATCCCGCTCTGGGCGGTCACCAGGACGGACGCGCCGAAACCCGTGCTGGGGGCGCTACTGGCGTTCAACACCGTTCTGGCGGTGCTGTTGCAGGTGCGCGCCACCCGCGGAGCCGACAGCACGGCGGGCTCCCTACGGCTGCTCCGCTGGGCCGCGCTCGCCGCGGCGGTGGCCTGCCCGGTGATCGCGCTGAGCGGCCGGACCAGCGGCTGGGCGACCATCGCGGTGCTGGCCCTCTCGGTGCTGCTGGTGACCGGGACGGAGCTGTGGGCGTCGGCCGCGCAGTGGTACCTCCAGACCGAGGTGCCGCCCGCCGACCAGCGCGGCGTGTACCTGGGGGCGAGCCGCTCGGTGGGCGGCATCTCGCGGATGGTCGGCCCGGCGTCGCTCACCTACCTGGCCATCTCCACCGGCGGGTGGGGATGGTGGGTGATCGCGGCCCTGTTCACGGCGTGCGCGATCGCGATCGCTCCCGTGGGGCGCTGGCTGGAACGCACCGCACGCAATGGGGCCCCGCACCCGGAACAACCGTCCCCGGTCGCCGCCTGAGGTCGGGCGCGCCGGCCGCGTGCGCCCGGTCAGGCTGCCGGATGGCGCACACGGTCGGCTCGGGGATCGATCGCGACGGGGTTCAGGCGGGCTGGCTGATGTCGACCATCCAGGCGACGCCGAACCGGTCGGTGCACATGCCGAACTCGTCGCCCCACATCTGCTTCTCCAGCGGCATGGCCACGGTGCCGCTCTCGGACAGCCGCTCCCAGTGGCGCCGCAGGGACTCGTCGTCGCCGCTGAGGCTGACGGTGATGGTGTTGCCCGGGTTGAAGTCCATGCCGGGCGCGGTGTCCGAGGCCATGAGCGTGTAGCCGCCGTCCGTTTCGAGCATGGCGTGCATGACCTTGTCGGCGATGGCGGGATCGGGCGAGCCGAACTCGCCGAACGTGCTGACGGTCAGGTTGCCACCGAAGACGTCGTGGTAGAACTCCATCGCCTCGCGGGCATTTCCCGCGAAGGTGAGATAGGGGTTGAGCCGAGAGGACATCGGACCCTCCTTCGTCGTGGATGTCGTTGCCCCCGCAGGCTAGACCCACCCCCCGACAACGAACGGGCGCCGAGCGGCCGGTCACCCGGATGGATCACGCGGCGTTCACCGCCGCCGGGTGGCGCGGGCCCTGATCACCGCGCGGGCGACGAGCAGCGCCGTCACGGCGACCATCTGACCACCGAGGATGATCTTGTTTACATCGACGGCCGGGCGCCACGAGACGCCGCGGTCGCGGATCACGAATACCCCCAGCGGCTTGGCAGAGATGCTGAAACCGCCGCCCGCACCGCTGTTCTCCCTGCCGTCCTGCGCCGGGCCGGTGCCGCCGCCCCCGCCGCCTCCGCCGCCGACCCGGGCGACCGGCAGCACGATCATCCCGTCGGCGGTGGTGATGGGCTCGCCGAACACCCGTCCGGCCGAGGCCTGATCCACGACCTCGCGCAGGGTCTCCAGCACGCCCGCGTCCCGGGTCGTCGTCTGGGTCATGACGCTGCTCTCCTTCCTCTGCGGCTCCGTGAGGGTGCGCCGTCCCGGCACCCCTGCGATCCCAGCGTCGAATTGCCCGGCGTGAGGCGCCCAGAGGCGTGCGGGACCCCCGGACCGGGCCATTCGGCCTGTGCACCTCGAAGAAGCACTTGAGATCAACGCGACGGGAATTCGCGGGCCTCGGAGGTCTCGAGCGCGTCAGCCCTTGACGGCGCCCGAGGTGCCGAACATTCCCACCGCGAGCGTCTTCGCGTGGGTGTCGGTGAGGAACACGTTCGCGATGAGGAACTCGTTGATCGTGCCGATGAACGCCAGCAGCCCGGTCACCGCGAGGATCGGCGCGACCAGCGGCAGCAGGATCCGGAAGAACGCCCGGGCGTGCGAGGCACCGTCCATGGTGGCCGATTCGTCCAGTTCGCGCGGCACCGTGTCGAAGAAGCCCTTCATCAGCCAGGTGTTCACCCCGAGCGCCCCGCCCGGGTAGAGCACGTTCAGGCCCCACGGGCTGTTGAAGCCGATCGCGGGCCACAGGTCCGTGATCGTGGAGAACATCAGGAAGATCGCCACGATCGCCAGGAACTGCGGGAACCCTGGATCAGCAGCAGCGCCAGCAGCCCGACCCGGCGTCCGGCGAAGCGCATCCGGCTGAACGCGTACGCGGCCAGCGCCGACAGGAACACCGACACGGCGGCCGCCACCCCGGCGATGAGCACCGAGTTGGCGAACCAGCGGGGGAACTCGGTGTCGCTGAGCAGCTTGCCTGGGTCACAGGGGCTGGCGGGCGGCGGTCCACGCAGGACGTTGCGCTGAAGGGTGCGCAGACGTTAGCAAGCTGTTTCAGCGATTGGAAGAGTTTTCAGAAGACTAGAAAGAGTTTGCTGAAGCGTTACAGTGTCGCCATGCGCGCACGATTGTCCGACATCGCCCGCCAAGCCCAAGTCAGCGAGGCGACGGTCTCCCGCGTCCTCAACGACCGGCCCGGCGTCTCGGCCGAGACCCGGCAGGCGGTCCTGACGGCCCTGGACGTGCTCGGGTACGAGCGCCCGGAACGGCTGCGCAAGCGCAGCGCCGGTCTGGTCGGTCTCGTGGTGCCGGAGCTCGACAACCCGATCTTCCCCGCGTTCGCCCAGGTGATCGAGTCGTCGCTGGCGCAGACCGGCTACACGCCGGTGCTGTGCACCCAGACGCCCGGCGGCGTCACCGAGGACGAATACGTCGAGATGCTGCTGGACCGGCAGGTTTCCGGCATCATCTTCGTCGCCGGCCTGCACGCCGACACCTCCGCCGACCACGAGCGATACGCCAAGCTGATCGAGCGCCCGCTGCCGATCGTCTTCATCAACGGGTACGCCGAAGGGCTGGACGCGCCGTTCGTCTCGGCCGACGACCGGATGGCCGGCGAGGCAGCGGTCGCGCACCTGGTGGCGCTCGGCCACCAGCGGATCGGCTTCATCTCCGGGCCGGACAGGTTCCTGGCGGTGCAGCGCAAGCTCGCGGGCTACCGGGCCGCCATGACGCGCGAGCTGGGCACCACCGACCGCGAACTGGACGAGCTGATCGCGCTGACCCTGTTCGGCGTCGAGGGGGGCGAGGTGGCCGCCAGCCGCCTGCTGGAGCGCGGTGTGACCGGCCTGGTGTGCGGCTCGGACCTGATGGCGCTGGGCGCCATCCGCGCCGCCAAGCGCCACGGCCTGCACGTTCCCCGCGACGTCTCGGTGGTCGGCTACGACGACTCGCCGCTGATCGCGTTCACCGATCCGCCGCTGACCACGCTGCGCCAGCCGGTCGCCGCGATGGGCAACGCCGCGGTGCGCGCCCTGGTCGACGAGATCAACGGGCACGCCACCCCGCGATCCGAGTACGTCTTCACCCCGGAGCTGGTGGTGCGCGGCTCCACCGCCGTCTCCCCCGGACGGCGCACCCCGACCGCGGCGTCGTTCTCCGCGGCCTAACCCCGCGGTCATCGATGTGAACGGCGTTCCCGGCAAGCCGGGAACGCCGTTTCATTGTGGTCCGTGAAAGTTTTTGCGGCGGCAGGCAGCGCCGGGCAACTCACCGAACAGGGGTTCTGCCGGTACGCCGCCATCGGTCAACGAACTTTTCTGTAACACAAGCCAGGACTGAACGGGGCAAAGCGCGCCCGCCGATCGAGTGCTGTCTCTTTACCACCTGGTAACACGGTGGTAATTTGCCTCACACTTGCGCAAGAAGTTGCATCGGGCCTTCCCACCAGCCCCTCCGCTCCCGCGTCCTGGAGGCTTCCCATGCGTACCCGAAAGGTCGTCGCCGCCACGGCGACCGCCGTCCTCGCGGCGGCGCTGGTCACCGTCGGCGCCGTCCGCCAGGGTGACCGGGCCGAGGCTTCGTCCGCCTCGCCCGGCGCCCACGACGTCATCGTGCATCTCTTCGAGTGGCCGTGGGCCGACGTCGCCACCGAGTGCAGGGACGTGCTCGGCCCGAAGGGCTTCGGCGCCGTGCAGGTCTCGCCGCCGCAGGAGCACGTCGTGCTGCCCGGCAAGGGTTACCCCTGGTGGCAGGACTATCAGCCGGTCAGCTACCAGCTCACCAGCCGGCGCGGCGACCGGGACGCGTTCAGGAAGATGGTCGACATCTGCCACAACGCCGGGGTGAAGATCTACGTCGACGCGGTGGTCAACCACATGGCCGGTGGCGCCTCCACCGGCAAGGGCAGCGCGGGTTCCAGCTACACCCAGTACAGCTACCCGGCCGTGCCCTACGTCGACGCCGACTTCCACCACTGCGGCCGCAACGGCAACGACGACATCAAGAACTACAAGGACAAGTGGGAGGTGCAGAACTGCGAGCTCGACGACCTGTCCGACCTCAAGACCGAGTCGTCGACCGTACGGAGCAAGCTGACCGCGTACCTCAACGACCTGGTGTCGCTGCACGTGGACGGGTTCCGGATCGACGCCGCCAAGCACATCCCGGCGGGTGACCTGGCCGCGATCGTCGACCCGGTCAACGGCGACCCGTACGTGTACTCCGAGACCATCGAGGGTGACGCGGGCGGGCCCACGCCCGAGGAGTACACAGGGATCGGCGACGTCACCGAGTTCCGGTACGGCGACGTGGTCGGCTCCGCGTTCCGCGACGGCAGTCTGTCGAACCTGAACAACCTGGCCGGTTCCATGCGGGTGGGCACGGACGACGCGATCGCGTTCGTCGACAACCACGACACCCAGCGCAACGGCGGCGCCAAGCTCACCTACAAGGACGGCACGTCGTACGCGCTGGCCGAGGCGTTCATGATCGCCTGGCCGTACGGGACGCCGCAGGTGATGTCGAGCTTCAGCTTCACCAACAAGGAGGCCGGGCCGCCCGCCACCGACAGCGGCACCACCACCGCCGTCAGCTGCGGCAACGGCTGGGTGTGCGAGCACCGCTGGCGCAGCACGGAGAACATGGTCGGGCTGCGCAACGCGGCCGCGGGTGTCGGGGTCACCGCCTGGTGGTCGAACGGCTCGAATCAGATCGCGTTCGGCCGGGGCAGCGCGGCGTTCGTCGCCTTCAACCGCGCCGGATCCCCGCTGACCCGCACCTTCCAGACGAACCTGCCCGCGGGAACGTACTGCGACGTGATGAGCGGCGACTTCACCAACGGGTCGTGCGGCGGGACCACGTATCAGGTGAACAGCGGCGGTCAGTTCTCCGCGACGGTGCCCGCGAACGGGGCGCTGGCGCTGCACATCGGTGCGCGTACCGGCGGTGCGGCGTTCTGTTCCGCGGCCGTGGAGGTGAACGCCACGACGTCCTGGGGTCAGAACGTCTTCGTGGTGGGCGATACGGCGGCGCTGGGCAACTGGGACCCGGCCCGGGCGGTGCCGCTGTCGTCGGCGACGTACCCGGTGTGGCGGGGCACCGTCCACCTGCCGACCGGCACGGCGGTGCAGTACAAGTACATCAAGAAGAACGGCGAGCAGGTGATTTGGGAGAGCGACCCCAACCGCAGCCGCACCACTGGGTCGTCACCGTGCACGACGACGTGGAGCGATACCTGGCGGTGAGCTGAGCCGAACGGGGCGGGGCCGGTGCGTGATGCATCGGCCCCGTCGTCATGTCGGGAGGCTCACAGAAATGGCCGCAAAATAAGGCGCCGCTGCGAATTCCACGGGGGAAGAACTCGCAACGGCGTTGGGAAAAGGTTAGCGGGTAGCGGGCTGCCCGTCCACCCGGGAGATGACCGAACCGATGAGCTTCTGCCAGTCCGACGTGAACTGCGGGCTCTGGCTGCTGTTGTTCAGCCGGTAGATGGCGTACGAGTCGAACAGCAGCACGTTGCGCTTGACCAGCACGGCGACCGCAGTGTCGGCGGTGCTCGGGTGCTTGGGCTCGTACTGCTTGTGGCGGACCACCACGAATCCGGACCATTCGCCCTGGCTCAGCGGGGTGGTGCGGACCGTCTCCGTGTACGCCGGCTCCTGTGCCTCGCCGGTGTCACGGGCGTCCATGTCGATCGTGGGCGGGCACGCGTCGGCGACCACCTTCAGCGCGTACTGCCCGGCCTGGGCGGCCGCGGCGTCGGGGTAGACCAGAGCGGTCTGGGTCAGCGTCTGCGCCCCTGTCGTCCCCTCGTCCACCAGGGGGGCTGTGACCACCTGGGGGCTGCCCGGCAGCGGCGGGGCGGGGTTGTCGGCGCCGCAGAGGCTGGCGAGCTGGGGCGGCGCCGTGGAGGCGTCGGGAGCCTTCCAGGTCGGCCCGACGTCCTTGCCCTGCAGCAGGGCGGCTTGCATGGTGGCGGCGCTGATGACGCCACGACCGGGTGCCGGCTTGTCGTCGCCGCCGGAGCTGCATCCGGCGACGAGCGCGGCGGCGCAGAGCGTGGCGGCGGCGCCCCGGAAGGCCTGTCGGGTCACGAGCATCCGGCCATCTTTGCAGACCCGGCTAGGTAGTGATCGGGCGATCGCTCTGCGTGACTAGATGGCCTCGGCCAGCAGTTCCAGGCACCGGTGCCGGGCGGCCCGGTCGTAGATCGTGGTGGCCAGCATGATCTCGTCGGCGCCGGTCTCGGCGGCCACGGCGGCCAGCCGCTCGATGACCGTGGTGGGCGCCCCCAGTGCCTGCTGGGCGTTGTACTCCGCCAGCCGCTGCTCGACCTCGTCGGGCAGTTTCACCTCGGCGGCGGCGCTCGGGGGCAGCAGCGGCTGGTCGGCCCGGCCCTCGAACAGCCCCGCCCGGACCAGATCCAGCGGCCGCCCCAGCACGGCCGCCTCGTCGTCGGTGTCCGCGCAGGTCGTCTCGACCGCGACGAGCACGTACGGGCGCTGCCGCCAGCGGGAGGCCCGGAAGCTCGCGTGGTAGCGGTCCACCGCCTCGAGGGTGTTCTGCGGCCGGATGTGGTGGGCGAACGCCAGCGGCAGCCCCAGCTCCCCGGCCAGCGCGGCGCCCGCAGCACTCGACGACAGCAGCCAGGGCTCGACGGTCGGGGACTGCTCGGGCAACACCGGCGCCGGGCCGTGATCGGTCAGGTGCCCGAGCAGTTCGACGATGCCGGCCCGGTAGCTGTCGTCGGTGGTGGGTGGGGCGCCCCGTTGCAGCGCCGCCACGATCGCCGGGTCGAACGTGCCGGGCCCCCTACCGATGCCCAGGTCGATCCGGTCGGGGTGCAGCGCGTCCAGCGTGGCGAACTGCTCGGCCACGGCCCACGGCGCGTGGTTGGGCAGCAGCACTCCCCCGGAGCCGACCCGGATCCGGGTGGTGGTCGCGGCGGCGTGTGCGGCCAGCACGGCCGGGGCGGCACTGCTGATCAGCGGGGCGCCGTGATGCTCGGCGAACCAGGCGCGGCGCAGGCCGAGCCGGTCGCCGAGTGCCACCGTGGCGACCGTGATGGCCAGCGCCTCCCGTGCCGAGCGGCCCTGCTCGACCGGTGCGACCTCCAACATGGACAGCGGGGGCAGACGCCGGGCGCCGGGCACGCTCATGCACGGAACTCTATCGGCGCACGGCGACACGAACCGGGCCGGGGTGTTTCAGCGCACAGGCGGGCGCCCGGACCGGCTACGCCGATCAGGCGGGCGCCCGGACCGGCTACGCCGGGCGCGGGGTACGCGACCAGCGCAGTACGGCCGCCCCGACGGACATGCCGCCGCCGAAGCCGGCCAGCAATACCACGTCGCCGTCGCGCAGCGCGCCCTCGCGGGCGGCGGCGTCCAGGGCGATCGGCACCGACGCGCTGCCGGTGTTGCCGTACCGGTCGAGGACGAGGTGGGTCCGTGCGTTCTGCAGCTCGCAGGCGCCGACCAGCTCGTCGAGCATGACGCCGTTGGCCTGGTGCGGCACGAAGTGGTGCACGTCCTCGGCGGTCAGCCCGGCGCGTTTGAGCAGGTCGGCGAGGACCGAGGGGACGCCGTCGGCGACGAAGTCCCGCACGCCGCGGCCGTCCATCCGGAACCAGTGCGCGCCGCTGGCCACGGTCTCGTGCGAGGCGGGCATCCGGCTGCCACCGGCCTCGACGCGGATCAGCCGGTGCGCGTCGCCGCGGCTGACCAGTTCCACGTCGAGCAGTCCGTACCCGTCCGCGACGGCGCCGACCACGGCGGCGCCGGCGCCGTCGCCGAACAGCGCGGCGGTGCGGCGGTCGGTGAAGTCAAGAATTCGTGAGTACACGTCGGCGGCGACGACCAGCACCACCGCGTCCGGGTTGGCGACCACGAGGCTGCGCGCGAGGGCTAGGCCGAAGACGAAGCCGGCGCAGACCACGTTGATGTCGAGGCAGGCGGCGCGGGTGGCGCCGATCGCGGCCTGCACGAGGTTGGAGGTGGGCGGCTGGGGCGAGTCACCGGTCGAGGTCGCGACGATCAGGTAGTCGACGCGGTCGGCCGGCAGGTGGGCGTCCGCGAGCGCCGCGAGCGCAGCGCCGGTCGCCAGGTCTGAGGTCGCCTCGTGCGGTGCCGCGAACCGGCGTGCCTCGATCCGGGTCTTGCGCACCACCCAGGCGGGATCCGCGCCGCGCGTGAACGTCGCCAACTCCTCGTTGGTGACCACGCGGTCGGGAAGGTAGGAGCCGGTACCGAGGATTCCGACGCCACCTTCGGTCATTTTTGCCCGCCTTTCGCAAATCCGACAATTTCGCCCCACCGACGTGGGGCGGCCTATCGAAGCCTGGTCGCCGGAGATCGTTCTCGCTATACGCGAAAAAGGTCTGAGCGTGCGCGAACCGGCGCGCACCAGGGGCCGAAGGCGTCGGCGGGGGCGCGAACGGGCGGCGCGCAAGGGTCCGTTGTGGCCAGGGCTGATGGCACGTACGGCCGATTCCCATGGTCAGCGGGCAATATCACCTGATGGGAGCCAATCGAGCATCATCGCTCTCTCAGTAGAGCGAAGTAAATGCCAGATGTGTCACATATTTGTTACGTGCGAACTCTTCACATTCGGAATGGCATTCATGAAAATCTATCTCACATCCCGGCCCGACCCGGCCGGGAAGGAGAGGAGCAACGGTGCGCACCAAAGCCATTCTGAGCGCTACGACGTTCGCCGCGTCCGTGGCGCTGGCCGCAGTCGCCTCCCCGGCGCAGGCCGCCGTCGGACCGGTCACCCCCAGTTTCGCGGTCGACCACGCCACCAGCGCCGTGCGGGGCCACGCCACCGCGTTCGCCGCCGGTGCGGGCGACACCTTCGCCTCGCGCGGGGTGCTCGTCGAGCCCAACGGCACCAGCCACGTTCACCTCAACCGCAGCTACCTCGGACTGCCGGTCATCGGCGGCGACGTCATCGCGCACCTGAGCGAGACCGGCGCTCTGCGCGACGTGACCCGCAGCCAGACCGCGCCGCTCACCCTGGCGACCACCCCGAAGCTGAGCGCCGCCACGGCGAACAGGGCCGCCGCCGCCGCACTCAAGGGCACCCCGAACGGCGCCGCCACCCTCGCCGTCGACGCGATCCCCGGCACCCCGCTGCTGGTGTGGCGCACCAGGGTCGACACCGCGAAGGGACAGTTCCACGCCCTGATCGACGCCGCCAGCGGCAAGGTGGTCGACAGCTGGGCCGAGGAGCAGACCATCGGCGGCACCGGCAACGGCTTCAACGTGGGCTCCGTCGCGCTGGACACCACGCAGTCCGGCAGCACGTACCAGCTCAAGGACCCCGAGCGGGGCGACACGTACACCGTGGACATGAACAACCGGCGCTTCGGCAAGGGCACGCTGTTCACCGACGCCGACAACGCCTGGGGCACCGGCGCGCTGTCGAACCGCCAGACCGTCGCGGTCGACGCCCAGTACGGCGTCGCCGAGACCTGGGACTTCTACCTGGAGACCTTCGGCCGCCGCGGCATCGCGGGCGACGGCAAGGGCAGCTACAACCGGGTGCACTACGGCAGCGGCTACAACAACGCCAGCTGGTCCGACACCTGCTTCTGCATGACGTACGGCGACGGCGACGGCAGCACGTACGGCCCGTTCGCCTCGCTGGACGTGGCGGGCCACGAGATGACCCACGGCGTCACCTCCCGGACCGCGGGCCTCGTGTACAGCGGCGAGTCCGGCGGGCTCAACGAGTCGATGAGTGACATCTTCGGCACGCTTGTCGAGTTCTACTCGAACAACGCCAAGGACCCGGGTGACTACCTGATCGGCGAGAACATCGCGCTGAGCCACCAGCCGCTGCGCTACATGGACGACCCGTCCAAGGACAGCCGGTCGGCGAAGTGCTGGAGCAGCACGGTGAAGAACCTGGACGTGCACTACTCCTCCGGCGTCGGCAACCACGCCTTCTTCCTGCTGGCGGTCGGCAGCGGCACGCACACCGTCGGCGGGGTCACGTACACCAGCCCGACCTGCAACAACGGCACGGTCACCGGCATCGGCAACGCCGCCGCCGGGGCGATCTTCTACAAGGCTCTGACCACGTACATGACCTCGAACACCGACTACGCGGCGGCCCGCACCGCCACCCTGAACGCCGCCCGCGACCTGTACGGCACCGGCAGCGCGCAGTACAGCGCCACCGCGGCCGCCTGGTCGGCGGTCAGCGTGGGCTGACCTGCTCCAGGCCCTTCCGGGGCCGCACGCCGAAACGGCGTGCGGCCCCGTTCGCGTATACACCCCCGGCCGAAGGTTCGCCGTCCGGCTGCGGGGGTGAGCCCCTCGGGCGATCATGGACCAATGGAGTCGACCGCAATAAGTAAACAAACTTAACGTTTTGGTCCGGCGACGTAGGCCCAATCGTTATCCAGTCGATCAACCGGAAATCGTTGCGCAACCCCGCCGTCACGCATTGACTGAGTTCCGGGTAGCGCCCGGGAAGGGGCATGTGCTGTCACATCCGAAACGCGAACATAGGGAGAGGCATGTCCGGTCAACCAACCAGACCCGCATTCCGGGTCGCCCTCGCCGGAACCCTCGGCGTGGGGCTCGCGTTCAGCCTGGCCGCGTGCGGTAGCAGCAACGACTCCAAGAGCGGCAGCTCCGGCGCGTCGGCCCAGGCAATCGACTGTTCTCCATATACCAAGTACGGCGACCTCAAGGGCAAGACGGTCACGGTGTTCGCCGGCATCGTCACGCCCGAGGACCAGGCGTACAAGGATTCCTACAAGCCATTCGAGAACTGCACCGGGGTCACCGTCAAATACGAGGGCGACAAGTCGTTCGAGACCCAGGTGCTGGTCCGGGCCCAGGCCGGCAATCCGCCCGACATCGCGATCGTGCCGCAGCCGGGCCTGTTGCAGCAGCTCGTGGCCACGGGCAAGGCCGTACCGGCGCCCGAGGAGGTCTCGGCCAACGTCGACAAGTTCTGGAGCAAGGACTGGAAGGGCTACGGCACGGTCAACGGCAAGTTCTACGCCGCGCCGTCCGGGGCCAGCATCAAGAGCCTGGTCTGGTACTCCCCCACCTTCTTCAAGGACAACGGCTACCAGATCCCGAAGACGCTCGACGAGCTGAAGGCCCTGACCGACAAGATGGTCGCGGACAAGAAGGTCCCGAAGCCGTGGTGCGCCGGCATCAGCAGCGGTGAGGCCACCGGCTGGCCGATCACCGACTGGATGGAGGACTTCATGCTCCGGCTGTACGGGCCGGAGACGTACGACAAGTGGGTAAAGCACCAGATCCCGTTCAACGGTCCGGAGTCGACCGCCGCGCTCGACGCGGTCGGGCAGTACCTGAAGAACCCGGACTACGTCAACGGCGGTCTGGGCGACGTCAAGAGCATCGCCACCACCACCTTCCAGGACGCGGGTCTGCCGATCCTGGACGACCAGTGCGCGATGCACCGGCAGGCCAGCTTCTACGCCGCGAACTTCCCCAAGGACAAGAAGGTGGCCGAGGACGGCGACGTCTTCGCGTTCTACCTGCCCGGCAAGGACGCCAGCAGCAAGCCGCTGCTCGGCGGCGGCGAGTTCAACCTGGCGTTCGCGGACCGGCCCGAGGTCAAGGCGTTCCAGCAGTACCTGTCCACGGACACCTGGGCCAACGTGAAGGCCTCTGTCTCGCAGGGCTGGGTCAGCGCCAACAAGGGCCTGGACATCAGCAAGCTGGGCAGCCCGATCGACAAGCTGGCCGCCACGCTGCTGCAGGACCCTGCTGCGGTGTTCCGCTTCGACGGCTCCGACCAGATGCCGGCGGCCATCGGCTCGAACGCGTTCTGGAAGCAGGCGACGAACTGGATCACCGGCCAGGACACCAAGACGACGGTGGACAACATCGAGAAGGCCTGGCCGAAGTAGGCCCGACCGTATGACCTGACGTGCCGTCCGGGCCGGCCGGTGGCGGAACCCTCCGCCGTCGGCCGGCCCGTTCATCCCCAGGGAGGTAACTCCGTGTTCCACACGGCGCAGACCACCTCGGAGAAGTTCTTGCAGATGTTCGCCGCGATTCTGATGTTCGCGGCGGTCATGGGCGTGATCCTCTTCGTCGCCGGGCGCGTCGGCGGGCGGCGCAACGACAGGGTCGTCGCGTACGCCTACCTGGTGCCCGCACTGCTCATGCTGAGCGTCGGCCTGGCCTATCCCGGCCTGCGCACCATCTACGATTCGTTCTTCGACGCCCACCTCGTGAACTTCATCGGCCTCGACAACTACAAGACGATCTTCACGGACTCCGAACAGCTCGTGGTGCTGCGCAACACCGTCCTGTGGGTGGTGGTGACGCCGTTCGTGGCCACGGCGATCGGCATGCTCTACGCGATCCTGGTGGACAAGGCCCGGCTGGAGTCGTTCGCCAAGGCGCTGATCTTCCTGCCGATGGCGATCTCGTTCGTCGGCGCCTCGATCATCTGGCGGTTCGTGTACACGTACCGTCCGAACCAGCCCGGTGTGCAGCAGATCGGGCTGCTCAACCAGATCATCGTCTGGCTCGGCGGTGAGCCGCAGCAGTGGCTGGTGGACTCGCCGCTGAACACGTTCCTGCTCATCGTCGTCATGATCTGGATCCAGTCCGGCTTCGCGATGACCGTGCTGTCGGCCGCCATCAAGGCCATCCCCGACGACATCGTGGAGGCGGCGCGGCTCGACGGGGTCGGCGCGTGGGGCATGTTCCGGTTCGTGACCCTGCCGAGCATCCGCCCGGCCGTCGTCGTCGTGCTCACCACGATCGGCATCGGAACCCTGAAGGTCTTCGACATCGTACGGACGATGACCGGCGGCCAGTTCGACACCAGCGTGATCGCCAACGAGTTCTACAGCCAGAGCTTCCGCAGCGACAACCAGGGGCTCGGCGCCGCCCTGGCGGTGCTGCTGTTCCTGCTGGTCATCCCGATCGTCGTCTACAACATCCGGCACCTGCGAGCCTCGGAGTCCCGATGAGCACGACGAGCGACGTGCAAGTCCCGCCGCTGAGCGCGGAGAAGCCGACCGCCGCGGCGGTCGCGAAGCGACAGCTCACCTCCCCGTGGGCCTCACTGGCCGCAGTCGTCATCGCGTTCGTGTGGACGATCCCCACGTTCGGGCTGTTCGTCTCCTCGTTCCGGCCGGAGAAGGAGATCAAGACGACGGGCTGGTGGACGTTCTTCAGCGACCCCACGGTCACGCTGGACAACTACCGCGCCGTGCTGGACCCCGAGGCCGGTACCGGGCTGGGTGACTACTTCGTCAACTCGATCGTCATCGCGATCCCGTCGGTGCTGATCCCGCTGTTCCTGGCGGCGCTGGCCGCGTACGCGTTCGCCTGGATCAAGTTCCCGGGCCGCAACATGCTGTTCCTGGCCGTGTTCGCGTTGCAGGTCGTGCCCCTTCAGGTGGCCCTGATCCCCCTGCTCAAGCTGTACGTGGGCACCGGCATCAACAACACGTTCTGGACGCTGTGGCTGTCGCACTCGGCGTTCGCGCTGCCGCTGGCCATCTACCTGCTGCACAACTTCATGCGGGAGGTGCCGGCGGGGCTGCTGGAGGCGGCCCGGATCGACGGCGCGGGCCACGTCGCGATCTTCTTCCGCGTGCTGCTGCCGCTGATGCTGCCCGCCATGGCGGCGTTCGCGATCTTCCAGTTCCTGTGGGTCTGGAACGACCTGCTGGTCGCGCTGACGTTCGCCGGGGGTGGCACCGAGGTCGCGCCGGTCACGCTCGCGCTGGCGAACCTCAGCGGCACCCGCGGCACCGCCTGGCACCTGCTGTCCGCGGGCGCGTTCGTGTCGATCCTCGTACCCGTGGCGATCTTCCTGCTGCTGCAGCGCTACTTCGTCCGCGGCCTGCTGGCGGGCAGCGTGAAAGGGTGAAACACCGGACAAGATGAACGGGCCGCGGTCTCCATTGACCGCGGCCCGTTCAGTTCAGAGGGCGGCGCGGCCGGCTTCCAGCCGCGCCACCGGTACCCGGAACGGGGAGCAGGACACGTAGTCCAGCCCCGCCTCGTGGAAGAAGTGCACAGACTCGGGGTCGCCGCCGTGCTCGCCGCACACACCCAGCTTCAGGTCCGGACGGGCCGCCCGGCCCTCCTGCACGGCGATCCGCACGAGGCGCCCGACACCGTCCCGGTCCAGCGACTCGAACGGTGAGATGCCGAAGATGCCCAGCTCCAGGTACTTCCAGAAGAAGGCGCCCTCCACGTCGTCGCGGGAGAAGCCCCAGGCCATCTGGGTGAGGTCGTTGGTGCCGAAGGAGAAGAACTCGGCGGCCTCGGCGATCTGCCCGGCGGTCAGCGCCGCCCGCGGGACCTCGATCATCGTGCCGATCAGGACGGTCACCCCGGCATCGCCGATCACCTCGGCGATGATCTTCTCGGCCTCCGCGCGTACCGTCTCCAGCTCCTGCACGGCGCCGACCAGCGGCACCATGATCTCGGGCCGCGGGTCGCGGCCCTCACGGGCCAGCGTCGCGGCGGCCTCGGCGATCGCGCGGACCTGCATCGCGAACAGGCCCGGAATGACCAGGCCGAGACGTACGCCGCGCAGGCCCAGCATCGGGTTCTGCTCGTGCATCCGCCGCACCGCGGCCAGCATCTCCTCTGTACGCCCGGCGTCCTCGCCGCGCTCGTGCGCGACCGCGACCTGCACCGCGAGGTCCTCCAGCGACGGCAGGAACTCGTGCAGCGGCGGATCGATGAGCCGGACGGTGACGGGCAGGCCGTCCATCTCGCGCAGGATCTCGACGAAGTCGGCGCGCTGCAACGGCAGCAGGGCGGCCAGGGCGTCCGCCCGCTCGGTGTCGGTGGCCGCCAGGATCAGGCGCTCCACCAGCTCGCGGCGGTCGCCGAGGAACATGTGCTCGGTGCGGCACAGGCCGATGCCCTCGGCGCCGAAGCGCCGCGCGCGGGCCGCGTCCGCGCCGGTGTCGGCGTTGGTGCGCACGCGCAGCCGCCGCTGGGCGTCGGCGTGCGACATGATCAGGTGTACGGCGGCGACCAGCGGGTCGTCGCTGTATTCGGCGGCCAGCTCACCCTCGAAGTAGCGCACCACCTCGGACGGGCGCACCGGCACCGGACCCAGGTACACCCGGCCGGTGGTGCCGTCGATCGAGACGACCTGGCCCTCCTCGATGCGGGTGCCGCCGACCGTGAACGCGTCCCGGCCGACCTCCAGCTCGTCCGCGCCGCAGACGCAGGTCTTGCCCATGCCGCGGGCCACCACGGCGGCGTGGCTGGTCTTGCCGCCGCGCGAGGTGAGGATGCCCTGGGCGGCGATCATCCCGGCGAGGTCGTCGGGGTTGGTCTCCCGGCGGACCAGGATCACCGGTACGCCGTCGGCGGCCAGCTCGACCGCGCGACGCGAGTCGAACACGGCCTGGCCCACGGCGGCGCCCGGCGAGGCACCGACGCCGCGGGTCAGCGGGGTCGGCTCACTGGACAGGTCGAAGCGCGGGAACATCAGCTGGGCCAGCTGGGCGCCGGAGACCCGGCGCAGCGCCTCATCCAGGTCGATGCGGCCCTCGGCGACCAGCCCGGCAGCGATCCGGAACGCGGCCGCGGCGGTGCGCTTGCCGACCCGGGTCTGCAGCATCCACAGCTTGCCGCGTTCGATGGTGAACTCGATGTCGCACAGGTCGCGGTAGTGCTCCTCCAACGTGGACATGATGCCCATCAGTTCGTCGAAGGACTTCTTGTCGAGCTGTTCGAGGTCCTGCAGCGGCACGGTGTTGCGGATCCCGGCGACGACGTCCTCGCCCTGGGCGTTGGCGAGGTAGTCGCCGTACACGCCGGGCTCGCCGGTGGCGGGGTCGCGGGTGAACGCGACGCCGGTGCCGGAGTCGGCGCCCAGGTTGCCGAAGACCATGGAGCAGATGTTCACCGCGGTGCCCAGGTCGGCGGGGATGCGCTCCTGGCGGCGGTACAGCACGGCGCGTTCGGCGTTCCAGGAGCGGAACACCGCCTCGATGGCGAGGTCGAGCTGCTCGCGCGGGTCCTGCGGGAAGTCGTGCCCGGTGTGCTTCACGAAGATCTTCTTGAACTTGGTGACGAGACCGCGCAGGTCGTCGGCGTCCAGTGCCAGGTCGTCGCGGACGCCCTTGGCGCGCTTGGCCTCGGCGATGGCCTCCTCGAAGTCCTCGCCCGGCACGTCGCAGACGGTCTTGCCGAACATCTGGATCAGGCGCCGGTAGGAGTCCCACGCGAACCTGTCGTTGCCGCCCGCCTGCGCGGACAGCCCGGTCACGGAGTCGTCGTTGAGGCCGACGTTGAGGACGGTCTCCATCATGCCGGGCATGGAGTGCACGGCGCCGGAGCGTACAGAGACCAGCAGCGGGTCCGTGGCGTCGCCGAGGCGGCGGCCCATGGCGGCCTCCAGGCTCGCCAGGTGCTCGGCGATCTGGGTGTCGAGCCCGTCGGGGCGGTGCCCGTCGGCGAGGTAGCGGCGGCAGGCGGTCGTGGTGATGGTGAAGCCCGGCGGCACGGGGAGCCCCAGGTTCGTCATCTCGGCCAGGTTCGCGCCCTTGCCGCCGAGCAGGTCCTTGAGGTCCCGGTTGCCGTCGGCGAAGTCGTACACGAACGTCTCGGCCATGATTGCCTCCTCCGCAGCGCCGCGTTTTCTTCCGGTGAGAGTCCCACGGGATTCCGCATGTTAGGCATCGTTCAAACATGCCCGAAATGCTTTGAGACTGACTGCACAGGCGATCAACGCTTGCTGCTCGGAAAGCGCTTCCACCGCGCACGAACACGCAAGAACCCAGGTCAGCGGGGGTACCGCTGGCGCATTCGCGCCGGAATTGGAAGGGGAGGGGGGATGGAAGAATCGCTGTTCTTTCGCCCCTCGACCCATTGCCGGTCAATTTCCGGGGCACCGGTGAATGGGCCCGCCCGCCGGATCGGCGGGCGGGCCCGGTGGCTCAGCTGCTGAAGACCTGGAACTCCGCGGCGTTCACCGACTGGGCGGCGGCGGACGCCGTAGCGCAGTCCGTGGCACCCCGGGGGTCGTTGTCCTGTTCCCCGGCGTAGAGCGGGTTGCCGGTGCACTGGTTCTGCAGGGTGCGCAGGCGCACGTGGGTGGCCGGGGTCGGCCGTACCGTGAACGAGCGCAGGATCTGCTGCGGCACCTTCGGCCGGAACTGCCCGGCCGGGAACGCGTCCGCCGGGCTGGTGTAGATGCTGTGGTACCCGGCGTCGGTGGCGCAGTCCTGGCCGCGGGTGGCGTCGCAGGCCAGCACCTCGAACTGGCGCAGCCCGCTGAACCCGCCGCCGAACGTGCTCAACTGCACCCGGGACACCAGCTTGGCGGTGTCCCCGGCCAGGTCCACGGTGACCTGACGTCCGGCCGCGCCGCCGCCGGCGCTCCACACGCTGGCCTCGGCGTCGTCGGCGAGCGCGGCGAGCCCCGAACCGTCACCGGTGATCGTGGCACCGGAGGCGGACGACGCCAGGTTCGTGGGCAGCACGACACCGACGACCGGGCTGGCGCCCGGATACAGCGTCTGGGTCCACCGCTTGCCGCCGAAACCGCGGCCCACCGCGTAGAACCGGTACGTGCCCGGCGCGAGCGTCACCGTGTCCGGGATCGCGGTGGCCGGGTCGGTGTCGGCGACCGGGACCGCGCCGGACTCGTAGTCGCCGATGTAGAGCCGCACCGGCTTGCCCGTGGCGTCGCCCAGCGGCTTGAACGTGACCTCGATGTTGTCCACCACCGGCGAGGCGAAGCTGGGCGCCGGGTCGGAGTCGGACGGGCCGCTGGCCGCGCCGGCACCGAAACCGCGCGCCGCGAACGCGTTCCACAACAGGTCGGCGTTGGCGCCGTCGAAGCGCAGCGCGTCCGCGGTGATCATGTTGTCGCGCATGTCCAGCATGCTGACCTGACCGGTGGCCTGCAGCAGGAACGAGTCGAAGACCAGCTGCACCCAGCGGCGGTTGCCGGGGCACTCGGTCACCGGCGTGGCGCCGGTCGCGCAGCTCTCCTGCTGTGCGCGGGTGCCCGCGCCGTACTTGTTGATCAGGGCGCGGCGGATGTCGACGTTCGTGGCGCTCCAGATCTCGCCGTCGGGATGCACGCCGGGGAACCGGTCGTAGCCGTAGTCGCTGTAGTTGAGCGGGCTGTTGCTCATGTCGTAATTGCGGATGCCGGTGGCGTTGTCCCCGGTCACGTACGCGCCGGTGACGAACGGGGTGTTGCCGCGCGGGGTGTAGCCGCTCTCGTACAGGTACTCCATCGCCATCAGGTCGGACCAGCTCTCGCCCATGGCACCGCCCTGGGACGAGGTGATGCTGCCGTCCGGCCCGGCGATCATCCGGTTGGAGATGGCGTGGGTGTACTCGTGCCCGATCACTGTCATGTCGAAGTCGCCGTCCACGCACGGCGGGTACGCGGCACCCGCGAACGGCTGCCACATGTACATGTTCGTGACCGGCAGCATCCCGTCCGGCGGGGTGGACTGGTTGGCGTTGTTGCGGGTGGTCTGGGTGGCGGCGCCCTGCTGGGCGTTGCCGTGCTCGGGGTCGGCGCCCTTGCCGTACGGGCCGGCGTTGGTCTTCTGCAGGTTCCAGGTGGCCTCGGTGAAGCCCAGGTGGTACGCCCAGTCGTGCATCCGGTTGTGCATCGCGAACAGGTTCGCGGTGGCGGCGTCGACGTCGGCCTGGTCCGCCGACGTCAGCGACGCAGGGTCGCACTTGGTGGCGTTCCACTGGTTGGTGAACGGGTAGGTGTAGTTGCGGTCGGGGCGGGCACTGGCCGGGATCTGCGGGGTGCCGTTGCCCCAGTAGCGCACCGACTCGGCCGAGTTGCCGACGGTGGTCGACGAGGTCGCGCCGGTGGCCGGGTCGATGTCCCAGTCCCGGCCGGTCGCCGGGTCGATCGCCGCGCGGGCGCAGTCGGCGGCGGAGCGGGCGCACCAGGTCTGCCGGGTGTCCGAGGTGCCGGTCGGGGTGGCGGGGAAGACCTTCCAGCGCGGGTTGTCGGCGTCGAAGTTGACCAGGTTCTCGCGGATCAGCACCGCACCGCTGCGCGCGTCGACGTACGTCGTGTAGCCCAGCGGGTGGTCCGTGTCGCGGGAGAGCACGACCACCTCGAACGCGGCGCGCGGGGCGGCGCCGGGCATCGGCACGGCCACCCGGCGGATCCGCTGCTGGGCCAGCTCTGCGCCGGGGATCTTCGCGTCCGCGAGGGCCTTGGCCAGTGCCGCGGCGGGGGTGAGCGTGGCGGGGGCGGGGCGCTCGGTGCGCGGGCTCAGCGAGGAGGTCACCCGCAGGACGTCGCCGCCCTTGACCGCCACGGCCACCAGGCCGTCGTGGGCGGCGGGCAGGCCGCCGTACCGTTGGCGCAGCAGCACGACAGTGCCCGCGCCGACCTTCGTCTTCGCGACGGTCTGCATGGTGTCGACGTCCGTCGCGTTCTGCGCGAACAGCGCCTGGCTGCCCTTGAGGTAACGACGGGCGACCGTCTCGGGGTCGGCGGCGGGCCCGGCGGCCAGCGTCCGCCGGGTGGTCGGGGTCAGCGAGGCGGGGGTGCCCAGCCGGTTCCAGCGGGCGACGACCCCGTCGCCGGGGAGCAGGGAGCGCTGGGCGGCGGATGGGGCCGCGGTGCCGGGACGGTTGTCGACGAAGTCGTACTCCGAGCCGGTGGGGGCGCCGGTCAACGGCGTGGCCGAGGACGGCTGTTGCGGACTGGCCGCGGCGCCGATCGGGGCGGTGATGACCAGTGTGGTGGCGAGTAATCCGACGACGGCGGACCTTCTGGGTCTGCGCACGGTACCTCCGTAGATCGATCTGTGCCGATCGTCGGACGATACGTCTCCATCAACGTTCATAGATGAACGAAACCGGTTAACAACTCCGCCGGATTTCGATCGCCGCGCCACCGGGGAGCGCGCGGTCGTCATGTCCCGCTATTCCGACAAATGATCTAAAGAGCGGATTTAGGCTGGACGCCGATCAGGTGCCGCTTCGCCTCGCGACGTGTCCTGCGCCCCGGAGCGGCCGACGCAGGGCAGGCGAGGAGGCCCCCATGAGCCACGACATCACGCCCGGGCGCCGCCGGTTCGCCGCGGTCGCCGTCAGCATGCTCGCCACGGTCACCGCCGCCGGCTTTCTCGGCGTACCCGCGGCGGCCGCGACCCCGGCCGATCCCGCCGCCGTGCCGTCGCGGGCGATGGTCGACCAGGTGGCCACCGACCTCGGGCTGACACCGGCCGGGGCCCGGACGCGGCTGCGCGCCGAGTATCGCGCGGCCCTGATCGCTCCGGCGGCCCGGCGCGCGGCGGGCGCCGCGTACGGTGGCGCGGTCTTCGACCCGGCCACGGCGAACCTCGTCGTCGGCGTCACCGACCCCGCCGCCGTCGCCTCGGTCCGCGCCACCGGCGCCGCGGTCAGGCTGGTGCCCCGCAGCCTCGCCCGGCTCGACGCCACCATGCGCGTGCTCGACGCGCGGACCGCGCCCCGCTCGGTCACCGGGTGGCGGGTCGACGAGGCCGCCGACCTGGTCGTCGTGACGGCCACCGGGCGCGGCCCGACCGCACCGGTGCGCCGGTTCGTCGCCGGCCTCACCGGCCTGCGGGTGGACTACCGCGCGGCCGCGGTGGCACCCCTGGCCGAGCTGATCGGCGGCGACGCCATCTACGGCGGGAACGCGCGGTGCTCGCTGGGCTTCACCGCCCGCCGCACCACCGGCGCCTATCTGGTGCTGACCGCCGGGCACTGCACCAACATCGCGACCAGCTGGTCCGGGTTCAACCGGACCGTGATCGGCACCCGGTTCGGGACGTCGTTCCCCGGCAACGACTACGGGTCGATCACCGTCAACCTGGCCAGCTGGACACCCACCTCCAAGATCAAGGGCGGGTCGTCCGTGCTGGGCTCGACGGTCGCCCCGGTCGGCAGCTCCGTGTGCCGGTCCGGCTCGACGACCGGATACCACTGCGGCATCATCACCGCGCGCAACCAGACGGTGAACTACGCGCAGGGCACCGTGTTCGAGCTGACCCGCACCACGGTGTGCGCCGAGCCGGGTGACTCCGGAGGTCCGTACGTCAGCGGGCGCCAGGCGCAGGGGGTGACCTCCGGCGGGAGCGGGAACTGCACCTCCGGCGGGACCACGTTCTTCCAGCCGGTCGCCGAGATCCTCGCGGCGTACTCCGCGGCGCTCGTGGTGGGTTGACCACGACATTCACGGCGATAGGTTCCCCAACCCGACACCGCACCGCTAGGTTGGCGGTGGGGCGGCGTCGACGGGAGGACCTGAATGGACCGGATCGGCCCGCTGGCCGCGCGGCTGCTCGCCGAGCTCGGCCCCGACCGCGTCATCAGTGACCGCCAGGAGCTGCGCACGTACGAGTGCGACGGCCTCACCCACTACCGGGTCGTGCCCGCCCTGGCGGTACTCCCCCGCGACCAGGCCGAACTCGCCCGCACCGTACGGGCCTGCGCGGATGCGGGCGTGCCGTTCGTGGCGCGTGGCTCCGGCACGGGGCTGTCCGGCGGCGCGCTGCCGCACGCCGAGGGCGTGCTCGTGGTGACCTCGCGGATGCGGGCCATCATCGAGGTCGCCCCGGACGACGAGCGGGCCGTGGTCGAACCGGGCGTGATCAACCTGCAGGTCAGCCAGGCGGCCGCGCCGTACGGCTACTACTACGCGCCGGACCCGTCGAGCCAGCAGATCTGCTCGATCGGCGGCAACGTCGCGGAGAACTCGGGCGGCGCGCACTGCCTCAAGTACGGCTTCACCACCAACCACGTCACCGGCGCCACCGTCGTCACCCCGGACGGCGACGTGGTGCGGCTCGGCGGGCGCGCCCCGGACACCCCCGGCTACGACCTGCTCGGCGCGTTCGTCGGCTCCGAGGGCACCCTCGGCATCGCCACCGAGGTGACCGTGCGGCTGGTCCGGCGGCCGGAGACCGTCCGTACGCTGCTGGCCGCGTTCCGGAGCACCGACCAGGCCGGCGCGGCGACCTCGGCCATCATCGCCGCCGGGGTCGTACCGGCGGCGGTCGAGATGATGGACGCGCTGGCCATCGAGGCCGCTGAGGCGGCCGTGAACTGCGGCTACCCGCCCGGCGCGGGCGCCGTACTCATCGTCGAGCTGGACGGCCCGGCCGCCGAGGTGCAGGCCCAGTTCGCGCAGGTCACCGCGCTGTGCGAGGCGAACGACGCGTTCGAGCTGCGGATCGCCGCCGACGACGCCGAACGGGCCCTGTTCTGGAAGGGTCGCAAGTCCGCGTTCGCCGCTGTCGGCCGGATCAGCCCCGACTACATCGTGCAGGACGGGGTGATCCCCCGCACCGCGCTGCCGCAGGTGCTGCGCCGCATCGGCGAGGTGTCCGCCGAGCACGGCGTCCGCGTGGCCAACGTGTTCCACGCGGGCGACGGCAACCTGCACCCCCTCGTGCTGTTCGACGACGCCGTGCCCGGCGAGGCCGAACGCGCCGAGCAGGTCTCCGGCGCGATCCTCGACCTGTGCATCGAGCACGGCGGCTCGATCACCGGCGAGCACGGCGTCGGCGTCGACAAGGCGCGCTACATGCCGCGCATGTTCACCGCCGACGATTTGGACACGATGCAGCTCGTGCGGTGCGCGTTCGACCCGGACGGGCTGTCCAATCCGGGCAAGGTGTTCCCCACCCCGCGGCTGTGCGGGGAGGTGCCGGGGCGGCGCAAGGGGGCGCATCCGGCGCAGGAGGCCGGACTCGCGGAGGTCTTCTGATGACCGCCCTCGACGAGCTGACCGAGCCGGCGAAGGACGACGACGCCGTCGCGGGGGTAGCGGCGCGGCTGGTGGCCGCGCCCTCCTCCACCGCGCAGGCCGCCGCGGTGCTGCGGGCGGCGGCCGACGCGGGCCTGGCCGTGGCGTTCCGCGGCGGCGGCACCAAACTGGACTGGGGCGCGCCACCGCGGGAGCTCGACCTCATCGTGGACACCCGCCGCCTCACCGGCGTGGTCGAGCACGCGGCCGGGGACCTCATCGTGGTCGTCCGGGCCGGCACGCCGGTGGCCGACCTGCGCGAACACCTCACCCCGGCCGGGCAGCAGCTCGCGCTGGACACGGCGGAGGTGGGCGCCACGGTCGGCGGCACGGTCGCGGTCAGCACCAGCGGGCCCCGCCGCCAGCTGTACGGCACGGCCCGCGACCTGGTCATCGGCATGACCGTGGTCCGTGCCGACGGCACCGTCGCGCACTCCGGCGGCAAGGTCGTCAAGAACGTCGCCGGGTACGACCTGGCCAAGCTGTTCACCGGCGCGTACGGCACGCTGGGGCTGATCACCCGGTGCGCGTTCCGGCTGCACCCGCTGCCCGGCGCCGAGGCCGTCGTCCGTGCGGCACCGCCCGACCTCGCCGCCGCGCTGGCCGCGATCCACGCCGCGCAGGTGGTGCCCAGCGCGGTGGAGCTGGACGCGGAGTCCGGCGAGGTCGCCGTCCTGGTCGAGGGCACCCCGGCCGGGGTACGGGACCGGGTCGCCACCCTGACCCGGATCCTCGGCGACGACGCGGGACGCCCGCACTGGTGGGGCACGTACCCGTGGGAGCCCGGCGGCACCGGCCTCAAGCTGACCGCGGCGCTGTCGCGGGTGCCCGCGCTGGTGGCCCGCGCCGCCACGCGGGCCCGGGTGCGCGGCTCCGCCGGCACCGGCGTGCTCTACGCGGGCCTGCCCGCGGACACACCGCCGGACGAGGCGGCCGACGCGGTGACGGAGTTGCGGGCGGCGGCCGGTGAGGCGGGCGGGCACGCGGTGGTGCTCACCGCGCCCGCCGGGGTCCGCGCGCGAGTGGACATGTGGGGTCCGGTGGACGGGCTGGCGCTGATGCGCCGGGTCAAGCAGCAGTTCGACCCGGACGCGCGGCTGGCCCCGGGGCGTTTCGTGGGAGGCATCTGATGAGCGAGGCGACCGAACGCGACGTGCTCGGGCCGGTGGTGGGCGCGTTCGACGCGCACGAGCCGCCCTCGCGCGAGCTGGCCGCGGACTGCGTGCACTGTGGATTCTGCCTGACCACCTGCCCCACGTACGTGCTGTGGGGCGAGGAGGCGGACTCGCCGCGCGGGCGCATCCACCAGATCCAGCAGGGGCTGGACGGTGAGCCGCTGACCGACTCGATGGTGACCCACATCGACCGCTGCCTGGGCTGCATGGCGTGTGTGACCGCGTGCCCGTCCGGGGTGCGCTACGACCGGCTCATCGAGGCCACCCGGGCGCAGGTGGAGCGGCGGCACCCCCGTACGGCGTGGGAACGCGCCCTGCGCGCGGCGATCTTCGCGCTGTTCCCGTACCCGAACCGGCTGCGGCTGCTGCGCGGGCCGCTACGGGCGTACCGGGCCAGCGGGCTGCAACGCCTGGTGGCCCGCACCGGGCTGCTGCAGCGCCTCGGACCGACCATGGCCACCCTGGAATCGCTCACCCCGCGACTGAGCGCGGTGCCGCGGCCGCCGCGGCGGGTGCCCGCCCGGGGGCCACGCCGGGCCGTCGTGGGCATGCTGACCGGGTGCGTGCAGAGCGCATTCTTCCCGGACGTCAACTCCGCGACCGTACGGGTGCTCGCCGCCGAGGGCTGCGACGTGCTGATCCCGGCGCGGCAGGGCTGCTGCGGTGCGCTGAGCGTCCACAACGGACGGACGGAGGAGGCGCGGCGGTTCGCGCGGGCGCTCATCGACACGTTCGCGGACACCGGCATGGACTATCTGGTGGTCAACGCGGCGGGCTGCGGGTCGTCGCTGAAGGAGTACGGCGACCTGCTGGCCGACGACCCGGCGTACGCGTCACGGGCGGCCGAGTTCGCCGCACGGGTCCGGGACCTGTCCGAGGTGCTGGTGGAGCTGGGTCCGGCCGTGCCCCGGCAACGGCTGGAGGTCACCGTCGCCTACCACGACGCCTGCCACCTCGGGCACGCGCAAGGGGTGCGGGCGCAGCCCCGGCAGCTGCTGCGCGCGATCCCCGGCCTGCGGCTGCGGGAGATCGCCGACCCGGAGATCTGCTGCGGCTCGGCCGGCATCTGGAACGTGCTCAACCCGGAACCGGCCGCGCAGCTCGGCGACCGCAAGGCCGGCGACGTCCTGGCCACCGGCGCCGAGCTGCTGGTGACGGCGAACCCGGGCTGCCTCATGCAGGTCGCGGCGGCGCTGCGGCGGCGGGGCGCGACGATCGGGCTGGCGCACACCGCGGTGGTGCTGGACGCGTCGATCCGCGGGCTGCCCGCCGCCGCGCTGACGGGCGAGCGAACCTAGTCGACGGCCATCTCCCCCAGCTCGGACCAGTCGTCGGAGTCGAGGGTGGTGTTGATGATGCGCGGCGTCTCGGCCAGGTGCCGGGGCAGGTCCTGCCGGGCCTGCTGGAAGTGGGCGCTGTTCACGTGCGCCGCACCGGCCGCGTCGTCGCGGAACGCCTCGACCAGCACGTACTCGGTCGGGTCGGCGATGCTGCGGGACCAGTCGAACCACAGGCAGCCCGGTTCGGCGCGGGTGGCCTCCGTGAACGGGGCCGCGATCGCGGGCCAGCGGTCGGCGTCCTCGGGCCTGACCCGGAACTTCGCCGTAATGAAGATCATCTGATTCGCCCCTCTCGGCGCCGCACCGCCGCGGCCCGGATGTCGTCCACACTGCCGTGCGGTGTCTCATTCTGCCCGCCGCCGGGCCGGGCGGACGCGGCGACGGCGGCGTGGCAGGATCCAGGGGTGCCGCCACCCACCTTCGCCCGGCTGCTGCCGGAAACGGTGGTGGCGGTCGAGGCCTTCGGCGATCCCGGCACCGAACCGGTCTTCCCCGGCGAGGAGGACCTGGTGGCCAACGCGGTGGAGGGCCGCCGCCGCGAGTTCGTGACGGCCCGCCGGTGCGCCCGCGAGGCCCTGGCCCGGCTCGGCCACGCGCCCGCCCCGATCCGGCGCGGCCCCAAGGGATCGCCGGTGTGGCCGCCGGGCGTGGCGGGCAGCATCACCCACTGCACCGGGTTCCGCGCGGCCGCGGTCACCCCGATCGGCGAGATCGTCAGTGTCGGCATCGACGCCGAGCGGGCCGGACCGCTGCCCGACGGGGTCCAGCCGCTGATCACCGTGCCGGGCGAGCCCGAACTGCTGGACCGGCTCACCGCCGCCCACCCCGGCCGGTCCTGGGGCACGGTGCTGTTCAGCGCCAAGGAGTCGGTGTACAAGGCGTGGTTTCCGCTCACCGGGCGCTGGCTGGGATTCGAGGACGCCCGGCTGAGCATCGACCCGGACGCGGGCACGTTCCGCGCCGACCTGCTCGTCCCCGGCACCCGCCGCGACGGCGGTGCGCCGCTGACCGAGCTGAACGGCCGGTTCCTGCTCGGCGCGGACCTGGTCTTCACGGCCGTGACGGTGGAAGCGGACTGAGCGGGATCCTGCCCGCCGTGACCAGCCCGATCCCGATGGCCGCGACCGCGGACGAGGACTGAGAGGACATGCGGATGGACCTGCTGGCGGGGCTGTCGCGGCCCGAGATGGACGCTGCCGACGCGATCCGCGTCGGCGCCGACGCGATGTCCGCCGAGCGGCTGCTGGGTGCGGCCGCCGCCGTCGCCGCGGACGTGCGCGGCGCCCGGGTCGTCGCGGTGCACGCCGCCGCGACCCTGCACACCGTGGTCGCGGTGGTCGGGGCGCTGCTGGGCGGCGCGGCCGTGGTGCCGCTGCCGCCCGACTCGGGCCCGGCCGAGGCGGACCACATCCTCGCCGACTCCGGCGCCACGCTGCTGCTGACCGGTGCCGCCGAACCGCCGTCCACCACCCTGCCCGTCGTGCCGGTGAACCTGTCGCGCACCGGCACACCGGGCACCGCCCGCACCGCGCCCGGCGACCCCGCGCTGATCATGTACACGAGCGGGACCACCGGCGCCCCGAAAGGCGTGGTGCTGTCGCACGCCGCGGTCGCGGCCGACCTGGACGCGCTGGCCGGCGCGTGGGCCTGGACCCCGGCCGACGTGCTGGTGCACGGGCTGCCGCTGTTCCACGTACACGGGCTCGTGCTCGGCGTGCTGGGCGCGCTGCGGGTCGGCTGCCGGCTGCACCACACCGGACGGCCCCGCCCGGAGGCGTACGCGGCGGCCGGCGGCACCCTCTACTTCGGCGTACCCACGGTCTGGTCCCGGGTGTGCGCGGACCCGGCCGTGGCCGCCGCGCTGTCCGGTGCCCGCCTGCTCGTCTCGGGCAGCGCGGCGCTGCCCGTGCCGGTGTTCGCACGCCTCGCCGCGCTGAGCGGCCACCGCCCCGTCGAGCGGTACGGCATGACCGAAACGCTGATCACCGTGAGCGGCCGCGCCGACGGTGAGCGCCGCCCCGGCCACGTCGGGCTCCCCCTGGCCGGGGTGCGGACCCGGATCGTCCACGACGAGGGCCACGACCTGCCCCGCGACGGCGAGTCCATCGGCGAGCTGTGGGTGCACGGCCCGATGCTGTTCGACGGCTACCTGAACCGCCCCGACGCCACCGCCGCGGCGCGCACCGCCGACGGCTGGATGCGCACCGGCGACATCGCCGCGATCGGTCCCGACGGCTGGCACCGCATCGTCGGGCGCCGCTCCACCGACCTCATCAAGAGCGGCGGCTACCGCGTCGGCGCGGGCGAGGTGGAGGACGCGCTGCTGGCGCACCCGGCCGTCCGGGAGGCGGCGGTGGTCGGCACCCCCCACGACGACCTGGGCGAGCAGATCACCGCGTACGTGGTGGCCGACGGGGTGGGCGGGCCCGAGCTGATCGACTTCGTGGCGCGTACCCTGTCGGCGCACAAGCGGCCGCGCGAGGTCCGGTTCGTCGCCGAACTGCCCCGCAACGCCATGGGTAAGGTACGCAAGACCCTGCTGGGCCGAGGTTGAGGGGGATCGGCGTGGCGAAGCCGACCGGCCGGACGGTCATCGCGTCCAACCGCCGGGCGCTGCACGACTACGAGATCCTCAAGACGTACGAGGCCGGGCTCGTGCTGGCCGGCACGGAGGTCAAGTCGCTGCGCGCCGGGTACGCCTCGCTGGCGGACGCGTTCGCCGGTGAGCACGAGGGCGAGCTGATGCTCTACCACCTGCACATCGCCGAGTACGGCTTCGGCTCCTGGACGAACCACGCCCCCCGGCGCACCCGCAAGCTGCTGCTGCACCGCGTCGAGATCGACCGTATCCAGCAGCGGCTGCGCGACGGAAGCGGGCTCACCCTGATCCCGCTGTCGCTGTACTTCGCGGGCGGCTGGGCCAAAGTGGAGCTGGCCCTGGCGCGCGGCCTGCGCTCGTACGACAAGCGGCAGGCGATCGCCCGGCGCGACGCCGACAAGGAGATCGCCCGGGCGATGGGCCGCCACCTCAAGGGCCGCACCCCCGCCCGCCGACCCGGCTGAGTGAACCCTGAGTGATGGCCACATCACCGAATCGGTGGATGTGGGCCGGTCGCCCCGGCCGATAGGTTCCGAATCAACGACGTCGCCGACGCAAGCTTCGCCAGATCCGCCACCGCGCGACCGCTACGGCCCGAGCCGGTTCCCGGCCCGGCCACGGCAGGCGCACTCGGAAGGGGACCGATGCCGCAGCCGGAGACACTGCTCGACGGGCGCTACCGGATCGTCAGAGCACTGGACGCGGACGGCGCGGGCCGGGTCTGGCTGGCCCGCGACGAGATGCTGGACCGCGACGTCGCGATCAAACAGCTGACGGTGCCGCCCGGGGATGCCCGCGACGGGCTGCGGGAGCAGGCGCTGCGGGAAGCCCGCGGCGCGGCCCGGTTCAGCCACCCCAACGTCATCCAGATCTACGACGTCCGCTCCGGCGACGACCAGCCGTGGATCATTCAGGAGTACGTCCCGTCCCGCCCGCTGCCGCAGGTCGTTGCCGAGACCGGGGCGCTGCCGGTCCCCCAGGTGGCCGCGCTGGGCCTGACGGTGCTCTCCGCCATGGACGCCGCGGACCGGGCCGGGGTGCTGCACCGCGACGTCTCCCCGGACACGGTGCTGCTGGCCGACGACGGCCGAGTGGTGCTGACCGGATTCGGCCCGGCCACGGACGGCGCCGACGCCGGGCCGAACCCGCCGCCGGAGACCACCACTGAGCCCTCGGAGACCGACCTGTGGTCGCTCGGCGCCACCCTGTACGCGGCCGTCGAGGGGCGTCAGCCGTTCGACCACCGTCCGGGCCGCCACCGCGTGACGGCGGGAAGGCCGGGACCGATCAGGCGGGCCGGGCCGCTCCGGCCGGTGATCACCGGGCTGTTGCGGCCCGATCCGCGCGCGCGGATGAGTGTGGACGAGGCCGAACGGCGGCTGCGCCGCCTCGCCGACGTGCGGACCACCGTGCACCTGCGGCAGGTACCGCGGCGCTTCGACGACCCGCCGCCGCCCGCCGCGCCGGGGAGCGGGCCCGCGGGAGCCCTTGCCGAACGGCGCTGTCCCACCGGTCCACGCCGGACGCCGCCCGGTGCACCCGCGGCCGGGCCCCGGACACCCTGCCGGGGTACCGCCCACCGGCTGGCGGGAATGACCGGTCGGCTGCGGGTGGCGCTGGCCGTCAGCGCAGCCGTGCTGGCTCCGGTGGTCGCGGTGATCGAGTCGGCGTTCCGGTCCGCGACCTGAGCCGCGCACGCCTACGATCGGGCACGTGTCCGTCCCGTTGCGCATCGGTGTCGTCGGCGCCGGGATCGTCGGGCTCGCCACCGCCCGGCGGCTGGCGCTCGACCGGCCCGACGCCCGGATCACCGTGCTGGACAAGGAGGACCGCGTCGGCGCCCACCAGACCGGGCACAACAGCGGGGTGGCGCACGCGGGCCTGTACTACCCGCCCGGCTCGCTGAAGGCGCGGCTGTGCCGGCGCGGCGTGACCCTGCTGGAGCGCTACTGCGCGGAGCGCGGGCTGCCGTACGTGGCCTGCGGAAAGCTCGTCGTCGCCCGCGACGAACGGGAGACCGCGGGGCTCGCCGGGATCGAACGACGGGCGCGGGCGAACGGCGTACCGGGATTGCGCCGCCTCGACGCGGCCGGGCTGCGCGACGTCGAGCCGTACGCCCGCGGGGTGGCGGCCCTGCACTCGCCGGGCACCGCCGTGGTGGACTTCCCCGCCGTGGCCCGGTCCCTCGCCGACGACGTGCGCGCGGCCGGTGGGCGGGTCCGGCTCGGCTGCGCGGTGACCGCGGTCGACCGGGCCGCGGCCACCGTCCGGGTCCGGAGCGCCGACGGCGACGAGTACGAGTACGACCTGCTGGTGATCTGCGCCGGGCTGCAGGCCGACCGGCTGAGCCGTCTCGCCGGGGACGAGCCGGGGCCGGTCATCGTGCCGTTCCGCGGCGCGTACCACCGGATCCGCCCGGAGCGCGCGCACCTGGTGCGCGGGCTGATCTATCCGGTGCCGGACCCGCGCTACCCGTTCCTCGGCATCCACCTGACCCGCCGCGTCGACGGGACCGTGGAGGTCGGCCCGAACGCGGTCCTCGCGCTCGCCCGCGAGGGCTACCGGCCGGCCGCCGCGTCGGCGGGCGACATCTGGGACACCGTACGGTGGCCCGGCTTCTGGCGGATGGCCCGCCGGCACTGGCGCACCGGCGTACGTGAAGTGCGCGGTGCCGTGTCCCGGCGGGCCTTCGTCGCCGCCGCCCGCAGCTATGTCCCGGAGCTGTCGGCGGACGACGTGGTGCCCGGCGGCGCCGGGGTGCGTGCCCAGGCCGTGGACGCCGACGGCGCGTTGGTGGACGACTTCCGGATCCACCGCCTCGGCCCGGTCGTGGCCGTGCGCAACGCGCCGTCGCCCGCGGCGACGTCCGCGCTGGCCATCGCGGAGCATGTGGCCGCGCTGGTGCTCGACGGGCCGGGCGCGGGTCCCCTCTGACCCACGCCCGGCCGCCGGTCACGGGGTGCGGCACGTCAGGTCCGGCAGCGACGTCGGTGCCGTGCCGCTGCCGAGGAACCCGAACGTGGTGTGGCCGCCCACCGCGATCGCCGCGTTGTAGCTCTCGTTGGCGACCGTGACCGCCGAGCCGTTGGTCCCGGCCCTCCCGTTCCAGAGCTGGGTGATCCGCTGCCCGGACGGGAACGTCCACGAGACCGTCCAGCCGTTGACCGGCGTGGTCGCGGCGTGCACCATCACCTCACCCTGGAAGCCGCCGTTCCAGGCACCCGTCGTGGCGTACATCGCGGAGCAGCCGTCGCCTGCCGGTGGGTCGGTCGGCGGAGTCGTGGGTGGGGTGGTCGGTGGCGGCGTGGTGCCGTCGCCGACGCCGGTCACCTCGCCGTGCCCGCCGTCGAAGACCACGTCGGAGCAGCCGTAGAACGTCTCCTGGCTGTCCGAACGCGACCAGACCGAGTAGACGAGGTGGCGTCCGCTCTTGCCGGACGGCAGCGTGCCGGTCCAGTAGTAGTGGCCGTCCTCGGTGCCCGGGCCGCCCTGCGCGGGCGGGTTCACCACCCGGGAGAACGGCGTGGATTCCAGGTCGCTCCAGGCCAGCGGGCGCGTCGGGTTCCAGCTGACCTTCGTGAGGTACAGCGCGAACGTGCCGGGGTGCTTGGCCCAATCGTTGTAGCTGAACTGCATGGTGGCGCCGGAACTCAGGTGGGTCACCGGCCAGTCGTCGCGGGCCAGGTTGTAGCCGGTGAAATCGTACGGGCCGCCGGTGCCGCCGCTGCACAGCTGGCCGTCGGGGATGAACCCGGCCATCCGGCCGCCGCCGTCGGAGCGCAGCACCGCGAACCAGTTGTACAGCGACGTGACGCCGCTCTGCGCCACCGCGGCGGCGCAGGCCGGGTTCTTCGGCTGGATCTGGCCGTTGGCGCTCAGGCCGTCCTTCCAGCACAGGTACGTGCGGCTGCCGGGCGCCATCATGGCGCCGTGGGCGGACGCGGAACCGGGCCACGCCAGTACCCCAACCGTGGCGGCCAGCAGCGCGGCCGCGCCGTACGCGAACAGTTGTCTCTTCACGACGTGGTCCTTTCAGCCGTTGGGGAACAGGCGGGCGTAGTCGGCGTACCCGGTGGCGACGTCGACCTGGGCCCAGAAGCGGTGGTACGTGAAGGTGGGCGCGGGGCCGCCGTTCAGATACGCCTGGACCTTCGGGAAGTCCGGGTCCCTGCGGTAGAAGGAGCGGATGTCCAGGAAGGACACTCCCGGCTTGATGGCGTCGCCGTTGGGCATCCTGCCGCTCCAGCCGGGCGGGATGTAGATGCCCTGGCCGGTGGCCGGGTCGTAGACGTCGTCGAACCGCTGGTAGTCGGTGCGGGTCTCGGGCACGGACACACCCTTGGCGTCCTTGTGCGCCCAGATGCCGTCGAGCAGGCCCTTCGCGGCCGTCCTGGCGGCGGTGTTGCCGGACTTGGCGGCGTAGTAGGTGAGCAGCTTGGCGTACGAGCCGGCGACGCCGACGTCGTCGGTGCGGTCGACGACGGTGACGTGCAGGCCGGTGTTGGCGCCCGGACTGGCCGGGTTCCACGTGTCCGGCTTGCCGGACCAGCTCAGCGTGGACGGGAACCGGTAGTCCGTACCGTCGATGGTGGTGTTGGCCAGGGCCCACGTCACCCACTTGTCGAGGATCGACTTGGCCGTGGTGTCGCCGGTGGCGTAGTAGTACTCGGCCAGCCGTTCCAGCGACCAGGCCTGGAAGCCGAACCACTGGTTGGACGGCGGGTCCTGGTACACCGGGGCCTCGACGTACGCCAGGCCGTAGAAGGTCGGGGTGCCCGCGGGCCGGGCGGAGTAGTCGCCGTTCCAGCTGTTGGTGGCGCCGCCCGCGATGGCTCCCTCGGCGGACTGCAGCCACCGGTAGAACTCCAGCTGGCGGCCGAGGCTGGTCTGCCAGTCCGCCTTGCCGGTGGCGGACTTCGGCGCCAGCGCCGCGACGCTTCCCAGTGCCCACGCGGCCATCGGGTTCTGGTAGCCGAAGTGGTCGTGGCTGGAGCCGATCCGCCACGCCCATCCGGCGCTGGTGTCGTACGCCCCGCCCCACGCGTAGTACCAGGACAGCAGGTAGCTGGAGCTGGACTTGCCGCTGCCCGGTGTGCAGGAGGTGGAGGCGCAGCCGGGGTTCTTGAAGTACTTGTCGAAGAACGAGTACCGCAGGTAGTCGCCCATCTTCGCGGCTTTCGCGACGGCGGCCGACACCTGCGACGCCTTGCCCTGGGCGCTGGCCCACGTGTACGCCCAGTAGGCGGCCTGCACCGCGCGGGCGTCGGCGTCCGGGGCGTCCGTGTACTTCCACTGCCTCGCGTACGAGGAGTCCTTCGTGAACAGGTCGAGGTAGCCGTTGGGGCCGCCGTACGTGAAGGTGTCGCAGGACGGCTGCGGCACGGTCTCCCACGTGGACTCCTGCGGCCCGCGCTGGAACGTGTTGATGTACGCGACGCGGGTGGTGCCGTCGCCGCAGTGCCCGAAGCCGTACGTGTTGTCGACGTCCAGCAGCCAGTGCATGGCGTAGACGTCGTCGGTGCCGTACGCCGACTTCAGCTCTGCGGCCAGGGGGTCGCTGCCGACCGGGACGCCGGTGTCGAGCTGGGACGGGTACTGCGACGGCTGCGGGTGTTCGGCCGCGTAGGTGGCGGGCTTGCCCGCGTTGTAGTTGGCGTTCGTCGGCTGGTCCGCGTGGGCGGGGATGATGTACTTCTCCATGGTCGACCAGGCGGCGTTGAACGGCGCCCAGTCGCCGGTGGCCTGCCCGTGTTCGGCCTCCAGCCACAGCCAGTAGCTGAACGCCTCGCTGGTGGTCTCGTGCCCCTGGTCCGGGGCCTCGTCGATGAGCGTCTCGATCGAGTGGTACGGCACCCCTTCGGGGCTGAAGTAGCCGTTGGCCGGGTTCTTGATGTCGGTGTAGAGCTGGGTGAAGCGGGCGTCCACACTGCCCTTGGCGACGACCGTGGCCGTGACGTCCGCGCCGGTGTATCCGGTGCTGGTGGCGGAGATCGTGGCGGTGGAGTCGACCGCGGCGGACGCGCTGGCGGCGACCGTGACTCTCTGCCCGGTGTTCCAGTTCGCCGTGGTGAACGTCAGCGTGGCGGGGCTGGCCGTGACCGTGGTGGCCCCGGCGCTGCGGGCCACGGTCACGGTGACGTCAGCGGTGGGTGCCTTGCCGAGGGCGACCGTGAATGTGGTGCTCTCCCCCGGTGACACCAGCACCGACGGGGTGTCCGTGACGATCGCCGGGGTGGTGACGGCGTCGACGAGGACGGGCACGTCCGCGGTGTCGCTCCTGACGCCGCTCGTGTCGTAGGCGACGGCCTGCAGGTGGTAGGCGGCGGCCTGGGCGGGCACCCCGGTCCACGTGTACGCGTACGGGGCGCTGGTGTCCGTGCTCAGGAGCAGACCGTCGTGGTAGAACTCGACTTTTCCGATGCTCGTACCGGAAGCGGCGGTGGCCGTGGCGGTGATCGGGATCGTCGCGGGTGCGGTGAATCGGGTGTTGGCGGCCGGGCCGGTGATCTGGACCGTGGGGGCGGTCGCGGCCCTGTTGCAGGCGACGCCGTTGAGCGTGAACGCGGTGGGCACCGGGTTGACGGTGCCGAACGCGCCGGTGAAGCCGGTGCCCACGGTCGCGCCGGTGCCGATGCCGCCGTTCCAGTCGGCGTTGGTGACGGTGACGTGGCGCCCGCTCTGGGCGTAGGTGCCGTTCCAGCCCTGGGTGACGCGCTGGGCGGCGTCGGGGAAGTCGAATTCGAGGCGCCAGGCGGTGACCGGGTCGCCGCCGTTGGTGACGGCGACGTCGCCGGTGAAGCCGCCGTTCCACTGGCTCTGGATCTGGTAGGCGACCGTGCAGGCGGCCGCGGCGCGGGCGGGCCCGGCACCGGCGAGGACGGCGCCGGTGCCGAGTAGGACGGAGGCGAGGACGGCGAGGCGCCGTCGTCGGTGGGGGGATCTCACGTCGGCCCCTTTCGATATGTGGGAGCGCTCCCAGCAGCGTGCGGCCGATCAGGTGCCGATGTCAAGTACAGAAAGGACCGGCGTTCGCCCGGAAGTTTCGAGGCCCCGCCCGGCCGCACGGCGGCGGGGGAACCGGGCGGGGTCGGGCCACCGCCGTAGGCTTCGGACCATGGCGAAGTACTTCGACGTGCACCCGGACAACCCGCAACCGCGCGCGATCAATCAGGTGGTCGGGATCGTCCGCAACGGCGGGGTCATCGCGTACCCGACGGACTCCTGCTTCGCCCTCGGCACCCACCTCGGCGACAAGAACGGCCTGGACCGGTTACGGGAGATCCGCCGGCTCGGTCCCGATCACCACTTCACGCTGGTGTGCCGCGACTTCGCACAGCTGGGCCAGTTCGTGCAGATCAACAACAACATCTTCCGTACGCTCAAAGCGGTCACGCCGGGCAACTACACGTTCATCCTGCCGGCCACGCGCGAGGTGCCCCGGCGGCTGCTGCACCCCCGCAAGAAGACCGTCGGCGTCCGCATCCCCGACCATGTGGTCGCGCAGAAGTTGCTGGAGGAACTGGGCGAGCCGCTGCTGTCCACGACGCTGCTGCTGCCCGGCGACGAGGAACCCATGACCCAGGGGTGGGAGATCAAGGAACGGCTCGACCACTCCGTCGACGCGGTCATCGACTCCGGCGAGTGCGGCACCGTCCCCACCACTGTGGTGGACCTGTCCACGGGCGAGGCCGAGATCGTCCGGGTCGGCGGCGGCGACCCGACCCTGTTCGAGTGACCGGCGGGCGGACGTCCGAAACGTCCGCCCGCCGATGCGCCGTCAGTCGAGCAGCGCGGTGACCGTGCCCGCGGCCACCGTACGGCCGCCCTCGCGGACCGCGAAGCCCAGCCCGACGTCCATCGCGACCGGCTTGCCCAGCTCGACCGTCAGCTCGACGGTGTCACCCGGCGCGACCGTGAGGGTCTCGCCGAGGTCCAGCGAACCGGGCACGTCCGTGGTCCGGAAATAGAACTGCGGCCGGTAGTTCGCGAGGAACGGCGTGTGCCGCCCGCCCTCCGCCGCGGTGAGCGCGTAGACCCGGGCGGCGAACCGCCGGTGCGGCGTGACCGAACCCGCGAGGGCCACCACCTGACCGCGCTGCACCTGGTCGCGCTTGACCCCGCGCAGCAGGATCGCCGCGTTGTCGCCCGCCTCGGCGGTGGCCAGGGTGCGGCCGAACGACTCCAGCCCGGTGGCCACGGTGGACAGCGTCGGACCGAGCCCGACCACCTCGACCGGGTCGCCGACCCGCAGCGTGCCCTGCTCGATGGCGCCGGTGACCACGGTGCCGCGGCCGGAGATGCTCAGCACGTTCTCGATCGGCATCAGGAACGGCTTGGTCAGCTCCCGGTCGGGCACCGGCACGTAGGCGTCCACCGCGTCGAGCAGCGCGACGACACTGTCCACCCAGCGCGGGTCGCCCTCGAGCGCCCGCAGCGCCGACACCGGCACCACCGGAACCTCGTCGCCCGGGAACCCGTAGCTCGACAGCAGCTCCCGGACCTCCATCTCGACCAGGTCGAGCATCTCCGGGTCGTCCACCGTGTCCGCCTTGTTCACCGCGACCACCAGGTACGGCACGCCGACCCGCTGGGCGAGCAGCACGTGCTCCCGGGTCTGCGGCATCGAGCCGTCCTGCGCCGAGATGACCAGGATCGCCGCGTCCACCTGCGCCGCACCGGTGATCATGTTCTTCACGTAGTCGGCGTGGCCGGGCATGTCGACGTGGGCGTAGTGCCGCGTCTCCGTCTCGTACTCGACGTGGGCGATGTTGATGGTGATGCCGCGGGCGACCTCCTCCGGCGCCTTGTCGATCCCGTCGAACGACACGTACCGGTTGGATGCCGGGTCGCGGTCGGCGAGGACCTTGGTGATGGCAGCGGTCAGGGTCGTCTTGCCGTGGTCGACGTGACCCATCGTGCCGATGTTCAGGTGTGCCTTGGCGCGCAGGAACTCACGCTTCGCCATGGTTATTGCCCCCTCATCTGGGTGACAGGGAAGGCGGGACGGTGGTACGCGGGCGGGCGCCACCCCGCTTCGACAGCTCCGCGCCAGGACCGCGGCAACGACCGCACGCGTGACGTGCGGGTGGCAGGACACCCTCTCCCGCGGATCCTGCTGGGGCTGGGAGAGGGTCAGAGATCGACTCGGCGCGCACGCACGGTCGACGGCCGGCGCAGGCGGCTGCCTGCGGGCACGTGGGACCGGGTCGCGAACATGGCGGCAACCATAGAGCCCGCAGCCGAGTGCGGCCACCGGATTTCCGGACCCCGCATGCCGGTTCCAACCACCCTGAAGCGGCACAAAACGTAGCATTTTCGCGTGACCGCTTCGCACAGCACGGCGCCCGGTGAGCCCCGCTCCCCGGCACGCGACGGCGTGGCGCGGCCGCTGGTCACGATCGGTACGGCGGAACGGCACGGCGGTGACGACCCCGTCACGGCACTACTCACCACGGCCTTCGGCTTCCGTGTGCTGCCGAACTTCGATCTCACCGACGTCGACGAGATGCGGGTCGGGTTACGGGACCTGACCGGCGACGAGGCGATCGTCGCCGTACGGGCTCGCGGCGCGATCGTCGAGGACGAACTGTTCCTGCTACCCGAGAGCGGCGACGGGAGCGGTCCGGACAGTACGGACGAGCCCGGATTGGGCGCGGGCCGGCTCCTCGAGTGGCTCGCCGCGACAGCGCTGACCAGGGTCGCCGTGCTGCTCGATGTCCGCTGCGACCCGGACACCGCCGCGACCGCCCGGCAGGCGGCAGGCGGCTGGCTGCGCGGCGCGCACGCCCCCCGGGACACCGTCGTCGAAGTCGTCCTCGCCACGACTCACGGCGCCGCCGCCGACGCCGGGGCAGAGTTCGCGGGACTGTTCGCGCGCGCCGTCGGGCTGCCGGCCAGCGGTGGCGCCGCCCAGCCGACGCTGACACTGCCCGGCATCGTCCGCACCCTGACGGCCGACCTGCCGCATGCATCCGCCACGGACGCCGCGGCGCTGACCGTCACCTATCACCGGTGGGGTCCGGCCGAGAGGGAGGGCGCGACCCTGGCGAATCCCCGGCACATGCCCGGCAGCGCCGGGCGGGCGTTGGCGCCGGACAACGCCGCCGGCGAACCGGGGCCGATACGACTCACCGGACGCACCGCGGCCCTCACCGCGGTCACCCGCTGGCTGGGCGCCGGCCGCGACGCCCCGGCCCTCCAGGTGGTCACGGGCGCGGCCGGCTCCGGCAAGTCCGCCGTGCTGCGGATGCTGACCGAGCCGGACCAGCCCGCCGCCGCCCGTCCCGACCTCACGCTGGACGCGAAAGGGTGCACAGAGGACGCGATCCTCGCCCGGATCAGCACCGCGGCGGGCGCCGGAACCGCCACCGTGGACGCGCTGCTCGCGCATCTGGCCGGACGCCCGCAGCCGTTGACCGTGGTGGTCGACGGTGTGGACGAGGCGGTGGACCCGCCCGAGCTGATCCGTGCGGTGCTGCTCCCGCTGGCCGTGCACGGCGGCGGCGCGGTCCGGGTGCTGCTGGGGGCCCGGCCGGAACTGCTGCCGGTACTGGGCGACGACGCGGCGGTCATCGACCTCGACGCCGACCCGTACGCCGACCGGGAGGCCGTCCGCACGCTCGTCCGCGAGCAGCTGGCGCGATCGGGCGGGCCGTACGCGACGGCCGAGCCGGACGTCCGGGACCGCGCCGCCGAGGCGATCGTGGCGGCGACGGGACCGTCGTTCCTCGCCGCCCTGATCGTCGGGGCCACCGCGAGCCTCGCCAGCACCGCCACCGCCGGGTCCGTCGACGATCCGCAGTGGCGCAACGCCCTCCCCCACGACCTGGGCACCGCCGTCAGCGCCGACCTGGGCGGCCGGCTGGGAGACAACGCCGACCGGGCCAAGGCGCTGCTGCTGCCGCTGGCCTACGCCCTGGGCGCCGGGCTGCCGTGGGAGGACGCCTGGCCGGCGCTCGCCACCGCCCTGCACCCCGGCACCCGGTACGGCCACGACGACGTGCGCTGGCTGTGCGAGTCCGCCGGCGGGTACGTCCTGGAGGAGCTGAGCGGCGGCCAGTCGGTGTACCGGCTGCGCCACGCCGCCCTCGCCACCGTGCTGCGCACCGGCCGTGACGAGACCGCCGACCAGCAGGCGATCGCCGCCGCCCTGCGCGCCGCGGTGCCCCGCACGGCCGACGGACGGGGCGACTGGGCGCACGCTCAGCCGTACGCCCGTCACCACCTCATCACCCATGCCGCGGCCGTGCCGGACGTGGACGACCTGCTGCTGGACGCGGGCTTCCTGATGTACGCGGCGCACCCCTCCCTCGTGGCCGCCCTGCCGGCGGCCCGCGCCGAGGCGGCCCGGGCGGCGGCCGACGTGTACCGGCGGGCCGAGGAACACCTGCGCACCGCCCCGGCCGCAACGCACGCCGCCTACCTGGAGCTGGCCGCCCGGTGCGGTGGCGCGACGGCGCTCGCCGACGCCGTCGCCGCCAGCGGGCTCCCGCGGCCGTGGGCGACACGGTGGGCGTCCTGGCAGGTCGCCGTCCTGCACCGCCCGCTGACCGGGCACACCGGCGCGGTCCTGTGCGCCGCGATCGGCCCCCTCGACGGAGTGGACGTGGCCGTCACCGGAGCCGACGACCACGAACTGCGGGTGTGGAACCTGACCAGCGGCGAGCCGATCGGGCAGCCGCTGCGCGGGCACACCGCCGGGGTCACCGCGGTCGCGGTCGGCCGGATCGGCGAGCGCACGGTCGCCGTCTCGGGCGGCGACGACCGTACGGTCCGGCTCTGGGATCTCGGCACCGGCGAACCGGTCGGCGAGCCGCTCACCGGGCACACCGGCGGCGTCCACGCGCTCGCACTGGGCACCTGCGCCGGGCGGGCATGGCTCGTCTCCACCGGGCACGACGGGACGCTGCGGCGGTGGGATCCGCAGACCGGCAAGGCTGTCGGTCAGCCCATCACCGGACACACCGGCCCGGTCACCGCGGTCGCGCTGGGCGAACTCGACGCGACACCGATCGCCGTCACCGGCGGGCAGGACGCGACGGTCCGGGTGTGGGACCTGACCACCGGAAAACCGGTCGGCAAGGCCATCAGCGGCCACACCGCAACGGTCACCGCGGTGGCGTTCGAGGCCCGCGACGGCGTGCCCACCGCCGTCTCGGCCAGCCTCGACCACACCATCCGTCGGTGGAACGTCGGCACCCACAGCCCCATCGGGACTCCGCTGGCCGGTCACGCCGAGGCCGTCACCGGGGTCGCGCTGGCCGAACTGGACGGTTACCCCGTCGCGATCTCCAGCTCCGACGACCGGACCCTGATGCTGTGGGACCTGACCACCGGCGCCCCCGTCGGCGAGCCCCTGACCGGCCACACCCGCGGCGTGTCGGCGGTCGCGGTCGGGCACGTCGACGGACGGCCGGTCGCCGTCTCCGGCGGCCACGACCACACGGTACGGCTGTGGGACTCGGCGCTGGAGCGGCGCGTCGGCCTGCCGTTCAGCGGGCACACCGACTCGGTGATGTCGCTGGCCGTGCAGACCATCGCCGGGACACCGGTCGTCGTGTCCGGCAGTGCCGACCACACCGTACGGGTATGGGACCTGGCCACCGGCCATCCGATCGGACGGCCGCTGACCGGCCACACCGGCGGCATCTGGTCGGTCGCCACCGGTGAGCGCGACGGCCGGCCGATCGCCGTCTCCACCGGCGCCGACCAGCGGCTGCGCCTGTGGGACCTGGCCGGCCACGAGCCGATCGGCGAACCGCTGCCGGGACACACCGCCTGGGTGTGGGCGGTGGCACTGACCGATGTGGACGGCCGCCTGGTCGCCGTGTCCGCCAGCGACGACCACACCGTGCGTACCTGGGGCCTCGACGACCTGACGGAGATCCACGAGCGCACCGGCCACAGCAGCGGTGTCACCGCGCTCGCCGTGGGCCGGCTCGGCGACAAGCCGGTCGCCGTCTCCGGCGGGCGCGACCAGAACCTGCGCGTGTGGAATCTGCGTACCGGGCGCCCGAGTGGTGAACCGCTGACGGGCCACGCCAAGGCGGTCTGGGCGGTGGCGATCGGGGAGGTGGAGGGGCAGCCGGTCGCGGTGTCCGGCGCCGCCGACCAGACCGTACGGCTATGGGACCTGACCACCGGCGAGGCGCTCGGCCTGCCGATGGGCGGGCACCGGGACACGGTCACCGCGCTCGCCCTGGCCGAGCTGAACGGACGCCCACTCGCGGTCTCCGGCAGCGACGACCGCACCGTACGGGTGTGGGACCTCACCACCCGCAAGGCGTTCGGCAAGCCGATGCTCGGGCACGACGACGGCGTCCGGGCGGTCGTGGTCGCCGAACGCCGTGGTGCCCCGATCGTCGTCTCCGGCGGGCACGACAACACCATCCGCGTGTGGGACCTCGCCACCGGCGCGCCGATCGACTACACCGCCGAGAGCGACGCCGTACGGGCCGTCGCGATCGGCGAGGTGAACGGCACCGCGGTGGCGGTCTCCGGCGGCGCCGACCACACGGTCCGGGTGTGGGACCTCGCCACCGGGCGGCCGCTGGGTACACCGTTCACCGGCCACGCCGGCCCGGTCACCGCCCTGGCGCTGGCCGACGTGGACGGACGCGGCGTCGTCGTATCCGCGGGGCCCGACGAGACCGTGCGACTGTGGGACCTCGCCGACGGACGCGCTCTCGCCGAGCCGTTGACCGGCCACAGCGGCGGCATCGCCTGCGCCGCCGCGGCCACGATCGAGGGACGGCCGGTCGCGGTCACCGGCGGCCTCGACCGCACCGTACGGCGGTGGGATCTGGTGACCGGCGGGCCGTTGGGTGAGCCGGTGACCGGGCACACCGGCGGGGTCGGCTGTGTCGTGGTCGCGCAGCTCGACGGCAGCGCCGTCGCGGTCACCGGCAGCCAGGACCGCACCGTACGGCGGTGGGATCTGGCGACCGGCCACGCGCTCGGCGAACCGCTGACCGGGCACACCGGGGCGGTCACCTGCGTCACGCTGGCCCGCTTCGACGAGCACCCGGTGGCGGTCACCGGCGACGAGGAGGGCACCGTCCGGGTCTGGGACCTGGAGGCCGGGCTGCACCGGCGCCGCTGGTCACTGCGGAAGGAACGGCCGGCGCTGCACCTGCCCGAGGTTCGGCTCGGCGCGCCGGTACGGGCGATCGCGCAGCTCGGCGACGGGCTGCTCGTGGTCGCGGCCGGAACCGCGCTGCTGTTCTGCCGGGTCGGTTCCGGCGCCGAACGCGAGATCGCCCTGGACACGCCGATCCTGTCCGTCGCCGCACGCGACGGCCGCATCGCCGCCGGAACCGAACGCGGCGTCATCTCCCTGGAGATCAACGGCCCGTGAACCCGACCTTCGCGCGCGACCCGACTCGGTGACGTGGTAGCCGAGGTCGTCCACGGCCTCTCACCCCGTGGTGAACGTCGACGTCCCGATCGGGATCGCGGGCCGGAGGGCCGGCAAATCCGGCCGGGTTCCGGTGAGCGTGGCGCCGACCGCGGCCAGTGCTCGGATGCGGCGGCTACGCCCGGCCGACTCCAGGGCTGCGGTGAAGGCGAGACGCAACGGTTTTTCCCGTACCGGTGGCGGCACCGACGCCGCCAGCTGCGCGAGCGCGATCGCCCGCTCGTGCGGCTCCTCGATCGCCTCGGCGACATCGAGTGCCTCGGCGAGGTGGGTACCTTGAGCCGCGAGCGGGAGATGGCAGAGGTAACCGGCGATGGCCGCCACGCGGGTCGCCGGGTCGTCGATGGTGGCGGTGGACGCGACCACCCGCGCGCGTCCGTCGGCGTCGAGGCGGGGGAAGAGGTCGGCGAGCACCGGTGTACGCCAAGCGGGGTCCGCGATGCCGAGCGCCTGCTGCGCGGCGCGCCCCGCCTGAGCCGGGGTCAGGCAGGGCAGCACCGCGGCGATCAGCCAGGCCCGGTGATGACTCTCGGACGGCAGCGAGGCCGCCTCGACGACAGTGTCGATCTGGTCGGCGGTGAGGTCACCAGCGAGCGCGGCCAGCGCGACCGCCGACGCGTGGTCGAGCCCACCACGGGTACGGACCATCCGGTCGAGCAGGTCCGCCGCCGCCCGGTACCGCTGCGCGGGCGACAGGTACGGCTCGACCGCCAGCAGGCCCTCGCCGCCGCCGAGGTAGTCGAACCGCCGGTCGCGTACCAGGTCGAGGGCACGGTCGAGGTGCGCGGCGTCGAGGTGCGGTCCGCAGTGGCGCAGCAGCGGGATCTCGCGGGTGTCGCCGCCGGCGACCCGGTCGAGCACCGTGTCGTGCTGGCGCCGGTCGAGCAGCGGGGCGAGCATGCCCACCACGATCTCGCGGAGCGAGGGCTCCCGCGCGCGCATGCACTCGTGCAGCGCGTCGCGTACGGCGGCGGCGCGCTCGGCCGGCGGCAGGTGCGGCGCCAGCCCGGCCAGCGCACGGGCCCGGTGGATGCCGCTGCGGATGTCGCGGGCGAGCGTCGACGCCGTACCCAGCCGGTCCGCCGGCAGCAGCGGCGCCAGCTCGGCCAGCGCGAAGGCCCGCACGGCCTCCTCCGGAATCGTCGGCAGGAACGCCAACGCCTGGTCGAGGCCGTCCGGCGAGAGGTGGGCCGCGGCCGCGCGGAGCGTCTGGTAGTGCGCGCCGGGCACCTGGTTGGCCGCCACGGCGCGCAGCGTGGTGACCAGTTGCGCCGACGACAGGTACGGCGCGGCCAGCGCGATCAGGTCGTGGGCCTCGGCGGGCACCTTGACGGCGCGCCGGACCGCGGCCGCCACGGCGTCCCGGCGTTGCGCCTCGGGCAGCCGGTCGATGAGGCAGCCCAGGGCCACCAGCCGCGCGCCTGCGCCGTCGGTTCTCGCGACGATTGCGGCCGCCTCGGCCGTCTGCTCCCGGTCCAGGTGCGGCGCCAGGATGCGGACCAGCTCGACACGGGTACGGCGATCAGCACGGGGAAGTGCCGCCAGCAGGCCGGTCACCTGTTGCCGGTCCAGCGCCGCCAGGAACCGCCCCACCGCCCGGACCCAGTCCGCGTCCGGGCGCTGTGCGGCGAACACGCGGAGGAACTCGTCGACGGTGACGGGCGTCGCCGGCGTGGGCGGCGCGGGCCACCGCCCGCGCAGGTGCGCGTCCAGGTCCTCGACCGCCCGGCGCAGGGTCCTGCCCGCGCCCGGATCGACCTTCCCGGCGGCGCACACCTGACGGGCCAGGGTCAGCAGGCGCGCGACGGCAGCCTCGGTGTGGTCGGCCACAGCCGGATCATGCCGCACCGTGATCGCACGGACCAGCCCGTTCCCGTCCGTCGTACCCACGCGGCGCTGAACAAGCTGCGGGCGCCTCCCGGCGAACCGGGTGTCGAGGACCCGACGCCTCGGTACGTGTCCGGACTGCCGGAGCGCACCATGACGATGCACGGAGAGGGGGCATACGGTGCACGGCGAACCGATCGGTGTCTCCCCCGGGCAGCACGGTGCCGACGCGGCGGAAGCGGACGCTGCGGCGCTGCTGGTACGCGCCGAACGCGCCCTGCTCGACGACGGCGACCTGCGGACCGGCCGCCGGTGGTTCGATGCCGCCCACCGTGCCGCCGAGCGGGCCGGGGATCTGGAGTCCATGGCCGCCGCCGCGCTGGGGCTGGGCGGGCTCTGGGTGCACGAGCACCGATCCACGGCGGCGGCGGCCGAGGTGGGGGCACGGCAGCGCCGGGCGCTGACCGCACTCGACCCCACGTCGCCCCTGGCGCTGCGCCTCCGGGCGCGGCTGGCGGCCGAGGCGGACTATCGCCGCGGGGGCCACGCCGGGATCATGGGGGCGCTCGACGAGGCACGACGCGCCGGTGACCCGGTGGCGCTGGCCGAGGCGCTGAGCCTGGCGCACCACTGCCTGCTCGGGCCGGACCACGGCGCGCTGCGCCGCGCCCTGGCGCAGGAACTCATCGACCACAGTGCACCGCCGCAGTGCCGCGGTCATCTGGTCATGGGGCTGCTGTGGCAGACGGTCGACCTGTTCCTCGACGCCGACCCGCACGCCGAGCGTTGCCTGCACCAGCTTCTCGATCTGGTCCGGGAGACCGACCACCTCGCGGCGGGCTTCGTCGCCAGCGCGATCGGCGTGATGTTGTGCATCCGCGCCGGCCGGTTCGAGCAGGCGGAGTCGATGGCCACGGCGTGCGCCGAACGCGGCGCGGTGGCCGGGGACACCGACGCGCCCGGCTGGCACGGCGCCCAACTGGTGGCCATCCGGTGGTACCAGGGCCGCCTGGGTGAGCTGCTGTCCCTGCTGGGCGAGCTGGTGCATTCACCGACGCTCAGCGCGGTGGACAACTCGTACTTCGCGGCCGTCGCCGCCGCGACGGCCACCACCGGCGACGAGCGCCGGGCCGCCGGTGCGCTGGCCCGCCTGCACAGCTACGACCTGGCCGCGCTGCCGAGGTCCAGCACCTGGCTGGTGTCGATGTACGGTGCCGTGGAAGCCGCACACCTGCTCGGGGACGCCGAGCTGGCCGGGCGGGCGTACCCGTTGCTGCGCCCGTACGAGAGGCTCCCGATGATCGCGAGCCTGGGGGTGGCCTGCTTCGGATCGGTGCACCACGCCCTGGGCGTGGCCGCGCTGACCATGAACGACGCGACCCTCGCCGTCGAGCACCTGCGCGCGGCAGTACGGGACAACCTGGCACTGGGCCACTGGCCGGCGGCTGTCGTCTCCCGGGCGCGTCTCGGGCAGGCGCTCGCTCGCCGCGCCGGGCGGAAGGATCTCGCGGCGGCACGGGCCGAGCTGGCCGTCGCCGCGCGCGAGGCGGCGGAGATGGGCATGGCGCTCCCGCCCGACCCGGATGTCGGGCCGGCGATCGGGATCATCTGCCGGCGCGACGGCCGGTACTGGCGGATCCAGTCCGGTGCGCGCACCGCCGCGGTCGCGCACAGCGTGGGCATGCGCCACCTGGCGGCGCTGCTGGCCAACCCGGGACAGGAGATCCCGGCCGTGGACCTCGCCGCGGGGTGGGTGCGTCCCGCGCCCGCCGAGTCGCGGCAGCCCGTCCTGGACGTCCGGGCCCTCCGCGCGTACCGGGAACGACTGGCAGAGCTGGAGGAGGTCGCCGGCGACCAGACGCCGCGGGACCGCGCCGAGCGTGACTGGCTGCGGTCCCAGCTGGCCGCCGGGACAGGGCTGGGCGGGCGCCCGCGCCCGTTCGCCGGCGACGACGAACGGGCGCGTATCGCGGTGGGAAAGGCGATCCGGCGGGCGATCGACCGGGTGGCGCAAGTCGACCCGGCCATCGCCGACCAGTTGCGATCGACCGTGTACACCGGCGTGAGGTGTTCATACCGCCCCGGCGAGCGGTGACGGCGGACGACCGGAGGGCGGCCGTTCCCGCCCTCCGGCCAACGGCTATCCGGCGAAGCCGACCACCCAGCGCTGCGCCAGGGTGCCGTTGCAGCGGTAGATCTGCATCGCCATCCCGTCGAAGGGCAACGCCCCCGGCACGTCGATGCAGTATCCGGTGTTGCGGAAGCCGACCCGCGATTCCAGGGCCACCACATTGGGCAGCCCGGTGTTGGTGTTGAATTCCTCGTTGCTGATCGGTACGCACGTGCCCTGCAGCAGCCGGGCGCCGTTGAAGGCACCGTCGAAGGCGTCGAAACAGAAGCCGCTGAGCTGGTTGACGAACCGGTAATGGTTGGTGCCGACCCGGATCTGCTGCCAGCCCTGCGCGAGACCGGCGAGACCCGTGGTGGCACAGGGCATCTGCACGATGGCCGCGAACTCGGCCATCGACTCGCCCTCGGGTTGCAGGCACTTGCCGTCACCGACGTTCCGGATCGGGTTGAAGACACCACCGACCAGTGGCCTGACCGGGGCGGCCGACCGGGCCTCGGCACCCGCCGGGGTGACGGCCAGCGCCGTTCCCGCCAGCAGGATCAGTACGGTGAGGTGACGCGGTAGGTTCCGCACGTTGACGCGTGTCATCTCGAAGCTCCCCCTGTGAGTCGTCCAGCGCTGCCGGGAGCGTGCCGATGCCGCCCCCATGGCCGCGCCTTGCACAGAAGACGGCGTTCCATCCGGTTCCATCGCGTTCCACCGTTCCCGCAGCACTGAACCCCGCCTGCAGGCTTCCCGGGGGCAAGATCCATTCCGCGTTCCATCGATGCTAGCCTGCACGCCGACCAGGCGACCGACACGGCTGGTACGCCCGGAGCCGGGACGACAGGAACACCTCGGCGACCGCCCCGGTGTGCCATTTCCGGGTCAAGGCCGGATAGCCCCCACGGGCCGGAGTTCGGGAGCGGCTTATTTGTTTCGTGCGGCAACTTACATTGCCTTGAACAGGCCCGCGCTCGACCATTCTTTCCGGCCGCGAAGCCCTTCTTTTTGCCAGCCCACTGCATTACATTCACTCGCCATGAACCAACCGGACCTGCCGCGCCGCGTGGAGCAAACCCGAGCTCTGCTGTTGCTGCAGATGTACCTGACGCTGCTCGTCCTGCTTTTCATGACGCTGTTGATGCAGTTCCTCACCCGCGCTATGGGCCTGTCTCGTGGCGACAGGTTCGTCACCGTCTACGTGATCCTGTTGTGCGTGCCGTTCCTGCTGGGATTATCGGCCTGGATGTTCCGCCGGGGCATGATTCTCGGCTGGATCCTCGCCTTCGTGGCCGAGGTGGTCAGCTTTGCCATCGCCGTCGGCTCCATCCTCGGCCCATTCACGGGCATCGCGGCGATCATCCTGCTCGTGGTGTCGTCCTGCATCCTCGTCAACCTCTTCCGTCCCGAGGTCCGCCGATACTTCTTCTGACGGCCGCCGCCGGCTCACTCCCCGGGCAGGGGAAGCAGCTGGGGCTCGCCGGTGTGCGGGGCGGCTCCGGAGTGCCGCGGCGCGGGCGGCGGCTCGACCGCCGGATAGCTGAACCGGGCACCCGGTCGCCGGACGACCTCCAGCGTCACCAGGTGCACGGGAGCGGGCGGTGCGGTGAACCGGCCCGTGCCCCAGCGGACCCAGATCGCCACGCGACCGGCCCGCGCCTCGGCCGCCAGCTTCTCGACCGTACGTTTGCGGTCGGTGTGGTCCACCTCGATGACCACCGGCGGGGCGTCCGGTCGGGCACAGGCCACGTCGAGGACGGACTGCCGGTGCTGCAGCGGCGGCGGCAGCGGGACGACGCTGGCCGCCCGCCGGTACGCCCGCCAGCCCTGCTGCTGCGCCCAGGCCACCGACGCGTCGACGAGCCGCGCGGTGACCCCGCCCTGGTCCAGGTCGGCGAAGGTCAGCTCCGCCAGCCGGGCGGCGAGGTCGGCGGCCAGGCGGGCACCATCGTCGGCGACGTCCATCCCGGCAGGATAGGCGGCCGGGGCCGGCCACGGCCGGGTGACCGGGTGTGCACACACGGCGAGGCCGCCCGGCAGAACCTGCCGGGCGGCCTCAGACACCCCCGGAGCAGCAGCACCCCGTGGATCGGTGGTGGTCAGACGCCGCGCAGGCGGCCGGCCGAGGGCCGCAGGTAGACGGCCCAGGTGACCACCAGGCAGACGACATAGAAGGCGATGAAGGCAAGATACGCCGCATCGGCGCTCTTGTACTCCAGGAACGACTGCCGGAACGCCAGGTTCACCAGCACCCCGCCGAACGCGCCGACCGCGCCCGCGATGCCGATCAGCGCGTTGGACAGCCGCCGCGCCTCGTGCTCGGCGTCGCGCGGGTCGGCACCCGGCAGCGCCCGCGCCGCGCACTTGGCCCGCAGGATCGCCGGGATCATCTTGTACGTCGACCCGTTGCCGACACCTGAGAACACGAACAGCGCGATGAAACCGACCAGGTACATCGGCAGTGAATGCTGCTGCGAGGCGACCAGCACGATGCTGGCGCCCAGCGCCATGGCGGCGAAGTTGACGAACGTGACCTTCGCGCCGCCGAGCCGGTCGGCCAGCGCCCCGCCGACGGGCCGGATCAGCGAACCGAGCAGCGGGCCCAGGAACGTCAGGTACGCCGCCTTGACCGGCGTACTGAAGGTGTCGTGGAACTGCACCTGCAGCACCTGGCCGAACGCGAACCCGAAACCGATGAACGAGCCGAACGTGCCGATGTAGAGCAGCGACATGATCCAGGTGTGCGGTTCGCGGGTGACGTCGCGCATGGCCCGCTTCTCGTTGCGGGCGTGGCTGAGGTTGTCCATGAACAGTGCCGCGCACAGCGCCGCGATGACGATCAGCGGGATGTAGATGCCCGCCACCACGCCGGGGTGCCCGGCGCCGAGGGTGGCGAGCACGGCCAGGCCGACCAGTTGTACCGCCGCGACGCCGATGTTGCCGCCGCCCGCGTTGATGCCCAGCGCCCAGCCCTTGAGCCGGTCCGGGTAGAACGCGTTGATGTTGGCCATCGAGGAGGCGAAGTTCCCGCCGCCCACCCCGGCGACCGCCGCCATGATCAGCAGCGTGGTGTAGGACACGCCGGGCCGGATCAGGAACGCCGCGAGGATCGCGGGCACCAGCAGCAGCGTCGCGCTGACGATGGTCCAGTTGCGCCCGCCGAAGCGGGCCACCGCGAACGTGTACGGGATCCGCAGGCTCGCGCCGACCAGCGCGGGCACCGCGGTGAGCAGGAACTTGCCCGCCGGGTCGATGCCGTACGCGGGGCCGAGGAACAGCACCAGCACCGACCACATCGTCCACACAGAGAAGCCGATGTGCTCGCTGAAGATGGAGAAGACGAGGTTCCGGCGGGCGATCCGGGCGCCGCACACGTTCCAGAAGACCGGATCCTCGGGCCGCCAATCGTCGATCCAGTGGCCCCGGATCGTCGCGGTGGGGCGGGCGGGGGCAACGGGCAAGGTGGCTGTCATGGCAGGCCTCCCGAAATGATGATGTGGTTGTCCTCGTCCACCCGCGCCGGGTAGACGGTGATCGGTGGCGCGCCGGTGGTGGAGCAGCCGGTGCGCAGGTCGAAGGCGTGCTGGTGCAGCGGGCAGACCACGACGCGCTGGTCGGCGAGGCCGTCGGCGAGGGGACCGCCGGCGTGCGGGCAGACCGCGGACACGGCCCGCAGGCCGCCGCCGCGCAGCCGGAACACGGCGACCATCTCCCCGCCGACCGCGTACGCACGGCCCTCCCCCACGGGGATCTCGTCGGCCGGGCCGAGCCGGTACTCGGTCATCGCTGTGGTGGTCATCGGAGTCCTTCCATGGCGGGCTCCCGGACGGGCACCCGGGGCAGCACGGTCAGCGGCAGCGAGGTGCGGAACTGGCCCGGGGTGACCGGGGTGGCCCGTTCCTGCCACGGGTCGCGGTAGGTCGCGACGTGTTCCGCGACGGCCGCGTCGAGCCGTTCGGCGATGCCGTCGGCGTCGTCCACGACGATCTCCCGGACCCGGTCGATGCCGATGCGGGGCACGAACGCGTAGGTGCGCTCCAGCCAGTTCGCGTTCTCCCGGTAGTACTGCAGGAACCGGCCGGTCAGCGTGAGCACCTCGTCGGCCGAGTCCACAGTGGCCAGCAGGTCGCCCTTGCGCACGTGGGCACCCGCGGCGCCGCCGACGTAGATCTCCCACTTGCCGCCGTCGATAGCGACGACGCCGACGTCCTTCACGTACGCCTCTGCGCAGTTGCGCGGGCAGCCCGTGACCGCGAGCTTCATCTTGCCGGGCCCTTCGAGACCCTGGTATCGCTCCTCGATCGCGATGCCCAGCGCGGTGGAGTCGCCGACGCCGAAGCGGCAGAAGTCCGAGCCGACGCAGGTCTTCACGGTGCGGAAGCTCTTGCCGTACGCCCAGCCCGAGGGCATGTCGAGGTCGGCCCAGATCTGCGGGAGGTTTTCCTTGGGCACGCCGAGCAGGTCGATGCGCTGCCCACCGGTGAGCTTCACCATGGGTACGTCGTGCTTCTCGGCGACCTCGGCGATCCGCTTGAGCTGTGCCGGGGTCGTGACCCCACCCTTCATCTGCGGCACCACGGAGAACGTGCCGTCGCGCTGGATGTTGGCGTGCACCCGGTCGTTGATGAACCGGGCGTCGCGTTCGTCGTCGTATTCGGCGCCCCACATCATCTTCAGCAGCGACGCCAGGCCCATCTTGCTCTTCGCGTCCTCCTCGCCGCCGGGGGCGAGCAGCGCGAACACCGACGAGACGCTTTTCAGGCCGTGGGTGCGGATCGCCTCCATCAGCTCCGGCTTGGGCATCGGCACGCCGGGGACGTACCAGCTGGCCGCGGGGTCCTCCTCGACCTCGCCGCCGGCCGCCCACTCGACGATCTGCTGCACCAGGCCCTTGCAGGAGCCGCAGCCCTTGCCCGCGCGGGTCTTGTCCATCACCCCGCTGACGGTCTTGACGCCGCACTGCACCGCCTCGACGATGTCGCCCTTGCACACGCCGTTGCAGTTGCAGACCTGGGCGTCGTCGGCCATCTCAGCGGCGCTGACCTCAGCGGGCGGACCGCCGAGGTCGAAGAGCAGCCCGGCACGATCCTCGGGCAGCGGCAGCCCGCGGTCGAACGCCTGCATGAGGAACGCCACCTTGCGCACGTCACCGACCAGCGTGGCGCCGACGAGGCGGTCGTCGCGGATGATGAGGCTCTGGTAGACGCCGCGGCGCGGCTCGGCGAACGTCACTGTCTCGTCGGTGTCGAGTTCGGGCTCCTTGAGGCCCATCGCGGCCACGTCCACCCCGGCCACCTTGAGCTTCGTGGCCACCTGCGAGCCGTGGTACGCGGCGTCGAGGTTGCGCCCGGTGACGTGGTCGGCCAGCACCCGCGCCTGGTCCCACAACGGCGCGACCAGCCCGTACGTGACGCCGCGGTGCTGGGCACACTCCCCCACCGCGTAGATGTCCGTCTCGCCCGCGACCCGCATCTGGTCGTCCACCACGACGCCCCGGTCGACAGCGAGCCCGCTGGTGGCGGCGAGTTCCGCGTTGGCGCGGATACCGGCGGCCAGCACCACGACGTCGCAGTCGATGACCCGGCCGTCCTTCAGCTTCACGCCGGTGACCGCGTGCTTGCCGAGGATCTCGGTGGTGAATCCGTCGCAGATCACCTCGATGCCGAGCTTCTCGACGCTTGCCTGCAGCGTCTTACCGGCGGGCTCGTCGAGCTGCGTGTTCATCAGGTGACCCATGGCGTGGATCAGGGTCACGTGGCTGACATGCTGCTGCAGGCCGCGGGCCGCCTCCAGGCCGAGCAGGCCGCCCCCGATGACGACCGCCCGCTCGTGATCCCGCGCGTAACGGATCATGTTGCGGGTGTCGTCCAGCGTGCGGAACGCGAAGACGCCCTGGTGGTAGCCACGCCCGGGCCGGTGCACGCCGGCCATCGGCGGCACGAACGCGGTGCTGCCCGTCGCGATGATCAGCTTGTCGTACGGGGTCTTGGTGCCGTCGTCGGCATGCACCACCTTGCGCTTGCTGTCGATCCTGTCGACCTTGCAGCCGGCGTGCAGGGTGATGCCGTTGTCGGCGTACCACTGCAGGTCGTTGAGGAAGATGCCCGCCTCGTCCTCCACGCCCGCGAGAACGTTGGAGAGCATGATGCGGTTGTAGTTGCCGTGCGGCTCCTCACCGAACATGGTGATGGCGTACCGGTCCGGGTCCCGCTGCAGGATCTCCTCGACCGTACGGGCCCCGGCCATGCCGTTGCCGACGACGACGAGGCGCTCGCGCTCGGGTGGCTGTGACGTGTGCACTCTCAACGGTCCCTTTCGTTGTCGGGCAGGCGCGGTGCGTCCGTGGTGAGCAGGCCGGTGTCGTCCGGCCCGCCCGCGCGGGCGATCGCCACGGCGCAGGCTTTGAAAGCGGGCATCCGCGAGTGCGGATCCAGCGCGGGATCGGTGAGGCCGTTCGCGGCGGAGCTGCCGCCCCAGTGGAACGGCGCGAACACGGTGTCGGGCCGGATGCCGTCGTTGAGCTTGACCCGGAAGAACGCGCGGCCCCGGCGGGTGCGCAGCTCTACCACGTCGCCCGCGCCGATGCCGTGCCGCCGGGCCAGGTCCGGGTGCAGCTCGGCGCGCGGGTCCGGCAGCGCCGTGGTCAGGGCGCGGACCCGGCGGGTCTGGTTGCCGGACTGGTAGTGCTGCATGGTCCGGCCGGTGGTCAGCACGTACGGGTAGTCACGGTCGGGCAGTTCCGCGGGGTCGCGGTGTTCGACGCGGTGGAATCGGGCCCGCCCGTCCGGCGTCGGGAACGACTCGGCGAACAGCCGCGGCGTACCCGGATGGTCCTCGGCCGGGCACGGCCAGAACACGCCCTGCTCGGCCTCGATGCGCTCCCAGGTGATCCCGGCGTAGTCGGCGATGCCGCCCGCGCTGGCGCGGCGCAGCTCCTCGAAGACCGCGCGCTCGTCCGCTGTGAAGTAGCGGCCCCGGCCCAACCGCTCCGCCAGCTCCGCCATGACCTGCAGGTCGGTGCGGACCTCCGGGGGCGGGGGCAGCGCGCGGTGGCGGCGCAGCACGCGACCCTCCAGATTGGTCATCGTGCCCTCCTCCTCCGCCCACTGGGCGGTCGGGAGCACGACGTCGGCGAGGGCGGCGGTCTCGGACAGGAAGATGTCGGAGACGACGAGCAGATCCAGCGCGCGCAGCCGCTCCAGGACCCGGTTGGTGTGCGGGGCGGAGACCGCGATGTTGCTGGCCAGCACGAGCAGGGCGCGCACGCCGCCGTCGGTGCCGAGACGGTCGATCATTTCGTACGCGGAGCGGCCCGGCCCGGGCAGTTCGTCCGGGTCGATGCCCCACACGCGCGCGACGTGCGCGCGGGCGGCCGGATCGTCCAGCTTGCGGTAGCCGGGCAGCTGGTCGGCCTTCTGGCCGTGCTCGCGGCCGCCCTGCCCGTTGCCCTGCCCGGTGATTGTGCCGTAGCCGGAGTTCGGGCGGCCCGGCAGACCCAGCGCCAGGGCCAGATTCAGGTACGCCTGGGCGGTGTCCGTGCCGTTGCTGTGCTGCTCCGCGCCGCGCGCCGTGAGGATCATCGCGGAGTCGGCCCCGGCCAGCGCGCGCACCGTGGCCCGCAGGTCGGCGGCGCTGACCCCGGTCATCCGCTCCACCCGGTCCGGCCAGTACGCGGCCACCGCGGCGCGGACGGAGTCGAAGCCGGTGGTGCGGTCGCGGACATAGTCCTCGTCGACCAGGCCCTCGCGGACCGCGATGTGCAGCATGCCGTTGGCCAGGGCCAGATCCGTGCCCGGCAGCGGCTGCAGGTGCAGGTGGGCGCCCGCCGCGGTCGGGGTGCGGCGCGGGTCGACCACGATGTGTTTCGCGCCCGCCGCCCGGCCCGCGTCCAGGTACTGCATGGACGGCGGCATCGCGTCGGCCGGGTTCGCGCCGACCAGCAGCACCGCCTGCGCCCCGGCCAGGTCCGCGAGGGGGAACGGCAGGCCACGGTCCACGCCGAAGGAGCGGTTGGCAGCGGTGGCCGCCGAGGACATGCAGAACCGGCCGTTGTAGTCGATGGACGCGGACCGCAACGCCACCCGGACGAACTTGCCGAGCGCGTACGCCTTCTCGTTGGTGAGGCCGCCGCCGCCGAACGCGCCGACCGCGTCCGGGCCGTACGTGTCCCGGGCGCGGCGGATCCCCGCGACGATCCGGTCGAGGGCCTCGTCCCAGGTGGCCTCGCGCAGCGGGCTGGTGCGGTCCGCGGGGTTCTTGCGGACCAGGGGGGTGAGCAGCCGGTCCGGGTGGTCGAGCAGATCCGCGGCGGTCCAGCCCTTGGCGCACAGGCCGCCCCGGTTGACCGGGAAGTCCGCGGGGCGCAGCTCCACCCCGCCGAGCCGCGGGCTCAGCGTGATGCCGCACTGCAGCGCGCAGTACGGGCAATGCGTCTCGACGGTGCGTGATGTGCTCACACCGAAATGCTCACGGAGCGCTGTTACCGCCCCGGTCACCGGTCATTTCGCGGCCGTACAGATCTTCCGTCAACCGCACATCGTCGATTGTGAGAACTTCGGGGCGGGCGCGGCCGCGTCGGGCGCGGCTGAGTCGGCGCGGGTTCTTGAAGAGTTCGGGTGCGGAGCTGACCCGAACTCTTCAAGGTCTGCAACGTGGCGCGGGCCGCCGTGCGCTAGAGGCAGCCGACCGGGGCGGCAGCGGGGAACTCGGCGCCGCCGCCCGAGACGGCCGCGTCATATCGGCGCAGAACCAGATCGGCGATGCCGCGCGAGGTCGCCAGCGGGGCGGTGACCACGTCGGCCCCCGCCCGGTGCAGGGTCCGGTGGAACAGCCCGTCCACCAGCAGGTATGTGGCGACCGCGATCCGGCGGGCCCCGGCGGCGCGCAGCCCGGCGACCACCTCCGCCACCCGCGGGCCGCTGCCGGAGGCGTACCCGATCCGGGGGAGGCCGGGCAGCACGCGAGCCACCGCGGCCACGTCCGCGCGCCAGCGGGCATCGGCCGAACCGGCCGCGGCCAGCACCACCGCGTCGGCCGGACCGGCGGCCGCCAGCCTGCGGGCCAGCAGCCCCACCAGCACCGGGTCCGGGCCGAGCGGGGCGGTGACGACCGCGGCGCTGCCCTCGACGGCGGCGGCGATGTCGACGCGTACGTGGTAGCCCGTGGACAGCAGCAGCGGCACGACCACGGCCGGCGCGCCGCCCAGAGCCGCGACAACGTCCGCGACGTGGGGTTCCTGCACGTCCACATACGCCAGCCGCACGTCGAGGCCGGGCCGGCGCAGCGCGACCTCGGCCGCCAGGCGCCGGATCTGGTCCTGCCCGGCGGGCGACCGGGTCCCGTGCGCGACACCCACCAGCACCGTACGCGTCATGAACGACCCCTCTCGCAGGCGGCTTCAGCTGCACTCGCTCATGCTGTGCTGGCCGGGCATGGCCTCGCTGCGCTCGGTGCACTCGCTCATGCTGAGCCAGCCGGGCATGACCTCGCGGCCCTCGCTGCGCTCGGTGCACTCGCTCATGCTGAGCCAACCGGGCATGACCTCGCGGCCCTCGCTGCGCTCGGTGCACTCGCTCATGCTGAGCCAACCGGGCATGACCTCGCGGCCCTCGCTGCGCTCGGTGCACTCGCTCATGCGGGAACCTCGTCGATGCGAAGGCGGTAGCCGCGTTTGATCACGGTCTCGACGTGTTTTCCGGCGCCGAGCGCGGCACGCAGCCGGGCGACCGCCATGTCGACCGCATGCCCGTCGTCACCGCGCGGCAGGGCCGCGGCCAGCCGGGCCCGCGACACCACCGCGCCGGGACGGGCGGCCAGCGCCGACAGCATCGCCATGGCGGCGGGCGCGAGCGGCTGCAGGCGGCCATCGATCAGTACGGCATGCCCGCGCACCTCCAGCAGGCTGCCGTTGACCCGGATCCGGGCGGCGCGCTGGGGCAGCTCGTCCGTGACCATCTTGACCAGGGCACCCAGTCTGGACCGGTGCGGCGTGGACACCGGTACGCCGAGTTTCACCAGCGGCGCGGCGGTGACCGGCCCCACGCAGGCCGCCATGGTCCGGACCCGGAACACGTCCAGGACCTCGGGTGCGGCCGCGCCCGCGATCTCCATCAGCGCCAGCACGGCGGGCGCACTGGTGAACGTCACCGCGTCGATCTGTCCCGCGGTGAGCTGGCCGATGAGGCGGCGGATCGGGGCCAGGTCGGGCGGCAGGGCCGAGCGGTACACCGGCACCTCCACCACGGCCGCCCCGGCGGCACGCAGCGCCGCGATGAACTCCGCCTGCGGGCCGCCGTGCAGCTGCACCGCGATGCGCCGGCCGGCGATGCCCTGCGGGAGCAGCCATTCCAGGATCTCCTCGGAGGACTCCGAGGCCGCGGTCCATTCCTCGGTGAGGTCGGCGGCCCGGATCGCCCCGCACGGCTTGGCGCCCCGGGCGACCAGCCGCGCCCGGCCCAGCGCGGCGCGCAGCGCGTCGCCCATCCCCCAGCCCTCGGCGGCCTCCAGCCAGCCCCGGAAGCCGATGCCGGTGGTGGCGATGACGATGTCGGGCGCGAGACCGACACAGGCGGCGGTCGCGGCGTGCAGCGCCTCGTCGTCCTGCAGCGGCACGATCGTGATGGCGGGGGCCTGCACCACCCGGGCACCCCGGCGTTCCAGCAGGGCGGCCAGCTCGTCGCGCCGACGCTCGGCCGTCACCGCCACCGTGAAACCGGCCAGCGGGGCCGTACCGTCGGGCTCGTCCATGGGCAACAGGCTCCCCAGCGGTCGTTACCCGCCGGAGTAGTACGTGTTACCAACGTGCAAACCACATGTCACCGGGACCATGCTGATGCGGTGATCTCCGCCGGTACAGGGCAGAGCCCCCGGGTATCCACGTTTCGGTCATGACCGGCCGCCCGGCCCGCCGCGGCGTTGAGCGATCCGCCCCGGCGCGTCCGTACCCATCGGCGGCGCCCGATCGGGCGGCAGCGACGATCGGAGGGCACGCCATGCACGCACGGCCCGGCATCCACGACGCCGAATCGCCAGACTGGACGCACGACGCGCCTGCCCTGTCGCGGCCCGCCGACGACGAGCCGACCGAGCCGATCGACGAGCCGACCGAGCCGGAGAACGTCCAGCATCCACCCGCAACCGACGAAGCGCACGCCATGGCGGCCGCCCCGCCGGAGGGACTCGACGGCTTCGCGGAGCCGCACGCGACCCCGGCAGGTGAGCCCGTCGACCGGGACGCGGTCCCGCCTGTGGCGCAGCTGTTGAGCGAGCCCACCGCCGAACTACCGGTCCTGACGCCCCGGATCGGCGCGCGCCGGTGGACGGCCCGCATCGCGATGGGGGCCGTCGCGCTGGCGCTGCTCGGCGGCGCCGTGGCCGCGATCGGGCGCGCGGACAGGCCGGTGCCGTCGGCCGGCACGGCCGCCCCGGCCGGGCGGTGGAGCGGCGGCGATCCCGGCGAGGCGCGGAGCAGCGCGACCGCACCGCTCGACGGGCGCACCACGGCCGGTCTCGACCTGGTCGACGCGGCCACCACGGTCCGCCTGCGCACCGCCGACCTGGGGGGCGACCTGTACCGGGTGAGCACCCCGCCCGGTGCCGGCGTCCTGCCGCGGGTCACCGACGACGGCGGCCGGGTCCGGCTCGCGCTGGATCGCGCGGCGGGCGGCGGCCCCGCCGAACTGGACGTGGCGCTGAGCGCACGCGTGCGGTGGGACCTGCGGGTGGCCGGCGGCACCTCGCTCAGCGTCCTCGACCTGCGGCAGGGCCGGCTCGGCACGGTGGACCTCGCGGGCGGCGCCAGCCAGGTCGACCTGACGCTGCCCCGGCCCGACGGCACCTTGACCGTACGGATGACCGGCGGCGTCAGCCGCTTCGACGTGCACACGGCGGCCCGGGTCCCGATGCGGGTACGCGTCGGCGCGGGCGCGGGTCAGGTGCAGCTGGCCGGGCAGGCACACACCGGGGTGGCCGCGGGCGCCCTGTTCACCGTGGACGGCTATGAGGCGGCGGTCGACCGGATCGACGTGGACGCCGTCGCGGGAGTGTCCGCGCTCACTGTCGCCCCGTACGCGGCGGCGTGACAGCATGACCGCATGGCAGTGGAACAGACCGGCCTCGATCAGGCCGCCCGGCTCGCATGGCGAGCCACCGAGCCCCTGCACGGCCTGATCTACTTCGCGCCCGAGGCACACGAGCGGTACGCGGCCCTGGGCATTCCCGAGCCGATGGGCTACTTCGCGTCGCGGTCCGCCGCGCTCGGACCGGTCGGCCCCGGCCCGGTGGCGGCGGCGTTCTACAACTTCAATCCGGCCCTGATCGCCCGCGCCCTGCCGGCGGCCTGGTCCCGGACCACCCCGGCAGCCGCGGCGGCGGCACGGCTGGCGGCCGCCGACGCCGCCCTGACGCGCGGGCTGGGCGGGGCGGTCCACGGTCCCGAGGTCGCCAAGGCCGCGCAGCTGGCCCGGCGGGCCGCCGAGGCCGCCGCGGCGCACGCGGGCGGCCGGGCGTTGTACGCCGCCCACGCCGAGCTGCCCTGGCCCGACGCGCCGCACACCGTGCTGTGGCACGCGCAGATGCTGCTGCGCGAGTTCCGCGGCGACGGGCACGTGGCGGCGCTGCTGGTGGCCGGGATCAGCGGGCTGGAGGCGCTGGTGCTGCACGCCGCGTCGGGCGAGGTCGAGGAACGCTTCCTGCGGATCAGCCGGGGCTGGAGCCGCGACGAGTGGGCCGGGGCGGTCGCCGTGCTGCGGGACCGGGGCCTGCTGGATCCCGAGGGCGAACCGGGCGCGGCGCCGGCGCTCAGCGAGCAGGGCCGGGCGTTGCGCGCCGGGGTGGAGGCGAGCACCGACCGGCTGGCCGCTCCCGCGTACGCGGGGCTGGGCGAAGCGGGCTGCGCGCGGCTGGCGGAGCTGACCCGGCCGCTGAGCCGCACGATCGTCACGGCCGGAATGCTCAACCCGGAGAACGTCCTCGCCAGGTCCCGCTGAGCGCCACCCGGTGTCGACGCCGCCCGGCGCGGGCTGCCGCCCGGCGCCCGGAGTGGATCAGAGGCGGGCGGCGTCCAAGGCGGACTGCAGGGACTGGCGGTAGCCGTCGCTGGTCACCGTTGCCCCGGAGACGGTGTCGATGTCGGCGCTCTGCGCGGACATCGTCGCCTGCCGCAGCGCGGGCAGCGCGTAGGCGTTGATCTCCTCGTCGCGGTGGTTGCCGCTCGGGTAGGTCGGCACGGCCACATCGGTGATCTTGCCGCCGGACACCGAGATGGTGACCTGGATCGGCCCCCACCGGGTCTGCACCACGGAACCCGAGTAGGTCTTGTTCCCGGAGGTCACCGCATCGCCCTGCCCGGAACCGGACGAGCCGGAGCCGGTCGAGCCGGAACCGGACGAGCTGGAACCGGACGAGCCGGAGCCGGAGCCGGAGCCGGACGTGTCGGAGCCGGAGGCGGAGTCCGGGGTGGCGCTGTCGGTCGCGCCCGTAGCGCCCTGGTTTCCGCTGGTGGCGCCGTCGGTGCCACTGCCCTCGGGAGCCGCGGCCACCAGGGCGGTTCCGCCGCCCGCGCCCGCGGTGCTGGTGCGGTAGCTGAACAACAGCACCAGGGCGGCGACGGTCGAGAAGAGCCACAAGGTGATGCGTCGCACGTTTTCCTCCGGTTACCAGGCGAACTGTTCGGTGTGGATGCGGTCGGCGGGGACGCCCGCGGCGCGGGCCGCGGCCCGCACGGCGTCGGTCCACGGGTCGGGGCCGCAGACGTATACGTGGTGGCGGTCGATGTCGGCGGCGATCTGCCGCAGGGCCGCGACGTCGGTGTGCTCGGCGTACCGGGCGGGCAGCCAGGACGGCCGCGCGGCGCGCGGGCCGAGCAGGAACACCAGCCGTACGCCACGGTGCGCGGCGAGCCACTCCAGCTCGGTGCGGAACGCCAGGTCGGCCTCGCCGCGGGCGCGGTACACCAGGGTGGCCTCGCCGGCCCGGTACGGCAGTTCCCACAGCAACGCCAGCAGCGGGGTGATCCCGACCCCGCAGGCGAACATCGTCACCGGTCCACCGGTGTACGACTCGCCGGTCAGCTTTCCGTACGGGCCCTCGACGAGCACGCGGACGCCGGGTCGCAGGGCGGCCACCCGGGCGCTGCCGTCGCCGAGGTCCTTGACCGTGATCCGCAGGCTATCCGGCCGCGGCGGCGCGGACAGCGAGTACGGGTGCGCCCGCGACCAGCCCGGCCCGTCCAGGAACCGCCACTGCAGGAACTGCCCGGCACGCACCGGCAGCCGGTCGAGGTGACGTCCGCGCAGGTAGACCGAGGTCAAGCCGGGACCCTCGGTGACCACGTGGCTGACCTCGATCCGGTGCCGCCAGCTGCGCCATGCGGGCAGGCCGAGGCGGTAGATCAGGACGGCACCGGCGCACAGCGCGTACAGGGTCCACCAGTAGGCGCGGGCGGGGGCCGAGCCGACGAAGTCGGCGCCGGTCCACAGCTGGTGCGGCAGGGCGAGACCCACGCCGAGGTAGGCGTACAGATGAAGCAGGTGCCAGGACTCGTAGCGCAGCCGGCGCCGCGCGGCGCGCACAGAGGTCACCACGACCATGATCAGCAGCCCGGTCGCGGCGCCCGCCAGGAGCATCCCCGGATACGTCACCAGCAGGTCCCAGAACTGGGCGAACGCGTTGGCGTGCACCGGACCCGCGTACCCGAGGGTGATCAGCACGATGTGGGCGAGCATCAGGTGGAACGAGGTGAACCCGGTCCACCGGTGCCAGCGCGCCAGCCGGTCCTGCCCGAACGCCCGCTCGACCAGCGGGATCCGCGCCAGCAGCAGGACCTGCAGCAGCATCAGGTCGGCGGCCCACAGCCCGGCCAGCCGGCCCAGCGCGGCCACCGCCTCCCAGCCGCCGCCGGCGACCTGCTGCACGGCCCCGTTGCGGACCCACAACGCGGTCACCACCAGCAGGCTCAGCCCGGCGCCCAGGCCACCCAGGTCGGCCCACCACCGGGGGGCCGGCGCCGGGCCGCGCACGGTCTGCGGCGGTGCGGTCATCGGTACGGCTGTCGTAGTCACCCAGCTAGCGTCGGTCGCCCGGTTGTCCCGGGGTTAGGTGCAGGCTGTGGGTTCCCTGTGCGCCGGTCGATCATGAATCCCGGCGCGCTGCGGCTGGGCGTTGTCGTACCGCTGTGCCAGGGTGATGCGGTGACCGACCGACCGTTGCTCGCCGTCGACGCGCCCAGCCTGTACTTCCGCGCTTTCCACGGCATCCCGGAGTCCGCCGCGCGCACCGCGGCGGGTGAGCCCGTCAACGCGATCCGCGGGTTCCTCGACATGCTGGCCCAGCTGGTGCGCACCCGGCGGCCCGGGCGCGTGGTGTGCGCGCTCGACGCGGACTGGCGCCCGGCGTGGCGGGTCGCGCTGGTCCCGTCGTACAAGCGGCACCGGGTGGCGCACGGCGACGTGGAGGAGGTGCCGGCGTCGCTGGAGCGGCAGATTCCGGTGCTGCTGGAGGTCCTGGAAGCGGTGGGCATCCCGGCGTTCGGGGTGTCCGGCTACGAGGCCGACGACGTGCTGGGCACGCTCGCCGCCACCCAGCCCGCCCCGGTCGAGGTCGTCTCCGGCGACCGGGACCTGTTCCAGCTGGTCGACGACGCCCGCGGGGTCCGGCTGCTCTACTGCGGCCGGGGCGTCGCCAAGCTGGAGGACAGCGACGACGCCGCGGTCGCCGCCAAGTACGGCGTCCCCGCCCGCTGGTACGCGGACTTCGCCGCCCTGCGCGGTGATCCCAGCGACGGCCTGCCCGGCGTGCCGGGCGTCGGGGAGAAGACCGCGGCCCGGCTCGTGACCCGCTACGGCGGGGTTCCGGAGATCCTCGCCGCCCTGGACGATCCGGCGGCGGGTTTCGCTCCCGGCCTGCGCACCAAGCTGGTCGGCGCCCGCGACTACCTGGCGGCCGCACTGCCGGTGTGCCGGGTGGCGCGGGATGTCGAACTGCCCGATTTCGAGCCGGCGCTACCGACCGCTCCGGTCGCTCCGGAGGCTCTGCTCACGCTGGCCGAGCGGTGGAACCTGGCGGGCTCGGCCCGCCGTCTGGTGGACGCCCTCGCCGGCTGAGCGGCCGGGCCCGGATCGAACATCTTCGCCGGCTGAGCCCTCCCGGGGCACGGGCCGGATACTTCGCTGGCCGAGCCGCGCGGACCCGGATCGGATGCTGCCGGTGGCCGAGCCGCCCGGGCCCGGGTCGGACGTGACCCGGACCCCGGTCGGACCCCACCAGGCCCGGATCAAACGTTGACGAGCTCCCGGCAGACCAGGGCGGGGCCACGAACCGCGAGGTCGTGACGGTCCCGGGCGAGGTGCAGGCTCTCGACGACCTCGTACGGGTCGATCTCGGTGTCGCCGTCGACGTCGACGATGCCGATCCACGCGCCGGTGGAGGCGGTGAAGCCCGCGTGCAGGGCGGCACCCTTGTCCTGGATGTCGCGGCTCGCGATGAGCCGGGTGTGGGGCAGCTCCTCGAGGGTGGCGACGGTGCCGTCGATGCAGCCCGCCGACACGGCGATGACCTCGAAGGTGATGTTCTGTGCGTGCAGCACTTCGGTCAGCCGCTGCACGGTCTGGCGCAGCGCGACACCGGGCTTGTGGAACGGGATGATCACGGTGAAGTCGACAGCGCTCGGGCCGGTGGCCGGGACGACGACGGGCGGGGCGGCGATGAGGTTCGCAACGGTGGTGGTCATGCCATTCACGTTCGGCCCTGAAGCTCAATGCGACCTCAGGCGCCCATAAACACCTGCGCAAAGGTCCGGGTACCCGGACTGCTACCGGCGGACGCCCGACTTTGCAACAATGGCTTTTATGGTGAATTCGGCGCAAAAAGGAAGTAAAACGCACATCTCGCGCCGGGTCGCGGTGGGCTGTGCCGTGGCCGCGTGCGCCGCCGCCCTGACCGGTCCCCCACCGGCCGGTGCCGCCACCGCGCCGGCCGCGGACACCCGACTGGCCCCGGGCACTGCGCAGGCACCGGACACCGCGCAGGCACCGAACACCGCGCAGGCACCGAACACCCGGCCGAACATCCTGATCCTGCTCATGGACGACGCGCGCACCGGCATGACCTGGGTGATGCCCAAGGCCACCGCGTGGATGACCGACGGCGGCACCTACTTCCCGAGCGCGGTGGTGACCACCCCGTCCTGCTGCCCGAGCCGCTCCTCGATCCTGTCCGGCCGGTACGCGCACAACACCCGGGTCACCCAGCAGTCCGGCATCGGCAACTACGACCACGCCAAGACGCTGCAGCACGACCTCAAGGCGGCCGGCTACCGCACCGCCGCGGTCGGCAAGATCTTCAACGACTGGAACATCCGCACCCGGCCGCCGTACTTCGACAACTTCGCCCTCGGGGCGGGCTACAACGACGCCCAGTTCATCGTCGACGGCAGGGACACCCGGGCGCCGTACGGCACCACCTTCATCGGTGAGCAGGTCAACCGGTACCTCGACGCGTACGAGAAGACCGACGCGACGCCGTGGTTCATCTACGCCGGGTTCACCGCGCCGCACGCGCCGTTCACCCCCGAACCGAAGTACGCCACGATCGCGTACCCGTGGTCGGGCAATCCGGCGGTCGCCGAGACGGACCGCTCCGACAAGCCCGCGTACGTGCGCAACTTCAACCAGACGCTGCAGCAGGGCGCGGCGACGCGCGAGGCGATGCTGCGCACCCTGCGCTCTGTCGACGACACGGTGGACGCGATCCACCGGCATCTCGACGCGCTCGGCGAGAGCAACACCCTGGTGTTCCTGCTCTCCGACAACGGCAAGTTCTTCAGCGAGCACAAGCTGCTGGAGAAGTTCATGCCGTACCTGCAGGCCGAGCAGGTGCCGTTCTACATGCGCTGGCCCGGCCACCTGCCGGCGGCGCGCGACGACCGGCTGGCCGCCAACATCGACCTGACCCCGACGGCCCTGGCCGCCGCCGGGCTCACCCCGAGCTACTCCTACGACGGGCGCAACCTGCTGGCCGCCGGGGGCCGCGACCGGCTGCTGTTCGAGTACTGGCGCGACCCGGCCAACGGCGCGGGCATCCCCAGCTGGGCGGCGACGCATGTGGCCGGTCGGTACCAGTACACAGAGATCTACCGCGACGACGGCACCGTGCTCGACCGGGAGTACTACAACCTCGCCACCGACCCGTGGCAGCTCACCAACCTGTTCCGCGACGGCAACCCGGGCAACGATCCCGCGATCGCACCCCTGGCCGCCGCGCTGGCCACCCAGCGCACCTGCACGGGCCGCGCCTGCCCGTGACCGGCGTCACTGCCAGAGCGCGGCCGGGGACTCGGCGTCGGGCACCAGCATGGAGGGCTGCCCGGTCCCGTCGGCCGGCACGGCCCACACGTCGGCCGCGCGGGTGCCGCGGCGGACCGCGTACATGACGGTGTGGTCGTCGAACCAGGCGGCCTGGTCGTCGACGCTGCGCGTCTCCGCCAGCGGGGTTCGCGCCAGCGTCGCCAGGTCGAGCACGGTCAGCCGCCATCCCCGTGCCGGATCGCCCCCACGGGCCTGCTTGAACACCACCCGGGTGCCGTCCGGCGACAGCGAGGGGCACTCCACGTTCGTGGCGAGGGTGCGCACCGTACGCGCGGACAGGTCGCCCGCGACCAGGTAGCGCCGCCCGGCGGTGGACATGGTGGCGTAGAAGTGCCCGTCGTCGGCGAACGTGACCCCCCAGAAGTTCACGTCCGCCGACCGGTACGCCCGCCCGTCCCGGATGATCGTGAAGTCCTCCAGGGTGTCCACTGTGGCGCCGGTGGCCGTGTCCAGCATGCCGACGCGGGTCGAGAACCGGCCGCCGTTGTAGCCGTCGCCGGCCACGAAGACGGTCCACGCCAGCCAGTGCCCGCTGCGGGCGACGCGCGCCCGGTTCGGCACGCCGACCAGCGGATACTCCGACCGTACGCGGAGCCGGGCGTCGAGGACCGCGAGCTGGTAGGTGGCCAGCGGCCCGTCCGGGCGCAGGCATTCCACGGTGCCCGCCGCCGCGTACACGCGGTCGCAGGAGACCCCCGAGACGCGTCGCGGGCCGGCCGGCGCGGCGCGGTCGACGGTCGCGATCCGGCCGTAGCTGCCGGCGGCCGTGCTGCGCACGAGCAGCCGGTCCCCCGGCCCGGCGTCCACCGGCACCCCGGCCGCCGCGGGACCTGCCGCGTGGCGGCCGGCCACAATCGTGTACGCCGCGGCGCCTCCCAGCAGCACCACGGACAGCGCCACCGCGGTCAGCACCCGCGTCCGGGCCGTGGCGAGTCGCCGCAGCGCGGGGTGCACGGGCTCCCCCGCGGGCGTCACCGGCGGGGCTTCCGCGCGAACAGCAGGGCGGCGGACGCACTCAAGGTGACCGCGGCCGCCGCGGCGGTCACCCGGATCGCGCCTGTCGCGCCCCAGTACTGCCAGGCCACCCCGAACGCCACCGACGAGACGAGATAGGCCAGCGCCTGACCGGACTGCACCAGCGCGAGCCCGGTGGTGCGCAGCTCGCCCGGCAGCAGCGGGCCCGCGACCGCCATGAGGACGCCGTCCGTCGCGGCGTAGAAGGCGCCGTAGAGGACGAGGACCAGGATCAGGCCGGGCAGGCCGGTCCACGGCGCGGCCAGGAGCAGGTACACGGCCAGCAGCGCGGCGTACCCGGACAGCAGGATCCGGCGCCTGCCGACCCGGTCGGCGAGGGCGCCCAGCGGCGCCGCCAGCACGAGGTACGCGAGGCTGGTGCCGACGGCCAGCAGCGGGAACCAGCCGACCGCGAGGCCCGTACGGCGCTGGAGCAGCAGGTAGACGAAGCCGTCGCCGATCGTGCTCAGGCCGAGCAGGGTGGCGCCGAGCAGCACCGGCCGCAGCGGTCCCCGCCGCAGCAGCGCGACGGCCGCGCGGGGGTGGACGGCGGCGGGGCTCGGGCGCGGGCCCCGGTGTTCGCGCACCAGCAGGACCAGCAGGACGACACCGACCGCGGCGAAGCAGGCGCTGGCCACGAACACCGCGTCGAACGCCTGGCCGGACGCGGCGAGGACACCGAGCGCGACCAGCGGACCGGCGAACGCACCGGCACTGTCCATGGTCCGGTGCACACCGAACGCCCGGCCCAGGTCGGGTGCCGGGGTGGCGAGCGTGATCAGGGCGTCGCGGGGTGCGGTGCGCAGGCCCTTGCCGGCCCGGTCGGCGACGGTCGCGGCGCCGAGGCCGGCCAGGGACGGCCCGGCGGCCAGCAGTCCCAGTTTGGCGACCGCGGACAGGCCGTACCCGAGCGTGGCGAGCAGTTTGCGGCGGCGCGCCCGATCGGCCAGGTAGCCGCCGACGGGGCGCAGCAGTGCGGTCGCCCCGGTGTAGAGGCCGTCGATCAGGCCGTACCCGGCGGGGCTCAGGTGCAGGACGGTCACGAGGTACAGCGGCAGGACGGCGGTCACCATCTCGCTGGAGACGTCGGTGACCAGGCTGACCGCGCCGAGCGCCAGCACGGTGGGCGCGACGCGTCTGGTCCGGTCGACCACCCCGGTGGGGCGGTCGACCGTCGCGAGGTACACGTCAGTTCCAGATGTCGGTGACGGGTGTGACCCCGGCGGCGCCGCCCAGCGCGGGCAGGCCGTACGCGGCCTCGATGGTGCGCAGCACCGAGTAGTGGGTGATCTTGCCGCTGTACGAGCCGGGGGTGACGTGGGCGCCCACGAAGGTGGTGTGGATGCGGTTCAGCGCCAGGTAGTTGTCCTCGTCGAAGGTGACGATGAGCAGGCTGTTGTGGGTCTTGGCCCACTGGGCGTACCCGTCGAGGTTGCGCCGCAGCCACCCGTCGCCGGTCGCGATCGAGCAGTCGTGCATGTCGTTGCACATGTCGGGGGTCACGAAGGCCACCGTGGGCAGTGTGCTGTAGTCGGCCGGGAAGGCGGCGAAGGTGCGGTTGGCGGCGGCCGGGACGTTCGTGAAGTCCACCCAGCTGTTGTGCTTGCGCCGGTACGTGCCGCTGTCGCAGCCGGTGTAGCCGTCGGACGGCATCGCCTCGGAGTATCCGGTGAAGCTGCGTCCCGCGCCGATGAGCTGGGCGCCCAGGTTCGCGCCGGTGAACGACTTCGGGCAGTCGTCGTTGGTGACGCCCTGGGTGGAGCCGGAGAACAGGGCGATGTAGTTGGGCTGGCTCGGGTGGGTGATCGCGTACGACTGGGTGAACGCGGCACCCTGGGCGGCCAGCGAGGTGAAGTAGGGTGCGCTGGACGCGGTGATCTGGGACGCCGACTTGTTCTCGAACATCACCAGGACGATGTGGTCGAAGGCCGGCACGGCGGTGGCCGCACGGGCCTGCGGGGACGCCGCGCTCAGGCCGACGCCGACGAGTACCGTGGCCGCGATCGCGGCCCCGATTCGCTGTACGGACATGCGCGCAGCGTGTGCGGCGCCCCCGACGTCAGCCTGAACACATTGTTACGAACGTCTATACGTCATGTAAATAATAGATGAACGTCTATCTATTGTCCGACGTCCCCGCCCGCGTCGCCACGCCGCCGGTACACGACGACCGCACCCGCCGCGACGACGACCGCGACGACCAGCACGGGCCAGATCCACCACATCGGGGCGCTGCCCCCCTTGTCGGCGTCGACGGACGACGCCGTCACGCCCGTCGGCACCTCGGCCCCACTCGACGCGGAGGCCACGGGCGCCGGGGCGCTGCTGGCCGACGCCGGGGCGGCGGGGGTCTGGCTGGTCGCGGCCGTCTTGGACGCGGGCTGCAGGGTCAGCAGCGGCGCGGGGTTCTCCGGCTCCGCCTCGCCCGGCTCCTGGATCTCGATCCACCGGTCGACGGTGCCGTCGCTGTAGCTCTCCAGGGTCTTGAACGACAGCCGGGTCTCGCCGTCCGGCAGCTTGGCGACCTTGACCTTCCACTCGGCGTCCTTGCCCACCGGCAGGGCCTTGCCGCCGACGGTGAACCCGTCCGGGTTCGCCGTGTACTTCCACCCGCTCGGCGCCTTGACCAGCGACACGTCGGCCGGCGCGATGCCCTCGGGGAGCACCACCCGTTCACTGACGATCCCGGCCTTTGTCGATTCCGCCTCGCCGGTGAAGGTGAGGGTCACGTCGGTGGCGCCCGCCTGCTTCTTGTCGGCGCTGACCTCCACGTGGGCGAGCGCCGGACCGGCCACCCCCAGCACGGCGACACCTGCCATGGCACAAACCGTCATCAACCGGAACCTGCTGCGCACCCCTGACCCGCCTTCTCCAGATCCTGGCGGCCCCACTGCCGGAACCACCGATCACACAGTCGGCACCGTACGCCGGAAAGTTCCCGCGAGTTTGCTCACCGCCGGAAAGATCACCGGACGAATCGCGGGCGAACTCGGGCGACCTCAGGCCGGCAGGGCCAGCGCGGCGATCTCGTCGGCGCAGCCCCAGGACAGCGTCATCCCGGCACCGCCGTGACCGTACGCGTGCACCACCGTCCCCAGCGGACGGCGCTGCGCCGCCACCCGCGGGCCGCCGCGCCGGGCCGGGCGCAGGCCGACCCGCTCCCCCACGACCCGTGCGCCGGCCAGTTGCGGCACGAGCGCGACGCAGCGGGCCAGGATCGCCTCGCTGACCGCCGGGTCGGGCCGGGTGTCCCACTCGTCGACGTCCCACGTGCCACCGAGGACCACGTCGTGGGCGCGCGGGTGCACGTAGGTGCCCGGGTCACCCGCGGCGCGTACCGAGGTGTCCAGTCCGGGGTTGGCGACCAGGACGACCTGGCCGCGTGCCGGGTGCAGGGCCGGGTCGCCGCACAGCCGGGCGGCGCCCAGGCCCGTCGCGTTGACCACCACCGGCGCCTCGACCAGGCCCTCGTCGAGGTGCCGCACGCCGCGCCGGACGATCCGGCCCCCGGCGGCCACGAAGCGTTCCACCAGCCACGGCAGGTAGCTGCGCATGTCGGCCAGCGGTGCCACGAACCGGATCTCGCGCGTCCACGGTGGCGGCGCCGGCGCGTACGTCACCGTCCCGGCGGCGGGCGCCCACCACGGTGGACCGGTGTCCGGGCCGCATTCCAGGTTGCGGGTGGCGCGCAGCATCACCCCCGGCACCCCGGCGGCGGCCTGCCGGCGAAATTCCGTGTACGTGGCGGTGGCCCAGGCCAGCACGCGCGGGCCGCCCACGATGTGGGTCGGATACCAGACGGCCGCGGCGACCGCGGAGGTGGTGGCCGCGGGGTCGTCGGGCGACCAGAGGGCGACCGTGGCGCCGCGTTCGCGCAGCCGTACCGCTGCCGTCAGCCCGATGATGCCGCCGCCCAGCACGATGACGTCCGCCATCCGCCCATGCTGCCGTATCCCGGTCACGGGTGGGCAACCGTTGTCGCCTAACCGGCGCGGCCGAGCAGTTCGAGGGTGCGATGGTCCGGCGCGCCGTCGTAGAAGCGATCCAGTACGGCCTGGAAGAGGTGCGGGTCGTCGGCCGCCTGCGCGAACAGGGTCATCGACGAGCGCAGCTTCAGGTCGTCGGGGTAGCCGAGGATCTGGTTCGCGGAGCGTCCCTCGACGGCCAGCAGGGCGCGGGCGCACTCGGCCAGCCGCGGGCCCAGCACGGGATCGGCCAGGTACGCGCGGGCCTCGTCGAGTGAGGAGATCGCGTACCGCTGCGCGGTCGGGCTGGTGCCCAGCCCGGCCAGTTGGGGGAAGACGAACCACATCCAGTGGCTCCGCTTGCTGCCGGCCCGCAGCTCGGCCAGCGCCCGGGCGTACACATCGTGTTGGGCGGCCGTGAAGCGCGCCAGGTCATGCCTCACACCGGGTGAGACTACGGTGCCGGCCGGGGTGCGATGTGCGGCATGGCGAAACGCCGCAGGTCGCGGGTGAGGCCGGTGAGCGGCCGGATGGCCAGGATGCAGGTGTCGTCCTCCGGGTTGGGCCGGCGGAACCGGTCGAACAGCTCGATCAGCGGATGGGTGGAGGAGGCCGCCACGGCCTCGTCCACAGTGGCGATCACGTCCTGCAGGCCCTCGTCGAGGCTGCGCTGCCGGTCCTCGATCAGCCCGTCGGTGTAGAACAGCAGCATGTCGCCGTAGTCCAGCTCCAGCGTGGCGTTGACATAGCGGGCGTCCTCGACCACACCGAGCACCGGGCCGGGCGGGCGCTCCAGCGCGGCGGCCCGGTTGGCGTGGCTGAACACCGGCGGCGGATGCCCGGCCTGCGCCCAGGTGAGCACCCGGCGCTGCGGCTCGTAGCGGGCGATGACCGCGGTCGCGGAGATCTCCGGGTTCTCCCGCTCCAGATCGCAGGTGAGCCGGTTCAGGTGTCCGAGCAGGTGCGCCGGGTCCGTAGTGGTCACGGCCAGCGCGCGCAGCGCGTGCCGCAACTGGGCCATGAACGTGGCCGCGGGGGTGCCGTGCCCGGCGACGTCGCCGACCGCCAGCAGCACCGAGCCGTCGGGCAGCGCGGCCGCGTGGTACCAGTCGCCGCCGACCCGGCTCTGCTGACCCGCCGGCAGGTAGCGCACCGCGACCCGCAGGCCGGGCAGCTCGATCGGACCCTCCGGAATGGGCAGGATGATGTGCTGCAGCCGGGCGGCCATCTCGTGCTCGGCGGCCAGGTCGCGGCGATGCTCGGCGAGTTCGCGTTCCATCTGGGCCAGGCGCAGCTCGGCGGTGACGGACCGCTCGGGCGCGTCGTGGCGTAGCCACGTCATCAACAGCCCGTCGCCGAGACGGTGCACCCGCACCGAGTACCGGCCGCCGGTGTGGTCGAACGGGCCGACCGTGGCCGCCTCACCACTGTCGAGGACGTGCTGGTAGACCGGCCACCGGTCGCTGGTCAGGGTCTGCGGGGAGGACCGGGCGGCGCGCGCGCCGACGAGCTGGGCACCCTGGCGCCCGCTCGGGCCGACCGCCTCGGGGGTGGCCGCGGCGACGACCAGGTCCACCAGACGGCCCGAGCGGTCGCGGACCGGCGCGAGGAACGCGGCGGCGCCCGGAATGGCGTCGAGCACCTGTTGGACCGTGGCCAGCCACGGCTCACGGCGGCGCACCGCGGCGACGCCGACGGCCGCCCGTTCGAAGCTCGCGCGGGGCGGCTCCGCGGCCGGGTGCCAGCCGGCGGGCCGGGTGTCCGCCGGCCCCGCGTACGTGTGAGCGCCTCTCATGCCCCTCCCGCCTCGGTGGTATCGGCTTATTTCCTACGCCTGTGCGGACCGCGCCGACATCCCCCTTTCACGCAGGCAAGGTCGACCTGTGGTGGGTCCTGCCCGCCGATCACCCAACCGGGGGACGGATTTCAGATCTCGAACAGCTCGCGGACGGCCTCGGCGAGCCGGGCCATGCTGGCTCCGGTCACCATGCCGATACGTTCCGCACCGACGTCCGCCGGCAGCCGCCGCATCCGGTTGACCACGACCACGCCGGTGATCGGGTCCTGTTCGGTCAGGGCCACCGCGTAGGGCGGCAACTCCGTGGTGCCACGCTGGCGCACGATCGGGGCACAGAACGGCGCGGCGTTGGAGCGTTCGTTGTAGCTGTCGGCGGAGAGGACGAGGACGCGGTAGCGCAGGTCGGTGCGGTTGCCGATCGTCCAGATCTCGCCGCGCTTCATCGCGGCAGGGTCCCGGCGGCCATGCCGGTGAGCGTACCGCCGGGCAGATCATCGGCTGCGCGGGCCCGCCCGCGCCGCTCGCCGCGGCCCGCATCACACCTCGGCGGACATTCGATTAAATGCATGTTTCCAGTACGGGGAAACTGTGTTCCGGCCGACCCGGATCTCTGTGTTAGCTGCCTCACGGACAGCGGGCGCCGTGTCGTGAAAATTTGTTACTCACCGGTTCACCTTAACGTCAATGTCAGAGACGTATGCGCTGGTCATCCTCGGGTCCTGGAGGGACGGTGCGAACTCGACGATGCCTTTGTTCACGCGCCCGAAAACAGGCTGAATAGATCGATCAATGTCACCTGAAAGAAATGTGTGTCGCACGGCTCGCGAATGCCCGGAGATTCCTGTTCGCTGGTTGGTGGCGCACGAACCCCCGGGCGCCCCTCCCGAATGTCCCAGGAGCTCGACATGCCGGCCCCCTCAGCACCCCCGAGCCGACCCGGCGCCACACTGGCCTGGCGGCCACTGCAGCGCTCCACCCGGGTGGCGATCATCGGCGCGCTGGTCGCCACGGTCTTCTATCAGCTGTTCCTGCTGAACCCGGCCTATCGCGGCCCCACCTGGCTGTGGCTGGCGATGCTGACCGCCGAGGGACTCACGGCGCTGCACCTCATCGGCACCTGGTGGACGATCCTGGCCCACGACGACCGCAGCGAGCCCGTCGACGTCACGGTCTGGCGCAACCGGCTGCGGGCGGGCGCCGAGGTGCCCCCGATCGACGTCTTCATCACCGCGTACGGCGAGGAGCCGGAGCTGGTCCGGCGCACCGTGCGGGCCGCGGTCGCCATGGACCTGCCGCACTCCACGTACCTGCTCGACGACGGTGACAGCGACGAGCTGCGCGACATCGCCGCCGCCGAGGGCGCGGGCTACTTCCGCCGCCCCGGCGGGCAGCACGCCAAGGCGGGCAACGTCAACGCCGGACTGGCCCGGACCGGCGGTGAGTTCGCTGTCATCTTCGACGCCGACCACGTACCCGAGCCGGGGTTCCTGCTCAGCGTGCTGCCGCACTTCGTCGACCCGGACGTGGCGTTCGTGCAGTCGCCGCAGTCATACACCAACCCGGTGAACCTCGTGGCCTCCGGCTCCGCCGAGGCGCAGCGCATCTTCTACGAGCTGGTCTGCCCCGGCAAGAACTACTTCAACGCGGCCTTCTGCGTCGGCACCAACGTCATGTTCCGGCGCGCCGCGCTCGACGAGATCGGCGGCATCTGGACCGGCAGCAACTCCGAGGACATCTGGACCTCGATCCAGCTGCACAAGCGCGGCTGGAAGTCGATCTACGTGCCGCAGGTGCTGGCCCGCGGCCTGGCGCCGTACGACGTGTCGTCGTATCTGAAGCAGCAGCTGCGCTGGGCCAGCGGCGGGTTCGAGATCCTGTTGCGCGGCCGGCTGTTCAAGCGCGGCACCGGCCTGACCCTCGACCAGCGGCTGCAGTACCTGTTCTGCGGCACGCACTACCTGCTGTCCCTGGCGATGATGACGTTCATGCTGTTCCCGGCGCTGTACCTGCTGTTCGCGCTGAGTCCGATCCGCGCGGACGGCGTCGTGTGGGCCACCCACTACCTGCCCTTCCAGGCGACGGTGCTGCTGGTGACCTGGCTGCAGTCCGGCGGCTTCAAACCGTCCGCGATCGTGGCCAGCATCGGCGCCGCCCCGGTGCACCTGCGGGCACTGTGGGCGGTGCTGCGCAACAAGCCCGCCACGTGGCGCGTGACGAACTCCGCCGGCGCGGGTACCCGTTCGCTGTGGGCGGTCATGCCGCACGTCGCGCTGCTCGTACTCAACGTCACCGCGATCGCGGTCGGCCTGATCGTCATGGCCGACCCGCCGCCGACCTGGCTCTCCGTGGGATGGGCCACCATGATCGTCCTGATCCTCGGCCGCATGATCGTCGAGTCGGTGACCGGCGGGCGCATCCGGCACAGCCCGCCGCCCCCGGCGCCCGCCCTCCCCCGGCAGACCGGTGTCAGCGCGACCACACCGGTGCCGGCCGGCGCGAGCGCCGCCTGAGACGCCCCGGGCGGCAGCGCCGCCACCCGGGGTCCCACCCCCTCCCCGGAACGGTGCCTGCGGGCCGCCGTTCACCCCGACCACCCGGCCGGGCCGCTCGTCCGGCCAAGAAGGACGTTGTCATGAGCACGATCATCAGCGACACCGGACTCGATCAGGCCCCCGTCGCCGACGACGCCGCCACCGAGAACGCCGAACCGACCGCGACACCCCCGCGTACCGGTCCGCGTCATCCACGCCTGTGGCGGGCCCTGCGGTTCGTCCGCACCACCGTCGTGGTGCTGATCCTGCTGGGCGCCGCCGCGGTGGGCGGCACCTACCTCGTCCGGCAGCGCCTGGCCGACCGGGCGTTCGTCGACGCGGGCACGGCCGTGCTGACCGCCGAACCCATCCCCGTCGGCTCCGCCGCCGCGGGCATCGTCGAGCAGGTGTACGTGCGGGACGGCTCCGCCGTCGCGGGCGGCGCCCGGCTGGCCAGCCTCGCCATCACCACCGTCCCCGGCAGCCCACCGCGGATCGAGCAGCTGCGGGCACCGGCCACCGGCCTGGTCAGTGAGATCAACGTGGCCCAGGGTCAGGTGGCGCGCGGCGGCGAGCCGGTGATCACTCTGTACGACCCGGCCGCCATGTCCTTCGTCGTCGACGTGCCCGCGCAGGTCCTGCGCCGGCTGCGACTCGGCATGACCGCCTACGTGGACGGTCCGGGCCTGTCGAGCCGCATCACCACCACACTGGACCGGGTGGAGCCGAAGGTGACCACGATCGCGGCGCCCGCCGACCCCAGGGGCCTCATCACGGTGGTGCTCAAACCCGCGCAGGGTGATCTGGAGACGGTCCGCACCCTGGTCCCCGGCCTGCGCTTCGACGTGGTCGTGGACACCACCACCGCGGTCGGACACACCCCGGCGGTGAACAGCGCGTGATCCGCCGCCTGCTCACCGCGATCCTGGTGGTCGGTCTCCTGGCCGCCTGCACCTCCGAGAGCGGCACCGCGCCCCGCGGTGCCGCACCGGGCGCGGCCGCCGCCGGTCCGGTCACCGAGGCGGCCGCGGACAGCCGGATCGCCGTTCCGGACGGCACGGGTCGCGGCAGCGTGGCCGCGACCCTGCCGGGCGCCGCGACCCCGACCAGGGCCCCGGCCCAGGCGCCCGACCTGCAGGGGCAGGCGCTGCCGACGAACCAGTGGTGGAGTTCGGCGCTGACCGGGCCCGGCACCCAGCCGATGTGGGCACACCCGCTGGCCGTGCGGGTCACCGGCGTCGGGGCCCAGATCAGCAGCGCACCGGTCACGGCCAGCGCGAACGCGATCACCACGCCGTTCGTGCCCGCGCTGAGCACCGACGCCGCCGGCACCACCAGCGTCATCGGCTACGGCGCGTTCCACGTCGTGCTGCGCGTCGCGCTGGCCGGCGGCGGCACGGTGGAGCTGACCGTGATGTCCGGCAGCCCGGTCACCTGGCTGCGGTTCCGGGGCACCACGGCCCGGCTGACCGCCGGTGGGGCCGTCCGCGACCTGGGCAGCAGCGGCGGGCTCGCACGGCTGGACATCGCCGGGCAGCGCTGGGACGTCCTCGGCTCGGGCCTCACCCTGTCGGGTGCGACGCTGACCGCCAAGGACCCCCGGGTCGCGGTGGCCCGGGTGCCCGACGGGGCGGACCCGGCGAGTTGGGAGAAGGCCGTCACGGCCGCCGCCGACCCGGTGGTGAACACGACCGCGGCGATGGCGTACGACGCCGCCTCGGGGACGGTCACCCAGACCCTCACCGCCACCCGGGCGTCCGGCCCGCGCGGGCTGTGGGCGCTGCTGCCGCACCAGCGTGCCGGCCTGGTGCCCGGCCCGGCGCCACTGGCCGGCACGTACCCGGACGCCCGGGGCACGCTCTCGCTCGTCGAGGCCGACCGGGTGCAGGTGCGGGTGCCGCTGCCCGGCCTGCTCACCGGCGTACCGCGGGTGGACGTCGGTGCGCAGCAACGCCGCGCGGTCCTCGCCGACCTCGACCGCGACCTGGCCGACAAGCCGGGGGCGGGCGGCAGCTACTTCGGGCTCAAGGAGCTGGGGCGGCTCGCCTCGATCGCGGAGGTGGCCCGGGCGATCGGCGCGACCGGCCAGCAACAGGCGGCGCTGGAGCGGCTCAGGCCCCAGCTGGTCGACTGGCTGACCTACTCGGGGCCGGCCGACGCCCGGTACCTCGGCTACGACCGCAGCTGGGGCGGCCTGATCGCCGTGCCCGCCGAGTTCGGCAGCCAGGACTACAACGACCACCACTTCCAGTACGGCTACCTGGTCCGCGCCGCCGCCGTGCTGGGCACGGCCGACCCCGGCTTCGCCCGCGACTACGGCGGGGTCGTCGACCTGGTCGTCCGCGACTTCGCGGGCAGCCGGGCGGTGCCCAAGGCGGGCGGTGGGTTCCCGCCGTTCCGGTCGTTCAACGCCTACCTCGGCAGCTCGGCCGCCTCGGGGTTCGCGCCGTTCGCGGACGGCAACAACCAGGAGTCGTCCAGCGAGGCGGTGGCCGCGTGGGAGGCCGTGACCCGCTGGGGTCAGGTCCGCAACGATCCGGCGCTGACCGAGTTCGGCGCCACCCACTACGCCATGGAGGCGGCCACCGCGCGACGGTACTGGCTGGGCGAGGACCAGCAGCGCTTGGCCGGGTACGCGCACACCACGGCGGGCATCGTGTGGGACGCGAAGGTGGACTACGCGACCTGGTTCGACCCGCGCCCCGAGTCGGTGCTGGGCATCCAGCTGCTGCCGCTGACCTTCGGCTCGCTGTACCGGGCGTCGCCCGCGGCCGCCGCGGCCCGCGACCAGGAGCTGCGGGCGGCGGTGGGCGGACCGCCGCGGATCTGGGGCGACCTGTTCGCCGCCGACCTCGCGGTGGCCGACCCGGAGGCGGCCCTCGCCCGGCTCGACGCGGGTGTCCCCCGCGAGCCGGGCACCAGCCGCGGCCTGGTCCGCTACTACGTGGACGTGCTGAACGAGCTGGGCCCGCCCCAGCCGGGCGTGGTGGCCCCCCTGGGCAGCCTCGCCTTCGGCAGCGCCGACCATCCGCGCCGGGTGAGCGCCGTCGCGGGCGGCTGATCCGGGTGGCGGGTCGAGCCGGGCGTCCCGGCTCGACCCGCCGCGCCGCCCGGGCCGGTGACCCTCCCCGGCCGGGCTCGACGCCCAGCTCCGGCCGGACGTGACGGTCCACCAGGCGGGCAGACTCGAACTCTGGGCGCGGCGGACACGTAAGAATGGGCGTGTCCCGACGCACCGGCGTCGAGTGGCCTGCGAGCAGCCCGGATGCAGTGTGGTTCTCCGGGCGCTCGCACGGAGGAAGGACGTTCATGACGGAGAAGGCTCAGATCGGCGTAACCGGCCTGGCGGTGATGGGGCGCAACCTCGCGCGCAACTTCGCCCGTCACGGTCACACGGTCGCCGTGCACAACCGCAGTTACGGCCGGACGAAGGAACTCGTCGAGGAGTTCGGCCACGAGGGGACGTTCCTGCCCGCGGAGAGTGCCGAGGAGTTCGTGGCGAGCCTGGAGCGCCCCCGGCGCGTACTGATCATGGTGAAGGCGGGCAAGCCGACCGACGCGGTGATCGACGAGTTCGCGCCGCTGCTGGAGCCCGGCGACATGATCATCGACGCGGGCAACGCGCACTTCGCGGACACGCGCCGCCGGGAGGCCGCGCTGAAGGAGCGCGGGCTGCACTTCGTCGGCACCGGCGTGTCCGGCGGCGAGGAGGGCGCCCTGCACGGCCCGAGCATCATGCCCGGCGGCTCGCCGGAGTCGTACGAGGCGCTGGGCCCGCTGCTGGAGGACATCTCCGCCAAGGTCGACGGGGAGCCGTGCTGCGTGCACGTCGGCCCGGACGGCGCGGGGCATTTCGTCAAGATGGTGCACAACGGCATCGAGTACGCCGACATGCAGCTCATCGCCGAGGCGTACGACCTGCTGCGGCGGGCGGGCGGGCACTCGCCGGCCGAGATCGCGGAGATCTTCCGCGGCTGGAACGCCGGGCGGCTCGGGTCGTACCTGATCGAGATCACCGCCGAGGTGCTCAGCCAGAACGACGCCGAGACCGGAAAGCCGTTCGTCGACGTGGTGGTCGACCAGGCCGAGCAGAAGGGCACCGGCCGCTGGACCGTGCAGGCCGCGCTGGATCTCGGGGTGCCGGTCAGCGGCATCGCCGAGGCGGTGTTCGCCCGCGCGCTGTCCGGTGACCCGGCGGTGCGCAGGGCGGCGTCCGGCCTGCCCGGCCCGTCCGCCACGGCCGGTGCGGGCGGCGCCGACCTGCAGGCCGACGTCGAGCAGGCGCTGTTCGCCTCCAAGATCGTCGCGTACGCGCAGGGCTTCCAGCAGATCCAGGCAGCCAGCGTCGAGTACGGGTGGGACATCGACCCGGGCGCCATGGCGAAGATCTGGCGCGACGGCTGCATCATCCGCGCCAAGTTCCTGGACTTCATCCGCAAGGCGTACGACAAGCAGCCGCAGCTGGCCACGCTGCTGGTCGACGACTACTTCCTGGACGCCGTCGCGGGCGCCCAGGACGCCTGGCGGCGGGTGGTGGCCACGGCCGCCCAGCAGGGCATCCCGGCACCGGGCTTCGCCTCGGCGCTGGCGTACTACGACGGGCTGCGCGCGCAGCGCCTGCCCGCCGCGCTGATCCAGGGCCAGCGCGACTTCTTCGGTGCGCACACCTACCACCGGGTCGACAAGCCCGGCGCGTTCCACACGCTGTGGGCGGGCGACCGCAACGAGGTCTCGGCCTGAGACCGGACGCCCGGCCCGCCCTCCCGGCGGGCCGGGCGGGTGCTCAGGCCACCCGCGCGGCCGGGACCGTGCCGTCGCGCGTGGCGTCGACGCCGCCGCGCGCCATGATCGCGCCGACCTCGTCGGCGGGCAGCGGCCGGCCCAGGTGGAAGCCCTGGCCCAGCCGGTAGCCCATCTCGCGCAGCCGGTTCATCTGGTCGGCGCTCTCGATGCCCTCGGCGACCGCGGACAGCTGCAGGTACTCGGCGAGCTGCGCGACCGCCGCGGCGACCGCCAGCCGGCCCCGGTCCGCGCCGTCGCAGATGCCGTCGACGAAGGACTTGTCCAGCTTCAGCACGTCGACCGGCACCGCCCGCAGCAGGCTCAGCGACGACTGCCCGGTGCCGAAGTCGTCCAGGGCGAGGCGCACACCCAGGTCGTGCAGCGCCTCCAGGGTCTCCCGTACGTGCGGCCCGTCGAGCACGGACGACTCGGTGACCTCCAGTACCAGGTTGCCGGGCTGCAGGCCGGTGTCGTGCAGCACCGCGGTGACCTCGTCGACGAAGCTGGCCTCGCGCAGCTGCCGGGCGGCCACGTTGACGTTGATCCGCGTGATCGCGGCGTCGCCGTACTCCGCCTGCCAGCGCGACAGCTGACGGCAGGCCGTACGCAGCACCCACGAGCCCATCGGCACGATCAGCCCGGACCGCTCGGCCACCCCGATGAAGTCGCCGGGCGGGATGTTGCCGCGCTGCGGGTGCTCCCAGCGCACCAGCGCCTCGACGCCGGCCAGCCGTCCCGTGACGATGTCGTAGACGGGTTGGTACAGCAGGTACAGCTCGCGCCGGATGAGCGCGTTGTGCAGCTCGGAGCCGAGCCGGGCGTGGTTGACCACCTCGGCGCGCATGCGCGGCTCGAACCGGGTCCAGGACGCCTTCCCGGCGTCCTTCGCCGCGTACATCGCGATGTCGGCGTTGCGCAGCACCTCGTCGGCGCGCTCGCCCGCCTCGGCCGGGGCGACGCCCACGCTGGCGTGGGCCAGCAGGTGGTGCTCCCCCACCCGGAACGGCACCGCCAGCGCCTCGACGATCCGCGCGGCGGCCCGTTCGGCGGCCTCCGGGGCGTCGACGTCGAGCAGCACCGCGAACTCGTCGCCGCCCAGCCGGGCGGGCACGAAGCCCTGCGCGCTGTCGCGCAGCAGTCGCTGCGCCACCTCGTACAGCAGCTGGTCGCCGACGGCGTGGCCCAGCGTGTCGTTGACCATCTTGAAGTCGTCGAGGTCGATGAGCAGCACGCTGGCGGGCAGGTGGGCGTCCAGCCGCTCGGCCAGCACGGCGCTGAACCGCGCCCGGTTCGCCAGCCCGGTCAGCGGGTCGTGCATGGCCAGGTGTTCCAGCTCGGTCTGCTGCTGGCGGACCCCGTCCAGCAGCCGCGCGCGCTCGCGCAGGCCGAGCAACTGCCGGGCGGCGACGAACGCCACGATCAGCACCGCGCCGGTGACCAGCGCCCGCTGATGCCAGTTGAGCTGCCGCGCCGAGACCGTGATGACCAGGATGGCCGTGCCGACGACGGCCACCAGCGGCAACGCCCGGACGATCGAGCTGATCACGCAGCGGACGGGCACGGCAGGGGTGGCCGGCGCCGGGCGGCTCAGCGCCCGCAACTGCAGGTACGCCGACACGCACAGCGCGGTGCCGACCAGCGGCATCCCGAGCGCCACGATCATCAGACGGACCGTGTCGTCGCCCACCACCTGCAACACGGGGGCGGCGACGCCGATCAGCGGGGCGACCGCCAGCGTGCGCAGCGAGGCGATGGGTACCGCGCTGTCCGGGCTCGACGCGGCCTTGCCGATGACCACGAGGGCCAGCAGGCCGCCGACCCCGACCAGGGCCGCACCGACCTGGGTGGCGCCCGGGGTGCCGGTCGGCGCGAGGTCGATCACGACGTACAGGAAAGTCAGGCCACCGGCCACCGCGACCGTGGCGCCGTCCAGCGCCAGCTGGGCGCGGCGCAGCCCGGAGGTGGCCACCCGCGGCAGGCGCAGGAAGCCCAGCACGGCCATCACGACAGCCACCACCAGCGGCGCGGCGACCAGCAGCGGCATGCCCCGCTGGTAGGTGTCCGGCAGCGCCCACACCGCCGCGACGCTGGACAGGCACAGCGCGACCGCGGCACGCGACAACCAGCTCCAGTAGCCGCGGACCGGCCGGGGCAGCATGATCATCGAGCCGATGCGGTGGCAGGCGAACGCCGCCGCGGCCGCCGCGCTGATGCCCGCGGCGTAGCCGGGTGACACGGGACCGTCCGGGTCCCGCAGCACCAGCCAGGCGATGGCCCCGGCGACCGCGGTGCCCGCGACGGCCAGGGGCATCAGCCCGGGGCGCGCCGAGGACACGGCGTGTACGCCCCGGCCCCGCCTCTGCCCTGCACTCATCTCGCCCCGGCCCCCCGTCCGCTGTGTCAGCTGACCTGTCGGCCCGGCTGAGGCGAAGCTGAGAGTCGGCGATCAGGGGGCCCACCGCGTGGGACGACGGGGCGGATACGCCCGTCGGGGGCAGGAAATGGTCAGTCCTTTAGGGCGGCGGCGACGACCGCGCGGGCCTCCTCCTGGATGGTGGCCAGGTGGTCCGGGCCGCGGAACGACTCGGCGTAGATCTTGTACACGTCCTCGGTGCCGGACGGGCGGGCGGCGAACCAGCCCGACCCGGTGGCCACCTTGAGCCCGCCGATCGGCGCGCCGTTGCCCGGGGCGGTGGTGAGCACCGCGGTGATCGGCTCGCCCGCCAGCTCGGTCGCCGTGACCTGCTGCGGTGACAGCTTCGCCAGGATCGCCTTCTCCGCGCGCGTCGCGGGCGCGTCGATGCGGGCGTACGCGGGCTCGCCGAAGCGGGCCGTCAGGTCCCGGTAGTGCTCGCTCGGGGTACGCCCGGTGGTCGCGACGATCTCGGCGGCCAGCAGGTCGAGCAGGATGCCGTCCTTGTCGGTGCTCCACGGGCTGCCGTCGCGGCGCAGGAACGACGCCCCCGCGCTCTCCTCACCGCCGAAGCCCACCGAGCCGTCGAGCAGCCCCGGCACGAACCACTTGAAGCCCACCGGCACCTCGACGAGCTGACGGCCCAGATCCGCGGCCACCCTGTCGATCATCGACGACGAGACCAGGGTCTTGCCCACGGCCGCGGCGGCGGGCCAGCCGGTACGCGCTCCGAACAGGTACGAGATCGCCACCGCCAGGTAGTGGTTCGGGTTCATCAGCCCGCCGTCCGGGGTGACGATGCCGTGCCGGTCCGCGTCCGCGTCGTTGCCCGTGGCCAGCTGGAACCGGTCCTTCTGGGCGATCAGCGACGCCATCGCGTACGGCGACGAGCAGTCCATCCGGATCTTTCCGTCCCAGTCCAGGGTCATGAACCGGAACGTCGGGTCCACCTCCGGGTTGACCACGGTCAGGTCCAGCCCGTACCGGGTGGCGATCTCGCCCCAGTAAGCGACGCTGGCGCCGCCCAGCGGGTCCGCGCCGATGCGCACCCCGGCCGTACGGATGGCGTCGGTGTCGATGACAGAGCCCAGGTCGCCGACGTAGGACGCCAGGAAGTCGTAGCCCGACACGGTCGGCGCGGTACGGGCCCGCGCCGCCGGGATCCGGCGTACCTCCTTGAGGCCGGCCGCGATCAGCGCGTTCGCCCGGTCCTGGATCCAGGTCGTGGCGTCGGTGTCGGCCGGGCCGCCGTGCGGCGGGTTGTACTTGAAGCCGCCGTCGTCGGGCGGGTTGTGCGACGGCGTGACCACCACCCCGTCGGCCAGCCCGGCGGTGCGCCCTCGGTTGTGGGTGAGGATGGCGTGCGACAGCGCCGGGGTCGGTGTGTAGCCGTCGCGGCTGTCCACCAGCACTGTCACGTCGTTGGCCGCGAACACCTCCAGCGCGCTGACCATGGCCGGTTCGCTGAGCGCGTGGGTGTCCCGGCCGAGGAACAGCGGGCCGTCGGTGCCCTGCTCCCTGCGGTACTCGACGATGGCCTGGCTGGTGGCCACGATGTGATCCTCGTTGAACGCGACCTTCAGGCTGGAGCCCCGGTGCCCCGAGGTGCCGAACGCGACCCGCTGCTCCGCGACGGCCGGATCGGGATGCTCCGTGTAGTAGTTGAGGACCACCCGGGGCACGTCGATCGCGTCGGACGCCTCGGCGGGGCGGCCGGCGCGGGGGTGCACGGACATCGATGACCTCCTGTGTCATGGACCTGCCCGGATCGTATCGTCGCCGATCCGTGTCCCCGGGTGCGCCGCGCGCGTTGAACCTTTCCGCCGTCCCCTGCGAACTACCGGTCGTGACTGGTGCCGACGCGGCCGGGGGGCCGCCGACCACCCGGGCCTCGCGCGCCCGGGTTCTGCCCGCCTGGATCGTGGCGGTGCTGGCGGGCGCCGCCGCGCTGCTGCTGCCCACCACCCCGGCGTATGCGCATGCCGCCATGGTCGCCGCGGCCCCCGCGGCGGGCAGCGTCGTCGGCGCCTCACCCACCGAGGTGACTGTCGTGTTCAGCGAACCGGTCACCCCCGTGGCCGGGCGGGTGCAGGTGCTCGCCCCGGACGGCACCCGGATCAGCGGCGCCGCCAGCGCGGAGGGGACCGTGCTGCGCATCCCGGTCCGCCGCGCCGACCGCCCGCTCGGCACCTACCTGGTCAGCTACCGGGTGATCTCCGCGGACAGCCACCCGGTCGGCGGCGCGCTGACCTTCTCGGTGGGCGCGCCGTCGGCGCGACCGGCCGAACCACAGGCGGTCGGGGTGCATCCGTCGGTCGCGGTCGCGGTCCCGGCCGCCCGTTTCCTCGGGTACGCGGGGCTGACCCTGGCCGTGGGCCCCGCGCTGCTGCTGGCGCTGCTGTGGCCCCGGCGGTTGCCGCGGCGCGGCCCGATCCGGCTGGTCCGCACCGGCCTCGGACTGCTGGCCGTGAGCACGCTGGCCGGGCTGTGGGTGCAGGCCCCGAACTCCAGCGGCGACCCGCTGTGGCAGACCTCCCCCGGCGAGCTGGGCGACGTCCTGGCCAGCCCGTACGGCCTGGCGCTGGTCGCCCGGCTGGCCCTGCTGGCGATCGTGGCGGTACTGCTGCCCCCGGTGCTGCACGGCACCGCCGGGCGGGGCCGGGCGCTCACCGTGACCGGGCTGACGCTGGCCGCGCTGGTCACCTGGCCGCTGACCGGGCACGCCGTGGCGGCCCCGCTGTCCGGCGTGGTCGCCGCCGCGGACGTGGTGCACCTGGCCGCCATGGCGGTGTGGCTGGGCGGCCTGGTCACCCTCGCGGTGTTCCTGCTGCGGCGCGCCCACCCCCGGGTGCTGGCGGTGCTGCTGCCGTCCTGGTCCCGGTGGGCCGCCCTCGCCGTGGTGTGGCTGGTCGGCGGCGGTGTGGTGCAGGCCGTCGTGCAGGTCGGGTCGGTGCCCGCGATGTGGCGTACGGACCACGGGCGGCTGCTGCTGGCCAAGGTCGCGGTGCTCACGCTCACGCTGGGCGCCGCGGCGTACGCGCGGCGGCTGGTCCGCCGCGACCCGGCGGCCGGGCTGTCCCGGCTGCGCCGCACCGTGGCGGTGGAGGCCGCCGCCACCTGCGTGGTGCTCGGGCTCAGCGCGGTGCTGGTGCAGGCCACGCCGGGTCGCAGCGTCGCTGCCGAACGGGCCGCCACCTCGAACTCGGGGGTCTCGCAGACGCTGAGCTGCCCGCTGTTCACGCTGCAGTTCAACGTGTATCCCGTCGAGGTCGGCGAGAACAACACAGTGCACGCGTTCGTCTACACGCCCGCGGGGGCGCCGCTGCCCGCCGAGGAGTGGACCATCACCACCCGGCTGACCGGGACGGACATCGAGCCGGTGCGTACCGCGATGCTGCCGCTGGTGCCACGCCACCACGCGGTCGGGGCGCTGACCTTCCCGCTGGCCGGCACGTACGAGGTCAAGTTCACCGTCCGCGTGTCCGACATCGACCAGGGCACCGTCACCACCACGATCACCGTGCCGGGGGCCGCACCACCCGCCTGACCGGCGCCCTGGCCCTGCGGCCCGGTGTGGCCGCCCGGCGGTAGCCTCTGCCGCGTGCTGATCCTGCTGCCGCCGTCGGAGGGCAAGACCGCCCCGGCCACCGGCGACCCGGTCGACCTGTCCGCCCTGTGGCTGCCCGAGCTCGCCCCGGCCCGCCGCCGGGTGCTCAACCGGCTGGTCGCCCTGTGCAAGCGCAGCAGCGCCCGCGGGATCGCCGACTCCCTGACCACGCTGGGGCTCAGCGCCGGCCAGCGCTCCGAGGTGACCCGCAACGCGGGCCTGGCGGAGGCCGCCGCCGCGCCCGCCGCCGAGGTGTACACCGGCGTGCTCTACGAGGCGCTGGACCTCGCCGGGCTGGACCCCGCCGCGCGGGCGTGGGCGGACGCGCGGGCGGTGGTCTTCTCCGGGTTGTGGGGCGTGGTACGGCCCGGCGACCGGATTCCCGCGTACCGGTGCTCGGTGGGGGTGAGCCTGCCGAGCGTGGGCGGGCTGGCCGCGTACTGGCGCAAGGCGCTCGGCCGGGCACTGGACCGGGCGGCGGCCGAGGGGCCGGTGCTGGACCTGCGCTCCGGCGCGTACGCCGGGATGTGGGCGCCCAACCCAGCGGTCGCGGCGCGCACCGCCACCGTGCGGGTGCTGCACGAACGCACCGTCGATGGACAGCGGCGGCGCAGCGTGGTGAGCCACTTCAACAAGGCCACCAAGGGCCGGCTGGTCCGCGACCTGGCCGCCGCCGGGGCGGCGCCGCGCACCGTGGACGAGCTGATCGCCGCGCTGCGCGACTTCGGCCACAGCGTCGAGGAGGCGCCCGTGGCCGTCGGCCGCCCCCGCAGTCTCGACCTCGTCGTCACCGAGCTGTAGCGCGCGACTTTCCGGTCATGGGGCCGGGACCGGGGGCACGCCGGACATCTCGGGGTCCGCCGAACCGCCGAACCGGAAGATCGACCGTTGGGTTTGGTAACCGATTCCGCTCTGGTTCGCCACTGATCGAAATGAGATCGTGTAGCCCCCAGACCACGGGTGGCGGCACAGACACCGCCGACCAGCCAGCACAAGCAGCACACCGGCTGCCCGCGCGGCCGCACGGCGGCACCGCGGCCGGCCGAGGACGACCGAGGAGGGTCGGTTGCCCGACGACGACCGCGGGCCGGTACGCCGGCCGCACCCACAGGGGCGCGGACAGGCAGGAGGGCAGCGGCCGTACGGTGCCGCGGGCACCGGCCGCCGGACCAGCTACGGCTACCGCAGCGCCGGCCGGCGTGGCCCGGCCGTGCCGTCGATCCTGCTCCGCGACGGCAGCTCCGAGCGCCGCCTCAGCGAGTTCCTCATGCCCGCCGCGGTGATCCTCGCCGGGGTGCTGCTGGTGGTGGCGTTCGGTTTCATCATCAACGGGACGCTGCGCGACGACGAGAGCGCGGCGATCACCGGGCCGCAGCCGCCCGCGCTGGGCGGGGTGCAGCTCGACCCCACCCCGGAGCAGACCATCCCGCTGCCCAGCGGGTCGCCCAGCCCGTCCAGCTCGCCGACCCCGTCGCCGAGCAAGAGCCCCACGCCCACCTCACCGCCGCCCGACCGCGGCTCCGTGTCGATCAACCGGTCCGGGGTCCCCGACGAGGTCGACCTGTCCGACGAGGGATCCCGCGACTGGGTGCACTGGGGCGAGGGAGGCACGTTCTCCCTGGAACGCGACCGCGACGGCGACTTCCAGATCCTGGAGGGCGCGCCGACCGCCCCGCGCTTCCGGCACGCCCTGAGCCCGCAGCGGTTCACCTGGACGAACGGCTCACCGGTGGACAACTCCGACGGCACCCCCACCGGCATCCGCACCTGTGACAAGGGCAACGGCTTCACCATCTCCGCTCCGGCCACCCGCTCCAGCCGTACCTTGCGGCTGTACATTGGCGCGGTCGCCGCACGGGGCCGCCTCACCGCGAAGCTGACCACGGGCGCGGCCAGTGGGACGGCCACGTTCGAGCAGCGCGACGGCGATCTCGCCACCGCGGTGTTCACGGTGACGTACCGGGCCCCGAAGGACGGCACACTGAAGCTGACCTGGATCACCGATCGGTCGTTCAACAACGACTGTGGTGGGGTCGCCCTGGAGGCGGCCACGCTGCGCTGAGCCGGGTCGGCCCCGGCCCCGCGCGGCCACGGAGGGAAGCTGATGACGACCGCCACTGATCCCGGCACGGCCGGGGTGGACCCGGACCGCCTGGCACTGTGCCTGGAGGTCCTGGCCGAGGTGCAGGAGCTGCCGGTGGAGCATCCGGACGCGGTCGCCGTCCGGCGCGCCACGGCCGGGATGTTCAAGGTCGTCAAGCAGCGCCGCCGCGAGGAGCGCCGGGACGCGATCCGCCGCGCCGACGGGGCGGTCGACGCGGCCACCGCCACCGCCGCGCCCGGCCGCATCGACGACGAGACGGCGGGGCTGCCGCTGAGCACCATCACCGCGGGACGCAGCGCCGGAACGCTGCACCGCGCCCGCGCCTGCTACGTGTGCAAGCAGCGGTACCGCGAGGTGGACGCGTTCTACCACCAGCTGTGCCCCGACTGCGCGAAGGCGCATCACGAGCGCCGCGACGCCCGTACCGATCTGAGCGGGCGGCGGGCGCTGCTCACCGGCGGCCGCGCCAAGATCGGCATGTACATCGCGCTGCGGCTGCTGCGCGACGGCGCCCACACCACCATCACCACCCGCTTCCCGAACGACGCCGTGCGCCGCTTCGCGGCGATGCGGGACAGCGCGGACTGGCTGCACCGGCTGCGGGTGGTCGGCATCGACCTGCGGGACCCGGCCCAGGTGGTGGCGCTGGCCGACTCGGTCGCGGCCCGCGGACCGCTGGACATCCTGATCAACAACGCGGCCCAGACGGTACGGCGCTCCGCCGGCGCCTACTCCGCGCTGGCGGCCGCCGAGTCCGCGGCGCTGCCCGACAGTCCCCTGCCGGAGCTGGAGTTCCTCGGCGGCCGTTCCGCGGCCGCCGCGCTGACCGGTCCGTCGGCGGGCGAGCCGTCGGCGGCCACGACCGTGCCGATCACCCCGGAGGCGGTGACCGCGCTGGCGCTGGTCGCCGGGTCGACCGCCATCGACGCGGGCGGCCTGGTGCCCGACCTGGCCGCCACCAACAGCTGGAGCGACCGGGTGCACGAGGTCGACGCGCGGGAGCTGCTCGAAGTCCAACTGTGCAACGTGACCGCGCCGTTCATCCTGGTCAGCCGCCTGCGCGCGGCGATGACCGCGTCGCCGTTCCCGCGCCGCTACGTGGTGAACGTCTCCGCCATGGAGGGGGTGTTCAACCGCGGCTACAAGGGCGCGGGGCACCCGCACACCAACATGGCCAAGGCATCGCTGAACATGCTGACCCGCACCAGCGCGGCGGACCTGTTCGCCGACGGCATCCTGATGACCAGTGTGGACACCGGCTGGATCACCGACGAACGCCCGCACCCGACCAAGGCCCGCCTGGCCGACGAGGGTTTCCACGCCCCGCTGGACCTGGTCGACGGCGCGGCCCGGGTCTACGACCCGATCGTGCGCGGCGAGCGCGGCGAGGACCTGTACGGCTGCTTCCTCAAGGACTACACCCCCGCGCCCTGGTAGAGCCGCCCGAACGTCTCGGCCAGCGACTCCTCGCGGGCGTGCCGGTAGGCGGTGCCCGCCCACAGGTGCAGGCGTTCCGGGTCACCGGCGGCCGCGGCCGCGCGGCGCATCGGCGCGGTCAGGTGGTGGATCGCCGGGTAGCCCAGCGGGGCGCGGGCCGTGTGGCGGTCGATGAAGTCGTTGCGCAGCCCCCGCGCCGGGCGCCCCGTGAAGGCCCGGGTGACCACGGTGTCCCGCGCCCCCTCGGCCAGCGCCGCCCGGTACGTCGCCGAGATGCCGCTCTCCCGCGTACGCAGAAGCACGGTCCCCACCACCACCGCGGCGGCGCCGGCGCGCCCGGCGGCCGCCACGTCAGCCGCCGTGCCGATGCCACCCGCCGCCACCATCGGCAGCCCCGTCCGGGCGCGGACCGCGGCCAGCAGGTCGCCGAGCCGCAGCTCCGGCAGGGGCCGGTGCGGGCTGAGCGTGCCGGAGTGCCCGCCCGCCGCGGCGGCCTGCACGATCAGCGCGTCGACGCCCGCGTCCGCCGCGGCCTGCGCCTCCACCGGGCCCGTCACGGTCTGCCAGGTCAGCGTCCCGGCCCTGCGCAGCGCGGCGACCGTGCGCCGGTCCGGGATGCCGAAGGTGAAGCTGACCACGGGTACCGGGTCGGCGAGCAGCAGGTCCACCTTGTCCTGCCACTGGTCGTCGTCCTCGACCAGCGCGGCATCGCGCAGCGTGAGGTCGAACGTCGCGGCGTCGGACTCCAGGTCGTCGGCGTAACGGCGGAACGCGTCAGGGTCGACCGGCACCGGCGGCGGAGCGAACAGGTTCACCCCGAACGGCACACCGGCCGCGCGCACCGCGGCGATCCGCTCGGCGACGTCGGCGGTGCTGCGGTACCCGGCGGGGACGAACCCGACACCCCCCGCGTGGGCGGCCGCGGTCACCATGGCCGTGGTGGAGGCACCACCGGCCATGGGGGCGGCGATCAGGGGGACGGCGAGTTCCAGCCCGGGCAACGGCGTACGCATGCGACGGTTCTACCCCAGCTCCGCCACCTTGCGGGGCCGGACCCGACCGGTTCCCGGCGCGCGATAGGTTGACACGTATGCTTTCTCGTCGATCCCTGCTGCGCGGCGTGGGCGGTCTCGCCGCCGCGCTGCCGTTGTCCGCCGCACCCGCGGCCCGGGCCGACGCCACGCCGGCCGCTCCCCTGGCCGCCGATGGCACCGCGAGCACCACGACGCCCCCGGACGGGGTGGCGGCCACCGTGCGGGCCGAGCGCGGCCCGCTCGGCGACGCCCGGGTGATCACCCCGGAGCTGGCGCCCACCCACCTCGTCGTGTCCGCACCGGCGCAGGTCCGGCTGCGCACCGCCGACGGCTGGCAACCGTGGCGCCCGGCGTCCGGCTGCCCGGGCGGCCCCGACCACCCCGGCGCCGAACCGCACGCGCTGGTCCCGGCCGCGGGCACGGTGGAATATCAGGTACGCCGCGCCGACGGCGCCCCGGTCGAGGTCACCGAGCTGAACACGGTGGCGGGCCCGATCCGGGCCGCGGCAGCGCCGGTGGCCGCCGTGATGCCGCTGCCGCGGGCCGCGGGCTGTGCGTGGCGCCCGCGCTACCTGAGCCGGGCCGCGTGGGGCGCCGACGAGTCGTACCGGTACAACCCGGACGGCACGCTGGACACCCCTCCCGCCTTCTACGGCGTGCAGACCCTGACGGTGCACCACAGCGGCGAGGACAATCCGGAGCCCGACCCGATCGCGCACATCCGGGGCATCTACTACAACCAGGCCGTCGCCATGGACTGGGGCGACATCGGCTACCAGCTGCTCATCGACGCCGACGGCCGGGTGTACGAGGGCACCTACTCCGATACCGACCGCATTCCGGTCTTCGGGCCGCAGCGCGGCGCGGACGGCCACCCGCTGATGGTCAACGGCTCGCACGTGGGCGGGTTCAACGCGGGCAACGTCGGGATCTGCCTGCTCGGCAACTACATGGTCACGCCGCCCTCCGCCGCGTCCCTGCGGTCGCTGACGGTGGTGCTGGCGCTACTGGCCTCGGCCACCGGGCTGGACCCGCTCGGCACGACCCACTACGTCAACCCGGTGTCCGGTGCCACGGCCACGATCGCGACGATCGCCGGCCACCAGGACTGGCACAACGCCAACCCGGCGGCCGGGGCGACCCTGTGCCCGGGCGACCAGCTGTACGCGAAACTGCCGCAGCTGCGGCAGCGCGCCGCCGCCCTGATGCGCGCCTTCTGAGGATTTCTCTTTCATGACCGGCAATCCCCGGGAACGGAACCGGTCGCGGCCATATGGTCTGGGATATGAAGGCGCTTCTGAACTCCCTGACCGAGGCTGAGCTGGCGCTGGTCCGCGAAACCGAGCGCGAACAGATCATCGATGCCGACGAGGACGCCCTGGTGCAGCTGCACGAGCGGATCCGCCGCGCCCGGAACAAGTACGTGGGCCTGTACCGCCGCGAGGCCAGCGGCCGGGTCGCCGAGTACGGGGGGCGCGGCAGGGCGCGGCCGAAGAACACGCGCAATGCGGAGAAGGCCGAGGTGTTCGAGGACGCCCTGGCCAGGGTCAGCCGGCAGCTGGCGGTCGCCGCACGGCGCAGCGCGCAACTGTTGCGCACCGAACGTCTGGCGGCCGCCCGGCAGGCCCGCAACACCACACCGCCGACGGCGTCGCGCCGCCCGGCCGCGACCCGCCCGGCCGGGCCGGCCAAACGTGCCGCGAGTCCGAAGCGCGCATCGCCCGCGGCGGGTCAGGCCGCGCGCAAGCGGCAGGCCGCCAGCGCCGCCTCGGGCGCCCGCCGGCAGGCCCAACGCGACAGCGTGTGACCACCGGCGGCGACCACCCGTACGACGTCGACTACGACCGGCTCTACCGGGACGCCGCCGACTCGGGTGGGCCACCATGGGAGATCGGCGGGCCGCAGCCCGCTCTCGCCCGGGTGCTCGACGACGTACCGGGCCCGACGGTGCTCGACGTCGGCTGCGGCAACGGTGACCTGGCGATCGCGCTGGCCCGCCACGGATACGACGTGACGGCGGTCGACATCTCCGGCGTGGCGATCGACCAGGCCCGGGCCAAGGCCGCCCGCGAGGGTGTACGGGTGCGTTTCGAGGTGCAGGACGCCACCCGCCTGTCCCTGCCGTCGGCGCCGTTCGACTCCGTGTTCGACTCGGGCCTGCTGCACAGCCTGCACCGGCGCGGCGGCGGCGAGGCCGAGGCGTACCTGGCGTTGTTGCCGGGTCTGGCCGCGCCCGGAGCGACCGTGTTCGTCCTCGCCGTGGCGTGGGAGGCGGGCCAGGGCTGGGGCGTGACCGAGGAGTTCCTGCGGGCGAGCTTCGCCCCGCCGCGCTGGGTCTCCACCACGGTCACCGACATCGACGTGGCCGCCCGGTTGCCCGGCCGGGATCTCGTGCTGCGCGGTTTCCTGCTCCGCACGGTCCGCGCGGGCGAAGGTGGATCGCCGGCCCGGCAGGCAAGCGGCTGACGTCGATGTCCGCTAGGGTTTCCGGGCGTGTGGGGCAGGCGCTGGTCGATTCTCGCCGCCGTGGCGGCGGTGCTCGCCGGCTGCGCCCGCCCGGCCACTACCGCCTCGCCTGACCCCGCGCCCACCAGGTCCGCCGTCGTCGGGGCCACCGGGGCGGGGCAGCCCGTCGCACCGCCGGTCGCGCAATCCGCGCATCCGGTCCCGCCACGGCCCGGCGAGGCATCGTGCGCGTGGGGCGCGACGCCGAGACCGTCGGTGGACCCGTCCATCGACATCAACGATCCGCGGCAGCGGGCTCTGCTCACCCTCGCGCAGCAGTACCACCCGGTCCCCCGGCGTGGCGTGGTGCCGGAGGCGGCCGTGCCCGGCGCCGAGGCGTGCGTCAACGCCCTGACCATGCAGTTCGTGCTGCTTGCCGGCGGCTCCCGGGCCGTGCCTGATCGGCGGGCGGTAGACGCGGCGCTGCGCTCGGCCGGCCTGGTCGACATCGTCGTCCGCGCCGGGCCCACGTTCGCGGCGTCCACCGGCGCGGCCTGCGTGTATGGACGTTTCAGCGCGGCGGGCCCGGCGTTCGAGATCGGCCCGCCCGCCACCGACGGCTCCTGCCGTCCGTGACCCGGCACCACCGCGCCGACCCCGGCACCGCCGAGGGACCGGCGGCACCATTCAGCCGCCTGGGACCCCGCTCGGGACCGGCGGCACCATGATGCCGACCGGCGGCACGACCTCCGGCGATCGACGGCACACGCCGCCGGCCCCGGAAGGGGCCGGCGGCGTGTCTGCTGCGCTCACATCGGCGGTGTGTCGCGGTAGCTGCCGACGTAGTAGTCGCCGACCTGCTGGCGGTACTCCGGGGTGCTGAAGGTGTCCTTGTCGTACTCCGGGGAGCTCTTGATCTGGTCCTTGGTGCGGTCGACGTAGGCCTTGCGGTCCTCGTGGTCGACCCGCTGCACCGTGCCGGCGGGCAACAGCACCTTGCGGCCGAAGATCCACGGGCCCGTGTCCACGACCAGGAACGCGCTGCCCACGTCGTAGGTGGCCTCGTCGATCGAACCGATCCGGCCGTCGACCGCCTCGACGTGATAGCCGACGAGATCCACGCCGGCCTGCTCGTCCGCGCGCAGGTCGCCGGCCGGTTCGCCGTCGACGCTGGCGTCGGAGTAGCCGCCGACCAGAGCGGGATCGCGCCAGTTCCAGGGGTTGAACGTGAACGGTTGCATCACGGCCTCCTCGCTCGTCGATGAATTCGCCGTAGCCCGTCAACTACCCGTCTGTCGCGATCCGAACCCTCGCGGTGTGCCACAGGGCTCGCCTCCACGGTGGACGGAACTGCAGCTCACGGGTCCGCCGGGTCGGACGGCAACGCCCGGTACGCGCTGCGCAGCAGGTCGGTGAGGGAGCGGCCGCCGTACCCGGGAGCGGGAGGGTCGTACTCGTCGAGCAGCGCGTCCGGCCGGCCGCCCGGCAGCGTCGCCGCGCCCAGCCACACCGATCCGGTCCCGTCCCGGCGGTCCGGCGGCACCGCGGCCGCCGGGGCGGCGCCACCGGCGGTCAGCCCCCAGAAGGCTGCGAGGTCGCCGAGGTCACCGTCGTCCTGCGGCTCGCCCGCGTCCTCCGGATCCTCGTGGGCGGCGGCACCGCGCAGCTGCCGCAGCCGCTCCAGCAGTTCGTCGCGGGCCCGCCCGCGCCAGGCGAAGGCGCCGAACGGATCCGTGTCCAGCGAATCGGCCAGCGCGTAGCACGTCGCGGCGAGGTGCACGCACGGCATCGGCCACCGCTCGCACGTACAGTCCATCGCCACCTCGTCCAGCCCCATCGGCAGCAGGCTCAGCCCGGCCCGGGCGAACACCGCCGCGATGTCGTCGGGCATGCGCCCGGCGAACAGATCCGCGACATAGCGGGTCTGTGCCGCCAGGTCGTCCTCGACGCGGGCCCACTCGGCGGCGCCGAACGCGCGCACCGCGATCCGGGCCCGGTGCGCGCTGGGCTCGTCGCCCGCGCGGACCCGCGCCACCACGAGGCTGCCGGAGATGGTGAGGCTGCGTACGTGCCCGGCGCGGGCGTCGCGGCGCCCGCGGGCGAAGGTCGGCCCCATCCGCAGCGCCTCGACCATCGCGAGGAACGGCGCGGAGAATCGCCGGGCCGGGTCAGTCACCGATCGCCTCCGGGTCCAGGGCCAGCAGGTCGCGCAGCTCCGCAGTGGACAGTGCGGTGAGCCACCCCTCCCCCGTGCCGACGACCCGCTGGGCGAGGGTGCCCTTGTCGACGAGGAGCCGGTCGATGCGCTCCTCCAGCGTGCCGAGGCAGACGAGCGTGTGCACCTGGACGTCGCGGTGCTGTCCGATGCGGAACGCCCGGTCGGTCGCCTGCGCCTCGGTGGCGGGATTCCACCACCGGTCGACGTGGACGACGTGGTTGGCGGCGGTGAGGTTGAGGCCGGTGCCGCCCGCCTTGAGGGAGAGCACGAAGATCCCGGGCCGCGGGTCGGCCTGGAACTCCTCGACCATCTCGTCGCGGGCGGCGCGCGACGTGCCGCCGTGCAGGTAACGGACCGGCACTGCGAAGCGGGCCGCGAGGTGCGGCACCAGCATCGCCCCGAAGCGGGCGTACTGGGTGAAGCACAGGGCGCGTTCCCCGTCGGCGAGGACCCCGTCGAGGATCTCCTCCAGCCGTTCCAGCTTGCCGGAGCGGCCGGGCAGCGGCGAACCGTCGCCGAGCAGGTGGGCGGGATGGTTGCAGACCTGCTTCAGCTTGGTCATGGCGGCCAGCACGATGCCCTTGCGGCGCTTGTCGTGCGCCTCGGCGAGGCGGCCCAGCAGCTCGTCCAGCACGGCCTGGTACAGGGTGGCCTGCTCGGCGGTGAGCCCGCACAGGTGCCGGACGTGCCGCTTGTCGGGCAGGTCGGCCAGGACCGCGGGGTCGGTCTTGACCCGCCGCAGCAGGAACGGCCGGGTGGCCCGGCGCAACCGGTCGGCGGCGTCGTCGTCGGCGTACCGCTCGACGGGCACCGCGTACCGGGCGCGGAAGGTGTGTGCCGGGCCGAGCAGGCCGGGGGTGAGGAAGTCCAGCAGGGACCAGAGTTCGGCCAGCCGGTTCTCCACCGGGGTACCGGTGAGCGCGATCCTGGACCGGGCCGGGATGCGCCGTACCGCGCGCGCGACCGCGCTGGCGCTGTTCTTTATGTGCTGCGCCTCGTCCAGCACGATCCGGTCCCAGGCCACGGCGGCCAGGGCTTCGGCGTCGCGGGTGGCGGTGGCGTACGTGGTCAGCACCACGTCGCACCCGTCCGCCAGGTGCGCCGGGTCGGGCCGGTCGGCACCGTGCAGCACGCGGACGATCAGGCCGGGGGCGAACCGGGCCGCCTCACGCTGCCAGTTGCCCAGCACGGACAGCGGGCAGATCAGCAGTGTCGGGCCGCGTCCGGCGTGCAGCAGCAGGGCCAGCAGCTGGACGGTCTTGCCCAGTCCCATGTCGTCGGCCAGGCAGGCGCCCACCCCCAGCCGGTCGAGGAACGCCAGCCAGGACAACCCCCTGCGCTGGTACGGCCGCAGCTCGCCGGCCAGTCCGGCGGGCGCCTCGACGAGTTCCAGGCGCTGTTCCAGGTCGCCCCCGAGCAGGTCGGCCAGCCACCCCGTGCCGCCGGTGGCGGTGACCGGCAGCGGCAGTTCCTCGGGGGGCAGCAGCCGCACCAGGCGCAGCGCGTCCCCGGCGGTCATGGTGCCGCCGCCGCGACGCAGGAAGCTCAGCCCCGCCCGCAGGTGCGCAGCGTCGAGGTGGACCCAGCGGCCGCGCAGCCGCACCAGTGGCACCTTGGCCCTGGCGAGGTCCGCCAGTTCGTCCTCGGTGAGCGTGCGGCCCCCGAGCGCCAGCCCCCACCGGTACTCGACGATCGAGGCGAGGTCGGCCGCGTCGTCGCGCAGCACCGGGCTGATCTGCTCGGGCGTACGCACCTGCAGCGACAGGCCGAGGCCGTGCGGCTCCCGCCACCAGGCGGGCACCAGCACCCCGAACCCGGCCTGCTCCAGCACGGGCGCACCGGAGAGGAACGCGTACGCCCCCGGCGTGTCGAGGGTCAGCTCGGTCGGGCGGGCCGCGTCGAGGGCCGGGTCCAGCTCGGGCAGCAGCCGGGCCGCCCGGCCCAGGCCGGCCAGCAGCCGTTCCTGCGGGTGGTGGGTCCAGCGGCGCAGCGGTGCGGTGCGGTCCCGCCACACGTCGGCGGCGGGTACGAGCGCGCTCGGCTCGTCGCGGGCCTGCAGCAGGAACTCCAGCAGCCAGCGGTCCGTGCCTGCGGTGTCCGGGTCGGGCAGGTGCGACAGCCGGAAGCAGACTCGTACCGCGCTGTCCGTGGTGGCCCGGGCGTGCCAGTCGTCGAGCGCCGCGGTGAGCCGGTCGAGTTCGCCGGCCGGCGCGTCGAACCCGGGGTCGCCGGTCAGCGCGGCCAGCCACGGGTCACCGGTGGGTCCGCGCCCGGCCAGCCGCCGCCGGACGTCGGCGTCGACGAGCCGCCCGAGCGCGGCATGCAGCGTGTCGGCGGCGGGCAGGCCGGCCACCTCGCCGGGCCGGGCGCGCTCGGCGCGACAGGCGGGTGGCATGCGGCGCAGCAGGTCGGCGTGCCGGGCCGCGTCGGCCCCGGCGAGCACGGGCCGCCAGCGGGCGCGCGGGCGCGGGCCGTCGGCGACCACCGCGGGCAGCAGCCTCCCCCGCGTCACCAGGTCGGCGGCGAACGCGCTCAGCTCGGCCAGCCAGGCCAGCGACGGGGCCGGGCGGGCGCCGAGCGCGTCCGCGAGGTCATCGGGCACGGCGGGCACGGTCCGGGCGGGCACGGCCCACGGGCGCAGCCGCGGGGTCCCCCGGCGCGGTGGCAGGCCCAGCTGCGGCGACGGCAGGGGCCCGGCCCCCGTCGAGGGCAGCAGCAGGGTCACCTGCCGCGGCGCCGCGCCGGGCACCGGCCCCGGCTCCACGGCGAACGGGTGCGGCGGGGCGACGCCACGGGGCCGCCGTTCCGCGGGCCTGGTGCCGGACCCGGCCGCGCGGGGCGGCACGGTGTCGGTCTCGGTCCACACGCCGAGGCTGCCGTCCCGCGTGACGAACCCGTGCGCCACGCGCACCGCCTCCGACGCCTCGACCGCGCGCGGGCCGGCGGGAGCCTCGTCGCGGCACTGGTCCCTCGGGTCGGTCACTGCGCGGCCAGCCGCCAGAGGACGTCCGGCGGCCGGACCCGGGCGCAGCGCGGCCCGCCGGCCGGGTCGGTGAGGCCCAGGCGGCCCGCCAGCACGCCATCACCGGCGTGCGCCGCGCGCAGCAGCGGGCCGGGGATGTCGCCGAACATCAGCTTGGCGCGGCGGAACATGGTGAACTCGTCGCCGTCGACGCCGCCCCAGCTCAGATACAGGAAGCGGGCTCCGGGCCGCCCGTGAACGTACGGACCGGAGACGTCGAGCAGGTCGTCGACCTCGCGGGTGACGACGTCGAGCTCCCAGGTCGCCGAGGCGGCGTCGGCGCGCACCCGCGCCACCACCTCGGCGCGGCGCTGGACGCCGACGTGCACGTTGCCCAGGCGCAGGGCGGCCGCCTCGGCACCGCCACCGCGGCCGGGCAGGTCGGTCCCCTCGATCCGGACGAGCATGCCCCGACTCTAGGCATCGCCTACGACAGTCCCGCCGCCGCTCGACGACGACGGCGGCGGCGGGACACCCGGATCGTCAGGCGGTGAGGCCGTGATCCATGCGGCGGGCGCCGGCCGAGGCCCGGACCGGCAGGTGCAGCGGGCCGCGGACGACGCTGGAGGCACGGCGCCGCATCGGGCCGTTGCGGCGCAGGCCGGGCAGGCGCTCGGCGAGCCGCTGCAGCGCGATGGTCGCCTCCAGCCGCGCCAGCGGCGCGCCCACGCAGTAGTGGATGCCGCTGGAGAACGCGAGGTGGTCGACGGTCTGCTCGCGGTGGATGTCGAAGCGGTCCGGGTCACGCCACGCCTCGGGATCGCGGTTCGCGGCGCCGAGCAGGGTCACCACGAACTTGCCGCGGGCGACCGTACGGCCCTCCAGCTCGATGTCCTCGTGTGCGCACCGGGCGGTGCGCTGCACGGGCGGATCCCAGCGCAGCGTCTCCTCGATCGCCGCGGCGGCCAGCCCGGCCGGGTCGGCGCAGAGGTCGGCCCACTGGTCGGGGTGCGCGAGCAGCGCGTGCACCGCGTTGCCGATCAGGTTGACCGTGGTCTCGAAGCCCGCCACCAGCAGCAGCGAGCACATCGGCTGCATCTCGGCGGGCTGGATCTGGTCGCCCTCGGCGGCGACGATCCGGCTGATCACGTCGTCGGCGGGCTCCCGGCGGCGCAGCGCGAACAGGCTCTCGAACAGTGCGCGCAGCTCGTCGTTGGCGGCCTTGAGGCGGGCGGCGTGACGCAACGAGTGGATGCCCTCCAGGGCGCTGCCGATGACGGCGCCGTATCGGGTGAACCGGTCCGCGTCGGCGTCGGGCACGCCGAGCAGGTCGGTGATGACCGCGATCGGCAGCGGGGCCGCGAACGCGGACACCAGGTCGAAGTCGTCCCCGGCCCGGTCGAGCAGCTCGTCGACGCGGGCCTCGACGCGCGGGCGGTAACCGGCCATGTGGCGGGGGCTGAACGCGGGCTGGGCGAGGCGGCGCAGCCGGGTGTGGTCGGGCGGGTCCCGGTCGAGGAACGACATGTCGAATTCGTCGTCGGGGACGGGCACCGTCAGCTCTGTGGCGTTGACGCCGAAGCGCCGGTCGCGCAACACAGCGCTGCACACGCGGTGGCTGACGGTGACCCAGTTGTTCAGCCGGGTCGGGGCGAGCGGCCCGGCTGCGCGCATGCCGTCGTAGACGGCGTACGGGTTCTCCCGCCCGGCACGCAGGTGCAGCAGCGACATCGGGTCGCGGTGAACGTATCCGTGGTAGGCGAAGTCGAGGCGGCGACGGTAGAGGGCGGCGGCGAAGGCGGCGGTGCGACGCAGGTCGGCCATGTGCGGGGCCTTTCGTCAGGGTGCGCCCAGTCCTCGGGTGTAGGTGTCCACGACGAGGTCGGGTGCGGAGCGGGGGGCGAGGTGTCCGGAGTAGACGGATTCGGCGGCGACGTACACGAGGGAGTAGAAGGTCTGCAGCAGCCAGTGGTCGGCGACCTCGGCGCGCAGCAGGCCACGGTCGCGGGCCCGTTTGAGGACGGTGAGGGCCTGCGGTTCGACGCTCTTCCACCGGCGGCCGATGTCCTCGGCGTGGTCGAAGATCGGGTTGCGCCAGAGGAACGCGAGGTGCGGGCCGACCGCGATCATCGCCTCGGCGAGCGCGCGCAGCCCACCGTCGGGCGCGTCGGTGGCGCGCACCGCCGTACCGATCATCTGCTCCCACAGGTCGATGGCCCGGTGGCCGACCGCGCGCAGCAGGTCGTCGCGGGTGGCGTAGTGCTTGTGCAGGGTGGTGCGGCCGATGCCGGCCGCCTCGGCGACCTCGGCCAGCGACGCGGCGGGGTCGGCGACGAGGACTTCGACGGCGACGTCGAGCAGGGCGGCCGCTGTGGCCAGGCGTACGGCGGAGCGCCGCCGTGCCACGCGAACACTCATGTTCGCAACGGTACAGATGTGTTCACGTGAACTCCAGGTTCGCATCGAAACCCATGGAGATCGTGATACACAGGTCCCCGTGCGAGCCGCACCGGAGGAACCCTGGCAGCGGGCGCTGCGTCACGTCGCGGCGCTGTCCCACGGCGCGCCGGTGGACCCGGCGTTGCGGATCACGCTGAACTTCCACCCGGATCGCGGGGCCGGCGACGCACCGATCCTGGCGGCCCTCGCCGCCGACGGTGTGTACGTCTCCCAATTCGTCACCGGCACCAGCAACGGTGGCCTGACCGCCTATCCGGGCGGCGACCGGTGGCGCTGGGAGAGTCGCATCTTCGGCGGTGCCTACGACACCGCCCCGGCCCACCTACGGCCCGTCTACGGTGCCTTGAACTTCCGCCGCAGGGCGGTCGGCGCCGCACCCCGTTTCGGATCGGCGCACCTGCGCCTGAGCGGGGCGGCTCTGGCCCGGGCCACGTTCTGCTACCCGGACAGCCACCTGCACCCGACGGCGTTCGCGGTGGCGGACCGGATGTCGCTGATCGAGCTGGCCACGGCCGACCGGCCCGACCCGTTGGACGACTACGTCGAGGCGCAGGTGCACGGACCCGTCCGGATCGACGGTGACGTCGAGGCGCTGGTGCTGGACCCGAGCTATCGGGGCACCGGCGTCGAGGCCGCCGCCGCGCGGCTGCCCTGCCCGCTGGAGTGGCATCACGGCTTCCGCCTCACCGTGGCGGAGCTGCGGCGGCACCCCGGCTATCGCGGACCCGAGTACGTCGAGCTGGGCGCCCAGATCGCGGCCGACGGCCCGCTGACCCCGCGCGTGATCGGCGATGCCGCCCGCACCGGCCGGTACGACCCGCAGCACCTCAAGAAGGTCTGGCACTACCTGGCCCGGTTCGGAGCCCCGCAGCCCGGTTGACGACCGGCCGCGCCGTCCACATTGGCCGGAAGGGGTCAGCCGGGGTGGGCCTGCGACGCCCACGGCGCGCCGGGCAGGCCGAACATCTCCGCGAGCCCCGTGACGCGCAGCTGCCGGTGGACGAACTCGCTCGGATTGCGCAGCGCGAAGCGGGCGCCCACCTCGCGGGCCGCGTTCGCCCCGGAGACCAGCGCGCCCACCCCCATCGAGTCCATGAAGGTGACGAAGGTCAGGTCGACGATCATGCTGACCGGGCGCTCACCGTGCAGGGTGGAGAGCAGAGTGGCCCGCAACGCGTCGACCGTGGCGGCGTCCAGGGAGCCCCGCACCTCGACGACGATCGCCCCGTCGGCCTGCCGGCGTGTCGTCATCACGGCCTCGCCCATTGCGACCTCCGCCCTGGCGACCTGCCCGTGCGATCACGGTACAACGGCGCCGTTGTCATCCGCAGGCTGCCGCCCATTCGGGTACCTGAGACGGACAGGGAATGCGGCTCGCCGGATACGCGTGCGGTCCAGACTGGGCGGTCCGGACCGGGGCGGTCCCGACTGGGCGGTCCCGACTGGGCAGTCGGGACTGGGCAGTCCGGGCTGGGCGGTCCGCCGCGGTGACGGGAGAACCGGCCGGCTTGGCCATGACGGAGCCGTCCTCGTGGGACAGGCCCCGCCATGGGCGGCGCCGCGGCGATTGCCCGGCCGGGGATGACGGCGGGCGCCGGGAACCGGAGTGTGTGGGGCGACGCTAGGCCAGCCGGCCGGGGCCGCGCCGCGCGGCCCGCCGGGGCGTGATCCGGATCATGCGGCCCGGCGCCACCACCGGGGAAGTCGAAAGCGGCGGCAGTGGTCCGCCCCGCAGAACGTGCAGTCGGTCCCTCTGCGGTGGTGCTCGTGAGCGCGGCGCTGATGGCCGCAGACACAGAGCGCGTCCTGCCGATTCACCGGGTTACCCAAAGTGGTGGTTCGCACACTCTCAGACTCCAGGCGGGCCAATGGGTCACCGGATCAACCTGTCCATGTCTCCGTAGGTGACGGGCGTCGACGGCTCCTGCAACCGACCTGCACCCGAAGCAACACGTACCGTAATGATTGCCCTGCGTGATGGGTTTCACAGGGAGGAATCCGACATTATTTTTTTGTCTTTTCGAGGCATTGTCTGAGAGGGAATATCGGTTATGTCCGAATTGCCCTATCCAATGCCTTCGTGGCATCCGGAATCCGCTACTGGATGTGACGGATGAGGGCTTATGGACACCATTGTTGCCCGAGAGCATACCCCCAGCTCATCCGGTTGGCGGCGGCAGCCCGCGCCGATGGGGTCACGCTGTCCCTTTGGTTAGTTGACGCTACGTAGCGGGTTGCTAGATTTGGCAGCAGTGACAAGTCGCCTGCGTTTTCGAGTCCGGAAGCGCCTGATTCGACCGCATCTGCCGCCCCGGAAAGGGACCGAAATGCAGCTTTCCTCCAGCTCGGGCAACACGCCTCGTAACGGAGAAACATCACCGAAGGTAAGCGTCGTCATTCCCACCCTCAATGAGGAACGGAACCTGCCGCACGTCTTCGGTAAGTTGCCGGAGGACGTGGCCGAGGTGATCGTGGTCGATGGCGGGTCCGTGGACCGCACCGTCGAGGTGGCCCGGGAGCTGCGCCCGGACGTCGTCGTGGTGCAGCAGACCCGTACCGGCAAGGGCAACGCGCTGGCGTGTGGCTTCGCCGCCTGCACCGGCGACATCATCGTGATGATCGATGCGGACGGGTCGACCGACCCGGCCGAGATCCCACTCTTCGTGGCCGAGCTGGTCAACGGCGCCGAGTTCGTGAAGGGTTCGCGCTTCGCCAAGGGCGGCCACAGCCACGACATCACCCGGCTGCGCAAGCCGGGCAACGACGGTCTCAATCTCGTGGTGAATGTCCTTTTCGGAACGAAATTCACCGACTTGTGCTACGGCTACAACGCCTTCTGGCGCCGGGTCGTCCCGGTGCTGGACCTGCCCGACATCTCCCTGCCCCGCCCCACCGACGGCAGCAAGCTGTGGGGTGACGGCTTCGAGATCGAGACGATGATCAACATTCGTGCCGCGGTGGACGGCATGAAGGTCGGCGAAGTCGGCAGCATCGAGCACGAGCGCATCCACGGCGAGACCAACCTCAACACCTTCCGCGACGGCTTCCGGGTGCTGCGGACCATCTTCAGCGAGTACGGCCGTGCCCGCGGCCAGCGCAAGTCCAAGCACCGCGGCACCCCCGCCCAGGTCCCGGCCCAGCAGACCCCGGCCGCCGCCACGGACTCGACAGAGACCACGACCGCCCGCATCCCGGCGCAGACCAGCCTGGAGCAGATCGTGAACCGGCCGGCCACCCCTGGCCGCGCCCGCCCGGAGAGCCGCCCCCACGTCGCGCGCATCAACCGTGGCACCCGCGAGGTCGGCACCCGCCGTACCGACGACATCAACGCCCGCCGCGCCCGCGCGACGCTCGAGGACTGACCCCTTACCGCGCCCCTGCCCCCCGGTCCCACCACCTGTCGAGGAGCTTTCGCGTGGAGAACCCCACCTACCGCCCTGCCGTCAGCATCGTCATCCCGACCCACAGCGAGAAGCGCTGGTCGATGCTCGTGCGGACCGTCGCGTCCGCCCGGTCGCAGGACTACCCGGCCGCCGAGGTCGTGGTCGTCGTCGACCACAACCCGGAGCTGTACCGCCGGGCCCGGCGTGACCTGCCCGGCGTGACCGTGCTGGAGAACCTGTACACCCAGGGCGTCTCGGGCAACCGGAACACCGGCGCGTTCCACACCACCACGGAGCTGATCGCGTTCCTCGACGACGACACGGTCGCCGAGCCCGACTGGCTGCGCAACCTGGTGATCCCCTTCGCCGACCCGAACGTGGTCGGCGCGGGCGGCGGGATCACCCCGGCTTGGGAGATCAACCGGCCCCGGTGGATGCCGGACGAGTTCCTCTGGGCGATCGGCGGCTCGTACACCGGGATGCCGACCACCACGGCGCCCATCCGCAACGTCTGGTCGGCCAGCATGCTGGTCCGCCGGGACACGTTCATGGCCGTCGGCGGCTTCCGGACCGGCTTCGGCAAGCTCGGTGGGGAGAACCGTCCCGAGGACACCGAACTGTGCCTGCGGATGAGCGCGCACGCCGGTGGCCACTGGATGTACGTCCCGGACGCGGTGATCCGCCACGAGGTTCCCGCCGACCGGTCCACGTTCGGCTTCTTTCTGCGCCGCTGCTACGCCGAGGGGCGCGGCAAGGTGCAGATGGCAGGGCTGCTCGACGGCTCGGAGAGCCTCGGCGCCGAGCGTGACTACCTGTGGTCGCTGCCCAAGTCGGTGGTCCGCAACCTCGCCGCCGCCACCCGGGGCCGCGGCGTCGCGCACGCCCTGCAGGCCGGCAGCGTGGTCGCCGGGGTGGCCGCCGCGGGCTGGGGCGGGGCGGTGGAGACCGTCGCCGGTCGCCGCGCCGCGCGCCGCCCGGCCGCCGTCGCCGCCGGGGCGGCCCAGTGACCGCCGGACTGAACGGCAAGGTACGGGTGCCCGCGCCTCGCGCCGATGAGGTCATGACCCCGCCCACGATCGCGCACACTGGTGACGTGCTTCCCGCCGCCGTGTACGACGTCGACGTCTGCGACCCGCTGCCCACCGTCGGCGCCGTGGGCGGGGACGGACGGCGCGTCGCCCGGGCGTGGTTCCTGGTCCGGCTGTTCACCGAACCGATCGGAACGCTGCTGCTCGACGTACCCGAAGCAGGATTGCGCCCCGGGGAGCTGGCCGCCGCGATCGACGCCGAGCTGGGCGCGAGCCTGCGGCCGCGGCTGGCCGAGTTCGGCCTGGACGCGCTGCCGGTCGACGGGATCACCCCGGAGAGCGAGCCCGCCTTCCTCGCGCGCCGCCGCGAGGTGCTGGCCGACGCTCCGCCGATCACCGTGGTGATCTGCACCCGCGAACGCCCCGGCGCACTCGCCCGCTGCCTCGACAGCCTGATCACCCAGAAGTACCCGACGTTCCGGGTGCTGGTGGTCGACAACGCGCCGGAGACCGACGCGACCGCCGAGGTGGTCCGCTCCGCGGCCCGCCGCGGACCTGTCGACTACCTGGTCGAGCCGAAGGCGGGGCTGTCGTTCGCCCGCAACGCCGCGGTCGCCGCCGCGCCGGGCGAGATCCTCGCCTGGATCGACGACGACGAGTACGCCGACGAGAACTGGCTGGCCGAGGTGGCCCGGGCGCTGGCCGAGCACCCCGAGGCGGACGTCGTCTCCGGCGTGATCGTCCCGGCCGAGCTGGAGACCCAGGCGCAGCTGTGGTTCGAGCAGTTCGGCGGACACAGCAAGGGCCGCGGCTTCAAGCCCGACGTGTTCAGCCCGGCCACCGCGCACCGGCAGAGCCCGCTGTACCCGCTGCCGCCGTTCGGCACGGGTGCGAACATGACGTTCCGGGCGGGCGTGATCGAGCGGATCGGCGGGTTCGATACCGCGCTGGGCGCCGGCACCCCGGCGATGGGCTCCGAGGACACCCTGGCGTTCACCCAGGTGCTGGTGGACGGCGGCACGATCGTCTACCAACCCACCGCGGTCACCCACCACTACCACCGGCGCGACCTCGCGGGCCTGGAGAAGCAGATGGTCGGGTACGGCGCGGGGCTCACCGCGGCGTACACGAGTCTGCTGCTGCACCGGCCCGGCCTGCTGTGGCCGCTGCTGAAGCTGGTGCCGGGCGCGCTGCGCGACCTCACCGGCAGCGACAGCCTGCGGGTGTCGACGCTGCAGGACGACTTCCCGCGGGAGCTGCTCAAGGCGAACCGGCGCGGCATGGTCGCCGGGCCCCGGGCGTACTTCAAGGGACGCCGTGCGGCGAAGGCCAAGTACCGGCAGGCCGCCCGCTGAGCGTGTGACTCCTCCATTCGCTGGGAACTTCCCCCGAAAAGGGGCATTCTCGGCGGGCCGGAAGCGTATGACGCTGATGGTCGGCCATCAGCTCATGGGCGCGGCCCGGCCGGACTGCTCGTTTCCGGCCGGATCGGGGACCATGGTGTGTCGGGCCCGCACGGCCCACGCGCCGCCGTCCGGTCCACGCCTCACGGGGATAACCGCATGTCGATATCGCGCCCACCCGAGCCGCCGCCCGACGGCGGCTCCTCCCCGCACCATGCCGTCGCACCCGACGACGGGCCGGAACCCGGCAACGACCAGGCGAAGGAGCGCCCGACCGGCGTGATGCAGTCCATCCAACAGTTCGAGTCCCCCGAAGACGCGGAGGCCCAGCGCGCGGCGGACAATCGCGCGGCGGAACCGGCCGAGGAGCACGAGAAGGACCAGCCGGACGCCGCCCGGGGCACCGCCCAGGTGCAGGCCGAGCGCCCCCGCGGCACCGCGCGGGTGCAGCCGCGCCCCGCGAAATCGGATATCCAGACCACGACGGGAGTGCCGAAGACCCCCCTGCCGGCGCCGCCGGGCCTCACCCTGGGCACGCCGGGCTTCCCGGCCCGCAAGCCGGGCCAGCCCACCGGTACGGCCGGTGCCGCCCGGGCGCCGGGCCCCCGCCCGGAACCGGCCCAGCCCCCCGCGCCGTCCGGAAACGCCCAGCCCCCCGCGCCGTCCGGAAACGCCCAGCCCCCCGCGCCGCCCGGAAACGCCCGGCCCTCCGCACCGTCCGGAAACGCGCAGCCCCCCGCGCCGTCCGGAAACGCCCAGCCGGCCGCCCGGACCGGAGCAGCGCAGGCGCCCGCACCGGCCGAGCCCGTCAAGGCGGCCGAGCCCGTCAAGGCGGCCGCGCAGCCGGTACCCGCGCAGAAGGCCGAACCGGTGAAGCCGCCGGCGTCCGAGAAGGCCCCACCGGCCGAACCGCGCGGGGTTGCCGCCCCCGCGAAGCTTGCCGAGCCTCGCCCGCCGACCGAAGAGTCAAGGGTGATGGCAGAGCAGCCGGGCGAGGCGCAGGGGAGGGCCCGGGTCCACCAGCGGATCCGCGGCGCTGCCGTCGTGCCCGGTGCCGGTCAGGACGCCCCTGTCCTGCCACCACCGACCGTCGCCGCGCCCCCGGTGGAGCTGCGGCCGACCCTGATCCCTGTCGTGCCGGGACGTCCGGGCGCCACGCCCCCGACACCGGCGCCCCCTCCCGACCCGGCACGGGCACCCAAGCCCGCTCGCGCCCGCCGTCAGCCGCTGGACCTGGGGCACGCACCGCTGGTGCTGCTGCTCTCCAGCCTCGGGGTGCTGCTGGTCGCGTTCGCGTACCAGGGTGGCCGTAACGGCTCGGACACCGCGATGACCGCGTACTGGATCGGGCAGGTCGTGGTCTTCACCCCGGTGGTGCTGCGGCTGCTCAGCCGCCGCATGGCCGGCGTCGGCGAGTCGTTTCTACTGGTCATGGGGCTGGCCGTCAACCAGTACCTGCTGAAATGGATGTACAGCCCGGACCAGTTCCGCTTTCCGGACGAGCTGCAGCACTGGCTGGCCACGACGGTCCTGATGCAGACCGGTCAGCTGTTCCAGCCGAACGCGGCGCTGCCGCCCGCCGTCCACTTCCCCGGACTGGCGGAGATGGCGGCCGGGCTGTCGGGAATGACCGGCATGCCGGTGACCGCGTCCGGGGTGATCGTCGCCGGGATCGCGCACCTGGTCTTCGTGGGCGTGCTGTTCGTGACCGCGCTGCGGGCCAGCAACTCCCCCGCCGTGGCCGGTGTCGCCTGCGCGCTGTACGCCACCGCGATGCACTACCTGTTCTTCAACTCGATGTTCCTGTACCAGACCGCGGCGCTGCCGTTCTTCATGCTGACGATCTGGGCGACCCGCCGCTGGCTGGCCGAGGATGGCCGGCCGTTCGCGATGATCGCGGTCGGCTCGATCGTGGCGACCACGGTCAGCCACCACGTGACGGCGTTCGCGCTGGTGGCCACGCTGACCCTGCTGGCCGTGGCGCAGCTGGTCACCGAGCGGCCGCGCCGGTGGGCGGCGCTGGTGATGCCCGCGGTGGCCCTGGCGGTCGTCACGGTGTGGATCCTGTTCGTGGCCAACGACGTGATCGACTATCTGGAAGCCCCGATCAACCAGGTGATCACGACGGTCCACCAGCTGATCAACAACGAGACGACGCCGGAGAAGGCCTCGGCCGCGGTGTCGGTGGGTCAGCTGGCCGTGCAGGGTGCCGGTCTGCTGGGCCTGTTCGTGCTCTACCTGGCCTGCGTCCGCGACATGATCCACCGGCATGACCGGGACGCGTGGCGCTGGGCCGCCGTGGTGGGCAGCTTCCTGTTCTTCGCGGGCAACGGCATCCGGTTCCTCGGCCAGAACGGGCCGGAGATCTCCGGGCGGCTGCAGACGTTCACGTACATCCCGATCGCGATCCTGGTCGCCATCGCGCTCGTGCGCGGGGTGCAGATCATCCCGTTGCGCGACGAGGCCGGCCACCGGTGGCGGGCCGCCGCACCGACGTACGACTACCCCGCACCGGTGGGCTGGCCGTGGTTCACCCGCGTCGCCGCCGGGTCGGCGCTGATCACCCTGCTCATGATCGGCGCGCGGGCGGGTGGCTGGCCGCCCCTGGTGTCGCTGCTGCCCGGGCCGTACCTGCCGGGCGGCTTCGAGCGGTCGGTGGACGCGTACGGGATCGCGGCCGCGAACTTCGAACGGGAGACCCTCGGCCCGGGCCACCGCGTCGGTGGCGACGTCACGTCGGTGTCGCTGGCCTCCACGTACGGCCGGCAGGACCCGGTCCGCGAGGTGGGCCCGCTGTTCTACGCCGACCAGTGGGGCCTGACAGAGGACGACCTGGTGAGCCGCGTGCACCTGGAGTACCTGGTGGTCGACCAGCGGCTGACCACCCGGGTGCCGGTCAGCGACGCCTACTTCGAGAACGACCCGCATGCCGGGCAGATCACCTCGCCGCTGACCGCGGCGCAGATCGGCAAGTTCGACACCCTCACCGAGGTGGGCCGGGTGTACGACAACGGCACGGTCCGGATCTACCACATGGGGGCACAGTGAAGCCGAAACTGGCCCTGCTGCTCGCCGTGGTGACCGTCGCGGCGGCCCTCGCGGTGCTGTTCGGAACCCCGCCGTTCATGATCGCCGGAGGGTCGCTGCTGGCGCTTCTGCTACCCGGCGCGGCGCTGACCGGGGCGCTGCTGCGCGGCCGCGACTCCAGCGGCGTGGAGCGTACGGTGCTGACCGCGGCGCTCAGCCTCGGCGTACTGATTCTGGGCGGCCTGCTCATCTACGTCACCGGATTCCCGCTGGGCCGCACGTCCTGGACCGTCGCGACCGCCGGGGTGACCCTGGTGGCGCTGGTGCCGGCCGGCCTGCCCGACCGGTGGGTGAGCGTGCTGAAGCACCTGGTCAGCAAGCTGTGGGACGAGGAGGAGGACGAACCCGAGCCGGAACCCGCCGACGTCGCGCCGCCCGCCTCCGCCGTTGCGCCGCGCGTCGTCGTCCCGACGCCCGTGCTGACCGAGGACCAGGTCTCGACCATGCTGCTGCCGAAGGTCGTCGACGACGGCCCGTCCGGCGACACCGCGGACGCGCCGGGGAATCGGCGGCTGGTGTGGCAGCTGCTGCCGCTGGTGCTCGTGCTGGCCGTGCTGGGCGGCGCGAGCTGGCTGTCGTACGGCAGTTCGCACCGCAGCTACGAGACGACGGTGACCGCGCTGGCGGCGGGTGAGCCCGGCCCGGTGACCGCCTCGGGGACCCGGCTCGTGCCGGTCACGGCCACCGGGCTGCTCCCCGAGTACGGGCCGTACACGCTGGCGGTGCTCGGGCCCACGGGCAGGACCACCGAGCAGCGGACGATCCCGGTCACCGCCGACGGCACCTGGACGGCCAGCCTCAGCCTGCCGGGCCGCCAGCGGATGACCGTGAACCTGCTGCGCTCGGGCGAGACCACCCCGTACCGCACGCTGTACATCGCGGCGACCCGCTAGCCCGGTCAGGCGCTGAAGCGCTCCAGGCCGGCCATCGCCCGGTACGCGGCCAGCGACTGCGGGTCGGTGTCGACGCGCCACTTCTCGTCGTAGCCGGGGTGGGTGTCCGTGTCGAACCAGATCACGGCGCCCACCGCGGGACGGTTCTGCACCCACTGGCCGAACACGGTGATCCAGTCGGCCTTGGTGCGCCCGCCCCGGTCCACCGCGCCGACCTCGGTGACGACGATCGGCTTCTTCGCGGCGTACAGCTGGTAGACACCGTCGAACAACGCCTCCGGGGACTCCCGGTGCAGGTTGTAGCCGGAGACGCCGACCCAGTCGACGTACGCGTCGCCCGGGTAGTAGGACTGCGTGGTGTTCCAGTCGGCTGTCGGGCTGGAGTTCCAGTTCGGGCTCCACACCCAGGAGACGTTGCGCGCGCCGACGTCCCGGAAGATCTTGTGGATCCGGCGCCACGAGGCGATGTAGCCCTCGGAGTGGCCACCGTTCTTGGCGCCGCCCCAGGCGAACCAGCCGCCGTTCATCTCCCACGCGAAGCGCAGCATGACCGGGTGGCCGTAGCGGGCGACGCGCCGGGCCGCGCGGGCGATCAGCGCGTCCGAGGCGCCGCCGATGATGTCGGCGTACTTCGTGCCGGCCCAGGAGATCATCGGAACGGCCCGTGGCGGCAGCGCCGGGACCGCGGTCAGCAGGTTGTCGGTCCAGTCGTAGAACAGGTTCACGATGCGCTGGTCGCGGCCGAGCTGCTGACGGCGCAGCCGCAGGCTCTGCTCCAGCGTCTTGCCCTCCAGCCCGAGGTACGAGCCGAGCATCGCCCGGCCCGCGACGAACGGGACCGGCCCGCCGCCGCTGGTGACGACCCGCAGCGGCGCGGCCGAGGTGGGCGCCGACGACACGGACGGCACGGGAGCGGCGGCCGTGTCCGGCGAGCCGGAGCGCGGGGACCGGGCCTCGCGCACGGCGAGGGTCACCGCCGGCACCGCGGCCAGGGCACCGAGGCCCAGGACGCGGCGGCGGGTCAGCCAGGGCGACGGGCGGTGCGCCGCGCTCACGTCAGGTTCCGGCCGGTACTGCGCGCCACGCGGCGTACCAGACGCCACGCGGGCTGGGCGAGCCGCTTGGCCTGCGGCAGCAGCGCGCCGCCGCCATCACGCACGAGGGCCACCAGGTCCGCGCCGGTGTGGTCGGGGGTGGGCTGCAGGCGGGGTACGGCGAAGCGCCGCTCGCCGGGCCGGTGCAGCCGGCGTCCCACCTCGGTGGCGTTGTCGTGCCCGGCGGCCTCGACGACGTCGCGGACCCGGCGCCCGTTGTACCCGTGCGGGTACGCGAAGCTGCGCACCTTCAGCTGCAGCCGCTGTTCCAGCTCGCCGTGGCTGCGGACGACCTCCTCGCGCAGCTGGGCGGGCGGCAGCACGTCGAGGGGGTGGTGCACGAGGCTGTGGTTACCGATCTCGACCCCGGCGGCCGCGACCTCGGCCAGTTCGTCCCAGGACAGCATCGGGCCGAAGTCGGGCGACCACCGGCCCAGCCAGTCGGCGTGCGCGCCCAGGTGGCCGACGGAGGCGTACAGGGTGGCGCGGGCACCCGCGGCGGCCAGCGCCGGCACGGCCTCGGTGAGGAAGTCCCGGTAGCCGTCGTCGAACGTGACAGCCAGCAGGTTGTCGGTGCAGCCGGCGTCCAGCAGGTCCAGCGCTTCGGTGAGGCCGACCAGCCGGTACCCGGCGGCGGTGAGCGCGGTGAGCTGTTCGGCGAGGCGATCCGGGGGCACGGCGAGGTCCCGCATGGGCCCGGCCACCGCGGAAACGGAGTGGTACATCAGCGCCGGCATGGTCTTCCACGTCGGCGACGCCGTGACGGTCACTGCGGCTTCCTCCCCGATCGGGCCGGTCACGACGACAATCGGCCGGGCCTTGGCAAGCTTCGGCGTTGTCGGGGTCCTTGGCAACCGTCCCACCGGGCGTTTCTGACCACCCGTATCCGGGAAATGCCCCGAATATTGTCTGTTTGCCGTGGGAAATCCGGCTTGCCCCCGTCGCCGCGCGCATCGCCGCGCCCGGCCGAACCGCTGACCGGGGGGATGGACCGGCCGGGGAGCGGCACGCGCGGCGGGGCTCGGCCGAAAGTCATAGCCGTCGTTCCCGCTGCGGAGGGAAGCGCCCGCCCTTGACTCGGCGGGAGGCTGTCGCCATGACAGAGCGACGCGTTCTCGACCCGCTGCGCCTGGCCGAGGCGGCCGCCCAGGCGGCCGCGATCGTCGGGGTGGTGACGCTGCCCGCCGCGTGGCGGGTGCTGGACACCTCGGTCGTGGCCGCCCTCGCGGTGGTGCTCCTGTTGCTCACCGCAGGCACGTACGCGTTACACGCAGTGACATTCGATTGTTTTAGGCTTACTGGTCACCGCGATCGGAGGCAATTTTCTTACACACAGCGTAAGGACTGAACCGACGAGGGCATCGCGAACGTACCCCGGGAGGACGACGCCAGGCACGACCCCGGGAGCGACAGGATGTACCGACTCATCCACCTCCACCCACACCACGGCATCCCGCGCATCGGTGTGGACCCCGACGGCTATTCCAGCGAAGAGGCGGCATTGCAGGCGTGCCGCGCCACCCCCGGTCCCTACTTCGGCGTCGGGCGCTTCGACGCCGGCGGCCGGCTCGCCGAAGTGGTGATGGACGCGATCTGCGAGGCGCCGGGCGGGTGCCCCAGCGCGGCCATGGTGGTCGACGCCCATACGTTCCGGCGGCTCTGCGACGCCTGCGCGTACGGGCTGGCCACCCTGACCGTGCCCGAGCTCGCCGAGCGGCTCGGAGTCGCGGTGCGACCGGCACCCGTGCTCGCCGCCTCCGGGCGGCACGCGGCACCCGAGCCGGGGTGCGCCGCCAGCACCAGGATCGCCCGCGAGTTCCCCACCCACGTGGCCGACCCGATCTGGCGGATGGAGCTGTGCGCGGAGCTGGCCCGTACGCCCCCCGCGGTCAACGGGCTGATCATCGGGGTCGGTGCGCTGAGCCATCGCGACGTGCTGGACCTGTTCCCCGCGCTGTGCGCGCTGGGCACCCAGCTTCCGGTCGGCGTCCGCGCGGACCTGCGGCGCGCCTCGGTCCGGCCGCTGTCGCCGGCCGGCGTGACCGCGCTGCGACTCGGCCTCTAGCCGGCACCACCCGGACCTCGGCCCGGCGTGACCTCTCCGGTCGCGGCCTCGCCCGGACCTCGGCCCGGCGTGACCCGGTCCGGTCGCGGCATGCCGGAACCTCGGCCCGGCGTGACCCGGTCCGGTCGCGGCACCCCCGAACCTCGGCCCGGCGTGGCCCTGTCCAGAGCCGGCCCGCCCGGAGCTGGCCCGGTCGGGCGTGGTCCGGCCGGCGCGGCCCGGTGACAGACTCTGACCCGTGCTGACGTTCGCGGTGCTGGTGGAGCGGGCCCGCGCCCTCGTGGCAGGTGGGCGCCGCGCGGTCCTGGGGATCACCGGCGCCCCCGGCGCCGGCAAATCCACCCTGGCCCAGGCGCTGCTGGCCGCCCTGGCCCCGGCGCCGCCACCGGGCCTGCCCGCATGCGGCTGGGTCGCGCACGTACCGATGGACGGGTTCCACCTGGCCGACCGGGAGCTGGACCGGCTCGGCCTGCGCGAGCGCAAGGGCGCGCCGGACACGTTCGACCCCCTCGGGTACGCGGCCCTGCTGCGCCGCCTGCGCGAGGACGCCGACGACGTCGTGTACGCGCCCGGCTTCGAACGGGTCCTCGAGCAGCCGCTGGCCGGCGCCATCGCGGTGCCCCGCAGCGCGCGCCTGATCCTCACCGAGGGCAACTACCTGCTGCTGGACGACCCCCGCTGGGCCCGGGCCCGCCCGCTGTACGACGAGGTGTGGTTCGTCGAGCTGCCCGACGCCGAGCGGCTGCGCCGCCTGATCGAGCGGCATGTCCGTTTCGGCAAGACCGAGCAGGCCGCCGTCGCCTGGGCAACCGGCACGGACGAGCGCAACGCCGCCCTGATCGCCGGAACCCGCGCCCGTGCCGACCTCATCGTCCCGGCCGAGCTCATCGTCCCGGCCGAGCTCATCGTCCCGGCCGGCCTCGTGGTGGATGCGCCGCCGAGTCACCCTGGGCAGGACGCCAGCGGGCCGGGCGTGGCATCCTCGTAGGCGTGTCGGTCGAGGAAGCGGTGCAGGCCGCGATGCCACGACGCCGCGTCGCCCGCGCGGCGTGGTTCGCGGCCACGGTCACGACGATCATGCTGCTGCTGTTCGGGGTCCCCTGGTGGACGCTGCTGCTGGCGGGCAACCAGTGGCCCCCGGCGATCGTGACGGGCGGGACGGTGCTGATCGCCGCGGCGCTGGTCACCTTCCCGCCGCTGATGATGGCCGGCCACGGCCGCCGCCACCGCGACTGGGCCGCCCGGGTGGCCGATACCGAACTCGGCGTGGTCTGGGTGCTGTTCTCCTGGGCGCTGCTCGGCAACCTGCTGCGGGTGGTACTGCTGCTGGCGGGCGTCGCCGACCCGCTGCGTTCGCGCCTGGTCAGCGTCGCCGTCGTGGCCGTCGCGCTCGTCCTGCTCGGCTGGGGATACGCCGAGGCGATGCGGGTGCCGCGGGTGCGCCGCGTCGACGTACGGCTGGACCGGCTCGGCCCGGCGCTGGACGGCCTGCGTGTGGTGCTCATCACCGACACCCACTACGGCCCGATCGACCGCGCCCGCTGGTCCGCCGGCGTCACCGAGGTGATCAACTCGCTGGATCCGGACGTGGTGGCGCACACCGGCGACATCGCCGACGGGGAGGTGGCCGCCCGCCGTGCGCAGGCCGCCCCGCTGGGCGACGTCCGCGCCTCGCTCGCCCGGGTGTACGTCACCGGCAACCACGAATACTTCAGCGGCGCCCAGCGATGGGTCGAGCACATGGCCACGCTGGGCTGGGAGGCCCTGCACAACCGCCACATCGTCGTCGAGCGCGGAGCGGACCGCCTCGTGATCGCCGGGGTCGACGACCGGACGGCAGGCGGTTCCGGGGTGCCGGGCCACCACGCGGACCACACTGCCGCGCTGACCGGCACCGACCCGGCCCTGCCGGTGCTGCTGCTCGCGCATCAGCCCCAGCAGATCGGCGGGGCCGTGGCGCACGGCGTCGACCTGCAGCTGTCCGGGCACACCCACGGCGGGCAGATCTGGCCGTTCCACTACCTGGTCCGCACGGACCAGCCGGTGCTGCAGGGGCTGAGCCAGCACGGGCCGCGTACGCAGCTCTACACCAGCCGCGGCACCGGCTTCTGGGGACCGCCGTTCCGCGTCTTCGCCCCGAGCGAGATCACGCTGATCACCCTGCGCCAGGCCTGATCAACCCTGCGCCGGGCCTGATCGACTCTGCGCCACGCGTGATCATCCAGCCCCCTGCCCGGGCATAACCAGGCTCACACCGCGCTGCACCGTAATTGGTTTGTCCCACCCATCGGGCGCCCGCAGGATGGAGGCACCGCCCCCCGATGTGAGGACCTCGCATGCGCCTGCTCCGCGACCTGTGGGCCACCGCTCCCCGCCGTACGGCGCTGGTGGCCGCGCTCATCGTGCTCGGCGCCTCCGGTCAGGCGGGTGCGCTCGCCCTGGCGGGACCGGTCCTGGTCAACCGCTCGGTGCCGATGTTCGCGCTGCTGGCCGTCGCGCTGGTCGCCGCCGTGCTCAGCGACCTGGCGATCGGGCTGATCGTCGCGCGGCTCACCGCCGACTGGACAGCCACGGTCCGCCGCGGCCTGTGCCGGGTGGCCCTCGGACAGGATCTGCCCACCCTGGAGAACACCCCGGTCGGTGAGCTGCTCGACCGCATCGACAGCGACGTCTACCAGGTCGGTTCCGAACTGCGCGGGCCCGGCGTACGCATCGCCCAGTCCATGGCCGTCGCGACCCTGTCCATCATCACCGCGTTCGCGGTGTGGTGGCCGGCCGCCGTCGCCATGGTGCTGGTCTCCGCACTGCTCATCGCCACCATGAGCGGGCCGATCAAGGGCATCTCGCCGCTGCGGATCGCCGAGGAGGAGGCGTGGAGCGACCTCGCCGCGGTGATGGAGGAGGCGATCCACGGCCAGGACGATGTCCGCACCAGCCTCGCCGCCCCCTACGTGCGGCGGCTCTACGCCCAACGCGCCCGCGAGGTGCTGCGGCGCGGCCGCCGGGTGTGGCACACCTCGGCGCGGGTGACCCTGCGCGCCGGCACGATCACCCGTACGCTGATCGCGATCCTCGTGGTGACCGGCGCGTGGGCGCTGACCACGGGGCATGTGGACAGTGCCCGGCTGACCGCGGTGTGGCTGCTGGCGCTGGGCTTCGGCGGCACCCTCGAACACGTCACCCGGATGGTGCCCGAGCTGCAGAACGCGCTCGGCGCCTGGAGCCGGGTGCAACTGCTGCGCGACGTACCGCAGGAGCCCGCCGGTGGTCTCCCGCCGGCCGACGGCGACCTGGTCGTGCGCGACCTCACCTTCCGGTACGGCACCGACGCCGACCGGCCCCCGGCGTTGCGCGAGGTGAGCCTGTCGTTCACGCGGGGCCGCTCGTACGCGCTGATCGGCCGGACCGGCTCCGGCAAGTCCACGCTGGCGAAGGTGCTCACCCGTTCCGTGGACGTGCCGCGCGGCACCGTGACGCTGGGCGGCGTCGACCTCAACGACATCGACATCGAACAGCTGCGCCGGTGGACCGCGATCGTCCCGCAGCGCACAGAGATTCTCGCCGGCACCCTGGCGGAGAACATCGCCCTGTTCGACCCGGACTTGCTGCCGGACGCCGCCGGGGCGCTGGCTGAGCTGGGCCTGACGACCTGGGTGGACAGCCTGCCCGACGGCATCGACACCAAGCTCGGCGAGAACGGCCACAAGCTCTCCGCCGGTCAGGAACAGCTTGTCGCGTTCGCCCGGATCCTCGTGCGGGATCCGCACGTGGTGATCCTGGACGAGGCGACCGCCCGGATGGATCCGGTCACCGAGGGCTGGGTGCACCGGGCCACCGACCGGCTGCTCACCGGCCGGATCGGCGTGATCGTGGCGCACCGGCTGTCCTCTGTGCGCCGCTGCGACGAGGTGGTCGTGCTGGCCGACGGCCGGGTGCTGGAGGCCGGCCCGCTGCGCGGCTCGCGGCGCTTCGCCGAGCTGCTGGCCGCCAGCCACGTCACGGCCGCGACCGGGCCCGGCGAGACCGCACCGGGCGGCGTGCTGCTGGCCGAGCGCGACGACTGGGACGGGCCCGTCGACGTCGACAAGCCGACGGCCGACCCGGGCGGCCGCGCCGCTGCCCCGGCCGGCACCGACGGGCCGGACGACCACCACGCCGGCCCGGCCGGTGCGGACGCGGGCACGATGTCGGCTGACGGACCGCCGTCGGCGGACCCGCCGCCGCTGCCGGAGCCGCCGCCCGCGCGTACCTTCCGGGAGATCGTCCGGCTGACCACCAACGACAAACGGTACGGCCTGGCCGCGGTCGCGCTCTTCGTCGTGCTGGTGTTGTTCGGTCTGGACGGAGCGATCCTGCCGCTGCTGTGGTCGCACGTCGTCGACGGCATCGGCAGCCCGATGGGGCCCGCCCTGGCCATCGCCGCGGCCCTGCTGGTGACCACCCCGGCGCTGTACTACACCGGCGCGTGGTTCCCGGAGTGGTGGGTCCGGCAGATGCTGCGGATCAGCCTGCGCCTGGTGCACGGGCAGGTCGGCCCGCGCCGGGTCAGCAAACACACCCCGGCGGAGGTGGTCGCGCAGGGCGGCGACACGGAACGCGTCGTGATGCTGGCGGACAACGTCGTCGACAACGCCACCAGCCTCGTGATGATCGTGGCGATGACGTGGGCGTCCGGCTCGGTCGTACCGGCGCTGTTCTTCGGCGGCACGATGGCGCTGTCCGGGCTCGCGGCGACGATGTTCGGGCCGCGGCTGGAGAAGGCGGCCCGGCGTACCGTCGCTGCCCGCGCCGCGTTCGCGACCGCGCTGGTGTCGTCGCTGTCCGCGGCCCGCACGGTGAAGCTGGCCGGGGCTACCCGGCCGGTGCTGTCCCACCTGGCCCGCCTCGACACCGACCGCAGCGAGCGGCAGCGCCGCGAGATCACCACCCAGGTGTGGGCGCGCTCCACCCCGTCGCTGGTCAGCGGGCTGCTGCCGATCGCGGCGTGGGCCCTGTACCTGGCGGGGTCGCTGTCCGCGGCGGCCACCCTGATCGCCGTGGCGGTGCTCGGCGCGGCCCGCTGGTTCGCGTGGACGACCGCCTCGCTGGTGTCGCAGCTGCCCTCGGCGCGCGTGTGGACCCGCCGGACGGTCGCCATGGCGGGTGTCGCCGAGTACTCGGCGGCCGTGCCCGGCGTGGACCTCTCGGCGGGCACCGCCCCGGCGCCGCCGACCGCGCCGCGCAACCCGCTGGACCGGCTGGAGCTGGAGTCCTTCAGCGCGGTACACGAGAACGGCACGGTCGGGGTGCACGACGTCGACCTGGCCGTCGCGCGGGGCGAGCTGGTGCTGGTGCTCGGACCGGTCGGCTCGGGCAAGTCGTCGCTGCTGCGGGCGCTGGCCGGGATCGTGCACCACACCGGCACCCTGCGCTGGAACGGCCGGGCGGTCGACGAGCCGGAGCTGTTCCTGCGGCCCAACCAGGTCGGCTACGTGGCGCAGCTGCCCCGGGTGCTCTCCGGCACCGTGGCCGACAACATCCAGCTGGGCCACCCGGTGGACGCCGTTGACGCGGTCACCACCGCGCAGCTCGAACACGACCTCGCCGCGGCCGGCGGCGGTCTGCAGCTGCTCATCGGGCACAAGGGCACCCGGCTCTCGGGCGGGCAGTTGCAGCGGCTGGCGCTGGCCCGGGCCTTGGCGCCCCGTACGGAGCTGCTCATCGCGGACGACGTGTCGTCCGCGCTGGACGTCACGACGGAGCTGGAGCTGTGGCGGGCGCTGCGCGGGCACGGGGTCACCGTGGTCGGCTCGACCTCCAAGCGGGCCGCGCTCAGCCAGGCGGACCGGGTGGTCGTGCTGAACGGGGGCCGCGCGGTGGCGCAGGGCACCTGGCAGGAGCTCGAGGACCGGTGGGGGCACCTGGCGGGCTGACGCCCGGATCTCCGCGCCGGGCGTGGCGACGTCCGGCGCGGGAGAGGTCAGCCCACTCGGCGGCGGGCCCGGCGGGCGGCGAGTTCGTCGCCCGCCGCGGGCTCGGCGGGTGTGGCCGCGCCGACCGGCTGGGGGGCGCTGGCGGGCTCGGCCGGCAGGTGCGACAGCGATCCCTGGATCTCCTTGAAGGCGCCGCCGATGGCGATGCCGAACACGCCCTGGCCGCCCTGCAGCAGGTCCACGACCTCCTCGGGCGACCGGCACTCGTACACGGTCGTGCCGTCGGAGATCAGCGTGATCCCGGCCAGGTCCTCGACGCCGCGGGAGCGCAGCGTCTCGATCGCCTTGCGGATGTTCTGCAGCGACACCCCGGCGTCGAGCAGCCGCTTCACGACTTTGAGAACGACCAGGTCGCGGAACGAGTAGAGCCGCTGGGTGCCGGAACCCGACGCGTCGCGGATGCTGGGCACGACCAGCGTGGTCCGCGCCCAGTAGTCGAGCTGCCGGTAGCTGATGCCCACCGCGTGGCAGGCCGTCACACCGCGATAGCCGACGTCGCCGTCCTCGCCGACCCGGGGACCCTCGAGAGGATCTGACTCGTGCACGCGACTACCTCCCCGCTGCGCGGCCACCTCATCTGGATGTACCGAGCGTATATCGCCCCGGGCCGGCGAACAGGGAGGTAATGCCGCGACACGCCGCGTGTGGGCGACGAAACCTGTGGTGACCGTCGATGGGTCAGCCCGCGAAGTCCTCCGGCCGGACCTGGTCGAGGAATTCGCGGAATTTCTCGACCTCGTCCTCCTGCTCGTCCGGGATGACGATGCCGGCCTCGGTCAGCACCTGATCGGCGCAGCGGATGGGCGCGCCGACCCGCAACGCCAGCGCGATCGAGTCGCTGGGCCGTGCCGAGACCCGCAGATCGTCGCCGATGAGCAGGTCGGCGTAGAACACGTTCTCCTTCAGCTCCGTGATCTCCACGGCCTTCAGCGGCGCCTGCAGCGCCGCGAGGATGTCCCGTAGCAGGTCATGGGTCAACGGCCGGGCCGGCTTGACGCCCTGCTGCTCGTACGCGATGGCGGTCGCCTCCACCGCGCCGATCCAGATCGGCAGGTACCGATCACCGTCGACCTCCCTGAGCAGGACGATCGGCTGGTTGCTGGGCAGCTCCACCCGAACTCCGACCACGCTCAGCTCGCGCACCGCCCGCCTCCGTGTCGCTGTCGTCGCCTGCCCCAAATGGCCACCGAAGGCGACCTTCAGGCTGTTTTCCGCGCCCTCACCTGCACGGTACACGGCGCTGTCGGGCGTACCCCCACACGAGGTCCGTGTCCGTGCACCACCGGCAGTACCCTTCGAGCCTACGACGAACCGCTCAGCGGCCGAGCGTCGCGCGCAGCCCGGCCCGTACCAGGGCCGCGTGCAGCCGCTGCGACAGAGCCTGCAGCTCGCGGGCCGTCTCGGCGGCCCTCGCCCGGGCGGCCGGATCGTGCTGGCGCACCAGGGGCGCCAGCAGCTGCGTGAAAAGACCCACCTCGCGGTCCGCCGCGACCCGGAACGCGCGCAGGTGCCGCAGCTCCAGCCCGTGCCGGGTCAGCCCCACCACGGCTCCGACGATGACCACGGCGTCACCGTCGTACCATCCGGGGGGCCGGGACAGCACCAGGCCCAGCCGTTCCAGCTCGGCCAGCAGGTCCTCGGCGACCCCGGTGCGTGCGACCAGGTCCGCACGGGACACCCGCGCGTCGCCGGTCTCCACCGGTACGTCGCCCTCGGGCCCGACCGCCACCAGGGCGGGCCGGCCGGCGGCCGGGAGTTCGCCCTCCCCCCGCTCCAGCGCCTCCAGCTGCTCGCGGATCACCCGCAGCGGCAGGTACTGGTCGCGCTGCGCGGTGAGCACGAACCGCAGCCGGGCCACGTCGTTCCACGAATACTTGCGGTACCCCGAGGCGGTGCGCTGGGGATCGACCAGCCCCTCCGCCTCCAGGAATCGCAGCTTCGAGATCGTCGTGTCGGGGAACTCCGTCCGCAGCTGGGCCAGCACCTCCCCGATGCTCATCAGCGCGCTCTCCCGGGCGCCCAGCTCGTGGGCACCCGGGTCGCGTGCGGCCGCCCCGGACGGGTTCACGCCCCGCCGCCCTCACCCTCCGGCCGCGGGCCGGCGATGAACACCAGGCGGAACTTGCCGATCTGCACCTCGTCGCCGTTGCTGAGCGTGGCCGACTCGACCCGCTCCCGGTTGACGTAGGTGCCGTTGAGCGAGCCGACGTCGCGCACCGTGAAGGTGCCACCGTCGCGGTGGAACTCCGCGTGGCGCCGCGACACGGTCACGTCGTCGAGGAAGATGTCACTGTCGGGGTGCCGGCCGCTGGTCGTCACGTCGTGATCCAGCAGGAACCGCGCCCCCGCGTTCGGGCCACGGCGCACGACCAGCAGCGCCATGCCGGGCGGCAGCGAACCGGACATCCGGCTCGGCACCACATCGGTCTCAGGACCCTCGAGCACCTCGTCGAGGGCACCGAGGTTGAGCGTGGACGTGACGTCGAGCGGGGGAAACTCGTCGTCTGGGCGCGTCATCGGACCACCTCACGGATCTGGTCGGTCGCCGCCCGCGGACAAGGGGTGAGCGGAACCGGACACGACGCCCGGAGCGCGGCACCCCCCGCCGCTGCCCGGAGGCTCCAGACGGACGACTATCGGTTGCGAATGAATAACGGTCTACTTCATGTGCTCCGCGAGCCTAGTCAGCGCGAAAAAGCGCGGCAACCGGACGCGCGGAGTGTGTGATACGCCGCGTCAGCCCTCGGTGAGCGAACGGTAGGCGGCGGCGTCCAGCAGGCCCTGGAGCGAATCCGGATCTTCCGGCGCAATCTCCACCAGCCAACCGGCCGCGTACGGCTCGGCGTTGATCAGCTCCGGCTCGTCGGCCAGCGTCGCATTGCGCGTCACGACCGTCCCGGATATTGGCGCGTAGATCTCCGACACGCTCTTGGTGGACTCGATCTCGCCGAGCGCGTCGCCCGCCCGTACCGCCGTGCCCTCCTCGGGCAGCTGCACGTACACGATGTCGCCGAGCGCGTCCTGGGCGAAGTGGGTGATGCCCACCCGCACCGGTCCGCTCCCGTCGCCCGCCACCCACTCGTGCTCGGACGTGTACCGCAGGTCCTCAGGAATCACAGTTCCTCCGTTGTCACAACCCGGCGAATCGCTCCGCGCCCGGTCAGGAGACCGGACGCGCGTACTGCAGACTGGTGGCCCTGCGCACCGCGGTCACCTCGACCATGGCGCGCTGCTCCATGGTCACGCTACCGCCGGCGCCCTCCACGGACGCGACCACCCCACCGGGGATCTGCAACGCCGTCTGCATCGTCTGCGGCACCCCGATCACCGACAACGTGTACGGGCCGGTGAGCCGCGCACCGTCCACCACGATGCCGCCGCCGTCGGAGTCGATGAAGTAGCTACCCGCCACGATGCGTACGGTCGTGCCGCCCGCCCCGGTCAGCTCCATCACCTCGCCGCCCGCACCGCGCAGCTCCTGCACGGCGTTGAGGATCGCGGACGCCTTGACCCCCTGGCCCTTCGGGTCGATGGTGATCCGCAGGCCGGGTCCGCGGCCCGGCAACGTGCCCGCCAGCAGGCCCAGTTCGTCCGCGCGCTTGTCGGCCTCGGCCAGGGCCGCCTGCCGCCCCGCCACGCCCGAGGTGAGCTGCCGCTGGCTCTGCTCCAGCCCGTTGATCTCCGCCTGGAGGCGGGTGTCGCGGGCCTCCAGGTCGGACAGGATGCGCACCAGGTCCTCCTGTCGCGCGGTCGCCAGACCCTCGTCGCCGCCGTTGCTGCGCAGCTGCACCACGAGCGTGAAGCCGAACAGCGCCAGCAGCACCCAGATCAGCGCGCCCGCCGACGACACCCGCCGCCACGGCGCCAGCTGCCGCCCGGCACCGGCTCCGGAGCTCGCCGCCGCGCCGGCGTCGGACTCCGCGGCACCCGGTTCCCCCGCACCGGCATCCTCGGGCCCCAGCTCCTCGGGACCGGTCCGCGGCCCGTCGGGATCTCCCGACCCGGCCCGCGCCGCGCCGGCCTCCGCCGAGGACTGTCGGCTCGGTTCCGGACCCTCCCGATCGGGCGCCGCCCGCTCGGCAACCACCGGTTCGGGTGACAACCCGGTCGGCTGCGCCACGTCCGCGGCGATCGGCGCAGGGGCGGCCGCGCCGCGGCCGCCCGGCGTGGCCACCGTCGGTTCGTCGTCCGCCGTGCCCACTTGCCGCACGTCGGCCCGTGCGACCACCGTCGGTTCGTCGCCCGCCGCGACCGCCGTCGGATCGTCCTGCCCAGTGCCGGACCGTTCCGCGTTCCTCGCCGCGCTGGCCGGCTGGGCGTCACGCGACGTGATCACGGTCTGTTCATCGTCCGGAGTGGCGACCGTCGGCTCGTCGCGCGGGGTGACCACCGTGGGCTCATCGTCGCGTGCGGGGTCCGCTGCCCGTTCGCCCGGACGCGGTCCGTGCTGCTCGCTCATCGCCGGTCCTCAGGCCCGGAACAGGTGGCGGCGGATCGCCGCCACATTGCCGAAGATCCGTACGCCGAGCACGACCACCACGCCCGTCGAGAGCTGCCCGCCGACGCCGAGCTGGTCACCCAGGTAGACGATCAGCGCGGCCACCACCACGTTGGCGATGAACGACACCACGAACTGCTTGTCGTCGAAGATGCCGTCCAGCTTCGCCCGGACACCGCCGAACACGGCGTCCAGCGCCGCCACCACGGCGATGGGCAGGTACGGCTGCAGGCCCGGCGGCACGGTCGGGTGCAGCACGATGCCGAGGACGACACCGGCGGCCAGGGCGAGTACGGCGATCATCGGCCACCTTTCGAGGGGGTGCCGGCCGGCGGGGGCGAGTCCGGGCCGGGGGACGGGGGGTCACCGGAGACGGGCGGGGTCGACGGCACCGCCACCCGCAGCTTCAGCTCGGTGGCCGCGTCGAGGGTCACGTCGTGCACGCCCGTCGCGTCGAAGCTCATGCCGTACCGGGCGACCAGCTCGCGGAAGAAGCGCCCAGCGTAGCCGTCACGGAATTCGTCAGCCAGCGAGTCCGGCCCGATCGCCACCACCTCGTACGGCGACGCGACCGGCCGGAAGTCCACCAGGATCGCCTCGCCCGCCTGCCGGATCGTGGAGGTCGCGGTGAGCCGCTGGCCGTTGATCGCGATCGCCTCGGCGCCGGCCGCCCACAGCGCGTTCGCGGCCAGCTGCAGGTCGCTGTCGCGTACCCGGGCGTCGTTCGACTGCTTGCCGGTCACCGGGTTGACCGCGGTGGGGCCGTCGCCGATCGTGATCTTGGCGCCGGGGCCGTGCACGGAGGCCAGGCCGGTCGCCGCCTCCAGGTCGCGCAACCGTGCCACGGCGGCGCCGCCGAGCTCGCGTTCCCGCAGCGTCGCCACCTCGGCGCGCAGCTCGTCGGCGCCGTTCTGCAGGGCGACCGTGCCGTCGCGCCGGTGCTGCACCTGCTCCACCAGGGTGGCCCGGGCCTTGGTGCGGCCCGGCTCGTCCGCGATGGTCTGCTGGTACGCCACGACCAGCAGGAAGCCCACCCCGATCATGGTCAGCGCGCTGATCGCACTGATCGCGCGCCGACGCGGGGCGCTGCGCGGGCCCTCGCGGGCGCGGCGGGCGGCCGCGTCGGCGTAGCCCGGATCGAGCGGGTTGCGGAACAGCTCGGTCAGGAAATCCGGGGTGAAGGTCCGGCGCTCGCCGCCGCCGTCGGGCGAGGTCATCCGGCGGCCGTCCCGGCCCGCGCCGCGCGGTCCGCGCGCAGCACGGAGGCGGTCTGGATCAGGTAGAGCACGGCCGCGGCCCAGTACAGACCCAGCGCCCACCATGCCAGCCCCCAGCCGAGCGGCCCGGCCACCGCGGCGGTCGACGGCACCGCATGCGCCAGCAGCAGCACCGGGAACGCGCCGAGCAGGACGAACGTGCCGGTCTTGCCGACGTAGTGCACGGGCGGCGGCCCGTAGCCGTGGCGGCGCAGCACCAGCAGCGCCACCCCCAGCACCGCCTCGCGGGCCAGCAGCGCGACCGTCAGCCACCACGGCACGACCTCGCGGACGGTGAAGCCGATCAGCGTGGCGAGGATGTACAGCCGGTCCGCGAACGGGTCGAGCAGCTCCCCGAGGCGGCTGACCGAGCCGGTGCGCCGGGCCACGTACCCGTCGACCCAGTCCGTGGTGCCGCCCAGCGCGAGCACCACCAGCGCCGCGACGTCGGCGTGCGGGACCAGCAGCAGGTACAGGAAGAGCGGCACGCCGAGCAGGCGCGCGAAGCTGATGATGTTCGGAATCGTCCAGATCCGGTCGGAGGCGACCGGTGGGCGCGGGGCGACGGGCGCAGGCTGCTGCGGCATCGCGACTCCCTCTCCCCCGCTGGCCGGTCAACGCGCAGCAACTATAACCAGGCCCGTGGCGGTCCCATCACCACCGGTTGCGCCGCACACACCGCGCGGCTGTCCCAGGAACCTAGCTTCCGGTGGGACGGCGGCCGCGGCGGGCCCGGACGTAGTCGTCGACCACGTACCTGCCGAGGTCGGCGACGTCGGGGCTGAACACCCGGCCGCCGCTGCGCTGGGCCACCGCGTCCACGAAGCGGCGCAGCGACGGGTCCTCGCCGAGCATGAACAGGTTCAGGGTGGCGCCGTACCGGGTCAGGTGGTCGACCTCCTCGACCGTCGCGCGGACCGTCTCGGGCAGCGGCGGCCAGGAGAAGTACGCCTCGCCGTCGTCGTCCAGGTGGGCGGTGGGCTCGCCGTCGGTCACCACCAGCACCACCGGCTCCGAGCCGGGGTGACGGCGCAGGTGACGACCTGCCAGCTTGAGGGCGTGCTGCAGGTTGGTGCCCTGCACCATGTCCGGCTCGATCGCGGCCAGCTCCCCCTGCGAGAGCGACAGGGCGTACCGGCCGAAGCCGATGATCTGCAGCGAGTCCTGCGGGAACTGCGTGGCGACCAGGTGGGACAGCGCCAGCGCGGTCTGCTTCATCGGGCCCCAGCGGCCGTCGGCGAACATCGAGTACGACAGGTCCACGCACAACGCCACCACGGCCGAGGCCCGCCGTTCCGTCTCGGCCACCTCGAAGTCCTCCGGGTGCAGCCGGACGGGCAGCGTGGCGGTCGAGCCCTCGGCGGCCCGGCGCCGGACCGCGTTGCCGATCGTGCGGACCACGTCGATCGGCTGCTCGTCGCCGAAGTGCCAGCGCCGCGACGAGCCGACCAGGTCACCGGCCGCGCCCGCGTCGCGCAGGTCGTGCTCGCCGCGGCGACGCCCGGCCAGCTCGGCGAACACCCGCGCCAGGGCGGTACGCCCCAGCCGGCGCAGAGCCTTGGGCGACAGCATCAGGCCCTCGGCGTCCCGGCTCACCCAACCCTGCCGCCGCAGTTCCCGCTCCAGCTCGCGCAGCCGCCGTACGTCGTCGGCGGCTGCGCGGCCCAGGCGGCGTTCCACGGCTTCGACGTCGACGTCGTCCAGGGTGGCGCCGGGGTGCTCCTGGCCCAGCTGCTCCAGCAACTCGTCCAGCTCGGCCAGCTCCCCCAGCGCGGCCGTGGCATCGCCGTACCCGAGATCCTCGGAGCCGCGCATCCGCTCGCCGCGCCCCCACGCCAGATTGGGCCGCAGTGCCCGCAGGTTGTCGGTCAGCTCGGCGAGCTGCCCGCGCAGCGGGCCGTCGCCGAGCGCCTGGTCGATCAGCTCGCCCAGCTCCTGCCGCTGCTGCGGGCTCAGCGAACGCATCAGCTGCTCCGCAGCCGCGGCGCGGCGGGCCAACTCGTCGATGAGGTCCTCGACGCTCTCCGGGCGCTCGGGGAAGAACTCGCCGTGCCGGTTCATGAACTCGGCGAACGCGTCCTGGGTGTCCTCGCCGCGGGCGTGCCGGGCCAGCAGGTCGTTGAGGTCGCGGAGCATCTCGGCGACGCGGGCGTCCGCGGCCGGGTCGCTTCCGCGCAGCGCGTCGCGCAGGCCCGCGAACCGCTGCTCCACCACCTCGCGGCGCAGCCCGTCGAGGATCTGCTGGTACATGGCGCGGGCCTCGTCGCTGGCCCACTCGTACTCCGACAGCTCCCGCACCGCCTGGGCCGTGGAACGGGGCAGCGCGTCCAGGATCGCCTCGTTGAACCGGGCCGCCTCGTCGTCGCGGCCGCGCAGCGCGTCGCGTTCGGTGGCGACGGCCTGGTCGAGCAGGGCCTGGGAACGGGTCACCGCGCCGTCGAGGTTGCCCCGGCGCAGCGCCTCCCGGCGCATCCGGCGGGCGCGGGCCCGCAGATCGTCCAGGCCGCGGCCCTCGCGGGGGCCACGGCGCACCAGGTCACGCAGCGCGTCACGCAGGCTCTCGCCCGCCAGCACCCGCTCGCCGACCTCGTCGACCGCGGCCCGCACGTCGTACGGCGGGGCCAGCGGGTCCGGGCCCTCGCGCCAGGCGCCGTACCGGAACCGGTTGGCGCTCATCCTCAGCTCCCGTAGAGCGTGCGGCCGTCGTCGGTCATCTCCTTGGCCAGGCGCCGGGTCAGGTGCAGCCCTTCCAGGACGAACTCGATCCCGGCCGCCGCCTGGCCGGGGCTGGGCGCGTCGCCGAGGCCGAGCCGGTCCAGCACCTTGGCCAGGCCGGGCACGGTGCCGATCTGGGCCAGCAACTCCTGCGCGGACACCAGCTCACCGGTCTCGATGATCGCGCCCTCGGCGACCAGGTCGGTGAAGCCCGACAGATCCAGCCCGCCCAGCCGGGCCCGGAACGTCTCCGCCGTGGCCACCCGCAGCAGGTGCGCGAGGACCTCTGTCTCCCGGCCCTCCTCGCCGCTGTCGAACTCGACCTTGCCGCGCAACGTGGACGTCACCGAGATGGTGTCGCAGACCCGGGCGACGGGTTCGTCGCCGCGCAGCCCGGCGCGGCGCAGCGCGGACGCCGCGACCGTCTCGGCCGCGGCGATCGCGAAGCGGGCCGAGACACCGGAGCGGGCGTCCACGGCGGGCGATTCGCGTACGGCGCGGGTGTAGCGGGCCAGCACGTCGACCAGGTGCTCGGGTACGTCGGCGCTCAGCGCCGCCTCCTGCCGGATCAGCGCCGTCTCCAGCTCCAGCTCCAGCGGGTAGTGGGTACGGATCTCCGCGCCGAACCGGTCCTTGAGCGGGGTGATGATCCGGCCCCGGTTGGTGTAGTCCTCCGGGTTGGCGCTGGCCACCAGCAGCAGGTCCAGCGGCAGCCGCAGCTGGTAGCCGCGGACCTGGATGTCGCGTTCCTCCAGCACGTTGAGCAGCGACACCTGGATGCGCTCGGCCAGGTCGGGCAGCTCGTTGACGGCGAAGATGCCGCGGTTGGTGCGCGGCACGAGTCCGAAGTGGATGGTGTCCGGGTCGCCCAGCGCCCGGCCCTCGGCCACCTTGATCGGGTCGACGTCGCCGATCAGGTCGCCGACGCTGGTGTCGGGGGTGGCCAACTTCTCGCCGTACCGCTGGGAGCGATGCAGCCAGGCCACCGGCAGCAGGTCGCCCATCTCGGCGGCCAGCCGCCGGGATGCGGGGGTCAGCGGCTCGTACGGGTGTTCGCGCAGCTCGGAGCCCTCGATCATCGGGGTCCACTCGTCGAGCAGGCCGACCAGGCTGCGGATGAGCCGGGTCTTGCCCTGGCCCCGCTCGCCGAGCAGCACCATGTCGTGCCCGGCCAGCAGCGCCCGCTCCACCTCGGGCAGCACGGTGTCGTCGTAGCCGACGATGCCGGGGAAGCGAGGGGCGCCGGAGCGCAGCCGGTCCAGCAGGTTGTCGCGCAGCTCCTGCTTGACCGTACGGAATTCGTGGCTGGTGGCGCGCAGCTCACCGACGGTCCGCGGAAGGTGGGTGGGTGTTTCGGGGACGAGCGGCGTCAAAGCAGCAGTCACCTGACGGACGCTACCTCGCGAACCGGGCGATCCCACAGTGCTGCCGGGTCCCGGATACGATCGGGCCGCTATGAGCGCCACCATGATCGCCCGGGATCTCGCCGCGGGGCACGGCGACCGCACCCTGTTCACGGGGCTCGACCTGGTGGTCGCGCCGGGTGACGTGATCGGGTTGGTCGGCGTCAACGGCGCCGGAAAAACGACCCTACTTCGTACACTCGCGGGCCTGTTGAACGTCGAGTCCGGTTCGGTGTCATTGAGCCCGCCGACCGCCACCGTGGGGTATCTGCCGCAGGAGCGGGAGCGGCGCCCCGGCGAGACGGTGCACGACTTCCTGGCCCGGCGTACCGGGGTCGGGCCCGCGCACGACGCGATGGAGGCGGCGGCCGAGGCGATGGCCGCGGGCGTGGCGGCCGCGTACGACGGTTACGACGAGGCGTTGCAGCGCTGGCTGGCACTGGGCGGCGTGGACTTCGAGGAGCGCGCCCTCGCGGTGGCCGACGAGATCGGGCTCGGGGTGGCGCAGACGCACCCGATGACCGCGCTGTCGGGCGGCCAGGCGGCCCGCGCCCAGATGGCGTCGCTGCTGCTCAGCCGCTACGACGTGTTCCTCCTCGACGAGCCCACCAACGACCTGGACCTTTCCGGCCTGGCCCGGCTGGAGCAGTTCGTCACGGGGTTGCGGGCGGGCACGGTGCTGGTCAGCCACGACCGGGAGTTCCTGGCCCGCACGGCCACCGCGGTGCTGGAACTCGACCTGCACCAGCGTCAGGTCAACCTGTTCGGCGGCGGCTACGAGGCGTACCTGCAGGAGCGTGAGCGGGCCCGGCGGCACGCCCGCGAGGAGTACGAGGAGTACGCCGACCGCAAGGAGAGCCTGCTGGAGCGGGCCCGCACGCAGCGGGCTTGGATGGAGAAGGGCGTGCGCAACGCGCGTCGCAAGGCCACCGACAACGACAAGAACATCAAGCACTTCCGGGGCGAGACCAGCGAGAAGCAGGCGGCCAAGGCGCGGCAGACGGAGAAGCTGATCGAGCGCCTGGAGGTGGTCGATGAGCCGCGCAAGGAGTGGGAGCTGCGGATGGAGATCGCCGCCGCGCCGCGTGCCGGTGCGGTGGTGGCCACGATGCGCGAGGCGGTGGTGCGCCGCGGCGACTTCACGCTCGGGCCGGTGACGGTGCAGATCGACTGGGCGGACCGGGTCGCGATCACGGGCGCCAACGGCTCCGGCAAGTCGACGCTGCTGGCGGCGCTGCTCGGCCGGATCCCCCTCGATCAGGGGGCGGCCGCGCTCGGTCCGGGCGTCGTGGTGGGCGAGGTCGACCAGGCGCGGGGGCTGTTCCTGGGCGACAGCTCGCTGCTGGCCGCATTCGGGGCGGCGGTGCCGGAATTCAAGGACGCGGAGATCCGTACGCTGCTGGCGAAGTTCGGTTTGAAGGCCGCGCACGTGCTGCGGCCCGCGGGCACGCTGTCGCCCGGTGAACGGACCCGGGCCGCGCTGGCGCTGCTGCAGGCGCGCGGGGTGAACCTGCTGGTGCTGGACGAGCCGACCAACCACCTGGACCTGGCCGCGATCGAGCAGCTGGAGTCGGCGCTGGCGAGCTACACCGGCACGCTGCTGCTGGTCACCCACGACCGGCGGATGCTGGCGGCGGTGCACACCACCAGACAGTTCACGGTCACCGACGGCCGCGTGACGGAGTGAGCGCGGCGGTTCGACGGCGACGTTGATGAATTCGGGTCAGCTCCGCACCCGAAGTCTCCGAGATCGCTAGATTCCCGCGGGGTTCGAGGGCGGTCCCTCGTTCCCGGCCCGATCCAGCGCCGTCAGGCAGTAGGTCGCCGGGGCGGGTGGCGGCGCCGGATCCGCCACGGGTGACCCGGCGCTGCCGGTGGCGGCCAGCACGGCCCGGCCGCCGGTCACCCGGTACAGCGCCCAGGCCGCGGGGGCCGGTCCGGTGCCGGGCCGCCAGTCGAGACGCACCGCTCCCGCTCCGGCGGGCCGCGCCGCACTCAGCTGCGGTGCGGCGGGCCCGGCAGCAGCCAGGCGGCTGGCGACCGGGGGCAGGGCGGGCGCGGCGAAGTGGTGGTCGCGGTAGCGGGTGACCGCGCCGAGGGGGTCCGCCCGTACCTGCTTCGCGTTGAAGTGGACACTTCCGTCGGCGCGGTAGCGGGCGGCGAGGGTGAGCTGGCGGTCGATCTGGCCGGGGTCGCGCCACGGGCCCTTCTCCCCCACCCGGTAGTCGGCGATCCCGATGTAGAGCCGGACCCCGGTGCCCTCGACCAGCTTCGCCCACCACGGCAGCACCGTGGCGTAGTCGGCGCGGTCGAAGCCGATCGCCCAGTACAGCTGGGGCACCACATAGTCCAGCCAGCGTTCGCGGACCCAGCGCCGGGTGTCGGCGTAGATCTCGTCGTAGCTCTGCAGCCCGTGGGTGTCCGACCCGGTGCGGTCGGTGGTGGCGTTGCGCCAGATCCCGAACGGGCTGATCCCGAACTGGACCCACGGCTTGAGCGCCCGGATGCGTTCGCTCATCTCGCGGACGAGCGTGTCCACGTTCGCCCGCCGCCAGTCGGCCCGGCTCTGCCCCGGCGTGGCCCGGCGTTGGTAGCTCTTCGCGTCGGGGAAGTCCTGCCCCCGCTCCGGATACGGGTAGAAGAAGTCGTCGAAGTGCACCCCGTCGACGTCGTATTTGGCGACCGCCTCCAGCATGGAGTCCTCGACGAAGCGGCGGGCGTCCGGGTTGCCCGGATCGAAGTAGAGCCGCCCGGTGGGACCGGTCGGGTAAGCCAGCGCCCAGTCCGGATGCTTGCGCAGCGGGTGCGCGGCGGGCAGCTTCGCGAGATCCGCCCCGGTGCCGTCGGGCGCCGGCTGGCTGCCCCGGTACGGGTTGAACCACGCGTGGAACTGCAGGTTGCGGGCGTGCGCCTCGGCCACCATGAACGCCATCGGATCCCAGCCGGGCCCCCGGCCGTCGCGCCGGCCGGTCAGCCACTGCGACCACGGCGCGTACGCCGACGGCCAGAACGCGTCCCCGCTGGGCCGGACGTGCACGAAGATCGCGTTGTGCCGCTGCGCCACCGCGAGGTCGAGCCAGGCGCGGTACTCGGCCTTGACGCGGGCCTCGCTGAGGCCGGGGCGGCTCGGGAAGTCGATGTTGTTGACCGTGGTGAGCCACATCCCGCGCAGCTGCCGGGCCGCCGCCACCGGCACACCGGCGCACGATCCGCCCGGCGCGGCCCCCGCCGTCGCGGTGGCGGACGGCGGCTCGGCCGTGGCCGCGCGCAGCAGTCCCGACCCGATCCCACCGAGGGTGGCGGCGAGGGCGAGGCCGACGACGACCAGCCGGGCAGGGAGACGAGGCACGCCCCATAGTGGGCCCGGCCACCCCGAGCCACCAAATGATCATGGGCTTATCCAGGGGTTTCGTCCGATTTGGGGTGTGCCGGTCCCCTCGATCGGTGGCACGGCCGTACAGTTCCGCGGGTGGGCGTGGTCGTGGTGGGTGCGGGCATCGCGGGGCTCGCCTGCGCCCGTGAACTGGTCCGGTCCGGGGTGACCGTCCGGGTCCTGGAGCGCGATCGGGTGGTCGGCGGGCGGCTGGGGGCCGCGCGGGTCGCCGGGCGCGACGCCGACGTGGGCGCCGGGTACTTCACCGCCGACGATCCCGCGTTCGTCGCACAGGTACGGCAGTGGCTGCTGGCCGGTCTGGCCCGGCCGTGGACCGACACGCTGATGGCGTACGAGCGGAGCGGGCCGCCGCACGCGTCAACGGGGCCGGTGCGTTTCACCGCCCCAGGCGGGCTGCGCGTCCTGGCCGCGGACCTCGCCACCGGGCTGGACGTGACGCTCGGATGCGAGGTGACAGAGCTGCCCCGAGCCGACGCGGTCGTGCTGGCGATGCCCGGCCCGCAGGCGCTGCGCCTGCTCGCCGCGGACCAAGCCGCGGACCAAGCCGCGGACCAGGCCGTGGACCAGGCCGTGGACAAATCCGCGGACGAAGCCGAGGGCACGGACGGCGGCGGCCCGGGCGGCATCGGGCCGGTGGTCGAGGCGGCGCGGCTCCAGCGGTGGTCGCCGGTGCTCGCGGCGGTGTTGACGTACCCGGAGCGAACCTGGGCGGCCTTCCGCGGCGCGTTCGTCAACGACCATCCGGTGCTGGCCACGCTGTTCGACGACGGTGACCGGCGCGGCGACGGCGCCCCCGTGCTGGTGGCCCACGCGAACGCCGGGTTCGCGACGGAACACCTTGACCTCCCCGCGAACGCGGGACCCGAGATGGAACGCGCCACGCGCGAGCTACTCGGCCTGCCCGCCCCGGCGACCACGGTCCACGTGCACCCCTGGCCGTACGCTCAACCGCTGCCGCGTCCGGACGCCGCCGAATTCGTGCTCGGCGGGGGCGTCGCCCTGGCCGGTGACGCGTTCGGACGGCCGCGGGTGCAGACGGCGTGGCTGTCCGGCCGCGCCGCGGGCGCCGCCCTGGCAGCCCGGCTGAGCTGAACCGCGGTCAGACCCGGAAGCCGGCGACCAGCCGGCGCAGCTCGATGGACAGGTCCGCCAGCTGGGTGGCGGACTGGTTCGCCTGCGCGGAGGCGCCGGTGGTGTCGCGCACCGCGTCGGCGACGTCCGTGATGCTGTCCGCGACCCGGGTCCCGGCGTTGGCCGCCTCGGCGACGTTGCGGGTCATCTCGTTGGTGGTCACGGTCTGTTCCTCCACGGCCGACGCGATCGTGGTCTGGAACTCGTTGATGCTGCCGATGATCGTGCTGATCTCCTCGATCGCGCTCACCGCGCCGGTGGTGTCGGTCTGGATGGCGGCGATGCGCTGGCTGATGTCCTCGGTGGCCCTGGCGGTCTCCTGGGCCAGGTCCTTGACCTCGCTGGCCACCACGGCGAAGCCCTTGCCCGCGTCGCCGGCCCGCGCCGCCTCGATGGTGGCGTTGAGCGCCAGCAGGTTGGTCTGCTCCGCGATGTCGGTGATCACCTTGATCACGTTGCCGATCTCGGCGGACGACTCGCCGAGCTGCGCCATCACCCCGCTCGTGGTGCCGGTGACGTCGACCGCGCGGGCGGCCACCGAGGCGGCCTCCGCGGCGCTGTGCGAGATCTCCCGGATGCTGGCGCCCATCTGCTCGGCGCCCGCCGCGACGGTCTGGATGTTGCGCGACATCGCGGCCGCGGCGTCGGCGACCTCGTTCGCCTGCCGGGAACCGCGTTCCGCGCTGGTGGCGCTGTCCGCGCTGATCCGGGTCAGCTCGTCGGAGGAGGAGGTCAGCGTGCCGGCGTGCGCACCGATGGAGGCGAGCGTGTGGCGCAGGTTGATGGTGGCCCGGCGCAGCGCGGAGGCCATCGCGCCGAGCTCGTCGCGCTGGGTCACCACCGCCTCCCGGGTCAGGTCACCGTCGGCGACCGCGTCGAGGACCGATTTGACCTGGCGCAGTGGCCGGGCGATCAGGCGGGCGACCCAGAACGCCAGGACCAGCGCGGCGACCAGCGCCACGGCCAGCACCACCACGGTACGGACGAACGTGCGCGTCACGGACGCGTCGAAGGCCTTGCCCGTGACCAGCGCGTCGTTGGCCCGTTTCAGCTCCGCGAGCAGCTGCTGGGCGATCTTCGCGCGCAGGGCCTGGTTGGGGCCGAGGGCGGCGGCGCGTGCGGCGGCGGGATCCGTGCCGAACAGGTCGAACTCGGCCCGGATGGCGGTGAACCACTGGTCCGTCGCGGCGTTCAGGTTGGCGATCGCCTTCTTCTCCGCGTCGTCCGCGGCGTACTTGCTGGCGGCGGCGAGGGAGTTGTTGATCGCGCCCTGGCGGTTGAGGGTGGCGGTGCGGTACTTCTCGTCCCCGTTGATCAGGAACGTCCGCTCGTCGGTGACCGCGCCCGCGGCCATCAGCCCGGCGTTGTTGAGGTTCGTGATGTACGGCACCGCCCGGCCGACCTCATCGGACCGGGTGTCCCGCATCTGATTGATGCCGATCAGGCTGACCACACCGACGGCGAGCATGCCGATGATGGGTACGGCCACCGCGGTCAGCACCTTGCCGCCGACGCGCAGGTCGGCGAACCACCGCAGCGGCGAGCCGGACCGGGGCCGGGCGCCCGAAGCGGCACGAGCCATGGGGACCTCGCAGACCTGCCGGATGGTGGGGATGTGACATCGGCAGTATGCGGCTCCCCGGGGTGCCACTGGGCCCGGAATGCACTATTTGGGGTCGCTCCCGGCCAGGTGTCCTCAGCGGCCCAGCACCGAGCGGTACACCCGCATCGTGTCCTCGGCGATGCTGGCCCAGGAGAACGTCTCGACCGCCCGGCGCCGCCCCGCCAGCCCCATCCGGCGGGCCCGGTCCGGGTCGTCGAGCAGGGTGGTGAGGGCGGCCGCGAGGTCGGCCACGAAGCGGTCGGGGTCGATCGGGGTGCCGGTGCCGTCGGTGGACTGCGCGATCGGCACCAGCAGGCCGGTCTCGCCGTCCGCGACGACCTCGGGGATGCCGCCGGTCGCGGTGGCCACCACGGCGGTCTCGCAGGCCATGGCCTCGAGGTTGACGATGCCCATCGGCTCGTACACCGAGGGGCAGACGAAGACCGTGCCGTGCGTGAGCACCTGCACGACCTCGTGCTTGGGCAGCATCTCCTGCACCCAGATCACCCCGCGCGGGTCGCGGGCGGCGCGCAGCTCGGCGGCCAGCTCCTCGACCTCGGCGGCGATCTCCGGCGTGTCGGGCGCGCCGGCCAGCAGCACGATCTGCGCCTGCGGCGGCAGATCACGGCAGGCCCGCATCAGGTACGGCAGGCCCTTCTGCCGGGTGATCCGCCCGACGAAGACCACGCTCGGCCGGGCCGGGTCGATGCCGAGCCGCTCGACGACGTCGGTGCCACGGTCCGGCTTGTACTGCTCGGTGTCGATGCCGTTGTAGACCACCCGGATCCGGTCCGGGTCGACCGCCGGGTACGCGGCCAGCACGTCGCGTTTCATCCCGCCGGAGACCGCGATGATCGCGTCGGCGCTCTCCACGGCCGTCCGCTCGCAGTACGACGACAGCGCGTATCCCCCGCCGAGCTGTTCGGCCTTCCACGGGCGCAGCGGCTCCAGGCTGTGCGTGGTCAGCACGTGCGGGACGCCGTACAGCAGCTTGGCGAGGTGACCGGCGAAGTTGGCGTACCAGGTGTGGCTGTGCACGATGTCGGTGCCGGCGCACCCGGCGGTCATCGCCAGATCGACCCCCATCGTGCGCAGCGCGGCGTTGGCGTCGCGCAGCTCCTCCGGCTCCGGGTACGCGGTGACCCCTGGCTCGTCGCGCTTGGCGCCGAAGCAGTGCACCCGCACGTCGGCGAGGGGCCGCAGGTCGCGGGCGAGGTACTCCAGGTGCACTCCGGCGCCGCCGTAGACCTCCGGCGGGTACTCCCGGGTCAGTAGATCCACACGCAAGGCCCCCGAGTCGGTCACGAGACGCAGAATAGCTGCTTTGGCTGGTGTTCGGGCACGGGGAAAGTTAGCGTCGCTGCATGGGTGTCAAGGTCCTCGCGATCGTGCTGGCTGGCGGCGAAGGTAAACGGCTGATGCCGCTGACCGCGGACCGGGCCAAGCCCGGGGTTCCGTTCGGCGGGATCTACCGCATGATCGACTTTGTGCTGTCCAACCTGGCGAACGCCGGCTATCTCAAGATCGTCGTGTTGACCCAGTACAAGTCGCACTCCCTGGACCGGCACATCTCCAAGACCTGGCGGATGTCGACGCTACTGGGCAACTACGTCACCCCGGTGCCCGCGCAGCAGCGCCTCGGGCCGCGCTGGTTCGCCGGCTCCGCCGACGCGATCTACCAGTCCCTCAACCTGATCAACGACGAGAACCCCGACTACGTGATCGTCTTCGGCGCGGACCACATCTACCGGATGGATCCGAAGCAGATGGTCAAGGCGCACATCGCCTCGGGCGCCGCGGTCACCGTGGCCGGCATCCGCCAGCCCAAGTCGCTGTCCGACCAGTTCGGCGTCATCGACGTGGCCGAGGACGGCCGGCGCATCCGCGCGTTCCGGGAGAAGCCGCGCGAGGTCGAGGGGCTGCCGGACTCCCCCGACGAGATCTACGCGTCGATGGGCAACTACGTGTTCACCACCCGCGCGCTGTGCGAGGCGGTGACCGCCGACGCCGGCGACCCCGACAGCAAGCACGACATGGGCGGCAACATCATCCCGATGCTGGTGGAACGCGGCGAGGCGAACGTCTACGACTTCCGCGACAACGACGTGCCGGGCAGCACCGACCGTGACCGCGGCTACTGGCGCGACGTGGGGACCCTGGACTCGTTCTACGACGCCCACATGGACCTGATCGCCACGCTGCCGGTGTTCAACCTCTACAACATGGACTGGCCGATCTTCACGAACTACGGCTCCTGGCCGCCCGCGAAATTCGTCCACTCGCACGACGACCGGCAGGGTCGCGCGGTCCAATCGATGATCTCCCCCGGCGTGGTCATCTCCGGGGCGTACGTGGAACGCTCGGTCGTCTCACCCAGCGTCCGGGTCAACTCGTGGGCCCACGTGGAGGGCTCCGTGCTCATGGACGGCGTCTCGGTCGGGCGGCGCGCGGTGATCCGCAACGCGATCATCGACAAGAACGTCATCGTCCCCGAGGGCGCCCAGATCGGCGTGGATCTGGAACGGGACCGCAAGCTGTACACCGTCTCCGACGGCGGCGTGGTCGTGGTCGGCAAGAACCAGCACGTGGAGCTGTAGCCGGCCGGGCGCCACCCGCGCAGTCCTCGCAGGTGGATGTCAACGGGCGGCGCCCAGCCGGAACAGCAGTCCGGCCGGGCCCGTGCGGGCCCGGCCGGTCGCCTGTCACGCGGCGGCGGCGCCCTCTTGCGGCCACTCGTACTCGGTGACCGAGCCGCCCATCACGTCCGCCTCGGCCAGCGGGGTCACCGGGTCACGCCAGATCACGTACCGCCCGGCGTGCAGACTGTCGATGACGACGCTGAACCGGACGCCGTCGTGCACGTACCGGGCGCGGACCGCCGCGTGGGTACGCACCTCCGGCGCGTCGACCGGGCTGACCTCGATCTCGTGGCCGTGCAGGCTGCCGGGGGTGTGGATGATGAGCGCCCCGATGTCCGCCCCGATGTTGAGCACCACGGTGCCCTGCCCGGATGGGGCGAGGGTGTGGTGGTGGTGCGCGCCGGCGCTCACTTGGGGTGGTTGAAACCGTCGAAGGGAATGGGCAGGTACGGGAAGCGCTTGAGCAGCTTGGCGCTCACGTCCTTGATGCTCAGTCCCTGCTCCACCAGAGCCGCCGCGTCGTCCGGCTTGAACTTCTCGTCGACCAGCGGGACGGTGACGCCCGCGATGGCCCGCAGCGAGATGGACACCACGTCGTCGGCGATGCGCCGGCCGTTCGGGAAGCCCGCCAGGTCGCCGCCGAGCAGGCCGAACCCGTTCTCGTCCTTGGTCGGCGGGATGGCGGTGTTGAGCCGCAGCATGTCCGCCTGCACCGCGCCGGTGGTGTTCTGGAAGTTGTCGATCAGCCCGTCCGGGATGCCGGTGAGCAGGATCGCGACCAGGTCGGCGCGGGGGTGTCCGGTCTCGTTCAGCTTCTGCAGGTTGTCGAAGAGCCCCGGGTACAGCACCGGCAGCAGCCCGGCCAGTTCCGGCTTCTCCACGAACTTGGCGAACCGCTTGTCCTCGGTGGGCGGCAGGCTGTTCCACTTGTCCTTCTCGGCCATCGGCACGATGACCTCGTTGAACAGCGGGTTGCCCAGCCGGGACACCTGCACCTGCGGGCCGACCTCGACGTCCTCGCCGGCCTTCTTGCCGTCGCGGATCTGCACCTGGCGGCGGCTGGCGGAGGTCCACACGCCGATGACCGCGCCCGGGTCGCGCCCGCGGACCTTCTTGCTCCCGTCGCGGCGCACCATGTGCATCGGCACCTGGACGGCGATGCTGTGCACGTTCGTCTCGTCGGTGGCGTTGACCGCCTTGCCCGCGTAGTTGAACAGCTTCTTGCCGACCAGGTGCTTGTCCTGGAACGGCCGCAGCGTGCCCAGGTCGAAGATGGCGCCGAGGTCGACGAAGAACGCGTCCGCGCGCTGCCCGGCGAACACCTTCTCGCCGCCCTTGAGGCGGTGCACCGCGTCGTCGGCGAGCTTGCCGTAGTCCGCAATGGACAGCGGGCCCACGTTGCACGGCGGGCACGGCAGCTTCTTGGCGAGCACCTCGTGCTTGCCGTGGGCGTCCACCTTGGTCACCGAGTAGAACTGACGGCGGTTCCAGTTCTCACTGTCCAGCGACTCGATCGGACCGGTGTTGTACAGGAAGGTGTTGTTGTTGCGCAGCTCGGTGCGGAACCGGAACTGGTACGTCAGATCGGGCCGGCCGTCGCCGTTGGAGTCGACGTGGATCTCGTACAGCACGTCGTCGCCGAACTCGAAGAAGTTCGGGCCGCTGGCCGGGAGCTGCAGCGGCACGTAGTTCGCGATGATGGTAACGGTGTCCGGGTTGTCCGGGCTCACGAACGCGTACAGGTCGGAGCTGTCCGCTACCGGGTCCTTGCTGATCTCCGGCGCTTCACGGTGCGAAGACATGCGTCGTCCTTCGGGGAATGGGGGTTGAGGGGCGAGGGGCGGCGATCAGCCGCGCTTGGCGGCCTTGAGCAGCTGCGCACAGAGCTTCCGGTCGGTGATGGTCACCTTGGAGCCGCCGGAGAAGAGGTCGAACGTGCCCTTCGAGGCGTCGCGCAGCGAGAGCACCAGCGGCTCGCCGTCGTTCTTCGCGGAGGAGTTCTCACCCGCCAGGCTCAGCCCGGCGACACTCGCGGCGGTAGCGCCGACCCCGACCGTGGCGGCGATGGTAAGGACCTTGCGACGCGACAGGCGGGAAACCGCCCGGCTGCCGTACTGGACACGACTCATGCTCGGCCTTTCGGAAAGCTCCCGGTGCGGTGGTGCCACCCCGGGAGCGAGGTCTGTGGTGCCCGGACAAACGTCGTCGACGCCCATCAGTACGGAGCAGAACCCGGAAGTGGTTCAACGCTTTTTCGCACGACCCGCGCCGCGCGGGCGCGGAGGTGGTTCAGCGCCGTCCGCGCTGGCGCCGCAGCCGCCGGACACCGATCGTCGCCGTGACGGCCACCCCGACGATCAGCGCGGCGGTGAGCAGCCCACGGCCGAGCGTGGTCTTTTCCCCGTCCGCGACGGGCAGCAGCTGCACCTCCTGCCCCGCGACGGGCCCGGCCGCGGGGCTGCCCTCCACGGGGGTGGCGGCGGCGCCCGGCTCCGGCGACCGCGATGCCAGGGGCCGCGCCGAGCCGGCGGACTTCGCCTTCGACGACGCGGACGGCCGGGGCGCCGCGGCTGCCCCACCGCCCGCGGCGCTCAGCACCAGATCCGAGCAGGAGTAATAGGTGTCCGGGGTGCTGGTGGTCTGCCAGATCGTGAACAGCACGTGCCGTCCGGCACGGTCGGCGGGCAGCCGGCCCTTCATCTGGTACGCCCCGTCGCGCACCGGCGGGTTGTCCGCGGTGAGGATCGGCTGCGGACCCAGGTCGGACCAGCGCAGCGGACGGCTCGGGTCGTAACCGGGCTTGGTGAGGTAGACCCGGAACAGCCCCTCGTGCGGGATCGTGGTGCGGTACTTGATGGTCAGGGAGCTGCCCGCGGTCATTCTGGTGGCGGGCCAGTCCGTACGGGCGATGTCCAGGCCCTGATATTCGGGCAGTCCTCCGCTGCACAGATGGCCGTCCGGGATGAACTGGCGGTCCTTGCCGTTGACGCCCGGCACGCGCAGGTTGTCGAAGCCGCCGAACGCCCGGCCGTTGGCCTCCCGCGCCGCCCTGCACGCCGCCGAACCGGTGTCGGTCCCGCCGTCCGCGCACGCGGCGGTGCGGCTCAGCGGCAGCACCGGGGCGCCGTGGGCCAGCGCGGGCAGGGCGGGCAGCAGTCCCGCCGCGACGGCGAGACCGCTCGCGGTGGCGACGGCGGCGATCCGGCGGGAGGTCACGGGCCATCCACCCGCCCGGTGCTGCGCGGTGGCGGTGCGGTGCGTCATGCGGCTCTCCTCGGACGCGGCGGCTCGGCGGCCGCCTCCTTCAGGTACGGAGGCCGCAGGAGGCCCCACGGCGAAGATACGAAGATGGGCCGTGAGTCGTTCACTACCGTGGGTCGATGCCAGCTCGGGCGGCGCCGGTGTGGTTGCATGTGAGCGGTAACGCGACACAAGGAGAGCACATGGACAAGCCCGACGTCGGTCCCATCGAGGGTGAACCGCCCGCCAGCCTGCAGGTCGAGGACCTGACGGTCGGCGCGGGCCCCGAGGCCACGCCCGGCCAGGTCGTCAGCGTGCACTACGTGGGCGTGTCCTTCTCGTCGGGCAAGGAGTTCGACGCGTCGTACAACCGCGGGGAGCCGTTCGAGTTCAATCTGGGCGGTGGCCAGGTCATCGCCGGCTGGGATCAGGGCGTGGCCGGGATGAAGGTGGGGGGCCGCCGCAAGCTGACGATCCCCCCGCACCTGGGGTACGGCGCCCGCGGCGCCGGTGGCGTCATCAAGCCGAACGAGACGCTCATCTTCGTGGTGGATCTGCTCGGCGTGCGCTGAGCGCGGGACGGCAGGCCGGACGGGCCGGAGTGGGCACCGCCCGCTCCGGCCCGCGCGTGTTCTCGGCCGTGGCCGCGTCCGCTGCGTTCTCGGCCGTGCCCGCGTCCGGCGGGGGGCACCCGGCCGGGTCGACCGGTTCCCCGATCGGGGTCACTGGGGTGCCCGGAACGCGTTGCAACTCGTCTCGTCCGGCAGCAGCGGCCGGAACGAGACCCGCCACTGCTGTCCGTCGGAGACCCACGGCGTGTTCGCGTTCGCCTTCGCCGCGGCGGCCAGGACGGTCTGCGCCTCCGCTCCGGTGACGGTCAGGCAGCCCTGCTTCGACTGGGGGACCAGGTACTCGCCGGGCAGGGCGGGTCCGGGCCACGCCTGCGGGCCGGGCTGCTTGGGCAGATCGTTGCCGGGCTTGACCCACGGGGTGGCCAGCACCGCGACCTGCTGCGCCACGTACGGCTGCGACTTCGCCGTGCCGGTGGACAGGTCGTTCAGTTCCTGGACGAAGCCGGCCACCTTGCCGCGGGCGGCGTTCTGCGCCGGGGTCAGCGTGGGGTCCTGCGACTGCGCCTCGCTGAGCGCGTACGCGTCCAGGGCGTACTTCTTGTCGTCGGCCCGCACGGTGATCCGGGTGGTCGTGGCGTCGGACACGGTGGGGCGGCCCAGATCGGTGCCGGAGCGCACCCCGGCGTCCTGCGCCCTGCGGGTCAGTTCCCTCACCTGCTCGGGGGTCAGCTGCACGACCACCAGGTTGGGCAGGGCCGGGCCGGGATAGATGGCGATCTGCGGGCCCGGGGTGATGACCCGGCCGTCGGCGTACACGCTGATGTCGGGGATGCGGCCCACCCGCAGGTTGGTCCCGACGAAGCCGCCGTAGTGCTCGACCCGCAGGACGAGTGAGTCACCGGCCGGGGGGTTGCCGGACGGGCCGCCGGAGGCGGCGGCGTCCCCCGCCGCCGCGCCCCCGGTGGTACGGGCGCAGGCGCTGAGCAGAAGCAGGGTCACGGCAGCGGCCATCCATGTGCCGCGGAGTCTGGTCATGCCGGGTACGACGGCGGACGCCGCGCCACGGTTCCGCACGGCGGAGAACGATCTGGATCTTTTTTGGGGCGGGTGACCCCCGTCACATCCGGGCGCCTGCGGAGCCGCCGCGAAGGCACAGCCGTCATCCCGAACGCCTCAGGCCACCCGCGCCGAGCGGCCCTGGACCCGGACCACGTCACCGCGGTGCAGCTGGCGGCCCCGCCGGGTGTCCACCTCGCCGTTGACAGTGACGTCACCGGAGGCGATCAGGATCTTCCCCTCACCGCCGGTGTCGACGAGGTCCGCCAGCTTGAGAAACTGCCCCAGCCTGATCATGTCTGCGTCGATCGCCACGTCGTGCATGGCGACCATCTTGCCGGACCGGCGAAAAAGTTCCGTCCGCCGGTTGAACCATTCGGGCGCCGGATGCGAACTACCCGATGTGAGCCGACTCCTCGACACGCGCCGGGCGGGTGTCCTCGTGGCCGCCGCCACGGCGGGCGTGCTGTGCACGGCCGGCCCCGCGGCGGCCGACGTGACGGTGAGCCCGGGCAGCGTCCCGCAGGGCAGTGGCCAGAACCTGACGTTCCACGTCACCAACCCGGGCGGCAAACAGATCACGACGGTACGGCTGCTGCTGCCGCAGGACACGCCGGTCGCCGAGGTGTACCCGCTGTCGGTGGACAACTGGGCGCCGCGGATCGATCCCCGCCACCTGGACACCCCGCTGGAGACGATCCACGGCGGCACCCCGGTCACCGAGACCGCGGCGGCGATCACCTGGATCGCGATGGGCGGCAAGTCGATCGCGCCGGGCAAGTCGGCCGACCTGGCGGTGGCCCTGGGCCCCCTGCCCACGCTGAGTTCGATGCGGTTCACCGTGCAGGCCACGTACGCCGACGGGACTCCGGCCCCGGCCATGGCGGCGGCTCTCACGCTGACCCCCGCCGCGCCGGGACAGGCGCCCGCGGCGCACTCCGGACACGGCGGGACCGCCGCGGGCCCCGCGGCCCGGGATCCGTCCGCTGACGACGCCGCGATCGCCGCGGCGCTGAACCAGGCGGACGAGGGGCCCAGCTTCTGGACGATCGCGGGCTGGGTGGTCGCGGCGCTGGCGGCGGCGGGCGCCGTGCTGGCGGTGCGGCGCTCCCGGCGGCAGGGAACCAGCACGGACACCGATGTGTCTGCGGCCGGGAAGGTCACCGGCTCAGGAGCCTCGGATCGTGCTGCGGCCGACTCTCCGGCCGACGCCTCTGTCACCGACGGTCCGGCACCCGAGGCGGGCAAAGCCGGCGCGAGCAAAGCCGACGCGAGCAAAGCCGACGCAGAGAAGGCCAGCGCAGCGAAGGGCGGCGCAGCGAAGGGCGCGGGTAAGGGCGGCGCGGCGAGCGAACCGGTCGGCGCCGGGAGCAGCCGGGCGCGAATCACCGGCTGGAGCTACCGCGACGGCCCGTGACGAGACTCCCCGCGCAGGTGGGCGCGGGTTGTCGTGATGATGCGCGTGGGGCGCGGAACACGACGAGCGGGTGGGGCCTCAGGGCACGGCCCACGACTCGCGGCGCGCGGGGCGGGAAGGACATCCTTCCCGCCCCGCCGGGCTTTCTGCGGGCCGGCCGCCCGCCGGGCTCTCAGACGCTGACCGTACGCGGCGTACGCAGCGCCTGGATGATCTCGCGCTGCACCCGCGGGGCGTCCGCGTGCGGAACCTGGCAGGTGCCCGCGGCCTGGTGGCCGCCGCCGCCGTACTTGAGCATCACGGCGCCGATGTCGACCGGTGACGTGCGGTCGAGGATCGACTTGCCGCAGGCGAACACCGTGTTCTGCTGCTTGAAGCCCCAGATGCAGTGCACCGACACCCGCGCCTCGGGGAACAGCGCGTAGACCATGAAGCGGTTCCCGGCGTAGATGGTCTCCTCGTTGCGCAGGTCCACGATGACGACGTCGCCGTCCATCTTGCAGACGCGCTTGAGCTGCTCCACGAACATGGCCGACGAGTCGCGGTACATGTCGACGCGCTCGGCCACGTCGGGCATCTTGAGGATCTCGGAGATGTCCATCTGGATGCAGGCGTCGATGAGCGTGGCCATCAGGTCGAAGTTGGCGACCCGGAACTCGCGGAAGCGGCCCAGCCCGGTACGGCTGTCCATGATGAAGTTCAGCAGGGTCCAGCCGTCGGGGTTGAGGATGTCCTCGATGTCGTACTGGGCCGAGTCGGCCTGGTCGACGGCCTTCATGAGGTCCTGCGGCACCTCCGGGAAGCGCTCGGCGCCCCCGTAGTACTCGAAGACCACGCGGGCGGCGGACGGGGCGTCGGCGTTGATGATGTGGTTCGGCCGCTCCCCCGTGTTACGCAGCGTCTCCGAGTGGTGGTGGTCGAAGACCAGATGCGCGCCGGGCGCGTACGGAAGGTTCGTCAGGATGTCACGCTCGGTAATCTCGACGGTGCCGTCCTGCACGTCCTTGGGATGCACGAACTTGATGTCGTCGATGTCGATGACGTCCATGAACTTGAGCAGCACGGCGCAGACCAGGCCGTCGAAGTCACTACGGGTCACGAGCCGGTACTTCACGCGAGTTCCCTCCCTGTCGCCATGCCGGTCCACCCCAGTTTGCCACTTTTGCGGGAATTCACCCATCGCATCGACCTACCGACCTGAACCGGGGAGGGCTCGCGCTGCGTAAGGTTCTGACAGACGCACCATGAAGCGGCCCGGAGGAAGAACGAGACGATGGACATCGCCCCTCAGCTCACGCAGGATCGCAACGCCCCGCCCGCCACTTTGGTGATCTTCGGCGCGTCGGGCGACCTGACCCGGCGCAAGCTGATCCCCGCGGTCGAGAGCCTGGCCCGGCACGGCCGCCTGCCCGCCGAGTTCGCGCTGGTCGGCGTCGCCCGGACCCCGATGACCGACGAGCAGTTCATCGAGCGCGCTCTGGGAGAGCGCGGTCTGCGGAACATGCCGGGCCTTTCCGGTGCAATCAGGTACGTATCGGGCGGCTATGACGACCCGGCGACGTACAAGCGGCTCGGTGAGGTGCTCGACGAGCTGGACGCCCAGCGCGGCACCGCGGGCAACCGGCTCTACTACCTCTCCACCCCCGCCGAGGCCTTCGAACCGGTCATCAACGGCCTGGCCGGGGCCGGGCTCAACCACGCCCGCCCGGGCTCCTTCGCCCGCCTGGTGATCGAGAAGCCGTACGGGCGGAACCTGGCCACCGCGGGCGAGCTGGACGGGATCGTGCACGCCGCGTTCGAGGAGCCGCAGGTCTTCCGGATCGACCACTACCTCGGCAAGGACACCGTCCAGAACGTGCTGGCGCTGCGCTTCGCCAACGCGATCTTCCAGCCGATCTGGAACCGCACCTGGGTCGACCACGTGCAGATCACCGTCGCCGAGACGCTGGGCGTGGGCACCCGCGGCGGCTTCTACGAGCACGCGGGCGCCATGCGCGACATCGTGCAGAACCACGTGCTGCAGGTGCTGGCGCTGGCTCTCATGGAGCCGCCCGCCTCGTTCGAGGCCGAGGGGCTGCGCAACGAGAAGGTGAAGCTGCTGCAGGCGATCCGGCTGCCCACCGACCGCGACATCGCCGACACCGCGGTCCGCGGCCAGTACACGCGGGGCGGCACCCGCGAGGAGCTGATGGCCGGCTACCGCGACGAGCCCGGCGTGGACCCACTGTCGCGCACCGAGACGTACGCGGCCATGCGGCTGGACGTGGACAACTGGCGCTGGGCCGGGGTGCCGTTCTACGTGCGTACCGGCAAGCGGCTGCCCGCCCGGGTCACCGAGGTTGCCCTGGAGTTCCAGCGCCCGCCGCACCTGCCGATCCCGCAGGACCAGCTCACCGGGCTGGAGGCCGACGCGCTCATCCTGCGGATCCAGCCCAACGAGGGCATCTCGCTGCGCTTCGGCGCGAAGGTGCCCGGCCACTCGTTCCGGGTGCGCACGGCCAGCATGGACTTCTCGTACGACGCCACGTTCCGGGAGGAGTCGCCCGAGGCGTACGAGCGGCTGCTGCTGGACGCGCTGCTCGGCGACCCCACGCTGTTCATCCGCACCGACGAGGTGGAGCAGTGCTGGCGGATCGTCGACCCGATCATCGAGCACTGGGCGAACGATCAGTCGCCGATTCCGACGTACGAGGCCGCCTCGTGGGGGCCGACGGACGCGGACCGGCTGATCGGCCGCAGCGGCCGCCGGTGGCGCAACGCGGTCTGACACGGATTCGGCCAGTCGGGGCGATACCGCCTAGGGTGGAGGGATCCACCCGGCGGCGGCCCCGGTCGGCCATGCCCGTCGCTCGACACCGAAAGCGACCCCCGGAATGCAGGTCTCCGTCGCGCACCATCCGCCCAACACGGCCGTTCTCGTGCTGCGCGGCTCCCTCGACATCGACACGGCACCGTCGCTGAAGGCCAACCTGACCCGGCTCGTGGAACGGCCCCGGCCCCGGGTCGTCGTCGACCTGGGTGGCCTGGACTTCTGTGACTCCATGGGTGTCGGCGTGCTGGTCACCGCCCATCGCACGGCGGTGGAACGGGGCGGCTGGGTCCGGCTGGCCGCGCCGTCGAGGTTCCTGTGCCGGCTGCTCGACACGCTGGGGCTCACGGAGCACCTGTCGCTGCACGCGGACGTGGCGACCGCGCTCAAGGACTGACCCGTGGCCGGGGACCGGCATGCCCGCCCCCGGCCACGGCCGGCTCAGCTGGTCACGCCGAAGTCGACCCGGCCCAGGGTGTCCTCGGTGCCCTCGAAACCCTCGACCGGGCTGAACCGGTCGTCGCCGAAGTCCACGTCCCGGTCGTCGGCCGTTCCGCCGACCCCGTCCGGGCCCACTCCGTACAGGACGTTGAAGTTGGCGCCGCCGGCGTCCTGCAGGTTGGCCGACGCGTCGGAGTTGTCGGTGTGCCAGTTGCCGAAGAAGTGCCCGGCCTCGTGCGAGATCACATTGCCCAGGGCATGCCCCACGAACGCGACCCGGTTGCTGGCCGGAGTCAGGTACGTGTTCAGCGACGCGTCGTCGCCCGCCGCATCGCTGAGCACGTCCAGCAGCACCAGAGCCGTTTCCTCGGTCTCGAAGTTGCCCGGGTCGATGCTCTGCGAGATACCGATGGTCGGCACCCCCGACTCGGCGATCGTGCCACCCACGACGATGCGGCTCACGTTGCGCTGGCCCCACGGGTCGGCGCCGTTCCTGCTGTTGACCACCTTGAGCTTGAACCGCCGGTTCAGGCCCCGGGCGGTCAGGTCCTTGCGCAGGTTCTCGGTCACGGTGGCGGTGACGGCGTCGATCAGCCGGCCCTCGTCGGCGCGGGTGAGGCCCCACTTGGCGAGGAACGCCGCCAGCGGGCTGAGGTCCACGTTGCCGATCCCGCCGAACACGCCGGTGTTCACCCGCGCACCGTCGAAGTCCAGGAACAGGGTCTGGGTCGGGCGCAGGCGTTCCAGAACGGGCCGGTATCCCTCGACGGTGATCGCGTACCCGCCGGAGCCGCCGGTGACGCCGACGTAATGCCAGCCCGCCCTCGTGGCGACGTAGTCGGTGACCTGGTTGCCGCCGCCGGGCAGCGGCGAGGCCATCGGGTAGATGAACGACGCGTTCTGCGGCGAGCCGTGCACCTCACGCGGGGTGGTGTCGAAGATGGTCAGGTACGTGTTCGCACCCTTCGCGGAGGCGCCCAGCACGTCACCGGCCCGGAGCTTGACCGCGAAGAAATCCGAGTCGTCCTCGCCAGCGGTGATGTCCACCGTGTACGGGCCCTCGCTGCCGCCGCCCTCGCCGCTGGCCGGGTCGAACGGGTCCGCCGGCAGGCCGTTGTAGCCCGCCACCATCGCGTAGAACGTGCCGGCCGCGGGCACCTTGTAGTCGAGCCGGCTGTCGAGGCTGCCGCCGAAGTCGTCGTTGGCGGCCAGCACGTGCCCGGCCGGGTCGAACAGCACCACGACCGTGTCCAGGTCACCGGTCGGGGTCGCGGTGGCCACCGTGATCACCTTGCCGGGTGTCGAGGTGAGGCGGTAGAAGTCGAAGTCGTTCGTGCCCGTACCCGCGGAGCCGTGCGGGCCGTCGCCGATGCTGGCGCTGGTCTCGATGCCCTTGCGGCCGGCGGCGCCGATGCCGGTGTTGCCCGCCAGCGGGATTGCGCCGTCGTCCTCCGGGTTGGCGGCGACGCTGTCCGGGACGACCTGCTCGGGATTCAGGCTGCCCAGGATGCGGATCCGCGGTTTCTGCTTCGGGGCGGTGCCGAACTTGGTGATCCGCTGCGCGGCCGCCGGGGAATCGTTGGCCCCGCGGGTGCCGTCCGGCTCGTCCTCGTCGACCACCACGGTGGTGGGCGGGCGCACCGCACCCGGCGCCTTCAGCCGCGCCACCGCCTGCGCCGGGGAACGGCGCTGCAGGTAGTGGTTCCAACCGCTGTAGTCGACCCGGGAAGCGTCCGGCACCATCGCCAGGTACGGGTTCGGACCGGCCGGCTTCGCGCCGAGGGCGGCCTTGGGCGCCACCGGGATCCCGGCGGCCAGCGAGGCGCGGTCCGCCGCGCTCAACCCCGGGTCGGGCGGCGCGGCGCCGCTGGGCGACGCGGCGCCCGGGATGACGATGGATAGTCCGAGCAGGATAGCCCCGACGGTGGCGATGCTTCGTCGCATCAGGAGTCCCCCTTTGAGCGTCCGGGGCCCCCGCCCCGGACAGCGCTCCTGACGCTACGCAAGCAACCAAGCAAGATCCACGATGTCGGTGACGCGTAAGGCGTACTGCCCGCGCACGCGGGCCGGGGACGCCGCGCGTCGCGGGCGTCCCCGGCCACCGGGATCAGAGCGTACGAATCAGCTGGTCACACCGAACACGATGCGGCCGAGCGTGTCCTCGGTCCCGACGAAGCCCTCCGCCGGGCTGAACCGGTCGTCGCCGAAGTCGACGTCGGGGTCGTCGGCGGTGCCGCCCACCCCGTCCGGGCCGACCCCGAACAGCACGTCGAAGTTGGCGCCGCCGGCGTCCTGCACGTTGGCCACCGCGTCGGAGTTGTCCGTGTGCCAGTTGCCGAAGAAGTGCCCGCCCTCGTGGGAGATCACGTTGCCCAGCGCGTGGCTGACGAACGCGATCCGGTCACTGCCGGCCTTCAGGTACGTGTTCAGCGACGCCGGGTCACCGGCCGGGTTGCTGAGCACGTCCAGCAGCACCAGCGCGGTCTCCTCGGTCTCGAAGTTGCCCGGGTCGATGCTCTGCGCGATACCGATGGTCGGCACCCCGGACTCGGCGATCGTGCCGCCCACGACGATGCGGCTCACGTTCGCCTTGCCCCACGGGTCCGGGTCGTCCTTGCTGTTGAGCACCTTGAGCTTGAAGCGGCTGTTCAGGCCACTGGCGACCATGTCCTGCTTGAGGTTCTCGGTCACGCTCGCGGTCACCGCATCGATGAGCCGGTCCTCGTCGGCGCGCGGGATGCCCCACTTGCCGAGGAACGCCGAGAACGGGGTCAGGTCCACATTGCCCGTCCCGCCGAAGGTCGCGGTGTTCACCCGCGCGCCGTCGAAGTCGAGGTACAGCGTCTGGGTCGGCTTGGCACCCTGCAGCGGGGGCCGGTAGCCCTCGACCGTGATGTCGTAGCTGCCGGAGCCGCCGGAGACGCCGACGTAGTGCCAGCCCGCCTTCGTGGCGACGTAGTCGGTGACCTGCTTGCCGCCGCCGGGCAGCGGCGAGGCCATCGGATAGATGAACGACGCGTCCTGCTGCGAGCCGTGCACCTCGCGCGGGGTGGTGTCGTACACGGTCAGGTAAGTGTTCGCGCCCTTGGAAGCGGCCCCGAGCACGTCACCGGCCTTGAGCTTGACCGCGAAGAAGTCGGTGTCGTCGGCCGCCGAGGTGATGGTCACCGTGTACGGGCCCTCGCTGGCCCCGCCGTCACCGCTGGCCGGGTCGAACGGGTCGGCCGGGAGACCGCTGTACGCCGCCACCATCGCGTAGAAGGTGCCCTCGGCCGGCACCTTGTAGGTCAGCTCGCTGTCGAGGCTGCCGCCGAAGTCGTCGTTGGCGGCCAGCACGTTGCCGGCCGGGTCGTAGAGGACGACGACAGTGTCCAGCGCCCCGGTCGGCGTCGCGGTCTTCACCGTGATCACCTTGCCGGCGGGCGCGGTGAGCTTGTAGAAGTCGAAGTCGTTCGTGCCCGTACCCGCGGAGCCGTGCGGGCCGTCGCCGATCTGCGCGTCGGTGACGATCCCGTCGCGACCGGCGCCGATGCCGGTGTCACCCGCCAGCGGGATCGCGCCGTCGTCCTCCGGGTTGGCCGCGACGGTGCTCGGGCTGACGAACTCGGGGTCGAGGCTGCCCAGGATGCGGATCCGCGAGTCCTGGCCGGAGCCCGTGCCGAAGTTGCGGATCAGCTGCGCCGACGCCGGGTCGTCATTGGAGCCGCGGTTGCCGGAGGGCTCGTCCTCGTCGACGACCACGGCGGACGCGGCCGGGCGCGCCGCGGGCGACGCCGCGGCCAGTGCCTTCAGCCGGGCGGCAGCCTTGCCGGACGCCTGCTTCTGCAGGTAGTGGTCCCAGCCGCTGTAGTCCACCTTGGCCGCGTCGGGCACCATCGCCAGATACGGGTTCGCCCCGGCGGGCTTGCTGCCGAGCGGGGCCTTGGGCGCCACCGGCAGCCCGGCGGCCAGGGCGGCGCGGTCGGCCGGGCTGAGGCCGGAATCGGGTGGAGCGGCGGCGCTCGGCGCGGCCGGGGTGAGCCCGGCCAGCACCAGCACGGCGGCTCCGACGGTTGCGATGCTGCGTCGCATCAGGAGTCCCCCTTCGAACGTCCGGGAGCCGACGCCCCGGACGGCACGGCCGACGCTACTGAAGAGGGCGTGCGAGATCCATAGATGTCGATGAGGCTTCACACCTGCTACGACGAGCGCACCGGGCCTACGCCGACTGCACCGTCTCCAGCGCCGCCACGGCGGCACCCCGCGCGCCCGCCATGTCGAGGTCCGGTACGAGCGCGAACGTCGCCGCGGCCGCCTGCTCGCGGCGCAGTTGGGTGTGCTCGCGCACCAGATCGAGGAACCAGGCGCGGAACGACGGCGCGGCCTCCACCACGCCACCGCCGAGGAAGTACGCCGACGGGTCGGTGAAATTCGCCGCGATCGTGAACAGTTTGCCGATCGCGCGCGCCTGCTGGCCGAAGACCGCGAGCGCCAGCGGGTCGTCCTTTTCGCCGTAGCCGCGCAGCAGCTTGGCGGCCCGCGCGATCGGCTCACCCGCCAGCGGGTGGTCCGGGAAGCGGGTCAGCCAGTACGGCAACAGGTTGTTGGTGATACCGGTCAGCGACGCGATGCTCTCCACGTCACCGGCGAAGCCGCAGTTGCACTGCGGGATCGGCTGGCCCTCCTCCAGCACGCCGTGCAGCGGGATCTGGACGTGTCCCAGCTCCCCCGCCATGCCCGCCGCGCCGCGGATCACCCGTCCGTTCTCCACGACCCCGCCGCCCAGGCCGGTGCCGACGATCGCCGCGACCGACGACTGCTGCATCGCGGTGGGACCGAAGTGCCGGTGGTGGGCGTACAGGGCGGCCGCGTTCGCGTCGTTGTTGTAGATCACCGGCAGGCCGATGCGCTTCTCCAGGGCGCCCCGGATGTCGAAGCCGCGCCAGGCCTCCTGCGAGAAGTTCGTCGAGCCCTTCGACGAGATCACCCCGCCCGCGCTGGCCGGGCCCGGCGTGTCCAGGCCCACCGCGCGCACCAGGGTCAGCGGCGTGCTCGTCATCTCCAGGACCGACGTGAACGCCTCGGCCAGCGCCTCGACCGCCAGCTCGGGACCCTCCTGCACGCGGCTCGGGCTCTCCGTCATGTGTTCGACGAGGAACTGGCCCGTCGCGTCGAGCACCGTCGCGTTGTTGCAGGTGCCGCCGTTGTCCAGGCCCACCACGACCCACGACGCGGGGGTGCGCACCGACTCGTTGAGATCCACGCGCTGAGCGTACGTCGGTGCGACGCCGGGCGGTAACCGGTGGCCGGTGTTCGCCGCCGTAAGCTCAGGTGGATGCATGTCGACCGGGTACCCGACTCCGCCGCCGGCCACCTCGTCCTGGGCACCCGGCGCGAGCAGGGTTTCGCGTCCCTGCGACTGGACGCGCGCCCCCGCGCCGAGCGCTACGGACTCGGCCGGTCCCTGCGCGAGCGCTCGCCGCGCGGCGGGCTCGGCCACTGGGCGCCCGGGCCCGACCGGGTGGATCCGGTGCACCAGCTCATGGCGGCACACACCGGGCGGGTGCCCGAGCTGATCCCGGTCCGGGTGGGGCGGATGATCGCCTCCCCGTACGCGTTCCTGCGCGGCTCGGCGAACATCATGGCCGACGACTTCGCGACCCTGCCGCACACCGGTATCACGCCGGTCATCTGCGGCGACGCCCACCTCGGCAACTTCGGTTTCTACGCCTCGCCGGAGCGGGAGCTCGTGTTCGACCTCAACGACTTCGACGAGGCGCACCCCGGCGCCTGGGAGTGGGACCTGCGCCGGCTGGCCACCAGCGTGCACGTCGCCGGGCGCCAGAACGGCTTCGCGGAGGCGGCCTGCGGCGACGCCGTGCTGCACTGCATCGCCGAGTACCGCGAGCAGATCGGCCACCTGGCGGAGCAGCCGCTGCTGGCCCGCTGTTTCGACAGGCTGGACGTCGACCGGCTGCGAGCCGCGGCCAGCAAGGCCAGCTTCCGGGACGAGATCGAACGGGCGGCCCGGCGGGCCCGGCGGCGCACCAGCGACCGGGCGCTGCCGCGCTTCACCGAGCAGCGCGACGGCACCCGGCGCATCGTCGAGGAGCCACCGCTGATCACCCGCCCCAGCCCGGCGGACCAGGACCGGCTGGCCGCCGCGCTGGACGGCTACCTGAACACGCTGCCACCGCACTGGGCGCGGATTCTCGGCGGGTACCGGATCGTCGACATCGCGCACAAGGTCGTCGGGGTCGGTTCGGTGGGGCTGCGCGCGTACGTCGCGCTGTGCGAGGGCAGCAGCCCCGACGACGTGATCTTCCTGCAGCTCAAGCAGGCCCGGCGCTCCGTGGTGGCCCGGCACCAGCACGGCGATGCCGCCTGGCACCGGCATCAGGGCCAGCGGGTGGTGGAGTACCAGCAGGCCCTGCAGACGGTCAGCGACCCGCTGCTGGGCTGGGCCACGATCGACGATCAGCAGTACTACGTGCGGCAGTTCCGGGACATGAAGGGGGCGATCACGGTCGAGGGCATCGACGCGCCCGCGCTGGCCGACTACGCCGGGGTCTGCGGCTACCTGCTGGCCCGCAGCCACGCGCGGACCAGCGGCGCGTCCATGATCGCCGGGTACATCGGCGGGAGCGACAAGATGGACCAGATGCTGTGCCGGTTCTCCCGCGCCTACGCCGACCAGGTAGAGAGCGACCACGCCCGGCTCGTCGACGCGGTCCGCCGCGGCATCCTCCCCGCGGTGCCCTCATGAGCGAGTGCACCGAGCGCAGCGAGGGCCGCGAGCGAGTGCCCGGCCGGCACAGCATGAGCGAGTGCACCGAGCGCAGCGAGGGCCGCGAGCGAGTGCCCGGCCGGCACAGCATGAGCGAGTGCAGCGAGGGCCGCGAGCCCATGCGACCGGTGGGCGCGGCGTGAGTGGGCGGTTGGATCTCGGTGGGGCCGGGTTGCGGGCGTTCTGGGTCGAGCGGCACCTGTGCACGCTCACCACGCTGCGGCCCGACGGTTCCCCGCACGTGGTCGCGGTCGGCGCCACGCTGGACGCCGACGCCGGTCTGGCCCGGGTGATCAGCTCACGGACGTCGGCGAAGGTGCGCCACGTCGCGGCGGCCGGCCCGGGCGGGGCGCGGGTCGCGATCTGCCAGGTCAACGGGGCACGGTGGAGCACCCTGGAGGGCGTCGCGGTGGTCCGTGCCGAGCCCGCCGCGGTCGCCGAGGCGGAACGCCGGTACGCGGCCCGCTACCGCCAGCCCCGGCCGAACCCGCTGCGGGTGGTGGTCGAGGTACGGATCACCCGGGTGCTCGGCTCGAACCGGCTCCTCGACACCTGAGCGCGACCCGGCACAGTACTCGGGCGGATCTGCGTACGCGCACTCATCCGCGCGGGCCGTGCGGGCGGCAGGCTCGCCGTCATGAACGTCGCCCTCGGTTCCCGCACCCCCCGCGTCCCGGGCCCCCGCGCCGCCGACCTGGCCGCGCTCACCCCGGCGAGCCGTGACCGGTACGTCGATCTGCTCCGGGTCGTCTCACTGGCCGCGGTGGTATTCGGGCACTGGCTGATGGCCGTGCCGGTCGTGGGGCCGGGCGGGTCGGTGGAGGTCGGCAACGTGCTCTCCGCCGTGCCCGCCCTGCGGCCGCTGACCTGGCTGCTGCAGGTCATGCCGGTGTTCTTCCTGGTCGGCGGGTTCGCCCACGGCACGGGCTGGGCGTCGGTGCGCCGCCGCGGCGGCCGGTACGCCGACTTCACCCGGGCCCGCGCGAGCAGGCTCCTGCGGCCGACGGCCGTGTTCCTGGCGGTGTGGCTGGCGCTGGCCACCGCGGCGGGGCTGGCCGGGCGGGACGCGGGACTGGTCCGGCTGGCGCTGCGTACCGTGACGCAGCCGCTGTGGTTCCTCGGCGTCTACCTGGCGCTGGTGGCGCTGACTCCGCCGCTGTGGGCGCTGCACCGCCGGCTCGGCCGGTGGGCGCCCGCGGTGCCCGTCGCGCTGCTGGCGGCCACCGCCGTGGTCGACGTGCTGCGCTTCACCGGCGGCCACACCGGCCTGGCCACCCTGAACCTCCTGCTGGTCTGGGCCGGCGTCCATCAGCTCGGTTTCCTGTATGCCGACGGCACCCTGCAGCGCGGCGGGCTCCGGCTGGGCGGATGGCTGGCCGGTGGGGGTCTGCTGGCGCTGGTGGCGCTGACGGGCGTCGGGCCGTACCCGGTGTCCATGGTGGGTGTGCCCGGCGAGTCGGTGTCCAACATGTCGCCGCCCACGCTGGCGCTGGCCGCCCACGCGGTCTGGCTGACCGGGCTGGTCCTGCTGCTGCGCGGGCCCGCGACCCGCTGGCTGGCCCGGGTCCGGGTGTGGCGGGCGGTGGTGGCCGCCAACGGCCTGGCGATGACCGCCTTCCTGTGGCATCTCGGCGCCGCGTTCGCCGTCGTCGGGGTCGTCGCGGCCCGCGGCTGGGACCTCGGCGCGCCGGGTGGCCCGCTGTGGTGGCTGACCCGGCCGCTGTGGCTGGGTGCCGCGGCGCTGTTCACGGCCGTGCTGGTGAGCGTCTTCCGGCGCTTCGACGCGCCGCGGCCGCCCGCAGCGCCGGGCGGTGGGCACCCGCTGCGGTCGGCGCTGGGGATGGTCCTGTGCACCCTCGGTGTGCTGGCGGTTTCCACGGTGGGCTTCGGCGGGCTGCTGGCGGGCCGGACCGCCACCCTGCTGGTGCTGCCGGTGACCGCCCCGGCCGCCCTGGCCCTGCTGGCCGCGGGGGCAATGCTGCTGCGCCCGGCGCCGGGTGCGCAGCCGACGGTCACGCGGTGACCGCACGGAACCGTGGCGCGGTGAGCGCACCGCGATACCGTGGCGCGGTGAGCGCTCGCGACGCGGAACCCGGTGCGGTCGAGCTGCTGGCGGGGGTGCCGGTGGCGCTGGGTGGCCCGCGGGCCATGGCGGTCACCCGCACCCTGCCCCACCGGGACCGGCGGATGGTGGGCGCGTGGTGCTTCATCGACGCGTACGGGCCGGACGACCTTTCCGCGGGGGCGCCGGGCATGCGGGTCGCACCGCACCCGCACATCGGGCTGCAGACGGTCAGCTGGTTGGTGGCCGGGGAGATCCTGCACCGCGACAGCCTCGGCGACGTGCAGGAGATCCGGCCCGGCCAGCTCAACCTCATGACCGCGGGGCGGGGCATCGCCCACTCGGAGCAGACCCCGGCGCGGCACTCCGGCGTGCTGCACGGCGTACAGCTGTGGGTGGCCCTGCCGGACCGCGACCGGGCGACGGCGCCGGCCTTCGCGCACCACGCCGACCTGCCGGTGGTCGCCGACGGCGGCCTGCGGGCGGTCGTGCTGATGGGTGACCTGGCCGGGGCCGCCTCCCCTGCCGCGTGCCACACCCCGCTGGTCGGCGCGGAGCTGACGCTGGCCGCCGGGTCGGTGGGGCGGCTGCCGCTGCGCCCGGATTTCGAGTACGCGGTGCTGTCGCTCGACGGCGTCGCGACCGTGGCGGGTGCCGCCCTGAAGCCGGGCCCGCTGCTGTATCTGGGCACCGGCCGGACCGAGGTCGCGCTGACCGCGGGAGACGGCGCGGCGCGGCTGCTGCTGCTGGGCGGCGAGCCGTTCGACGAGTCGCTCGTGATGTGGTGGAACTTCGTCGCCCGCGATCACGAGGAGATCGTCGAGGCGCGACAGCGGTGGGCGGACGGCGGCTTCGGTGCGGTGCACGGGTACGACGGCGAACCGCTGCCCGCCCCGCCGATGCCGATCACCCGGCTCGTGCCCCGCGCCCGGATCCGCCACCCGTAACCCTGCGCACATCGCCTGCAATCACGTACGGTGATCGGCGAGTCGGGGAATCACGACGCCATTCCGCCTCCGCAGCGGATGGCGCTTTAAATGTTTCTTAATTTCGGTACGTCCTTTGCCCACCCCGCAATCACCGAATGACGAGAGACGCATTCACATACCGGTACCACATCAACGGATGGTCAATTGGCACCGACCGGGTGTACGCGCTGGCCGGTCGGGTGAACCGGACCGCACGCCCGTGCGTACAGTCCGTTGACGGGACACCTCCGGCGTACCACCGCGCCGGGACGCCCCGCATGCCACCGACGTCCGCGGGGTGGGTGAAGCGCTTCCAGGGGCCCTGGCGCACGCCGTAAACCCATGGTTAACCTTCCATCTCGACCGCGTGGGACGGTGGTATCGGGCGCGCGGACAGGGACGCGGCGAGGACTGGGGGCACGAATGCGGCACCGGAGCGGACGGCGCCTTCCCGGCGACCGCCTGCCCGCCGCCGGCCGCCGGTGCGACGGGCACCGCCCCGAGGGGGCCCGATGAGCTTCGAGGACGACGAGTACTGGGAAGCCGAATACTCGGATCAGGCCGTCGGATACGCCGACAACACCGCGATCGCCCACGACCGCTATGCGTACGTGGACCGGCCCGTTCCGTCGCGCAACGGCTCCGGCGGAGGGGGCTCATGGGACGACGACGCCGACGACGACCCGGAGGGGTACGACGAACTCGCGGTCCGTCGGCAACGTCGCCAGCGCAGTAACGCACAGTCAGCGAGTCGCGAGCAACGGATCCGCGCCGCGTTCGACGCCGACCGTCCCAGCTGGCTCGACGACCCGGCGTTCGCGGGCCGGGGCGGGCGCGGCGGCCCGCGTACCGGTGAGGTGGACCGCGATCCGGACCGCCGGTCCCCGGCCCCGGCCCCGGACGACTGGGACGAGCAGGGCGATGACTGGGACACGGCGCAGGACGAGTGGGAGGCGCCCGCCGCCGACTGGGACGAGCCGCGTGACCGGCGCCGCGCCACCACGGCGGAGGTCGGCGATTGGGACCCCCGGGACGACGGCCCGATCCGGCGGCCGGGTGGCCGGCGTACCGGCGGCGGACCGTCCGGCTACGAGGGCCCACCGGCGGACCGGCCCGCATCCGGCCGCGCGCGGGTCCCCGAGCAGCCGGTGAGTGACCCGCCGCTGGACCTCTACCTGCCCCCGAAGCGCCGGAACGGCTCCGGTGACGGGGCGGACGGCGAGGGGCGGCCCGACGTACGGTCCGGCGACCCGCGGTCCGGCGACGGCTTCGGCCGCGCGACCGTCCGGCCCGGCGATCGGCCCGACGACGGCGACGACAGCGGGTGGGCGGACGAGGCACCGCGGCGCGGCGGCCGGGCCCGGCGCGGCGACGAGGCGGCCTGGGCGGACGAGCCGGGCCGCCGTGTGGTCCCCGGCCGCGACGACACCCGCCGGGGCGACCGGCCGGGGCCGAACCAGCGGCCCGCGGACTGGGCCGACGACAGCCAGGGGCCGGTCGGCTGGGCGGGGAACGACGGGCGGGCGGTGGACCGTACCGACAGCGACCGGCGCACCGGAGGGCGATCGGGCCGGACCGACCGCCGCGAGCCCGGCTGGACCGATCAGCCGCGCCGGGCGACGGGCTGGGCCGGACAGCCCGGCCCGGAAAGCGGCTGGGCCGAGCGGGCCGACGGCGAGACCTGGGCCGAGCAGGCCGACGGGGCGACCTGGGCCGAGCAGGCCGACGGGGCGACCTGGGCCGAGCAGGCCGACGGGGCGACGTGGGCCGGGCAGGGCGATCGGGAGTCCCGCTGGGAGCAGCAGGACGAGCGCGAGGTCCGCTGGGAGGAGCAGGACGCACGCGGGACCGGCTGGGCGGATCGCGCCGAGCGCGACCGGCGCGAGGGCGGCCAGTCACGTCGCGACCGGCCGGGCGGCCAGGCCTGGCCGGAGGACGACGTGCCCGCCGCGCGGCGCGACCCCCGCGGCTACGGTGACCGTTCCCGGCGCGGGCCCGCCGACGACGACCGGCGCGGCGGCCCACGCACCGGCGATCGCCGCGATGACGTGCTCCACGGCGAGCTGCTGCCACCCGACCCGCGCCGTCATCGGCCGCAGCCGGGCGAGCCGGCGGCCGGGCCCGGGACCAGTCCGGAACAGTACGACGCCCCGCATCCGGGACAGGGCGGGCCGGGATGGACGGGCGGACCGTTCCCCGGTCCCGGCTTCCCGGGCTGGACCGGCCCCGGCTTCCCCGGCCCGTGGGGTCCCGGATTCGCCGGACCAGGCTGGGACGGACCGCCGTGGGAGCGGCCGGGGTACGGCGCGCCGGGCTGGACCCCACCGGGCCGCCCCCCGGAGTTCGCGCAGCGCGACGCGACTCCGCTGGCCGACCGTCCCGCCGCCGTGGAACCGGACGACGACGAGCGCTGGTCGCCGGCCCCGACCGCCCGGGGCAGCTCCGCGGTAGCAGACCCGCGCCGCGATACACCCGATGACGCCGAGCGGTGGGACGACGACCGGGAGCCGTACTCGGGCCACTGGGGCACCGAGCCCGCCACCCGCCCCGGCCATGCCGCCGACCCCGACCGGTACGACCGGCCGTTCGCCCCCGCCGCGCGGGACTACGACGAGCCCGGGTACGACCGGCCTGCCGACCCGGCCGTACGCGAGTACGACCGGCCTCTCGACCCCGCCGCGCGGATGCGCCCGGAACGCGGTGACGGGGACGGGGGCCGTGACGAGCGTCGAGCCGAGCCCCAGTCGGCCGACACCGGCCCGCGGGTGCTCAGCAAGGCGAGCCCGCCGACCGCGCCACGGATCATCAGCAAGGCCACGCCACCACCCGCGCCCAGGGTGATCAAGAAGGCCGAACCGCCGGCGACGCCGCGGGTCGTCGGCACCCCGTCGCAGGTGGGGCCGGCACGGGTGATCCCACCGGCACCGCCGGCGGTTCCGCCCGGCGTGAGCCCGGCCGCGATCACGAACCCGTCGGGCACCGTTCCCGCTGCGGCGCCCACCTCGCCGGTGCCGGCACCCGCCGAGACCGGCATACCGGTCTCACCGGCACCGGCCGGTACGCCCTCGGCACAGTCCCCCGCGACGTCGCCGGATCCGCGGCCCGCGTCCGGCGTACCGGGTGGCGCGCCCGTGCCCCGAGTCCGGCCGCCCGTCCCGCCGCCGGGCGCCTCTCCGGCGGGTGACCATTCCGTGCCCGGCGCAGCCCGGTCGGCGGCGCCGCCGTCGGGCACCTCGCCGCGCGCGGTCCCCCCGCCTGTCGTGCCCGCAGCCGCCCCCGCACCGCCGGCGGTTCCCCCGCGGGCCGCTCCCCCGCCCGCCGCTGCACAGGCCGCTGCACCGCAGGCAGCCCCGCAGGCCGCACCGTCGCACGCTGCGCCGGGGTCTGTGGTGCCAGCGGCGGCGGCACCGCCACCGGCGGTGCCGGGGACATCACCATCCGGGGCGTCCCCGAGCGGAGTCGACCGCCGCGGCGCCGCACCGCCGGATCCCACCGCGCCCGCAGCCGGGCCGGTCAAGGCGGCACAGACCCACCCGGCTCCGGTTCCCCCGGCTCCGGCCACGACTCCGCCGCCCGCCGGCGGCCGGCCGTCCGTGCAGACCGCCGCGGGCGACGTGCCCCTGAAGCCGGTCGCCCGGCTCGCGACCTCGGGCCCGGACACCACGCCCCGCCGATACGCCGACGCGGGCCTGTCCGGGGGCTGGTTCACCTCGCACGCCGACGCGCAGCCCGCCGCCCCGGACGCCACCGCCGCACCGGTCGCGGCCGGCGGCGTCGCGGCGCCCAGCCCCGACCGTGCCGCGGACACCCCGGGGATGACGGTCGACCTCGACATCACGGACATGCTGACGAACCTGGCGACCGGCCAGCAGCCGGTCGTGGTGCCGCACCCGACCCTGCCCGCGGACGAGGAGCCGGCCGACGGCGCCGGGGACACCACGGCGGAACGCCCCGAGCCCTCGGTCATGGCCCGCCCGGCGCCGGATGAGCCCAAGGCCCCGGCGCGCCCGCTCAAGCCACTGTCCGCCGAGGACCTCGCGGCGATCCGCTGGCGGTTGGACGGCGGCACGTTGCGCGAGGTCGTCGACGACCGGGACGCCCTGCGCGAGCTGGGGGCGCGCCTGGACGAGCCGCTGGCGGGCGAGGCGGACCACGCGACCCGCGCGGGGCTGCTCTCCGTACGGGCGGAGGTCTACCGCCTGCTCGACGAGCTGGGCATGGCCGCCGCGGCCAGCCGGCTCGCCCTGAGCCACGCCGAGTCGTCCGGCGACGTGCAGGCGATCGTCATCGCGCAGGCGGAGCTGGCGCACGTGCTGCGGCTGCGTGGCGACCACGCCGAGGCGGACCGCCTGTTCGAGGTGGCGGCCAGCTCTGAGGCGCCGCCGGTGCTGCGCAGCGTGGTGCACGAGAACGCCGGCCGCAGCTGCTTCGACCAGGGGCGGCACATGGAGGCGCTGGATCATTTCGCGCGGGCGATCCGGCTCGGCGATCCCGAGGACCTCGATCTGGTGGAACGCATCGACGTCTCGCTGGAGGCGGTCTACATCCACGTACTCCGCGACGGGTGGGGGCCGTACCCGAGACTGCGCCGGGAGATCCTCGGTGCAGCGGCCGACCGACCGGCACCCGCCACGACCGGATAGCAGCTCCCCGAAGGCAGCGTTGACCGCCAATGGTTTGATCGTTGCGGACGAGCAGCGTGCGTCGGCAGCGCCGACACAGACCCGGAGGAGACGACGATCTTCTTCTTCGAAGGCGAGCGGGCCGGGCTGGCGAAGCGCCGATCCCCGCTGGCGGGCTTCCGGGCAGTGCTGGCGGGCGGGGCCCTGATCACGATGCTGACGGTGGCGCTCCAGCCGGCCACCGACGTACGCGACTGCCCGAACCATGGCGGCAGCGGCAATGCCAGCGCCTTCCCCGACGAGACCTGGGACCTGGTGTACCCGGTGCTCCTGCTCGGCTGGCTGCTGGCGGTCGTGGTGGAGCAGCTGCTCCCCGTCACCTGGAACGGGCGTAAGGCAGGCTTGATCCTCGCCCGCGCTCTCCTCGCCGTCACGATCACCGTGACCGCCTCCTGCGGCGCGGGCGTCAAGCTGCTGCTGCTCTGCCACTAATCGGTCCCGGCGCGTCCAGCCGGGGAGCCCGGCTCACTCGGTCCGCAGCGCGACCACCGGGTCGAGCCGGCCGGCACGTTGTGCCGGGACCACCCCGAAGACGATTCCCACGGCGGCGGAAACTCCGAAGGCGAGGGTCAGCGACCACCAGGTGATCGCGGCGGGCACCGGCGAGATCCTGTCCACGAGCAACGCGACCCCCACGCCCAGGGCCATCCCCACCACCCCGCCGATCGTGGTGAGCAGCACCGCCTCCAGCAGGAACTGCACGCCGATGTCGCGCGGACGAGCGCCGACGGCCTTGCGCAACCCGATCTCCCGGGTCCGCTCCCGCACGCTGACCAGCATGATGTTCGAGACCCCCACCCCGCCGACGAGCAGGCTGATCCCGGCGATCGCGGCGAGCACGCCGGTGAGTACGCCCAGGATGTCGCCGAGTACGCCGAGGATCTGCTGCTGGGTGACCGCGCTGAAGTCGGTGTCGGGATGCCGTTTGACCAGCGCCGCGACGACCGCGTCGCCCAGCGCGTCGATGCGGTCCCGGTCGGGTGCCCGGATGGCCAGCGCGTCGATCCGGTCGGTGCCCAGTAGCCGCTGCGCGGCCGTGACCGGAATGTGCACCTCACTGTCGCGGTCCACCCCGAGGCTCTGCCCGAGCGGCGCGAACGTGCCGACGACCCGGAACCGGACACCGCCCACGGTGATCTGCCGTCCGATCGGATCGCGGTCGCCGAACAGTGTTCGCGCGGTGCCGGCGCCCAGCACCGCCACCCGGCGACCCGTGCTGACGTCGGCGTGGGTCAGGTAGGTCCCACGGTCCAGCCGCCGGACGAAAACCTCCGGAGTGCTCTCCAGGACGCCCTGCATGCTGGCGTACGCGGACCGGCTGCCCGCGCGTACGGTCTGTCCGGACTGGACGGTGACGGCCACCCGGGACGGGTCGCCGACGACCCGGTTCACCGCGTCGACGTCGTCCAGGGTGAGGGTGGAGACCGTCGGGGCGGCGCCCGCCGCGAGCCGGCCCGGCACGACGATGAGCAGGTTCGAGCCGAGCCCCTCGACCTGGCGTTCGATCAGCTGTTTGGTGCCGGTGCCGATCGCCACCAGCGCCACCACGGCGGCCACGCCGATGACCACGCCGAGCATGGTGAGCACGCTTCTCAACCGGTTGGCGCGCAACGCGTCCAGGGCGACCCGCCACGCCTCGGCCACCCTCACGCCGCGCCACCGTCCGCGACGCCACCGGCCGGACCTTCGCCGGGCGGTGGGTCGACGATGAGGCCGTCGCGCATGACGATCTGGCGGCGGGCGCGGGCCGCGACGTCCCGGTCGTGGGTGACCAGCACCACCGCGACACCGTCCGCGTTGAGCGACTCCAGCAGCGCCAGCACGGACCGCCCGGTGGCCGAGTCGAGATTGCCGGTGGGCTCGTCGGCCAGCAGAACCGACGGGTCCGTGACCAGGGCGCGGGCGATGGCGACCCGCTGCTGCTCGCCACCGGACATCTGATTGGGGCGGTGACCCACGCGGTGCCCCAACCCCACCCGGTCGAGCAGCGCCGCGGCGCGGCGGCGCCGCTCGCGACGCCCGATCCCCCGGTACACCAGCGGCAGCGCCACGTTGTCCTGCGCGGTGGTACGGGCCAGCAGGTGGAACGACTGGAACACGAAGCCGATGGTCTCGTTGCGCAGCCGGGCCATCTCGCCCGGTGACAAGGTGGCGACGTCCCGGCCCCCGATCAGCAGCTGCCCGCTGGTCGGCCGGTCCAGGGCACCGAGCAGGTGCATGAGGGTGGACTTGCCGGAGCCGGAGGTGCCGACGATCGCCACGTAGTCGCCCGGCTCGACGCTCAGCGAGACCCCCCGCAACGCGGGCACGGACACGCCGTCCAGCTCGTACGTGCGGGTGATCCCGGTGGCCACGATCGCGGGTGTGGTCACCGGGGCAGCTCCTGGCCCGACCGGACCTGGTCGGCGCCGCCGATCACGATCCGCTCACCGGTCCGTACCCCGGAGACGACCTGCACCACGTCCTCGCCCTGGACGCCGAGGGTCACGGGCACCCGCTCGGCGCGCCCGGACCGGACCGCCCAGACGGTGTCGCGCCCGTCGGCGTCGACGATCGCGGCGGCGGGGACGGTCACCGCGTCGGTCGCCTGCCGGACCTGCAGGCGGACGACAGCGCTCATGCCGGGGCGCGGGGTCGGGGCGGGGCGGCCGTCGGCGTACCGGCCCGCGCCGAGATCCAGCCGGGCCCGGTACGAGACGCCCCCGCGCGAGGAGGTGGTGGGCAGCAGGTCGACGGCCCGTACCGTGGCCTGGTAGGTGGCGCCGGTGGCGGCGTCCAGTTCGACGTCGGCCCGTACGCCGGGCCGCACGAGCAGCACGTCCGTCTCGTCGACGTCCGCGGCCAGGCCGAGCCGGTCCACGTCGACCACGGTGAGGATCGGGGTGCCGGCGCTCACCGCGGCGCCTTGGGGCACCGCCGCGTCGACGCCCGGCAGGGCCGCCCCGGTGGCGCCGGAGGCAGCGCCCGCCCCGGCTCCGGCGCCCGTTCCGGCACCGGCCGAGAGCAGGTCGTTCAGCGAGGTCGCCCCGCCGGACGGGGTGCCGCCGAGCTGCACCACCCCGGAGACGGGGGCACGCAGGGTCAGCGCGTCGACGGCGGCGTCGGCCAGCTCGTACGCCTGCTGCGCCTGCATCCGCTGCGCCGCGCCGAGGGCGCCGACGGCCTGGCCGAGGCTCGCCACGCCCCGCTGCACGGAACGCACCGCGGCCGAGGCGGTCTGCGACACCGCGGCGTACTGGCGGCGGGCGGCGTCGAGCTGGGCCAGCAGCGCCGCGCGCAGCTGCGGGTCACTGACCTGGCGGGCCGCGTCGCGGGCGGCGGTGAATGCGTCGGTGGCCGACGCGTCGGTACGGCGCTGCGCCGCCGCGACACCCGAGCTGCCGCCGCCCGGCGCGCGGGCGCCGCCGGACGACTGCGCGAGCGCCCGCCGCGCATCCCGGAGCCGCCGCTGGGTGGCCGGTGAGTCGATGACCGCCAGGATCTGCCCCTTGCGGACCCGGGCACCCGCGTCGACGCGCAGCTCGGCGAGGGTGCCGTCGGCCGGGGCGTTGACGGTGGCGGCGGCCCGCGCGGTCACCGAGCCGGGCGCCTCGACGATCTCGGCGACGGTGCCCCGGGCGGCGGCGCCGAGCGTGACGCCGGTCGTCTTGTCGCCGCAGGAGGCGGCGGTCAGGCAGGTGAGCAGGGCGGCGGCCGCGAACAGGCCGACGGATCGACGCGGGCGGCGCTGGGTGGCGGGTCGGCGCTGGGTGGCGGGTCGGCGCTGGGCGGCAGGCACGGGGCCATGCTATGCCGGTGGATCAGCGTCGACCGATCCGTGTACGGCCCCCGCCCGGCTTGCCCGGACCTGATACACGATGCCTGTTTTCGGACGCTGTCGCGGTGGCGACAGGGCGGGTTGCCGACGCGGCGCACCATGGAGTCACACGCCCCGGGGGCGCCCGCTGCGGACCTGCCGCCCGGGCCCGGTGCCGAGCCATCCCATCCGAAGATCACCGCCGTAGCGCGCATCTGGCGTCCGGCTCCCGCCGCTCGTCCGGAGTCCGTCCGCCCAGAGCCCGTCCGCCCACAGTCCGTCTGCCCACAGTCCGTCTGCCCACCGTCCGTCCGCCCAGAGTCCGTCCCGGCTGTCGCCCGTCGCCTGTGAAGGAGGCACCATGCTCGAGGTCCAGCGGTGCACCGGTCGCCGGGGGTCGTCGTGAACGCCATGCTGCGCGCCGACCAGCTGATCGTCGTACACCACGACGACACGGTCAGCCGCTTCACGGACGTGACGTACACGCTGGGGCGGAGCGGGCTGCGGGTGCGTGCCGCGGACGGCCGGGAGTGGGTGTTCCCCAGCCACGAGGTACTGACGACGATCGTCCGGCTGGCGCACCGGATCGAGCGCCGCAGCGACCAGGACCTGGCCGCCTGAGTCGGGCACGGAAGCGACATGCGGCCCACCGGCGTCGCCGGTGGGCCGCAGGCCGGGTACAACGGATCAGGTGCCGGGACGGCGCCCGAACACCTTGACCGTGGTGCCGATCTTGAGCATGCCGTAGAACTTCTTGGCATCCGACGGCAGCAGGTTGACGCAGCCGTGCGAGCCGCGCCACGCGTCGTGCAGGTAGGTGGTGGTCTGGTGCAGGCCGATACCACCCACGAAACGCTGCCAGTACGGCATCCACACCTTGTACTTCTCGGAGTACTCCTTCGACGCCCGCTGCCAGATGGCATAGGTGCCGGTGGGGGTGCGGTAGCCCTTCATGCCGGTGCGGGTGACGCTCGGCTTGGTGTACACCTTGCCGTTCTTCATCACCCACACGGTCTGATGGGTCAGGTCCACGCAGACCGTGGTCCGGCTCTTGCTGGCCTTGCACGCCGAGGTGTCGGTGGCGGCGAGCCGCTTGGCCACCCCGTACGTGGTCGGGCCGGCGAGGCCGGAGGCCGGCTGGATGCCGAACCGGCGCTGGAACTTCTTGATGGCCGCGCAGTCGGTGGCCGACTGCTTGCCGTCGACGGTGACCGCGCCGAATCCGCCGATCTTCTTGAGGTAACCCTCGACCTGGCGCTGGTACTTGCCCGTCGAACACGAGGCCGCCGCGGCCTGACGGACCACGACGGACGCCGGTACGGCCGCGGCCACCGGACCCGCCGCAACGGCGGCGCCGGGTGTCAGCGCGACGGCGCCGAGACCGCCGCCGACGGCCGCCGCCAGAGTGGCGGTGACCAGGCGTACGGAAACTCGCTGGTGCAAATCTTCCTCCCCGAACAGATGTGTCCCGACATAGAAGCACAGGACTGCGTGGCGCAGGATCCTCCGGCCGTCCGTGGCACGAAACCGTGACCTCGGCGGGCTCGCCGCTATTGACCAGGCGGTCCGCTGCGGCGTGCCCGCCCGGCTCACCTCAGATAGGCGAGGCCGTCGGAGGTGACGGTCGGGCGGCCGCCGGTGCCGCGTACGACGATGGCGACGGTGTGCCGGCCCTTGGCGAAGGCGCGGGTCCACAGCGCCTGCCGGTAGCTGTTCTTGCCGGCCCTCAGGTCGAGGGTGCCCACCTTCCGGCCGTCCAGGTAGACGTCGACCTTGCCGGACTTGGCGGTACGGGCGAACAGCAGCGCCGCCGAACTGCCGGTGAAGGTCCAGGTCAGCTTCGCGTTACGGGTGCCGCTGGTCAGCGCCTTGCCACCCAGGTACGCGCTCTTCGAGGCGGAGCCCCACTTTCCGCCCCGCTTGGCGTTGGTTTCCGGTAGCAGCACCACGGTGCGGCCGACCGCCGCGCCGCCGGTGTTGCCCGCCACGTCCCTGGCGGAGAGTCGCCAGATGGTCCCGCCCGGCTTGACGGCGGTGGCCCAGGAGGTGGTCGTCGGGCCGAACGTCCGCGCGGACGGCGCGGTGAGCGCCACCGACGCCAGCTTGGCGTTGTCGGCGGCCCGGAAGGTGAGTGTCACCGGCACGGAGGTGGCCGAGACGGTGCCGCCGCGCAGCACCACGGCCGGCGCGCCGGGGAAGGTCGGTGCGGTGGTGTCCCCCAGCACCGTCGAGGCCGTGGAGATGCCCGTGGAGCCGTTGTCGCGTACGGCCCTGACCTGCAGCTTGTGCGTGCCAGCCGAGACCGGCACGGTCGCGGACCGGTCGGCGGGCGCCGCGGTGGCCGCGACCGCCCCGTCGACCAGCACCTCGAATCGGGTGAGCACCGTGGACGGGTTGCCGATCGACCAGGTCATGGTGACCGGGCCCCGCGCGTAGTAAATCCCGCCGGAGACGCCCGCGCCGCCGGGCTTGGCGGTGAGTCCGTAGATCCCCGCGTCGGCCTCGGTCCGGATGTCGGCGAGCTGGGCGTACAGCGCGTCGCCGGGGCATTCGGTGGCCACGCCGTCGCGGTGCCCGGAGATCCGGGCGAACGTGACCACGGTGCCCTTCGGGAACTTGCCGTCGGAGACGCCCTCTGTCAGCTTCGTGCTGCTGGTGGGCGCGAAGCCGTACATGCCGAGCTTGTACGCCGCCAGCTGCGCGATCGTCGTCTGGGTCGCGGCGGGCACCCGGTCCTTGATGTACGTGCCCAGCACCGCGACGGCGGCCGAGCCGGTGTTGAAGCCGTACGTGTGCGCGCCGATGACCGGCTTGTCCACCCCGCCTTTGCGGCCCTCGAACAGGGTGCCGCACTTGTCGGTCAGGAAGTTGTAGCCGATGTCGTTCCAGTGCTGGCTCTGCACGTGGTACGCCAGGATGCCCCGGACGATCGACGGCGAGTCGGCGCACTGGTAGTCGTTGGTCCCGGCGGTGTGGTGCACGAAGAGCACGCCCACGTTGCCGGCGTAGTCGGGCGCGTTCTTGACGAGGCTCTCGTCCGCCTGCCACCCGGCCCGGCTGACGTACGGGGGCAGTCCGCCCGGCAGCGGCGCCCGCAGCGCCTGGCGCGGCGCCGCCTTGGTGGTCGCCGGCTTGGCCGGGGCGGCGCTGGTCACGACGGGCGCGGGCGCGGTGCTCGTGGGCGCGGCGGGGGCCGGCGGGGCACTGGTCTCCTGCGTCGCGGACGGCTGGATCGCCGGTGCGCTGGTCGGGTCGGTCACCTCGTCGCCGCCGCCCTGGCCACCGCTGCTCTGGCCACCGCCGCCAGCCCCACGGCTGTCGCCGGTGGAGTCGAGCAGTTCCAGGCGCAGCCCGGCGGGCAGGGCCCGGCTGACCGCACCGGCGGCGTCCACGACGCGGGCGGCGACACCGTCGGCCGGGCCGACCCACAGCGGCGCGGTGCCGCCGCGGGGGTGGCCACCGCGCTCGGCGGCGGTGTCCGGGCCGAGGCTGTCGTCGGAGTCCAGGGTGCGCCACGGCGACCACGCGCCGGTGGCGACCGCACGGGTGCGGACCTGGACCGTGCCGGAAACCCGGGCGGCGGGATCCGTCCAGGTGATGCCGAGCAGGCTGAACCGGTCCGTGCGGCGCTCGGGCACCTTCAGGGTGTGCGCGCGGCTGTCGGCCGGGGCGATGTCGAGGGTGTGCCGGCCGACCCTGACCGGCGGCCCCTCAGGGGCGGCGGCCGGCTCGGCGGCGGGCAGCGCGACCACCGGCTCCGCGGCGGCGGCCGGGTGGGACGACGCCCCTGGCCTGTGCAGCGCGATCACCGTCGTGCCCACGGCGACGACCGCCGTGGATGCGAGCACACCGATGACCTGGCGCCGGTTCACGCTTACCCCCGTGTCCGCCGGGCGCGGGCGCGTCCGGACCGGGCGTGAGGTTACCGGCTCAACCGCGTGCCGCGCGGGACGGCCCCGGCCGCTCCACTGTCGACGATGGCCCGCGACCTCGGGAACCTCCACTGTTCGGCCCTATCGATTGTGTCCGAACGGGCGATATTGCCGAGGTCACACCCCGAACCAGCGGCGGCACGGCTCGATTCCGGACGCGGTCACCTCCCGGCCGTGCCCCGAGGCCTGCCACGCGTCGGCGGTCAGCCGCAGGTGGCGAAGTTCGGCGCGGCCGGTCGACTCGGCCACGAAACCCAGCCCGTTGTCGGCGTAGCCGACGCGCCGGGACACCCCGAGCGACGCGGCGTTGGTCACCACGGCCGAGCTGACCGCCGCCAGCGCACCCAGATGGTCGAACGCGAGCCCCAGTACGGCCATCCGCATCGCCACGCCGAGACCCCGCCCGCGCGCCCCCGGCACCAGCCAGGAGGCGGTGTCGACCGTACGCAGCACCGCGAAGTTGTCGCCCTCGACGGTCTGCACCCCCACCAACTCCCCCGCGTGCCGGACCGCGAGGTGCAGCACCCACGACGACGGTGACCAGGTGCCCAGCGCGCGCCAGTACCCCTGGCAGAACAGCCGCCGCTCGTTCTGCGCCGCCGACTGCTCGTCGAACAGCTCCAGCCGGGGGTCGTGCCCGACGTCATCGGGTAGCGCGGCCGCGAGCTGCGGCAGGTCCTCCTCGCGGACCGGCCGCAGGGTGACGGCCCGGCAGGCGAGCCGGATCCCGAACAGGGGCCAGTCGGCCATGGTCATGCAGCGAGCATGTCGGCCCCGACCGCGGCACACCACCGGATTGCGGATACGGCCGGACACCGGCTGGGCCGACGCCGCCGCGGACGCTGGTGCGTGCGCTGCTGCAAGCCCAGCGGGCATGGGGGGCCACGCCGGCCCGGCACGGCCGGCGTGGCCCCGGAAAGTGTGACCCCGGGAAGCGGCGGCGCTATTCGGTGCCCAGCGCCACGACCGGGCTCACCTTCGCCGCCCGGCGGGCGGGCAGCACCCCGGCCAGCGCCGTGAACGCCACCAGCGCCGCGAACACGGCCACCAGCTGGAGCACCGGCAGGCGCAGCGGCGCGTTCACGCCGAGGGCCTTGACCGCCAGCCACGCGTACGGCACGCCGAGCAGCAGGCCGAGCACCGCGCCGATGACGCCGTACAGGCCGGACTCGGTGGTGAGCATCGCGCGCAGGCCGCCGCGGGTCAGGCCGACGGCGCGCAGCAGCCCCGACTCGCGGGCCCGTTCGACCACCGACAGCGCGACCGTGGTGCCGACCCCGACGACAGCGATGAGCACGGTCAGCCCGATCAGCCCCAGCGCGATGGCCAGCACCGTGTCGATCGCGTCGTTCTCCTGGTCGCGCTGGTCGGCCAGCACCTTCAGGCCGAGCCCTGACCGGTTGTCCATCACCTGACGCAGCGCCTGCTGCGCGGCCGTCCGGCCGTCCTCACCCGGCTGGGCCGCGTCGGCCAGCAGGCCGGAGGCGAGCGCGGAGGCGCCGAGCTTGTCCATGTCGCTGCGGTGCACCAGCACGCTGGAACCCAGGGGTACGGAGTCCGGCAGGATCGCCGCGACGGTCAGGGTCACCTTGTGCTTGCCCTTGCCGGCGCTCACCTCGACCTTGTCGCCCAGGTGCACCCCGGTGGCGTCGCGCGCCCAGCCCGACACGGCGATGCTGCCGGGCCGCACGTCGGCCAGGGAGCCGTCGGCGACGTCGATCTTGCTGAGTTCCGGCAGTGCGGCGAGATCGAGGTCGTTGGCGTCGAACTGCTCCACCGCCGTACCGATCTTCAGGTCGTTGAGCCGCCGGTACGTGGTGGCGTGCCGCAGCTGCGCGCTGCCGGCCGCCCGGGTGACCAGGTCGGCGGGCAGGGTCGCGCCATCGCCCGCGGTCAGCTCGAAGTCGGCGGGCGCGGAGGAGGCGAGTTCCCGGTCGGCCAGCACCCGCAGGGACGCCCCGCCGACCACGACCCCGGCGATGAGGGTGACCCCGAGCGCGACCACCACGGAGACCGCGGCCGCGCGGCGGGTGGCGCCGCCGACCCCGCCCACGGCGAGGCGGCCGATGGAGCCGAGGCGGCGCAGCGGCAGGCCGACGACGGCCAGCACCGGACGCATGAGCACCGGGCCCAGCGCGATCAGCGCGAAGTACGCCATGGCGCCGGAGAAGACGATGGCCAGCAGCATCATGTCCGGCCGGTAGTCCTTGGTGTCCCGGCCGGGCAGGTGGGTAGCGACGTACCCGGCGGACAGCGCCGCCCCGGTCACCAGCAGCAGCCCGAACACCCAGCGCACCTTGCCGATGCCGTGCTTGCCGGCGGTGGTGGCCGCCGCCCGCAACGCCTCCAGCGGCGCCACCCGGGCGGCAGTGACGGCCGGGGAGATGACCGCCAGCAGCGTGACGACCACGGCCAGGGCGATCACGCCGAGGGCGGGCAGCACGGGTACGCCGGGACCGGCCACGGTGATGTCGAACAGTCGCAGGACGGGCGGTACGGCGGAGCCCACGGCCAGCGCGCCGAGCACCCCGGTGACGCCCGCGACCAGACCGGTCACCACCCCTTCGGCGGCCAGCGCCCGGACGATGGCACCCCGTCCGGCGCCGACCGCGCGCAGCAGCGCCAGCTGGCGCATCCGCTGGGCGAACACGATCCGGAACGTGGACGCGGCGACGAGTCCGGCGGCGACCACCGCGATGGCGATGAACATGCCCACGACCGCGAACACCGCGTTCAGGTCGGAGGCGGCCTGGTTGGCCTCGTCGAGGCGCACGTCCGCGCCGCTGCGTACCTCGGGTGCGTGCTTGCCGCCGATCGCGGCGATGGCGTCCCGCACGGCGGCGGGGTCGGCGCCCGCGTCCAGCCGTACGTCGATCTGCTGGAGCGTGTCGCCGCCGGTCAGGGCGGTGACGCTGCTCTGCGGCGCGTACGCGATCGAGCCGTAGTCGTCAGCGGGGGTGACGATGCCGACGACCTGGAGCTGGACGGTCTTGTCCTTGTCGTCGGAGCCGTAGATCTTCAGCCCGAGCCGGGTGCCGACGGGCAGGCTCATCCGGCTGGCGGTGCGCGGGGTCACCGCGATCTCGTTCGGCGCGGCCGGGTAGCGGCCCTGGGTGACGTGGGCGACGGACAGCGCGCCGCTGCCCGGGTCGCCGACGAGGCTGAGGTACTGGCCGCCGATCTCGCCGCCGGTCTCCACCCGGCCGACCGCCTCGGCCACCCCCGGCACCGCCTTGATCTTGCCGAGCTGGGTGGTGCTGATCGGGACGGCGTTCTCGGCGTTCGGGGTGGTGACGACCAGGTCCACGGCCTCCGGCGTGCCGCTGAGGGTGTCCAGGGCGGTGCGCAGGGTGATCTGCTGGGCGAGGACCGTGGCGTACACGACGAACGACGCCACGAGCATGGCCAGGCCGGTGAGCAGCAGCCGGGCGGGCCGGCGGGCCGCCCCGCCGAGCTGGGTACGCAGGACCGGGCTCATCGGGTGCTGCCCAGCGACTGCAGGGCCTCGGCGACGCTGGCGCGGTCCGGGCGGTCGATCTCGCCGGCCACCCGGCCGTCGGCCAGCAGCACGACCCGGTCCGCGTACGCCGCGGCGGCCGGGTCGTGGGTCACCATCACCACGGTCTGTCCCAGCTCCCGCACCGAGTTGCGCAGGAACGCCAGCACCTCGGCGCCGGAACGGGAGTCCAGGTTGCCGGTCGGCTCGTCGGCGAAGACCACCTCCGGCCGCGACACCAGGGCCCGGGCCAGCGCGACCCGCTGCTGCTGGCCGCCGGACAGTTCGCTGGGCCGGTGGTTGAGCCGTCCGGCGATGCCGAGCACGTCCACCAGGTGCTGGAGCAGGCCCCGTTCGGCGCGGCGCCCGGCCAGGTCGAGCGGCAGGGTGATGTTCTGCTCGGCGGTCAGCTGGGGCAGCAGGTTGAACGACTGGAAGACGAAGCCGATCCGTTCCCGGCGCACCTTGGTGAGCACCCGGTCGGGCTGGGTGGTGAGGTCCGTACCACCGAGCAGGGCGCGCCCGGAGGTGGCCGTGTCCAGGCCGGCGAGGCAGTGCATGAGGGTGGACTTGCCGGAGCCGGAGGGGCCCATGATGGCGGTGAACGCGGCCCGGGCGAAGCCGACGGTGACGCCGTCCAGCGCCCGTACGGCCGTGTCGCCGTTGCCGTAGACCTTCACGAGGTCGACGGCCGCCACCGCGGAGTTGGTGGTGTCGGCCGGCATCGGCGCGGCGGCCGGGAACTGCGTTCTCATCGGTCGAGTCCTCTTCGATCGGGGTCGGAAGCTGGGAGCATCCTGTTCGACGCCGATCAACCCCCGCATCAGCCCGCAGCCGGGACCTGCGGCAGCGCCGGGTCTGCCTTTCGGCCGATGAGGGGTCCGTCCGGCGCCCACTACGCTGGGTCACGATGTTGACGCAGCAAAACCGGAACCTGCTGTTCCGCCTCGGCCAGCTCGCCCTGTTGGGCCTCATGGCGCTGCTCGGGCTGTTCGATCTCCAGGCGGGCATGGCGGGCGCCGGTGCGGTTGCCCTGCTGCAGGTCGTGGCCGCCGTGGCGACCGCCGCGGTGTGGCTGCCCCGGCACGATCAGGACTCGACGCGTCTGCCGAAAGTCGCACTGCTGGTTGCCGGGTTCTCGCTGGTCGTGACGGTCCTGGTCGTGATGATGGGCCAGACCCACGGCAGCTTCGGCATCGCCGAGGCGCTCGGCCTGCTCGGCATGCTGTACGTGGTGAGCCGCCGCGCCCAGGCGCAGCTGGCGGTGCCCGCAGTGGTGGCCACGGTGGTGGCGGTGGGACTGCTGCCGGTGCGCGGCGCGATCAGCCCCGAGTACGTCATCGCCGGGCTGATGCTCGCCCTGATGTCGACGGCCTCGATCGGCGCCGGCGTGTACCTGCGCACGATCGCGTCCACCCGTCAGCGCGCGATGGACGCCGTCCGGGCGGAGCAGCGCGCCGAGTTCGCCCGGGACCTGCACGACTTCATCGCCCACCACGTGACCGGCATCGTGGTGCAGGCGCAGGGCGCCCGGTTCATCGCCGAGCAGGACCCGCAGCGCGTGCTGCTGGCGCTGGAGCAGATCGAGCAGGCCGGGGCGGAGACGATGGCCTCGATGCGCCGGATGGTCGGCGTGCTGCGCGACCCCGATGCGCACCCCGACGCGCCGCTGGCCCCGCTGGCCGGGGTGCACGAGCTGGGCCCGCTGCTGGAGCAGTTCAGCAGTTCCGGCGGCACGCTGGCCCGGCTGCACGTGGACGGGGACATCGGCGGGCTCCCGGTGGAGGTGTCGACCTCGGCGTACCGGGTGGTGATGGAGGCGCTGACCAACATCCGCCAGCACGCGCGGGGGGCGCGGGTGGCGGACGTGTGGATCCGGCGTACCCCGGAATGGTTGTTGGTCCGGGTGGCCAACGACGGCGCGGCCCCCCGCCCGACCGTGCCGCGCGAACGTCCGGGGTACGGTCTCGTGGGCCTGACCGAACGGGTCCGCGCGGTCGGCGGGCGCATCACCGCCGGGCCGGGCATCGACGGCGGCTGGGTGGTCGACGCGGCCCTGCCGGTGCCTCAGGAGGTGACGCAGTGATCCGCGTACTGATCGCCGACGACCAGGCCATGGTCCGCACGGGCTTCGGAATGATCATCGGGGCGCAGCCGGACATGGAGGTGGTCGGCGAGGCCGCGGACGGCGTCGAGGCGGTCGCGCTGGCCCGCAGGCTCAAGCCGGACGTGGCCCTCTTCGACATCCGCATGCCGAAGATGGACGGCCTGGAGGCGCTGCGGCTGCTGGCGGGGCCGGGCGTCGCGGAGCCGGTCAAGGTGGTCGTCGTCACGACCTTCGACCTCGATGAGTACGTGCACACCGCGCTGCGCAACGGAGCGTGCGGGTTCCTGCTGAAGGACTCCGGCCCCGCGCTGCTCGTGGAGGCCGTCCGGGCGGCGCAGTCGGGTGACGCCCTGATCAGTCCGTCGATCACGGTCCGGCTGCTGGAGCATCTGAGCCCGCCCGCGCCGACCGGCGACGACGGTGGCCTGTCCCCCCGCGAGCTGGACGTGGTGAAGCTGGCCGCGCGGGGTCTGACCAACGCGGAGATCGCCACCCAGTTGTTCATCTCGGTCGGCACGGTCAAGACGCATCTGGGCAGCGTGCAGACGAAGTTGGGCGCCCGGAACCGGGTCGAGATCGCCGCATGGGTCTGGGAGCGCCGCCTGGTCGGCTGAGCCACGCCCTACAGCGAGATCCAGTACCGGCGTATCCGGCCCAGCTCGGTGTCGCGGACGTCCTCCTGCACCCCGCCGTGCCGTTCGATGGTGCGCCGTGACGCCTCGTTGTCGACATTGCAGGTGATCAGGACCCGCTCCAGCCCACGCTCCCCGGCATGCCGCAGCACCTGCCCGAGCGCATGGGTGGCGAGCCCGCGCCGCCGGGCGGTCGGCCGGATCCCGTAGCCGATGTGCCCGCCGGCACGCAGCAGGAAGTCGTTGAGTTCGTGGCGCAGCGCGATCGCTCCGAGCATCGTGTCGTCCTCGACGATCCACCAGTAGGTGCAGTGCACCCGGCCCGGTTCGGGCGCCACGGTCGGGTCGGCCGAGCGACGCAGCCGGTCCACCCAGGCGGCGAAGCCATCGGGCGTGTCGACGTCGTCCTCGGCGTGCAGGCCGGAGCCGTCCTGGTGCACCCCGCGCCCCCACTCGTCGCGGGCGGCCAGCCAGGCATCGTGCAGGCGGGTCGTGGGGCTGATCAGCTCGGGCACGCCGCCGACGGTAACGGCGATGCTGCGCGGGCGGCAGCGGTTTTCGCGTCCACGGCCGGTGGCCGCAAGCCCGACGGCGCCGGGGTCAGGGTTCGGACGTGGCGTCGAGGCGGGCGAGGATGCGCCGGGCCATGTCGCCGAGCTGCTCCAGCTCGCGGTCGGTCAGGGCGTCGAGGATCAGCGTACGGACGGCCTCCACGTGGCCGGGCGCGCTGGCCACGACCTTGTCCCACCCCGCGTCGGTGAGCACCGCGTTGGTGTACCTGCCGTCCTCCGGGCAGGCCGTCCGGGTCACCCAGCCGCGGCTCTCCAGGCGCTTGACGACGTGCGACAGCCGCGACAGCGAGCCGTTGGCCAGAGCGGCGAGGGCGCTCATCCGACGGGTCCGGCCCGGCGCCTCGGACAGGCTGGCCAGTACCAGGTATTCGAAGTGGCTGAGGCCGGAGTCGCGCTGCATCTGGGTGTCCAGGGCGGCGGGCAGGCGCAGCAGCAGGCCGCCGACCGGCAGCCAGGAGCCGAGCTCGGCGTGGTCGAGCCAGCGTGGCGGGTCGGCGGGGGCAGCGCTCACCCCACCAGTGTAGGGCGCCCTTGAAGCTTCAAGTTCACTCGAACGGGTCACGCCACGATCTGGAGCATTTGCCGGATCTCCTCCTGGCGGGCGCGGGTGATGGCCGTCGCGAGATCGCGAGCGGGTGGGTAGCCGCCGCCCGCGGACTCCATCCGGCTCACCTCGACGCAGTTGTGCAGGTGGCCGATGAGCAGCGTCAGGGCGGTCCGGTCCAGATCGGCGGGCCGGGACGCGCGCAGTTCCGCCAGGTCGGCGGCCCGCAGCGAGTGCAGGTCCCCATGGCCGGCGTGCGCTCCCTCCGCAGGATTCGCGGTGACCGGTTGCTGCCATCCCACCAGCCAGTGCCGCATGGTCTCGGACTCGGCACGCCACTCGGCGCGCAGCCGGGCGGCGAGGGCCCGCACCCGCGGGTCGGTGCCCCGTTGCTCGGCGATCGCCGCGACCTGGTCACCCTGCTCCGCGTACGCGAGGCTCATCTGCAGGAACATCACGTCGGTGGCGTTGCCGGTGGTCGCGTCCGGCGCGGGAGCGGCCCGGCCGCAGCCGGCGAGAACCAGGGTCAGCAGGAGGGCGACCAGCCCCGTGGGGCGGGTCCACGCCCGTGGTCGCGGACCCGCCCCGCCGGGGATCAGATGCGTTCCCACAGCGCCGGGGCGTTCGGTGGCTCCCAGCCGACCAGGGCGGTGTGCGCCTGGCGGCACCGGTACGACAGCCCGCCGTAGGTCACGACGGCCCCGACCGCGTACGCCGTGCCCGCCGCCCAGGTGCCGCCCGCCGGTGGCGTGGTGGTGGGCGGGGTCGTCGGCGAGGTGGTGGGCGGCGTCGGCGGGGGCGTGGTGGGCGGCGGGGTGCTGCCGCCGCCGATGTTGAGGTCCACACAGGAGTAGAAGGCGTTGACCGTGTCGGCGATGTTCCACCGGGCCAGCAGGGTCTGGCGTCCGGTGAAGCCCTTCATGCTCACCGTGTGCGTCGTGGTGGCGCCGGGTTGCGCTCCCCCGCCGCTGAACGAGGCCAGCAACGTGTTGCCGATGAAGTACTCCCAGTTGCTGGTGGCATGCCGGGCCGTGTACACCCAGTTGAACGTCACGGTCTGGCCGACCGCGGCGGCGGGCCAGCTCTTGCTGTTGTCGTTGAGGACGGCGAACCGGCTGCCGCCGCCGTTGCACTGCATCGAGCCTTTCGGAGCCTCGACGCTCTGGGGTTCGTAGATGATGTCGCCGCAGTCGGCCACCGCGCCGCTGGCGCAGTTGGCCTGCCGGCTGGGCGGCGACGAGATGTAGCCGTGCGCGGAGGCGGGCGCCACCGCGATGAAGAACGACGTGATGACCGCGCCGACGGTCAGCAGGGGTAGGGCGATCCGGCGTCTCATGAAGTGCTCCTCGAGCGTGGGGGACGGGCTTCTTCATGGGTCGGCGGGCCGGGCCCGGGGGCTGCCCGGCCCGCCGAGACGATCGGGACGGGTTCGGAGATCGACTTCCGGCGATCTGAGGGGATGCCGCCCTCGACGTGTGCGCTCAACATAAGTTAAAGAGTGTTAACAGTAAAGACTCTTAATCAAGATTTTCGATGGATCCTCCGCCGCAGGCCGCGGCCGATCCGTGCCACGACGGCAACCGCGCACCAGAGAGAGCGCGTTCACAATTGACCGGACAGAGTGGACGGCACCCACCACGTCGACGGCGGGCCGCGGCAGTCGGCATGCGACAAGGGCCGCCCCATGGGGCGGCCCTTGTCGGGAGTTGCCGGATCAGCGGATCGGAGCGGTGACCTCCAGCGCCGACTCCGCCGACCGTTTGCCGGACGCGTCGACGGCGACCACCCGGATCCGGTGGCGGCCGGCGCCGAGACCTTCCAGCAGGAACAGTGCCAGCAGCGAGATGGCCAGCGCGCCCGGCCACGCCCTACGCATATATGTACGCCCTCCCCCGTGACCGTTCCGGCGCGGAGCCCGGAGCGGTGGCCCGTCCGGACCGCCGAGGACGATAGCAGTCGATCTTCATTCGGCGGGCGCCACCGACGCGCCGCCCGGCTAACTGACGGAGCGGCGCTGGAGGAACTCGTACACGTCCTGGGCGTCGACGCCGGGGAAGGTGCCCGGCGGCAGCGCGGCCAGCAGGTGGGCGTGCACGCGGGCGCTCGGCCACGCGTGCCCGGCCCAGCGCGCCACCAGCTCCGCCGGGGGCCGCCGGCAGCACTGCGGGTCGGGGCAGGTCGAGACGGTACGCCGGGTGGTGTCGCCGCCGCGGAACCAGCGCGCATGCTCGTACGGCGTCCCCACGGTCACGGAGAACTCCCCCGACCGGGTCGACTCGATGTGCACCGTGCACCAGTACGTCCCGGAGACGGTGTCGGTGAACTGGTAGAACGACGAGTACGGGTCCTCGGCCTGGAAGATCGTGCGCGACGCCCACTTGCGGCAGGCGTGCTGCCCCTCGATCGCCCCTGTCACATCCGACGGGAAGCGCACGTTGTCGTTCTCGTACGCCTTGTAGATGGTGCCGCTCTCGTGCACCCGGGTGAAGTGCACGGGGATACCGAAGTGGTGGGTCACCAGGTTGGTGAAGCGGTGCGCCGCGGTCTCGTACGACACCCCGAACGCGTCGCGGAAGTCGTCGATCGCCAGGGCCTTGTCGGCCTTGGCGGCGGCCAGGAAGTCCACCGCGAACTTCTCCGGCATCAGCAGCGCGGCCGCGAAGTAGTTCGCCTCGACCCGCTGGCGCAGGAAGTCGCCGAAGTCGGCGGGCTCCGGGTGGCCGAGCACGAAGTGCCCGAGGGTCTGCAGCACCACGGCGCGGGGGTCGTGACCCTTGCCGCTGGCCACCTGCGGCAGGTAGATACGTCGGTTGCGCAGATCGGTGATGGAGCGGGTGGAGCCGGGCAGGTCGCTGACGTAGCTGAGGCTGAAGCCGAGCTGCTCGGCGATGTCGAGGATGCCGCGCTGCGACAGCGGCCCGGTGGTGTGCCGCACGGACTCCAGGACCCGGGCCGCGGCCTGCTCGATCTCGGGGAAGTAGTTGTCGCGGCGGCGCATGTCGGCGCGCAGCTGCTGGTTGGCCCGGCGGGCCACCTCGGGGGTGGCGCTCTGCTCGGTGAGCAGGCGGGTCAGCTCGCGGTGCAGGCCGATCAGCGACTCCAGGGCGTCCGCGGGCAGCCGCCGGCCGCCGCGCACCACGGGCAGACCGAGGGCCGCGTACCCGCCCTGGCGCTGGAAGTGGGCCAGCTCGATCTCCAGCCCGGCCCGGCGGCTGGGCGCCTCGGGGCGCAGCAGGTCCTGCACGCCGACCCCGAGGGCGGCGGCGATGGCCTGCAGCACGCTGAGCTTGGGTTCGCGCTTGCCGTTCTCGATGAGCGACAGCTGCGACGGGGCGCGCCCGACGGCGGCGCTGAGCTGATCGAGGGTCATGCCCTTGGCGCGGCGGAGATGGCGGAGTCGCTGGCCAAGTGTGACGAGATCAACTTGACCGTCGGGCGACGGGGCGGCGGCGAGAGGCGAAGCGGACACGCGTTTCACGGTATCAGAATTTCTTCGCTTCTTCTCCTCACATCAGCCTTCTTCAGGGCTTGCGCGGTGCGCAACAGTCGAGTTCTTCCACCGATCAGCAGGAAGAAACACGGGAAAGGAACCATCTGATGAGCGATCAGTCGACCGAAGTCAGGGGCGGTACCGCCGCGGACCTCACTCGGGCGTGGGCCGGCGATCCGCGTTGGCTTGGCGTGAAGCGCAGCTACACCGCGCAGGACGTGGTGAAGCTGCGGGGAACCGTCCAGGAGCAGCACACCCTCGCCGAGCGGGGCGCCCGCCGGCTCTGGGATCTGCTGCACAACGAGGACTACATCAACGCGCTGGGCGCACTCACCGGCGGCCAGGCGGTCCAGATGGTCCGCGCCGGGCTCAAGGCGATCTACCTGTCCGGCTGGCAGGTGGCCGCGGACGCGAACCTGTCCGGGCACACCTACCCGGACCAGAGCCTCTACCCGGCGAACTCGGTGCCCGCGGTCGTGCGGCGCATCAACAACGCCCTGCTGCGGGCGGACCAGATCGACCACGCCGCGGGTCGCGACGAGCGTGACTGGCTGGCCCCGATCGTTGCCGACGCGGAGGCGGGCTTCGGCGGCCCGCTCAACGCGTTCGAGCTGATGAAGGGCATGATCGCGGCGGGTGCCGCGGGCGTGCACTGGGAGGACCAGCTCGCCTCGGAGAAGAAGTGCGGCCACCTCGGCGGCAAGGTGCTGATCCCCACGGCGCAGCACATCCGTACGCTCAACGCGGCGCGCCTGGCGGCCGACGTCTGCGGCGTCCCGTCGCTGATCATCGCCCGTACCGACGCGCTCGGCGCGGACCTGCTCACCACGGACGTGGACGAGCGCGACAAGCCGTTCGTGACCGGTGAGCGCACCGCCGAGGGCTTCTTCCGGGTCCGCAGCGGCCCCGAGGCCGCCATCGCCCGTGGCCTCGCGTACGCGGACTACTGCGACCTGATCTGGGTCGAGACCGGCACCCCGGACCTGGAGTTCGCGCGGCAGTTCGCCGAGGCGGTGCACAAGGAGCACCCCGGCAAGATGCTGTCGTACAACTGCTCGCCGTCGTTCAACTGGAAGCGCAACCTCGACGACGACACCATCGCCAAGTTCCAGCGCGAGCTGGGCGCGATGGGCTACAAGTTCCAGTTCGTCACGCTGGCCGGCTTCCACGCCCTCAACCACTCGATGTTCGAGCTGGCCAAGGGCTACTCCGAGACCGGCATGAGCGCGTACGTGAAGCTGCAGGAGGCGGAGTTCGCCAACGAGGCGATCGGCTACACCGCCACCAAGCACCAGGCCGAGGTCGGCACCGGGTACTTCGACGCGGTCTCCACCGCGCTGAACCCGGACTCCTCCACCACCGCGCTGTCGGGCTCCACTGAGGAAGAGCAGTTCTGACATGCGTACCCAGGAGGAGATCACGATCACCGGCTCGGCCGAGGGCCGGTACACGGAGATCCTGACTCCGGAGGCGATCGACTTCGTCGTCGCCCTGGATCGCGAGTTCGGCGCGCGCCGGGTCCAGCTTCTGGACCGGCGCCGCCGGCGGCGGGCCACCCGGACCACGGAGCTCGACTTCCTGCCGTCCACGAAGGTCATCCGCGATGACGAGTCGTGGCAGGTGGCTCCGCCGGTGCCGGACCTGACCGACCGCCGGGTCGAGATCACCGGTCCGCCGGAGCGCAAGATGACAGTCAACGCGCTCAACTCCGGTGCCAAGGTGTGGATGGCCGACTTCGAGGACGCCACCGCACCGACCTGGGACAACATCATCACCGGCCAGCTCAACCTCAAGGACGCGCTGGACGGAAAGATCGACTTCACCGCCTCGGACGGCAAGGAGTACCGGGTCGGCGAGACCCTGCCGACCATCATGGTGCGCCCGCGCGGGTGGCACCTGCCGGAGTGCCACGTGCGCATCGGCGGCCGGGCGGTGTCGGCGTCACTGTTCGACTTCGGCATGTACCTGTTCCACTGCGGCCAGAAGCAGCTCGACCGGGGCTCCGGGCCGTACTTCTACCTGCCGAAGCTGGAAAGCCACCTGGAGGCCCGCCTCTGGAACGACGTGTTCGTCTTCGCCCAGGAACGGCTGGGCATCGCCCGCGGCACGATCCGCGCGACGGTGCTCATCGAGACGATCACGGCCGCGTTCGAGATGGAGGAGATCCTCTACGAGCTGCGCGAGCACTCGGCCGGCCTGAACGCGGGCCGGTGGGACTACCTGTTCAGCATGATCAAGAATCGCCCGGACGTGGTCCTGCCGGACCGCTCCCAGGTGACGATGACCGCGCCGTTCATGCGGGCGTACACGGAACTGCTCGTGCGCACCTGCCACCGGCGCGGGGCCCACGCGATCGGCGGCATGGCCGCCGTCGTGCCCAGCCGTGACCCGGTGGCCGCCAAGCGCGCGCTCAACCAGGTCCGGCAGGACAAGCGGCGCGAGGTCGGCGACGGCTTCGACGGCTCGTGGGTCGCCCACCCCGGCCTGGTCGAGACGTGCAAGGAGGTCTTCGACCAGTGGCTCGGCCACGAACCGAACCAGATCGTGCGGCGCCGCGACGACGTGCGTGTCACCGCGGAGCAGCTGCTCGACGTCCGGTTCGGCACCGTCGCGGTCAGCGAGGTGGCGTTGCGGACCTCCGTCAGTGTCGCGCTGCGCTACGTCGCGGCCTGGCTCGGCGGCCGGGGCGCGGTCGCGCTGAACGGCCTGATGGAGGACGCGGCCACGGCGGAGATCTGCCGGGCCCAGTTGTGGCAGTGGATCGCGCAGGGCACCCCCACCGACTACGGCGTGCCGGTCACGGCGGGCCTGGTGATGCGGTTCCTGCGCGAGGAACTCGACGTGCTCAGCGAGACGGGGGCACTGGACGAGGAGTCGGCGCGGCTGTTCGGCCAGGCGCGCACGCTGCTGACCGTACTGCTCAGTGAGCGTACGTGTCCGGAGTTCCTGACCCTGCCGGCTTATCTGCGGCACATGGGTGGCGGCGTCGCGACGCCCGCCACTCAGCCCGCGATCGCTGCCTGATCGGTGGCAGGTGCGGCCCGGGGGCGTTCGCCCCCGGGCCGCTTCGCGTGTCCGCCCACGCCAGTACTGGCACGAATCCGTGATTCGGTCCCGAAGATCGCTTTCTAACGTCGATGCCACGCACCGGGTCATGCCGACCCGCACCTACAGGCGCAAGGGAGCGCGGCGTGGCGATGGGCAGAAGGGCGTTCCTGGGCGCCGCGGTGACAGCGGCCGCCGGCGCACTGGCGGGGTGCAGCACCGGCGACACACCGTCGAGTGCGCCGACCGCGTCGCACCCGACCACCGCGCCGGCGACACCGTCGACCGCAACCACCTCGGGACTCATCGGGGACGGCAGCACCCGCGACAGCGGACCGCAGCCGCACCAGCCGGACGCCCACCGGCTCGCGCCCGGTGAGACTCCCCCGCAGTTCGTGGTGCTGTCCTGGGACGGCGCCGGGGAGACGGCCGCCAAGCTGTTCTCCCGGTTCCGCGGTCTCGCACGGGACGTGCACGGGTCGATGACCTTCTTCCTCACCGGGATCTACACACTCCCCGAGTCGAAGCGGAAGTTGTACGCCCCGCCGCAGCACCCGGTCGGCGCCTCGGCCATCGGATACCTGTCCGACCGTTCGGTGCACGCGACGATCGAGCAGGTGGGCCTGGCCTGGACCGAGGGCCACGAGATCGGCACCCACTTCAACGGTCACTTCTGCGGCGCGACAGGGGTGCAACGGTGGTCACCCGCCGAATGGGACTCCGAAATCGACCAGGCGATCGGGTTCGTCTCCCAGTGGCGCACCAACACCGGGTTCACCGACCTGCCGCCGCTGCCGTTCGACTACCGGCGCGAGCTGGTCGGCGGGCGTACGCCGTGTCTGGAGGGCGGGGCCAATCTGCGGCGGGCCAAGCGGGTCCAGGGCTGGAAGTACGACAGCTCCGGCACCGGCACCCAGGTCTGGCCGTCGCGTTTCGCCAACGGCCTGTGGAACCTGCCGATGCAGCAGATCCCCTTCCCCGGGCACAGCTTCGAGGTCCTCTCGATGGACTACAACATGATGTACAACCAGTCGAGGGTGCCCAACGGGGATCCCGCCATGCGCGCCACCTGGGGCAGCCAGGCGAAGGAGTCGTTCCTGGCCGGTTTCCGGCGCGCGTACCAGTCCAACCGGGCGCCGTTGATCATCGGCAACCATTTCGAGCGCTGGAACGGCGGCATCTACATGGACGCCGTCGCGTCGGCGGTGACGGCGATGGCGGCCCATCCCGACGTGCGGTTCGTGTCGTTCCGTCAGCTCGTCGCGTGGCTGGAGGCCCAGGATCCGGCCGTGCTGCGCCGCCTGCGGTCCCTGCCGGTCGGGCAGAAGCCGGCGGGAGGCTGGGCCGAGTACCTCGGCGCCGCGTAGCCGATCCGGACACGTCGGGTCACGTACCGAGATAGTGCAGCACCGCCAGTACCCGGCGGTGATCGGTGGCCGACGCCGGCAGGCCGAGCTTCGTGAAGATGCTGGTGATGTGTTTCTCGACCGATCCGTAGGCGAGCACGAGTTGGTCGGCGATGGCGGTGTTCGAGCGGCCCTCGGCCATCAACGCCAGCACTTCGCGTTCGCGGGGGGTCAGCACGGCCAGGTGATCGGTGTGCCGGGTGCCGGCGAGCAGCTGCGAGATCACCTCGGGGTCCAGGACCGTCCCGCCCGCGGCGACGCGGGTCAGCGCGTCGATGAAGTCGCTGACGTCGGCCACTCGATCCTTGAGGAGATAGCCCACCTTTCGTGCGCCGCCGGCCAGCAGTTCGGCGGCGTACCCGGTCTCGATGTACTGGGAGAAGACCAGCACGCCCACCTCGGGGTGAGCGCGGCGGATGGCGATCGCCGCGCGCAGCCCCTCGTCGGTGTGGGTGGGCGGCATGCGGATGTCGGCGATCACCGCGTCGGGCCGGTGCTCGGACGTGGCACGAAGCAGATCGTCGGCGTTCGCCACGGCCGCCGCGACGACGTGTCCACGGCTCGTCAGGACATGGGTCAGGCCGTCGCGCAGCACGGCCGCGTCCTCGGCGATCACGACTCGCACGGCAACTCCACGGTCACGACCGTAGGGCCGCCGACGGGGCTGCTGATGTCGAGTCGTCCGTCGACGGTACGGACCCGTTCGGCGAGTCCGGCGAGTCCGCCGCGGGGCTGGGCGCCCCCTCGGCCGTGATCGGTGACCCGAATACGCAGGATCCCGTCCCGCTGTTCGACGCCGACCGCGGCGCGGCCCGCTGTGCTGTGTTTGGCGACGTTCGTGAGCAGCTCGCTGACACAGAAGTAGGCGATGGTCTCCACCGCCGGCGCCGGCCGGCGGGCGAGGGCGACATCCAGCTCGACCTGCACCGGGCTGCGGGCTGCCAGGGTGGCCAGGGCCGCGTCGAGTCCACTGTCGAGGATGGGCGGGTGAATGCCACGCACGAGGTCGCGCAACTCGACCAGGGCACCCTTCGCGTCCCGGTGGGCGCTGCCGACGAGCTCGCGAGTCAGGGGATCGGCGTCGGCCTGTTCCAGTTGTTCCTTGGCCGCGCCGAGGTTCAGCGCCACGGCCACCAGGCGGGCCTGCGCGCCGTCATGCAGGTCACGCTCGATGCGACGCAGCGCCGCCGCGGCGTCCTGCACGGCGAAGGCCCGGCTCTGTTCCAGCTCGTGGACCCGTTCGCGCAGCCGGCCCACCGCGAGCAGGCCGGTGATGGCGAGGCGGTCGAGCATGAGCACTCCACGCAGCGCCCACGGTGCGGCCAGCAGCAGGGCGACGCCGGCACCGGCGGTCAGCAGCACCCGCGGCCAGGTATCGAGGAAGACGTCGCCGGGCAACGCGAGCCCGGCGTGCGGCACTCCGGCGTCGTCGGAGGTGCCCGGCACGACCCGCCACCACGCCGGATAGGTGAGCGCGGCGAGCCCGTACCCGTAGAAGACGGCTGCGACCGCCGTGGACAGGACAGCGATCGGTGCCTTCAGCACGAGGTACAGCGCTGACCGCCAGCCGGCCCGATCGGTCAGCCCGACCCTGACCCAGTCCGTCAAGCCGGTGCTGCGGCGTGCGCCCGCCGGACCCACCGTGGTGACCCCGAGCAGGCGGCGGGCGAGCGCACGGTGCAGCCCGCCGAGGCGGCGGGCGCCCCGGAGACCGGCACCGAGCAGTGGCAGTCCGACGATCGTGAGCGACAACGCGGATCCCGCGACGACCGCGACCGCGGTGTAGGCCAGGCCGAGCAGGCCCAGCGGCAGTCCGAGCAGGACGTAGAGCAGCCGGTTGAGCGCGTCGGCGCCGGCACGCCGTCCGTCCCGGATGGGTGTCATCTCCGCATCTCCGTCCTCGTGGTCCGGCTGACGGCACCCAGGATTGCTGATCACCGATTCGCTGCGCCAGCCGGTGTGCCCCCCGCCGGGCACCGGGTTGTCCCCGGGGTCAGATCCGGGGGCTCGCCTGGTCGATCCCGCGCACCGCGGACCGGCAGAGTCGGCCCCGTCAACGTTCACCGAGCGAAGGAGCGGACATGGCAACACGGCGAACCAGGACTGCGCTTCGGGCGGCCTGCGCCGGCACGGTGCTGATCGGGCTGGCGACGGCCGGACAGCTCGCGTACGCCGGCCCGGCGCCGCAGGCCGCACCGCCCGCGGGGTTGCGGGAGGCCATCAACGAGGCGGTCGCCGCCGGGAACCCCGGCGTGATCGCGTACGCCCGTCGGGGTGCGCAGCACTGGCAGCTCGCCGCCGGCGTCGCCGACCGGGCCACGGGCCGGCCGGCGCAGCCCGGCGACAGTTGGCGGATCTTCAGCAACACCAAGTCGTTCGTCTCCACCGTGGTGCTGCAACTGGCCGGCGAGGACCGGATGCGCCTCGACGACACGGTGGAGCGGTGGCTGCCGGGCGTCGTCCACGGCCACGGCAACGACGGCGGGAGGATCACCGTCCGGCAGCTGCTCAACCACACCAGCGGGATCTACGACCCCACCAACGACCCGCGGTTCTCCACTGACCAGGGTGGTCACACCCCGCAGGAGGTGGTCACCGCCGCGATGGCGCATCCGCCGCTGTTCCCGCCCGGGCAGCAGTGGAACTATTCCAACACCAATTACCTCCTCGCCGGAATGGTCGTCGAGGCGGTGACGCACCACCGCGCGGACGTCGAGGTCCGCCGGCGCATCACGATCCCGCTCGGGCTGACCCACACGTCGTTCCCGCTCGACGATCCGCGCCTGCCCGGACCACACCTGCACGGATACGACATGGACTACCGGGATGTCACCGGCTTCAACCCCTCCGGCGAGTGGACCGCCGGCGCGATGGTCTCCACCGTCGCCGACCTCGCCCGGTTCGACACCGCGCTGTTCGGCGGGCGGCTGCTGGCGCCGGCACAGCAACGCGAGCTGCAGACCACCGTTCTCGACAGCGACTACGGGCTGGGCGTGCAACGCGTGACGGTGCCGTGCCGGGACGCGGACATCGCGGTGTGGGAGACCGACGGCGGCGGCCCCGGATTCAGCAGCGTGTCCATGACCTCGGCCGACGGCTCCCGCCAGCTCGTGCTCGTGGCCAACGTCTTCGACCTCGCCCGCGACCAGCGGGGACGCCCGGATCAGCCACCCGTTCCCGACGCCCGCGCCGCCTTCGGTGCGGCGACCACCAGCGTCCTCTGCCCATGAGGGGCTCGGGCCGCAACCGACCGCGGCACCGTGAGTCCGGCCGTCGCGCAGGGTCGCAGACACGATTGTTCCACCGCCGCCGTGCTGCGAGGATGACTGTTTACGCTGGTTAACCTGGACGGGGACCGGCGGCCAGGGTCCACGGGACGCAGTCACTGGAGGTGCCATGACCGGCTGCACCGAGCGCAGCGAGGGCCGCACCGGCATGGCCAGGGCGGATCAGTCATGACCCTGCCGCTGCGGGTCACGGTGGCCCCGGAGCGGGCCGACGCCTCGCCCGGCGACGCTCTGACCTTCGACGTGACCGTGCGCAACGCCAGCGACATCGTGGAGCACTACGCCCTCGAACTGCTGGGGCTGCCCGACGGGGCCACCGTGCGCACCGAGCCGGAGGTCGCCAAGCTACGGCCGTCCGAGACCGGCACCCTCACGGTACGGGTGACGCTGCCGGTGCAGCCGCCCGCGCCCGCCGGGACGTACGTGCTCGGGGCGCTGGTGAAGTCGCGGTACCGGGATGACGTGTCGCGCTGCGTCGAGGTGCCGCTGCAACTGGCCGCGGTCGAGGAGATCACCGTACGGGCGACGCCGGAGGTGGTGACCGGGGGGCGGGCCGGGCGGTACACGCTGGAGATCGCCAACGGGGGCAACGCCCCGGTCCGGCTGTATCTGGCCGCCACCGACCCGGAACGCCGGGTACGCGCCGAGTTCCAGCCCGCCTGGGTGGATCTGCCGCCCGCCACGTCCGCGCAGGCCCTGCTGTCGGTGCAGGCTCCCCTGCCGTGGAACAAGGAGAAGCAGCGGCAGCTCACCATCACCGCGACGCCCGACCTGCCCGGCGCCGCGGCGGGCACCGGTACGGCCACCTTCGTCCAGCAGCCCCGCTTCGCGTCCAAGTTCGCGAAGGTGGCGGGCATCGGCGCGGCGGTCACCCTGCTGGCCGCCGCGATCGCGGTGCCCGCCCTGGTGGTCAACGCGAACAAGCACGAGAAGGCAGCCCAGAACGGTGCGGCCAACGGCCCGCAGAGCGCCGCCGCGCCGCCGCCCGCGCCCAGCGCCGCCGCGTCGTCGGCGGCCGCGCCGTCCGCCTCCGCCAGCGCCGCCGAGTCACCCTCCTCCGCGCCGGCGTCGTCCGCGTCGCCGTCGCCGTCCGCGTCGGCCACCGGCGACGGCGCCCGCGACGTGGACCTGAGCGGCGTCGGCCCCGGGGTGCTGGCCAGCGACGCGTTCCGCAACCAGGGCTTCCTGGCCAGTGCCGACCCCGGCACGGTGGTCGTTGCGGGGTGCGAGGACGCGCGCAGCGTCGCGATCGTCACCGGCCCGGACGGCAAGAAGGTCCTCATCTCCTCCAGCGCCGACGACCCGACGAAGTGCAACACCGTCCCGATGATGATCGACTTCGGGGCGGACGCGCTCGCCGGCTCCATCAAGCTCACCCCGCTCAACCCGGACACCCTGGAGATGGAGGTCGCCTACCGCGACCTCACCCGTGAGGTGCGGCCCGACCTCACGGTCGCCAACGCGACCCCGCACGGCGGCATCGACTACGTGCTGGTCCGGCCCCGCGCCACGGCGGGTGGGGCGGCACCCGCTCAGGTGGCACTCACCGGCATCCGCCTCGGCCCGCTGCGCTGAGCGGCCCGATCCATCGGGCCAGCGTGGCGGCGAGCGGGCAGGCTGCCGCCCCGGCGATATGGTGCGGGTACTGCGCCAGTCCACATGCCACACCCGACTCGATGGGATCATCGCGATGGCAAAGGTCATCTCCACGCTGTTCATCTCGGCCGACGGTGTCGCCGAGATCGACCCCGATTGGCACTTCCCGTACTTCGACGAGAACATGGGCCGCGCCGTCACCGAGGACTACGGCACCTCCGACGTCCTGCTCATCGGCCGCGAGACCTACGACAGCTTCGCCGGGGCGTGGCCCGACCGTGAGGCGGGCGGTGGCGACGACGCCCCGTTCGCCAAGCAGCTCGGGGACGTACGCAAGATCGTCGTGTCCCGCCAGCCGCTGGAGTTCACCTGGCGCAACTCCGAGCTGATCGACGGCGACCTCGCCGCGGCCGTCACCGCCCTCAAGGCCGACCCCACGATCACCGGCATCCTCATCCCCGGCTCGCTCTCCGTGGTGCAGCAACTGCTCGCCGCGGGGCTGATCGACGAGTTGCGCCTGCTGGTGCACCCGGTGGCGGCGCGCAAGGGCCGCAGGCTGTTCGACGACGGCGACGCGCCGTACCACCTGAAGGTGCTGGCGACCGAGGCGTTCCCGACGGGCGTGCTCCGGGTGATCTACGCACCGGTCGAGGCACCCGCCAAGGTCGGCTACGACGACATCAAGAGCCAGGTGCCCGAAGGCAGCTAGCGCTCGTCACAGGCGCACGCTGCCGGGTTCGACTCGGTGAGCCGCCGGGTGCGAATCGGGAACCCGGTATCAGCCGCACGCGGACCCGGCCGACGCGGATGGTGTGAAGCTCACGCCCGCGCGGTTGACCAAGCAGATACGCACGGCCGGCATCCTCGCGGCGCTCGTCGCGGTTGCCGGCCTCGTCATGTCGGCCGGCGTGGCGACGCTGGTGGCGGGCGAGCAGCGCGACGCCGCCCGGCAGCAGCTGGACCGCCGTGCCTCCCTGGCGGCCGCCGCGGTGACCGCCGAGGCCGGTCGCTACGTCGACACGCTGCGTATGGTCGCGGCGGATCTGGGCGGCCCCGAGACGCCCACCGCGGCCCGCTTCGCGCAGGCCGTCCAGCCACTGGACGACATGCGGCTGGCCGGTGCCGCCTCGATCGGCTTCCTCGTGCCCACCTCCGACCGGCAGGTCGCGGCGACGCAGGCGCGGTGGCGTGCACGCGGTGTCCCCCAGCTGACCCTGCGCCCGGACGGCACCGCCCCCGAACACGTGTTCTCCGTCGTCAGCCGGCGCTTCGACGGCCGGCCCGTCACCACCGGGACCGACTTCGCACAGGCCGCCGCCCCCGTGCAGGCCCTGGACCGGTCCCGTCGCACCGGCCGGGTCGCCGTCTCCGACGCCTACCAGCTGCTGTCCGACCGGCGGTTGCCCGCCGCGCAGCAGCAGCTGTCGTTCGCCCTCACCGCCCCGGTGTACGGCACCGCCGACAGGGCCGGGCACCGCGAGTTCCGCGGCTGGGTGGTCATGGCCATGCGCGGGCAGGACTTCATGGGTGCCACCCTGGCCCGGCTCTCGCAGAACCTCATCGACGTCACCCTGCACGCCCCGGGGGGTGCAGGCGGCGCCCGGCCCACGGTCGCCGCCCTGACCGCCGGGACGCCCGGACACCGCGACCTCAGCCGCAGCACCGATGTCACGGTCGCCGACCGGACGTGGTCGCTGCAGGTCACCTCCGTCGCGAAGCGGCTGCCGGGCGGCGCGACGCGGCTGCCGCTGCTGGTCACCGTCGTCGGAACGCTGCTCGGTCTGCTGTCGGCGGGCCTGGTGTGGGTCCTGGCCACCGGGCGCGCCCGCGCCCGGGAACGCGTCCGCGCCGCCACGGCCCGGCTCAGCGCCGCCCGGGACGAACTCGTCGGGCAGAAGACGTACCTGATGCAGGTCCTCGACAACCTCGACACGGCCGTGATCACCTGCGACACCACCGGCGCGATCGTGCACGCCAATCACGCCCTGATCGACTGGACCCGCGCGAACACCCGGCCGGGTCCCGGTGGCGCGCCCGCCGACGACCTGGACCGGGCGCTGGCCCGCGCCCTGTTCGGCAACTCCGTCCGGGGTGAGGAGATGACCATCGAGCCGGCCGGACGCCCCCGGCGCAACCTGCTGGTCGACGCGCGGCCGCTGCACGACCACACCGGCCGCATCATCGGCGCGGTCTGCTCCGCCTCCGACATCACCGTGCTGCGCGAGCGCGAGGCCGACCTGCAGGCGTTCGCCGGTGTCGTCGCGCACGACCTGAAGGGTCCGCTCGGCGCGGTCGCCGGATTCGCCGAGATCCTGGACGACCACCTCGACGCCGGTACGACCGAGCCGTCCCAGCTGCGCCCCGCCCTGGACCGGATCCGCAGCGGCATGGTCCGGATGCGCCGGCTCATCGACGACCTGCTGGCCTACGCCACCGCCCGCGACGCCCAGCTGCACCGCGAGCCCGTTGACCTGCAGGTGCTGGTCGCCGAGGTGGTCGCCGAGCGCACCGCCGCGCTGCAGGCCGACCGCGGGGCGCAGCTGCCCACCATCCGCACCGGGCCGCTGCCGGTGGTCCACGCCGACCCGGCGATGATCCGCCAGCTCCTCGACAACCTCGTCGGCAACGCCCTCAAGTACACCCGGCCCGGCCAGCCCGCCGACATCGCGATCTCCAGCCAGCCGGCCGTGGACGGAACGGCCTGCATCGAGATCGCCGACCGGGGCATCGGCATCCCCGCTGCCGACCAGCCGCACGTGTTCACGTCGTTCCACCGTTCCGCCAGCCACCGGGGATACGCCGGTACCGGCCTCGGCCTCAGCATCTGCCAGCGGATCATCGACCGGCACGACGGCACCATCGGCGTGTCCGACAATCCCGGCGGCGGTACCCGCATGCGATTCACCCTGCCGGCCGGCACGGGCGTGACCCTGCCCACGACGTCCCACCCGGCGTTCACCGCCGCGTCCCAGGGCCGGCTGCTCAGCCCCGTCACCGCGGCGCCCAGCGCGCTCGCGACGGCGGCGTAGGCGGGGACGGGGAACGGGCCGTCACCCGGTGACGCCCGTGGTACCGCCCACCGGGCCACCCCACTGCAGTTCCGGCATGGTGGCGGCGGGCGACGGCGCCCGGTACTGCAGCGTGTCGCGGACGTTCTTCTGCACGGCGACCGCGGCGAACAATGTCATCGCGAACGAAAGGCCGTAGAAGCCCTTCTCGCTGAGCGCCATTCCGCTGTTCCACAGACCGACCGCCAGCATCAGCACCGCGAGGGCGAGCACGGACCACGACAGCCCCAGGTACAGCGCCGACACCGGGAGGCTCTCCGCCCTGTCGCGTACCGCCTTCTGCAGGGAGACGGCGGCGAACACGCCCAGCACGAGAACCGCGGCGTAGAAGCCCTTCTCGCTCTTTGTCATCGTGGCGTTCCACAGCCCGACGGCGAAGGAGACGACGCCGAGAATCAGCACCGCCCACGACGCGCCGACGAACGCGGCGGTGGGCTTGGCCTGTGACGATTGTTGAGTGGTCATCGCATTCTCCGAATGGGTGTGAAAGCACCGAACGGACCGGCGCAGGATTGTCGGGAAACATGAGCGGCTGCTCTTTTCGAGCCGCCGTTTCATGAGAAGACATCCTGCGCAGTGGCCGGGCCGTAATCCTGAGTAGCGGTACTCAACGGTGGTGGGTACGCCCCGCTCAGCGCAGGTAGGTCCAGACGAGTACGCCGGCCAGCACCAGCAACGCCAGCACCGCGAGGACGACCAGGGCGATCACCCAGCCCCAGCTCTCCCGCGGCGCCTGCCCCCGCGGGACGGGCGGCCCGAGCACCACCGGTTCCGGCCGGGCCGGGCGCAGCTCGTGGCCACACCGCTCGCAGCGGATCCGCGCCGCCTCGTTGCCGTACCCGCAGCGGGGGCAGGCGACCTGGCCCGGCGCGACGGGCGGGCGGCCGTACGTGGCGGCCGGGAACTGGCGGGTGTCGGCCCGTCCGGGGGCGGAACGCAGCAGGCCGGTCGGGTCGTCCTTCTCGTTCGGGGCGCGCGGCACCGCCCGGGCGTCGTCCTCGGCCGGGGCGCGCAGGAACATCAGCGGGTAGCCGCAGCGCGGGCACAGCTGCTCGACGTCGGGGCGTACCGGGGAGCCGCAGTCGGGGCACGGCATCTGCCGTACGCCGCCGCCGTACTCAGCCATCGCCGCCCCCGCCGTCCACCGGGCGGGCCCGGCCCCGCGCGGTCTGCGGCTGGAACCGGACATCCAGCTGCACGCGGGCGCCGAGGGGCAGCTCGCTCTGCAGGAAGCCGAGCACCTGCCGCTCGGTGAGGTGCCCGGTGTGATCCATCTGCACCACGACGACCGGGTTGGCGGGCGGCACTGTGTCGTTGCGGCCGTACACCCCGCCCGCGTCGATGACCGTGACCCGCGCGCCGGTGGCCGCCTCCAGCAGGGCCTCCACCCCGAAGCGGGTGCCGCGCCAGCCGAGCAGCCGCCCCACCTCGCGGACCATGGAACGCCGGTACTCGGCCGGGTCGGTGGGCTCCAGCTCCACCCCGAGCCACGCGCCCAGGTACTGCAGCATCTCCGGGCTGGCCAGGCCGGTGTCGATCTGGTGCTCGACGCTGTCGATGCGGTCCCGGACGGTGTCGGCGACCTCCTCGAACGCGGACACGAACCCGCGCAGCACCGGGTCGGTGGCCATGACCCGGGGCAGCTGGTTCACCAGCCAGCCGGTCGTGACGGTCACTGCTGCACCACCACCCGATGCTCGTAGGACATGAACAGCGCCTCCGGCATGAGGCGCAGCCGCTGCTCCACCTGGTCCAGGGTGCGCTTGCGGCGCAGGTCGGCGGAGAAGAAATGTACGGCCTCCACGCCCTGCACGCCGAACGATCCGTGCAGCACGCCGTACACGTCGCCGAGGCGCAGGTCGGTGTCGAACGGCCAGCCCTGCCCGCTCGGGCCGCCGGTGAGCGGATTCAGGTACGCGTACAGCGCCCGCTCGGCCCGTTCCCGGACCGTCTCGGTGCGTACGCCCGGCCCGGCCCGCACCTCCGCGACGACCTTGACGCCCTGGTAGCGGGGCGAGTCGATGCGCAGCCGCATGGTGAGCAGCCGGCGCGGCTCCAGGTACGCCTTGATCTGCTCCTCCAGCTCGTCGGAGATCGCCAGGTCGTCCAGGGTGAGCGCCTCGGGGGCGATGTCGACGCGCGGGACGACCAGCAGCCGGGCCGGTTCGTCCGGCGACGCCGGGGGCAGGCAGCGGGCCCGGGCGACGCTGGGGGCGGCGTCCAGGGTGAGCCGTTCCACGTCCTCGGCGGTGACCGCCCGCCGGCCGCCGCGCAGCAGCATCGGGCCGCGCACCTTGGCGTTCTCCACGGTCTCCGCGTCGACGCCGCCCGCGCTGGGGTCCAGGTTGGTGACCGACGCGACGAACGGGATCGACGTGTGCAGCACGGTCAGCCGGTCGGCGGCGACGTTGCCGCGGCGCCCGCCGCCGAACCGGTACCCGGTGACGTAGATCTGCGCGTCGATCGGCGGGATCGCGCCGTGCTGCCACACCTGGCCGTGGCGGTCCAGCACGCGCGGCCCGAACCGGATCTCACCCGTCGCGCCGGACCAGGTGTAGACCCTGTCGTCCTCGGTGGCGTCGGCCAGGTCGGCAACCTCCATCCAGTCCTGTTCCTCGGGTTCGCCGGTACGTTCGTGGCGGGGCAGCACCACCCTGACGTGCTCGTCGTGGCGGCGCGGCAGCACCGGCACCCGGCGTACCTGAAAGACCTGGCCGGGACGGCCGGTGCTGGCGCCGAGCAGCTCGGCCGGGGCCGGTTCGGCGTGGTGGGCGGGCACCGCCCCGCCCAGCGCCACCGCGGAAAGCGACTCCAGCTCGGGCGGGTTGGTGTATTCGGGCTGGCCCTCGACGGCCCGGACCAGGCGGCAGCGCAGCCAGTGCGCCCGGCGCGAGCCGATCGCGAGGGCCTCGTGCCGGGCGGGCAGCAGCAGGGTGACCTGGCCGGGACTGTTGAAGCCCGCGCTGGTGTCCTCCAGGATCCGCACGTCGCGCCACTGCTGGCCGTCCCACGCCTCCCAGACGCGGGGCGGGCGGCGCGGGTCCACCCCGGCGCCCTCGGGGCCGGTGTGCACATCGAGGCGCAGCAGGTTGCCGCCAGCGGACTGGGCCAGTCCGAAGTACACCGCCTCGTCGTGGGTCAGGCTGGGGAACAGCCGCACCGACGACGCCTCTGTGCGCAGGTTGTCCCAGTGGTCGGTGTACCGGTCACCGGTGTGGGTCAGGCAGGCGGTCAGCTCGGGCGGCGTGACCTGCAGCTCGGTGTCGGTGAGGAAGACGACGGGTTCCTCGTCCTCGCGGCGTTCCGTGCTGACCTGGGTGCCCGCGGGGACCCGGACGACGTCCTCGCGGGGCGCGGTGAGGCGGAACAGGACGTCGGCGCGGGCGGGCACCGCGGAGAACAGCTCGACGCCGACCAGTTCGAGAAACTTGACGTAGAGGCGGTCGGGGACCTGGTTGAGCCGGTACAGCGTCATCTCTGTCATCCAGGCGAACAACTCGACGATGGCGACCCCGGCGTCGGAGACGTTGTGGTCCGTCCACTCGGGACAGAGCCGGTTGATCCGCCGTTTCGCCTCGTCCACGATGTCCTGGAACCGGCGGTCGTCCAGGTCCGGCGCAGGCAGGCTCATGCCGCGCCTCCCTTCGGCATGCGCTCGCGGCCCTCGCTACGCTCGGTGCACTCGCTCATGCCGGCTCCTCGGTCGGAATGGTATAGAACGGAAACACAAGATTTCGTACGTCGTTGGTCGCCCGAATGCGGTAGGAGACGGCGATGTGGATCGCGCCGGAGTCCTGCTCGCCGGTGGCCAGTACGGACTCCAGGTCGATGCGGGGCTCCCAGCGTTCCAGGGCCTCCCGGACGGCCTGCTCGACCAGACCGAGGGTGCCCGCGGTGATCGGGGCGAACAGCAGCTCCCACATGGCGCAGCCGAACTCGGGGCGCATCACCCGCTCCCCCGGCACCGTCGACAGGATCATCCGGATCGCCGCGTCCACCTCGTCGACCCCGCTGACCAGCCGCACCGACCCCGTACGCGAGATCGCCGCCGGGAACGCCCACCCGTTGCCGATGAAGTCATGAGTCATCGCGGCCCCCTAGTTGAGCTTGATCGGCTTGCCGGACGCGGTCAGCCCGCCGGACGCGGTGATCTCCACCTGGGCGCCGCTGAGACTCAGCTTCTGGGACGCCTTGATCTCCACCTGGCTGGCGGAGATGACCAGCTTCTGGTCGCCGGTCAGCGTGGACTCGCTCTGGGCCAGCTTGAGCGTGCACGGGCCGCCGCCCAGGCTCAGCGTCACCGACGGCACGTCGTCGTCGAGGGTGAGCCGGGAGTCCTTACGGCTGACCAGCGCCCGCTGTTTGATCTTCCCGCCCGACGCCGCGTCCGGCAGGGGCGGTTTGTCGTCGCGGTTCCACAGGCCGCCGAGCACCACCGGGCGGGCGTGGTCGTCGAGTTCGAAGCCGACGAGCACCTCGTCGTCCACCTCGGGCAACCACTGCATGCCGCGCTGGCGGCCCGCGCCGGGGGCGGCCACCCGCGCCCAGGCGCTCTCGTCGTCGGCGGACAGGGTGGGGAAGGTGACCCGTACCCGGCCGAGCTTCTCCGGGTCGTCGTTGTTGGTGACGATGCCGATGACCAGCCCGCCCCAGCCGCGCCGGTCGGTGGTGGCGGTGCCGCCGGTCAGGTCGGCGATGCCGCCGGGTTCCTTGCCGCCGCACACGAACCGGGTCACGTACGGGCGGCCCGCCCCGTACGTGTGCTCGACGCCGGTGACCCGGTAGTTGCCGGTGAGCCGGGAGCCGACGCCCTCGATGTGCACCTTCGCCCCGGCCGCGATGTTCGGGTCACCGGCCGCCTCCCCGCGCAGCACCACCTCCTCGCCCGAGGCGCGCAGCAGCAGCGCGGCGGCCAGCTTGTCCGCCTCGGCCTGGTCGGTGACGGGGAACTGCCCGGCGTTGCGTTTGACCCGCCCGAACGCGCGCCGCGCCGCGCCGGTCAGCTCGTCGGCGGCGGGGGCGTCCGTACCCGGATCGGGCTGGTCGGCGCGGCCCGCGATGGCCTGCTTGCCGAGGGAGTCCCAGCCGCGGATCTGCACCTCGTCGCTGCGTTCCGCGGCGGAGAAGCGCACAGTGAACCGGCTCAGGTTCTGCCCGAAACGCAGCTTCGGCGGGGTGACGGTGGAGCGCGGGGAGCGTTTGAAGGAGAACTTGCGTTCGGTGACCCACACGTCGTACCCGATGCGGGCGGCGCGGCGGCGCAGGAACGCGTAGTCGGTCTCGCCGGCCTGCAGCACGTAGTCGTGCACCGAGCCGGTGGCGTCCACGTCCGGGTCGAGGCCGTACTCGCCCGCGATGCGGCTGGCGATGTCGGCGTCGGTGACCCGCTGGAAGCTGCGCGACTTCGGCTCCCGGGCCATCCGGTGGGTCAGGTCGAAGCCGCTGAGCACCAGCTCGTGCCGGCCGGAGGCGCCCGGCTCGACGACCACCGCGGTGATCTCCCCGGAGGTGACGACCACCGGATCGCCCTCGGCGCGGAACGCGATGTCCAGCTTCGTGCCGAGCGTGAAGGTGCCCCGGTCGAACAGCTCGAAGTGCGGATCGTCGAAGTGCACAGCGAAGTAGTCGGGCAGGTGCACCGACTCCTCGACCCGGACCAGCGCCACCCGCGGGTACAGGTCGGGGGCCAGCGGGCGCCCGTCCACGGTGAGCACCACGCCGTCCAGGCGCTTGGTCGCCTCAGCCACGACGGCGCACCGGCAGCTCGGGGATGACCAGCAGGGTGCCGGGGGCCAGGGCGATCGGGTCGACCACGCCGTTGGCCGCGGCGATCAGCCGCCACCGGGTCGCGTCGGCGTAGTGCCGGGCGGCGACCCGGTCGAGGGTCTCGCCGAACCCGAGCCGGTGCACCGTGTGCAGGGTCGGCGTGTGCGAGGTGGGGTTCTGCAGCGGCCGCTTGTCCTCGTCCTTGTACTGCTTGAGCGACAGGTCGGCCTTGGCCCGCAACGGCATCCCGTCGGCGGCGAAGTACGTGAACTTGACCTGCAGCCGTTCCACGATCGCCTTGAACGAGTGCAGCTTGCCCCAGTGGAACTCCACCCACGGCGGCCGGGCCTTGTTGCGCTGCTTGTCCGAGCCGGGCAGGCTCGGGTCCACCTTGAGCAGGTCCAGCAGTTTGTTGGTGTGCTCCGTGACGTCCGTGCCGGTGGCGGTGGTGTCCAGGGTGATGCTCAGCGCGAGGGTGCCGGACTGACCGGCCTGGAAACGCAGCTCGGGGGCGTTGCCGCCCTTGTTCTCGGCCGCGTTCCACGTGTTGGCCTTGGTGATGGTCAGCTCGGCCGGGTTGAACAGGAAGTCGATCTGGTCGTTCTTCTCGGTCTTGAGGAACGCCTTCGCGGGTGCGGTGGGTGCGGTCATCAGAACACTCCTGCCCAGCGCCCGCCGCGGCGCTCGATCTCGCGCAGCAGCCGCGCTTCGACGATCTCCACGACCTTGTCCGGGTCCAGCGCCGCCTTCGCCGCACCGACCGCGCCCCCGGCGGCTCCCGCCACCGCGGAGGCGGCCCCGGTGGCGGCGCCGGAGACCGCCCCGGCCGCGGCGTCCACCGCTCCGGTGACGCCGGATGCCGCGTCGGCGGCCAGGCCACCCGCCGAGGCCAGCGCCCCCGCCGCGGTGTCCCGCGCTTCACTCACCGCACCGGTCAGCCCGGCCATCGGGCCGGAGGTGGCCTCCAGCACGGCGGCCCGGGCGGCGCGGGTGGCGACGTCGCCGACCGCGCCCGGGCCACCGCCCACGGGCAGCTGATCGACGATCCCCGCCGCGCTGGGCGCGGCGTCGGCCAGCCGCTGCCGTCCCGCGGACAGCAGACCTTCGCCCGCCTGCCGTCCCGCGCTGAGCAGCCCTTCCCCCGCCTGCCGCCCGGCGGACAGGGCCTGCCGCTCGTCGTCGTCGAGCAGCCCGGCGGCGCGCTCCAGCAGGAACCGGGGGCGCCGCACCGGGTTGCGGGTGTGCGTCAGCTCGTGGGCCAGTACCTCCGACATGACGGGCACGTTCGCGGGTGCCCGGGGCAGGTGCACGACAATGCCGGTGGTGGCGCCGAGCGCGCCCGCGGCCGCGAGCGCGTGCCGGGTGGCCGGGCCGGTCGTGAACATCGGCGGATGCGCCCGACCGGTCAGCGCCGCCGCCATCGCGTGCAGGGCGCCGGGCAGCGGACGGGGCGCCTCCAACGGCCGGGCGGCGACCGCCGCCTCCCACCGCGCGCGGGGATCGGGCTTGTCAGATCCGGGCTTTGTCATGGGTCCGGGCCGTTCGGATCCCGGCCTTTCGGATCCAGGCTTTTCAGGTACGGGCATCCCGTAGCCGCCGAGCAACCCCCGCCCGGGGTCAGGGCGCAGGGAGGTGGTCACGGCGCCTGCGGGGTCGGGTCCCGTCCCCGGCGGCAGCGGCCCCGCCCCGAGCACGGTCAGGTCGGCGGCGGACTCGGGGTTGCGCACGGACGGGCCGGATCCTGGCCGCGACGTCAGCGACCCCGGCCGGCCGAACGGCCGCCGACCTGTCCGGAGCTCCGGTCCGGTCACGAGTCCCGGACCGGTGCCGGGCACGGCGCCCCCGGAGGATCCCGCGCTCCGGCCGACGCCGGGCCCGAAGGCCCCTGTCACCGCATCGCCGCCGCCGGGCGTCGGCAATCCACCGGTGCGCGGCGCACCGCCGCCCGGGCCGGACACCGTGGGCCCGGCGGGTGCGACGCTCGACCGTCCGGCCGCGCCCGCCCGGGGCAGTACCGGCCGGACCCCCAGCGGCCCCTCCCGGTAGGGCGCGTCGGCGGCCACGTCCGCCCAGGGGTGCGGGTGGCCGTCGCCGGGCCGGACCAGGCGGAGGATGCCCGCGCCGCCGGTGCGCCGCCAGCCGTGACCACCCCGGTGGTCCCGCGGGACGGGGCCGAGTGCCGGGCGCAGCGCCGGTTCGTGACCGGGGCGCACGTCCGGGCCGGCGGCCGGGCCGGATGCGAGCGGCGGGCGAAGCGCGCCGAGTGTGCCGGGAAGGCCCCGGCCGGTGACCGCGCGGCTCCGAGCCGGAGAGTCGCGCAGCATGGCCGGGGCCGCGCCGATCGCCCGGCCCGCGGACGCGGGAGGCGGATTGTCGTGCCGTGGGCGCCACCGCCGCCACCAGCGCAGCAACGACCAGGATGCGCGCACCGGGAGGGTGGTGGCAAGGTCCGCCCCGACGGCCGGGCCGGGACCCGGCGCGCGGCGGCGCCCGGTCCACCGGTCGGTGAACAGGCGGCGCACGACCCGGCGCAGGGTACGCGGGCGGCGCTCACTTGCCGGAGCGGAAGCCACTGTGGCACACCTCCAGCTCCTCGACGGCGAGGTCACGCGACGACGCGGCGAACCGGGGCCCGGTCCACTTCACGGGTTTGGCCTCGAGGATCGTCCACGTCCGTACGGGCAGGCCCTTGGCGTTGCGGATGCTGATCTTGCCGTCGCGCGGTTTGATGGTGTTCTTCTTGGCGGTCAGTCCTTCGCCGGAGCACTCCATGACCCACTCGAACAGCGCGTCGGTGTCGGTGAGGCCGCGCTTGAGCACGAGGTTCGGCCACTTCATCCGGCCCAGCAGCTTGTGCGTGAACGCGTTCTGCCCGCCCTCGGCGAGTTCCTCGACGTCGAGTTGGACGGACAGCCCGGACACCTCTGTGAACGAGCCGATCACCGTCGCCCCGATCTCCAGCGTGAACTTGCCGACGAACGGCGGGTCCATCGTGTGCGCGTCAGCCACCCTGCACTCCTTGCCATGCGCGTTCGTTCAGGCCGCCGACCTCCCGCAGCAGCAGGATCCGGTCCCCGTGTTCCAGGTCCAGCAGCCGGTCGAGGTCCCAGTGCAGGTGGTACGCCAGGAAAGCGATCTCCTGCCACAGCTCGTCGTGGGCGTAGTGCCCTAACCCACCTCCACGGACGCCGTCGGGAAAGGGGTGCCCGGCTCCAGGGCGTCGAGGATGCTCGGGTCCTGGAAGTTGATGATCCGGTAGAGGTCCTGCAGGTAGCCGAAGTCGCTGACGAACAGCGACTCGATCGTCTTGGTGGTGACCCGTTGCACGGTGCCCAGTTCCGTGACGACCCGGGACAGCACGATGACCGTGGCGTACGCGTCGTTCTCCTTGACCCGGCCGTCGCGCAGCGGCTCGATCTCGTCGCGGGCGCAGGCCAGCCGCATCACCCCCGTACGGTGCAGGGTGCCGTTGTCGTCCACGAAGCCCTTCGGCAGCGTGAACGGAAATTCCGTCTGCAGCCCGCTCATGCTCTGCCTCCCTCAGGGGTGCGCTCGCTCATCCCCTGTGCAGCCCTTCGTGGGTGATCGTGACCTTCTCGGTCGCGACCTCGTTGGCGCCCGCGTCGAGTTCGGCGCCGGTCCACTTCGAGACCCAGCCGCGCTCGAAGTTCCAGCGGGCGACCTCCTTGTGCGTCGAGTCCTTGATGACGATCGAGCCGTCCCGTCGGGCATGGTCGACGTCGCCGTCCTCTACCTGCTTGCGCCACTCCCACAGCGCCTTGGACTCGTCGATGCGGCGTTCCAGGGTGATGTCGCTCCACTTCATCGCCCCGGGCACCTTCCGGATGATCATCTTGCCGTCCTTGGTGGCCTCCTTGTACTCGATCGTCTCGGTCTCCGATTCGACACCCGAGCACTTGCGGAAGCTGGCCATCTCGACTCCGCCGATCTCCAGGACGAAGTTGAACGTGGTCATCAGGTCTGGCATGTCGGTCTCCCCTTACTCCGTCGCGGCGCCGCCGCCCTGCCACTGGCTGATCCGGAAGATGACGAACTCGGCGGGCTTGCTGGGCGCGATGCCGACCTCGACGATGAGCTTGCCCTCGTCCACCGACGACGCCGGGTTGTTGCTCTCGTCGCACAGCACGTAGAACGCCTGTTCCGGGGTGGCCCCGACCAGCGCTCCCTGGCTCCACAGGCCACGCAGGAACGACGTGATGTTGCGCTTGACCCGCTGCCACAGGTCGAAGTCGTTCGGCTCGAACACCGCCCACTGGGTGCCGCGCCGGATCGACTCCTCTACATAGTTGAACAGCCGCCGCACGTTGACGTAGCGCCAGCTCGGGTCGGTCTTGGCGAGGGTCCGCGCCCCCCAGATCTTGGTGCCGTAGCTGCCGAACGAGCGGATGCAGTTGACGCCTTCGGGGTTGAGCAGATCCTGCTCGCCGCTGGTCACGTCGGTCTCCAGCCGCACGGCACCGCGCAGCGCCTCGTTGGCGGGCGCCTTCCACACCCCGCGCGCGCCGTCGGTGCGCGCCCAGACGCCGGCCACGTGCCCGGACGGCGGCACGGTCAGGTACAGCTCGCCGTTGGTGGCGCCGGGCCGCGCGAGCGGGTTGCTGATCACCACGTTCGGGTAGTACAGCGCGGCGAACGCGCTGTCGCGGGCCAACCGGGCCCGCCACTCCAGGGCGCGGGTGGCGTTGAGGCCGGGCGGGGTGTCCAGGATCGCCATCTTCGTGTGGCTGGCCTCGCAGTAGTCGAGCAGCTGCTGCTGCGCGGCGAGGAACATCTCCTCGTCGACCGTGCCGTCGCGGCGGGTGGCGACCGTGACGAGGTCGGGGATGGCGACCATGGTGACGTTCTCGGCGATGGCCAGGCCCTGGTAGCCGGTGCGTTCGGTCTCCGAGCCGACCAGGTCGGCCGGGGTGACCGCCTTGGTGGACACCGGCGGCGCCTGCAACTCGTAGCGGCCGGGCGCGGGCGCCCGTTCGGCCAGTGACGCGCCCTGCAGCGGCTGCACCTCGATGCGCAGGAACTGCGAGCGCTCATTGACCGTACGTTCGACAGAGCGTGCGCTGCGGCCGCTGAACGACAGCCCGCCCAGTTCCTCGCGCAGCGTCCCGTCCTCGTAGACGCGCAGCGTGTACTCGCCGCCGGCCCCCGAGTCGGAGCCCTCGGCGCCCTCGGCGGGCGGTGGTGGCGGGACGACCTCCACCTCCAAGCGGCCGCCCGGGTTCAGAGCGGAGACGCGCAGGCTGGGCAGGTCGGGCTGGTCGGCGACCGCCAGCGTCAGCGTGGGCCGGGCGGCGCCGCCGTCCTCGCCACTCGCGCCCGGCACCCGGCAGATGTACGCGGCGCTGCCGCCGTTCTCGAAGAACCCGCGTACCGCGTGCGGGAGCATCGCGCCGCGCACGAAGCCGCCGTACACCCGTTCGTACTGGGGCCAGCTGGTGACCAGCTGGGGTTTGACCCCGGCCGGGTCGGTGGGGTCGCCCTGGTCGCTGTCGTAGCGTTCGGTGAAACCCACGAACGCGGCGACGGCCGTACCCACCCCCTCGATGGGCATGGAGCCGCTGGGTTGCTCCTCGATGTAGACGCCCGGTGCTCCGTACGACGCGGCCATGCTGGCACCCCTTCGTCAGGCCTGCACCGCGCTGGTGAGCAGCGCGGGATCACAGTCGGATTCGTAGAACTCGCCGTAGTGCAGCGGCGGGAAGACGCGCATCCGCGGCAGGCGCGACGAGCAGGCGACCACCTTCACCGCCGGGAACCGGTGGACGATGACGTGCACCAGGTCGCCGGTTCCGTGTTTGTCGAGATCGAGCACGATCACGTCGGGCAGCGCCTCGAGCAGCCGGGCGAGGACGTCGGTGCCCGCGGTGTCGATCAGCTCGATGCCGTCCCGCCGCAGGATGTCCTCCAGGCCGAGGCGGTGCAGGGCGCTGAAGTCCCCCATGAGGACCCGCGTCATCGCCTCACCTCCACACCCTCGCGCCGACCTCAGCGTGCGCCCGCCCCGCGTACGGGAGAAAGGTGCGCCCGTGCAGCCGAAGGTGCAGCGGCGTCCCCGGCACCTTGCCGCGGCGCGGTGGCGGCCCCGATGCTGGGTCCCGGGGGTCGCCGGTGAAGCTGTCCACGCGCGAGGAGCCGCAGACCGACGCGCAGAGCGGGTCGGTGCGCTCGCCCGCGTCCACCGGCCCGGACCCCGCCGCCCGGTCGCCGGAGACCGCCGCCCGGCTGTCGGACTCCGGACCGGGTCCGGCGCTGCTGGCCCGTACCGTGGACACCGCCGCGGAGCCCGCGCCCCCGGCCCGTACCCGGGATCCGGCGGTGGCCGGCGGCAACGCCGCGATCGCGCGCCTGGCCACCGGCCGGGCGCTGCACCCCGTGCACCTCGGAGTGCTCGCCCCGGCCGGCGGGCACGCGCTGCGCCGCCTGCACGCACAGCCCAAGCTGACCGTCAGCCAGCCCGGCGACCGGTTCGAACGCGAGGCCGACGCGGTGGCCGAGCGGGTCGGGCTCGGCACCGCCGACACCGCGGCCGGACCGGCGCCGGGCCTGTCCCGGCTGGCCTCCCCGGCTGCGGCCGCCGGCGACCCCGGCGGGGAGGCACCGCCCGGCTTGAGCGCCCTGCTGACCAATCCCGGGCCGGGCGCGCCCATCCCGCCGGACGTGCGGGCGCGCGTGGAGGCGACCCTGCGGTTCGACCTGGGCGGGGTGCAGGTGCACTCGTCCGAGCGGGCGGCGGCCGGGGCGGCGCAGCTCAACGCGCGCGCGTTCACCACCGGCGGGCACATCTTCCTCGGCGCCGGGGAGTCCGCCGGCGACCTGGCGCTGATGGCGCACGAGGCCACCCACGTGGTGCAGCAGCAGTCCGTCGGCGTGTACCGGCTCGGTCTGCAACGCGACTCCGACAGCCTGCTGCCGGACTGGGCGCTCGCGCCGCTGCGCTCGGCGGTGCACGCGATTCCCGGCTACGACATGCTCACCGTCGTCGCCGGGTACGACCCGATCGCGAACCGCAATGTCCCCCGTACCCCGGAGAACCTGGTCCGCGGCGTGCTCGGCCTGGTCCCGTTCGGCGGGGTGGTCGCCGGGAAGCTGCAGGAGATGGGGGTGCTGCAGGACGCGTTCCGCATGATCGACAGTGGCCTGTCGGCGCACAACCTGACGCTGGCCCGCTTCCAGCACGAGATCGACCAGGCGTGGTCCGAGATCAGCGTCACGAAGGGCATCGACGGCAACGCCGCCGTGGTCACCAAGCACGTCGACGGCCTCTACAACGACGCGCTCGCGTTCGTGAAGGGCGTCATCGACGCGGTCGTGCAGCTGATCCGCGACGCCGCTGTCGGCTTCGCGGAGAAGCACCTCGTCGGCACGCCGGTGTGGGACCTGACCAAGAAGGTGCTGCACACCGACCCGCTGCGCGGCACCCCGGTCAACGCGCCGACGGTGGAGATCCTCGCGGACTTCCTCAAGCTGATCGGCAAGCAGGGCGCGCTCGCGCAGATGCAGGAGCGCGGCACCCTGCAGAAGACCGCGGACTGGCTGGATCTGCAGGTGCCCCGGTTCCTGGGGCTGATCAACGACCTGGTCGCGTTGTTCCAGGCCGGGTGGAAGGCGATCCAGCCGGAGAACATCACGCACCTGGGCGAGAACCTGAGCAAGCTGGCGCACGACGCGATCGGCCTGGTGCAACGGATCGGGGCCTTCGCGTACGACGTGATCGGCACGGTGCTGAGCCTGATCAAGGACGCCCTGCTGGAGTGGCTGAGCAAGCACGCGCACGGGACCCGCGGCTTCAAGCTGCTCACCGTGATCATCGGCATGGACCCGTTCACGGGTGCCCCGGTGCCGCGTACCGCGGAGAACCTCATCGGCGGGTTCATCACGCTGCTGCCCAACGGCGAGGCCACGTACCAGAAGCTGGCCGAGGCCGGGGTCATCGCGGACGCCGCCGCGCAGATCGAGGGCGCGATGTCCCGCCTCGGCATCTCCGCCGACATGATCAAGAACACGTTCCTCGGTGTGTGGAACATGCTCACGCTGGAGGACCTGCTCAACCCGATCGGCGCGTTCATCCGGGTGCTGGACAAGTTCGGCGAGCCGCTGGGGCGCATCGTCGCGTTCGTCGGCGAGGTCCTCAAGGTCGTCGTGACGCTGATCCTCAAGCTGATGAACTTCCCGTCCGAGCTGCTCGGCAGCATCGTGTCCAACGCGATGTCGGCCATCGAGGACATCAAGAACAACCCGCCGGCGTTCTTCCTCAACCTGTTGCTGGCACTCAAGAACGGCCTGTTCGCGTTCCTCGACAAGGCACTGACGTACCTGTTGGGTGGCCTGGCCGACTGGCTGTTCCGCGGCCTCGCCAAGATCGGTATCCAGAAGCCGCCCGACCTGTCGCTGAAGTCCATCCTGAACCTGGTGCTGCAGGTCCTCGGCATCACCACCGAGATGCTGTGGCAGAAGCTGGGCAAGACGATCGGCGACGAGAACGTCAAGAAGATCCGCGCCGGCATCGCGATGGCCGGCGAGGCGTGGGAGTTCATCAAGGACGTCCAGGAGAACGGCGTCGCCGCGATCTGGAAGCACGTCGAGAGCCAGCTCGGCAACCTGTGGGACACGCTGCTCGGCATCGTGATGGGCTGGATCACCAAGGAGATCGTCGAGAAGGCCACCGCGAAGCTGCTGTCCATGCTGGACCCCACCGGCATCATGGCCGTGGTCAACAGCACCATCGCGTTCTTCAAGGCGGTGCAGTCGGTCATCGACTACATCCGCGAGATCCTGCAGATCGTCAACGACTACGTGTCCACGTTGGCCGCCATCGCGAAGGGCGACACTCAGGCCGGCGCCGCGAAAGTCGAGAAGGGACTCGCCAACGCGGTGCCGGTGGCGATCGGGTTCCTGGCCAACCAGGCCGGGCTGGGCAGCGTCCCGGAGGAACTCGCGGAACACGTCAAGGAACTGCAGAAGGTGATCGACGAGGCGGTCGAGTGGTTGTTCGCCAAGGCCAAGTCGATGGGCCAGTCGGCGCTCAACGCCCTGACCGGCGGCGGGCCGGACCAGCCCGCAGGCGGTGCCCCGGCCCCGCCACCCGCGGGTCCGGAGGCCACGGACCTGGTCGCGCCGCTCGACGTCGAGGGCAACCCGCACAAGGTGTACGTCTCCGGCGACGCGCTGCTGGTGGCGAGCACACCACAACCGATCCCCCAGCTCGTCGCGAACATCATGGAGAACATCTACCCGCCGTTCGAGGAGCGCGCCCGTGGACTGGCGGCGCGGATCAACGCCATGGTCCCCAGCGTCGCCACCACGACCGACCCGCAGCAACGCCGCACGCTGCTGCAGGCCCTGAGCCAGCTGCTGTGGGAACTCATCCAGACCATGAAGAACGACAAGATCGGCTGGGGCGGCACGAAACGCGGCCGCAGCGTCGGCACCGCCTGGTACGACATCAACGGCGAACACGGCACGGTCGCGGCGGTCAGCGGCAGCGGCATCGACCAGCCCATGGGCCGCCGCGACGAGGTCGACGAGGCCGAGTACGTCCAGGGCATGAACGTCTTCTTCACCTCGCTGGTCCTGCCGTCGAGGAAGAAGATCGCGAAGGGCGCGACCCCCAAGCAGGTGCCCCGCCACACCGACAGCGAACTCAAGATCCTCGAATACGTCGCCGCGAAGTTCACCCCCAAGGCGGGACCGGGCCAGGACACCGTCCGCAACACCGAGCGGTACGACAACGTGCACGGCATCGTGCAACTGCACACCGACTGGACGATGTGCGAATCGTGCGCGTTCGTCGTCGGGCAGTTCCAGCGCCTGTTCAACGGCAACGTCACCGTCAACCCCACAGCCGGGGTCGAGCCACACCCGGCCCCGGTGAACTGACCATGGTGCGCTACGGGCTCGGCGTCGACCTGGGCACCACGTACACCGCGGCGGCGGTGCGGCGCACCGACGGCGTCGACGTGCTGCGCCTCGGCGCCCGTCGTCCCGAGGTGCCGTCCATCGTGTACCTGCCCGGCGACGGGCCGGTGCTGGTCGGCGAGCCCGCCGCCCGCCGCGGCGAGACCGATCCGGGCCGGATGGTGCGGGAGTTCAAGCGGCGCCTCGGTGACCCGGTGCCGCTGCTGGTGGGCGGGGCGCCGTACTCCGCGCATGCCCTGATGGCCCGGCAACTGGGCCACATCGTCGACGCGGCGACGGCGAGCGAGGATGCGCCGCCCGCGTCGGTCGTGGTGACCTGTCCGGCGAACTGGGGACCGTACAAGCGGGACCTGCTGCGCCAGGCCGCCCGGCTCGCCGACCTGGAGACGGTCGAGTTGCGCACGGAACCCGAGGCGGCGGCCGTCCAGTTCGCCTCGGGCGAGCGGGTCGCGCCCGGCGAGATCGTCGCGGTCTACGACCTCGGCGGCGGCACGTTCGACGCGGCCGTGCTGCGACGCACGGCCACCGGATTCGAGCTGCTCGGTGAACCGGAGGGCATCGAGCAGCTCGGCGGCATCGACTTCGACGAGGCCGTCTTCGACCACGTGCTGGCCATCCTCGGCGACGCCGCCCTGTCGATCGCGGACGATCCGGACGCGCGGGCCGCCCTGGCGCGGTTGCGGCGCGACTGCGTCGAGGCCAAGGAGGCGCTGTCCGAGGACACCGAGGTGCTGGTCCCCGTCGCGCTGCCGGGCCTGCACACCAGGGTACGGCTGACCCGCCGCGAATTCGAAGCCATGATCTTTCCGGCGCTGGAGGAGACCGTCGGCGCGATGCGGCGGGCGCTGCGGTCGGCCGGTGTGCCCGCGGACCGGCTCCGCTCGATCCTGCTGTCCGGCGGATCGTCCCGGATTCCGCTGGTCACCCAGGTCCTGGGCAGCACGTTCGGGTGCCCGACCGCGCTGGACCCGCAACCCGAGCACAGCATCGCGCTCGGAGCGGCCCGGCTCACCGCACCGGAGGTGTCCCATCCCCCGGCGAAGCCGCCGGTGATCGCCCCCGAGCAGCCCAGCGGATCCACACAAGGCCCCGCCATGCCGCCCCGCGAGGAGCACGTGCCGCCCCGCGAAGGCCGCGCCGTGCCGCTCAGCCAAGGTCGCACTGCGTTGCCCGGCCATGGCGGCGCCGCGCCGTCCGCGGCCGCGACGGAGTCGAGGCGGTCGCTGATGGCATCCGGCGACCCCCCGCCACCCGCGGTCATCGCGGAGCCGGCCGCATCAGCGGTGGAACCCGGCAGCAACCTGGATGCCGGACATCTCGACGGCGTTCCCGGGCCACGGAACAGCAGAACAGAAAGCACATCGGCGGCCGGCGCGGGACTCGACTCCGGACCGCCCGACGCCGGGGATGGCGCCGCGCCCCGGCGTCGGCGGCTGCCGGCCGTCGTCGCGGTGGTTGCCGTCCTCGTCCTGGGTGGCGCGACGGCCACTGCGGTGGCGCTGCGCCGCAACGGCGCGGAGGGCGGCAACGCGGCACCGGCGTCCTGCGGCTTCGCTGACTCGTTCGACGGCGCCACCCTGGATCCGGCCTGGCAGCGGCAACGCACCGATACCGGTGTCACGGTGGCGGACGGCGCGGTCACGATGGACGCGCCCGACGGTTCGGACATCTTCGAGACCCACCTCGCCGCCCCGATGCTGCTGCGGCCGGTCACGGGAGACTTCACGCTGGAGACGGACCTGACGGCGGCGCCGTCCCAGTTCTACCAGGGCGCGGGGCTGGTGCTGTGGAACGGCCCGGACAGTTACGTACGGCTGGAGCTGGGCTACGGCGACACCAGGGCGGTCGTGTTCGAGTACAAGGATCATGCTCCGCACGTGAAGGTGCACTCACCGCTCCGCAAGGATGGGACCCTGATCGAGACGGACGGGGAACGGGGCATCCTGCAGCTCATCCGGTCCGGCAACACGATCACCGCCAAGGGCCGGCCCATACTGGACGCGGAGCCGCGCGAGCTGGGCAGCATCCAGGTGCACATGCCGCAGACCATCCAGGTGGGGGTGGCCGTGCTGAACCGGGCACAGCAGGGCGCGGCGCCGTCCCCGTTCAGTGCTCGCTTCGACAGCGTGGCCGCCCGCTGCTGAGCCGTGCGACTCACGCCGCGACCGACAAGGAGAGCGTGGAATGAACCAGTCCGGTCAGCAGTTCGCCGCTGAGCTGCAGGCCGGTCGCGGCGGCGGCGCCTTCGTCATGCTTCCGGAGCACGTCGTGTCCGCGTTGGGCGGCGGAAGCCGGATGCGGGTGACCGGCACACTCAACGGGGTCGACTTCGCGAGTTCCACCATGGGGATGGGCGGCGGACGGGTGTGCCTCGGGCTGCACAAGGCCACCCGGGAGGCCGCCGGGGTCGCCATCGGGGACCGTGTCGAGGTGAGGGTCGAGCGTGACGACCGGCCGCGTGTGGTGACCGTGCCGGAGGACCTGGCCGCCGCGCTCGCTGGTGATGATCAGGCCGCGGCGGCCTTCGAGCGCCTGTCGTTCAGCCATCGCCGCGAATACGTCGAGTGGATCACCGGAGCGAAGCGCGCGGAGACCCGCGCGCGACGCGTCGCCCAGACCCTCGAACGCCTCCGAGCCGGCTGAGTCGTTCCGCATCATCGCTTCTATTCCCCCGCCTACGATCTCTCCGCAGACTTCATGTCTGCACCGGTTTCATCACTCGCTGACGAGACCATGTGAGGCGGCCATGCCTTAGGTCTGGCTGATCGTCCAGTCAGGGCACGTCTCACGCCCTCGGGATAGAGGTGACCGAAGTCCTTCCAGAACTCGCGTATTGCAGGGCTTCTTGAGTACAAGAAGTGCATGTGGTCATCCCAGTCTCCATATAGGTCCGTTAGTGCCGGTTCTGCGGCAATGCAACCTTCGGCCAGGTCGACTATGAAGCCGGCCATCGCGAGCGCCCGTTGATGCTCGGTGCCGTCACTAGCGATCTTGTTCTCGTAGAAGAGCGGGCGCAGTTCGGGCCTGTCGAGAAAGATCCGGTGCATCTCGGCGGTCGACTGCGTAAGGGATTGATGGAACTGAGCCTTGGCGATGCGTTCGGCATGTCGCAGTTGCTGACGAACCAACTGCGCCTGCCACGCCGCAAACAGGCTCGCCATCAACGCGACGGCAATGCCAAGGACGGCCAACGCGGTCGTAGACACGCTTCGCGCTCCCAAAGAGTCATGTCCGTAGACGGTTGTCGATGTCATTCTAAGCATTGCACCGTGTAGCAAGAGGCAGTCCTCGGCCCACCCGAAGAGCCAGACCATCTCGGACAGTCGAGCGGCCTTCATTGCAGCACGCAGCGTCTGCCGCATGAGCGTCACCGGCAGCGCTCGGCTACCATCTGTGACAGCTCACATCTGTGGCAGCTCGAGGACGGATCGGCAGGTTACCCGCATGCCCGATGCCTTGGACAACCCTGCGGCCCGGCTCGCCGCGTTCCTTCGCGCGATTCCCGAGCGTGGCAGGGATCGGACCGTGGGCGAGGTACTCGGCGTGACGGCGGACGCGAACGAACCGTTCGATGTCGCGCTTCGCATGATCGAAATCAGGCGGCTGGCACAGAATACGCGGACGGCGGTGGAGGCGTTGCCTCCGGAGGAGGATCCGGCCCTCCTGCTGCAGCACTTTTCCGAGGTGGAGAGTTTCGTTCTCGCGATGGCTTCGATGGCCTTTTCGTCAGCGCGTATCCGACCGGCAGACTCTTTCAACGCCCGGTTCGGCGTGCGGCGGCTGGCCGGGGATGTGATGTTCTCCCTGGACATTTGCGCCAAGGCACTGCACCGCTGCTCCCCGGAGCCCTACCTGGCACCCGAACAATTGACGAACCTCATCGGACGGACTCGATCGCTGATCGACGAGGTCGTCCTGTCCGAGAGGCTCACGCCTGGAGCCAAGGCGTTTCTGGTCGAACGCCTCCGGGAGATCGAGACCGCTCTGCTGGGCGCCCAGATAACCGGCTACGCCAACCTCGAGGATGCCGTCGACAGGCTGACCGGTGGCCTACTCAGACGAGAGGACGCCCGAGAGAAGGGAATCATGGAGCGAATCACCGCGTTCGTCAAACAACTCGTCCAGGCCGCCCAGGGTACAAGCGCCATCGCGGGAGCAACCGCGTCGACGGTTCAAGCCATCGAAACGATCAGCCACAGCGTCAGCTCCTAGGACGCGCCCGGGACCGACTCGTCACGTGCGAGCTTTGAGGACGTCGACCTCGCAGCCCGGGGCGAACGGGTCGAAGCCGTGCTCGGCGAGCCAGCGGACGTTGAGGAGGCTGCGGAGGGACCACCAGGCGCGGATGGCGGCCGGGTCGGCGGCGGGGCCGTAGCCGGCGAGGACGTCGGCGAGGCGGTCCTCGTGGCCCAGCGTCAGCGTGGCGAGGTCGAACATCGGGTCGCCGTGGCCGGCCTCGGACCAGTCGAGCACACCGGTGACCCGATCGCGGTCGGTGAAGACGTGCGTGATCTGGAGGTCGCCATGGGCGAACACCGGCGTGAACGGGCGGAAGGCCGCCTCGGCGACCTCACGGTTGCGGGCCACCAGGCCGGCGGGAAGGACGCCGGTCGCGACGAGCAGTTCGCACTCGGTTTCCAGCTCCGCCCAGACCAGCGAGTCGGCGCGGCGACCCGGACGCGCGGGTAGCGGCGCATCGTGCAGGGTGCGGACGGCGGCACCCGCGGCGGCCCAGGCCGCGGGCGAGGCGGGCGACGGCTCGCCGAGGCGGCCGAGGGCCTCGCCGGGGAGGGCACCGAGCGCTATCACCGACGGTTGGCGCCACAGGATCGGGGCGGTCGGGATCGGCGCCGCGGCCATCGCCTCGGCCTCGGCGTCCAGGCGCGCCGGGTCGGCGTCAACCTTGAGGAAGACGTCGCCGACGCGCAGCGTCACCCGCTCGGAGTGAGCGACCACTACCTGAACTTCGTCCACAGGGGGCAGTATCACGGAAAGTCCACGCGAGGGCCCGCGCTTTATTACCCCCGGCGCACGGGGCGGGGTGGAATGGCGCGGACCAGTGCCGCTGCCGGGTTACCCCGGCACGGAACACGTCTAGGCTCATCCCGTGATCACGCGCGCTGAACTCGACGCCGCCGTACACCTCGTGCGGCCACACGTGCCTGTGACGCCGGCGTACCGCTGGCCGCTGCTGGAGCGGGTCACCGGCACACCGACCTGGGTCAAGCACGAGAACGCCACTCCGACCGGCGCCTTCAAGGTGCGCGGCGGCCTGGTCTACGTGGCGCGGCTGCTGGACGCCGTGGGCCCGGCGCTCGGACTGATCACGGCCACCCGCGGCAATCACGGCCAGTCGCTGGCCTACGCCGGGCGCGTACACGGCGTTGCGGTCACGATCGTCGTGCCCGAGGGCAACAGCCCGGACAAGAACGCCGCGATGCGCGGGTTCGGCGCCGAGCTGATCGTGTACGGGCGTGACTTCCAGGAGGCGCGGGAGCACGCGATGCGCCTCGCCGGGGAACGCGGGCTGCAGATGGTGCCGGCGTACCATCCTGATCTGGTCGCCGGCGTCGCGACCTACGCCGCCGAGCTGCATGAGCAGGCCCCCGACCTCGATGTGGTGTACGTGCCGGTCGGCCAGGGGTCGGGACTGTGCGCCAACATCGCCGTGCGCGATCTGCTCGGCCGCCGCACCGAGGTCGTGGCCGTCGGGGCCGAGGGCGCCCCGGCGTACGCCCTGTCCTTCCGAGCCGGGCGCCCGGTCACGACGCCCGCGGCCGACACGTTCGTCGACGGCGTCGCCACCCGGGTACCCGACGAGGACGCCGTCGCGGTGATGGTGGCCGGGGCGGCCCGGTTTGTGCAGGTCAGCGACGAGGCGACCGAGCAGGCGATGCGTCTGCTGTGGCAGACCACGCATCAGATGCCCGAGCCGGCCGGCGCCATCGCGCTCGCCGGGCTGCTCGCGGACACGGCACGCCCTGCGGGTGCCGTGGCCGCGACGATCATGACCGGCGGCAACTGCGACGGGGAACTCGTCCGGCGCGTGGTTTCCTGAGCACCCGGCCGGGCCAACGCCGTCGCGAACGAGCATGTGCAATCCCCACGGCAGGATCAGCAGTGAGCCGGTGGGTCAGTTGCCGTGGAGCAGGCGGCGCAGTTCCGTGATGAGGGCGGTGAGCTTCTCGTTCTCCGCCAGCATTTCCGCGCGGTCCGCACGGTAGATGGAGAAGTCGGCGAAGTTGCGGCCACCGGCGTACATCCGGTCGAGGGTGAGCGCGGCGTACGTGAGAACCTCGGCCGGGTCGTCGTCGGTGGCCAGGATGTCCAGCATCTGGCGCAGCCTGTCGGCCCACGCGAACCGGAAGCCTCGCGGGGCCTCGCGGAGCACCAGCTCGCGGAGCTGCGACGCGGCCTGCACGGCGGCGGCGATCCGAGGATCGGTGGGGGTCATCTCAGCGGCTCACGGCAGGGAACGACTCGCCGCCGTGGCCTGGTCCAGCCATGCGAGATACCACTGGCCGAAGGTGACCCGGGAGCCGTCCGGGTGGCTCACCGGGCTCAGGTCCTCGTCCTCTGCGCGCCCGTCGTCCCACATGTGGCCCCGCTCCGGGCCGGTCACCACGAGCCACTGGGTCCACCCGCACCCGTGATGGCACAGGCAGACGGCGCCGGCCGTACGGATGGGATCGAGGAACAGGTCCAGGCGCTGGGAATTCCACTCCGAGCGAGCCTCGTCGTACTGGTCCTCGGTGTCGAAATCGTCCTCGTGCGGATAGCGATCGTCGTGGTCGTCCAGAGCCCGGGCGTGCGGATGAGCCAGCGGGAAGGGAGCGGCCAGCTGGTCCAGGTCAGTCCGCTCCGCGCCCTCGCCGTGCCAGCTCCATCGCCCGCCGGGGCCCCGCCGGAGCGCAAAGACGCCGTAGTAGGGGCCCGCGCCGCCCCGGCTGACGGTCCGGAGGAATTCCTGGTACTCCTCGGGCAGCTGGACGCCCAGTTGCTCGTGCACCTCGGCCAGTTCCGTCCGCGTCAGCGGGGGCTCCAGGACGAACCTGTGGCTGCCGCTGCCGAAGACGCTGCTGCGTTGCGGCGCGTGGGCGAGCTGCTCCACCCGTTCCCGTACCCCGGTCCAGTCGATCACCTGTCGCAGGGTAGTCGCCCATGACCGGGACCGTCAGTCGTTGACGGCGGCCGGGACGCCGCGCTCCGTGCGTACCGTGATGGTTTCGGTCGGCGGGCCGGCGGCGGCGCGCAGCGCCGCGTCGAGGGTGACCGTCACGACCAGGTCGAGGCCGGGTTTGAGCTGGCCGCCCAGGGCGGACCAGAAGTCGGAGTTCTCGCTGCCGTCGCCGCTGCGCAGGCGCAGGCCCGGCAGTGGCCGCACCGCACTGAACACCCCCTGCACGTGCTCGGCCGCGATCACCGGATGCAGCAGGACCGTCGACAGGACGTCGCCGAGCAGCGAATGCTCGTCGCGCACCTCGCTGGTCCAGGCGGTCACCAGGTAGCGGCAGTCGACTCTCGGCAGTGGGTCGCGGCGGAACCGGCGCCCGTCGGACTCCTCGACGATGACCTCGCCGAAGTCGCGTTCGGCGAGGTTCGGGCGGATGTCCCACAGGTACAGGTCGACCGTGGGGCGCGAGGACAGCGCCGCCGACCAGTCGGAGTCGGGCGCGTCGAACGCCACGTCGACGTCGCGCGCCGGTAGCGGCACCTCGGCGCGCAGGAACGCCTCCAGGGTCTCATCGAGCAGGTGCAGCATCGGCGTCTCGATTCACCAGGTCGAAGTAGCGGTCGAACTCCTTCTCGGTGCGCAGCCGTCCGAGCTTCTGGAACTCGCGTTTCATGGACAGCACGGCGTGGCGCATGGTGATGGGGCTGTCCTCGGCGGCGGCCAGGAACGCCGCGCCCAGCGCCGCGTTGCTGATGACGCCGCCGGTGACCTTGAACTGCCGGGCGAGGAAGTCGAGGTCCAGGTCGCCCAGGGGTGCGGTGGGCGGGAACGCGCGGGCCCAGATGGCGCGCCGCTGCGGCTCCTCGGGGGCCACGAAGTCGATGGCCACGGAGATGCGGCGCAGGAAAGCCGGGTCGATGTTGCGCTGCAGGTTGGTGGCGAGCACGACCAGCCCGTCGTACGTCTCCAGGCGTTGCAGCAGGTACGCCACCTCGATGTTGGCGTACCGGTCGTGGGCGTCGCTGACCTCGGAGCGCTTGCCGAACAGGGCGTCGGCCTCGTCGAAGAACAGCACGAGGTCACCGGCGGCGGCCGCGCCGAAGATGCGTTCCAGGTTCTTCTCTGTCTCGCCGATGTATTTGCTGACCACCGCGGACAGGTCCACTTTGTACAGATCGAGGCCCAGTTCGCCCGCGACCACCTCGGCGGCGAGGGTCTTGCCGGTGCCGGAGGGGCCGGCGAACAGCGCCACCACGCCGGAGGAGGGCACGGGGCTGAAGTGCCAGCGGCCGTACACGGTGTCGCGGCCGCGGTGGCGGGCGGACAGTTCGTGCAGCTGGCCGGTCTCGTCGAAGGGCAGGATCAGGTCGTCCCAGCCGCGGCGCGGCCGGATGCGTACCGCGACCCCGTCCAGGTGACCCCCGGCCAGCCGCCGCACCGCCGGGGCGACCTGCCCGGAGTCGGCCGAGGCCGCGGCGGCGACCAGCCGCAGCTGCTCCCGGCTCAGCCGGTACGCCGGGTCGGGCGCGCGTCCCAGTACCCGGTGCCAGTCGTCGGCGTCGGCCTCCCCGTCGCCGACCCGGATCTCCTGCCACGGCCGGTCCGGTACGGCTTCGAGCGGCTGCTCCCCCGCCGACGACAGCACCCAGTCGAGGTGCGCGCCGTGGGTGACCGCGTCGCGGGCCGCGGCGGTCAGCGGCGCGGCGAGTTCGAGGACCACGACCAGGTTGCCGATGGTGGCCTCGCGGACCACCGCCTCCCAGCCCGCGGCGGCCTCCGGCGGCGGGCAGACGAGCAGTCCGGCGCCGGGCCAGCGGGTGCGGACGGCACGCAACCGGCTCTCCCGGTCACCGCCGTGCACCAGCAGCAGCCCGCCGGGGCGCTGCGGGGCGTCGCCGGGGATGCGTACGGTGCCGGGCGGCAGCGCCGGGTCGGCGGAGGCGTCGCCGCGCAGGTGCCAGACGAGCCGGGCGGCGGGCTCGGCGACCAGGGTGGCCCACGGGCCGTCGCCGCCGAGCCGGGCCAGCGCGGCGCGGCGCAGACCGCCCTCGGGGGCCAGGGCCCGCTCGGCCGGATGCCCCGGATCGTCGGCGAAGATCTGCGCCAGCGTCGACAGGGTGAGGCGGGGCAGTTGCACAGAGTCCTGCAGGTAGGAGACGAGCCGCTGCCGGGCGGGGGACAGTTCGACGGCGACGACGAGCGCGAGCACCTCCGCCTCGGCGGTGCTCAGGTGCGCGGCGCGGGCGAGTGCGGCCAGCCGGGAGGCGCCGGTCAGCGCCGCCCGGAACGCCTCGCGCGCCCGCCCCACTCCGATCGCCGAACCGGCACGGACCGCGGCGACCCGGGCGGGGCCGGGACCGTCGAGGCCGGGCAGCCCGGCCAGGACCCGTTCGACCTCCTCGTCGCCGACGTACAGGCCGGCGAAGTCGCGCGGCGGGCGGCCGTCGGCGAGGCGGCAGATCAGCGCCTCCCGTTGCAGCAGCGTGTCGGCCAGGGTGATCCAGGGTTCCGACGGCGCGGCCACTTCTCAGATCACGCCTTCGCGGGTGGCGACCGCGACGGCCTGCGCCCGCGTCCGGCAGTTCAGTTTCGTGAGGACGTCGTGCACGACGTTCTTGACCGTGCGTTCGGAGAAGCACAGGTCCTCGGCGATGCCCCGGGTGTCGAGGCCGTCGGCCAGCAGCCGCAGCACGGAACGCTCACGGGCGTTGAGCCCGGCCGGACCGAGGTGGGAGGTCTGGGTGACGTGCAGCAGCAGCCGGGCCAGCATGTCGCCGGGCAGGGCCACCGTGCCGGCGACGACCGCGCGTACCGTCGCGATGAGGGTGTCCGGGGTGAGCGTGCGGTGCGGCAGGACCGCGCCGACGCCCGCGTCGACGAGTTCCCGCACGGCCTGCTCGCTGACGTCGCGGACGGTGGCGACCAGCCGGGTGGCACGGCCGTCGGCCAGCCGGACCGCCCGGCGCAGCGCGGTCGCGCCGTACTCGAAGACCAGGATGTCGAGGTCGGTGACGACCGGAACGGGGGCGAGGGTGGCGCTTTCGCCGCGCACCACGAAATCGGCTTGTTGCAGGCAGGCGGCCATTCCGCGCCGGACGATGGCATGACTGTCATCGATCCATACCGTAGGCGGCCGTTGCGCGAGCATCATTCCCCCTGGCGAGCGGCCCGAGCCCCCCTCGGCCGTCCGACCATGATGCTCTCAGGAAGTCGATCAGAACAATAGCTCTTTCGGGCTTTGTCGCCGGTCCGACTTAGCCGCTGTTTCCGCAGCTCGCAAAGGGCAGAATGGAACGCGCTTTGCTGTGTGGATCGAGGGTTCTAGGCTCAGGACATGCCCAGGTACTCCGCGGAACAGATCTATGGTTTCGCCCGCCGCGCCGGCTTCTCGCCGGACGAGGCGGCGACCATGACCGCGATCGCGCTCGCCGAGTCCGGTGGGAACAGCCGCGCGCACAACCCGCACGGCGAGGACTCCCGAGGCCTCTGGCAGATCAACGGCCGGGCGCATCCGAGCTTCCTGACCAAGTACAACCTGTACGACCCGCAGGACAACGCGAAGGCGGCGTTCGAGGTGTCCCGGCACGGCCACGACATCTCACCCTGGACGGTCACGCACGGCGGTCTGGGCTCGCGCTACCTGCGGCACAAGGACGAGGCGCAGTCGGCCGCGATCGCGTACGGGGACGGGGCGGGGCGCGGGGTGTGGACCGGCACGGTGGGCTACGGCGACCACGTGTCGGCCTCGCTGGGCGACGGGCCGGCCGGCGTACCGGTGCACGACATCGCAGGCCCTTCGGGCACGGCGGGCCCGGCGGGGGGCGACAATGCCGCGCTGGAAACGTTGTTGCGAGTGGCCAGGGCGCAAATCGGAGATCGTTACGTGTTCGGCGCCGAGGTCAAGCTGAGTGATCCGGATCCGTCGGTATTCGATTGCTCGGAATTCACCCAATGGGCGGCTTATCAGGCGGGTGTGCGAATCCCGGACGGCGCCACCGCGCAATATCTTGATCTCAAGGAGAAAGGTCTGCTGATTCCCGTCGATAAGGCGAAGGACACCCCTGGTGCCCTGCTGTTCTCGTTCGACCGGGAGCCGCGGGCCGGTGACGGCCGCACGCCGGGCGCGCACGTGGCCATCAGCCTGGGCGACGGCAAGATCGTGGAGGCCGCCAACCGCCGCGCCGGGGTGCGCGAGAGCACCGCGGGCCACAGATTCGAGTACGCCGCGGTGCTGCCCGGCATCTCCGACGGCAGCGCCACCCCGCTGGCCGAGCCGACGCCGCCGGAGCTGGGCGTCCCGCCGCTGATGCCGGAACAGCCCGCGCCGCTGCCCGACCTGGGCGGCCCCGACACCGACCACGACGGGCTCAGCGACGCCCTCGAACGCCGCTACGGCCTCGACCCGCTGCGCGCCGACACCGACGCCGACAACCTCACCGACGCGCAGGAACTCGTCACGTACGGGACCGACGGCCGCAAGGCCGACACCGACGGCGACCAGCTCAACGACGCGTTCGAGCTGGCGCAGGGGCTGGACCCCCGCTCGCCCGACACCGACCACGACGGCCACCTCGACGGCAGTCTCGCGCCCGCCCAGAGCGACACGGACCTCGACGGGCTCGACGACGCCCTGGAGCGGGTGCTCGGCCTCGACCCGCGCCTCGCCGACTCCGACGCGGACGGGTTCAGCGACGGCCTGGAGTACCACTCCGGCAGCAACCCGCTCGACGCGCACGACAATCCGTTGATGCACCACCCCAGCGAACTGCCCGGCGCCGAGGGCGACGTGCCCGGCGCGGCGCCCGGGACACCGGCGCCGGGCACCAGCCCGGCGCTCGGCCAGACCCAGCTGCTGGGCGGCCGGGTGACCGGCCCGCTGGACGACGCCCACGACCTGCCCTGACGACCCGCCGCGGGGTGAGATGATCATGGACGTGGAGGTGATCCTGCCGGCCGAACCGGTGACGCTCGCGCCCGGTGTCGCCACGCGGGTGCCGGTGCGGTTGCGCAACGCGTTCGGGCCCGAGGTCGGCGTGCGGGTGTCGGTGACCGGCGGCCGGGTCGGTGCGTGGGCGTCGGTCGAACCGGCCACCGCGACCGTCGCGTCGGGCGCCACGGTGACCGTCGACCTCGTCCTGCACCCGCCCGCCGATCAGCCGCCCAGCGGCAGCCTCATGCCGTTCACGGTGCAGGCCGCCGCCGACGGCGCACCGGCCGGGTTCGCGACCGGGCTGCTCAGCGTGGCCCGGCCCGTACCGGTGGTCGGGGAGCTGGTGGCGCGCACCGGCGAGCCGCACACGTTCGACCTGCGGCTGGCCAACGACAGCGACGGTCCGGCCGCGATCCGCCTCGAGGCGAGACTGGACCCGCCCGCCGGGCACGTCACCACCGAGCCGGGCGCCGCGCTGCTCGAACCGGGCGACACCCTCACCGCTGTCGTCCGGGCCCGGCCGACCCGGCCGATCATGGGGGCGGCCCAACCGTACGCGGTGCTGTTGTCCGTCACCGACGCCCATGACCCGCAGCGCCCGCCGCTGTTCACCGCGACCGGCACCGGGCGCCGCCCGCCGCGCGTCACGTCGCTGGCCGCGGGCATCGCCGCCCTGGTGCTGGCCGTGGCGGCGACCGCGGCGGTCGCGGTCTCCGGGGCACGGCTGCCGCTGCCCGGCCGGGCCCGCACCGCCACCCAGGCCGCGGCGCCGCCCACGGTGACCCCGGTCGCCGTGGGGCGGCCGTTCGCGCTCGTCGACGTCTTCCCGCACCGCGGCGCCGACGGCGGGCGCGCGGCCGCCGAGGCGGAACGCGGCCGGCTCGCCGCCGCCGGCATGCCGGTACGCCTGGTCGACAGCCTCGCCTCCGACCAACTGGCCGACGAGGGCGCCGGCTTCTGGGTGCTGCTGCAGGACGGCTTCGCCACGCCCGCCGCCGCGGCGGCCTACTGCACCCAGTGGCGCACCCTCGCCCCGAAATGCACAGTCACCTCATGAGCCCCCTCACGAACCGTCCGCCTGTCGGTGCCCGACGTCGCGCCCGGCCTCTATGGTCTTGGGCGTGGTGATGCAGTACGGATTGGGTGTCGACCTCGGCACCACTCAGACCGCGGCCGCGGTACGCGTCGACGGCCAGGTGGAGGTGCTGCGCCTGGGCGGGCGGCGCGCGGAGATCCCGTCGCTGGTGTTCGTGAAGCCCGACGGTGGGCTGCTCGTCGGCGACGCCGCCGAACGGCGCGGGCTGGCCGAGCCCGGCCGGCTGGCCCGCGAGTTCAAGCGGCGCATCGGCGACCCCGTGCCGATCCTGGTGGGCGGCGCGCCGTTCTCGGCGCACGCGCTGACCGCGAAGCTGCTGCGGCACGTCCTGGACACGGTCACCCAGCTGCAGGACGCACCGCCCACGACGGTCACCGTCACCCATCCCGCGAACTGGGGGCCGTACAAGCGCGAGCAGCTCGACCAGGCGATCCGGCTGGCCGACGCGGGCGCGGTGCTGCTGCGTACCGAGCCGGAGGCGGCCGCGCTGCAGCACGCCACGGCCCGCAAGATCGCCCCCGGCGAGGCCGTCGCCGTGTACGACCTGGGCGGCGGCACCTTCGACGCGGCCGTGCTGCGCCGCGACGGCGACGACTTCGTGCTGCTCGGCGAGCCCGAGGGCGTCGAGCAGCTGGGCGGCGCGGACTTCGACGAGGCGGTCTTCGGCCACGTGATCGAGGTGCTCGGCAGCAAGGCGGAGGGACTGGACCCGAACGACCCCGAGGTGGTCACCGCACTGGCCCGGCTGCGCCGCGACTGCGTGGAGGCCAAGGAGGCGCTGTCCTTCGACACCGAGGTGATGATCCCGGTGGCGCTGCCCGGCCTGCACACCCGGATCCGGCTCAACCGCTCGGAACTCGAGGCGATGATCGCGCCGTCGCTGGAGGACACCGTGGCGGCCATGCACCGGGCGTTGCGGTCCGCGCAGCTCGCCCCCGCCGACCTGAGCGCGGTGCTGCTGGCCGGTGGCTCGTCGCGGATCCCGCTGGTCGCGCAGCTGCTGTCGACCGCGTTCGAACGGCCGGTGGTCGCCGACCCGCACCCCGAGCACAGCATCGCCATGGGCGCGGCCGTCGCCACCGCCTCCTCCCGCGGGGCGTCCGCGCCGATCCGGTCGGCATCCGGCCCCGCCGACAGCGGTCCGGCTGTTCCGGTACGCGGGCCGGCCGACACGCTCGTGGAGCCGCTGACGCTGCCCACCGGGACGACGCAGTCCGCCGGTCCCTCGGTCGCCGCTACGCCGCCGGTCGTGCCTGGTGTGGACACCGTCCGCGGTCGGGCCGAGGAGGAGGAGACCACCCTGGTCACACCGGTTCCCGGTGATACGGGGGCGGCCCAGTCCGGTGCTGCGTCCGGGGCCGCCCCGGCCACTGCGCACGGCGGCGGGGCGGCACCGGTCGCCTTCCGTCGGGGCACGGCTGCGATCCCCGGCGGCGACCAGACGACACCGGCGCCCGGGACCGGCCGGGCCGCGACACCGCCACCCGGCGCGGCACCGATCGCGCCGGGAGGTGCAGCGGCGGCCACGCCCGGAGTCGGCGGCGCCACGGCAGCCACGGGAAGCGGCGGCGGGGCGGGCGCGGCCGGTGGCGCGTTCGGACGGGGCGGGCTGTCCGCGCATCCGAGCGGTCCGACCGCGGCCTGGTCGCCGGATGCGGCACACAACCCGTTCGCGGCGCCGGGCACGGTGGTGCAGACGGTGCCGGGCGGCCGGTCCGGCAATCGGACGAAGCTGCTGGTGGTGACCGGGGCGATCGTGGTGGCACTGCTGGCGGCCGGTACCGCCGGGGCCCTCCTGCTCAACCGCGACAAGGACTCCGGCCACAGCGCACCGAACCCACCGGCGGCATCCGCGCAGCCGTTCCCGACCGACGCCATGCTGATCCGCGTGGACACCGGCGGTGACGGCCCGCCCACCCGCAAGTCCGGCGTCTACCAGCTCATTCCCGGCACCGACGCCCGTACGAAGATCGTCGACACGGGCGCGGACGTGCTGCCCGAGTGGTCGCACGACCGCAAGCGGATCGCCATCACCCGCAACCTCGGCGACACCAACGAGATCTGGGTGATGAACGCCGACGGCTCCGACCAGCAGAAGGTCATCGGGAACGTCACCGGCGGACGGGCCTCGTGGTCGGCCGACGACAAGAAGCTCGCGTTCATCCGGCTCGTCGACAAGGTGCCGCAGATGTTCGTGATCACCATCGGTGAGAGCAAGCCGCGCCAGCTCACCTCCTCGTCGGCGGCCAAGGACGACCCGGCCTGGTCGCCGGACGGCAAGTCGATCGCGTACTGGGTGGACGTGGACGGTGTGCGGCAGGTCTACCTGCTGTCGGTCGCCGATCCGCAGGAGCCGGGGCAGCCCGTCACCTCCGGCGACGACGGACCCGCGGTCGATCCGGCGTGGACACCGGACGGCACCGAGATCGCGTACACCCGGCAGACCGGACCGGGGGCGTCCGACATCTGGGTGGTCGACGCGGATGGCACTGACGCGCATCAGCTCACCAACGACCCCGCCCGCGAGATGGACCCCACCTGGGCGCCGGACGGCAGCTGGCTGGCGTTCACCCGCGGCGAGCTGAACCGGCCCCGGATCACCGTCATCAAGGCCGACGGCTCGCAGGAGCAGACGCTGACCCCGGCGAGCGCCCGCGAGGGCCATCCCTGCTGGTCCTGACCTCAGGGTCAGCCCTGCGCGAGGATGCCCTCGCAACTGCGGGCCGTGGCCCGCGCCGCCGTGCGCATCTCGCGCGACGAGAACGGGTGTTCCGCCACGCCCTGCCAGCGGGCCAGGGCCGCGGTGGCCGCGGCCGTGATCCGCTCCGGCGGGGCGTCCGCGGGCAGGCCGAGCCGCTGGTACGGCGCACCGCCCGCCCCGCCGAGCAGCAGGTCCATCTCGGCCAGCTGCTCCGCGGAACCGGGCAGCCGGCCCGAGCGCAGCAGGTGCAGCAGCCGCAGCTCGACGAACTCGTGCGCGCTGGCCCGGATCCGCTCCGCGTCGGCGGCCAGCCCGTCGGCGTGCCGGCCGGTGAGGCACTCGTCGAGCACCGCCAGCGCGGAACGGGCCTTGAGCACCTCGCTGCGGCCCACGAACTGCGCCGCGAACACCTCCCGCAGCCGGTCGATGCCGCTGTGCTCGGTCAGGGCGCGGGCCAGGTCGGCGGAGTCGTGCACGGCGCCCTCGCGGATCAGCCGCACCGACAGCCGGACCCCGAACAGGCCGAGCCGGGCCAGCACCGCCGCGCGGGCGGACCCGGAGGCGGCGAACCGGTCCGCGGTCAGCAGCAGCTCGACGACCTCGTCCATCGGTTCCTCGGCGACCGCCGCGAGGATCCGGTACTCCTCCTCCCGCAGCGTGGCGCCGGCCGCGCCGAGCAGCCCCGCCACCGGCACCACGACCGGGCACAGGCGGCGCAGCCGCTCGTCGTGGGCGTACCGGTCGGCGACCCGGGCGGCGGCCGTCATCGCGTCGAGGCGGCAGCCGCCGATCTCGTCGGCGCGGGAGAGCACCCCGACCGCGTTGACCGGGGTGCCGCTGGACAGCCCGTCGCCGTGGAACGATTCGAGGAACCGTACGTCGCTGCCGTGCATGTGGCGCAGCAGGTAGATCACGGCGTCGGTCTGCGCGGCCCGCTCCCCCTCGGCTTCCAGGAACGCCATGGTGCGCAGCGACACGTCCGTCGACAGTGACGCGATGCCGGGGGTGTCGATGAGGGTGTGCCTGCGCAGGCGGGCGCTGGGCACCCGTACCTCCAGGTGGTCGACCTGGTCGGCGGGGCGGCCCAGGTCGATGCGGACGGCGCCGTCGACCCGCCGGAACGGGCGCTGCTCGGCGGTGCCGTCGGTGAGGTGGGCGGTCACCTCGTAGGTGCGCCCGTCGGCGTACCAGGTGACGATGCGGGTGCACTCCCCCGCGTCGGTCGGCGCCAGTTCCTCCCCGACCAGCGCGTTGAGCAGCGTCGACTTGCCGGCCTTGACCTTGCCGGCGATGGCTACCCGCAGCGGCTCGTCGACGCGGCGGCGGGCGTCGGCGAGGCGGGCCAGGGCCGCCGGGTCGTTCAGCTCCGCCTGCGCGCGGTCGAGCAGCGTGCGTACCTGATCCAGCAGGGTCATGGGGGGTCCAGCCGGTCGAGGCGGCGGCGCTGCTCGGCGAGCGCGTCGGCGCGGCGGGCCCGCTCGTCGTCGGGCAGGGCGGCGGTGCGGCGCACCGCCGCCGCGGTCGCCGCGGCGGAACGCTCGATCACCCGGGCGCGGGCCGCGAACTCGTCACGCAGGAACCGCTGGGTACGGCGGACCGCCTCGCGCGAGTCGCGTCCGACGTGGAACGTCACGTCGTCGACGTAGCGGCGCAGTTCCGCCTTCGCCTGCAGGCGCCGCTGCTGGGCCTGGCGTTCCCGTTCCGCCTTCATCAGCCGCCGCCCCAGGGTCATCCCGGCCAGCAGCCCCAGCGGCGCGGCCAGCGCCACGTTGAACAGGGCACCGAGCGCGCCGAGCATGTAGAACCCGCCGTAGGTGACACGGGCCGCGGTGAACGCGCCGAGGAACTGCGCGATGCCCGACTTCTGGAAGCTGACGTCGAGGTCGGCGACCTTGCGCAGCGCCAGCTCCGGCGCGGGCAGGTCGACGTCGAGGCTGTCGTACTCGATGTCGAAGCGTTCGGCGACGTCGCGGGCCAGCTGCTCGGTGCGCCCGACCAGCAGCATCAGGTTGTCCACGGCGGCGGCCGTGGCCTCCCGCGCCGCCCAGGCCTGGAAGTCGCGCCAGGTGTCGCGCGGATCGGTCTCGTCGAGCAGTTCCTCGCCGCGGCGCACCATGAGCCGCAGCCGCTCGCGCAGGTCGTGGTCGACGTCGGCGGCCAGGTCCTGGATGCCGTCGCTGAGCACGGTCTGCCAGGTGCCGCCGGACAGCCACGCGCTGCGCCGGCTGCGTTCCGCATAGCGCTGCTCCACCCGGGAGGCGGCCCCGGCCGGGGCGGCGGCCGCCGCCTGCTCGGCGGCCACTCGTTCGCGCAACTGGCCCACCACGAACGACAGTTCGGTGCGGGCGGTGGCCAGCGCGTTCGCCCGTGCGGCGCCGAGCACGTCGCGGCGCAGGATCTCCACCAGGCGGGGGAAGCCGGACTCGGTGTTCAGGGCGGTGCTATCGCGGGCCTGGGCGCGCATGCGAAGGAAGGACGACACCGCCACGATGGGTACGTCCAGCCCGGCGCGCCGCAGGTGCCCCTCGTCGATCTCGGCGATGCGGCGCCACTCGGCGTACAGGTCGGTCTTGGTGACGACGCAGAAGACCCGGGGGCAGCGTTCCCCGACGCGGCGCAGGAAGTCCACCTCGGGGGCGGTGAGTTCCTGGGCGGCGTCCGTGACGAACAGGGCGGCGGCGGCCAGCGGCAGCGTGGACAGGGTGAGGTTGCCCTGCGCCGAGTCGAGGCCACCCACGCCCGGGGTGTCGATGAAGGAGAGGCCCGCGCCGAGCAGCCGCCGGTCCAGGCGGACCTCGACGCTGCGCGGCGGCGCGGAGTCGGGGTCGACGCCCGCGCCCTCGGTGACGTGGCGGCGCAACTGGTCGAAGGGCACCGGCACCTCGGTGGTCGTCCCGTCCGGGCCGGGCACGTGCAGGTGCACCGCGGGTGGGCGGCCGTAGCGCAGCACGGTCGGCACGGCGGTGACGACATCCGAGTCGACAGGGCAGATGTCGGTGCGCAGCAACGCGTTGACCAGGGTGCTCTTGCCCTGCTTGAACTCGCCCACCACGGCGACGGTCACGTCGTCGGCGCCCAGGCGCCGCGCCGCCCAGGCGAGCCGGTCGGCGAGATCGGGCCGGTCCGCCTCGGCGGCCAGCCGCTGCGCGTCGGAGAACTCGGCCAGCAGGTCGGCGACCGCCGCGCCGCGCCGCCCTGCCATGGGCGTCACCGTGGCCAACCGCTCCCCCACAATCCCCTCGACGCGGCCCTGCTCAGACCCTACGCGGTGGTCACGACGGCTGACCAGCGAGTGACCGAAGGCCGATCATCGTGTCCGGTGGGGCCCGCCCCGGCATCCCGCGGCGCGGCGGCCGCCGGGCGGTATGGTCACCCCCGCCGAGCATTCGGGTCATGGTCGCCGCGCAACAGCCGGTCGTAAATTGAGCCGATGACCACCACGACGCCGCCGGTGCCCGCCGTGACCGCGACCCACGAGGTCCTCAACCAGCCGCCGTCGCTGGTGGATCACGACGTCGCCGCCGACCCCGTGCTGCTGGCCGCCGCGAGCCGGGAGGGCGCCGGGTGGGCCGCCGACGACCTGCACCGGATCGGCCGGCTGGCGGGCGGCGCCGAGGCCCAGCGGTGGGGTGACGAGGCGAACCGGTACGAGCCGCGCCTGCTCACCCACGACCGGTACGGCCACCGCGTCGACGAGGTCGACTTCCACCCGTCCTGGCACCGGCTGATGGACGTCGCGGTCGCCGAGGGCCTGGCCGGCGCCCCGTGGGCGGACCAGCGACCGGGCGCCCACGTCGCCCGCGCCGCCGGCCTGTACGTGTGGAGCCAGGCCGAGGCGGGCCACTCCTGCCCGATCTCCATGACGTACGCGGTGGTGCCCGCCCTGCGCAACGCGCCCGAGCTGGCCGCCGCGTACGAGCCGCTGCTGACCAGCCGCGTCTACGAACCCGGTCTGCGGGCGCCACTGGGCAAGCGTGGCCTGCTGGCGGGCATGGGCATGACGGAGAAGCAGGGCGGCTCCGACGTACGGGCCAACACCACGACCGCCGCGGCGGCCGGTGACGGCAGCTACCGGCTGCGCGGGCACAAGTGGTTCACCAGCGCGCCCATGTGCGACCTGTTCCTGGTGCTGGCGCAGGCGCCGGGCGGGCTGTCCTGTTTCCTGGTGCCGCGGGTGCTGCCAGACGGCACCCGCAACACGTTCCGCATCCAGCGGCTCAAGGACAAGCTCGGCAACCGCAGCAACGCCAGCAGCGAGCCGGAGTTCGACGACACGGTGGCGTGGCTGGTCGGCGAGGAGGGCCACGGGATCCGCACGATCATCGAGATGGTCGCGATGACCCGCCTGGACTGCGTGACCGGCTCGGCGTCCGGGATGCGGGCCGCGCTCGTGCAGGCGGTGCACCACGCGCGGCACCGCAGCGCGTTCGGTGGGCTCCTGGCGGACAAGGCGCTGATGCGCAACGTGCTGGCCGACCTGGCGGTGGAGTCGCAGGCCGCGACCGTGCTGGCGATGCGGCTGGCCGGCGCCGTGGACAGGGCGGCCCGCGGCGACGCCGCCGAGCAGGCGTTCCGCCGGCTGGCCATCGCGGTGGGCAAGTACTGGGTGTGCAAGCGGCAGCCGGCGGTGGTCGGCGAGGCCCTGGAGTGCCTGGGCGGCAACGGGTACGTGGAGGACTCCGGGCTGCCGAGGCTCTACCGCGACGCCCCGCTGAACTCGATCTGGGAGGGGTCCGGCAACGTGCAGGCGCTCGACGTGCTGCGGGCGCTGCGGCGGGAGCCGGACAGCCTGGCCGCGTACTTCGCCGAGGTCGACGCCGCGGCCGGGGCCGACCGGCGCCTCGACGGGGCGGCCGCCGGGCTGCGGGACATGCTGGCCGAGCGGGAGGACCCGGAAGGCCAGGCGCGCCGGGTGGTGGAACGCATGGCGCTGGTGTTGCAGGGGTCGCTGCTGGTGCGGCACGCCCCAGCGGCGGTGGCCGATGCATTCTGCAGGAGTCGGCTGGCCGGGGACGGTGGGCTGGCCTTCGGCACCCTGCCGCGAGGCATCGACACGGCTGCGCTGGTGGAGCAGGCCGTCCCGGCGTAACGGGCCTGCGCCACAGTTACTCAAGGGAGTCTCAACTGCGGGCGGACCGGGCCGATGGCACGGTGTGCGTTTCGGCAGCCTGTGGCGTTGGTGGCTGGCGGTGGGTGTGCTGGCCATCGTCGGCTACTTCCAGCTGCCCGCACAGGGCCTGGGACGCAGCATCGGGTACAACTCGCTCGGTTTCGTGTCGGCCGTCCTGATCCTCGTCTCGATCCGGCTGCACCGGCCGCTGCGGGCGAAGATCTGGTATTGGTTCGCGCTCGGGCAGATGGCGTGCGTCGTCGGCGACGTGATCTTCGACTACTACCGGCTCGCGCTGCACGAGGAGCCGTACCCGTCGGTCGCGGACGTGTTCTACCTGTGCTCGTACCCGATGTTGATCGTCGGGCTCTTCCTGATGATCCGCGGCGGTCAGCGGCGGCTGGCGCTGCGCGACATGGCCGGGCTGATCGACGCGGGCATCGTGGGCACCGGGCTGGGCCTGGTGTTCTGGGTCTTCGTGATGGAGCCGCTGGCCAGGGAGGCGGCGACGTCCGCCGGCCTGCTGGAGCAGACGATCAGCGACGCCTACCCGGCCCTGGACGGGCTGCTGCTGGCGCTGCTGGCCCGGCTGGTCCTCGGCGGCGCGAAGGCGACCACCAGCTCCCGGCTGCTCAGCGGCGCCGCGCTGGCGCTGTTCGCCGCCGACACCAGCTTCTCCGTCATCACGCTGAACTCGGACTACCAGGTCGGCTTCCTCGACGCGGGCTGGTTGATGGCGTACGTGCTGTGGGCCGCGGCGGCCCTGCACCCGTCGATGCGCGACAGCGGCGAGACCGCGGTCGCCGGCGCTCGCAGCGTGGGCCGTCGCCGGCTCCTGTTGCTCGCCGCCTGCTCCCTGATCGCGCCCGCGATGCTGCTGGTGCCCAGCGTCGCCTCCAACAGCCTGGACCGCATCGCCATCGCCATCTGCGCGGCGGCCCTGTTCCTGCTCGTCGTGCTGCGCATGTCCGGTTTCGTGGGCGAGGTGCAGCGCCAGTCCCACCAGCTCGCGGAGCTGGCGATGCGCGACGAGCTGACCGGGCTGGCGAACCGGCGCCGGTTCGAGGAGGCGCTGCGCGCCGAGTTCGCCACCGGATCGCCGCAGGTCGCCCTGTTCGACCTCAACGGCTTCAAGGACGTCAACGACCGGTTCGGCCACGCCGTCGGCGACGAGCTGCTGGCGATCGTCGCCGGGCGGATCACCGGGGCGCTGCGCCCGGACGCGATGGTGGCCCGGATGGGCGGCGACGAGTTCGCCGTGCTCATCCCGAACGCCTCGGACCGCGCGGGCAACGCCGTGGTGCGCCGCCTCGCCGCCACCTTCCACGCCCCCGTCCACGCGGGGCAGCAGGATCTGCTGATCGGCGCCAGCATCGGGATCGCGGGCGCCGAGGGTGCCGACGGCCCGATGGAGGTGCTGCGCCGCGCCGACGTGGCCATGTACGAGGCGAAGGGCGCGGGCAAGCCGTTCCACCGGTACACCACGGAGCTGGATCAGCATTCCACCGAGCAGGCGCGACTGGGCGCCGAGCTGCGGGCCGCGCTGGACGCCGGTCAGTTCCAGCTCGTCTACCAGCCCATCGTGGCCCTGCCCGCGGGATCGCTGGTCTCGGTCGAGGCGCTGGTGCGCTGGGTGCACCCCGAGCGCGGCTGGGTCTCGCCCGCCGAGTTCATCCCGGTGGCCGAGCAGAACGGGCTGATCGTGGAGCTGGGCGCGTGGATCCTGCGTACCGCCTGCGCCCAGGCCGCGGACTGGCGGGCCCGGCTCGGGGATCGCGCCCCGGCGCGGGTGAACGTCAACGTGTCGGCGCGCCAGCTGGCCGAGCCGGGCTTCGCCGATCTGGTGTCGGCCGCGCTGGCCGACAGCGGGCTGCCGCCGTCCTGCCTGGTCATCGAGGTGACAGAGACGGCGGTGTTCGAGGGCGGCCGGGCCCAGGAGACGCTGCACGAGCTGCACGCGCTGGGGGTGCTGGTCGCGCTCGACGACTTCGGCACCGGCCACTCGTCGCTCGGCCTGCTGCAGACCGTCCCGGTGGACGTGCTGAAGGTCGACAAGTCGTTCGTCGACAACATCACCATGGCGGGGCGCCACGCGGTCATCGCGACCGCCCTGATCAACGTCAGCACCGGCCTGGGCCTGACCGCCGTGGCCGAGGGTGTGGAGACCGCCGAGCAGGCCGCCGAGCTGCACCGGCTCGGCTACCGGCTGGCCCAGGGATACCACTTCGGCAAGCCCGTGGCGGAGCCCGACTTCGGCCCCGCCGAGATCACCGCCGCCGTCTGAGACCGGGCCCCGGTCGATCGGAGGCGCCGCCGGGCCGGTCAACGGCCCGGCGGCGCCGACAGGTCAGTGACCGGCCAGCAGAGCGTGGGCCTGCTGGATTCTCGCCCACGACCTGGGCTGGTGCGGGGCGGCGGCGCGTGCCGGGGCCGCCGCTGCCGCCGGGGCCGTGGCCACGTCCGGCTTGCCCGGAGTGAACAGCCACGTCTGGAACAGCGCGTCGAGCTGCTTGCCGGAGATCCGCTCGGCCAGCGCCACGAACTCGTCCGTGGTGCCGTTGCCGTACCGGTGGGTGGTCGTCCACGTCCGCACGATGTCGAAGAAGGCGTCGTCGCCGACGGCCAGGCGCAGCTGGTGCAGCGTCATGGCGCCCCGGTCGTACACGGCACCGTCGAAGACGTCCGCGGCGCCCGGGTCGCCCGGCTCGACCGACCAGAACGGGCTGTCCGCCGGGTACTGCGCGTACGTGTAGTCGAAGATCTCCTGCGCGGTGCCCTCGCCCTGCGCCTGCGACCAGAGCCACTCGGCGTAGCTGGCGAAGCCCTCGTTGAGCCAGATGTGCTTCCACTGGGCCACCGAGACGGAGTCACCGAACCACTGGTGGGCGAGCTCGTGCACGACCACGTACATGTTCGAGCCGCTGCGGAAGAACTTGCTCGAGTAGACCGGCCGGGTCTGGTTCTCCAGCGCGAAGCTGATCGAGCCGGGCGGCGCGACGACCCCGCCCTGCGCCTCGAACGGGTACGGCCCGAACACGCCGCTCTCCCAGTCGATGACCTCGGCGGTGCGCTCGACGCTGGCCCGGGCGGCGTCGGCGTAGTCCGGCGCCAGCAGCTGGGAGTACGCGGTGAGCACCGGCTGGCCGTTCGGGGCGGTGTCGGTGCGCAGGTCGTACTGGCCGATGGCGAGGAACGCCAGGTACGTGGCCATCGGCTTGACCGAACGCCAGTTCCACCTGGTCCAGCCGGTGATCTCGGGCGACGGCGGGCGCGGCTGCACGCCGTTGCTGATCACCTCGGTCCCGTCCGGGACGGCGACGGAGACGTCGAAGGTGGCCTTGTCGGCGGGGTGGTCGTTGGCGGGGAACCACCACCAGGCCATCTCCGGCTCGCCGACGGCCAGGCCACCGTCGGGGGTGCGGGTCCACGCGGTGAACCCGGCGGCCCGCTTGCTGGAGGGCACCCCGGAGTACTGCACGACGACGGTCATCGGCTGCCCGGCGGCGAGGGCGCGCGGCGGGGTGACGACCAGCTCGTGGTCGCCGGCGCGGGTGGCCGTGGCGACCCGGTTGTTCACCCGCACGCTCGTGACGTCGAGGACGAAGTCGAGGTCGAAGCTGCTCAGGTCCTGGGTGGCGGTGGCGAGGATGGTGGTGGTGCCGGTCAGCGTGTCCGTGTCCGGGTGGTAGCGCAGCCGGATGTCGTAGTGGGAGACGTCGTACCCGGAGTTGCCGTAGTCCGGGAAGTACTCGTCTCCGAGGCCGGCCGCTCCCGGCGCGGGGGCGGCCAGGGCGGGCAGGGCGGTCCCCGCGAGGGTGGCGGCTGTGGCGATCAGGGCCACGAGCGCTCGTCGCACGGTGCCAGGTCCTTCCGTCGGCGGACCGGATCGCGGTCCGACAGGTCGAGAGGGTCACCGCCGAACCTATCGGAGTTCATCGATTCATGCCCGCCCATTCGCGGCGGAGCCCGGTCAGTCCTCGGTCACCGAGATCACCGCGGCGGGGCAGCGCAGCACCGCGTGCCGCACGGCCTCCTGCTGCTCCACGGGCGGCGCCGGGTCGCGCAGCACCACGACCGCCTCGTCCGGATCCTGGTCGAACACGGCCGGGGCGGTCAGCGCGCACATCCCCGACCCGATGCACAGACTGGTGTCCACGGCGACCTTCATCGGACCCTCCACACAGTACGGACAGAAGGTGACCGGACCAACACTGCCCGCCTGTTCGACATCGGTCAATGCCGCGGCCGGGCTCCCTTCGCGCGGGCGCCCGAGATGATCACCGCCACATCCACCCGCCGGGAATATCCGACTGTCCCCACGACGAGGGACGGAAACCCTACATACCTGCCCCCCGGCTACCCACTGCTCCTAGCCTGTGTGTCGAACCGCCGGGCCACCGGTGGTGTACACACTGGGGACGACCACGAGCGCCGGAGTCAGACATGACGGTCACCCAACCGACCCGCACCTCCTCCCTGCCCGCAGCCACACTGGCCCGTACGGTCCTGTGGGCCGCCCTCGCGGTCAACGTGCTGATCGTGTGGGTGATGTTCTTCGCCGCCCCGCCGTCTAAGAACGGGGTGCTGGCCGCGGGCAAGTTCGTCGGCCTGCACGCCGCCCTGCTGATCTTCCTGCAGCTGATCCTCGTGGCCCGGATGCCGTGGCTGGACCGGCGCATCGGCATGGACCGGCTCACCTCGTGGCACCGCTGGGTCGGCTTCACGCTCTTCTGGTTGCTGGTCACCCACGCGATGCTGATCGTGGCGGGCTTCTCCGTGCTCGACAAGGTCTCGCCGTTCAAGACCTTCGGCGCCCTGGCCGGGGTCCCGGCGTCGCTGATCGGCATGCTCGCCCTGCTCTGCATCGTGATCGCGGTCGCCGCGTCGATCCGGGCCGCCCGGCGCCGCGTGCAGTACGAGACCTGGCACGCCATCCACCTCGTGCTGTACTTCGCGCTCGCCCTCGCGCTGACGCACCAGTTCCTGGAGGGCACGACGTTCCGCGTCTCGGCGCTCGCGACGGCGTACTGGTGGGCGCTGTGGCTGTTCGCGGTCGGCACCTTCCTCACCGGCCGGGTGATCATGCCGCTGTGGCGCAACCACCGGCACCAGCTGCGCGTCGCCGCGGTCGTCCCCGAATCGGACAACACCGTCTCTGTCCACGTGACGGGCCGCCGCCTCGACGAGATGCCCGCCCTGGCCGGACAGTTCATGATCTGGCGCTTCCCCGGCTTCCGCTCGTGGTGGCAGGTGAACCCGTTCTCGCTGTCCGCCGCCCCCGACGGGCGCTCGCTGCGGCTGACCGCCAAGGCCGTCGGCACCGGCAGCGCCGGGCTGCGTAACGTCCCGGTCGGCACCCGGGTCTTCGCCGAGGGCCCGTACGGCGCGTTCACGGCGCTGCAGCGCACCCGCGAGACCACGCTGCTCATCGCGGGCGGCATCGGCGTCACCCCGATCCGGGCGCTGCTCGACGACCCGGCGCTGACCGGTGACATCGTGGTGCTGTACCGGGTGCACACCGAGGCCGACGCGGTGCTGCTGGCCGAGATGCAGGCGATCGCCGCCCACCGGGGCGCCCGGCTGCACCTGCTCACCGGCCGCACCGGGCCGGGCAACCAGCCACTGAGCCCGGACGGGCTGCGCGCCCTGGTCCCCGACATCACCGACCGCGACGTGTACGTCTGCGGCCCGAACGCCATGACCGACGCGGTGCTGGCCAGCCTGCGCACCCTCGGTGTCCCCCGCCGCCAGGTGCACGCCGAGCGGTTCGCGCTGGCCAGCTGAGTCGTTTCGCCGGCCGCCGGGAGGCGGGCGGCCGGCGAAACTTTCCCCCCGCGAAGGCCCGGGGAAACTTGCGCTGCGCGATGGTTTCCCCAGCCGGTCCGGCATGTTGGGATGGGACGGTCGTCACACCCCCCGGACACCGCGAGGAGACCGCCGCAATGCTCAACCTCTCCGTCCTGCTGGAGGACAGCGCCCGCCACTACCCCGACCGGGCCGCGGTCGTGCTGGGCCCGCAACGCCTGACGTACGCACAGGTCGACGCGGCGGCCAACCAGGTGGCGAATCTCCTCGTCTCGCGCGGCATCCGACCGGGCGACAAGGTGGCGCTGTCCTGCCCGAACCTGCCGTACTTCCCGGTGATCTACTACGGGATCCTCAAGGCGGGCGCCGTGGTGGTGCCGCTGAACGTGCTGCTCAAGGCGCGGGAGGTCGCGTACCACCTGACCGACAGCGAGGCCAGGGCGTACTTCTGTTTCGAGGGCACGGCCGAGCTGGCGATGGGCGCCGAGGGGCACGCCGGGTTCGGCGAGGTGCCGGGCTGCGAGCATTTCTTCCTCGTCACCGCCGACCCGGCCGCCGCGTCGCCGATCGAGGGCGCCGAGACGCTGGGCGCCGCCGTCGCCGGGCAGTCGCCCACCTTCGAGACCGTGCTGGCCGCCGAGACCGATCCGGCGGTCATCCTGTACACCAGCGGCACCACCGGGCAGGCCAAGGGCGCCGAGCTGACCCACTCGAACCTGCTGGTGAACGCGCTGACCTGCAACCGGCTGTTCCAGAGCAAGCCGGGCACCGACACCCACCTGCTGGTGCTGCCGCTGTTCCACTCGTTCGGCTCGACGGTCCAGATGAACGGCGGCTTCGCGGTGGCGGCCACCCTGGTGCTGCTGCCCCGGTTCGAGGCCTCCGCCGCCGTGAAGATCTTCGAGCAGGAGGAGATCACCTACTTCGCGGGCGTGCCCACGATGTACTGGGGGCTGCTCAACGCGCTCACCGACGATGTGGACGTCGAGCGGATCGCCCGTAACCTGCGGATCGCCGTGTCCGGCGGCTCCAGCCTGCCGGTCGAGATCATCAAGCAGGTGAAGGAACGGCTCGGCGTGCAGATCCTGGAGGGCTACGGCCTGTCCGAGACCTCGCCGGTGGCCACGTTCTCCGACCCCGACCGGGAGCCGCGCCCCGGATCCATCGGCATCCCGATCTGGGGCGTCGAACTCAAGCTCATCGACGAGAACTGGAACACCGTCGAGGGCGCCGACGAGGTCGGCGAGATCGCCATCCGCGGCCACAACATCATGCGCGGCTACTACAACCGGCCCGAGGCCACCGCCGAGGTGATGAACAACGGCTGGTTCCGTACGGGTGATTTGGCGCGCCGGGACAAGGACGGCTTCTACTACATCGTCGACCGCGCCAAGGACATGATCATCCGCGGCGGTTTCAACGTGTACCCGCGCGAGATCGAGGAGGTCCTCATGACGCACGAGGGCGTCTCGCTGGCCGCGGTCATCGGTGTGCCGCACCCCCAGCACGGCGAGGAAGTCAAGGCGTACGTCATCCGCACGGCGGACACCACGGTCACCGAGGACGAACTGGTCGCCTGGGCCAAGGAGCAGATGGCGGCGTACAAGTACCCGCGCATCGTCACGTTCGTGGACTCTCTGCCCATGACGGCCACGGGCAAGCTGCTCAAGCGCCAGCTGAGCTGACCCGAGCGGGCAACGACGCGCCCGGTGGGACCGTCCCGCCGGGCGCGTGTCGGTGTCCGTAGACTCGGCGCCCACCCCGGATTCGGCCGGCCGTCCGCGAAGATCATCTGTTGCGGCGGTGCCGCACAGTGTCAGGGTGACGGGTCGTACACGAACGGCATCGACGGAGGAAGCTTGCCCACCGCCCAGCTCGACCGGCCGAGGGCCACGCCGGACGTCACGCCGCCCACCGGCAGCCGTGCCGGCCGGGTCCTGCGCCGCGTCGGCGCCCTGCGCCACACCTCCCCCGGCCGCCTGCAACTGATCCTCGCCGCGCTGCTCACCCTCGGCCTGCTCACCGGGCTGGTCAGCGGGCTGGCCGCGCGTGCCGCGCAGACCGGCACCGCCGACCTCGGCGGCCGCGCCCAGCCGCTGCTCATCGAGGCCGAGACGATCTACTCGGCGCTGGCCGACGCGGACACCACGGCCGCGCAGGCGTTCCTCGCGGGCGGGCTGGAACCCACCGCGCTGACCGCCCGCTACGACGACGACCTGCGCCGGGCCACGGACGCGCTGGCCTCGGCCGCCCGGCGCGCACCCGCGGGCGGCGCCGCCGCCGACGCGGTGCACGAGCTGGCCACCGGCGTCGCCCGGTACACCGCGCTGGTCGCCACGGCCCGCGCCAACAACCGTCAGGGCCTGCCGGTCGGCTCGGCGTACCTGTCGGCCGCCTCCACCCTCAACCGCGACACCCTCCTGCCGCAGGCGCAGACGCTGTTCCGCGCCGCCCAGGACGAGGTCGGCGCCGGATACGACGACGCCCGCAGCCCCGTCTGGGTGACCCTGCTGGTGCTGCTGCTGGCCGCGCTGCTGCTGGCGCTGCTGCTGGCCCAGCGGTACCTGAGCCGCACCACCCACCGGACGTTCAACCTGCCGCTGGTCGCTGCGACCGTGGTCACCGCCGTGCTGGCGCTGGGCGCGGGCGGCCTGCTGACCCACCAGCGGGCGAGCCTTCGCGCCGCGGACACCGACGGGTCGGCCCCGGTCGCCCGGCTGGCCGAGGCACGCATCCTCGCGCTGCGCACGCGCGGCGACGAGGCGCTGACCCTGGCGGCGCGCAGCGGCAAGGGCGCGTACGAGGACGACTTCGACGCGGCCGACCGGCAGGTGCACGACCTGCTCGACAAGCTGGCCGTCGACCTGAACGGCCCGGCCGCCTCGTCGGTGGGCGACGCGACCCAGCGGCTGAGCGACTACGCCGTGGCGCACCGCAAGGTGCGCGCGCTGGACGACGGCGGCGCCTACGACGCCGCCGTCGACCTGGCGATCGGGGACGCCACCTCCGGCACCTTCGGCGCGGCGACCGACGCGATCGGCGCCGCCATGGACGACCGCAAGGCGGCGTTCACCCACGAGATCGGTACGGCCGGGCGCGGCCTGGGCGTGCTCACCGTGCTGGGTCCCCTGCTGGCCCTGCTCGGCTGCGCCCTGGCCGTCGTCGGCATCCGCGCCCGACTGGAGGAGTACCGGTGACCCGCCCGACCCGTGCCCGCGCCGCGCTCACCGCGGCCGTCCTGTGCGCCGTGGCGGCCCTCGCGGGGTGCACCGCGGACACACCACCGCATGCGGCACCGGCGGCGAAGGCCACCACCGCCGCACCGTCCGCGCACGCTCCCGCGGACACCTCCTGCCAGCCCCGGCGCAGCCTGCGGCCCAGCGGCGGCCTGCCGCAGCCGGGCCACATGCCGGCCGGCAGCTACATGGCGCAGATCCAGAAGAAGGGCCGGCTGGTGCTCGGCACCAGCCAGGACACCCTGCTGTTCAGCTCCCGCAACCCGTTCACCGGCGCGGTCGAGGGCTTCGACGTCGACATGGGCCACCAGATCGCCGAGGCGATCTTCGGAGATCCGGACAAGCTGACGATCAAGGTCATCCCGAACGAGAAGCGGGTGGACGACGCCGCCGACGGCACCGTGGACCTGGTCGCGTACACGATGACGATCAACTGCGCGCGCTGGAAGCGGGTGAACTTCTCCACCGTCTACTACGACGCCGGGCAGAAGGTGCTGGTCTCCACCTCGTCGGCGGCCAAGGGCATCGGCGACCTCGGCGGCAAGCGGGTCTGCGCCCCCAACGGCTCGACCTCGCTGGACAACATCGCGAAGGCGCCCTCCAAGCCGGTCGCGGTGGGGCGCGCCAGCTTCGGCGATTGCCTGGTCGCGTTCCAGCAGAACGAGGTCGACGCGATCAGTACGGACGACACGATCCTCGCCGGGCTGGCCGCCCAGGACCCGTACGCGCACGTGGTCGGCGACAAGTTCACACAGGAGCCGTACGGGCTGGCCATGTCGCAGCAACATCCCGAGTTCACCCGGTTCGTCAACGCGGTGCTGGAACGCAACCGGGCCAACGGCACGTGGAAGCGCACGTACGACCGGTGGCTCGGCCGGTTCGGCCCGGCGCCGCAGCCGCCCGCCGCCGAGTACCGGGACTGAACCGGCGATGACCGCACCCCCCGCCGAACTGCTGGCCCGCGCCGACACCGAACTGCGGCGCCTGGAGGCCGCCGCCACCGCCGTCGCCGCCAACCTGGTGGACCTCGACGACAACACCGCCCGCAAGGAGCTGGACGGCACCCGGCTCACCGGCACCACCGCCGCCGCGTGGGCCGACGCCACCACCGCCCTGACCCAGCTGTGGGACGGCTACGGCCTGCTCACCGCGCTGACCACGAGCGCCCGCGCGGCCCGCGACGCGCGCCGGTTCGGCGATGCAGAGAAGGCCGCGTACGTGGAACAGGTGCTGGGCCGCTCGATCACGCTGTCGACCGCCACGGTGCCGCTGGCCCAGCGCGGGCTGCTCGGCGCCGGGCAGGTCAGCACGACCTGCACCCCGGCGGAGCTGCTGGCCGCGATGGAGGCGGCGTTCGCGACCGTGGTGGACGTCGCGACCCGCGCCGGGGACGTGTGGCAGCGGCTGCTGCCCCGCGCCGCCGAACTCGCCGCCGCCCTGGACCAGGTCCGGGCGCTGACCGGGCCCACCGCGTCCACCACCCTCGACGAGGCCGACCGGCGGCTCGGCGAGGTCACCGCCGTGCTCGCCACAGATCCGCTGGGCTGCGACGAGAACGGCCTCGCCGCGGTCCGGGCGCTGATCGACCGTGCCGACGCCGAACGCACCTCCGCGGTGGAGCTGCGCGAGGCCCTGACCCGGCGACTCGCCGACGCGCACACCCTCGCCGGGGAACTGTCCGGGGCCGCACGGGCCGCGCAGGCCGCCGCGGAAGCGGTGTCCGGCCGGTTCGCGGACGCCGACATCGCCACGATCGGCGGCGCGGACGCCGACCCGGGAGCCGACCTGGCGGCGATCGACGCGCTGGCCGCGGCCGGGCACTGGTCACTGCTGAGCGGGCGGCTGGCCGACTGGACCCGCCACGCCCGGCAGCGGCTGGCCGCGCTGCGCGACGCGGCCGAGCGCAACTCCGGCCTGCTGGGCACCCGCAACGAGCTGCGCGGACGGTTCGAGGCGTACCAGGCCAAGGCGGCGCGGCGCGGCATCGCCGAGGACGCCACGCTGACCCCGCTGGTCGACGCGGCCCGGGCGGCACTGTGGACCGCGCCGTGCGACCTCGATGCCGCGCGCACGGCGGTCACCGCGTACCAGAACGCCCTCACCGCGCTCACCGCCACGCACACCAGGGATGGCCAGCTATGACGTGCCCACGCGACTGCACCGGGACGATCCAGGACGGCTACTGCGACACCTGCGGCATGGCCCCGCCCGCCACCGCCCCGGCCACGACCGCCGTGAGCAACGCGGCACCGCCCGCGCAGCGCACCGCCACCGCGCCGTCGGTGCGCACGGGCGCAGTGTCGTTGTCCACCCGTACCGGTGGGTCGGGCCGCAGCGGCAGCACCAGCGGCAGCCGGCGGCGCCGCTTCGGCGGCGGCCTGGTCGACGTCGCCCCGCTGCCCCAGCGGGATCCGTCCACCGCGGTGATGGCGGTCGCGCAGGTGCCCGAGGACAAGCGGTACTGCGCCAAGTGCGGCAAGCCGGTCGGCCGGGCCCGCGGCGACCGGCCCGGGCGTACGGCCGGGTTCTGCCCGTCCTGCGGCGAACCGTTCGACTTCACCCCGAAGCTGTCCAAGGGCGACCTGGTCGGCGGCCAGTACGAGGTGGTCGGCCCGCTGGCGCACGGCGGCCTGGGCTGGATCTACCTGGCCGTGGACAAGAACGTCTCCGACCGGTGGGTGGTGCTCAAGGGCCTGCTCAACTCCGGCGACGAGGACGCGCTGGCCGCGGCGGTCGCCGAGCGGCGCTTCCTGGCCGAGGTGGAACACCCGAACATCGTCAAGATCTACAACTTCGTCGAGCACGACGGCGCCGGCTACATCGTCATGGAGTACGTCGGCGGCGACTCGCTCAAGAGCATCCTCAAGTCCCGGATGACCGCCAACGCGGGCAACCCCGACCCACTGCCGCTGGAGCAGGCCCTCGCGTACGTGCTGGAGATCATGCCCGCGTTCGGCTACCTGCACGACCGCGGCCTGATCTTCTGCGACTTCAAGCCCGACAACGTCATCCAGACCGGCGATCAGGTCAAACTCATCGACCTCGGCGGCGTCGTGCGCGTCGACGACCTGGACTCCGCCATCTACGGCACGGTCGGCTACCAGGCGCCCGAGATGGCCACCGCCGGGCCGTCCATCCAGTCGGACCTGTACACGATCGGGCGCACCCTCGCGGTGCTCACCACGGACTTCCGCGGCTACCAGAGCACGTACGCCGACAGCCTGCCGGACCGCCAGGAGTTCGCGGTGTACCGGCGTTTCGAGTCGTACTACCGGCTGCTGCAGCGGGCCACCCGCACCGACCCGGCGGAACGGTTCGTCGACGCCGCCGAGATGAGCGAGCAGCTGCTCGGCGTGCTCCGCGAGGTTCTCGCCGCCGACGGCCAGCCACACCCGGCGCCGTCGCGGCTGTTCACCGGCGAGTTGCGTACCGACATGCGCGACGACGAGCCGAACTGGCGGTTCCTGCCCGCCCCGCTGATCGACCTCGCCGACCCGGCGGCCGCCTTCCTCGCGTCGGTCACCGTGACCGACCCGCAGGAGGTCCTCACGCTGCTCGGCAAGGCCCCCGAGAACACCATCGAGGTGCAACTGCGCGCGATGCGGGCACTCATCGACCTCGGCGTGGCCGGTACCGGCCCCGACGCGTTCGCCGACGCGCGCCGGATGCGCGACACCATCGCGGCGGGCGCCGCCGCGGACTGGCGGCTCGCCTGGTACGACGGGGTGCTGGCGCTGGCCAGCGGCGACCACGCCCGGGCGGTGGCCCAGTTCGACGCGGTCTACTCAGGCCTGCCCGGTGAGCTGGCGCCCAAACTGGCGCTGGGGCTGGCGTACGAGCTGGCCGGGCAGCCGGACGAGGCCGCGGCCCGCTACGACGTGGTGAGCCGCACGGACCCGGCGTACACGACGGCGGCGGCCGGGCTGGCCCGGTGCCGGCTGGCGGCGGGTGACCGCAGCGGGGCCGTGGAGGCGTACAACCGGGTGCCGGGAACGTCGTCGGCGTACCGCAGCTCCCAGGTCGGCGCGGTCCGTGCCCTGGTGCGCCCGCACCCGGCCGCCGCCACGGACGTGGCCGCGCTGGCCGCCGCGGCGGCGCTGATCGACCGGCTGGAGGTGGAGGCGGCACAGCTCGCCGCACTGCGCGCCGAGTTGCTGGAGCAGGCGCTGCAGGCACTGGCCGGTGGCGTCGCCGTACCGGCCGCGGTGCTGGGGGCCGCCGTTCCCGCCGCGGTGTCCACCGGCGGCTCCGCCGGGGAGCGCGACGTGCGGTTCGCGCTGGAGGGCGCGTACCGCGAGATGGCGCACGCGGCGCACGGTGCGGAGAAGATCCGCCTGGTGGACCTGGCCAACGCGGCGCGCCCGCGGACCCGTACGTGATGTCCGAGGAGGAGCCCGGGGTGACGGTCATCGAATGCACGTCCTGTGTGGACGAACGCGGCGCGGGCGCCGCGTTCTGCGAGGCGTGCGGCCGCCCGCTGACCGCGGCGGCTCCGTTGGCCGGGCGGACCGAGGCACACCAAGCCGTCCCGGCCAACGGAGCCGCCCCGGCCGGCAGGGCGTTGCCCGCCAGAAGGGCCGACGGCGGAGGCAACGCCGGGCCGGGCAACGCCGGGCCGGGCAACGACGGGCCTGGTGACGACGGGTCTGGTGACGGCACGGGCGTGGGCGGGCCCGGCGCAGCGGGCGGGGTGGGCGGTGGTGCGGGTGCCGACCGAGCGTGCCCGGCGTGCGGCACGCCCGGCGGGATCGGGGCGGACGGCTACTGCGGGCACTGCGGGATGCTGGCCGGTCGTCCCCGTGACCACCTGGAGTCCGTCGCCGGTGCCGCCGCCTCGGTCACCGACCGGGGCCGCCGGCACCACCGCAACGAGGACGCGATGTACCTCAGCGGCACCGCAGGCGACATCGACGCCGTGGTCTGCGACGGGGTTTCCGCCTCGTTCGACCCGGACGTGGCATCCGAACTGGCCGCCGAGACCGCCGGCCAGCTGCTGAGCAGCGAGGAGGCGACGGCGGCGCTGCCCGAACGGGTCTCGGCGGCGCTCAGTGCGGCCGCCACGGCGGTCGCCGCGCTGGCCCGTACCGGGGATCCGCGGCGCGCCGCCTCCAATCCCGCCTGCACGATCGTGGCGGTGTGCGTGCGCGGCGCCGACGTCGGGTACGGCTGGGTCGGCGACAGCCGCGCGTACTGGCTGCCCGCCTCGGGCGACATCGTGGCGCTGTCCGAGGACGATTCGTGGGCCATCCACGCCATCGCGCTGGGCGCCGACCCGCAGGCCGCGTGGCGCGACCCCAAGGCGCACGCCATCACCGCGTGGCTGGGCGCCGACGCCGGGCCGGTCACGCCGCGCACCGGCGGGTTCACCGCCCCCGGCCCCGGCCACCTGGTGCTGTGCAGCGACGGGCTGTGGAACTACCTGGCCGAGTCCGCGGTGTTCGGCGACACCGTCCGCGCCCACCTGGCCGTTGCGGCCGGTGCACCGCACCCGGCGCTGGCCGCGGCGCGTTCGCTGACCGCGTTCGCCAACGAGGCGGGCGGCGCGGACAACATCACCGTCGCCCTGGTACCCGTCGATCCGCTCGTCCGCCCCACCGTCGAACCCACCGCAGCGTCCTGAAGGAGAGGCCCGTGCCCTACACCGCCGAGGCGTTCCAGAACGAGTTCCTCTCGCTGGGCGCCACCGAGGTCAACGCGATCGTGACGGTCGCGTCGACCGGCAGCGAGGGTGGCCGCCGCACCGCCGGCGCCACCGAGATCATCATCGTGGACGCGTCCGGCTCGATGCAGGCCGAGGGCCGGATGGCGGCCGCCCGGCAGGCCGCCAAGGCGGCGATCGAGTGCATCGACGACGGCGTCCACTTCGCCATCATCGCCGGGGTGAGCACCGCGCAGCAGCTGTTCCCCGCGCCCGGACAGCTCGCGGTCGCGTCGCCGCAGAGCCGGGCCGACGCGGTTCGCTCGATCGACCGCCTGCAGGCCAACGGCGGTACGGCCATGGGCGCCTGGCTCACCCTGGCGGCGCAGCTGTTCGCCCAGCGTCCCGGCGACATCGCGCACGCCATCCTGCTCACCGACGGCGAGAACGGCGAGTACCAGGGCTACCTGGAGCAGGTGCTGCAGCAGATCGCGGGCAAATTCCAGTGCGACTGCCGGGGCGTCGGGACCAACTGGCAGGTCTCCGAGCTGCGCAAGATCGCCACGGCGCTGCTGGGCACTGTCGACATCGTCGCCCGCCCCGCCGACCTGACCGCCGCGTTCGAGCAGATGATGACCGCCGCGATGGGCAAGACCAGTGCGGACGTGCAGCTCAAGGTGTGGACCCCGGTCAACTCGACGGTCCGTTTCGTCAAGCAGGTCGAGCCGGAGGTCGTGGACCTGACCGGCAAGCGGACCGAGGACGGGCCCCGCGCCGGCCGCTACCCGCTCGGGTCGTGGGGCGCCGAGAGCCGCGACTACCACATCTGCGTGGACGTGACCGCGGGCGCGGCCGGCGACGAGATGCTGGCCGCCCGGGTGTCCGTGGTCGAGGGCGACGACGTGCTCACCCAGTGTCTGGTACGCGCGGTGTGGACGGAGGACACCGCGCTGTCCACCCGGATCAACCGGCAGGTGGCGCACTACACCGGGCAGGCGGAGCTGGCCGATGCGATCCAGGCCGGGCTGGAGGCGCGCAAGGCGGGCGACGACCGTACGGCCACGCTGAAGTTCGGCCGGGCCGCGCAGCTCGCCCACGCCAGCGGCAACAAGGCCACCGAGGAGCTGCTGGCCACCGTGGTCGACATCGAGGACCCGGCCACCGGCACGGTACGGCTGCGCCGCAAGGTCGAAGCGGCGGACGAGATGGCGCTGGACACCCGCTCCACCAAGACGGTCCGGGTGGGACGGGCGCAATGACGACGTACACCTGCCCGAAGGGTCACGCGTCCAGCACGGACGACTTCTGCGACACGTGTGGCGCGCGGATCGGCGGCGGCGTACCGGTCAGCGCGCCCGCCTCCGCGCCGCCGGTCTCCGCGCCGCCAGTCTCCGCGCCGCCGGTCTCCGCGCCGCCCGTGTCCGCGCCGCCCGTGTCCGCGCCGCCGGCAGGCGCGCCCGCCGCGGCTCCGGGGCGTGGCGCCCCATGCCCGCACTGCGGCACGCCGCGCACCGCGATGTGGCGCTTCTGCGAGGACTGCGGATACGACCACACCACCGGCATGGTGCCCGTCCTGGACACCCCGGCGGCGGCGCCCCGCCCGGCGGGTCAGTGGGCCGCGACGGTGACCGCGGACCGCACCTACTTCGACGCCAACGCCATCGAGGGGGTGGAGTTCCCGGCGCACTGCCCCGAACGCCGGTTCCTGCTGCCGACCCCGCAGGCGCGGATCGGCCGCAAGAGCAGCTCGAAGGGCACCGACCCGGAGATCGACCTGTCCGCGGCCCCGCTGGACCCGGGCGTCTCGCACAGCCACGCGCTGCTGACCGTCAACGTCGAGGGCGGCTGGCTGGTCTCCGACCTGGGCTCCACCAACGGCACGTACGTCAACGACGAGGCGACGCCGCTGACCGCCGGGCAGAGCCGCACGCTCGGCGACGGCGACCGGGTGCACGTCGGCGCGTGGACGACCATCACCCTGCACGCACCCGACGGGCATCCCTGACCCTTGCCGCGCGTCCCGTGCTGCCGTGACGGCTCCGGTCACGGCAGCACTGCGGGCACGCGGTGACTCGACGCTGCTCAGGCTGCACCGATGTGGGTGGTGCCGTTCTCCACGACCCAGTAGTAGTACGGGAAGGTGTCGGTCCTGCCGGAGTAGGCAATCTTCGTCCAGTCCATGGCCCACGAGTCGCCGGCAGGGTTGAAGTAGATGTCGATGGACGTGACGGTGCCGAGATCGGTCCACCACACGTCGAAGTAGTCGGTGTTGCCGCGTTCGAAGTCGTCGCGAGACTCGTTGTCCAGATAGATCGGGCTCGTGCTGCCGTTCGTTCCGTTGATGGTCAGCCACACGTCTCCGTCGGTGCCGGCCCAGTCCCGATCGGAGGTCTTGACGGAAACCACGTAATGCACAGCGACCCGCGCGCCGGCGGACCGATGTGGCGTGCCCGCCGCATACGCGGGCGACGCGGCGGTCAGGGCGGCAGCAACGGCCAGGCAGGCCAATGCACGGTGGACGAGCTGTCGGTTCATGGCGATCTCCCATCTCGCAGAGCAGTCCTGGAGCCAGGGTCGCCGTCCGCGACGACGGCCGGTATTCGCAGAACTGCGAAGGCGCCCAGCACTGCCGGTAGGGCTGTCGGGCGGCGATGGGCGGCTCCGCTGGCTTCGCGGGTCGAAATAGGAGATGCTGGTCGATGTGTCCGGGTTGGTGACCGAGGACTACGAGCGGCTGCTTGCGTTCGCAGCCAGCGTCCTGGACAGCTTCGATGGCACCTCGCTGTGGCCGTCCCTGGCGACGGAACTGGTGGACACGCTGCCGGGCCATCTCGTCGGCATGGTGGACGTGCGGGCCGGCGGCGGCATCGTGCGCCAGTTGCTGTGGCCGACGTGGGCCGAGGGCCTCGACTGGGATGAGGCGGCCGTCGCCGCACACCCGCTGGTTCGGCACTATCAATGCTTCCATGATCCGTTCCCGCGAACTGTCAACGAGGTGGCGGACCCCCACGAGTGGATCAACTCCGCCGTCTACTCCCGCGCCCGCACCGACCTGCGTGGCGCCACCAGACAGCTGGCGATCCCGGTCTCCGGCCCGGACGGCATCTTCCGTTCCGTCGTGATCGGCCGGTCCGGCACCGACTTCGACGCGCGGGAACGACAGCTCGCCCTGCGCTTGCAACCCTTGCTGGAGCGCCTGAGCCGACATCTGCACACGGCTGTCGCCTGGCGTTCGGACGCGCCGCCGACCGCCGTCGAATCCGCGAAGGCGATCGGTCTCACCGCCCGCGAGGTGACCGTGCTCGCGCTGCTGGCGGAGGGATTGACCGCACCCCTCCCCGGCCGCGACAACCCGACTCGTGCCCTGCGGTCTCCGCGGATCACATGCCGTCACCGGTCGTGGCGCGGTCGTCCCGGCTGTGCCGGTCGACCGGCACAGCCCGGACATCCACCCCCGCTAGCAAGCCGTCTGCAGATGGAAGGGATAGTCGCTCAGACCACCACCCGGGTTCTTCGTTTCCACATACACGCCGTTGGCACTGCTGTGTCCGCCCGCGGTGAACACCTGCCCCGGGTAGTAGACGAGTTGGTTGGCCGGATCCCCGATCGTCGCCACGTACGAGCATGCGGTCATGTCCCGGTCGAAACGGACCTCGAACCGGCCGACCCCCAGATGGGTGAACCCGACAACGCCCGAGCCCCGCACGTAGTTGCCGCCGTAATCCGACACCACCCACTGAGCCGACGACGCCGCCGTCTTCGGGGCGCCGCCCGGCCCGGCGATTGCCACGGCCCCGGCGGCCACGAGCCCGAACAGCCCGCCGACTCGCTTCCACAGATTCGCTGACATCGCTTGCCGTCCCTTCCTCGGTACGCGCGGAACGTCCGCACACGAGTCAGGCTCGGACAGCAGCGGCCATGAACGACATTCGGACAACTACGTAGACCGCCCGCACTGTGCCGTAATCGCCATCACGGGCTTCAGTGCGAATCACGAGTGGGCGGCCCTCAGACGCTGATCCACTCCGTGGCGACCTGGCGGCCCGCCACCTCGCACTCGATACGGATCGGGCCGGGCCGGGTGGCCGGGAAGGTGAAGCAGCCGACCTCGTCCGCGGTGGTCTCGGCCACCGGCCCGGCGACGGTGAACAGCCGTACCGTCGCCGGTTCCGGCGGGATGAGCTGGCCCTCGATGCCCCCGTCGGACAGCTCGATCTCGACCCGCAGCTCGTCGCGCCCGAACACGAGGTTGCGGGCGGCGCTGGGCTGCGGGCCGCGTACACCCACGGTCTGGTCCACGTAGGAGTCGTAGAGCAGGGCGGCCAGTTCGCGGTCCGGGTCGGCGGTCTGCCAGGCCCGAACCGCGTGGGCCGCCGCGACGACCTGAGCTTCGATCGGATCGGGATGCAGGGCGTCGCGGACGTCGAGGAACAGCTCCTCGTCGTCACTCCAGTTGCGCCAAGGCATCACGGACACCTCCCGATGTGTGCGGATTCGTCTTCCCCCAGGTACGCCCGGACGGCGTCCGTATCGCGTAGCTTGCCGAGAACGCGGCTGCGGGTCGGGCCGATACTGCCGATCGGCACGCCGAGCACCCGGCTGATCTCCTGATACGAGTACGGCGGGTCCGCGGTCAGCATCAGCAACAGTTCCCGCTGCTGGGGTGCTAGTTCCCCGAGCCCGTCCAGCAAAACCTGGCGGCGTTCGGCGGCGATCAGCAGCTCGTCGACCTCCGGCGAGTCGGAGCGGTCCAGCGCGGGCATGGTCTGCGGGTCCACGGCAACGTTGCGGCCGTTGGTCCGCAGGTACCGCTCGCACTCGTGCCGGGTGGTGGTGGTCAGCCAGCCGGGCAGGGCGGACGGCTCGCGCAGCTGGCCCAGATGCTCGACCAGGCGCAGCCAGACCAGCTGGCTGACGTCCTGAGCGTCGGCCGGCGACAGCCGGTAGTGCCGGATCACGTACGCCACCAGGCCGGCGAACCGGCGCACGATCTCGTTCCACGCGTCCTCGTCGCGCTCGACGCTGGCCTTGACGAGCGCCGGTAGCTCCCACTCCAGCATGTCTGCCATCTTGTCCCCGCTTCGTCACCTCGGTGGACGGCGGTGTGCGGGCCGCCCGGTGTCACGTCGCGGCCCGTTTGCCGGGTCGCATCAACCGATTCCCTGCAGGATTCGCATCGCCTTGCCGAAGCCGACGACCGCTTTGCCACGCGCGTCGAGCAGGTCCACCGCGTCGCGCGGCGAGACGTTCTGCTCGGCGACGATGCGGGCCACCGCGCCCGCGATCTGGGGTGCGGCGAACGAGGTGCCGCTCCACACCGCCGCCGCGTCCGGGCCGAACGTGTCCGGCTCCGGGTCGAACAGCGGCGACTCGACACCCTCGGGGTAGACCGAGCGGATGCCCTCACCCACGGTGGAGAAACGCACGGCGCCGTAGCTCGACCAGGCCGCGGGCGACAGGTACGCGGTGAGCCCGGCGACCGCCTCGACGCCGTCGAGCGCGGCGGGCCAGACGATCCCCCGGTCGCCGTAGTTGCCCGCGGCCGCGACGATCACCTTGTTGAAGCGGCCCTTGCTGTCGCGGCCGGCCTCTGCGTGCACCGTCTCGACGGCCTGCTGCATGAGCAGCGGCGGCTGGTCGTCGAGGGTCTTGCCGCCCAGCGACAGGTTGATGATCTCCGCGCCGTCCCGGTGCGCCTGCACGATCGCCGCGGCGATGTCGTCGTCGGTGGCGAAACCGTCGGTGTCGGCCGCGCGGTACACCTTGATGTCCGCGCTCGGCGCGACCCGCTGCACCACACCGGCCACGAACGTGCCGTGCCCGGCCTCGTAGTCCAGGAAGCCGTCCCCGCCCCGGGGCAGCACGTCGAGCAGATCCAGGTTCTCCCGGTTCCGCGTCACGTCGCCGAGCCAGTGGTCGGCGCGCACGGTCTCCTCGATACCGGTGTCGATCACCGCGACCGGCGGCCGGGGCCCCGGACCGCCGTCGGCCGGCGCGTTCGGGATGCGGTAGTTCGCGAAGTCGCCCAGCGAGGGTGCGTTCTCCGGGCCACCGACGCCCTTGCCGACCGCGGCCATCGAGGCGATGTAGTTCGGGTGCGCGGCGATGTCGCGTACGGCGCAGTCGTCGATCACCCGGTCCAGCTCGGCGCGCCCGGCCGCGAACCGGCGCAGCCGTACGTGGTCGCCGACGGTCCGCTCGGCGTACTCCTGCACCAGCGCGCCGACGGCGGTGAAATCCTTCGCCGAGATCAGCAGCTCGCCGCGGGCCAGCAGGCTCGGCGCGCCGTCGCGGCGCAGCGCCACCTCGATCTGGGCGCGTTCCGGGTCGCTCGACCGGCGCCCGATCAGGATGCCGAGCAGTCGACCCTCGGCGGACGGCCGGGTGTCGGCCAACCGGACCACCTGCTGGGCCACGATGGTACGCAGGCGCAGCAGCTCGGAGCCGTAAGATTCCGGATAGTCGCCCTCGAAGGCATAACCCAGGGGCGCATCGTTCAGATTCATAGCGGTTCCTGGCCTTTGTGATAGATCGGCACAGCGACGGGGCGGTCGCGCGCGCGGTGGAATGGAACCCTCGGTGGAATTAGAGACGCCAGACGACCTTGTGATACACGCTAGGCGAGTTCATGAGGGCGTAATAGCGGATCCCCGACGCTTTGGCCCCATCGCCGCCGAACTCGTGCGATCGGTACGCCGTTCGGGTCCCCCCGAGGCCCTGGCGCTCGCCCTGCGCGCGCACGCCTGGGCGGAACGGGCCCGGCTGGCCGCCGCCCCCGCCCGGCGGCTGCTCGACGAGGCCGCCCGGATCGCCCGCCGGCACAAGCTGCAGCACGTGCTGGCCGACGTACTGATGAGCCGCGCCGCGGTCAACCAGGAGCTGGGCCGCCTCGACAGCGCCCAGCACGACCTCGACGCCGCGGAACCCCTCGTCGCGCCGGACCGGGCCGTGGAGCTGAGGTTCCAGCGCGCCGTCCTGCAGCAGAACATCGGCCTGCTCGCCCCGGCCGCCGCCGCCTACCGCGACCTGCTGTCCCGCTCCGGCACGCCCGACCGGACCAGGGTCATCGCGGGCAACAACCTCGCCATCATCGAGGCCCAGTACGGCCGCCACCCCGACGCGCTGCGCCGCCTCGACGACGCCGGAGCACTGGCCCAGCAGGTCGGGCCGGCCCTGGTCGCGATGGTGACAGAGACCCGGGCGTGGGCGACGGTCCACGCGGGCCGCCTCGCCGACGGGGTCCGGCTGTTCGAGGACGCGGCGCACGCCTTCGAGGCCGCCGGGCTGCCCCTGGGCGAACACTACGTCGAGTACGCGGACGCGCTCATGGACCTGCGGCTCATCCCCGAGGCCACCGCCGCCGCACGTTCCGCCGCCGAACAGTTCGAACGGCACGGGGTGCCGCTGATGGGCGCCGAGGCGGAGCTGCGGGTCGCCCAGCTGGCCCTGCTCACCGGCGACCCGCGGGAGGCGGAGCAGGCGTCGGCCGCCGCGGCGCGCAGCTTCGAACGGCAGGGACGCCGCGCGTGGCAGGCCCGCGCCGCCCTGGTGCACGCGCAGGCGCGGCTCGACGCGGGCCGGGCCACCGCCGACGACCTGCGCGCCGCCCGGCGGGTCTGCCGCACCCTGGAAAACCAGGGCACCTGGGCGTATGCGGTCGGCGCGTACGACATCGCGGGGCGCATCGCCGCCGCCCTGGGCCGCCGCCGCGAGGCCGTCACGGCGCTGCGGCACGCGGTCGAGCTGGCCCGGCGCAGCCCCGTACTGGTCCGCATGCGCGGCAGCGTGGCCGGGGCGACCGCCGCGTCGCTGCTCGGCGACGACGCCGGGGTGCTCGCGCACTGCCGGCGTGGTTTGAGCGACCTCGCCCGGCACCGCACCGCCCTGCCCTCTGTCGAGCTGCGGGCGCTCGCCTCCGGGCACGGCACCGAGCTGGGCCAGCTCGGGCTGGCGGTGATGGTGCGCGGCGGCTCGCCACCGCGGGTGCTGGACTGGATGGAACGCACCCGGGCGGCGGCCCTGCTGGCGGTGGAGCCGCCCGGCGGCACCGACGTGGCGGACCTGGAGGCGCTGCGCGGCATCCACGCCGAGTTGGAAGGGCTGACCACCGGCGAGCGTACGGTCGGGTTGCGCGATCCGCTGCTGGCCCGGCAGAAGGCCATCGAGGACCGGATCCGCCGCGCCAGCTGGCGCCGCCGTACGGATAACCGGCAGGTCACCGCCACGATCCGGCCCGCCCGGCTGCGCGCCGCCCTGGACGGCCGGGTCCTGGTCGAGTACGCCGTGCTGCACGACGACATCGTCGCCGTCGTGGTGGAGCCGCGGCGCAGCAGGCTCGTCGCGCTCGGGCCCAGCACGCCCGTGCTGGAGCAGGTCCGGGCGCTGTTCTTCGCGCTGCGCCGGATGACCCGGGCCCTGCCCGACTCGTCGCTGGACGCCGCCCGGCTCAGCGCCGACGTCCGGGTCGCCAAGCTGCGCGAACTGCTGCTGGCGCCGCTCGGCGTGGCCGGCGACGCCGAGCTGGTGGTGGTGCCCGCCGGGCACCTGCACGGCATTCCGTGGTCGGCGCTGTGGGACGCGCCGGTGTCGCTGGCACCCTCGGCGGCGCTGTGGACCCGCACCCGCGAGGCGGCCCTGGCCCACCCGGGCCTCGGCCCCACCGTGCTCGTCGAGGGCCCGAACCTGCCCGGCGCCACCACCGAGGTGCGGCGGCTGTCCGAACGCTACCCGGACGCGGTGACCATCGCGCCGCCGGACAGCACCACGTCACGCGTGCTGCACCGCCTCGACGGCGCCGACCTGGTGCACCTGGCCTGCCACGGCTGGCTGCGCTCGGACAACCCGCTGTTCTCCTCGCTGGTGCTCAGCGACGGGCCGCTGACGGTGCAGGAACTGCAGACCAGCGGGGTCGCCCCGCACCGCCTCGTCCTGGCCTCCTGCCAGTCCGGCGCGGACGTCAGCTACGCGGGCGACGAGGTGGTCGGGTTCATCAGCTCCCTGCTGGCCCGTGGCACCGCCGGGGTGGTGGCCAGCGTGGCCGCCGTACCGGACGTGGCCGCCGTGGAGCTGATGGTCGCGTTGCACGAGCAGCTGGCCGCCGGCCGTACGCTGGCGCACGCGCTGCACACCGCACGGGCCGCCCTGGACCCCGGGGATCCGGCGGCGTACGTCAACTGGTGCACGTTCAGCGCGTACGGAGCAGCCTAAAGGCTGATCCCGGTGATGTATCACCGCTGATCGCCCGAACTCTGACTTCACGTGGATGTCGGACAGCAGCACCACCTCGACCGCACGACGGGACACCGGCGGGACGCCGCCGTGCTGTTCGCCGATCTCTCCGGTTTCACGCAGCTCGTCGAGTCCGTCGAACCGGAGATCGTCTACCAGGTGGTCCGGCCGCTCATGGACGACCTGGTGGACATCGCCCGCCGCCACGGCGGCGAGATCCAGCAGGTGCTGGGTGACGGTTTCATGTGCGTCTTCGGCCTGCACGCGACGCGCGGCGACGAGGCCGAACGGGCGGTCGCCGCCGGGCTGGAACTGGTGGCCGCGGGCGGCGCCCGGCTGGGCCGCCCGTCGGTGCACGCGGGCGTGGAGACCGGCGAGATCTACGTGACCGCCTCCTGGCCGCCCGCCGGGTACGGCGTCTGGGGCCGTCCGGTGAACCTCGCGAAACGGCTGTGCGACCTCGCCGGGCCGGGCGAGCTGCAGATCGGGCCGCGGGCGTTCGCCCGGGTCCGGCGCCGCTTCGGCCCGGCCCGCGCGGCACGGGCCCGGCTCAAGGGAGTCACCGCACCCGTGCTGACGCACCTGATCGCGCCGCAGCGTTCACCCCAGCAGGCAGACGGGGACCGCACGATGATCGACGCAGCGTAGGGCCGCCGGTCCGGGTGGCGCGCCGCGCCCGTTCATGCACCGCCGTCACTGCCGCCCGCCAGGGCCGGATCGCACCGGGATCGACCACGTCGGACCGGGCCGCGGGGCGGCGTCCACATCGCACTGATCCCGTGCGCTGGTGCGGCGCTGTCACAGGGTCGGCTGGTGGGCCAGCACTCCCCGGTTGACCGCGGCGATCGCCTTGCGGGCGGTGTCGCGGACCGCCGGCGACACACCCGACGCGTCCTTGAGCTGGCCGAGCAGGTCGAGCACCTGCCGCGCCCACCGGACGAAGTCGCCGGCCGGCATGTCCTGGTCGTAGTTGGAGCCGCTGGTAAGCACCTTCGCCAGCGGTTCGCCGCGGGCCCAGCGGTACATCGGCCAGACGAAGCCGAGGTCCGGCTCGCGGGTCAGCGACAGGCCGCGCTCGGCCTCGGCGGATTCGATCTCCGACCACAGCTTGACGCAGTCGTCCACCGCGGCCGTGGTCGGGCCCTTGGGCATCGAGGCCCGCTCGTCGCCCTCGCGGCGCGACTCGTACAGCACCACGGACACGGCGGCGGCCAGTTCCTCGGGGGCCAGGCCCTCCCAGACACCCTTGCGCAGGCACTCGGCGACCAGCAGGTCGGCCTCCGTCCAGATCCGGGCCAGCATCCGGCCCGCCTCGGTGACCTCCCCGTCGGCGCTCAGATAGCCCCGGTCGGCCAGCACCGCACACACCTGGTCGAACGTGCGGGCCAGCGACCCGGTCCGGCCCGCCACCCGGGCGCGCAGCGCGTCGGTGTCGCGTTGCAGGCGGTGCCGCCGTTCCGCCCACCGGGCGTGGTCCTCCCGCTCGGGACAGGCGTGGCAGGGGTGCTGGCGCATCCGCACCTTCAACAGCGCGATCTCCGCGTCCTCCCCGTTGCCACCGCCGCGGTTCCGGTTGCGCCGCCCGCCGCCGTGCCGGTCCAGCCCGGTGGCGCTGATCGAGGACGCCAGGTCCCGGCGCGCCGCCGGGGAACGATGGTTGAAGTGCTTCGGCACCCGGATCCGCTCCAGCACGTCCACCGCGCCGGGGAAGTCGGCGGGGCTGACCCGCCCCGCCCAGCGGTCCTGGGTCAGCACCAGCGGGCGCGGCTCACCGAACCCGCCCGTACCCGGATCCAGCACCACGGCCAGCCCCGCCCGGCGGCCCTGCGGCACCCGGATCACGTCGCCCACCCGCAGGCGCTCCAGCGACGACACCGCGGCGGCGCGCCGCTGCGAGGCGCCCTGGCGGGCCAGCGCCCGCTCCCGCTCGGCGATCGCCACCCGGATGGCGAAGTACTCCTCGAAGTCGCCGTGGTGGCAGGTCTCCTCCGCGCCGTACGACTCGATGATCTCGGTGTTGCGCTGCACCTGCCGGGCCAGACCCACCACCGAGCGGTCCGCCTGGAACTGGGCGAACGACGACTCCAGCAGCTCCCGCGCCCGCTCCGCACCGACCGTGCCCACCAGGTTGGCCGCCATGTTGTACGACGGCCGGAAACTGGACCGCAGCGGATACGTGCGAGTCGAGGCCAGCCCCGCGACGTGCCGGGGATCCACCTCGGGACTCCACAGCACCACCGCGTGCCCCTCGACGTCGATGCCGCGCCGCCCGGCCCGCCCGGTGAGCTGGGTGTACTCCCCCGGCGTGAGGTCGACGTGCGCCTCGCCGTTGAACTTGACCAGCCGCTCCAGCACGACGCAGCGGGCCGGCATGTTGATGCCCAGGGCCAGCGTCTCGGTCGCGAAGACCGCCTTGACCAGGCCCCGGACGAAACACTCCTCGACCGCCTCCTTGAAGGCCGGCAGCATCCCGGCGTGGTGCGCCGCGATGCCGCGTTCCAGCCCGTCCAGCCACTCCCAGTACCCGAGGACGGACAGGTCCTCGCCGGGGATGGTGGCGACCCGCGCCTGGGCGATACTGCGGATCTCGGCCCGCTCCTCCGGGCTGGTCAGCCGCAATCCGGCGGCGAGGCACTGCTGCACCGCGGCGTCGCACCCGTTGCGGCTGAAAATGAACAGGATCGCGGGCAGCAGCCCGCCGTGTTCCAGCCGGTCCACCACCTCGGCGCGCGGCGGCGGCAGCCACCGGCGCGACCGCCCGCCCCGGTATCCCGGACCGCCGGCCCGCTCGCCCAACTCCAGGCGGCGCATCATCTCGCGGGTGTAGCGCAGCAGCTCCGGGTGCACGTCGTGTTTGCGGGCCGCGTCGGCGTCGTGGAACAGGTCGAACATGCGCTTGCCGACCAGCATGTGCTGCCACAGTGGGACCGGCCGGTGCTCGCTGACCACCACCTCGGTCCGCCCGCGCACCGTGACCAGCCAGTCGGCGAACTCCTCGTAGTTGCTCACCGTGGCCGACAGCGACACCAGGGTCACCGACGCGGGCAGGTGGATGATCACTTCTTCCCAGACCGCGCCGCGGAACCGGTCGGCGAGGTAATGCACCTCGTCCATCACCACGTACGCCAGCCCGCGCAGGCTGGCCGAGCCCGAATACAGCATGTTGCGCAGCACCTCGGTGGTCATCACCACCACTGGCGCGTCGCCGTTGATCGCGTTGTCGCCGGTCAGCAGGCCGACATTGTCGGCGCCGTGCTTCTCGACCAGGTCGTGGTACTTCTGGTTGGACAGCGCCTTGATCGGGGTGGTGTAGAAGCACTTGCGGGGCGCCCCACCGGTCTCCGCACGCAGCGCCAGGTGCACAGCGAACTCCCCCACCACGGTCTTGCCCGCCCCGGTGGGTGCGCACACGAGCACGCCGCTGCCGCGCTCCAGGACCTCGCAGGACTGGCGCTGGAAGTCGTCCAGATCGAAGCCGACATCGAGCATGAAATCGTCGAGGGCGGGGAACTGCGCCGCGCGGGCCGCCCGCCGCTTCGACTTCGCATACCGTTCGGCGGGGCTCGTCATGGTCCCCAGGCTAATTCGTCCGTGTGACAAGTACCCGCGGCGGTTGGCGGCGGGCGCGTCCCCTGCGGTCGGTATCGTGCACGGCGTGCCGGACTCCAGCGACCCGACCCGTCCACCGCCGGAATCCCCGCGCCAGGTCGACGCCGTCCTGTTCGACTTCCACGGCACCCTGGCCCAGGTGGAGGACCCGGTGGCCTGGGTAATCGCGGCCGCCGCCGCGTGCGGGACACCGCTGGACCGGGGCCGCGCCACGGGGCTGGCCGACCGGCTGGTCATGGCGGGTCGCGCCGGCGGGCCGCTGCCGCACCGGGTGCCGCCGCACCTCGCGGAACACTGGGCGGACCGGGATCTGTACGAACACAGCCACCGCGCCGCGTACACGGGCCTGGCGCAGACGGTCAGCACCGACGTGGAGGGCCTCGCCGACGCCCTGTACGAGCGCCTGCTCGGCCCCGACGGCTGGCTGCCCTACGCGGACACCGAGCCGACCCTGCGCACCCTGCACGACGCCGGGATCAAGGTGGCCGTGGTCAGCAACATCGGCTTCGACATCCGGCCGATCTTCGCCGCCTGGGGTCTCACCGACCTGGTCGACGCGTTCGTCCTGTCGTACGAGGTGGGCCGCTGCAAGCCCGATCCGGCGATCTTCCTGCGCGCCTGCGGGATGCTCGGCGCCGACCCGGAGCGCACCCTGATGGTGGGCGACACGCCCGCCGACGCCGGGGCGGTCAAGGCGGGCTGTGCGGCGCTGGTGCTGCCCGCGGCCGAGCCGGGGCGGGCGAACGGCCTCAGCGCCACCCTGGCCCTGGCGGGTTGTTCCACCTGACGCCGACCGGCAGCCCCACCTGAACGACCGTCGGCGTGCGGGCCGCGAGACCGCGCCCCCGGCGGGATCTCACAGGTAGATGTCGACGACTGTGCCGAGGGTCACCCAAGGGTCGTGCGGCGGTGCCTCGCCGCCGGACCCGACCCGGTCAGCGTCCGCTGCGGGCTCGCCGCGCCGGGCCGGTGCTTCCGGGCCGCCAGGCGGGGCGTCGGCCGGCGACGAGCCCGCGGGCGTGGAGTCGGCCGGTGCGGTGCCGGACGGTGCGGTGCCGGACGGTGCGGTGCCGGACGGTGCGGTGCCGGACGGTGCGGTGCCGGACGGTGCGGTGCCGGACGGCGTGAAGCCGGGCGGTGCGGAGACCGTGGCCGGGCTGACCGAACCGATCGACATCTGCTCTCCTTCTGGCGGCTACTGCCCGTACTCTTCGGTGCCGCCGCCGGCCCGCTGACGCCGTACTCAGCGCAGCAACCGCAGCGCACCTGGCACGCAGCCGACCCGCATCGGGAGCGGGCCCACCCGCTCGCCGTCGGCGTAGCCGACGATGCCCTCCGCGGCGATCTCCACCTCGCCGGCGCGGAAGCAGTGCACGCGTGGATCGGTGACGTGGGTGCCGCGGCGCAGTCGGGGCTTGAGCCGGGCGAGGGTGACCCGGCTCAGCGGGTCGGCCACCACGACGTCGAGCAGGCCGTCCGTGGGGTCCGCGTCCGGGCAGATCCGCATCCCACCGCCGTAGCTGGCGCAGTTGCCCACCGCGACCAGCACTCCGAAGAACTGGTGCCGCTCGCCGTCGAGCCGCAGCGTGTAGGCGCGCGGCCGCAGCCGGGCCAGCTCCAGCATGATGGCCAGGTCGTAGCGGCGCGGGCCGCGAGGACGGCGCATCCGGTTGGCCCGCTCGTTGACGATCGCGTCGAAACCGGCCGCCAGCACCGCACCGAACCAACGGTCGCGGCCCGCCGCATCGCTCACCCGGGCAAGATCGACCCGCGTCTGCCGCCCGTCGCGCAGGGCGGCGGCGACGGCGTCGGCCGCGATGAGCGGTTCATCGGGTACGCCCACCGCCGCGGCGAAGTCGTTGCCGGTGCCGGTCGGGACGACGCCGAACGGGACCGTGGTGCCCGCCACGGCCTGCAACGCGAGGTGCACCGTGCCGTCGCCGCCGAGCGCGACCAGTGCGGCGGCTCCGTCGGCGACAGCCTGGTGACAGGCCGCCTCCGCGGCTTCCGCGGTGGGTGCGTGCAGCACCTGGACGTCGTACCCGCTGTCGCCCAGACGGCGGACGAGGCCGGGCAGCACGGCGCGGTGCCGGCCCCGGCCCGCCCCGGGGTTGGCCAGCACCGCGATGGCGTCACCGGTGACCATCGGGGCAGCGTACCGGCCGGATCTCCCCGGCCGGGTCCACCGTCAGGTCATGTCGTCGTAGCGGCCTTCCAGCGGCAGGGGCTTGTCGACCGGGGCGGGTGTGTCGATGGGCGCCGGCGCCTCGATCCGGTCCGCCGCACCGACCGGCTGGCGGTCGTCCGCCAACGCGGAGATCTCGTCATCGTCGAGGTCGGCGTACATCTCCCGGCCCCGGCCACGGCGCCTGTCGTTGAGGATCGCCACGCCCACGGCGAGGAAGTACAGCAGCGACATGCACGCGGCCAGCAGGGTCATGCCGAACGGGCCGGGGTCCGGGGTGGCGATCGCGGCGAAGCCGAACGACAGGAACACCACGATCCGCCACCAGCTGAGCAGCTTGCGCCCGGTCACCACGCCGGTGAAGTTGAGCATCAGCAGGACCAGGGGGAACTCGAACGCCGCGCCGAACAGCAGGATCATGTTCATGACGAAGCCGATGTACGAGGTCACCTCGAGCTTCGTCGGCGCGCCCAGCACGCCGGCTTCCATGATGAACGACAGGCTGTGCCCGACGACCGAGTAGGCGAGCACCGCACCGGCCGCGAACAGCGGCACGGAGATCGCCACGAAGATGTACGCCCACTTGCGCTCATGCCGGTGCAGGCCCGGGGCGACGAACGCCCAGAGCTGGTAGAGCCACACCGGGGCGCCGAGGAGCAGGCCCAGCCACAGCGCAATCTTCAGCCGCAGCACGAGCTGGTCGGTGACGCCGAGCGTGATGAACTCGCAGCCGTGAGCGCCCTTCGAGGAGGGCAGCGCGCAATACGGCGCGCTCAGGATGTCGAAAGCCCAGTGCGAGATGACGAAGCCGACGATCAGGCCGGCGACGATACCCAGCGACGCCCAGAACAGGCGGTTACGCAGCTCCCGGACGTGTTCGATCAGCGTCATGGAGCCGTCGGAAGCCCGTTCGAACGTGCTGGGCCCCCGACGGCGCAGGGTCAGAGCCATGCCGGGCGGTCAGCGGTCGTTGGTGCGCTGTACCGGGTCGACGAACGGCTGCTGGGGCTGCTGGTAGGCCTGGGGCTGCTGCTGGAAACCCTGCTGCGGCTGCTGAGCACCCGGCTGCTGGATCTCCGTGGGGTGCAGCGGCTGGCGGGAGTGCTGCGCGTCGGCCTTGTCGGCGACGTTGGTGTCGTCGTCCATCAGGCCCTTGGTCTCGGCCTTGATGATCCGCAGCGACCGGCCCAGCGAGCGCGCCGCGTCCGGCAGCCGCTTCGCACCGAACAGCAGCAGAATGACGGCCGCGAAGATCAGAAGGTGCACTGGCTTGAGGGCGCCCATGGTGGTGACTCCAGTCGGTGGGACAACGGTCCTGGCAGTATGCCGGATCCATGGTACGTGCGAATTCTTCGCATGCCCCTGGCCGGACGTCTGGTTTATCCGCGTGCGGCCTTGATCGTCTCGGCCCGGCGCTGCAGCTGCTCCGCCCTGGCCTGTACGTCAGCGACCGTGCGCTGCAGGATCAGGGCCTTCTCCTGCAGGCGGGCCGCCTCCTGCTGGCGGCGCTGGAGCCGCACCGCGGCCCGTTGCAACCCGACCATCCGGCCACCGAGGGAGAACAGGGCCGCGCCGAGGACAAGCACCGCGACGAGGACGACCAGACCCCAGATCAGCCACATCACCCGGTCAGCCTAGCGGGCGGCGGCGGGCGGCGCGGGATGAGGCGCGGCGTACTGGTCCAGTGCCGTCGCGGCCTGGGCGCGGATCCGGTCGACCAGCTCCGGCGGCCCCAGCACAGTGACGTCGGCGCCGAGGCCGAGCAGCAGCCGCTGCGCCCAGCCCAGATCGGTGACCCGCATCGCCACGACCCAGCCGTCGCCGTCGCGGCGCACGTCCTCGACCGGGTAGTACTCCGTGATCCACCGGCCGCCGCGGCCCACCCGGACCGTGACCAGCGGCAGGTCGCCGCCCGGGTGGAAGACCCCACCGCTGAGGTCGTGCGGCACCGCCTGCGCGGGCGGCGCCGCCGGCTCGGCCAGCTCGGTGAACGCGTCGATCCGGTCGACGCGGAACAGCCGGGTCGCCTCAGCCCGCCGGCACCACGCCTCCAGATAGCCACGGGAGCCCACCATGAGGACCCGCATCGGGTCGACGACCCGCTCGGTGGTCTCGTCGCGGGCCGCGGTGTAGTAGGTCAGGCGCAGCGCGTGCCCGCCCTCCACGGCCGTACGGATCGCGTCGAGCCGTTTCTCGTTGGCGGGCAGCCGGACCGCGACCGGCGCGTCGGCCAGGTCCCCCGCCGCTCCCTCGATCTTCGCGAGGGCCCGCTCGATCGCGTCCCGGTTGCCGGTGCCCGGCGTCTCGGCCAGCATCCGCAGCGCCACCACCAGGGCCAGCGCTTCGTCCTGGGTCAGCCGCAGCGGACGGTCGATGCCCGCGTCGTAGGTGATGGTGACCCGGTCGCCGTCGAACGCCATGTCGATCAGATCCCCGGGGCCGTACCCGGGCAGACCGCACACCCACAGCAGTTCCAGGTCCTCGCGCAGCTGGCGTTCCGTGACGCCCAGGTCGGTGGCGGCCTCGGCGACCCGGATCCCCGGCCGAGCCAGCAGGTACGGCACCAGGTTGAGCAGCCGCCCGAGCCGGTCGGCCGACGCGCGGGGCGCGGGGGTACGCGGTTGCGGCGTCACGTCGGCACCCCCGCCGGGCGGGCGACGCCCTCGTGCCGGGCGACGACCTCCTTGAGCTGCTGGATGACCGCCTCCCGCAGCTCCGGCGGGTCCTCGACGCGCACGTCGGCGCCGTAGCCCACCAGGGTCGCGGCCAGCCGGTCGACGTCCGCGTACGCGATGGTGAGCCGGTCGCCGTCCGGGCCCGGCTCGGTGTGCTCGGCCATCCGCCGCAGCCCGGCGGCCCGGCCCGGCCGGGCCAGCACGCTCGCCCGGCCGGTGTGCACCACCGGGCCGGACCAGCGGGCGACGTGGCTGATCAGGTCGACGTCCGCCGGCGGGGCGAAGGCGCCGACGCGGCCGGCCGCGCGGACGTTGCCGACGATCCGGGACAGCCGGAAGCAGCGGGTGGCGTCGCGGTCGCGGTCGTGGCCGACCACGTACCACCGGCCCTGCCAGCAGACCACGCCCCACGGTTCGAGGTGGCGGGTGGCCGCTGTGTCGTTCTCCGGGGTCCGGTAGGCGAAGGTGACCGCGCGGCGGTCGCGGGCGGCCGCGGTCAGCGGGCCGAACGCCGGGTCGACCGTCACGACGGGTTCCACCCCGAGGGTGGCCTGCGGGTCGACGTCGACCCCGGCGGCGCGCAGCTTCGCCAGGCCGGAGGAGGCGGCGGCGGCCAGCCCGGCGTGCTGCCACAGCCGGGCGGCGATGCCGACCGCGGCGGCCTCGTCCGGTTCGAGAGGGATGTCCGGCAGCGCGTACTCGCGGTGCGCGATCCGGTAGCCCGGCTCGCTGTCGAAGGCGCTGGCCGTGCCGGTCTCCAGCGGAACCCCCAGCTCGCGCAGCTCCGCCTTGTCCCGCTCGAACTTGCGCTGGAACGCCTCGTGGTCGCGGGGATCGCTCGGGTCGTGCTCGTAGCCGGGCACGGTCGCGGCGATTTGCGCGGCGGTCAGGAACCGTCGCGTGGACAGCAGACAGATCACCAGGTTCACCAGGCGCTCGGTACGGGTCCGCGACACGGCAGAAACGCTAGCAGCCTCGACGGAGGTTGGCGGTACACGCCGAGTCCGCTTCCCCGCCGGCCGCGCCTGTTTGTTCGGGTCCCGAGGCGCGGCGGTACCGGCCGCCGCGGCGGCGGCCGATAGGTTGGCCGCCATGGTGCGGTGGCGGTCCGGGACGGTGACGAGGGTACGGCGGCGCTGGCGCGGCGCGGTCGAGCTGGACGTACGGACCCCCGAGGGCGAGCTGCGCGCCCTGGCGTACCCGGAGCTGACGGGCGAGCCCGAACCGGGCGACCGGGTGCTGCTCAACGTGGGCGCCCTGGTCATGGGGCTGGGCACCGGCGGGTACGCCCTGGTCGTGGCGCTGCCCGACCGGCTGCCCGGCGACCCGGCACAGGACGGCACCACCCGCGACTCGGGCCACCTGGTCAAGGCCCGGTACACCCCGCTGCAGCCGATCCTGCTCGGCGTCGACGAGGAGGCCTCGCCGCACCGGGAGGTCATGGCCGCGGCGGAGAGCCTCGACGGCCTGCCGGTGGTCACGGCCGACCTGCACTCCGCGCTGCCCGCGATCCTGGCCGGGGTGCGCGCCGAGCGCCGCGACGCCCGGGTCGCGTACGTGATGACCGACGGCGGCGCCCTGCCGGCCTGGTTCTCCCGCACCCTCGACGGGCTGCGTGACCATCTGGCGGGCACGGTGACCACCGGGCAGGCGTTCGGCGGGGACCTGGAGGCCGGCACCGTCCACACCGGGCTGCTGGCGGCGCGGCACGTGCTGCGGGCCGACGTGGCCGTGGTGGCGCAGGGTCCCGGCAACCTCGGCACCGGTACGACCTGGGGCTTCTCCGGGGTGGCGGTGGGCGAGGCGGTCAACGCCGTGGCGGCGCTGGGCGGGCGGCCGGTCGGCTCGCTGCGGGTCTCCACCGGCGACGGGCGGCCCCGCCACCGCGGCGTCTCCCACCACAGCCTCACCGCGTACGGCCGGGTGGCGCTGGCCCGAGCCGACCTCGTGCTGCCCGCGGACCTGCCGGCCGAACTCGACGCCGAGCTGACCGCCGCCCTCGCGCCGCTGGCCGAGCGGCACCGCCTGGTCCGGGTGCCGGCGTCCGGCCTGGACGAGGCCCTGCGGGCCAGCCCGGTGCCCCTGTCCACGATGGGCCGCGGCCTGGACGCCGACCACGCCTACTTCCTGACCGCCGCGGCCGCGGGCCGCCACGCCGCGACCCTCATCACCGGGTGACGAACAGGTAGAGCCAGCCGAGCAGGATCAGGCCGAGCAGGGTGGCCAGGACCCAGGTGGGGATGCGGTGCCCGCCCGCCCGGTTGCGCTGGATCTCCGCGCGGATCTTGTCCTGGCGGCGCTGGACGCGACTCCACAGCACGTCGTCGAGGTTGCGCTCCGGACGCTCGCCGGGCCCCCGGTCGGGCGGCTGCTGGTCGGGCGGGGGTGTGGACATGGCCCGACCAGCGTATCCGTCCGCTGTCACATGCTGGCGATGAGCCGTTCCACCCGCTCGTCGTACGCCCGGAACGGGTCCTTGCACAGCACGGTGCGCTGGGCCTGGTCGTTCAGCTTCAGGTGCACCCAGTCGACCGTGAAGTCGCGCCGCTTCTCCTGGGCGTGCCGGATGAACTCCCCGCGCAGCCGCGCCCGCGTGGTCTGCGGCGGCGTCTCCTTCGCCTCGAAGATCTGCAGGTCGTTGGAGATCCGGTCGATCTGCCCGCGCTTCTCCATGAGGGCGTACAGGCCGCGGCCCCGGCGCACGTCGTGGTACGCGAGGTCGAGCTGGGCGATCCGCGGGTGCGACATCTGGATCTGGTGCTTGGCCTGGTACCGCTCGATGAGCTTGAGCTTGCTCACCCAGTCGATCTCGCGGGAGACCGGGGTCAGGTCACCGTTCTCTATCGCGTTGAGCACCCGGCCCCACAGCTCGACGACGCGCTTGGCGACCTGGTCGCCGCCGCGCCGCTCGACGAACTCGGTGGCCTTCGCCAGGTACTCCTGCTGGATCTCCAGCGCACTGACCTCTTTGTTGTTGGCCAGGCGGATCTTGCGGCGGCCGGTGATGTCGTGGCTGACCTCGCGGATGGCCCGGATCGGGTTCTCCAGGGTGAGGTCGCGCATCACCACGCCGGCCTCGATCATCCGCAGCACGATGTCCGCGCTGCCGACCTTGAGCAGCGTGGTCACCTCGTTCATGTTGGAGTCGCCGACGATGACGTGCAGCCGGCGGTAGCGTTCCGCGTCGGCGTGCGGCTCGTCGCGGGTGTTGATGATCGGGCGGCTGCGGGTGGTGGCGCTGGAGACGCCCTCCCAGATGTGCTCGGCCCGCTGGGACAGGCAGAACACCGCGCCGCGCGGCGTCTGCAGCACCTTGCCGGCGCCGCAGATCAGCTGGCGGGTGACCAGGAACGGGATCAGTACGTCGGCGAGCCGGCCGAACTCGCCGTGCCGGCTGACGAGGTAGTTCTCGTGGCAGCCGTACGAGTTGCCGGCCGAGTCGGTGTTGTTCTTGAACAGGTAGATCTCGCCCGCGATCCCCTCGTCGTGCAGGCGTTTCTCGGCGTCGACCAGCAGGCCCTCGAGGATCCGCTCGCCCGCGCGGTCGTGGGCGACCAGGTCGGTCACCGAGTCGCATTCGGGGGTGGCGTACTCGGGATGGGAGCCCACGTCGAGGTAGAGACGGGCACCGTTGCGCAGGAACACGTTGCTGGAGCGTCCCCAGGACACCACGCGGCGGAACAGGTAGCGGGCCACCTCGTCCGGAGAGAGCCGCCGCTGACCCCGGTAGGTGCACGTGACGCCGTACTCGGTCTCGAGGCCGAAAATTCGCCGTTCCATGACGAAACACTAGCCGCCCGAGGGGCATCAGCGGCAGTCACAAACCGGCTCGACGCTCACAGATCCCTGAAATCACCATCACGCAGCGTGGTGTACCGGTCGCGACGTACCGCCCGCGTCGCGGGCGGTCGCGAAATAGACTGCCGTTTTGATGAATCTTCTGGTGACCGGCGGTGCCGGCTTCATCGGCTCCCACTTCGTGCGGTCGGTGCTCTCCGACTCCCTGGACGGCCTGGCCGGGGCCAGGATCACCGTGCTGGACAAGCTCACCTACGCGGGCAACTTCGACAACCTCGGCCCGGTCGCGCAGAGCGGGCGGCTGGACTTCGTGCCCGGCGACATCTGCGATGCCGCGCTGGTGGACTCCGTGCTGCGCGGCCACGACGCGGTCGTGCACTTCGCGGCGGAGTCCCACGTCGACCGCTCGATCCGGGCGGCGGCGCCGTTCGCGGTCACCAACGTGGTGGGCACCCAGGTGCTGCTCGACGCCGCGCTGCGCCACGGCACCGGCAGATTCGTGTACGTCTCCACCGACGAGGTGTACGGCTCGATCGACACCGGCACGTGGGACGAGCACGCTCCCCTGGCGCCGACCTCGCCGTACGCCGCCACCAAGGCGGGCGGGGACCTGCTGGCGCTCGCCTACCACCGCACCTATGGGCTGCCCGTGATGGTGACCCGCTGCGCCAACAACTACGGCCCGTACCAGCATCCGGAGAAACTGATCCCCCGGTTCGTCACGAACCTGCTGTCCGGGCGCACCGTGCCGCTGTACGGCAGCGGCCTGCAGGTGCGCGACTGGGTCCACGTCGAGGACCACTGCCGGGCCACGGCCCTGGTGTTGCTGCGGGGCGGACCCGGCGAGGTGTACCACGTCGGCGGCACCGCCGAGCTGTCCAACCGGGAGCTCACCGGAATGCTGCTACGTGAGTGCGGGGCCGACGAGAAGTCGGTCGTCACGGTCGCCGACCGGATGGGCCACGACCAGCGGTACGCCCTCGACGACGGCAAGATCCGCCGCGAGCTGGGTTACCGGCCGCGCGTCGGCTTCGCCGAGGGCCTGCCCGCCACCGTCCGCTGGTACCGCGACAACGAGCGGTGGTGGGCCCCGTTGGTCATCGACTGACGTCGTCAGCTGTCGCTGTCGGCCTTGCCCTCCAGATCCTCGGAGGCCGCGGAGACCGTGGGCTTGGCTTCGGCCGGTGCGGGCAGCGCGGCGTCCCCGGTGGGGACACCCTTCTCCGGCTCGGGCAGGTCCTTGCCGCCCTCGAGCAGCGTGGTCAGTGCCGCCCCGCCGATACGCCGGAACGCGCGGCCCTTGCGGCGCCGGTCCAGCAGCGCCACCTCCAGCTGAGCGGCACCCAGCTCGCGGGCGGCGCCGTTCTCGCCGCCGACGCTGCCGAGCGCCTCAACGGCGAGCTTGAGCGCGGCGCCCAGGTCCGCGGCGACGTCGTGGCGTTCCCGCAGCACGTTGGAGATCGCCTCGGCCTGCCCGCCCATGGCCATGAAGCCGGGCTCGTCCATGACCGAACCGTCGTAGGTGATGCGGTACAGCTCGTCCGCCTCCACCGTGGCGCCCACCTGGGCCACGCAGATCTCCACCTCGTACGGCTTCTGCGTCTCGCTGAAGATGGCGCCCAGGGTCTGGGTGTAGGCGTTGGCGAGCCCCCGGCCGGTGACGTCGCGGCGGTCGTAGCTGAACCCGTTGAGGTCGGCCATCCGCACGCCGGCCCGGCGCAGGTTCTCGAACTCGTTGTAGCGGCCGACCGCCGCGAAGCCGATCTTGTCGTAGATCTCGCTGATCTTGCGAAGCGAGGTGAGGTTCTCGGCGACCAGCAGGATGCCGCCCTCGTAGGTGAGGACGACCGCGGAGCGGCCGCGCGCGATGCCCTTGCGGGCGTACTCCGAGCGGTCGCGCTGGACCTGCTCGGGCGAGGCGTAGAACTGCATTGCCACGGGTGGCTACTCCTTCGATGACCGGATGGCAGGGGTCGTGTGAACGCTCCGGCGCTCAGCCGCCCGGATTCTCCATCCGCCCGGCGACCACGTCCTCGGCCACCGAGGTGATCTCCGATTCGGCGAGGCGGTGGGTGCCCTCCGCCGTAGCGGTCATGACGACCGGGTAGATCTTGCGGGTCAGGTCCGGGCCGCCCGTGGCGGTGTCGTCGTCCGCCGCGTCGTACAGCGCCTCGACGGCCAGCCGGATCGCGTCCGCGGTGCTGACACCCGGCCGGTACCGCTTCTTCAACGCCGCCTTGGCGAACAGCGAGCCCGAGCCGATCGCCTCGAAGCCGGTCTCCTCGTAGAGGCCGCCCGCCACATCGAAGCTGAAGATGCGCCCCGCCCGGGACGGATCGCTGGGCGTCAGGTCGAACCCGGCGAACAGCGGCACGACCGCGAGGCCCTGCATGGCCGCGCCCAGGTTGCCGCGCACCATGGAGGCCAGCCGGTTGGCCTTGCCGTCGAGGGACAGCATCGCGCCCTCGATCTTCTCGTAGTGCTCCAGCTCCACCTGGAACAAGCGCATCAGCTCGATGCCGACACCCGCGGTGCCCGCGATGCCGATCAACGAGTACGCGTCCGCCGGATGCACCTTCTCGATGTCCCGGCTGGCGATCAGGTTGCCCATGGTGGCGCGCCGGTCGCCGGCCATGACGACGCCGTCGGCGGTCGCGATGGCCACGATCGTGGTGCCGTGCGGTGCCAGTTCCGCGGCCATGCCGGGCGGCAGCGGCCGGCGACCCGGCAGCAGTTCGGGCGCGGCGTAGCTCAGGAACTGCGTGAAGGAGGACGTCCCCGCATTGGTGAACACATCTGGAAGACGCCCGGACGGATCAAAACCCGATGCCACGTGGTTCCCTTCAGATACGTGATCGCCTCGGCCAGCAGTTCCGGGCTGTCCCGGAACCGACCGAGGCCACCAAAGCAGTCCAAGCACAATATCCCGCGCACCCATCCGGTGCGACGGTCGCGATCAAGGTGTTGGGGGTCGGGCGCCCGGCAGATGGCGCACCGACCCTCCTGGGCCAACATCAACTCGTCGAACTCGACCGAGTTCTCTCCGTCGCGGTCGTCCAGCCCCCGTGGCATGTCCGATTCGCTCCTCTAAGTGCTACTCGCCGCCCTTTTGTACATAACCACGGACGAATTCTTCCGCGTTCTCCTCCAGGACCGAGTCGATCTCGTCGAGCAGGTCGTCCACATCCTCGGTGATCTCGGCGTGCCGCTCGGCGACCTCCGGGTTGGCCTCTGTGGTGACGTCCTCGATCTCCTCGTCGCGGCGGCCCTTGCCGGACTGCGACTGGCCGCCGGTGTCTCGGGTTGCCATCTGAGTCCCCCTTCATCGCCTCGTTGCCCGACATCGCCCAGTCGAGCGTCCCCCCGGTGCGAAGGCCCCTCGCCAGCGGGCCCTGCCGCCCCTCGGAGCCGCACCATCGGGTTGGGAAAAACCTACCTCGCGGGTACGACGAAAACCCCTGTCACACCGGGTGTTTCTCTCCCCCGCCCGTCCGCTCAGCGACTCGTGATGACCTCGAGCAGGTCCTTCGCGCTCTCACACCGGTCGAACAACGCACCCACATGCTTGCGGGTGCCGCGCTCGGGCTCCATCATCGGGACCCGCACCAGCGACTCGCGGCCGACGTCGAAGATGACCGAGTCCCAGCTGGCCGCGACCACTTCGGACGCGTACTGCGCCAGGCACCGGCCGCGGAAGTACGCTCGGGTGTCCTCCGGCGGCTCCACCATGGCGCTGCGGGTCTGCTCCTCGTCCAGCAGCGTCTTCATCGAGCCGCGGGCCACCAGCCGGTGGTACAGACCCTTCTCCGGCCGTACGTCGGAGTACTGCAGGTCGACCAGTTGCAGTTTCGGCGACGACCAGCCGAGGTTCTCCCGCTCGCGGTAGCCCTCCAGCAGCCGCAGCTTGGCCACCCAGTCCAGCTCGTCCGAGCACGACATCGGGTCGCGGCCGAGCTTGTCCAGCACCGTTTCCCAGCGGCGCAGCACGTCCCCGGTCTGCTCGTCCACATCGTCGCCGTAGCGCTCGTCCACGAACAGCCGGGCCCGCTCGTAGTACGCCCACTGCAGGTCCAGCGCGGTCAGCCGGCGCCCGTCACGCAGCCGCACGAGGTGCTTGAGGCTGGGGTCGTGGCTGACCGCCTTCAGCTCCGACACCGGATCCGCGATGCCCAGCTCCCCGGTGAAGATCTTCGCCTCGATCATGCTCAGCACCAGCGCGGTCGTACCCATCTTCAGGTACGTGGCGATCTCGGACAGATTCGCGTCACCGATGATGACGTGCAGCCGCCGGTACTTGTCGGCGTCGGCGTGCGGCTCGTCGCGGGTGTTGATGATCGGCCGCTTCAGCGTCGTCTCCAGGCCCACCTCGACCTCGAAGAAGTCCGCCCGCGAGGAGATCTGGAAGCCGGCACCGGTGCCGTCCTGGCCGATGCCGACCCGCCCGGCGCCACAGAACACCTGCCGGGTCACGAAGAACGGCGTCAGATGCGCGACGATGTCCGCGAACGGGGTCTGCCGGCGCATCAGGTAGTTCTCGTGCGAGCCGTAGCTGGCGCCCTTGTTGTCGGTGTTGTTCTTGTACAGCTGGATCCGGTGCGCGCCGGGGATCGTCGCCGCCCGGCGCGACGCCTCGGCCATCACCCGCTCGCCCGCCTTGTCCCAGCGCACCACGTCCATCGGGTTGGTGCATTCCGGGGTGCTGTACTCCGGGTGGGCGTGGTCGACGTACAGTCGCGCGCCGTTGGTCAGTATCACGTTCGCGAGGCCCAGGTCCTCGTCCGCCAGCGCGTCCGCCGGATCGTAGGCCGCACCCGAGTAGGTGAAGCCGCGGGCGTCCCGCAGCGGCGACTCCTCCTCGTAGTCCCAGCGCGCACGACCGCCCCGGTTGAGTTCCGGCCGCGCCCCGTACGCGTTCACCACCTGCGATGAGGTGACCATCGGATTGGCTCCGGGCTGGCCCGGCACGGAGATTCCGTACTCGACCTCGGTGCCCATGATCCGTCGAACGCTCATCCCGTCACTCCGCCCGCCACGTCGTTCCCCGAGCCCATGTATCGAGCCTAGACGCTTCGCCGGGTGTCTTGTCGCCTGCGGGTACGCGGCGCGGCACGCTCAGTGGTGATCGGCACGCTCCGTGCCGGTCCCGGTGGCCCGTCGAGGACCCGCAACAGGCGCCGCCCGAGCGCCTGACCGGGCCGCTCGACCATGCGCTGCGACACCGCGGCGACACCGAGCGCCAGCAGGAGGAACGCGGCACCGGCAAGGATCCGTAGCGGGGCCGGGCGGGCGGCCAGATCCGGCATCAGCCGGGTCACCTGACTGAGTACCACGACGTGCAGCAGATACAGCGAGTAGCTGATCGTGCCCAGCCAAGCGAGAATGTGCGGCACGGCGCGCCGCCGCACCGCGTACGCCGCCGCGAACGTGACCGCCACCGCCGCGACCGTGGTCAGCCAGACCAGGTGGGCGGTGCGCCCGGGCAGGTACGCCCAGTGCGCCGCCACGATGCCGCCGCCGACGGCCGCGAGCGCCAGCGCGGCCGGCCACCGCCCCAGCTGCCCGTGCTGGGCCCGGAACACCACCGTGCCGGCGAACATCACCGCCAGCATCAGCAGGCCCTGCCAGGACGCGGCAACGGTGCTCTCGGCCGTCGGATGGCCGTCGAGCGCGGGCAGCGCCACGAACCCGATCCCGGCCGCCCCGGCCGCCACGGCGGGACGCCGTCGCCCGCTCAGGCAGGCCACGACGACCCCGGCGACGAGCACCAGCAGCACCGCCGCGGTGACCCGCCGCCCGGCCGGATCCGCGGCGAACAGTCCGTCCGGCAGACGGGGGCCCACCACCAGGGCCACGGCCGCGAGTCCGGCCGCCCACCAGCCGCTGTGCCGGTGCAGCCGCCATGCGAACAGCCCGGCCACCACCAGATAGAAGATCATTTCGTACGACAGGGTCCAGAAGACCCGCACCGTCCCGCGCAGCCCCAGCGGGTCGAGCAGCATCGTGGCGTGCGCCAGCACCGCGGTGACCGGATCGGCGCGCAGCGACGCTCGCACCCCGGCCAGCCCGGCCACGGCCAGGACCCCGGTGACCGCGATCGTGACCAGGTACGCCGGGTACACCCGGAACAGCCGCCCGACCCAGAAGCGGCGCAATGAGCCGTGCCGTTCCAGCGACATCGGGATCACGTAGCCGCTGACGAGGAAGAACAGCAGCACGCCGTACTTGCCGAGGTCGATGTGGTGATGGATGCGCAGGTGGCGTTCCGGGCCGAGCACGACGGGGCTGAGGTGGAACCAGACGACAGTGAGCGCCGCGAACCCGCGCAGCGCGTCGAGCCAGCCGAGGCGTCCCGCATCCGCGACGGGCCGGGGCGGGCTCCCCACGCCGGACGTGGTTGCGCCGGGAGCGGCTGCGCCGGGCACCGGGCCGGGGGCGGCGTCCGGCACGCGGGGGCCCGGCTGGGCCGGCGGGCCGGTGGCGGTGGTCCCGGTGTTCACACCGGGTGCAACGACACAGCGCGGGCGGGGCGACGAGTCGCCCCGCCCGCGCCGGGCGATGCGGTGCTACAGGTACTGGCCGGTGTTGCTGACCGTGTCGATGGAACGGCCGGCCTCGGCACCCTTGCCGCCGGAGACGAGCGTACGGATGTAGACGATCCGCTCGCCCTTCTTGCCGGAGATCCGGGCCCAGTCGTCCGGGTTGGTGGTGTTGGGCAGGTCCTCGTTCTCCCGGAACTCATCGACGCACGAGTCCAGCAGGTGCTGCAGGCGCAGCCCCTTCTTGCCGGAGGTGAGGAACTCCTTGATCGCCATCTTCTTGCCGCGGTCGACGATGTTCTGGATCATCGCGCCGGAGTTGAAGTCCTTGAAGTAGAGGACCTCCTTGTCACCGTTGGCGTAGGTGACCTCCAGGAAGCGGTTCTCCTCGGACTCCGTGTACATCCGCAGCACGACGGCCTCGATCATCGCGGCCACCGTGACGTCCCGGTCGTTGCCGTGCTCGACCAGGTCGTCGTCGGACAGCGGCAGTTCGGCCAGGATGTACTTGGCGAAGATGTCCTTGGCGGCCTCCGCGTCCGGACGCTCGATCTTGATCTTCACGTCGAGCCGGCCCGGCCGCAGGATCGCGGGGTCGATCATGTCCTCGCGGTTGGAGGCGCCGATGACGATGACGTTCTCCAGGCCCTCCACGCCGTCGATCTCGCTGAGCAGCTGCGGGACGATCGTGTTCTCCACGTCGGAGGAGACACCGGAGCCACGGGTCCGGAAGATCGAGTCCATCTCGTCGAAGAACACGATGACCGGGGTGCCCTCGCTGGCCTTCTCGCGGGCCCGCTGGAAGACCAGGCGGATGTGCCGCTCGGTCTCACCCACGTACTTGTTCAGCAGTTCCGGGCCCTTGATGTTGAGGAAGTAGCTGGTGTGCTTCTCCTCGCCGCGCCGCTCGGCGATCTTCTTCGCCAGCGAGTTCGCGACCGCCTTGGCGATCAGGGTCTTGCCACATCCGGGCGGCCCGTAGAGCAGGATGCCCTTCGGCGGGCGCAGCTGGTGCTCCCGGAACAGGTCCGCGTGCAGGAACGGCAGCTCCACCGCGTCGCGGATCTGCTCGATCTGCGCGTGCAGGCCACCGATGTCGCCGTAGTCGACGTCCGGGACCTCCTCGAGGACCAGTTCCTCGACCTCGCTCTTCGGGATGCGCTCGTACGCGTACGCCGAGCGCGGCTCGATCATCAGCGAGTCACCCGCGCGCAGCGCCGACACCTGCAGCGACTCGGCCAGATGGACGATCCGCTCCTCGTCGGCGTGCGAGACGACCAGCGCCCGGTCGGGGGGCGTCCCGACGGGCCCGGCCAGCACCTCCTTGAGCAGGACGACCTCGCCGACCCGCTCGTAGCCGAAGGCGTCGACCACGTTCAGCGCGTCGTTGAGCAGGACCTCCTGGCCTCGCTTGAGGTCCTCCACGACCAGCGACGGGGACACGGCCACGCGGAGCTTGCGGCCGCCGGTGAACACATCGACGGTGCCGTCCTCGTGGGCGGTGAGGAACACGCCGTAGCCGCTCGGCGGCTGGGCGAGCCGGTCAATCTCTTCCTTGAGAGTGACGATCTGAGCCCGGGCTTCCTTGAGGGTCGCCACGAGCCGGTCGTTGTTCTCGGTCAGTCGGGCCAGCTGCGCCTGCGTCGCCGCGAGCCGCTCTTCGAGCTGCCGGACGTGTCGGGGGCTTTCGGTCAACTTGCGCCGTACCAGTGCGAGTTCCTCCTGCAGGAACGCGACCTGGCTGGAGAGATCGTTGGCTTCCTTCTCCCAACGTGCGGCGCGTGAATCCGCCTCGTCGCTACGTGCCACGTCCCACCTCCCCGGGGGCTCGAACGTCTTGCACATAACACTAGCCGTTGTGGGGCCGTTTTCGACCGGTGCAACACCCTCGTCACTGAACCTTGATCCATTGAGCCGGACTGCTGCGCCACCCGGTCGGAGCTGTCCGGTACGGTCGGGGCGGGAGAACCGTGGGAGGCCCGCCATGTCGACACAGACGAACACAGACACGGATGAACTCCAGGTCTGGGTGGATCAGGACCTGTGCACCGGCGACGGCCTGTGCGTGCAGTACGCGCCGGAGGTCTTCGAATTCGACGTCGACGGTCTCGCGTACGTCAAGGACAGCGCCGGTGAGCTGCTGCAGAACCCCGGCGTGCGTACTGACGTGCCGGCCGGGCTGCGGCTCGAGGTGATCGACGCGGCCAAGGAGTGTCCGGGCGACTGCATCCACGTGGTGCGCCGCACCGACGACGTCGAGATCGCCGGCCCGGACGCCGACTGACCGGCTCGGGGACCCGGACCGGCGGCTCAGAGAGTCGGCCTGCCGACCAGCGAGGCGACCACCCGGGAGAACTCCTCCAGGCGGGCGATCTGTCCCGGGCCGCCGTCGTCGAGGGTCTTGCCGAAGCGCAGCGCGTCGTGCCGCAGCGCCGGGCGCCCCTCCTCCTCCAGCCCGGGCGGCGGAACCGCGTCGTCGACCGAGCTGAGCAGCAGATACACGTCGATGCTGTCGACCCGCGCCTGCCCGGTGGGCGTACGGGTGAGCCGCCGCCGGCAGCCCACCTCGGTGACCGTGGACAGCGGCACCACCCGCAGCGACGAGGTCATCGAGCCGACCGGGCCGTCGCCGGGGGCCACGTCCTCGCCGTGCCACAGCACCAGCCGGCTGCCGTCGCAGATGACGACCTCCTGCCAGACGCCGTTCACCTCGTTGACGAAGCGCTCGAGTGTGAAACACAACACCGAGGCGCCGCGCAGCACCCCGAACAGCGCGTCCAGGGCCACTTCGGGGTCGCGCAGATACGCCCGGGCGGCCGAGTCGAGGTCCTCGTACGGCGACCAGTCGGGGAACACCGCCGGCATGTCGTTGCTGCCGCCGAACGGCGGTGAACTCATCGCGCCCACCCCATCCTCCCGCTGGCCCGCCTGACACCCGGCGATTGCCGGGCCCGCGACGGAACCTACCTGACGGGGGTCCCGCGCTCACACCCCGGGATCGGCGACGATCTCCGCGTGATCGGGATCGATCGGCGGGGCGGTGGCGGCCGGTGCCTGCTGCGCCGCGCGGCGCAGCGCGTACGCCTCGGCGCCCTTGCTGGGCTTACGCCGCCGTGGCGGTGCCGTCACCCCGGGTGCGAGCTTGCGGGCCGACACCAGGAACGCCGTGTGCGCGATCATCCGGTGGTCGGGGCGGACCGCCAGACCGTCGGCGTGCCAGTCCCGGATCAGCGACTCCCACGCCCGCGGCTCGGTCCAGCCACCGCGCTCGCGCAGCGCCTCCACGAGTTCGGACAGCTGCGGAGTGGTCGCCACGTACCCGATGAACACGCCGCCGGGCACGAGCGCCCGCTCGACCATGTCGAGGGCCTCCCACGGGGTCAGCATGTCCAGGATGATCCGGTCGAAACCGGTCTCGGTCGCCTCGGCGACGTCGCCGTGGTGCAGGTGCCACGCCGGGTGCGGGCCGCCGAAGAACGCCTCGACGTTGCGCCGGGCGATCGCCGCGAAGTCCTCCCGCAGCTCGTACGAGTGCAGCTCGCCGGAGGGGCCCACGGCCCGCAGCAGCGAGCAGGACAGCGCGCCCGACCCGGCGCCGGCCTCCAGCACCCTGGCGCCGGGGAACACGTCGCCCATCGCCACGATCTGCGCCGCGTCCTTGGGGTAGATCACCTGGGCGCCGCGCGGCATGGACAGCACGTAGTCGGACAGCAGCGGCCGCAACGCCAGGTACGCCGTGCCACCCGACGACGTCACCACGCTGCCCTCGGGCAGCCCGATCAGCGCGTCGTGCTCCAGCGCGCCGCGGTGCGTGTGGTACGCCTTGCCGGGTTCGAGCACGACGGTGTGCATCCGTCCCTTGGGATCGGTGAGCTGCACCCGGTCCCCGGGCTGGAACGGCCCGCGGTGCACGGGGGCCGGCTCGTCTACGGCGGTGGTGGACTGGACGGTCACGGCGCTTCTCTCTCGTGGGGGCACTTCCCGGCCGGGTCAGCGTGGATCGTCGCGCCGCCGGCCGCGCTGCGGCTCCAGCACCTCGGCCAGGTCGCCGACGTGCAGGACGCCGAGCACATCCTCGCCTGCCGTCACCAGGTAGTGCGCACCCGGGTGGGCCTGCACCGCGCGGACCACCTGTTCGCCGCTGAGCCCGACGGGCAGCGCGGGCACCCCGGCCAGGCCGCGGGCCACCGTGTCGACCGCCACCCACGGCCGGCGCTGCGCCGGCACCCGGGCCGCCGAGGAGGCGTCGACCACCGCGACGACGCGTCCGGCGGAGTCCGCGACGGCCAGGGTGTGCGGCGGCCCCGCCTCACCGGCCCGCCGCTGCGCCTCGGCCAGCGGCGTACCGGACGGCACCGCCAGCACCGGCCGGGCCAGCTCCCCCAGGTCGACCAGCGGGAACCGGCTGGTCATCCGGCCCAGCCTGATCGCCTGGCCCGCGCCGTGCCCGAGGGTGAACGCCACGAGCAGCACGAAGGCCACCCCGAACAGCGTCAGCAGCCGCAGCTGGAACAGGCTCACCGCGCACAGCACGGTGCCCGCGGCGATCACCCGGCCGGCCCAGCCGGCCACCACGGTGGCCCGGTTGCGGTCGCGCAGCAGGGCCCACAGCCCGGCGCGCAGCGCCCGGCCGCCGTCCAGCGGCAGGCCGGGCAGCACGTTGAAGACCGTCACGATGAGGTTGCTGGCGGCGAACTGGAAGGCGATCTGGGCCGCGACCGTACGGTCGGGCAACGCCAGCGCGGCGGCCGCGGCCACCGCGCCCAGCACCAGCGACACGGCCGGGCCGGCCAGGGACACCAGCGCGTCGACCCGGGGAGTCGGCGCGTCGGAGTCCATCTCCGTCCAGCCGCCGAGCAGTTCCAGGGTGATCCCGCGGACGCCGATGCCGTGGCGGCGGGCGGTCAGGGCGTGGCCCAGCTCGTGCAGCAGCACGGAGCCGAGCAGGCAGAGCACGAAACCGAAGCCGACCAGGTAGCCCAGCGGGTCGGGCAGGCCCAGCTCGGTGCGCACGTAGCCGCCGTAGACGACCGTCACGACCAGGGCCAGCAGGGCCATCGAGGGATGGGCGTAGACCGGCACGCCGAGGACCCGGCCGAGTCGCCGTCCCCGGCGCACGGAGGAGCGGGGCGGGCGCGGTGCGCTGTCGTCCACGGCATCGATGCTACGGAACGCCCCGTGCGTACCGATGCGCCGTTTCGTCGTACCTCTCCCCTAGCCTGTCCCCCATGACGGCACAGACGGCGCCCTCCGCCCCACCGACCGCGCCCCAAACCACCGCTTCGGGCCGGCTGGGCGACGTTTCGGGCCCGGCGGGGGCCGCTTCGGTGGCCGGGGCGGCCGATCGGGCCACCGGTCCGTCGCTGTCGCCGTCGCGGGCCGCGGATTTCAAGACCTGCCCGTTGTTGTTCCGCTTCCGCACGATCGACCGGCTGCCCGAGCAGCCGTCGGCCGACCAGCTGCGCGGCACGCTGGTGCATGCGGTGCTGGAGCGGCTGTTCGACCTGCCCGCCGCCCAGCGCACGCCCGACGCGGCGGCCGCGCTGGTCACCCCCGAGTGGCAGCGCCTGGTGACGGAGGAGCCCGCTCTGGCCGACCTGTTCACAGCCACCGGCAGCCCGATGCCCGACGAGGCGGACCTGCTCTCGGACTTCCTGGCCGGAGCGGGTGCGCTGCTGGACGGCTACTTCGCGGTGGAGGACCCGCAGCGGCTGGAGCCCGCCGAGCGGGAAAGCCTGATCTCCACATTGGTCGACGACGAGCTGCTCATCCGCGGCTACATCGACCGTCTGGACATCTCCCCGGCGGGCGACCTGCGGGTGGTCGACTACAAGACCGGCGGCGCGCCCCGGGAGGCGTTCGAGGGGCGCGCGCTGTTCCAGCTCAAGTTCTACGCCCTCGTGCTCTGGCGTACCCGCGGCCTGGTGCCCAAGGTGTTGCGCCTGCTGTATCTCAAGGACGCCGAGGTGTGCGACTACCGCCCGGACGCCGAGGAGCTGGAGCGGTTCGAACGCACCCTGGTCGCCCTGTCGCAGGCCATCGAGCGCGCCAAACGCGACCGCGACTTCCGCCCCAAGCCCAGTCGCCTCTGCGGCTGGTGCCGCCATCAGCAGCTGTGCCCCGAGTTCGGCGGCACCCCGCCGCCGTATCCGGAGCCCGACTCCGCCGGCCCTGCCACGGTCGCAAGCCCCACGGTCGCAAGCCCCACGGTCGCGAGCCCCGTCGCCGGAAGCAGCGACGCCCCGGGCACGGCCGGCGCGGCGTCTGCGCCCGGTATCGGCGGCGCGGGGAGGGATGCGTGACAGCAGGCGCGGCGCCGGTGGCGGGGCGGCCGCCGATCCGCGTGCTGCTGGCGGATCCGGCACCGATGCAACGCGCCGGTCTGCGGGTGACGCTGTCCGGGGCCGGCGACCTGGCCATCGTCGGGGAGGCCACCGACGGTACGGAGGCGGTGGAGCTGGCCCGGCGGCTGCTGCCCGACGTTGTCCTGCTGGACGTTCAGCTGCCCCGCCTCGACGGTCTGTCCGCGACGCGGGCCATCGCGGCGGCCGCCGACCCGGCCGTGCGGGTATTGGTCTGCACCGCCGACGACCGCGACGAACTGGTGCTGGGTGCCCTCGCCGCCGGTGCGGTCGGCTATCTCGGCAGGGACGTGCCCGCGGGTGACCTGATCGCGGCCGTCCGCACCGTCGCCGCCGGGGGTGCGGTGGTGGCTCCCCATCTGCTGGCCCGTCTGCTGCCCCGGCTGGCCGACGCCGCGCCCGTGCCCGCCGCGACGGCCCCGCCCGCGCTGGGCACGCTGACCGAGCGCGAACGCGAAGTCCTGGTGCACGTCGCACGCGGTCACACGAACGCGGAGATCGCGCGCACCCTGCTGGTCAGCGAGACCACGATCAAGACCCACGTCGGGCATGTGCTGGGCAAGCTGGGTCTGCGCGACAGGGTCCAGGCGGTCGTCCTGGCGTACGAGACCGGCCTCGTGACGCGGGGCGCCTGAGGGCGCGGCCCGGCCGACCGACGTCGGCGACCACGTCGCCGCCCGAGCGCTGATGGGGCGCGGGTGCCGTGCACGGGCCGACACCCGGGCGGTCGCGTCCACCCGGGTGTCGGCTCCTGCTCAGGTCGGCGGGGTACGGCCGCGCCGTTGCGGTCTGGCCGCCGGCGCGAACCGCTGGGCGCGACGGCTGGTGAGACGCTCTCCGACGTTGCGGGCTGCGGTCTCGATGCTGGCCCTCTCGTGCGGCAGCATCAGGCCGCCCGGGCGGTGTCGTCGGCGGCCCGGTGCACGTGGATGTCGCCGCTGGCCGTACGGATGCGCAGTTCGAGGCCGGCCTGCTGGCCGCTCTCCTCGCCCCCCTGGCCCATGGTGAGGTCGCTGGTGGTGGAGCCGGACGCGGTGTTGAGGTCGAGCCAGACGCCGGTGCCGCGGGCCACCCCGATGGTGACGTCGCCGGAGGCCGAGTGGACGTTGGCCTGGCCGTGGGCGAGGCGGCCCACCTCGATGTCGCCGGAGGCGGTCTTGGCCTGCAGTGAGCCGCCGATGCTGCGGACGGTGAGATCGCCGCTGGCGGTGTTCGCGTTGACGTCACCGGTGACGTCACCGACCCGGAGGTCGCCGGAGGCGCTGCCGATGTGCAGGCTGCCGCCGACGCGGTCCAGCGTGAGGTCGCCGCTGGCGGCCTTGACCCGGGCGGCCCCGGTGACCCGTTCGGCGTAGAGGTCGCCGGAGGCCAGGTCGGCGCGGAGTTCGGCGTACTCGCCGCGGGCGCGCAGGTCGGCGGAGGCGGTCCGGGCGTCCAGCGCGCTGCCGGCCGGCACGTGGATCACCACGTGCACCTTGGCGGAGCGCCGCCACGGCCATCCGGTCTCCTCGGACGGGCGCACGGTCAGCTGGTTTCCGTCGAGCTGGACGCGGAAGTTCTCCGCGACCTGACGGGCGGTGGCGCTGTCGTCGAACGGTGTGACCTGCACGCGGACCGCGTCACCCGGCTCGGCGGTGATGTCGGCGGCGCCGCGGTGCATCTCCAGCCGGACCTCGAGCGGGCCGTCGTGGGTGAATTCGTACTCGGGCATGGTGCTGCTCCTTCGCGGGGTGGGTGGTGGGTCAGGCCTGGGCGAATCCGGTGATGCGCTTGCCCTGGCGCCCGGCGGGCTCGGCGCGCCCGGAACGCTCGGACCGGCCGGAACGCGGCGGAGCGCCGGGCTGGGTGGCGGCCGCGGTGACCGCCCGCACCAGCCACGCGTTGACAGAGATGCCCTCGGCGGCGGCGGCCTGCTCGACGTGGTTCTTCAGCGCCTCCGGCATGCGCAGGGTGAGCCGGGCGAGGTCGCCGCCGTCCAGGGTGGGCGGCTCGGGCGCCGGCTCGGTCACGGCCTCCGTGACGACGAGGTCGGCCTCGCGGCCGCGCAGGCGCACCTCGACGCCGGCGCCGTGCAGCCTGGTGGTGATCTCGGCGGCCGCGTCGGACAGCGCTTCCAGCAGCGCCAGCCGGGCGGACGCCTCGAGCGCGTGGCCGAGCAGGTCGGCGGCGCGCTGGGTCTCGGAGCCGCCGGGTGCGGCCGCGGCCGTGAGGTCGGCCCGAAGCGTCTCCAGGTACGGGGTCAGATCCATGACTCCATACTGACGTCATTCGTGACGTCAGTCAAGCGTCAGGCCGACGTCATTTCTGCCGTCAGTGTGCGGCGGATGCTGACGACGAACGCGCCGGCCGGCTCGGCCCCCGGGGATGACCGTGCGGAACCCGGCGCCGCGGCCACCCGCCGGGCGGCGACGCCTGCGCAGGTCAGCGCCCCCGACCCGGGATCGGCCGTGGCAGCAGCGCGGCCAGATACGCCGGATCCACGCCCTCCAGGGATTCGCGCAGGTGGACGCCGTCGGTCGGCGGCAGCTCCAGCTCGGCGGGCACCGCCAGCACCGCCGCGCCGGACGCCAGCGCGCTGGCCACCCCGGCCGGCGAGTCCTCGACGGCCACACAGTCCGCGATCGGCACGCCGAGCAGCCGGGCCGCCGTCCGGTACGGCTCCGGGTCCGGCTTGGGCCTGGTCACCTCGTCGCCGCAGACCACGACGTCGAAGTTCGCCCGTCCCAGCGTGTCCAGCGCGACCTCGACCAGCTTGCGCCCGGTGGAGGTGACCAGCGCCGTGGGCAGGCCGGCCGCGCGAACGGCGCGTAGCAGCTCCAGCGCGCCCGGCCGCCACACCAGGCCCTTGGTGAACAGCTCGAAGACCCGGCCGGTCAACCACGCCACGTCCGCGGCCTCGTCCCGGCCGGGCTGGCCGAGGTCGTCGCGCAGCAGCTGCATCGTGCGCGCCATCGTGGTGCCGACCATGGCGTGCCGGGCCGGGCGGGACAGCTCCCCACCGGCCCGCCGGGCCAGCTCCATCAGCGCGACGTCCCAGACCTTCTCGCTGTCGACCAGGGTGCCGTCCATGTCGAACAGCACCGCCGCCGGTTGTCGTGCGCTCAGGGTGAACCTCCCGGCTCGTCGGTGCCGTTTCCGCGGTCCACGGATGGATGGCGGGGGCACGGCATGATGGGTGCGTGCTCGTCGAGGACGTGACCCCGCTGACCGTACGGCCCGTGCGGCGGGCGTGGCTGAGCCAGCGCTGGCACGACCTCACCTTCCTGCACTGGGCGGTGCCGCCGTCGGCGGTGGCGCCGCTGCTGCCCGCGGGCACGGTGCCCGACACCCTCGACGGGGCAACCTACGTCGGGCTGATCGGCTTCCGGATGGTGGGGGTGGGTCCGCTGCGCGGCCCCGCCGTGCCGTACCTGGGCACGTTCTGCGAGACGAACGTGCGGCTGTACAGCGTCGACCGGCACGGGCGGCGGGCGGTGGTGTTCCGGTCGCTGGACGCGGCGCGGCTGATGCCGGTGCTGGTCGCGCGGGCGCTTCTGCGGCTGCCGTACATGTGGTCGCGGATGCGGCTGACCCGCGAGGGTGACGTCCTGCGCTACACCAGCCGCCGCTGGTGGCCCGGACCGCGCACGGCCGTGAACGCCATGGCGGTCCGCGTCGGTGCGCCGATCGTCGCGCCGACACCGCTGGAGGAGTTCGTGACCGCCCGGTGGGGGCTGCACACCCGCGCCTGGGGCCGGACCCTGCACCTGCCCAACGAGCATCCCGTCTGGCCGCTGCACCGCGCCGAACTGCTCACCCTCGACGACACCCTGGTACGGGCCGCCGGGTTGCCGGATGTCTCGGGACCGCCGGTCAGCGTGCTGTACTCCCCCGGCCTGCCGGTGGTCTTCGGCGGCCCGGACGTGCCCGGCACCGGCCACTGAGGACCGGTCAGCCCGCTTCGATCAGCGCCACCGACGGCATGTCCCCGGCCAGCAGCCGGGCGATCACGTCGGCCTCGGACGGCCGGGCGAAGTAGAAGCCCTGCCCGAGGTCGCAGCCGAGTTCCCGCAGCGTCGTCCACTGGGCGTTGGTCTCGACACCCTCGGCGACCGTCTGCAGACGCAGCGCCCGGCCGATGCCGATGACCGCCTCGGTGAGCGTGGCGGCGTCCGCGTCCTCCTGGTCGCCCTGCACGAACGACCGGTCGATCTTCAGGATGTCGACGGGGAAACGCTTCAGGTAGCCCAGCGACGAGTAGCCGCTGCCGAAGTCGTCGACGGCCACCCGCACCCCGAGGCTGCGCAGGCCGTGCAGCGCCTCCAGCACGGCTTCGGAGTCGGTGAGCAGGGTCGTCTCGGTGATCTCCAGGACGAGGCAGGACGGTTCGATGCCGGAGTGCGTCACCGCCTCGGCGACCTCCGCCACCAGATGGGGGTTCTGGAACTGCCGCGCCGACAGGTTCACGCTCATGTGCAGCTGCCGCGCCGAGGGCAGGTCCCGGCGCCACTGGGCGAGCTGCTCGCACGCCTGGCGCAGGACCCACCGGCCGAGCGGCACGATCAGACCCGACTCCTCGGCGTACGGGATGAACGTGTCGGGCCCCAGCACCCCGTCGGTCGGGTGCCGCCAGCGCACCAGCGCCTCGACGCCGGTGGGGCGGCCGCTGGGCATGTCCACGATGGGCTGGTACAGGACGAAGAACTGTTCCTCCGCGACGGCGCGTTCCAGCTCGGCGCGTACCCGGGCCTCGCGCAGCACGTCGGCGTACATGGCCGGGTCGAAGACGGCGTACCGGTCGCGGCCGTTGCGCTTGGAGGCGTACATGGCCAGGTCCGCGTCGCGCAGCAGTTCCTCGGTGTCGGCGGTGCCGTCGCTCGGGGCCGCGGTCGCGATGCCGACGCTCATCGTGCAGACGATCTCGCGGGCGGCCAGCTGCACCGGCTCGCGGACGACGCTCAGGATGCGCTCGGCCAGGGCCACCGCCTCCCGCTCGGCGACACCCTCCACCAGCAGCGCGAACTCGTCCCCGCCGAGGCGGGCGAGGGTGTCGGAGGGCCGTACCTGTGCGCTCAGCCGCTCGGCCACCGTGGTGAGCAGGTCGTCGCCCGCGCTGTGCCCGAGGGTGTCGTTGACCATCTTGAAGTTGTCGAGGTCGATCAGCAGCAGGGTGACGTGTTCGCCGCCGCGCCGGGCCCGGGCCACGGCGTGCTCCAGGCGGTCGTGGAACAGGGCCCGGTTCGCCAGCCCGGTCAGGGAGTCGCGGAACGCCTGGCGGGTCAGTTCCTGCTCCAGCGAGCGGCGGGCGCCGATGTCGCGGACGCTGAGCACCAGCGCCCCGAGGGCCGGGTCCTCGATGCGGTTGGTACCGATGATGTCGGCGTACAGCCAGGCGTCGTCCGCGCACCGCAGGCGGGCCTCGATGCGGCTGGTGTGCCCGACCGGCGCGGCGGCCAGGGCGTTGAGCCACTCCCGCGCCCGCGCCAGGTCGTCGGGGTGCACGAGGGCACCCAGGTTGCCGTCGGCCTGCCACGTCTGGTCGTTGCCGAACAGGATCCGCGCGGACGGGCTGACGTACTGCAGCCGCCCGGCCGGATGCAGGGCGAGGACCGCGTCGGAGGAGTTCTCCAGGAGCAGCTCGATGCGCCGTTCCGCGGCGCGGCGGCGGTCGTCGAGCCGGTTGCGGCTGCCCGCGGTCAGCGCGCACAGGCCGACGACGCAGGCCAGCATCGCGGACATCCCGGCGATGAAGGAGGCGTCGATGCCGGGCTGCATCGGCACGAGGGCGAAGAATCCGCACAGGGCCAGCACGCCGACGCCGATCACCCAGCGCGGCGGATACAGCGTGGCGGCCGCCGTGACGACCAGCATGACGGCCGGGACGTACCGCATGCGGCCGGTGTCGTCGACGACCTCGAACAGGTAGATGATCGCCAGCTCGGCCAGGAACCAGGTGAGCAGCGCCTCCCGCGCGTGCCGCAGGCGGACGATCCGGGCCCACGGCAGCCGGATCCCGGCCGCCTGCACCAGCGTCGCCACACCCATCGGTACGGCCCACCACCGCATGCCGGGCTCCCACGCCACCGCGATCCGCAGGGCGGCCAGCAGCGAGATTCCGACGGCGACCCACGCGCAGATCCGGATCTGGCGCGCCCAGAACTCGACGTCGTAATCGTCGGCCAGCTGCTTGAGCTTCACGCCTGGGTAATCGGGTGCGGCCGGGCCCGGCTGAGTCATCGACCCGACCTCGGGCCGATGGACCCGGTCAGAACATGCCGGGCTGCAGCAGCCACAGCGCGACGCCGAGCGCCGGGACGGACATCGCCAGCGCCGCCCGGGCCAGCCCCCGGAACCGGCGTACCGGCCCGGAGACCCGCAGCACGGCCGCGCCGGCCCGCCCCGGCTCGACGACGTACTCGTAGCCCTGCGGGTCGTAGGCGCGCACCCGCGGCGGATCGGGCCGGACCCGCAGGCCCGCGCGCCGCCACATCCCCTGATACACGGCGACCAGCTCCGGGTACGAGACCGGCAGCTCGCGCAGGTCCAGGCTGCGCTGCCGGCGCACCTGCCCACCCGCGGTACGGATCCGCGCGGCGCCGCCCGCCGCCGCGGTGACCGGCACACCCGAACCAACCAGCGCCCGCGCGAGCCGCCGCGCCACCCCTCGTTCGGCCGGGTCGGCGGGCAGCAGGCGCAGCAGCACCCGCAGCAGGTGCGCGTTCGCCACGGCGAAGACGCTCAGCACCGCGATCCGAGCCAGCGACAGGGCGGCCTCCGGTCCGGCCAGCCACGGCTCGGCCGGCACGTACAGCACGCCCGTGGGGAAGACCAGCGGGGCCGCCAGGGCGCTGCCGGCCGCCGCCAGCACCGCGACGGCCGCCACGTACGCGGCGGTCGCGGCGCGAAACGCCAGACCCGGACGCATACGGCCAGTCTGCGAGCTGAATCCGGGCGGCGCGCCGGTTCGGCGCAAGGCGGCCCGCGCGGCGCGACATGCGATCCACCCCGGCCGGCCTCAGACCGGCACCGCCACGCCGTCGAACGCGGACCGGACCGGCTCCGCGGTGACGAGGCGCCGCTCGACCCGCTCCGCGAGGGCGCGCAGGTGCGGCCATCGCACGTGATCAACCAGGGCGTTCCACGAGTGCGCGCCGTGCCGGCACAGCATCTCCGTACGACGGTCCGCCAGGGTGACCCGCTGGCCTTCGGGCCCGACGGTCTGGTCGGCGTACGTCAGCGCGTCCGCCACCGCGCCCCCTTCGTCGGCGAACGCGGCGAGCGCCCCGCCGAGTCCCCGCGCCGCCGCCACGAACACCGCACCCGAGTGATAGGCGACCAGCCCCGCCACGCGCGGCGGCCACCGCCGGGCCGCCAGGTAGCCGGCCCCGTCCAGGGGGTGAAAGCCGGTGACGACCGCCGGTGGCGCGTACCCGATGTCGTGCAACCAGGCCGCCGCGACCAGCAGGTCCGCGTCGATCCCGAGCGGCCCGGCCAGCTCGGCGGCCCGCCGGGCCACCCCGCGGCTGTGCCGCCACCGCGCACCCATGCCCCCGAGCAGCGCGTACGCGGTCTGCTGGGCGGCGTCGGCGAGTGTCGTCAGGGCCAGGCTCATGCCACGGAATGGTGCGAAACGCCGGTGAACGGCGACCCACGCGCAGGTGGCCGCTGGCTGAACCCAGCTCGGCCAGCGCCCTGCGCAACGCGGACCTGGCTCGGCCCGCACCGCCGCGAGCTGCGAACTTGCCCTCAAACCGTCAGCTCACTGCGGCGACGGCCGATGCATTTTGCGTTCGGGGAGGACGAGGAGAACATGCGCAGAGTCAGGATCGGTACGCGGCTGGCCGCCGCGTTCGTCGCCGTGCTCGCCCTGTTGGGCGTGGTGGCGGCGGTCGCGGTCACCGCGATCGGCAACCAGAAGGCCACTGCCGCCGAGGTGCGCGCCCTGCAGGTGCTCACCAGCGAGGCGAAGGAGATCCGCTTCTACGCGGCCAGCCTCAACGGCTGGCAGAGCGCGTACGTGGCGGACATCCACCGGCTCGGCGCGGCGCGGGCGTTCGGCGGCGACTCGGTGAACTACCGGGCCTGGCAGCGCGAGCGTGACCGCTTCCAGGCGTACCTGAAGACGGTCCACACGGCCGACATGAACGGCGCCGAGCAGGCACTGTTCGCGAAGGTCCAGAAGGAGGCCACCACCTACTTCGGGGTCAACGAGCAGGTGGTGGCGGCGTACAAGCCGGGCACTCCCGCGGCCGAGCGCAAGGGTGACCAGCTCGCGCAGTACGACAGCTGGAACTCGTACTACCGGATCATGACCGCCACCCAGCGGCTCGTGGAGTCCGTCGACCAGCGCAGCGAGCGCGCGGTCGCCGAGTCCGCCGCGGCGGCCGACACCGCGCAGCAGATCATCCTGGTCGGCAGCGCGCTGGCGCTGCTGGTCGGCTGCCTGCTGGCCCTGGTCGTGACGCGCAGCATCACCCGGCCGGTGGTGGCGGCCCGTGACGCGCTGCGCCTGGTCGCCGACGGCGACCTGAAGGTGCAGCTGTCCAGCGAGGGCACCGACGAGCCCGCCGAGATGGCTGCCGCCCTGGGCGACGCGCTCGGCTCGATCCACCGGGTCGTCGTCGACGTGGCCGAGCAGGCGGAGGTGCTGGACCGGACCTCGGCCGCGCTGGACGAGGTCGCACAGACCTTCGCCACGAACATCGCCGAGACCTCCACCCAGGCCCGGATCGTGGCCGACGCCTCCCAGGAGGTCAGCGCCAACGTCAACTCGGTCGCCATGGGCGCCGAGGAGATGGGTTCGGCGATCGCCGACATCGCCGAGAGCGCGTCGCAGGCGGCCCACGTCGCCTCCGAGGCGGTCGCCGCGGCCGGCGTCGCGAACAGCACGGTCGCCAGCCTCGGCACCTCGTCGGCGCGGATCGGCGACGTACTGCAGCTGATCACCGCCATCGCCGAGCAGACCAACCTGCTGGCGCTGAACGCCACCATCGAGGCGGCCCGCGCGGGCGAGCTCGGCAAGGGCTTCGCGGTCGTGGCGGGCGAGGTCAAGGAACTGGCTCAGGAGACCGCGAAGGCCACCGAGGACATCGGCCGGCTGGTGCAGGACATCCAGAGCGACAGCACGGCGGCCGCGTCCGCGATCTCCGGCATCGGGGAGATCATCAGCCGGATCAGCGGTTACCAGACGACGATCGCCAGTGCCGTCGAGGAGCAGACCGCTACCACCACGGAGATGAACCGGGGCGTCGCCGAGGCGGCCGGAGGCAGCACGCAGATCGCTGACAACATCGCCGCGGTCGCCGCGGCCGCGAGCGCGGCCAGCGACGACGTGGCACGTTCCCGGGCCGCCGCCGCCGAGCTGACCCGCATGTCGCGGCAGCTGCGCGAGGCCGTCGGACAGTTCCGGTACTGAGAGGCGACGAGGACATGCGTACGAAAATGCTGGTGGCCACCGCCGCAGCGGCCGCTCTGACCCTCACCGGGTGTGGGAACGCCCCCGTGGCGTCCCGCTCGGCGGGCGCCGCCGCGATCGCCGGGCTGGGCGCCGAGCACGTCATGGTCGGCATGGCGTTCGACGTCGGCGGGCGCGGCGACAAGAGCTTCAACGACATGGCGGGTGCGGGCCTGGAGCGGGCCAAGAAGGAACTCGAGATCGACGTGACCGAGACGGCGCCCGCCACGGGCGAGGACGACGTCCGCCTCGCCACCCTGAACAAGCTCGTCGACTCCGGCAACAACCCGGTGTTCGCCGTCGGCTTCCAGTACGTCAACGCGCTGAAGAAGGCCGCCGCCGCGCACCCCGAGACGACGTTCGCCATCATCGACGACGACTCGATCGCCGCCAACAACGTGGTGTCGCTGGTCTTCGCCGAGGAGCAGGGGTCCTATCTGGTCGGTGCGGCGGCCGCCCTGAAGTCGCACACCGGAACCGTGGGCTTCATCGGCGGGGTGCAGATCCCGCTGCTGCAGAAGTTCGAGGCCGGCTTCACCGCGGGCGCCAAGCGGGTGAACCCGAAGATCAAGGTGCAGGTGAAGTACCTCAGCGCCCCGCCGGACTTCAGCGGTTTCGGCGTGCCGGACAAGGCGAAGCAGATCGGCGCCGGCATGCTGGACGACGGCGCGGACGTGATCTACGCGGCCGCCGGCGGCTCCGGCGCGGGCGCGCTGCAGGCGGTGGCCGCCGCCGACGGTGCCGCGTTCGTCGGTGTCGACTCCGACCAGTACGCCAGCGCCGATGCGGCCGTGCAGCCCGTGGTGCTGACCTCGATGCTCAAGCGCGTCGACAACGCGGTGTTCCAGGAGATCCAGGCGTTCGTGAAGGGCGACCACGCGGGCGGTGTGCGCCGCTTCGACCTGAAGACCGACGGCGTCGGCTACGCGACGTCCAACCAGGCGGAGATCGCGCCGCTGCAGTCGGAACTGGACTCGCTGCGCCAGCAGCTCTACGACGGTCGGATCGTGGCGCCCACGAAGCCCTGACCCCTTTACGGGCCCCATTCGGGTCCGGCGATTGTCGGGCCCTTGTCGGGTCCGGCGATCGTCAGCCAGGCAGGAACCACCAGCCGTCGGCCACCGGCCGGCGGCTGGTGCCGTCCAGGGGCAGCGCCTCGGTCAGGACGGATCGCCGGGCGTCGCGGCGCTCGGGCGCCCACTCGTCGAACTCGGTGACGATCTCGACCCGCGGGTCGTCGCCGGGGCCTCGCAGCCAGAGCCTGATGCGCATGCCCGCACCCATCTACTAGGCGATAGACTATTTCGTACGACCATAGCGCATGCGCTGATCGTCCGCTAAGTTCGCACGCGACGCCTATGCAGCTGCCTAGCCTGCGATCATGGGTAAGAAGCTGAACCTCATGGGTGCACATGAGATTCGGGTGCGCCTCGGCGGGATCAGCCGCCAGCGGGCCTACCAGCTCACGAGCCGCCGGGACTTCCCCGCACCGGTGGCGGAGCTGGCGATGGGAAACGTCTGGCTCGCCGAGGACGTCGAAGCCTGGATCAAGGAACGACGGCGGCCGGTGGCCAGCGACAACGACGACGAGGCGTAGCCCGACACGTCGGCGGACGCCCGACCACGACCCGAGCCGGTACGCGCGGCTGCCGGGCCGTTGCCGCCTGCCCCGTGGGCGCACCCCGCCCGTGGCCGCACCCCACCCGTGGCCGCACCCTGCCCGTGGCCGCACCCTCCACATCGGCCCGACCCTCTGCGCGGTCGGCGCCCGACACACAGTGACGGCGGTAAATCGGCTTGCCACGAAGTGACCGTTTCCCGCCGCATTAGCGCAATGCCGGGCGGCACCCCCGGGTCAATGGAAATGCCCGCGACACAAGGTCGAACGGCAATTGTTTGTGGTACCGTGCCCGCCGTGACCTTGCGGAAATCAATCAATCGAATGCTGCGCACGGTCACCGGCTATGAACTGCGCCCGGTAGGTCCCCCACGCAATGGAGCTGGCGGCCAAAGCGTGAAGGTGCCCCCGCGAGGCAAGTCACCGGTGGCCAAACCAGAGCCGAAACCGCAGCTCGAACTCCCTCATGACTTCGACGAGGCCACCAAGGACATCATCCGCGCGGTCAAGCCACGCACGATGACGTCGCCGGAAAAGCTGAACGCACTCGTCAACTCGGTGCGTTACGTCGTTCGCCACCGGATCCCGGGCGACATCGTCGAATGCGGTGTGTGGCGCGGCGGAAGCATGATGGCAATCGCCAGAACTCTGATCGAAGCCGGCGACACGGACCGCCATCTGCACCTCTACGACACATTCGAGGGAATGAGCGAGCCGACCGAACACGACAGGCGATTCGACGGCCGCCCCGCCGCCGAGATGCTGTCCGCCGCCAGCCGCAGCGCGGGAATCTGGGCGTACGCGTCCCTGGAGGACGTGCAGGAGGGAATGCGGGAGTCCGCGTATCCCGCGGACCGGATCCACTACTACAAGGGCAAGGTGGAGGACACCGTTCCGGGGAAGATGCCCGACCGGATCAGCATCCTCCGGCTCGACACCGACTGGTACGAGTCGACCCGGCACGAGCTGCAGTACCTCTGGCCCCGCCTCGTCCCCGGTGGTGTGCTCCTGCTCGACGACTACGGCTGGTGGGAGGGCGCCCGGCGGGCCGTGGACGAGTGGCTGGCGGAAACCGAGCTTCCCCTGCTGCTGATGCGCATGGACGAGGGCCGGCTGGCCGTCAAACCACCCACGACCTGGGACCACGACCACTGAGAGCCCGCTGATCCGTCTCGTCGCTCCGCGTCCGGGAGGATTCGGTGCGCGAACGGCCCGCGTACCCGAAATGTAGATGGGTGTCGTTCCCGCGGGCCCGGCCTGGCCGCGCGGGGTCTGGCGCCTCGGCCATAATGACTCCTTCATCTCCATCGATCCGCGGGCAGGAGCCATGGCCAAGCAGGACCTACCGGATCCGCTCGCCGAGCTTGAGGAATGGGCGAAGCAGACCGAACGCCGGGTGCGCAACGGCCGCCGCCGGAGCGTGGTGCTGCGCAGGGTTCCGCTGATCGCCGCCGGCACTGCCGCGCTCGTCGGGATGGCCCTCGTCGCTGAATCACTGTGGCCCTCGGCATCCGGCTCGGTGTCCGGTGGTTACCCCACCGCAGGCGTGCCCGAGGGCGTCACGGCGACGACGTCGAAGAGCGCCGGACCCACCGACCCGTTCGCCGGCACGCCGGCAGCCGACTACCCGAAGGGCGCATCCGGCATCACCCTGCCCAGGGCGACCGCGGTGCCCGGCTTCACCGCGACGCAGGTGGACACGGCGTTGAAGACGGTCCGCAAGGCACTGGTCGCCGGCCGGCTGGACTCGACGATGCTGACCGGTCACGACCCGTCCGGGCTGCTGGCACTGCTCGCACCCAACCAGCGCGACGAAATCGGTGCGCGTTTCAAGGCCAAGACCTTCACCACGGTCGCCACCTGGATCGACCCGGCCGTCCGGCTCGACGCCGGCGAACAGCCACGGGTCAGCGGCCGGGTGACCTACACCTCGACAACGGTCGACGGCATCAAGACGCTGCGTGTGACCACCAACTTCATCTGGGTGTACGCCTTCGTCGGTCCCGACCAGCCGCTCGCCGCCGCGCACGACGAGATCCAGTGGGAGTTTCCCGCCACCGCTCACCTGCGCGCCCGTGACCGGGGCATGTGGATCGGCAAGACCACGGCGTACACGGCGTGGGTCGACTGCGCCGCGTCGGATCAAGGGCTGCTCGCACCGACCCGTCCCGGGGTCGCACCGCAGCCGGTCGACACCGAGGACCCCGACGCGTTGCTCAAGGCCGACCACGCCGTGGAAATCCGCGACGAATGCCCGTGAGTTCCGCCCATCGCTGCCGCCCCGCCGGACCGGGTCGGCGATCAGCAGGATCGACTCCGACCAAGGCGGTGCCTACGGCTGGCACGCCGCGATGGCCGTGGGAACGCGTTTCACCGACGGCCTGATCCACCTGGAGTTGTCCGGCGCGGCGACGTCGCCCTTGACGATCATCTCGGTCACGCCGCTGCGCTCCAGCCAAGGGTGGCATGCAAGGCTCAGGAGTAGTTATGTCCACCGTCGACGAGGCCGCGCTCATGACGAGATGGTGCCGCTACGGAAATCAAGCCAGGAGCAGCAATCCGCCGAGTGCCGCAGCCGCGAGCAACGCGAACGGAGCCGCACTCCACCAACGGGTGCCCGGCACGAGAAATCGCCACGCCGCCGACGGCGCGACGAGCAGCAGCACCAGCAACAGTACGTACGCAACGGCCCGGGCCGGCTCACGGCGATCGCCCGGCCAGGGGTGTATCGCCCACAAGGCCGCGACGAACGAGCCGGCCGCACCAACCCAGCACAGCCCGGTGACGAGGACAGCGCCAAGGACCCGAAGGAGAAGGCCCAGCAGCCGCCGGGCGTGGCTGCTCGGGTCTTCGTCGTGCACGTTGCGATGGTAGGCCCGGTCAGGATCAGGCAGCGTCAGGTTGGAAGATCGTCCGGCGGATGTGGTTCTGTCCGAAAGGCCAGGTCAACGGTAGGGTGCGGCGACCGTTCGTGGCCGTTCGAGACCGCTCGGCATCCCGATCTACCGGCCCGCCGATGGCCCGATTTTGCGTACGGTGGGCGGCATGTCAGCACGGGCGACCAGCCAGTACCGGTTCCGGGTCGCCGGGCTCGCTGCCGTGACTGCCGCGGTGGCCCTGGCCGGTTGTTCGGACACCCGGCCCACCAACGACGGCTGCACCAGTGACCGCGACCGGCACCGCGTCGACTCGCTGCTCTCCTTGCCGTTGATCACAGCTCACGCGGATCGGGCCGAGATGGTCGACCAGGGCGGCGGATGCGACGAGGACGGGCAGATCAGCGCCGGACGCGAGTACTACTGGGAGAACCTGGACCAGCGCGGGGTGACCGCCTTCCACCAGGCGATCGCGACGAAGGACGGCTGGAAGCTGACGCCGCTACGCGCACAGAGCCAAGCCCCGACCAACACCGGCCGCGATCCCGACTCCGACCTCGCTGCGGGCGGCTCCTGGCCCCAGCCGGACGAAGACCCCCCGTGCTTCACGAAGCAGATCGACGGCCAGACAGCGTTCGCCGAAGTCGCCTTTCCGGACGAGTCGGACCACGGCGCCTACGGCGACGTCTACGACGTCAGTGCGTGGATCCCGGGTCCGAATGACCCACCCGGATGCTGACCCTCGGTCTTCGCCATCCCACAGCACCGAGTGCCCCGCCCGCAGGCATCCGACCCTGCAATCCGAGCCCTGCGCCGCCGTACCGGGAATTCGGCAACCTCCGGCCGCATCCCGTAACTCCATCGCTTGGGGCGCATGCAACGACCATGATCGGGATGACAGAACAGCGGCAGGACTGGCGGGACCTGGCCGGCGTGCCCGGTAGCAGTCGATACCTGCGGCGCCAAGCAGTCATCGCGTGCGGGTAGGGACAGCATGGAGCAAACAGGCCAGCAACGGCACTTTCACATTCCTCTGACCGAGTACGACTCCGCCCGGCAAGCATTCATCGAACCCTCTGAAACGATCTCTCCACGCGACGTCCCGAGTGCCTGCGTCATCACCTTCTTCGGCGACGTTGTGGACCGACTTGTCGAGCGTCGGGGCGCGCGTGTGTTGGTCGAGAACCGCTGGGAAGACGGCCCGCACCCCCTGCTTGAGGTCGAGCACGCAGGGGAACGTCTCGCAGTTCTCCGGTCGGGGGTGGGCGCTCCCCTCGCTGGAGCCCTCCTCGAAAGTGGTCATCGCCACGGGCTGCGGGGCTCTGGCACACGAAGGGTGGAGACCGCGCTTAACGGTCAAAGTTCGCCGAACCGTTCCGCATACCACTGTCGTTGCTCCTCGATCTGGGCGCGGATCTCCTCGGGAACAGGGTCTGGAAAGCATGGCGTGGTTTCAGCGATCTCTTCGGTTGCCTCTTCGCCGATCACCTGTGCAATCGCGCCCCAAAGGTCGACGCGTGCTTCAGAGAGGCGTGGACCGACGAACCATTCGGTGATGAACCGATCGAGGGTGTGAGCATCCGCGTCTCCGAGGGCCATCCGGGAAGTGATTCGGTCCAGGGAGATCACGATGCTCTCCAGAAGCCGGGCGGTTTGAACAGCCTGGTCCAGAGGGATGGAGACGGAGCGGGCGGCGTCGTCGGTGTTCACGGTGGGCATGAGATCACATCCCGCCTGGTCCGCGCGAGTAGAGTGCCGTTCGGTTCCGTCTCCTGAGTCGATCGTGCCGACTCCGCTGGGCGCGACTCGGCACGTTCGCTGCACGCTGTCGGCCCCTCAAGCCCAACTCTGCGAATGTTTTCGCAGTTCAGACCCGGGGCGCGGCTCACTTGGCGTTGCATTGATCGGGCCTGCTGCTGATCAGCGGCGGTCGCACCGATACCTATCTCTACCTGGGGATTCATTGCCATCAACGGTCATCGTTGGTTGCCGTCGGTTCCCCTCAAACGGCCTAAAGACGGCCTGATTTTGGAAGGCCGCGCCACGAACCTATGGAGTCCCGGCAATGCGGTTGGATCAAGCCGCCTGCGAGGTCAGATCGCTCGGCTCGGGTCCGCTTCGGCCGGTGCGGTTGCTGGCGTTGCCGTACTTCGCTGCTGTACCGCTACGCAGACCCGGTGATCCGGGCGGCTCATGAGCGGCCTGGGCGGAGATGCCCTTGTTCAGGGCAGGATCGCCATCCCCGCCGGGGTGGCACATCAACCAGACCGGCGCCCTCCGCGAGGACCAACTCAACCACTGGAGTTCCGTCCTCCTCGCTGTACCAACTACCAGGATCACGGACGATCGCAGGCACGTCTGCGGTCGGCACCAGTCCCTTCTGGCTGTCGATGGGCCCGAGGACGACCTCAACCAACCCCTCTTCGACCAGCTCAACGATCGCTTGCGCGAGCCGTGGCACGTGCACTGCCATGTCAGGCCACTCAAGATCAGGCAACCAGGGCTGCCAATGCTGCAGCAACTCCTGGAGGAGTGAACTCGTGGCCGCCGCATGAAGGACGTACTGCTGTTCGAGAGACCGCTTCCCCACCCCAAACATGATCCCCCAGGCGGACGAGACCAACCGCGCTCTTCCGCGTGGGCCGCCGCGGGATCAGTTTGGAAGATCGTCCCGAATGCTCCACTGAGAGTGGAATGCCTGGTCAGCCTCGGTGGCTCGGTGCCCCTTCGTGCCCGCACGCGGCCCCGACCGGACGTGACTACTGGCACGGGACGGCACGCCTATCCGGGCGCCTCTGGCGCGAATAACCGGAGTGCGTGGAGCCGCGCTCGGTCAACGTGGGCACCGCAGATGGGGCAGTGCGTCGCCGAGCGGTGCTCGCTGAACCGGTCGAGGAGCGGGATCGCGGCGGGGTAGAGCGCGTTGACAAGCCCATGGCACACCCGGCAGCGAAAGTCGTCGCGGGCCTCCGCGAGGACTAGACCGTCCAACTGCGCTTCCGTCCAGGGCGACGCGCAGGCGAGGTCGGGTATGGGGGCGTCCTCGCGCCATACGGCGATGTAGTCCATCGGACGACCTGGAAGCGCTCGCGCGGTCAGCTGGGCGGCGGAATAGCTGCCGTCGGTCGGAAGCCACGGCGGCAGGGCCGGTCCAATGCCCGTTTCAGTCTCGCTCCTGGTGAAGAGCGTGATCGTTCCCCAATCGCGGATCGGCACGGTTCTCACGGCAAGCACATTACGGGCGCACCATGGCTGTCACGGTGTAACGCCTCATTGGCCCCTCGCCACCTCGGCGGGGAGAACGGCCTGACTGAAAATCGGAAGGTCGGCGGTTCGACCCCGCCCCTGGCCACCAGTGCCCAAACGGGTTTCCGAAGCGCCGACCAGCGGAAACGCAGGTTGGCGCTTCGTCGTACCGGCGTCGGTCTCAGCCTCGGTGGTGACCGTTGCTCACCGCTGAAACCCCATGATCGCCGCCGCTAATCGCACGCAGATCGCACGGCTGGCACCGCTCTGCCGCCATCCCCCGACCGGTGCCAGAACTACGACGCCCACCCGGGGTCAAGGCTGGCCGCAGGCCATCGCGTCAGCGACGCGGCAGCGGCCTTGACGCCGGGTGGGTGGCGTAGAGAATCCGGCATCCGGGGGATGGCCCACGCCCTGGTCGCCATACTCGACCGGCCCGCAGCGCACCCCGGTATCCGAGGGCAAGCCAGCTTGCTGGCGCGGCAGCCGATCGCCCCGACCCCGGCGCAGCTCAGCCCGGCAGGCGATCGTGACGGCGTCCTCCCATCCGACGCTGAGAAGCCATGACTTGACCAAACCTCAGGGACGCGGATGGCAGACTGCGGCGAGTGCAGAACGAACCGGTCATCTCGCCGACGGTGTGGATCTTTCATGGCGAGTCCGCGCGCTTCGCCTCCGGAGTCTTCGCGTCACGCGAGCATGGCCTCGCCTGGGTGGTGCAGCACCGGCTGACGGGAATCCTGAGCGAGTACCCCCTCGGCGAGGGCTGCTACGACTGGGCCGTGAAACGCAGGCAGTTCCGGCCCAGCAAGGAGCACCACGGCACCCCGATGCACGTCGCCGGGTTCTCCCCCAGCCTGCAACATGTCCACATCATTGACGGCTCGACCGTGTAGCGCCTCAGGTGCGGCGCGCCGCGGCCCGCGATGTCGGCCGCAGGCCGCCAGCAGCGGGCCGCGAGCGCGCACGGTGCGCCGCGTCAGCGGCGCCTTGACGACGTCTCCATGATCTTCAACGCGGCAGTGGACGACAAGAAGATCACGAGCAACCCGTTCGCCGCGAAGACGATCCGTCCTCCTCGGGCGCAGGCGAGGAAAGTGGTGCCCTGGTCGACCCAGCTCCGAGCCGCATTCCGCGCCAACCTCGCTGCTCGGTACCGTATCGGCGTCGATCTCGGCGCGGGCTGCGGCCTTCGACAGGGTGAGATCTTCGCAGTGAGCCCGGCAGACATCGATCACCGCCGCCGCGTTCTCCACGTCGTTCGGCAAGTCAAGATCGCCCGACGGCACCTCATCTTCGCGCCGCCGAAGGGCGGCAAGGTCCGCGAGGTGCCGCTGCACGACTCTGTCGCCAAGCGCCTGACGAAACACGCCGCGGACTGCCCGCCCACCGACGTCACGTTGCCGTGGGGCAGCTCAACCGGCGAACCGCGCACGTTCAGCTGTACCTCTACACGCCAGGTGGCGAGGCGCTGGCCCGCCCAGCCTTCAACTCCGGCGTCTGGAAGCCGGCCATCCGGGCGACCGGTATCCCGGACACCCGGGAGAACGGGCTGCACGTGCTGCACGTGCTGCGGCACACCTACGCCTCGGTGCTGCTCGACGCCGGCCAGAACATCAAGGCCCTGGCGGCGCACCTGGGCCACGCCGACCCGGGGTTCACGCTCCGGACCTACACGCACCTGCTGCCGACGAGCGAGGACCGGACCCGCCAGGCCGTCGACCGGGCGTTCGAGGATGACCTCGAAACCGATGACGGCCTGGAGACGGCCTGATCATGCTCTACGCGGATGTTTTCGCAGGTCAGTCCGGGTGCGAGGCTCACTTGGCGTTGAAGTAGTTGGCTTCCGGGTGGTGGACGATGATGGCGTCCGTCGACTGTTCCGGTTCGAGCTGGAACTCCTCCGACAGCGTCACCCCGATGCGCCCCGCATCCAGCAGGTCCACGACCTTCGCCCGATCCTCCAGATCCGGACAGGCCGGATAGCCGAACGCGTACCGGCAGCCCCGGTAGTCGTTCTTGAGGATGCCCGCGAGGTCGCTCGGGTCACCGGCACCCACGGAGGACCCGTCGGGCAGGAGGAGTTCGCTGCGTACCCGGCGGTGCCAGTACTCGGCGAGGGCCTCGGTGAGCTGCACCGACAGGCCGTGCACCTCCAGGTAGTCCCGGTATTCGTTGCGGGCGAACATCTTCGCCGTGTATTCGCTGACCGGCTGGCCGACCGTCACCAGTTGCAGCCCGACGACGTCGAGGCCGTCGCCGCGGGGACGGAAGAAGTCGGCCAGGCACAGCCGCCGTTCCTGGCGCTGCCGCGGGAACGTGAACCGGGCCCGCTCGCTGACCCCGTTCTCGTCGAGCACCACAAGGGTGTTGCCTTCCGAGTACGCCGGGAAGTACCCGTAGACCACGGCCGCCTCCAGCACGTGGTCGGCCGCGAGCCGGTCCAGCCAGTACCGCAGCCGCGGCCGGCCCTCGGTCTCCACCAGCTCCTCGTACGTCGGCCCGCTGCCGCCGCGGGAACCCTTGAGACCCCACTGGCCGAGGAACGTGGCCCGCTCGTCGAGCATCGCCGCGTACTCGCCCAGCGGGATGCCCTTGATGACCCGGGTGCCGAAGAACGGCGGCGTGGGCACGTCGGCGTCGAGCGTCACGTCGGAACGCACGGACGTGTCGTCGAGCGGCGGCAGGTTGTCCGTGACGATGGCGCGCTGCCGGGCCCGCCGTTCGCGCCGTGCCTGCAGCACCGCCTCCCGCTCGGCGTCGACGACCGTGGCACCGCCGCGCTTGGCGGTCATCACCTTGTCCATCAGCGTCAAGCCCTCGAACGCGTCGCGCGCGTAGTGCACGTCCCCGTCGTACGCCGAGCGCAGGTCGTCCTCCACGTAGGAGCGGGTCAGTGCCGCGCCGCCGAGCAGCACGGGGTACCGGTCGGCGACCCCGCGCTCGGCCATCTCCTGCAGGTTCTCCTTCATCACGACCGTGCTCTTGACCAGCAGGCCGGACATGCCGATGGCGTCCGCGTGGTGCTGTTCGGCGGCGTCGATGATGGCGTTGATCGGCTGCTTGATGCCGATGTTGACGACCTCGTACCCGTTGTTGCTGAGAATGATGTCGACGAGGTTCTTGCCGATGTCGTGCACGTCGCCCTTGACGGTGGCGAGCACGATGCGGCCCTTGCCGGCGTCCTCCTCGTGCTTTTCCATATGCGGTTCGAGGTACGCGACGGCCGCCTTCATCACCTCGGCGGACTGCAGCACGAACGGCAGCTGCATCTGGCCGGAGCCGAACAGCTCGCCGACGGTCTTCATGCCGTCGAGCAGGACGTCGTTGACGATGGTCAGCGCGGGCTTGTCGGCCAGCGCGGCCAGCAGGTCGTCCTCGAGGCCGTTGCGTTCGCCGTCGATGATGCGGCGCTTGAGACGCTCGTCCAGCGGCAGGCTGAGCAGCTCCTGGGCGCGCGACGCGCGGGCACTGGTGGCGTCGACGCCCTCGAACAGTTCCATGAATTTCTGCAGCGGGTCGTAGTCGCCCGCACGCCGGTCGTAGATCATGTCGAGTGCGACCCGGCGGTGCTCGTCGGGGATCTTCGACATCGGCAGGATCTTGCTGGCGTGCACGATCGCGCTGGTCAGTCCAGCCTGGACGCACTCGTGCAGGAAGACCGAGTTGAGCACCTGCCGGGCGGCGGGGTTGAGACCGAACGAGATGTTCGAGACGCCGAGGGTGAAGTTCACTTCGGGGTACAGCTCGGTGATGCGCCGGATCGCCTCGATGGTCTCGATGCCGTCGCGGCGGGTCTCCTCCTGGCCGGTGGCGATCGGGAAGGTCAGGCAGTCGATGAGGATGTCGGCGCGGTTCATCCCCCACGTGCCGGTGAGGTCGTCGATCAGCCTTGCGGCCACCCGTACCTTCCAGTCGGCGGTGCGGGCCTGGCCCTCCTCGTCGATGGTCAGCGCGACCACCGCGGCGCCGTGCTCCCTGACGATCGGCATCATCCGGGCGAAGCGGGAGTTCGGGCCGTCGCCGTCCTCGTAGTTCACCGAGTTGACGATGCACCGGCCGCCCAGCATCTCCAGGCCCGCCTCGATGACCGGCGGCTCGGTGGAGTCCAGCATGATCGGCAGGGTGGAGGCGGTGGCGAACCGTCCGGCCAGCTCGCGCATGTCCCGGGTGCCGTCGCGGCCCACGTAGTCCACGCACAGGTCCAGCATGTGGGAGCCGTCGCGGGCCTGGCCGCGGGCGATCTCCACGCAGGCCTGCCAGTCACCGGCCAGCATCGGCTCGCGGAACGCCTTGGAGCCGTTCGCGTTGGTCCGCTCGCCGACCATCAGCACGCCGGCGTCCTGCCGGAACGGCACCTCGTGGTAGATCGACGCGGCGCCGGCCGCGTGCTCCGGGTGGCGCGCCGCGGCCTGCCGGCCGCGCACGCGGCGCACCACGGCCTCGATGTGGGCCGGGGTGGTGCCGCAACACCCGCCGACGAGGGGTACGCCGTACTCGGTCACGAAGCGGTCGAGGGCCTCGGCCAGCTCGTCGGGGGTCAGCGGGTAGTAGGCGCCGCCGGCCGCGAGGACCGGCAGGCCGGCGTTCGGCATGACCGACAGGGGTACGCGGGCATGCTGCGACAGGAAGCGCAGGTGCTCTGTCATCTCGGCGGGGCCGGTGGCGCAGTTCAGCCCGATCAGGTCGATGCCCAGCGGCTCCAGCGCGGTCAGGGCGGCACCGATCTCGCTGCCCAGCAGCATGGTGCCGGTGGTCTCGACCGTGACATGGCAGATCAATGGCACCGTACGGCCGACCTCGGCCATCGCCCGGTGCGCGCCGATCACGGCCGCCTTGGTCTGCAGCAGGTCCTGGCACGTCTCGACGATCAGCGCGTCGGCGCCGCCGAGCACCAGGCCCGCGGCGTTCTCCAGGTACGCGTCGCGCAGTACGTCGTACCGGGTGTGGCCGAGGGTGGGCAGCTTGGTGCCGGGGCCGATGGAGCCCAGCACGTACCGGGGCTGCTCGGGTGTCGCGTACGCGTCGGCGGCCGTCCGGGCGATCCGCGCGCCGGCCTCGCTCAGCTCCCGGATCCGGTGCTCGATGTCGTAGTCGCCGAGATTGCCGAGATTCGCCCCGAACGTGTTGGTCTCGACGCAGTCGCTCCCCGCCGCGAGGTACGCCTCGTGCACGCTGCGCACGACGTCCGGCCGGGTCACGTTGAGGATCTCGTTGCAGCCCTCGAGGCCCTGGAAGTCCTCGTCGACGCTGAGGTCGGCGGCCTGCAGCATCGTCCCCATGGCCCCGTCGGCGACGAGAACCCGGTCGGTCAGCGCAGCAAGGAAGTCATTTGGCACCTTCCCAGGCTAAAGGTTTGCCGGCGCGCAGCCGAATATCCGCCGTCACGTGGGACGCCGGAGTGTGACCGGGCTCTCCACCCCCTGGTCGGACCCGCGCCCGTCACCCCACGGCGCGGCCGCCGGGCCGGTGTCACACAGGCCACGTAAGGTTGGCGATGTGACTGAGTTCGACGGCCTCCCCGTGCTGCGTTCCCCCGTGGCGATCGCCGCCTTCGAAGGGTGGAACGACGCGGCCGACGCCTCCACCGCCGCGGTGGAACACCTGGAACAGGTCTGGCAGGCCCGCGAGATCACCAGCATCGACCCGGAGGAGTTCTACGACTTCCAGGTCAGCCGCCCCACGATCACGATGGCCGAGGGTGAGACCCGGCGGATCGAATGGCCCACCACCCGGTTCATGGTGGCCAGCCCGCCCGGGACGGACCGCGACGTGGTGCTCATCCGCGGCATCGAGCCCAGCATGCGGTGGCGTACGTTCTGCGAGGAGATCCTCGAGGTGTGCCACAGCCTGGAAGTGAACCGGGTCGTCCTGCTCGGCGCCCTGCTGGCCGACGTGCCCTACACCCGGCCACTGCCGATCAGCGGCACCGCCACCGGCCGTGAGACGGCAGAGAAGTACAAGGTCGCGCCGACCCGCTACGACGGCCCCACCGGCATCGTCGGGGTGCTGCAGGAGGCGTGCGGCCGGGCCGAGCTGGAGGCCCTGTCGTTCTGGGTGCATGTGCCCCACTACGCGAACAACCCGCCGTGTCCGAAGGCGACACTGGCGCTGCTGCACCGCGTCGAGGACGTCCTGGATCTGCCGGTGCCCATGGCCGACCTGGCCGAGGAGTCGGGCGAGTGGGAGGGCCGGGTCCGCGCGGCCGCCGAGCAGGACTCCGAGCTCGGCGAGTACGTCCGCGAGCTGGAGGAACGGGTCGGCGACGAGGGCATCCAGCCGCTGACCGGCGACGAGATCGCCAGCGAGTTCGAGAAGTACCTGCGCCGCCGCGGCGGCTCCGCCGGCCCGACCGCCGGTTCCTGGTAGCAGCCCGCAGGTCCCGTCAGCCGTCCACACCGGACCGGCACGCCGCGCCCAGCACGCCGCCGCCACGCACATTTCGGCGTATCCGGCGGGCGCCGGGCAATTCGGCGTGTCGGCGGCGCGGGACACCCCGCGTGGCGCATCCTAGGAACCTGGGTTCGTTGCGAGCCGGAGGTGCGCCATGACCATCAACCCTGGTACCGCCGAGTTCCCCCACCGGCAGATCGCCGCCCAACTGCGGGAGCGCATCCGGCGCGGCGACTGGCAGCCCGGCGAGCGCCTGCCGTCCATCCCGGCCATGGCGGAGATGTTCGGCGTGGCGAAGCAGACCGTTCAGCGTACGGTCGACCAGCTGCGCGTCGAGGGCGTACTGATCACCAAGCCGGGGTCGGGCACATACGTGCGCGGCACCCGGCGCCGCCTCAACCGCCTCTCCCGCGGCCGGTACGGCGCCCACCGCGGCTACCACGCCGACCTCGCCAACCGGTACCGGCAGCAGCTGGCCGGGGTGGGCCGCGAGCCCGCCCCCTCCGAGGTGGCCGACGCGTTCGGGGTGCGCGACGGGACGGAGATGCTGGTCCGGCGGCACATCGTGCGCACCGACGACGCGCCGGTCGAGGTGGGCGCGTCCTGGTTCCGGGTCACCGACGCGGGCGGCACCTCCCTGGAACGCGTGGAGGCGTTCGGGCGGCCGCTCTACCAGGAGGCGGAGGAGGCGATCGGGCGCCGGTACGCCTCGGCCACGGACACGATCAGCGCCCGGCAGCCCAGCCGTGAGGAGGCGGAGATCCTGCAGATCCGGCCGGACACGCCGGTGCTGCACCTGCTGCACGTCGCGTTCGACGAGACCCGCAAGCCGATCGAGGTGGCCCAGGCGACCTGGCCCGGGCCGATGACCACGCTGACCGAGGAGTACCGCATCCCGGCACCCACCCCGGAGCCCGACCCGGACCCCGGCTTCACCCTGGCCTGAGAACGCTGCCCGGGGTTGACACGCGCGACCCCCGGAAAAGTTCGGGGAACCGACCCGAACTCATCAGGATCCGGGTGCAGGCGGCTGTCAGAGGCGGATGCCGAGGCGGGCGTCGACGGTGCGGGCCATCAGGGCGGGCGCGTCCGCGTCGTCGCCGGTGCCGGACAGGGCGGCGTCCGCCCACGCGTCCACCACGGCGAGGGCGGCGGGAGTGTCGAGGTCGTTGGCGAGGGCCTCGCGTACCGCGGCCAGCAGGCCCTCCCCGGACGGCCCGGCGGGGGCCGCGGCGGCCTCGCGCCACCGGGCCAGGCGCTCCTGCCCGGCCTTGAGCACGTCGTCGGTCCACTGCCGGTCGCTGCGGTAGTGCTCGGCCAGCAGGCCGAGGCGCACCGCCATGGGGTCGATCCCGTCGCCGCGCAGCCGGGAGACGAAGACGAGGTTGCCCTTGGACTTCGACATCTTCTCGCCGTGCAGGCCGATCATGCCGGCGTGCACGTAATGCGAGGCGAACGGGGCCGCGCCGGTGAGCCGCTCGGCGTGCGCGGCAGAGCACTCGTGGTGCGGGTAGATCAGGTCGTTGCCGCCGCCCTGGACGTCGATCGTGGCGCCGAGCAGGCCCAGCGCGATGGTGGCGCACTCGATGTGCCAGCCGGGGCGGCCGGGGCCCAGGTCGCCGCCGTCCCAGGCGGGTTCGCCGTCGCGGGCGCCGCGCCACAGCAGCGGGTCGAGCGGGTCGCGCTTGCCGGGGCGCTCCGGGTCGCCGCCGCGCTCGGCGGAGAGCACCAGCATCTCCTCGCGGCTCAGGTGCGACTCGTAGCCCCAGGCGGGGGCGGCGGAGATCGGGAAGTACACGTCGCCGGTGCCGTCGTCGAGCCGGTACGCGGCCCCGGCGGCCAGCAGCTCCCGCACGTGCGCGGCGATGGCCGGGATGGACTCGACAGCGCCCACGTAGTGCTCCGGCGGGATGATCCGCAGCGCCTCCATGTCCTCGCGGAACAGGGCGGTCTCGCGCATGGCGAGCACCACCCAGTCCTCGCCGTCACGGTTGGCGCGCTCCAGCAGCGGGTCGTCGATGTCGGTGACGTTCTGCACGTACGTGACGGGGTGGCCGGCGTCGCGCCACCCACGGTTGATCAGATCGAACGTGATCATGGTGGCGGCATGCCCGAGGTGGGTGGCGTCGTACGGGGTGATCCCGCAGACGTACATCGTCGCGGTCACGCCGGGGGTGGTGGGCAGCACCGACCGGCGGGCCGAGTCGTACAGCGCCGGTGGCGTGGCGGTTCCCGGCAGCGTCGGCACCTCGTGCCCGGTCCATGCGTCCATGGTCACCGAGCCTATCCAGCCGGAGCGGCGGGTTCTGCACGGGCGTGAGGTAGACCTCTGCCCCTAAACCGGAGGCCAGGGGACGGCCGGCCAGTCCTTGGGCGGTTTCGGGAAACGGGCGGCCCGCGCCAGCCGCCGCGCCCGCAGCCGTACGTGCTGCACCTCGGAGAGGGTGAGGTGCTCCTCCAGGGCCTCGCCGAGCGGCCCGTCCAGCCGCTCGCCGAGCTTCTCCAGCACCTCCACGGCGTCCTCGGGCAGGGTCTTGCCGGTCCAGCCCCACAACACGGTGCGCAGCTTGTTCTCGACGTGGAAGCAGACCCCGTGGTCGACCGCGTAGATCCGGCCGTCCGGGCCGTACAACACGTGGCCGCCCTTGCGGTCGGCGTTGTTGAGTACGGCGTCCAGCACGGCGAGGTGGGCCAGCCGCCGGTCGTCGGCGTGCGCCAGCGCGAACGCGTCGCCGCCGGGGTCGCGGGCGGACGCGATCGCGAACCAGCCGGACGGCACGTCGTACGCGGGGACGAAGCCGATCAGGGTCTGCGCGTCGTCCGGCTCGTCGATCCACAGTTGCACCGCGCCGGGGCCGAGCGGGCCGTCGCGCAGGATGGTCGGCGGCACCAGGCCCCATCCGGTCGCCTGCGAGACCAGATAGGCCGAGACCTCCCGCCCGGCCAGGGTGCCGTCGGGGAAGTCCCACAGCGGGCGCTCGCCGCGGACCGGCTTGTACACGCAGCGGGCCTGGACGCCGTCGAGGGTGATCTCGGCGCGCAGCGTGGTGTTGGACGCCTCGACGAGCCGCCCCTCCAGCTCCATCGCGCCGCGCTGGAGCAGGTCCAGGGCATCGTCCTCGGACAGCACGGCGGCCGGACCTGTGGTGGTCACCGGTGGTAGCCGTTGTGCCGGGGGCAGAGGTGACCGGCCGGGTCGAGCGGCTGGCCGCACAGCGGGCAGGGCGGCCGCCCGGCCGCGACGACCCGCCGCGCCCGGTCGATGAACGCACGGGTCGCCTCCGGGGTCAGCCGCACCCGTAGCCGGTCCAGGTCGTCGTCGGGCTCGTCGTCCTCGTCGGCCGTGTCGTCGTCCTCACCGGCCAGCTCCGCCTCGGCCTCGCCCTCCCCCGCCTCGATCGCCTCGATCACCACCGTGGTGGTGTCGACGTCGAAGGCCAGGCCCAGGGTCCCGACGCGGAACTCCTCGTCGACCGGGGTGTCCAGGGGCTCGTTGTCGTGCCCGGGCCCGGTGCCCTCGGGTAGCGAGATGCCGAACCTGCGGCTGGCCTCGGTGAGCAGCTCCTCCAGTTTCTCCGCGAGCAGCGAGACCTGCACCTTCTCCAGCGCGACGCTGATCACCCGGCCGCCGCCGCGAGCCTGCAGGAAGAAGGTCCGATCGCCGGGCTCACCCACCGTCCCGGCGACGAACCGCTCCGGCGGCTCGAAGGCGTGCACCTGGTGCGTCATTCCGGGCTCCCCTCGGGCATACGCCGATTGGGCACAGGCGTACCCCGGTGGCCCTCGCTGCGCTCGGTCATACCCTCGACCCTAGTCGCCAGCGCGCACGGGTGCGCAGTGCACGGGGGCGGGTTCGCGGAGGGCGCAACCGGGTACACGCAGGCGTAACACGCCGGTCACGGGCAGTGCTCAGACGCCCGCCCCGGCGCCGCCGCCGACGGCCGCGTCCGAGGATTCCGCCGGGCGGCCCGCACTGCGCCGCCGGTCCGGCTTCGCGGGTACGAGCGACGACAGATCCGCGGTGTCGTTGAGCCGGACGAGGAACGGCCGGGTCGGCGTGTACCGGATCGCGGTGACCGAGGCCGGGTCCACCACGATGCGCTGGAACTGATCCAGGTGCAGCCCCATGGCGTCGGCCACGATCGCCTTGATCACGTCGCCGTGGCTGCAGGCCAGCCAGACCGCCTCGGGCCCGTGCTCGGCGGTCACCGTGGCGTCCCACCGGCGTACCGCGGCCACCGCGCGGGCGGACATGTCGGCCATCGCCTCGCCGTTCGGGAAGACCACGGCGCTGGGATGCTGCTGGACGACCGGCCAGAGCGGGTCCTTGGCCAGCTTCTTCAGCGGCTGGCCCTCCCAGTCGCCGTACCCGCATTCGATCAGGCCGTCGTCGACGGCCGGGTCGGTGCCCGGCAGGGCCAGTTCGAGGGTCTGCCAGCAGCGGCGCAGCGGGCTCGTCACCACGGCGGCCAGGGAGATCCCCTTGAGCCGCTCGCCGACCCGCTGGGCCTGGGCGCGGCCGGTGTCGTCGAGTTCCACGGGCTGGCGCCCGGCCAGCCCGCCGCTGGCGTTCGCGGCGGTGCGCCCGTGGCGCAGCAGCAGGACGGTGGCCACGGTCAGACGGCCACGCCGGAGGCCTCGTACGCCTCCGCCGCCACGCGCAGGGCCGACACCGCGGTTTCCCGGTCCGGGGCGTGCAGCTCGATCGACAGGGTGCCCACGCCGGCGGCCGCGTACTCGCGCATGCGTTCCGCGATCCGGGCGGGCGGGCCGATCAGCGAGACGCGTTCGATGAACTCCTGGGGCACCGCGGCGGCGGCGTCGCGGATCTGGCGGGCCAGGTACAGCTCCTGCACCTTCGCGGCCGCCTCGTCGTAGCCCATCCGCACGGCGAGCTGGTTGTAGAAGTTCTGGTCGCGGCTGCCCATCCCGCCGACGTAGAGGGCGGCATGCGGGCGGACCACGTCGGCGCAGGCGGCGAGGTCGTCGCCGACCACCAGCGGGGCCGTCACGTTGACGTCGAAGCCGCTGAGCCCGGCGCCGCTCTTGGCCCGGCCGCGCTCGATGTGCTGCAGGTACTCGCCGGCGGCGTCCGGGGCGAAGAAGATCGCCAGCCAGCCGTCGGCGATCTCGCCGGTCAGCTCCAGGTTCTTCGGGCCCACGGCGGCCAGGTAGATCGGGATGGTGTCGCGCGGCGGATGGAAGCCGAGCCGTAGCGCCTTGCCCGCCCCGTCGGGCAGGGGCAGCTGGTAGTGCTGCCCGGCGTACGCGACGGGCTTGCGGGCCAGGGCCAGCCGGACGATGTCGACGTACTCGCGGGTGCGCCCGAGCGGCTTGGCGAACCGGACACCGTGCCAGCCCTCGGAGACCTGCGGGCCGGAGACGCCCAGGCCCAGCCGGAACCGCCCACCGGAGACGGTGTCGATCGTCGCCGCGGTCATGGCGGTCATCGCGGGGCTGCGGGCCGGGATCTGCATGACGGCCGCGCCGACGTCGATCTGCTGGGTCTGCCCGGCGATCCAGGCGAGCATGCTCGGCGCGTCCGAGCCGTACGCCTCCGCCGCCCACACCACCGAGAAGCCCAGCCGGTCCGCCTCCTGGGCCAGGGCGAGGTGGTCCGCGGGGGTCGTCCACGAGGTCTGGTAGCCGAGGCTGAGTCCGAGCCGCACGGGTCCTCCCGAGAGTCGCGGGAGCCGCCTTGCTCCCGTCAGGAAGCCTACGCAACCACGCTCGGTGATCTTCGCGGTGTTCGGTCGCCTTCCCGACGTGGTTGACCTGCCACAAGGATTTCGCGGATGACCAGCTCTGAATAAGGTTCACCCATGCAGCAACGACCGCTCGGCCGCAGCGGGCTGGCGGTCTCCCGGCTCGCGCTCGGCACCATGACCTGGGGACGCGACACCGACCCGGACGACGCGGCCGCGCAACTGAAGTGCTACCTCGACGCGGGCGGCACCCTGCTGGACACCGCCGACGTGTACGGCGACGGCGACGCCGAGGCGGTCATCGGCTCCCTGCTCGACCAGCTCGTGCCGCGCGACGAGATCCTCATCGCCACCAAGGCGGGCCTCGCCCGTGGGCCGTACCGGCGGCGCGACGGCTCGCGGGGGCACCTGTTGCGCGCCCTCGACGCGTCGCTGCGCCGGCTCGGCACCGACTATGTGGACCTGTGGCAGGTGCACGGCTACGACCCGCAGACCCCGCTCGACGAGACGCTGGCCGCCCTGGACCACGCGGTGGACTCCGGCCGGGTCCGCTACGTCGGGGTGTCCAACTTCGCCGCGTGGCAGACAGCGCGGGCGGCCACCTGGCAGTCCGCGTACCCGGGAAGGGCGCCCGTGGTGGCCGCCCAGATGGAGTATTCGCTGCTGGAGCGTGGCATCGAGCGGGAGCTGCTGCCGGCTGCGGCGGCGCTGGGCATCGGCGTGCTGCCGTGGTCGCCGCTGGGGCGCGGGGTGCTCACCGGCAAGTACCGCAACGGGCGGCCGGCCGATTCGCGGGCCGCCTCGGAGCACCTGGCGCCGTTCGTGCAGACCTACCTGGAGCCGCGCAGCTCCAGCATCGTGGAGGCGGTGGTGATCGCGGCGGGCGGGCTCGGCGTGTCGCCGCTGGAGGTGGCGCTGGCCTGGGTCCGCGACCGGCCGGGGGTGGCGGCGCCGATTCTGGGCGCGCGCACCGCGGGGCAGTTGCAGGGCGCGCTGGCCAGCGACCGGCTCACCCTGCCCACCGAGATCGCGACGGCATTGGACGACGTGTCGGCCATCGCCGTCGGTTACCCGGAGCGCGAGGGTACTGGTAAAGCCCCGCAGGCTGGCGCATATTAGGACGCATGGACTACGAATATGCGCCGCTGCGGTTGCCGTCGAATGTCGATCGATTGACCGCTGCGGCGCAGCTGGCCATCCAGGCGGAGTTCTCCGGGTGGGAGCTGGCCAGGGTCCAGCTCTTCCCGGACGGGTCCCGGCGCGTGATGTTGCGCCGCCTGGTGCAGGGCACCGCCCAGCCGGGCCTGTCGTACTAGCCCGACCGGGCGGCGCCGAGCCGCTCAGTGCTGGTGGTCGTGTTCCTCGTCCTCGTCCGGCAGGAACGGATGCTCGTCGAGGCGGCCGACCAGCAGATCCCCCGCCTCGGGCGTGAACGGGCCGGTCCCGTCGGCGTCGTCGTACGCCTCCAGGTCGAGCGGCTTGGCCACCTCGCTCACGGTCAGCAGACCGTCGAGCGGCTCCAGCTCGGGCACGTCGAGCGAGGCCAGGGAACCGTCGCCGGCCTGCAGCAGCTCCAGCACGGCCTCCCCCACGCTCTCCACACTGCCCGCGTCCTCGTCGGCGGGCACCGCCTCGCGGCGGGCCACCTCGGCGATCCGCAACAGGGCGGCGACGCTGGGCACCCGGTAGTCGCGCCGCTGGCGCACAGAGATCACCTGCGGGTACGGGTCGGCCGTACCGTTGCCGCCGATCCCGTCGACGCCGAGCCCGAAGCGGCGGTCCGCCTCGTCCGGGTCGATCGACTCGACGTCCCACGGCGTGACCTCGCCGAACGTGTCGAGCAGCTGCTCGTCGTACGCGTAAGAGGTGTTGTTGAGGGTGACGTACGCCTGCCACACCTCGTCGTCGTCGACGCGGCCCTCGGCGGCCTTGACCGCCGCAAGGTGGGCCCGGGCGGCGTCGAAGACCCGTTCGAGGGCCTTGTCCAGCTCCGCATACTGGTCGGACATGGTGACGGCGTCCCTTCGGAAACTATGGAAATCAGCTGGTCTGCAGAAGTCGGTCGAGCACGCGCACGCCGAACTGTAGTCCCTCCACCGGTACCCGCTCGTCGACGCCATGGAACAGCGCGGAGAAGTTGAGGTCGGCGGGCAGCCGCAGCGGCGCGAAGCCGAAGCAGCGGATGCCGAGCGTGTGGAACGCCTTCGCGTCGGTGCCGCCGGAGAGCATGTACGGCACCGCCCGCGCGCCCGGGTCCTCGGCCCGCAGCGCGGCGGCCATGGCGTCGACCAGCGCACCGTCGAAGCCGGTCTCGACCGCGCCCTGCTGCGAGATGTGCTCGATCTCGATGTCCGGCCCGATGACCTCGCGCAACTGTTCCAGGAACGCCTCGGCCTGCCCCGGCAGGGTGCGGCAGTCGATCGTGGCCGACGCCCGGCCGGGGATGACGTTGTCCTTGTATCCGGCGTCCAGGCGGGTCGGGTTGGCGGTGTTGCGCAGCGTGGCGCCGATGAGGTTGGCGATCGGGCCGAGCTTGGCGATGGCGACCTCGGGCTCGGCCGGGTCCAGCTCGATGCCGAACGCGTCGGACACCTGCTCCAGGAACGCCGCGACCGTCGGGGTGACCACCATCGGGAAGCGGTGCCGCCCGACCCGCGCGACCGCCTCGGCCAGCGCGGTGACCGCGTTGTCGTCGTGCACGAAGGAGCCGTGGCCGGGGCGGCCGCGGGCGTGCAGGCGCAGCCAGTCGAGGCCCTTCTCGGCGGTCTCGACGAGATACAGGCGCAGGTCGTCGTTGACGCTGTACGAGAAGCCGCCGACCTCGCCGATCGCCTCGGTGCAGCCGGCGAACTTCTCTGCATGCTCGCGGACCAGCCACTGGGAGCCGTACTCCATGCCGGCCTCCTCGTCGGCGGTGAAGCACAGCACGATGTCGCGGGGCGGCGTCACGCCGGTGCGGCGCCACTGGCGGACGACCGCCAGCATCATCGCGTCGAAGTCCTTCATGTCGATCGCGCCGCGGCCCCACAGGTAGCCGTCGCGTTCGGCGCCGGAGAACGGGTGCACGGACCACTCGCTGGCGTCGGCGGGGACGACGTCGAGGTGGCCGTGCACCAGCAGCGCGCCGCGCGTGGGGTCCGCGCCGGGGATGCGGGCCACCAGGTTGGCCCGGCGGGGGGCCGATTCGAGGAGCTCGGAGGCGATGCCGACCTCGTCGAGGCGTTCGGCCACGTACTCGGCGGCGACGCGCTCGCCGACGGTGGTGCGGGGATCACCGGTGTTGGTGGTGTCGATCCGGAGCAGGTCGCGGCAGATCTCCACGACCTCGTCGTCGGCGGTGGCGTCCATGGGCCCTTCATACCAGGCGGCAATCGTCTGCCCGTTCGCCGGTGTACGCGGACGGGGCCACCACCAAGAAGATCGTCGATGCCGCCGGGCGTATCCGCAGGATCTGTAAACAACGTACAAAGTAGACGGTCGCGACACCGAAAGTGGCCGATCTTGCACGTACAGTTCGGATCTAGCGCACTAGTTATTCGGATCTGTCCATTTGTGTAACCCGTTTGTCATATGTAGCGGATCTCTCACTGTCCAAAGGTCTTCCCGTCGATCCCATGAACGTCCTACCGTCACGCTATGAACCTGGAGCTGCGGCATCTCAAGGTGGTCTGCGCCATCGCCGAGACAGGCAGCGTCACGAAGGCGGCGTCGCTGCTGGGGCTCGCCCAACCGGCCCTGACCGCCCAACTGCAACGCATCGAACGGACCCTCGGCGGTCCACTGTTCGAACGCGACCGACGCGGCGCCCGCGCCACCGCCCTCGGCGAACTGGTGCTGTCCCGCGCCCGCGTCCTGCTGCCCGCGATGAAGGGCCTGCAGGACGAGGCAGCCCGGCTGGCGGGGGCCGGCACCGACCAGGGCATGAGCCGGTACCGGATCGGCACCATCGGCGGACCGGTCATCGGCGGCCTCGTCCACCGGCTGTCCGAGTCCCAGCCCGATGCCCAGATCTCCACCCACGCGTCCTACTACGTCGACGAACTGGCCAACATGGTCGTCGCCGGCAAGCTGGACTACGCCCAGGTCGGCGTCTGCGGCGACGCGATGCCGTCCGCCGACTACGGCCTGATGTGGCAGACCATCGCGGTGGACGCGGTCTGCATCCTGCTGCCCGAGGGCCACCCGCGGGCCGAGGGCGAGGACATCGACCTGGCCGACCTCGCCGACGAGCAGTGGGCCGCCGGCACCGGCGACGGCTGCATGGCCGACTGCTTCGCGGCCGCCTGCGCGCGGGCCGGGTTCACCCCGCGCCGGGTCCTGGAGATCGACGTGCGCGGCGTGGTCGACATGGTGGAGATGGGCCGGGCCATCGGCATCTGCCAGCCCACCTTCCGCCCGCCACCCGGACTCACCCACCGGCCGCTGGCCGGCGCGCCGCTGCGCTGGCGGCAGGTTCTCGGGTGGCACCCGGACGGCCCCGCCGCCCGGGTCGCCCCGCGCCTGATCGGCATGGCGCTGGAGGCGTACCAGGAGGCGGTGGCCCGCAACCCGCGCTACGTGAAATGGCTCGTCGACTATCCCGCGCTCGGCAACCACCAGCTCGCGGCGGCGTAGCCCGGCCCCCCGGGCGTGCGAGGCTGGGGGCATGTCCGCACCGCTGCTGATCGTCGACGGGGCCAACGTCGTCGGCTCCGTACCCGACGGGTGGTGGCGCGACCGCGCCGCCGCCGCGGTCCGGCTGCGCGAGCGCCTGGCGCCGCTCGCCGCCGCCGGGCTGCCGGACCTCCCGGCGCCCGTCGAGGTCGTCCTGGTGGTGGAGGGCAGGGCCCGCGACATTCCCGCCGCCGACACGGTACGGGTGGAACGCGCCCCCGGCTCCGGCGACGACACCATCGTGGACCTGGTCGGCGCCGCCGAACCCGGCCGCCGGGTGGTCGTGGTGACCGCCGACCGGGAACTGCGGTCCCGCGTCAGCGCCCTCGGCGCCGAGACCCGTGGCCCCTCCGCCCTGCCCCGGCCCGACCCGCGCCCGTCCCGCCCCGACCCGCACTGACCTCCCGGAAGCCGACCGCTCGACCGCCCCGGCGGTCCGGTGGCGCGAATCGGGCGTGCGGGCACGAGCACCCCATCGGGGACGACTATCCTGGGCGGCGGCGTACCCCCCAAACCCCCCAGGAGGCTGCAGCCGTGGCCAGCGTCGCCGAGCTGAGAGCGGCCGTCGATGCCGCCCTGCAACAGGTCACCGAGGGGCAGGCGGCGATCCAGGCGGCTCGGGAGAAGCTCGGCGAGGCCCAGCAGAGCCTGGCGGCCGCCCTCGACGGCAGCGCCAACGAGTCCGTCGGCGCCGCGCACGCCGCCCTGTCCCAGGCCGACCAGCAACTGGAGGAGTGCCTCTCGGCCACCCTCGTCGCGGTCGAGCAGGCCCAGACCTACACCGCCACGCTGTAGCCCGCGATGTCCATCCTGCAGGAACTCGGCGCGCAGGTGCGTGCCGCCGGTGACGAGCTGCCCACCGGCCTGGTCGACGTGGCGATGGCCCGGCTGCGCGCCGCCACCGAGCTGCTCAACTGGGTGCGGCAGACCTCCGTGGACCCGCTCGGTGTGCCGCAGCTGGGCAACGCGACAGAGCACGCCGAGCACGCCGCCGCCGCGCTGCGGGTCGCCCAGGAGGCGCTGGCCGCGTACCTGAATGTGCTGGGGCTCGCGGGTGACGCCGCCCGTCCGGAGGCCGGGTGGCGGGCCGGGCTTACCGAGGCCGCCCCGCCCCCGGCGCCCGGCGCGGGCGCCGCACCGCCGCAGCGGCTGGGCCCCTGGTGGCAGCAGCGGGTGGCGGAACTGACCGGGCAGGCACCGGAACGCGACACCGAACCCGCCGCGGCCGACTCCACCGACCTGCTGCGCCGGGTCGCCGCCGGGGTCCGCAGCGGCGACCGGGCCCGGCTGGGCCGCGACCTGCACGCGGTGAACGCCTCCTCGGGGCTGGCGCTGTCCGCGGTCACCCCGCCCGTGCTGCACCGTCTCGCGGGTGACCTGCTCGGCCACGAACCCCGGCCCGCCGACCTCGACCGGCTGCGCAGCGCGGCCGCCGGACCGGTCCGCAGCCTGCTGCCCGGCGTCGCGCCCGACGTGCTCGACACGCTGCTGGCCCGCGTCTGCCGCGCCCCCGCCCCCGACCCCGGCCAGCCGCACCCGGCCGACACCGCGGTCACCTCCGGCGTGCTGACCGGCGTGCTGCTGGCCCGCCTCGGCCGCGACCCGGCGGCCCTGTCGCCGTCGGCCCCGGAACCGCTGCGCCCCCGCGACACCGATGGCTGAGTCCACCACCCAGCAGGTGCTCGACGTACGGGCCGGGCTGGCGCACGCGCTCGGCGCCGCACAGTCCGCACTGGACGCCGCCCGGCACCGCCACCTCGCCGCCGTCGAACGGCGCAACCGGGTCGCCGCCGCCGCCGAGGCGCAGAAGGTCCGGCTGGCGGTCGAACGCGACACCCGGCTGCGCGACATCGACCACCAGCACCACGACGACCTCGCCGCGCTGGCCGGGGCGGCCGCCGACGCGGGACGCCGCGGCGCGCCGGGTGCGGCGGGCGCGCCGTGGCCGGACTGGGCGCCCACCCCCGGCGTTCCCGCGAGCGAGCTGCGGGTGGGCCGCCTGCTGCTGCCGTACGAGGGGGAGGTGCCGGCGCTGGTGCCGCTGCTCGACCGGGGTCACGTAGTGGTGCGCGGCGACCCGGCCGTCGGCGACGACGTGGTGGCGGGCCTGCTGCTGCGCGCACTCGGCACCGCCCCGCCCGGCACGGTACGGCTCACCGGCTACGACCCGGAACAGCTGGGCGGCGGGCTGGCCGGGTTCGCCGGGCTCGCCACGGCCGGGGTGCTCACGTTCGCCGGGCCGGGCGCGCTGGGTGCGCTGCTCGACGAGCTGGTCGACCACGTGCGGCGGATCAACGAGACCGTGCTGGCCGGGGAACACCCGTCGCTGCGCGAGCTGGCCGCCGCCACCGGGCGCCGTCCCGAACCGTGGCGGGTCGCGGTGCTGCTGGGCGGTGGGCGCGGCGACGAGGTGGGGCGCAGGGAACGCGGGCAGCTCGACCGGCTGCTGCGTACCGGGGCGGCCTGCGGGGTGCACCTGGTGCTGCGCGGCATCGCAGTCGGGGAGGCACCCGCCGGGGTCGAGGTGATCGACGCCGCCCGGGACAGCGCGGCCCGGCTGTCCGGCTGCGGCGATCTGCCCGTACGCCTGGATGGGGGTCCGCCCGCGGCGCTGCTCACCGCGACCAGCCGGCGGATCGCCGAGCAGGTAGCGGCAGGACCGCACCCGGTGGCGCTGGACACCCTGCTGCCGGATGAGGAGTGGCGCGAGCACTCGGCGAACGGGCTGAGCGCTCCGCTCGGCGACGGTCCACACGGGAACCAGGTCACCGTGACGCTGAGCGACTACCCCCCGCATGCGCTGATCGCGGGGCCGTCCGGCACCGGCAAGACCAACCTGATCTACGCCTGGATCGGGGCCCTCGCCGCCCGGTACTCCCCCGCCGAACTGGCCTTCTACCTGCTGGACTTCAAGGAGGGGGTGTCCTTCGCCCGGTTCGCGCCCGGCCGGCGCGACCCGAGCTGGCTGCCCCACGTACGCCTGGTCGGGGTCAACGTGAACACCGACCGCGAGTTCGGGCTGGCGCTGCTGCGTTTCCTGGGTGGGGAGCTGCGCCGCCGCGCCGACGCCGCCAAACGGCACGAGGTCACCAACCTGGCCGAGCTGCGCGCCGAGGACCCCGACGGGCACTGGCCGCGGATCGTCGCCGTGGTCGACGAGTTCCAGGTGCTGCTGGCCGGGCGCGATGCCCTGGCCGCCGAGGCCGTGGACCTGCTGGAGGACCTGGCACGGCGGGGACGTTCGCAGGGCATCCACCTGATCCTGGCCAGCCAGGACGTCTCCGGCATCGAGGCGCTGTGGGGGCGGCCCGCGCTGGTCGCGCAGTTCTCGCTGCGGATCGCGCTGCCCCGGGCCCGCCGCATCCTCGCCGAGACCAACCCGGCCGCCGACGCGCTGCCCCGGTTCCACGCCGTGGTCAACGCGGACTCCGGCGCGTTCGAGGCGAACCGGGTGGTGCGGGTGCCGGCCGCGGGCGACAGGGATCAGTGGAGCGCGCTGCAGCACCGGCTGTGGCGCCGCCGGCCGCCCGAGCTGAGCGCGCCGCGGCTGTTCGACGGCGACGCGGTGCCCCGGCTGGCGGACAGCCCCGACTTCGCGCGCCTGGCTCCGGCGTCCACTGTGGCCACCCCCGTGGTGCTGCTCGGCGAGACGATCGACGTCGCGGCCCGCTCCGCGCGTACCGTGCTGCGGCGGGCGCCCGGCCGCAACCTCGCCGTGCTCGGCACCCGGGTGGACGAGGCGTGCGCGGTGCTGGGGACCGCGGCCCGCGCGCTGGCCGCGCAGTATGCGCCCGGCGCGGCCCGCTTCTCCGTCGCCTGCCTGGACTCCGACGCCGCCGCCGCGGTCGACGCGCTGCGCCCCCACCTGCCCGGCGACACCGGCTGGTACGGCCCGGACAGCGTGGGCTGGCTGCTCGACGACGCCGCCGCGGCCGCCGACGCCGACCTCACCGCCGACCGCCCGCACTTCCTGTTCCTGTACGCGGTGGACGCCGCGCCCGGCGGCCCCCGTACGGCGGAACTGCTGCGGCGGATCCTGCGCCAGGGCCCCGAACGGCGCATCCACATCGTCGGCTGGTGGCGCGGCGCGGCCCTGCTGCGGGAGACCCTCGGCGGGCAGGGGTCGCGCACCGACGCCATCGGCGCCTGGGTGGCCCTCGACGTGCACGGCAGCGAGCTGGCCCCCTACTATCCGGGCGCGGGGGCGCCGGTGTGGTATCCGCGGCCGTGGCGGGCCCTGCACTTCGACCGTTCGGTGCACCGGGGCGCCGAGGTGATCATTCCGTACGGTGCCCCGTGAGCGGCGACGAGTACCGGGCGGTGCTGCGGCGGCTGACCACGCTGGACGCGGCGGCGGGCGCGCACCGGGCCGAGGCGGTGGCCTGGCACGAGGGGCGGGTCACGGCGGCCGACGACGCGCTCCGCGCCGCCGACGAATCGGTCCGCGAGGCGGCGGAGGCGGTCCGCGCGGCGCAACGGGATCTGGAGGAGGTCGACGCCCGGGCGGCCCGGCTGTGGTCGGACTTCGTGCACCGGGTCGGTCCGGCCGCCGAACGGTTCGGCCGTACCGTGCCGCAGCCGGCGGTCCCCCGCCAGCGGGGCGAACTGACCGCCGACGACTATCTGCGGGAGGTCGCGGCGAAGGTCGCGTACACCCCGCCCGCGCGGCCGCTGACCGGCGCCACCACCACCGTGTTCGCGGTCTTCGGCGGCATCGGCGGGCTGCTGGGAGTGGCGGCGTACCAGCTGCTGCGCTGGGCCGGCACCGCGGCGGGCGGCGACTGGGCGGCGGGGCTGCCCGTGGTGGCGTTGATCGCGCTGGTGCTGGGGCCGGTCGTCGCGGTGTTCGCGGCCAAGCGGGTGGCGGACCGCCGGGGCGCGGAACTCAACGCCGCGGCGATCACCACCGTGCTGCTGGCCGGGCTGGCGACGGCCGGGCTGCTGGCCGCGATCCTGCGCGGCGGCTAGCTGTGGCGCCTGGTGGCGCCGCGATCCCCCTCAGGCCGGGACCGCCAGCCCCTCCCGTAGCAGGCGGCGGGCCAGCACCAGCCGGTCCGCGTCGTCGTCCAGGCCGGGCAGGTCGCCGACCCGCACCGGTTCGCCGCCGAGTGCGGCCCCGACCGCGGCCGCACAGTACGCCGGGAACCGCACGACACGGTCGGCGAGCTGGAGAACGGCCCCCTGCTCGCCGTCACCGGACAGCCGCCAGCGCAGCCCGGCACGACCGGCGATCCGGTCGGCGGCGGTGAGCCGCTCGGCGAAGTCGAGCTGGGCCAGCGGGCCGATCGGGGCGGGACGCGCCGCCGGCCAGGACCGGGACCGCAGCCGCTCGGCGACGGCGACCGGGTCGGCGCCACGCAACCAGTCACGCAGCGCCTCCACGGTCTCGGTCAGCTCGGGCTCGACCGCGTCCGGGTCTGTCACGTCCAGGCCGAACGGCAGGCCGGCCCGCAACCGGCGATCCTCCGCGGCCAACGTGAGCAGCTCCTCGACGATCGCGTACCGGGTGAACGCCCGTACGCCCACGGTCAGATGCAGGCTGCGGCCGTCCACGGCGGTGGCGGAGTGCAGCCAGCCCCGCGGGAGGTAGAGGGCGTCACCGGGGTTGAGCACCGTGTCCACCGCGGCGGGACCCTCCGCGGTGGCCGCCACCTCGTCGGCGCGGCCACCCCACGGTTGGCGGTCCAGCGGATCCGGCAGCACGGGCTCGTGCACCCGCCAGTGCTTGCTGCCCTCGACCTGCAGGACGAACACGTCATGGGTGTCGTAGTGGGTGGCGAAGCCCTGATTGCCGGGCGGCGTGAGGTATGCGTTGATCTGCACCGGCTGGCGAAGCTCCGCGCCGAGGCGCTGGGCGAAGTCGATCAGCGGGGGCCAGATCCGGTGCAGTCCCTGCAGCACCAGCGTGGCGCCGCCCGCGTACAGTCTCAGCACCTTGTCGTCGTGCACCTGGTCGCCGACCTCCGCGCCGGCGCCCGCGCCCCCGGTGAACCCGCCCGCGGGCAGCACCGTGCCCCGGTCCGCGACCCGCAGGAACGGCGTACGCAGGCCGCGGCGGCTGAGCAGCTCATCCACCGCGGCCGCGCCGAGCAGGTCCGCGAACGCGTCAGGGCCGGCCAGTTCCCCGGCCCGCGACAGCAGCGGCGACCGGCCCCAGTACGCGGCCGCGAACTTCGCCGTCTCCACGGAGACGCACCGGGCCAACGCCGGGAGGTCCAGCGCCGGGGAGTCAGTGCCGCCGGGCTCCTGCGTCGTCATACCGCGAGCCTGTCAGGACGCGCCGCCGTCGGCGCCACCGTCGGTTCCCGCTGGGTTGGCGCCACCGTCGGCCGGTCCCTCGCCACCGGCGCCACCGTCCGCGCCGCCGTCGTTGCCGGCCGGGTTCGCGCCGCCGTCGGCCGGCCCCTCCCCGCCGCGGACCGCGCCACCGTCGGCGCCACCGTCCTGGCCGCCCGCGTTCGCGCCGCCGTCCGCAACGCCCTCGCCGCCCGCCAGGCTGCCGCCCGTGATGTCGTCGTCGCTGAGTCGCATGGAATCTCCTTCGAGGCTCGCCCCAGGGCATCCGCCGACCGGGGCCGTCGAGTTCTCGATCTACCCAGCGACGGCGCTTCTAACCCGGCGCACGTCCAACCCGGCGCACGGCTTTCGGCCGGAGTCCCGGTGGGTATCCGTCAGCACGTGTGGTGGATCGGTACCTCCGGCTTCCAGTACCGGGACTGGCGGCCACCCGGCGGCGGCGACGAGACCGGGTTCCTGTACCCGGCGGGCCTGCCGCAGCGGCTCTGGCTGGAGCACTACGCGCGGCACTTCGCCACAGTGGAGATCAACAACGCCTTCTACCGGCTGCCGGAACTGACCACCTTCCGGCAGTGGTGCCAGCGGACCCCGGACGACTTCGTCGTGGCGGTGAAGATGAGCCGCTACCTGACCCACATCCGGCGGCTGCGCGAGCCGGCCGAGCCGGTGGCCCGGTTCCTGAGCCGTGCCGAGGGGCTGGGCGACAAGCTGGGCCCGGTCCTGCTGCAGCTGCCGCCGAACCTGCGGGCCGACGCGGCCGCCCTCGACGAGACGCTGTCGCTGTTCCCGGCGCACGTGCGGGTGGCGGTGGAGCCGCGGCACGAGTCGTGGTTCACCCCGGAGATCCGCGACCTGCTCACCCGGCACGGCGCCGCCCTGTGCTGGGCCGACCGCCAGGGCCGGCCGGTCACCCCGCTGTGGGTGACCGCCGGGTTCGGCTACCTGCGGATGCACGAGGGGCGGGCCAGCCCGCGGCCGCGCTACGGGCGGGCGGCGCTGGCGAGCTGGGTCGACCGGGTCGCGCAGCGGCTGGCCGGGCTGCCGGCGTACATCTATTTCAACAACGACCCCGGCGGCGCCGCCGTGATCGACGCGGCCGCCCTGGCCCGGCAGGCCCAGCGCCGCGGCATCGAGGTCACCCGCACCCCGCGCATCAGCCCGCGACCGGGTCGATAGACGTCATCGCGGGGTAGCGTCGCGAATGGCAGCCGCCGTCACCCGACCGCAGTCTGGGAGCGCGTCCGTGGATCAGACAGGTCACGCCGCATGCGCCAGCCGATCGGATTCGTCCGCTCGCACGGTCCTTGCCGGACGTTGGCGCGTGATCGTGACCATCGCGGTTGATCGGGCAGCCGATCATCCCGAACGGTCCTCCAGGGCTTTGCCGGTTGCGTCGCAACGACCACAGTGGGCGGGCGGCCGGTTCTGGGCTGGGGGCCGGCCGCCCTTCCGGGTCACGTCCAGCCGGACGGAGCCCGACCGTGACCTACCAGCCGCCGCTCGACCTGGAGCGCACCCGGTACGCCTATCCGGTGCCGGTGGTGCCCGGCTCGCCACCGCCCGGCCCCCGCCCAGACGCATCGGGATTCGGCCCCGTCACGCCGGGGCCGGCGGTGGCGCGGAAGCCGCCCACCGCCGGGACGGCGACCGCCGCGATGGCGCTCGGCATCGTGGGGGCGGTGGGCGGCTGGTACCTGCTGGGGCTGCCGTGCCTGGCCGCGATCGTGCTGGGCCATCAGGGCCTGCGTGTCACGAGGGACGGGGCCCTGGGTGGCCGGGGCATAGCGGTCGCCGGGCTGGTCCTGGGCTATCTGTTCGCCGCAGCGTGGACGCTGGCCTTCCTGCTGGGTGGGATGGGGGCGGTGGTTTCCGCCCCGTAGCCCGACCGTGCTCGCGGCGGCCCGGGCCCCCGCTCAGGCGCGGTTGACGGGTACGAATTCGGGCTGGTCCAGCACCCGCAGCCAGCTGCCGTCCGGCTGTCGGCGTACCACCTGCGCCCGGGCGCCGGCACCGTCGGTGGGCGGGGTAGCGGTGAGTGCGAGGTCTCCGCTGATCAGCGTCGGCAGCGGTGGCTCCGGTGTGAAGTGCGGGCGGCCCGCCAGCACCTTCTCCCACAGCGCGCGGATCGCTTCCCGGCCGACCGTCTGACTTCCCGGCGGGTACGCCAGCACCGCGTCCTGTTCGTAGAGCGCGGCGACGCCGGCGGCGTCGCCCGCGTTGGACCGTTCGACGAACAGGCGGGTGATGTCCTCGGGCCGCATGGCCTTCTCGTATTCGGGCATGTCATGTCTCCTTTCCCCACCCAGCCTGCGGGTCGGAAGCCCATGAGTCCAACAGATGGTTCAGCTGGAAGCTAGAATCAGCAGCGATGGAACTCCGGCAGCTCGAATACTTCGTGGCCGTCGCGGAGGAGCGCAACTTCACCCGCGCCGCCCGACGTGTGCACATCAGCCAGTCCGGGGTCAGTGCCCAGATCCGGCAGCTGGAGCGCGAGCTGGGTGCCGAACTGTTCGACCGGTCGGCGCGCACCGCCACGCTCACGGTCGCCGGGAAGGCGGCACTCGCGCACGCCCGCACCGTACTGGCCGCCGCCGGGGCGGTCCGGCAGGCGGTGGGCGAGGTCACCGACGTCATCCGCGGCCGGCTCACCGTCGGGATGGTCACCGGCTGCACGATCGGGCCGCTCTTCCACGCGCTCGCCGAATTCCATGAAACGCATCCCGGGGTGGAGATCTCGCTGCGCGAGGAGAGCTCGGACCGGCTGGTCGCGCAGGTGGGCGCGGGCGAGCCCGACGTGGCGCTGATCGGTACGGCCGCACCGCCGGCCGGCCTGGACGTGTGGCCGGTCGCCAGCGAGCGACTGGTCGCCGTCGTCCCGCCCGGGCACGCGCTGGCGGGGCGCCCCCGCGTACGGCTGCGCGACGTGCTCGCCGAGCCGATCGTCTGCATGCCACCCGGCACCGGCCTGCGTACGGTGCTGGACCGCGCCTGCGCAGCTCAGGACCGTCAGCCGGTCATCGCGGCGCAGGCCAGCGCCGCCGACGCCATCGCGGATCTGGCCGCCCGGGGACTCGGGATCGGCATCCTCAGCGAGTCGATGGCCGAGCGGTACCACGACCGTCTCCACGCCCACATGATCGCCGACGTCGAAACGCCCGCGCTGCTCACGCTGGTCTGGAAGCCCGCGCCGGGACCAGCGGTACGGGCGTTCCTGGCATGCGCTCGGCGGGCGTTCCCCCGGTAGCGAATGCCGCACCGGCCACCGGTGACGACGACCGGGTTGCCCGGCCGACCACGCAGCCCCCGTCCGTCGGGGAGCCGGAGCCGACGGCATCCGGGAACGTCCAGGCATGACACCTGCGCCCGATCACCGTCGGCCCTCCAGCGGCTACCCACCGTGCCGTTTGCGCGACCCCCCGTGATGATCTCGCCGCCCTTACGGCGATGGAAGACTCCCGTCCCGCGCTTTCCACCACCCTTGCCAAATACCTTGACGCTCATCGTTAGGGTTACGCGTATGGATTTCCGCCTGCTCGGTCGGATGGAGGCGGACCAGGACGGCCGTCGCCTGGAGCTGGGACGACGGCGCGAGCGAGCGTTGCTCGCCGTGCTGCTGCTCGAGGCCGGCTCTGTGGTGCCCGTCGAGCGACTTGTCGATCTGTTGTGGGACGAGGACCCACCGGCCGCGGCGCGCGCCAACCTCCACACCCATGTGTCACGGCTCCGGGCTCGCCTCGACCGGGACGGCACCGGAGAGTGGGGGTTCCGGCTGATCAGCGGCGACGGCGGCTACCGAGCCGACGTGGACCGGCAGACCATCGACGTGCACCGCTTCCACAGCCTGGTGGACGAGGCGGGCAGAATGTCCGCCCCCGCACAACGAGCGGCGACCCTTCGGCAGGCGCTGGCGCTGTGGCGTGGCCCGCTGCTCGCCGACGTGGCCTCGGAACGGCTCCGCGACCGGATCGGTACGGCGCTGGCCGAAAAACGGGTCGCCACCGTCGAGCTCGCCATCGAGGCCGAGTTGGCGGATGGGCGACCCGGCGAGGTGATCGCCGAGCTGACCGCGCTGACCGCCGAGTACCCGTTGCGGGAACGGTTCGTCGGTCAACTGATGCGGGCTCTGCATGGCGCCGGCCGTGCCGCAGAGGCACTGGAGTGGTACGCCGCCATCCGGCAGCGGCTGGCAGAGCAGCTGGGTGTCGATCCGGGACCGGAGCTGCAGCAGCTGCATCTGGCGATCCTGCGCGGCGACCTCGGCCTGCCCGGGCAGCCGCCGGCCGTTCCCGTGCCCGCGCAACTGCCCGTCGACGTGCACGGATTCGCCGGCCGCGACGCCGAACTCGACCGGCTCGATGCCGTGCTGGCTGCCGGGTCCGAGCAGCCGACCGCCGTACTCATCTCCGCCGTGTCCGGCACCGCGGGTGTGGGGAAGACCGCGCTCGCTGTGCACTGGGCGTACCGCGTCGCCAAGCGGTTTCCGGACGGGCAGTTGTACGTCAACCTCCGCGGCTTCGGCCCCGACGAGCACCGCGCGACTCCGTCGGAGGCCGTGTGCGACTTCCTCGGCGCCCTCGGCGTGCCGGTCGAGAAGATCCCGGCAACGCTGGACGCGCAGGCCGCCCTGTACCGCAGCCTGCTCGCCGGCCGGCGCGTCCTGGTCGTGCTGGACAATGCCCGCGACGCCGAGCAGGTGCGCCCGCTGCTGCCCGGGACATCCACCGCACTGGCGGTGGTGACCAGCCGCAACCAGCTCACCCCGCTGGTCGCCACCGAGGGCGCCCGGCCGATAGTGCTCGACACGCTGTCGACCGAGGAGGCTCGGACGATGCTCGAGCGGCGGCTGGGCACCGGCCGGATCACGGCCGAGCCGGAGGCGGTCGACCGCATCATCGCGGCATGTGCCCGGCTGCCGCTCGCGATCGCGATCGCCGCCGCGCGTGCTGAACAGAGCGGCTTTCCGCTCGCCGCGGTCGCGGGCGAGCTGGAGAAGCACGATCGGCTCCTGGAGACGCTGGACGCGGGCGATCCCACCAGCCGGATCCGGGCCGTGTTCTCCTGGTCGTACCGCGAACTCACACCACCGGCGGCCGCCTTGTTCCGCCTGTTCGGCCTCCATCCCGGCCCGGACATGTCAGCGGCCGTGGGTGCGAGCATGGCCGGTTGCCCGCCGCGGGAAGCCCGCCGGCTACTGACCGAGCTCGCCAGAGCGAACCTGCTCACCGAGTACGTACCCGGCCGGTACACCTCACATGATCTCCTGCGCGCCTATGCCGCCGAACTCGTCCAGGAGCACGACGACGACCGGGCCAGACACGGTGCCCTCGGGCGCATGCTGGACCACTATCTCCATTCCGCATGCGCCGCCGACAAGCTCCTGTTCCCTCTTCGCAACCCCAGCGAGCTGCCGCTCGCCACGCCGGATCCCGACAGTCACCCCGAACGGTTCGCCAACGCCGACGAGGCGAACGCCTGGCTGCGATCCGAACAGCGCAACCTCACGGCCGCCCAGTCGCACGCGGACACCACCGGGCGGGATACCTACAGCTGGCTGCTGGCGTGGGCCCTCGACACCTTCCTGGATCGGGAAGGTCTTCGCAGCGAGCAGATAACGGCCTGGCAGTACGCGGCGCAGGCCGGAAAGCGGCTCGACAACCCGGCCGCACGAGCCGATGCCCATCGCTATCTCGGCCGCGCCCACCTCCACCTCAACCAGTACGCCGCGGCACAGCCCCACCTCCGGCAGGCTCTCGACCTGTTCACCGAGACCGGCATCCTGACCGGCGCCGCCCGGACCGTTCTTCACCTGAGCTACCTCGAGGAACGCCAGGGCCACCTGGAAGAGGCCCACCGCTACAACGAGCAGGCGCTCGCCCTGTACGAAGCGAGCGGCCAACGTCGTGGGCAGGCCGACGCCCTGAACGCCGTCGGCTGGACCCATGGCCTGCTGGGCCAGTACGCCGAGGCCCTGGCCTACTGTTCGAAAGCGCTCGTGGTGCTCGAAGAGCTCGGTCACGAGCCCGGCGTGGCGGCCACGTTGGACAGCATCGGCTACAGCCACCACCATCTCGGCGACTACGTCCAGGCGGCCGACTACTACCACCGGGCCATCGCCCTGTACCGCAAACTCGACGACCGCTACTACGAAGCCGCCACGCTCGTCCATCTCGGCGACAACCACGATGCCGCCGGCGACCCCGCAGCCGCGCGGGACGCCTGGCAGCAGGCGCTCGACACCTTCACCGAGCTGGACATGCCCGACGCCGCGAGCGTCCGCGCCAAACTGCAGGCCTCGCACGCGGCCGCATCGTAGACCGGGACCTGCGGGTCTGCGCCCGGGCGGGATGAGACCGGGACCGATGTGCACAGGTGCCCGCTAGTGCAGATGTCACGTTTCTGCAGCTAGGAGGCGCTGCAGGTCCGCCGCATTGGTCTGCGCATAGTCGCGGTAGCAGTTGTTCATGAACACCTGGGTGTGCTGGGCCCCGTCGGCGAGGGCGCGCAGCTTCGGCGCCCACTCGGCCAGCTCGTCGGCGGAGTATCGGTAGCCGTACTTCTCGTGGATGTCCTTGCTGGTCCACTTGTCGCTGTGGCCGTGGAAGCGCACCACGGCCAGGTCCGCGGTGGCCGCCAGGACGGGCGGCACGGAGCTGCGGTGGCCCTGCGGCATATCCACGCAGACGAACGGCAGCCCGTACGCGCGAAGGAAGTCGAGGGTCTCGTTGCGGTTCGCCCCGTCGAACCAGGAGGCGTTGCGCAGTTCGATGACCGGCCGCAGCGGTTTGCACCGGGCGGCGACCTCCCGCAGGTACTCCTTGTTGGCGCGGCGGATGCCGAACCACGGCGGGAACTGGAACAGCACGGCCCCGAGCTTGCCCGCCTCGTGCAGCGGATCGAGCGCGGACAGGAACCGCGACCAGATCTCCTCGTACGTCTGCGGCGGCAGGTCATCCGGGTAGACGTTCTTCTTCTCTGTCTGCGGGCGCAGGTCCTTGTAGATCGCGGAGACCCGGGTGGGGTGGCCGGTGAGCAGGCTGAACGCCTTGATGTTGAAGGTGAAGTGGGGCGGCGTGCGCTCTGCCCACAGCCGGGTGGTCTGCTCGGCGGGCGGGCCGTAGTAGGTGGCGTCCACCTCCACCACGGGGAACTGCCGGGCGTAGTGGGCCAGGCGCTTCTCCGGCGTGTCCGCGGTCTGCGGATACCACCCCGAGTCGAGAAGAGTCCGGTCGGTCCACGATGCCGTGCCGACCTCGATCGTCCCCATCGGCTCACGCTAACGGAGGAAGCGGCCGGTCCGCCGCCCGAGCGGGCGACGGACCGTCGGCAGGGTCAACCCGCGCGGCGCTCGCGGTTGGACTTGCAGCTCACGCAGGTGGTGGCCGACGGGAAGACCTCGAGGCGGGCCACCGGGATCGGGTTGGCGCAGCCCTCGCAGTAGCCGTACGTCCCGTCCTCCAGGCGCTGCAACGCGAGTTCTGCCTGCATCCGACGGTCGAGCAGGGTACGCAGCAGAGAGGTGGCCGCGTCGCGTTCCGCGGTCTTGGAACCGCTGTCGGCCTGGTCGTCGCCGGCGGCGTCCCCGATCTCGACGAGGCGCAGCTTCTGGTTCTCGGCGACGGCGTCCTCGTACTCGGAGTGGAGATCCTCGTAGCGGGACCGCAGCACGGTCCGGATCTGCTCGACCTCCTCGGCTGAACGCCCCGTGGTGGTCTCCGCACCCTTCCCCGCGATCACCGTGCTGTTGACGAGCATGCGCTCCCCCTGCCCTTCGCCTGTGACCCTGCCGGTCTGCTCTGCCCCTGCCCCTGCCGGTGGGGTCCCCCGGGCCGGCGTGGCCTCCGTGAAGCCGGCTGATACCCACCGCGGAAGATCCCAAACGGGGATCTTCGCTGAAAAGTAATCGGAGCATAACTGTCAGTGCTCGAAACCGCCACGGACTGCACGAGGATGCTTTCGCGTCGCAGGTCAGAGCGGGTTTGCGGCGATGCATCCGATCCCGCGTACCGGGATTCAGGCCGAATCGAGCAGCACGGCGGGGTGGCGCGGGTCGTCCACCCGGACGACGACGTCGGCGAAGGAGCGGGGATCGACCTCGGCGTCGTAGCGGGCGTAGGCGGGCAGCGTCCAGCGCAGCTCGGGCGCCGTCCGCCGGGCCAGCGCGGCCGGGGACAGGGACAGATGCACCGCGACATCGAACGGCAGGGCGCCGCCGAGCAGCAGCGGCCCGCTCACCAGTACGACGGCGGCCGTGGGCAGCGGACGGTACGGTTCGCGCGCCGACCGGTCCGTACGCGTGTCCCAGAGCCGGGTCACGACCCGGCCGCTGCCGCCCGGCCCGGCCCGGTCGAGCACCTCCCGGCGCAACCCGGCCTCGTCCAGCCATCCGGCGTAGAACGAGTCCGGGTTGGTCCGGCCGAACTCCAGGCGCAGCGACGCGGGTCGCAGGAAGTCCTCGGCGTTGATCCGGACGGAGGGCCGCCCCCGCAGCCGCAACGGGCCGACGAGAGCGTCTGCCAGCTCCGCCGGACCGGCCGCCGGAGCACCGTCCAGACCCACCCGCAGCCACCGGCCGGGAGCCGTGGCCGCAAGACGGTCGGCCAGCTCCTCGACCAGGGCGGCGGTGGACACCGGACGCGCACGCATGCGGCCACGATAGCCACGCGCACGTCGCGGTCCGCAGCAGCGTCACCGCGCGTCCGTCAGCCCTGCGGCAGCGTCACCGCGCGTCCGTCAGCCCTGCATCAGCACCACGCGGACTCAGTCCTGCGGCAGCGTCACCGCGCGGACTCAGTCGTGCGGCGGCACCACCAGGCGGGCTCAGTCCTGCGGCTGCACCACGACGCGGGCCTCGTCGGAGAGGCGATACCCGACGCCGTAGACCGTGGTGATCAGCGGAACGTTGCCGCCCAGCTTCACCCGCAGCCGCCGCACGTGCACGTCGACCGTGCGCTCGCCGGTGTGCTCGTAGCCCCAGACCGCCGACAGCAGCTGAGTCCGGCTGAAGACCCGGCGCGGGTTCTCCGCCAGGAACAGCAGCAGGTCGAACTCGAGCCGGGTGAGCGGCAGCACCTCACCGTCCAGCATCACCTGCCGGGACGCGGTGAGCAGGCGCAGCTCGGGCCCGCTGTGCGCGGAGACCGGCAGCGCGGGATCGGGATCCGGCGGCGCGACGGAGACGGCGCCCTGACCGAGCTCGACGAGCTCGCGGACGGCGTCGAGCAGGCGGTGGGCCTGCGGCGTGAGCCCTTCGTCGGTGAGCGGGATCGCCAGAGTGACGGTCAGCGCGGGATCGGCCGCAAGCGCGGTCGGAGTACGGCGGATCGTCGCGACGTTCCTCGCTCCCGTCGCGTGCGAACCGCGCCGCCCGGCGCGTGCCGACAGTGCCGTGACCGGCATGAATGCCCCCCAATTGCGATACGGATAGGCCGCACCCCGCAGCGGCAGACGAAATAATACATTCGTAAACGGGGTCGATATTGTCGGTTCGCGGGTTGTCCGGTCAAGGCGGCAACCACAGTGTGGGAAGGTCGTTCCACATGAGAGATTTCCGCACTGGAAATGCGATTCCCGTCACGGGTTAACAGCATGCATCCATTCGTTGGAGTCCTCGGGAAAGAACAGTTTTCCTCACGTCAAACTACCGTGGCGCGACGGCGCTCGCCACCCAGGCAGTGATGGCCATCTTACGATGCGTACCACCTGCCGCACCCCGCCGCCCCGCCGTGCGTCGGCCCGGCTCGGCCGAAGAACACGCTCTCCGGCAGGTTTGCCCAGCACAATGAGGGGGTACGCGGGACAGGTTCCCGTGGGGAGCCGCCACGGCGCCCGCCACCGGCGGCCGACGGGCCGCCGCGCGCGCCTCTCCCGGCGTTTGCCCGCCGCAGTGCACGTCAGCGCAGGTGAGAAATGGCCGTGCGAGCACCCCGGCCGGGACGCGGCCGGCCCACGCGCAGGCGCGCCGCACGTCACATCCGCGCGTTCCGCGAATGTGCGGCCGAGATTGGCATCGTACGCTCAGGTGGTTGCCGACGAAATAATCCGCGCGCGGGACGGCGAAACGATCGCGTTCACACGGGATGCGCGACACGCGCCGTGCACCGCGCCGCGGCCACGGGAGTACCGACATGATCCTCGCCTACGAGATGCGCGCCTCAGCGGACACGCTGCTGGCCGAGCTGACCGACGAGCAGGAGGCCGCGGCGGCCCGGACCTTCGACGACGCGGCCCGCCGCTGGCTCGAGTACCGGCCCGAACCACGCCCCGGGCTCAGCCTGGCCGATCTCGGCGTGACCGCCCGCAAGGCCGCGCACAGGCTGCTGGCCACCGCCCTGAGCCCGCCCGCGTACGCGCAGGCCATGGCCGTCATCGCGCTGGAGGAGGTGCTGGATCGCCGGGAGGACTGGCGCAAGGGGCGGCACAGCGAGGACTACCGGGTGGTGGTCTTCGGCACCCCCGGCGAGGACCGCTGGGGCTGGCGGTTCGAGGGCCATCACCTGTCGGTCAGCATGACCGTGGCCGACGACGTGGTCTCCCCCGCACCGGTCTTCCTGGGCGCCAACCCGGCCCGGGTGGACACCGCCGGGCGGGTGGTGCTGCGGCCGCTGGCCGCCGAGGAGGACCTCGGGCGCGAGCTGCTGCTGGCCATGACGCCCGCGACGCGGCGGCGGGCCGTCGTCGCCGACGAGGCACCGTACGACATCCGCAGCGGCACCGCGCCGACGGCGGGGCCGATCCCACCGGCCGGGGTGCCCCGCGCCGACCTGCGCCCCGGCGAACGGGCGCTGCTGGACCAGCTGGTCGCGCTCTACCTGGGACGGCTGCCCGACGAGCTGGCCGCCGCGTACGCGGACACCCTCGGCGCGGACGTGCACTTCGCGTGGGAGGGGCCGCCCGGGCCGGGCAGCCGCCACTACTACCGCATCCAGGCCGACGACCTGCTCATCGAGTACGACAACACCACCGACGACGGCAACCACGCGCACACCGTGCTGCGCCGCCCGCGCGGCGACTTCGGTGGCGACGTACTCGCCGCCCACCGCGCGGGGCCGGGGCACACGCGATAGCTACTGCCCGCTGGAGGTGAGACGGCGGCCCACCGCCGCGATGAGCCGGTCCAGCTCCGAGCCGAACGGGTTGTCGTGCACCAGGTACGTCCACGTGGCACTGGGCCGCACGATCTGCGCCTGCTCGGGCTGCCACCCGTCGGAGAGGTCGACCTCCTCGAACGTCTCGATGGTGCGCCGCTCGATCTCGGTGAACAACGTCTGGAACGCCGGCACCGCCGCGCGGTGGAACTCGTCCAGCGGGTCCAGCTTGCCCAGCGCCCGCAGGTGCACGCCCTCGCGGACCTCGTTGAGATGCGCCAGATGCTCGGCCCACAGCCGGTCGAGGTGGAACAGGGCGATGGCCCGGCCGGCGTCGCTGAGGATGTCCTCATCGGTCGCCTTGGCCTTCTCCGGGGACCGCTCCAGCAGCATGATCGCGGCGACCTCGCTGGTGAGCAGCCGTTCGCGCCGCTCGGCCAGCGCCACCCGCTGCTGCTCGATCACCACGCTGTAGCGCCACGTGTTGCGGTGGATCTCGTGGTTGACGCCCTCGGCGACCCGCTGTGCATGCTCGACCGCGTAGTCCACCGTCTCGTCGTGCACCACGCCGTCGATGTCCATCCGCGGCGACGCCGGCAGGATGTCGCCCGCGTGGCGCACCACCAGGTCGTCCTCGAGGCTGACGAAGAACACGGAGCCGCCCGGGTCGCCCTGCCGGCCCGCCCGGCCGCGCAACTGGTCGTCCACCCGGCGGCTGTCGTGGCGGCCGCTGCCGATCACGTACAGACCGCCCAGCTCGATCACCTGGTCGCGGTCCTTCTCGTCGCTGCCGCCCAGGCGGATGTCGACGCCGCGGCCCGCCATCTGGGTGGAGACGGTCACCGCGCCCAGCGCGCCCGCCTCCGCGATGATCGCGGCCTCCTCGGCGTCGTTCTTCGCGTTCAGCACCTGCGACGGGACCCCGGCCGCGGCCAGCTGCGCCGCCAGCTGCTCGGACGCCTTCACGTCGACCGTGCCGACCAGCACCGGGCGGCCCTTCTCGTGGGCCAGCTTGATCTCCTCGACCAGCGCCTCATCACGCATGTCGTGCGCCGAGTAGATCCGGTCCGGCTCGTCGATGCGGATGTTCTCGGCGTTCGACGGGATCACCGCGACCTCGAGCTTGAAGTACTCGCGCAGCTGCTCACCCACGTGCACCGCGGTCGCGGTCATCCCGCACACCGTCTTGTAGGACGCGATGAACGCCTGCACGGTGATCGTGTCGAGGACCTCGCCCTCGGCGGTGGCGGACAGGCCCTCCTTGGCCTCCACGGCGGCCTGCAGGCCGTCCGGCCAGCGGCGGCGCTGCGCCACCCGGCCGCGCATCTCGTCGATCAGCTCGACCGAGCCGTTGCGCACGATGTAGTCGACGTCGCGGCGCAGCAGGGCCCTGGCGTGCAGCGCCACGTTGACCGCGGAGAGCTGCTCGACGTTCTCGTGCGCGTACAGATCGAGGCCCATCCGGCGCTCGACCTCGGCCAGACCCGCGGAGGTGAACGCGACGCTGCGGCCGTCCTCGGCCACCTCGAAATGCTTGCCGGGGCGCAGGTCGCGGACCAGGTCGGCGGCCTCGTGCACCGGGTCGCTCTCGGTGTGGATGCTGCCGGCCAGCACCATCGGCACCCGGGCCTCGTCGATCAGGATCGAGTCGGCCTCGTCGACGATCGCCGTGGCCAACTCGCCCTGCACCCGGTCCGCCAGGTCCGTGACCAACTGGTCGCGCAGGTAGTCGAAGCCCGCCTCGCTCACCGACACGTACGTGACGTCGGACGCGTACGCCTCGCGGCGCTCCTCCGGGGTCGACGCCTCGGTCACCCAGGCAACGGTGAGGCCGAGCAGGGTGTAGACCGGCTCCATCCAGGTGGCGTCGCGGCGGGCCAGGTAGTCGTTGACCGTGAGCACGTGCACCGGCCCGTTGCCCCGCCGGACGTGCCCGTACGCGGCGATGGTGGCGGTCAGGGTCTTGCCCTCACCGGTGGCCATCTCCGCCACGCTGCCGGACAGCAGGGCCATGGCGCCGAGCAGCTGCACGTCGTACGGCCGCTGGTCCAGCGCCCGCTTCGCGGCCTCCCGGCCGACCGCGCAGATCTCCACGTAGTCGTGGGCCTCGGCGGCCGCCGCGGTCAGCTCCGCGTCGTCGAGAGCCGCCAGGGCCTCCTCACGCGCGTCGATGTCCGGCAGCCGACGGCGCAGCGGGGCGAGATCGACCGTGGTGCCCGGACGCTGCAGGAACTTACGGAACCGGCTCTTCAGCCGCTGCGACACACCCATGGCCGGCAACGGTACTTGATGCCGGCCGCCGATTGCGCCCGACTCCCGCCCCGGACGCCCGATATGCCGGCCGGCGTCGCCCGTCCGGCGCCGGGCGGGGCGGTCACGGCTGGTCCGGCGCGAGCGTCGGGCCCAGGCCGGAGACCGCGAGGATGCGGGCCACGTACGGCTGCGCACCGCGAACGACCAGCGGCACCTCGGCGCGGGCCGCGGCCGCCCTGGCGTCCACGAACGCCGCCAGCCCGGCCGCGTCGATCAGCGGCACACCGGAGAGGTCCACGACGATCCGCTGGCCGGCCGCCGCCGCGACGGCCTGCCGCAGCCCCGCGCGGAACCGCTCGGCGGTGTCCCGGTCCACCTCCCCGCGCACCCGTACGGTCAGCCCGCCCGGCACCCGGGCCACCGACACGCGCATGTCGTGCCCGCCGTCCGAGGCGCCCTCCCACCGCGGCAGGGTGTCGCGGAGCATCGCCTCCCGCAGCCAGGTCAGCGCCCGGCTCAGCAGCCGGGACACGTGCATCTGGGAGACACCCAGCTCCTGGGCGATCTCGGCCTGGGTCCGGTTGCCGTAGAACCGCAGCGCGAGCATGCGACGTTCGCGGGCCGGCATCCGCAGCAGCAGGTCGGCGACGGTCAGCTTGTCGTCGACCGCCTCCAGATCCAGGTCGACGCCGCCGAGCAGGTCACCGAGTTCACCCGCGTCGCCGGCACCGACCGGGGCGTTCAGTGACGCCGGGCAATAGCTGGCCGCGGATTCGATCGCCTCGATCACCGCGTCCTCGTCGACCCGCAGGAACTCGGCGATCTCGGCCACCGTGGGGCTGCCGGAGAGGCGCGTCGTCAGCACGGTGCACGCGCGCGCCACCTCGAGACTGAGGTCCTGGATCCGGCGGGGCACGTGCACACCCCAGGTCTTGTCACGGAAATGGCGTTTGATCTCGCCGGTGATGGTGATGACCGCGTACGCGGTGAACGAGCCACGCCGCGGGTCGTACCGGTCGATGGCCTTGACCAGGCCGAGGCGGGCGACCTGGGTGAGATCCTCCAGCGGCTCCCCACGGCCGCGGTAGCGCCGCGCGAGCCGGCCCGCGAATGGCAGGCACGCCGCGATGAGCTCCTCGCGCAGCGCCTGCCGTGCGGCCGGTGGCGCGCCGGACCACCGTCGCGCGTAGACGACCGCGGCGGCGTCGAGATCCGCCGGAGGACACTCCAGCGTCTGCACTTCTTCAGGTGCGCGCATCGTCTCTCCCTCGCGCGGCCCCGCCATGACCGGCGAAGCCACCCTCGGCCGGAGGGCGAGGCGGGAGCCAGCGCCCCGCCGGCGCCTCCCAGCGCCCGGTCCCCACCGCCCCCGGATCGGCCCCTCGGGGGCGACGTTACTGCCCCACTTGCCTGACTCAAACGCATCGACCGAATCGTGGCAATGCGCCGCCGCCGATCCGTGCCGGGCGGCCGGGCCCCCGGACGGCCGTTGCGCCTCGTCAGGCCCTCGGCGGCCGGGTCCGGGCCACCCGCCGTTTCCGTTTCGGAACTTGTACCGGCGTGTCCGGTCGGCCGTGTCGTCCCGCTGCGTACGCGGGGTCGGGGCGCTCCGCGGGGGCGCCTAGTTGCCGGCGTCCCGACCCGTGGTCTCGTCGTCGTCGCGGCGCAGCGCCCACGACGGAGCGCCGGTGTCCGCCGCGCCGGGCGCCGGCTCGCCGGGGGTCCCGCCCGGCAGCCCGGACTGGGGACCGCCGCCATGCGGCAGGCCGGACTGGGGACCGCCGCCATGCTGCGGCAGGCCGGACTGGGGGCCACCGCTGGGCTGGGGTGGGCCGGACTGGTAGAGGCTGCCGGGCTGGGGCGGGCCGGGCTGGGCACCACCGCTGGGCTGGGGCAGGCCGGACGGGAGGCCACTCGCCTGACCCGACGGGCCCACGGAGGGCGGTGCGGCGTATCCCGCGGCGGCGGGCCCGGACGGGTACCCGGGCGTCGGCAACCCGGACGGCATCCCGCCTCCCGACGAGCCCGGCCCGGACGCCCCGGACGGCTCACCGCCGAGGGGTGCCTGACCGGACAATCCGGACGGGGGCGCGGAGCCCGGCTGTCCGGCGGGTCCCTCATGCAGCGGGCGGTTGTGCTGACCGAGCTGCGGTGGCTCCAGCGGCGGCCGGCTGGGCGGCTGTGCCGCCGAGAGGCCGCTCGGGGCGCCAGCAACGGCGGGTCCCTGGCCCGGTGTCTGCAGAGCGGCCGGGGTCGGGATGGGGCCCAGCGACTGGGTCGGGCCCGTGCCCTGGAGCGGGTTCGCGGCCGTGCCCGGTGAAGGTGGCTGGCCGGCGCTCGTGCCGAACGCGGCCGGGCCGGTGCCACCGGACGGTCCACCCGCGGACGGCTGCCCCCAGGGCTGCGGCGGCTGGGGCGCGCCCTCCGGGCCGGGCCCCGACATGGCGGCCTGTCCCGGCGGTGGAGGATTGTGCTGGCCGAGCTGCGGCGGCTCCAGCGGCGGCCGCGCGGGGCCCTGGCCCGCCAGCGGCGGCCGGTTGCGCTGCCCCGCCTGGCTCGCCTGGCCGGCCTGGCCCGCCTCCAGCGGCGGCCGGTTCTGACCCAGTTGTGGGGCCTCCAGCGGCGGCCGACTCTGCCCCATCTGCGGGGGCTGCAGCGGTGGCCGGTTCTGACCCGGCTGCGGGGCCGGCTCCTGACCTTGATTCTGCGGTCCGAGCGGCGGTGGGCCGCCCGCGTGACCCGCCAGCGGTGGGCGGTTCTGCTGGCCCAGCTGCGGAGGCTCCAGCCCGGCACCGCTTGCCGCCGGTCCAGCGGGCGCCTGCTGCCCGAGCTGCGGCTGCTGCCCGGGCTGGGGCTGCCCGGGCTGGGGCTGACCGAGCTGGGGCTGCCCGGGCTGAGGCTGCCCGAGCTGAGGCTGACCGAGCTGGGGCTGCCCGGGCTGAGGCTGACCGAGCTGAGGCTGACCGAGCTGCGGGGGTTCCAGCGGTGGCCGGGCCGGGGGCTGGGCTCCCGGCAGGCCACCCGGCTGGGCTCCGGGCGCGGCCGACTGGTCCGGGCGATCGACGGGCGGGCGGTCCTGGGCCTGGCCGGCCGCGCCATGCGCGGGCTCCGGGTGGCCCGCCGCCGGTCCGGTTCCGACCGTGGGTTCGGCGGGCGCGGGCGCGGCGGCCTGCCCGGCCGGGCCGGGCTGACCCGGTTGTCCCGTCACGCCCGCCTGCCCGGGCGCTGCACCCTGGCCGCCGGGGACGCCGCCCGGCTGGTCGGTCCGGGGACGTGAGGGAGTGAACTGCGGCGCGTCGAGGGGCCGGTTCTGCTGGACGTAGATCGGCGGTCCGAGCAGAAGCGGATCGAAGTCCGGCGGAAGCGTCGGCGGCACGGCCGGTGTGGCCCCGCCGGGCACCGGCCGGGAGCCACCTCCCGGGGGGTTGAGCGGACCCGAGGACGGGTGCGCCGCCCCGCCGTGCGGCGCGGCGGGGGCCCCGCCCGTCTGCGTTCCCGTGGCGGGCCAGTCCGTCGATGGTGGTGCCCAGCCGGGCCCGGCGTCCGCTCGGCTGCCCGGCGCGAATCCCGACGGCGTGGAACCGCTCTCGCGCGGCGCGGCCGGACCGGCCGCCCCGTTCACCGGGCCCGGTTCGGCCGGGGCTCCGGTGCGCTCCTGCGGGCCACCGGCCGGCGCGGCCGCGGGATCCCATCCCGTGACCGGCGCTCCGCCGTGCAGTGGTGCCGCCGGGGAGCCGCCGGTGATGCCCGACAGCCCGGACTGCGGGGCGCCCCGGCCCGGGCCGTCCCAGCCCGGTTGACCGGTGGGCTCGGGGCCGCCGGACTCCGTGAAGCCGGGCGTTGTGAAGGAGGGGCCACCCGCCCCGGGATGCGACAGACCCGACGGCGCGCCCGCAGGTGGCGGCGAGGGCTGACCCGACGGCGCAACCGGCGGGGCCGCCGATAGGCCCGAGGGCGCGGCCGGCGGGCCCCCCAACGGACCCGCAGGGCCGGCCGGCGGAGCCGCGGAAGACCCCGGCGGCGCGGTGGGCGGCGGCGCGGAAAGGCCCGACGGTGCCGGAGCGGACAGGCCGGACGAGGCTGCCGGCGGCTGTGGCGAGGAGAGACCGGATGACCCGGCCGGGGCCGCAGAGAGGCCGGACGGCGGGGCAGGCGGCGCAGGGAAGCCGGATGGCGCGGAGAAATCGGATGGCGCCGCTGAGGGAGTCGGCGCGGACAGCCCCGACGGCGCACCGGGCGCGGACGGCGCCGACGGTACGGGCGGCGCGGCGGCAGGCCCGCCCGGACCGGACGAGGCGGCCGGCGGCGCAAGCGGGCTCAGCCCCGGCGGCGGACCCGCAGGCGCGGCCAGGCCCGATGGCGGACCAGCGGGCCCGGGGGCGGCCAGGCCCGACGGCGGACCAGCGGGCCCGGCGGAGGTGGTGAAGCCCGGCGTAGAAGCGGCCCGGCCCGCCGCTTCGGATGCGGCCGGGCCGGGAGTGGACGGTGCGGCCGGAGACTCGGCGGCGGGCGGCAGACCCGAGGCGGGCGCCGGCGGCAACCCCGCGGCGGGAGGCAACCCGGAGGTCGGCGGGAGCCCCAGGGGCGGCTCCGCGGCGCGAGCGCCACCGGGCGGCATCGGCGGCGTGGGCTCGGGCAGCCCGTGCCCAGTCAGGCCCTCGGGAGGCCGGGGCGCCCCCCGGGTGGTCGAGACGTCGGGTAGGGGCTCGGCATGTCCCAGTGCCCCGCGCCCACCTGCGGTCGGCAGGCCGGGGATGTCGAAGTCCGGTACCGGCTCGGTGGTGCGCGGCGTCGCGCCGCCGGGCGGCATGAGCGGGCCGGAGGGCGCACCGCGCCCCTGCCGGGCCGCCTCGACCAGGCCGGACGACTCGGCCAGCCCGGCGGCGACGAGCACCTCGGCGGCGGCGAGACCGGTCGAGCAGGGCAGGGGTTCCCCGCAGACGGGGCAGGTGGTCATCCCGGCGGTGGGCCCGGCGCCACCGGCGTGGGCCTTCATCACCTCGGCGGCGGTGCGCGCCAGAACGCTGTCCGGCCGGATGTACGCCGTCGACCCTGTAGCCATGGTGGTCCCCTGTCGGTACGCCGCGCGCCGGGACACGCGGTCAGCACAAGTTCACCGCGACCGGGGCGGCTTTGGAGCGGTTTCGCGCAATCGGAAGACCTTCGGCGGATGGCGGCAGGGGACGCCGTAGGGCGGGGCGGCGGTGGTTCGCCGCAGGGTCCCGTCAGGAGCACGCAATGAACCATTATTCACTCACTGTGTGCTAGACGTCGCTCTCCGTACCATCAGGGGACATCCATCTCCTCGCCCGGAGGTGAGCCATGGACGACGCCGGATTGTACCGCGAGCAGATCCTCCGGCACGCCGGTCCCGTCATCACCGGCCGTTTCGTCGGCTTCCAGGCCTCGTACACCCGGGAGGTCAGGGTCGGTCAGCCGTTGCTGCTGGCCGTCTTCGTGGCGGCCGGGGTCGCCCAGAGCCTCGTCGCGCTGATCCTCGCCACGCTGCGCCGCGGCGGGGGCGGTGCCCGCCGCAGTTTCAAGGAGCTGAAGAAGGGCCCGGAGTACCTGGTCACCCCGTTGCGGGTCCGCGACGACCTGGGTCAGACGTACGAGGTCGAGATGCACGGGTATCTGCCCGTGTCCGCGCTGCACCGTGGCGATCTCGTCCAGTTGCGTACCCTGCCGCAGAAGGACCCTGATCTGCCGGTGAAGGTGCGGCAGGTCCTCAACCTCACCACCCTGCAGCCACTGACCCCGCGGGTCCCGACGCTGTGGTCGCATCTCGGCACCGGTCTGCTCATCCAGGCCGTGCTGGGCCTCGTGCTGGTCGGGCTGGTCGTGGCGGCCTGGCTGCACTGATCGCCCGCCGTGAATGCGGACGGGCGCACGCGGGTAACGAACCGGCGGTCCACTCGCGACGGCGAGCACAAGGCGGCCCGGCGCGCCCGCGTCCGGGAGTTGCGCGCCCGACGATGCGATGAGACGGTGACGGTGCGTGGAGAGGGTGGTGCACTGTGGGTGAAGAGGTCGAGCAGCACGCGTTCACCCGCGACGACCGCGCCCGGTACCGGCAGAAGATCCGCCGCAGCCTGGACGTGTTCGCGGGAATGCTGCGCGAGTCCCGGTTCGAGTTCGAACGGCCGCTCACCGGCATGGAGATCGAGCTGAACCTCATCGACGAGCACTGCGACCCGGCGATGCGCAACGCCGAGGTGCTCGGTGCCATCGCGGACCCCGACTACCAGACCGAGCTGGGCCAGTTCAACGTCGAGATCAACGTGCCGCCGCGGCTCTTGGCCGGCGACGGCAACACCGATCTGGAACGCGGCCTGCGGGCCAGCCTCAACAACGCCGAGCAGCATGCCCGCTCGGTCGGCGCGCACATGGTGATGATCGGCATCCTGCCGACGCTGCGGAGGGAACACCTCACCATGGACTCGCTGTCGGCGAACCCGCGGTACAAGCTGCTCAACGAGCAGATCTTCGCGGCCCGCGGCGAGGACCTGGACATCCGCATCGACGGCGTCGACCGGCTCGCGGTCACCACGGACACGATCGCGCCCGAGGCGGCCTGCACGAGCACCCAGTTCCACCTGCAGGTCAGCCCGGGACAGTTCGCCGCGTACTGGAACGCGGCGCAGGCCATCGCGGGCGTCCAGGTCGCGCTGGGCGCCAACTCGCCGCTGCTGTTCGGGCGGGAGCTGTGGCGCGAGACCCGCATCCCGCTGTTCGAGCAGGCGACGGACACCCGCAGCGAGGAGATCAAGGCGCAGGGGGTACGCCCGCGGGTGTGGTTCGGCGAGCGCTGGGTCACCTCGGTGTTCGACCTGTTCGAGGAGAACGTCAGGTACTTTCCCGCCCTGCTGCCCATCTGCGACGACGCCGACCCCGAGCAGGACCTGGAACGCGGCGACATCCCCGAGCTCAGCGAGCTGCGCCTGCACAACGGCACCATCTACCGGTGGAACCGGCCCATCTACGCGGTCGTCAACGGCCGCCCGCACCTGCGCGTCGAGAACCGGGTCCTGCCCGCCGGGCCGACCGTGGTGGACACGATGGCCAACGCGGCGTTCTACTACGGGCTCGTGCGCAGCCTCGCCGACGCGGACCGTCCGCTGTGGACGCAGATGTCGTTCAGCGCCGCCGAGGAGAACTTCCACTCCGGTGCCCGGCACGGCATCGCCGCGTCGATGTTCTGGCCCGGCCTCGGGTACGTCCCGGTCACCGAGCTGGTGCTGCGCCGGTTGCTGCCGCTGGCCCACGACGGGCTGGACCGGTGGGCGGTGCCCGCCGCCGAACGCGACCGCCTGCTCGGCATCATCGAACGCCGCTGCCTCACCGGCCGCAACGGCGCGCAGTGGCAGGTGGATACGCTGCACGCGCTGGAGGCCGACGGCCGGGAGCGCCGCGACGCCCTGCACGAGATGCTGGAGCGGTACCTGCCGCTGATGCACGGCAACGTGCCCGTCCACGAATGGCCCCTGCCCGGCTGACCGGGCCACCCGGGATCCGGCACTGCCCGTCCTTCTACCTCGGGCCGAGCGGGCTGCCCACCTCGGGCCGGGCGGGCTGCGCATTCCCGGGCCCGGCCGCCGCAGCGGCCCATCCGTCCCCCGCGCCGGTCGCCGCCGCCACGGTGACGCCCGAGCGCACCGACTTCGGCAGGATCAGGCGCGCGCCGCGCCCGGCGGCCAGCAGCGCGGCGGCCTCGGCCACACTCGGCGTCCCGGCGGCCACGGCCACCCGCGGGCTCGGATGCGGCACCGGCACGGCGGCGAGTTGCTCGGGCCGGAAGGCCCGCAGCGTCCAGCCGCGGCGGGCGGCGACCGCCCGCAGCGCCGGGTCCGCCCGGCGGTCCAGCGTGGCGAGCATGCCGACGTCGCGGCCGGGCACGGCCGCCGCGGCCAGCGCGGCGTCGATCGCCCGGTCCAGCTCCTCCTCGGGTACGCCGCCCCGCGCGCCGACACCCACCACCACCCGCCCGCGGCGTGCCGCCTCCCCTCCCGCTGCCGACCCGCCGCCCGCCGTCACGGTGTGGCCGCAGAACGCTCCACCGCGGCGGCGGTGACCACGCGGCGCGCGAGGTCCGGGTGGCCGGCCCAGTGCAGGTGCAGATAGGACGCGTGCAGCGCCGGGGTCGCGAAGCCCTCCGGGTCGGCGCCGCGCCACCCCCACGCGGCCCCGGCCGCCGGGGACAGCAGCAGCCCGGAGCGGGGCTGCACCACCGTACGGTGGAACTCGTGCCCGGTGACCCTGGTCCCGGCCACGGCGAGGGGGCTGTCGGTCAGCGCCGCCGCGTCGCGGTAGCCCAGCGTCAGCGCCGGGGTCATGGCGGCCTCCGCGTCGAGTACGCCGCACATCGGGGCGCCGTCGAGACTGCGGCACAGCCAGAGCAGGCCCGCGCATTCGGCCACGATCGGCAGACCCGCGGCGGCGCGGGCGGCCACGTCGCGGCGCAGCGGCTCGTTGGCGGACAGTTGCGCGGCGTACACCTCCGGGAAGCCGCCGCCGACGACCAGGGCGCGGGTGCCGGTGGGCAGGGCCTCGGCGCGCAGCGGGTCGACCGTGACCACCTCGGCACCGGCACCGGCCAGCAGCTCGGCGGTCTCCGCGTACGAGAACGTGAACGCCGGACCGCCCGCGACCGCGACGACCGGACGGCCCGGCACGGGCTCGGCCGCCGCCGGGGTCCACGCGGTCGCCGCCAGCGGCGGGGCGGCGCGGGCCAGCGCCAGCACCGCGTCCAGGTCCACGGCGGACGCCACGAGCGCGGCCAGCGCGTCCACCGCCGCGACGGCCTCGGCGCGGCGCTCGGCGGCCGGGACCAGCCCGAGGTGGCGGGACGGGGCGGCCACGGCGTCGGCGCGGCGCAGCGCCCCCAGCACCGGGGTGCCCACCTCCTCGCACGCCTCGCGCAGCAGCGTCTCGTGCCGGTCGGAGCCGACCCGGTTGAGGATGACCCCGCCGATGCGCACGTCACCGAAGCTGCGGAAGCCGTGCACCAGGGCGGCCACGGAACGGCCCTGGGCGGCGGCGTCCACGACGAGCAGCACGGGAGCGTTCAGCAGGCGGGCCACGTGTGCCGTGGAGCCGGTGTCACCGGCGCCGGTGCGGCCGTCGTACAGGCCCATGACGCCCTCGACCACCGCGAGCTGTGCTCCGGCCGTACCGTGCGCGAACAACGGCCCGATCAGCTGCTCGCCCACCAGGACCGGGTCGAGGTTGCGCCCGGGCCGCCCGGCGGCCAGGGCGTGGTAGCCGGGGTCGATGTAGTCCGGCCCCACCTTGAACGGGGCGACCGCGAGGCCGCGTGCCGCGAACGCGGCCAGCAGGCCGGTGGCCACCGTGGTCTTGCCGTGCCCGGACGCCGGTGCCGCCACCACCAGGCGGGGCACGCTCACCATTCGATGCCCGGCTGCCCCTTGCGGCCCGCGTCCATCGGGTGCTTGAGCTTGGTCATCTCGGTGACCAGGTCGGCCGACGCGATCAGGTCGGGGTGCGCGTCCCGGCCGGTGATCACGACGTGCTGGGTGCCGGGCCGCGTCCCCAGCGTCGCGACGACGTCCGCCACGTCCACCCAACCCCATTTCATCGGGTACGTGAACTCGTCGAGCACGTAGAACCTGTGGGTCTCGGCGGCCAGGTCCCGTTTGATCTGCGCCCAGCCCTCGGCCGCCTCGGCGGCGTGATCGCGTTCCGTGCCGGCCCGCTGGATCCAGGACCAGCCCTCGCCCATCTTGTGCCAGGCCACGGGCGCGCCGCCGGTCGCGCCGAGCGCCTTGAGGGCGGTCTCCTCGCCGACCCGCCACTTCTCGCTCTTGACGAACTGGAACACCCCGATCGACCATCCGGCACTCCAGGCCCGCAGCGCCATCCCGAACGCGGCCGTGGACTTGCCCTTGCCGTGTCCGGTGTGCACCGCCAGCACGGCCTGGCGGCGGCGCTGCCGGGTGGTCAGGCCGTCGTCCGGCACCGTCGTGACCTTGCCCTGCGGCATCAGGCTCTCCCTCCCGGCATGCGCTCGGTGCACGTGCTCATGCTGCCCTCCCGGCGGCCGTGGTGTGTTCCAGGTGTTCCAGCGGCACCAGATCCGCGTCGAGGGCCGCGGCGAGGCGGCGGGCCAGGCCCAGGCGCACCGGGCCCGACTCGCAGTCGACCACCACGGAGGCGACCCCGGCCAGCGCACCGGCGACGGTCGTCGGGTCGGGCCCGCTGGTGGCGCGGCCGTCGGTGACCACCACCAGCAGGGGGCGGCGGCGGGGGTCGCGGCGGCGCTCGGTGGCGATGGTCGCGGCCGCGGTGCGCAGGCCAGCGGCCAGAGGGGTACGCCCACCCGTGCGCAACGAGGCGAGCCGCAGTACCCCGACCTCGTGGCTGGAGGTGGGCGGCAGTACCTGCTCCGCGGACGAACCCCGGAAGGTGATCATGCCGATCCGGTCCCGCCGCTGGTAGGCGTCGCGCAGCAGCGAGAGCACGGCGGTCTTGACCACGGTCATCCGGCGCCGCGCCGCCATCGAGCCGGAGGCGTCCACGACGAACAGTACGAGGTTGGCCTCGCGCCCGACGTGCACGGCCTCCCGCAGGTCGCGCGACCGTACAACGAGGCCGCGGACGTGGGTGGCGCCCTGGCGCTCTGGGGCTCGGTGCTCTGCGGCTCGGTGCAGGGCGGCGCGCAGCGTGGCGGGCAGGTGCAGGGCTCCGGTGAGGCGGCCGTGCGGCACCCGCGCCCCGACGACCCGGCCGCGGCGGGCGTATGCCGGTGAGCGCCGACCCGCGTGGCCGCCCTCGCCGCGCGCGGCGATCCGCAGGGTGCGCGGGCGGAACACGGCGCCGGCCTGCGCGGTCCCCTGCTGCGGGTGGCCCCGTGACGGCTTCGACCGATCCTGCGGCGCCTGATCGGCTGGTCCGGTCTGGTCCGCGGATCCCGTCGGTTCGGGCGGGCGGTCACTCGCCGGGCCGGGCGGCGACGCACCGTCCGTGGCGGACGGGCCGCCGTCACTCGCAGGCGGACCGCCGCCCGGAGGCGGGCCACCGTCCGGAGGCGGGCCACCGCTCGGGGGTGGGCCGCTGTCGGGTGGCGGGGTGCCGCCGTCCGGCGGAGGGGGTGGGTCGTCGTCGTCCGGGTCGGCCGCGGCCAGGGCCTCCTCGAGGCGCTGCTCGTCCGTGCCGGGCGGGTCGAGCGGGTCGCGGCGGCGCCGGTGCGGCAACGCCAGCCGGGCCGCGTCCTTGACGTCGTCGCCGGTCACCCTGCCCCGGCCGTGCCACGCCGCCAGCGCCACCGCGCACCGGGCCACCACGATGTCGGCCCGCATGCCGTCCACGCCGTACGCGAGGCACACGCGGGCGATCCGGTCCAGCTCGGCGTCGGGCAGTGTGATGCCGGGCAGGGCGGAACGGGCCGTGGCGATCCGGCGCGCCAGCGCCCGCTCGGCCTCGGTGAACCGGGCCGCAAAACCGGCCGGGTCGGCCTCGTACGCGAGGCGCCGCCGCACGACCTCCGCCCGCTGCCCGGCATCGCGGGGCGCGGCGACCGTCACCACCAGCCCGAACCTGTCCACCAACTGGGGGCGGGGCTCGCCCTCCTCCGGGTTCATGGTGCCGACCAGCAGGAACCGGGCGGCGTGCTTGACCGACACGCCGTCGCGCTCCACATGCGCCCGTCCCATGGCGGCCGCGTCGAGGAGCAGGTCGACGAGGTGGTCCGGGAGCAGGTTGACCTCGTCGACGTACAGGGCGCCGCGGTGGGCGGCGGCCAGCAGCCCCGGCTCGTACGCCTTGACCCCGTCGGCGAGGGCGCGCTGGATGTCGAGGGTGCCGACCACCCGATCCTCGGTGGCGCCGACGGGCAGTTCCACGAGGGTGGCGGGCCGGTGGCCGTGCGGGGCCCGGGTCTCGTGTGGCCCGTCGGGACAGTCCGGGTCGGGGGCGGCGGGATCGCATGCGAAGCGGCAGCCGCGTACGACGTCGACCTCGGGCAGCAGCCCGGCGAGCGCGCGGACCACGGTCGACTTGGCGGTGCCCTTCTCGCCACGGACCAGGACGCCGCCCACGGCCGGTGACACGGCGGTCAGGAGCAGGGCGAGCCGCAGATCGTCGAGGCCGACGACGGCGGAGAACGGGTACGCAGGCAGCACGCGGCAATCCCCTTCCGCGGGTGTCCACGCCCGCATCCTCAAGGTACGAGCGGCCGGAGTCTCCTGGCTCCCGGATCGGCGCTCGCCGCGGCCTTCCGGCCGTCTCCGGCCGTGGCGTCGTCGCGGGTCGCTCCCCGGTCACAGTGGCGGGACCGCCCCGGTTTCGCACCGGGTTCCTCCGCTACCGCTCGCCGGTCATGCTTTCCTACCACGCCACCCGGCGTCAACGTGACGTGCCGCCCCTCACGACACCCACCTCCGGTCGTCCGGGTGCAGCCGGCCCGCGTCGGGTTGGCGGACGCCCCCGGCACGGGGACCCGGTGGCGCGGCTCACGGCCGCCGCGCACGGGCGCTGGGCTCAGGGGACGGTACTGCCCCGCGCGAGTGTGTCCAGTTCGGTGTGCATCTCGGTGACCGCGAGGGCGGCGCGTTCGACGAGCGGGCGCAGCCGGCGGTACAGGGCAGCGGCGTCCGGGTCGGGCCGGGTGGGTGTTCCGACGCCGACCAGGGCTGCGGCGTGGTCCAGGTCGGGCAGGGCGCCGAGGGCGTGCCAGCCCAGCAGGCCGGCGCCGAGCGCGGTGCCCTCGCGGGCGCCGGCGACCGCGACCGGCAGGTCCAGCGCGGCGGCCAGCACGCTCACCCACAGGGTGGAGGCGACAGCGCCGCCGGTGGCCCGTACCTCGGTGACCGGAATCCCCTCGTCGGCGACGGTGTCGCGGACCAGCGCCAGCTGCTGGCACACCCCCTCGACCGCGGCGCGGACCAGGTGGGCGCGGCCGTGCTCGCGGCCCAGCCCCAGATAGGCCCCGCGCAGCCCGGGACGCCACCACGGCGCCCGCTCCCCCAGCAGGTACGGCAGGCACAGCAGGCCCTCGCTGCCCGCCGGGACACCGCCCGCCTCGACCAGCAGCGCGGCATCGCCGAGGTCCTCGCCGACACCACCACGCCCCGCTGCGACGGGCGCGCCCGCGTCGGCCCGGCCGCCCTCGGACCGGTCGATGTCGAGCCGCTCGCCGCCGGGCGGGTCTGCGTCGGGGTAGCCCGTGAACGTGCGCCTCGCCCAGCGCACCACCGATCCGGCGTTGTTGACCGCCCCGCCGATGACCCATCGGTCCGCGGTGAGCGCGTAGCAGAACAGCCGCCCCGCCCGGTCCACCGTGGGCGCATGGACGACCGTACGCAGAGCGCCGCTCGTGCCCAGCGACACCGCGGCCACGCCGGGCGCGGTGGCGCCGACGCCGAGAGTGGCCAGCGGCCCGTCGGTGGCTCCGACGATCACCGGGATGGTGTCGGGCAGCCCGGCCGCGGCCGCGACGTCGCGGCGCAGCGGAAACTGCTCGGTGGTGGGCACCACCTCGCCGAGCTGCGCGGTCCGCACCCCGGTGATCTCCAGTGCCTCCGGATCCCAGCGTCGCTGGTGGATGTCGTAGAGCCCGGTCCCGGAGGCGGCGGACAGGTCCACGACGAACGGCGCGTCCGCGAGCGCCGCCAGCACCAGCTCCTTGACACCGCCCCAGCGGGGCGTGTCCCGCAGCGTCCCCGGGTGGGTGTCGTGCCACCAGGCGAGCTTGGCCAGCGGCGACATCGGGTGCACGGGGGTGCCGGTGCGCGCGTGCAGGGCCGGGGCCCGCCCGGCCGCCACGAGCGCCGCGGACTGGGCCCCGGCGCGCCCGTCGGCCCAGGTGATCAGCGGGCCGAGCGGGCGGCCACCGGGATCCAGCGGGACGAGCCCGTGCAGGAACGCGCTGAGGCTGACCGCGACGACCCGGTCGCCGCGCTCGCGGGCCTGCCGGGCCACCTCGACCAGGGTGTGCACGGCAGCGTCGCGCAGGAGTCCCGGGTCCAGCTCGGCCCGGCCGGCCGCGGGTACGGACAGCGGATAGGTGACGCTGGCGAGCCCCCTCGGCTCACCGGCCGCGCCGACCGCCACCGCCTTGGTGGCGGTGGTGCCGGTGTCGATGCCGACGATGACGTCCACAGGTCAGCCCCGCACCGCCACGAGACCCAGCGCCGCCACGAAGCCCAGCGCCGCCACGAAGCCCAGCGCCGCCACGAAGCCCAGCGCCGCCACGGGGCACAGCTGCGCCGGAGCGCCGTCCAGAGTCGACGCCGACACGATGATCCGCTGTGGGCCGGGTACCGTCACGCCGCCGAGCCCAGTCAGCGGGAGAGGCGCTGCGCGTACCCATCGCGCAGGTCGTCGAAGCCGTGGGCGAGGGCGTCGCGGCCGCGGATGACGCCGACCGGCGCGCCGTCGAGCAGCCGCTGGAGCACCGCGATGCACAGGTGCCATCCGGCGGCGACCATCGCGTCCGTGCCGGGCCGGGCCAGGGTGTGCCGCAGGGTGAGCCGGGTGCCGCCGCCCCCGGCGTCGAGTTCCCAGCGCAACCGGTCGTCGCCCCAGGTGTATTCGAGAACGCGGGGCGCCTCGGCGCGCAGCACGGTGACGGGCTGCGCCAACCGGGTGTCGCCGTCGATCATGGTGAGGGTGGTGTCGCCGGGCGTGCCGAGGTCGCGGGCGACCGCGAAGGGTGCCCACTGGTCGAGTTCGCCGGGGTCGGTGAGGGCGCGCCACACCCGTTCGGGCGGGTGCCGCAGGTCGCGGACGAAGACGAGGGTCCAGGCGTCTCCGTCGGGGGCGATGCTGGCGTCCCCAGGCGGGCCCGGGTCGAAATCGGTGGTGTGGCTCATGGCTGCTCCTCGCCGTCGAGGTGGCGTTCCAGTGCATCGAGATGACGGTTCCACAGCGCGCGGTAGGGCGCCAGCCAGGCGTCCAGGGCGCGGAACCGCTCCGGCTCCAGGTGGTAGATGCGCTGCTGGGCGGCGGCCCGGCAGGTGACGAAGCCGGCGTCGCGCAGCACCCGCAGGTGTTTGGAGACCGCGGGCTGGCTCATCCGCAGCGCGCCGACCAGGGCGCCGACGCTGCGGTCGGCGTGGCGCAGCTCGTCCAGGATGCGGCGGCGGGCCGGATCGGCCAGCACGGCGATGGCGTCCACGGGCACGACCCCGACTATTCCACTCGGGTTATATAACCGTCAAGGCACGCACACGACAACCGCCCCGCCGGCCGAAGCCGACGGGGCGGATGAGCGAACGGGGTCAGCGCTTGTCGATCGGGACGAACTCGCGCTCCGGCGAGCCCGTGTAGAGCTGACGCGGGCGGCCGATCTTGGTGGTCGGGTCCGCGTTCATCTCGCGCCACTGGGCGATCCAGCCCGGCAGGCGGCCGAGCGCGAACAGCACCGTGAACAGGTTCGTCGGGAAGCCCATGGCCTTGTAGATCAGGCCGGTGTAGAAGTCGACGTTCGGGTAGAGCTTGCGCGAGACGAAGTAGTCGTCGGCGAGCGCGATCTCCTCGAGCTTGAACGCGATGTCCAGCAGCGGGTCCGGCTTCTCCATCGTGGACAGCACGTCGCGGGCGGCCTTCTTCACGATCGCGGCACGCGGGTCGTAGTTCTTGTAGACCCGGTGGCCGAAGCCCATGAGCTTGACGCCCTTTTCCTTGTTCTTCACGCGGTTGACGAACGTGTCGACGTCGCCACCCTCGGCCTGGATCTGCTCCAGCATGTCCAGGACCGCCGCGTTCGCCCCGCCGTGCAGCGGGCCGGACAGGGCGTTCACCCCGGCCGAGACCGACGCGTACAGGTTGGCCTGGCTGGAGCCGACCAGCCGGACCGTGGAGGTGGAGCAGTTCTGCTCGTGGTCGGCGTGCAGCACCAGCAGCATGTCGAGGACCTTGGCGATGGTCGGGTCGACGTCGTAGTGCACCGTGGGCAGACCGAACGTCATACGCAGGAAGTTCTCTACGTAGTCCAGGGAGTTGTCCGGGTACGGCAGCGGATGCCCGATGGCCTTCTTGTACGCGTACGCCGCGATGGTCGGAAGCTTCGCCATCAGCCGGATCGTGGAGATTTCGACCTGATCCGGGTCTGTCGGGTCGAGCGCGTCCTGGTAGAAGGTCGACAGGGCGGTGACCGCCGAGGAGAGCACCGCCATCGGGTGCGCGTCGCGCGGGAAGCCGGAGAAGAAGGTGCGCATCTCCTCCTGCAGCAGCGTGTGCACCCGGATCTTGTCGGCGAAGGCGGCAAGTTCCGTGGGGGTGGGCAGCGCGTCGTGGATCAGCAGATAGGACACCTCGAGGAAGGAGGCCTGACCCGCGAGCTGCTCGATCGGGTACCCGCGGTAGCGCAGGATGCCGGCGTCACCGTCGATGTAGGTGATCGCGGACGAGCAGGAGGCCGTGTTGACGAAACCCTGATCCAGGGTGACGAAACCGGTTTCCTTCAGCAGCGCGCTGACCTCGATGCCGCCGGGGCCCTCGACCGCCTCGCGCACCGGCATCGTCAACTGGCCACCGGGGTGGTCGAGCTTGACATCCGTCATGTATTTCCCTCGCTTCACCGGCAGATGTCCCCTAGAACGTGAACTTCACCGTAAACCCTCAACCTGAATGGGTCATCAGCTGCCCGCCTGCTGAGGCATTGATCACCTGTGCGACGAAGAACACACCGCATAGATAATGGTTGTTGGAGGTGGGAGTCGATGCTGACCCCGGGCTCGACCGGTGTGGTGGTAGGCGTGAACCGGACCGCGGCCGGCCTCGCCGCGGTGCGGCTGGGTGCCCGGGAGGCGGTGGCCCGCGGGTGCGCGCTGCGGATCGTGCACGCATTCACGTGGCCTGAGAAAGCACCGCCACGACCGTGGCCTGAGACCGTAGGGCCCGGACCCGGACAGGACCTGGAAAGCCAAGACTACGGCACGGCGCGGCAGGCTGCGGCCCGGATGGTCGAGCACGCGGTGGCCGTGGCGCGGCGTGCGACCCCGGCACCCGACGTCCGCGGCATGGTCGTCGACGGGCCGCCCGCACGGGTCCTGCTGCAGCAGAGCCGCACCGCCCAGCTGCTGATCCTCGGCGAGGACGACCTGGCCACGGTGCCCCACCTGACGGTCGGCTCGGTGCTGCTGCAGACGGTGTCGCGGGCCCGCTGCCCGGTCGTCGTGGCCCGCGGCGTACGCCCGCCCACCGGTCCCCTGCTGGCCGGGGTGGACGGTAGCGCCACGTCGCTGGCCGCGCTGCGGCACGCCGCCGCGGAGGCGCACCGCCGGCACCTCACCGTCGAGGTGGCGCACGTGGTGGAGCGGCCGGGCCCGGCGGCGCAGGCCCGCGCGCGGGGCCTGATCGACGCGGCCGTCGCGGCCGTACCCGAACTGCCCGCCCACCGCGTCCTGCTGCTCACCGGGGATCCGGCGACCGAGCTGGTCCGCGCCTCCCGGCACGCCCGCATGGTGATCGTCGGGCCGCGCGGCGCCGACGGCAGCCCCCTGCTCGGCATCGTGGCGTATGAATTGCTCCGCCGGTGCGTGTGCCCGACGCTCTTTGTCCACGGGACCACTGCCGACGAGCGCACCACTACGGGTACGGTGCCTTCGGCGGGGGCGCTGGCCTCCTGACCGGACGCGGGGCGTGCCACCCGTCCCGGCGGGGCGGCCCGGCGAGGTACGCGTCACGAAGTACTCGCCGACCTGCTGGTCGGGGACGGTCCTGCCAGGGGGAGATGGCGGTGCGATCCACAGCTCCGTCGACCGGTGGTCGGCGGTACGTGCCATGGTGGGCTTTCGCCGTGGCGGGTGTAGCCGCCACGGCTCTCTACGTCGCCGAACTGTCGCGGACCACGAGCGTGCTGGCCTTCGCAGTGATCGGCGTCGGCACGGTCACCGCCTGTCTCGTCGGCCCGCGCCGCTTCGGCGCGCAGCCGCGCGCGGCCTGGTCGCTGATGGGCGCGGCGGCGCTCTGCTTCCTGGTCGGGGTCGTGGTCCGGCCGTGGGCGACCAGCCTGCCCTATCCCCGTGATCTGCTGGGTGACGCCGCCACCATCCCCGGCTACCTGCTGCTCGGATCGTTCTTCGCGATGCTGCTGCGGGCCCGGCAGAGCCTGGAACGCCACGCCGTGCTCGACGGGCTGATCGTCTGCCTGGCCGCAGGGCTGGCCAGCGCGCTGCTGCTGGCGGCGCCCGCGGCGGCCCTGCCGGGGCGCCCGGCCGCCGAGTCCGTGCTGGCGGGGCTGTACCCGCTGTTCGACGTGATGCTGCTGCTGCTCGTGGTGAACCTGACCTTCACAGCCACCACGTGGCCGTTCAGCCTGGTCACCCTGCTGGGCACGATGTCGCTGATGGTGGTCGGGGACATCGCGTACGCGATCATCGGGGTGGCCGGCCTGACCTACGCCTCGCCGCTGCTGGACGTGCCGTTCCTGCTCGCGTACGTGCTGCTCGGGGTGACCGCCCTGCACCCGTCCGTGGCGCGGTTGAACCGGGCCGCCCGGCGGCCGGTCCAGGCCTGGTCCCGGCGCCGGATGTCCCTGCTCGGCCCGGCCATCTGCGTGCCGTTCCTGCTGCTCGTGGCGGTCGGCGGGCTTTCCCCGGCATACCGGGTCACCATCGCGGTCGGTGGGGCCGCCCTGGTGGTGCTGCTGCTGGCCCGTGCGGTGTCCGCGGTGCAGGCCCAGGTCGCGGCGCAGTTGGACTACGAGCACCAGGCCGTGCACGACCTGCTGACCGGGCTGCCGAACCGAAGGATGATCTCCGCGCACATCGCCCGGCTGGTCGAGGCGGCGCCGCTGGAGGGGCCGCACCGGGTCTGGGTCTGCTACCTGGATCTCGACGGCTTCAAATGGGTGAACGACTCCTGGGGTCACGACACCGGTGACCAGCTGGTGATCGAGGTCGCGGCGCGGCTGCGCGCGGCCGTGCCGGCCTCGGCCACGCTCGCCCGGGTCGGCGGCGACGAGTTCGTGCTGGCCTACGTGGGCGAGCAGGCCGGGGCGCTGAGACTGGTCGAGGAGGTGCAGCGCAGCTTCGCCAGGCCGCTGCCGCTGCGCGACACAGAGGTGGTGATCAGCGCCTCGATCGGCATCGCGCACGCGGCGGGCGGCCCCAGCCCCGAGGTGACCGCCGAGGCCCTGCTGCGCGACGCCGACACGGCCATGTACCGGTCCAAGGCCGAAGGGCCGGGGCGGTCCACGCTGTTCGACGTGTCGATGCACGACCGGGTCCGCGAGCGCATCGAGCTGGAGGTGGCGCTGCGCACCGCGCTGGCGGAGGGGCAGCTGCGGGTGACGTACCAGCCGATCGTGCAGCTGGCGACGGGGCGGCCGGTCGGGGCGGAGGCCCTGGTCCGCTGGGACCACCCCCAGCGTGGGCCGATCCCGCCGGTGACCTTCATCCCGGTCGCCGAGGACACGGGCCTGATCGGCCCGATCGGCACATGGGTACGCAAGCAGGCGCTGAGCCAGCTCGCCCGCTGGCGCGCCGACGGCACCGTGACCGACGACTTCTACCTGTCCGTGAACGTCTCGCCGCGCCAGCTCACCGACGCCGACCTGCCTCTGATCATCTCTGCGGAGCTGATGCAGCACGGCGTGCCGGCCCGCGCGGTCGCCCTGGAGATGACCGAGTCGGTCATGGTGGACGGTTCCAGCGTGACCGCCCGTGTCCTGTTCGAGCTACGCGAGCTGGGCGTGCGCCTGCTGGTGGACGACTTCGGCACGGGCTTCTCGGCGCTGGGATATCTGCGCCGCTTCCCGGTCACCGGCGTCAAGATCGACCGGTCGTTCGTCTCCGGGCTGGGCCAGATCGTGGAGGACGAGGAGATCGTCCGCGCGGTGGTCGCGATGAGCTGCGCCCTGGGGCTGAGCATCGTCGCGGAGGGGGTGGAGAACCGGCGGCAGTGCGAGGCGCTCGCCGCCGTCGGGGTGACCCAGGGCCAGGGCTGGCTCTGGGGGCCCGCGGTGGCGCCCGAGGAGTTCGCCGACTCCTGGGGCGCCGCGGCCATGGCAGCGGGCCGGGATCAGCTCGCCGCGGGGAACTCGTAGCACCAGAACGACTGGCTGTCCAGCCGCTGGGCACGGGCCGAGCCGGTGATCCGGCCGAGGATCGTCTCCACCCGCTCGGGCAGCGAGTGCATGACCTCGTTGTGGGTGCACACGTCGATGTTGACCATGCCGTTCACCGCGGTGATCGGGCGCATCTGCTCGCGCAGCAGCCGTACGAAGACCCCCATGCCGCGCGGGCCGGGCTTGGCGCCGACGAACACGCAGTAGAAGATCCGCCGCTGGGCGTACTCCTCGGGCCAGCGGTGGGCGAAGTAGTCCGGCGAGATCAACGGAATCGCGTGCAGGTCGTCGGTCTGCGCCGAGAGGCCCACGATCTCGTCGCCGTCGCGGGCCACGTACTTCGTGATCCGCTTGTCGCCCATCAGGTCGTCGAACTCGTGCCGATGCATGAGGTGCCGGTTGACCGCGAGTACCCGCAGCTCGTCGAAGGTCTCGCGGTAGAAGTGCCAGGCCGCGTCCTGCAGCTCGGCGGGCAGCTCCGAGACGATATCCAACTGCATGAGTTCCTCCCCGTTCAGCGCGATCGACCGTAGCCGATGGGCGCCCGGAGCGCCGGAGAGTCACCTCGTGGTGACGAGCTGGCGCACGGGCGACAAGTCCGGCATCATCCGCTCGGCCCGAGTCCTTTCATCGGCACCGGCGCGGCCGATGAAAGGACTCCCATGGCGACGGCGCGTGACGCTCATCGCGGCCGGTGACGGCGGCGCGCGCCCGGATGGGGCAGGCTTGACGGATGCGGTTCGCCACGTGGAACGTCAACTCGGTCAAGGCCCGCCTCCCCCGGCTGCTGGACTGGCTCGCGGACACCAGCCCGGACGTCGTCTGCCTGCAGGAGACCAAGGTCCCGGCGGACGGTTTCCCGGCCGAGGAGGTCGCCGCGCTCGGCTACACCAGCGCCGCGTACGGCCAGGGCCGGTGGAACGGGGTCGCGCTGCTGTCCCGCATCGGCCTCGACGACGTCCGCCACGGCTTCGCGGGCGAGCCGGGCTTCCCGGAGCCGGAGGCGCGGGCGATCAGCGGGCTCTGCGGCGGCGTGCGGTTCACCTCTGTGTACGTGCCGAACGGGCGGACCCCGCAGGACCCGCACTACGACTACAAGCTGCGCTGGCTGGCGGCGTTCCGGGACGCCCTGGCCGCCGATGTGGCGGCGGGCCCGGTGGTGGCGGCCGGGGACTTCAACGTGGCACCGACCGATGACGACGTGTGGGATCCCGCGCTGTTCGTCGGCGCCACCCACGTCACCGCGCCGGAGCGGGAGGCGCTGGCCGCGATCCTGGCGGCCGGGCTGACCGACATCGTGCCGCGCCCCATGAAGGGCGACCATCCCTTCACGTACTGGGACTACCGCGCCGGCATGTTCCACCAGAACAAGGGCATGCGCATCGACCTCGTGTACGGCACGCCGACGGTCGCGGCCGCCGTGCGCGACGCGGTGGTGGACCGGGAGGCGCGCAAGGGCAAGGGCCCGTCCGATCACGCGCCGATCGTCGTGGACCTCGATCCGATCGGGACCTGATCCCGGCAGCTCCGCGAGACCGGGGGGTCCGCGAGACCGGGGGGTCCGCGAAAGCGGCGGATCCGCGGAACCGGCGGGTCCGCGGAACCGGTGCGGGATCACGCCCGGAGCCTCGCGCATTCGGCAGGGCGGAAAGTCTCGCGGAAATAGGGTCGCGCCCACAGCCGCGGGCCGGGTAGCGTGCCCGCATGATCTCCTGACGTCGCCGCCCGCCCCGGACCCGCGCCCCGCGCCGGTCCGGCACCGCGGGCTCTCGCGCCCCCCGGGCCATCGCGCCCGGGCCGTGCGCCGGCCTCTCCGGTTCCGGGCACTGCGGCGGTGTCGTCTGCCGTGGAACAGCCCACCCGCCGCTCGGGACACCCGACCGCGCGCCGCCCTGGCGGCGCCCCGTCCACGGCTCTCTCTCCTCGACTCCAGGAGGTCTCCGTATGCCTGACCAACCGTTCACCGTGCACGTCGACCGCGACGAGCTGGCCCGGCAGGCCGTCGTGCCTGGGCGCGACGACCACCGGACCGCAGCCGCCCCCGCACCGCACCACGGTGCCGGGGACTCCCGCCTGGCCGCGCGCCAGCGCTCGGAGCAGGCCCGCTCCGGCCGGGCGTCACGGTCCGGCCAGAGCCGGTCGTACGCGTTCCGCCGCAGCTGAGCCGCTCGCGGACCGACGGCACGGCATCGACGACACGGGGGTGGCCCGGGACATCCGTCCCGGGCCACGTTTCGCTCATCCGGCGAGGGCCACCACGTCGTCGAGGTAGCCGTGGTACATGTCGGAGGTCGTGTTGAAGTTCGGCCCGCCGATCCGCAGTGGCATGTTGTTGCCGATCTCCAGTGTGGACGGGATGACGGTGTGGCCGCGGTCCACGCCGTCGACGTACACGGTCAGGGTGGCGCCGGAGCGGCGGCAGAGCACCCGGTGCCAGGCGCCGTCGGCGACCGTGATCGAGGAACGCGCGACGTACGCCTGGCTGGAGCCGCGCCCCACCACCACGCACTGTGCCTTGCCGCGGTTCGCCCCGACCTGGAGCTTCCACTGGCTCTGGGTGTCCGACACACCCTTCTGCATGATGTTGGACGAGCCGATCACCTGCCACTGCTTGACGTAGACCGTGGCGCCCCAACGGAACGGGGCGGTGCCCGGATCGAGATCGTTGTCGTCCGGCGCCTCGAACAGCGCCCGCGGGCACCTTGTCGCGGTACGGGCGCAGGGCGCCGGGAAGCCGACGTACCGGCCGGTGGCGGTACGCAGGAAGCGGATTGTGCCACCGTCCACACTGCGCATCGTCAGCGGCGCGCCGGAACCCGAGGTGTCCGCGATCCGCCCGGTCGCCGTCGGTCCGGCGTCGAACGTGTACCGCATGACGGTCCGCGGTGCGGCCGTGGCGCTCGCGGCCAGGGCCGGCACGGCGGCCGGGGTCGTGATCAGCAGGAGGGTGAGGAGTCTGGCAGGAACCTTCATGGGGCTTGAAGTTACTTAGGTGCTCTTAGCGAGCAAAGTGCTCCGATTACCGTTTCGGCCTTTTTATCCGAACGCCCCGGCCGACCCCGCGATCGGGCGCCCGTCGTGGGGCATGGCGCACGCGGCCAAAGTCGAACATCACACCCGGGCCCCGCGGTGGGAACGGGCCAGCATCTCGCCCGCCTCGGTGGCGGGCACCGGCCGGGCGAAGTGGAAGCCCTGGGCCCGCTCGCATCCCAGTGCGCGCAGCAGCGCCACCTGCTCGGCGGTCTCCACCCCCTCGGCGATCGTGCCGAGTCCCAGTGCGGTCGCCAGGTCGATGATCGCCTTCACCAGGGTCCGCGCGGTCGGATCCGGCTCACCCGACGCCGGCATGAACGACCGGTCGATCTTCAGATGGTCGATCGGCAGGTCCCGCAGGTACGCCAGCGACGAGTAGCCCGTACCGAAGTCGTCGACGGCGACCCGCACCCCGTGCTCGCGCAACGCGCTCAGGTGCCGTACGGCCTGCTCGGCGACGGGGCCGGAACCCACCAGCACGCCCTCGGTGATCTCCAGGATCAGCGCCCGCGGCGGCAGATGTGCACTGTGCAGGGCGTCGAGGACCTGCGCCGCGAAGTCCGGCTCACGCAGCTGGCGCGGCGAGGCGTTGACCGACACCACGGCGCCGTTGTCCCGGTGCCACGGGGCGGCGACCCGGCACGCCTCGTGCAGCACCCACGTGCCGATCGGCACGATCAGCCCGCTGTCCTCGGCCTCGGGGATGAACGCGTCGGGCGGCACCATCGCCTCCCCCTCGGGCCGCCAGCGCAGCAGCGCCTCGGCGCCGACGTAGCGTTCGTCGGCGAGCCGGACCAGCGGCTGGAAATGCAGCAGCAGCTCGTCGCGGTCGAGGGCGCCGCGCAACCGTTCCACGGTCCGCGCCCGGGCCAGCCGCTGCTCACGCATCCGCAGGTCGAACGTCGCGAGCTGGTCGCGCCCGGCTGCCTTGGCCGCGTGCAGCGCCACGTACGTGTCGCGCAGGATGTCGGCGGTGAGCAGGTCGGGGTCGAGCCCGCGCAACCCGACGCTGATCGCGGCGAACAGCGCGTGATGGTGCACGGTGACCGGGCGGCGCATGGCGACCAGCAGTTCCTCTGCCCAGCCGATGGCCTCCTCGTCGGTGGCTCCCTCCAGCAGCACCGCGAACTCGTCGCTGTCCAGCCGCGCGACCATCGCCCGGCCCGCGAACATCCCGGTGATCCGGTCGGCCACCGCGACCAGCAGGTCGTCGCCGACGGCGTGCCCGAGCCGGTCATTGACGTCCTTGAAGTCGTCGATGTCGAGCACGATCAGGGCGCCCGGGGTCGCCGCGGCCAGGGCGGCACCGATCCGCTCGTAGAGCAGGGCCCGGTTCGGCAGGCCGGTCAGCGCGTCGTGCTGGGTCCGGTGGCGCAACTCCCCCTGCAGCTCGGCCTCCGCGCGCAGGGCCTGTTCGAGGCGGGTGGCGTGGCGGCGGGCGACGTCGTTGAGCTGCCGGATCCGCCACAGCAGCAGGGCCGCGGCGAGGGAGGTGATCAGCAGCGGCACCCCGATGTCGCCCGGCTGGATGGTGCCGCGGATCCGTTCGTGCGTGAGGTACACGGCGGTGACCACCGGGGCGAGCACCACCGTGAGCAGGTACACCGGCGCGGCGGTGACCTGTTCCGGCGCGGCGACCGACGGCCGAGCGGCCTCCGCCGGGCCGACCGGCGGGCCCGGGGTCGCCGGCTCGGGTGCGCCGATGCGGGCCATCGACGGATGCAGGCCGGCGGCGCCGAGCAGCACGTGCGCCATCAGCGAACCGAACACGCTGAGCAGGGGCGTGACCCCGTCCGGTGCCGCGAAGTACGCGGTATCGGAGACCAGCAGCATGGCCGTGGCCAGCGCGACCAGGACCGTCGAGGGGTTGCGCCGCGCGCCGCGGACCAGCCGCACCGCGAGGGCGACCATGGCGAAGTCGAGCAACGGAAACGCGAGGCCCCGGACATGCACGGGAATGCGGCCCGCGTCGCTGATCGGGTCGACCACGACGATCCACCACAGCAGTGCCGCGCCGCAGGTGAGGATCCCGGCCTCGGCCATGCTCCCGCTGGGGGAACGGGCCCGGCCGCGCGCCCCCAGCATCGCCAGCGCGACCGCCAGCATCAGGTAGACCGGGTAATAGAACAGCTCCAGGACGGGTGGTGCGGCGCCGTTGCGCCCGCCGAGCAGCTGGCTGATCACGCCGAGCGTCGTCGTCGCGCCGATCACGGCGGTCAGCAGCCACCAGGGCACCGGCCGCGCGGGCCGGTGCAGCCGGATACCCGCGATGATCGCCCCGGCGGTCGACAGCCCGATGAGCAGTCGCCCGGCCGGTCCACCCGCGGCCGCCCCGGCGGTGGTCAGCAGCACCGAGGCGCACAGAAACCACGGCCACCACCGGCGTGATGCGCTCCCGGATCGCGGTGCCTGGTCCACCGGCGGCCCCCTTCCGCCCGTTCCTCACGGTCGCACGAACGCGGGGCACAAGGGGGCGGAAAGGACAGAACGGGCTAGCCGGGCAACTGATCCATGGCCCGGTAGATGCGCTTGTCCGACACGGCGTACGCGGTGCCCAGCGACTGGGCGAACAGGTTGACCCGCAACTCCTCGATCATCCAGCGGATCTCGTCCAGGCCCTCCTCGGCCGTCCCGCCCGGACCCAGCTCCCCGCGCAGCTCCCGGTACTCCGCCTCGATCTCGTGCACCTGGGCCATCAGCTGCCGGTCCCGGGCCAGGGTGCCCGGCAGCCGGTCCAGCCGGTACGCGATCGCCTTCAGGTACCGGGGCAGGTGGTGCAGCTGCCGCCAGCCGGTCTGGGTCACGAACCCCGGATGCACCAGCGCCCGCAGCTGAGCCCGGATGTCCGCCAGCGCCGGTACCAGCGCCGGGTCCTTCGTGGCGCCGATCCGCTGCTCGATCTCGTACGCCGTGGCCAGCACGGCCCGCACCTGGGTCACCACGTTCGCGACCCCGTCCACGAGATCGGCGCGGACCGCGTCGCGCAGCGTGGCGAACGCCTCGGCGTCCCAGGCCGGGCCCCCCGCCTCGGCGACCAGCCGGTCCAGTGCCGCCCCCGCGCAGTCGTCCAGCAACTCCGCGATGGACCGGTACGGGTTGCCCCGGCTCAGCTCCAGCTTGGCCCGGTTGTCCAGCCGCCCCTGCAGGTAGCGGGCGGCCTGCGGCAACGTCAGCAGCAGCAACCGCCGGGTGCCCGCCCGCATCGCGGCCCGCTGCTGCGGCTCGGTCTCGAACACCCGTACCGCCACGCTGTCGCCCTCGTCGGCCAGGGCGGGGAAGACCGCCACCGCGTAGCCGCCGCGGTCCTGGGCGACGTGGCGCGGGATCGTACCGATCTCGGCCGTGGTGATGCCGCGACGCTCGACGTTGCCGGCCGCCGCGGAGATCGTTGCCTGCACCTTCGGCGCCAGGCTGCGGCGCAGCACCTCCAGGTCGCGCCCCTCCCCCAGCACGGCGCCGTCCTCGGCCACCACCCGGAAGTTCATCCGCAGATGGTCGGGCACCTGGTCGGGGCGCCAGGCGTCGCGCGGCACCACGGTGCCGGTGAGCTTGCGCAGCTCCGTACCGATCGCGTCGGGCAGCGGGCCGCGCCGGGCGGGCACCCGCGCCAGCACCGCCTCTGCCCAGTCCGGCACCGGGACGAAGTGGGTGCGCAGCGCCTTGGGCAGCGCCCGGATCAGCGCCACCACCACCTCCTTGCGCAGGCCGGGGACGGACCAGCCGAAGTCGTCGGCGTCCACTTTGTTCAGCAGCTCCACCGGGATCCGGACGGTGACCCCGTCGGCGGCGGCGCCCGGCTCGAACTGGTAGCTCAGCGGCAGCCGCACCCCGTCGGCCAGCCACGCGTCCGGGTACGCACCGGGGTCCACCGCGTCCCGGCCCGCGTTGACCAGCAGGTCGCGGGTGAAGGTCAGCAGGTCGGGCTCGGTGCGCCGGGCCTTCTTCCACCACGCGTCGAAGTGCCGCGCGGACACCGCCTCGGCCGGGATGCGGGCGTCGTAGAGGGCGTACACGGTCTCGTCGTCGACCGCGATGTCGCGGCGGCGGGCCCGGTGTTCCATCTGCTCGATCTGCTGGAGCAGCTTGGCGTTGTGCGCGTAGAAGGCGTGGTGGGTGTCCCAGTCGCCCTCCACCAGGGCGTGCCGGATGAACAGCTCGCGGGCCACCACCGGGTCGACGCGCGCGTAGCCGACCTTGCGCCGCGGGACGATCGGCAGGCCGTACAGGGTGACCTTCTCGTAGGCCAGCACCGCGCCCTGCCGGCGGTCCCAGTGCGGCTCGCTGTAGCTGCGTTTGACCAGGTGCGGCGCGAGCTTCTCGGCCCACTCGGGCTCGATGCGGGCGTTCACCCGGGCCCACAGGCGGCTGGTCTCGACCAGCTCGGCCGACATCACCCAGCGCGGCTGCTTCTTGAACAGCGCCGAGCCCGGAAAGATCGCGAACTTGGCGCCGCGGGCACCCAGGTACTCGCGCTTGTCGGTGTCCTTGAGGCCGATGTGCGACAGCAGGCCCGCCAGCAGCGCCGTGTGCAGTCGCTGCGCGTCCGGCGGCTCGGCGTCGTCGCGCTCGGCCACGCTCAGGCCGAGGGTACGGGCGGTCTGCCGCAACTGCGCGTAGATGTCCTGCCACTCGCGGACCCGCAGGTAGTTGAGGAACTCGGCGCGGCACAGCCGGCGGAACTGATTGCCGGACAGCTCCCGTTGCTGCTCGCGCAGGTAGCGCCACAGGTTCAGATAGCTGAAGAAGTCGGACTCCTTGTCGGTGAACCTGGCATGTTTCTCGTCGGCCTGCTGCTGCTTGTCGGCGGGCCGCTCGCGCGGGTCCTGGATGGACAGTGCGGCCGTCACCACCATCACCTCGGCGACGCAGTCCTGCTGGCCGGCCTCGATCACCATGCGGGCCAGCCGCGGGTCGACCGGCAGCTGGGCGAGCTGGCGGCCCAGCGGGGTGAGCTTGCGCCCGTCCAGCGCGCCCAGCTCCTCGAGCAGCTTGATGCCGTCGGTGACGTTGCGCCGGTCCGGCGGGTCGATGAACGGGAAGCGGGCCAGATCGCCGAGGCCCAGCGCGGTCATCTGCAGGATGACGCTGGCCAGATTGGTACGCAGGATCTCCGGCTCGGTGAACTCGGGACGCTGCGTGAAGTCCTCTTCGGAGTACAGCCGGATGCAGATGCCGTCGGAGGTACGCCCGCAGCGGCCCTTGCGCTGGTTCGCGCTGGCCTGCGACACCGGCTCGATGGGCAGCCGCTGCACCTTGAGCCGGTGGCTGTAGCGGGAGATCCGGGCGGTGCCGGGGTCGATGACGTACCGGATGCCGGGGACGGTCAGCGAGGTCTCGGCGACGTTGGTGGCCAGCACGATCCGCCGCCCGGTGTGCCGTTCGAAGACGCGGTGCTGTTCGGCGGCGGACAGGCGCCCGTACAGCGGGACGACCTCGGTGTTGCGCAGGTCGCGCTTGTTCAGGGCGTCGGCGGTGTCGCGGATCTCCCGTTCGCCGCTGAGGAACACCAGGATGTCGCCGCTGCTCTCGGCGCCCAGCTCGTCCACGGCCGCGGCGATGCCGTCGACCTGGTCGACCGGTTCCTGCCGCTCCTGCTCGTCGTCGGCCGTCACGAGCGGCCGGTAGCGCACCTCGACGGGATACGTACGCCCGGACACCTCGATCACCGGGGCCGGGGCGCCGGGGCTGCCGAAGTGCTCGGCGAACCGGCCCGTCTCGATCGTCGCCGAGGTGATGATGACCTTGAGGTCCGGGCGGCGCGGCAGCAGTTCCCTGAGATAGCCGAGCAGGAAGTCGATGTTGAGGCTGCGCTCGTGCGCCTCGTCGATGATCAGCGTGTCGTACGCGCGCAGCTGCCTGTCGTTCTGGATCTCGGCCAGCAGGATGCCGTCGGTCATGACCTTGACCATGGTCCGGTCGCTGACCTGGTCGGTGAAGCGCACCTTGTAGCCGACCGTCTCCCCCAGCGGGGTGCCCAGTTCCTCGGCGATGCGCTCGGCCACGGTACGGGCCGCGATCCGGCGCGGCTGGGTGTGCCCGATCGTACCGCGCACCCCACGGCCCAGCTCCAGGCAGATCTTCGGCAACTGGGTGGTCTTGCCCGAGCCGGTCTCCCCGGCCACCACCACGACCTGATGGTCGCGGATCGCCGCGGCGATGTCCTCGCGGCGGGCGCTGACCGGCAGCTCCTCCGGGTAGCCGACCTTGGGCACGGCCGCGAGCCGGGCCTCGTACCGCTGCTGGGCCTGCGCCACCTGCTCGGCGATCTCGGTCAGCGCCGCGGCACGGGCGTCCGCGCCGCGGATCCGCCGGATGCCCTCCAGCCGCCGCCCGAGGCGGTGCTCGTCGCGGGGCAGCAGGGTGGTCAGCGTACGGCGCAGCGCGGCGGCGTCCGGGGGTGGCATCGACATGGCGGAGCAAGGATAGGCGGAACGCGCGCGGCGCGCCGTGTGATTACCGTCCCCGGGGTGTCGATCACCGTCGTTGCCGGGCCTACTTCCAGGTGTCGTACCGGTACAGACCCCACCGGGACATGATGCCGGTGATCTTGGTGTAGTAGTTGGGGTCGGTGGCGTACCCGGCCTTCCACACGGTCCAGATGAACTTGTTCGCGCTGCGGGTGTACTTGAACGCCGGCTTGTAGCGGCTGTTGACCCGCAGGAAGTAGCCGTGGTCGCGGTACGAGTTCGCCTGCGACGCGTACGTCCGGAAGCTCGCCGTCGTCACGAAGCACTTGCCGGCCTTCGTGCACTCCTGCGTCTGGTACGTGTGGCAGCCGGAGGCCAGCGGGCCGTGGTTGCCGTTGAAGCATTTGATGCCGAAGAAGTTGCGGTCGGCCACGGACAGGTCGCTGCGGCCCCAGCCCGATTCGAGGATGGCCTGGGCGATCGTCACCGACGGCGGCACACCGTAGTCGCGCCAGCCGCGCTGGGCGCCGGACACCGAGCGGGCGATGAACTGCTCCGGGGTCAGCGCGGGCGTCGACTGCACGGGCCGGGGCGCGCCCGGGCACAGGTGCAGCGTCGGGGTCACCACGTACGCGTGGGAGACGTAGAGGCCGTTGGACAGGCGGTTCCACTGGGTCGTGGTGCGCACGGTGCCCTTGACCCTGGCGCCGACCACCCCGCACACCAGGTTGACCCGGGCGCCGTTGGCCAGGGTGCCCCTGACCGGGGAGGTCAGCGACACGCCGGCGCGGACGTTGACCCGGCCGTCCGAGCTGCGGATGCGGCCGACCGTGTACTTGACGGCCGTGGCCTTGGCGGCCCCGGCGGCGGCGGCCTGGACCGGTGCGGGGTGGACCTTGACCGGCTGGGCCTGCGCCCGGATGGCGGCGCAGGACGCGATGGTGCCCAGCGGCCGCACGTACGCGTGCGAGATGTAGCGGTCGGTGCCGAGCCGGTCCCAGACGTCGGTGGTGCGCTGGCTGCCGCGCACCTCGGTGCCGCGGGTGGCGCATTCGACCGCGACGCGCTGCTCGTCGTGCACGGCGCCGACGATCGGGGCGGCCAGCGACGGCGCGGTGCGGATCCGCAGCGTGCCGACCACGTCCACGGTGGCGGCGACGCTCGCGGCATTGGCGGCCTGGGGCGCGACGAGCAGACCGGCGCCGATCACGACGGCCAGCGCCGGGGCGGTGAGCATCCGGCGGGCGGTGTGCAGCATGAAGCGGTCCCCTCTGGTGGCGTCGGCGTCTCTTCGACAGTCACGGGGGGCCGTTGCGGGAGGAGGGGGAGCCGGGGTGCGGCTCGGTTGCACCCATGGGCACTACCGGGACAAGCGGTGCCTATGGGAATTATTACCTCTGGGGTGACTGCCGGGGGCAGGGTTACCGAACTGCGTCGCCCGTGTCGGCCCCCGACGGGTGGCACCGGAGGCGGTCGTCGGTGCCTCGTGATACACAGCGAGGAACACCATCGGACGGCAGACGGGATCTGGGATGGCCATCCTCGGCATCGACATCGGGGGCTCCGGCGTGAAGGGTGCACCGGTCGACCCGGTGCGCGGCGAGCTGCTCGACGAGCGTTACCGGGTGCCCACGCCGCAACCGTCGGACGTGTCCGCCGTGGTGGAGGCGGTCGCCGAGGTGGCGGGCCGGTTCCCCGGCTACGACCGGGTCGGGCTGACATTTCCCGGGGTGGTCGTCGACGGGGTCGTCCGCAGCGCCGCGAACGTCGACCGGTCCTGGCTCGACGCGGACGCCGCGGCGCTGTTCACGGAGCGGCTCGGGCGGCCCGTGGCGGTGCTCAACGACGCCGACGCGGCGGGCGTCGCCGAGGTGGCGTTCGGCGCCGGGCGCGAGCAGGACGGTCTCACGGTCCTGCTGACCTTCGGCACCGGCATCGGCAGCGCCCTGTTCCTCGACGGCATCCTGATGCCCAACACCGAGTTCGGCCACCTGGAGCTGGACGGCGCCGACGCGGAGGTGCGCGCCTCCGACCGGGCCCGCGAGCAGGAGGAACTGAGCTGGGACCACTGGGCGAAACGGGTGCAGCACTACCTGCGGCACCTGGAGATGCTGCTGTCGCCCCGGCTGTTCATCATCGGCGGCGGCGTGAGCAAGAAGGCGGACAAGTACCTCCCGCTCATCGACATCCGCACCCCGATGGTGCCCGCGACGCTGCTCAACAACGCCGGCATCATCGGCGCCGCCGTGACCGCCGCGCAGGCCGCCGGCCGTACCGGCCCGATGACGGTCGACGCCGCCCACGCCGCCGCCTACCGGAGCTGATCACCATGGCCCGCACCATCGCGACCAACACCACGACCGACCGGGCCGACCTGGTCGAGTTCCTGCGGCCCCGGCACCGGGCCATCCTGATCACCACGCGGCGCGACGGGCGCCCGCAGTCGTCACCGAACACCTGCGGAATGGACGCCGACGGCCGGGTGGTCATCTCGACGTATCCCGAGCGGGCGAAGGTGGCCAACATCCGGCGCGATCCGCGGGTGTCGCTGTGCGTGCTCTCCGACGAGTGGAACGGCCCGTGGGTGCACCTCGACGGCACCGCGCAGGTGCTCGATCTGCCCGACGCGCTGGAGCCGCTGGTGGACTACTACCGGTGCATCTCCGGTGAGCACCCGAACTGGGACGAGTACCGGGCCGCCATGACCGCCCAGGGCAAGTCGCTGATCCGGATCACGATCGAGAGCTGGGGGCCGATCGCCACCGGCGGATTCCCCGCCCGGCTGGCCGACTGAGCCCGGCTGGCCGACTGACCGGCCGGGAGACTGACCGCGGCTCAGCCGCTGATGCCCAGCCACGGGTTCGGCACCTCGACGCCGAGCAGGTAGCGCAGCGCGTCGCGGTGCATCCCGGCCACCGGGTCCAGCAGGTCGGGGTGGCGCAGCAGCACCGCGGCCGCGCGCTCCCGCGGGTTGGGGGTGGTCAGCCGGCGGAACTGCCCCAGCAGGTCCCCGGCCCGGCGCGGGCGGGGCCGGCGGTGGTCCTCCTGCTCGGGCACGGCCGCCGCGACAGCGGACACCGCGCGCACCGCGAGCACCGGATCGGCCAGCAGGCAGGCGGCCCAGCTCACCACGACCTCGTCGACCCAGGTGCGCCACGCCTCGTCCTCGGCGTACTCCTCGATCGGCTCGCTGCCGGCCCGCCAGTCCAGCACGGCGGAGCCGCCGGGACCGGCCAGGGCCACGAGTTCGGCGTCCACCGGCGTGGGGTAGCGCAGCCAGGCGGCGACCGTCACGGCCTGCCGCGCCTGCAGCTCCGCCAGCGCGGCCGCCTGGTGATCCTCACCGGTGGCCGGGTACGCCCGCGCCAGCCAATGCGTGCTGGCGGCGATCACCGGCGACAGCGCGGCAGACGGACCGGCCACGTGGCCCTCCCAGAGTCGAGGCGACCCGGGCGGGGCGCGACACGCTCTGTTCCTCGGCGGGGATCGGCCCGGCCTAAGCAAGATCACTCGGTTGGCACCGCATGGCAACCGACGCGCACCCGAGGACGCTCCCCCACGGTCGCGCTCCGGTAGGTTGAGGCGTGATGAGCGCCACCGGATCCCGCCGTTGCTCCACTGCGGAAACGCAGTCCCGTGCGCGGCGTGGATTTCCCGGTCGCCGAGCCTGTTCACGCGCCTGAAGACTACGGTGGAGATCATGACCGGTCGCTTTCCCATCGAAGACGTCACGCCGTCGGTGTCCTGCGGCCGCTACCCCGCGAAGGCGGTCGTGGGCGAGCTGGTACCGGTCTCCGCGGTGTCCTATCGGGAAGGACACCACGCGCTCGGCGTCAACGTGGTATGGCAGGGTCCCGACGGCCTGCCCCAGCCGTTCACCCGCATGCGTCCCGGCGAACCCGGCCTGGATCAATGGCACGCGATGATCAAGCCGGACCAGGTCGGCCGGTGGACCTTCACGGTCGAGGCGTTCGACGACCCCTACCTGACGTGGCGCAACGCGGTCACCAAGAAGATCGGCGTGGGCCAGGGCGTGGGCGAGCTGGCGAACGATCTCGCCGAGGGCGCCGAGGTCCTGGACCTGGCCACCAAGATCGTCCCGACGGCGGAGGAGGAACGCGTCAGGGCCGCCGCGGCGGCGCTGCGCGACGAGCAGCGCCCGCTGTACGAGCGGGTCACCCCCGCGCTGGACCTGGAGGCGCTGCTCTGGCAGCACCCGGTCCGGCAGCTGGTCACCACCACCCGCTCGTACGCGATCTGGGTGGACCGCAAGCGCGCCCTCTTCTCCGCCTGGTACGAGTTCTTCCCGCGCTCGGAGGGCGCCGAGATCGGCCCCGACGCCGTCCCGGTGAAGCACGGCACGTTCCGCACCGCCGCCCAGCGCATCCCGGCGGTCGCCGCCATGGGCTTCGACGTGCTGTACCTGCCACCCATCCACCCGATCGGCAAGATCAACCGCAAGGGCCGCAACAACACGCTCGTGGCGCGCCCCGAGGACGTCGGCTCCCCGTGGGCGATCGGCTCCGACGAGGGCGGCCACGACGCCATCCACCCGGAGCTGGGCACCCTCGAAGACTTCCGGGCGTTCGTCGCCGCGGCCCGGGACAACGGCATGGAGGTGGCACTCGACCTCGCGTTGCAGGCCGCGCCGGATCACCCGTGGGTCCGCGAGCACCCGGAGTGGTTCACCACCCGCGCCGACGGCACCATCGCGTACGCCGAGAACCCGCCCAAGAAGTACCAGGACATCTACCCGATCAACTGGGACAACGACTACCAGGGCCTGCGCAGGGAGGTGCTGCGGGTCGTCCTGCACTGGGTGGAACAGGGCGTCAAGATCTTCCGGGTCGACAACCCGCACACCAAGGCCCTGAACTTCTGGCAATGGCTCATCACCAAGGTCAAGGACGTGGACCCCGACGTCCTGTTCCTGGCGGAGGCGTTCACCCGGCCCGCCATGATGAACGGCCTCGGCAAGATCGGCTTCACCCAGTCGTACACGTACTTCACCTGGCGGACGACGGCCTGGGAGATGCGCGAATACCTCAACCAGCTGCTGGCCTCCGTGGACTGGATGCGGCCCAACTTCTGGCCCAACACCCCGGACATCCTGCACGAGACGCTGCAGCACGGCGGCCCCCCGATGTTCAAGATCCGCGCGGTGCTGGCCGGGATGCTGTCGCCGTCCTGGGGCATGTACTCCGGATACGAGCTGTTCGAACACGAGCCCCGGCCCGGCGCCGAGGAGTATCTGGACAACGAGAAGTTCGAGCTCAAGCCCCGCGACTGGGCGGGCGCCGAGCGCTCCGGGCGCACCCTCGCGCCGTACCTGACCACGATCAACCAGGTCCGGCGGGAGAATTCCGCCCTGCACTGGCTGCGCAACCTGACATTCCACGAGGTCGACAACGGCGCGCTGCTGTGCTGGTCGAAGCGGGATGAGGAGAACGGCAACACCATCCTGGCGATCTGCTCGTTCGACGCGAACAACGTGCAGTGGGCCAACACCACGCTCGACATGCCCGCGCTGGGCATGGAATGGCACGAGAAGTTCACGGTGACCGACCAGATCACCGGGGCGTCGTACGAGTGGGGCCAGCACAACGCGGTCCGCATCGATCCGTACGTCGAACCGGCACACATTTTCGTGGTGCAGCCGCGCCGCTGACGCGGTTCGACTCCCAGCGGGCGGGGTAGGTGGGAACGATGGATCAGACGAGTCAGGTCGACCCGGCGGAGGGCAGCCACCTCGAACACCGCGTGGTGGAGCACCCCAGCGCGGACGACTTCGGCCACGCCCGGGCGCTGCCCGCCGACCGCACCTGGTTCCAGCGCGCCGTGTTCTACGAGGTCCTGGTCCGGGCGTTCTACGACTCCGGCTCCGACGGCTCCGGCGACCTGCGCGGGCTGATCGAACGCCTCGACTACCTGCAGTGGCTCGGCGTGGACTGCCTCTGGCTGCCCCCGTTCTACGACTCCCCGCTGCGCGACGGCGGCTACGACATCCGCGACTTCTACAAGGTGCTGCCCGACTTCGGCACGGTCGACGACTTCGTGGCCCTGCTCGACGCGGCACACAAGCGCGGCATCCGGGTGATCACCGACCTGGTCATGAACCACACCTCCGACTCGCATCCGTGGTTCCAGGCGTCGCGCAGCGACCCCGGCGGGCCGCACGGCGACTTCTACGTGTGGAGCGACACCAGCGAGCCGTACCCGGACGCCCGGGTGATCTTCGTGGACACCGAGGAGTCCAACTGGACCTTCGACCCGGTGCGCCGCCAGTTCTACTGGCACCGCTTCTTCTCCCACCAGCCGGACCTCAACTACGAGAACCCGGCCGTGCAGGAGGCCATGCTCGACGTCCTGCGGTTCTGGCTCGACCTGGGCATCGACGGCTTCCGGCTGGACGCGGTGCCGTACCTGTTCGAGGCCGAGGGCACCAACTGCGAGAACCTGCCCGCCACCCACGCGTTCCTCAAGCACTGCCGCAAGGTGATCGACGACGAGTTCCCGGGCCGGGTGCTGCTGGCCGAGGCGAACCAGTGGCCCGCCGACGTGGTCGAGTACTTCGGCGACGCGAAGAGCGGCGGCGACGAGTGCCACATGGCGTTCCACTTCCCGCTGATGCCGCGCATCTTCATGGCCGTACGCCGGGAGTCCCGCTTCCCGATCTCCGAAATCCTGGCCCAGACTCCAGCAATTCCGGAGAACTGCCAGTGGGGGATCTTCCTGCGCAACCACGACGAGCTCACCCTGGAGATGGTGACCGACGAGGAGCGCGACTACATGTACGCGGAGTACGCGAAGGACCCGCGGATGAAGGCCAACGTCGGCATCCGCCGCCGGCTCGCGCCCCTGCTGGAGAACGACCGCAACCAGATCGAACTGTTCACCGCGCTGCTGCTCAGCCTGCCCGGCTCCCCCGTGCTGTACTACGGCGACGAGATCGGCATGGGCGACAACATCTGGCTCGGCGACCGCGACGGCGTGCGCACCCCGATGCAGTGGACGCCGGACCGCAACGCCGGCTTCTCCACCGCCAACCCCGGCCGGCTCTACCTGCCCGCCAACCAGGACCCCGTGTACGGCTACCAGGCGGTCAACGTGGAGGCCCAGCGCGACAACTCCACGTCGCTGCTCAACTGGACCCGCACCATGCTGGCCGTACGCCGAAGGCACGAGGCGTTCGCGGTCGGCACGTTCCGCGAGCTGGGCGGCTCGAACCCGTCGGTGCTGGCGTACCTGCGCGAGGTCGGCGACGACGTGGTGCTGTGCGTCAACAACCTGTCCCGCTTCCCGCAGCCCATCGAACTGAACCTGCAGCACTGGAACGGCTACACCCCGGTCGAGCTGACCGGGCACGTGAGCTTCCCGCGCATCGGCCACCTGCCGTACCTGCTGACCCTGCCCGGGCACGGGTTCTACTGGTTCCAGCTGTGCGGCCCCGAGGAGAAGTGATGACGCTGCCGTTCGCCGACTGGCTGCCCCGGCAACGCTGGTACGCGGGCCGTACCCGCACCCTGGAGTCCGCGAAGCCGGCGTCGTCCACCGCGCTGCGCGACGACCTGGATCTGATCCTGGTCGACGTCACCTACACCGACGGCAGTTCGGAGCGCTACCAGGTGATGGTCGCCTGGGACTCCGGCCCGATCCCCGAGTACGCCGCGATCGCCACGATCGGCACCGACGGCGAACGCACCGGCTACGACGCCCTGTACGACCCGGACGCCACCCGGTACCTGCTGTCACTGCTCGGCGCGGGCGGTGCCGTCGGCGACGTCGTGTTCGAGCCCGAGCCCGGCGTGGTCCTGCCGCTGGAGGCGGCACCTCGGGTGTTCGACGCCGAACAGACCAACACCAGCGTGATCTACGAGCAGGCCGCGATCCTCAAGGTGTTCCGCCGCGTGGCCTGCGGGGTCAACCCGGACATCGAGCTGAACCGGGTGCTCGGCCGCGCCGGCAACCCGCACGTGGCGCGGCTGCTCGGCTCGTTCGAGACCACCGACAGCGGCGAGCCGTGCGCCCTGGGCATGGTCACGGCGTACGCGGACAACTCGGCCGAGGGGTGGGCGATGGCCACCGCCAGCGCCCGCGACCTGTTCGCCGAGGACGCGGAGCTGCGCGCCGACGAGGTGGGCGGCGACTTCTCCGGCGAGTCGTACCGGCTGGGTGAGGCCGTGGCCAGCGTGCACAAGACCCTGGCCGAGCAGCTGGGCGCCGGGCCGTCGCCGTTCCCGGTGGACGCCGTGCTGGCCCGGCTGCGGGCCGCGGCCACCGCCGTGCCGGATCTGGCCCCGCACGTGCCCGCCATCGAGGCACGTTTCCGGACCCTGACCGGCCAGCAGGTCGACGTCCAGCGGATCCACGGCGACCTGCACCTGGGCCAGGTGCTGCGGACCCCGCCCGCCTGGCTGCTGATCGACTTCGAGGGCGAGCCCGGTTCGCCGCTCGACGAGCGGCGGCTGCCGGACTCGCCGCTGCGCGACGTCGCCGGGGTGCTGCGCTCCTACGAGTACGCCGCGTACCAGCTGCTCGTCGACACCGACGACGAAGAGGAACATCTCGCCGCCCGCGCCCGCGAGTGGGTGGACCGTAACCGGGCCGCGTTCTGCGACGGGTACGCTGCGGCGGCAGGCATCGACCCGCGTGATCAGGCCCCGCTGCTCGCGGCGTACGAGTTGGACAAGGCGGTCTACGAGGCCGTGTACGAAGCCCGGCACCGGCCAGGGTGGTCGCGGATCCCGCTGCGTGCCATCGCCCGGCTCGTCGGCTGACCACGGAGGACATCGATGATCGGGCACAGCACCTCGGCCACCTCTGCCGCCGACGAGCGGGCGATGCACGCGGTGATCAGCGGGGACACCCACGACCCGCACGCGATCCTGGGTGCCCACCCGCACGCCGGGCGCACCGTGGTGCGGACGTTGCGCCGCAACGCCACCGGGGTGACCCTGCTGTTCGGCGGCGAGAAGGCGCCGATGACCAAGGTGCACCCGGACGGGATCTTCGCGGTCGACGTGGCGGGCACGGTGCTCGACTACCGCCTCGACGTCGACGGCGTCGAGTCCGACGACCCGTACCGTCATCTGCCCACCCTGGGCGAGCTGGACCTGCACCTGATCGGCGAGGGTCGCCACGAGAAGCTGTGGCAGGTGCTCGGTGCGCAGCACCGCGGCACCGGTGTGGCGTTCGCGGTGTGGGCGCCGAGCGCCCGCGGCGTGCGCATCGTGGGTGACTTCACCGGCTGGGGCCCGCACGACGGCTGGCCCATGCGGTCACTGGGCTCCAGCGGCGTCTGGGAACTGTACGTGCCGGGCGCCGCGCCCGGCACGAAGTACAAGTTCCGCATCCTCGGCCGCGACGGAGTGTGGCGGGAGAAGGCCGACCCGATGGCCCAGCACACAGAGGTGCCGCCGCAGACCGCCTCCGTGGTGTACGAATCCCGTTACGAGTGGGGCGACGCCGAGTGGATGACCGCCCGCGCGTCCCGGCACCCGCACCAGGACCCGATGAGCATCTACGAGGTGCACCTGGGCTCGTGGCGCCCCGGCCTGTCGTACCGTGAGCTGGCCGAGCAGCTCACCGAGTACGTGGTGGACACCGGCTTCACCCACGTCGAGCTGATGCCCGTGATGGAGCACCCGTTCGGCGGTTCCTGGGGCTACCAGGTCACCGGCTACTTCGCCCCGACCTCCCGGTTCGGCACCCCCGACGAGTTCCGCCACCTCGTCGACACCCTGCACCGGGCCGGCATCGGGGTGATCCTCGACTGGGTGCCCGCGCACTTCCCCAAGGACGAGTGGGCCCTGGCCCGCTTCGACGGCACCCCCCTGTACGAGCACGGCGACTGGCGCCGCGGCGAGCACCCCGACTGGGGCACGTACGTCTTCGACTTCGGCCGTACCGAGGTGCGCAACTTCCTCGTCGCCAACGCCCTGTACTGGTGCGAGGAGTTCCACGCCGACGGCCTGCGTGTCGACGCGGTCGCCTCGATGCTGTACCTGGACTACTCCCGCAAGGACGGCGAGTGGACCCCGAACCAGTACGGCGGCCGGGAGAACCTCGACGCGATCAGCTTCCTGCAGGAGATGAACGCGACCGTCTACAAGCGCAACCCCGGCGTGGTGACGATCGCCGAGGAGTCCACGGCGTGGCCCGGCGTCACCCGCCCCACCCACCTCGGCGGGCTCGGCTTCGGCTTCAAATGGAACATGGGCTGGATGAACGACACCCTCACCTACATGGAGAAGGAGCCGATCTACCGGCAGTGGCACCACCACCAGATGACCTTCGCCACGGTGTACGCCTGGAGCGAGAACTACATCCTGCCGATCAGCCACGACGAGGTGGTGCACGGCAAGGGCTCGCTGACCGGCAAGATGCCCGGAGACCTGTGGCAGAAGCTGGCGAACACCCGCGCGCTGATGGCCTTCATGTGGGCGTTCACCGGCAAGCAGCTCGTCTTCATGGGCGCCGAGATGGGCGACGAGCGGGAGTGGAACGAGGCCCGCGGCCTGGATTGGGACCTGTTGCAGGACCCGGGGCGCGGCGGGATCCGCCGCCTCGTCCAGGACCTCAACCGGGTCTACCGCGACACCCCGGCACTGTGGAGCCAGGACACGCAACCGAGCGGCTTCCGCTGGATCAGCGCCGAGGACTCGCAGCACAACGTGTTCTCGTTCCTGCGCTTCGCTCCGGGCGGCGAGACCCTCGCCTGCGTGGTCAACTTCGCCGCCGTTCCGCACGAGGGCTACCGCATCGGCCTGCCCCGGCCGGGCGTCTGGCGCGAGGTGATCAACACCGACAGCGAACTGTACGGCGGGTCCGGCGTCGGCAACCTCGGCCAGGTCACCGCCGAGCCCCAGCCCTGGCACGCCCTCGACTTCTCCGTGTCGCTGCGGGTACCCCCGCTGGGCGCCGTCTGGCTCCGCCACGAACGCTGAGCCGGCGGCCCAACCGTCGCGCCCTGCCCCTACACGGTCACGTTCCGGCAGGGGTACGGTGGGACCCCGAGCACTCATGAACACTCACCACATGCGGACGAGCGGCGTGCCCACCACGGAAGACTCCCACGACCGGCACCGGATGGAGTTCGCCACCACCGACCCCGAACGCGCCAGGGACTACCTCACTGCCGCGTTCGGCTCGACCCTGACCATCCGCAGGCACACGGACGCGTACCGGTTCCGGCACCAGCGGATCAGCACCGGACCGTTCAGTCTGGATTCCCTGGATCACCAGGCCACCGTCGAATACCGCTCCGGCACCGATACGCCGATCATGGTGACGCGGGTCCATCGCGGACTGCGGATCGATCTGGACCGCGACATCCGCTACGGCATCGGCGACCTCGGCCTGCACGTCCACACGGATCGGGCACACCGGGTGCGGCAGGAGGCCCTGCAGGGTTCGCTGGTCGGTATCGCTCCGCAGGTCGTCGCCGAGGTCGCCGGCAACGACCCCGAGCGTCCCGGCGCGCTGCGCTTCACCGCGGTGTGCCCGGCCCGTCCGGCCGACGTACGCCGCTGGCTGCAGGTCGTCGGCTACGTCACCGAGAGCGTGCAGAGTGCTCCCGGTTTCATCACCCATCCCCTGCTGGTCGGCCCGTTCGCCCGCCTGCTGGCCGCGACCCTGCTCACCACGTTCCCCAACACCTGCACGACCGAGTCGCACCACTACGACCGCACCGACGCCACCGTCGCCGCCCTGTCCCGCGCGGTGGGCTTCCTGGAGGCCAACGCCGACCTCGACATCAGCGTCGTCGACATCGCCCGCGCCGCCCGGGTCACCGTCCGTGCCGTTCAGCGGGCCTTTCGTCGCCATCTCGGCACCACCCCGACGGCCTACCTGCGGCGCGTCCGGCTGGCCCGCTGCCACCAGCAGCTCCGCGACGACGGTGACGGCGCCGCCGTCCCCGAGGTCGCGGCCCGGTGGGGCTTCGCCGACCCCGGCCTGGTCACGGCCGACCACCACCACGCCTTCGGGCAACCACCCCGCCGAACACCGGACCGCTAGCCCGCCCGGGGGACCCGATCACGGTGACCGGGTTCGGCCACGTCGGCCGGTTCGCCAGCGCCTGCCGGCAGGTCTACGGCGAGCTTCCCGGCCGGCGCCTGCCCCGGTGACGTTCAGTCCGGCACCGAATCCCCTGATATCCGGCATACCGGTAGATCAGCAGCGGTACGGCTTCCTCGAGTAATTCCTCAACGACTCCGCCGGTCTGAAGGGCCGCATCCTCATCACGGCCGCATGACCCTACCGACGGGCCAGCCAGTCCGTGGCGAGCAGGCCGTACAGCAGGTCGTCGGTCCATTCGCCCTTGGCCCAGGTGTGCTGGCGGCGCAGACCCTCGCGGGTGAAGCCGACGCGTTCGAGCAGGCGAGCGGAGGCCAGGTTGCGGCCGTCGCACTCGGCCGAGACGCGGTGCATTCCGCGTACGCGGAACAGGTGGTCGAGGACGGCCGTGACCGCCTCGGTGGCGTACCCGTGGCCGCGGTACTGCGGCGCCAGGGTGAAGCCCAGCTCCGCCTGCCGCCCGCCGGGGTACCTGTCGACCCCGACGTCGCCGACCAGCACGTGGTCGGCGGTGCGCTCGACCGCGTACTGGAACCATCCCGGACCGTCGGGGTCGGCCACCGCCATCGCGGCGACGAACGCGTCCGCCCCGTCGAGCGGGAACGGGGCGTCCCAGGACTGGTAGCGGGCGGTGTCCGGATCGGACCGGTACGCCGACAGCGCCGCGGCGTCGGCGGCGCGGAAGCGGCGCAGCACCAGGCGTTCGGTGGTGAGCAGGTCAGCCTGCCTCGACGTCGGCGACGATCACCGTCACGTTGTCGGGCGCACCCGCCTCCAGAGTGCGGGCGATCAGTTCGGCGGCGCACTCCTGCCGGTCCGGGTGCCCGCGCAGCGTCGAGGCGATCACGTCGTCGGTGACGTAGTCGGACAGCCCGTCGCTGCACAGCAGAAACCTGTCGCCCGGCTGCACCGGCACCATCCGCCCGGCGGGCCGCAGCGGGCCGCCCTGCACCGCTTGGGTGACCAGCGCGCGCTGCGGGTGGCGGCGCGCGTCGGCCGGGGTGAGCACCCCGGAGTCCACGAGCGCCTGCACGTACGTGTCGTCCTTGGTGAGCTGGGTCAGCGACCCGTCGCGGCTGAGGTAGCAGCGGGAGTCGCCGACGTTGAGCGCGGCCATCGCGTCCCCGGTCAGCATCAGCGCCGTCACGGTGGTGCCCATGCCGTCCCGGGCGCCGTCGTCCGCGACCGCCGCCTCGATCCGCTGGTTCGCCGTACCCAGCGCCATGATCAGATCCTGCAGCGGCTCCCCGGAGTCGGGCAGGTCGTCGACGGTCGCCAGCGTGCGCACCAGGATGTCGCTGGCCAGCTCCCCCGCGGGCAGCCCGCCCATGCCGTCGGCGACCACGAGGAGACGGGCGCCGACGAACGCCGCGTCCTCGTTGTTGTCGCGCACGAGTCCCTGATCGGTGGCCGTGACGGCGCGTAACACCAGCGTCATGCCACCAGCCTGCCAAGAACCTGCGGCGGTGTCTGTAGTACCTACTACGTAGTGTTGGGTGGTGATGGCGGTACCAATGGTGGGACGCGCCGCCGCGCTCGACGAGTTGCGGCAGGCGTGGCAGCGGGTCGACGGCGGCGGCGGGTGCCTGCCCGCAGTGCTCACGGGCGAGCCGGGCACCGGCAAGAGTGCCCTGGTCGGGGCGCTGTTGCGCGACGTACGGCCGGGCACGGTGCTGACCGGCGCCGCGCGGCTGCACTCCCCCGCGCCGTACGACTGGCTGGCCGCGGTGCTGGCCGGGCGGGACACCGGCGCGCTGCCGGTGCCGCCGGACGCCCTCGCCTGGCTGGCCCAGCGCCCCGACGTCCCCCGGGAGCGGTACACGCCGGAGGCGCTGCTGCGCCTGGCGGTCGCCGCGGTGCGGGCGCTGGTCGGCGCCGGGCCCGCGGTGCTCGTGGTGGAGGACCTGCACGCGCTCGACCCGGCCAGCCTGAACCTCGTCGGCGAGCTGGCCGCCACGGACCTGCCCACCCTGCTGCTGGTCACCAGCCGCCCGCCCGACGCCGCGGAGTCCCCGCAACTGGCCGCGCGCAGCCTGGCCCGGCTCTCCGGCGTGCCCGGCGCGGTACGCCAGCACCTCGGCGCCCTGGAGGCCGGGCACGTCGCGCAGATCATCGCGCACGCGTACCCTGACGCGCCGCCGTCGGCGCAGCTGGCGTCGGCGGTGTGGCAGCGCACGGGCGGCAACCCGTACCGGCTGACGGAGCTGCTGGCGATGGCGGCGGGACGCGGCCCGCAGGCGCTGGTCGACGAGCCGCTGCCCGGCTACCTGCAGCCCGCCGCCCCGGACCAGGCGCCCGAGCCGGAGCTGACCGCCCGCGAACGGGAGGTCCTCGGCTGCCTCGCCGAGGGCATGTCGAACAAGCAGATCGCCCGCGCCCTGGAGATCTCGGTGCGCACCGTGACCGTGCACGTGTCGAACCTGCTCCGCAAGACCGGCGCGTCGTCGCGCACCGAGGTGGCGCTGCGGGCGGTACGCGCCGGCACGCGCGCGGATCGTCACCCCAGCGTGCACCGATGAGCGGGGCGGCGCGACAACCCCCGGCGGACTTGGGCACAATCGTCGCGGTAGTCCTACGAGAGGTGAACGAGTGACGACCACGATTCATCAGCGCATCGCCGAGGAGCTCGGGGTTCGCGAGCGCCAGGTGACGGCGGCGGTGGAGCTGCTGGACGGCGGGGCGACGGTGCCGTTCATCGCCCGCTACCGCAAGGAGGTCACCGGCACCCTGGACGACCAGCAGCTGCGCACCCTGGAGGAGCGGCTGGGCTACCTGCGCGAGCTGGAGGACCGCCGGGCGGCCGTACTGGAGTCGATCCGGTCGCAGGGCAAGCTGGACGAGGCCCTGGAGGCGCAGGTGATGGCCGCCGACTCCAAGGCGCGCCTGGAGGACATCTACCTGCCGTACAAGCCGAAGCGGCGCACCCGCGCGCAGATCGCCCGCGAGGCCGGGCTGGAGCCGCTCGCCGATCTGCTGCTCGGCGACCCGGCCCGCGACCCGCGCACCGAGGCGGCGGCCTACGTGGACGCCGACAAGGGCGTCGCGGACGCCGCCGCCGCACTCGACGGCGCCCGCGCCATCCTCGTCGAACGCTTCGCCGAGGACGCCGACCTGATCGGTGAGCTGCGCGAACTCATGTGGACCAAGGGCCGTCTCATCGCGAAGGTGCGCGACGGGCAGCAGGCCGAGGGCGCGAAGTTCGCCGACTACTTCGACTTCGCCGAGCCGTACACCAAGCTGCCGTCGCACCGGATCCTCGCGGTGTTCCGCGGCGAGAAGGAGAACGTGCTCGACCTGACCATGGAGCCGGAGCCGGAGGACGCGTCGTCGTTCGAACCGCGCATCGCGGCCCGCTTCGGCGTCGCCGACCACGGGCGGCCGGGCGACAAGTGGATGGCCGACACGGTGCGCTGGGCCTGGCGTACCCGGATCCTCGTGCACCTCGGCGCGGACCTGCGGCTGCGCCTGTGGCAGGCGGCCGAGGACGAGGCGGTCCGGGTCTTCGCGGCCAACCTGCGCGACCTGCTGCTGGCCGCGCCCGCGGGCACGCGGGCCACGATGGGCCTGGACCCAGGTTTCCGTACGGGCGTGAAGGTGGCCGTGGTCGACGCGACAGGCAAGTGCGTGGCCACCGACACGATCTACCCGCACGTGCCGCAGAACAAGTGGGACGAGTCGATCCACAAGCTGGCCGGGCTCGCCGCGGCGCACGGCGTGGAACTGGTCGCCATCGGCAACGGCACCGCGTCGCGGGAGACCGACCGGCTGGCCACCGACCTGATCAAGCGGCATCCCGAGCTGACCCTGACCAAGGTGATGGTGTCGGAGGCGGGTGCGTCTGTCTACTCCGCCTCCCCGTACGCGTCGCAGGAGCTGCCCGGCCTGGACGTCTCGCTGCGCGGCGCGGTCTCCATCGCCCGCCGCCTGCAGGACCCGCTCGCCGAGCTGGTGAAGATCGACCCCCGCTCGATCGGGGTGGGGCAGTACCAGCACGATCTGTCGGAGCTGAAGCTGTCGAAGTCGCTGGACGCGGTCGTCGAGGACTGCGTGAACGCGGTCGGCGTCGACGTGAACACCGCGTCCGCGCCGCTGCTGACCCGCGTCTCGGGCATCGGCGCCGGGCTGGCCGAGAACATCGTGCTGCACCGCGACGCGAACGGGCCGTTCCGCAACCGCTCCGCGCTCAAGCAGGTGGCCCGGCTGGGCCCGAAGGCGTTCGAGCAGTGCGCGGGCTTCCTGCGCATCCCCGGCGGCGACGACCCGCTGGACGCGTCCAGCGTGCACCCCGAGTCGTACCCGGTGGTCCGGACGATCCTCGCGGCGGCGGGCTCCGACCTGCGGTCGGTGATCGGCAACAGCCCACTGCTGCGCGGGCTCAAGCCGGACCGGTTCGTCACGGACACCGTGGGCCTGCCCACGGTCACCGACATCCTGCGGGAGCTGGAGAAGCCGGGCCGCGACCCGCGTCCCGCGTTCACCACCGCCACGTTCGCCGAGGGCGTCGAGAAGATCGCCGACCTGAAGCCCGGCATGATCCTGGAGGGCGTGGTCACGAACGTGGCCGCGTTCGGCGCGTTCGTGGACGTCGGGGTGCACCAGGACGGGCTGGTGCACGTGTCGGCGCTGTCGAACTCGTTCGTGCAGGATCCGCGCGACGTCGTGAAGTCCGGTGACGTGGTCAAGGTGCGGGTCGTGGAGGTCGACGAGGCCCGCAAGCGGATCTCGTTGACGATGCGGCTGGAGGACACCCCGCGCCGGGAGCCGGGGGGCCGTTCCCGCGACGGCCGTCCCGGCCAGGGCCAGCCGCGACAGGGCGGCGGTTCCGGCCAGGGCCAGGCCCGTCAGGGCGGTGGCCAGCGGCAGGGTGGTCAACGGCAGGGGCAGCCGCGCGACGGTCAGCAGCGACAGGGCGGCGGCCAGCGGGGTCGCTCGGGCGGTTCCGGTTCCGGTTCGGGGGGCAGCTTCAACGGTGGCGCGATGGCGGACGCGCTGCGCCGGGCGGGCCTGGCCAAGGATTGATCCTCGGCGACGGGGTGACGCGGGGCCGCGTCACCCCTCCGGGTCAGGCCACCGGGTAGATCTGGACGTTGCGGAACGCCACCTCGTACGGCTGCCCGTCGGGCACGCCCTCCTCGGTGAAGATGCCCAGCACGACCCGCCCGTCGGTGATGACATCGCGGTCCTGCAGCGGCACGGTGCCCAGCGCCACGCCGTCGCGGCTGATCTCGACGGTGTCGCCGACGATGGTGACCGTCACGTGGGTGGGCGGGCCACCGACCACGATCGGGGACGCGTCGAGCGGGAAGGTCTTGTAGACGTCCGGGTTCGCCCGCTTGTGCACGCCCACGTACACGGCCTTCTCGCAGAACCGCACCTGGTAGCCGCGTACCGCCTTGAACCGCAGCCAGATGCTGGCACAGCTGCCCGGCGTGCGCAGCTGCAGATCCACCTCCGTACGCAGGTCGTGGGGCACCTGGTCCTGCGGGCCCCGGCAGCGGAACGACCCGGAGCTCTCCCGGCGCACCACCAGGGCACCGTCGAACGAGCAGCTCGCCTTCTCGTTCGCGTCCGAGGTCGCCTGCCACAACGACCGGACCACCAGCGAATCGGTGATGACCGGGGTGGGCACGGGCGCGGTGACCGTCGCGCTCGTGAGGGGTGCGCCCGCGCCCGCGGACCACGGCGGGCCGATCGCCAGCAGCGTGGCGACACCGGCCAACGCCGCCAGCAGCACCACGGCCGCGGCCATGGCGATGGCCCGCGCCGGACCACGCTTCCCCCCGCCCGGCTCGGCGGCCGGGGCCGACGGCGTCGCGGCGACCGGGCGGGTCTCGGACTCGCCGTCGACGACCCCGGCCAGCTCGGGCGCCGGGTTCAGCATGGTGAGCTGCCGGTTCGTGTCGTAGCCGGTGGCGGCCTGGGCCTCCTCGGTGGCCGCCCGCAGACCCGGCTGATGGGCCAGCGCGGCCGCCGCGGCCGGGGTTCGCTGCGCGCCGCTGACCAGCAGGTCGAGCAACTCGCGGGCGGTGGGCCGGTTGGCGGGATCCTTCTCCAGGGCGTGCGCGACCAGGTCACGCAGCGGGCCGGACAGGCCGTCCAGGGTGGGTGGCTGGGTGAGGATGCGCGCGGCGGTCGCGGTCGGCGAGTCGGCCGAGAACGGGGTACGCCCGGTGCCCGCGTACGCGACCACGCCGCCCCAGGCGAAGATGTCCGCGGCCGGGGTCAGTGTGTGCCGCATGTCGTCGCCGAAACGCTCCGGCGCCATGTACGCCACGGTCCCGACCATCTGATCGGTACGGGTGAGACCGGTGGTCGCCTCCAGCGCGCGGGCGATGCCGAAGTCGATGACCTTGGGGCTGCCCGGTGCCAGCAGCACGTTGCGCGGCTTGAGGTCGCGGTGGATCACCCCGGCGCCGTGGATGGCGGTGAGCGCGGTGGCCACGCCGATCGCCACCGAGTGCAGGTTCGCGGCGGTCAGCGGCCCCCGGTCCTGCACGACGTCGGCGAGGCTGGGGCCGTCGACGTACTCGACCACCAGGTACGGCAGCTCGTGGTCGGGGTCCGCGTCGAGCACCTCCGCGGTGCAGAACGGCGGCACCTGCCGGACGCGGTCGACCTCGCTGCGGAAGCGCCGCCGGAACTCGTCGTCGGGCGCCAGATCCGCCCGGACGACCTTGACCGCCACCAGCGTCCCGCTGGGGTCCTTGGCCAGGTAGACCGTGCCCATGCCGCCCTGCCCGAGCCGGCCCACCACCTCGTATTTGCCCAGCTGGCGCGGGTCACGCGACCACAGCGGTGCCGCGCGCTCGTTCGTCATCGTGCCCCCACGCCCATCCCCGCCCGTCGACGGCCGCCGACCCACGGCCGACTGGCACCTTATCGGGCAATGTCAGTGCCTGCGAACCCCCCGCACCGCGTTGCCGCCTAACTGACACTCCGTGATCGCGGCCGGAGCCTCACAGTGCGCGGATCGCGACGTCCGCGAAGGTCACCGCGGGCCGCGCTGCCGTGCCCGCCACACTGATCCCGAGCAGCACCTGGCCCTGGTCGGGTCCGTCGGCGGGCAGCGGGACGGCCCCGGCGAACTCCGCGTCCCGGAACAGCTCGGCCCGCCCGTCACGCACGACCAGGTGGATCACGGTGGCGGTGCCCAGCGGGATCGGGCGCGGCAGCGGCACGGTGCCGAACACCCGCCGGTCGCCGGGGGCGTCGGCGGCAACCGACAGTTGCCGCTGGCACACCCGCAGCACCTGACCGCCCGCCTCGGGGTCCCAGTGGTACCAGACGGCGGCGCAGCCGCCCGCGTTCAGCAGGGTCACGGTCACCTCGACGCCGAGTTCGCCCGGGAACTCCTCCTGCGGGCCGGGGCACTGCAGGGTGCCGGGGCCGGGCAGGGTGGCGCGCAGCACCCCGCGGACGGTGCAGCCGGCACCGTCGGCCCGCAGCGCGGTGTCGCGCCACTGGCCGGGCGAGTCGAGCGAATCCTGCAGGTCCGGCTCGCCGGATGGCTCGACCGGCGCGGCACCGGGGCCACCACCGTCCCCGCCCGCGCTGCCGCCGTCCGCGCCGGTGCCGTCGGCGCCCTGGCCGGCACCCGGACCGTCGGCGCCGTTCGAACCGCTGCCACCTCCGTCCGCACCGGAGCCGCTCGAACCGGAGCCGCGGTTCGAGCCGGAACCGTTCGAGCCGGAGCCGTTCGAGCCGGAGCCGTTCGAGCCGGGGCCGCGGTTCGAGCCGGAGCCGTCCGAACCGGAGCCGTCCGAACCGGGGCCGCTGGAGCCGCCGCGCCCGTCGGTGGCGGAGGTGCCGCGGCCGGAGTCCGAGACGAGTGCGTTGCGCGCCAGGGTGTCGAGGTGCAGCACCCCGGCGACCGTTGCGATGCCCGCGAGGACGAGCAGCACCGCCAGGGCTGCCAGCAGGCGGCCACCGCGCGGACGGCGGCCGTACGCGGGTGGGCGCCCGGCGACCCGGACCGGGGCCTGCAACGTCGCCGATCCGGGATACCCCGGAGGGCGGTTCGGCGGGCCGGGAAGGCGGGACGGAGCACGGGGCGGGCCGGGATTCGCCCGGGGCCCGGCGAGCGCGGCCGTGCGGCGCCCCCCGTGTCCGGCGAGCGCGGCCGGGCGCCGGATCGGGGCCTCGCCGAGCAGCATGTCGAGCAGTTCCCGTGCGGTGGGCCGGTCCGCCGGGTCCTTGGCCAGCGACAGCTCGACGAGGCTGCGCAGGGGCTCGGCCAGCCCGTCGAGGTGCGGCGGCTGGGTGAGGATGCGCGCGGCCGTGGCCGGCGGCGAGTCGGCCCGGAACGGCGTACGCCCGGTGCCCGCGTACGCGACCACGCAGCCCCACGCGAAGACGTCCGCGGCGGCGGTGAGCGGCACACCCGGCTCGGAGGAGAACCGCTCCGGCGCCATGTACGCCACCGTGCCCACCATCTGGTCGGTGCGGGTGAGCTGGCTGGTCGCCTCGAACGCGCGGGCGATGCCGAAGTCGATGACCTTGGGGCTGCCCGGCGCCAGCAGCACGTTCTCCGGCTTCAGGTCGCGGTGGATGACGCCCGCGCCGTGGATGCCGGCCAGCGCGGTGGCCACCCCCACGGCAACGGAGTGCAGGTTCGCGGCGGTCAGCGGCCCTTCCTCGACCACCTGGCCGAGGCTGGGCCCGGGAACGTACTCGACGACCAGATACGGCGGCTGGTGTTCGAGGTCGGCGTCCAGCACCTCCGCGGTGCAGAACGACGGCACCTGGCGGGCCCGCTGCACCTCGCTGCGGAACCGCTGCCGGAACTCCGGGTCGTGGGACAGCACCGCGTGCACCAGCTTGACCGCGACCGGACCGCCGTCCGGGTCCTCACCGAGGTAGACGACCCCCATGCCGCCGGAACCGAGCCGCCCGACGAGCCGGTAGCGACCCAGCCGGCGCGGGTCGTTGCGGTGCAGCGGGCGCACCGGCGGCGCGGCGGGCGCGCTCATCGGGCACCACTCGCGTGCGGGACCGAAGCGGCGCCGACCGGCAACGCGGTCGCACCGGCTTCGTGGTCGGCACTGCCCCCGGCCGGGCGCGGGCGGCGCGGCCACAGCAGCGCGGCTGCCACGAGCGCCACCAGCGCGGCGGCCAGCCAGCCCGCGCCGACTCGGCCGACCAGGTCACTGATCCGGTGCTGCAGGCCGGTGGCGGCCGCGACGAGCGGGTCGTGTCCCGAGAGCCGCAGGTCCCGCGCGAGGCGCAGCTCGTACCAGCCGTAGTAGGCGACGTAGGCGCCGCAGACCAGCAGCACCGCGCCGCCGAGGCGGGGCACGACCGCGGCGACCCGCCGCAGCCGGGCCACGGCCGAGGTGCGGGCCAGCGCCACGGCGACCGCGACGACACCGACGACCACCGCCATGCCGAGCGCGTACGCCGCGAACAGCGCCAGCCCCGCGCCGGCCGAACCGGCGCGCAGGGTCGCGGCGACGATCGCGAGGAACGGGCCCGCGGCGCAGCCGAGGGAGGCCAGGGCGTACCCGGCGCCGAACAGTGCCGTGGAGGTGAGCGAGCCGGTCAGCCGGGGCGCGCGCAGCCGGGCGCCGAGCGCGGGCAGCGACCGCCCGGCCACCAGCCATCCGCCGATCCCGGCCAGCAGCAGTCCGAGCACGACGGTCAGCCACGGCAGGTGCGGCTGGACCCGCGCGGCGAGCGGCGCGAACACCAGGCCGAACGCGCCGAACACGGCGACGTACCCGGCGGTGAGGGCGACCGTGCAGCGCAGCGCGCGGCCCACCGCGGCGGCGCCGGCGCGCGGCCCGGCCGGCCCGCCGTCGGCGGAGACCAGCAGCGACAGGTACGCGGGCAGCAACGCGAAGCCGCACGGGTTCACCGCGCCGAGCATCCCGGCGGTGAGTGCGAGCAGCACCGATTGCACGACTCAGGCCACCAGCGCCTTGATCTGGGCGGTGAGCTGCAGGTCGTCGAGGTACCCCGAGACGCGCACCGCGCCGGTGCGGTCCAGCAGCACGTACGTGCTCTGCTCGGTGATCCCGAAGCGGCGCCACACGACGCCCTGCCCGTCGTCCAGGTGCGGGACGGTGCCCACGTTCAGGTCGGCGACGAACCGGTGCATCGCCGTGTTGTCGCCCATCCCGGCGATGCCGAGCACGGCGAGCCGGTCGCCGTACTCGTCCTTGAGGTCGGCCACGGACTGCGCCTCGGCGGCACAGGTGGCGCACCACGGGGCCCAGAACCACAGCACGGTGGGCCGGCCCGCGAGGGTCGCGGCGTCGAACGCCGCCCCGTCGAGCGTGCGCCCGGTGAACCGCAGGGTCGCCGGAACCGCCGCCGCGCCCGCAGCCGCTGCACCACCCGCCGCGGCGGCGGGTGCCGTGGACGGGCGGGCGGCGCAGCCGGCCGTGGTGGCGACGAGGCCGGCGGCCGCCACCGCCAGGCCCAGTGCCACCACGGCCCGCCGGGTCACTTGCCGGCCGCCTCGGTGAGCCGTAGCGCGAGCGCCGGGCACACGTTGACGGCCTTGCGGGCGCCGTCCTCCAGCCACGGCGGCAGCGGGGTCGTCGGGAACGCCGGGAAGCCGTTCGCGTCCAGCCGGATGATCTCGGGCGCGACCGCGGAGCACAGCCCGTGCCCGTCGCACCGCGACCAGTCCAGGGCGAGCTTGCGTACGCCCTGATTCTGGTGGTACGGCAGCGGCAGGATGCCGCGCACCTGCTTGCCGCAGCCCTCGCCGTTGGCGTGCGCCGCGACGTCCTTGTGGAAGATCTCCAGCGCGGACAGCGCGAACCGGGCCGTGCCGTCCGGGTGGCTGCACGCGCCGCGGCCCTTGACCACACCGGCGGCGGCGCGCACGTCCTCCAGCGCGTTGCCGCCCAGCGAGACCAGGGTGACCGAGCGGGCCAGGTCGGGCAGGCCGAGCCGGCACGGCCCGCACTGCCCGGCGGACTCACCGGCCAGGTACTGGACGACCTGGGCGACCTCGCCGAGCGGGCAGGTGGACGAGCCGATCGGCAGCAGCATGCCGGCGCCCAGGGTGGCCCCGGCCTTGGCGAAGCCCTTGCGGCTGATCGTGACGGTCTTCGCCGCCTCGGCGGACAGCCACTTGCCGTGGTAGCCGCCGACCAGGATGCCGGGGCCGATGTCGGCGCCGCACATGGTGAGGATGTCCATCAGCGGGGTGCCGGTCGGTGCCTCGACGACGGCGGGCGCGGTGGCCGAGCCGCCGACCGTGAGCATGACCGTGCCCGGCTCCTCGGGGATGCCGACGCTGTTGTACTCCCACGGCCCGAGCCGCGCGGCGATGGCCAGCTGCGAGTACGTCTCGGCGTTGGACAGCAGCGTGGGCAGGCCCATCACGCCGTTGTCGCTGGAACGCACCTTGCGCCCGGGCGGGATGTGCGCCTCGCCGTTGATGCCGCGGACCAGGGCACCGCCCTCACCGGAGATGAACCGGTGCGGCACCGTGACGATCCGGGTCGGTACGGGCATCTTGCGCTCGGCCAGCGCCGCCCCGAGCGAGTCCTGGCCGATGCCGTCGTCGGCGACACCGATGACGATCTCCTCGGCGTCCAGGGCGGCGGCGGCCAGCGCGGCACCGTCGAGGATCAGGTGCGGGCCACGGGTGAGGATCGCCTTGTCCTTCCACGACGGCGGCTCACCCTCTGTCGCGTTGACCACGATGACCGGCGGCAGGTCCTGCCGGCGGCACGAGTCCAGCACCGCGCGCACCTTGCGGGCGAACGGGAACCCGGCGCCGCCGCGGCCGCGCAGCTCGATGCGGTCCGCCAGCCCGATCAGCTCCCCCGAGCTGAGCGCCGCGAAGCCGCCGTGTACCTCCTGGTGTGCGACCAGGTCGAGGCGGCCGTACTCGTCGAAACCCGCGGTGATGCGCGGAGTGCCGATCGCGGTGACCGGTGGAACCTTGGACGCGCTCATGGCCGCGCCCCCCGGCGCTGCCCCGCGTCACCCCTGCCGTGGTGGTGCTTGTTCACTGCGCTTCTCCTCGCAGCTGACGCCAGTACTGGTCGTCGGCCACATCGTCGGTGCTACGTCCCCGACCGCGACGAGCCCCCCGGCTCGTCCCGCGCGAGGATTCGGGCTGTTCCGCCCTGCGGGCCCGCCGCGACGCCATGTCCACGAGGGTCGGCGTCTCGTCGGGCTCCATGTCGGGGCCCCACGGCCGGCGGTCGTACTGCGGGCCGCCGAGGTCGACGAACTCGCTGCGGCTGTGCCGGCCGGAGTCGGCCCGGTCGACGTCGGCGCCGCGGTCCCCACGGTCGCGCCGGGAGCGGGGCGCGGGCGAGGGGTCGTCAGAGTACCGGGTCGAACGGGGCTCCGGGGGACCCGCCGAGTAGCCGGGATCGGCCCACCGGTCGGCGCGGCGGGGCCGCTCGTCGGCGTATCCGTCGTCGTCGGCGAGGCGGCGGCCGCGGGTCGGCTCGTCGGCGTACCGGCGGCCACGGGGCTCGTCGTCGCCGCGGGAGGCGCGGCGGGGCTCGTCCCCGGCGTCCCAGCCGCGGGCCGCCGGTGCGGCCTCGATGGCGCGGCGCTGCCGGGGAGCGGGCTCGTCCTCGGCGTACCGGCCGGCGCGGCTCGTCCGCTCGTAGCGGGGCGGCTCGTACTGCTCCTGTTCGCCGGTGCGGCGGCGCGAGCGCGGCGCCGGTTCCTCGTCCTCGAAGCGGCGCCGGCCCGACGACTCGATGGCCCGTCGCGACATCGCCCGGGTCTCCTCGTCGAAGCCGGCGGCCGGGCGCCGGGCGGGCTCGTCGGCGTCGGCGTGGCGGCGCGAGCGCGGTGCGTCGTACTCGTCCTCGCGGCGGCCGCGCGGCGCGCGGTCCTCCTCGTCGGCGCCGCGGCGCGACCGGGTCTCGCGCCGGTACACCTCTTCGTCGTACTCGGAGCGGCTGCCCTGCTTGGTGGGCGCGGCGCTGTCGGCCTTGGCGGCCGGCTTCTCCGCGGCCGGCGCGGGCGCGGCCGGGACCCAGGGCTCCAGCACCGCGGTCTCGGTGAGGCCGGGGTTGGAGGAGATGCGCGGGCCGGACCGTTCGCTGTCGCGGCGCTTCTTCATCCCGGAGGCGCCGCTGGGCGCGAGCTTGCCGACCGGCTTCATGGTGCCCGTGCTGGTGCCCGACTGGGAGGCGAAGTCCTTCTTGCGGTTCAGGCTGACGGAGACGCGGACGGCGAGGCCGAGGACGACCATCAGGACGCAGACGACGTAGCTGACGATGACCCAGACCGCGGCGGGGCGGCCCGCGTTGAGGCCGTGCACCAGGGCGAGCGGCCACATCAGGTATGAGCTGGCGTGCACCGAGCGCCACATCCACGGCTTGCCGCGGCCGATGAACCGGGCGCGGGCGATACCCGTCCATAGGACCAGCGCCATGATGATGCCGGAGATCGTGCCGAAGCCGACGAAGAAGTTCCCGTTGAGGAAGGGGATGAACATGTCGATCACCTGGATGTGCTTCTCCATCAGCTTCGCCCACAGGTGCACGCCGAGCGCGCCGACGGCGATCACGCCGAAGGTGCGGTGGGCGGACTGCAGCAGGACGCGCTGCCGGATGGAGAGTACGAGCCGGTCGGTGCTGACCAGGCCCAGCATGATGGTGATCGAGAGCGACACCAGCGTCAGTACGCCCATGTAGTACTCGAGATAGGCGAAGACGTAGACGTAGAGGACACGTCCGACCGGGGTGAGCATCGCGGCGGCCCAGATCGCCAGGAGGATCGAGACCGCGAGAGTCGCGATCGTGATCTTCGATGGCGGTGTGGGGCCACCGGTGGCATCCATCGGCACGCTTCCACGATTGGCGGATCGTTGGTTCAGCTTCGTCCGGGCCATTGACTCCTCGTTCTCCGCAGCGGTCGCGTCTCGGTGGGCCTTCCTTGACGCCGGCACCCGTGGGGGATGCCCCGCGCTATTCCGTCGGGCGGTGCCGCAGGCCTACCTTCCTCACCGTGCGTTGCGGCCGTCCCTGCCCAATCCCCATCTACGTGTGCGGGCCGCCTGCGGATGAACGATCCGGAACTTCTTTGTCGGCAACTTTGCACCGGGCTGCTAGTACACCCCTCTGCAGCGCCTCTGACCTGCGAAGAAATCGGAGCGCAACCGGGGGCTAAGGGAAACGTAAGGTCCCTCGGCGGGTAATCCCGCACACGCGGTGAACCTTTCGGCCGCGCCACCCGAACTACCTCGTGAGCGAGCAAGCTGACGCCTGAGCGTAAGGAGATGGTCGCTGTGCGGCATCGCGCTGCGCTGCTCTCGGCGGTACCGGCGGTCACCGCCGCGGCCGCGTTCCTGGCCCTGCCCACCGCCGCGTCGGCGGCGCCCGGCCCCGGCCCCGGCCGCGGCGGGGAGGCGGAGGTTCGCATCACCGAGGCGCCGCAAACCCTCACCGCGGGCGAGGACGCGCGCACGGTCACCGCCGTGGTCACCACGGACCGCGGCGGCGGTTGCCGCAAGGTCCGCTGGTCGGCGGTGCTGCGGGCCGAGGGCCTCCGCCTCGATCAGGTACGCGTGCAGCGGATCGAGGACGACGGCGACTTCCCGGTGCAGGTGCAGTCGGCCGGTGACGCCGCCCGACTGACCGACGTGCAGTTCGACCCGGGTGAACTGTGCCGGGGCAAGACCGTGACGGCGCGGTACCGCGTCGCGGTGGACGAGGATGCGCCGCAGGGCCGGGTCACGCTGGAGGTGCAGGCGTTCGACGTGGGCGTGCGGCCCCTGGGTGCGGCCGTCACCACCGCCGCGGTGCAGGGCGGGGAGGCGGATCCGGAGCCGAGCGGGTCCGAGGATGCCTCGCCGAGCCCGGCACCGGACGAGTCGGACGATCCCGGCGCCGGTGCGGCCGACGGCGACACGACGGATCCGTCGGCGTCGAACCCGGCCGCGGCCGCCCCGCCGGCCAACAACGCCGCCAGCTCCTCCTCGGACGGCTCCTCCGGCCTGCTCGGGCCCGGCCTGATCGTCGGTGCGCTGCTGGTCTTCGCCGGGGTGGGCCTGCTGCTGCGGTTGCGCACGCGCAACCGGCTGGCGGCGCAGCAGATGCAGACGCAGTTCTACCCGGCCCCTTGACGCGGCGGACCCCGCCGCCCGGCGGCGGCGGGGTCCGGTCCGGCAGGGGTCAGGACAGCGGCGGGTACGCGTTGGCCATCAGCTCACGGAACTGGGCAGAGAACCAGGCGCCCGAAAGGGGCGCGCCGGACAGCGCGCCGGTCGGGTTGTTGCCGTTGCGGGCGTTGCCCGTGTAGGTCGGGTCGCACATCCGGTCGAAGCCCTTGCCCTCGTCGTTGGGGATGAGCGTGCTGGAGCCGTCCGACTCCCCCGGCGGCTTGACCCACACGTACGCGTCGATGCCCGCCCCGGGTGCGGCCGTGGGCCGTTCGCCCAGGCCCGCGCCGGACTGGTTGCACCAGTTGCCGGCGTGGATGCGGCGGTCGATGCGGGACTCGTTGACGAACGTGTTCACATCCGTCGAGGTGCTGGCGCGGGTGGGCCGGTTCGGGCCACCCCAGCCGTTGCGGGACGTGTCGATGAGCATCCCGATGCCCGGGTCGAAGCCGATCGAGACGAGCTTGCTGCGGAACGCGGTCGCAAACGTCAGCTCGTCGACGTACTGGTTCCAGTCGACCCACTTCGACTGCCGTACGGAGGTCCCGTTGACCGTCGAGCCGACGGTGAAGTACGGCTCGCGCAGCGCGGAGTAGTTGGCGGTGTCGGTGATGAAGCCGGTGACGTTGCGGACGTCCCCGGACGCCCGGGCGGTCTGCAGCATCAGGTCGGCGGTGGGCCCGAAGTTGGAGTCCCAGCCGATCCAGCCGTGGTGCGCCGCATCGAGGTAGTTGTACGTGTTGCCGATCGCCCCGAGCTTGCGCAGCGCGTACGCGATGCCGTTGACGTATCCGCCGTTGGCCTTCATGGTGTCGCACATCGCGGTGGCACCGGCCTGGCCGGCGGTGTTGGTGACCAGGTTCGGCAGCGAGTCGATCTCGATGATGTTGATGATCCGCAGGTTCCGGTACTTGGGGTCGGCCTGGATCGCCGCGATCGGATCGATGTACTCGGCCTGGTAGCGGGGCAGGTCGGTGGGCCCGAGTTCGCCGTTGGAGGCCAGCGCGGCGCAGTCGCGGCCGGGCAGGTTGTAGATGACGAGCTGGATGTAGCCGGCGCCCTGGGCCAGCGCGGCGTCGAGGTGGTCGCGCAGCCCCATGGCGCCGTTGGAGCTGCTGCCGGTGGTGCCGTTGATGGCGGCGATGCGGTCCAGCCACACCGCGGTGGGGTTGCTGGAGATCCGGCTGCCGCCCGGCTCGGCGTCCGCCTTTGCCTTCCACTCGGGATTGACGTAACCCCTGGCTCCCACGTACGGGTTGTCGACCCGCGTCCCGGCGGGCGGGGTGGTCGGGGGCGTGGTGGGCGCAGTGGTCGGGGGCGTGGTGGGCGGGGTCGTCGGGGTCGAGCCGGTGCAGGCGACGCCGTTGAGCGAGAACGCGGTGGGGGCCGCGTTGGTCCCGGAGTAGTCCGCGTTGAAGCCGAGCGAGACCGTGTCGTTGCTGGCCAGCGCCGCGGACCAGGCGGGGTTGGCCACGCTGACCCGCTGACCGGACTGGCTGAAGGTGCCGTTCCAGCCCTGGGTGATGTGCTGGTTGCCCGCGAACTCCCAGGTCAACGTCCAGCCGTTGGTGATCGGGTCGCCGAGGTTGGTCAGGTTGATCGAGCCGGTGAAACCGGTGTTCCACTGGTTGACGGAGTAGGCCACGCGGCAGCCGGCCGCCGCGTGCGCGCCGGGGGCGAGCGCGACGACACCGATGCCGGAGACGAGGGCGGCCGCGGCCGCGGCGGTGGCACCGCGAGCCAGGCGCGAGCGCCGGGTGGGTGGATCGGATCTCATGGTGGGGGGCTCCTCGGGGACGGAGTGGCGCGACCGGGGGCAACGCGGCCGGGCGGGCCGACGAGGTCGCGATCGCCGGCACCCGGAACCGGGCCGATCGACGCATGGACATCGATCGTTGCCACCGAGCATGGCATGGGAGCGCTCCCAGCGCAATCACTCCGTCATCGGTCGGCAACATTTCCGTCACCGCCGCCAGCGCTGTGGCTCGCCTGCGGGCGCTGTGGCTCACCTGCCGGCGCTGCGGCTCGTCTGCCGGCGCTACGGCAGGTCGAAGGTGGCCACCACCGGGGCGTGGTCCGACTCGGGGAACTTGCGGTCCGTGGCGAACGACGCGCTCTCGTCGTGCAGCACCTCGTTGTGGATCTCCGAGCCGCGGTAGCAGGCCAGCAGATTGCGGGTCACCAGCAGGTGATCCAGCATCTCGCCCCGGCCCTGGTGGAACAGCGTGTACCGACTGGACAGCGGCACCGTGTTCTCGATCGGTACGAGGACCCGGCCCGCCAGGTCGCCGTTGCCGGTGTCCTCGACGCTGCCCCGGATCGCCAGCACGGGGACGTCGTCCGGGGTGGCGTTGAAGTCGCCCGCCACGATGACGCGCGCGCCCGGATCCGCGTCCAGGATCCGGTCGACCAGGCGGCGCACCTCCAACGCCTGCGCCATCCGCTTCATCGAGGACAGGAAGACGCCCTCGGCCCAGGCGTCGGCCGTACGCCAGGTGTAGGCGTCCACGGTCTGTCCCGGGATCGGGGTCGGGATCTTCGACTTGAGGTGCACGTTGATCACGTGCAGCGAGGTGCCGTCGCCCGTGTCCAGTTCGACGTGCAGGATCGGTCGCTCGGCGCTCACCTCGACCGGCTCGGCGTCCGGCGGCACCGCGGTCAGCCGCTTGTACCGCGGTGCCGCCACCAGCTTGTGGCGCAACTGCTCCCGTGCCCGGACGGGCAGCCGGGTCGCCACCACGAGATTCCGTTCGTCGTACACGTCGTCGCCGTCCGGGCGGGTGCTGACCAGCTCGGCCATCTCCAGGTTGGTCTTCGCCAGCAGCTCCCGCAGGGCGAGCAACGCGCGCGGCCGGCCGGCGCGTTCCTGGCCGTTGACCTCCTGGAAGCAGGCCACGTCGGCGCGCAGCCGGACGATCTGCGGTCGCATGAGGGCGATCCGCTCGTCGAGGCTGGGCCGCTCCCCGGCCGCGGTCTCGTCGAAGTTCTCCAGATTGAACGTGGCGACACGCAGCTCGGCCATGCCGCCACGCTAGCCGTGAAACCCGCCGTGACCTGCGATTGTGTCGGTGATTTCGCACCTCCGGCCAATCGCGGCCGATCCGGCGACCCTGGCCGTGTCGGCCGGGACCGCCGGACCCTGCGTCGAGGCGGACGCAACGCGCGGGCGATCAGGCACCCGACGAGTACAGCTGCCTGATCTCGGTCGCGCTCAGCGCCCTGTCGTACAGATGCACCTGGTCGACCGTGCCGTCCAGGTAGTCGACCGGGTTGCCGCCGTAGCGGCCGCGGCCGATCACGGTGTGCCCGGTCGGCGCGGACCGCGGCTGGCAGGCGCTGCTGGTGCCGGCCAGCTCCCCGTCGACGTAGAGGCGCAGCTCGCCCCTCACCGAGTCGCGTACCCCGGCGAGGTGGTACCACCGGCCCGGCTCCGGCCGGAACGGGGCCAGGGCGCGCACCCCGGCGAAGCTCATCGCGAACCGCTGGTCGGCCCCGGAGTACTGCAGGTAGAAGTCGCTGTTGGCGGGGCCGTCCTGGCTGACCACGGTCTGGAAGGCGCCGTCCACCTTGTCGAGCTCCACCCACACGGCCGCTGTGTAGTCCGACGCGGTGTCCAGGATGGACGCGCCGGTGTCCAGGTACTGCGTCGCCCCGTCCAGGGCCACGCCCTGCCCGGTGCGACCGGTGACGAACGCGGCACCGCCGACCACTGTCGCGTCGTGGCCACCGGCGGCGTCCGCGCCCGTACCGTCGAGGGGGTAGAACGCGACGCCGGTGAGCCCGGGCGTGCCGGGCGGCGGCTGGGGCACCTGCCCGGCCGCGCCGTCCGCCTCGGCGATGATCCGGGTATTGATCGCCCGGACCTGGTCGAGGTCCATCTTGGCCACCCGCCGGTCGTACGTGAAGAAGCCGTTGACCTCCCCCTCGACGTCGGTGATCTGGGTGTACACGGACGCGCTGATGCCGCACGCCCGCGCCGAGGCGAGCACGTCCTGCTGGTTGGCCACGTACTTGCCGGTCAGGGTCGCCGAGTCCGGCTCCATCTCGTACGCATGCCCGTCGCCGAACCACATGTGGTTGGCGACCTTCAGGCCGAAACCGCCGTGCTCGCCGTCGATGGCCACCCGCTCACCGCTGGGCGACAGGTACGCCGGGCCGAGGTACGCGTGGAAGTCGACCACGTCGCCGCGGCCGGAGTCGCCGTGCGAGTTGCAGCAGTTCACGCCGCTGTGCGCGTTGACGAGGCGGCTCGGGTCCTGCGCCTTCACGTCGTCGGCGATGCGGCCGGTGGCCGCCCGGTCCCACTCGCCCCAGCCCTCGTTGAACGGCACCCAGGCCACGATGGACGTCCAGCTGCGGTGTTCGCGCACCATCTCGTGCAACTCGGCCTCGAACTGGGCCCGCCACTCCGGCGGCACCGGCCCGGTGTTCGTGGCGGGCATGTCCTGCCAGATCATGAGGCCGAGCCGGTCGGCCCAGTAGTACCAGCGGTCCGGCTCGACCTTGATGTGCTTGCGCACCGCGTTGAAGCCCATCCGCTTGTCCTGCTGGAGGTCGAACTTGAGCGCGGCGTCGGTGGGCGCGGTGTTCAACCCGTCCGGCCAGAAGCCCTGGTCGAGGTTCGCCAGGTGGAACAGGATCCGGCCGTTGAGCGTGATGCGCAGCTTGCCGTCGGCGCCGCGGGCGGTGCCGATCTGCCGCATGCCGAAGTACGACCCGACCGTGTCGACGGCGCGGCCGCCGTCGTACAGCGTGACGTCCAGGTCGTAGAGGAACGGCGAGTCGGGGGACCACAGACGAGCGTCGGGCACGGGTACGGCCAGCGGGGCGCCCGCCGCGCCCGAGGCCCGGCCGACGACCCGGCCACCGGCGCGCGCGACGGCCCGTACGGTGAGTCCGGCCGCGTCGCCGACCTGCGGGGTCAGCCGCAGCACCCCGGCGGGCACGTCCGGGGTCATGGTGAGGCCGTCGATGTGGGCCGGGGCGACGGGTTCCATCCACACCGTGCGCCAGATGCCGGAGCTGCCCTGGTAGAAGATGCCGTGGTCGCTGGTGCGGCGCTGCTTGCCGATGGGCTGGCCGGTGGCGTCGGTGAGGTCCTCGGCCCAGACGATCAGCTCCTGCGGGCCGGTGGTGAGCGCGTCGGTGACGTCGGCGTCGAACGAGTCGTAGCCGCCGCGGTGGGTCGCCACAGGGGTGCCGTTGACCCAGACCCGCGCGTCGTAGTCGACCGCCCCGAAGTGCAGGAGCAGCCGGTTCCCGGCACCCACCCGCCACGCGGCGGGGACCTCGAAGGTACGGCGGTAGAACATCCGGTCCTCGTGGCGCTGGATGCCGGAGAGGGCGGACTCGATCGGGTACGGCACCAGCACCCGCTCGCCGAGGTCCCGCCCGACCGGCGGGGCCTGCCCGGGGTCCGCCCCGGCGAACTGCCACACGCCGTTGAGGTTCTGCCAGCGGGTACGGGTGAGCTGGGGGCGCGGGTACTCGGGCAGCGCGTTGTCCGGGCCGACCCGGGCGGTCCAGGGGGTGGCCAGCGGTGGGACGCCGGGGTGCCAGGTGGGGGCGGCGGCGGGCAAGGGCGGCGCGGCGCCGGCGGGCCCGGCGAGACCGAGCGCCAGCAGGAGGGCGGCGGCCAGGGTGAACGTGCGGTTCATGGGCTGCGTCCTTCGTGGGGGGAAAGCGCTCGCGGAACGCCATGAGTCAACACATTCCAACAATGTCACGCACGTAACGTCAAGGTTTCTTTGCTGATGATCTTCGATCTCTGCCCCCGGTGGTCCGCCGACGCGCTGGATAGACTCGCCGCAGGGCGACCAGTTGGTGTTTCCGGGCGCTCAACCCTGACCGCCAAAGGGATGGGACACCTTGGACGAACCCGCACCTGCCTTCGGCGACCTGCTGCGGCAGCTCCGCCTTGCACGCGGCCTCTCATTACGGGCTTTCCAGCCACTCACCAACCATTCGAAGAGCCTCATCGGTGACTGGGAGACCGGCCGTAAGGTGCCGACCTCCGACGTCGCCGAGCGCCTCGACCACATTCTCGACGCCGGCGGCCGACTCGCCGCCGCAGCCGCGACCACCCGCCCGGCCGCCGCGCAGGATCGCATCGCCTCCGAGGTCGCACGTCACTTCGCCCACCAGGGTCCCGTCTCCGAAGAGATCCGGCGCCGCAGCCTCGTCGCCGGCCGGCTCGACGTGCTCGCGATCCGCGGCCTCGGCATCGTCGGCCTCAACGATTCCCTGCTGCGGCCCGCGCTGGCCAGCCGCACCGCCACGCTGAAGGCGCGGATCCTGTTGCTCGACCCCGACTGTGAGGCGGCCGCCTGCCGGGCGGGTGAGATAGGCGAGACTCCGGCCGCATTCGCCTCCGGCATCAAGTTCACGCTCGCCCGGATCGAAGAACTGGCCGCGTCCGCGGAGAAGCTCGACGTGACCGTGTCGCTGTACACCAGCCAGCCGATCTGGCGGACCATCCGCGTCGACGACATGCTCTGGGTGTCGAGCGTCGCCCCGGGCTGGGAAGGCCACGAGTCGACGATCTACGAGATCCCGAAGACTCCGCGCGGCAGCTTCTGGTCCGGCTACTGCAGCCAGTTCGACGGCATGTTCGCCCACGCCCGCCGCGTCATCTGAGGAGGCCACGTGATCGAGGCCGAACTCAAGGCCCGTCTGAGCAACCCGGCGGCCGTTCGGGCCGCCCTGGCCGCCCGAGCGACGCCGACACGCGCGATCTACCAGGACATCTACTACGACACCACGGGCGAGGACCTCGACCACACTGGACGGGAGCTGCGGCTGCGTACCGTCGACTCCGGTGACGTCCGGATCCACCTGCTGACCTTCAAGGAACCGGCCGTCCACGAGGAAAGCGGGTCGAAGCCCGAGCATGAGTCGACCGTCGGCACGCCGCAGGCCGTCGACCATCTCCTACGGGCCCTCGGATACCACCCGCTGATCGAGCTGACCAAGAACTGCGAAAACTACCGTCTTTCCCACGCCGGCCGCGATTTCCTGGCCACGGTGGTCGAAGTGCCGGAGGTCGAGGGCACGTTCCTCGAGGTGGAGACGATGACCGAGGTGCCCGACGTCGACAAGGCGCTTGCCGACACCCGCGATCTCCTCGACCAACTGGGCGTCACCGCAAATGAGCTGACCACGGAGCTGTACACCGACGCGGTCCGCGCCGCCCACGGTCCGCGCTAGCGGGCGGGCCTGTCCGCAGGATTGTCCGCGTCCCCGTTTCCGGAGGCGGACAAGGCTCGGACGTCCCCAGCCCGGCAAGCCGTCGTCACGCCGCCAGGATCGGAGCGGGAGCCCGGGCAGCCACGGATCGATTCGCGACCCAGCCCGGACTCCTCCGATTGATGGAGGTGATGTTGATGTTGCTGTCCCTTCGACCTCCGTGGACGCGGAAGGCCCGCGCCCGGGCGGCGCTGATCGCGGCTGGCCGTACTGATGTGGACCTACCTCGAGACCTACTGCCTCGACCATCACGACGGGCCGCTCGGGGAGGTCTTTGAGCGGTTCATCGGCTGGACCCGCCGATCGAGGGCACCCCGGGCGGCCGGTAGCGCGAGCCACCCCGATCCGTTCGGGTGACGGCACCGGAACCTGAAGGCGGTGACCAGGCGGCCGGTGTGGGCGGGTCAGCCGCCCACGGAGAGATAGCGGTAGCCGAGGCGGCGCATCCGCTCCGCGTCGAGGCCGTGCCGCCCGTCCAGCAGCACCGGCGTACGCATGGTCGGCAGCAGCTTGCCCCAGTCCAGATCCAGGTAGTGCGACCACTCCGTCACCAGCACCACCGCGTCGCTGTCGTCGAACACCGCCTCGGCGCTGTCGCACAGGTGCACGGCCAGGTCGGGACGCTCCCGGCGGAAGCGCTCCGCGGCCACCGGGTCGTGCAGCGCCACCCGCGCCCCGTGCGCGATCAGCTGCTCCGCGATGTCGATCGCGGGCGCGTCCCGCATGTCGTCGGTGTCCGGTTTGAACGCGAGCCCCAGCAGGCCGATCCGGCGCCCCTTGATCAGGCGCAGCTCGTCGAGGAGCCGGTCGACCACCATGCGGCGCTGCCGGAAGTTGACCTCCCGCGCGGCCTGCACGATCGGCATGTCGTGGTGGTACTCCCCCGCGGTCGTGATCAGCGCGGCGGTGTCCTTGCCGAAGCAGGAGCCGCCCCAGCCCACGCCGGGCTGCAGGAACCGCGGCCCGATCCGGGCGTCGAGGCCGGTGCCGCGGGCCACCTCCATGATGTCCGCGCCGACCCGGCCCGCCAGCCGGCCGATCTCGTTGATGTAGCTGATCTTGATGGCGAGGAACGCGTTCGCGGCGTACTTGATGAGTTCGGCGGAGGCCAGGTCGGTGGAGACCATCGGCACCGCGCCGACCTCGCCCGGCCGGGGCAGGAACGTCGGCGGGGTGAAACTCTGGTTGAGGATGGGACGGTAGAGCTGGTTGAGCACTTCGAGGCTGCGCGGGTCGTCCGAGCCGATCACGATCCGGTCCGGGTAGAGGGTGTCGAACAGGGCGACCCCCTCGCGCAGGAACTCCGGGTTGGACGCCACCGCGAACTCGCCGTCCGGGCGCCGCCGGTGGGCCCGCTCGAAGGACTCGCGCAGGATCGCGTCCACCCAGTTCCCGCTGCCGATCGGCACCGTCGACTTGTTCACCACCACCGTGAACGGGCCGGTGACGTGCGCGCCCACGCTCTCCGCGGCCGAGCGCAGGTGCCGCAGGTCAGGGTTGCCGTCGGGCAGCGAGGGGGTCTGCACCGCGATGAACACGACGTCCGCCCCCGGCACGCCCTCGGCGTACTCCGTGGTGAAGCGCAGCCGCTCGGCGGCCTCGGCCAGCAACTCGTCCATGTGCGGCTCGTAGATCGGCGACCGGCCCGCCCGCAGCGACTCCACCTTCGCCGTGTCCAGGTCGACGCAGGTCACGTCGTGCCCGAGATAGGCCAGGCAGGCACCGGTGGTCAGTCCCACGTAGCCCGTACCGACAACACACACCTTCATCGCTGGTGTCCCTTTCCGCCGCCCGGATGCGCTGCGCCGCACCCGGCCCGCCACGGTAATGCACCGGGGCCCACAGGAAACCCCCGCGGCACCAAGCTCAAGCTGAGGGGGTCGCTGCCGACCATAGGTCCGTGACTGTGAGCAGTGGCGTGCGCCTCGCCGGTAGCCGGGACGGGTTCACCGTGCCCACGCAGGCCCATGCGGTCGACGTGCAGACCGACCTGCTTGCCGCCCTGGTCGACGTCATGACCCGGGACACTCCGGTCATCGAGCACGTTCTCGACCTCGTTCACCGCCACCTGGGCGAGGTGGCCGAGCTGCGCTGCGCCACGGTCTTCACCCTCAGCTCCGAGGACGGCGGACTCTATCCGGTCGCCACCGTCGGGGATCCGGAACCCGGCGAACTGCGTACCGCCGGCATGGTCTTCCGCGTTCCGGCCGGTGCGCCGCCGACCCGCAACGGCGAGCGGCTGACCGTACGGTTGCGCATCGGCGGCCAGACGGTCGGCGTGCTGGTGCTGACCGGCGGCCGGCTCGACCGGGTCCGCGAGGACGTCGTCGCCTCGGCCGGTCTGCACCTGGCCGCCACGCTGCAATCGCTCGACGCGGAACGGCAGCGGCAGTTCCTCGCCAACGCCACCACCACGATCCGCCGCCTCTTCGAACGCGGCACGGTCGCCACCAGCGTCGAAACCGCCGCCGAGCTGGTCGCCCGCGCGACCGCCGAGGCGTTCCGCACCGAGTTCTCCGGGCTGCACCTGGTCGACACCGACGGCCGGATCCGGTACGCCATGGGCGTGGGTCCCACGGTCGAACATACAGAGACCCTGCACCGCAACCTCGTCGGCAAGATGGCCAGCGACTCGCCCATCTGGCGCGCGGCCGTCCAGGACGGCTCGCCCGTGCTGGTCGGCGACGTCGAAACCGTCGGGGTCTCCCCCGGCGGCTTCGTGCACACCATGGGACTGCGGTCCTTCATCGCCATGCCGCTGATGTCCGCGACCGGCCCGGTCGGCATCGTGCTGTGCGGCGACGCCTCCAACACCCGCCGGTGGAGCGCCGACGACCACGGCCTGGCCCGCCAGCTCGCGGTCGAGGGCGCGCTGATCGTCGACAGCGCCCGGCTGCGCCAGGCCGAGCAGCAGCACGTCGCCGAGCTGACCCGCCAGGCGTTCCACGACGCGCTGACCGGCCTGCCGAACCGCTCCCACCTGCTGGAGGGCGCGGAGCAGGCGGTGGCCGCGGCCGAGCGCGCCGGCGAGCGGACCGCCCTGCTGCTGCTCGACCTCGACGGCTTCAAGCAGGTCAACGACACCGCCGGGCACCACGCGGGCGACGCCCTGCTGCAGGCCGTGGCGCACCGGCTGCTGCGTACCGTGCGCGACAACGACCTGGTGTCGCGGCTCGGCGGCGACGAGTTCGCCATCCTGCTGACCCGCAACCCGGACCACGCGTCGGCCGCCACCGCCGCCGAGCGGATCCACCAGCGGCTCAGCGAGCCGTTCGACATCGAGGGCCGGACGGTCACGATCGGCGCCAGCATCGGCGTCGCGATGTTCCCCGACGACGCCGGCGACGTGCCGCGGCTGCTGCGCGGCGCCGACGCCGCCATGTACCGCGCGAAGCGCGACGGCGGCGGCGTGCGCCTGGCCCGCTGACGCGGATCGCCCCGACCCATTGACGCGGATGGGGGATCTCGGTGTCGCACTGGTGACACCGGATGGGCAGGCGTGCGCGGGCGGGTCACCATGGCGGCAGGGGCGGCCTTCGCAGCGCCGCCCGAAGGGGATGATCGACATGGCCGCCCTCTCACCCTGGCCGATCGTGCGCCGCGGCGCCACCGACCACCCGGTACCCAGCCTGCAGTACCTGCTGCGGGCGCGCGGGCAGACCGTCACCGTGGACGGTGACTTCGGCCCGCGTACCGAGGAAGCGGTGCGCACCTTCCAGACGCAGCGACACCTCACCGTGGACGGCGTCGTCGGACAGCAGACGTGGAGCGCACTGATCATCACCGTACGGCGCGGCTCGCAGGGCGACGCGGTGCGCGCGGTGCAGGAGGAGTTCCAGTTCCGCAACCTGTCCGGCGACCCGAGCAAGGGTCCCCAGATCGACGGCATCTTCGGTCCCGTCACCGAACAGTTCGTCCGCGACTTCCAGCAGGCCATCAAGGCGGACGTGCCGTCGATGGCGGTGGACGGCATCGTCGGCCCGATGACCTGGCAGGCCCTGATCAGCGGCATGCTGTCGTTCTGAGCCACGCGCCGAATTGCGTACGGGCCCGCCCCGCCCGCTCGTAGACTTCGGACCCATGCTGGCCATGCAGGACGCCCTCACCCGGTTGATCGAGTACTGGACGCGGCAGGGCTGCCTGACCGTCCAGCCGATGAACACAGAGGTCGGCGCCGGGACGCTGAACCCGGCCACGTTCCTGCGCGTGCTCGGCCCGGAGCCGTGGCGGGTCGCGTACGTGGAGCCGTCCGTGCGCCCCGACGACTCCCGCTACGGCGAGAACCCCAACCGCATCCAGACCCACACCCAGCTCCAGGTGATCCTCAAGCCGGAGCCGGGCGACGCCCAGCAGCTCTACCTCGGCAGCCTCGCCGCGCTCGGCATCGACGTCGCCGCCCACGACGTGCGGTTCGTCGAGGACAACTGGGCCTCCCCCGCGCTGGGCGCGTGGGGCCTGGGCTGGGAGGTGTGGCTCGACGGCCTGGAGATCACCCAGTTCACCTACTTCCAGCAGGCCGGCGGCCTCGACCTCGACCCGGTGTCGGTGGAGATCACCTACGGCATCGAGCGGATCATGATGGCGTTGCAGGAGGTGCGGCACTTCAAGGACATCACGTACGCGCCGGGCATCAGCTACGGCGAGGCGTTCGGCCAGGCCGAGTACGAGATGTCGCGGTACTACCTGGACGATGCCGACGTCGCGGCGAACCGGCGGCTGCTCGACGAGTACGCGGCCGAGGCGCAACGGATGGTCGACGCGGGACTGCCGGTGCCCGCCCACACGTACGTGCTGAAGTCCTCGCACGCCTTCAACGTGCTCGACGCCCGTGGCGCGGTGTCCACTGCGGACCGGGCGGCCGAGTTCGCCCGGATGCGCCTCCTCGCCGGTGACGTCGCCCGGCTCTGGGTGGCCCGCCGCGCGGAACTGGGCCACCCGCTCGGCGTGTCGGCGCCCCCGGCACCGGCGACGCCGGAGCCCGTCACCGAGGCGGCCGGGGACCGGGCCCGGACGCTGGTGTTCGAGATCGGTACGGAGGAGATGCCGCCCGCCGAGGCGCGCGCCGCCTGCGCGTACGTGCGCCGCGCGGTCGCCGAACGGCTGGCCGCGACCCGGCTCACCCACGGCGAGGTGCGGGTGGCGGCGACCCCGCGGCGCCTGATCGCGACCGTCACCGACGTCGCCGCGCACGAACCGGACCGGGTCGTCACGGTGCGCGGCCCCCGCGCGTCGGCCGCGTACGACGCCGCGGGCCGGCCCACCCCGGCACTGGCCGGTTTCGCGCGGGCGCAGGGCGTCGCGGCCGACGCCGTGGAGACCGCCGAGCTCAACGGCGTACCCCATGTGGTGGTGCGGCGCCACGTTGCCGGCGGCGCGGCACCCGCGGTGCTGGCCGCCGCGCTCGCGCCCGTGGTCACCGGCCTGCGCGGCGCCCGCAACATGCGGTGGAACGATCCCCGGCTGTCCTTCACCCGCCCGGTCCGCTGGCTGCTGGCCCTCTGGGGTGAGCAGGTCGTGCCGGTCACGGTGTCGGCGCTGACCGCCGGGCGGCACACCCGTCTGCTGCGCACCGCCGCCGAGCCGGTCGTGGCGGTGCCCTCGGCCGAGGAGTTCGCGGAGCTGGTCGCGGTCAACGGCATCGTCGCCGACGCCGAGGACCGCCGCGATCTCGTGGTGACCGGCGCGCAGGATCTCGTCTACCCGGACGGCCGCGTCGACGTGGCCGCCGAGGGCGACCTCATCGACCAGATCACCTACCTGGTGGAGCAGCCGACGCCGCTGCTGGGCACGTTCGACGAGGCCCACCTGGAACTGCCCGGGGTCGTGCTCACCACCGTGATGCGCAAACACCAGCGGTACCTGCCGGTGCGCGACGCGGACGGTGCGCTGCTGCCGCAGTTCGTGACGGTCGCCAATGGCCCCGTGGACGTGGACCGGGTGCGGGCGGGCAACGAGGCCGTGCTGCGGGCCCGCTTCGCCGACGCCGCGTTCTTCTACGCCGCGGACCGGCGCGCCGACCCGGGCGAGTTGCGGGCGCGGCTGGCCCGGCTGACCTTCACCGACCGGCTCGGCTCGATGGCCGACCGGGCGGATCGGATCGCCGCCCTGGCCACCGCACTCGCCGCCCCGCTCGGACTGTCCTCCGCCGACGCGGCCGCCCTGCGCCGGGCCGCCCCGCTGGTCAAGTTCGACCTGGGCGCCCAGCTGGTCACGGAGATGACCAGCCTGGCCGGGGAGATGGCCCGCGACTACGCCCTGCACTCCGGGCAACCCCGCGACGTCGCCACCGCACTGTACGAAGTGGAGCTGCCCCGCCACGCGGGCGACGCGCCGCCGCGTACCCTGCCGGGCGCCCTGCTGTCGCTGGCCGACCGGCTCGACCTGCTGGCCGGCCTGGCCGCCACCGTGGGCCTGCCCACCGGCAGCAGCGACCCCTTCGCGGTACGCCGCGCCGCCCTCGGCGCCCTCGCCGTGCACCGCGCCCATCCCGCGCTGGGCGCCCTGAGCCTGACCACCGCGCTGGCTGAGGCGGCGAAACTCCAGCCCGTCGAGGTGCCGGAGAAGGTACGGGAGGACGTCGCGGAGTTTCTGGCCCGCCGTCTCGAACAGGTGCTGACCGAGGAGGGGCACCCGGTCGACCGGGTCCGTGCGGTGCTGCCGCACGCCGACCGCCCGTCGCGCGCCGACCACCTGCTGTCCGAACTGGCCGCCCTGGTCGAGGACGAGTCGTTCCGGGGTGTCGCCGCGGCGACCCAGCGGGCCCGGCGCATCGTCCCGGACGGCACCCCGGCCGCCTACGATGCGGGCGTGCTTAAGGAACCGGCCGAGATCGCCCTGCACGACGCGGTCGTGGCGGTCCGCGCCGAACTCGACGCGGATGTGGATCTGACGAGCTTCACCCGCGTCGCGGGGCGGCTGGTGGCGCCGGTGGACGCGTTCTTCACCGACGTGTTCGTGATAGCCGAGGACCCGGCGCTGCGCGCCGCTCGCCTGGGCCTGCTCGCCACGATCCGCGACCTGGGCGCCGCCCTCCTGGACTGGCCCCAGCTACGCCTCTGACCCTTTCCCCGGATCTTGAAGAGTTCGGGTCAGCTCCTAACCCGAACTCTTCAAGTTTCCGGCCCAGCCACGCTCGTCACCGCCATGCGGAGTCCATCACCCGAGGGTCGCCCAGATCCGCGAAGACCTCCGCGCACCGCTGCCAGTCCTCAACGGCGACCGCTTGATCGCCTGCCGGGGCAGTGCCTTCCTCCAAGGTGCGGCGCAGGTAATCGTTACGCGACAGCCCGAGGCCGGCCGCTGCGGCATCGATACGGTCAACGGCTTCCTGGCTCAGGCCACGAACCACGAGGTCGGGCATCGAGTACCTCCGCGGGAGAGTGACGTCACCATAGCGCTTCGGACGGCTATCCCTTTACTGGCACGGAATGCGGGCTGAGGACAACGTTGCGAGCCACCCGTGGGCCTGCGCGCTAGTTCTCCCGCGTAGAGGGCTTGGCGACGACGTACGTGCCGCGACCCACCACTGTGACCACCAGCCCACGCTCACGGAGCAGCTGGATCGACTTGCGCGCCGTTCCCCGCGCGACGCCGTACTCCTGCACGAGCTGGTTCTCCGAGGGAATGGGGCGGTCCGGGAGAAGGTCGCCGGCCTCGATACGTGCTTGGACGGCATCCGCTACCTGCACGTACAGCGGCGTCGGGCCGTCATGGTCGATCACGCTCTCGACCATGCCACCTCGGTGTACACCGCAGTTGCCAAAGGGGAACCATGGTGAACCCTGTACATGCATGGTGAACTGGGCGTACCGTCGAGGCTCAGCTCGGCCGCTCCACGAGGAGGAATGCGATGAGGCGCCCGGACTACGGCCCACTAAGGCGGATCGCCGAGCAGGTCGCTGACTGTCTCGCGGAATCCGGTCACGCCTTCGTCGAGGACGACAAGATCGACGGACTTGCCGCGGTGCTGGGATCGTTCCTGGTCGTGGCCGGAATCCCACATAGTCCGCTCGACACAGGCACCGTGATCACGGAGTGATGACCGACCTTCCGCTGTTGCGGCGAGTGGGGGCTGGTTACCGTGAGATGAGCGGGCGAGAGCGGGTGGTGGCGATGCGGGCCAGGCTGGAGCCGCGGCGGGACGCCGACGAGGCGATCGCGCCGCTCACTCACCCAGCCACGCCCCTCCCGCTGCGGTTCCCGCTACCCGCCCGGCTGTCCCCTGCCGCAAGACAACCCGACCAGGTTTCGCTGCAGAGCGCGCTCGTGGCGGGCAACGCGGCGATCCACCGGCTGGTCCGGGACACGACAGCCGCGCCGCGACCGGACCGGACCGACGCGGCCGACGCGTTCGCGCTGGCGACCTCGGGCGCCGCCGGGCCGGTCCCCTACCGGGCGCAGATGGAGACGCGGTTCGGCCGGGATCTCGGGCATGTCGACGCGTACGTCGGCGGGGAGGCGGCGCGGGCCGGGCTGGCGGCGCTGGGGGCGCAGGCCGCGACCTACGGCAACCGGATCGCGTTCACCGAGGCGCACCCGGCCCCGGATGTTGTCGCGCACGAGGTGGCGCATGTGGTGCAGCAGGAAGGGACGAGCCTGCCGGGGCGGCCGGGCGGGGTGAGTTCACCCGGCGACGCGACGGAGCGGGCGGCGGCGGCCGGGAGCGCGCACGCCGTGGCGCCGCCGCTGATCCACCGGCTGGTCGCCACGGCGGGCGGGTCCTGGACGACCTCGGCGTACCGGCCGGTCAACCAGGCGGGCACCATCGGCGCGCACATCGAGCTGCACTTCACCGCGAACAACCTGGTCGAGGCGACCCAGATCGGCCTGAGCCAGACGGTACGGACGCTGTCGGCGACCACCCGCGGCGGCGCGGTGGAGACGCCGTCGAATGCCCGTACGATGCCGGATTTCCTGCAGCGCGGCGAGGGTGACGTGGGCCGCGGCGTCGATCGGTGCGATTTCGGCCGTGGCGGCACGGTCCCCAACACCAACCCGCTGTACGGCGTCTACAACGTCGCCCCGGCCGGCGGCAACCCGGCGGTGGTGTCGGCCGCCCTGGGTGACGTGGCCGCCAGCGGCGGGAACAACGCCACGGGCGCGCACCGGCGCAAGCCGGACGGCACGTTCTTCCCCGCCGTCGACGCCGTGCTGGACGACACGCCGAGCCGCACCCCGGCGTTCGGCGGGCAGCAGTGGCAGCAGAGCTTCGAGGTGGCGGCGCTGGCCGTCGACGGGCCGCTGGCCGGGATGTACCTGGGCAGTGTCGCGTGGGGCTGGCGCACCGACGACGCGGGCCGGGCGAAGCTGGATCCGGCCGCGATCGCGCTCGTGCGGCAGGGGCCGCCGACCGAGGCGTTCGGCGACGCGGCCGCGAAGTGGAACTCGCTGACCTTCACCGACCCGGGCACGGGCACGGTGTACAACACGGTCGACCTGCCGATCGCCCACGACATCGACATGTTCGACACCGTCAATCTGGCCCGGCGGCTGGTCGAGATCCGCGCGGAGGTCGCGGCCATGCCCGCCGGTCCGGCCCGGGTACGCCGGGACTTCACTCGCCTCGCGTACGAGCGGGAACTGGCGCACCGCAACGTCGAGGTCTGGGTCAAGGTGCGTGGCACCGAGGACTGGACGGGTGCCGACGAGGTGTACGTCAGGGTCACCGGCCAGAAGAAGCACAAGACGAAGGTGAAGAAGCTCAACGACGGTGACAGCCACGACTTCCTCGTGCCGCTGGAGGCGTTCACCACCACGCTGCCGCTGGCCTCGGAGGTGCTGATCGAGGTGTACGACGAGGACACCCCGGACGCGGACGACAAGATCGTGTCGATGCGCTGGTCACCGGCCATGGGCCAGGTGAAGAACAAGTCGTCGATGGACGACGCCGACTACGACGTACGCGTCGGCTACGAGCGCTGAGGGGGCGGCGTGGGCGAGGTGGCGTGGTCGCCGGTGGTGGCGGGGCTGCGGCTGGGCGGCGCGGCCGACGGTGACACGGTGACGTTCACGCTGCAGAACGCGGGCCGGGCCGAGCTGACGGTACTGAGTCACGTGGACGTCGGCGAGATCCACCTGGACTGGTACGCCGTGCAGCTCGACGGCGACCGCACCCTGCGGTTCCTCGCCGACCGTGACGAGTCGGCGGTCGAGCGGGCCCGGCTGGCGCCCGGGCAGTCCCTGACCCACACGGTCGATCTGCGACGCTGGGCGGGCCGGCCGGTCAACGGGGGTGCGCCGTTGCCGACCGGCCCGCTCGCGCTGCGGTGCCGCTATGACGTCGACGCGGCGACGGCGGCGACGTTCGGCGGCGTGTGGTCGGGGTCGTTGACCACGCCGCAGTTCGGCTGACGGGGAGCGGGGGGCGAGTCCCCGTCAGTCGCGTTCAGTTGTTGAGGGCGCAGGGTGCCAGGGTCGCCACGTCGAGGTCGGGCCGGGCGGCGTGCCGCCCGATGGCGGTGGCGATCCGGTTGATCGTGGCGACCCGCTTGTCCGCCAGCGGGCCGAGGATCGCGTTCTGCACGAAGTTCGGGCCGCCCTCGCCGGCGCTGGTGGCCAGCCGCCGGTTCGCCTCGCCGATCTGGGTGTCCAGCAGGGCCAGGTTGCGGGTCACCTCGTCCCGGGCCTGCGCCGGGATGGCAGGAAGCGCACCGGCCACCTTCGGGCAGTTCACGGTACGGGCGGCGACGGCGCCCGGCGCCCCGGTGGCCACGGCGGTGGGCTCGGCCGCGGAGGCGCCGCCGCCCTGGTTCAGCGAGCACGCGGCCAGGCCCTGCACGTCGAGCTGCGGGCGCGGCGCGTTGCGCCCGATCGCGGTCGCCATCCGATTGATCGTCGCGACCCGCTTGTCCTTCAGCGGGCCGAGGATCGCGTTCTGCACGAAGTTCGGGCCACCCTCGCCCCGGCTGGTGACCAGCCGCCGGTTCGCCTCGGCGATCTGCGTGTTCAGCAACGCCAGGTTCCGGGCGATCTCCGCCCCGGCCTGCGCCGGCACCGCGGGCAGCTTGCCGGCGATGGCGGGGCAGTTGACCGTGGGGGTGGCGCCGCCACCGGATGCGGCGTTGCCTGCCACCTGCGTCGGTACCGCGGTGGGCTCGGCCGCCGAGGCGCCGCCGCCCTGGTTCAGCGAGCACGCGGCCAGGCCCTGCACGTCGAGCTGCGGGCGCGGCGCGTTGCGCCCGATCGCGGTCGCCATCCGATTGATCGTCGCGACCCGCTTGTCCTTCAGCGGGCCGAGGATCGCGTTCTGCACGAAGTTCGGGCCACCCTCGCCCCGGCTGGTGACCAGCCGCCGGTTCGCCTCGGCGATCTGCGTGTTCAGCAACGCCAGGTTCCGGGCGATCTCCGCCCGGGCCTGCGCCGGCACCGCGGGCAGCTTGCCGGCGACGGCGGGGCAGTTGACGGTCGGTGCGGCGGTCTCGTCGGCGGCGGCCACGCCGAGGCCCACGCCGACCATGGCCACGGCCACGGCGGCGACGCCGGCGATCTGCCAGCGACGCGTGTTCGTTCGGGAGGTATACATGAGGGCGGAACCTTCCTGTGCGGGGAAAGGGCTTCCCCGATAGTTACGGGAGCGCTCCCATAACCGTTCACCGCCCAGGATTTCTTCAGGCTCCCTTAAAGTTCCGTGCCCGCGGGTGCCCGGTCCGCGGCGGGGCCGCGGACCGGAGTCACGTCACTTGTCGACGATCGCCGGCAGCACGTGCGCGAAGCTGATCGTCTTGCCGAACCCGCTGGCCACGATGAACGTGATGCCCAGGGCGACGGCCAGCAGCACCACCGCGAAGCAGGCCCAGCCGAGCACGGTGCCGAGCGGGCGCGGGGTCGGCCCGGTCACCCCCGACTCGTTCACCTCGGCGTCACCGCCGCTGCCCCAGGCCAGCGACCGCACGCCGAGGGCGAACAACGCCGGCAGCCCGGCACCCAGCAGCAGACCGGCCAGCAGGACCCGCCACGCGCCGTCCAGCGCGAAACCCAGGTTGTGCATCTCTTCGGGTCCTTCTCAGCTCGCGGTGGCAGCGGGAACGGGGGCGACGACCGCCGCCGGGGCGGGCTCCCACTCGTCGTTGACGTTGTGGTGGCCGATCGGTGTGCGACGCGACCGCAGGTACATGGCCGCGGACCCGATCACCAGCAGGGTGAAGATCGCCAGGGCGCCGCCGACGCCGCCGATCAGGTGGCCGATCCACCACATCGCGGCGCCGACCAGACCGGCGGCGGGCAGGGTGACCAGCCACGCGGCCACCATCCGGCCGGCCACGGCCCAGCGCACCGAGGCGCCGGCGCGGCCGACGCCGCCACCGATGATGGACCCGGTGGCCACGTGCGTGGTGGACAGCGCGAAGCCGAGGTGGCTGGAGGCGAGGATGACGGTCGCCGCGGCGGACTGCGCGGCCATGCCCTGCGGCGGGGTGATCTCCACGACGCCCTTGCCCAGGGTCCGGATGATGCGCCAGCCACCCAGGTAGGTCCCGAGGGCGATCGCGACAGCGCAGGCCACCTTGACCCAGAACGGGATGTGGGCGGTGTCGTGCCACTTCCCCGCCGCGATCAGCGCGAGGGTGATGACGCCCATGGTCTTCTGCGCGTCGTTCGTGCCGTGTGCCAGCGAGACCAGTGAGGCGCTGCCGATCTGCCCCCACTTGAAGCCGGAGTCGGTGAACCGCTGCGCCACGCCGACGCTGACCCGGAACACCAGCCAGGTGCCGGCCGCGGCCACGGCCCCCGCGATCACCGGCGACAGTACGGCCGGGAGCAGGACCTTGCCGACCACGCCGTCGAGCTTGCTGCCGTCGCCGGCCCAGTTGACCCCGGCCCAGCCGAGACCGGCGACCGTGGCGCCGATCAGGCCGCCGAACAGGGCGTGCGACGAGCTGGACGGCAGGCCGAGCAACCACGTCAGCAGGTTCCACAGGATGCCGCCGGCCAGCCCCGCCAGGATGATCAGCAGCAGCGCGGTGCCGCCGTCGGAGAGCAGTTCGGGCTTCGGGGCGCCGGTCTTGCCCTGGATCTTGACCACGGCGTTGGTGACCGTCAGGGCCACCTCCACGGACAGGAAGGCGCCGATCAGATTGAGGATCCCGGAGAGAGCGACGGCGACTTTTGGTCGCAGGGCGCCGGTGGCGATGGAGGTGGCCATCGCGTTGGCGGTGTCGTGGAACCCGTTCGTGAAATCGAACGCGAGCGCGGCGACGATCACCAGCGCCAGGATCACCGATGTGGTTGTCACGCGGCGATGGTGACGTGCGCGGGCAGGGTTCCTCTAGTGGGTGAACCACACATGTAAAGGAGTTCCGCGTTTGTTTGCCTAGTGTTTCCCTAAGTCACCGTTTGGGTGATGGCTTGACTACATGGAGCGACTATTCGTGTGCGACGGATGGCGTCGTTAACCAACCGTTCGTCGTCGGCGGGTCTCCGGTCCTTACCATCGAGGCTGGTCACAGCGGCATGAGACGGGCCGCCAGCGCCACGGCCTGCAGGTCGCCCTCGCGCAGCCGCGCCGCCGCGTCCGGCTCCCCCAGCACCTCCAGGCGCGTCACGGCCGTACCGATGATCCGGGGGTCGCCGCGCAGCAGGTGGCGCGCCAGCCGGGCCTGCGCGGGGCTGAGCGACGCGTACGCGCAGTTGTCCAGCGCCACGATCGTCTCCTCGTCGAGCGTGCCGGCCAGCGCCCGTTCCGTGACGACGTTCAACAGCCACGCGGGCCACCAGCTGTACTTGCCGATGAGCAGGCCCGACCGGACCGCCCGGGCAGGCTCCTGACCGCCCTCGAGCAGCCGCAGGGCCAGCGGGATGTCGAAGTAGTCCAGCCGCAGCGCGGTGACGAACAGCTTCTCCAGCTTCACCGTGCCGACGTACGGTTCGCAGGCGGCCGCCGCGGCCGGGCACTTGCCCTGCAGCGCGTCGCACAGGGCCAGCGCCTCGGCGATCGAGCCGGTGCCGGTCGAGCGCTCGGTGATGCGTTCCAGGGTCGCGACGAACCGGCGCAGCGCCGTGTCCGCCCGCTCGGCCGCCTCCGGGCTGTTGGGCCGCTCCAGCCGCCGGACCACGATGTCCGTGGCGATCTCCGCCTCGCGGCGCAGTAGCGGCGACGGGATGTGCGGCAGGATCAGCTCACCGAGCCCATCGACCGTGTACGCCGCGTCGAAGCGCTCGGACGCCTCCGGGAACTGCGCCCACCAGCTCTCCGGATGCCGCCCGCTGCGCTGCGCCACCACGTCAACAGCGTCGCCCACCGGGCCGCACGGCGCCCGGCAAACCCGCGAGCTGACCACCAAGGGTGGAGGCATCCGTGGCCGACGAGCGGACGGGTCCGCCGAAAGACGGAGCCGGGCGCCCGCCAACCCGCCGAGCGCCGGATACCCGGCCGGGCCCGGCGCCAGCAGGCTGAGGGGCGCCACCACGCACCGACACCCGGGGGGACAACGATGGCGGACACGGCACCGCTCGCGCACACCGACGTTCTGGTCCTGGACTACCTCGCGGCGCTCTGGGCCGAGACCGAGGATCTCGCGCCGGAACTGCGCGACGAGCTGATGACCACGGTGGCCGACTACGTCGCCCGGCGGCGGGCCGCCGGCGGGGAGCAGCCCGAGCGGATCATCCGGCGGCTGGGGCCGCCCGAGGACCTGGCCGCGGCCGTACGCCGGGGACGGATGCCCCCGCACCTGCGCCTGCCCGCCCTGGCGCCCGTCGCGCCCGTCGGTCCCGCGTCGGGTACCACGGACTACGTGGCGGTCACCCTGCTCATCGTCGGCGCCGTGTTCCTCCCGCTCGTCGCGCCGCTGGCCGGGATGGCCCTGGTCACCGGGTCCCCGCGGTGGACGCCCGCGCAGAAGGCGGCAGCCTGGGTGCTGGCGGCCACCCCGTCGCTGTGCGGGATGCTGCTGATGGCCGGAGCGGTCCTCATCTCCTCGGAGATCGGGCCGGTCATGCTGCTGGCGTACCTGGCGATGGTGGGTGGGCCGTTCATCGCGGGCCTGACGCTGCTGCCGGGCCTGAGCGCGCGCCCGCAGACGGCCTGACCTCAGATCAGGCCGGAACGGCGCCACAGGGCGACGCCGGGGCCGCCGATGAGGCCCAGTTCGTCCAGGTAGGAGACCACGCGCTGGCCGGCCCAGCGCAGCGTCGCCAGGTGGTGCGGGTTCGTCCGGGCGGCCCGCCGGCCGACCTCGGGCGAGATCCCGACGCAGCGGTACACCTCGGGCGAGACCATCTGCGTCCCCGTCAGGTACGCCGACCGGGCGATGATCATCCGGTCGTACGCCAGCCGGGACCGCCCGGCCGTACGGACCTGGCGGGCCAGCTCCTCGCGGGCGTACCGGACGTGGCGGGCCTCCTCGATGACGTGGATGCGCGACACCATCCGGACCAGGGGCTGCAGCGACTCGTCCGCGGCGGACTCGCGTTGCAGCGCGTCGAGGACCTCCTCGGCGATGAGGATCGCCGCGAACATCCGGGGACCGGTCGCGGTGGCCGCCAGGAACCGCCCCAGCAGGTCGTCGACCCGCCCCACCCGGTACTGCGGGCAGCCCAGCTTCGACAGCATCCGGCCGAACATCACCGAGTGGCGGCACTCGTCGGCCACCTCGGTCAGCGCGTACTGGGCGTGTGACTGGGTGGGGTCCTGGCGGTAGTAGTCGCGCAGCAGCAGCTGCATGAGGATCGTCTCGAACCAGATGCCGAGGCCCGCCACGCTGGCCACCTCGTGCCGGGTCAGGGTGATCCGTTGCTGCTCGGTCAGCGACTCCCACAGCGGGGTGCCGTACAGGCTGCAGCGGTGCGGGGGGACGAAGTACCGGTCCGGCGCCAGCGGGGCATCCCAGTCGATCTCCACGTCCGGGTCGTACGTGTGCGGCGGGGAGGAGCGCAGCAGGCGGGTGGCGGTCACGTCGCGGGCGGGGGGCGGGGTCACCATGACGAGCCTCCGGGAATGGGGGGTTGACGTTACCCGAAGTAACAGTTACTTCTCGTACTATGAACTCCATGGATGCCTCCGTCAACACCCGGCACGACGGCCGCCGGGGTCGCTGGGCCGACCATCGTGAGCAGCGCCGCGCCGAGCTGACCGCCGCGGCCATCGAGGCCATCCGGGAGCTGGGTCCCGAGATCGGGATGGACACGATCGCCGCGCACGCGGGCGTCAGCAAGCCCGTGCTCTACCGCTATTTCGCGGACAAGTCGCAGCTGTGGCAGGCCGTGGGCCAGCAGGGTGCGGCGTTCGCGATCGCGGCCATCGGGCCGGCCGTGGCCGCCGTCCGCGAGGAACGCGCCGTCATCCACGCCGCCATCGACGCCTACCTGACCCACATCGAGGCAGACCCGCACCTGTACCTGTTCGTCGTGCACCAGCCCGGCATCGCCCGGGCCCGGGACGTGGTCGCCGATGTCGTCGACACCGTGGCCAGCGGCCTGGCCAGCATCCTCGGCGACCGGCTGCGCGCCCTCGGCCTCGACACCGGCCCCGCACTGCCCTGGGCGTACGGGGTGGTCGGCTACGTGCAGACCACGGCCGACTGGTGGCTGCGGCAGCAGAAACCGATCAGCCGGACGGCGCTCAGCGACTACCTCACCACCCTGCTGTGGAGCGGCGTCTCCGGCATCAAGGCCGCCGCCGACCTGCCGGGCGGGCTGGCGGTGACCGGGCGATGACCCACCTCGACGAGCTGTCCGGCGTGGACGAGCAGTACGCGGGCGTCGCGGTGCTGCGCCTCGACGGCCGGGACACCCCGGTGACGGTCCGGCTGTCCGCCCGCTTCGAGCCGGTCGAGGGCCGGTACCGGTGGGCCGGCCGGGCCGAGGCCGGCGACGACCTGCACGCCCGGTTCCGTTCCGGCGTACGCGACGGCACCCTGCTCATCGGGGCGGGCCCGGCTGTCGCCGTCCGCCTGGGCGAGCCGGACCCGTGGGGCCGCCTGCGACTCACCGGCACCGGCCTGCCGCCCTGGTACCGCCCGCCCGTCCTGCCGACGGCACCGGACGCGCCATGACCCTGCGCGCCGCCACAAGCGCTCTGACCATCCTGCGCGCCGCCACGGCCGACATGACGTCGCTGCCCGGCCTGACGCGTACCAGAGGGGCCGAAGGTCCCTACTGACCTTCCGGCTCCGGGCGCGAGCCTGACTCTGGGGGTTCCCCTCCCGTCCGCGCCACGGCCGTGTGGCGTGCCGCACGTCGAAGGTCCCTTCCATGAGGACATGCGAGCCATGAGGACACCCGAGCGCCGGCGCCGCAGCGCCGCCCACCGATGACGGCCGGGACCGCCCGGGCGCCCCGAGCCCGGCGGCTGCGCCGTACCGCCCCGGCGCTGACGCCGTGGGCGCAGGCCCGCGCGCTGGCCCGGCGGCTGCCCACAGCGCTGGCGCCGGAACGGATACCGCTGGACGCCGCGGCGGGCCGCACCCTCGCCGCCGCGGTCGTGGCCACGGCCAGCCTGCCGGGCACGGACGACGCCGCGGTGGACGGCTACGCGGTCCGCGGCATCGCGCCGTGGCGCGTGGTCGGCCGGGCCCTGGCCGGGCACGGCGGCCCCGCCGTCGTCGCCGCCGGGGAGGCCGTGGAGATCGCCGCGGGCGCCGCCATCCCCGAGGGCACCCACCGGGTGGTCCCGTACGAGGAGGCGCAACGCGACGGGGACCTGGTCTGCACCGCCAGCGTGGCGGCCCGCCGGCACATCCGCGGCACCGGCGAGTACGTGGCGGCCGGCGACCCGGTGCTGCCGACGGGCGCCGTGCTCACCCCGGCCGCCGTCGGCCTGGCCGCCGCGGTCGGCCTGGACACGGTGACGGTGCGCCGCCGCCCCTCGGTGCGGCTGCTGGTCACCGGGGACGAGATCGTCGCCGCGGGCACTCCGTCGCCCGGCGCCGTCCGCGACGCGGTCGCGCCGATGCTCGCGCCGATGCTGCGCGGCTGGGGCGCCGAGGTCGGCCCGCCCCGGTACGTCCCCGACTCCCCGGCGATGGCCGGGACCGCGGCCATCGCCGGTGCCCTCCACGACGCCGAGATCACCGTGGTGTGCGGGGCGTCGTCGGCCGGACCCGCCGACGGGCTGCACCGCTCGCTGCGGCTGCTCGGCGCCTGCGTACACGTCGACGGGGTGGCCTGCCAGCCGGCCGAGCGGCAGGTCCTCGCCCAGTTCGGCGACCGCTGGCTGGTCGGGCTGCCCGGCGATCCGTACGCGGCGCTGGTCGCGGCACTCACCCTGCTCGAACCGCTGGTCGGCGGCCTCGCCGGGCGGCCCGCCGCCCCGGCGGCGCAGGCGATGCTGATGGGCGACGTCCGCGCCGACCCGCGGGCCACCCGGCTGGTGCCGGTCGTCCAGCAGGGTGCGTACGTGCTGGGCCACGCGACCACCCCGCCCTGGCATCTGGGCGACGCGGCGCAGGCCGACGCGCTCGCCGTGGTCCCGGCCACTTGGCGGCCGGAACGCCCGGTGGAGCTGCTGGCCCTCGGCTGAGACCGGTTCGTCCGGGACCGCCCCGGTTCGCCGGCGCGGGCCCGGGTTCGCCGTGGCCGGGGCCGGGTACCGTCACCCGGGACGGTCCGCGCATCCGGCGCGGCCCGGCCCAGCCAGCCGAGCGACCACGCGGACGATGACCCAGCAGACGACAGTCGAACACCCGGCCGACGCGCCACCCGCGACGGGCGGCGCGCGCCGGCGGCGCTGGCCGTTCGTGCTGGCGGCGGTGGCCCTGCTGGCCCAGATGGCGATCGCGATGCTCACGACAGCGGTGCAGCAGACCCCGACGATCGACGAGCCCGTGTACGTCGGGACCGCGGTGGTCTACCAGCAACAGCACAGCCTGCGGTACAACCCCGAACACCCGCCGCTCGGCAAACTCCTGATCGGTGCCGGACTCGCGTTCGTCCACCCGCGGCTGGCGGCGCCCGCACCGCGCGACACCCAGGAGGACCTCGGGCGCACCCTGCTGTACGCCTCCGGCAACGACCCGTACCGGCTGATGCTGGCCGGCCGCCTGCCGGTGATCGTGCTGACGCTGCTGTTCGGCCTGGTGGTGCTGGCGTTCGCCACCGACCTTTCGGGCCGGTGGGGCGGGCTGCTGGCGCTCGCGCTGTACGCCTTCTCCCCCGACGTCATCGCGCACGGCTCGCTGGCCACCCTGGACGTGCCGGTCGCGGGCTTCCTGCTCACCGCCGCGTGGCTGCTGTGGCGGGCCCGGAGACGCCCGCGCCTTCACCTGCCGTTGGCCGGGCTGGCCCTCGGGGCGGCGGTGGCGACCAAGATGAGCGCGCTCGTGGCCGTACCGGTGATGCTGGCGCTGGCCGCGCTGTCGGTGTGGCCCGCGCTCCGCCGCGGACCGGACGCGGCGGCCGGGCCCGCCGCAGATCCGCCCGCCGCAGACCCGCCCGCCGCAGACCCGCCCGCAACAGACTCGCCCGCCCCGGACCTGCGGCGCCGGGTGCTGCACGCCGCCGCGGCCGCGGCCGTGGTGGCGGTGTGTGCGCTGGCCGTGGTGTGGGCGAGCTACCTGGCCGTGGATCCCCGGCTGCGCTGGGTGACCCCGCCGGACGTGCCGCCGATCGGCGGGCTGCGCGGGCTGGTCGCGGACTGGCTGCCGGTGCCGCCGGCCTACCGGGACGGGATGCGGATCCAGTTCGGGTTCGAGGACGACACCTACCGGGGCTTCCTGTTCGGGCGGCAGTACCGCGGTGCGCTGTGGTACTACCTGCCCGCCGCGCTGCTGGTGAAGACGCCGCTGGGCATGCTGGCGCTGTGGGCGGCCGGATCACTGCGGATGGTGGTGACCCGGCGGCTGTGGCGGGCCGCCGCGTACGTGGTGCTCCCGGCGACGGTGCTGCTGCTGGCCGCGATGAGCGGCGCCCGCGACTTCGGCACCCGGTACGCGGTGTTCCTGCCGCTGTTCCTGGCGGTCGCGGCGGGCACGCTGGTGACGCTGCGCCGTCCGCGCTGGGTTCCCGCCGTGGCGGCCGCGCTGGTGGTGTTCGTGGCGGCCAGCTCGCTGCGGACGTTCCCGTACTACCTGCCGTACTCGAACGAGGCGTTCGGCGGGCCGGACAAGACCTACCTGCGGCTGCACGACTCGAACGTCGACTGGGGGCAGGACCTGGGCCGGCTGGCGGACCGGCTGCGCGAGAGGTACCCCGGCGAGCCGGTGTGGCTGGTCTACAAGGGCAGCGGTGTCCCGGCCGCGTACGGGATCACCGCCGGCAACCCGCTGAGCGTGCCGCCCGCGCAGGTCCGCGGGCTGCTCGTGGTGTCGGACTCGCGGATCGACCGGCCGGGCAGGGCGTTGCAGGCACTGATCGACAGCAGCCGCCCGGTCGACGAGGTCGGCCACTCCATCACGATCTTCCGCCGCCCGGCCTGACCGGCTACAGCGGAGGACGGACCACGAAGACCGCGGCGTCCCCGGCGGAGGCGGGCGCCAGCACCAGCTTTCCGCGTTTGACTGTCAAGTACCGGTCGGGGTAGTTGGCGGAGCGCAGGGTCACCCGTTCGCCCGGCTTGTCCGGGACCGGGCAGAACGTCGCGTCGGCCGCGAACGTGCTGTCGTCCGCACGCTGCCGGTCCACCCGGACCACGAACATCCGGTGCCGCAGGAAGTGACCCGGGCGGCCCGCCGACTCCAGCGAGACGCAGGCCGGGTCGGCCAGGCCGGTCCGAACCACGAACCGGGTGGCGCGGCGGTCGGGGGCCGGGGCGCCGGGCGTCACGCTGCCGACCCATGCCTGGGCCCGGCCGTGCCCCAGGCGATGCCCCGGGCTGGCGGCCGGCTCCAGGCCGATGACCGCTCCGGCCACCAGGGCCGGGGCGTCCGGGGGCTGCGGCGGGGGCGGCGCCGACGACGTGGGCGGGCCGGTGGGTGCGACGGTGATCGGCGGGGGCGCAGTCGTGGTCGCGGACTTGACGGACGGGGCGGAATCCGGCGACTCGGGCACGGCGGTGGTGGTGTGCGGCGGCGCGACAGTACGGGTGCCGGGCACCGCGGCGGGGTGGCTGGACCCGCCCGCAGTGACCGGGCTCACCGGCTGCGCGGAGGTCGAGGGCAGGATGAAGCGGCTGGGTGCCGCGGAGCGTGTCTCCCGGACCAGCAGCATCGGTACGGCGATCGCGACGGCCAGCAACACGGCGGAGCCGGTGAGCGTGGCCTGGCGCATCCGCGCACCATCCTCTGTGGACATCTGTTCCATTTCCCGAATGCCGACGGTGACCGCGACAGACTATGGTCGGCTCCCCGGCCACGATCCGCAAGGGCGAAAATGGCGGCGTCCGCCACGTCGGCACGCCGTCCGACCAGCAAGATCACGGCGTAGACCGGGGCAGACCAGGGCGTAGACCACACCGGGGCCGGGGAGACATCGAGACGGACCAAGGGCCGATAACGGGCCGGGATCGACACGGGACGAAGGCTGCGAACGGGCCGAGCCCGGGCGAGCCGGGCGGGAACGGGCCCGGGCGGTCGATTGACACGCCGGTCGCCGTTCGGCGAGGGTTTGCCGGGTGAGCGACGACTGGCCGACCGCGGGCACCCTGCTGGCCTCGCGGTACCGGCTCACGACCCGCCTGGAGACCGGCGGGATGGCCGAGATCTGGCGCGCCGACGACGAACTGCTCGGCCGCCCGGTCGCCCTGAAGCTGCCCACGAATCTCACCTCCACCGCCGCCGAGTTGCTGCAGCTCGCCTGGAAGGAGGCGCGCGCCGGGGCCCGGCTGTCGCACCCGCACGTGGCGGCCGTGCACGACTACACAGAGGCGATCCGGCCGGACGGCTCGCTGGCCCCGTTCGTCGTGATGGAACTGCTGGCGGGCGAGACCCTGGCGGCCCGGCTGGACCGCGCGGTGCTGCCGTGGCGGGAGGCCGCGACCGTCGCCGTGGCGGTCGCGGACGCGCTGGCCGCGGCCCACGCCACCGGGGTCGTGCACCGCGACATCAAGCCGGGCAACGTGATGCTCACCCCGACCGGCGTCAAGATCCTCGATTTCGGCATCAGCGCGGCCACCGGCGAGCCGGACGACGACGAGACCGGCCGGACCTTCGGCACACCCGCGTACGTGTCGCCGGAACGGCTCGACGGCCGTCCCGCCGAGCCGGCCACGGACGTCTACGGGCTGGGTGTCCTGCTGTACGAGATGGTGACGGGCGACCCGCCGTACCCGGTGGACACCTGGGAGGAACTGGCCGTCGCCCGGCGGCACCCGCCCGCGCCGCTACCGGAGACGCTGCCCGCGCCGCTGCGTGAGCTCGTGGGGAACTGCCTGGACGAGGATCCCGCGCGGCGCCCCGGCGCCGGGCTGGTCCGTGACCGGCTGACCGCGCTGGCGCCGCCGGCGCGTGCCGCGAGCAAGGGGCTCACCCCGGGCAGGTTCGCCGCCGGACGCGCCCCCGCCCACACCGTCGCGTTGACCCGGCCGCCGCGGCGCCGCCGGCGGCTGCGCGCCGCGCTGGTCGGGCTGGCCGTGGCCGCCGGGGCCGGATTCGTGGTGCTGGGGGCGGCGTTGCGGATGGACGAGCCGAACGCGCCGGCGCCACCGACGGTGGCGGCGCCGCGGTCACCCGTACCATCCGCGGCGGCGCCGTCGCGGACGGCGACCAGCCCCCGCGCGCGACGCAGCACGCCGCCGCAGGCCCCGCTGGACCTGGACGCCGCGCTGCGCCGGGTCGACACGGCGGTCCGCGACGGCCGGGCGGCCGGGGAGATCCGCCCCGACGTCGCCACGGACCTGGCGAACCTGCTGCGTCCGCTGGCCGGGGCGGCGGCCGCCGACGTCGCGGACCGGGTCGGCGACCTGCGCCGCAAGGTCACGCAGCGGGCGACCGAGGGCTCCATCGACGCCGGCCGGGCCGACATCCTGCAGAATCGGCTCACCGACCTGGCCCGGGCCGCCAGGGCCTGAGCCGCCAGGGCCCGAGCCGCCAGGGCCCGAGCCGCCAGGCCTGAGCCGCTCAGGCGGAGCCGCGCAACACCAGCCGGGTACGCAGCACGATCTCGCAGTCGTCCAGTTCCTCGCCGTCGAGCTTGGCCAGCAGCAGCCGGACCATCTCCTGGCCCATCTGCTCGATCGGCTGATGCACGCTGGTCAGCGGCGGCTCGGTGTGCCGGGCGATCACGGAGTCGTCGAAGCCGACCACCGCGACGTCGCCCGGCACCCGCAGGCCACGCTCCCGCATGACCCGCATGGCGCCCGCGGCCATCATGTCGGAGGCCGCGAAGACGGCGTCGAGGTCCGGATAGTGGTCGAGCAGCCAGCGCATCGCGGCGGCGCCGCTCTCCTCGCTGAAGTCGCCGACCGCCACCGGGCCGTGGCCGACGACGTCGCGGTAGCCCTCCAGCCGGGCGACGCCGGCGGCCATGTCCTGCGGCCCGGCGATCGCGGCGATCCGGCGGCACCCCTGCTGGTGCAGGTAGCGCACCGCGTCGCGGGCCCCGCCCCGGTTGTCCGCGTCGACGACGCACCCGCGCGCGGGGAACGTCGGCCGGCCGGCCCGTACGGTCGCCAGGCCCCGCTCCTCCAGCTTGGCCGGCAGCGGGTCGTCGCCGTGCAGCGACAGCAGCAGCGCCCCGTCGACGTGCTGGCGCGTCAGGTAGCCCTCCAGCCGCTGCCGCTCCTGCGCGGACTGGGCGATCATGAGCAGCATCTGCAGGTTGCGGACGATCAGCGCCGACGAGATCGACTGCACGATCCGGCCGAAGAACGGCTCCGCGAAGAACCGCTCCCCCGACTCGAAGATCACCAGCGCGATCGAGTCCGTACGCTGCGTGACCAGGGCGCGGGCCGCGCGATTGGGCACGTAGCCCAGTTCCTCGATCGCGTCCTGCACCGCCTGCCGCGCCTGCGGGCTGACCTGCGCCGAGCCGTTCACCACCCGGGACACCGTCCCGCGCCCGACCCCGGCCCGCTCGGCGACCTGATCCAGCGTGGGCCGTCCGGTCGAACGGCTGCGCCCGGTCGTCATCGCGCCCACGCTCCCTTGTCCGCGTCCGTCACAAGCTACCGCCCGCCGCCCACACCGCGGCACGCAGCGACAGAGATCGGTAACGGTACGCCATCCGGCCGCCGGGAGTTCAGCAGCTGACGCCGCCCCAGTTCACGCATTCGACGATGGACTCGGCCCTGGTCTGCAGCGAAACGGCGTCCCCGCCGTGTTCCGCGTCGTTGAGGATCGAGCCCGACTTGTTCCAGTACCGGGTCAACCCGGAGTTGGTGCCCGACCCGGTGTACATCGTCAGGGTCTCACCGGGCTGCAGCACGGTGCTGGTGAGGAACGGGTACCGGTACGGCTTGTTGACCAGCACGTGGCCGAACAGGTCCACCGCTTCCGCGCTGGTGTTTGTGATCTTGACGGTTTCGACGGCCTGCTCGTGGACCGTCAGCGCGACCTTGCCGGCCAGCGGGCTGGCGCAGTTCGCCAGGCACGGGTACTGCATCCAGGACCGGATGTCGCCCTGGCGGTCGAACAGGTACGCGCCGTCGCCGATCACGTGCGCGGCGGAGCCCACGTTCTCGAAGACCGGGGCGGTCAGGCCCCAGTACTTGTGCGTCGCGGTGTTGGTGCCACGGCCGACATGCAGGAAGATCGCGCCGCGCGCGGGCACCACGGTGTTCTTTCCGAACGTGTAGCGCCGCAGCCCCGAGTCGCGCACCCACCAGCCGTCGATGCGGATAGCGGCGGCCGAGTCGTTGCCGATGCGAACCCACTCGCCGTTGAGGTTCTTGCTGTCCTCGCCGTCGGCGTCCGAGTTGACCCACACGTTGAGCGCGGTGCCCTGGTACGGGCCGACCCCGCAGCTGTCGGTGTCGAACAGGTTCAGCCGGTCCTGCGCCGCCGCCGCCTCCAGTGCGCGGTACGTCCGGTCGGGCGCCCACTCGCCCGCGAACGGCTGCCACAGCGTGAGGCCGCGGCGCACCAGGTCGGCGCCGATGTCGCGCCACGTGCCGTTGATCTTGACGGAGATGGAGCGCAGCGGCCGCCCCTTGCTGCTGCTGGAGGCGTGCAGGGCGGTCATCCGTACGATGCCGCCACCGGCCTTGACCATCTGCTCGACCCGGGCCGTGGCAGCCAGCGCGTGGCAGTCGCCGCGCCGCTTCTTGGGGTTGGGCGAGTAGACGTGCTGCTCCATGGCCTGCATGCCGATGATCCGCACGGACCGGGACTTCTTGGTGCCGTCGCCGTAGATGTCGACCAGCATCGTGTCGCCGTCGGCGACCCAGTCCACCTTGCCGGTCCAGACCTGGCAGCGGGCGCTGCCCGAGATCGGCAGGCAGTAGCCGCTGGCCGCGGACGCGGGTGCGGCGGCGAGGGGCACGCTGACGAGGGCGGTGGCGAGCACAGCGGTGAGACGGCGCAGCACGGTGGGACCTCCCGTGGCTCGGCGGACGACGCAATGTCACATGCGATCGACCGGAGCGGGCACGTCCTTAGCGTTGTCCACGCTCGGACCCCCTCGCCGACGGCGTCAGGCGGCCAGGTCCAGCACGTACGAGTCGCCGTCGCGGCGGAAGCCGAGCCGGTCGTAGTACGGCGCGAGCATGCCGGGCGGGGTCACCACGGTCCGGCAGCCGTGTTCGAGGAACAGCTGGCTGCGCCGGTAGACGAACTCCCCCGGCGTGAAGTCCCGGTACGGCGGGGTCACGTAGTCCAGTTCCACCCGGGCCACGCCGTCGCCGCTGTGGCGGAACAGCACCGCGCCGACCACCTCGTCGCGGTTGACGACCAGGAACGCCGCACGTTCGGGGCTCGGCTCGGCCGCACGGAAGCCGGGGTTGAACCGGGCGATGTCGTCGTGGTGGCGCTCCAGCACGTACGCGAGCATCTCGTCGTCCGAGCGGACCTGCACCACCCGGTACGCCCGTTCGTCGTGCCGGGTGGCCAGCATCCGCCACAGGTAGAAGATGTTGATCACGGCGAGCACGACGTTCAGGCCGACCATCGGCCACACGCCGAGCGCCGCGTTGAAGCCGAGGAGCACCACGCAGCCGAGCAGGTTGAGGGCGCGCAGGCGCAGGAGCCGGCTCTGCAGCAGCGACCACACGAGCAGTGCCGAGCCGGCCCAGCCGATCACGTCGAGCCAGGTCACGCGACCAGCCTAGGCGCGATGATCCTCGCCCGTCGCGGCGGCCTCCACCTCGGCCTCGTACCCGCGCTGCGGCACCATCGCGTCCGCCTCGTAGCCGCGCTGCGGCACCGCCGCCTCGGCCTCGTACCCGCGCTGCGGCACTGCCGCCTCGGCCTCGAAGCCGGGCTGCGCCCCCTCGAAGCCGGGCTGGAGCGCGGCCTGCGGCGTCTCGAAGCCGGGCTGCGGCCCGGTCTGAGCCGCCTCGAAGCCGGGCTGCGGCGCCTCGGCCTCGACGCTGCGGCGGGGGCCCGGCACCACCGGCTCGGCGGCCGGGGCGGGGGGCTCGGCGGCGTGCCGCGGCTCCTCCGCCTCCGGGACCTCCAGTTCGCCGTTCACCTGCGGCTGGTCCATCCACAGCGCGCGCAGCTGGCCCTGCATGAAGGCGGCGAGGCGGGCCCGGTACTCCCGGTCGAAGCGCTCCAGCGCCTCGATCTGCTCCTGCAGGTCCTCCCGCTTGGCGCTGAGGCTGCCGACCACGTCGTCGAAGCGGCGCTGCGCCTGCAACCGCAGCTCCTCGGCGTTGGCGCGGGCGTCCACCACGATCGATTCGGCCCGCGCCTGCGCCTGCGCGACGATCTGCTCGGCGTTGCGCTGCGCCTCCTCGACCCGGGTCCGGGCCTCCACCGCGCCGTGTTCCGCGGTGGCGCGGGCCTCGGCCAGCACGTGGTCGGCCTCGCGCCGCACGGTGTGGGCGTGGTGCTCGGCCTCCCGCGCGATCTGCTCGGCGGCCGCCAGGGCATCCGTACGGATCTTGTCGGCCTGGCGGTGCGCCGTGGCGACGTGCTCCTCGGCGGTGCGCTGGGCCAGGGTGAGCACCTGCAACGCCTGATTCGGGTGCCCGGCGGTGGGGGTCATCAGGACGTGCTCCGAGGTCACTCCGTCGGGGGACGTCCCGAGGATCACCTTCATCCGGTTGTCAGTCATGCGGACCTCCATCGGTATGTGGTCGCCCGCGGCTGCACGCGCCGGACGCGGGTCGGATCCGGACGCACCGCGGACTCCGCGCACGGGCCCGGGCCGGGCGTCCGGCCATGATCCGCGCGGGAGCCTACCAAGCTGAACAGGCAGGTCGCGATAGCCGAACGGCCTGCTCCGGGGTGGTCGAACGCGACCGATCCGGTCCACGCCCCCGGCGGGCCGGGGCACCGGCACGGCCGGACCGGGGTCCTACGCCGCGGTCCCGGCGATGACGAAACGCCCGCGGCCGAGGCCCTTCGCGCGGTACATCGCGGCGTCCGCCGCGCGCAGCAACGCCGCGGGCCGCCACCCGGCGTCGCTCTGGCCGGTGCCCGCGCCCGCGATGCCGATGCTCGTCCCGACCGAGTGGAACGCGCCCTCGTGCGGCACCGGCGCGGCCACGTCGCGCAGGATGCGCTCGGCGATCGGTACGGCCGCTCCCTCTTCGAGGCCGGGCAGCACGACGACGAACTCGTCGCCGCCGAGCCGGGCGACCGTGTCACCGTCGCGGACGGCGGCGCGCAGCCGCTGCGACACCGCGCGCAGGATGGCGTCCCCGGCGGCGTGGCCTGCCGCGTCGTTGATCGCCTTGAAGCCGTCCAGGTCGAGGTAGAGGACCGTGGTGACCGGCGGCGCCCCGTCCAGGGCGTGACTGAGCGCGGCCCGGTTGGCCAGCCCGGTGAGCGGATCGTGCAACGCCTGGAAGCTCAGCTGCCGTTCGGCGCGCTCCAGGGAGCGCAGCGCGCTGGCGAACCGGATGAAGACGAACACCAGCGTGATGACGGTGGCCGTGAACAGCGCGATCCGCTCCGCCGGTACGTAGCCCTGGCGGGTGAAGGTGATCGTCGGCGCGGTGAGCAGGCCGACACCGAGGAACCAGATGCGCGCCGGGTGCAGCGTGCGCGTGCCCGGCGCGGGCTGGGTCAGCTCGGCGCTGCCCGGATGCAGCGCGGACGCGATCAGCAGGCCGTTGCTGAGCAGGATGATCCCGGTCGGCACCATGATCGCGACGGTGTCGGACGGGATGTAGGTGGTGCCGAGGTCGGCGGCGATGCGCACCACGGCCGAGGCCAGCAGGAGCCGGGTCGCGGTCCCCCGGACTCCGGGCGAGAGGACGAGCAGCAGCACCCCGCCGGTCACGATGACGTCGCCGAGCGGTCCCATGATCACCAGGTACGCGTAGACCGGCTCGGCCACGAGGTCCGCCAGGTACGGCGAGATGAACGCGACCCAGATCGCGATCCCGACCGCGGTGGTCAGGGTCAGCATGTCCAGGACGGCGGGACGCAACCACCGCCCCGCCCGGCTGCGGGCCATGATGATCAGAGCCGCGCCGTACGCGACGTACCCGAGGGTCCAGAGCACCGACTCCGCCGCACCGGGTTCCGCCCGCCCGAGCAGCCGGGCGATCGGGTACGCGGCGTTGCCGGCCAGCCAGCACAGCTGCCCGGCGGCGATCCACAGCCAGGGTCGCCGGTCCGAGCGCCGCCGCGGGCGCAGCGCGCACACCAGCCCGGTCACGCAGATGCCCGCGTGCGCGATGAGGTAGAGGGGGTCGCCCAGCGGCCCGCCCGCGGTCACGCCGGCGGCCACCGCGGCGACCACGGTCGCGGCGATGAACAGGTGCACCGGCTGAACCTTCACGGCCGCTGTGATCGGCGAGGGAACACCGGAGTTTCGCCTTGTGCCGATTTCGTGGCCCGCCTCCGGTCTCGTTCCCGAGCGCCGGGGCGGCGACGCGACCTCTACCGTGGGGCTCATGATGACGGACCTCGCACAGCGCATCGCCGACCGGCTCCACGAGACGCTCGACCAGCGCGTCGGCGCGGAGATCAACGTCGGGCACGCCGAGCGTGGCCTCGCGGCGGGCGGCCCGGACTTCCCGATCATCGCGCTGACCGTGGAGGAGGTGGCCCGGATCGCGGCCCGCGTCGTGCGGGAGACCGCGGACGCTGCGGCCACCCCGTCCGACACCGCGACCGCACCGGAGGCCGGGCCCGGCCCGGACGTACGGTGACCGGGGATCCCGCCCTGGTCGACCGCGGCGGGCGGCGCTATCCCCTCGGCGAGCCGCGCTGGCACGGCGACGACGGCACACCGCTGGCCGTCACCGCCCTCGGCGGCCTCACCCGCGACGACGTCGACACGACAGTACGGTCGCAGTGGCGCTACGCCGCCGCACTGCCCCTGCCCATCCGGCGCCCGGTGACCCTCGGCGAGGGAATGACGCCGCTGCTCCCGCTGCGGGTCGACGGGCTGGAGTTGATGGTCAAGCCCGAGTGGTTCAACCCGACCGCGAGCTTCAAGGACCGCGGCACCACCGTGATGATCTCGCTGCTGGCCCAGCAGGGGGTGGCCGAGGTACTGGAGGACAGCAGCGGCAACGGCGGCTCGTCGGTCGCCGCGTACGCGGCCGCCGCGGGCATCCGGGCCACCATCCTCGCGCCCGCCGGCACGTCCCCCGCCAAGATCCAGCAGAGCCGGTTCCACGGCGCGGCGGTCGAGCTGGTGCCCGGCACCCGGCAGGCGACCGCCGACGAGGCGGTACGCCGTTCCGCGACCACCTTCTACGCCAGCCACAACTGGCACCCCTTCTTCCTGCAGGGCACGAAGCTGCTGGCGTACGAGATCTGGGAGGACCTGGGTTTCTCCGCGCCCGACGCGGTCGTGCTGCCCGCCGGTGCGGGGAGCCTGGTGCTCGGCTGCCACCTGGGCTTCGGTGAGCTGCTGGCCGCTGGCGCGATCCACGCCCGGCCGCGGCTGCTGGTCGCGCAGCCGCGCAACTGTGCCCCGCTGGTCGCGGCGTTCGCGGCCGGGGCGGCGGAGGTCGCCCCCGGTCAGTGGAGCGCGACCGTGGCCGAGGGCACCGCGATCGCCCGGCCGGTGCGGGACCGGGAGGTCCTGGAGGCCGTACGGGTCAGCGGCGGGGACATGGCGGCGGTCACGGAGACCGACATCGGCCCCGCCACCGCCGAGCTGGCCCACCGCGGCCTGTACGCGGAGCCGACCAGCGCGATCGTGCTCCCGGCGATCCGCGAGTTCCGGCGCCGCGGTGCGCTGCGCCCCGGCGAGACGGTCGTGGCGGTGCTGAGCGGCTCGGCCCTGAAGGCCTCCGACGCGGTCGCGAGGGTGCTGGCCGCCGGGGACGCTGCGCCCGCGTGAAACCGCATCGCCGCGCGCTCAACTGACCCGTCGAGGGACGGCGTGTCGGCGGCACGATGACGGACCGTCCATGTAGGTTCACGCACGGTCGGGCTGGACGCAGTCCGGCTCAGCTCCGGACACACAGTCCCCCATCCGGACGCTCCCCCACATCACTGCGCCGACAGCCCGTACCCACTGCGCCTTCGTGCCGGTCGGGCGATGCTTGGCGTCCCCCGAAAGGACCACAGTGTCAACTGTTCGATCAGTACCGCGTTGGGCCCTGGCGGCCGGCGCGGCCGTGGCCACCGTACTGGCCCCGGCCACCCCGGCCCTGGCCGCGGACGGCGTGACGCCGGCGACGTACACGGCGTCGCTGAAGCCCGGCGAGCACACCACGATCACCAAGACCGTGACCACGCCGCAGATCCTGCCCAAGCCCGACGTCTACTTCCTGGCCGACACCACCGGCAGCATGGACCCGGCGCTGACCGACGTGCAGTTCAACGCGGGCGCCATCCTGGCGCTGGTCAACGGCGGCGCCGCCGACGCCCGCTTCGGCGCCGGCCAGTACCGTGACTTCCCCAGCTCCAGCTTCGGGTACCACAACGACGCCGCCATCCCGGCCGCCGACGACCACGGCGCCGCCGCGAACGGTGCCATCAACGCCTGGTCCGCTGCCGAGGGCGGGGACGCCCCGGAAGCGAACCTGTTCGCGCTGCACAAGCTGGTGACCCAGGCCGGGTTCCGGCCCGGCTCCAGCCGGATCGTGGTCTGGTTCGGCGACGCACCCGGACACGATCCGGTGTGTTCGGCGATCTCCGGTGAGCCGGGCGACGTCACCGAGGCGTCGGTGACGGCGGAGCTGAAGGCCGCCGGGATCCGGGTGATCGCGGTGTCCAGCAACACCGGCACCCCGGACGGTCTCGACGGCGACCCGGGCCTGTCCACCGAGTACGGCGTGTGCGGGGCCCCGGGCGGCACGCCCGGTCAGGCGACCCGGATCGCCAACGCCACCGGCGGTCTGGTGTTCACCGACGTCAACCCGGGCGACGTGTCGACGGCCATCCTCGCCGGTCTGACCGGTCTGGACGTGACGGTCAAGCCGGTCGCCACCTGCGACGCCGGTCTGAGCGCCACGTTCGACGCCGCGCAGAAGACGGTGCCCAGCGGAAACGCGGCGACCTTCACCGAGACGCTGACCGTGGATTCCGGTGTGAGCAGCGCCGCCGACCTCAAGTGCGACGTGGACTTCCAGCTCAACGGCGTGTCCGGCGGACCGTCCTTCATCGAGAAGAACACCGTCAAGCCGATCATCAACAAGGCGCCGGTGTGCACCACGGTGAAGCCCGGCAAGGACGAGCTGTGGCCGCCGAACCACAAGTTCGTCACCGTCGCGCTGGCCGGCGCCACCGACCCGGACGGCGACCCGACCAGCATCACGATCACCGGGGTGACCCAGGACGAGGCGCTGAACGGCACCGGCGACGGTGACACCGGACCCGACGCCGCGTGGGTCAACGCGACAGTCAAGGACAAGGTCCAGCTGCGTGCCGAACGCGCCGGCACCGGCGACGGCCGGGTGTACCGGATCGCCTACACCGTCAGCGACGGCAAGGGCGGCACCTGCACCGGTACCGCGACCGTCGGCGTGCCGCACGACCAGGGTCACGGCCCGGCCGTGGACACCGCCTCGGTCGTGGTGAACTCGTTCGGCTGATCCCCACCCCGATGCCGGGCACCGGTGACCACCACCGGTGCCCGGCACGGCTGTCAGTCGGCGACCATGATCACGATCTTGCCGCGGGCCCGGCGGGCCGCCAGCAGGCCGAAGCCCTCCAGGGCGGCGTCGAGCGGGAGCACGGTGCCCACCTCGGCCGTCAGCGTCCCGGCGGCGACCTGCTCCGCCAGCGCGGCGATCACCTCCCGGACCGGTGCGGCCACGATGTGCGTGCCGGTCAGACCGGCGGCCGCCAGTGCCCGCTCGTCCGGGGCGCCGGTGGCGCTGGCCACGTGGCCACCCCAGCGCACGGCGGGCAGCGGGGCGCCGCCCGCGGTGAAGGCGGCCAGTTCGATGAGGGCGTCGACACCGTCCGGGTGGACGGCGCGGACCTGCGCGGCCACGTCGCCGGAGGTGTAGTCGACGACCGTGGCGGCGCCGAGCCGGGTGAGCCGGCCGGCGTCGGGAGCGGTACCGGTGGCCACGACGGTCACGCCGCGCGCGGCCAGCAGCTGCACCGCGTACGATCCGACGCCGCCACCGGCGCCGTCGACCAGCACCACCTGGCCGGGTTTCGGGTCGATCGCGTCGACGGCGGTGAGCGCCGCGGTGCCGGCCAGCGGGATCGCCGCGGCCGTGACGAAGTCGAGGCCCAGCGGCTTGGCGGTGACCGCCGCGGCGGGCAGCACCGCGTACTCGGCGATGGTCCCCGCCCGCACGGGCGGGGCGAGCAGGACGTGGCCGATCACGGCGTCGCCCGGCTCGACGTGCGTGACGTCGGCGCCCACCGCGGCGACGACCCCGGCCGCGTCACGGCCGAGGACCAGCGGGTACTCGTGGGGCAGCAGATCGGCGACGAGTCCGGCGACGATGGCGCTGTCGAGGCCGTTGAGGCTGGCGGCCTTGACCTGGACGAGCACCTGGCCGGCGCCGGCCTGCGGGGTCGGCAGTTCACCCAGCACCGGCGCCTGGCCGGCGGCCGGGACGTGCAATGCGCGCATGGCTTCCTCCCGGTGGGACTCGGTGGAGACACGAACCCCTCCACGTCACCACGTCCGCCCCCGGACGGGAAGACCTCCGCACGGTCGGGGAGGGCAACCCCGGACCAGGTTCGCCCTCGCGGTCCTCGACCGCGCCGGGCAGGCGCTGATCGGCTCGGCCGAGCTGAGCATCACCAGCGCGGCGCACCGGCAGGGCAGCACCGGGTACGTCCTGGCCCGTCCCTGGTGGGGGCAGGGGCTGGCCACCGAGGCCGCGGAAGCGATGCTGGGTCTCGGCTTCGACCGGCTCGGCCTGCACAAGATCTCCGCCACCTGCGATCCCGGCAACCTGGCGTCCGGCCGCGTCCTGACGAAGATCGGGATGCGGCGCGAGGGACACCTCCACGATCATCTGTACGTCCGGGGCAGCTGGCGCGACCGCCTGTTGTTCGCGGCGATCACCCGGCGGTGACCCGCGCGCCGCAGATGATCAGTTCCCGTGCGGGAACTCGCGGATGACGACGGCGGCGTTGAATCCCCAGCGGCCGCGGGCGAGCACGAGGGTGGTGTCCACCGGCGCCCGGCGCGGCTCGCCCAGCACGACGTCGACGCCGTACGCGGACGGCACGCAGCGGGTGCCGAAGGTCGCCGGGATCACCGCCTCCTGAATGCACATCAGGGCCGCGACGACGTCGAGCATTCCGCCCCCGGACAGCAGCCGCCCGGTCAGCGCCTTGGGCGCGGTGACCGGTACCCCACGGGTGCCGAAGACCTCCCGCAACGCCCGCGCCTCGGCGAGATCCAGCTGCGGGACCCCGGCCGCGTCGGCGAAGACGACGTCCACGTCGGCGGGGGCGATCCCGGCGTCGGCGAGGGCGGCCTCGATGGCGCGGCGCAGCCCCGGCGGACGGCCGCTGTCCGGCGGCGGATCGAACGTGGCCGCGTAACCGGCGATCTCGCCGTACACCCGGGCCTGGCGGGCGAGCGCGGCGGCGGGGTCCTCCACCACGCAGACGGCACCGCCCTCCCCCGGCAGGTACCCGGCGGCCCCCACGTCGAACGGCCGGTACGCGGTGGCCGGGTCCGGGTCGACGCTGACCAACCCGCTGGCCAGGTGCGAGGCCCATCCCCACGGGTCGAACGCCGAGTCGACACCGCCGCACAGCATCAGCGGCACACCCGTACGGATGGTGCGCCGGGCCTGCCCCAGCGCGTCCAGGCCGCCCGCCTGTTCGGCGACCAGCGCGGTCGACGGTCCGCGCATGCCGTGCCGGATCGAGACCTGGCCGGTGTTCAGGGCGTAGAACCAGGCGAGGGACTCGTACACGCCGGCGTGCTCCGGGCCCGGCCGCCACGACTTCCGGAACTCCCGGTGGGTGGGCGCTGAATGGCGGGAGGCGTTGGCCGTCACGATGCCCATGTCGTGGTCGGAGCGGGCGGTGGGGTCGACGTCGGCGTCCTCCAGGGCGCCCCGCGCGGCGATCAGGGCCAGCCGGGTCGACACGTCGGTCCGCCGCGGGAACCCGCCGGGCAGGTGTGCCGCCGCGTCCACGTCCCGGACGAGCCCGGCCAGCCGGGCGGGACACCCGGCGGTGTCGAACCGGTCCAGCTCGCGGATCCCGCTGCGCCCCGACAGCGTCGCGTCCCAGTACTCGTCCGCCCCGAATCCGTTCGGCGCGACGACGCCGATCCCCGTGATGACGCTCATGTGCGCCGCCTCCGTGCCTTCCGACAGTTCCGATCGCTGGGCCCGACGCTATTGGCGGACGCTCGACCACGACTCAATCCGTGGTGCAGCGCCGAGGCCCGCGGCAGAGCCTGAGCTGCCGGGATGCCACCCCAGCGGGTGTCCACCGGTCGTCGAGAGTCCGGTGGACACCCGGCACCGCTGCTGTCCCCCGTGGACGCAGCGGTGCGAGGGGTGATCAGGTGCTGGCGAGGATGTCCCGCTGCAGTTGCTGCGCCTCGACGGACGGCTGGAGCCCCAGATCCCTGTCGAGCACTCCGCGCAGCTGCTGATAGGCGGTCAGGGCCTCACCACGGCGCCCGGACCGGTGCAGGGCCTGCATGAGCCGGATGTGGAACGACTCGTGCAGCCGGTGCACCGACACCAGACGGCGCAGCTCGCCGACCAGTTCGCCGTGCCGGTTGTCGGCCAGGTCGGCCTCGATGCGCGCGGAGATGGCCTCCAGGCGCTGCTCCTCCAGATACACCGAGAGGCTCTGCAGGTCCGGTCCCACGGTGACGTCCGCGAGGACGGGACCGCGCCACAACTCCAGCGACTCGCGGAGCAGCTGCGCCGCCTGCGCGGGCCGGCCGAGCCGCAACGCGGTCCTGCCGCGCGCCATCAGCGTCTGGAACTGGAAGATGTCGACCCGCTCGCGCGGCACCCTCAGCAGGTATCCGCCGGGGCGCGTGGCCAGCAGGGTAGACCCGTTCGAGGAACGCGACCGGTCCCCGAACAGCTTGCGCAGCTGGTAGATGTAGGTCTGCACGATGGTCTTGACCGTGCTGGGCGGGTTCGTGGGCCACAGCTCGTCGATCATCTGATCCACGCCGACCGTGGTGTCGGCGTTGGCCGCGAGCATCGCCAGCATCTGCCGCGGCTTGGCCGCGGTGATCTGCACCAGGCGGCAGCCCAACGTCGTGCTGGAGGCGTGGTTCACCTCAAGCGTCCCCAGAAGACCGATCCGGGTCTGCTCACCTAGCATATGAACCCCCTCTGTTGAGAGCCTTCAGCACACCGGTCGGTGCAGCCGGGCGATCCGACGCCCGGCGCAGGAGGCGTTCCGGCAGGTACCACTATCGCGGCCCGGCCGGACCCGCCACCATTCCTGCGACCCACTCGGGTTTTCCGGCCCGAGCAGGCCGCTGACCTGTGCGAATGCCAAGGTTGAGGGGAGATTTACCCAACCGCCGTGGACGGTTATCCGGCGTCGAGGACCACCTTGCCGACGTGCGCGCCGGACTCCAGATACCGGTACGCCGCTTCCACGTCGTCGAAGCCGAACCGCTTGTCGATCACCGGGCGGAGGCCGGCCAGCGCGATGGCCCGGTTCATCCGTTCGAAGGTCTCCCGGCTGGCGTTGGTGAGGCCCCGCAGGGTGAGCTGTTTGGCGAGCACCATGAGCGGGTCGGCGCCGTTGCCCTGGGTCAGCACACCCACGACGCTGATGTGTCCGCCCATGCGGGCCGCGACGGCGGACTGCCCGAGGGTGCCGCCACCACCGACGTCGACGACATGGTCGACGCCCCCGGCGGTCAGTTCGGCCGCGGCGACACCCCACTCGGGTGTGGTCGCACGGTTGATCACGTCGCTGGCGCCGAGCACCTTGAGCCGCGCCAGCTTCTCGTCCGAACCGGACGTCGCGATGATCCGAGCGCCGCCGAGCGCGGCGAACTGCACAGCGAACGTCGACACGCCGCCGCTGCCGAGCGTGAGCACGCTCTGTCCGGGAGCCAGCCGCCCCTCGTCCACCACGGCCCGCCACGCGGTGACGCCCGCGCTGGTCAGCGTCGCGGCCTCCGCGAAGTCGAGGTGCGCCGGGACGCCCACCAGCGAGTGCTCGCCGAAGACCACGTACTCGGCCAGCACGCCGTCCACCGCACCGCCCAGGTCGTCCGCGGTCTTGTCCGGGGTGCCCGGACCCGAGACCCACCGCGGAAAGTACGTGCCGACGACACGGTCGCCGGGCGACCACCGCGCGACGTCGGCGCCGACCCGGACGACCTCACCCGCGCCGTCGGACAGCACCACCACGTCCGCCTTGACCGCCTTCGGGTACAGACCCTTGGCGATCATGAGGTCGCGGAAGTTGACCGACCAGCCCTTCATCCGTACGAGCACCTGGCCCGGGCCGGGTTCCGGGATCCCGCGTTCCCGCTGTACCAGGCTGCCACCCGGTTGTGGCAGGCAGAAGTACTTCACTGTTGCCCCATTTCTCGATCGTGGTGATGGTCGTCGCGCGCCGGCCAGTGCGTCCCCGTGGCCAGCTCCGCGTCGATGCGTTCCAGCAGCTCCGGGGTGACCTCGTCGAGCGAGCCGATCAGGTGTCGCACACCGCCCTCGGTCATGAACTGCCGTTGCCGCGCATGTGCGGCGCTGCTGGGAAAGCCGATGAACCCCGCGCCGTGCCGGCGCGCGGCGTCGGCCACGCGGCTGACGTCGTCGATGAAGACGACCTGGTCGAACTCGCAGCCGATGACGTCGCGGACGATCCACTCGACGCCGGGCCGGTGGTCGTTCACGCTCACGTACGGATGGTCCGCATCGAGGAGATCCACGAGGTGCCCCAGGTACGTGTCGAACGTGTGCTTCCGCGTCCGCCCGCCGTAGCAGACGGCACGCAGGCCGAGCCGCCGCAACGACGCCAGGAACTCCGGTACGCCCTCGGCGACCCGGATGGGCCGCTCGCGCAGGTACCGGTCCCGTTCCGCCCAGAGCGCGGCCAGGGTGTCGGAGACCGGTTGGTCGAGCCCGCACAGGTGCGCGACGCGTACGGCGACGACCACGTCGCGCAGGCCGATGATGCTCCGCTCGGCGTGCGCGTCGTAGCGGCCACCGTGTCGGGTGACGAAACGCTCGATGACGGCGAGGTAGGTGTCGTCGACGAGGACGCCGTCGCAGTCGACGGCCACAAAACGGATCTTGCGGAATCCGTCCACTAACGCTGGCCGCGCTCGGTGAAGACCTCCCTCGCCACCGCCATGGCGTTGAGCGCCGCCGGGAATCCGGCGTAGAACGCCACGTGCAGCAGCGTCTCGACCACCTCCTGCCGGGTGCCGCCGACGTTGAGCAGGCCGTGAATGTGCACCCGCAACTGGGGCAGGGCCGCACCGAGCGCCGTGCACGCCGCGATCGTGACGATCTCCCGCTGCCGCAGGTCCAGATGCGGCCGCGGGTAGATCTCGCCGAAGGTGAACTCGATGATGTACCGCGCCAGATCCGGCGCGACGTCCTCCAGCGCCGCCAGCACCTGCTTGCCGGCCTCGCCGTCGACCTGTTCCATGACGGCCAGACCGCGGGCGTACCGGTCGCCGTCGGCCGGTCGTGGCGGACTCTGGTCGTCCTCCTCCTCGATGTCGGCGGTGGCCTCCCGCACCGCCGCGAGTGCGTTGAGCGCGGCCGGGAAGCCGACGTACGAACTCGCCTGGACGATGGCCTCGATGACCTGCCGCCGGGTGCACCCGACGTTCAGAGCGGCTCTCGCGTGGAACTGCAGCTGCCCGGAGGCGTAGCCGAGGGCGGTCAACGCGCCGAGCGTGGCCAGTTGCCGCTCCGGCAGTTCGAGGCCACTTCGGTGGTAGACACCGCCGTAGATGAACGCCACGCATTCCTCGCCGAAGGCGCCCTCGTCCAGACTCTCGAACAGGTCGAGTACCGCGGGACGCTCGCGGTCGCCCATCCGTTGAATGAGCCGCAGTCCCCGATCGAAGTCGGGGCGCGGGTCCGCGGCCGGCACGTCCACCATCGTCAGCTCTCCTCTTTCGTTGTTGGACGGGTATCCGGTCGGACACCCCCCACGTTCACCGGTCGGCGTGCCCGGCGATGTGCGCCCGGGCGGCCCGGGCGGCCCGGTACCGTTCGAGAACGTCCACCCGCTTCCTGTCGACCATGGAGTACTCGATCCCGGCCGTCGCGACCACCTCGCCGTTCTGCCGTACCGAGGTCCTCGCGTGGAAGCGGAGGTTGGTCCCGCGGCTGAGGTCCGCATCGGTGATCTCGGCGAGCACGTCCGCGTCGAGGGCGAACAGGAAGCTCTCGAAGGCCAGATCCATGCGGTGCCACAGTCCCGCGTAGTCGTGGCGCGGCAGCTCCGGCCGGTAACTCGTCTCGAACTGCGCGGTGCAGACCTGCCGCATCGCCTCGATGATCACCATGCCCTGCACGTGCTTCCCACTGTGGTGGTCGAGGACGAGCTCGTTGTCGGCGTGTATCCGCAGGCGGGCCGAGCAGCGTTCCTTGGCGGGGTTGCGGAGGTCCGCCAGCAGGACGTTCTCGGCCCGGCTCTTGTGCACCGTCGCCGCCGGTACCGGCTGCCACAAGCGGCCGGTCGAGGCGGCGAGACGGATCCCGGAGGTACGGTCCGCCGTACAGATCGCCCGCAGCACGTCCAGATCCGGGCCCTCGATCCCCTGGCCGGCGTGGACCACACAACCGGCATCGAATTCCGTGGCCGCGCCCCTGACGACCCGGGCCGTGAAGTCGGAGACGGCGTACACCTGCTCGCCGTCGGCGAACCGTTCGAACCTGTCGGCCACCAGGATGACGTGTCTGGCGTCCCGGTCCCTGGTCGCGCAATCCGGTGACGAGTCCGCTGGAACCGGCCCCGTCGGGGCAGTGATCGACGTTGACAACAAGATGTCCCCCATACCATCTCGTGCCCTACGGGCAACTGTGTCGTCATTCGCGGCGCTGAGCGTCGCGCAACGCGTCCGCCAGACCCTCGGCGGTCTTCGACTTGTGCCAGGCCGGGCCGGTGAGTTCCGTCGTCAGGACCTTCAGCATCGCCCGGACCATGTCCGGGCGACGGCCCAGATCCGCGGACAGGAACGGCTCGATCTCGGCGGCGGTGCCGTCGAGCTCGCCGAGCCGCAGATATGCGCGGGCCGTGTCGATCCGGATCATCGGATCCATCGCCTCCCACCGGACCTCCGGCGCCGACCGCTCGTACGCCTGCCGGGCCGTGCGGAGCTCCTCCAGGGCGAGGCTGGTGCGGCCCACCGACAGCAGCGACGTCCCCGCCATGTAGTACCGGCGGTCCTTGCTGATGTTGAAGAACCTGTCCTCGTCGGGGACCACGGGATCGGCGTCCTCGATCCTGGCCCACCGCCGGACGGCATCGAGCACCTGCCGCTCCGCCTGGATGCTGGCCCAGCCCCTGGCCTCCGCCAGGATGAGCGGCGCGTCGGTCATTCCGCTGCTGACCTTGTAGGCCAGCCCGTCCGCGGCCAGCCGGGCCGATTCGGCGCCGTCGCCGGCCCAGTACTCCACCCGGGACTGCGCGGTCCGCACCCAGCGCCGGGCGAGGTCGTCCTCGGCGTACAGGCTGTACAGCCAGGCTGCGGAATTGAGTTCCTGCGCGGCGCCGTACCGTCCCAGGTCGGCCGACATCCACGCCATCATCGCGCAGCACTTCGCGCTCAACAGGTAGAGGTCCCTGGCCTGCTTCGGTCGCTGCCGGCCCTGCAACAGGTTCACGGCCTGCTCGCGCACGAAGGACAGCTGGCGCAGGATGGACTTCGGTGCGCTGTGCGTGTAGGCGTCGCCGAGATGGCCCAGGTCCGACCACAGGTCGTCGAGCTGGACGTCGTCGACGTTCGTGGTGGTGAGAGCCCTCGCCTCGTCCAGCGGGCTGATTGCGCCGCCCGGCGGCGGCTGCCACGGCGCGACAGTGCCACCGGACGGGAGCCGATGTCCCGTCCCCGCGGGCGCCCGGCCGGGGGCGGAGTGGTATTCGGCGAGCTCCTTCGGTGGCAGATTCTCCAGGTCGCGAAGGTCGAGCAGCGACCTCCACTCGGTGCCGTACACCTGCGCCAGGATGCGCAGCACGTGCACCGTGGGCCGGACACCGCGGTCGGGCCATTGTTCGTATTCCCAGACGCGGGATCCGCGCATCCCCGCCCGCGGGTCCGCGTTGATCGTGTTGTAGTGACGCGCCGCCAGGTCGAGCGACAACTCGGCCGCCAGGCGCCACGCCGTTCGCGGCCGGACCTGGCATTCCGCGATCAGCTGCTCCGCGACCCGCGCGGAGATGATCTCGGCTGGGAAGCCCAGCGCGGCCAGCCGATCACGCACCTGCGTGCGGTAGGCCTTGCTGCCCGCCTTGACCTGCCGACTCATCTCTCATCCCACAGTGGATTAGCCATCATCGAGGTCGGCTCTCGTGCATCCGCCTCACGCTCCGAGCGAGGTGCGTTCTACTCTGCGTTGCTTGACCAGCACTCTCCGTCTGGCATGCCGGCCCGCGGCTGACGTAGACTCGGCGTCCGGAACGGCATTCAGCGGACTGGATGCTCTGTGCTGGCAGGCAATGGGTCGGCATGCATTGTGTCGGCCGGGCTCGTTTCGCTGACGCGGCAAAAAAGGCGGGCCGAGCGAGAAGAGCGAGCCCGGCGCGGAAAGATCGCCGCCGACAACAGCCCTCTTATCCAATGCCGACCCCCCTCCGTCAACATATCGATCTGCCACGATACTGTCGCTCAGGGTCGCCGTCAAAGCTCTGTGAAGAACTAGGCACACGGCCCCGGCCCCGTTGTCGACCTGCGCAAACAACCGACGTCGATCGCCGTAATCGGAGCGATGTTCATCTTTGTGGTCACCGCACAATGGCCAGTGTGAACGCACCGCGCAACTTCGGTCCACAAGAGATCAATTGCGCTCAAATGAGCTTTGTGACCAGTTCCAGCGCCCGCCCGATCGCCTGCCGGGACTCATCGGTGTCATCGAGAATGTCGAACGAGTGGCGCCCGTTCGGGACGTCCACGACGTCGAGCCGCGCGCCGCAGGTCTCGGCGGCCGCGACGAACTGCTCCACGGTCTGCGCGATCTCGGGGCTCTCCCGGCCCACCCGGGTCACCACGATCGGCAGGGCGCCGGCCCCGGCGACCGCGTCCGCGGGATTGAACCTGGTGCCGTACTCGGGTGGGCAGGACAGGATCCCGTACGTGGCGGCCACGCAGCGCAGCCACGGCGGCGTGGCGCGCAGCCAGTCCGCCATGAGCGGGGCGCCGCCGGAGAAGAACCACAACGCTACCCGGTCGGCGTCGACACGCGGGTCGGCGCGCAGCAGCTCCACCGCCGCGGCGACGTCGTCGGCCGCCAGCGGATAGTCGGTGACGGCGTGCAGTCGGTGGTCGACGGTCGCGCCGACCAGGCCCCGATCGGCCACCAACGATCCGTACGCCCGGAAGATCGGCCAGTCGCGGGGCGTCGTCGGGATGTCCGAGGGGATGGGTCCGCCGTGGACGAACAGGACCGCGGGACGCGGCGGGGCGGTGTCGGGCAGATACAGGTCGAGGGTGCCGTGGCGTTCACGCGCCCGCACGTCGACCGGCAGGACGAACTCGTTCAGGTATCCGGGCTGCGCCATCGCCCGATCGTATCGGGACGGCACCAGCCGAACCACCGGGTTTGGTCCGCTGTGGACGGTCCGCGGCCGACCGGGTCAGGACGGTCGGCGGCGGCGCCGGAACACCCCGGCGAGCACGGCGGCACCGGCCAGCAGGATGCCCCCGGCGATGAGAGCCGGCACGAGCGGGTTCGCCGCCCGGGGCAGGTCCCGCGTGTCCACCTTGGACGCTCGGGCCGGGTCCGCCGGTGCCGCTCCGCCCGAGGGCGACGCGGGGACGGCGGGCAGCGGGGCGACGTCGGCGGTCAGCGCGCGCACGACATTCAGCCGCCCGTACCCGTAGGTGTCGTCGCGGCCCGGTGCGCCCGCGTCGTCGGCGGTCGCGGTGAGCCGGTGCACCACCTCGGCCGCGCTCATCGTCGGGTACTTCGCGCGGATCAGCGCGGCCGCGCCACTGACCACGGCGGTGGCCTCGCTGGTGCCGCTGCCCAACCCGTACCCGGACTTGCTGACCGTGGTGGTCGCCAGGTGGTCGCCCGGCGCGACCAGGTCGACCTGCGGGCCGGTGACCGAGAAGTCGGCGATCCTCCGGTCGGCGCCGTACGCGCCGACGGTGAGCACCTCGGGGTACAGGCCGGGGTAGTCCTCACCCTCCGCGTCACGGTTGCCCGACGCGGCGACCACCACGATGTCGTGGGCCAGGGCCTTGCGGATCGCCTCGTGATCCTCGTCCCGCTCGGGCCCCCCGAAGGACATGTTGATGACCCCGGCGTGGTGCGCAATCGCGAAGTCGACCGCCTCCGGCAGGAACGCACCTCCGAGGCCGCCGACCGGCGAGTCGATCGGAAGGATGCTCGACGCCGGTGCGATGCCGAGCACGCCCGCGCCGGAGCCGTGTCCGCGACCCGCGATGAGGCCCGCCATCTCGGTGCCGTGACCGACCACATCCTTGCGGCCGGTGGGGTCCTCGAACCGCCCGGACACGGTGTTGTAGCCGGGCAGAACGGCCCCGGCGAGGTCACGGTGTTTCGCGTCGACCCCGGTGTCGATCACCGCAACGACGACTCCCGCGCCCCGGGTGATCCGGTGCGCCTCGGTGATCCTCAGATCCGACAGGTGCCACTGCCGGTCGCGGATGCTGTCCGCGGCGGCGGGCGCCCCGGACACTCCGATCAGGACCAGCGCGGTAGCCGCGCCGGCCGCGAAGCGCCCGATCATCGCGGGAAGCCGAGCACACCGGGCCCCGGATCGTGCCGCGTCACCGTGGCGTCGGGCACGATCACCGCCGGCCCCCCGTCGGCGGTCGCCCACTGCTGGTCGGCGTCCCCCTCCGGCAGTACGGTCCCGTCCTCGCCGCGCCGACCGGCACGCTGTCCCGGCGCACCGAACGGGGCCTGGCCCCGGCCAGCGCCGGGCCCCTGTCCGTCGGCCCCGATCACCGCGCCCGAGGGCAACCCACGACGCACCGGCACGGACTGCCGGCTCGCCGCGGCGGCGGGCCCACCGGGGACGCCCGTGCCGCCGGCCGGGGCGCCGAACGCCCCGACGCCACCGGCACCCGGGGTTCCGAACGCACCCGCACCACCAGCACCCAGCGCGCCGAGCGTTCCGGCACCACCGGCACCCGCAATCAGCCCGTATCCCGCGCTTCCGCCGCCGCCGATCACCGCACCCGGCAGGGCGCCACCGGCCGCCGATCCACCCGGATAGCCGCCCGGGCCCTGGCCCGGCAGCGGCCCGGTCGGGGTGATGGTGGATCCGGCGAGTCCAGGACCGACACCGGCGGACGGGTCGTGGCCCGGCAGGGAACCGGGAGCGGCGCCCGGACCGTGCGGCGGCTCGCCCACGAGCACCGGATGGTGCGGGACCGCGACCGGCCGCGGCTGGGCGTGTACCGTCCCCGCGCCCGAACTCGGGCCGCCCCCGTCGGGCTCACCCGGGAGATCGATGATGTCTCCACTGCCGGGTTCCATCCGGTACAGCAGGGGTGCGCGGATCTGCGGGTTGTGGTCGCGGATCGCGGCCTCGGCCTCGCGCATCACCTGCTGGGCCTGCTCGTCGTACTCGTCCTCGGCGTGGTCGATGAACCGGGGGACCCAGTCCTCGCTGACCTCGGCGCGCCCGTCGGCCAGCGTCCGGATCGTGTTCTGCGCCGTACCGATCGCGTCGAGGACGCCGCGCAGCCCGACTCGGGTGTCTTCCGCGCAGGTCAGGGTGTCGGTCATGGAATCGGCCAGCCGGGCGATGCGGCGCTGGAACCCCGACGCCGATGCGTTCTTCTCCGGAGGCCACACGGCGGCCAGGTCCTCGGCCGCCTTGAGCAACCTGCCGTGCTGTTCGCGGACCGAGGTGGCCAGGCCCTCCCAGGCCAGCACCCGGTCGGCACCGGTGCAGGCGTTCTCGCCCTCCAGCATCGCCGCGATGGCCGGCAGGTTGTAGTTGTCCCAGTTCGTCGCGGTCACAGCAGCGGCCCCTTCGTGGTCGGGTCGGTCGCCGCGTTCGCCGCGCGGACCGCTTCGGCGATGATGTCCTCGACCTTGCGCTGGGCCGCCGCGGAGCTCATGTCGGACGACGCGAACATCCGCGCGATCTCCTGCGCCGCATCCGCCAGCGCGCCCGCCGCGGTGTGGTAGGCCCGCAGGTTCGCCTCGGTGTGCGCGAGGGCCTGCGCGTACCGGGTCTTGGCCTCGGTCACCACGCTGCTGGGAGTGATCCGGGCACCGAACTCGACGCCGTGCGCGTGCAACGTCGCGCCCCGCTGCGCCGCGTCGGCGAGACCGCCGTCCGCCTGGCCGCGCATTCCGTGCGCGACATCGCCGACACCGTCCGTGTCGATCTGCACTCCATCCGGCACGCTGCCTCCCCGTTCGCAGTACCGCCGCCATGATCATATCGGCGCGGACCCGGCCGCGATGCCCCGCCGGGTTGACGCATCGACCGTCATCTTTGTAACTTCAGTTAGGATTATTAACTGTACGGAGGTGTCCCGGTGCTGACCCCACGACGCCCCACCCCACGAGTACGCGCCCTGACCGGACTCGCGGCCGCCCTGCTGGCCAGCGGCGCCGCGGTCGGTGTCGCCGCACCGGCCCACGCCGCGGCCGGGCTGACCGCCACCTTCTCCTCTGCCGACAACGGCACCTGGTTCCTCGACACGTACGTGATCGCCAACCCCACCTCCGCATCGATCACCGGGTGGACCCTCGAATTCGACCTGCCACCCGCGGTCACCATGGGCGCCGCCTACAACGGCACCGTCACCACCAGCGGCAACCACGTCACGGTCGGCAACGCCCACTACAACGGGACCGTGGCGGCGGGCGGCACCACGGAGCCGTACAGCTTCTGGTTCATCGCCAACGGGTCCTCTGCCGCGCCGCTGAACTGCCGGGTCAACGGCAACCGGTGCGACGGCGGCGCCGACCGTCCGCCGGGGGCTCCGAGCGGACTGGCCGTGACCGGCCGGACCACCACCACCGTCTCGCTGACCTGGGCGGCGGCCGCGGCCGGGGACTTCCCCGTCGCGTCGTACGACGTCTACCGCGGTGGCACCCTGGCGGCCAGCGTCACCGGCACCGCCGCCACGGTCACCGGCCTGGCGCCGAAGACCGGATACTCCTTCACCGTGCGGGCCAGGGACACCCGCGGCACCGCGTCCGCCGACAGCACGGCCGTCTCCGCCACCACCCGCGACCCGGCCGAGGACACCACCCCTCCCCCGGCGCCGGGCAACCTGCGCACGACCGGACGGACCGCCACCAGCGTGAGCCTGGCCTGGAACGCGGTCACCGACGCCAGCGGCATCGCCGGGTACGACGTGTACCGGGGCGCAACCCTGGCCACCACGGTGGCGCCCACCGCCACCACCGCGACGGTCGGCGGGCTGACACCCCTGACCGCGTACACGTTCACCATCCGGGCGCGCGACACCTACGACAACGCCTCGCCGCCCAGCGCCGCGGTGACCGTGACGACCGACGACGCGGTCGGCACCGGCAACTACGCCAAGGTGGGCTACTTCGTGCAGTGGGGCATCTACGGCCGGCAGTACTTCGTCCGCAACCTCGACACCTCGGGCGCGGCGGCGCGGCTGACCCACCTCAACTACGCGTTCACCAACCTCGACCCGGTGAACCTGACCTGCATGAACGGGGTGACCAGGGGCACCACCCAGAACCCGCAGGACCCCGACCAGGGAACGGGCGCGGGCGACGCGGACGCCGACTACGCCCGGCCGATGAGCGCCGCGCAGTCCGTCGACGGGGTCGCCGACACCGGTTGGGAGCCGCTGCGCGGCAACTTCAACCAGCTGCGCAAGCTCAAGGCCAAGTACCCGCAGTTGAAGGTGCTGATGTCGATCGGCGGCTGGACGTACTCGAAGTTCTTCTCCGATGCCGCCGCGACGCCCGCCACGCGGGAGAAGTTCGTGCGTTCCTGTGTGGACATGTACCTGCGCGGGAACCTGCCGGTCTACAACGGGGCGGGCGGCGCGGGCAGTGCCGCGGGCATCTTCGACGGCATCGACCTGGACTGGGAGTGGCCGGGCGCCGAGGGCCATCCGGGCAACCACTGGGGTGCGCAGGACAAGGCGAACAACACCGCGCTGCTGGCCGAGTTCCGCAGGCAGCTCGACGCGCTGGGCGCCACCACCGGCCGGCGCTACCTGCTCACCGCGTTCACCCCGGCGGACCCGGCGAAGATCGCCGCCGGCTGGGACATCAGCGCCCCGGGCGTCTTCAACAGCCTGGATTTCGCCAACGTCCAGGGGTACGACTTCCACGGCGCGGGCAGCGACAACTCGTGGGAGCCGAACCGCACCGGGCACCAGGGCAACCTCTACCGCGACGCGCAGGACCCGTACCCGTTCGAATTCAGTGTCGAGCGGGCGATCCAGACGTACACCGACGCGGGCGTGAAGCCCCGGCAGCTCACCGTCGGCGTCGCGTTCTACGGCCGCGGCTGGCAGGGCGTGGCGGCGGGCACGGCACCGGACGGCGGTTCGGCGTACGGCGAGTGGCAGTCGGCGACCGGCGCGGCACCGGGGCAGTTCGCGGAGGAGGCGGGCACCCGCGGGTACGCCAACCTGCTGGCGTCGGTACCCGGCTGCGCTGTGCACCACGACACGCAGTCGGTGTCCACCTACTGTTTCACCGGCCCGGGCGGGCAGTGGTGGACGTACGACGACGCCTGGTCGCTGGCCCGCAAGACGGCGTGGGTGAAGGACCGGGGCCTGCTCGGCGCGATGATCTGGGAGATGTCGGGTGACACCACCGGCGGGGAGCTGATGACCGCGCTCAACGGCGGGCTCTGACGCGATGGTGGCCGGGCCGCCGCACCGTCTCCGGACAGGTACGGCGACCCGGGAACCCTATTCGTTGAGGAGCGTCAACATCTGTTGGATCTGATCGGTACGGGATTCCACGACGCGGCGGGCGAACTCCCTGGTCCGGGCGTTCGCCCCGTCCGCGGCCTCCTTGGTCGCCATCTCCACCGCGTTGTGCTGGTGGCCGATGAACAGGTTGAGCAGCCGTCCGTCGAACTCGGACCGGCCCGACTTCTTCAACGCCGCGATCTGCTCGGGCCCGGTCGCGGGCAGGCCGCCGTGGCTGGCGTGCGCCGCCGGGTCGGTGTCCACCTCGACGGGTTTCGACCAGCCGCGCAGCCACGACGTCATCAGCGCGACCTCGTCGGTCTGGGTGGCCTCCACGGCGGCGCACAGCGTCCGTACGTTCTCGCGTTGTGCCCCACCGGCCAGATGCGCGAGTTCCAGCCCCTGCTTCTCGTGGGCGGCCATCATCTGCAGGAACATCACGTCGGCGTCGTTGTACGGGCCGTCGGCCCGCACCGCCGCCGCCGAACCGGACGCGGTCGGTGTGGTGGGGGCCGCCGTCGCCGTCCCGGCCGCGGGTGGCTCGGTGCCGCAGGCGGCGACGGTCACCGAGAGCACGAGCGCCAGCAACGCGGCGGAGAGCCGCTTGCGCTGCATCACAGCGGCAACCAGAGCGCCAGCGTGTACACCGACGGCTCCCATCCGCGCAGCGCGGTGTGCCCCTGACGGCACTGGTAAGGCTTCCCGTCGAACGTCACCACGTCCCCGGTGCGGTAGCTCGTCCCCGCCGCCCAGGTTCCCGCGGCGCTCGGCTTGCCCGGGCCATCGGACTGGCTGGGCGCGCTGGACTGGCTGGGCGCGGTGGACTGGCTGGGCTGTGACGGCGTGGTCGGCGCCGGGGTCGACGGGGTCGTTGGCTGGTTTGTCGGCGCGGGCGCGGAGCCACTGCCACCGCCCACGTTCAGGTCGATGCAGTTGTAGAACGCCATCGGGGTGTCGCCGATGTTCCACACCGCCAGTACGGTCTGCCGCCCGGGGAACGCGCTCAGGTCGACCTGGTGCGTCACGACCGCCTCGGGCTGCCGGTTGCCGTCGTCGAACACGGCCACCCGCTTGTCACCGATGAAGTACTCCCAGGTGCTGGTGCGGTGCCGCGCGGTGAGGGCCCAGCTGAACGAGACGGTCTTGCCGACGGCCTTGGCGGGCCAGTTGCGGCTGTTGTCGTTCAGCACCGCGAACTGGGACAGCCCGCCGTTGCAGTTGCGCTGTCCCTTCGGGCCCTCGACACTCTGCGGCTCGAACTGGATCGGACCGCAGTCGGGTACGGCGCGCGCCGCGCACAGGGCCTGCCGGCTCGGCGGCGACGACACGTATCCGTGCGCCGACGCGGGCGAGCCGGTGACGGCGAGCGCCGTACCGGCGGCCGCGATCGCGGCGAGCGGATAGGTGAACAGTCTGCGCATAGCCATCGTTGACTCAACCCGTTTCTGTCGATCGGATCGCCGGACTCTCCGACGGATCTCGAGTAACGGGTCAGGACGCTAGCCAGCGGCGCCTCAAACGAACCTTAAACGTTTCGGAAAGGGCCGTGAAACCACGCTACGGCAGTGCTCGGCGACTGCCCGCGCGCGACATCCGTACCATTCCGAAGCGCCCCCTCGGCCGCGGCACGGCGCTGTCCATATCGGATCCGGCCGGTTCCGGCGCGGCCAGGACGATCGCCAGCCGGGCCCCGCCGAGCGGTCCACGGCCGATGTCGAGCCGTCCCCCGGCGAGCCCGGCGACCCGCCGTACGATGTCGAGGCCCAGGCCGGTGGAACCGGCCCCGCTCGACCCGCGGCGCACGGCGGCGGCCGGGTCGGCGATGCCCGGCCCCGCGTCGTCGACGATCAGGGCGCGATCGGAGATGCTGACCTCGAAGGCGCAACCCTCCGGGGTATGCGAGAACACGTTGCCGAGCAGGGCGTCCACCGCGAGGATCAGGTCGCCGCGCGACACCGGCACGGTGACCGGCCGGTCGCCGCCCACCACCGTCCACGGGCGTTGCTGGTCCTCGGCCAGCACGGACCAGAACGCCAGCCGGTCGGCCAGCACCTCGACCAGGTCCGTGGATTCGGCGGCGCGGTCGCCCGCACCCCGGCGCGCCCCGGTGATGATCGCCTCCAGTTCCTCGTCCAGCAGGTCGCAGGCCTGGCGCATGCGTTCACCGATGGGGCCCGGCGGCATCGCGTCGGCGTCGAGGCGCAGTGCCGTCAGCGGGGTGCGCAGCCGGTGGGACAGGTCCGCGGCGAGTTCCCGCTCGGCGTCGAGCAGCCGGCGCATGTCCCGGGCCATCGCGTTGAACGCCTGCGCGGCGTCCCTCAGCTCGGGTGGTCCCTCGGGGACGACTCGCGCGCTCAGGTCGCCGCCGCCGAGGTCACGTGCCGTACCGGCGAGCCGCCGGGTGGCCCGCACGATGCGGCCGCCGAGCCGGTCGGCGACCAGCGTCGACCCGATGACCAGGACGACGGCCACCCCGGCGAGCGCCAGCCACGCGCGCCACACGCCGCGCTCCATGTCGGCGCGGGTCACGTACACCTCGATCACGGCTGTACGGCCGTCGCGGATCACCGTGGGTGACAGGTACGACACCCCGTCGCCGGCGTCGGAGGTGACCGCCTGCCGGTACCGGGCCGCGAGCGCCACGTCGGCCGGATCCGCGTGCGTCGCGCCGATCGGCGCCATTCCGGGCAGATGCACCGCCAGCCGCCGCTGTCCACCGGCCGCGGTGCTGGCCACCGCCAGGGTCAGCAGCCTGGGGTCGGCGTCGACCGCGAGCGCCGCGACCATCGCGCTGGCCTGCTGCCGGGCGTCGCCGAACGCCCGGTCGTGGGCGAGCTGCCGGGTGACGACCGCCAACGGCACCAAGAAGGCCAGCGCCACCATCGAGGTGATGGCCAGCGCCAGCCGGTTGAGCGCCCACCTCATCGCGGTCCCCTCTCAGCCGGGATCGACCATCATCACGCCCACGCCGCGCACCGTACGCAGCATCCGCGGTTCGGCGGCCGTCTCCCCGAGCTTGCGGCGCAGCCAGGACAGGTGGACGTCGATGGTCTGTTCCTCGCCGATGTGCGCCTGCCGCCACACCTCGGTCATCAGTTCCTGCCGGCTCACCACCTGACCGGCCCGCTCGGCAAGATACGTCAACACGTCGTACTCGCGCCGGGTCAGTTTCAGGGGTTCGCCGTTCATGGAGACGCACCGCTCACTGCGCGCGATCACGAGGGGACCGACCGTGATCGTGCTGCGCTCGTCGGGGGCGCTGCTGCTGTACCGGCGCAGCACCGCGTCGATGCGGGCGAGGATGTGCGGACCGGAGAACGGTTTCGTGACATAGTCGTCGGCGCCCGCGTGGAGCAGGTGGATGATGGCGTTCTCCGATTTGCGCGCGGTGGCCACCACGACCGGTACGTCGGACACCTTCCGGATCATGCGCAGTGCGTCGGTACCGTCCATGTCGGGCAGGCCCAGATCCAGCAGGATGATCGTGGGCGGGTGGTCGACGAGATAGTCGAGCGCGTCGCGCGCACGGCTCACCGCATGCACCACGTGGCCCGCATCGGTCAGCGTCCGACGCAGCGCCGCGGTGATGATGCGGTCGTCCTCGACAAGCAGGATCAACGCCATAGGATCAAACATAGAGGCAGCTGAAAGGCGGTAACCGTGCGACTACTGCGAGGCTGGGCGCCCCTGCTCGGGTGGCTGACGGCGACCGTCGCGGGCATCGCGCTGTCCTCTGTCGCGCTGCTGCCGGTGCTGCGCGCCGCGGCGCCGGCCGAGCAGGCGCTGACCTCCGTCCACGAGCTGGCCCGTGAGTCCGCGCGACCGGAGCCGTCCGTCACCGTCCCCGACGACGAGACCCCCACGACGGCCGCCGCTCCGGCCCCGTCGTCGGCTTCACCCACGCCGTCGGCCAGCAAGTCCCGCCCGGCTGCCGCGCGATCCAGCACCGCGCCCCGTGCGCCCGAGAAGGCGACGGAGACCCGCGACGGGTGGACGGTGACGACGGACTCGGCCGGGGTCACCTCGTACACCCGGTCGTTCGTGGTCGAGGGCGGCCAGGCCGTGATCCGGATGAGCGACGGGCGGGTCGAGCTGGTCACGGCCACCCCGGCCGCCGGGTACTCGGTGCAGAAGGTGCAGAACACGCCCGACAACCTGGCCGTGTTCTTCATCGAGCAGGGTCACCACTTCGTCATCCACGCGGTGTGGCGCGACGGGCAGCCGTTCGCCGAGGTGAGCGAGATCGGCGGCTGACACCGGCTAGCGGTGTTCCATCACCAGGACCGCCCAGGTGCCCGGCTCCAGCGCCTCGTAGTGGTGCGGCACGTCGCCGGGGAACGACACGTAGTCGCCCGGCCCCAGCTCGACGGTCTCGGCCGTGGGGCCGGCCCGTAGCCGTCCCGCGGCGACGACGACGTGTTCGACGCTGTGCGGGATGTGCGCCTCGGCCTCCCGCGCCTGTCCCGGCTCCAATTCCATGACGTACACGTCGCGGCGGGCGTGGGTGGAACCGGCCGCCAGCAGGGTCGCCATGAAGTCGGCGCTCTCCGCCCGCAGCCGCGGCCCTTCGCCGGCGCGCAGCACGCGTACGCGGGGCGCGGGCGGCTCGACCAGGCGGCTGAACGGCACCCCGAGCGCGACGCCGAGCGACCACAGCGTCTCGATGCTCGGGTTGCCCGTCCCGGCCTCCAGCTGGGAGAGGGTGGACTTGGCCAGGCCGGCGCGGCGGGCCAGCTCGGCGAGGGAGATGCCGGCCCGCTCGCGTTCCCGGCGCAGGGCGGCGGCGATGGTCGCCAGCGGAGGGGCGGGCTGGTGCATGTTCGCTCCATCGGTCGGGTCGTTCGGTTTGACGAACGGCGGGCCTTCGTTCATTATTCTGAACCATGCGTACGTCACGTCGAACGCTCGACCGGACCCTGCGTCGCGACGCCGCCGCCCTCGCCGCCGCCATGATCGCCGTCGGGGCGTCGTTCGGGGCCATCACCATCGCGTACGGGCTGCCCGTGTGGGTGCCGGTGCTGATGTCCGTGATCGTGTTCGCGGGCGGCTCGCAGTTCCTCGCCGTCGGCCTGATCGCGGCGGGCAGCCCGGTCGCGGCCGTGCTGGCGGGGCTGCTGCTCAACGCGCGGCACCTGCCGTTCGGGCTGGCCGTCGCGCCGGCCGTCGGCCCGCGGCTGCGGCACCGGCTGATCGGCAGCCACCTCATGACCGACGAGGTGGTGGCGTTCACGCTGGCCGAGGACGATCCGGCGCGGCGCCGCCGCACGTACTGGCTGATCGGCGGCACGCTGTTCACCTCGTGGAACGCGGGCACCGCCCTGGGCGTGTGGCTCGGCGGCGCCACCGGCGACCCGGCCGCTCTGGGCCTCGACGCGGCGTTCCCGGCCGGACTGATCGCGCTCGTCCTGCCGTCGCTGCGTGACCGCGACACCCGTCTCGCGGCGCTGGCCGGCGCGGGCCTGGCGGTGCTGCTCACCCCGGTCCTGCCGGCGGGACTGCCGGTACTGTGCGCGCTGCTCGGCCTGGCCACCCTGTTCCGCCCCCGCCCTCGCCGCCGCGTACCGGCCGGCGACCCGGCTCCGGAGGCGGCCACATGCTGATCGCCGCGATCCTCGCGCTGGCCGTCGGCACGTACACGATGCGGCTCGCCGGGGTCCTGCTGCGCGAACGCCTGGACCTGCCGGCCGGGCTGCAGCGCCTGTTGCCGATGGCCGCGGCGACCCTGCTCACCGCGCTGGCCGCGACCGCCGCGCTCACCCGGGACGGCGGGTTCGCGGGAGTCGCCCGCCCGGCCGGGGTGGCGGTGGGGGCACTGCTGGCGTGGCGCCGGGCGCCGTTCGTCGTGGTCGTGGTCGCGGCAGCCGCCACCGCAGCCCTCCTGCGCCTGGCCGGTATCGCCTGAGCCGCTCCAGCGGTCCACTTCCCCGCGCCCGGCCCACCGTGAACCTGACATCTCACGTCACCTGAGGTCCGGGACACGTCCGCAACAAAACCGTTACCACCGGCTAAGCGGACGGCGCACGGGGCCGATGGGAAGCCGTACGGGACGGGTGGGGGTGGACCGATGGACGGTGGCACAGTGGGTGCGCAAGCATTGTCGGCCGCTCTGCTGGCGATGGAGGAGCAGCTCACCCCGGACGCCGCCGCCGGTCATGCCGCCGCCGTCGACCTCGAACGGCAGGCCACCGCGCTGGGCGACGAGAGCCTGATCATGCGCGCGCGGCTCTGCCGGACCAGCATGGGCGTACGGATCGGCGAGATCAGCGGCGTCGCCCGGGAGGTCTACGACATCCAGCAGTGGGCCGCCGACCACGGCGATCGCCTGCTGGAGGCCCGTGCCCACGGGATGTGCGCCCTGATCCAGCGGCTCTCCGGTGACGCCGCCAAACGCCTGGAACACTCGGTGAGCGCGATCGAACTGCTCGACGAGACCGCCTCCGTGTTCATGCAGATCTGGCATCGCACCCGGCTCGCCGACGCGCTGGCCGACACCGGCGCGATGGACGCGGCACGGCTGCGCTACCGGCAGGCCGAGGAACTGGCCCGCAAGGCGCAGATGTGGGACCTGCTGAACGTCGTGCACAACAACTGGGCGCACTACGAGTACGAGTGCGGCGACGTCGTCCGGGCCCGCGAGGTCATCAGCCGGATGATCAAGGACGCCGACGCGCACGGTCTCGAACTCGATCCCCCGACCCTGCACACGGTCGGCGAGGTCCAGGCCGCCAACGGCGAGTACGCCGAGGCCGAGCAGACGATGCTGACGTGCATCGCCCGGTACGAGGCGGGACAGATGGAGGCCGTCGCGGACCTGGTCTACTACCGGCTCACGCTGGCCCGTGCCCGGCGCGGACTCGGTGACGTGGTCCGGGCCCAGGAGAGCCTCGACGCGTGCCGTGAGCTGTGCACCGAACTCGGGCTGCAGGCCCTGCTGGTCGAGGTACACGAGGAGCAGGCCGACCTGTACGCCGACCGCGGTGACCACGTCGCGGCGTTCGCCGAGCTGAAGAAGTTCATCGCCGCGCGCGAGAGCGTCCGTTCGCAGGAGCGGGAGGCCCAGGCGCAGGCCCGGCAGGCGATGTTCGAGACCAGCGAAGCCCGCGAACAGGCCGAACGGTTCCGCGAGCAGGCCCGCCGCGACCCCCTGACCGGCCTGCACAACCGCCGCTACGCCGACGAGGAACTGCCCGCCCTGATCGCCCGGGACCCCGGCATGAGCCTCGCCATAGCCGACATCGACCACTTCAAACGCATCAACGACCAGCTCTCCCACGACACCGGCGACCAGGTCCTCGTCCAGGTCGCCAAGCTGCTGGAAACCGGCCTCACCGCCGCCGTCCCGGCTGGATTCGCCGCCCGCCTCGGCGGCGAGGAATTCCTCCTCGCCCTGCCCGCCACCCCTGTCGACATCGCGACCGCCATCCTCGACGACATCCGCCGGGCCATCGGCGGCCACGACTGGCACGACATCACCGAGGGTCTGCCCGTCACCGTCAGCATCGGCGTGGCAGGTGTCAGCGAGACGTCGCCGCCCAGCCAGTCCGCCACCCTGGCCACCGCCGACCGCAACCTCTACGCCGCCAAACGCGAGGGACGCAACCGCGTCGTCACGGGCACCCCCCGCGAGCCGCTCCCCCGCGCCTACCGCGACCGCGAGGTCGCCTGACCGGCCGAAATTGAGGCGCCGGGTCTGCGCACCCGGGCATAGGGTCCGCTGATGGCGTACGACATCGAGGCCGAGAGCCGGCGACTGATCGCGGACGGGCTGCCCGACCGGCCGGTGTCGCTGAGCCGGCGTCGACGGTTCGCGCCGGTCGCCGTGGATGTCGACGGTGACGTCGCCTGCACCTGGTTCGTGCGCCGCGGGGTGGGCTGCTTCTGGGACGAGATCCATCTGCTGATCCGCCGCGATGACGGCTGGCACTACCGGGGCGGCGGTGGTGGCACCTGCGGGGAGCCGTGGTCGACGGACGTGTTCGCGCGGGCCAGGGACGAGTTGCCCGCTGGGGAGGTTCGGGTGGACGGTGGCTCATCGACCCGCGTGGACATCGACCGGCCGAGCGAACGGTGGATCCGGTCCGCGGAGGTGCTGGTGGGCCGCGACGTCGCCGATGTCGTGCTCGACGCCCGGCGCCGGCTGCTCGTGCCGTATCACGGCCGCGTGCTGGTGGTGTGGGAGTCGCCGCGGCCGCCCGAGCTGTCCGCCCGCGACGCTGCGGGGCACGAGCTGACCAGGATCACCCTTCCGGGCGGCCCCTGAGGCCTGCGGCGGCGGGCACTCAGCGCTGCCGGACGGCCTCGTCGTCCGGCCAGAGCCGCGCCCAGTGCTGGTCGTCCTCCAGCTGGGCGGCCAGCGAGACGAGCAGCGGCTCGCTGTCGGCCGGACCCAGCAATTGCGCACCGACCGGCAGGCCGTCCGCCGTAAAGCCGGCCGGGACATTGACCCCCGGCCACCCCAGGACATTCCACGGCCAGGCGTACGGACAGGCCGCGATGATCGCCCGATCGGTGTCCCAGCTCGACAGTTCCGCGTGGGCGCCGATCCGGGGCGGCGGGGTGGCGGTGGTCGGGGTCAGCACCACGTCGAACCGGGTGAAGATCGCGCCGATCCGCCGGCGCGAGCGTGACTCCGCCGCCCGCGACAGGCGCAGGACCGGTCCACCGAGGATCCGGCCCTGCCGCACGGTGTGCCGCGTCCGCCGGTCCAGCAACGTCTGGTCCGGCATCCGGCTGGCCCAGTCCCGGACACCGGCCGACGCCCGCGGCACGAACGCCAGACCGATCAGGCCGTAGCGCGGATCCGCCTCGACCACGTCGTGGCCCAGCCGGGCGAGCACCTCGGCGACGTCCGTGACGGCACGCCGTACCGCCGGGTCCAGCGGCCGGGGCACCCCGCCGTGGAAGGCGCTGCGCATCGACAGCGCGATGCGCAACCGGCCCGGATCGCGTCCCGCGGCCGGCAGCACCGTCACCGGCGACGGGCGGTGCCGGTCGCCGGGGTGGCTGCCGGCGGCCACGTCGAGCAGCAGGGCGGCGTCGGCGACCGTACGGGCCAGCGGGCCGTAGCCGGTGAGGCCGTTGAACGCCTCCGGGTCGGGCCAGGTGGAGACCCGGCCGCGTTGCGGTTTGATCCCGACCAGGTGGGTCCACGCGGCCGGGATCCGTACCGAACCCGCGCCGTCGGAGCCCAGTGCCGCGGGTACGAGACCCGCCGCGACCGCCGCCGCCGCGCCACCGGACGAACCGCCGGGGGTGTGCGCGGGCGACCACGGGTTGCGGGTGGCACCGAACGCCGCTCCCTCGGTGAACGGCCACTGCCCGAGTTCGCAGGTGTTCGTCTTGCCGACCACGACGGCGCCGGCCGCGCGCAACCGGCGTACCGCCTCGGCGTCGACCGTCTTCAGCGTGAACTCGCCGCCGCACCCGAACGCCGTCGCCTCCCCGGCGACGTCGATGTCGTCCTTGACCGCGACCGGCACCCCGAGCAGCGGCAGCCGGTCACCGGAGGCGAGGCGCCGGTCGGCGGCGTCCGCCTCGGCCAGTGCCGCCTCACCCCGGACCCGGCGGAACGCGTTGAGCGTCGGCTGGGTCTGCGCGATGCGTTCCAGTGCCCGCTCCACCAACGAGCGTGACGTGACGCTGCCGTCGGCGAGCGCGCGGGCCTGGGCGAGGAGACCGGTGGGAGCGGCGTCGGGCATCGGGGACCCCTGTCATCGGCGCAATCAGCAAACGACAGGAACGATAGGACTCGACGGCCACCATGCATAGCCTTGTGTCGATGGAACGACCACCGGCGCAGCGGCGCACGCTGGGCGTCGACGGTGGCGCTTCCCTTTCGGGCGGACCTTCCGAGCCGTCAGACCCGGCGATAGCGGGCCTGCGCGAAGCAGAACACGCCGAACGCCGCGAAGCCGAGCGCGATGAGGCTCAACAGCCACGGCCCCCAGCTCTGCCCGGCCAGCGTCCGCAGGGCGCCGTCGAGCCCGCGCGCCTTGTCCGGGTCGTAGGTCACGGCCGCGGCGATCACCAGGACACCGGCGATGGTGTACGCGACACCCTTGGCGACATACCCGCCGACGCCGAACCGCCGGACCGTCCGGTGCACCGTCGCGCTCATCCGCCCCGTGGTGAGGTGACGCTCGAACTTGCGGCTCACGCCGTATCCGAAAAGGCCCAGGCCGACGCCGACGACGACCAGACCGACGAGCCCGACCACCCAGCGGCCGCCGGTGGCGTTGAGCAGGTGCGACGTGGCGCGTTGCTGGTTGTCGGCCGAGGAGCCGCCCGCACCCCGGACGACCATCACACCGGTCCACGCCAGCCAGAGATAGATGACGGCGCGGCACCCGCTGACCACGCGTTCCGCGACCCCGTTCCGGTCGCCGCTCTCCCCGGTGGCCGCCGCCAGTCCCTGCCAGAGTGCCAGCGCCACCATTCCGGCGACGACGACGATCACCAGTGCCTTCCCCAGCGGCTGCGCGGCGAGGGTCTGCAGCGCACCACGCTGGTCGCCCTCCTGGGCCCGATGGCCGAACGCGACCCGCAGCGCCACCCAGGCGAACAGCAGGTGGACGACCCCGTAGCAGACGAAGCCGCCGCGGGCCAGGCGTTGCACGGTGGTGCTGTCGGCGGCGCGGTGTGCGGTGTGCGACACGTGTGCAGTGGTGGACATGGCCATTGATGTCACCCGCGGCGCCGGTCCCGAAACCTGCTGTGTGCTAGGAGGCGGCGCGCGACCCGCCCAGCACGCGCCGCAGGCGGGCCACCGCCTCGGCGACCGTCGCCGGATCCGTGGTGTGGCACAACCGGAACCACCCGGGTTCGGGGTGGTGGAAGACCGCGCCCGGCAGCAGGTTGATCCGGCCCGCCTCGAACAGGCGCCGCCACAGCAGGCGTTCCGCCTCCGGCGTCGCCGCGTCCAGCCAGCCGCGCAGGTCGGTCCAGATGGAGAAACCCGCCTCGGCCGGCAGGAACGGCACGCCCGCGTCGCTGAGATGGCCGGCCGCCGCCGCGTACGAGGCGGCGAGCCGGTCCCGGCCGGTGGTCAGGAACCGAACCACCCAGTCGTCGGCACCCAGCAGGTCCGTCACCAGCCACTGGGTGTCGGTGGAGACCGGCGCGAAGTACGCCAATTCCCGCGCCGCCGCGCGCACCCGGGGATCGCGGGTGTGCAACACCCCGACCTTGAGCCCGGGCAGGCCGAGGTCCTTGGCGAACCCCCACACCACATGCACGCGATGCGGATCCAGGACGTCCGACGCCGCGTCGCGGGCGCTGACGAAGGCCGGGCCGGTGAACGCGCAGTGTGCGTACACCTCGTCGGCGACCAGGTCGAGGTCGAGGGCCGCGCAGGCCGAGGCGAACGCGCGCAGGTCGGTCTCGCGGTACACCAGCCCGAGCGGGTTGTGCGGGGACGTGAGCACCAACGCGCGCACGGTGGTGCCGGCGGCGCGCGCCTGCCGGACCGTCTCGGCGACCGCCGCCGCGTCGGGCAGCGACGCCCCGGCGAGCGGCGGCACCGGCAGTATCCGCGCCCCGGAGCGACCGGTCAGGTCCGTGTCGAGAGCGCCGTAGTAGGGCACCGGCACGGCCAGCGCCTCGCCCGGATCGCACAGCACCGTCGCGATGATGTCCAGCGCCGCCGTCGCACCGCTGACCACGACCAGGTCCTCGGGGTCGACCGGGGCGCCGCTGCGACCCAGGAATCTGGCCACCTGCGACCGCAGCGCGGGGGTGCCGTGCAGCGGCGCGTACCGGATGTCGGCGGCCGCCACGCCGCGCGCGGCGCGCAGCCGTGGCGACAGCAGATCCCACACCAGGAGGTTCTCGGCCGTGCCCACGTTGACATAGCCGTCCGGATTGGACACCGGATCGTGCGGGTCGGCCTCGGCGGTGAAGTGGGCGGCGGCGATCACCGGCGTCCCGGCCATCAGCCGGGTGGCCTGCTGCGACACCATCAGTGCGCGGCCGGCTCGGGCTGGAACATCCCCGGCGCGAGCCCCAGTCCGAGCGAGGCGTCCAGCACCGCACCGTGCAGGATCGCCGCCGCATCGGTGCACAGCCAGGCGACGACGTCGGCGACCTCGTCGGGCCGGATCAGCCGCTGCTTGGGCAGCGCGGCCAGGAACGTCGCCCGGGCGGCGTCGTCGAACCGGCCCAGGACGCTCGCGGTGAGCATGGGCGTCTCGACGGCGCCGGGGCAGACGGCGAACACATCCACCGGCGTGTGCGCCAGCTCCACGGCGAGCTGGCGGCTCAGGTGCACGAGCGCCGCCTTGCTCATGCCGTCGGCGGGGTCGAAGGTGGGGAAGGACGCGATGCCGCCGCCGACGCTGGCCACGTTGACGATCTTGCCGTAGCCGCGGTCCAGCATGCCGGGCACCAGCTGCTGGGTGAGCCACAACGGACCGACGCTGTTGATCTGGAGCATCGCCGCCGACCGCCGGTGCGCCGCCCCGGGCTCGTAGTCGACCACCGTGGCGGAGCCCACCGCGGCGTTGTTGACCAGGACGTCCACCGGGCCGGGTAGCTCCCGCAGCAGCCGCTGGTGGCTGTCCCAGTCACCCTGGCCGAACGCGAAGGCGTTCACCACGACGCCGTCCGCGGCCAGCTCCCTCACCAGACTCCCGGCCCGGTCCGCGCCGTGCAGGTAGGTGAACCAGACGGTGTCCCCGCCGCGGGCGAAGCGCTCGACCAGGTGCCGGCCGATGCCGCTGGAACCGCCGGTGATCAGTACGTTCCTGTCACTCATAGCCGGCTGCGCACCTCCCACAGTTCGGGGTAGAAGTGTCGGTCGCGACGCGAGCGCAGGTAGCTCGCCCCCGCGCTGCCACCCGTACCCGGCTGGACACCGATCTGCCGCTCCACGAGCAGCGCATGCCGGCCACGCCACAGCGACCAGGACTGGTCGTGGTCGAGCAGCGCCTCGGCCAGCCGCCACAGGCCCTGCGGGTCCGATCCGGCCCGCGCCAGGTCCACCAGCACGCCGGCACGCCGTTCCGGATCGGACACGTCGTGGCCCGCGGCCCCCAGCACCGCCAGGAAGCCGTCCCACAGCGTCGGCTCGTCCAGCCGCCGCTGGAGGCGGTCGCGTTCCGGCGCCGACATGCGGGCCGCGAGGTAGCGCCCGTCCGGCCAGCCGGACAGGAACTCGATCTCGCGGAACTGGACGGACTGGAAGCCGGACGCGCCCCCCAGCGCCGGCCGGAACTGCGCGAACGCGGCCGGCGGCAGGGTGTCCAGCACGTCGATCTGGGCCAGCATCAGGCGTTCCACGGTGTGGCAGCGGGTCAGCAACGCCCACGGCCGTTCCGCGTCGCCGGCCAGCATGGCGTCCCGCGCCGCGGCGAGTTCGTGCAGTAACAACCGGAACCACAACTCGTCCGACTGGTGGGCGACGATGAACATCAACTCGTCGTGTACGGCCGGCACGGCCCGCGGATGCTGCGCGTCGAGCAGCTGCGGAAGGCACAGGTAGTCGCCGTAGGTGAACCCGGCGGGCGCCTGCGGCTCGGGCCGGCGCCGTACCTCCGGCGGGCTAGTCATCGATCAGGCCCTTGGCGGCGAACGCCTCCCGTGCGCCCGGCTGATCCAGCACGCCGGTGGAGCGGCACAGCCGTACGGTGGCCGACGCGGTCTGCCGCATCTGCGGTGTGCCGCCGTAGCAGTCGCGGACCACGACGTCGGCCTCGGCGGCGGTGAGCCCGGCCAGGGTCAGCGACCGGTGGACCGGTCCGCCGTCCCAGCGCAGGCAGTCCTCGATCAGCGCGGGCAGGGCGACGGCCGCCCGCGCCCGGGTCGGCGTGTCGAGATGGGTCCACAGGTGCCGGAAGAACCCGGCGAAGTAGCGGTGGTGGCGTCCCTCGTCGCGCGCGTGGTCGCGGGCCAGGTCGCGGACGGTCGTCTGCACCGTCGGATCGGCGGGCAGCTCGTTGAGCACGGCCGTGATCAGCGTCTCGAACACCACGACCTGCAGCAGCTGGGCGAGCACCTCGGCACCGGGCAGCAGCGCGGCCGCGGTCGCGTCGAGCCGGTCGGCGAATCCGCCGAAGTCCCAGTCGGGCACGGCGATCCCGGTGGCCGCCTCGACCTGCCGCGCCAGGTCCAGGCTGTACAGCGAGTGGTAGCCCTCGTCGCAGTAGACCTTGAACGCGTCCATCCGCAGCTGCCCGTCGAGCGGTACGCCGATCCGGTTGTTCGCGATGCGTTCGGCACCCCGGTTGACCACGCGGGTCTCCAGGTGGGTGGTGGCCAGCAGGAACTGGTAGAGGTGCCGGACGGTCAGTGTCTCGCGCTGGTGCGGGGCACGCTCGCGTACGAGGTCATGCTCCAGATAGGGGACGAGGGACGTCGGGAAGAACACCCTGCCCTGGTCGCGTTCGTCGGCGAAGGTCCGGCGTATCCCGGCCCGCACGCCGGCGGCGTCGTACCAGTCGGCGAACGGGTCCACAGCATCGCCCTCCTCGTCTCGGCACCGACACGGATCGATGCTAGGTGCGGACCGGGCAAGGTCAGCACCGCCGGCATGTGGTTCGTCAGGTCGGTCCACGGGCTTCGCCACGTTGCGTTCGACGTTCGGCATCCGGCCCGGGTTCAGCCCGCACGGGCAGTTCGCGAGCCGCGATCACAGACCCGGCACGGGTGCGAGACTGGTGAGAAGTGCTGGGGGTGGACCGGTGGACGAGATCGAGATGGGTGCCGAGGACCTGTCCGCTGCCCTGCTGGCGCTGGAGGTCGACCGGACCCGCGCCGCCGAGGACGCCCACGCCGACGCGGTCGCGTACGAGAAGCGGGCCCTGGCCCTGGGCGACGAGCGTCTGGTGATGCGCGCCCGTCTCTGGCAGGCGGCGATGCGCGTGCGGATGGGTGACCTCGCGGTGAACCCGCAGCTCGATGAGGTGATGGAGTGGGCCGCCCGGCACGGCGACCGCCTGCTGCAGGCCCGTACCCACATCGTCTGGGCGACCGTGCGGTGGATCTCCGGTGATGCGGCCAAGTTCCTGGAGCACTCCCTGAGCGGGGTGGAACTGCTGGACGACACCGCCCCGGCCGTCCTCCAGATCAGCCACCGCGTCACGCTGGCCGACGCGCTGGCGTTCACCGGCGACATGACCGCGGCCCGGCTGCGGTACGAGCAGGCGGAGAAGCTCGCCCAGAAGGCGAGCGAGTGGAACCGGCTGATGCTTCTGCTCAACAACTGGGCCTACGCCGAATACGAGGTCGGCGACTTCGCACGCGCGGGACATGTCGCCCGCCGCATGGTGGAACACGCCGAGACGCACGGCATCGAGCTCGTTCCCGGACTCCTGCACACGATCGGCGACATCCAGTCCGCGAACGGCGAGTACGCCGAGGCCGAGCGCACCCTGCAGACCTGCATCGCCCGCAACGGCGCCGGGGAGGTCGACGAGGCCAACGACCTGCCCTACTACCTGCTCAGCCTGGCCCAGGTCCAGCGCCGCCTCGGCGCCACCGACCGGGCTCAGGACAGCCTGGACGCCTGCCGGGAGCTGTGCGCCCGGTATGACCATGAGGGCCTGCTGGTACGGGTGCAGGAGGAGCAGGCCGAACTGCATGCCGCGCGCGGCGAGTTCGCCGCGGCGTACGCGGCGCAGAAGGCGTTCCGGACCGCCAGCGAGGGGCTGCGTTCGGCCTCGCGGGAGGCTCAGGTGCTGGCGCGGCACGGTGAGTTCGAGACCGCGGAGGCCCGCACGGAGGCCGAGCGGTTCCGCGAGGAGGCCCGCCGCGATCCCCTGACCGGCCTGCGCAACCGCCGTTACGTCGACGAGGAATTGTCCGCGCTGATCGCCGCCGACCCCGGCCTGACCGTGGCGATCACCGACATCGACCACTTCAAGAAGATCAACGACGAGCTCTCCCACGACACCGGCGACCAGGTGCTCGTACAGGTGGCGAAGCTGCTGGAGGACGGCCTGGCGAGGGTCGCCCCGGACGGGTTCGTGGCCCGCCTCGGTGGGGAGGAGTTCCTGCTCGTGCTGCCCGCCACCCCGGTCGCCGCCGCGGCCGCCCGGCTCGACGGCATCCGGCAGGCCATCAGCGACCACGACTGGCAGGGCATCACCGGCGGCCGGAGGGTCACCGTCAGCGTGGGCGTCGCCGGAGCCGGGGAGACCTCGCCGCCGAGTCCGTCCGGCGCCATGTCCACGGCCGACCGCAATCTCTACGTCGCGAAGCGCGAGGGGCGGAATCGCGTCGTCGCGGGCCTGCCGCCGGAACGCCGGCCCCGCGCGTACCGCGACTGCGACGTGCCCTGACTGCCCCACCGAAGTAACCCCTGGCGGATGAGGCCGGGACGACCGGCACGCGATGCACTGAAGGGACGATGATCCCTGTGTCGCCGACGCGGTCGGCGTCAACCCGGAAGGGTACTTACGTGTTCGACAACAATGGCTCGTTCCTGCTGGCAATGTTCGAGTTCTTCGTCTTCTTCGCGTGGTTCATGGGCCTGTTCTGGATCTTTGGCGACCTGTTCCGGAGCAAGGACATCGGCGGCGGGGCGAAGACCCTGTGGACGCTGGGCCTCATCTTCGTGCCGTTCCTCGGCATGTTGATCTACCTGGTCGCCCGCGGCAGCGGCATGACCGAGCGCGCGCTCGCCGCCCAGGCCGACCTGCAGAAGCAGCAGGACGCCTACATCCGGTCGGTCGCCGCATCGGATGTGTCCAAGGCCAGCGCAGCCGGCGAGATCGCGTCGGCGAAGGCACTGCTCGACTCCGGCGCCATCAACGCGACCGAGTTCGAGCAGCTGAAGGCCAACGCCCTCGGCAAGGGCGTCGCCTCGCCGGTCGGGTAGGAGGGTCGCGGTAAGTTCCTCGGGGGCCGTGTCGATCCGCGGGCCGCTCGTTCGACGTACGGGTGCGCGGGCCGAGAGGCGGCCCCGGCCGGACGAGGAGACTGCGATGCCGAAGTACCTGTTGATCATGCGGGGCACCGACGAGTCGAACGCGGCCATGATGGCCGACATCGACGAGATGATGACCAGGACCCGCCGGTTCATCGAGGAGACAGTCAGGGCCGGCGTCCTGCTCGCGGCGGAGGGGCTGGACGATCCGGCCAAGGGCGTCGTTGTCGACTTCAGCGGCGGGACCCCGGTGGTCACCGACGGGCCGTACGGGGAGACGAAGGAACTGTTCGGCGGCTTCTTCCTGCTCGATGTGGCTTCGCAACAGGAGGCGGTCGAGTGGGCCAAGCGGGTCCCGGCGGCCGCGGGCTCCAAGATCGAGGTCCGGCGGGTGCCCGGCGAGGACGAGGTCCCGCAGGCCGGCGAGTGAGCGTCCAGGACCGGACCGGGCACGAGATCTGATGGGTACGGCCGACGTCGAGGCCGTCTGGCGGATCGAGTCGGCGCGGATCGTTGCCGCGCTGACCCGGTTCACCGGCGACTTCGGGCTGGCCGAGGACGCGGCCCAGGAGGCGGTGGCCGAGGCGCTGGCGTCATGGCCATTGGCCGCCCCGGCGAATCCGGCCGGCTGGCTGATGGCGACGGCCCGGCGGCGCGCGATCGACGCGATCCGCCGCCGGACCGCCCTGCAGGACCGGTACGCCCTGCTGGCAGCCGACTCGGCCGCCCCGCCGGTCGACGAGGACGTCGATCCCGACCGGATCGACGACGACGTGCTGGCGCTCATGTTCATCAGTTGCCACCCCGTGCTCTCCCCCGGGGCCCGGGTGGCGCTGACCCTGCGCGTGGTCGGCGGCCTGACCAGCGAGGAGATCGCCCGCGCGTTCCTGGTACCCGTGCCGACCGTGCAGGCCCGCATCACCCGGGCCAAGAAGACGATCGCGGCGGCCGGGGTGCCGTTCGCGCTGCCGCCGGCCGCCGAGCGCCGGGAACGGCTGGGCGGCGTGCTCAGCGTCCTCTACGTGATCTTCACCGAGGGGTCGACGGCCACCTCGGGTGACCGGCTGCTGCGCCCCGGGGTCGCGTACGAGGCGATCCGGCTGGCCCGCACGCTCGCCGCGCTGCAGCCGGACGAGCCGGAGGTGCACGGCCTGCTGGCCCTGTGCGAGCTGACGGCCGCGCGGTTCCCGGCCCGGACCGCCCCGGACGGCTCGCCGATCCTGCTTGAGGACCAGGACCGGCGGCGATGGGACATCTCGGCAATCCACCGCGGGCTGGATGCGCTGGCCAGGGCATCGGCGCGCGGCCTCGGCCCGTACGGATTGCAGGCCGCGATCGCCGCCACCCACGCGGAGGCGCCCTCGGTCGAGGCGACCGACTGGGACCGGATCGTCGTGCTCTACGAGGCACTCGGCCGGGTCGCGCCCTCGCCGGTGGTCGAGCTGAACCGCGCCGTCGCCGTCGCCATGGCCTGCGGCCCGGAGCAGGCCCTGGCCATCGTCGACGAGCTGGTCGCCGCGGACCGGCTCCCCGGTTCGCACCTGGTCCCGACCGTACGCGGAGAACTGCTGGCCCGGCTCGGACGGCGCCCGGAAGCGCGCGCCGAGCTGGAGCTGGCCGCCCGGCTCTGCGCCAACCAGCGCGAACGCTCCGTGCTGCTGCGCAAGGCGGCCGCGCTCGGCTGACCCCCGGCCACCCGGGACGCTCACCCACAGCGCACCGAAAGGTCCGCCGTGATCATGTCGGCACGCGAACGAGACCGGCCGACAGTCGGTGGAAAGTGGATAGATACATGGATTCCAGAGTTCTTGACGTCCAGGTGTGGCTGAACCGGGAGTACGGATCGGTGACCGGCTTCAACCGGGTGACGGAGGACGGCATCACCGGCTGGGCCACCATGCGGGCACTGACCCGGGCACTGCAGTACGAACTGGGCATCAGCCCCCTGTCGGACACCTTCGGACCGACGACCCTCGCCAGGGTCACCGGCATCTCGGGTGACATCGAGGGCTCCTGGACGACCAACCGGATCAAGATCGTTCAGGGTGGGTTCTACTGCAAGGGATACGACCCGGGCGCCTTCGACGGCAAGTGGGGCACCGAGACCAAGCGGGCGCTGGATCGCATGATGTACGACGCCGGCCTGCCCGCCGCCCCCGACAACACCTTCCCGCCGAAGGTCCTCAAGGCCCTGCTCACCATGGACGCCTTCGTCAAAGTGGCCCTCGGCACCGAGGCGATCCGCAGGGTCCAGCAGTGGCTCAACGGCCGGTACAGCTACCGGCAGAACTTCTTCCTGGTGCCCTGCGAGGGCGTCTTCTCCCGCGATGTGCAGAAGGCGCTGTACCTGGCCATCCAATACGAGGTCGGACTGAGCGACGCGCAGGCCACCGGCACGTTCGGCCCCACCACGAAGAACGAGCTGAGGAAGCGGCCGATCGCCAGTGGTTCCACCGGCCCGATGGTCAGCATCTTCACCGCGGCGATGGTGTTCAACCGGATCAAGCAGCCCGGCTTCCCCTACTTCGAGGGCTTCACGGACAGGTTCGCCGAGGAGGCGGTGATCGCGCTCCGGGCGTTCCAGAAGTTCTCCGCGCTGCCCGAGACCGGGCAGGGCGACTTCGCCACGTGGTGCCAGTTGCTGGTCTCCACCGGTGACCCCGACCGCCCCGCGATCGCGGCCGACACCGCGAACCCGCTCACGCCCGCGCGTGCGGCGGCGTTGTCGTCCGCCGGCTACCGGTACGTCGGCCGCTACCTCGACAACGTGCCCGGCGGCACGCTGAACAAGAAGATCCAGCCCGGCGAGCTGAAGATGATCTTCGAGAACGGGCTGAAGGTCTTCCCGATCCAGCAGTACTACGGCGGTGAGGTCTCCTACTTCACCTACAACCAGGGCTACCGGGACGCCGTCGCGGCGCATCAGGCCGCCGTCGGGCACGGGTTCGATCCGGGCACCACGATCTACTTCGCTGTCGACTACGACGCCACGCAGGCCGACATCGACGACGCGATCGTCCCCTATTTCAAGGGGGTCGTCGGCGGCCTCACGGTCTCGGGAAAGCGATACCGCGCCGGGGTGTACGGATCCCGCAACGTGTGCATCGACGTCAGCCGGCGCACCGACGTCCGCTGGTCGTTCGTCTCCGGCATGTCCACCGGCTTCTCCGGGAACATGGGCTACCCGCTGCCGGAGAACTGGTCGTTCAACCAGATCCAGACGCTCACCGTGGGTTCCGGCACCGGCGCCGTCGAGATCGACAAGGATGCTTACCGCCTCGGAAGCGATCCCGGCGTCAACAAGCTCAACAGCGACTACACGACGGTCGACGGGTTCATCCAGCATGTCGACGACATCTACAACCTGGCGAGACAGATCGGCGGCTACAACCCGAATCTGCTGGTCCTGCAGTTCCTGCGGTGGGGGGCGTACGACTCGTTCCAGTTCAACAACCTGATCGGGTCCATCGTCTGGCCGTGGCAGGAGTTGTTCACCAGCCGGAACCTCACTCCGCTGCGGACGCTCCGCGAGCCGAACACGGGCATCGACTACTCCATTGCACACTGGGCGTACTCCTGCGAGGGCGTGCTGGCCGGCGGCACGGTGGAGGACCCCAAGGGTTTCAACGCCAGTGACGTCGCCGGGTGGGGCGGCGACCTGATCACGTTCTACGGTGACTGGCGCCGCGAGAGCAACCGGGTTCCGTCCGGGCTCGCGTTCTGCCAGGAGAAGCTCGCGCGGCAGACGGACTTCAACTCCTTCAAGCTGCGCGACATGCTGGAGGACGCGGACGCCTACAACGTCGCCATGAATCTGCGCGGGGGCGCGAAGATCACTGACGAACTGGACAAGCTGTTCCGGCTCGGCGGGTACAAGCGCCGGTTCCGGTCGTTCGTCAACGGCCGGTTCCAGAACACGGAGAACGTGAAGAAGCTGGCGATGCTCGCGCTGATGCCGGGAGGGCAGAACCCGATCATCGACGCCGGCCGGGTCGGCCTCATCGAGGGAACCGGCGGGATTCCCACGATTCTGCCGCAGATGCTGCCCGCCGGCCGGCTGGACGAGTTCATCCTGGGCTTCAGCAACCGGCTCCAGGAACTGGTCGACGAAGAGACCAGGGCCTTCCCGTCATGAGCGGCTCCCTTTCCCCGTCCCCCGCGCGCCATTCCGAGGAGTCCACGATGACCGAGCGCATTGTCCTGTCCCGCCGGCGGCTGCTGGCCGGGCTGGGTGGCGCCGCCGCCGGGCTGGCCATCGGCGCCCCGGCCCTGGCTCAGCCCGCGGCCGCCACCCCGACCCTGGCCGGGCGGACCACCGGCAACGGCTGGCCCGCCGTCGGCGGCGACCGGATCACGAAGCACCGCATCGAGGGCAGCGACGCGACCGTCGCCCTGCTGCCGGGCGCGACGGCGACGGTGCTGCTGCACGTGGCCCGGCGCTTCCACTACGACGTGGACGAGTTGTCCGCCGGTGAGGCCGTCGGCCACCACAGCCCGGCCGCCGACGGCACCGCCGCAGGGGCGAACTTCCGGTCCGGCACCGCACTGGCACTACGCCCGGCCAGCTACCCCGCCGGGTCCGGCGGCAACCTCTACCCGCAGCAGGTCGCCATGGTCCGCGACATCCTCGCCGAGTGCGACGGCGTGGTCCGCTGGGGTGGTGACGACGCGTCGCGGCCCATGGAGGGTGCCTTCTCCATCGACGTGCCGCCCGGCGACCCGCGCCTGAAGGGGCTCGCCGCGCGCCTGGCCGGGTGGGAGAAGGAGCCCGGCCAGGGTGCCGGTGTCATCGTCGACCCGGCCGCTCCGGATCGGCTCCGCGCATCCGCCGCGCTGCGACGGACGCAGACCGCCGGACGCTGACGCCACACCGATGTCCGGCCCGCTGTTTGCGGCGGGCCGGACACCGCTCAACCGGCGGACCGGGCACCGGCCGGCGCGAGCGTCGAGATCGACGCGAGCGCGGCGGCCGGGTCGGCGCCCAGGCCGCTGAGCATGTTCACGAACATGGGTACCAGGACGTGTTCGACGCCGCCCTCGCCGAAGTAGCCGCCGACGTCGAGCGTCACATAGCCGTGTATCACGGTCCACAGCTGACGGGCGATCGCCAGCGGCTCGGCCGGCTTGAGCCGTCCCTGTTCCACGGCGCGGCGCGACGCCTCCACGATCTCGTCGAACGTGTACCGGCCGCGCTCGCGCTCCCCGGTGGTCTGCGGACGGTAACCGCCCAGCGAGGCGGTGCCGAACATGACGGCGTACAGGTGCGGATTCTGCCGGGCGTTGGCCAGGTAGGCACGGCCCAGGCCGGCCAGGTCGGTGATCGCGTCATCCGTACGGGGCACCTCGGCCAGCAGGACACCCAGCCGGGCGAAGCCCTCGGCGACCACCGCGTCGGCGAGATCCGCCATCGAGCCGAAGTGGGTGTACACGGCCATGGTCGAGGTGTCGGCCTCCGTGGCGACCCGCCGCAGAGTGAGCGCCGACGGGCCCTCCTCGGCCAGCAGGCGGGCGGCGCCCTCCAACAGACGCACCCGCACCGCGGGGTTGCCACGACGCTCGGTCACCGCGCAACCCTACCGCTATAGCAACCGCTATAACGGCCGCTATAGTGGCTGGCGGAGGTGTCGTCATGAACGACTGGGACGCGATCGTCATCGGCTCCGGCCTGGGCGGGCTCACCTGTGCCGCCTACCTCACCGCCGCCGGCAAGCGCACCCTGGTGCTCGAGCAGAACCAGGTCGCCGGCGGCTGCAGCCAGGTCTTCCGCCGCAAGGGCAACCGGTACGAGTTCGACGTCGGCATGCACTACATCGGCGAATGCCACCCCGGCGGGCGCATGACGACGGCACTGCGGGGGCTCGGGCTCGACGGCCGGATCGAGTTCCGGCAGCTCGACCCCGACGGGCACTCCACGCTGGTGTTCCCCGGTCTCACGTTCCGGGTGCCCAGCGACTGGGACACCTACCTGGCCCGGCTGATCGAGGCGTTCCCCGACCAGGAGCGTGGCCTGCGGCTCTGCGTCGGCATCCTGCGGCGCATCGGCGCCGAACTGCGCACCGCCGCCCTGCCCGGACGCAGCGTCCGCAGCCTGCTGCGGTTCGCCCGCGCGGCACCGACCATCGCCGCCCTCGGACAGCTGCCGCTGACCTGGCTGTTCGCCGCGTGCCGGCTCAGCCCCCTGGCCCGGGCGGTGATCGTCGGCGAATCCGGCGACTACGGAGCGCCACCGTCCCGGACGTCTGTCGCGCTGCACGGCGGCTTCCTCGACCACTACCTCACGGGCGGCGCCTGGTACCCGCGCGGCGGCGGCCAGGTCGTTCCGGCGCACCTCATCGACGTGATCCAGACCCACGGCGGCCAGGTACGCACCAAGGCCGCCGTCACCGGCATCCTGATCGAGGACGGCGCCGCGGTCGGCGTCCGGCTCGCCGGAGGCGAGACCATTCACGCCCCGATCGTCGTGTCGGGCGCCGACCTCAAACGCACCTACCTCGACCTCGTCGGCCGCGAACACCTGGCGCCGAGCACCGTCGCCCGGGTGGAGAAGTACCGGATGGCGCTGCCGCTGTTCAGCGTCTATCTCGGACTCGACATCGACCTCGCCGACCAGCTGCCCAACAGCACGTACTGGTGCTATCCGCACACCGACGTGGAGGGGGCGTATCGCGACGCCTACGAGGGCCGCATCCCGGACCAGTTGCCGATCTTCCTCACCTCCGCCACCACCAAGGATCCGGGTAACCCGCACGCCGCTCCCACGGGCCACAGCACGCTCGAAGTGATGTGCCTCGCCCCGCAGGGCACGTTCTGGCCCGGCGGTGACGACTACCGCAACGACCCGGACTACGCCGCGCTCAAGGAACGCCTCACCGAGCAGCTGATCGACCGCGCCGCCACCGTGATCCCCCACCTGCGGCAGCACATCGTCTGGCGGGAGGCGTCCAGCCCGCCCACCCACGAGCGGTTCACCTGGTCCAGCCTGGGTTCCTCGTACGGCATCGAGATGGCCGCCGACCAGATCGGACCGCGCCGGCCGGGGCCGCGTACCGAAATCCGCGGTCTGTGGCTCACCGGTGCCAGCACCATCTGGGGCAACGGGATCGTCGGCGCCGTCAGCAGCGGCCTGGGCACGGCCGGGGCGATCCTTCGCCGTCCGCTCAGCGCCGAGGTCAAGGCCGGTGCGGTGATCGCCGACCCGGCGAAGCTCACCCCGATCGGCCCCGACTGGGACCCGTTGGCCGCGTCGAAACCCAGCTCCCCGCTGCGCCGCCGGTCCCGCGTCCCGGCCAGGAACTCGGGAGCGCGCCGGGAATGATCTTGTCCGGGAATCGGTCGATTCCCGAACCTCCGGCGGGCGACGACTAGAGTCGAGGTCGGCCGCGGCCGATCGGGGGCGGTGGAGGCCGGGTGCGATGACGGACGATCGTACGATGGGCGCCGAGGAGCTGTCGGCCGCCTTGCTGGTGCTGGAGGAGCAGGTCGTCACCGACTCCGAGGCCGCCCACGGCACCGCCACCCGCCTCCAACGGCAGGCCACCGCGCTGGGCGACGAGGGTCTTCTCATGCGCGCCCGGTTGTGCCGCACCGCCCTCGCCCTCGCGACCGGCCGGCTGACCGGGATCGCCTGGCAACTCCAGGACATTCAGGCGTGGGCGCAACGGCACGGCGACCGCCTGCTGCAGGCCCGTACCCATCTCATCAGCTCGATGATCGAACGCATGGCCGGTGACGGGCCCAAGTCCCTGGAGCACGCGCTGAGCGCGGTGGAACTGCTCGACGACACCGCCAGCACCTTCACCCAGATCAGACACCGCACCAAGCTGGCCGACGCGCTGGCCCTCAACGGCGCGATGGACGCGGCGCGCCTGCGCTACCGCCAGGCCGAGGAACTGGCGCGGGCGGCGCAGCAATGGCAGCGGCTGATCATCCTGCTCAACAACTGGGCGTTCCTGGAGCATGAGGCCGGTGACTTCGCCCGAGCCCAGCACGTCGCGGCCCGGATGGTCGAGTACGCGCAGGCCCACGCCGTCGACCTCGACCAGTCGGCCCTGCACACCCTCGCCGACATCCAGGTCGCGAACGGCGATCACCACCGGGCCGCGGAGACGATGCGGAGGTGCATCGCGCAACATGGGGCCGGACATGTCGACCAAGCCGACGATCTTCCCTATTTCCTGCTCACCCTGGCCCGCGCCCAGCGCGGACTCGGCGACACGGTCGCGGCGCAGCAGAGCCTGGACGCCTGCCGCGCGCAATGCGGCGAGAGCGGGCTGAACGGCCTGCTGGTTCAGGTGCACCAGGAGCAGGCCGACCTGCACGCGGCGCGCGGCGACTACGCGGCCGCGTTCACCGCACAGAAGGAGTTCCTCGCCGCGCGGGAACGCCTGAGCTCGCAGGAGCGGGACGCGCAGGCGCAGACCCGGCACGCGATCTTCGAGACCGCCGAGGCGCGGGAGGACGCCGAGCGCTTCCGCGAGCAGGCCCGCCGCGACCCCCTGACGGGCCTGCGCAACCGCCGCTACGTCGACGAGGAACTCTCCGCCCTCATCGCGGCGGACCCCGGGTTGAGCGTGGCGCTGGTCGACATCGACCACTTCAAACGGATCAACGACGAGCACTCCCACGACACCGGCGACCAGGTGCTCGTCCAGGTCGCGAAGCTGCTGGAGACCGGCCTGGCCGCCGCCGCCCCCGACGGGTTCGTCGCCCGCCTCGGCGGCGAGGAGTTCCTGGCCGTGCTGCCGGCGATCCCCGTCGCCGAGGCGGCCGCCAGGCTCGACGCCATCCGGCGGGCCATCGCCGACCACGATTTCGACGGTCTCCCCCACGGCTGGTCGGTGACCGTCAGCATCGGCGTCGCGTCGGCGAGTGAGACCTCGCCACCGGCCCAGTCCACCGCCCTGGCCGACGCCGACCGCAACCTGTACGCCGCCAAACACCAGGGCCGTGATCGCGTGGTCACCGGAACCGCACGGGAGCGCCGCTCGCGCAGCTACCGCGACCGTGAGGGGTGATGCCCGGTATCAGTCGGACAGCCAGCCGCTGAGGCCGATACCGGGCGGGGTCAGGGTCACCACGATGACCAGCAGCATGAGTACCGAACTGCCGATCAGGGCGAACGTCAGTCTCCGGCTTCCGGAGGCGCCCCTGATCAGGAAGACCGCCGACGACACGAACAGCGACACCCAGGCGACCAGCGGCGCCATCGCGACAGTGATGGTGACCGGGGCGGCCCAGGTCCAGCCCCCGCTGACGTCGACGTCGGCGGTGGAGGTGTCGCCCCATGACGGCAGGTACCAGTGCCCGGCGAGGTGCGCGGCCTGCGCCAGCGCGAGGTACACGCAGGCGGCGTACCAGGCCGCGAAGGCGTACTGCGCCACCATCAGCACCTTCACGCCGGGGTGACCGTCGACCCGAGCGGTGTTTCGCGCTGCCATCGCCGTCGTCATCGCCGCATCGTAGCCGGGTTGATCAACGAGTGGTGGCCCGCTGGCTGGGAACCGGGTCGAGCGCCTGTGCGGCCAAGGGGCAGGATCAACCCATGAAGCTGCACGAACGAATCGACGGGCGGTTGCGCGCATTCATCGAGGCGCAGCCGATGTTCTTCGTGGCCACCGCGCCGACCGGGCCGGGCGGGCACGTCAACGTGTCGCCCAAGGGCATGGCCGGCACGTTCGCGGTGCTTGGTGAGCACCGGGTCGCATATCTGGACTATCACGGCAGCGGCGCGGAGACGATCGCCCACCTGAACGAGAACGGACGGATCACCCTGATGTTCTGCGCCTTCCAGGGCCCGCCGAACATCGTCCGGCTCCATGGCCGGGGCCGCGCGGTACCGGTCACCTCGCCGGAGCACGACGAGCTGGTGCGCCTGTTCCGCTCGCCGCCGGACACGCACGGCGTACGGTCGGTGATCGACGTCGCGGTCGAGCGGATCAGCGACTCCTGCGGCTACGCCGTGCCGCTCATGTCCTACGAGGGTGACCGTGACCTGCTCATCCGCGCGCACGAGCGGCGTACCGACGCCGACCTCGCGGAGTATCGCCGGGTGAAGAACGGCGTCAGCATCGACGGCCGGCCGGTCTTCGCCGCGGCCGCCCACGAGGGCTGACAAGTCAGTCCGGTCGGCTCAGCACCGCCGGGAGGTCCACCGCCGGTCCGGTCGAGCCGTAGGCCGCCCGCACCGCCGCGGTGACCGCCGGCACCGTCACGCCGGGCACGACGTCCTCCAGGGCGCCGACGGTGGCCGGCGCGAAGTCGTAGCCCAGTTCCCGGTAGGCGGCGGTCAGCACCTCGCGGAGACCGCCCGAGCCGGTGACCTGGATGACCGTACTGAACAGCCAGCCGTCACGGGTGACCCGCTGCGCCGAGCCGACGATCTTCGTACCGCCGGCGTTGATGCTGTACTCGCCGGGGCAGTATTCGCCGGCGACCGGGCCGATCCGCGCGGGAGCGCCGAGCCGCACGAGCAGCTCTGCATGCAGCGCGGCGAACCGCTGGAACCGCTCGACCGGGTCGCGCGACGCCTGAGGGTCGCGGTGTACGTGATCGACGACCACACTGCCCCGATGGTAGGCGGCGAGGCTGCCACCCTGCGGGCGGACTACCGGTGCGAAACCGAGGCGGCGTACGGCATCGGCCGCCCGCGGATAGCCCGGCCGCAGCGTGTCACGGCGGCTGAACGCCGCGGTCGGCTCCGGCGAGTAGACCCGCAGGATGTCGCGGGCCTCTCCCAGGCCGTGCCGCAGCAGCAGCGGCCCGAGCGCCACATCGTGCGCCGGGCCGCCGGCCGTCTCCTCGGCGAGGAGAACCGTCGTCACAGCCGGGCGATCGCCGAGGCCGGGTTCTCGATCGCGTCGGCGACACTGCGCATGAAACCGGCCGCCACCCCGCCGTCGCACACACGGTGATCGAACACGAAGCTCATCTGCGTGATCTTACGGACGCAGACCTGCCCGTCGACCACCCACGGCCGATCCAGGATGCGGCCGAAGCCCAGGATCGCCACCTGCGGATGGTTGATGATCGCGGCACTGCCGTCGACCCCGAAGCCGCCGTAGTTGTTGAGCGTGAACGTGCCCGCCGACAGCTCCTGCGCGGTGGCGCGCCCCTCGCGGGCGGTGGCGGTGAGCCGCCGGATCTCGCCGCCGAGCCGCGCGGTGGTCATCGTCTCCGCGCCGATCACGGCCGGCACCACCAGACCGCGGTCGCCCTGCACCGCGATGCCGAGGTTGATCCGGTCGAACTCGACGATCTCCTGGCGCTCGGCGTCGAACCGCGCGTTGAGCACGGGGAACTCGCGCAGACCGGCGACCACGAACCGGGCGATGTAGGCGAGCAGCCCGGGGCCCGACGGGTTGCTCTCCCGCAGCTCCCAGAGCCCGGTCGCGTCCACATCGACCCAGACGGTGGCCTCCGGGATCTCCGCGCGGCTGCGGGTCAGCGCGGCCGTCACGGCCTTACGGAACCCGTTGAGCGGGGTACGCCGCTCCCCCGCGACAGGCGCGGACGTCACGGCAGGCGCGGACGACACGGCAGGCGCGGACGACACGGCAGGCGCGGACGATACGACGGGCGCGGGCGACGCGGCGGGCAGGGATCCGGCCATCGCGCGCTCGACGTCCGCCCGGACGATCACACCGCCCGTACCGGTCGGCTCGACCGTACGCAGATCGATGCCGTTGCTGCGGGCCAGATTGCGGACCAGCGGCGAGATGACCCTCGGCACCCGCTGCGGTCCCGGCTCCGCATGCGCGGCAGCCACGGTACGGGCACGCGGACGGCGGCGCCGGGTCGTGGCCGTGTCCCCGGACGTGCCGTATCCGATGAGGACGTTGCCGGAACCGGCCTTCTCCTCCTCGCGGTAGGCCGCCGCGGCCGGTTCCAGCGCCTCGACGGTGATCAGCGGCTCGCCGACCGCGAGCGTGGTGCCCGCCGCCGCGTGCAGGGCCGCGACCCGCCCCGCGTACGGCGACGGCACCTCGACCACCGACTTCGCGGTCTCCACCTCGGCGATGCTCTGGTCCACGACCACCTCGTCGCCCTCGGCCACGAGCCACTGCACGATCTCCGCCTCGGTCAGTCCTTCGCCGAGGTCGGGCAGGCGGAACGTCTGCGCGGCCATCACTGCTCCCACTGCAGGTCGTCGACGGCGTCGAGCACCCGGTCCACACCGGGCAACTGGAAGTGCTCCAGCTTCGGCGGCGGGTACGGGATGTCGAAGCCGGCGACCCGGCGGATCGGCGCGGCGAGGGAATGGAAGCACCGCTCGGTGACCCGGGCGACGATCTCCGAGGCGACGCTGGCGAACCCGGACGCCTCGGCGACCACCACCGCGCGGCCGGTGGACCGTACCGCGGCGCAGACGGTCTCGTCGTCGAACGGCACGATCGAGCGCAGGTCGACGACCTGGAGGCTGCGGCCCTCACGGGCGGCGATCTCGGCGGCCTCCAACGCGACCGGCACGGCCGGACCGTACGCGATCAGCGTGGCGTCGGTGCCCTCGCGGCGCACCACGGCCGTGCCGATGCCGGGCGCCCGGACCGGGAGTTCGACCTCCTGCTTGCTCCAGTACAGCTTCTTGGGCTCCAGGAACACGACCGGATCCGGCGACGCGATGGCCTCCCGCAGCAGCGCGTACGCGTCGGCCGGGGTGGCCGGCGCGACGACGTGCAGCCCGGGCGTGTGCGCCCAGTACGACTCGGAGGAGTCGCAGTGGTGCTCGACACCGCCGATGCCGCCCGCGTAGGGCACCCGGATCACCATCGGCAGCGCGACCCGGCCGCGGGTGCGGTTACGCATCTTCGCGACGTGGCTGACGATCTGCTCGAACGCCGGGTAGGCGAACGCGTCGAACTGCATCTCCACGACCGGGCGCATGCCGTTCATCGCCATGCCGACGGCCATGCCGACGATGCCGGACTCGGCCAGCGGCGTGTCGAAGCAGCGCGCGTCGCCGAACTCGGCGGTGAGCCCGTCGGTGATCCGGAAGACGCCGCCGAGCGCGCCGACGTCCTCGCCGAACATCACCACTGCCGGGTCGGCGGCCATCGCGTCGCGCAGCGCCTGGTTGAGGGCCTGCGCCATGGTCATCGTGCGGGCCTCTGTCTTCGGTACGGGCCTGGCGTCGAGAACCGTCATCAGTGCGCTCCCTCTCGGCTCAGCTCGTCGGCCACCAGTGCCGCCTGCTCGCGCAGCTGCGGGGTGGGACTCGCGTAGACGTACGCGAAAAGGTCGTCGGGGTTGGGGGTGACGTCGGCGTTGAGGCCGTCGCGCAGGTGCGTGGCCACGCGCTCGGCCTCGGCCGTGAAGCCTGCCTCGACCTCGTCGGTGAGCAGCCCCCTGTCGCGCAGGTGGGTCCGCAGCCGGGTGATCGGGTCGCGGTGCACCCAGGCCGCGACGTCGGCGTCGTCGCGGTAGCGGGTCGCGTCGTCGGCGTTGGTGTGGGCCTGCATCCGGTACGTGTGCGCCTCGATCAGCTGCGGGCCCTCGCCCGCGCGGGCCCGCTCGACGGCCGCGCCGAGCACGGCCAGCAGCGCGGCCATGTCGTTGCCGTCGACGCGCTCGCCGGGGACGCCGTAGCCGATGCCCTTGTGGGCCAGCGACGGCGCCGCGGACTGCCGCGACAGCGGGACGCTGATCGCGTACTCGTTGTTCTGCACGAAGAAGACGACGGGCGCTTGGAAGACAGCGGCGAAGTTCAGTGCCTCGTGGAAGTCGCCCTCGCTGGTGCCGCCGTCGCCGCACATCGCCATGACGACGGTCGGTTCGCCGCGCAGCCGGGCCGCGTGGGCGACGCCGACCGCGTGCGGCAGCTGGGTGGCCAGCGGCGTCGCGTGCGGGGCGACGTGGTGCTGGTAGGGGTCGTAGCCGCAGTGCCAGTCGCCCTTGAGCAGGCTCAGCGCCTCGACCGGGTCGACGCCCTTGGCCACGGCCGCGACGGTGTCCCGGTAGGTCGGGAACAGCCAGTCGTCGGCCGTGAGGACCCGGGCGGCCGCGACCTGGCAGGCCTCCTGGCCGTGCGAGGACGGGTAGACGGCCAGGCGGCCCTGCCGGACCAGCGCGTACGCCTGGTCGTTGAGCCGGCGGGCGGTGATCAGAGCCCCGAGCGACCGGATCAGGTCGGCGTCATCCGGGACGGGGTACGAGCTGTCGACCGGTCGCCCCTGCGCATCGATCAGGGTGACCGGGTCCGCGGACGGCAACAGCCGACGGGGGTCAGATGTCATGGGGGAATTGTGTGACCGCCGCCATTTGTGTTCCACAACACGGGAGAGAACGAGAAAATGGCGTTCCGGACCGCCGTTTCGAGAGCCGAACGTCCAACTGAACGGGCCTTCAGGGCCGGAGGGGAAGACAGGTGGCCAGCCCACTCGACGACGTCGACCGGCAGATTCTGGTCGAACTCAACCGCGACGGCCGCATGTCGATCCGCACGCTCGCCGAGACGCTGCACATCTCGCGGGCCAACGCGTACGCCCGGGTGCAGCGCCTGCGCGAGACGAACGTGATCAGAGGGTTCCGCGCCGACGTCGACCACGTCGCCGCCGGGATGGGCACCTCGGCGTACGTCACGGTGAACCTGCGCCAGGCCGAATGGCGCGTGGTCGGCGACCGGCTACGGAGGCTGCCCGGCGTCGTGCACATCGCCCTCGTCGGCGGCGACTTCGACGTGATCATGCTGGTCCGGGCCAAGGACAACACCGACCTGCGCCGCCTCGTCCTCGACGAGATCCAGGGCATGCCCGAGGTGGTCAACACGCGGACGCTGCTGGTCTTCGAGGAGTTCGAGCCGCCGACGGCCGCGGCGATGTGGGAGGAGTAGCCGGGCTCAATCCTCGGCGGCCCAGTGCCGGGCGCCCAGCAGGATCAGCCGCAGTTGACGGCCGGCGGCGTCGATCACCCGCGCCTCGGCGTCCGCGGAATCCGGCGGGGCGTCGAGCAGCGCCGCGGCGGTCCACACCATGTGGTTGACGATCAGGCTGGTGACCATCCGCAGGTCGGTGGCGATCCACCGGTCGAAGCGGGGGCCGCCGCGAAGCTTGTCGGCCGCGAAGTCGGTGGCCAGTTCGGCAGCGAACAGATCGAGCTGCACGGCGATCGCCACGCGGACGGCCGGCACACCGCCGTGGCGCTCGCGGGCGACGAAACGGAAGTGCTCCCGATGGTCGTGCACCTGCCCGGCGAGGACGCCGATCGACCGGTTGATCACCTCATCGCTGGAGCTGAGGCCGTCGCGGACGGTGCGGATGGTGGCCCGCAGGCTGCCGAGGCACTCGTCGACGAGGGCCACGCCGAGGCTGCCGACGTCGGGGAAGTGCCGGTAGAAGGCGGCCGGGGTGATGCCCACCGCGCGAGTGACCTCGCGCAGGCCGATGCTGCTCAGGCTCCGGTCCTCCATCAGGGCGAGTGCCGCGTCGAGCAGGGCCTGCCTGGTGCGCGCCTTCTGTTCCGGCCGGCTGAGCCGGTCGGGGGGCGCCGGGTAGCGGTGGTTCATGTCACTCAGTAAACACCTGTCCACTGAGTCGGCCGGGGGCCTATGGTGATTCAGTAAACAACTGTCAACTGAAGGAGGGGTGGACGATGGCGGCACTGATGGTCGCGATCGCGCTGATCGCCGTGGTCCTCGGCCCATCCGTACTCATCGGACAGCCGGCGCTCATCGTCGTGGGCGCGGTGCTGGCCGGAGCCATTCTCCTCGGCGCCCGGCGTGCCGCGACGCTCGCCCGCCGTCGCTGATCCAGGAAGGACCGCCATGAACTTCGTCAAACGCGTCGGCAGCCTCGACGACCGCGCCGTGGGTTCGGTGGCGCTGGGCGTGGCCGGCCTGTTCTTCTTCAACGTCGTGTTCGGGCCGATCGCCATCGTGCTCGGCGCGATCACCGCCCACCGGCACGGCGCCGGTACGCCCAGCCGCAACGCGGGCCTCATCGGTGTCGCGCTCGGGGTGGCCGACCTGATCGTGCTGGCCGCCCTGATGGCCGCCCATTTCCACGACGGCAGCCTGGTCTGGCACGTCTAGCGTCAACGTCCCCCGCGGCACCTCGGTCAGCGCCGCGCAGCGTCGCCGTCAGCGCACGAGGTCGTGCATCGGGTCTCCCGCCCGCAGCGCGGCCAGGTTGTCGGCCACCCGCTGCGCGGCGCCGACCGGCCGCCCGCCCGCCGCGTGCGGCGAGATGATGACGTTCGGCTCGTCCCACAACCCCGACTCCGGCGGCAACGGCTCGGCGTCGAACACGTCCAGCGCCGCCCCGCCGAGGCGTCCGGCCCGGATCGCGGCCAGCACCGCGTCGGCGTCGACGGTGCTGCCCCGGCCGACGTTGACCAGCCACGCGTGGGCCGGCAGCAGCCCGAGCAGGCCCGCGTCGAGCGCCCGCGCGGTGTCCGGTGCGGCCGGCAAGATCATGATCAGTACGTCGGCGCGCGGCAACAGCCCCGGCAGGTCGGCGGCCGCGACGACGTCGAACCCGTGCCGCCGCCCCGCGGTGCGCGCCACGCCGGTGACCTCTGCGCCGAGCGCGGCGAGCAGCGGCGCCAGCGTGGCCGCGATGCCGCCGAAGCCCCAGATCACCACCCGGGCGTCACGCAGGGTGCGGAAGCTGTCCGCCTCGCGTACGGGCTGGACGCCGCCCCACTCGTCGGCCCAGCGGTGCCCGATCTGCGCCCGCGCCAGCAGGTGGACGCGACGGGCCGCGGCCAGGATGAGGGCCAGCGTGTGCTCGGCGACCGTCCGGTCGTGCAGACCACGGCCGCCGGTCAGGACCACGTCCGGCGCGAAGCCCGCCTCCAGCACCACATCGGGCCCGGCCGCGAGCGTCTGCACCCACCGCAGCCGGGTGAGCCGGCGCGCCGCGTCCCGTACCTGCGCGGCCTCGTTGCCCCAGACCACCAGGGCCTCCGCGTCGACGTCGGCCTCCGGTACCGGCTGCGCGGTCGGATAGCGGACCACCCGCACGTCGCCGGGCAGCCGCAGGTCGAGATCGATGCTGTCGGGCAGCAGGAGCTTCATGTCAGGTCACTGTGCCAGACCGGACGCGGACCACGCGGCAGGTAGCCGTAGTCGTACACTTGTTCGATGCCGTGCCAGGTGCCCCGTCCGATGTTTGACAGTCACCGTCGGTGGCATGGGGTAGGCAGGGTCCTGGTCTTCGTATCGACGAGGAGGACGCTCCACTGTGACCGACGGAACCACCCACAGCGACGCGGGAGACGACCGCCTGGTGGTCCTCCGCGACCTGACGATCAACGGCCGGCTCTGCACCCTCCGGGTCACGGTCGCCGACGGCCTGGTCGGGATCACGTTCGACGCCGCCCATACCGACGCGGACGCGATCATCATCGGCTCGCTGACCGGCACGATCGTCCTGGACGACCTGGTCCCCGTCACCAGGGCCATCGCCGCGACGCTGGGCGGCGCCGCCGAAACCCTGGGCCTGACCGGATCGGGGCACGGCGACGATCCCTAGGCGGTCCGCGCGAGCCACCAGCGTGACGCTTGCCGGACATTACTTCGGAACCGTATAGTCCGAAACCATGAAGAGCGGTTCCGTAATACTTGAGCTGCAGCGCGCGACCCACGCCACGCTCCAGCTCCTGACCACCGAGCTGGTGGATCTCGACCTGACAGCGTCCGAGATCAACGCCCTGGGAAACCTCGCGGACGGTGTCGGCCGCACGGTCTCCGAGCTGGGGGCGGCCATCGGAACGCGACCCGCGACACTGACCGGCATCCTCGACCGCCTGGAACGGCGTGGCCTGATCACCCGTGCCCCCCGACCGGGCGACCGCCGGGCGGTGCTGATCACCCTCACCACCGACGGCGTGCGGACCGCCGCGCTGATCCGCCAGACCCTGGACGCGGTGGAGCAGCGGGCGCTCGCCGGACTGGCGGCCGACGTCGTGCAGGCCGCCCGTACCGTGCTGCTGGCCCTGACGGAGGCGCGGCGATGAACCTTCCCGCACCGGCCGGGGCCGCCCCCGCCGCCGATGACCGTTTCGACACGCTGATGGCCGAGGTCATGGCGCACTCGGACCGGTTCGGCCACCGCCAGCACATCCACCTGACCTGGCTCGCCGTCCGCAGACACGGCACCAGCGCCGCGATCACACTGATCAGCGACGGCATCCGACGCACCGCGCGATACGCCGGCGCGCCGCAGAAGTACCACGCCACCGTCAGCCGCGCCTGGGTCGAACTCGTCGGCCACCACGCGGCGGACGGCGATGACCACGACTTCGACGACTTCGTGGACCGCAACCCCGCGCTGTTGGACAAGCGCCTGCTGGCCCGCCACTACCGGTCGTCGACCCTGGCGAGCGCCACAGCGAAGTCCGGCTGGGTCGAGCCGGACCTGGAGCCACTGCCCGCAGGCGACCGCGGGCGGCACCCGTCGACCGCCCACCACCACGGCGCAGGTTAAGGGCGGCCCGGCGGCGGCCGAAGCTGACAGTGACGGGTAGCGGTAGGTCGACGGAGGGAAACCCATGGGCTCGACGTCGGCGCTGCCCGCGCCCATCGTGCCCGCAGGCCCGCTGGCGCACCTGCTGGCGGCCCATGTACACGAGCTCTACCTGCGGGCCGACTACGACGCGGCCCTCGAGATCGCCGACGAGTACGAGTGGATCGCCCTCGCGTTCCACGACCGGGAGACCGCCCGCGGCGTGCTGCAGGCCCGCCTCTACGTGCTCACCGAGATGGGCCGCAACACGGAGGCCGAGGCGTTCGGGCGGGCGCTGCTCGGCCGCGTGGTGTCCCGTGTCGCCCGGGCGAAGGCGAGCGCCGACCTGGCCGACGTACTGGTCCGGCTCGGACGCCTGGAGGACGGCCTGCACCTGCTCGCGGCGGCCATGAACATCCTGGAGACCTGCCCGCGGGACTGGCGTTACTACTCCGCACTGTCCTCGGTGGTCGAGCCGGCCCGGTGGGTCGAACTGTACGAGCTGGCCGATCAGGCCTCGATCGCCGACCCGCGCTGGTTGGCGGACCCGGAGCGCCGCGCCATCCACGCCGGCCAGCGCGCCGAGTCGCTGCTCGAATGGGCGCTGCGGCTCGAACACGTCGGCCGCACGGAGGAGGCGGAAGCCCGCTACCGGGAGGTGATCACGTTGATGCGGCCGTGGGCGGATCCGGCGGCGGCCGCCGAGTTCGGCGGGGACCACAGCCTGCGCGTCGCCAAGCTCGCGTGTGCGCTCGCCAAGACCGGGGAGGTGGCGCCGGCCCTGGAGCTGGCGGTCGCCGCGATCGCCGGCCTGCACGCCAAGGGACGCGGATTCGACGCCCGGCTGGCGCACCTCGCGTACGGGGTGGCCCTGCGCAGCGCCGGGGACTTCGCGGCGGCGGCCCGCGAGCTGATCATGGGCGAGCAGATGTGTACGGATCCGGGCGCGCGCGGACACCGGCAGATCTTCCAGTACGAGCTGGGCCTGCTGGCCGCCGAGTCGGCACCGGGACCGGCCACCCAGCACCTGATGACCGCGTTGCGTGCCCTTGCGCAGCAGCTCTGGCGGCTGCGGCTGGACCGGGTGGCGATGTTGCGACAGGCGCGCCGCCGGGTGCAGCTCGAGGCCGCCCACGCCCACGCGGACCGCGCCGCGCAGACCGACCCGCTGACCATGCTGGCGAACCGGCGCGCCTTCGACCGCCGGATGGCCGATCTCGGCGGGGACACCGCCACCGGACCGATGTGCCTGCTGCTCGTCGACCTCGACCGGTTCAAGCAGATCAACGACGGCTTCTCGCACGCCGTCGGCGACGCCGTCCTGCGCGAGATCGGCCAGGTGCTGCGCTCCGAATGCCGGGCCACGGACCTGGCCGCTCGATTCGGCGGCGACGAGTTCGGCGTCTTCCTCGCCACGGACACCGAGACCGCGGCCCGCGTCGCGACCCGGATGCGGGACGCGATCCGCGATCGCGAATGGCACCGGATCGCCCCTGGCCTACGGGTCACGGTCAGCATGGGCCTGGCCCCGGCGGAACCCGGCATGACCGGCGCCGACCTCTTCGCCGCCGCGGACGAGCAGCTCTACCGCGCCAAACGCGCCGGCCGCGACCGGCTGGCCGCGTAGGGGGCCGGCACACCTGCTCGCCAGTTCGCCGTTCCGGCCGGCCGGTCGGGAGGTCCGTGCCGCCCGTCCGGTGGCGCGTCAGGGCCGAAGGGATGAGCTGCACCCGGCCGGCAACCGTGCCGCACCGGGTCCGCACCCATGATCTCTGAGCCTTGGATGTCCGGGCCCACCGGTGGCCCGCGATCGGGGGATCACGTGGAGCGCACCAGCGCACCCGGCACGGCCGTCACACCACCACCCGTGGGCACACCGGACACGGCGCCGAGCCGTACCGGGCCGTCCGCGCGGGTGTCGCTGGCGCGCACCGCCGCGTTTGCGAGCGTGTACGCGGTGGCACTGCTGGTCGGGCGGATGACCGTGCTCGACGGCAGCAGCCTGGCGCTGGTGTGGCCCGCCGCGGGTGTCGCGGTGGTGTGGTTCTGCGTCCAGCGCCACGCCCGTACCCGGTGGGTGGACGTGTGTGCCCTGCCCCTGATCGCGCTGGCGGGCAACGTGGCCACGGGTATCGCCCTGCCCGCCGGCATGGCGCTGGCGGCGGCCAACCTGGTGCAGGCCGTGGTGTTCGTGTGGCTCCTGGGGCGCTGCCGGCCCACCCTGTGGGGGGCCGACGGCGGCGCCCGCCTGTCCGCGCCGCGGGACCTGGCCTACCTGCTGGGCGTCACGGTCGCCGCCGCCACCGCGAGCGCGGCGTTCGCTCTCACCGGTCTGTGGCTGGCCGCCGCGCCGATGTCGTGGCTGATCGTCGCGGACTGGATGGCCCGGCAGGTCGCCAGCATCTTCGTCCTGGGCACCGCCGGGCTGTGGTTCGGCCCCGCCATCAGCGGATTCCGGGCGCGGTACGAGTCGGTGGCCGGCTGGTGGCACGCCACCGACCGGGCGTTGCGGGCGATGCCGGCATGGCGGGTCACCGAGTACCTGGCCGTGGCGTTCTGCTCCACCGTCGCCTACCTGCTCGGGTTCGTCTTCGACCACGGTCTGCCGCTGGCGTTCCCGCTGATCGCGCTGACGGTGTGGGCCGCCATCCGGCTGCACACCAGCTTCCTGGTCGTGCACCATCTGATCTTCGGCGCGGCGGCGATGCTGTTCACCCTGCACGGCGAGGGCCCGATGGCGACCATCGCGGACCCGCACGCCCGGGCCATGACGGCGCAGGTGTACGTGGTGCTGATCGCCGCCGTCGGCCTCGCCCTGGCACTGGGCCGCGACGAACGCGCCCTGCTGATGGCCGAACTGACCGCCCAGAAGGAAGAGCAGACCCGGCATGCCGCGCTGATGAGCGCGGTCGTCGACTCGATGGCCGACGGCCTGTCGCTGGTCGACGCGGACGGCCGGGTCGTGCTGCGCAACCCCGCCGGGGTGCGGCTGCTCGGGCCCCCCGGCGCCATGCGCGACATGCAGAGCCGGGCACATCACCTCGACGGCAGCCCGGTCGCCCTGCCGGAGTTGCCGCCGGCGCGGGCCCTGGCCGGTGAGCAGGTCGAACCGGTCGACCTGCTGTTCACCGACCCGGACGGCCGCGACGGGCGGATCCTGCGCGTCTCAGCGACCCCGCTGCCCGGCTGCGACGGCACCCGCAACGCCGTTGTGCTCTACCACGACGTCACGGCCGAACGCCGCCACCGCGACCAGCTCGCCACGTTCGCCGGCGCGGTCGCGCACGACCTGCAGAGCCCGCTGACCACCGTGGAGGGCTGGTCCGAGGCCGCCCACGACGCCCTGGCCGCCGAACAACCCGCGATCGGGCTGGCCCGCGACGGCCTCAGCCGGGTCACCCGCGCCGCCGTACGCATGCGCGGGCTGATCAACGACCTGCTCACGTACACCGCCGCCCGCGACGCCGACCTCAGCCTCACCCGGGTCGACCTGGCGGGCCTGGTCGCCGACATCGCCGCCGGTCGCGCCGACACCGCGGCCGCCGCCGGTCAGCCGGTGCCGCAGGTCGCGCTCGGCCGGCTCCACCCCGTGCATGCCGACGCGGGCGCGGTCCGGCAGCTGCTGGAGAACCTGATCGGCAACGCCATCAAGTACACGACCCCCGGCGCCACCCCGCACGTGCGGATCACCAGCACCGACGTGGGCGGCTTCGTGCAGGTCACCGTCGCGGACAACGGCATCGGCATCCCCGCCGGGCAGCACGAGGCCATCTTCGACAACTTCCACCGCGCCCATCCCGGCGCCGGATACACCGGAACGGGCCTCGGCCTGGCCATCTGCCACCGCATCGTCACCCGCCACGGCGGCACCATCACCGCCGACGACAACCCCGGCGGCGGCGCCCGCTTCACCTTCACCCTGCCCACCACCGACCCGCTGGCCACCCCGGCGGATGCCCTGCCGCGTGCCCTGTTCACGGCACACACACCCGCGGTCGCCGGCCGCCCGGTCACCCACCCGGCTCCCGCCCGTCCCGCCGCCTGACCCGGCGGCCGCCCCTGGTCCTCAGGAGGCTCCCAGCCCGCCGTGCTACCGATGAGTCGGCGAGAGGAGGCTCCGGATGTCCGTACGATCCGGCGGCCAGCGCCGCGCCCGCGCCGCGCTGACCGATCTCGGCGCCGTGCTGCTCGTGGTGTGCGCGCTGGCCGTGGCGGCCGCGATCCCGGCCGCCGGCCTGGGCGCCACGGCGGCCCGGCTGATCCGCGGGCGGCATTTCGGGCTGCCCGCCGAACTCCTGACCCCACCGGTGCAGCGGCTGACCCGCGTCTACGCGAACGACGGCACGACGCTGCTCACCACGTTCTACGACGAGGACCGGCAGGAGGTCCCCCTCACCCGGGTCGCGCCGGTGATGCGCGAGGCGATCGTGGCCGCCGAGGACAGCCGCTTCTACTCCCACGGCGGGCTGGACCTCCGGGGTGCGCTGCGGGCGCTGGTCAGCGACAGCCACGGCGCCCGGCAGGGCGGATCGACGCTGACCATGCAGCTCGTGCGCAGCGTCCTCAAGGAGGATCCCGACCTGACCGCGGCGCAGCGCCGCGCGGCCACCGCCGACACGGCGGCCCGCAAGCTGCGCGAGGCGGCGTACGCCGTGCAGCTCCAGCACCGGCTGAGCCGGGCGCAGATCCTGCAGGACTACCTGAACGTCGTGTACTTCGGCGGCGGCGCGTACGGCGTCGAGGCGGCCAGTCAGCTGATCTTCGGGGTCGGCGCGTCGCGGCTCGACCTGGCGCAGGCGGCGCTGCTGGCGGGCATCGTCCAGTCCCCGGAGACCGACAACCCGGTCGACGGTGACTGGACGCGCGCCCGCACCCGGCAGGGCTACGTGCTGGCCGCGATGGTCCGGGCCGGCATGATCAGCCCGGCGCAGCAGGCCGCCGCGACCGCGGAACCGCTCACCCGCGCGGGCACCCTGCCGCCCGACGGGTGCGTCGAGGCCGCCGGAGCCGCGCAGGCGTGGGGGTTCTTCTGCGACTACCTGCGGCGCTGGTGGGACGCTCAGCCCGCGTTCGGCGCCACCCCCGCGCAGCGCGACGTGGCCCTGCGCCGGGGCGGCTATCGCGTGGTCACCACCCTGGACCCGTACGTGCAGCAGTCCGCCGCGACGCAGTCGCGGTCCGTGTATCCGGCGCACGACCGCCGGGCGCTGCCGATCGCCGTGCTCCAGCCCGGCACCGGGCGCGTGCTGGCGCTGGCGGTCAACAGGCGCTACGGCACCGGCCCCTCCCCCGCCGACACCGTCAACCCGCTGGTCACCGGCGGCGGCCGGCTGTACGGCTACCCGTCCGGATCCACGTTCAAGCTGTTCACCATGCTCGCCGCGCTCCAGGACGGCCGGCCGCTCGCCACCGCGTTCGACGCGCCGGCCCGGCTGCGCACCCACTGGCCGGACACCGGGCCGTACGCCTGCGGCGGGCGGTACTGTCCGCGCAACGCGAACCCGTCCTGGATGGACGGGCACCGCACGATGTGGAGCGCCTTCGGCCGCTCGGTGAACACCTACTTCGTGCACCTCGAGGAGCAGGTCGGGCCGGAGGCGGCGGTGGCGGAGGCACGCAAGCTCGGGATCGGCTTCGCCGCGCCGCGCGACGCCGACATGGCGCGGGACGCGGCCGGGTGGGGATCGTTCACCCTGGGCGTGGTCGACACCACGCCGCTGGAGCTGGCATCCGCGTACGCCACGATCGCGGACGACGGCAGATACTGCCGCCCGGTGCCCGTACAGTCGATCACCGATCCGCGCGGGAGCGCGGTGCCGGTCCCGGCGGCCTGCCGGCAGGTGCTCCCGCCGGACGTGGCCCGCGCCGCGGCGGACGCCGCCCGCTGCCCCGTGGGCGAGCAGGGGCCGTACCACCGCTGTGACGGCGGCACCGCGACACAGGTGGGGCAGATCTTCGACGGACGCCCCGTCGCCGGGAAGACCGGCAGCACCGAGGACAACACCACGGAGACGTTCGTGGGCTTCACGCCGACGGCCGTGGCCGCCGGCATCGCCGCGGACCCGGCCGACCCCACCGACCGGGTCGGCAGCACAGTGGAGGCTCAGGTGGTCACCGCCGTGGCCCGGACCCTGCTGGCGGCGGTGGGCGACGGACCCTACCCGCCGTTCACGCCACCGGATCCGGGCATCGCGACCGGCTGATTCCAGCCGCTTCCTCACAGCCTGAAGGCGGAGGCCATCGAGCGGGCGTCCCGAGCGCAGCCCTGGGGCGGGAGCCGCAGCAGTTCGCGTCCGGCGGCCGAGACCTGGTGGAACAGGTTGTCGCCGGTGAGCCGGTGGTATTCGGGTGCCTTGTCGTCGCAGACGCCGTGGGTGGATCCGCTGGTGAGCAGGATGTAGGCGGCGAGTGAGGGACACGCGCGGGGATATCCCGCCTGAAGGTGACGCGCGGTCCCGTACCGGTCGGCGAGCCGGTTGAGGTAGCGGGCTTCCGGGTCACCGATGATGTCGCCGTACTCGTGGTTCTCCTCCATGATCAGCAGCACCTTGGTGGCCGGGTGCGGTGCTGCCCGTGCGCTACCGGCCCGGCTACGCGGTTCACTGCGGATCCGGTGCATCCGCCACGGCCGGCGCGACGGGCAGCCGCAGGCGCATCGCCGCGCCGTCGCTCCGGTCGTCGACGGCCAGGGTTCCGTCGTGGGCGGCGACGAGTTCATGGGCGATGGGCAGTCCGAGTCCGGCGCCGCCGGCGGTCCGGGAGCGGCTGTCGTCCAGTCGGACGAACCGGTCGAAGATGCGGGCGTGGTCACGTGCGGCGATCGGGTCGCCGTCGTTCGCGACCACGATCTCGGCCTGTCCGGCGTCGGCGCGCAGGTTGATGGTGACCCGGTGGCGGGCGTGGCGGGCGGCGTTGTCGACGAGGTTCCGCAACGCCCGTTGCAACGCGTCTGCGTCGCCGTGGACCCGTACCGGGTGGACCTCTCCGTCCAGCCGCAGGCGGGGATGCTGCAGGGTGAGCCGTTCGCGTTCGGCGTACACCAGGTCGTCGAGGTCGACGTCGTCGTGGCGCAGGCGCAGGCCGTGGTCGTCGGCCTTGGCCAGCAGCAGCAGGTCCTCGACGAGGCGGGCCATGCGGGTCGTCTCGGCGTGGATGCGGTACACCGAACGGGCCGCATTCTCGGCGGGGACGGTGGCTTCCAGCAGCTCGGCGTTGGCCTGGATGGTGGCCAGGGGGCTGCGCAGCTCGTGGCTGGCGTCCGCGACGAATCGGCGCTGGGCCGCGGAGGCGGTCTCGATGCGGTCCAGCATCGTGTTCATGGTGGTGGCCAGCGCAGCGACCTCGTCGTCGACGGCGGGTACGGGAAGCCGCGTGTGCAGGCTGCGGGAGGTGATGGTGGCGGCCTGTCGGCGCATCGCCTCCACCGGCTGCAATGTGCGGCCCACGAAGAAGAACGTGGCGGCGCCCACCAGGATCGCGAGCACGGGGAAGCCGACCAGCAGCGCGGCGACGACCGCTTCGGTGCCGTCGTCGACGGTGTCCAGCGACTCCCCCACCAGGACGGTCCGCCGTCCGGCCGCGGTGTCGACCCCGGCCGCCACGATGTGGAACGGGTCGTCGCGCGCCTCCGCCAGCCGGCGGGTCTCGGTACGGCGCTGACCGGCGCCCGGGCGTAGCGGTGACATCGGCGGTGCCCCCGTGATCGCCTCCGACGCGGCGACGACCCGCCCGGCCGGGTCGAGGACCTGCACGACAGTGCGCTGGCCGGGACCCGGGCGCAGCACCGTGGCGAGCGTGCCCGGGTCGTTGCCCCGCACGGCGGTCGTGACCTGGCCGGCACGGTCCCGGGCGGCCCTGTTGACGTTGTCGAGCAGGATCTGCCGGGTGATCACCATCAGCACAGCCCCGGACAGCGCGGAGGCGACCCCGACCACCGCGGCGGCGGCCAGCGCCGACCGCATCCGCACACCGAACCGCAACCGCGTCCCGGCCGGCCGTCGCAGGCTCATCCGCACCCTCCTCCCGTCATCGGCGACCCCACGTCCGGCGGGCTGAGCGCGGCCCAGAGGTCGCCCGGCGTGCACACCGCCTCAGCGGGCACCGGCCAGGGCCGGGGACAACGCACCGACCCGCTGCTCGCGGCGGTGCGCGTACGCCATGAGGCCGAACAGGACGGCCAGCAGCACGATCGAGGAGCCGAGCGTGCCCAGCGCCAGCCCGCCCTTGGCGATCGGCTTGGTGAGGAAGTCGCCCGCGGTCGCCCCGAGCGGGCGGGTGAGCACGAAGGCGCACCAGAAGATGAGCACGTTCGGCACGGCGCGGACGTACTTCAACGACAGCAGCACCCCCAGCACGCCGGTGATCAGCAGGGCACCGCCCGCGTAGCCGAGGCCCGAGCTGTCGGACAGGAAGTCACCCATCGACGTACCCAAGGTGTTCGAGACCAGGATCGCCGCCCAGAACAGCACCTCACCCCGGAACGTGTCGATGTCGCGGATGGCGAAGGTCAGGCCGGTGGCCTTCCACACCACGAAGATCGCGATGAGTACGGAGATGAGGATGGCCGCGCCGGTCGGGTAGCCCAGGCCCAGTCCCTGCGGTCCCCAGCCGAGGCTGTCGGTGCCCTTCGCGAGGTAGCGGGCGCTGGCGTCGCGGTTCATGAAGTCGGACATCGTGGTGCCGGCCATGCTGGTGGACAGGATGACGGTCCAGTAGAAGAACGGGTTGTAGCGCCGCGCCCGCAGCTGGATCACCAGGGTGACGACGAAGACGGCGAACAGCGCGATCGTCGTGAGGAAGTAGCCGAGCTTGAGGGTCTGGGCGAACAGGTCGCCCGCGGTCTCACCGAGTGTGGTGGCGGCGATCTTCATGATCCAGAAGGCGAGGGTGACCTCGGGGAGCTTCTTCAGCGCGTACCGTCCCGCGCCCGCGAGGTCGGCCTCGCTGAATGGTTCACGCAGAGTCGTCATGTATTTCCTTCTCCTCACCGACCTGGTCGCCGGCCGGCACAGCCCGGCAGTCCGGACGAATGTGGCAGAACCAGGGTGAGAAACACCTGAAGACCGGCCCCGGCCGCCTACTTGACAGCCCGCGACGGGGCCGGACCGCTCGGTACGGTGTCGCCATGCGCCAGCCGATGTCGCCCGGGTGAGCTGGCAGACCGGGCTGACCGCCCTCGCCGCCGGACTGCTCATCTCGGTCGTCACCGTGCCCGCCGGGGTGTCGGGGGCCGTCTTTCTGCTGCCGGTCCAGCTCAGCGTTCTGCACGTGCCCAACCCGGCGGTCACCCCCACCAACCTGCTCTTCAACGTCGTGTCCGGGCCCGGCGCCCTGGTGCGTTACCGGCACACCGGCCAGCTCGCCGGTCCCCTGGCCCGGCTCCTGATCGCCGGCACCCTGCCCGGGGTCGTCCTCGGCGCGGTGATCCGGGTGTTCGCCGTCCCCGGACCCGGGGCCTTCCGGCTCGTGGCCGCCGCGGTGCTGCTCCCGCTCGGACTCTGGCTCTGCCTCCGTGCCCGGCACCCGAGCAGCCGCGACCGGCCACCGCTGCGGCGGCGCACCATCCTGGGCCTCAGTGTCGTCGTCGGCACGATCGGCGGGATCTACGGCATCGGCGGCGGATCCCTCCTCGGCCCGATCCTGGCGGGCCGGGGAACGCCCATGACGCTCATCGCCCCGGCCGCACTCGCCTCGACGTTCGTCACCTCCGCCGTCGGTGCACTCACGTACGGCGCTCTCTCCCTGATCGGTGGTGGCGACATCGCCCCGCAGTGGGCGCTCGGCCTGCTCTGCGGGGCAGGCGGGCTCGTCGGCGGCTACCTCGGCGCCCGGCTGCAGCCGCACCTGCCCGAGAGTGCGTTACGGATGCTCCTGGGGACGCTGGCCACCACCCTCGCCGCGGTCTACGTCGTCCAGGCCGTCGGCTGACCCGTCACGACGGCGTCTCGGGCGGCGCGGCGCAGGGCCCGCAGCCGGCGGGCCTCCTGCGGGTCGGTCGCCGGAATCGCGGCCAGCAACTCCCTCGTGTACGGGTGCTGCGGCTGCTCGTACAGCCGGGCCGTCTCCCCGATCTCGACCACGGTCCCGTTCGCCAGCACGGCCACCCGGTCGGCGATCTGGCGCAGCACGCCCAGGTCGTGGGAGACCACCACCAGGGTCAGGTCGAGTTCCCGCCGCAGGTCCTCCAGCAGCGCCAGGACCTGCGCCCGGGTGGTGACGTCCAGCGAGGACACCGGCTCGTCGCACACGATCAGCCGGGGCTCCGGGGCCAGTGCGCGGGCGATGCCGGCCCGCTGGCGCATACCACCGGACAGTTGATGCGGGAACCGGTCGTACTCGGCAGCGCCCAGGCCGACCCGGTCGAGCAGGTGCTCCACGCGCGGCCGGGGATCGCGTACCCCCTGCAGGCGCAACGGATCGGCGATGCTCTCGCCGACGGTCCGCCGGGGGTTCAGTGAGGACAGCGGGTCCTGGAAGATCATCTGTACGGAGGCACCGCGCCGCCGGGTGATGTCCGCACCGTCGAAGGTGATCCGGCCCCGGCTCGGTGCGACGAGGCCGACCATCATCCGGGCCAGTGTGGTCTTGCCGGTGCCGGACTCCCCCACGATGCCCAGCGTCTCGCCGCGCCGCACGTCGAGCGTGACGTCGTCGACCGCGCGGATCGGTGCGGGGCGGCGCCACGCGCCGCGCCGGGGCTGCGGGAAATGCTTGCGTACGCCGTCGAGCCGCAGCACCGACGCCCCGGCGATCTGCCGGGGTGCGGTGGGGCGCGGGACCGCGTCGAGCAGCGCCCGCGTGTACGCGTGCCGCGGCGCCGACAGCACAGTGTCCGTCGGTCCGTGCTCCACCGCGACACCGTCGCGCATCACCACGACCTCGTCTGTTGAGCCCGCCACCACACCCAGGTCATGGCTGATCAGCAGCAACGCTGCGCCGGTCGTGGTACGCACCTCGTCGAGCAGGTCGAGGATCTGGGCCTGCACGGTCACGTCGAGCGCGGTGGTCGGCTCGTCGGCGACGATGAGTCCGGGCCGGCAGGCCAGCGCCATGGCGATCAGCGCGCGTTGCCGCATGCCCCCGGAGAACTGGTGCGGATACGCGCCGGCCCGCCGGACCGGGTCGGGTATGTGCACCTGGCCGAGCACCTCGACGGCCCGTTGCCGGGCGGCGCGCCGGGAGGCACCGGTGTGCCACCGGTAGACCTCGGCGATCTGGTCGCCGATGGTGTGGAACGGGCTGAGCGCCGTCAGCGGGTCCTGGAACACCATGGCGATGCGTACGCCCCGGATCCGCCGCCAGTCGTCGGGGCCCGCGGCCGTGAGGTCGGTGCCGTCGAAGCTGATCCGCCCGGTGATCTCGGCACCAGTGTGCAGGCCCAACAGGGCGAGCGCGGTGGCGCTCTTGCCGGATCCCGACTCGCCGACGATGCCCAGCGACCCGCCCTCCGCCAGGTCGAAGCTCAGCCCGTCGACCGCGAGCCGGTCACCGAACCGGATCCGCAGATCCTGGACACGCAGCCCGCTCACCGCAGTTGCACCCGCGGGTCGACGGCGGCGTAGAGCAGGTCGGCGAGCGTGTTGGCGGCCATGATGAGCACCCCGGTGAGCAGGGTGACCCCGACGACGACCGGCAGATCGATCTGGTTGACCGCGCCCACCAGCAGCTGGCCCACGCCGGGCAGGCCGAACATCGTCTCGGTGAGCACGGCGCTCGTCATGATCGCGGCGAGGTCGATGGCGGTGAGCGTGACCAGGGGCAGCAGGGCACCGCGCAGCGCGCGCCGCCGGATGATCCGCGACTCCGGCAGGCCGTACGCGCGGGCCGTGCGGATGTGGTCCTCGGCGAGGGTCTCCTGGATCCCGGCGCGGGTGAGGCGGGCGTAGGCGGCGGTCTGGATGACCGCGAGCGAGACCCAGGGCAGCAGCAGATTCCGCGCCCAGGCCGCCGGGTCGGTGGTGAACGGGACATAGCTGGGGAACGGCAGCCATTGCAGGTGGACGCAGAACAGCAGCAGGAGCAGCAGCCCGACCAGGAAGACCGGCACCGCGTACCCGGTCAGGACCAGCGCGTTGACCAGCCGGTCGAGCCAGCGCAGCCGGCGCACGCCGACCAGCACGCCGGCGCCGACGCCGGCCGCGAGCGAGAGCACCTCGGCCCCGAACGCCAGCGACGCGGAGACCGGCAGCCGGTCGGCCAGCAGCGCGGTCACCGGCTGGTCGGTCTCGAACGAGTAGCCGAGGCACGGCGCCGGGCAGTGCCGCACGTCCGCGCCGGCCGGGTAGTCGCGGCCGACCACCAGCCCCTCGAGGAACTCGGCGTACTGGACGGGTACCGGCCCGTCCACGCCCATCGCGTGCCGCACCTCGGCGAGCCGCTCGGGCGTGCAGCCCTTGCCGCAGGTGAGCACCGCCGGGTCGGACGGCGCGAGATAGAACAGTCCGTAGAGCAGCAGGGAGAGCCCGGCGAGCACGAGCAGCGCCCCGGCGAGGCGGCGCACCAGGTAGCCGATCATCCCGCGCTCTGCCGGGGGTCGAGCACGCGCCGCAGCCCGTTGGCGACCAGCACGAAGGCCAGCAGGGTGAGGAACAACAGACCGCCGGGGAGGAGCACGTACATCGGGTCGGCGCGGAACCAGGTGGTCGCGCTCGACAGCATCTGCCCCCAGGACGGGGTGGGCGGGCGCACCCCGATGCCCAGAAAGGACAGCCCCGCCTCGACGACCATGGTGGCGGGCAGCAGCAGCGCCGCGTAGGTGAGCACCGGGGCGGCCAGCCCCGGCAGGATCTCCCGCCGGGCGACGCGGAACCGGCCGGCGCCGGACAGCCGGGCCGCGGCGACGTAGTCACGGGTACGCAGGGTCAGCGTCTCGCCGCGGGTGATGCGTGCGGTGCCGCCCCAGCCGAGCACGGCGATCACGGCGGCCAGCAGGGCCGGGCGCGGCCAGTCCGCCGGCACGATGGCCAGCAGCGAAATGGCCAGGACCAGGCTGGGTACGGCGAGGACGAGGTCGATGAGACGGCTCAGCGCGGCGTCGGCGTACCGGCCGCCGAGGCCCGCGGCCGTGCCGACGAGCAGGCCGAGGAGCACCTGCAGGACGGTGGCGCCGACCGCCACACCGAGCGACACCCGGGCGCCGTGGACGACCCGGGCGAACAGGTCGCGCCCGGTGGCCGGCTCCACCCCCAGCCAGTGTTCGGCGCTGACGCCGCCGAGCGGGCCGAGCGGCACACCGCCGCGGGCCGAGTCGAGCAGATCGTCGTGGTAGGTCGTGTAGTCCTGCCCGGCCAGCGCCGTCAGCAGCGGCGCGGCGACGGCGACCAGCACCATGGCCAACGCGATCGCGGCGCCGACGACGAAGCCGCGGTCTCGCGTGAGCCGGCGCCACACGCTCACTTGACGGATATCCGGGCGAGGTCGTACTGGCCGCGCCAGCCGTCGGGCACGGCGTTCCTGACGTTCCTGCCGTACAGGTAGACGTCCTTCTCGTGGGTGAGCGGGATGACCAGGGCGAGCTTGCCGATGCGTGCGTCCAGGGCACCCCAGCGGGCGGCGGCCGCGGACGGGTCGGTGAGCGCGTTGATGGCGTCGATCTCGGCGTTCACGGCCGGGTCGTCGTACTGGGCGAGGTTGAAGTTGCCGCCGGCCGTGATGATCTGCCGGCCGTCGAAGACCGGGATGAGGAACGGCCCGCCGGAGGGCCAGTCGGCGCCCCAATACTGCAACGACAGGCCGGGCTGGGTGGCCGGCTTGCCGGTCACGTCGCGGTAGGTGGCACTGTCGATGGCCACCAGGTCGACGGTCACCCCGGCCTGCTTGAACGCCTCCTGCACGGCGGCCGCGACCTTGGGTCCGATGCCGTTGGCGTCGTCGTTCTCGTGGGCCAGCTCGATGGTGAGGCCACTGTGCCCGGCCTCGGCGAGGATCTTCCTGGCCTGTTCCGGGGCACCGGTGGCGCCCGCCGGGAAGTAGTCGTAGGGCTGATAACCCAGCGCCGGCTGCGGCGGCAGGAAGGTGGTGGACGCGCCGGAGACGGCCGTGCCGCCCTGCGCGTTGACGACCGACGTGCGGTTGATCGCGTACGCGAGGGCCTCGCGCACCCGTGGATCGTCGAACGGCTTCTTCGTCGGGTTGAAGGCCAGATAGTAGGTGGCCGGGAACTCGCCGCGGGAGACCCGGCCGTCCAGCGCCGAGCCGGCGCCGAGCTGGGCGAGCTGTTCCGGCCCGACGACCGCGTCGGTGGTGACGGCGTTGGCGTCCGGCCCGGCGCCGGTGACGAGGCGCTGGTTGATGACCGCGGGGTCGAGACCGGCGGTGACCTCGATCCGGTCGGGGCAGGCGTAGCGCAGCGGGTCGCTCTGCCAGGACCAATGCGGGTTGCGCACGAGGACGAGGGACTTCTTCTTCGCGTACGACTCGACCCGGTACGGGCCCGACGAGACCGGGTGGTTCTCGTAGTCGGCCCCCCTGTCCTTCGCCTTCGGCACCGGCGCGAACTGGGTGGCCGTGGCCAGGTAGGGGAAGTCGCCCTCCGGCTTGCGCAGCTTGAACACGATCGTCTTCTCGTCCGGCGTCTCGATCGCCGCCAGCCCCTCGGGCTGCTTGTACGGCCCCTGGTAGCCGGCGGCACCGGTCAGCCAGTCCCGCAGGTACGGCGCACCGCCGGGCAGCTCGGGGGCGAACGAGCGCTCGATGCCGTACTTGACGTCGGCCGCCGTGATCGGCGTGCCGTCCTCGAAGACGATGTCGTCGCGCAGGTGGTAGGTCCACGTGCGGGCGCCGTCGGACGGGGTGCCGAGGTCGGTGGCGAGATCGGGCGCCGGTGTGGTGCCTGCCTCGCCGGGCAGCCGGTTGCGGGTGGTCAGCGTGCGGAACAACAGCGACGGGATGTTGCCGCCGCCGGAGGTGTAGAGCCGGGCCGGGTCGAGGTGGGTGATGCCGCCCTGGTTCAGCACCGTGAGCGTGCCGCCCTGGCAGGTGGCCGGGTCGAACGGGGCGGACGTCGTGCCGCCGTCACCACCACCGTCGCAACCCGCGAGCAGCAGGACCACGACGAGGCCGACGGACACCGATCTACGCATGACGGATTCCTTCCCCGCTCCGGACGGCGGTGACGCTAGTGATCTCCACTCCGCACTGTCACGCTCATGAGACCCATTCCACATGGACCCTATGTACTCAGTAGGCGATTGACAATCGTGGATACTCTTCAAATCCCATAGGCTAGGAGGTATATTGACCGTCCCGGGCCGACCGGGATTCACTGTCTCCACACCGGTCACCCCCGCTTCCGGTCGCCACCGCTGAGGAGGAACTGTGATCGACATGGTGGATCTCACCGCCGACGTCCTGGTGGCCGGCGGCGGACCCGCCGGAGCCTGGGCCGCACTCAAAGCCGCCCGGGCCGGCGCCGACGTGATCCTGGTCGACAAGGGTTACACCGGCACGAGCGGCGCCACCGCCGCCGCCGGCACCGGCGTCTGGTACGTCGAGCCCGAACCCGCGGCCCGCGAGGCGGCGATGGCCAGCCGGGAGCACCTCAACGGCCACCTGTCCGACCGGCACTGGATGGCCCGGGTGCTGGACCAGACGTACGCCAACGTCCACGAACTCGCCACGACGGGGCGGTACCCGTTCCCGGTCCTCGCCGACGGTTCCGAACTGCGCCGGGGCGTGCAGGGTCCCGAATACATGCGCCGGATGCGGGCCTGGCTCAAGCGCAGCGGCGTACGCATCCTCGACCACAGCCCGGTCCTCGAACTGCTCACCGACCCGACCGGCGCGGTCGCCGGGGCGGCCGGCCACCGGCGGCAGCTCGACCAGCCGTACCGGGTGCGCGCCGGCGCCGTCGTGCTCGCGACCGGCGGCTGCGCGTTCCTGTCCCGGGCGCTGGGTTGCGACGTCAACACCGGCGACGGCGCGCTCTTCGCCGCCGAGGTGGGCGCGGCGCTGTCCGGGATGGAGTTCTCCAACGCGTACGCGATCGCTCCGGAGTTCTCCTCGGTGACCAAGACGGCCTACTACAACTACGCGACCTTCTACCACGAGGACGGCACCGTCCTCGACGGGGCGGCCAGCCAGCGCGGCCGCTCGGTGATCGCGCGGGCCCTGCTCAACGAGCGGGTCTTCGCCCGGCTCGACCTCGCCGACGAGACCGTGCAGGCGGCCATGCGGCGGGGCCAGCCCAACTTTTTCCTGCCGTTCGACCGGATGCGGATCAACCCGTTCACCGACCTCTTCCCGATCACGCTGCTGCTGGAGGGCACGGTGCGCGGCACCGGCGGCGTACGGGTGGTCGACGAGGACTGCGCGACCGGCGTGCCGGGCCTGTACGTGGCCGGCGACGTGGCGACCCGGGAACTGATCTGCGGCGGCTTCACGGGCGGCGGGTCGCACAATTCCGCGTGGGCCATGTCGTCCGGGACCTGGGCGGGCACGGCGGCGGCCCGGCACGCGGCGGCCCTCGGCCCGGCGGCGCGCCACCGCAGGCTGGTGCCGGCCGGCCGGGCCGGCCTGCGCCCCACGGGCGCCGTCACCGACGATCACCGCTGGGTGGTCCGCGCGGTGCAGGCCGAGACGCACCCGTACGTGAAGAACTACCTGCGTCGCGGCGACGTGCTCGACCAGGCGCTCGCGACGCTCGACGATCTCTGGGCCGACACCCGCGCGCACCTGCGCGGATCGCCCGTCGAGTCGCGGCAGGCGGCCGCCATGGTGGCGCATGCCCGCTGGATGTACACGGCCGCCCTGGCCCGCACCGAGTCCCGCGGCATGCACAAGCGCCTCGACCGCCCGGAGACCGACCCGGCGCAGCGCCACCGGCTCACGGTCGGCGGCCTCGACGAGCTGTGGACCTCGCCCGATCCGGTACGCCCGCACACGCCGCTCGACCTGGCGGTGGCTTCGTGATCGAGCTGGTCAGCGCCGGCCGCTGCGTCACCTGCGACCGATGCGTCGAGGCCTGCCCGACCAACGTGTTCGACCGGGGCGCCGACGGCGTCCCGGTGATCGCCCGGCAGGCCGACTGCCAGACGTGCTTCATGTGCGAGGCGTACTGCCCCACCGACGCGCTGTTCGTGGCGCCCGGCGTGGCACCGCTGGCCGCCGGTGACCCGCTGCGCGACGAGGAACACCTCGTCACGGCGGGACTGCTCGGCAGCTATCGCGCCGGCATCGGCTGGGGTCACGGGCGTACGCCCGGGTCGCGCCTCGCCGTCGGCCCCGACATCACTGCCCCGGCCGGTGTCACGGCACAGCGGACCAGCGCCTCGAACGGGGATGCGTGAGGTCCCCGGCACGCCAAGGGCATCGTGAGCGGTCCGCGGGCCGATAGGCTGCGGTAATGGCCGACGAGGACGTGATCCGGGAGCTGCTCGCGGCGATTCCCGCGGGCTGCACCTGGCTGGCGCCGGTCACGGGTGACGACGGCACGGTCACCGACTTCCGGATCGCCGCGACCAGCGACCAGATCCACGACATCTACGGCCGCGGCACGCAACGGCTCGGCGGCCGGCTCAGCGAGCAGTACCCGTCCATGGTGGGTGGCCCGCTCTGGCTGCTCTACCTGGAGGTCATGCGCACCGGCACGCCCGCGAAGCTGGACGATTTCCAGTTCGCGCAGTCCCGTCCCGGCGTGGTCGCCGAGTCCCGCTTCCAGGTCAGTGTGCAGCGGGTGCTCGGTGGCCTGCTGGTCTGGTGGGAACGGGTCGACGAGCACCGCCGTCGGCTGGAGAACACGGAGCTGCTCGGCAGCCTCGGCTGGGCGGAGTACGACCTGACCACCGGCCGCTCCGACTGGTCTCCCGGGATGTACCGGATCTTTGCCCGCGACCCCGCCGACGGCCCGCTGCCCCGCACCGACCAGGCGGCCGCTGTCCTGCCCGAGGACCGCGGGATCGCCGAGGCCGCCTGGCAGACCCTCGATTCCGGGACCGCCTCCGACGTCACCGTCCGCTTCCGGATCGGCGACGCGGTCAAGCACCTGCGGATCCTCTCCGACCTGGCCCGGGACGCGGAGGGCCGGCAGGTGAAGATCTACGCCGTCGTGCAGGACGTGACCGCACGGGTCGCCTCCCGCACCGAGATCGAACGGCTCAGCGACCAGGTCCGGGTCCGTGAACTGACCGCGATCGCCGAGCACCGGCTCGCCCGGCAACTGCAGCAGATGATCCAGCCGGTGCCCGCCGGCCCGTTCGACCTGGCCGGCCTGGAGGCGATGGTCAGTTACCTGCCGGCGGAGAGCGCCATCGCGGTGGGCGGCGACTGGTACCACGCGCAGACCCTGCCGGACGGCCGGGTCGCTCTCGCGGTCGGTGACGTGGCAGGGCACGGCGTGGACGCCGCCAACGGCATGGCCCACCTGCGATTCGCCCTGGTCGCGTGGCTGTCCGTGGGCATCCGGGATCCGGGCCTGCTGCTGCATCACCTGAACCTGCTGTGCATCCAGCTGGGCATCACCGGCACCGCGGTGATCGGCGTGTACGACCCCCGCACCCGCCTGCTGCCCTGGGCCCGCGCGGGCCACATGGCCCCGCTGCTCGGCCGCGACGGGCACAGCATCGGCCTCGAACCACCGCCCGGGCTGCTGCTGGGCGCCCAGCCCGAGGTCGACTTCCCGGTCGCCACCGTCGGCCTGCAGCCCGGCGACCTGATCCTCTTCTACACCGACGGGCTCGTGGAACGCCGCGGCGACATCGCGGTGCGCGCCGCCGAGGTGTGTGCCCACCTGAGCGCGGTCTCCGCCGATCCGGGAGTGGATCCGCTGCCGCGGCTCCACCGCCTGCTGCACGCGCCGAGCCCGGATGACGACACCTGCACCCTGGCCGTGATCGTCACCTGAGCCGGGTCAGAGTTCGAGGCAGAGCCGGACCAGGGTGCCGCCCGGCACCTCGACCATCTCGACCGAGTCGCAGATCCGCTCCACGAGGGCCAGGCCCCGCCCGCGTAGCGCCTCGGCCGACGGCATCGCCCGGCCGAACGACCGCGGGCCGCCGCCGTCGACGACCTCGCAACACACCCGGCCGGTGTCGCCCCAGACCCGGACGTACCCTCCGCCGCCGGCGTGTTGGAGGGTGTTTGTGGCCAGTTCGCTGACCGCGACAGTGAGCAGGTCGATCCGGTCGGCCGCCAGACCCAGCGCCCGAGCCTGCTCGGCGACGAAGGCACGCACCGAACTCAGATCGCCGGGCTCGGAGTACGTCATGCCCACGGAGTCGACGGGATGCTCAGGCATGGCCACGCTCTTCGGCCGGGGCCTGCAGCAGCGCGTCCAGCCCGGTCAGCTCCAGCACCGCGGCAACCACGCCGCCCGCATTGACCACAAAGAGCCGACCATTGCGGCCGCGCGCCGCGTGATGGGCGGTGACCAGGGCGTGCACGCCGGTGGAGTCGAAGAAGCCCACTCCCGCCACATCAACGAACACCGATTTCTCGCGGCTCACCGCATCCAGCAGGACGGCGGTCAACTGATCGCGGGCATTGAGGTCACAGTCGCCCCGCAGCACCACCGTGACCCGGCCCTCCCCGACGGCCGTCACCGCCTCGAAGCTCGCCATGCGAACCGCCGCACCCTTTCCCGGCCGGGCACCTGCCTGCCGGTCCCCATCATGGCACCCGGCGACACACGGGGTGCGAGCGATGGACAGCTTGGCGCCGCCCGCCGCGATCCCCGTCGTCGACCCTCCGGCCCGGGTTGAGGATCGGCGCTCGGACGGCGATAGTGGTCCCGTTGTCGCGGACATCCTGAAGGAGATCGATGGCCGAGGGTCGCGTCGTGTCCATCTCCACCGGCGACCTGCGCGGCACGGTCACCGGCGACGTCGCCCGCTTCCTGGGCATCCCGTACGCGGCCGCCCCGTTCGGCCCGAACCGGCTTCAGCCGCCGCGTCCCGTCCAGCCCTGGCCGGGCGAACGCGACGCCACCCGGTTCGGCGCGACCGCACCGCAGGGCAGGTATCCGCGATATCTGCAGAAGATCCTGCCGGAGGTCGTCATCGCGGGCGACGACTGCCTGAACCTGAACGTCTGGACCCCGGCCGCGATGACCGGTGGGCTGCCGGTGCTGGTCTGGATCCACGGCGGCTCGTACACCAACGGCTCGGGCTCGGTCGCCGACTACGACGGTTCGCACTTCGCCGAGAGTGGCGTCGTCTGCGTCACCATCAACTACCGCCTCGGCGTGGAAGGGTTCCTGGCCGCCGAGGGCAGCACTCCGAACCGCGGCATGCTCGACATGGTGGCGGCGCTGCGCTGGGTCCGGGACGAGATCCCGGCATTCGGCGGCGACCCGGCCCGGGTCACCGTCGCGGGGGAATCGGCCGGTGCGATGGCGATCTCCGCGCTGCTCGCCATGCCGACGGCGTCCGGGCTGTTCTCCGCCGCCGTCCTGCAGAGCGGCGCCGCCGCGCACACCCTCAGCGCGGAGTCGGCCCGGCTGGTGGCCGCGCATGTGGGCGCGACCCTGGGTGTGCCGCCGACCATCGACGCGTTGGCGCCGCTGCCCCCACAGGTCATGCTCGAAGCGGCCAGCGCGGTGACGGCCGCGGTCATCGCCGGCGACGCCGCGGACTGGGGCGAGCTCGGCGTCCGGAAACTGCCCTTCGGACCGTACGTCGACGGTGAGGTGCTGCCGATGGCGCCGCTCGACGCCATCGCCGCGGGCGCCTCGGCCGATGTCCGGTTGTTGCTGTGCACCACGCGCGACGAGTGGCGGCTCTTCGTCGTACCGAATCGGGTCATCGACGCGGTCGACGAGCCGATGCTGACCGCCAGAGCCCGAGCGATCGGCCTGTCCCCGCACGGCCTCGACGCCTACCGGGCGAGTCGGCCGGGGGCCTCGCCCGGTGAGTTGCTCTCGGCGATCCTCACCGATTTCACGTACCGGCAGCCGCTACTCGCGCTCGCGCGGGGCCGGCCGGCCGATGCGGCACCGACGTGGATCGCCCGTTTCGACGGGATCGACGCCGTGGACAACCACGGGCTGGGTCCGTGCCACACCGCGGAGATCCCGTACGTCTTCGGTACCGCGACCCGGCCCGTGATGCACCCACGGCTGGGCACGCATCCCGCTGCCACCATGGTGGACACGATGCACGGCGCCTGGGTCCGGTTCATCCGCGACGGCGATCCGGGCTGGGCCGCCGCCGACCGGACCGGCCGCCCGACCGCCCTGCTGGGCGAACGCATCACCGTGGTCCCGGACCCGGACGCCGCGGAGCGGGCGGCCTGGTCGTGACGCGTGGCCCGGTGGCGGTCAGGGTTGGATGTTCTCCAAATCCGCCAGAAGGCCGGGATGTCTCGGCTGCCACCCGAGCGCCTGCCGGGTGTGGGCGCTGGTCGCGGGTTGGTCGGTCGCAAAGATCGGGCCGAGCGGGCCGTAGGTCTCGGCGGGTACCGCCTCGACGGGCAGGCCCAGCCGTCGGCCGATGACCGCGGCGATGTCTCGTACCCTGTCACCCTCGTCGGCCACGGCGTGCCAGGTGGTTCCGGCCGGCGCCCGCTCCAGGGCCAGCCGGAAGAGGACCGCCGCGTCGAGTGCGTGCACCGCCGGCCACCGCTGTGCGCCGTCGCCGGGGTAGCCGGACACCCCGGTCCGGCGTGCCGTGCCGGTCAACAAGCCGGCGAACCCGCCGTTGCCGTCGTTGTGGACGGTGCGGGGCATGCGTACCGCCGTGCTGCGCACTCCGCGCGAGGCCAGGCCCAGCGCCGCCGTGACCGCCCGGCCGCGACCACCGACCGGTCCGTCTGTCGGTGCCGGGTCGGCCTCGGTGGAGGCGCGGCCCGGCACGTACGGCGTACCGGAGACCGTGACGAGGGGGCGGTCGCTGCCGGCGAGCGCCTCGCCCAGTGCCGCGAGGGCGGCGCTCTCCTCGGCGACCGCCCGCGCGAGCGCGTCGGCGCTGCTGAAGTCGTTGCCGAAGGCCAGGTGGATCACCCCGTCGGTGTGCGCAACGCCGTGGCGAAGGATGTCCAGATCGGCGAGACCGCCGCGGAGCGGCTGGGCGCCGGCCGCCTCGGCGGCGCGCGCAGACGTGTCGGAGCGGGTGAGTGCGAGGACGGTGTGGCCGTTGCCGAGCAGCTCGGCGACGACGGGCGAACCGATCAGGCCGGTCGCACCGGTGACGAAGACGCGCATGACGATCCCCCTGAAGTGATGGGACTCTTGTCCCATCACCGTAGCAGAGTGATGGGATAACAGTCCCATCACCTATGATGGGACGCATGGGTCGGTGGGAACCAGGGGCACGCGAACGCCTCGTCGTGGCCGCCGTCGACCTGTTCATCGAGCAGGGATACGACGCCACGACGGTCGCGCAGATCGCCGAGCGCGCCGGGGTCACCAAGAGCACCTTCTTCCGGCACTTCCCCGACAAACGCGAGCTGCTGGTGGCCGGGCAGGAGACGCTGAGCCGGCTGCTGGCCGAGGGCATCGCCGAGGCGCCCGCCAACGCCAGCCCGCTCGAGGCGGTCGCGGCCGGTCTCGGGCGCGCCTCGACCGCGATGGGCCCGCTCAATCGCGAGCTCGCCCCTCGGCTGACGGCGGCCGTGGCGGCCAGCGCCGAGCTTCAGGAGCGTGATGCGCTCAAGAGCGTCAGCCTCGCGGCCGCGATGACGGCCGCTCTGGTCGAGCGCGGCGTACCCGAATCGACCGCGGCCATCGCGGGCGAGCTGGGCGTCCTCGCCTTCAAACGGGGGTACGCCGAATGGTCCGGGAGCAACGGCGACGACAAGGCCGAGCTCGCCCGGTACACCCTGGCGGCGCTGGACGAGTTGCGGGCAGCGAGCGCGTCGCTGGGCTGACCGGGAACCCACAGCGGATGGCATGACGGTGCGCGAACCCGAAGCCGGAATCGAACCGGCGAACACCCGCTTTGCACGCGGGACCCTTACCACTCGGGCATTCGGGCAGGTGGTGCCCCGGCCGTCGCGTGCTCCGGGCCGGGATCGAACCGGCGGCGTGACTGTGGAGACGGCGACGTCTCCACAGTGCTGCGCGGAAGGTCGGGGACTCGAACCCCGGCGACGCGTATCGCGTCGTACACCGCTTCCAACGGTGCTCCTCGACCGGCCGGTCACCTTCCAGGATGAAATGCGGGAGAGCCAGCGGGCGGACTCGAACCGCCTACCTCCGCTTTACGAGAGCGGCGCACCACCTGTCGTGCTGCGCTGGCGTGGAGCCGTCGACCGGATTCGAACCGGTGACCTCGGTCGTACCAGGACCGCGCTCTGACCGGCGCTGAGCTACGACGGCGGGAATGTGCCTGCTGGGGGCGAAGCCGCCCGCCAGGAACCGCCGCACATCTGTGACGTGCGGCCCGAAAGTTTGAATTCATGAATCGAATCCGGACATGCCATCCACTGTGGAGTTGTCAATGTTCATTACCGCCGGGGAAACCGGGAAAAGAAAAGCCGCCCGCTCCCGACTGGGAGGGGCGGCACGAACGCGGTGTCTCAGCGTTGCGTACGCCCTGGTCCCGGGCGGATCTGCTCGTTTTCGTACGGGTGGGCGGCTCGCCTGCACGCGGGCACACCGGCCTCGCCACACAGCGCGACGCGCTGGGGGTCGGTGGAGGTGTACCGAGACATCGAAGGCTCCTTGCCGTTCCGCTGTTGGTCTTGCCTGGTGACAGGGACAGTACGTGGGGCATGGGCCCACGACAACGCAATAACCGATCTCGTCAGGGAAGGTAGATCTGATCGAGCTTCACGATGCGGTTGGCGTCGATGTCGAAGCGGATCACGTTGTCGTTGCGGACCTTCGTGAGGAAGGTCCTGAGGTCGACCGTCTTCCACACACCCGTGTCCATGATGCGGATCGAGGCATCGGGATCGACCGTGAGCGTACGGAGCTGCTTGTTGTGGTTACGACTGTAGTAGGCCAGGCAGTAGTCGTTCTCGGCCGGCTTCACGCCGTCCTCGGCGCACGCCTTCTCGGCCTGCTTGCCGTTGAACCAATCGATCAGGTCATAGGTGATCCGGCGCGTCGACGGGTTGCTCGACTCCAGGATCGCGTACTGCGTGCCGAACCGGGGATCCCCTGAACCGGCGGCCTTGGCCTTCGCGGCCGTGGTCCGGGTCGCGGCGGACGACGACGGCCGCGGCGACGACGACCGCGGCGCGGAGGGACTCGCCGACGACGACGGCGACGCCGAGGCCGAGGGGGCGGTGGGAGGTACGGCTGCGCCGACGGGAGCGGCGGCAGGTTCGCCGGCGCAGGCCGCGGTCCCGCCGGCGATCAGGCCGAGGACCAGGACGTTGGTGATGAGGTTCCAGGCACGCATGGGGGTGTCTTCCTTTGTCGATGTACGTTCGTCCATCTTCAAGAGGCAGAGACACTCGCGAATCCCGGTTCCGTGCCAACCACCGTCGCGTCCCCGACGATGCAGCGGAAGCCCGGGTGGCCGGTGGAGGTGTCCTCGGCCTCGGCCGAGGTGACGCGCGGGTTGCGTGGCGCGCAGCAGGCGTGCGCGGCGCGCCGGCCCGGACGGGCGATGGAGTAGTAGAAGTCCTCCGAGCCGCCCCGAGGAGGATGAGTGGGCCCCTTCGGTGATCAGGTGGAGCGGCTGCAGCCGCATTCGTCAAGCCGCCGGTCGATGCCGGTGGCAGTGACAATCAGTGACTGCCCTCCGCGACTCTTGTGGCCGTCGTCACGCTTGTCTCGTCGTGGACGGATCCCGAGCCTCCCACGTCGTCGGCGCCTCTACCCGCAGTGATCATCTCGACACAGATAACGAATCTGCAACGAACTCGGAATGACCTGCGAATCCCGCGTTTGCCGCCGATCGGCGTTCCCCGGATGGCCGGAGACCCCCCGAGCTGAATGCGGCGCGCGATGTGCGCCCGGCGGATGGTGCACCGGGGTCGGCCGAAAGGGGCCTGTGAATGAGACCGTTGTCAGCTTCGGCACGGAACCGGCGATGGTGGGCGGCAGCTGCCGGCGGCGCCGTACTGGTCGCGGGAGTTCTCACCGTTCAGGCGCACTCCGCGCCGGAGCCGAACGGTGCCGTGAGCGCCGCGGACCGGCCCGTCGAGCGCGACGAACTCACCGACTACGACTCGCGTGACGCGCTGAGCGCCGCGCGCGCCAAGTCGGGGGTCACGGCCAAGAGCACCAGCGCCGCGGTACGGCGGCTGGCCGCCGCGGTCAAGCCGGACAGCCCGATCCGGAAGCTGCGCGACGAGCTCGGTGTGCAGGGCATCGTCGACATGGACCGGGTCACCGGTACGCCGCGCCGCGTCGCCAAGATCGACGGGTTCCTCACCGGGGTGAGCTACCTGAACCCGGCCAGGATCGCCCTCAACTACGTGAAGGCGAACTCGGCGGTGTTCGGTCTCAGCGCGGGCGACGTCGGCCGGCTCCAGCTGCGCCAGGACTACGTCGACGTCGCGGGCACCCACCACCTCAGCTTCGTGCAGAGCGTCGGCGGTGTGCCGGTGTTCGGCAACGGCGTCAAGGCACACGTCGCCAAGGACGGCCGGCTCATCCAGGTCGACGGCTCGCCGGTCGCGGAGCTGCCGGGCAGCCCCGGCGCGGCCGGGCTGAGCGCCGAGAAGGCGCGCGCCGCCGCTGTCGAGAACGTCTTCGGACACTCCACCGCCACGGTCGTCGACCGTGCCGCCGGCGCGACGAGGACCACCACATTCTCCGACAAGGGCACCGCGAAGCTGGTCATGTTCCAGACGGCGACCGGCCCGCGGCTGGCCTGGCAGACCGTGGCGTTGGACGAGGGCTGGATCCACGTCATCGACGCCAAGGACGGCACGGTCCTGTACCGGCAGAGCACGGTCGCCAAGGACGCCTCGCTCGTCTGGCCCTACTACCCGGGCGCCGTGACGGGCGGCAAGCAGGTGACCGTCGACCTGTCCAAGTGGCTGCCGAACCACTCGCCCAAGTTGGCCGGCAACATCGCGCACGTCTACACCGACGTCAACGACGACAACAGGGCCAGCCCCGCCGAGGAGGTGAAGCCGACCGTGAAGGGCACCTGGAGGTACCTGTTCACCGACTTCAGCCCGCAGGTGGGCGGCAAGTGCAACGCGGCCTTCAAGTGCTCCTGGAACCCGACCGTTCCGTACTCCTGGCGCAAGAACCGTAGCCAGTCCTCGGTCGAGCTGTACTACCTGCTCGGTCTGTGGCACGACCACCTGGCTGCCGCCCCGATCGGCTTCACCCGTGCGGCGGGCAACTTCGAAGCGATCGACGACGACGCCGTGCAGGCCGAGGCGCTGGACGGCGCCGACACGGACCACGGCCTGCCGGACGCCGACCACATCAGCAACGCCAACATGAGTACGCCGCCGGACGGCACCCCGCCGAGGATGCAGATGTACCTGTGGGGCGACCCGACCAACCCGGACGACGAGTCCATCGCCGGCAACTCCAGCGACGAGGCCGACACGGTGTTCCACGAGTACACCCACGGCCTGTCCAACCGTCTCGTCGTGGACGCCAACGGCGTGTCGACGCTGACCGTGGCCCAGTCGCGCGCCATGGGCGAGGCCTGGAGTGACTGGTACACGCAGGACTACTTCATGGCCAACCGCCTCGACAAGGACACCGCGAAGGACGGCGACGTCCTCGTCGGCAAGTACATGTTCGGCGGCGTCACCCTGCGCAGCGAGCCGATGGACTGCCCGGTCGGCAGCACGTCCAGCGCCTGCCCCGGCACCCCGACCGCGGGCCCGGGCGGCTACACCTACGGCGACTACGGCAAGATCTACTCCGGTGGTCCCGACGTGCACACCGACGGTGAGATCTGGGCTCAGACCCTGTGGGACCTGCGCAAGGCGATCGGCAGCACCAAGGCCCAGTTCCTCGTCACCCGCGCGATGGAGCTGTCGCCGGCCAAGCCGTCGTTCCTCGACCAGCGCAACTCCATCCTGCAGGCCGACCTCGTCACCAACCGCGGCCGGCTGCAGGCGGCGATCTGGAACGTCTTCGCCCACCGTGGCATGGGCTACTTCGCCGGTGCCATGGACGGAACCGACACCGACGTGGTCGAGGACTTCACTCTGCCGCCCGCGGCCAACACCCCGCGCGGCACGGTGACGGGCAAGGTCACCGACGCCGACACCGGCGCGGCCGTGGCCGGCGCGACCGTCACGTTCAGCGGTCACACCTCCGGCTTCGCCAACGACTATGTGACCACGACGGCGGCCGACGGCACGTACACGATCAGCCGTGTGCTGCCCGGCACGTACCCGAAGGTGTACGCCAAGTCGGCCGGTTACGACTCCGTGATCAAGACCGTCTCGGTCGGGGCCCGGACGAGCCGGGCCGACTGGGAAGTGCGCCGCGACTGGGCGGCCATCGCGGGAGGAAGCAGCGTCGACAGCTTCACCGGCCCGGACTTCACCCAGTACCGCTGCGGCCCGTCGTATCTGTTCGACCAGTCGTACGGCTCCGGGTGGGGCTCGACGATGGTCGAGGACGGCAGCGGGCACGAGGTGGTGCTGAAACTGCCGGAGGCGGTCGACATCTCCGAGCTGACCCTCGACGCGACTGCGACCTGTGGTGACGCCGGAAGCGCCTCGACCGGGTTGTTCCGGATCGAGACGTCGCCCGACGGCACGACCTGGACCGTGGCCGCCAACGGCCAGTTCACGGCGGCCGACCGGAACAAGGCCAACCGGGTTCCGCTGACCGCGGGGACGACAGACGTGCAGTACGTGCGGTACTCGATGCTGTCCAGCCAGGCGCAGGACATGGGCGTCTGCATCGACCCGGACGCACCGTACAGCGGATGCACGTACATGGACTCGACGGAGCTCTCCGTGTACGGCACCCCCTCCCCCTGATCCACCCCGCCCGCTGGCTCGTCCCCACCCGGGGGCGAGCCAGCGGCGTTTCGGGCACCGGACCCGTCAGCTCGGCAGCCTCCAGTTCTGTGCGGCGGTGCCGTTGCAGGTGTAGATCTGCAGCCGGGCGCCGTTGGTGGTGGACGCGTTCGGGTCGTCCAGGCACTTGCCGGACTGCGGGTTCACCAGCGAGCCGTTGGCCCCGGCGGACCACTTCTGCGCGCCGGTGCCGTTGCAGCCCCACAGCTGCACCCTGGTGCCGTCGGCGGTGCCGCTGTTGGAGACGTCGAGGCACTTGCCGAGGGCACGCAGCGTGCCGTCAGCCGCGACGATCCAGTCCTGGGCGTACGTGTCGTCGCATCCCCAGATCTGTACCGCGGTGCCGTTCGCGGTGCCGGACTGGGACACGTCGACGCAGAGGTCGGCGCCCGCGCCGGAGGCGACAGTCCCGACCCGCGGCGGGGTCGGCGCGGCGACGCTGCCGCCGTAGGAGGGCGGAGCGGCGGCCGCCGCCGACGCCCACGAGGTGTTGGCAGTCGTGCCGAGCGTGTAGGTGAGGGTGCCTCCCGAGGTGATGGCGGCGGTGGGCGCGTAGGCGTTGTTCCATGCCGCGCCGTTCCAGGTGGCGGACTGCACGTAGGGGGCGTTGCCCGCCGCGCCGTTGCCGTTGATCGTCAAGGTGTTCCCAGAGGGCAGCGTGACGACGGCCTGCGTGAACAGCGGCGAGCCCAGGGCGAGGTCGGACGTTCCCGGTGTCATCGGATACATGCCGAGCGCGGACCACACGTACCAGGAGCTCATCTCGCCGAGGTCGTCGTTGCCGTCGGCCAGGCCGCGGGGGGTGTTGGCCCAGATGGCGTCCTGAATGGACCGTACGGTGGCCTGCGTCTTGTACGGCTGCCCGGTGTAGTCGTACTCCCACGGCAGTTCGATGCTGGGCTCGTTGCCGACCCAGGCGTAGCCGTTGTCGCCGGTGTAGCTGCGCAGCACGGTGTCGAGGTAGTGGTTCATGACGGTGTTACCGCCCTTGGCGCGGGTCAGTCCGGCCAGGTTGAACGGCACCATGCCGGTGTAGATCCACGAGTCGGCCTCGACCATGTCGTCGCCGCTGGTGGGCTCGAAGTCGTTCACCCAGCTGCCGTCGGCGTTGCGGGGTTGCACGAAGCCGGAGGCCGGGTGGAGGACGTTGCGCCAGTTCTGCGCGCGATCGGCGTACTTCTGCTGGTTCGACGTGTCACCGAGGGCGCCGGCGAGCGCGGAGATGGCGAAGTCGGCGGTGTTGTACTCCAGCGTCGTGGCCACGGGACCGTAGAAGTTGCAGCAGCCGTAGGTGCCGTTGTGGGGTTCGTAGCCCGGTGCGTTCAGGTAGTTCAGGCCGGGCCGGTCGTTGTTGGTGGTGCTGGCCTGCTTGACCATGTCCGCCAGGGCGGTCCGGACGTCGAAGTCGCGGGCGCCGAAGGCGTAGTAGTCGGCGATGATGGCGTCGGCGGGGTCGCCGACCATCACGTACGACTCGCCGTTGTTCTCCGACCACTTGGGCAGGATGCCGGTCTGCGCGTAGTCGTCGACCATGGATTGTGCGGTGTCGGCGGCGACCTGCGGCGCCATCAGGGCTTCGAGCTGGGCCTGGGAACGGTAGACGTCCCAGCCGGAATAGTTGGCGTAGGCAGCGCCGTGGCCGGGGTCGACGGTGTGTGTCCTGCCGTCGAAGCCGTAGTACTGGCCGTTCGTGTCGCTGATGACGTTGGGATGCAGCAGCGAGTGGTAGAGCGCGGTGTAGAAGATCGTCTGCTGGTCCGCGGTGCCACCGGCGATCTGCACCCTGCCGAGCAGGGAGTTCCACGCACTCTGTGCCGCGGTGCGAGTGCCGTCGAAGTTCCAGGAGGCGTTTTCGGCCGTACGGTTGGCGACCGCGCCCGCGACCGACACGTAGGAGACGCCGACCTTGGCCTGCACCACGCGATTGGCGGTGGTGTCGAAGGTGACGTGTGCGGCGGAGGCGGCGGCGTCCGAGGAGATGGCCCCGGGGGCCCCGACCTTCGGCATCTCGCCGTGCAGTTGCGGCTTGTTGGGCGTCTCCGCCGCGTTCTGGGACGCGCGTGGGCGGAATCGCGGCGCCGTGGTGGTGGCGCCGGTGGCCGCGCCCTGACCGGTGAAGGCGCGGTCGAAGACCATGTCGAAGTACACCGTGTACGAGTTGCTCGCGCCGCAGAACCTCCCCGAGGTGACCTGGCCACTCACCTCGGTGTTCGAGACCACGGTGAACTGGGTGTTGGTCGCGCCGTTCTGGCTGCCCGCCAGCTTGAGGATCAGGTTGGCCTGCGTGGTCGACGGGAAGGTGAAGCGCGCCATGCCACTGCGGGTCGTGGCGGTCAGTTCGGTCGTCACCTGGTTGTCGAGCGTGACCTTGTACGAGCCGGCCGACGCCGACTCGTTGGCGTGCGAGAAGGTGTCGGTGGCCGAGTTGTTGACAGCGCCCACGGTGGGCAGCACCGGGACGTCACCGGCCGCGCCGCAGCCGGGCCCGGCGATGTGGGTGAGGCTGAAACCGGTGATCGACGAGTCGTTGTACTCGTAGCCCCCGCCCGAGGGCCGCGTCGGTGTGTCGGGGCTCCACTGGACCATGCCGAACGGCACGTCGGCGCCGGGGAAATCGTCGGCGTCGTTCGACGTTCCGATGAACGGGTTGACCAGGGTGGCCGGGGCGGCCACCAGCGTCGCGGCCCGCGCCGGAGCGGCCAGGCCGGGAGTGGCGAACGCTGCGGCCAGGGCCAGGCCGAGTCCGGCTCCGAGGAGCGCGACGGGCGCTCGACCGTTGCGGTGCCGAACCGGTTCGCCGGGCCACTGTGCAACTACGGGCAGGGGAATCATGGATCCGCCTCCTTGAGGATCGGTCGGTGGGGGTACCGATCTGCCGGGGATCAATGGGGAAATCGCCGGTTGACAACGTTGTCACTCTCGTGAACGTAAACCCCTCAATAGACGTCCGTCAATACAGAGCGACGGTACGGTGGACGCACATCTACAATGGTCGGTCCCGCACGATCTGACTGTTCTGGGTTTCTTGCCCGGATGGGTCGCGATGGAAAGGGTCTGGAAACCGGTGACCGACGACGACATGGCGTTGTGCTTCACGCCTCCGCACGACTTCGCCATGGGCATCAGGGGCGGGCCGATCCTGCCGCCGAACATCGTGACCAGCGAGGCGTTCGCCGCCGGACTGAGCGCGCACCCGTCGCGGTACGTGCTGTTCTATCTGCCGCACACCCCATCCGGTCAGAAGGTCGCGATGGTCGCCGCACTGTACGGCCTGCTCGACGTCATCTCCGTCGTCGCGCGGGGCTCCGGCCGGCTGGCCGTCGACTCCGGCGGCAACCTGCACTGGTCACCCGAGCTGTCGGCGGAGGAACGCAAGGCGCTGGAGCTGAGCGAGTCGGTGCGTTCGCCGGTGCTGGTGGACGTCCGCACGATGCAGGTGCTGACGAACGACCCGTACCGGATGCCGTACGCGTTCCGGGAACTGGCCCGGCGCCGGACCGGCGGCGGTGCGCGACTGCTGTCCGTGGACGCCGTCGGCGCACCGGAACAGCAGTGGGACGCGCGGATCTTCCACGAACTGCACGCGGGTGTGTACCGGTCGGGCTTCCTCGATTCCCAGGACGAGTACGAGCAGGCCGTCGCGGGCGTGTTCCGGTTCCTGTCCGATCTCGACGCTCGGCTGGCCGAGCACAGATTCCTGCACGGCGACGCCCTCGTGCCCTCGGACCTGTGGCTGTACAGCCTGCTGGTGCGTTTCGATCAGGTGTACGGGCCGGCGTTCCGCCTGCACCGCTACCGGCTGCGCGACTACGGCAACGTCTTTCGGTATCTGCGGGAGCTCCACCGGATTCCGGCCTGCGCGTTCACCACGGACTTCCCGGCGATCTCGGCGGGCTACTTCCTCGGAATCGCCGCGCTGAACCGCGGCATCGTCCCGGTCGGTCCCGACGATCTGTTTCTGCGGGAATGAGCAACGACAGGCGACGCGGAAGCCGATATTGAAGGGGTGAACGCTGACGGGCCGGCCACCGGTGAGATCCCGCCGACCTCCGCCGGGCAACGGGCACAGCAGCTGCTCACTGACCTGATCACGATCGAGGCGGTCCCGTTCGACGGGCTGGACGCCGCGCTGCGGGCACGGCCGGCCGAGATCGAGCGGGAGGCCGCCGAGATCGGCGACATCGAGCTGTGGCACCGCGCCCGCATGCTCACTGCCCGCCTGCGGGGCCGGCAGGACGGTGACCTCGCCGAGGTGGCGCGCGCGGCTCAGGAGGTGCACCGGTGGGCGGTGTAGAACGATCGCCGGGAACTGCTGATCCGCAGTCATTCCGTACTCAGCTCGCTGCATTTCGAGCTCGGTGACGCGCCGACCGTCCTCGCCCACGCGGTCAGCGCGGTGGAGCTGCTCACAGACGACACCCCGGCGGGCATCCGGGTCGGATGTCTGTTGCAGTTCGCGCTGGCCCTGGACGCGGTGGACTCCCACGCCGAGGCCCTGAAGCGTATCCAGCAGGCCGAGCAACTCGCCGTCGACATCGGCGACCTCCGGTGGCAGCGCATGGCGCTCAACCACCAGGCCTACGCCGAGCTGCAGGCCGGCGAGCCGCAGCGGGCGTGGGAGACCCTGGAGCGGCTGATGGCCGCCGTCACCCCACCGGGCGCCGCGTTCGACCTGGCGCTGCTGCGCCTGGAGGAGGTCGACACTCTCGCCGTGGTGCAGATCGCGCTCGGCCGGTACGCCGAGGCCGAGCAGACGATCCAGCGCTGCCTGCACGTACACGAAAGCTCCGGCGTCGCCGACTACTACGGGCAGGCCGAGTTCCTGCTCACGCTGGCCAAGGCGCAACGGCACCTGGGCAGGACCGACCTGGCTCAACAGAGCCTGCACCGCACCAGCGCGCTGTGCACCGAACACGACCTCGCCGACCTCGCCGCCCAGGCCCTGCAGGAGCAGGCCGAACTGCACGCCGCCACCGGCGATCACGTCCGTGCCTTCCAGACGTACAAGGACTTCTACGCCGCGGTGGAGACGCTGCGCAGCGCGCAGTTGGAGGCGCAGGCCCGCACCCGGCAGGCCATGTTCGAGACCACCGAGGCGCGCACCCGGGCCGCGCAGTTCCGCGACCAGGCCCGCACTGATCCGCTCACCGGTCTGCGCAACCGCCGCTACGTCGACGAGCATCTGCCCGGCCTGATCGAGCGTGCCCGCACCAGCGGGGCGAACCTGACCATCGCCCTGGCCGACCTGGATCACTTCAAACGCATCAACGACACGCTGTCGCACGCCGTCGGCGACGAGGTCCTCACCACCGTGGCCACGCTGCTGGACACCGCGCTGACCCGGATCACCGGCGCCGGTTTCGTCGCTCGGCTGGGCGGAGAGGAGTTCCTGCTCGTGCTGCCCGACACCGCCCCCGCCGACGCGGCGACCCACCTGGACGACATACGGCTGACCATCCGCAATCACGATTGGCGGCCGGTGACCGGCGACCTGCCCGTCACCGTGAGCATGGGTTCGACCACGACCGCGGGGGCGACCGACCTCACCCAGTCCGGCCTGCTGGCCGACGCCGACCGCAACCTGTACGCCGCCAAGCACGCCGGCCGCGACCGCGTCGTCAACAACCCGCCGCCCCACTCGGGAGCTCGCCGCTACCGCGACGCTCCCAAACCCGGCTGACGGCTCGTCACAGAGCTGCCAGCAGCGCCGCGACCTGGTCCGCCTTCGCCGGGTTCAGCCGGACCCAGATGTCGTACGCCGTGCGGTAGCGCCGACGGGCCTCGTCCCCGTCGCCGAGGGCGTGCCGGGCCCGGCCCAGTCCGGCGTGCGCACGGGCCTGTTCGTCCACCTCGACGGCCACCGTCAGTGCCGTCGTGTGTTCCAGGACGGCCTCGTCGAATCGGCCGAGTGCGCGGGCCAACTCGCCGAGGGAGTTGTGGGCGCCGGCCTCGTTGTGCCGGTCGCCGATCCTGCGGCAGATGGCGAGCGCGTCCCGCAACGCCGTGCCGGCCCTCTCCAGGTCGCCGCGTTCGACGTGCAGGCGGCCGACGGTGATCAGGACGCTGCCCTCGATGTACTCGTACTGGAGTTCGCGGGCGGCGTCGAGCACCCGGGTGAGGCGCCGGTCCGCCTCGTCGTACCGGCCCAGGGCCAGCTCCACTTCGCCGAGCAGGCTCAGCAGGTTCAGTTCGGTGATGCGGTCGTCCTGCTCCCGGATGAGGCACAGGGCCTCGCGGTAGTGCTGGATGGCGGCCTCGTACCGGCCCATCCGGAACTCGACGACGCCGAGGTTGGTCAGGGGTGTGCCCTGCCAGGTACTGATGCCCAGTCGTTTCTGCAGGTCCACCGACTCCAGGAAGTGGCTGATCGCCTCCTGGTAGTGGCCTCCGTGCCGCTCGGCGATCCCGAGTGTGTTGAGCGCCGCGGCCTGCATGTACTGGTCGTCGATCTTCCGGAACAGCTGCAGCGCGTGCTCGGCCGTTTCCAGCGCCTCCGGCTGCAACCCCTGATGCAGGTATACGCCCGCGGCGTTCAGAGTCGCCTTGGCCTGGCCGGAGTCGTCGTCGATGCGTTCCGCCGCCTCGGCCGCCTGCAGATGCACGTTCAACGCTTCGAGATGCGTGCCGAACCCCACCAGGTAGCGGCGCAGGATGGTGCTCAGGTCGATGGCGTGTGCGGGCCAGTCCTGCTCGGCCGCGAACCGTGAGACGGCGATGAGGTTGGCGCGTTCCGCGTCGAGCCACCGCAGGGCGTCGCTCAGTTCGGGCAGCACGACCTCCGTCGGTCCCTGCGGCGGAAGCGGGGCGGCAGCCGGTTCGAGATGGTTCGCGGCGGCGGTCGCGGTGGCCCGGTAGTAGTCGAACAGCCGGGTCAGTGCCGCGTTCCGGTCGGTCAGCCGGTCCTCGTCGGCCGCCCGGGTGGCGGCGAACGCCCGCAGCAGGTCGTGCAGCGTGTATCGCCCGGGTCCGGTCGACTGCAGCAGATGCTCTGTGCAGAGCCGGTGCAGGCGCGACTGTGCCGTGGCGATGTCGGTGCCGGTGGCGGCGGCCGCCGCGTACCCGTCGAAGTCCTGCCCGGGGTGCTGGGCGAGCAGGCGCAGCAGGCGCCCTTCCTCGACCGGCAGGCCGCGGTAGGACACGTCGAAGGCGAGTTCGACAGCGGAGTCCAGCCGCCGACCCTGGTGGAGTTCGTCGAGCCGGTCGGCGTGGTCGGTGAGCGTCCAGCCGGGCTTGGCGTGCAACTGCCCGGCGACCAGGGCCAGGGCGAGCGGGAGGTATCCGCATCGGTGGGCGATGCGCGCCGCGGCGTCGGGGTCGTCGCCGACCGGGATGTCGGGTGCGGCGGTGGCGAGGTACTGCACCGCCTCGGTCCGCGTGAACACGTCCACCGGGTAGCGCCGCACCGTGTCCAGCCCGGACAGGCTGCGGCGGCTGGTCACCAGCGTGACGCACCCGGCCGAGACGGGCAGCAGCGGCCCGACCTGTTCCGCGTCCGCCGCGTTGTCCAGCACGATCAGGCACCGGGTGCCGGCCAATCGCCTCCGGTAGAGGCTCACCCGCTCGTGCAGCCGGTGGGGGATCTGCTGGCCGGGCACTCCCAGCAGGCGAAGGAACCCGTCCAGCACGGCTGCCGGATCCGCCGGTGGCTGCGCCGGGTCGTGATGGAACCCGCGCAGATTCACGAACATCACCCGGTCGAAGTCGCGCTCACCGGCCAGGACATGGGCCAGGTGGATGGCGAGTTTGGTCTTGCCGACGCCGGCCATGCCCTCGAACGCGGAGATCACCACCGTCGGGCTCTCCCGTACGCGGTCCTGCACGAACTGCCGTACGGCGTCGATGTCGGGGCGGCGACCGGCGAACTCCGGCAGGTCCTGCGGCAGGGCGTCCTGCACCCGGACCTGGGTGGCTGCTTTGGCCTGGCCGGTGACCACGCGCAGCGCCTGCCGCCATTGGTGAACATAGCCCTGGTCCGGGTGCAGTACCTCGACCACGGCGACCACGAGATCGGTGTCCATCCGGCGCCGGCCCGGCCGGAAGCAGTCCACCACCGTCGTCTTGCCGACGAACTCCGCTTCCAGACGTCCGGCGTTCACCCGCGCGGTGATCGCCTCATATGACCGGTTACCCGCCCACACCTTGAGTGCCCGCAGACACGCGGACAGCTCGTCGAGCGTCGACGCCCGGCCCGGATCGGGCAACCCCGCGAAGTCTCCGGCCGACAACCCGTCCACGCTCCCACCAGCTTCGACGTCTTTCTCGAAGGAAGCCTGACAGTATCAAGGCCGCCCCACGTCGCCACCGGTGCTGGAGCAATCGGTTATTGCTGGTCAATTGGACATATCGGAATCAACGCCAGGGCGGTCCCCCCTCCCCCGCGGCCGGGACCGGCCGGCGGATGCCGGCCCACTCGTGGTGCCTGCTCGCCGCGGACAGCACGGCGTTGACCACGCGCAGTGACATGTCAGTGACCTCGTAGTCCACGGGACAGCGGCCCGGACCGGTCCGGGTCGCGACGTCGATCGCCGCGAGCACCTCCTCGGCGGCCAGGCCGGACAGGACGATCGATCCGGTCTCCAGCGCCTCGGGCCGTTCGGTCGAGTCGCGCAGCAGGACCGCCGGGCTCCAGGTCGAGGCGGTGCAGCACCGTACTGGCGTCGATCTTCGATCTCCGGCCGGGTGCCCACCACCGTCATCACCCTGCGCGGGCGTGAGCCGCCCATCAGGCGGCCGGGCTTGCGGGCGGCGGTGCTCATGAAGCGTCCTCCTCATGTCCACGAGAGCGGTTGTCCGGACGGTCAGCAGACACTGCTGTCCGGTCGGGGGGTGTGCAGGCCGAAGGCGGGCCGGGCCTTGATGCCGAGCCAGGTGCCGGCGAGCGCACCGCAGCCCCAGATCCATCCGCTGAGGTCGCCGAGCGAGATGCCGCCCAGCAGCGCACCGATGTTGCAGCCGCCGGACATCCGGGCGCCGAAGCCCATCAGCACACCGCCGAGGGTGGCCGCGGCGGCCGTACGCCAGGCGATGCTGCTGTGCAACTGCCAGGCGCCCGCGGCGAGGGCGGCGACCGCCGCACCGGCCATGATGCCGAAGTTCGTGAGGCTGGACTGGTCGGTCAGCAGCGGACCGCTCAGCGCGTGCGCGTTCTCGGGGCGCTGCCAGAACGGCCACGTGTGTGGCTGCAGTCCGGCGTGCTCGCCGAGCTTGGCGGCCCACAGCGCGTACCCGTTGGCCACCGACCACCGGCGGCCGGTCATCAGGAACAGCAACCCGGCCAGCACGCCGAGCACCACCGCGCCGGCGGTCATCGGCCACGCACCGCGGAGCAGGCGCAGCGGTCCGTGCGCGGTCGGCGTGGGCGCGACCGGCGGCGGCACCCGGCGGCGCTGGATCCACCAGCTCGTCGCCGCGATGAGCAGCAGCGCCGCCATCGTGATCAGCCACGCGCCACCCCAACCCACCTCGTCGGCCAGCAGGACACCCGGCACCGACGGCAGCGCGGACAGCAGCGGGCTCGCCCGGGTGCAGACGAGGCTCCCGGCCAGGAAGCCGGCCAGGGTCAGCACGATCGACGACTGGCCGGCGCCGACCGCGTACAGGGTGCCGCTCGCGCACGACCCGCCCAGCTGCATGCCGAAGCCGAACAGGGCGGATCCGGCGACCAGGGTGACGCCGATGCGGGCCGCCTGCGGCTGCGGCGCCGGATCGAACACCGCGAACCGGGCCGCGGCGACCGCCATGACCGCGGTGGCCGCCGTGGCGAAGAGGACCAGTTGGGCGCGCAGGCCCTGCCCGTTGCCGACTGCGACGAGCTGCTGCCAGCCCGAGGTGAAGCCGAAACGGGAGTGGAAGAGGGCGAACCCGAGGGCCAGCCCGGTGGCCAGCAGCCCGCCCGAGCGCGGGCCGTACGCGTACGTCACGGCGGCGGTCCCGGCCACCGTCAGGAGCAGAGCGGTGCTCAGCGCAGCGCGGCGTACCGGCGCCTGCGGGTCGACCGGGGGCGGTGCGCAGGAGACCGGCGCGGTGATCCGGGTGGCCTGGCGCACCCGTACGCCCGAGTCGAGGACCTCGATGGTGGGAAGGTGCATCCGGGTCACTCCGCCGAGGTCGCGGCGCGGCGGCGCAGCGCGTCGACGTCCAGTGCCCGGACCTGGCCGATCACGTCCTCCAGCACCTCGCCGACCAGTGCACCGGCATGCGAGAAGACGATGGCTCCCGCGCGCAGCACCACGATCTTCGGCACCGACTCGACCCCGAACATCGCGGCCAGCTTCGGCTGGCGTTCGATGTCGACGAGTGAGTAGGTGAGGTCGGGGTTGGCGTCGGCGCTGGCCGCCAGCGTCTCGCGGAACTCGCGGCAGGGCGAGCACCATTCGGCGAAGAAGACGACGATGAGCAGGTCCCGCGACAGCGCGTCCTGAAGGCCGGCGCGGTCCAGCTTGAGCAGCCGCGGTGTGTCGTTGCGTGCCATGGCATCCCCTCAGATCGGCACCGGCGTCACGCGAGCGACGGCTCGGTGCTCACCTCTTCCGACTGCGAGATCGCGAATTCCAGCATCCGCAGCAGCACCTGCGTCACCTCACCGCGCCGGCGGGCGTCGCAGCTCAGGATCGGTACGGCCGGGTCGATCGCCATCGCCGTACGGACGCTGTCGAGCGAGTGGTGCAGGATGCCGTCGAACGTGTTGACCACCACGACGTACGGGATCTGCCGGTTGTCGAAGAAGTCGATCGACGTGAACGACTCGGCGAGCCGCCGCGTGTCGACCAGGACCACCGCGCCGATGCACCCGCGGACCAGGCTGTCCCACATGAACCAGAAGCGCTCCTGCCCGGGCGTGCCGAACAGGTACAGCAGCAGGTCGTCGTCCAGCTCCACCCGGCCGAAGTCCATCGCGACCGTGGTGGTCTCCTTCAACGGGATGCGGTCGATGTCGTCGACGTCGATGCTGGCCGCCGTCATGATCGCCTCGGTGGTCAGCGGCCGGATGTCGGAGACGGCACCGACGAAGGTCGTCTTGCCCACGCCGAAGCTGCCGGCGACGACGATCTTGACCGACGTCACGGTCGACGGCGCCATCGGGGAATCCTCACTCACCTTGTCGCCCCCTCGTCAGTGGTCGGCGGCGCGGTTGGCCGCCACCTTCGCGCGCAGCGTGTTGTCGTCGCGGGCGACCGGCGTCAGCATCCGGCCGACCCGGTCGACGAGCAGCGCCATCTCGTACGCGATCTGACCGATGTCCTCGGCGGGGTCGGTCAGCGCGGCCATGCACGAGCCGTCGCTGATGGACATCAGCAGCATCGTGCCGCCGTCCATCTCCACGATCGTCTCGTTGACCCGGCCCGCGTCGAAGCACTGCGCGGCGCCGTCGGTGAGGCTGACCAGCCCGCAGGCGACCGCCGCGAGCTGGTCGGCCCGGTCGCCGGGCAGTGCGTTCGAGGCGGCCAGCAGGAGGCCGTCGGCCGAGACGGCGACCACGTGGGCGACGCCCGGCACCCGCTCGGCGAAGTCGTTGATGAGCCAGCTGTATTCGTTCTTGCGGGCCAGCGCTGATTCCATGTTCGTCACTCCGTTTCTGGGCGGGGGTCACCGGCGGTCGAGTCGGCGGTCAGGGATTTCCAGGCCGAGCGGAGCCGCGGCGCGCCGCCGTCGCCGCCCTTGGCTCTGCGTACGCCACGCTGGAAGCTCGACAGGCGCAGCCGGGCCCGCGACGGGTCGCGGCGCGCGGGTTCCCCGGCCGTACCGGGGGCGGGGCGGGCGTTGCCCGGCAGCAGGTGCGAGCCCGCCTCCCGGATGGGCAGGCCGTCGTCGGTGTACGCGTACTCGCGGGGGCGGCGCAGGTCGGTCAGCACCGACCAGCCGTCGCCCGCCTCGGGCTCGTCCACGCCGGACGTCACGCTGCGCGCCTCGCCTGCGGTCCGCCGGGCGGCGAACCACCCGGACGCCACCCGCGCGGTCCGGTCCGCGCTGCGGCCGATCACCCGGTTCGGTACGCGGGTCGGCAGGTCCGTCGGGACGTCTGCGTGCGCCGCCTCGACGAGTTCCTCCGGGGTCCGTGTCCCGGCCGGGCCGGCAGTGGGTTGCCGTTCGGCGGTCTTGTGCTTGCGCCGCTTGGCGGCCGCCTCCAGGGCCAGCCGGCGATCCGCCCAGCCCGGCCGTTCCGCGTCGACCACCAGGTCGGCGGGGACGCTCACCACGGCGGTGACGCCGGTGAACTGGTCGCCACCGAGCAGTTCGACGCCGAAGCCGTGCCGGCCGGCGAGCCGCCCCGCGACCAGCAGACCGACCCGCTTCGACCGGGCCAGCTCGGTCGAGCCGAGCCGGGTGAGTTGCGTGTTCGCCTCCAGCACCTCGGCGTCGGACATCCCGATGCCCTCGTCGACGACAGCGATCGACAGGCTGCCGTCACGCAGCGTCTGCGCCTGCACGGCGACACGGGTCTCCGGCGGCGAGAACGACGTCGCGTTGTCGATGAGCTCCGCCAGCAACCGGATGAGGTCACCGGCCGCCGAGTCGGTGACCTTCGCGCGGGGCGGATCGACCACGTCGACGCGGCGGTAGTTCTCCACCTCCGACATGGCGGCCTGGATGATGGCGCCGACCGACGTCGGCTTCGCCGGCACCCGCACCAGCTCGGTGCCGGACAGGATCAGCACGTTCTCGTTGTTGCGCCGCATCCGGGCGATGAGGTGGTCCAGCTGGAAGAGCAGGGCCAGCTGTTCCGGTGCCTGCTCGCGGCTCTCCAGCCGTTCCATGAGCAGGAGCTGCCGCTGCACCAGCGTCTGGCTGCGCCGGAACATGTTGGTGAACACCTCGGCGTATCCGGCGCGCATCGCGCGCTGCGCGACAGCCGACTGCACCGCCTCGCGGCTGATCGCGTCGAACGCGGCGGCGACGCCGCGGAACTCGCGCGGCATCGCGGGCAGCAGGGCCGGTCCGGCCTCGACCGCCCGGCCGTCGCGCAGCTGCCCCAGGTTGGTGGGCAGGTGCTGGTGGGCGAGGTCCGTGGTGGCTACGCGCAGGTGCCGGGCCGACCGGCGGGCCTGCGTCGTCAGCAGTGCCCCGATCGCGACGCTGAGCAGGGCGGCGAGGCCCAGGGCGACGGTGCGGTCGCGCCGGTCGGCGGCGGCCGCGGTGGCGCGGCGGTGCGCGGCGGTCCCCGCATCGTCGAGGATCCGGCCGGCCGCCCGGTCCAGCCCCGACAGCACCGGCGGCACCGCGTCCTGCCAGGCCTGCACGCCACCGGTGGACCGCGGCGGCGCGGCCGCCAGGAGCGCGTTGCTGAGCCGGTCGAGGGTGGACCCGGCGGCGCCCGGCCCGGACGCCGCGTACAGGGCGGCCGCGTCGGCGGGGGCCAGCGTCCGGAACTGTGCGATCCCGCCGGTGTACCGGGCGAGCGCCGGCCCGGCATCCGGCGATCCGCTGCCGATCAGGATCCGGGCGAGGTCGAGATCCTCCCCCGCGCGTGCCAGCAGGGTCACGCCGGTCAGCTGCTGGGACAGCCGCGCGTCGCGGGCCGTCCCGGGCAGCGCGGCCAGCAGGCCGTACAGTCCGGTGGTGATCGTGGAATAGTCCGCGACCGCCCGCGACGGCGCCGCCACCTCGCGCGCCGCGACCAGCCGGGTCATCTGCCTGTCGGCCGCGTCCGCCAGTGCGACGCCGCCGGCCCGCACGTGCTGCTCGCTGGCCAGCCGGGCGAAGCTCGCATCGGTGAGCCGGCGCGCCTGCGACACCCCCGGCGTACCGTGCGCCACCGCGGCCCGCTCGCGTTGTACGGCGGCGAGCGTCTCGCTGAGCCGCGCAGCGGCGTCGGCGAGCCTGGCATCCTCCCGCGCGGCGGCGTCCTGCGCGGCGGCCTGCCGGACCGCCCCGGACCCCGCCACGATCGCGACGAGCACCGGCACCACCAGCACGGCCAGCGTACGGGCCGGGTTCGCCCAGTCCGGCCAGCCCGTCGACGCCCACAGGCGCCGCAACGGCGACGGCATGGCGGCCACGTCTGTCTCCCGTTCCCGATGTCAGGCGAGATTCGCCAGGCTGGCGTGGACCCGCTTGAGCAGCGCCACCGGTGGCCGCCCCGCGCCCGTGGTGGCGGACTTGTGCATCATCAGCAGGCCCCTGTCGATCGCGTCGCCGATCAGCACCTTCACCAGACCGACCGGCGCGTGCAGGGCCACCGCCAGCTCCGCGACCGACTGCGGGGACATGCAGTTCTCGCAGAGCTGGATCTCGTCGTCGTCGAGATCCGGCTCCCCCGCCCAGTGGTGGTGCACGCCCGTCGAGCTCAACAGGCTCTCGATCTGCAACGGGTGCGCGGTCTCGACCCGGCCGCCGGCCCGCACGTACGGGCGGATCAGCGCCGCCTCCACGTCGATCTCCAGGCGCACGTCGACCAGGTCCTCGTCGCGGCAGTCCGACGCGGACCGGTCCGGGCCGATCCGGCATCGCTCGGGCGCCCGTTCCAGGCCGGGCATCTCCGGCAGGGTGATGGGCGCGAGGTGGGTGAGCACCTCGACCACGAAGACGTTCGACGCGCTCGTGCCGGCCTCCTCGCCGGGGCCGCGGCTGCGGAAGTCGCGGGCCGCCCACTCGCGGTAGTCGGTCCATCCGTCGAAGCGGACACCGCCAGGGCGGCCCCCTGCGGTGCCGGTGCTGTCGTCCGAGGTCATCTCCACTCCCGATCCGTCATTGATGGTCGTCAGCGTGCAGCGAGCAGGACAGCGCCGGGCCGCCGCGCGGGGCGGTCAGCAGTTCCCCGTCCCGCGACAGGTCGGGCAGCGACCCGCCGCCGCCCGCGTTGTGCAGCGGCCAGGCCTCGTACGGTGCGTCGGCGGGGCCGTCCGCGGCGCAGGCGAAGGCCGGCTCGTCGCCCTGCCGCACCGCGGCGGCAGCCGCGGGAGTACGAGCCGTCACCAGGTAGAGGCGCCCACCGACGAGGGTGAACCCGACCATGTCGCCGCGGCCGGGATCCGCGGAGGGAGCGGCCGAGGTGGCCGTACCGGCGGTGGCCGGCGCCCGGACGATCCGCACCGGCGCCGGGCCGCCGGCCGGGCCGCCGCCGGTGAGGACGGCCGCCGTGCCCAGCGCGGCGAGCAGGATCACGACGGCCAGGGCGTACCTCATCGGCCCGGTCCGCTCGCCCGGACGGCGTCCTGGAAGGACAGTCGGCGGCGCGGGCCCCGCGCGGGAGCGGCCCGGCGGGCCGGGGTGGGATCCTGCCGGCCCAGTTCCTCGCCGTAGGCGAGCACGGCCGCCGAGCTGTCCAGTCCGACGACGCCGGTGAGCCGGCCGTCGCGGACGAAGCCGGTGATCGTCCCGCCGGCCGGGACCGCCGGGTGCAGCGGGATCTGCTCGTCGTCCGGATGAACCACGCCGACCGCCTGGATGCGGACGCCGTGCTGCTCGGACCAGATCCGCGGCACCGGCGTGAACGGCCGGGCCCGGTCGCGCCCGGCCAGCAGGCTCTCCGCGGCGGCCCGGCCCATCCCGATGGCGTTGGTCCAGTGCTCGACGCGGCGGGCCTCCCGGTCGAAGTGCAGGTTCGGCCAGCGCGCCACGTCACCGGCCGCGACGACGTCGTCGAGGCCCGCGACGTGGCAGGACGGGTCGCAGACCACGCCGTTGTCCAGCGGTACGCCGGAGTCCCGCAGCCACGAGACGCCGGGTACCGAGCCGGTCGCGACGACCACCGCCGCGAACTCGGCGCGGGTGCCGTCCGCCAGCCGTACCGTCACGCTGCGCCGGCCCACCCGCACGTCCTGGACGTCGGTGCCGAGGTGCAGTTCGACGCCGTTGCGGCGGTGCAGGTCGGTCAGCTCGCGGCTCAGTTCGCGGCCGAGCTGGCGCATCACGTACGCCGAACGTCCGACCACCATCACCTCGCGGCCGGTGTGGCGCAGGCTTCCCGCGAGCTCGCAGCCGACGAATCCGGTGCCCAGCACCAGGGTCGGCAGCCGGTTGCCGTTCAGGGCCCGCTGCAGGCGCCGCACGTCGGCGGGGGTACGCAGGGTGGTGATCCGTGGATGGCCGCTCGGGATGCCGTTGACCCGGCGGGCCTCCACACCGGTCGCGATGATCAGCCCGTCGTAGCCGAGTTCCTCCCCGCCGGGCAGGTGCAGGACGTGGCGGGCGGTGTCGAGGCGGGTCACCGGCGTGCCGAGGCGCCAGATCACGTCCAGGTCGTCGGGGATCTCCACGGCCAGGTCGGCGGCGTTCAGGCCGGCGGTCAGCGCGTGCTTGCTCAGGGCCGGCCGGTGATAGGGCATGGTCTCCTCGGCGCCGAGGACGACGACCTCGCCGGGGTACGCGAGCTCGCGGAGGCGCTCCGCGGCGCGCAGGCCCGCCATTCCCGTACCGACCACCACGATCCGGTTCATCCGTTCCCTCCCCGGGCTGCGGAGCCGCGCCTGCGGGACTCCTTGAGCTGGATGGCGCGCATCGGGCAGGCGCGGACCGCGGAACGGACGGCGGCGTTGAGCGTCACCTCGGGCTGCCCGCGGTACTGCAGGCGGCCGTCCTCGCGCAGCCGGAACACGTCGGGCGCCTCGGCCTGGCAGAAGCCGTACCGGTGGCAGCGCTGGTTGTCCACGCTGATCTCCAGCGGCGCCGAGCGGTGCCGCAGCCGTACGGCGGGGGCCGCCGCGTCGATCAGGCCGAGCCCGGCCAACAGCCGCGCGGGCAGCACCCGCAACGCGCCGAGGACGAGCACCGGCACGGTGGCCGTGATGCCGGCCAGCCAGTAGATCTCGAACGAGCTGTTGGCCCAGGCGCCCAGCCAGGCATGCACCACGCCCAGCGCGAACGCCACGTAGGCGAGCTGGTGGAAGCGCAGCCAGCTGCGGTAGCGCACCCACCGGTGCAGGCTCGCCGTGGCCACCAGGACGAGCATCAGGTCGAGCGAGATGATCCCCAGCGCGTGGCGCACGCTGCCGTTGAGGAACGGGACGACCAGGTCGATGCCGTGCAGCACCCGCTCGTCGAGCAGGGCGAGCCCGACGGCGTGCAGCGCGACGAACGCGACGGTCGCCGACGCCAGCATCATGTGCCCGCTGCGCAGCGCCTGGTGGCCGCTGGCCCGGCGCACCCAGCCGGTGGCGGTCAGGATGCCCCAGCAGAGCGTGAGGCACATGAACAGGTAGCCGAGGCGGGCCGCGAACGCGGCGACCTGGCGTACGCCGCTGTCGTGCGGGTCGATGCCCCCGGCCAGCACCACGACGTGGTGGGTGGTCACTGTGCGGCCGCCCGGCGCTCGTACCGGGTCAGCACCCGCACCGCGGCGACGCTGGCCAGCAGGACCAGCAGCCCGACCGCGGCGCCCTCTACCCATTCGCGACGGCTCGGCACCGGCTGGAACTGCGCGGCGGCGGTGGCGGGTACGTAGAGCGAGTCGGAGCGGACCAGCGCGGTGCTCTCCAGCAGCGTCATGTGGCGCAGGACGATCTCGTCGGCGCGCTGGGCGAACGCGCGCATCACGTCGTTGCGGGTGTGTGCCCGCACCTGCGCGACGAGCGGGAAGATGCTGCCGTGGGCCTGCCGGGTGAGGTTGGCCCAGACCGTGTCGGCGTCCGCTCCGGACCGGCCGAGGATGTCTCGTTCCCAGGCCCGCTGCAGCGGGTTCGGCTGGGTCGGCAGGGTGACGCCGAGCTGGGCCGCGGTCTGCGTCACCGCCGCGTCCAGCTCGTGGTGCTCCCGGCCCAGTTGCGCCGCCACCGCGCGGACCTGCGCGTTCATCGAACGCTCGGCGATCCGTGCGCTGGTCGGGCCCTCCCAGAGGTTCGCCCACGCGACGTTGATCAGCAGGTTGCGGTCGTACTGGGAGAGCGGGCCCCACTCGGTGGCGTGGTCGGTGGTGTCGAGGTCGCCGCGCAGCGGATCGATGTCGTTTCCGGCGGCGCTCGCCGGTCCACCGGCCAGTACCGCGCCCAGGGTCGCCGAGGTCGCCAGCGTCGCCGCGGTCGCCAGCCACGCCGCGCGCCGCCGGGTGTCGTTGCTGCTCATCGCCGCGCACCGTCCTGTCCGGAGGAGATGTTGCCGTCCCTGCGACGGATCCAAGCGGGGTGTGGTTCACCGTCCGGCGCGGGGATTTTCGTTCAGAGACCGTCCACGGGAGGCACGGTCCCGGGCGGGCCCGCCGCGACCTGCCGCGGCCAGCGATGCCGGTTCTCCCAGCTGGCCGCCGCCCGTTCGGTGATCGCCTGGACCTCCTGCTTCGCCGCGGCGGAGATCGGCCCGGCGTCGGGCTCCCGGTACCAGGGGCGGAGCCGGATCAGCGCGGGCCGGACGCCGGTGGCCAGCAGCAGCGCCGTGCCCTTGGGCAGCGCGCGGATCTTGTCCGCCGGCAGCACCTGCTCCTGGCGGTACGAGATGGACCGTGACGACCCGTCCCGGCTGCGGGAGTAGCTGGCCGTCCGGACGTCGTGCTGGCCGACCAGCCGGGCGATCTTGTCGACGAAGTCGGCGTCGTCGAGCCCGGCACCGAGCAGCTTGACGGTGGCGGCGCTCCACAGCGCGTCCATCCCCGGCTCGCCCCAGACCCGTACGCCCTGGCGGTAGCTCTGCAGGAGGGTGACCACGTTGATGCCGCGCGAGCCGAGGTGGCTGTAGAGGTCGGGCAGGTCGGAGATGCGGCACACGTTGGCGGCCTCGTCCAGCACGGCGGTCATCGGCGGGTCGAGCCGGCCGCCCATCCGTTCCGCGGCGACCACACCGGCGCGCATCGTGGCGTCGGCCAGGCCCGCGATCACGCCGGCCGCCGAGCCGCCGCCGTCCTTGGACAGCAGGAACAGGGTGTCGCGGCCGAGGACGTGCTGCTCGGGCAGGAACTGCGGGAGCCGGTGGTCCGGGGTCACCCAGGCGAGGATGCCGGGGTCGAGCAGGCACGCCACGCACTGCCGGGCGGTCTCGTAGATGCCGTCGCGCGTCTCGACGGCACCGCGTACGGTGCCCTGCAGTTGCTCGGCCATGGCCGGCATGCCGACCTGCCGCAGCAGGTCGATCGGGGTCCGGTCGGCGGGGTCGGCGAGCCAGGCCAGCAGGTCGGTGACCGGCGCACCGCCGCGGGCCGCGGCGAGGAACAGCGCGGTCAGCGTGTTCTGCGCCGCCGAGATCCAGAAGTCCTTCTTGGACGCGTCGTCGTTGACAGAGCTGACGAAATGCCCGGACAGCCTTCGGGCGCCCTCGATGGTGTCGCAGTCGGCCAGCATGTCCCACCACATCTCGCGCGGGGCGTGCGCGATGCCCTGCGGGTCGAACGTCCAGACCCGCCCGACCTTCGCGCGTTCCTGCCGGGTGACGGTGAAGACGTCGGACTTGTTCGAGGTGAGCAGCACGCAGCCGCGGGCCCGCAACAGTCGCGGGATGGCGATGCCGGTGGACTTGCCGGCGCGCGGCGCCATCAGATCGAGTTCCACGTCCTCGAAGGACGAGCGCAGTTCCGGCCCGGCCGGGTCCAGGTCGCCGAGCAGATTGCCGGTGTCGTCGGGGTGCAGCCGCTTGACGCCCTTGAGTGACGGGCGCAGGTCGCGTGCGCGGGCCCCGATGCCCTGCGGGGTCATGCCGTGCAGCTCGCTGCGCCGGGCCAGCCCCCTGGTACGCCCGGCCCGGCGGTACATCCGCCGCGCCAGCAGCACCACGGGCGGCACGACCAGCAGGAGCAGCACGACCGCCGTGCCGTAGACCGCCCACGGGGAGGCGCCCGGCCACACCCGTTGCGGGGCGCCGACGATCAGGGCGAGGTAGACCCGGCCCGCGAACGGCGGCGGGTGCCAGCCGTGCCCGGTGACCGCGGCGCCGATCGTGCCGCCGAGCCACAGCACGCCGAAGACGACCAGGTTGAGCAGCGCGAACCCGGGGATGATCCAGGGCAGATACTCGCCGCCGACGCCGCGCCCGCCCGCTTCGGAACTCATCCGTCGCCCGCGGTCAGCGCGGCCCGGTGCGCGGCCCGTTCCTCGGCCACCCGTTCGCTGTAGCCGTTCGACACCCAGCGGGTGTTGGTGTCGTGCAGGTGGCGTTCGGTGTCCGTGATCGCCACCCGGATCGGGACGCCGGGCCGTCCGCCGACCTTGATCAGGAAGCGGCCGCGGCCGGGCGGCTCCTCGTTGGCGCCGTTCTGCGCCCAGCCGGGCGGCGAGGACCAGGACGAGACCAGTTCGATCTCGCGGCGGGACAGCCCCACCACCTTGCCCAGTTCCTCCATCTCGGCGCGGGGCAGGCCCGCGCAGGCGACCATGCCGGCGCGCTCGACGAAGCCCCGTGCCTTGGCCTTGTCGGCCTCGGTGCCCAGCGCCTCGGCGTCCTTCAGGGTGTGCGTGATCTTCGCGTCGGCGAGACCGAGGGACCGGTTCAGCCGGGTCAGCGCGTCGATGCGGTCGACGATGCCGGACGCGGCCCGCATCGGGCGCCACAGCTCGTCCAGGATGGTGAAGAACCACCGCCGGGGCGCCAGTCCCGCGTCGGCCAGGGCGTGCGAGGCGGCCGCCGTACCGAGCCCGTCGGACCAGGCCGCGAGCATGGCCGCCGCGGTGAGCTGGCCGTCGGCCTCGCCGATGCGGGAGATGTCGATGCAGACGGCGGTCGCGTCGGGGTCGACGTGCGTGGAGGTCTCGGAGGCGAACGTGTCGCCCAGCGGACCGTCCAGGATGCCGAGCAGGGACCGGTGCAGGGGGTCGACGGCGTCGCGGTACCGCGCCTCCTGGCCACGGTCCAGCGTGACCTGCCGGACGCGGGGCGGCCCCTCCTCCAGGACGCGCAGCAGGTCGGGCAGGTAGAAGGTGCCGCCCTCGGCCGTACGTTCGCGCAGGTGCCGCAGGCAGGCCGACAGCACCGACTGCTCGTGGTCGCTGATCGGCGCGCCCCGCACGATGGTGAGCAGTGCCGCCACCATGTTCAGCACCCGCCCGTGGGTCTCCGCGGCCAGAGCCTCCCCGGCCCGCCCGCCGATCCGGGCGGCCGCCGCGCCCATCGCCCCCGGGTCGAGGACGTTCAGGCCGCCCATCCCCCGGCCGATCGAGATGACCTGCCCGCCCAGGGCCCGTACGGTGTCCGCGTAGTCGGGCTTGAGGTCGCCGAGGACCAGCGGCACGACGCCCTGCGCGGCGAGCCCGATCAGCATCCGGTTGATCAGCGTCGACTTGCCCAGACCCGGCATGCCGAGCATGAACAGCGACGGGTTGGAGATGTAGCGGGCGCGGGTGAACCAGTTGAGCGGATCGCCGCACACCGTCGCGCCGGTGCTGAGGTGCTGGCCGAGCGGCACGCCGGTCATCGGGGCGCCGGACCCGGAGGCGAACGGCCACAGCCCGCACGCCTGCACCGTGGTCGCCCGCCACATGGTGGGCGGGTCCAGGGTCGCCACCCGGCCGCCGCCGAGGGCGGCGGAGCCGCGGTGCGGGACGCTGTCGTCGCGGTCGGCGTCGGCCAGCCGTTGCATGCTCCGGTTCTCCACGAGCAGCGCCCGCGCCTGCTGTTTGCGTGCCTTCTTCCGGGCCCGCGGCCTGCCTGTCTCGTCGAGTTCCCGCTCCTGTTCCGCTTCGGGCGGGACGACCAGGCCGTGCAGCGCGGTGGTGGGGCCCGAGGCGCCCTTGGCGAAACCCGAACCGGGGTCGTGCACCCGCAGGGTCACAGTGCCTCCTTGAGCTGGTGCGGCACCATCGTCTGCTCCCACGGCAGCAGTCCGACGGGCAACGCGCAGGTGAACGCGGCCGCCTGCATCCGGTCGGCCGGCCGCATGGAGATCCGGGTCGCGCCGAGCAGGTTGCGCATCGTCGTGTTGGCCTCGGCGACCTCGGCCAGCGAGTCGACAGTCAGCGTCACCACCGCGGAGAACTCGACGAGACCGGCACCGGTGGCCTCCTCGGCGGCGGTCTGCTCGGCGGCCTGCACCTCCGAGACCGCTCGGGCGCGGACCAGGCCGCGGGTCGAGTTCGCCATGAACTGCGCCGCCCGCCGGTCCGCCTCGACCAGCCGGGCCGAGGTGGCCGGGTCGATCGGGCGGTAGATCAGCGCCACCCGCTTGCGGCGGATCCCGGACACCGGGCCGAGCAGGCTGCGCAGGATGCCGGCGCGGACCGTACCGCGCGGCGCCATGGTCAGCAGCCAGCTGCGGGAGACGCCGGAATCGTGCTGGTAGCTGGTGACCGTCTCCACGGTGGCGGCCGGTCCGGCGTCGGACCACTCCAGGCCGGTTTCGCCCTGCTGGGCGCGCACGTCCAGCACGTCGGAGGAGACCGCCGGGTCGTAGGCGACCCGGACCACCTCGGCGATGCGCTCGGCCGACAGCGGCTCCGCGGAGCCGCCTCCGGCGGAGACCAGACCGTTGAGTACGCCGTGCAGCCGCAGCGCGAGATCGGTGAGCATTTCCTCCTTGTCGCGCCGGCTGCCGCCCACCGGGGCGTACGTCAGCGTGATGTACGTGTTCATCTCGGACGACGCGTCCGGATAGCCGGCGACGACCTCCTCCATCACGGCCCGCGCGGCCGGCGGGGCGTCCGGGGAGATCCGGGTGAGTACCTCGGTGGCCAGCCGCGTGCCCGGGTCCGGTGCGGTCTCCACGACCACCGACGCGCCGCGCAGGCCGGGCTCGTGCGCCAGCCGGGACAGCCACTCACCCCACATGGCGACCCAGATGTCCACCTGGTCGGAGTCGACGAGCGACCCGCCGTCCGGCTCGCAGCTGATCACGACAGTGAACAGGTTGCGGTGCTTGTGGTGCAGGACGCCGAAGGGGCGGTCGTACGGGTCGCGGCCCTCCAGCATGGTGACGTCGCTGAGCATGCCCGGTGGCCGGAACCGGCCACCCGGCCGGGCGGACAGCGGCCCCGATGCGTAGACGTGCTGCCGCTTGGACTTGCGGCGCAGCCAGCTCACCCGCAGCCCCGCCATGTTGTAGACGTTGCGGCCGTCCTGCGTACGGATCGCCAGCGGCGCCACGCCGATCGCGATCGGTACGGCCACGATGATGGCGGCCCGCAGCGAGATCATCGAGGCGAGCAGGGTCACGACCAGTCCGCCGAACGTGCCGACCGTGCCGATGAGCCCCAGTGGACCCAGCCCGGCCTTGCGGGGCCGCCGCCAGTTGCCGTACGTCGGGGTCTTGTACGTGTCCGTGGTCATGACTCTCCCGGATTACTTGGTGGGTGCGCCGCCGGTGCCGCCGCCGCCGAAGAACCAGCTGACGATCGGCCCGGCCGTGGCGACGAGGATGCAGCCGCCCAGCACCATGCCGAGCCGGCTCATGTGTTCCGAACTCTCACCGCGCTTGTGGGAGATGGCCATCATCGCGCCGGTGACCAGGACCCCGACCACCCCGGCCGCGGTACCGGCCCAGGCGACCAGGTTCAGCGCGGTCGTGACGTAGGTGACCAGCGGGCCGGGGGCGGATCCGCCCGAGGTGGGCTGCGGCACGTCGGCGGGCACGAGGCGCGCCAGCACGCTGTGATAGGACATCGACATTTCTCCTCCGGTTATCTGAAGGCTTCAGCGCAGCTCGGCGCGCTGCAGCGACGGGATGAGCGCGCCCAGCTTGACCACCTGCGACGGCAGCCGCTCGGACTGCTTGCCCAGGCGCCACTGCGGCACCCACGGCACCCGCCACACCGGTACGCAGGCCCGCAGCACCTTGATCCGGCGGACCAGGTCCCGCGGCAGGCGCCCCGGCGCGTCCGCGACGAGCACCAGCCCGGTGATCGCCATGCCGGCGGGGTGCCGGCCCTCCCGGATGGCGTTGAGGGCCTGTGACGCCGCGCGCATGCCACCCGCGTTCGTCCGGGCCACCAGCAGGACGCGGGCCGGTTCGTCATTCGGGTCGGGCCACCGGCAGCCGACGTCGACGCCGCCGACGGCCGCGGCCAGCGTGGTGGCGCCCGCACCACCGTGCGCGGCGACCCAGCAGATGCCCTGCGCCGCCCACCCGGGCGTGCCCTGTTGCCGGTGCTGGGGTTCGCGCGGCGGCAGGGTGCTGACCCGGGCTCCCGGCGTGGCGTCGTAGGTGGCCGGCACACTCGCCCGGGCCAGCACCGGCGGCAGCGCCGCGGTCGGCTGGGTCCAGGTCGGCGTCGGCAGGCTGTGCAGATGCCTCGGCGGATGCGGCGCACCCGCCGAGACGTCGGGTGGCCACGGTGCCGCCCCGACCCCTGACTCGTGGCCGGGCTGCGCCGGCGGGTACGCCCCACGGGCGGACATCCCACCCGCTGCCGGCCCCTCCTCCGGCTCGGGCGAGGAGGCAGTGTTGGCTCTCACCGGGACACCCCTTCCGTCGTTCGTGCTGCTCCGTGGTCGACCGCACAACGGGTGTCCGGTGGGCCGGGTTCACGGATTCACGAACTTCTTGGAGGGTGGCCGGTCAGTCCGGCGGGGTGTCCTCCGGTGGGAGGTCCCGGTCCGGGTCGGCGTCCGCTTCCCCCGCCGGCGGGACGCCGTCCGGCTCGAACAGCACGGCCATCGCGGCGATGGTCTCCACCATCTCGTCGGCCACGGTCCGGCAGGGCACGCAGCAATCGAGGTGCCTGCGGACCGCCTCCGCCTGCGGCTCGTCGAGCGCGTCCATGTAGTACGCGCCGACCAGGTGGACGGCGTGCGGCCCGCTGCCGTTGAGTTCAGCCGTCATCGGTTCACAACCACACCGGTCATCGTACGGGTCCCGCAGCGGGCTCGACGGTCGGCCGCTCCTTCGCCCGGTGCTGGCCCGGCTTGCACCCGGCGAACGGGCCGGACGGGTTGCGGAGCACCTCCATGATCGGCCCCAGCCAGTCCCGATGCCATTCCAGCGGGCCCATCGCGTCGGCCTCCGCACCGGTCTTCGCCTGCCATCCGAGCCAGAGCGCATGCAGGTAACCGATCGCCTCGGTGTGCTGATGCCACTGCGGACACCACGGCGACTGCGACGTCACCTCGGCGCCGTAGACCGGCAGCAGCAGATGCTCCACCCAGAAGGTGAGCCGCTCCAGCTCGTCGGCGTACTCGTCGCCGCTGAGGTAGAGGATGAAGAACGGTTGGGGCGGCTCGGCCTTCTCCGGCGCAACGGGCTGCATGACTTCTCCCTGGTGTCGATGGATTCCTAGCGGCGCCGTTGCCGACGGGCCGACTTCGCGCGTGTCGACAGGCCGTTGCGCGCCGTCGCCGACAGAGCCACCGGGCGGATGCTCGGCAATGCCGCGGCGGCGGTCAGAGCGTCCCGGGCCACGTGGGCGGCGCGGTCCCGGAACTGGTAGCCCGCCATGCGTTCGCGCCACTCCCCCGCCTTCGCGGGATCGCCGTACGCGGTGACCTTGTCGTCGAACTCTTCCTTGTGGGACCGCGCCTGCTGCTGCGCGAGCTCGCTGCGCGCGCTGCGCAGCCGGGCGGCGAGGACGTGCCGGTCCGCGCTCGCGCCGTCGCGCCCCTCGCGCGGGCGGCCGCGGACGGCAGCCGCCTCGGACACAGCAGCCGGGCCGCGGTCCGCGGGCGGTCGCGGGGGCGCCGGCTGGCGCGTACCGCTGTCATCACCGTGGGGTCGACCACGCCTGCGCATCTCTTCCTCCCACGGTGGCCGGCTGTTCCTCGTTCACCTGGTGCGCGCGCTAACGTCCGCCGGTCGCGCGACGCGCGGGCGTCGGCGCCACGGGCGCGGTCTGCCGGCGCCGCACGTCGCCGGACGGCGGGCTCGTGGATCCCGTACGGCTCTGCGGCGGCGTACGCGGCGCCCGTGTCGAGGTACCGGCGGCGGCGACCGCCTGCAGCTCGGTGGATGCGCTCGCCGCCTCGGGGTCCGCGCTCCGGCGGGCCCGCTCCTGCTGGGCCCGCCGCTCCGTGAACCACTCGTACGCCTTGTCGACGACGTTCTTTGTCGTGTCGAGACCGTAGGTGACCAGGCCGTGCACTTCGCTCTTCTCCTTGCCGGTGGCCACGTCGTAGATGGCGGCGAAGTTGTTGGCGGCGTGGCCGACGTAGACGGCCGCGCTGAAGTACTCGCTCTTGCCGAGGTGGTCGATCGACTTCGCCAGGGCGTCGGCCACGCTCGCCGACAGCACCGTCAGCTGCACCGGTCTCGAACCGCTGCCACCTGTCTTCTCCGCGACGAGGCTGGCCAGTGCGGCGCCCTGCTGCGTGCCCCAGGAGCCGTACTTCTGCCAGTGCTCCCACGCCGCCGAGGCGAGCTGCCGGGCCCGCTCCTCCACCGGCACCGGCCGGCTCGCGGCCGCACCGGACTCGGCGGCGGCACCGGCGCCGGGCGTGGCCGGGCCGGTCGTGGGCGGGCCGGTCGTGGGCGGGCCGGTCGTGGGCGGTGGCGCGGCCGGCCGTTGGTCGCGGCCCTCTGTCACCTCTGGCATACCGGCCCTCCCGATCCGCAGGAACGCTTGCTGGTGTCACAACGGCGCGGCGGGCGCGCCGGTTCACGCGGACCGGACGTGACACCGTCGCGCCGTTCAGATGCCCGGCGTGATGGCCGTCCAGACGATGATGATGAGTCCGACCACCCCGCACAGCAGCAGGATGAAGAGCCCGCCGGAACCGAGTAGTGCCCAGAGCACCCACATCAGGTTCTGGGAGGTGTCCTTCTTGCTCATTCGGGAGACTCGATTCCGCTTATCGGGCGGGTCCGGCGCGGCGGGCCCCGGGGAGGGTGGGGCCCGCCGCGCCCGGTTCCGCGGCCGGGGTCAGCGCTGGTTGCCGCCGCCGTCGTCGTCGTGGATGCCCGGCGCCGCGCTGTTGCCGAGGCTGCTGAGCGACGAATAGGCCCGCGTCGCACCGGTCGCGGCCGCCTGTGTGCCCTGGGCGGCGACCCGCACCGCCCCGGCCGCCATCCCGGCGGCTCCGGCGACGGCGCCCAGGCCGCGCATGCCCGCACCGGGAGACGACCCTCCGGAACCGCCGCCCGACTGGCCGGTGCGGCCCGCGCCGCCACCGCCCCCGCCACCGCCGCCCCCGCTGCCACCGCCCCCGCTGCCTCCCGCGGAGGCGGCACCGGTGGCGGCACCGCGGGCCGCGCCGGCGAAGCCCTGCGCGAAACCGGCACCCTTGCCGGCCATCGCCGCGGCGGCACCCGCGGCGGCACCGCCGGCGCCGACCGCGGCGGCCATGCCGTCACCGGAGCCCAGCGCCGAGGCGGCGGGCACGATCAGCCGCAGCAGCGCGGGCATGGCGACCGTGGAGAGCAGCAACAACCCGCACCCGGCGATCTTCTGCTGGGCGGCGTCGGCGCCGCCGTCGGTGGAGATCATCACTACAGCGCCGTAGAGCACCAGGGCCACCGCGGGCTTGTAGACCAGCCACGCCACCATCCAGGCGATGTGCTTGCGCCACCAGCCGCCGCCCCACTGCGTCATCGACGACGCGGCGGCCAGCGGGAGCGTGCCGAACAGCATCACCATCACGCCGAGCCGCAGGTACAGCATGACGATCTGGACCAGCGCCGACAGGATCAGCAGCAGACCCACCACGATCAGCAGGAACGTCGCCAGGTCCACGTTGCCGCAGCGCGACATCACGAATGTCAGCTGGTCGATGGAGATCTTGAACAGGTGACCGGTGTATCTGTCCGACAGCGTGCCGAGGTTCGTCACCACGTACGTGGACGCGCCGGCCACCAGGATCATCCGTACGATGCCCTTCAGGGCGGTCGTGCCCGCCTCGCCCTTGCGCTCCAGCGCCATGCGGGCCGCCGCGAACAGCAGCGACGCCACCGCGATCGCGACGACCAGCCACTTGATCTGGTCGGTGATGCGCCCGGCGTTCTCCTCCCCCTTCGGGCCGAGGGTGGGCACGTCGTTGATCTTCTGCATCATCTGGATGCCGGCGTTGACGATCGCGTAGGCGATCGTCCGCAGCACCCCGCCGACGCCGTTGTCGGCGAGGTCGCTGACCCAGCCGAACGCGCCACCGTAGGTGGCATCTCCGGAACTGCAGGCGGCCATCTCAGGTCCTCCACATGACGAATCCGGCGGGGTCCGGCACCGGCGCTTCCGCCGAGTACAGGTCACCTCCCGACAGCGGTTGGATCTTCCAGTCCCCACCGGCGAAGGCCATCGTGTAGTCGACCCTCGTGTACTGCCCCTGACCGTCCTTGATCAGCAGCCGTACCGTGGCCTGCTCCGGGGAGTAGTCCTGCAGCAGGAAGCCCGCCAGGGTCCGGGCAATGTACTGCGGCGGGGTGTCCGGAATGGACGCCCGCATCGCCGCGAACATGTCCCGTGGGTTGCCCGGCACCACCTGTTGCGCGACGACAGCGCGCCACCGTGGCCCGCTCAGCTGCCGCGGGATGACCGTGGCCGCCAGGACGGCGCCCCGCGGGGTGTGCGCGAAACACCAGAGGACCGGCCCGTCGTCGCGCAACGGCCCGGCGGACGCCGACACCGGCACCGACCCGCCGTTGAGCGGCCGCCAGGTCACATCGCCCGGCGGCTCGGTGGGCGGCGACTGGTCCGAGTCGTCGGTGTCGCAGCCGTCGGGCCGGGTCCGGCCCGGATTCAGCGACTCCGTCAGCGGCCCGACCATCGGCGCCGTCTCGGCCGCGCCGCGTGGCTCCGCATGGCGGCCCAGTGCCGCGAACACCCCGAAGACCAGCACGACGGCGAGGAAGCCCGCGGACAGCTGCCAGCCCCGCTGCTTCCAGAAGGGCCGGTCGTCCCGGTCGTCGGCGCCGGATCGGCGAATCACCACTTCTGCCTCCCTGGATCAGTACGGAAGTCCGAGAAAGGACACCACCGGGCCGGCGGTGGCTCCGACCAGGCAGGCCGCGCCCACGTAGAGGAAGCCGCGCCAGTGCTCGGAGAACTCGCCCGGCTCGCCGCGGCGCATCTGCAGGGCCATGTTCATGCCGGTGACGATCAGTCCGGCGACCGCCGCCGCCGTCACGCACCAGGCCAGCAGGTTGAGCAGGGACATCGCCGGATCGTTGGGGTCGGCGGCGTTGATCGCGAACGGGGCGACCGACGGCGGGCTGACGGGTACGGCCGGCGCCTTCGGCGTGTTGCACCGGATCGGCCAGTTCTCCGTGGTGCCCGAGACCTCGCAGTCCGTGGCACCGGTGATCAGCTTGTTGTCCTGGGTCTCGGTGCCGAAGAACTTGTCGACCTCGGTGTCCAGGAAGACCTCGTCGAGTGAATCGGTGACGTCGGCCGTCAGCGTCCACGAATTGTTGACACTCAGCCAGCCGGAGCACGACCGGTCGCTGCCGGCCGGCCGTTTCATCGTGGTGGTGGTCTTGAGGCAGAACCGCACGACGAACGCGCCACCGTTGTTCTTGACGTTCAACGTGACCTGCGAGGCGCCGTCCTTCTTCGCGATGACGCCGCCGGCCGACGCGGGCGCGGCGACCGGCAGCACGGCGAACGCCGCGCCCGCGACGACCGCGATGCACCACCGGACCGGACGGAACGACGTACGCATGCGGTTACCGCCCTTCGAAGGTCCCCCACCGGGCAGCCGCCCGGGTCGACCCGCTACAACGGAGCACCGGCACCGCCGGTTCACGGGAACGCCTGCCCGGATGTCGCCCGGTGCGCGCCCATCGCCCCGTCCGTGTCGGTGATGGCGGTCTCCCACCGTGACCGCAGGTGCTGCATGGCGATGGGCGCACCGGTGTCGATCCGCAACAGGCACATGCCCTGCGGCAGCGACATCAGGTCGTCGCGCAGGTGCGCGGGCAGCGAGTAGAGGTCGATGCAGCGCTGGGCGTCGGCGGCCCGCCCCTGGGCGTACAGGTAGACCGTGCCTGCCTCCTGCAGCATGCTGATCGCGGGCGAGTCGGCCGGGATGTCCGAGGCGTGGTGCAACGCCACCACGTTGGCCAGGCCGATACCGCGCGACAGCTTGCTGTTGCGCTGGAAGATCCGGGCGCCGACGCCCTCCGCCAGATGCCACCCCTCCTCCGCCACGAACGTGGTCAGCCAGCCCCGTTCGCGCCGCAGCAGGTTCGTCAGCCAGGTGTTGAGCACGGTCATCACCAGCGGGACCGCGGGCCCGTCCGCGGGCAGCTGCGACAGGTCGAACGAGGTGAGCCGTTCGGAGAGCGTCACGTCCGGCGACGTGGGGCCGTCGAAGAGCCCGGCCAGGTCGTCGCCGATCAGCCGTTCCAGGTCGAACCGCATGGTCAGCGCCGCGTCCGCCCAGCTCTGCCGGGCGCCAGGGGTGTCCAGGCCGCCGAACTTCGCCACCGGCGGCGGCGCGGTCAGCGCCCGGACGACGTCCTGCAGCACCGGCACCCGGCCCTCGTCCTCCGCGGCCTCCAGCGCCCGCAGGTGCGCGGCCCGCAACGCCGCGCCCTGCCACGAATCCACCGGCCGCCCCGACGCCACCTGCACCACGGCCCGCAGCAGCTGCAGCTGCCCGGCGACTGTCGTTCCCGCGTCCGCCGACACGTTGATCACCGGGTCCAGCAGGTTGATCCGGCTGCCGCCACCACCCAGCTCGAACCGGATCGGCGAGCCGCCGAGCTGCCGGCAGATCTCGCTGAACTCGCCCTCGCCGTTCTGGTCCTTGCGGTCGGCGACCACCGCCCGGCGGCGCCGGAAGGTGAGCTGCCGTACCACGAACACGGTTTTCAGCAGGCTCGACTTGCCCTTGCCGAGGTCGCCGAGGACCACCACGTTGGGCGAGGAGACCACCTTCTTCTCGTACGCGGTGAACGGGTCGTGGTAGACCGGCTGGCCGGTCGTCAGGTCGATCCCGTTGACCAGCCCCTCCACCGCCGTGGGTGGCGCCGAGATGGCGGTGCACAGCACCTCCGCCTGCCGGGTGGTGCTGGGGATACCGGGGACGCGGGGCGCGTAGAGGCCGAGCCGGCCCAGCACGGGCGAGCGGCGCCACCGCCACGCCTGCGGCCGCAGGACGTCGGTCACGATGCGATCTCCATTCCCCGCCAGACCGGCCAGGTGGCCGGGAGCGCCTCGTCATGGCGGCAGCCGAGCCAGTCGAGCTGGGCGATGCCGCACTCGTCGGCGGCGTCACCGATGCGGGTGGACGCCTGGATGACCGCGTCGGCGCTGGGCGCGCTGACCGACACCCACCCGGTCCAGTGCGCGCCGTGGATGCCCGAGCCCGGTTGCAGATCCGCGAGGCGCTGCGCGGACGCCGACAGCTGCACGGCCTGGGTGCCGTCGTCGATCGCGCCGCGGCGGGCGGTCTCCTCGCCCTGCCCCACGTCCATCGTCAGGTCCTGGCGGGCCCGGCGGCGGGCCTGCGCCGCCGGCTGCACCGTGACGCAGAGGCTGATGGTGCGGTGCACCGGCGCGGCCATGCCGTACAGCAGCGGGGCGATCCACCTGGTGCCGACCGGCTCGGCGGTCACCGCCGATCGTGGGATCGCGGCGACGCGGTGCCACCACCGTTCGTCGACGACAGTGCCGTGCCGCTCGGCGCGCTGCCCGCGCAGCCACGTCGCCGGTGACACGTCGACGGTCTGGTCGATCGGGAAGTCGGGGTTCTGCAGGTGCCGCAGGAGTGCCGCCAGGTGGTGCGCGGAGAGGATCCGCGGCTGCCGCAACCCGGCCGAGGCGGCCAGCGAGGCGACCCAGCGCGCCTGGGCGAGCGCCAGCCGGGCGATGCCCTCCTCGCCCGGCCCGCAGGCGGCGGCCTCCTGCAGGAACGCCGCCGACAACGGCATCCGTACGGCCAGGTAGTGCCGGACCATCTCGGTCGCGCCCGCGGTCATCCGCACCAGCTCCGCGTACGAGCTGAGCAGCAGCTCGGGGGCGGCCGGGTCGACGTGGCTGGCCGCCCACTGCTCGTGCGCGGCGGAGTCGAGCGGCACGATCCGGGTCACCGACTGGATTCCGCCGATCAGTCCACTGTCGCGGGCCAGCCGGCCGAGCAGCCGTCCGTACGCGGCGGCCGCCTGGTCGTAGTCCCGGTCGGTGCGCAGCCCCGGCGCCTGCCCGTCGACCTCCAGCGCCACCGACAGGTAGCGGGGCTCGCCGGGCGGGCGGTGCAGCAGCACCGTACCGGGTTCCCCGTCGACGCCGAGCCATTCGACGCCTTCGAGGCCGGGCGCCTCGTCGCGGATCGACCGGGCCCAGGTGCGCACCGCGCGACGCTGCTGCCGGGTCGCCGGGGCGGCGACCGGCGAAGCCAGGTGCAGCGGAACCAGCGTGGTCTCGCCGCGGCGGCGGCGCAGCCGCCAGCGCACCGCTAGCGCGAACTCCCGGCCCGGCGACCGGCCGGTCACCGGGTTCTGCCGGGTCAGCGCGAACAGGGGGGTGAACAGCAGCACCGCCGAGGCGATGCCCGCCGGCCCGCCGACGGTGACGGCCAGCAGCGTCCCGGCGACGAGGGCGCCGGCCAGGACGACGTTGCCGATGCGGCTGCGGGCGCCGCCGAGCATGGTACGGCGGCGCAGCTCGCCGCCGAGTCGTGAGGTGCGTGTCTCCGGGGTCATCGTGCGGCGCTCCGTCGGGTGAGTTCGGGTGCCGGCGGGGCCATGTCGATCGCCTGCTCACCGAAGGGCGGCAGCGCGGTCGGATCGACCCGGCGTGCGGCGCCCTCCGGCGCGGTCCGGGGCTCGGTGCCGCCCGGCGTGGTTCCGGATTCGGTGCCGCCCGGCGCGGTTCCGGATTCGGTGGCGGCGGGTGCGGTCCGGGGTTCGGTGGCGGCGGGTGCCGGGATCCGCCCGGCGGCCCGGCCCGACATCGCGGGACGGTGCGGGTGGGTCACCGGCAGCCCGGTGAGCGCCGCCGCGCCGGGAGGTCCGGCCAGCGGCAGGGCCGGGCCGCCCGGGAGCCCGCTCATCCGGCGGTGCGACATCTGCAGCATGGTCGCGCTCGGCCCCTGGCCCTGCGCGGGGCTGCGCCGGGTCCGCGCGTACCGGTCGGTGGCCGACACCGGCAGGCGCGGCGCCATCCTGATCAGCGTCCACGGGGCCAGCCCGACGAAGAGCAGCGTCAGCGCCCCCATCAGGGCCGGCAGGAGGATCCGCCAGCCCGGATCGGCGCCGGGCCGGGCGGTGAAGACCGACCCGCTGATCCGGGCGACCGTGCCGATCAGGAAGAACAGCAACGGCTTGGCCAGCAGCAGCGCCAGCCAGGTCGCCGGCAGCCGCAACGCCCGGCTGCGGGTGGCCGGGTCGATCAGCGCCACGAAGGACACCGCCATGACCGCGCCGGTGAGATACAGCACCAGCGTCTGCGCGGTGAGCCCGCCGACCATGCCGGCCAGCCCCACGAAGGCCAGTGCCATCACCAGCAGCGCGACGATCGGGCCGCCCGGCAGCGCGTCCGGGTCGGAGACGACCACCATCGAGGTCAGCCTGCCCGGCAGCGAGCCGACATCGGCGGCGAAGTAGCCGGTGATGCTGGCGGTGGCGGCGTCGGTCAGCTGCACGATCAGCTGCCCCAGGGCCGGTGCGAACAGCACCAGCAGCATCGCGGCCGGCACCCACCGCCACAGCGACTCGGCCATCGACTGCCCGCTCAGGTCACCCGACGAGGCGCGGTAGAACAGCCGCGCCAGCATGACCACCAGCACGAACATGGCGATGCCGGCGCCGGCCGCGTAGGTCGACAGGAACTGCCGCGACCCGATGTCCGGCGACGCGACGTGCGACAGCTCCGCGAACGTCGTGCCCAGCAACGACTTCAGGCTGCGGGCGAGGAAGGCGGCGGCGTCGGCCATGGCCGTGTCGAGCGAGCCGCCACCCGGTGCGGCGGGTGGTGCACCCACGTCGGTCCACATGTCTACTCCTGCGCGTCGGCGTACGTGTGCCAGCCGGGTCCGGACTCCGCCAGGGCGGCCGTCCGGGCGGCGAAGGGCGGGCTCGGCTCGCCGGGATCCGGCCCGTCGGCGAAGACCGGGTCCGCGGTCAGCAGCCAGTCCCCGCGCTGGTCGTCCCAGCGCAGGGCGAGCTGGGCGCGGTACCAGCGGGCCACCGGCGGCGGCGCCCCGTCCGAGCGGACGGCGAGCTGGTACGGGTACCACACCTCGCACCGGACCGCGGATTCCCCGCCGTCGAGGACCCGGTAGGCACCGGATGCGGGCCGGGCGAGCGCCACGACGTACCCCGAATCCGGGCCGGCGGGCGGGGCGAGCCCGGCGGCGCGGGCCGCGATCCGCCGGTCGGCCGCCGCCGCGAACGTCGCGTCGCCGATCGCGGCAAGCAGCGCCGGGCGGCGGGTGGCGTCCAGCATGCCGACGCCTTCGAGGACGGTCAGCCAGGCCGTGCCGGCGGCCACCGCCCCGTCGGCCGTACGCGGAAAGCCCAGCGGAATCCCGCCGGGCCCGCTGCGGCTCCCGCCGTCGGCCGCCGCCACCGGCCCGGCGGGCAGCGTCTCCGGCTCGGGATGGTCGATCGCCGGAGGTGACCCGGTGGCGCCGCCCGGAACGGGTTCGGCCGCCGCCCGCCGCCCCGCACCGTGCCGCGGCGCGGTCAGCAGGAGGGCTGCCAGAAGGACTGCGGCCACCACCGCGGTCCCGGCTGTCGCCTTGCGCATGCGGCTCAGCCGACCACGGTGATGATCGCGCCGACGATCACCGGCAGACCCACGAGACCGGCCAGCGCCGTCGCGCGGACCTTCACGTCCCCCGCCGCCTCGGTGATCATGTGGGCGTTGCCGACCCGCTTCGCCTGTGCCATGGCGAGGAAACCGGCGGCGAGGTAGAAGACGGCGGCGGCGATGAGCAGCGCCCAGACGGCGCCCGCGACCCGGGCCCAGGTGTGGCCGAACGCGGGCCCGAGGATGCCCATGTCGGGTGTCACGCCGTCGAGCGGATTGGTGACCTTGTCGCCGCTTATCACGCGGGACAGCGGGGTGTCGGACGTCAATGTGCTACTCCTCGTCGTCAGGCGGTGGTCAGGGTGCGCATCACGGACGTCGCGACGCTCAGGTAGGCCTGCCGGGCCGGGTCGCCGATCTCGCGGTAGGGCGCCGAACCGGCCCGGCTCAGGCATTCGTCGAACGGGACGACGACCACGTCGCACGGCAGCGCCGCGAAGCGTTCGGAGATGTCCCGGATCCGGTCCGGGTCGGTCTGCGGTTCGGTGCAGGACAGCACCGCGATCGCGGAGCGGGCCGCCGATTCCCGTACGGTCCACAGCCCGGCCTCGACGGAGTCGTCGCGGACGGTGACCGGGACGACCAACTGGTCGGCGCGCCGGGTGGCCTCGGCCCACGCCGGTTCGCGCAGGTCGCTGCCGGAGTCGAGGACGAGGATGTCGTAGCTGCGGCTCAGCATCGCGTACAGCCACTCGAACGGCCGGTCGCGGTCGGAGGCGTAGTTGTCGCCGTCCAGTACGTCGAAGCCGGCGCCGGGCACGTACGGCAGGTCACGGATGCTGCCGCGGAACACGGGTTTCGCCCCCGCCTGCCGGCCCAGCGAGCCGTCCCCGCCGGCCGCCTCCCACGCCAGCGTGCGCCCGTTGCGGTACCGGCCCAGCGTGGCGGCGAGCATCATGGTGACCGAGGTACGGCCCGCCCCGGCCGCCGGCGTGGAGACCGTGACCATCGAGGTACGGGAGACCGGCAGCCGGATCACGGCCGGGTCGGCCGACGGCGGCGGCGCTTTCCGGGCGGGTGCCGCGGTTCTGCGGCCGGGCGTACGCCGGAACCGCTCACGCCAGGGCCGGCGCGCCGGCGGTCCGCCACCGGTGACGCGGCGGACGAAGACGTCGTACGGCTCGTCGCCGAGCACGTCGGTGTCGGCCCATTCCGGCAGATCCGTCCGGTGTGCGACGGGTGCCGCCGAAGGCGATCGCGCCGGCCCCATAGCAGTGGACGGCTGATCGAGCCGTTCCGGCGTGGCGGGTGCGGGTCCCGGAACCGTGGGTTCCGGCGCGGTTTCCGGCGTGGGCGCCGCGGGTTCCGCCGCGGGTTCCGGTGCGGGCGCAGCGGGTTCCAGCGCGGGTTGCGTGGTGGACGCACCGGATGCGGCTGGAGGCGCGGCGGGATCCGGAGTGGACGACGAACCGGCGGCAGCATCCGGCGGCGGGGTGCCGTAGTGGCGTGCCCGCTGGGCATTGGGAAAGAGATCGCGCGCATGCAGTGTCATGTGTCGTTCCTCCTGGGCGGTCCAGGCCGCTCGACGCGGGACTGGTCCGGCCCCATGACGGGTCGGCGCCCCGGATGGTTCACGGCAGTGGCGGATCCACCCACGGGAGGGTCCGGTGAACTCCGCCCGGCCGGGCCGCGTTGTAGCGTCGCGCACCGACCGGTTCGGAGGACCCATGTGCACTACAGCGGGCAGGCGGCCGTGAGGCGCGCCGCCGTACTCGTCGGCGGGGCCACGCTCAGCGTGCTGCTGCCGTTGACCACGATCGCCCTGGTCGAGTCGGGGAAACCGGCGCTCGCCGGCACGGCCGCCGACTGCCTGGTGCCGCAGGGCACCGCCTGGCATCTCGACGCCGAGCAGCGGGCCACGGCGCAGCTGATCGTCGACATCGGACGGCGGCGCGGGGTGCCGCCGCGGGGCTGGGCGGTCGCGATCGCCACGGCCGCGCAGGAGAGCGCGCTGCACGCCCACCCGGAGCCCGACGCGTTCGGATCGTCGGGCATCTTCCAGCAGACGCCCCCGGCCTGGGGCACGCGGGAGCAGGTCAACGACGCGGGACACGCCACCGACTCGTTCTATACGGCGCTGCTCAGGGTGGGCGGTTGGGAGAGCATGGAGCTCACCCGGGCCGCGCAGACGGTGCAGCGCAGCGCCTACCCCGATGCGTACGCGAAGCACACCGCCACCGCGATCACCGCGGTCCGCGACCTCGCGGGCGTCGACCTGGACTGTGCGAACCTCACCACTACCGGGTCGGCGCCGCGCGGCGCCGACGGTTCGTGGCCGCCGGAGGCGTGCAGCATCCGCCCGGACCCGACGACGGGCGGCGGTTGCCTGACCCCGCGGACGGCCCAGCTGGTCCGGACCGTCGCCTCGGTGGGCTATCCCGGGGCCGGCTGCTGGCGGGTCGACGACCACGGCGAACACCCGAAGGGCCGGGCCTGCGACTTCATGATGACCAGCGGCGGTGAGGCCACCGGGGCGCAGCGGGCGCGGGGCGACGCGCTGGCCACCTGGGCCGTGTCGAACGCGGACCGGCTGGGCATCATGTACGTCATCTGGTTCCGCCACATCTGGACCCGGGCGAAGGGCTGGCACGACTACAACAACCCGTTCGGCGGCGACGATCCGTCGGGCTGGCACACCAACCACGTCCACATCTCTGTGTACTGAACCGCCTGGTCACCGGCGCGGCGTGTTGGCCGAGCTCGACGACCGGCGCACGGGCGCCGACGACGTGGACGCGTTCGACGCGGACCGCGACACGCCGTCCGGCCGGGCCGTACGGACCTGAGCCGCGCGGGCCCGGACCCCGTTGACAGGGCCGACGTCCCCGGCCGGTCCGGTGGCCGCCCGGGCGATCCCCTGCTGTGTCTCGTCGCCCCACATCGTCAGCCGATGAGGATCGGGCGCCGGAAGGGGCGGCGTGGCGGAACGGTGCTGCGCGATGTCCTTGTCGACGGCGGCGAGGAACTGCGCGACGCCGCTCATCCGGCCGTCCGCGTGCAGCGCGGCCAGCTTCGGGTCCTGGCGGACGGCGAGTTCGATCGCCTGGGCGATCGCGGCTCGCTGGCCGAGCTCCGGCGGCAGCGATTGCATGTACCGCTCGCCGGGGACCGGCCGGTTCATGATGCGCTGCGCCAACGGCTGCGGCATCTCGGGGGCGGGTTGGGCGCCGTGGGTTGCGGTCGGCTGCGCGGCGCCGTGGGCATCGGCGGGCTGCGCCGCTCGCCGGGTGACGCGCTGTCGGATCCACTGGGCGAGCCTGCGCGCCGCCCGCACGGCTCGGACCATCCGCTCGAACGCCCTGCGGCCGCTGCGCACGCCCGGAGCTTCCCGCCCGGGTCCCGCCGCGGAAGCCCCCTGGCCGGGCGCCACCGCCTCCCCCGGACGCCCGCGAGAGAACGCCCCGCGCATCCAGCGGGCGGCGTCGCCCGCCCCTTCGCGGAGCGCTCTGCCCGTCCGGGCCGTCCAGCGGTTCTCCCGCAGGTCCCGGTCGATGGTCTCCCGCGCGGCGGCCAGGATGTCGCGACCGAAGGAGGCCGGGTCGCGCGAGGCCCGCAGCGCCTCGCGCAGCTGCCGGTCGTCGTCGCGGGCTGACGATTCTGGGGGCATGGGACCGGTCCGCCTTTCCGTCGTTTCAGGTGCGCAGAAGTCCGTCGGCGCGCGGCTCGACGGCGCCGGACCAGGTGCCCAACGCCATCTCGGCGGTGATACCGGGCCCGAAACCGGCGATGAGACCCGTGGCCCCGGCCGCGGCGCCGCCGTCGTCGAAGAGCCGGGCCAGCGCGTCGAGCACCACCGCGCTGGCGATGTTGCCGTACTCGGTCAGGGTGGCCCGGCTGTAGCGGAACGCGTCGGGATGCACGCCCAGGAATTTGCTCAGGTCGTCGAGGATGCGCGGCCCGCCCGCGTGCACGATGTAGAAGCCGAGGTCCCCGGCGTCCCACCCCTGTGCGGTGGCGAGCGCGCGCAACACCGGCGCCAGCGGTTCCATCGTGCCCGGCACGCGGCGGTCCAACTGGAAGTGGAAGCCGGTGGAGCGGACGGCGTAGGCGATCCAGTCCTCGGTGTGCGGGATGAGGTGGCTGCTGTTGCGTTCCAGCGAGACGCCGGCGCCGCCGCTGCCCCGGACCACGGCCGCGGCGACCGCGTCGCCGAACAGCCCGGCGCTGAGCAGGTTACCGACACCCACGTCGGTGGGCTGGTAGCACAGCGAGCACAGCTCGCAGGAGACGATCAGGACGTTGCTGCCGGGGTAGGCGCGGCAGAAGTCGTGGGCCCGGTTGATCGCGGCGCCGCCGGCAGCGCACCCGAGCTGGGCGATGGGGATCTGCCGGGTGTCGGCGCGGAACCCGAGCTCGTTGATGAGCCACGCGGTGAGCGAGGGCATCAGGAACCCGGTGCAGGAGACGTAGACGATGGCGTCGACGTCGCCCGCGGTGAGACCGGCGTTGGCCAGCGCACCCAGGACGACGGCCGGGGTCCGCCTCCTGGACTCCGCCGCGTAGATGCGGTTGCGCTCGGCGAGCCCCGGATGCCGCAGCGTACGGTCGAGCGGCTGCACGATGTGGCGTTTGCGGACGCCGGTGTTGCGGATCAGCCGGAGTATCAGCGGAAGCTGGGGATGTCCGGCGTGCAGGCGTTCGGTCAGGTCCAGCGTCTCCTGCAGCGTGACGACGTGCTCCGGCACCGCGACCGTTGGTTTGCAGAGTATGGCCACTGTGTCACCCCGATGGTGTCAGAAGACGCAGCCCTCGACCGGCAGCGTGCGACCCGTGATGTAGGCGGCGTCGGCGCCGGCCAGGAAGACGTAGGCCCCGGCGACCTCGGCGGGCGTGGCGATCCGGCCCAGGGCGTAGCTCAGGGCGAGCCAATCCGTGGCGGACAGGTTCATGCCGGGCGGCTGGTACTTCGCCGCGTTGGCGGCCGCCATGTCGGTGGCGGTGGCGCCGGGGGCCACGGCGTTGATGGTGATACCGCGCCGGCCGAGCTCGACCGAGAGACATCGCACCATGGCCTCGACCGCCGACTTGCTGGCGGCGTACAGGGTGTGTTCGAAGATCGTCCGGCGGGCGGCGTTGGAGGAGGTGAGGATGATGCGCCCGCCGTCGCCCATCCGGCGGGCGGCATGCTGGGCCGCGAGGAGCTGGCCGCGGGTGTTGACCGCGAAGACGTGGTCGAAGTCCGCCGGGGTCAGCTCGGCCAGGCCGCCGAAGTGGTTGATCCCCGCGCAGGAGGCCAGGATGTCGAGCCTGCCGAAGGTGTCCGCGGCCTGGTTGATCAGCCGTGCGGTCTGCTGCGGGTCGGCGACGTCGGCGCGCAGCGCGATGCAACTCGCTCCGGCGACCGTGAGCTGGTCGGCGAGTTCGTGGGCGGCGTCGGCGGAGCGGTGGTAGCCGATGACCACGCACGCGCCCGCTGCCGCGTACCGGGCCGCGACGGCCGCCCCGATGCCCCTGCTGCCACCGGTGACGACCGCCACTTTCCCGTCGAGAGTTCCCGTGTTCGACATGCCCTCTGCCGTTCGCGTGCAGTCAGGGGTCACTTGCCACTCACGTGCTTCTTCTTCTCCTTCGCCTTGTGGTGCCTGGACGAGCCCGACGACTCTCCGTGGCTCCTGCTCGACTCTCCGGCGCTCTTGCCCGCGCGGGCGAGTGCCGCCTGCTCGCGGACCCAGTCCTTGGCGTTGTAGCCGGGGTAGGCCGTCCAGTCAGCCCGCTTGGCGTCCCAAAGACCGAGATCACCGGTCTGGGTGTGCGCATATGCGTGCAGGTCGCCCACCGTGGCCGCCTTCTTGTATGTCTCCCCGTTGTCGACGACGGTCTTGTAGTCCTTGCTGAAGGTGGGACCCAGGTTCAAGCTGCTCAGGTCCAGCGGGGTGTTCGCGTGGCTCACCCGGCCGCTCGGGTTGGTGCCGGGAAGGAAGTTCGAGGAACGGTTGGCCTCGTTCGACCAGTGCGAGGTCTCCGACTCGGAGCCGCTGCCGTGACCGGACGGGAAGTCGCCGCCACCACCACCGGACGACGAGCCCGGCGAGGTGCTGCGGCCCGAGCTGTTCTCGTAGGACGAGGTGTAGGGCGACCGGTCCGTGTAGGAGGGGTCGCTGCCACGCCCGATGTCCTGGCGGACGTCCGGGGTGCGGTGGTCGGTCTCTCCCGGAATGTAGGTGTCCCGCCACACCTGGGTGGTGCCGATTCGTACCGGCTCGGCGCTGCCGCTGCCGTAGGTGGACCGCCCCTGCCGGCCCACGTAGGCCCTGTGGTCCGCCGGAGGCTGGTTCGAGCGCAGAGCGAATGCGTTGAGTTTGACGTCGTCGCCAGCGGTGGGAAACTGGACCGCCATGTCGTCGGCCAGCGTCTGCATGGTGAAGGCACAGCGGTCGCAGCAGGGTTTGTCGCCGAGCAGGTCGCCAGTGATCTTGTACGGTCGCAGGCCCGATTCGCTGACTTCGAGCATGATTTCGCGTGCCTCGCGATCCACCATGTGCTCGGCTTCCCGCGGAGACTCCGCGGCCTGCGGATGCGCCAGCCGGTTGGCGGGGGTGTTCTCATTTTCCGCCCGGCCGCTGAGATACACGTCGGTCGAGCGCGTCAGGATCATTCTCTGGTTGTTCTCGTCACGGTAGTGGAAGTGCAGGAGCATGCCGGCCTTGCTGGCCCGCCGGTTCCGGTTGGACTGGTTGGTGATCGCGTTGACGGTCTGCAGCATCTGCGAGCGGCTCTGCTCGTATTCGTTGGTCCAGGGCATCGGAGTTCACCTTCCGGGTCTGGGATCGAGGCGTCGGGTCGGCGCCTGACCGGCGGGTCGGGCTCCACAACGGATGCCGGCCGAACGGGGTTCACCACCGGGCAGGGGCATTTCGCGGACGGCGGGCTGAACGTGCAGCCACCGGCGGTTAGGCGGACCGGAGGCCTCCGGAGACCCGTACCGGCTCGGCGGCCCAGAAGCCGCGTCCGACCAGTCGTTCACGGAGCGCCTTGAGTGCGTAGAACGTCCTCGACTTGACGGTTCCGGCGGGAATGCCGAGGATCTCGGCCGCCTCCTCCACGGTGCGCTCCCGGAAGTAGATCTCGATCAGGATGCGCTGCTGCCGCTCCGGCAGCTCGGCAATGGCCTCACGCACCTCCCGCCGGTCCAGGTGCCGCTCGAACTCATCGCCGATACCGCGGTGCGCATCGATCCGCTCGTCGAGATATTCCGGCGGGCGTGCCTGGACCGCGCGGACATGGTCGATGGTGATCCGGCGGGCGACCGTGAACAGCCACGCGCGGCTCCACCGGCCGTCACTGTTGCGGGCCTCCGGATTGCGCCAGGCCCGCAGGTACGTTTCCTGCAGGATGTCCTGAGCCCAGTGGATGTTGCCTCTGGTGAGGCGAGTGATGTAGGCCAACAGAACCGGCCCGTGCACGTCGTTGAGATGGCGCAGCGCCACCACGTCAGCGTCGTCCGGAGCGACAGCGCCACCGCCTGGAACTTGATCTTCCGTCACCATGACTTTCCCCAGCGCAGATAGGCTACGTAGGACAGGCGATCCCCGATCGGCACGGCAATGTGGTCCGGATCGACCCGGTCGGCGGATGGGCGACCGCTGCCGGCGAGTGGTCCCTCTCGTCTCAGGAATCGGGGTTCTTGTCCTTGATCGTGGGACACACACCGGGCCCGTACGGGAACTCCGACCGAATCCGAACGCCGCTTGACCAGCGGGGACATCGAGACCGGAAAATGTAGCCTTACGAGGTCACCACTGTACGCAGGGTGATTGCAATGGATGGATCGCCGCCTCGTGACTGGTCGCGCAACTTCGAACGAACCATCCTTTCCTCAGCGGCAGGCTCACGTGCCGGTCATGCGCCGTCGTGACACCAACGCGGCCGCATGACCTCTCCGGGAGGAGCGGTCATCGGTCGCGCCGGAGGCCATTGACGGCCCCGATCAGGAGCGCCTCGCCGAGCCGGTCGCGGTAGCCGATCACCTCCGCCGACGGCGGCGCGCCGGAACTGCCGATCAGGATGTCGACGGACACGACGTTGTGCCCGACGAGTACCCGCTCCGACAGGACGGTCGACACCACCGCCAGGGTGCGGACCCGGCCGGTGAGGGTGAACTCGGTGCGGTACGCCGGACACGGCACGGCAGGGGCGGTCCCCACCACGTATCCGCCCTCCATCACGCCGGTGTCACTGACCGGCGACGGGATGGTGAGGTGCCGGCATCGGTCGGCCATCTCCTGATCGAGCCGGAAGTCGCGGACCGGCGTCACGTACGACGTGATGCCGAGGGTGACCGTCATCTCCGGGTACGGCCCCACGGACGTCGTGTACTGCTGCACGGCGTCCCCGGCGCGGGGCCGTGCACGCTCCGCGCCCGCATGCCGGACGAGCGCCGCGCGGCACGTCTCCGGCGACACGTCCGGGACCGTGCCACCATCCCCGGAGTGGGTTTCGACGCGCCGATGCCCGACCGGCAGCAGCCGCTCCGCGACGGCCAACGCCGCGGTTGCCGCGGTGTCGTCGAGGGGACGGCCCGGGTCGCCACCGCCGGACTCGGCAGCGGGCACGGACGGGACCACGGGAACGGCGGCCGGGGCGCGGCCCGGCGCCGTGTCGAGGGTGGCCAGGTAGTCCGGCCAGTCGTGCCGGCCGACCGCCAGCGGCGGCAGGGCGCCGCCGACCAACGCCACGCTGAGGAGCCCGACGAGCACGCCCGTGGTGAGCGCGGCGACGCGGCCGGTGACCGGTCGCTGCGCCCGGCGCCGATACCGGTCCGCGAGCCGCACTCCGGCCAGCAGCGCCGGCAGGGTCAGCACGGCCGCGACGAACAGCTGCCACACCGGCCAGCCGACCGCGTCGAGCAGCACGTCGACGCTGCGCCCGCGGCCACCGGCGGCGGCGATCCCGAACGTGACCGCACCGGCCAGGGCCGCGGCGACGAACCCGCCGGCCAGCGCGCCGGGGATGGCGGGCACCACGGGGCCGGGCGTGGCGGTCCCACCCCGGCGCGCGGACAGCAGCACCGCCAGGACCACCCATCCGGCGAGGGCGCAGATCAGGGATCGCTGACTGATCAGTACGAACAGCAGGTCATCGGAGTCTGCGGAGCCGATTCGGAGTTGCCAGGTCAGTCCGGCGGCGGCTCCGCCGGTCACCGCCGCGACACCGATCACCCCCACCGCGACCGGCGCGGCCAAGGCACGGCGGCGGAGCGCGGCGAGTCCACAGCCGACCAGCACGAGCGGCGGCGCCCACCGCCATTCCCACAGACCGGCACCCACCAGCATGGTTCGGATGCGACCCGGGTCGCCGTCCTGCACGTATCCGACCAGGACCAGGATGGACGCGGTGAACGCGGCGGTCCACGCCGCCGCGCTCGTGACAACCGCCGCCACCCTCCGGCCGGCCCGGTCCGCCGTGACGGCCAGCCCGGCGGTCAGGGCCGCCACGCTCGCCGTGACCACGGCCACGGTCCCGGCCGGGAGAACGAGATGGTGGGCGAACTGGGATTGCCAGACCCCGAGGCGCATCCTCGTCGCCTGTCCGGGAACCTGGATCAGGAACCCCGCGACCATGCCGAGCACCACGCCGGCCACCGGCCCCGACCAGGTCGGCGCGCCGCCCGCCACCGTGGCCTGTCGCGCTCGGCGCCGCCACGCCGGAACCATCACACCGGCCCACAGCAGACTCCCGGCGGCCGCGGCGAGGTTCAGCGGCAGCCGGGTGTTCCACACCTGGCCGGGGAGCGAGAGGGCGATGTAGACGGCCTGTACGGTCAGCATCGCCAGCACCGCGGTGACGGCGCTGACGGCGAAACCGCCCTCCCACTCCTCCGATGCGGTCGGATCGAGCCCGGCCCGTACCGACGGCGGCGGGTGTACCGCCCGTACCGTCCGGAGCCAACCCCCCAGCCGCCGGGCGATGTCGGCCGGGACGGCGTCCGCCGAGACGGTGCCGGCGGACGCGCCGAGCACGCCGCGCAGCGCGTCGGGGTCGCCGAGGACCTCCCGCGCGTAGCGGTCCGCCGCGAATTCCCGGCGGCGCAGCAGTGCCGCGCGCAAGCCGAGCACGATCACGGACAGCGCGACCGCCAGCACGACCGACGGCAGGTATTCGGCCAGCAGCCCCCACCGCTGCCGGGGCCACCGCGCCAGCGGGCTCAGCGCCACGAGCAGGACCGGCACGCTCAGCCAACCGGTCCACCACACCGCCGCGGCCCAGGACACGTCCCGGGACCGCACGTGGGCGAGTTCGTGCAGCACCAGCACGTCGAACCGGGCAGGCTCCAGGTACGCGTGACCGAGCGGCAGGACGACCCGGGGCGCCGCGAACGGCAGGCCGGTGGTGAACGCCTGCCGCCCTGACGCGTACGGTGCGACGAGAACGAGCCGGGGTCGCCGCCGTCCGGTGAGGCCGAGCAGGTCGCACCAGGCCTCGAAGCGTTCCACTGCCGACCCGGCCGCGGCGGTGCGCGCCGCGGGAACCGCATCGCGCGCCAGCCGCCACCGCACCAGCACCGCGCCACCGACCATCAGCAGCACGGCAACCACCGGCAGCAGCACGCCGCCGGCCAGCATGAAGAGACTCTGGCCGCGAGCGTTCGGCGCGGTACAGACGCGAATCCGCTCCCGGATCTCGGGGCTCCGCTGCCCCGGCGAGTCGAGCCGCTGCAGGGCCGCCTGGTCGATCCCCTGCTCGCTCAGGCAGCGGATTGCGGCGGCCGGGTACCGCGCGCTGTACGAGTCGCGCAACGCCGCCGCGGCACCGCCACCCAACAGCATCAGCGCGGCCGCCACCAGCACGTACATGGATGCGAGGCGGCGGGGCGCCGCGACCGCCGCCGAACCGGTGACGGCGGGCGATGGCCGCGGGATCGCGGCCGTGCTACTCATCGACGTGGTCGGCATCCGCCAATGCTTGGCACAGGGCACCGTGTACGGCGTCGGCGAGCATCGTCGCCTCCGCCGGGTTGAGCCCGAGCGTCGTCCCGTGCCGAATGCACGCTGAGCGCAGGGCGTCCACCTGGTCCGCGTCGAGCGTCACCCGCGTGCGCGGGCCGGGATCCGCAGGCCGTCGGCGCCGCCGGAACCACCCGCGCCGGAACCACCCGCGCCGGAACCACCCGCGCCGGGAGCGCCACGCCGCGACGGTCGCGGCGCCCAGCACCTCCGCCGAGGCACCGAGCAGGACCGGGCCCACCACCTCGGCGAGCAACACCGGTTCGATTCCGGACCCGACCGATCCCCCGGTCCACCCTGGACCCTTCTGCCCGGCTCCGGCATCCCACCGTGCCGTGGCCGCCGTCAACAGGTCGATCTGGTCCGGCGCGACGGCCAGCACCGCCGCCTGCGCCAACTCTCCCAACTCGACCGTCACCGTCCCGCCCGTGGTGGAGTGGGAGCGATCCGTCGACCCGTGCGCAGCGCGTTCGGCCACATGATCTCCTCGTGACGGACCGATGCCAGTGCGTACAGAATAGACGGACGTCACCGAGGTGACTGCCCCCTCGCGTGACGGATTCGCGTCGGTGCCGGCGCACCCCGCCCCGCCCGCTCGGCCGTACTGACCACGGATGTCGGTGATGAGGAGATATCGGGTGTTCTGATCGCGGGCGCGGTCGCAGCAACCCGTCAGTGAGATGGACGGCCGCCCCGGTCAGGTGCGCCGGGGCGGCCGTCCACGGTTCACAGGGCCAGGCGCTGGCCCGGCCGGATCAGGTTCGGGTTGCCGTGCAGGGCACCCCGATTCAGCCGGAACAGCGTGCGCCAGCCGCCCTTGACGTGGTGCTGCTCGGCGATCGACGCCAGCGTCTCGCCGGCGCGTACGACATGAACCCGCCCGGCGCGATGGGCGTCGTGTGCGCGGTGCGTCGTGCGTGCCTTGTGCGCGGCGGCACGATGATGCTTCGGCGAACCGGCCTTGGCGCCGCACACCGGCCACGCGCGGATGCCCTGGGCACGCAGCACCCGCTCGGCGACCGCGATCTGCTGCGCCCGGCTGGCCTTGTCGGCCGTCCGGGCGTACTTGGTGCCGCCGTGTCCGGCCCAGGTAGAGCGGCTGAACTGCAGCCCGCCGTAGTAGCCGTTGCCGGTGTTGATGTGCCACCTGCCGCCGGACTCGCAGTGCGCGATGGCGTCCCAGTTGACGCTGGATGCGGACGCCGGAGCGGCCGGGCCGAGCAGGGCCACGGTGCCGGTGACACCGGCCGCGATCGCGCCCAGCACCAGACGGGTGGGCTTTCGGAACTGTGCCATGACAGAGAAACCTCCACGCCTGCGAGGTCAGCTGTCGGGTTCGGGCTGAGGTGCCCGGCCACAGTGTGCGGCTTCACCCCGAGGCGCGCGGTAGCGCGCCGAGGAACGTGTGGGTCCCCCGCTCCAGGCCTGGTTGAGGAATACCCGAAGAGCGGCGGCTTGGATTCGGCGTTACCGCCCGCGGGGCCCGCGTTGGCGGACTCGGGCGACGGTAGCCACGGAAATCGCGGAGCCGCAAAGAAATCCGGCCGGATCGTGAGATCGGTCTCTTCCTGCCCGGCCTCCCGCAGGCCCGGATCCGGCATTCGCTACCGGACCTGATCCCACCCGTCCTCGCGTGTCCGCATTTCGCGCCGGTCCATCCCACCGGAGAGGCACCATGACACCTATGTCCCTGGATACCCCCACGCTGCACACCGCTCGCCTGCGACTGCGTCCCTTCGACGACACGGACGCGAACGCCCTGTTCGCGCTGCACAGCAGCGCCCACGTGCTGCGCTACTGGGACGCGCCACCCTGGAGCGAACGGGCACGCGCCGAGCGGTTCATCAGGGCCTGCCGGACGATGGCGGAGGAGGGCACCGGGGCACGGCTGGCCGTGGACCGTGTGTCCGACGGGGTGTTCATCGGTTGGTGCAGTCTGACCCGGTGGAACCCGGATTACCGGAGTGCGTCGATGGGCTATTGCTTCGACGATGCGGCATGGGGCCACGGCTACGCGACGGAGGCCGGGCGCGGCCTGCTGCAGTGGGCATTCGACACGCTGGACCTGAATCGGGTCCAGGCCGAGACCGATACCCGCAATGCGGCATCCGCCCGCGTCCTGGAGAAGCTCGGATTCGTACGGGAGGGCACGTTGCGGCAAGACTGCATCGTCAACGGCGAGGTCTCGGACTCGTGGGTGTACGGGCTGCTCAGGCGGGAGTGGCGGCCGACGTCCGAGCCGGCGGCGTGATGCGAATGTCGTTGCGCGGTGGTGTCGGGTCAGTGAGGGTGGGCCGGTGCAGACTCTGTTGAACGAGATCGTCGAAGCGCGCCTCGGGTGGACCTCCTCCGTCATCGCGTCCTGGTATTCCGGATCCGACCTACGGCAGCAGTTGCGGGATGCCCTGGCCGCCGAGGCCGACCGGACGGGCAACGCGGACTTCGGCGGCGAATACCGCGACGGCGTGGGGAAGGACGGCCCCACCGACCCGCTCGACTGGGCGAACCGCCGCCTCGAACTGCCCGGAGGTGGCTGGGCGGTCACCGGGATCCGCTTCCGCGGACGTGACCTCAACCGGCCCTTCGTCGACGTGGTCGCCGCGAGTGTCGCCCCCACACCCGACGGCCTGTCCGTCGTCGCTGCGGCCGTCGCGCCGGCGTATCGGGATTTCGGACCGTTGTGCCTGCGGGTGGCCGTACCGGACGCGTCGCAACTGGTCCCTCAGCTGTCGCGCGACCCTCGGTTCGGTCCGCACTGCGCCGTCGACATGCACGTCGTGGCGGGGCTGGTCACGCAGCTCAAGGCCCATCCACGGGCATCCTCGTACGGGAGGGTGCACCTGCGCGCCGGAGATCCGCAGCGGCTGGCCCAGCGGGTGTCAGCCATCTACGACGAGCTCGCGGAGCAGCAGCCACAGCTCCCGATGTGGGCGACCCCCGAAAACGTCGACTCCCTGACCGAGAGCGCCGACGCGGGGCTCCTCTTCGAGGTTCTCGTCGACGGCGCACCCGCCGGCGTCGTGGCAGCGCTGCGTGACGACGCGCACGCAATGCGCGGATTCTCCGTCCAGGAACTGTGCCTGGACGCGTCCCACCGGGGCCTGCGCCTCGCGTCAGGGACTGTGCAGCGGCTGGTGGATCAGCTCGACGCCCACGACAGTGACGTGGTGTGGGGAACGATCCACCCGTCCAATGCGGCTTCGCTCCGCAATGCTCTCTCGATCGGTCGCGAGATTGTCGGCGGCTACGCCTGGGTCACCCCGGACGGCTTCCCCGGGATGCCGGCCGACCAGGCGGCCTGACCATCGGAGCGGACAGGACGATGGACAGCGATGCGATCCTGATGCCAGCCCTCGATCGTCCCGGTGACACAGCCGTCGGGGTGCGACGATGAATCTCGGCATCGTCGGCCAGGCGGTCGGCTTGTTCGCTGTCACCAACCTCGACGACATCGTGGTGTTGGCACTGTTCTTCGCCCGGGGTGCTGGGGGGAGGCACACCACCCGGACCATCACCCTCGGCCAGTATCTCGGCTTCGCCGCGATCCTGGTCGTCGCCGTAGCGGCAGCGTTCGGCGCGACCTTCCTGCCGGAGCGCGCCATTCCCTACCTCGGTCTGCTTCCGCTCGCCCTCGGAATCAAGGCGGCTCTCCATGCCTGGAGACACCGTGGTGACGGCGAGGCGCAGGTCAGGACCGCCGCCGGCGGTCCGCGGGTCCTGGAGGTCGCCGCGGTGACCTTCGCCAACGGCGGCGACAACCTCGGTGTCTACGTTCCCGTCTTCGCCACGGCGGGCGCGGGCGGCATGGCCGTCTACGTGACCGTGTTCCTCATCATGGTGGGTGTCTGGGTCGCGGCCGGCCGGTTCTTCGCCACCCGGCCGGTGATCGCCGGGGCGCTCAGCCGATGGGGACACATCGTGCTGCCGGTCGTCCTGATCGGCATCGGCCTGCTCATCCTCGTCGAGGGCGGCGCCTTCGGTCTGTGAGCAAGCGTGTGTGGACTATTCGGCCACGCCGGCAGGCGGGATGACCGGACCGGGCAGGTCGATCTCCTCGACCCCCCGTATGCCGGTGCTGAACGTTGCGGTCAGCGCGGACACCACGACCGAGGCCGCGAAGACCAGCACGGCGGTGGATGGCGACGAGGAGGACAGGAGGACGCCGCCGACGACCGGCGCGAGGGCGGCCATCGAGGTCGCTGCCACCATGACGATGCTGATCACCCTTCCCTGCAGGCGGTCCGGCGTGACGGCGGCCTGATACCCGAACAGCGCCGCGGTGCACGCGGGGCCGAGGAAGACAGCGAGTCCCAGCGGCACGGCCGCCCCGATGTTCGAGATCAGCAACGCGGAGCCGGCGACCAGCACGGCCGCCGCCCAGCAGATGCCCCGGACGAGACTGGGCACACTGAGCCGGCTCTGCAGGGCCGGCGCGGCGACGGCGCCCAGCAGACCGCCGACCGCGACGATCGTTTCGGTCAGGCCGATGACCGCTGGTGGCGTCCCGTTCTGCTGCAGCGCCACGACGACGGTGAACAGCACGCCCCCGATGGCGAAGTTGAGGGGCGCGGCGATCAGCAGCAGTGCGCGCAGAAACGGGTGGGCAAAAACGAAGCCGATCCCTTCGGCAAGCGCCGCACCGTACGGCTGTGACTGTTCCTCCCGCTCCCCCTGCAGCGGCTTGCGGATCCGCAGCACCGCCACGACCGACACCAGGTACGAGATCGCGTTGCTCAGGAACGGGACGGCGTGGCCCAGCCCGAACAGGAACCCACCCAGCGGCGGTCCGGCCAGCGAGGTCCCGTACGAGCGGGCCTCGTTGCGCGCCACCGCGGCCGGCACCTGCTCGATGGGCACGATGCTGCGCAGCGCCGCGTCCTCCGCCGCGCCGAACACCGCGCCCGCGGAGGAGTCGATCAGTGTGACGACGAGAATCAACGGCAGGCCGACCTGACCGGAGAAGACCGCCAGGGTCAGCACGGCGAACGCGGCCAGGCGCAGACTGTCGCAGACCACCATCACCCGGCGGCGGTCGCACCGGTCGACGAGCACGCCGCCCGGCAGCCGGATCACCAGCCGCGCCACCATCGAGAGGGTGCCGACCAGGCCGGCGCGGACCGCGGAACCGGTCTCCACCAGCACGAGCAGCGAGAATGCCAGGGAAGCGACGCCTGTCCCGAGGTCGGACAGCGACTGCGAGGTCCACAGCAGAGTGAACTCACGGTTGCGCCACAGCGCGGTCACCGCGCCTCCCGATGCGGGTACGTGTGCAGGACCACCAGCACCTTCTCCGCGTCGGCCTCGGCCGTGTCGCCGATGTCGGCCTCACGGATCAGCCGCTCGATGTCGGTGCACAGGCGCTCCAGCCGTTCGGGAGTCGTCCGGACCACGTAGTCGGAGCTCGCGGCGGCCTGCTGCCAGGCGGCGTTCCACTGCTGCGTGGCGACCTGCTCGTGGAACGTGTCGATCGCCTGGTCCCAGACAGCGCGGGCGGTCTTCTGCACGGCCATCATCGCCTCGGCGCCACCCACCCCGGCGCTGGCCCAGAAGGTCGAGTCGTGCACCGCCTTCCACCAACGCTCCCGGCCGTGTGCACCCTTGCCGAGCTCGGTGGCCTCTTCCACCAGGCCGTGCCGGGCCAGCAACCGCAGGTGGTGACTCGTCTGCCCGCTGTCGGTGCCGAGCCGGCGCGCCAGGATCGCGGACGTCGCCGCCCCGTCCATGCGTAGGGATCCCACGATCCGCATGCGCAGGGGATGGGCGATCAGACGCATCAGTTCGGGGCTTGCCACCAACGCGTTCGTAGAGGGTTCCATGTGCCCCATGCTATCGATGCAGAAAAGCTATGCAAACTTCTATGCATAGATCCTCTGCATCATGCTCCGACTCCGCCCAACGGTGCCTCGCTCCCGGCGTGCTCCGGTGTCAGAAGTCGACGAGGTCGCCCCGGTCCTGCCAGGTGCAGAGGCAGACCTTGTTGCCCTCCGGGTCCGCGAGCACCCAGAAGCTTGGCGCCTCGGCGTCGCTGACCAGCGTCCCGCCGGCGGCCAGGGCGGCGTCGATCCGGGGCTGGACGTCTGCCGGATCCACCCAGATGTCGGGGTGCCAGCGCTGCCGGGGCTCGTCGTGGCCGGATTTCTGGAACCAGATCGCGGGCAACGCGTCGGCCGGGTCGCGCACCTCGTTGCCGTCCGGCTCCCCCGCGAGCACGGCCGCCCAGAACGGGAGCACCGCGGTGTATTGCGGGCTGTCCAGCGCCCACTCCACCCGCGAGACGCCGGTGCGGGCGGTGGCCAGGCCGGCGTCAGCTGCGACGGCGGAGACCGCACGCGCCAGCCGGATGTCCCGGTCGGTCACTCCCTTGGTGTCGTAGCAGGTCAGGCGGATATCGACGTGGGTGGCACGAAGATCCACGTTGGGATGGTGCGGTTCCGTGGCGGTCACCGCGCCGATCGCCGCGACGAGCTCGACGCCCGCCGCGAAATCCGGGGTGGCGATGCGGGTCTGCAGGCCGCCGGGCAGGTACACCCATCCGTCGAGGCCCTGTTCGGCGATCTCTCTTCCGGAGTACGGGGTCATCCCCTCATCGTCGCCTACGCGGCTGCGCGCCGCCGTAGCCGCTCGTGCGCGTCGGTCCTGGACGCCCCCCGATCAGTCCAGGCTGTGGGTCGAGCTGACCCGAGGCGCCGATATCCGATGGTCCGGGTCAGCGGCGGTACGTGCGCTCGCTGCTGTAGCGGACGTTGCCGGCCTGGTCGTAGGCGCGCAGCTGCAGGGTGAACGTCTTGCCGTACCGGGCGCGTGGCGCGAGCGAGAATGCGTAGCCGGACGTCCGGTCGGTGGCCACGACCTTGCCGTTGACCAGCAATTCCACCCGGTTCACGCCGTAGGCGTCGTGTGCGCTCGCCGTGATCCTGACCGTACGGTGAAGCCTGCTCTTGTTCTTCGGAGCGTTGGTGATGCGCAGCGACGGTGCGGTGTTGTCGACGGTCACGGACCGGCGCACCAGGGTCTGGTTGTTGGCCTTGTCGCGGACGTCGAACGACAGCGTGTGCGGGCCGTCGGAGTAGGTCCTGGTGTCGACCCTCAGCGACCACGGCGCCCTGCCGGTGAAGTAGCGGGTGCCGTCGTCCAGTCGCACCAGCAGGTAGACGGGGCCGGTGGCGTCCTTGATGCCGGTGAGGCGCGCGGTGAACACGCCACGCACCTTGGCACCGGCGGACGGGGCCGCGGTGACCACCGGCGCGTCGTTGTCGACGGTCACGGTACGTGTCAGCGTGGTGACGTTACCGATGCCGTCGCTCGCTCGGATCGTCATGGTGGCCGGGCCGTTGGCCGCACTCCGGTCCCAGGGCAGGTACCGCGGGAACTGCCCGCTGGTGTCGGTGCTGGCCACGGAGCCGTTGACGAGCAGCTCGACCTTGCCGATCCAGGCGGGGTCCTGCGCGTCGACATAGACCGAGTCGCGGGCGCTGACGTAGCCGTCGACCAGCGTGAAGACCGCGCTCACTCGGGGGCCGGCATGGTCGGCCCAGGCATGCGTGGTCAGGGTGCGCACGTTGCCGAAGGCGTCGTAGGCGGACCAGGACAGGATGACCGGGCCCTGATAGCCGGTGGTGTCCCAGTCGACGTTCCACGGCGCCGCGGTGGTGGTGCCGATGACGGTGGCTCCGATGGACAACACCACGCGCACCACGTCCTGGTCGTTCGTCCCGCGCGGCGTGAACGTGACCGGTACGACGCCGGTGAAGCTGTTGAACCGGCTCGGCGTGGTCATGTCCGCCCACGGGATGTCGACCGTCGGGGCGGAGTTGTCCGCGAAGACGGTGGTGGTGGCAGTCGTCGTGTGGCCGTCGCCGTCGCGCGCGGTGACTTCGACGAGGACATCCTGGTTCCCGCTGCCGCGCGTGTCCCAGACGAGGCTCCACGGCGCCGACAGGGATGAGGTCACGAGGAGGTGGTTGACGCGCAACTCGACCTTGGTGACCGCCACGTCGTCAGAGACCACCGGTCGGATGGTGACGGTCTTGTTGACACGCTCGCCGGCGGCGATACCGATGTCCGAGATCACGGGCGCTGCCGGGTCCGGCGGTGCCGCCTCTGCCGAGGCCGCGGCCACGACGCTCGTGGCCACGGCGGCCGCGATCATCCCGATTCGTACAGCGATCGTGCCGTACCTGAGCGTCACGTTGAATCTCCCTAGCCCCGTTGTGCCGCGGCAGCATATGTGAGCGGGGCTCGGATCGGCGTCAGCCCTTCGGCGCCGGGTGCCTGTCGTCCGGTGGCAGGCCACTCCCACGGCGCCTCGGCCGCAGGGCGTGCCATGCCACGGGGCTGTGCCCGACCACGTGTGGCCGCTACCGTGTCGCTTCCGCATGCACGATCCAGAACGAGGCAACGTTGACCGACAACCACCCCGACCAGGCGCCGGGATCCGAGCCGGGCTCTTTCGACAACACGTCCACGCCCGGTCCGATCAGACCGCCGTCGCCTTTCGCGGAGTGGGCCGGCCTCTCGCAGCCCGCATCTGCGCCGCCCCGGCCCGTCACGCCGGCGCCGGTCGGACAGCCGCCGCACATCCGGCCACCGGTCCTGCCGGGTCCTCCGCCGCCCGAGCAAGGGCCGGCCGCCGATCGGGTCTTTTACCGGGCACCGCTCGCCTACCCCGCCCCTCCGACGCCGTTTCCTCCCGGGCTCTCCCCCACTACCGATGATCCGCTGGTCAGCGTGGACTTCAACGGCTGGTGGAACCGCAGTTTCCGGCTCCTGAGGGCCGTCTGGCGGCAGGCCGCTCTCGTGCAACTCCTGTGGGCGGGGCCGATCGTGGTCGCCGGAGTACTGGCCAGCGTCTTCCACCCCAGCACCTTCACCCACCTGAGCGAACCATCGGCTGAGGTCCAGCCCGACTGGCGACCGCTGGTTCGGTCGCTGTATTACCTGGTTCCGATCGGTGTGCTGATCGGGTTGCTCGGTCTTCTCGCGTCTCTGGCCACGCTGCACCTGGTGGTACAGGCCGCGGTCGGCCGGCCGCCGTCGGTCCGGCACGCGCTGCGAACCGCAGGGCCACGCGTTCCCGCGTACATCGGTTGGGGGTTGCTCGGTGGTCTCTTGACCATGGCCGGCTTCGTCTGCTGCATCCTGCCCGGCTACTACGTGTCGACCGTCGTATTGATCCTGCCCACCGTGGTGCTGCTGGAGCGAGGTCGCGCTGTCGCCCGCTGTTTTCGGCTGTTCCACGCGCGGCCGGGTGACGCGCTCGCCCGCCTGGCCACCATCATCGGCCTCACCATTGCCATCAGCGTTGTGGAGCAGGCGTTCGTTCTCATTGTGATCGCGCTGCTCGGCCCATTCAGTACGGACCTGACGGCAGGGGCAGCATTCCTCGCCGGATCGATCATCGCGATCGCTTTCTCCGCCGCGTCCCAGGTCGTGCTGGCACCCATGAACGTCACCGCGTATGCCGACATGCGGGCACGTCACGAGCCGTTCTCCACCGCCCACCTCATTACCTGACCGCCGCAAATGGAGTTCGATCCACCGGATTCGTGTCGGCGAATGAAGAACCACGGCGCCGTGCGGTCCGGGGCTGCTCCGCTTGCTGTCGGATGGCAAACTCGTGTCCCGTGATCGATGATCTCGCGAAGGACCGGGCGACAATCGAGCGGGCTGCGCAGCCGGATCCGGTGGGGGCTCGTCCGTGAGGGCGGTCATCGTCGCGGCCGCGGTCGCGTTCATCGTCTCCCTGTTCGGCACACCGGTGGCGATTCGCGTCTTCGGCGCGCTCAACGCCGGCCAGCCGATCCGGTCCATCGGGCCGGCCGCCCATCTGGCCAAGAAGGGCACCCCCGTCATGGGGGGTGTCGTGTTCATCGTGGCGACCGTCGTCGCCTACGTCGCCGGACACATCGCCCTGACCACCCTGCCGAAACGGCAGATCGCGCAGGAACGGCCCAGCATGACGGCCCTCGTCCTGCTCGGACTGTTCGTCTTCTGCGGCGTGGTCGGCTTCCTCGACGACTTCCTCAAGGTACGTCGGCGCAACTCCGACGGACTGTCCGCCAAGGGCAAGTTGCTGGGCCAGGCGATCGTCGGCGGCGGGTTCGGCATCGCCGCGCTCTACGTGGCCAGCACCAACGGCCAGACCGTGGCCAGCGAGCACCTCTCGTTCATCCGGGACATCAGCTGGCTGGACGTGGGCAAGGTCGGCTCGGTGCTGATGTTCATCTTCGTGATCACGGCGATGTCGAACGGCGTGAACCTCACCGACGGCCTCGACGGCCTGGCCACCGGCGCGTCGATCCTGGTGCTCGGCGCATATGCGCTGATCGGGTTCTGGCAGTACCGGCACTGGTGCGCCGACGACGCGTACGCCCGCGTGAACGACTACTGCTACCAGGTCCGGGATCCCCTGGAGATCGCCATGATCGCGGCGGCGGCGGCCGCCGCCTGCGTGGGCTTCCTGTGGTGGAACACGTCCCCGGCGCGGATCTTCATGGGTGACGTGGGCTCGCTCGGGCTCGGCGGCCTGATCGGCGGGCTCGCGGTGGCAACCCGCACCACGCTGCTCTCGGTCGTGATCGGCGGGCTCTTCGTCATCATCGTGACGACCTGGGTGATCCAGATCGTCTCGTTCCGCACCACCGGTAGACGCGTCTTCCGGATGGTGCCGCTGCACCACCACTTCGAGCTGGCCGGATGGAGCGAAACCAACATCGTGGTCCGGTTCTGGATCGTGGCAGGCGTCTGCGTGGCGGCCGGGCTGGGCCTGTTCTACTCGGATTTCCTGGCGGCAGTGGGATAGCGCGCGACAAGCCTGTGCCGTGCCCCGCGGACTGCTCCCACTGATGCGGGGGCCCTCGCGCGGACGACATCCGTCCTGGTCAGGGGCCACACCAGCCGACGGAACACCGTTATGCTCCCCGCCGTGACCCGGACCTCGCCTGCACGGCCGCTGGACATTCCCGCACTGTTCCCCGGCATCAGCGCGTTCGCGAAGACCGCGACGCGGCTGCACCCCCGTCCAGGCGATCCGGGCATCCGGGACAGCCACATCGGCGGCATGGTGCTGTGGCCCGCAGCCGAGCCGTGGCCGACCTGCCACGAACCGCACGTCGTACCCACCGAGACGCCGATCCCGCGGGAACTCGCCGAGCAACTGAACAGGTCCATGAGCCCCGCCGTGATGGCGCAGCTCGCCGCGATGACGCCCGGATTCGCCGGTCTCGCCATCACCGACGACCGCGCATACATCGCCGGATCCACGACCGTGACCCAACCGACCCCGCTGGTGCCGGTGGCCCAACTACGCGCGACCGACATCCCCGACCTGCGCTGCCCGTCCGGAACCGACACCCTTCAGGTGCTCTGGTGCCCCAACGAGCACGGCGACGCCCACGACTTCGGTCCGGCTGTCCAGATCCGCTGGCGGGCATCCGGCAGCGTCACCGAAGCACTGCCCGCGGCACCCCCAGCCGCGGCCCACAAGGAGATCTACCTGCCGCGGCCATGTGTGCTGCATCCCGAGCAGATCGTCGAGTACCCCTGGTGGCAGGAACTGCCCGAAGAGCTCGGCCGGCAGGTCGACGAATTCGACCAGGGCCGCCAGTACGGTGAATACGACTACTACGCGGTCTCGCAGGCCCCGGGCTGGAAGGTCGCCGGATACCCGAACTGGGCAGTCAGCGACCTCAAGCCGATGAACTGCACCGGCTGCGGCACCTCCATGGACCTGCTACTGACGATCGACTCCACCGAGTCCATGGGCCTTCTGTGGCTGCCGGTCGAGGACTCCGGCCTGCAGCCCGACCGCACCGATCCCGCCTGGATCGCCGCACATGAACCCACCGGCATTTCGGTGGGCCGCCACAGCCAACTCCGGATCTTCATCTGCCCGACCTGCCCCGACACGCCGATCCGACCGAGCATCCAGTAACACCCGCCCGACCACGGCGTCGCTACTCTTGCGGCAGCTTGCCGGCCCGGCCCGAGTTGAGCCGATGGGCCAGGCCGCTGCGGGACCCCACGTTCAGCTTGGTGAACACCTTGGACAGGTACGTCTCGACGGTCCTGACACTGAGCCCGAGCTGCGCGCCAATCTGGGCGTTCGAGTAGCCGGCCGCGACGAGGTGAGCCACCTCGGTCTCCCGTTCGGTCAGCACGTCGTGGCGGAGCCCGCCACGGGGTCGGGACTTTCCGGCACCGATCCGCCGCTGTTCGGCCACCACCTTGGCGTGCATGAGCCGGGCGCCGGCGGCTGCGAACAATTCCTTGGCGCGCCGCAGCTCCTCCTGGGCAAGCGCACGCTTGCCGTCGGCGGCCAGAGCCGCGCCCAGCACGTGCCGGGCGTCTCCTTCGGCCAGGCGCATCCCGGCCGCTCGATACACCTCAGCCACCCGGCGCGCCTCGCCCGCGGCCTGCTGACACTCGCCGGTGGCGGTGAGGATTCGCGCCCGGATCAGCCGATGGATGACGTCCGCGCCGAAGACCGGTGCGACGGCTGCCGCCCGCTCGGCCCAGCCCCACGCCGCGTCGACCCGGCCGAGGGCGAGTTCCGCCATGGCGAGCAGGTCGTAGCCGTACGGCCGCATGCCGAGTGCGTAGGCGGACAGGTCGGGGCCGTCACCGGCTTCCAGCACGCGGTCGATGGCACCCTGCGGATCCCCTGTCGCGAGCTGGACGCGGGCCAGTGTCGCATCGGCATGGCCGCTCCACAGCTGACGCTCCTGCGGCAACGCCTCAAGTGTCTGCCGGGCGAGATGCTCAGCCTCATCCAGCCGACCCTGCAGGAACGCGATCTCGGCCAGCGCACCCAGGACCGCGGAGTACTGGGTGCGTTCGGACAGGGCACGCGCCACCTCGATCCCGGCCTCGGCGTGCTGCCGCGCGGCGGTCAGATCGCCGAGCCAGTTCTCGGCGGTGCACAGGCCGTACAGCAGCGGCGCCAGCAGGTGATACTGCCCGGTACGGCGGGCGCTCGCGACCCCGCGTCCGAAGTGCCGACGCGCGTCGCCGTGACGGTGCAGCCCGATCTCGGCCCATGCGATCTCCACGACGTACAGGTGCTGGGCCAGATCCGAATCCGGCACGCCGTCCAGGATGGCCATGGCCTGCTCGATGCAGCTGCGCGCCTGCTCGAAGTCTCCGCCATACGTGTTGCCGACGGCCAGCAGGCCGAGCGCTCCTGCCGTCTCCAGGTCAGCAGCCGGTCGATCGGAACCCTCCCCGAGCACCTGACCGATCCACTCCAGCGCCTCCAGCAGCCGCCCCGCCTGCGCCGAGCCGATGGCGAGCTCGAACTTGAGCGCCTTGGCCGACTGTCCGTCCTGATCGGACAGTCGCTGCAGGCAGGCATGCAGCAGCGCGACCGACTCCTCGTGGCGCCCGAGCAGGCGTTCCATGGTCGCGCAGAATCTCGCCGCCTCAGCATGCAGTGGTGCATCCGGTGCGACACCGGCCAGCAACGTGAGCAGCAGGTCACGGCTGTCGGCGAAACGACCGCTCGCCCCGAGCGCGCGGGCCCTGGCCAGAATCAACTCCTGGCGGCGCCCGTCGGCCGCCGGCAGCAGGTCGGCCGCGACGCCGAACCAGTGGGCCGCCAACACGGGTACGGTCAGTGCAGCCGTCCGCGCCGCTTCGGTGAGGGTCGCCACCGCGGCGTGGTCACCCGGCTTCGCCGCACGTTCCAGGTGGTGCGCCCGCAGCGCGGGCTGGGCACCGCATTTCTCCAGATGCCGCACTGCTCGTTCGTGCGCGACGCGCCGCCAGCCGGAGCCGGACTGGTGGTACACGGCGTTGCGTACCAGCGGGTGCCGGAACCGGAAGGTGCGTGCGAGCGCCTCCGGCCGCACGAGGTCACGCGCAGCCAGTTCATCGAGTCCGGCCAGAGCCTCGTCGACCGGTATCGACGCGACGGCACTGACCACCTCCGGGTCGAAACGGTCGCCGGCCACCGCGGCCGCCCGGCCCACCCGGAGCGCCCCGGGCGACAGCGCCGCCAACTCCCCCGACACCGCCTCCACGACCGGGCGCAGCGCCCCGTCGGTCATCGACAGATCGAGCAGCGGACCGATTTCGCCGGTACGGGTTCCTCCGGCCCGGATCAGCGTCTCCAGGTAGAACGGGTTACCTCCGCTGGCGGCGTACACCTGGTGGCGCACCGGCTCGACGACATCGGGCTCGAACAGCTCGTCCGCTTCCTCGCGGGTCAGCGGCCCGAGCGGGAAGGAGGCCTCGGCGCGTTCGAGCACTTCCCAGATCCGGCCGGTCGCCTGGCGGTGGCGCAACGCCACGGCGAACAGAACCGGGTTGGCCGGCGGGTTACGGACCAGGTAGTCGAGTAGATCGATGGAACCGGCATCCGCCCAGTGCAGGTCGTCGACGGTGAACATGAGTCCACCGTCCGCCGCGAGCACGTCCAGCGCCGCACGGACGGCCCGATAGAGCTCGTATCGGTCGATGCCTGCATCAGATGCCGGATCCGCCACCCCCGCTGGAGAGAAGGCCGCCCCGAGCAGGGCGCGCTGCGCGGCGTCCAGATGCGTCGGACCCTGTCTCTGCGCGGGCGCCGACGCCGCCGCATCCGGATGCACCAGGTGGGCGAGGGCCGGCGCCAGAGCCGTAGCGAAGATGCCGAAGGGCACGTCGTCGTCGAATTCGGCGGCCCGTCCCGACACGACAGTCCAGTTGCGCCCGGAAGCTCTGCCGCTCAACTCCTCGAGGAGCCGGGACTTGCCCGCTCCGGGCTCACCGGTGACCTCGACAAGGCCCGCGCCCTGCTGCATGAGCGCTTCGAGGCGCGCCAATTCCGACTGCCGCCCGGCAAACGTGCTCTTCACTCATCTCCCTCTCGTCGCGTCGGCGAGCCGCCCGGCGATCGCCGCACGGGACCGCAGCCCGGTCTTCTGCAGGATCCGGGCGACGTGCGCCTCGACCGTCCGGATGCTCAGAAACAGCACCTCCGCGATCTGCCTGTTGGACAGTCCGCGCGCCACCAACTCTTCGATCTCCCGTTCCCGCCGCGACAGGCCGGGCCCGCCCGGGGTCGGTTCGACGGCTGTGCCCGTACTCCCCGCGAGGGTGCGTGCCCGGTCGGAGGCGGCTCGCCAGCCCAGGGCGGCGAATCCGGCTGCGGCCGCGTGCGCCTCGGCGGCAGTGGCGGCCGTGTCGCCGGCTGCCCGCGCTACGTGCGCGTACGCCAGGTGCGCGTAGCTGCGCGCTCCGGTCAGTGCGCAGGCGTCGGCGATCCGTCCCGCCTCGCGGGCCCAGCCGCGCGCCCGGTCACCCTGGCCCAGGGCTGCGGCCGCCTCACTCGCCAGCGCACACAGCTCAGCGGAGCCGACCGTCCCGGCCCTCTCGTCCAGTACCCGCAAGCAGCCGAGTGCGTCGCCGGTCGCCAGCCGAACCGCAGCCAGGGCGGTCTCGGGCAGGCACGCCCATTCCAGGACCGTCGACCGCGTCGCGGCAACGGCTGCCTCGGCATACCGCCGCGCGCCCCTGGCGTTGCCCCGGCCCAGCTCGACGAAGGCACGCAGAGCGCCCGCGATGCCCGGCACGTCTGCGCGAGCGATGACGGGCAGCTGATCGTGCACCGCTCGGAGGGCGTCCAGGGCTTCGACCGGACGGCCCAGCCGAACATGTGCCGCGGCGACAGTCAACAGCAACTGCGGCAGCACGTACGACCGACCGCTCTGCGCGCTCACCGTCAGGCCACGCCGCGCGTACCGGATGGCGTCGTCGTCCCGCTCCAGGACGAACGCCGCCCGGCCGGCGTGCCACAGCAGCTCGATCCGATCCGTGAGATCCGGGTCGGCGAGGCCCGCCAATGCGCCGTCGACCCGGCGCAGACAGGTGCGCGCGGCGATGACATTCACACCGTGCGCGGCGTGCAGGGTTTGGACGATGAGTTCGCCCAGCTCGCCCTCGGCTTCCTGTGGGTCGACGGCGCCCCCGTGCAGAAGGGTGATCAGGGCTCGGTCGACCGCCAGGCGCCGTACCTCCGGATCCGTTCCGGGACGTTGATGCAGCTCTGCGGCGAGCATCGCCGCGGCCTCCCGCGGCCGCCCCGACGCCTCGTCCAGGAAGGCCGCCAACCGAATCGCGCGCGTCCGTTCCGGGCTGCCCGTGGGCAGGGACCGCAGCAAACCCTGGACGAGACCATGGGCGTCGCCGAACTCGCCGATCGCGGTGAGGGCGTCGGCCTGCGCACACAGCGCATGCGTCCGGGCATCGTCGTTCGTCGACAGGGTCGCCGCCGCGCTCCACCACCGCACGGCCAACGCAGGCCGAGCCCGCGACGTCATGATTGCGGCTTCGGTGAGGACGTCGAACGCGTCCCGGTCCCCCTGCCGCCCGGCCACGGCGACGTGGCGTGCCAGAACCGCCGCCGGCGCAGCGCGCGTACGGAGAAAGTCGGCTGCGCGGCCATGCGCCGCCAGACGCCAGCCGGCCCCCGCCATGCCGTGCGCGGTGCCCCGCACGACCGGATGCCGGAACGCATGGCCGGCACCCGCAGGTCGAATCAGGTCCCGCTCCGCCAGATCCCGCAGGCACCTCTCGGTCGTCTCCAGCCCCAGCTCAGCCACCGCCGCCACCGGCGCTGCCTCGAAAGGATCCCCGATCAGCGCCGCCGACTGCGCCACGACCAGCGTCTCGCCGTCGAGCGCGCCGATTTCAGCAACCAGCGGACCGCCCACCGCCCCGATCTCGTAGTCGCCGGGATGTGTCAGCGCGTCGGATGTCGCTGCGCTGTGGGCCAGCGCCATCAGGTACGCGGGCACGCCACCGCTCGCCTCCACGAGCAGGCGGCGCCGCCAGGGATCTGCGATCGGACCCAGGAGTTCATCCGCGTCGGCGGGTGCGAGGGGCCCCAGATCGATGCCGGCTCCGTCGAGAGGTACGCGTCCGCGCATCTGCCGGGGGCGGTAGGCCACGGCAACCACCAGTGGGAGCCCCGCCTCGGCGAACATGTCCCGCAGGACGCCCGCCGACGAGGCATCGGCCCAATGGAAGTCGTCGAGGAGCAGGACCGTTCGGGAGGCGCGACACACTTCGGTGAGCACCCCGCGCAGGGAGGCCGTTGTCCGGGCTCGTCCGCCGACCAGGTCCGCCAGCACCGCATGCGGGATGTCGCGCTGCCGCTGGGTGGCTCGCCCGGCCAGGACTCGCCAGCCGGCTCGGTCGGCCAGCTTCCCGAGTTCGGCCAGCAATCGGGTCTTGCCCATGCCCGGATCTCCGCCGATCTCCAGGATCCGGCCGGCCGGCTCGTTCAGCTCCCGCCTGAACAGCTCGAGCTCGCGGTCCCGGCCGGCAAGGCCGGCCCCCGCTGCACGCACGATTCCTCCATGACCAGGGTGCATCGCGCGGACTCGGCCCTGCGCCTGACGGTGGCTGATCGTAGTACCGCCTCGCATCGGCCTGTGCCGATGGGAGGGGGGGCTCACGCAGCGTCAGGAGCCGTTCGTCGTGCAACTGCCGCCGGCAACCGGCTGGCACGGGCTGCCTGGCTTGCTGGTGGAAGGGAACCGGACAGCTGAGGCGGACGTCCACCCGGGTCAGGGCAGGAGAGGGCTGGACGTCCGTTTCGATGACAGTCAGTAGCCATCGGTGGGCCGCGGTACCCCGGCCGCAGCGGGCTCCGCCTTCTTGAACCGAAGGATTGTCCCGCTGTGAAGGGCGGGCTGCGGCGTCCGACGCAGCGTGTCGTCGAACTGTTCGATCGTGCGGGCGTCGTTGTAGCTGGCGTTCGCCTGGATGCCGGGGAAGTTCGCGGTGGTGGGTGTCGCCACACCGTAGTCCTGTTTGTACCCCGGGCACTGATCGGCCGTAACGGCGTCCGCGGCGGCGTGAACGGAACGGGCCCGGGTAGCCCGATTGCGGCTACCCGGGCCCATGCTCCGCACACCGTTCGATGGCGGAAGCTCCGTCCGAGTGTTACTGCTTCTTGCAGTGGATGTCGTACGTGTCCGCGTGGTGGTACGTTCCGCCGACGTAGATCGTCGGGAGCTCCGATGACTTCGAGCAGTACTTCTGCCCGTAGTTCATCCAGTCATCGATCCACTGTTCCTTGATGGTTTCGGCCGTCGGGTCGTAGCGAACCAGCATTTTCACGTGCGCGGCGTTGGCCCTGATCTGGAGCTTGTGGCCGGCCCCATGCCCGTAGGTGCCGCTCCAGTCATGGTCGATCTCGTTGCCGTTCGCGTCGTACGCCCACACGTCCGCGTACGCGTAGTACCAGCCTTCGTTGCGGAAGTTGATCGTGATCTTTTCGTCGGCCGCGATTTTGGCGTCCGCGATGTGAGCCGCCGGCGCCGCCGTGGCGGGAGCGCCGACGCCGACGGTGGCGGCAAGCGCAGTGGCAAGACCGGCCAGCAGGCCAGCCATTCGGATACGCATCGAACGAGTTCCCCTCTTGAGTCCCGGCGCCCGGCTGCAGCGGCACCGCGTTGACGCGAGAGACGATTCCGCATACGGCCGTCGCGCAGCACCCGGGAAAACACCTAACGTCGGCGCCCGGGCGGCCCTGCGGTAGTTGCCGACGACACGGCGGATCAGCCAGTACAGTGCGTCGGCGTCGCCCCACATCATGCCCGCACGACCGTTGCGTGTCGGGGGCCCGAGGGTCAGGCGGCGATCTGGTCGCGGCCGGCGCGTTTGGCCCGGTAGAGGTTGGCGTCGGCGGCGTCCACGAGTTCGTGGGCGGGCATGCCGGGGTGATGTGCGGCGAGCCCGACACTGATGCTGACCCGCAGGCCGGGCGCGATGTCGTCGAAGACGGCGGCGGCGACGGTGGCCCGGATCCGTTCCGCGACGTGTGCGGCGCCGGCCGGGTCGGTGCGCAGGAACACGACGAACTCGTCCCCGGCGTAGCGGATCGCGACGTCCTCGGCGCGGCAATTGGCGGTCAGGGTTGCGGCGATCTCCTGCAGCACCCGGTCCCCGGCGCCGTGCGAGTACCTGTCGTTGATGGCCTTGAACTTGTCCACGTCGATGAAGAGCAACACGATCGGCACCGGCGTCCGGTCGGCGTCGAGGTCGGCGAGCAGCTGATCGAAGCGGCGGCGGTTGCCGAGCCCGGTCAGCGGGTCGTGCAGCATTGCCGCTTCGGCCGTGCGCCGCGCCTGTTCCTGTTCCTCCCGCTGGCGGGCCTGGCGCAGCATGGCGACACGTTGCAGGCGCTGCTGCCACAGTTGCCGCGCCTGCCGGTCGATCAGGTTGCGGAGATCCCGGCCGTCCCGGTCGCCGGCGGATTGTTCCGCGAGGCGTGCGAGTTCGAAGTCCACGACGAGCTGTTCGCTGGCCGAGCCGCTGGCTCGGATGACCTCGGAGGCCGCCACGATTTCCCGGCGTGCGGCAGTCACCTCGCCCCGGGCCCGATGCACGATCCCGAGCGCCAGGTGGGCCGGCCACGCCGCGTGCGTGTCGCCGCTGGCGCGTAGCGCGAGCACGACGTCGGCGGCGATCCGTTGCGCCCGGTCCAGCTCGCCGAGCTTGGCCAGCGCCAGCGCGTGCAGTGCGGCGGGTGGCCGTGCCACGTCACGTCCGGCGTATCGCCCGCCCCAGCGTTGGAAGATCGCAGCGGCGATCCGTAGCCGGGCACGGGCTTCGGCGTGGTCGCCGAGTTGATCGAGCCGCAGCCCCCATTGCATCAGCGAGTCGGCGTAGACGAGGTCGTGGTTGGCGGTCGGGTCGGCTCGGTCCTCCGGCGCCCAGAAGAGCGAGAGCTGCTGGTACGTGGCGTGTGCGGTCTCGTAGAGTTCCGCGCTGTTGGCGGCTCGGATCATCGAGCTCAGCGCCGCGACGTAGCGGTCGTTGCGGACCGCGGTCTGTTCCAGCAGCAGTCCGGCCCGGGCGAGGTGGCCCATCGCCTCGGTGACCCGGCCGGAACGAAGGTAGAGGTCGGCCACGTCTGCCAGGGTCTTCGCGACAGCGACCACCGAGCCCGTGGATTCGTGATGGTGCAGCAGCTGCTCCCCGACGGCGATCGCCTCCGGGAAGTGACCCAGGTGCATGTAGAGAAACATGCGCCCCTGGAGCAGGAAGCCGCTGGTCTGCCGGTCGCCGAAGGCGCGGGCCAGGGGCTCGAAGACGGTCAGCGCGTCCAGCGTCTCGTGCACCCGGCCGCTCAGCGCCATCAGGTGCACCTGTTCGGCCAGGGCGTCGAGCGTCCCGTACGGCGACACCGGCACCGGCAGCAACGCCTCGTCCGCCCTGTCGGCCACGTCCGCCTCCGAACCTTGCCTGTACCAGATCACAATCTGCCCCCGAGAGCATCTTCGACCCGATGCCGCCGGTCCTGAGCGCTCGCCTGCCATCCCTCTCGAGCTGGCCGCTTTTCCTCAGACCTTTCCCCGGAGGCATGCCTCCGGGCGGAGCACCTGGCCCCGAATCGAGGGGCCGACGGCAGCAGGGACCTCGATCGCCGGTTCCAGTAGTGAAATCGGGTGAGGAGGGCGCGGAGCTGGTCGGCCAGGGGTGGCGAGTTCCCGGACGGACCGCTGAGATTCGGCGGTGTCACCGCTGGCGGTCGTGGTGGAAAGGGGCGGTAAACCGACGGCGTGGCGTCCTGACCTGCCGTTGAGCGCGTAGTCGGTCAACAACGGCCTTGCCAAGGACACGCGGTCCACGGATTGTCATCGAGCCGGGCTTTCCGGGCGGGTTCCAGGTGACCCGCCGACTTGCCCGACACTCGCGGACCACCCGAACCCTTACTGATCAGGGTCTAGGGTCGAGGACGGCCGATCGGAGAGCGTGGAGGCCGGGTGTGGTGAGCGACGATCGTGCGATGGGCGCCCGGGAGCTGTCGGCCGCCCTGCTGAAGCTGGAAGAACAGGTCGTCGGCGACGCCGAGGCCGGTTACGCCACCGCAACCCGCCTCGAGCAGCGCGCCACGGTCCTGGCCGACGAGAGCCTGCTCATGCGGGCCCGGCTGTGCCGGACCACCCTGGCGCTATCGACCGGCAGACTCGGTGGAATCGCCCGGCAGCTCGATGACATCCGGACGTGGGCCCAGCAGCACGACGACCGCCTGCTGCAGGCCCGCACCCACCTCATCAGCTCGGTCATCGAACGGATGGCCGGTGACGCGGCCAAGTCCCTGGAGCACGCGCTGAGCGCGGTGGAGCTGCTCGACGAGACCGCTACCCCGTACACGCAGATCAAGCACCGCACCAAGCTTGCCGACGCGCTGGCGCTGACCGGCGCGATGGACGCAGCGCGGCTGCGCTACCGGCAGGCCGAGGACCTGTCGCGGGCTGCACAGCAGTGGGAACGGCTGATCATCCTGCTCAACAACTGGGCCTTCGTCGAACACGAGGCCGGTGACTTCCCCCGCGCGCAGCAGGTCGCCGGCCGCATGGTGCAGTATGCGGAGGTCCACGGCATCGAGCTGGACCTGGCGGCCCTGCACACGCTGGCCGACATTCAGGTCGCGAACGGCGAGTACAGCCAGGCCGCACAGACAGTGGGCAGGTGCATCGCCCGGCATGAGGCTGGAGAGGTCGACGACGCGGACGACCTGGCGTACTTCCTGCTCACGCTTGCCCGGGCGCAGCGGGGACTCGGTGACACGGCGGCGGCGCAGCAGAGCCTGGACGCCTGCCGCGCGCGATGCGGCGAGAGCGGGCTGAACGGGCTGCTGGTTCAGGTGCACCGGGAGCAGGCCGAGCTGCACGCGGCGCGCGGCGACTACGCGGCCGCGTTCACCGCGCAGAAGGAGTTCGTCGCCGCCCGGGAGCGTCTGCACTCGCAGGAGCGGGACGCCGAGGCGCAGAGCCGGCTTGTCATCTTCGAGACCGCCGAGGCGCGCAAGGAGGCCGGGCGCTTCCGCGAGCAAGCCCTGCGCGACCCGCTGACGGGCCTGCGTAACCGCCGTTACGTCGACGAGGAACTGTCCGCCATGATCGCCGCGGATCCCGGGTTGAGCGTGGCGCTGGTCGACATCGACCACTTCAAGCGGATCAACGACGAGTTCTCCCACGACACCGGCGACCAGGTGCTTGTCCAGGTCGCAAAGCTGCTGGAGGCGGCCCTGGCCGAGGTCTCGCCGGACGGGTTCGTCGCCCGGCTCGGCGGCGAGGAGTTCCTGGCCGTGCTGCCGGGGACCCCCGTCACCGAGGCGGCCGCCGAGCTCGACGCCATCCGGCAGGCGATCGCCGAGCAGGTCCGCGACGGCCTCCCCCACGACCGGTCGGTCACCGTCAGCATCGGCATCGCAGCAGCCGACGAGACCTCGCCACCGGCCCAGTCCAGCGCGCTCGCCGACGCCGACCGCAACCTGTACGCCGCCAAACACCAGGGCCGCAACCGCGTGGTCACCGGAACTCCCCGGGAGCGCCTTCAGCGCGCCTACCGCGACCGCGAGGCCACCTGATACGTGTCATCGACGGGGTCACCAAACGGTGGCTGTGGCTTCACGAAGTTCCACCGAACGCCACGTGGCGCAAGCGGCCGCTCGGCTGGTGGAGTCTGTTCGTGGGCCGGACTGGGCAGACGCTGCTCATGACATCGGGCATGCTGTGGGTATGACTGAGGGGCTGAGAGATCGTTCCGTGCAGCCCGGCGACACGGTGCCCGCTTCGCCATCAGTGATCTCTGTGATGCTGATCGTCCCGGATGCCGACGCTGCGGTCGCCTGGTACAAGGCTGCGCTCGGCGCGACAGAGCTGTGGAACCTTGGTGGCGTGGCGGGCCTTGAGATCAGTGGCGCGGCCTTCTTCCTCCACGAGGTCAATCCCGAGAACCCCACAGAGACCAGTCCGGGCCGGGCGGGGGTCACGAGCACCCGCATCGAGGTGTTCGGCGATGATCCCGACACCTTCATCGAGCGTGCCGTGGCCGCGGGCGCGATCGCCGGAGCGGGAATCGAGGATCACCACGTGCCCTGGGGGACGCACCGTCAAGGTGGCTTCACGGACCCGTTCGGTCACAAGTGGTCCGTGGGCGACAGGTCACCTCTGGGTCCGTTCCCACGCTGATCGGGCCGGCCCGTCGAATGCGACGCAGGATCGCGCCCGGCGGTCCGGCCAGCTCTGATACGAAGTGTCAATGCCCGCGCTGGGTCCGGAAATGGGTCGCCCCGGACCGAACCGTTGAGAGCGGACGGTGTTGGACGGGCGCGGAGTCCTCGGTAGAAGAAGGTCTGCCAAGACTCAAGTGCCGAACCTGCCCGCCCCGACGTGCGGCCAGGGATCGTCCCTTACCAGGGGACGACGCCTTCGTCGTCGAAGAAGGCGCCGGACGGGCCGTCATTGGGCAGGGTGGCGAGCCGGATCGCTGTGGCCGCGCCCTGCGCGGGGGTGCGGGGGCCGTGGAAGCCGGTGAAGGCGGTCGCGACCAGGCCCGGGCAGGTGGCGTTGATCAGGATGTTCGTCCCGGCGAACTGTCGGGCGTATTGGACGGTCACGGCGTTGAGAAACGACTTCGACGGCGCGTAGGCCGCCATGACCGGACCGACCTCGACCTCCGGATCGGCTTGCAGGGTCACGGAGCCGACACTGCTGGAGATGTTGACAATGCGCGGTGAGGATGAGCGCCGCAGCAGCGGCAGCATCGCGTTGGTCACCCGGATCACGCCGACGACGTTCGTCTCCACGACCCTGCGGACCAGGTCGAGGTCGAGCGTGGTCGGGTCCTGCACCCAGTCCGCACCCAGCTGTCCGGAGATGCCGGCGTTGTTGACGAGTACGTCCAGCCGGCCGGCCTGCCGCTCGATCAGTTCCGCCGCGCCGGTGACACTCTGGTCGCCGGTGACGTCCAGCGGTACACCGAACGCGTCGACACCGGCGGCGCGCAGCTTCTCGACGGCGGTGTCACGCCGGACCGCGTCCCGCGCTCCCACGGCCACGCGGTATCCGAGGGCTCCGAGCCCGGTGCCGATCGCGTAGCCGATTCCCTGGTTCGCGCCGGTGACCAGCGCGATCTTCGTTTCGATCATGGTGTCCAGGCTCGCTCCCCGGTGGACCCGCCGGCCAACACCGATCGGGTTCGCTGTCATACCCGCTGGGTATGACTCGCGTACGCTGTGGCCGTGGAGACCTTGGAGACCCGCGAGCTGAGGTACTTCGTAGCCGTCGCCGAGGAGCTGCACTTCGGCCGGGCCGCCCAACGCCTCGGCATGGCCCAGCCGCCCCTATCGCGCGCGATCCAGCAGCTCGAACGGCGCCTCGGCGTCTGCCTCCTGGAACGCAACCGCCGTGGCGTCGCGCTGACAGACGCCGGCCGCGTGCTGCTGTCCGAGGGCCGCGCGACACTCGACGCGGCCACCGCCGCCGCCCGCCGCACCCGCCGCGCCGGCGGAGCCGACAACCCGCGCGGTGCGCGTAACCGTCTCGTGCTGGCGGTGAAGACCGCCGCCGTTCACGGACTGCTCCAGAAGCTCCTCGACGCCTACGCCGTCCAGCCCGGCGCGGCCGAAGTCGAGGTCCTGCAGTGCCGAATGAGCGACCAGGAGGCACGGCTGCGCGACGGCAGCGCCGACGTCGCGCTCATGCACGTGCCGTTCAACTCCCTCGCCGGGTTCGACAGCGAGGAACTCATGACCGAGGGTCAGCTCGCCGTCCTGCCCGCCGGACATCCCCTCGCCACACGGGCAACCCTGTCCATGGCCGACATCAGCGACCTCCCCGACCTCCCACCAGCACGCTGGCCCAGACACGGCATCTACCCGCCCGGCCCGGGCCCCGAGATCCACGACCAGACGCAGCTGGCCCAACTGGTCGCCCTGGGCCGTACCGTCGGAATCGTGCCGGAATCCGCGCGCGCCTGGCTGTGGTCCGAACACGCCGCCATCCCGCTGACCGACGCGCCTCCCGTCGTCACACACATCGCCTGGCCCACCCACAGCCGCTCACCAGCCCTGGCCAGCCTGATCAGGACCGCCGTACAGCTCGAACCCTCCCGGTAGAGCCCTGTCACTCCACCCGTCACGGTCCCGCGCCGCGGCGCGGCGCGAATGACGGGCCGGTCACGCGGGGCTGCAGCGCCGGGCCACGGCGATCTCGCGTACGGTACGCAGCTCCGCCTGCCGTGCCTCGGCGGGAATCTCCGCGACCGGGCCATTCATGCCCGCTGCCGCTCGGCGGGTGTCAGGTCGTCGGGCTCCTCGGCCATGCCCCTGGTGGACACCGAGAAGGTGCAGGTGGTGGAGCGCGCGACTTCCCCTGAGTGCGGGATCGTGGCGGGCGGCCGGTGCGAAACGCCGACACGCACGCTCACTCGTCGAGCAGGTGCCGCAGCGATCGCTGCGGTGCGGTGAGGAAGTCCCGGGTGACCTGCACCAGATCGGCGTCGTCGTACTCGACCCGCTCCAGGGTGCCGTCGCCGGTGACCTGCACGATGCGGGCACCGGGCAGGGCCAGCAGGATCGGCGAGTGCGTAGCGATGAGCATCTGCGAGCCGGCCCGGACCAGGTCGTGCAGCCGAGCCAGGGCGGCCAGGGCGCCCCGCGGGGACAGCGCCGCCTCCGGCTCGTCCAGCAGATACAGCCCGCCCGGGGTGAACCGGTGCGTGATCAGATCCAGAAATGACTCGCCGTGCGAACGCTCGTGCAGCGACCGGCCCCCGTACGCGCGCAGCAGGCCGGGCTTCACCCGCTCCAGCTCCTCGATCTCGGTGGCCACGTTGTAGAACGACTCGGCCCGGAAGAAGAACGACGACCGCTCCCGGCGTCCCGCCTGCCGGGCCACCGTCAGATACCGGCCCAACGCTGACTCGCTGGCCCGGGTCTCGAACCGGAAGCTGCGGCTGCCGCCCTCCGGGTTGAACCCGGCCGCCACCGCGACCGCCTCCACCAGCGTCGACTTGCCCGACCCGTTGTCTCCGATCAGGAACGTCACTCCCGGGCCGAGGTCGAGCCCGCCGGCGGCCACCAGCCCGGCCACGATCGGCAGGGCGAACGGGTATCCGCCGGTGTTCACCCCGTCGGCGGCGGCCGCGTCGGCGTCCACCGCGATGCGCCGCAGGAACCACCCGGCGCCATCCCGATCGCCGGCGAGGCTCATGCCGTGGCCCCGGCTGCGGCGGCGCGTTCCCGCACCCGGTAGACGCTCGAGCGCGACACCTCGGACAGCTCCGCCAGCTCGGCCACGGTGTGCTCACCGGCGGCGTGCTGCTTGTCGGTCGAGCAGCTGGTGCACCCGATCAGCACGGCGGCCACCGGCCGAGCGTAACGGAAGCCCCCGCTCACCGGACACCCTGTGTGGGGCGACTGCCGCGCTGGTCGGGACGGGCGCCCACAAGAGGTGATCTTGTCCATTGAGGGTCCAATCAAACAGACACACCAAACAGCTCGCCCACGTTTGCGGCGGCGGCGATGCCGCTCACCCACGCCGCGCGAGCCATCGACGCGCGTCGGCCGTAATCGACGCGACCAGCGCACTCTTACCGTCGGTATAGGCATCGCGATCATGGACGTGGCGGACAGCCAGTTGCAGTTTCAGCTGCTCATACCGCCGGACAGCGTCGGGATGAGCCCGCAGATAGTCACGAAACGCCAGCACATCGGTGAACCGTTGAGAACCGGTCGGCACCAAATGCAGATGGTGCGTACGACGCTGCGGGGTCGGCTTGCAGAACCAGTGCATGACATCCTGCCGATAAGGCGCATAGCAGTAGCTCAGCCCCGCCAGCAGATCGATACACGGACGCGACGAGTCGAGGTCAACGACACCGACCATGATGTCGATGATCGGCTTGGCCGTCAGGCCCGGGACGGCCGTGCTGCCGACATGGTGCACTCCGCCCGCGACATGAGACCCGAGCACCTCGGTCAGGATCTCGGCCTCCCGCTCAAATCCAGTCGGCCAGGCCGGGTCATAGGGCGAAAGACGGATCGGTTCGTCGGCGACCCGGGAGTCCACTTCGCTGTCATGCGTCATAGCCCCACCTTGCCGCACCGAGGATCACTCCGCGGTCCCGGGTTTCCAAACGCGGCAGCCCGGTCCTCGGGCCGACGGTCCTCTACTGGCACGGACAAGGTTCACTGTCAACGGAACGTCGCGACACAGCGTCACCGCCAGCCGGCCTCGTGGGCGCCTCCCCGACCCCGTACCAGAGCAGCAGACGGAACCTGAGGCGCTCGCCCCTTCGGGCAACGATTACCGCCCCTCAGGTCGACCACCCGGGCTGTCGGGCCGGGCTGTCCCGATCAACGCTGGTGATCATCCGTTCCGGAGACGGCCATCAGCAATCCGTGGGAAGGTTCCCTCACCATGCAGCCTGGCAATTCACCGCTGGAGAAGCTTCCACATGATCTTCACCAGCAGGTCCTCGGATACCTCGACAACGATGATCTGGCTCAACTGCAGGGCGTCAGCCAGACCACCTACAACGAGGTGCTCGCCTACTTCCAGCGCCAGCTCGCGGCATTCCAGCAAGAGCTTCAGCAGTCCGTCACGGCAGTGAACGCATTGGTGGAAGAAATGAATACCTATATGAACCGCTAGGTCCACCCACGCTGCTCCGGCGCGCCAAGCGCGCCTTCCGCGCCGCAACCGGATCCATACCTCGCTCTCGGTCGGATCGAGCGGGCCCGTCACACGGACGGTGCAACAGCGGTTGGACGATGGTCGGGTCGAGGCGGCCCTCGACGGTCATCTCGAAGGCGTTCGGCGGGTTTTCCAGCGCATCGCCCACCGGCGCCGTCAGGCGTCGGTGGGCGAGGCTCATGATGGCCATGCAGATGAATTCAGCGTAGTGGGTGGCCCGTATTGGCCGAGCCGCCGTCGAGTTGAGGAAGATCGCTACAGCGGTTACCGTGGCCGGGCTCCGGGTGAGTCACCGACCGTTGCACCTATCGGCAGGAGAGGCGGCCCCCATCATGGCGGCGGTATCGGGTCAGCGGCCGGCGGCGGTTGTCCCGCCGGCGGAGCAGGATCTGCGGGCGTTGTTCGGGCAGTCCAGCGCTGTCTTTGCGGCGCTGGCGGGGCCGTCGCACGTGGTAGAGACGGCGAATCCGGCGTTCTTCTCCGTTATCGGTGAGGGACGGGCACAGACCGGTGTCCCGCTCGCGACGTTGATGCCCGAGCTGGCCGGACAGGGCGTCATCGCCGTACTGGACGAGGTTTACCGCACGGGTGAGCCTTGCACCGTCCGAGACGTCCCGGTGGTGCAGGGCGCGAGCCCGCACTCAGGCGAGTCGTTCTTCGACCTCACCTGCGAGCCGCGCCGCGATGTCGGCGGCGAGGTGAGCGGAGTCCGGATCGTTGGGGTGGAGATTACCCAGGTCAAGCATGCCCAGCGGCTGATGGCCGAGCACCGTGCGTTGCTGGAGCAGATCGCTCGGCAGGCACCGCTGAGCGAGGTGCTCGACGGCATGGCCCGCTGCATCGAGAAGCTGGCACCGCACGAGGTGCTCGTCTCCGTGCTGCTCGCCGATCCCGACGGCCGGCACCTGCGGCACGGCGCCGCCCCGAGCCTGCCCGACTCTTACAACCAGGCCATCGACGGGATCGCCACCGGTGAAGGCGTCGGTTCCTGCGGCACCGCCGCGCACCGGCGCCAACCGGTGATCGTCACGGACATCACCACCGACCCGTTCTGGGACGAGTTTCGCCAGCTGGCCGAACAGGCCGGGCTGGCCGCCTGCTGGTCCACGCCGATCCTGGCCCGCGACGGCGCCCTGCTGGGCACCTTCGCCATGTACCACCGCACCCCGCGCGTCCCGCGGGACACCGACCTCGCCCTCGCCCGGGTCTTCACCAGCACCGCGGCGCTGGCCATCGAACGTCACTACAACGAGCAGGCGAGGCTGGCCGCCGAGGCAGACGCCGAGGCTGCCCACGACGAGCTGGCCAAGGCGGTCCACGCCGAGCAGCAGCTCCGCGCCGAGGCCGAGCAACGCGCCGCCGCCGCCGCGGAACTCGCCGCAGAGATGCGCGCCGCCGCCGCCGCGCAGGTCGCGACGCCGCACCCCGAACGGTGCCAGCTCGGCGGAGCCCGCGGGTGCACCGCACCGGCCGAGATCAAGGTCGCCGATTCGTGGGGCGACTCAGCCTGGGGCTGCCCCGCCCACGTCGAGGAGGCCATCATCAACGTGCGCTCGGTGTTCATCGCCAGCGCACAACTCGGCGGCCTGGCCGCCTACCTCAACCGCTGACCCCCACCAGCCCGCCCCCTTCGATGGTTGGCGGCGGGGTGGCCGCGGGCACCGAGGCACCGCCTCACCACCCCGCGGCGGGGTGGCCGCGGGCACCGAGGCGCCCTTACCACCCAGGTGGACATGGGTGCTGCAGGGCCGTGTCCCGCAGCCTCAGATGCGGCGTGCCGATGGTGACCCACTCGCCTGCCAGCAGACGCCGGCGTGCGTGTGTCCAGCACCGAGCCCCAGCCGGGCACGGCCGCCGGGAAACCACATCGTGCGTCATCACCTCGGCGGCCAGCGACAGTGGCTCACGCACGATCCGAGCCTGTGGGGTCCGGGCCCGCCGGTTCCGTGCGGTGCCGCTCACCTGGTAGGCCGGTCGAGACCGGCGGCCAGCGCGGCGATCAGCCGCTCCCGGGCGTCGACCTCGCGCAGCCGGGCGTCGTTCGCCTGGCGCCGCCACAGGTCGCGCTTGCTGTGCAGGTCGCGGGTGCTGGCCGGTTCCTCGTCGGTGGTGCCGGCCTGCCGGCCGAGCGCGAACCGCAGTTTGTCGAACCTGTCCAGCCAGCTGCCGAACGCCGCCTGCACCTCGGCCTGAGCGAACAGCCCCACGAGCACCCGCGCTCGCACCAGCTCGTCGGGCACCGTCTCTCCGGCGTCCGAGACGGTGGCGCTGAGCCGGATCACCGTGGTGGCGATCTCCAGGTACGACTGTTCCTGCCGCTGGTCCCGGCGATCGCCGACGAGCTGCTCGTGGCGTACGCCCTCGAGACTGGCGGCGTGCGTCGCGGCGAGCTCGGCGAGCGACCGTGCGTGCCGGTTGCCCTCCTTGGCCAACTCGGCGGCCTGCCGCTGGCTGCGCACGCTGGTTGCCCACCCGAAACCCAGTCCGGCGATGGCCACCACCGCGCTGCCCACCGGCGTGATCCAGTCCCAAGCCACACGGGACTATACCGCCCGCCGGGAACTCTGAAGACCGACCGCCGCGGCGCAAGCGACAGTCATTCCGTACGGAAGCTGACCCGGTAGGACTGTGGTGGTACACCAACGATCCGTCGAAAGTGGGGGCGCATCGCCACGCCGTCGGTGAAGCCACTGGCCCGCGCGACGGCGTCGATGTCGAGGTCGGTCGTGGAAAGAATGTGCTGCGCGTGCAGCACCCGCTGGTGGAGCAGCCATTGCAGCGGCGAGCAGCCGGTGGTCTCCCGGAAGCGCCGGTCGAAGGTACGGCGGCTCAGGCGTGCGACGGCGGCGAGCCCGGCGACGTCCAACGCCGGGTCGTCGAGGTGTTCGACGGCGTGCCGCATCGCGTCGGCGACGGCGTCTCCGGTGTGGAACTGCGGCACCGGCCGTTCGACGAACTGTGCCTGACCGCCGGGCCGCTGGGGTGCGACGACGAGCGCGCGGGCGGCGGCGTTCGCCGCGTCCGGTCCGTGGTCGCGGCGGAGCAGGTGCAGGCAGGCGTCGAGACCGGCGGCGCTACCCGCGCTCGTCACGACGGTGCCCTCGTCGACGTAGAGCGCGTCGTCGACAACCTCGACCGCGGGAAACCGGTCGGCGAACTCGGCGAGGTAGTGCCAGTGTGTGGTGGCCCGTCGCCCGTCGAGCAGGCCGGCCTCGGCGAGCACGAACGCGCCGAGGCACAGTCCGACCACGGTGGCGCCGTCGCGGTGGGCGTTGCGGAGCAGGTCGAGGACGTCGGCACCGACCGGTGGTCCGGTCGGGGGGCGCCAGCCGGGAACGATGAGCAGCCCCGCCTCGTCGAGCGCGTCGAGGGGGTGCGGCGCGCCGATCGAGATGCCGGCGGTGGTGCCGAGCGGGCGGGAGTACTCGCCCGCCACCCGTACGTCGAAGCGGGGGCCACCGCGGCCGGCCTGGTCGATGCCGAACACCCGGGGCGCTACGGCGACCTCCAGCATCGGGGCGCCGTCGCCGACGAGAACACCCACGGTGGTCGCACTCCGGGTCATGGCTCGAATGTATCGGACGATGGCTTTCAAGCCACTGCCGGGAGGTCACGGCCGGCCGCAGACTTGCCGCCATGACCCTGCAGATCCGCCGCTTCGGCGGTCCGACCGCGACGTTCTCCCTCGGCGGCCTCACCTTCATGACCGACCCCACGTTCGACGCCCCGGGCGACTACCGGATGGGCACCCGCACGCTGACCAAGACGGCCGCGGCCGCCGGTACACCCGCCGATGCCGGACGGGTCGACGTCGTGCTGCTCTCACATGACCAGCACCCGGACAACCTGGACAACGCCGGGCGCGAGTACTGCGCCACGGTCCCGCTGGTGCTGAGCACCCCCACCGCCGCCGACCGTCTGGGCCCACCGGCCCGTGCCCTGGCGGCCTGGTCGCACATCGATCTGCGCCGGCCGCGCGGTGCCGGCGACCTGCGGGTCACGGCCGTCCCCGCCCAGCACGGCCCCGACGACACCGAACACTTCACCGGGCCGGTCACGGGGTTCGTCGTGCAGGGCGACCATCTGCCGACCGTCTACGTCAGCGGCGACAACGCCTCCCTCCGGGTCGTCGAGGAGATCGCCGCCCGGTTCCCGGCCATCGACGTCGCGCTGCTGTTCGGCGGCGCCGCGCGTACCCCCTTGCTCGGTGACGCGAACCTGACCCTCGATGCCGCCGGCATGGTCGCCGCGGCCCGCATGCTCGGCGCCTCGACCGTGGTCCCCGTCCACGTCGACAGCTGGGCGCATTTCACCGAAGGCATCGCCGACGTCCGGGCCGCGTTCACCGCCGCCGGCCTGGCCGACCTCCTGCTGGCACCGGCGCCGCACCGAGACTCCCCGCTGCTGTCGTAAACGGGGGGGGCGGCGGCTCTCTCCACAGTGCATCCACGCAGTACGTCGGCCTTGCATCGATATCCTACGATGCGTTCCCTGCGGCAACGTCGCCGCACCGTCGATGGAAGGGGACAGCGATGCCACCTCTCGCCAGACGCACTCTGATCGCGGGGGCGGCCGGGCTGCTGCTGAGCGGCTTGGCTGTCGGACCGGCAGCCGCCGCGGGAAGCCCTGCCTCCGCAACCACCAGCGCCCTCGAACGCAAGCGCGTGGACTCGGTGAAGACGCCGAAGCTCGGCTGGTACAAGTGCTACGACACGGCCGAATGCGCCACCACCCGGCTCCCGCTCGACTACGACAACCCCAAGGGCGCCACCACCGAGATCGCGATCCTGCGGATCAAGGCCAAGGACCAGAAACACAAGATCGGCAGCCTGTTCCTCAACCCCGGCGGGCCGGGCGGCTCCGGCACCGACATCGCCCGCGCCGCCCCGGATTTTCTGTCCGGCTCGCTGCTGCAGCGGTTCGACATCGTCGGGTTCGACCCGCGCGGGATCGCCGCCAGCACGAACGTCAGATGCTGGAATTCGGTCAAGGACCAGACCGCGGTGCTGCAGGACATGAACGTCGCCTTCCCGTGGGGCAAAGCGGAGGAGACCAGGTACGTCAATGCCGCCAAGAAGTTCGGCAAGGCGTGCTCGAGTACCGGAAAGCCGCTGACCGGCGCGATGTCGACCGCCGAGGTGGTCCGGGACATGGAGGTGCTGCGTCGTGCCGTCGGCGACAAGAAGCTGACGTACCTCGGCTTCAGCTACGGCACCGCGATCGGTCAGTACTACGCCAACATGTTCCCCGACCGCTTCCGGGCGATCGTGGTGGACGGCGTGCTCGACCCGGAGCACTGGGTCGGCACCAAGAAGACCGCGAACCAGGAGCAGGACGAGCGACTGCGCTCCGCCGACGGCGCCTACCGCGCACTTCAGGAGATTCTGCAGCGCTGCGACAAGGCCGGCCCGGCGTACTGCGTGTTCTCCGACGGCGACCCGGTCGCCAGGTTCGCCAAGATCGCGGACGCGCTGCGCAAGAAGCCGCTGGTGATCAAGGACGAGTCCGGCACCTACACCATTACGTACGCAGACTTCATCGGCGGCGTTCTCGGCTCCCTGTACGGCACGGACGCCGGTGACGGCGTCAGTCAGGTCTCGCAGCAGGTATGGGATCTGCTGTACCCGCCGTCCCCGGCCGCCGCCGCGACGGCAAAGACCCAGCTGATCAAACGAATTCGCGACATGCGCGGGAAGGCTGCCCGCGACTTCCCCTACGCCAACGACGCCGAGGCGTTCTCCGGGGTGCTCTGCACGGACGCGCTTCATCCGGCTGATGCAAGCCAGTGGCCGGCGCTGATGGCCAAGGCCGACAAGCGTGCACCCTATTTCGGCCGGGCATGGGGTTGGTCGAGCGCACCCTGCGCCCGCAAGACGTGGACCGTACGCGATGAAGATGCGTACGCCGGGCCGTGGACAACACGGACCGGCGCGCCGGTGCTCGTGGTCGGCACCAAGTGGGACCCCGCAACCAACTACGACGACGCTGTGTCCGCCGCCAAGCGCCTGCCGAACAGCCAGCTGCTGTCGAACACCAACTGGGGTCACACGTCGTACGGCACGTCCGACTGCGCCACCAACGCGATCGACGCCTACCTGCTCAAGGACACCCTGCCCGCCAAGGGCACCCTGTGTGAGGGCAGGGATCAACCGTTCACCACGCCGTTGCCCACTGACCCTGGCGCCGCCTCGCTACGGGCGCCCACGGCACAGCAGGCGCGGCCACCGGTTGCCACCCCACTGCCGATCTCGGTGCTCAACGGGAACCGATAGGCCCGAGGCGCCCCGGGCCGCGGCAGCCCGGGGCGCCACCCTCCAGAATGGCCGTCGGCGTCGGCTGCCGCATGGACGGCACGGAGCAGTTCCCGGGCGGTGAACGATCGCAATCCGGCTTGGTCGTCACCGGCGAAGGTCGCAGATTACGCACCATGGCGGTGACACCGACGCCGACCATCATGTGCCGGTCCCCGTCGCGGCCGCCGGCGCCTCGGCCGGGCGTACGGCGAACAGATCCGTCGCGACCACCCGGGTCGGGGCCGACCATCCGCCGGCTGCTCGGCCTCGATGCCCGCGGACTGGCCGCGGTGCGTGCCCAGCGCACGCCGACGCTGCCGCGATGAGTCAGATCAGCGGTACGGCGGCGACGGTCTCCTCGGGTTGGTTCTCGATCGTGCAGTACCGCCATTTCCCGTCGGCGCCCTTGTCGAGGGTCACCTCGAAGAGCGCCGAGGGGACCGCGTCGTACGCGCCGATCGTGACCTTGCTGTTGGCGCTGCTGACCACCGGCTCAGCCGGGCGCGCGGCGGTGACCATGAGGACTTCATGGCCATACGCCGGGGTCGGCGCGGTCACCACGGAGAACACCGGCGGGGCGGGCGTCACGTACGCGTTCTCCGTGATCAGCGACTGCACCTGCTGGGCCAGGAGTTGGGCGACCGGGCATCCCGGGGTGGCCACGTTGCCGACGAGTGCCGGGTTGGGGTTGGCCAGCAGCCATTGCCCGTACGCGCTCAGCGAGGTGAGCACCTTCGGCCAGGCGGTCCCGGTGGTGGCGAGCGCGGGCGGCGCTGTGCGTGGCTTGGGCACGCCGGCCGTGATCGCCCTGAGTGGCAACGGCGGCGCCGTGACCACCGGAGCGGGCGGCGCGGCCGCACCTGTCGTTGTCGCGGCCGTCATCGCGCAGCCGCTCAGGCTGGCCAAGGCGGTCGCGGCGAGGAGCAAGCCGGAGGCGAGACGAGGCACGAACGTGTCAATCGGCAGCCACGTCGCTACTCTGAGTGTTTCACTCTGCCCGCCGTCCGGACCATGGCCGCGGCCAGCGCAACAGTCAGCGGCCCTCCGCCCGCGCCCCCGGGGCCACGGCGACCGTGTCAGTCCTGGAATGTCGCGCAGCCGATCAGGTGCATCCGCTGTCGCGGTGTGCTCAAGCAGATGCAAGATAAGAATTCGCTGAAGACGACGCTCGTGGCGACACGCCGGGGCCGGCGGCCCGGCGTGCCAGAGTCGCGGCCATGACGATCAGCCAACGCCGCCCACCGTCCGCGGCCGCTGTCACTCAGCTGGTGCGCAGCAAGGTTCCCGAGGTCACCCTCTTGTTCTGGGTCATCAAGGTACTGACCACGGGAATGGGAGAGACAGCGTCGGACTTCCTGGCCCACCATGTCGACCCGGTGGCAGCGGTCGGGTTGGGTGGCGTTGGCCTGCTGGTCGCGTTGGTGATTCAGTTCGCCGTGCGGCGGTACCTCGCGTGGGCTTACTGGCTGGCCGTCGTGATGGTCAGCGTGTTCGGCACGATGGCCGCCGATGTGCTGCACGTCGGGTTGGGCGTGCCCTACGCGGTCTCCACCGTGACGTTCGCCGTGGCGCTGGCAGCCGTGTTCGCTCTCTGGTACCGCGTCGAACGGACATTGTCCATCCACACGATCACCACACCGCGACGAGAGCTGTTCTACTGGGCCACCGTGCTGATCACCTTCGCGTTGGGCACCGCCGCCGGAGACCTGACCGCCACCTCGATGCACTGGGGATATCTGGTCTCGGGGGTCGTGTTCACGGTAGCGATCGGCGTCCCCGCGCTGGGGCACCGGTGGCGGGGCTGGAACGCGGTCGCGGCGTTCTGGACCGCCTACGTGATCACCCGCCCGTTGGGCGCATCGTTCGCGGACTGGATGGGCGTACCGGTGCACCGCGGCGGATTGGGCTGGGGTACAGGACCGGTAACGCTCGGCTGGGCGGTGGCCATCGTCGTGTTGATTACGGTACTGGCCGCACGCGAGGAAGACCGGCCGCAGATGGACTCCGCAGGTCAGCCGCCGTCATTACACTGAGAATTCGTCGCCGCCCCGAGGGAATCAACGGCTATCCGAGAGGAAGACGAAGGCCGCAACACGCGGAAACCACGTCCTTCTCAACAAGACGGCAGCGGCCGGCAAACCCACAACGGGCTATCTTGCTACAGCGACCGCTTCCCCGATCAATACGCCATCGCCGACAGGGTCCGAAGCGACGCTGAGGTCCCGATCGTGCCCGGGACGACACGGCCGATGACTCGCAGGCGCTCGTATGACGTCAACAGATCCAAAACGGACCTCCGGCCCCATGCGGGCCTGATGCCGCAGGTGAGGTCGACGCCGAAGTTGTCCCTGAGCACCGCCCACCGACCGTCGGGCATGGGTTTGCACCGGCCCGGGCCACCTTGGCAGCCGGTATCCGTGCGGCTGCCGCTGGACCGGTCCAATGCACTTGGGTACTCTGTCTAATGACATTAGACAGAGGGGGTCCACATGCGACACGTCCTGCAAACCAAGATCAACATTGCGGCGGCGCCGGAAGACGTCTGGCTACACTTGATCGACTTGCCGGCGTACAGCGCGTGGAACCCGTTCATCACTGAAGCTGCAGGCACGGCAGCCGTCGGCGAGCGGCTCACCATTCGCGTGCAGGCGGGTGACCGAGCCTCCACGCTGCATCCCACAATCACCGTCGCCGACCCCGGCCGAGTGTTCGAATGGCTGGCCCACGTCGGGATGCCGGGCATGTTCTCAGGACGCCACCGGTTCGAGCTGACCCCTACCGCCACCGGCTGCCAGCTAGTGCACAGCGAGACGTTCCACGGCATACTTGTCCGTCCGCTGCGCCGCTCAATCGAGACGTCCACGCGCGCGGGATTCGAAGCGATGAACGACGCCCTCGCTCACCGGGTACTCGTCGAGCGCGCGGCGTGACAGCACCAGCCAGATGGGACGCAAGGTAGGGCTCACACGGGCCCAGGTCGTCGCCGCCGCGGCCGATGTCGCCGACAAGCAGGGATTGGCCGCAGTCAGCCTGGCCACGGTAGCGGCGACTCTCGGCGTACGCACCCCCTCGCTCTACGCACACGTGGACGGGCTCACCGGGCTCCGGCGGGACCTGGCCCACCGCGCCAGGGAGCGCCTCGCCGCGCACCTCGCCGCTGCAGCCGCGGGCGAACCAAGCCCAGTCGCGTCGCTGCACGCGATCGCACGGGCCTACCGGGAGTTCGCACGCGCCCACCCCGGCCTCTACGCGGCACTGCTCCCGGTGCCCACCACGGAGACCGATCCCGCGTGGACGGCACGGGCCGCGGAACCCGTGCAGGTACTGGTGACCGTCCTCGCCGAACTCGGCATCACCCCGAGCCGGCACATCCACCTAATCCACACCCTGCGCGCGGTGCTGCACGGCTTCGTAGACCTCGAACTCGGCCACGGCTTCGGGCCAGCCGACCGGGTCGACGCCTCCTTCGAGGCTGCCCTCAGTCTCGTCATCCGCGCGATGGCCAGCGAGGCGGCCGGTGGAATGGGCGACTCGCTCGCGTGATCAGCCCGTTGCCGTCAGCCCGGTCGTCGAGGGGACCTCCGACCCGGGAAAGCCCATTGGCCGCGACGATCATCGAGGCCAGACCTCGAGCCCTCGGCCCCCACACTGCGAGGGGGCACTCGGCCAAGATCGCTGATCTGCGGCGCCGTGACCAGTGCGACCATCGGTCATCGTTCCGTGATTCCCCGCGACTCCCCCTGAGCGACCGGCCCATCTGGCACGGATCTGACACGCGGGACGTCGAGCGGATCTTGCCTAATCACCCAAAACGGCCATATGCGGCACGCGCAATGCCCAGGCTTGATCATCGTGAGTTGGAACCGCCGCATCGATCACGGCATCGGCCATCACCAGCCCGGCTGGGATTACGAGCAACCGCGGCACGGCCTACTGGCCGCCGCGAAAATGAGTTTGTGACTCCTACGGCAGATGACTACAGGTGGCTGTTCGAGGACGACAACGGTGGCTTCCTCGCCGACGACGCTGGTTCGCCAGATGACGCGAGCGGACGTTCTCCTGAGGCTCGACGCGACGTTCGTGCAGCAGGCCAGCTTTGGCCAGGTCGTCAACCCCGTAGACCTCGACTACGAGGAAGGACTCTCCTACATCGCCGTCGCCCGATTGCAGGCAGTGCGCTCATGCCGGAACAGTTCAGCTTCGCCGGATACGACCACCGCGTTCCCTCTCGCAAGGCACCACGCTGGCCACCCACTTCAACACCGTCAACGCCGACACAGCGTTCGCCTATCTTCACGACGACCAAGTCCTGCTCGACTTCAAGCCGTTCTACGGCGAATTCCGCGATGCCGAGGACGCCGACCCTGCCGAAGCGTTGCGCGAGTCAGGCTTCATCGGTGACCCGGGAGGCGAGTACACCGAGCACTACGTCGAAGCCGCATTCGCCCCTGGCAGGTCGCCTGATCGGCCAGGACCTCTCACGAGACGCACTGGAAGGTGCAATTTGCGTCTACGCCAGCGTGCCAGAACGGTGACCGCCATGGGCAAGTACCGATTGAGGACCAACCTGCGCTCACGCCTGCCCGCCTGGTGCCTGGCCTTCCTGCCCAAAGGCGGCCGCGACTGCGGCGAGCACGAGTGGTACAAGAGCGCCGACAACGAGTACCACTGCTACCACTGCCGGGTCGGCGTCCGAACCACCCGACCGGACCACTGGCCAGCGTCACCGCCACCCGACTAACGTCACCGCCGCGAGATCGTCCAGCCGGCGCTGTCACGGCGCCTTCTGCATTGGCCGTGACCTCGGACGGACGTCCACAGCCGCGTCGTCCCAGCTGACGCGGTCCGCACCGGTTGCTGTCAGCGTTGCTGTCGCATCGGAACGCACGGCTCGGAGTCGATGATGGCAGGATTTACCGTCATGGGGTGGCCAGCCGACTGGGAGGCGCGGATCGCGGGCCAGGTCTGCCGCCTCTGCACCGAGGGAAGACCAGGCGAGTCCGCCACTGGGCTCCGCATCTACGCCAGCGACCGCACGGACGCCTATCTAGCACGGAAGGCGCTCGTACGCGGCTACGCCGTCGTCATCTGGCGCGGCCGGCACGTCACTGAGCCACACCACCTCGACGACGCTGAGGCTGCCAGCTACAACGCGGACGTCCTTCGAGTGGGGAGGGCCATCGAGGAGCATTTCCAACCGATGAAGATCAACTACATGACCTTGGGGAACCGCGGCCCCCACCTGCACACCCATGTCACAGCGCGCTATCGCGACGACCCCGCACCCGGAGCACCGCTGCCGGACGGCCTCAGCCGGCCGCTCCCCGAAGACGAGTGGCGATCGGACGCCGCGGCCCTGAGAAGACGCCTCGGCGTATCCGGATCGGGTTAGGCGATCTTCGTCCCGAACGTATGATCGTGGAGGGCTCACCAACGGTATCGCTCCAGCTGAGCTGCGGAAAGGTTCCACGGGAGTCCGTGGGCGTCCAGCGCTGTTCTCCCACGTTGTCGCTCGGCTGGTCACCCACGGCAGGCCCAACCGGTTGGCCCTCGGTCAGGTGATGGATGACGGCAGGCCCTTCGCGGCCAGCTCGTTCGATCTGGCACGGCCGATGTCGCGTCCAGCGCGAAGTCGCCGTTTCCGCCTCTGGCTGCCGAATGGCTGCCACCATCGGCTCAGTCGGCGATCTACGGACGGCGGATGGTCGCGCCATGATCCATCGCACCGGTCCGAGTTGGTGAGGAAGCGATGCCGTGAGGAGGGGCCCAGGCGCTTGGGCTCGGTCGCCGTAGTCAACCCAGCGCCGGCACGAGGACCGCCAGCTCCCGGAAGTTCTCATGAGGCTACTGGCTGGAGAGACTAGGGTCTGCTGCACCGGTAGGTGACATCTGAGATGGCTTGCCCTGTGGGTGAGCTGGAAGGATGTCCCTGTGCCGAAGCCCTACCCCCAAGAGTTCCGCGACGACGTCGTGCGGGTCGCCCGTGAGCGTGACCCGGGTGTGACGGTCGAGCAGATCGCCAAGGACTTCGGGGTCCATCCGATGACGTTGTTCAAGTGGCTGCGTCAGGCCGACGTCGACGCGGGCGCCAAACCGGGCGTGACCCGCAGCGAGTCAGCGGAGCTGCGGGAACTGCGACGCCGGAACAAGCTGCTGGAGCAGGAGAACGAGGTCCTGCGCCGGGCCGCCGCCTACTTGTCGCAGGCGAACCTGCCGGGAAAAGGCTCTACCCGCTCGTGAGTGAGCTGGCCGCCGGCGGGATCCCCGTCGCGGTGACGTGCCGGGTACTGAACATCGCTCGTCAGCCGTACTACCGGTGGCTGGCCCGCCCGGTCACCGACACCGAGGTGATCGAGGCGTACCGGGCCGACGCGCTCGTCGACGCCCACCGCGACGATCCGGAGTTCGGGTACCGGTTCCTGGCCGACGAGGCCCGCCACGCGGGGCAGCCGATGGCGGACCGGACCGCGTGGCGGATCTGCTCGGGTAACGGCTGGTGGAGCTCCTTCGGCAAGCGCAAACGTCGCGGCAAGGGCACCAAGGTCGGCCCACCGGTGCACGACGACCTCGTGCGCCGTGACTTCACCGCCCAGGGCCCGAACCGGCTGTGGCTGGCCGACATCACCGAGCACCACACTGGTGAGGGCAAGCTCTACCTGTGCGCGATCAAGGACGTCTGGTCCAACCGGATCGTCGGCTACAGCATCGACAGCAGGATGAAGTCCCGCCTCGCCGTGGCAGCGCTGCACAACGCCGCTGCCAGACGCGGTGACCTGGCCGGCTGCGTACTTCACACCGACCGCGGGTCGCAATTTCGATCGCGGAAATTCGTTCGGGCCCTCGAACGGCACCAGATGGTGGGGTCGATGGGCCGGGTCGGCGCCGCCGGGGACAACGCCGCCATGGAGTCTTTCTTCGGCCTGCTGCAGAACAACGTCCTCGACCGACACCCATGGCGCACCCGCGACCAGCAGCGGATCGCCATCGTGAACTGGATCGAACGGACCTACCACCGCCGCCGACGCCAACGGTCACTGGCCCGGTTGACCCCTGTCGAGTTCGAGACCATCATGACCCCACCGGCCAGTCAGGCCGCGTGACTACACCTGTCACCTACCGGTGCAGCAGACCCCTTCGTCGCCAGTGTCATTGCTGTGATTGCCACTGGCGACGCCGTCGGAAGCGTGACCAGGCGATGGTGTGCTCGTTGTCCGGGTGAGGCTTGCAGCAGTGCGGCGATCAGGCGACGGGCTTCGAGGACGCTGATCGGGACGAGTTGGTCGGCGCCTGCTCTTGTTCCCCTTTGGTTGTTCTGCGGCGCGGACGGCGGCCAGCCAGGTCAGAGCCAGCATCGACAGGGTGATGTGGGCGTACCATCCGCGCCAGGTGCGGACCTGGAGTCGTCCAGGCCGGTCTCCTGCTTGGCCTGCTTGAAGCATTCCTCGACCGGCCAACGCCGGCCGGCGACCCACACCAGCGTGGCCAGAGTCGTGCGGCTGGGCGCATAGCAGATGTAGATGTGGTAGGCGATCTTGTCCGGGTCGCTGATGCTGCGAGTCGATCAGACGGCCGACCGGCTCCCGGGTGATCGCGTCCCACCGGCATGCCTGTGCAGACGACTCGGCAGGCCAGCCAGCATCCGCCTATCCGGCGGACGCACGGTGCCGCGCCAGCGCAGGCCGCCCTCGTGCCCGACGAAAGGCGACCCGTAGTGCCGGTTCGTGGCGCAGTCCGATCGGCCATCCCGCCGGTAATGCCATCGGGGCGGCCCGCCGTAGATCGAGAAGTCGCAGGGATGCGCTAGGTGTGCTGTCCAGCCAGGTTGGTCGAGGTTGTGTGATGACTCGGTCTGATCTTGTGGACAGGTGAAGGCCTCCGGTTGTGGAGTGGAGCTGTCTAGGAACCGCTCCGGCAACCAGGAGGCCTTCGTGCTCCACCGTAATGCTGCTTTGACCCCACGCGCACGTCTGCGCCCGGCCCGTTTGATCGTGGACGAGCATTGGCCGGTCGCTGCGGCAGCACGGCGGTTCGAGGTGTCCTGGCGCACCGCGAAGCGCTGGGCCGATCGTTACGTTCAAGCCGGCGCCGGGGCTATGCAGGACCGCTCGTCCCGCCCGCACCACAGCCCGGCCCGCACGCCGCAACCCACGGTCCGCAAGATCGTGCACCTACGGTGGAAGCAACGCCTCGGCCCGGTGCAGATCGGCGGACGCCTCGGCCTGCCGGCCTCGACCGTGCACGCCGTCCTGGTCCGCTGCCGGCTCAACCGCCTGTCACACATCGACCGGATCACCGGTGAGCCGGTCCGCCGCTATGAACACCCGCACCCCGGGGCAATGCTGCACGTCGACGTCACCAAGTACGGCAATATCCCTGATGGCGGCGGCTGGCGCTTCGTGGGCCGGCAGCAAGGCGAGCGCAACCGGCAGACGACGGCCCGGCGCACCGGCGCCCGCAACAGCGTCTACGAACCTCAGATGGGCACCGCGTTCGTGCACACCGTTGTCGATGATCACTCCCGGGTCGCCTATGCCGAGATCCGCGACAATGAGAAGGCCATCACCGCCATCGACGTGCTCCGCAACGCTGTTGCCTGGTTCGCCCAGCGCGGCGTCACCGTGGAACGGGTGCTTTCTGACAACGGCTCGGCCTACAAGTCCTTCGCCTGGCGTGACGCCTGCACCGAGCTCGGCATCACCGTGAAGAAGACCCGCCCTTACCGGCCCCAAACCAACGGGAAAGTGGAACGCTTCCACCGCACCCTGACCGAGGGCTGGGCCATCGCCCGCCACTACAACTCCGAGCACGCCCGCAGGAAGGCCTTACCGGCCTTCCTGCATCACTACAATCACCACCGGCCCCACACCGCAACCGGCGGCCTACCACCCATCACCAGGTTGACCAACCTCCCTGGACAGCACAGCTAGGCAGTGGCGGCCAGGATTCAGACGATCTCGTAGAAGTCGCTGTAGTGGTCAGGGGAGTACCAGGTTTGCCCGGTGCTGGCGTCGACGACGATGCGGTAAGCGTCGCGGTGTGCGCCACAGGCGCGCGGGTAGACGTCGTACTCCCAGAACGTGTCGTTGCCGGGCAGTTGTGCGTCGTCGTTGTAATACTCACCGCCGGCGTAGCTGCATTGGCCGGCCGGCCAGTCGTACCAGCCGCGCCGGGTCGGCCAGCCCAGGCCGGACCAGCCCTGGTAGGCGGTCTGCGCGTCGGCGCAGCCGGCGATGTTGCAGGTGTCGTTGACTATGGCGTGGGCGGCTGGCGCGTGCGTCACGATCGAGGTGACGGCAAGCGCGGCGCCGAGCGAGACGCGGCGCAGCCACGTACGGAGCGCGTTGGTCATGGGTTTGCTCCAGTGCAGTGTCCGGGTGACATCGAGGACCGAGAGTGTCAGCCGCGGGTTGCATCAGGCCAAATCCGGGGAAAATGCTCGCCAAGGCCGAACGGGCGCTGGCGTGACACGAACGGGTGCTCACGAACTCACACCGCGAATCCGCCCGCACCCGCGAGCAGTTGGCCGCGGCCCGCCGCCCTGGGGAACCACCGAGCGCCGCGATGCGCGCCAGCTTGATCCGTCACACCGTGGGTGATCCGGACCCGCCCCTGGATGGGGACTGTGGATCTAACGCCTGGGTGGCGCGCACTGACGGGAATCGGCGCGAGTGCTGCCCCGCCGTCAAGGCCAGCCGCACGCACGCCCACTGAGTGCAGGTCGGCCCTATCGCCGTAGGCGGGTCCGGCCGACCTGCGAAAGGTGTAGTTCAAGATGTGCAAGTCGATGCGGCGTTCGACGTAATCTGTCGGATGGCGGCGCGCGGCTGGTCCGCGACGCGAGCTCACGACAGGTCACCCTGGTGGTGCTCTGTGAAGCTCCACCCGTGGGGCCCGCCACCCCCTTCAGGCGTGGACGCGACGGTGGTTAGGCCAGTGCGACGTCCATCTCGATGACCGGCGGGTATGGGGTAACAGTTCGTGTTGCCCTCGGACACGCAGATCCCCGCGAGGCATCAGTCGTTGACGATGCCTCGCTACTCTTTCTGCTGTTGAACGCGCTGCCGAGGGATTCTTGCTTCCCGGTCGGGGGAGTGGCTGGTCGGCTGCACGGTGGTGGGTCTCTCGTGATCGGGTTCGAGCGAGATGGCCGTTGTGCGGCATTCGATCGTGACGTGGTGCGCTCGCAGGAAGTTAACCAGCCCGACTGCGTTCGGGTCCTGCCGGAGCCCTGCGATCTGCTCCAGGACGGCGGTGTTGCGGCTGGTGACGGTGTGCAGTTGGGCGAAGACCCGGGCGAGGATGATGTCTTCGTGCAGGTAGAGGTTCGGTCCTTGGCGCGTGCGGATGGGGTGGGCGCTGGTTGTGGCCGTGGCGGCACCGGTAGGCCGCGTTTCGTGGCTGAGCCGGGATTCCATGCTCCGTCCGCAGGTTCCGCAGCGCAGCAGTCCAACCAGCAGATACGTGCGGTGGGCGCCGTCGGGCGGCCGGCGCCTGGCGCTGACGGCCTGGGCGGCGACGAAGTCGGATTCGCTGACCAGTGCCTCGTGTGACGGCTTGTCGGAGATCGCCCATTACGGCGATGGGGTCAGCTTCCGCAACCCGGCCACGCCGGGCGCCACGTCGTCGGTGCGTCGCAGGTGGGTGTGCTGGCGGTTCCAGACCTGACGGCCGGTGTTGTTCGGGTTGGCCAGGATCGCGGCCACGGTACGCAGGTGCCATGCCTCGCCTGTTCGGTGCGGGTTCCGGTCGACGGCGGCCCGCTCGCGGCGCCGCTGTTGCGCGAGTTTGTACGGGTCATGTCGCTGCGAAGGCACGGACCGGCTCGCGAACGTTATTTCGCCCACGATGACAGGCGTGGACCGGCCCTCGCGTCGTAGCCTGACGGACCCATCAAGGAGTCTGGATGAAGTACTACCTGTCAACGATACGTAACTATGCGAACTTCGACGGCCGTGCGGGTCGCGCCGAGTACTGGTGGTTCCGCTTGGTCGACGCCCTGATCCACGCCGCTCTCCTGGCACTGGCCATTGTGGCGAGCCAGCTGTCGCACGACCGTGCGCCCGCGATCGGCATAACCCTAACCGGGTTGTTCTTTCTGTACGCACTCGCCATGGTGCTGCCGAACTGGGCCGCCAGCGCACGGCGTCTGCATGACACGGATCGTTCCGGAGCGAACCTGCTCTTCGCCCTGATTCCACTGTTCGGGGGCATCGTCTTGCTGGTCCTGCTCAGCTTGAGCGGCACGCGAGGCCCCAACCGGTACGGTTGGGACCCGACGATGCCGCCGGACGGTTACCAGCCGGGATCCGCTGCGCTTCCACCCGGTGCCGTTCCGGCCGCCGCGACGTTCGGCCCGAACCTGCCCGACCCCGCTCAGCGCTACATGCACGCGCCGGCGCAACCCTTCATCCAGTCGAAGCCGAAGTTCCTGGTGCGGTTGATCCTCGCACCGGTGCTGCTGCTCGCCGCGTGCATGTTGGGCGGCCCCGCCTTGATCGATCTGGCGCGCAGCCACTCTGACGACGGGCAGTCGACGACATCGGGCAACGCATCCAGTCCGCGTAGCGACGACTCCGCCGTTGCCCGCGACGGTGCGGCGAAGGTGCGCGGGGTAGCCACCCCGGGTTCGCGCCGCAGCACCTACCCGGTTCGGCAGATCTCCGATCTCACGCGGGTCTGTGACGGCTGGTACTACCCGCAGGCCCCGCGGTACACCGGCCTCGCCCCGCATCCGATCATCACGGCGTCCCGCAACCGGCTCCTGAACGACACGTGGATGGCGTCGGAGAACTTCCAGACGCCGGAGGCTGCTTGGCCGCCCGCCAAGAAGGCGTGGCAGCCCAGCGATCCGACTAAGGTCGGGGTCGTGGCGTGCGCGGATCGGATCGCGACCCGGTCCACCGTCCGCACCTGTCACGTCGACTCAAAGCCACCGGCCGACGTGACCATGAAACAGGCCGTCTTCAGGGTCACCTTGTACGAGGTGGCCACCCGCAACAAGCTCATGCAGACCCAGGTGACCGGCGACGACGAAGACTGCGGGCCGATCCTCATCCTCGTCGACCAGCACGATCAGACGTATACCTCGGTCTCGGACCGACAGATGTGGGAGACGCTCAAACGATACGTCGAGCAGTGAGCAGACCCAGAACAATCGAGCAGCCCTCCACCGTCGTGGCCTGGACCACTGTCGGGCACCACGCGCTCGACCGCTGGACTACCACTGCCATGGGCGCCGCAAGCTTACGTTCGGCTGGGGAAGGATTGGCAGATAGCGCTGGTGAAAAAGCGGTTACCGACTCATCACAGTTGATGGCAGCCGCTATCGCTGCCCGGAGAACCCCAGCGCGGGCCTCTGCCGTTCACGTGGGCAGGCCGGTGGCCTGCCCACATCAAGTTGCGCGCCGCCGCACCCGTCGCCGATCTGGGGCGACTTTGGTTACCTCAGTAGCGACCGAGGACTCGGCTGGCAAGGTCGCGATTGTGGTAACGGCTATAAGTGGTCTTGTGCTTGATCAGCTCCGTGGATAGTTTGCGGGCCGCGAGGCCGAGTGTCGACGGATGGTCTGGATAGCCACCGAGAGCGCAAGTGACGGCGGCTAGGCTTCCTTCAACGTTGAGTTGGTCGTCGCCGCCAGCTTGATATTCGGTTGGGACAACGGACAGGTTGCTGCCTTCGAGATCCTTTTCTAGGTTGAAACCATTTCCAGAAACGATGACGAACGCGTGGGGAACGTCATCATCGGATTCCGGCTTGAGTACGACGAAGGTCTCCATGTTGTGCATGGATATGCATGAGAACGGGTCTGCTGCACCGGTAGGTGACAGGTGTAGTCACGCGGCCTGACTGGCCGGTGGGGTCATGATGGTCTCGAACTCGACAGGGGTCAACCGGGCCAGTGACCGTTGGCGTCGGCGGCGGTGGTAGGTCCGTTCGATCCAGTTCACGATGGCGATCCGCTGCTGGTCGCGGGTGCGCCATGGGTGTCGGTCGAGGACGTTGTTCTGCAGCAGGCCGAAGAAAGACTCCATGGCGGCGTTGTCCCCGGCGGCGCCGACCCGGCCCATCGACCCCACCATCTGGTGCCGTTCGAGGGCCCGAACGAATTTCCGCGATCGAAATTGCGACCCGCGGTCGGTGTGAAGTACGCAGCCGGCCAGGTCACCGCGTCTGGCAGCGGCGTTGTGCAGCGCTGCCACGGCGAGGCGGGACTTCATCCTGCTGTCGATGCTGTAGCCGACGATCCGGTTGGACCAGACGTCCTTGATCGCGCACAGGTAGAGCTTGCCCTCACCAGTGTGGTGCTCGGTGATGTCGGCCAGCCACAGCCGGTTCGGGCCCTGGGCGGTGAAGTCACGGCGCACGAGGTCGTCGTGCACCGGTGGGCCGACCTTGGTGCCCTTGCCGCGACGTTTGCGCTTGCCGAAGGAGCTCCACCAGCCGTTACCCGAGCAGATCCGCCACGCGGTCCGGTCCGCCATCGGCTGCCCCGCGTGGCGGGCCTCGTCGGCCAGGAACCGGTACCCGAACTCCGGATCGTCGCGGTGGGCGTCGACGAGCGCGTCGGCCCGGTACGCCTCGATCACCTCGGTGTCGGTGACCGGGCGGGCCAGCCACCGGTAGTACGGCTGACGAGCGATGTTCAGTACCCGGCACGTCACCGCGACGGGGATCCCGCCGGCGGCCAGCTCACTCACGAGCGGGTAGAGCCTTTTCCCGGCAGGTTCGCCTGCGACAAGTAGGCGGCGGCCCGGCGCAGGACCTCGTTCTCCTGCTCCAGCAGCTTGTTCCGGCGTCGCAGTTCCCGCAGCTCCGCTGACTCGCTGCGGGTCACGCCCGGTTTGGCGCCCGCGTCGACGTCGGCCTGACGCAGCCACTTGAACAACGTCATCGGATGGACCCCGAAGTCCTTGGCGATCTGCTCGACCGTCACACCCGGGTCACGCTCACGGGCGACCCGCACGACGTCGTCGCGGAACTCTTGGGGGTAGGGCTTCGGCACAGGGACATCCTTCCAGCTCACCCACAGGGCAAGCCATCTCAGATGTCACCTACCGGTGCAGCAGACCCGTCCGCGACGGGGATCCTCCATGTCGGCCCTTTCACGAGGTTCGGGCGGAGAGGCCAGCCAAGAACCGCAACGACAAAGTCTGCTGCACAGTGCGGTCAACGGTCACTGCGCCGACAGCTCAGGCTGCTCGCCTGGGCAAATCCATTTGTTGTGGCGCAGGTAGAGCTCCGCACGGCCCACGTGGAGCCTCGCGGAGAAGTCGCTTCCACGGTCGATGGCGGTACCGGGAAGGGGATGCCCTGCCAGGTCGGCGGTAACGCCCGCGCGGCGGCAAGCGCGGATGATGTCGTCGCTGCTGGGGCCGCAGCACCATTCGAAGACCACGTCGGTGCTGGAGTGGCTGTAGATGTTGGCGCTTCCGTGGACCTCAGCGATCGTCCGGATCAGGCCGGGCCGGCGGAGAAGCCGAGACCCGAGGACGTTGCGATGTTCGAGCCAGCCGTCGGGGCTGGATTGGGCGAGGCGTTCGAAGTAGCTCAGATCCCGGTGTTCCTCCCGTGTCAGCCGCGGAGCGGTGATGAGCCGGCACGCGCGTGTGGCAACGCCGGGGCGGGTGCGGTGCGGGATGGCTGGGGCGGGTGCGGCGACGCGTACTTGGGCGCCGGTGTCGAGGTCGTGCAGGGTCCACCAGCCGTCGTCGGTGTTGGTGACGCGGGTGCCGGAGGCGCCGCGGATCCCGCCGTACGCGCGGTCGTGGTAGGGCAGGAGCGCGGCGAGGAGGTCGTCGCATATGCCGGCTGCGGGGAGGATGTCGAGGCTGGTGGTGTCGGCCCGGACGGCGGCGATGCCCCAGGGGGCGCCGGGCGGTTGCAGGTTGTCCGGGAAGGCGTCAATGAGCGCGAAGGTGAGGCGCGCTTCGAAGGCGCGCTGGTGTGCGCAGTGGGCGTCCGGTACGGGGTTGCGGCGTTCGCAGTCGCGGGTGCGGGCCATGTGCAGGGCCTGGCTATGGCTCATCCCGGTGAGGGCGCGGGTGAGTTTGGCGGTCTGCTTCTCGTAGCGCATGTCGGGTCCTTGGGCGTACCCGGCACGCGTGCAGATCGACATGGGTTGGGCAAGGGCAGTGCGGTGGTCGGGCGGTACGCCGCGCAGAGCGTTTGCTTCGGGTGCCTGGCGGCCGCCGGGTGGCCGTGGCTGAAGCCTCAGGCGTCCGCAACGCCTCGTCGGCAGACTACGCAGGATCGCGAGGCCAGCGAAATCAAGGGCCGTTCGTTCACCGGAATGGCTGACGACCGGAATTCGCCGATATCGGGGCGCCGCTCGATCCCGGCGCTCGAGGGTACTGTGCTGGGTCTGGGTGTTGTTGCGGCGCCGGATTCGCTGTGCATGTGCCAGGCGACGCGCTCGGCGCAGAAGCCCGTGATCGAACGAATCTGGTATTTGGTGAGGTGACCAGCACGATCAGTTCGCCGCGCTCCCGGTGTTGGCTTGGTGTTCCTGGCGGCCGGTACTGACCGGGCCGGCGGCGATGGTCGGCAACGACACGGCGCGCAGGACCAGGGCGGCGTAGGCGGCGACCATGGGCGGTAGGCCGTGAAGAATTCGTTGCGCAGGTCCGCGGCCCCACGGGCCGGCGAGTAGCCAGTTGACGAAGTACGCCCAGGACTCGTCGAGGCGAGATCTCGAGGTTTGGTGAGCACGGCGTAATGACCAGGTAGCCGCCGATGGTGTTGGCGGTTTCAGGGCGGAGGATGCGCTCTACGACCGCCCGATTCGAGTAGAGGGAAGCCTCAGCGGGCGCCGTGCGGGCGCCCGGTGCGCGGGGTCAGGGTTCTTCCTTGCATCACACGGTTGCAGCCGCGTACCGTCGGGTGCGGACGTCGGCTCGTGACCGACCACTGTAGTAGCGATCTGCCGCTTGATGTTGCGGAGCCCAACGATCGGCCAGTGATGCCGATGGGCTGAGACCCCGTCTGCGGCACTCCTCATTCTGATGCGACCTACGCGCTGCTGAGCCGGCTGTTCGCTTCCGCTCGCCCATCCGTGGGCATGCCCGTTACTGCCAGGCGGATGCCTCGGCGGCGGCATGCCCATCATCCGAGGAGTCAACCGATGGTCTCGTTCGCATTCCGTCCAAGTCCCGAACCGCCGGCATCGAAGCTCTGGCTGACCGGCCGCTTCCCGCACCGCGGAGAGCTGGTCGCGGATCTGCGTCAGCGCATCGGCCGTGCCCCTCATCCGATCACCGCCTGCCCGCCTGATCCGCGGCACTTCGGTCTCGCGGTCGAGCGGACCCTCGCCCTCGACCTGTGCGACGCGCCGCCGTACCCACAGCTGTTTGCCAACCTGCCTGAGCCCGCGCGCCACAAGTTGCTGACCATCGCCGGATACCACTCGCTACAGGAAGCACCGGAGCTTTCCTGGAGGAGAACCGGTCGAGGCGTCACCGGAGCCCGGCTGTTCACGGTCGGTAGCCTGCTCACCGATCTTGACTACGTCCTGCGGCAGCTACGTCCGGGGACCCCAGATGAGGGCTGCCGGGCGCTGCGGGTTCCGCTGCGTCACCGCGAGACCATCGCGATCCACGTCGGGGCTATACACGCGGCCAGGCCGGCGTTCCGGCAGTTCTGGGCCAGCTATTCGGGCGGCTTCCGTGCCGCGCTGCTGGGCTATGGTTGCGTGACCGCCGGGCTCGCCTTGCTCGGCGGGCTACGGGTCGCCGACCTGCTGGCGGGCACGACCCTCGTCGAACTCAAGACCGGTCATCTCGACGACACGTGCCAGTTCCACGATTTGATCGACCAGGTGCTCACGTACGCGCTGCTCGCACCGCTCAGCGGCTTTCCGGTGACGGCGGTCGTTATCTACCTTGCCCGCCATCACGTTCTGGCCCGCTACCCGGTCGATGCCCTCACCACCGGTCTCGCCGGCCAGCCCATCGACCTCGCCGAGGCTGGCCGCGATCTCGCCGCGCTCATACTGGCCGAACAGGCGCGCCCAGCCGCCACCTGAACCCGCGTTGCGCTTCGTCCGAGCCGGATGCCGAGCTCAGCTACCGGGGGTCTCGGCTCTTCTCCATCGGCGTCGTCCATCCGCAGGGCGTCGGTTCTCCGTCGCCTCCGGTGTCGCCGGTGGGTGCGTAGCAGCGCCAGTACCAGCCTTGTCGGACGGTGCGGCGCAGCGCGATCGTGGTCGCGCCGCATTGGCCGCATCGTGGTGGTCGGGCCATCGCGTGGGCTTGTTCGTGTTTAAGCAGTTTTCGGGCGAAGTATTCGCCTTCCATGACGAGCATGACTTCGCGGGTGTCGCGCCAGGACAGGGTGTTGAGGCTGCCGAGCAGGACCAGTCGTTCGTCGATGACGACGATCTTCTGGTGAAGCTTGTAGACCTCCACCACGGTCGGTACTACCGCTCGTAGCGCTTTGAGTTGCTGCTGAAGTGATGTTCGGCCTTGGAGGTCATCGCTGGGGTCGCGAACGAAGACGACGATCTTCACCCCGAGCGTTGCCGCGGCGCTGAGCGCAGGTAGCACCCTTTCGAGTCGCTTGCCGGTCCAGGGCGCCCACAGCCAGAGGGTTTGCTTCGCGGAGCTTAGGTGGGTGGTGTAGTTCGCGTAGAACTCGCGTTCGTCGTGGATCGCGGTGATGCGTACGTGCTGGGCGAGAATCTCGGCGAGTTCTTGGCCGACCGTGCCGAGGCCGGCTGATGTGCGTTTGTCGTTGGGGGCGGGGGGAAGGCCGATCAGCTGCCGGGCGGGGATGGTGCGTATCTTCTCGAGTGCTGCCACTGCGGCGAGTGCGGTGCCGGGTGCTGCGCCGATGATGGCGTTGCGGCTGCCGATCAGGTAGAGGCGGTGTCGGGCGCGGGTGATCGCGACGGTGAACAGGCGTAGGCCTTCTCGTCCGAAGGCTCCCTGGTTCGGGCCTGCGGCGGCCATCCATCGTGGTGTGATGCCGTCTTCGACGAGGTCGAACACGACGATGGAGAATTCGCGTCCTTGGAATCGGTGGGCGGTGCCGACGTCGGTCGGGTTGTTGCCGCCGTGTTCGAGGTCGCGGAACGCTTCGAGGGTTGTTTCCGCCTGGAGCTTGTAGGGGGTGATGACTCCGAGGTCTTCGTCGCGCGTGTGGTGGTAGTCGGCGAGGACGCGGGCGGTGAGCACTCCGATGGGCCACCAACCCGACTTCGGCCCGGCGGCTCTGACCTCGGCGAGGTCGTCGATGTCGTCGGTGTCGATCAGGACGATTTCCGGGTCGTCGGCATCGTGGTCGCGAATTCTGGCGCCGGCGGTGAGCTGGCCGTCGTAGGCGACGGTGTTGGCCAGGCCCATGATCTGTGGCCCGAATCGGTGCTGGACGTCGAGGGTGGTGCAGCCGGGGTGGGCGCGGGCGTCGGCGGCGATGGTGATGCCGCAGAGGGCGAAGATGTCCCGAAATAGCCAGCGGCGTATCTGTGGGTCTTTGTTGTCGTTGATGGGGCCGGTGATCACGGCGCCGAGTTGCAGGAAGTCGCCCAGCAGGACGGCGGTGGTGTGGGCCAGGGAGACCGCGAGCAGGATTTCGGGGATGGTCGCGGCGCTGACTTCGTCGATGAGGACCACGTCGTAGGGGCCTTCGATGAGGGCTTTGCGTGTGCGCAGGCGGGCAAGGGTGGTGGCGATCACGGTGGCCTGTTTGATGAGGGCTGCTTCGGCGTCGCGGCTTAGGCGTTCGAATTCCTCTTGGACCTCGGCGTGCTGTTGTTCGAGGCGCTGCCGCTGGGTGTCCGCGCCGGCGGCCTCGGCGCGCATGACGACCAGCTGCGCGTGCCGGCCGGGTAGGTCGTCGCGGGTGGCACGTTCGACGGCGACGCGGTCTGCGTCGCTGGGGCGTGGTGTGGCTTCAGCAGCTGCCAGCTCGGCTCGGGAGGCTTTCAGGCGTTCGTCCAGCCGCGCGAGCCGGCCGGCGGTGGTGCTGCGGTATGTCTGCGCCTTTTCGAGGGCGGCATGCCGCTGGCCGATCTGCTCGTCTGTGTAGCGCACCCGGGCCTTCAATTGGGTGATCTGGGCGGTGATCGTGGCGTGGACACGGTTGAGTAGTTCGCGGTTTTGCTGGTCGCGGCGCTCGGCAGCGTGCGCGTCGGCGAGTTGGGTACGCTCGCGGTCTTCGAGGGCGGCGATCGTGTGCCGGTTGCGCCAGCGTTGCAGCTTGGAACCAGCCTGAGCCGCATGCAGTTCGGCGGTGATGCGGTCGGCTTCCGCGCGGGCGGTCATGGCGGTCACGCTGATCTGGTCGGCGGCGGCCTGGGTCGCCGCCCATTCGCGGCGCAGGTCGGCGATGCGGCCGAGGCACTGGATGGTTTCGTGGGTTTCGGTGACCGCTGCTTGCGCGGCGCCGACCAGGTCGTCCGCGTGGGCCAGAGCAGCTTGGCCGCGCTGGTGTTGTTGGGCAGCCTGGTGCACGGCTTCGGTGAGTTGAGGGATCTGGTCGGTCGTCTCGATCAGGGTGCGCTGCCGGGCGTGCTCGGCGGGGTCGAAGCCCGCGAGTGCGGCTGTTGCCGTGGCGAGGTCGTCGGCACGGCGCCGCAGAACCAGAAGCTGCCGGGTGAGATGGTCGCGGCGCTGTTCGACTTCGGTGAGTCGGGCGCGGACCAGGTTGGTCAGCGATATGTCGGGGTCGGTGGCGATCTCGCGGAGGTGCGGTGGTCCGACGCGGAGGATTTGGCCTGGCTGGTGGCGGCGGTGGCGCAGGACGCCGGTCAGGGCGTTGTCGACCGCGACGTTCGTGGCGGAAACGAGCAGGACCCGCCGGCCTGCGGCAGTCAGGGCGCTGATGGCTTCGCTGAGTACGCGGGTCTTTCCGGTTCCGGGTGGCCCCCAGACCAGCCGTACGCCGGGGGTGAGGCAGGAGGCGTAGGCCTCGCGTTGCGCGGGCGTGAATCCGGCAAGGTCAATTTCTTCGGAGGGAGCGGCGGCGAGCCGGCCGGCGACGAGGTTATGGGCCAGGCCGGAGTCGCCGATAGTGCGTAGGCCGTCGCGTAGTTGAGTCAGCAGGTAGGTCGCCGGCTGGCGCTGCTGCCAAAGGTAGGCGTCGTCCAGTTTGACGAACTCCGCGACCCTGACTCGTAGCCGTCGACCGTCGAAGACGATGTCCAGGGGTACGTGTCCCTGACCTGGCTGTGGCGGGGTACGGCCGGCCAGGCGTAGTCCTTCGGCGCGGTCTGGGTTGAAGCTGGTGTTACGTAGGTCGACGGCGTACCAGCCGAGGTCGGGTTCCGGGCGCGCGGGCCCGACCTTGGTGAGATGCGGGCGGCCGGGGCGTGGTCGTTGTTCGCCGGTATCGCCGCCGTCGGCCTTGATCCAGGCTTCGACTGCGGCGCAGACATCGTCGCGCCAGTCGGGCAGGGCGCACCTCCGCACACGAAGAACTCAGCGGAGCGTATTCATGCGAGCACTCAGGGGTGAGGTTATGTCCAATTCCCGACGTAATGCTTGACTCGCCTCACTTCAACCGATCAGGCACGTCGCACCGAAGGCCCGCAGCCGTGGCGGCCGTCCATTCACTCACTTCACCCCATGAGAGCAATTGGCTACCGTGTGCAGGGTGTCGTACCCTCAGGCCGGTCCGATCCTTCTAGCTCAGACGCAGCGAATGTCGCTGGGCGACGGCCGCATGCTCGCGGCGGACCATGAGCTGAAATGCCACTGTCCGACGACGATCTCGACCGCTGGGTGGGCTGCGCGTGCTGGCTTCGCCGGTGGTGAAGACCGAGCCGCCGCGCCGTGCACCCGGGGACGCCCCGCCGCCGTCCTCGGCACGATGACAGCAGTGCTCCAGTGAAGAGGGTCGAGGCCGATTGACCCCGGGCACGTCCCGGCGGCGTTACTGAAGCGGAGCGGCGCATGAACACAGCCGAATCCCCAGACGTCACGGCGTTCTTCAGCCGTCGCGAAGCGCGGCGGCTGATCGTCGATGCGCAAGGGTTGTACCGCGACGCGCAGCACCTCGGTGGCGTCCCGGACCGGCTGACGGCCGAACTGCGGCAGCAGTATGGCCAGCTGCGCGCGGCGCTGGTGCAGCAGCGGCTCGACACCATGCCGATCAGCGACCTGCGGCGCTTCTCCGCTGGACGGCTGAACGGTCAGAAGGCGCTCGCCGCGGCCAACTACCGCACAGTGGGAGCCGTCCTGGCCGCCGGGGAACACCGCCTGCAGGCGGTGCCGGGGCTGGGCGCGCCATCGGTGGCGGCGATCATCAAGGCTTCCGTATCGGCGCAGGCGGCAGTCGCCGAGCAAACGGTGGTGCGGCTCGACGCGAGCAGGCCGACGCCTGGTCACACCGCGCTACTGCGGGGTCTGCGGGAGCACATCACCGGAGTGCGGATCGTTGCCGCCGCCGACGAGCCTCGGCAGCGGCTTCTCGGCGTGCTGCCGCCGGCCATGTCCGCGGCGAGACGAGGTGGGCGCGTGTGGCGGCGCTGGTTCGCGGGCGACGCAGCCAAGGCCCGCGACCAGCAGGCGCTACGGGAACTCGCCGCGCTGCTGTCCGGTCCCGATACCGCCGCGTTGGATGCGGCGTTCGCTGAGCTGCGGGCGGCCGGCCAGGAGGCGCGGCAGGCGCCGGATGCCGAGGTGTGGCGGGACTTCGCCCAGGCGGCCGCCTTCTATCAGACGCTGCTGGCGGCCGTCGACGGTAAGGCCGGCGTCGGGCAGGCGCAGACCGGTCACGTTCCGCAGCTGGTGGCACAAGCCGCGGAACGGGTGGCGCTGGACGTTCGCTTGTTGACGGTCCGGTTGCGGGCGTATCAGGTGTTCGGCGCCCAGTACGTGCTCTCGCGTGACGGCGCGATTCTGGGTGACGAGATGGGCCTGGGCAAGACGATCGAGGCGATCGCGGTGATGGCGCACCTGGCCCGCTGGGGCAGGTTGACGGCAGTGGTGGTGGCGCCGGCGAGTGTGCTGGTCAACTGGCTGGCGGAGATCGCCGCGCACAGTCGCCTACCGGCGACCAGGATCCACGGGCCTGGCCGGGAGCAGGCATTGGAGGAATGGGTGGCTGGCGGTGGTGTGGCGGTGACGACCTATCGGATGCTCAGCACGATCAGTCTTCCTGCCGGGTTCCGGTTCGACCTGCTCGTCGTGGATGAAGCGCACATGATCAAGAAGCCGTCGACCGGGCAGTCCCAGAACGTCGCTGCTCTGACCCGGCACGCGGACCGGGTGTTGTTGCTGACCGGCACGCCGATGGAAAACCAGGTGACGGAGTTTCGCAACCTGGTGCGGTACGTCAATCCCGGGCTGGCGGACCGGCTGATCCCGGACGAGAAAGAGTTCGTTGACCCGATCCGGTTCCGGGAGAAAGTGGCCGCCGTCTACCTGCGCCGCAACCAGGAGGACGTGCTTCAGGAACTTCCCGGGCTGATCGAGACCGACGACTGGGTCGAACTCGATTCCGTCGAAGCCCGGGTGTATGCCGACGCGGTCGCCCGCCGGCATTTCCCGGACATGCGGCGCGCCGCCTACACGCCGCAGGCCGGTGCCCGGGGCGCAAAGATCGTGCGGCTGCGGGAGATCGTCGCCGAGTCCGCGGCCGACGGCTGGAAGGTCGTCGTCTTTTCCCAGTTCCGGGCAGTCATCGACCAGATCGCGGGCGCGCTCTCGGGCTCCGCGCAGATCGTGCTGACCGGTGATACGTCGCCTGCTCGCCGGCAGGAGGCCATCGACCGGTTCACCGCGTATGACGGGCACCAGGTGCTGATCGGGCAGATCGACGCGATCGGCCATGGTCTCAACATTCAGGCAGCGTCGGTGGTGGTGATTGCCGAGCCGCAACTCAAACCGTCGACCGAGGACCAGGCGATCCGCCGCGCCTACCGGATGGGTCAGCCGCGGACGGTGCGGGTGCACCGGCTGCTGGCCAAGGATTCGGTCGACGAGCGGCTCGAGGACATCCTGCGCGCCAAGCGGCAGTCGTTCCGGGCGTATGCGCATGAGAGCACCGCGAAACGGGCCTCGGCCAGTGCGACCGATCCGCGGTTCGCCGACGAGGAAGTCGGCAGGGTCGAGCAGGAACGGATCATCGACGCCGAGGCCCGCCGTCTGTACCCGATGTGATCGTTTTCGCGGATGCCAGCGGTCAGGAGACCGCGGCGGTTCTCGCCGCCGATTTGCCGCCAATAGGGGTCCTGATTCACGGGTGAAGAGGAGACGAGGACAGCGTGGACGCCGAACTCGAGCGGGCATTGAAACAGTTGCGCGAACAGGCGAGCACCCATGTTGGCCGCTGGTCGAGCCGGACGCCGATCCGGACCGCCCTGTATCACCTGAGCCGCGGGCGGATCGACAAACGGCCCCGGTACACCCTCGGCGAGTTACCCCGGTTGAATAGCCCCTGGCAGGACACCGACTCCGGCCGCTACTTCAGGTGGCGGTGCCGGCAGGCGAACCTGCACGGTGACGAGGCGTTCGTCGTGGAGTACATCGTCTGCCCGCACTGCGCCATCGGCTGGGTCGACCGGCCCTACACCGACGAGCGCTACCAGCGGCACGGACTGGCAGCCGCCGGCTTCCGAGCGCTGCGCGCCGAGCATCCGAAGGTACGAGCCTGGTACGCCGCCAGCGGCCACATGCCGGACTCGAAGGCGTTCTGGGCGGCGGTCGGCGCTGGCATTCCCGGCGGCTACGCCTCCCAGGAACTGTGCCTGCACGTCGCTCATGACGGCGGGCTGCTGCCCGGGTGGGCGGTGAAGCGGCCAAGCCGACGCTGACGGAGGCAGAGCACAACCATGGAAGCTGATCTCGAACGCCACCTGCAACAGCTGTGCGAGCAGGCGACGAGCCACGTCGTTCGTTGGCCGGCCCGCGAGTCGATCTGGACCACGGTCTATCACCTGAGCAGGGGCCGTATCGACCGGCGCCCGCGATACACCACCGGGCAACTGCCGAGATTGAACAGCCCCTGGCAGGACACCGACTCCGGCCGGTACTTCGGGTGGCGGTGCAGGTCAGCGAGCCTCAACGGCGGACAGGCCTTCGTCGTGGAGTACGTCATCTGCCCGCACTGCCAGATCGGCTGGGTCGACAAGCCTTACACCATCGAGCGATATCAGCGCGGCGGTCTGGCCGCAGCGGGCCTGCGGGCGCTGCGCACCGAGCATCCCGGAGTCGCCTGGCACACCGGCAGCGGACATGCGAGTTCGTCGAAGGCGTTCTGGGCGACGGTTGGCGACGGTGTCGCAGGCGGCTACCAGCCACGCAGTCTGTGCGCGCACGTCGCCCGGCACGGCGGCCTTCTTCCACGTTGGCTGCTCAAGCAGAAGGAACGGGAGCGTCTCCGGGAAGGCAAACGCCCGGCGGGCAGTTAGCACGACGGGTCACTAACGCTGCAACCTGGCCGGTTGCCCTGCAGACGGCGGACGGGCCGACTACCGGGCCGGCCGACTGGCTGAGCGCGATGACCTATGACGGACCGGCGCGTCGTAGCGAATGAGTGCTGGGGTCGTGGCAATGGTCCGGCGCAGGATCGTGCGGCCATAGCATCCGTTCACGACGGTGCCGTCGGAGGAACTTCACCTCGCTGCGGATTTCCTCTGCGTCAACTGCCCGTAGGCCGGATCAGCCGATCGAGGGCTGACACCCGGCCGAGGTTGCATCACCAGGGCCAAGGCCCGAGAACATCGTTGTCATGGCTGCGATCACGTTGCGAAACAACTCGTACTGCGTGCGCTGGCAAGCCGGACGCGCCGGCCGGCGGCAATGCTGCACGTTCCGCGGGCCGTCAATGGAGATGGCGCTGGCCGCGAAGACGCTCGCCGAGTCCCGGCATCACCGGATCACCAGCAGCGAGGTGTACGCCGCCCTCGACCCCAGGCTCATCATGCCGCCGTCTGCCCTCCCGCCGTCCATGACGCCGACCCTGCGCGACTGGATCGACCGGTGGCTCACCCTCAAGATCGACGTGGCGGCGTCCACGCACGCCGAGTACACGCGGTTGCTCAACCATCGGGTGATCGGCGACCTGGGCCACCTGCCCGTCGACCTGATCTCCCGGTTCGAGCACCTCGACCCGTGGAAGGCCAGCCTCGCGAAGGACCTGGCGGCAGCCAGTGTCCACAAGCACTGGGCCGTGCTGAGCATGGTGATGCGCGACGCCGTGCCGCACTACCGCCCCGACAATCCCCTCGACCGGCCGCAGGGACACCGCGGCAACGGTCTACCCCGGCTCACGCCGTACCAGGCGTGCTTCCTGACCATCGAAGAAGCCCAGATCCTGCTCGACGCCTGCCCCGAGAAGATCCGCGGCCTCATCCAGGCCGCGTTGGGCACGGGAATGCGCCTCGGAGAACTACTCGCCCTGCGCGTGGGGCAGTACGGCTCGGCGGGCCGGGTCCGGTCGTGCACGTCGAGCAGACCCTGCACAACGACGGGCACTTCGACACCCCGAAGACGGCGGCCTCCCGACGCTCGATCAGGCTGACGGACGGCCTCGCCGAACTGTTCGAACAGCTGATCCGCCGGCGGCGTCGAAGCGATCTGGTGTTCTCCGCCCCGAACCGCGGCCCATGGAACGCCAACAACCTGCGCTCCCGCTTCTGGTATCCCGCAATCCACGCGGCACAGCAATGCCCAGACCATCCATCGCCGCCGCCTCCAGACCGCAGACACAAGACCGGAACATCAACCTGCGACTGCGCCACCTACCTCTACCAGCGGCCACGATTCCACGACCTACGACACTCACACGTCGCGTTCCTGATCGACGCCGCCTGGGACTTCTACGCCATCCAGCAACGACTCGGGCACGCCTCCATCAAAACCACCTTCGACATCTACGGCCACCTGCTCCCCTACGGCGACGAACAACACCTGTCCCGTCTCGAACTGCGGCTACCCGCAACAGCATGTCGTCCGGAAACGAAACACGTCGGCGACCGGCTTTGACCAGACGGCCCAGCTGCTCGCCTGGCAGCTGCGCGACGCACCGGCTGACGTCGTGAGGTGGTAGTTGCGCGGCCAGCCGCCCATGCGCCGCATTGGCCGATGTTCCAGCTCGTGCTCGTCCCCTGCAGCGTTACGCCTGACCTGCGGGAAGGCCCTGGTCGCCATCACCCGATCGCTGGTCCCCGTCATGCTTGACGGTACAGAACCCGCTACTCGCGCTCAGGGCTACGCCTTGGCTGTCGAGGCTGCGGAGTCGTCGTTGACGGCCGAGGCCGAGTAGGCCCGTACAGGTCACCGGCCCAGACAAATCATCGGCTCCGTCGATCACCCTGCCCTCGCCACACCACCTTACGGCGTCCTAGGAACCTGGGCTGAAGTTGTCATCCACGTAGAGCGACGAGACCAAGTTTTGCTTGCCCCACCGGGTCAGGGCCGTGTGCGCCTGGGTCCGTACGAACAAGCTGCTGAGCCTCCTGAGGCGTGCACGCTGCCCACCGCCGAGCGGCCGCTGCGGCTGGCTGAGTTCGACGATCTGTTCGCCGCCGCTGTGCGCCGAGTCGACCGGGTCAGCGTCACCCACGCCCGCATGTACCTGACCGGCCCGGCCGGGCTGGCGGATCGGGTGCGGGAACTGACCGCGCGTGAGGCCGAATGCTGCTCGTTCTTCACCTTCACCACCACCCCGCAGCCGGCGACCGGCGGCGAAGCCGTGCTGCTCGACATCGAGGTCCCCGCCGCGTACGCGGACGTGCTCGCGTCCCTGGCCGAGCGCGCGGGCGCGGTCTCGGGCGGGGCGACGTCGTGACCGGCGAATTGGTGGACCTCGCCGACCTGGCCGCCCGGTCCGGGGTGCCCGTGCCGCGGCTGCGGCAGTACGCCGAGGTCGGGCTGCTGCCGCCGGCCCGCCGTGACGGCGACCGGCCCGGCTACCCGCCCGCCGAGGTGGACATCGTGCGGATACTGGCCGGCGCAGAAGACCTCGGCCTCGACACGGACACCCTTGGCGCGCTGGCCGCTGTCTGGCGTGACGGGGATTGCGCCGGCACACGGCGGCACCTGGCCGCCGCGGTCACGGCCCGGCTCGACCAGGTGCAGGCCGACGTCGCCGTCCGAAACCGGCAGGCTGTCGAGGCCGGACCGGGAACCACCGGCTGGGCGGAAAAGATCGGCGAGAGCGCGTCACTATCCGAGGACGCGGCCCGGTTGCAGGCGGTGTCGGCCGCGCTGACCGTCGCAGCGCATGACGGGCCGTGCGGGGATGACTGCGGGTGTATTACGGCGCTGGCCGTTGCTGGCACGACCTACCAGTTCCCGCACGACGAAGGCACCGGCGAGGCGGGGCTGGCCTGTGATCTGGTCGCTGATGGCGGCGAGGTACGCGACCGGATCAGCGTGTGGCAGCAGGTCCTCGGCCGCGTCGAGCACCGCGCTCCACTGCCGGACACGGCCGACGGGGTGGCGCTGCGGTTCCCGTTCGACGTCGACCTCGCGGGCACGCTGGGCCGGCTGGCCGCCGCCGAGTACCGGTGCTGCTCGTTCGGCAGCTACACCCTGGTGGTCGACGGTACCGGCCTGCGCCTTGAGATTCGCATGCCCGCCGAGGCCGCCGGGACGCTCGCCGCCGTCGTCGGCCTCCCGGAGACGAAGCGATGAGTGTGGAACGGCCCGGCTTGCGTACCGGGGAGGTGGCGGAACGGGCCGGCGTCAACATCCAGACTCTGCGCTATTACGAGCGCCGCGGACTGGCTGACCGAACCACACCGGTCGAACGGCGGGCACCGGCTGTTCCCGCCCGACACCGTCGCCCTGTGATCAAGGCGGCGCAGCGGCTCGGCTTCACCCTCGAGGAGGTCGCCGACCATCTTCCTGCCACTGACCGGCCGGCTCGTCGAGCACTACGGCTGGCGCGGCACCCTGCTGATCCTCGCCGCCATCCACGCCGTGCTCACCGTGCCGCTGCACGCGATCGCAGTACGCCAAGCCCCGCAACGGCAGCAACCACCGGCCACGGCCCCGCCAATACCGGTACGCACCGTCGTCACCGACCCCGGCTTCTGGCTGCTGACGGTCAGCTTCACGGCCAACACCGCCGCTGTCGCCGTCGTGACCGTGCACCTGGTGGCCGCGCTCACCGCCTGGGGGCACCCAGCGGTCTTCGCCGCCACCGTCGCCGGCCTGTTCGGCGTCCTGTCGGTCACCGGCCGGCTGGTCACCACCGGCCTGCAACACCGCTACCGGACCACCTCGATCGTCGCCGCGATCTTCGCCGTTCAAGGCATCGCCGCAGCCACGCTGCCGGTGCTGGGCCGCAACACGGTGGCCGCGGTCATCGCCGTGACCGGGTTCGGGCTGGGCTTCGGCGTGGCGACCATCGCCAAACCGGCCCTACTTGCCGACCGCTACGACACCCGCCGCTACGCCACCATCGCCGGTCTCGTCGTCGTCCCAAGCACCATCGCCAAAGCCGCCGCCCCGCTCGCCGCCGCCTGGCTGCACGGCGCGACGCACGGCTACGGCGGCGTGTTCGCCGCCACCGCACTCGCCTGCCTCATCGCCGCGGCAGCGTTGATCGCCTTGCCAGCCACCGCAACGCTGCAGGCCGCCGACGACTCCGGCCTCCCGGTGTCCGCATCCCACGGCGGCCATCACCAGTAAGAGCAGCCACCTCACGGCCCGGCACGCTGTCCCCCGCCGACGCAGGTCAGCCTTCGGCGAAGACCTCGTCGGCTCGGTCGTCAGCGTCGATCGCGTGCAAGATCGCGGCCGCCGCATAGGCAGCCGCGGAGACGAGCCGGTGAACGGGCCACTCAGGTGGTAGTTCCTCACGCGCCGAGACGGCGTTGAGCACCGTCTGCGCGTCAGCAGCCGGTCCGGTGGCGTCGCCGAGGACCTCTCGAGGGTTGCCGTGATCCTGTGCGAGCTGCAGGGCTTTCTGCACCCAACCGGCGGCTCTGGTACGTGCGGCCGGTTCCAGCCGAGGGTCGTCTCCGGCCAGTCCGGGAAACTCTGCGATCAGGCCGGCCACCGCCATCGGCGAAACCTGCGCGGCCAGGCAGAGCATGGTCGCGCGGATCGCAGCGTTGTCGTTGTCCCGGTGCAGAATCGTCGCCGCGTGCATGGCCGGTTCTACCAGCAGGTAGTGGGTGACGGGTCGCCATGCTGCCGCCTGGGCTTGCTCTGCGCGGCGCACATCGTCGGCTGTTCGTACCGCGGTCCCGGTGACGGCCAGCAGGAGCCGGATGCGTTTCGCCTGCCCGGGTCGGTCATCGAGGATCTGTTCCAGCGCGGCGTGCATGTCGTCGTACGCTTCCCCGACCTCGTCGGAGTCCTCCCCCTCGGTTTCTGCCAGCGCCTCGGCGAAGGCATCGATGTGCTGGCGGAGGCGGGCGGGGATCCGCTGCTGCGCCAGCGCTGCCGTCAGTTGTTCATGGCCCGCCATCACCATGGTCGCGTAGAAGATCTGGTGGAAGGCAGAGGCATCCTCAGCAACGTCCGTGATGAGCGTCCCGGCGGCTCGGGTTTCGAGCAGGTCAGGGTGGCGGATCGCCAGCCAGACGAGGACGTGCGCCGCGCCGGCGACATGAACCTCGGCGGCGTCGTCTTCGGCGGCGGTCTCGTTGTCGTCTGCCTCTTGCTCGGCGAAGAGGGAAACGATCTCGTCGACGCCGAGTTCGTCCAGGACCTGCCACGGCCCGCTCAGATCGGCGAGCGGCGCGCACAAGGTGGCCGTTGCCCGGACTCCGGCCCACAGCAGGGTTCTCAGTTGACGGTTGCTGCGTGCATCGGGCCCCTCGGGTGGGTCGTCGTCGGGTACCCGGTTCCATTGCAGGTCATGCGCCTGCATGAAGTCCTCGACGAGGACGTGGCCGCGCATCGCGTCGTCGGTGTACCCGTCACTCTCGTCGTCGCTGCCGGTCGCCCGCGCTCGCCGCAGAAGATCACTTGCCAAGGCGAGGTCACCCGAGCCGTGCACGACGAGTTTGGCTGGTGAGCCGCGCCGGCTCTCCAGCCGCGCAGCGCGGATGAGCAGGACGCCGAGCGCGTGCGTCAGCACGTTCCCCCAAGGATGCTCGACGGATCCGGCCACGACGTCCTCGGCGCGGTCACCATATGCATGCTCGGTAGGGTTCCACATGGCCCGGACGGCGACGGCCAGCAAATATTGCCCCGCCAGCCCCTGCAGGTTCTCGTCGAGCAATTGCGACAGTGGCCAGCGCGGCCGAGGGTCGGTTTCTTCGCCGGCCATCGGGGCGAGCCAGTTGTCTTCGTCGTAGGGCTTGTCGAGCTGAGAGATCTCGAGCCCGATCGGAGTGTATTCCAGCAGAGCCGGGCTCCAGGTGGTGAGATGCTGGGCTAACGCGGCAACGACGATTGATGCCTGCATGAAGTCGTCGCAGTCCAGGACCACCAGAATGATTGCCCCGCCGGGATATCCCAGGACGCGGTAGTCGAGGATGTCCCCGCCGGAGGATTCGCCATCGCGAAGCTCGTCGTCGGACTCGTCGTCGTGGACGGAAACTCTCGGTGCTTCCCATCCGTTCCGGACGGCATCGGCAACGGCATCGATCAGCGTGGACACGCCGCCGTCGTCGGCTTCAGGGCCGGAAATGGTGACTCGGCATAGGTACGGCAAGACCACTCTCCCCTGCTGGCGATAGCAGCGTCGGACGACGCAGACGGGCCGTCATCGGCTCACGACGTTACCGGTTCGCCGCGTCGGGGGCTCCCCCGCGGACTCCACCGGTAGATCCCAGGGGGCGCTGCGCCTCCTGGGCGGGAGTGAGAACGTCACGGGCTGCTCGTAGGGTTGCGCCATCCGAGCCGCGAACGCGTCCTGAGTGAGGGCGGCCGCCGTCCGGTTGATGCCCGCCATTCGGGTGGGCAGGAAGGCAGACGGGGGTGAGGGCTCTGGTTGATGGTGCGACTACGGCATTGGTGAGCTCGGAGTTCGCGACAGAATCCGCCGGTGTCGTCGACACGTCGCCTTCCCCGTTCGAGGCGCCGGCCCTGCGGTTGCGTCAGCCGATCGAGGGATGACACCCGGTAGGGGCGCATCATCAGCGGCAGGGCCGGATACGTCGGTCTCATGGCTTCGACCACGTTTCGCAACGCCACGCACTGCGTACGCCGCGGCCGTCCTCACCCGATCACGGCCGCCTGTTGCAGCAGGCGTTCCTTCCCGGACAGGAACGCAGTAGTTCTCACGGTCGGCAGGAACAGTTCCTCGAGCTCAGAGCGTGTTTGAGAAGTGCCTAGTTGCGTTACTGCGTACGCTCGCCAGGTGGAGACGATCGTGGCGACAGGAGTGTGGATGTACGCAGGCACCGTGCCTGTTACGGTCCGCGTGGTCATGCTCGATTACGACTTCTGGCACGCCCTCGGAGAGGCCGAGGATGATCTTGAAGAAGAGGAATCCCCGCAGTTGAACGCCGACGGACGCCTCTACTACGTGCGGCATCGGCCGGGGTGGCCCGATGGGGAACGCCCCTTCTGGCCAGACTCCCAAGGTTTCTACACCTTGGAGGAGGCAGTCGTCGCCGCCGAGTCGGCCATGCCTGGCCCCATCAGGTGGCAATAGGAGCGCGGCTGGGTCCGAATCGCCGCTCCGCAGCCATCTCAAACACGCACTCAGCCGAAAACGGCGAACTCGGTCAGCAAGCCGCCCACCACGGTGGGGAACACCGCGCGAGAAGGTTCGACGATTCGATTCAATTTCCGGTTCGAATGCCACGAGGAACACCCTCCAAGGCGTCCTAGGATTGACCGGAGTTAAGTGGTCCATGAGGCAGATGCAAAATCCATATTGCCGCCACCACCATTTCTGGCGTACGCTTTCATGCGTCCATTCTGGACGCCACTCCCCGCAAATGCGCCGGTTCGTTGACATCACCCACAGTTACCTTCAGGTCGAAGGACCCCCACACTGCCAGTGTGGTGCGCGGGATCATCGCCCTACATTCACTGTAGGCACCAGCTGGGCTACTCACAGTAGCGCCCAGGTTCGACGGTTCAAGGCTACATCGAGCCTGCTCTTACGGGTCAAGCAATGGTAATCCGATGGGTGTCAGCCTTCGCCCGTACGGCGTCGCAGAACAGGGCGTCTGAAGTTGCGGAATCTTGAGGCTCCCGTTCGGCCGTTGACTTCTCTTCAGAGTATCGGGTGTAAAGCTGGCCGCAACTGCGAATGCTGTCCAGCAGTTCCTCGAGGAGATCCGGGGCAGGTCGCTGAGGGTTAAGTACCGTCAACTCAACGACTCCCTCGTCGTTGTCCTCCTCGTCGAGGTCAAGGACGTAGCCCTCGGCGATTTGCAGGGCACGGGCGACCTCATACGTCACGATGTCGTACGCGCCAAGGTGATCCAGCAGTGACAGGATCCCGGCAGCCGCGCGATGCTCGGTGCCGTCTTCGTCGTCAGCGATGGCCAGGACACGCCGGGCCGGCAGCCGCGCGAACCCGGCGACCGCCTCCACCGCGGCTTTCAACCACTGCGCGGCTGCTATCGCAGCCGCGGTGGGTTCGAGCTCCCGCAGCGCCGTCCACGCGTCGAGCGGGTTCTCCCGCAGGATCGCGTCGGCGGCCGCGACCTGGGCGGCGCTGGCATCGGATCGGCTCAACACCGTCGCCTGCCCGGCCCGTCCAACCAGCTCACCCCGCTCGGCGTCTTCCACCGCCTGCAACTCAGCCTCGATGTCCACCCGCACGGCATCGAGCACTGCCCGATCGCCGATCTCCTGCAGTGCTCGGCCGACTCGGTGGGCGCCTTCGCCGACCGGGTCATATTCCACGATCAGGTTTCCGTTCTCGTCCGGCAAGTTCGGGCTGATCACCGAGGCGATGACCGTGCTGAACGTCTCCCTGTTCTGCTGACGCCGCCAGTCCTCGGTATTGACCTCTGTGTCCGGGTCGGCGTGCGGTGGATGGGTGTAGCACCGCCACAGCTCATGAGACAGGCCCGTCAGCTCGGCGGCCAAGAGCTGATGGCGTTGCGTACCGGCAGCAGCCGGAAGCGGTGACACCATCGCCGCCCAATCACCGCGTCCTGTCGACCAGGTCCGCATCAACGCGGCGTTCTGCTCGTCAACGACGTAGCGGGTCACATTGCCCTCCTCGATTGTTGCGCTACGGCGTGCGACGCTCGCACGCTCACGATTTGTCACGCCCGCCATCACCGGCGGCCGAACGCTCAGGACGTCAACAATCAGCCCGGCCCGATTCAGCTGCCGGCATCACCGACCTGCGAGATCAGGTCACACGCTCACGCAGACATCGACCGACCGGAGCTATCGCTGTTCGTCCCGACGGGCCTGCGCCGCACGCTTGCGCGCCTTCGCCGACCGCTCGGCCAGCTGCATCATGTACGCCCGCCGAGCGTGCAACGCCATCTGCTGCCGCAGCTCGACCGGCAGCACCCCGAGCGGGTCGACCTGACGCTCGAACCGCGCCAGGAACGACTTCGTCGCCGGCTGCGTCCTGCCCGCGCGGTCCGCGGTGTTCGCCCACGACAGGTGCGCCGCGATCCGCGCCCGCCTCGTGCGCTGCTGCGGTGTCAAACCCATCCCCCGCTCCTCCCCCGGCCACTCCCCCATCAGATTCGCTCGCCGATCTGCAGCCGGGCATGGGTCAGCTGCGCACGCTCGGCGGCAGCGCTGGCCCCGTACCGGCGCGGCATGTCGTCGGACGACCAGCCGAGCACCAGCATCAGATCCCCGGTGTCACCGCCGGCGAGTTTCCACTCGTGCGCGAAGTTGTGGCGCCATCGGTGCGCGTGCACGTCCGCGACCCCCGCCCGCCGGCCACGCCGGCGCAGCATGATCTTGACGCCGTTCGACGACAGCGGAACCACGCCCCGCGCCGGCAGCCACAGCGCCTGCCCGCCGAACCCGCGCCGCCCGACCCGGGCCCTCAAGTAGCGGCTCAACGCCCGGCCGGTCTTCGGCCCGAAACGCACCCGCCGCTCCTTGGCGCCCTTGCCGTGAAACAGCAGCGAGTCCAGGTCGAGGTCGACATCTCCGACGGTCAGTCCGGTGACCTCCGCCAGGCGGGCGCCGGTGTTGAACAGCACCCGGATGATCGCCTCGTCGCGAAGATCGGTGAACTGCTTGCCCTTGCAGGTGGCGAGGATCTTCGCCGTATCCGCATCCCCCAGGATCGGGATCAGCTTCTGCTCGGTCTTCGACTGCCGGACCCGCTCCAGCGGAGACCGGACGAGGTCTTCCTCCTCTGTCAGCCATCGGTAGAACTGCTGCAATCCCTTGTGCTTGGTCAATGCCGTCGACGCCGAGCGGGTGGCCACCATCCAGGCCTGGAACTCCTCGACGTGGCCGCGCTGCACCTCTGTCGGATCGGCCGACGCGTCCTCGGCGTTCAGCCGGGCCGCGTTGTCCAGCAGATACCGGTCGAGCTGGGCAGCGGCGAGCAGATAGCTGTAGCGGGTGGTCTCCGGATAGTTCCGGGCCCGTAAGGTCCGGTCCCAGTCGCGGATGAAGTCGAACCACAACGGCGCGACACCGCGGCAGATCTGACGCAGATCCAGCACAGACACCACCCCCTAACGACCATCCTCAATCGGCAGACCCCTTGACTGCGCGCAAAACAGCGTCACGCCGACATCGACGTCTGCGATCCCTTGCCTTCCATGGTCATCCGGCGACACCGGACCAGGAAGGGTGAAGGGGGATGCCGGGGGATGCCGGGGGGATGCCACCCCCTGGCGAGCCGGCAAGCCCTCAAGGACTCGGGCGGCAAGCTCGAATCCGCCTGGCAACAGGCTGGCTCCACGACCGATGGCGACGAGCGGCCCCAGGCTTGCCTACGGCGGCCCTTCAGGACGCCCTGACCAGCGAGGACGTAATGACCTTCGCCGACAAGAGATATCACGGCGCCCGCGGCATTGGGCGGACCCCGTTCAAGCGACGTCGCTTCCGGCCGAAGCTGTCGCGGCGGCAAAAGGCCGTCAACCGCGCTCACACAAAGATCCGCGCCCGCGGCGAACGAGCGATCGCCACCTCAAGACCTGGAAGATCCTGGCCAAGCTGCGTTGTTGCCCACGCCGCGTGACCGCGATCGTGCAGGCCATCCTCGTTCTGCACCGCACTGAAGCCAACCGCTTCGCAGCACGATACGGCGGGCTGCACTCGCCTTCGGCGGTCTGCCGCTACCCTGTCCCGCCGTGGACGGCGAGGTCGCCGCCGCTGAATACGACACAGCCCAGGATGCCGGCCAAGACTGTCCGCTGAACGGGTGTCAGGGCGTTCACGAAGACCGCGGCGTCGACGTCCCCCTGTCGGCAGGCATCGGCGATCTCCCGGACCTTGCCCTGTGTCAGCAGCGTCCGGCGAGAGAAGGGCCGCGACATCCGGGCGGCCCCGCCGGGACGTTCCTTCCACCGGTCGGAGGCACCCCGGCGTTGAACGTATCGACCCACCACCCGACCACCACGCGCCTCGACTACGGCGGCAAGCTCGTCGAGCCGGACCTCGTAGTCCCTTTCCTTGGCCGAGAACAGACCGACGACCACGACATCTGCGCCGTTGAGCGGGTCATCGAGCCTCCGGTACTGCTTCACGCGGACATGATGGCCTTCACCACGACCCGGAGCTACCGCTTTCTGCACCGTTGCCACCAAAGCGCTGCGCCCGGGACAGGTTGAAAAGGCTCAGTTATGAACTCGCAGGCCCGGCCGTCCCCTACCGCCTGGGCCCGCCATGACCAGTAGCGTGACGTGAGCGGAACCGCAGTCACGGGCACTACCGATGGCCGACCTCGAGGCGATCTTCGGGGTACTCGCCACCGTGCATGCCCATCTACTGGCCGACGAGCTCTCGCCGGACTTGGTACGGCGCCTACTCAGCCGACTCACCCGTCACGGGCCGCTGCCCGACAGGGCCTCGGCAGGTGAGCTGAACGCCCTGCTGGCCGACCTTTGCCAGCGCATGCACTGGGCAATGTCAGAGGACTACGGCGACTATCCCGAGCCGATGCCGCGCCAACCACCTACTACCTCGACGTCCCGGACTAGGAAGCCGAGGCCTGCATGGCCGCGTTGACCGATCTCGGCGGTGAAGTCAGCCGACACCGCACCGAAGACGCAAGCCGCTCGAACGGCTGGCAGATCGCAGCGGTGTTCCCCGATCTGCCCCCCGACCCGAGCCACCACGCCCGGGTCGCGCAGCTATCCTCACTTGCCCACCGGCACGGCGGTGAACTCACAGGATTCGGCGGCTGACTCACGCTGCTGGCGCTCCCTAAACTGGTTCCGGCGCAGATTTCGACATCGACGGCGAGCACGGCCCGCGGAAGAGCGTCTTCCGCGGGCCACGATCGGTCGGTCAGACGTTCTCGCCGATCCTCATCCGGATCTGAAGCTCCTGGGCCCGCTCCGCGGCGGCGCTCGCGCCGTACCGGCGGGGCATGTCTTCCGAGGCCCAACCGAGCAGCAGCATCAGATCACCGGTGTTCCCGCCGGCCTTGTGCCACTCGTGGGCGAAGTTGTGCCGCCATCGGTGTGCGTGCGTGTCCTTCACCCCAGCCGCGGCGCCACGGCGTTTGAGCATCAGCTTGATCCCGTTCGGAGTCAACGGCCGGATTCCCCTGTCGGCCATCCACAGCTGCTGGACGTCCGCCGCGCCTTTACGTTTCGCGCGGGCCCGCAGATACCGCGACAACGCCCGGGACGTCTTCGGCCCGAATCGCACGCGCCGGTCCTTCGCGCCTTTGCCGTGCAGGTGCACCGACTCGGTGTTCATGTCCAGATCGGTCAGCGACAGGTTGCCGATCTCCGACAGCCGGGCACCGGTGTTGTAGTACAGCCGGATCAGCGCTTCGTCGCGCAGCGCCATGAACGTTTTGCCTTTGGTGCCCTCGAGCAGTTTCTTCGTGTCGTCGTCGCCCATGATCGGCACGAGTTTCTGCGGGGTCTGCGGCGCTTTCACCCGGGCCATCGGAGACTTGTCGATCTCCTCCTCGTCGAGGAGGTATTTGAAGAACTGCTGCAACCCTTTGTGCTTGTTCAGCGCGGTCGACGCGGACCGGGTCTCGATCATCCACGCCTGGAACGATTCGACGTGCGCTTTGGTCACGACGGTCGGGTCTTTCACAGCGTCGTCGGCGTCCGGGTCCGGCGATTCCGTCGCCAGATACTTGGCCAGTTGTGATGCGGCCAGAAGGTAGTTGTAGCGGGTGGTCTCCGGGTGGTTCGCGGCCCGGAGGCTGCGGTCCCAGTCTTTCAGGAAGCCGGCCCAGTCGCCGGCCTCGAGGTCCTCGCACATGCGGTCGAGGTTCATCAGGGGCATGTTCGTCACCTGCCGAGTCAAGGGGTCTACAAGCGGCGTGCTTGACCCGGCAGAACGTCCTAGATCACAAAAGAGGGCCTCTGACCTGCAGAGACCCTCTCGCTGTCGGGCTGACAGGATTTGAACCTGCGACCCCTTGACCCCCAGTCAAGTGCGCTACCAAGCTGCGCTACAGCCCGTAACCCCACCCCCAAACCGGGGTGCGGCGACTCGGAAAGCTTACCAAGGCGGCACGGAACCCCGCGCACCGGCATGCCCTACCCGTGCGCCTTGCCCCGTCCCCCCGGACCTGTCTTCTTGCGCGGCCGTACGGACACCTCGATCGGCGTGCCCTCGTACCCGAACTCCTCGCGCAGCTTGCGCTCGACGAAGCGCAGATACCCCGCATCCAGCGGCCCGGTCGTGAACAGCACGAACCGGGGCGGCGCCACCCCCGCCTGGGTCGCGAACAGCACCCGGGGAGCCCGGCCACCACGTACGGGGTGGGGGGTGGCCTGCGTGAGGGCGGTCAGCCACTGGTTCAGCGCCCCGGTCGCCACGCGCTGCTCCCAGGAGGCCAGGGCGCGGCGCAGCGCCGGTGCGAGCTTGTCGACCGCCCGGCCCGTCTTGGCGGAGATGTTGACCCGGATCGCCCACGGGATCCGCTTGAGGTCCCGGTCGATCTCCTTGTCGAGGTAGTACCGCCGGTCCTCGTCGACGAGGTCCCATTTGTTGAACGCGATGACCAGCGCCCGGCCCGCCTCCACGACGGAGGTGAGCACCCGCTGGTCCTGTTCGCTGATGGTCTCGGACGCGTCGAGCAGGACGACCGCCACCTCGGCGGCCTCGACCGCGCCCGCGGTTCGCAGGGAGGCGTAGTACTCCGTGCCGCTGGCCTGGTTGACCCGCTTGCGCAGGCCGGCGGTGTCGACGAACTGCCACACCTCGCCGTCCATCTCCACGAGGCTGTCGACCGGGTCGACCGTGGTGCCGGCGACCGAGTCGACGACGGCACGTTCCTCCTTGGCGAGGCGGTTGAGCAGGCTGGACTTGCCGACGTTGGGGCGTCCGACCAGGGCGACCCGGCGGGGACCGCGGGGGCCGCCTTCGATGATGGGCGGCGCGGGCGGCATGGCCGCGAGGATCGCGTCGAGCAGGTCACCGGAGCCGCGGCCGTGCAGTGCGCTGATCGGGTGCGGCTCACCCAGTCCGAGCGACCACAGCGAGGTCGCCTCGACCTCCAGGCTCTGGTTGTCGGCCTTGTTGGCGATCAGGATGACCGGCTTGGAGCTGCGCCGCAGCATCCTGACCGCGGCCTCGTCGACGTCGGTGGCACCGACGGTCACGTCCACGACGAAGATGACGACGTCGGCGGTCTGCACCGCGATCTCGGCCTGGGCGGCGATGGCGGCGGCCCGGTCCTTGGCGTCGGGCTCCCAGCCGCCGGTGTCGACGACGGTGAAGCGCCGGCCGTTCCATTGGGCGTCATACGGTACGCGGTCACGGGTCACGCCGGGTACGTCCTCGACCACGGCCTGGCGGCGGCCGATGATCCGGTTGACCAGCGTCGACTTGCCCACGTTGGGGCGGCCGACGACGGCGACCACGGGGGCGGGGCCGGTGGGCGCCTCGTCGGTGTCCGGCGCGGTGGAGAAGTCGTCGATCTCGAATTCGGAGAGATCGATCGGGAAGTCGGTCACGAAGATGCCTTGCTGTTCAGCAGGTCGAGCAGGTGCGCCACGACCTCGTCGATGCCCATGCCGGTGGTGTCCACCTCGACGGCGTCGTCGGCCTGGCGCAGGGGGTCGGTGGCGCGGCTGGAGTCGAGCCGGTCGCGGCGGGCCAGGTCGGCCCGGGTGGCGGCGACGTCGGTGGCGTCCTCGGCGCTGCGGCGCTGGGCGCGGGCCGCGGCGGAGGCGGTGAGGTAGACCTTGAGGTCGGCGTCGGGGGCGACCACCGAGGCGATGTCACGGCCTTCGACGACGATGCGCGGGGCGTCGCCGATGAGGGCACGCTGCTGTTCGACAAGCAGGCGGCGTACGGCGGGGACGGCGGCGACCGCGGAGACCGCGCCGGTCACCTCGGGGCCACGGATGGGGCTGTCGACGTTCGTCCCGTTCGCGAAGAAGTGCGGGGCGACCGGGTCCGTACCGATGGACAGCTCGGTCTCCTGCGCGATCTTGGCGATGGCCTCGGAGTCCTGCAGGTCGACCCCGGCTTGCAGGACCGCCCAGGTCACCGCCCGGTACATGGCGCCGGTGTCGAGGTAGACGCCGTCGAGCGCGGTGGCGAGACGCCGGGAGACGGTGGATTTGCCCGATCCGGAGGGACCGTCGACGGCCACCACGCACCTCGCCGGCCGTACTTGTTCCGCCACCGTTCCTCCTCAGTCCCCGGGCCGACCGACAGTCCCCCGGGTCGACCAACCCTCCTATTGTGCCCGGCGCCCGGAACCTCTGCGGACTCAGTCCCCGACGGCCTTGAACAGGGCCCCGATCTCGGCGTTCGACAGGTGCCGGAAGCCGCCGGGCCGCATGTCGCCGAGTCGGATCGGGCCGACCGCCGTACGGATGAGCCTGCTGACCGGATGGCCCACCGCGTCCATCATGCGCCGCACGATGTGCTTGCGCCCCTCGTGCAGCGTCACCTCGATCTGCGCGGTCTTGCCGAACGTGTCCACCAGCCGGAAGGTGTCGACGCGGGCGAAGCCGTCCTCGAGCTCGACGCCGGACTGCAACTGGCGCCCGACGCTGCGCGGCAGCGGCCCCGCCACCTCGGCCAGGTACGTCTTGGCGACCCCGAACGACGGGTGCATCAGCTTGTGCGCCAGTTCACCGTCGTTGGTGAGCAGCAGCAGTCCCTCGCTGTCGGCGTCGAGCCGGCCGACGTGGAAGACGCGCTGCTCGAACGTGCCGAGGAACTCGGCGAGCTCGTTGCGGCCCTTCTCGTCGTCCATGCTGGAGACGACGCCGCGGGGCTTGTTCATGGCCAGGTACACCATCTTGGTGTCGGTGACCACGCGCTGGCCGTCGACGTGGATCTCGTCCGTGTCGGGGTTCACCTTGTCGCCGAGCTGCGCGACCTTGCCGTTCACGGTGACGCGCCGGCGGAAGATCAGGTCCTCGCAGGCGCGCCGGGAGCCGATTCCGGCGGTCGCGAGGACCTTCTGCAGCCGTACGGAGGTGGCCGGGTCAGCCTGAGGCATCGAGCACTTCTTCCACGTCGTCGGGTAGGAACGGGGCCAGCGGGGGCAGCTGGTCGACCGAGTTGAGGCCGAGCTTCTCGAGGAACAGGGTGGTCGTCCGGTAGAGGAACGCCCCGGTTTCGCGCTCGGTGCCGCACTCCTCGATGAGGCCGCGGGTCACCAGCGTACGCATGACGCCGTCACAGTTCACACCGCGGATGGCGGAGATGCGCGAGCGGGTCACCGGCTGTTTGTACGCGACCACCGCGAGTGTTTCCAGGGCGGCCTGGGTGAGCCGTACGGACTGCCCGTCCAGCACGAACCGCTCGACGTACCGGGCGTACTCCGGCCGGGTGTAGAGCCGCCAGCCGCCCGCGGCCCGGCGCAGGTCGAAGCCGTGTCCCGCCGCGGTGTAGCCCGCGGAGATGTCCTCCAGAGCGGCGGCGACCCGCTCGGCGGGCTCCTCGAGGATCTGGGCGAGCTGCAGCTCGGCGACCGGTTCGTCGACGACGAGCAGAATCGCCTCGAGCGCGGCATGCAGCTCGGCATCGCCCATCGGCTCCACGTCGGCCTCGGCCGCCGGAGCCACCTCAACGTCGGCCACGGCCGCCGGAGCCGGCTCAGCGTCAACCTCAGCCGCCGGAGCCGGCTCAACGTCGGCCTCGGCGACCGGCGGTAGATCCGCGTCGGGCCCAGCGGCTGCCGGTTCATAGCCGGTGTCAAGATCCGAAACCGGTTCCGCCTCCACGCCGGGCGGCACCGGCTCGGCGTCCAGGTCCAGCGCCCAATCGCCCTCGGCGGACTCGGCCGGATCGGCGTGATCCGGACGGGACTGCTCGGCGACCGCGGCGTCGACCGGCGATCCCGGCTCCGGCGCCCCGCCGGGCGCGGAGTCGTCGATCGCCTCCAGCACCGGCGGCTCCGTCGCCTCGCCGTCCTCCACGAGCCGGGACTCCCCGGCGGGCTCCCCGGCCTCATCGACGGAGTCCGGATACCCCGCGTCCAGGAACGGCTCCCCCTCGTCGGCCTGGTGAGCGGCTTGGTAGGCACGGTCCGGCGCACGCTGCGCGCGTTCCCACGGGGGCACCCACGTGGCGGCCTGCTCGGCCAGGGAGTCGGGTCGCTCGTCGGTCATGACGTCTCCTGCGCTGCGGCCGGGTCGGGTTCGGGCTTGGGTGGCGTGCCCTCGTAGTCGTCGATGTCGAGCTCGACGGCATCGGCGTCGTCGCCGCCGGTCCAGCGCACGGTCAGCTCGTCCAGCGAGACGGGCTGGTCGAACTCGACCAGGCCCTCGCGGTACAACTCCAGCAGGGCCAGGAAGCGGGCCACCACTTCCAGCGTGTTGTCGCAGTCGGCGACGAGCAGGCGGAAAGTGGCGTTGCCGGCCCGGCGCAGCCGCTCGCGCAGCAGGTTGGCGTGTTCGCGGACGCTGACCCGGACCTGGTGGATGTGCGCGATCGACACCTCGGGCGGGCCCGGCTTGGGGGTGAACTGCTTGATCGCGAGCTTGAGCAGCCGCTGCGCGCCGATGCCGAGCACCAGGTCGGGCAGGGCCTCGGCGTACCTCGGTTCGAGGGAGACCGCGCGGGGCCAGCGCCGGGCGCCGGTGCCCTCGAGCTCGGCGAGGTGGGCGGCGGCCTCCTTGAACGCCTTGTACTGCAGCAGCCGGGCGAACAGCAGGTCACGCGCCTCCAGCAGGGCCAGGTCCTCCTCGTCCTCCACCTCGGCGGCGGGCAGCAGCCGGGCCGCCTTGAGGTCGAGCAGGGTGGCCGCCACCAGCAGGAACTCGCTGGCCTCGTCGAGGTCCCAGTCGTCGCCCATGGCCCGGATGTACGCGATGAAGTCGTCCGTGACCTGGTGCAGCGCCACCTCGGTGACGTCCAGCTTGTGCTTGCCGATGAGCTGCAGCAGCAGGTCGAACGGGCCGGTGAAGTTGTCCAGCCGCACCGTGAACCCACCGGACTCACCCGGCGGCGCGGCGTCGGGTTCGGCCGAGACGGGCTCGGTGGGGGGTGACTCGGACACGCGTTGACCGTAGACCACCGGCCCGACAGCCTGGTCAAGGCTCACCTGCCGACCCCCGCACCCTGGGAAACCACGTCTTGATCATGCCAACGCGCCACGGCGCAACGGGTGACTGGATCCCGCGAAAGCGGCTAGGACCACAGTTGGAGCACGAGCCCGCCGACCAGGTTGATCGGGAGCAGCAGCAGGGGGCCGCCCAGCGGAAAGAATGAGCAGACGATCAGGATGATCACGCCGACGTTCTTGTGCTCGAACCACAGCCGGTACCACTGCATGCCGTGCCCGGCCTGCCGGTACGCGGACCAGAGCAGCCCGAAACCGTCCAGCGGGGGCATCGGGATCAGCGCCAGCAGCCCGAAGGCCAGCAGCCCGACCGCCAGGGCGAGCACGAACTGCTCGGCGTACGGTGCGTCGAATTGGCCCTGCAGCACCTGGGCCGGACTCAGCGACTCCAGGTAGAAGAAGGAGTCCGGAAAGAGCAGCCGGAACGCCAGCAGGGCGACCTGCGCGGCCAGCAGCACCGTGAGGGGCCCGGCGGCGAAGATCGCCGCGGCGCGGCCCCGGCCGCGGAAGCGCGGCACCTCGTCCACGTCGAGGACCTTGCCCCAGCCGGCCCCGCCGACCGCGGCGGCGACCGCGCCGAACGGGTCGATGTCCTCACGCGGGCGCGGGGTGATCGGCTCGCGGGGTGCGGTGAGGCCGAGGGCGCGGGCGCTGATCCGGATGGCGAGGGCGCGCAGCAGCAGTCCGAGCAGGAACGCGAGCAGCAGCCCGGCGAAGGCCACCGGCTGGCCGAGGGCGAACAGCACCGGGGTCAGTCCCGCTCGGCTTGCGCGGCGATCACCTCGCGGGCGAGCTGGCGGTAGTTGCGCGCCCCCGAGGAGGCGGGGTCCAGGGTGGTGATCGGCGCACCGGCCACCGTCGACTCCGGGAACTTGACCGTCTTGGTGATGACCGTCTGGTAGACCTTGTCGCCGAACGCCTCGACGACCCGCTGCAGCACCTGGCGGCAGTGCGTGGTGCGGCTGTCGTACATGGTGGCGAGGATGCCTTCGAGTTCGAGGTCGAAGTTGAGCCGCTCGCGCACCTTGTCGATGGTGTCCAGCAGCAGGGCCACGCCGCGCAGGCTGAAGAACTCGCACTCCAGCGGGATGAGCACCCCGTGCGCGACAGTCAGCGCGTTGATGGCCAGCAGGCCCAGCGACGGCTGGCAGTCGATGAGGATGAAGTCGTATTCCTTGCGCACGCTGCGCAGCGTGCGGGCCAGTGCCATCTCCCGGGCGACCTCGTTGACCAGCTGGATCTCGGCCGCGGACAGGTCGATGTTGGCGGGCAGCAGGTGCAGCCCCGCGACATCCGTCTTGATGATGACGTCCTCGGTGGTGACGTCGTCCTGCATCAGCAGGTTGTAGACGCTCAGGTCGAGGTTGTGCGGGTTGACGCCGAGGCCGACCGAGCAGGCGCCCTGCGGATCGAAGTCGACGAGCAGGACCTTGCGGCCGTACTCGGCCAGGGCGGCACCCAGGTTGATCGTGGTGGTGGTCTTGCCGACCCCGCCCTTCTGGTTGGCCAGGGCGATGATCCGCGCCGGGCCGTGCCGGTCGGTCGGCATGGGCTCGGGGATCGGGCGGCGCATCGTGTACGCCGAGGGATCGGCCGGGCCCAGATCCGCGCCGAGGTCGAGGGAGCTCTGCTGCTCACGCAGGGCCGTAGTCCAGGCCTCTGCCTGGTCGCCGTTGCCCGCCATGTCGTCCCGTCGCCCCCTTTCGACTCGTCGCCCTGTCCCGGGGTTGATCTCTGTTTCCGCCGCGGGTTGGCTCAGCCGATGCTCGACTGTACGCCACGCGCAGCGCCGGGCCAGGGTGAACATTCGGCGTGTCGCACCGTCGGATGCCGGGCTCAGCGCGCGCGGGGGTGCGCGGTTGCGTACACCTCGCGCAGCCGGTCGACCGTGACCAGCGTGTATACCTGCGTCGTGGTCACCGACGCGTGGCCGAGCAGTTCCTGCACCACGCGCACGTCGGCGCCGCCGTCGAGCAGGTGGGTGGCGTAGGAGTGCCGCAGCGTGTGCGGGCTGACCGCGTGCGGGCCGTCGGTCTCCAGCCCGGCGCGCTGGGCGGCGCGGCGCAGGATCGCCCAGGCGCTCTGCCGCGACAGCGGCCCGCCGCGGGCGTTGAGGAAGACCTTCGGGCTGCCGCGCCCGGCGGCGACCAGGGTCGGCCGCCCCCGCACGAGGTACGCGTCGAGCGTGGCGCGCGCGTACCGGCCGACCGGCACCACACGGGTACGGCCGCCCTTGCCGTGCAGCACCGCGGCGCTGGGTTCGCCCCGGTCGAGGTCGTCGACGTCCGCGCCGACCGCCTCGGAGATCCGGGCGCCCGTGCCGTACAGGAACTCCAGCAGTGCCCTGTCGCGCAGGGCGAGCGGGCCGTCGTCGCCGCCGGTCGCCGCCAGCAGGCGTTCCACCTGGTCGACGTCGAGTGCCTTGGGCAACCGCTTGGGCGGGGCCGGTGGGCGTACCTCGCGGCTGACGTCGTGCGGGGTGACGCCCTCGCGGGCGGCGAAGCGGTGCAGACCGCGGACCGCGCTGACCGCGCGGGCCGCGGAGGCGGCCGACAGGGCGGGGTGCCCGTCCTGGCCCTCGCGCAGCAGCGCGAGGTGCCGCGCCACGTCGGCCTCGGCGACGGCGGCCAGGTCGGCGATCCCGGAGGCGGCCAGGTTCTGCAGGTACCGGTCGAGATCACGCCGGTACGACAGCAGGGTGTTGCCGGCCAGGCCGCGCTCCACCGTGAGGTGGTCGAGATACGTCCCGACCACCCGGCGCAGCGCGGCCGACGGTTGCTCGTTCAGCGCAGTACCTCGGACAGCGCCAGCACCTGCATGCCGTGCGCGTCCGCGACCGGGCCGTACACGACGTGGCCGCCGTAGGTGTTGACGCCCAGGGCCAGCGCCGGGTCGGCCTGCACGGCGTCGCGCCAGCCGCGGTTGGCCAGCTCCAGCGCGTACGGCAGGGTGACGTTGGTCAGCGCGTACGTGCTGGTGTGCGGGACCGCGCCGGGCATGTTGGCCACGCAGTAGAACATCGAGTTGTGCACCCGGTAGACCGGCTCGGCGTGCGTGGTGGGCCGGGAGTCCTCGAAGCAGCCGCCCTGGTCGATGGAGATGTCGACGAGCACGCTGCCGGGCTTCATGCGCGACACCAGCTCGTTGGAGATCAGCGTCGGGGCCTTGGCGCCGGGCACCAGCACCGCACCGACGACCAGGTCCGCGTCGAGGACGGCCTTCTCGACCTCGTACGCGTTGCTGGCCACGGTCTGCAGGTGGCCCCGATAGTCGGCGTCGAGCGCGCGCAGCCGGGCGATGTTCTTGTCCAGCACGAGCACCTCGGACTGCATGCCGAGCGCGATCGCGGCGGCGTTCTGGCCCGCGACCCCGGCGCCGATGACCACGGTCTTGGCCGAGTACACCCCGGGCACACCGCCCATCAGGACGCCGCGGCCACCGCCGGAACGCATCAGGTGGTACGCACCGGCCATGGGCGCCAACCGGCCCGCGACCTCGCTCATCGGGGCCAGCAGGGGCAGCGAGCGGTCCGGCAGCTCGACGGTCTCGTACGCGATGCCGGTGACCTTGCGGTCGATGAGCGCGTCGGTGCACTCCTTGCTGGCGGCCAGGTGCAGGTAGGTGAAGAGAACCTGCCCCTCGCGCATCCGGTGGTACTCCTCCGCGATGGGCTCCTTGACCTTGAGCACCAGATCGGCGGTGGCCCAGACGTCGTCCGCGGTGCCGAGGATCGTGGCGCCCGCGGCGACGTAGTCGGCGTCCGCGATCGAGGAGCCGTTCCCGGCTCCCGCCTGTATGAACACCTCGTGTCCGGCGCGGGTGAACTCGAACACGCCAGCCGGGGTGATCGCCACCCGGAACTCGTTGTTCTTGACTTCGGTGGGAATGCCGACCTTCACGAGCCGACACCGTCCTTTCCTCAACGCTGAGTGACGTCCCGGGTCCGTTCGGTCCTATACCCGAACGGGGCTCACTCGGAGACTACCGTCCCATCCAGTGGAAGGCAGACCGCGGCCCGGGACGTCACCGCACGTCACGAGGGGACGCGTGCCAGGCGATCCTTGAGGCCCTGCCCGAACGCGGTCGGCGTGCCGGTGTAGTCGCTGATCAGCGCCGGGCCGGTGGCGCAGTTCCAGGTGTTCCAGGTCCACCCCAGGTAGCCGACCCCGCGCGCGTCGGCCCAGTCCATCAGGCCGTCGACGAAGCCGTGCGCGCAGTCGTTCTCGCCGATCTCGGACAGCGTCAGCGGGACCCGGGCGGCCACCGGCCCGTACTGGCTGGTCCAGCAGGCCGTGGTCGCACAGGCGTTGAAGTTGTAGACGTGCGCGAAGGCGGCCAGGTTGCCGGTGGGGTCGCTCGGCCGGTAGGTCAGCCACTGGCTCAGATCATTCGCGTACGCCAGCCCGCCGAGCAGGATGACGTTGGTGGCCCCGGTGGCCCGGACCGTGTCGACCAGGCTCTGGAACCCCGCCACCGGGTAGCCGATGCCGGGGCAGGTGCCGCCGTCGCGCCAGCACTTCCAGCCGGCGGTGGCGTCGCCGGTGGCCCGCTCCGGGTACGGCTCGTTGAACAGGTCGAGCACGACCGCGTCGTTGCCCTTGAACGCGCTCGCGACGCCGGTCCAGAACGCGGGGGCGTACTGCGCGTCGGGCATCGGCTTCTGGCAGGTGGCCCTGACGTCGCTGCAGCCCGCGGAGGGCCCGGTGTACTGGCCGTGGTTCCAGTGCATCTCGACGATCGGCGTGACGCCGTTGCTGATCAGCAGCTTCACGTAGGCCCTGACCTCGTTCTGGTACGCGGCGCCGCCGTACTGCGCGGGTACGGACGCGGTGCCGAGCCAGCATTCCTCGTTGAGCGGGACCCGGACCGCACGGACATTCCAGGAGCGCATCGCGGTGACCGAGGCCTGGTCCATCGGGCCGTCCCAGATGCCGTTGCCCTGGATGCAGGCGAACTCGCCGCCGGAGCGGTTGACGCCGTGCAGGATGACGGGCGTACCGGCGGAGGTGACCAGCTCGTTGCCGGACACCTTGAGCGCGGGCGCAGCCCCCGTGGGGGGCGGGGTGCTGGTTGCGCCGGTGCAGGCGACTCCGTTGAGGGTGAAACCGGTCGGGTCGGGGTTGGCGTCGGCCCGGGCACCGAGGAAGCCGAGCGGGGTGGACGACCCGGTGGCCAGCACGCCGTTCCAGTCGGCGTTGGTGGCGGTGATGTGGGCGCCGGACTGGCTCCAGGTGGCGTTCCAGCCCTGGGTGACGTGCTGCGCGGCGTCCGGGAAGTCGAAGCCGAGGCTCCAGCCGGACAGCGGATCGCCGAGGTTGGTGACGGTGACGTCGGCCTGGAAGCCGCCGGTCCACTGGTTGGTGACCCGGTAGGCGACGCGGCAGCCGGTGGTGGCCGCGGAGGCGCTCGGCAGGGCCATGAGGGTGCCGGCCAGGGCGAGCAGGCCGGCGGTGAGCAGGGGGACGGTTCTCGGTCTCATGGGTACACCCATCGACGGGGATAATTGGGAGCGCTCCCAGAATCCGTCGTGACACAGGATTGTGTCAAGAGTGTGAACGCCCGCCGGCCCTTCCCGGGACCGGCGGGCGTCGCCGTACTCAGATGGCCGGGGTGTCCGCCGGTCGCAGGGTCGTCCATCCCGCGGCCCGGGCGGCGGCCGCCGCCAGCACCCCGCCCACCGCGGACGCGTTGGTGATCTCGCCGCGCAGGATCATCGCGACCGCCTCGTCCAGGTCGACGCGGACGATCTCCAGGTCGGCCTCCTCGTCGGTACGCACGTGCCGCTGCGCCTCGGGCACCTCCGACAGTTCCCGCGCCAGGAACAGCCGGATCGTCTCGTTGCTGAAGCCCGGCGAGGTGTGCAGGTCGACCAGCAGGTCCACCCGGCCCGCGACCAGATCGACCTCCTCGGCCAGCTCCCGCAGCGCGGCCGCGGCCAGGCCCTCACCGGCCACGTCGCGCAGCCCGGCCGGCAGCTCCCACAGCTTGCGGTGCACCGGATGCCGGTACTGCTTGATCAGCACGACCCGGTCGGCGTCGTCGAGGGCGACGACGCCGACCGCGCCCTTGTTCTCCGTGACGTCGCGGGCGGCGACCCCGCCGCCGGGCATCGTCACCTCGTCGGTGAAGACAGAGAAGATCGGGCCGGCGTAGCGCGGGGTACGGGAGCGGGTCTCGTGGCTGAACGTCGTCACGAGGCGGCGACCGCCTCGGCGGACGACGAGTCGGCCAGCGGCTCCACCGGCAGCTCGTCGGCGGCCGCGTAGCCGACCGCGGCCGCGACGAACGCCGTGAACAGCGGGTGCGGGCGGGTCGGGCGGCTCTTCAGCTCCGGGTGCGCCTGGGTGGCCACGAAGAACGGGTGGGTGTCCCGGTCCAGCTCGATGAACTCGACCAGGCGGCCGTCCGGCGAGGTGCCGGAGAAGACCAGGCCCGCCGCGGCCAGCTTGTCCCGGTAGGAGTTGTTCACCTCGTACCGGTGGCGGTGGCGCTCGGAGATCTCGGTGCTGCCGTACGCCTGCGCGACGATCGAGCCGGGGGCCAGCGCCGCCGGGTACGCGCCGAGGCGCATCGTGCCGCCCAGGTCGCCCTTGCCCGCGACGATGTCCTCCTGGTCGGCCATCGTGGAGATCACCGGGTGCTGCGCCTGCTCCGCGAACTCCAGCGAGTTCGCCCCGGTCAGACCGGCCAGGTGCCGCGCCGCGTCGATCGTCATGCACTGCAGGCCCAGGCACAGCCCGAGCACCGGGATGCGGTTCTCCCGGGCGTACCGGGAAGTGTTGATCTTTCCTTCGATGCCGCGGACGCCGAAGCCGCCGGGGATGACGATGCCGTCGACGCCCTTGAGGGCGAGCGCCGCGCCCGCCGGGGTCTCGCAGTCGTCGCTGGGCACCCAGCGGATGTTGACCCGGGCCTGGTTGGCGAAACCGGCCGCCCGGATCGCCTCGCTCACCGACAGGTACGCGTCGGGCAGGTCGATGTACTTGCCGACCAGCGCCACCGTGATCGTGCGGCGCGGGTGGTGCACCCGCTGCAGCAGGTCGTCCCAGGTGGACCAGTCGACATCCCGGAAGGACAGACCGAGCCGGCGCACCACGTACGCGTCCAGGCCCGCGCGGTGCAGCACCTTCGGGATGTCGTAGATGCTCGGCGCGTCGGGGGCGGCCACCACGGCCTCGCGGTCGACGTCGCAGTACAGCGACAGCTTGTGCCGCAGCTTCTCCGGGATCTCCCGGTCGCTGCGGCACACCAGCGCGTCCGGCTGGATACCGATGTTGCGCAGCGCGGCCACCGAGTGCTGGGTCGGCTTGGTCTTCAGCTCCCCCGACGGCGCCAGGTACGGCACCAGCGACACGTGCAGGTAGAAGACCCGGTCCCGGCCGATCTCGTGGCGCACCTGGCGGATGGCTTCCAGGAACGGCAGCGACTCCATGTCGCCCACGGTGCCGCCGACCTCGGTGATGACCACGTCGGGACGGCGACCGCGGTCGTCCGGGTCGGCCATCGCGAAGATGCGTTCCTTGATCTCGTTCGTGACGTGCGGGATGACCTGGACCGTGTCGCCCAGGTACTCGCCGCGGCGCTCCTTGGCGATGACCGCCGAATAGATCTGGCCGGTGGTGACGTTCGCCTTGGCCGACAGTTCCCGGTCGAGGAACCGCTCGTAGTGGCCGACGTCGAGGTCCGTCTCCGCGCCGTCCTCGGTCACGAAGACCTCGCCGTGCTGGAACGGGTTCATCGTGCCCGGGTCGACGTTGAGGTAGGGGTCGAGCTTCTGCATGACGACGCGCAGCCCGCGTGCGGTCAACAGGTTACCGAGGCTGGAGGCGGTGAGGCCCTTGCCCAGTGAGGAGGCGACGCCTCCGGTGACGAAGATGTGCCGCGTCTCGCGCACTGCTGCTGCCAAGGCCTGCTCCCGTGGTCATCCGAGGCGGTCGCATCGGCTCCGAGTCTGATCCCGAAAAGTCTCATCTCGAAGCCTGCAACCGGCGATGATCAGCAACCGATCACCCACGGGATTCCAGGGTAACACCATCGCGGTCGCACGGACGTCCGGGCTGGTCGGGTGTCACCGGGCACCCACGCGGCGCAGGACCGGATCGGGTGGCGCGAGTCCGGGACCGCCCGGCCCGTCGGTCTCGTCGTCGGCCCGGGTCCGGTCCGCCGCGTGGTCGAGCACGCGCAACGCGACCAGCACCGCCGTGGGCACCGCCGCGGCCGCGGCCGCCCCGGCCACCGCCAGCGCGGAACCGCCCAGCACGCCGGCGATCAGCGTCGCCACGACCGTACCGGCGGCGGCCGCGCGCAGCGCCGGATGCAGGCCGAAGAGCCGGTTCAGCCCGCCCCACGGCGAGTACCGGCAGAACGCCAGCATCAGCGCACCCACCACGGCCAGCAACGTCAGCGGGCTGTCCAGCAGCGCCTGGCCGTTGGCGGCCGCCGCGCGCTGCACGGCAGGGCCGCCCGTACCGTCGCCCAGGGCGCTGAGGAAGCGGCCCAGGCTGCCCTGTTCGAGGGCGGGGCGGCGCAGGTCCACCGCGGCGAATCCGATCGTCACCACCAGCCCGGCGAGCGCCGCCCAGGCGAAACGCGGGAACGTCAGCCAGCCGCCGGTGCTGATCGCGGCCGCGACGCACACCCCGGCGGTCACCGCGATCGCCCCCACCGGGTCGGCACCCAGATACGGGCTGCCCACCATGACCACCGCCACGCCGCCGACCAGCACGATGATCACCGGGCGCCACGGCCGGCGTACCCATTGCGCCGCGCAGCCCGCGGCGACCAGCGCACCGGCCACGAACACGCCGAGCCCGACGCTGCCCACCCCCGCGTACCGGTTGCCCGACAGGGTCGAGTACCCGGCGACGCCGTTGAGCTGCAGCCGCGCACCCGTGAGCAGATCCACGCCGACCACCGCGGCGCCGATCGCCGCGACCGCGCCCAGCGGCCACAGCGTGCGGGGATACCGCGGTGAGATCCGCACCGCGAACGTGCCGACCGCCGTGAACAACGCGGTGACCAGTCCGAACACGAGGCCCGGGTGGCCGGCGCGCCACCACGGCACGGCGTCGGCCAGCAGCGCGGCCGGGATGGCCAGCGCGGCCGCGATCAGCGCGGGCTCGGCGATCGCCAGCCAGCGGCGCGGCACCCCGGCGGGACCGGTCGGCCCGGCATGCCGGCGGGCCCGCATCAGCATCGGTACGGCCAGCGCGAACAGCAGCAGCTGGACGGCGGCCAGCACGGTGAAGAACGTTCCGGCCACCTGCCGCTGGGCACCCGCCCGGCGATCCGCGTCCCGGCCCCCGCCCATGGCCGCGACCAGGTCGGCGGGCCGCCCCGGCACCGAGGTGACGCTGCGTCCGGTGAACAGCCTCTCCGGCTGCGGGCGGCCCAGCGCGGCCAGTACGGTCGGCGCCAGGTCGACCAGCTTCAGGTACCCGTCGCGTCCGGTGCCCGCCGAGGTCAGCCAGCCACCCGCCCAGCCCGGCCCCTCGGCGATCGCGACGTGCAGCCGGGACTCCGTGTCGGTGTCCGACACGCCCGCGACGACGATCAGGGACCGTTCCGGGCGCGCCGCCACGACCTTCGCGAGCGCGGCGTCGGCGCGGGCCACGGCAGCCTGCCGCGCCGCCCCGGTGCCGGTGATCGTGCCCAGGTCGACGACGCTGAGCACACACGACGAGAGCAGCTGCTGCGGGTCGGCGGGCAGCACCGGCTCGTACCGGTCCACCCGGCCGAACGGGCGGGCCGCGGCCACCGCGGCGCCCGGACCGACCGCGACGGTGCAGCGCACCGACTCGGCCAGCGCGCCCGGCACCGCCCCGTACGGGGACTCCTCGGCGTTGGCGTCCACGACGGAACGCTGCTCTGTCACGTTCGCGCCGAGGTCGTCGGGGCGGGTGAGCGCGGGGATCAACGGCGGGCACCCGCCCGTGACCCGCTTGGTGTCCCACGCCGCGTAGTTGCCCGCGCCGAGAGTGAGCCAGCCGTCGACCGGGCAGGTGGTGCTGTGCCCGCTGCGTACCGACAGCCAGCCCACGGAGCCGCGGGTCGCCTGCTGCCAGAGCGCCGGGGTGCGCTGCGGATCGAGGTCCTCCCAGCGCAGGCCGGGGGCGCCCGCCAGGATCACGTAGTCGGCGCGGGCCTGCGCGGCGCCGGTCGCCGGTCGCACGGTCAACCCGGCCAGGCTGCAGGCCGCGGCCAGCACGACCAGCAGGTACGGCAGCCAGAGCCGCAGCCGGCGCCGGGTCACGCCGATCCGGCGCAGCCACGCGCGGGTACGACGGAACCGGATGACCGGCGGCGTCATCCCCGCCCCGCTCGGCTGTGCGCCGTCACCGACGCGTACGCGGCGCGCACGTCGGCCACGGTCTCGTCCTCGCCTGGCCAGGTGGCGGCCCGGCGCGGACCGCGCTGCGCGAGGTCGGCGCGCCGCTGCGGGTCGGCCAGCAGGTCCCGGACGGCGACGTCGAGGGCGTCCACGTCGCCGGGCGGCACCAGCACCCCGGCGTCGCCCACCAGCCCGGGCAGGCCACCGACGGCTGTGGCGACCAGGGGCACCCCGGCGCGCAGGGCCTCCTGGGCGAACAGCTGGCGGGCCTCCCAGTCGCTGGTGACGACAGCGATGTCGGCGCCGGCCAGCAGGTCGGCCACGTCGCTACGGTGCCCGAGCAGGAAGAACGGCGCCCGCTTGGCGCTGGCGCGCTGGGCCAGCGGCATGTAGCTGGGGCCGGAGCCGGCGACCACCACCACCGGCGCGGGGTCGAGGTCACGCCACCGGGCGGCGGCGTCCACCAGCAGGTCGTACCGCTTCTGCGGGTGCAGGCGGCCGACCGACAGGATCAGCGGGCCGCCCGGCTTGAGGCGGAACTCCGCGCGTACCTGTGCCCGGGAGCGGCGGGCCGGCGCGGCCTGCGGCGCCGCGACCGGGCCGAGCCGCGCCTGCCGGGCGCCCACGGCGGTGGCCCTGGCCACCAGGTCCTCGGAGGCACCCAGGGTCAGGTCGGCGGCACGCGCCACGATCCGCTCCACCAGCGACGACGCCTGCCCGCGCAGCCCCCGCGCCAGGACGGCGTTGTGCCAGGTCACGACGAGCGGGACCCGGGGCCGGGCCAGGGCCGCGACGAACCCGGCGCGCAGGCCGTGCGCGTGCACCACGTCGACGTCGTGCTCGGCCAGCGCCCGCCGCAACCCCCGGATCGCCCCCGAGTCCTGCGGGCCCGGGTTGGCCGGGATCTCGACGGGCACGAAGTCCGCGCCCGCGGCGGTGAAGCCGAACAGCTCGTCGGTGGCCGCGGGCCCGCACACCAGCACCGGGCAGCCGGCGGCGACCAGGCCACGGGTCAGCGAGGCGACGTGGCGGCCGATCCCACCGGTGCTGGAGGCCAGCACGAGGGCGACCGGCCCGCACCACTCGCGGGTCGCGTCCGTCATGGCTTGTCCCTCCCGTTCGGCGTGCCGGCCCCGCGGGAGCGCAGGCGGCGGGCCAGCGTCGCGACCAGGGGCCGGACGTCGTGGCGATCCAGTGGGTAGGCCACCGCGACGAACCCGACCGCCAGCACGACACCACCAAGAATGCCCTGCGCCAGGCCGCGAACGGCGTCCGGTGCCGCGGCGAGAGCGTGGCCTGTGCCGTACGCCACGGCCCACGCGGCGAGTCCGGCGGCGATCGCGGCCACAATACCGACGCCCGCGGCGCGGGGCAGCCCCGCGAGTGCCGCCGCACCGGCGCGCCGCCGTACCGCGAGGACGAGCAGCAGGCCGAGCACGGTCATCCCGACCGTGTTCGCCAGGCCGAGGCCGAACACCTGGCCCCGGCCGGGCAACGCGGCCGACAACGCGACCGCGCTCACGGCGGCGACCGCCCAGCCCGCCGCGGTGGCCAGCGCCGCGGCGGCCGTGGCTCCCCTGGCGTACAGGGCGCGCGACAGCAGGGCGAACAGGGCGTAGCCGAGCAGGCCGGGCGCGAAGCCGACCATGCCGGGGGCGGCCCCGTCCGCGTTGAGCAGGGCCGCGGCCGGTTGCGCGAGCGCGGCCAGCGCCGCCGCTCCCAGGCAGGCCAGCAGCATCACCGATCGGGCGGTGCGGGCCAGCGCATCGGCGTACCCGGCCTCGTCGCCGCGGGCTGCGGCGGTGGCCAGACCGGGATAGACCGCGGTGGCCAGCGGCACCGCCAGCACGGCCCACGGCAGCAGGAACATCGTCTGGGCGGCGTTGTACAGCGTCAGCGGGCCGTGCACGGCCAGCGCCACGACGGTCACCACCATGATCTGCTGGGCGCCCACGGTCACCGCGCCCGCCCAGCCCAGGCGCATCGCCTGGCGGCCCTCCCCGCCGGGGAACCGGTAGCGGGGCCGCAACCGCAGCCGCAGCCGGCGCATCGGCACCAGCAGGCACAGCGCGAGGACCACCACCCCCAGGGTGGTGCCGATCGACAGGGTCAGTTCACCCGCGCTGCTCAGGCCGGGCAGGTCGGTGCCGGCGCCGTCGAGGGCGGCATAGCTCAGGTACGCGGTCATCACGGTCACGCTGGACAGCAGCGGGGCGATGACCGGCCAGGCGAAGCGGTGGTGCGCCTGCAGGACGCCGGTGAGCACGATGCCGATCCCGTACAGCGGCAGCTGGGGGGCGAAGACGCGCAGCATCCGGGCGGCGACGACCTGGTCGGCGGCGGGGATGTCGAGCAGCCCGGCGATCGGTCCCGCCGCCAGCGCCACCACGAGCGCCAGCGGCACCAGCAGGGTCAGCACCCAGGTCAGCAGCGCGGACGCGACCGCGGTCACCCGGGCGCGGTCCCCGTCGGCCACGGCGCCGGCCAGCAGCGGCACCACGAGGCTGGCGAGGGCGCCGCCCGCCACGATCTCGAAGACGATGTTCGGGATCGTGTTCGCGGCGTTGTAGACGTTCGCCAGGCCGCCGTGACCGACCGTGTGCAGGAAGACGAACGTACGGCCGAAGCCCGCCAGCCGGGCGACCACCGTGAGCAGCGTGATCACCGCGGCGGCCCCGGCGATCCGCCCCATCGCGGCGGGTCGCGCCCAGCCGGCCCGGCCGTCGTCGGCGGCCGCGTCGATGTTCGCCGCGTCCGGCTCCAGCTGGGCCTCGACCTCCGCGGCCCCCGGCCCCGTGGCGCGCTCGGGTACCCCGGCCTCGGGGGGAACGCTCACGCCGGGCCTCCCGTCGGCACACGCTTCGGGCCCTCGCCGCCTCCGCTCACGCCGGGCCCGCGCGACATGCCCTCGCTCACGCCGCACATGCGAGACGTGCCCTTGCCGGGCCCGCTCACGCCGACGGGGGGCGGCGGCCCAGCTCGTCGAGCCGGCGCAGCCACGGGGTGTCCTGGATGACCTTGGTGAAGCTGACCTTCTCGCTGGCAGCGGTGAGCCCCGCGATGGCCGCCAGGGCGACCGCCCGGCCCGCGGGCCCGGTACGCGCCGCGAGGGCCACCCCGAGCAGCGCGCCGAGTGCGTTGGCACCCGCGTCGCCGAGCATGATCTCCTCGCCCAGGTCGGCCGGCAGCAGCGCCGCGCCGGCCCCGAGGGTGCCCGCCGCGACCGCACCGCCCGGCCCGACCGCCAAGGGGGCGGCGATCAGGGCGCCGGCCTTCAAGGCCCGGCCGGGGCGCAGATCCAGCAAGTTGATCAGGTTCGCGGTGCCGGCGATCACGCCCGCGCCCAGCAGCACGTCGGCACCCCGGCGCAGCGCACCCGCCCCGGCGCGGCGCGGGTGTGCCCTGACCCGCGGGTCGGAGGACAGCAGCGCCGCAGCGGCCAGCCCGGCCGCACCCACGCCGACGATCTTCACGACGCCGCTGGTGACCCGGCCGTCCCGGAGCGCGGCGAGGTGACCCGCGAAGCCCTTGGCGGACTTCTGCTCGGGCCGCGCGCCGACCACGTCGTCGTAGCCGCCGACCGCGCCGCAGGTGGCGCCCGCGATCAGGGCGGCACCGGCGACGGCCGGGCTGGGCGCGCCGAGCGCCGCACCGAGGGTCGCCCCGGCGGCGAGCGCCGGCCCCCCGGCCAGACTCACCGTACGGCCGTGGAAGTTGGTGCGGTCCAGCTCGCCCGCGCGCGGATCACGGCGGATCCAGGCCAGTGCGGCGCGCGCGACGAACGCCCCGGTGCCGAAGGACCGGGCGAACCGTGTGGCCATGATGTCGATCTCCTGACTCCGCCGATCCGGCGTGAACGACCGGCGACCGGCTAACGAGTCTAAGGAGCCGGGGCTACGCCGCCGTCTTCGGCACGAGGGACGTCGCTCCCGCGGCGAGGCCGTACTGGCCGATCTTGCCGCCGCTGATCCGCTCGATCAGGGTGAGCGCGGTGGCCAGCTGGCCCTGCACGCTGCTGGCGTTGTCCACGGTCGAGATGCGGCGCACCAGGGTCGGGTCGCCGCGCACCTCGGAGACGAGGTTGCCGTCCCCGCTGCCGTTGCCCGCCACGACCAGCGGCTTGTCCTTGACGAACTGGGTGGCCAGGGTCACCGCGGACTGGCTCTTCTTGGCCGCGTCCTTGTCGACCGGCGGCAGGCCGGAGATCACGACCGTGGCCTCGGCGCCGCCGACGGCACCGTCCTCGACCGCGATGTAACCCGGGCCCGAGTACGCGGCGAGCACCGCGGTCAGGTCGCCGGGCGCCACCTCGGGCGTACGCTGCTGCAGCGCCAGCGCCAGCAGGGCGCTGGAGGTCTCCACGCCGTCGCTGTTGAGCGGCAGCCGCGCCACCGGGATGGTCGGCTGCGACGCGCGGTTGGCGAGGTCGAGCAGTTCGAGGCTGTTGGCCGGATCGAAGAACTTGTCCTGGACGGTGACCTTGGCGGTGACCTTGGCGCCGGCGACGGTCAGCATGGTGACCACGCCGTCGACGTAGTCCTGGCTGCCCGGCAGGGCGACCACGAGCAGCTTGCGGCCGGTCAGCTTGCCGCCGATCAGGGCGGGCGCGACCTCGGTGGCGAAGTCCTGGCTGCGGTTGAGTTCCTCGCGGTACTGGTTCGCCTGGGACCGGTAGTTGCCGTTGTCCTTGCTGAGCGTGGTGACCTGGTCCTTGAGGCTGTCGGCGACCGGCCCGTTGAGCGCGGCGGTGCCCACGACCAGGCCGATGGCCAGCGCGAGGAAGACCGCGGTGAGCGACACCACGTGGTACCGGAAGTTGATCACGCCTTGAGCCTCTTGGTCATTCGGGGGTCAGAAGAGGTGTCCCAGCTGGAACACCAGATTGTCCCACCACTCGGATACCACAGCGAGGTACGCCTTGCCGACCGTGGACACCGCCACGGCCGATGCCATGGCCGCGACCGCGGACAGCACGAGCAGCAGCAGCGCCGAGCCGGAGATGTTCTGCCGGTACAACCGGCTGACCCCCTTGGCATCGACCAGTTTGCCGCCCACCTTGAGCCGAGTGAGGAAAGTCGACGCCATACCGCCGCGGCCCTTGTCCAGGAACTCGACCAGGTTGGCGTGGGTGCCGACCGCGACGATGAGCGAGGCGCCCTTCTCGTCGGCCAGCAGCATGGCCAGGTCCTCGCTGGTGGCGGCCGCCGGGAAGGTGAGCGCGGCCACGTCGAGCTGGCGGACCCGGTCCAGGCCGGGTGCCCGCCCGTCCGGGTACGCGTGCACGACCACCTCGGCGCCGCAACGCAGCACGTCGTCGGTGACCGAGTCCATGTCCCCGATGATCAGATCGGGGGTGTACCCCGTCTCCACGAGCGCGTCCGCACCGCCGTCGACGCCGATCAGCACCGGCTTGAACTCGCGGATGTAGGGCCGCAGCACGTCCAGGTCGGCCTTGTAGTCGTAGCCGCGGACGACGATCAACACGTGCCGCCCGGCGATCTGGGTCCGTACGTCGGGCACGCCGACGCCGTCGAGCAGCAGGTCGCGTTCCTGCTTGAGGTAGTCCATGGTGTTCGCGGCGAACGCCTCGAGCTGCACCGACAGCCCCTCGCGCGCGTTCGCCATGGCGGCCGCGACCGTGGCGGCGTCCTGCCGGATTCCCGTGGCCACGACCTCGTCGTCGACCAGTACGGCGTCGCCCTCGATGCTGACCGTGACGCCCTCGCGCAGGCGGTCGAACACCTTCTCGCCGAGGCCGTCGATCAAGACGATGCCCGCCTGCACGAGCACCTCGGGGCCGAGGTTCGGGTAGCGCCCGGAGATGGACGGCTTTGCGTTCAGCACCGCGGAGACTCCGACCGCCACCAGGGAGTCGGCGGCCACCCGGTCGATGTCGACGTGGTCGATGACCGCGATGTCGCCGGGGCGCAGGCGACCGACCAGACGCTTGGTCCGGCGGTCGAGGCGGGCGGTGCCGGTGAGCGTACCCGGTTCGACGCTCCGGGTCCGGCGCAAGGTGGGAAGTCGCATCGTGGCCATCCTGACATGCCCGATCACGCGCGCCGAATACGACATGCGCGAGATCACGCCCGAAAGAGACAAATCGGTGGCGGCCGCACTGCGCCCGTCGTCGGCAGAGCGGCCGTGCCGGGCTACAGATCGGCGTTGTGGGAGGTCAGCCGCGCTTTTCCTGGCCCGCCACGGCCAGTAATTCCTCCGCGTGGGCGATGCCGAGGTCGGAATCCGGCAGACCGGCCAGCATCCGGGCCAGCTCCCGGGCCCGCTCCCCCTCCTCGACCACCCGCACCCCGCTGGTGGTGATCGCGCCCCCGGTGTCCTTGGCGACCACCAGATGCCGGTCGGCGAACGCCGCCACCTGCGGCAGATGCGTCACCACGAGCACCTGATGGGTCCGCGCCAGCCGGGCCAGCCGCCGGCCGATCTCTACCGCGGCCTGACCGCCCACGCCCGCGTCGACCTCGTCGAAGACCAGCGTCGGCGGACCGCCCGCACCCGCGAAGACCACCTCGATGGCCAGCATCACCCGCGACAGCTCACCCCCAGAGGCACCCTTCTGCAGCGGCAGGCTCGGCGCGCCCGGGTGGGCCAGCAGCCGCAGCTCCACCTCGTCCGCCCCGTCCGGGCCGGCCGCCAGCTCAGCGCCCTCGACCCGCACCACCGGCTCGTCGCGACCGGCGGACCGGGCCAGCACCCCGACCTCCACCCGCGCGTGCGGCATCGCGAGACCGGCCAGCTCCACGCTGACCTGCTCGGCGAACCGGCCCGCGGCCTGCAGACGGGCCGCCGTCAGCCGGCCCGCCAGCTCACCGACGGTCGCCTCCAGCCGCAGCCGCTCGCGGTCCAGCTCCTCCAGCAGCTCGTCGGAGGTGTCCAGCGCGGCCAGCCGGGTACGTGCGTTCTCCGCCCAGGCGATGACCCCGTCGACGTCGTCCGCGTACTTGCGGGTCAGGGCGCGCAGCGCGGCGCGCCGCTCGTGGACCGCCGACAGCCGGGCCGGGTCGGCGTCCAGCGCCTCCAGATACCCCGACAGCTCCGACGACACGTCGCCCACCAGGGTGGCCGCCTCCTCCAGCCGGGCGGCGAGATCACCCAGCTTCGCGTCCACCGCCGACTGGGCCGCCAGCGTGCGGCGGGCGACACCGAGAAGCTGGGTCGCGTCAGGGGTGTCGTCGACCGTGTCCACCCCGCCCGCCAGCGCCTGCGCGGCCAGCGCCGCCGCCGTGCGCAGCCCCTCGGCGTGCTCCAGGCGCTGCGCCTCGGCGCGCAGCTCGTCGTCCTCGCCGGGCTGCGGATCGACCCGGCTGATCTCGTCCAGCCCCAGGGTCAGCAGGTCGGCCTCCTGGCTGCGCTGGCGGGCGTTGCGCCGCCGGTCGGCCAGGTCGTCGACCGCGGCGCGCCAGCGGGTGAACGCCTCCCGATACGTCTCCAGCAGCTTCTCGTGCTCCGGCCCGGCGAACCGGTCCAGCGCGGCCCGCTGCTCGGCCGGGCGCAGCAGGCGCAGCTGGTCGGACTGCCCGTGCACCGCCACCACCTGCTCGCCGACCTCGGCCAGCATCGCCACCGGCATGCTGCGCCCGCCGACGTGGGCGCGGGACCGGCCCTCGCTGGTCACGGTACGGCTGAGCAGCACCGTGCCGTCGTCATCCGGCTCGGCGCCGGCGTCGGTGACGCGGGCGTGCACCGTGGCGGCCACGGGCCCGGTCAGTCGCAGACGGCCCTCGACCACCGCGCGACCCGGCTCGGCGCGGACCCGCGCGGCGTCGGCGCGGCCGCCGAACAGCAGACCAAGCCCGGTCACCACCATGGTCTTGCCCGCGCCGGTCTCACCCGTGATGACGTTCATACCCGCCGTCAGGCGCAGCGTCGTGTCCTCGATGACGCCGAGCCCGGTGATGCGCAACTCCTCCAGCACAGGGCAGACAGTATCGGTGGCGACCGACAATTGCCCACCGGCGTCCACGTGGATCAGCGTCGATTCCCCCGCCAGCCGTCCACCGGCAGGGCGAACTTGGCCACCAGCGTGTCCGTGAACGGCCGCGGCGCCAGCCGCACCAGGCGTACCGGAAGATCCCCCCGCTGCACCGTGACCGTCGCCCCCGGCGGCAGATCCCAGGTACGCCGCCCGTCGCAGCACATCACCGCGAACGACGTGTACGGGTCCACGGTGAGCATGAGCGTCGAGGTCGGCGCGGTCACCAACGGCTTGCTGAACAGGGCGTGCGCGCTGATCGGTACGAGCAGCAGCGCCTCCACCTCCGGCCACACCACCGGCCCGCCCGCCGAGAACGCGTACGCCGTCGAGCCGGTCGGCGTGGCACACACCACGCCGTCGCAGCCGTAGCGCGACAGCGGCCGCCCGTCGACGTCCACGAGCAGTTCGAGCATCTGCGCCCGCTGCCCCTTCTCCACGCTGACCTCGTTGAGGGCCCAGGAGTCGGCGATGAGCCGCCCGTCGTACTCGGCCCGCACGTCGAGGGTGAGCCGTTCGTCCACGGTGTACGACCCGGAGATGATGTCCCGCACGGTCTGATCGAGATCGCTGATCTCCGCCTCGGCGAGGAACCCCACCTTGCCGAGGTTGATGCCCAGCAGCGGCGCCTTCACGGGACGGGCCAGCTCGGCCGCGCGCAGGAAGGTGCCGTCCCCGCCCAGCGCGAAGACGATCTCCACGCCCTCGGCCGCGGCCGGGTCGTCGACCGAGGTGACCCCGGCGGGCAGGTCCAGGTCGGCGACCTCCGCCGCGATGACCCGCACCTCGAAACCCGCCTCGATCAGGTCACGGGCGACCGCCCGGGCGTGCTGGGTGCTCTGCCGGCGACCCGTGTGGGTGACCAGCAAGGCGGAGCGAGTCATGCCATCTCCTCTTCAGCCGGACGGTTCGGGCACCGGCCCGCCGGAGGCTACCGTGCCGGAGGGCCCCGCCGCGACCACCGCCCGTACGCGCTCGGCGTCAGCCGGTGGCGCATCCCGGCGGAACCACAGGAAGAACTCGACGTTCCCGCTGGGCCCGGGCAGCGGGCTCGCGGTCACCCCGGCCACCCCGAGGCCGAGACCCGCGGCGGCCGCGGCGACGTCCAGCACGGCCTCCGCCCGCAGGGCGGGATCCCGGACCACGCCGCCCGCACCCACCCGATCCTTACCCACCTCGAACTGAGGTTTGACCATCAGCGCCAGATCGCCGTCGGTGCAGGCCGCCAGCGCGGGCAGGACCAACCGCAACGAGATGAACGACAGATCCGCCACGGTCAGCTCCACCGGCCCGCCGATCGCCTCGGGGGTCAGCGTGCGCACGTTGGTGCGTTCCAGGACGGTGACCCGCTCGTCGGTGCGCAGCGACCAGGCGAGCTGGCCGTAGCCGACGTCCACTGCCGCGACGTGCGCGGCGCCGGAGCGCAGCAGGACGTCGGTGAACCCGCCGGTGGACGCCCCCGCGTCCAGACACCGCCGCCCGGCCACGATCAGCCCGTCCGGCGCGAACGCGGCCAGTGCGCCCGCGAGCTTGTGCCCGCCCCGCGACACGTACTCGCTGCCGGGATCGTCGCCGGTGACCACCACCGGATCTGCCGGGTCGATCATGGCGGCGACCTTGTGCGCCACGGAGCCGCGCACCTGGACCCGGCCGGCCGCGACGAGCGCGGCCGCCTGCTCCCGCGAGCGGGCCAGCTTGCGACGGACGAGCTCAGCGTCGAGACGGGCGCGGCGGGCCATTCGGATTCCTCGGGTACGGGGTGCTCGGGACGACGTGGGGGCTCAGCGGTCGATGCTCGCCAGCGTCTCCTGCAGCACCTGGTGCGCGGCGTCGTACGCGGCGATCTGCTCGGCCGGGGGCAACGGGGCGGCGTTGTCCAGAGAACGCAGCACCGCGTCGACGGCGGGGTGCCCCGTGGTGTCCGCGCCGTCGGCGATGTCGGGACCATCCGCAGCCGCGCCTCCCGCCGGGCCGGGCAAGGACGGCGTGCCGTGGCCCGACGGCGGGCCGTGGCCCGACGAAGTGACATGGCCCGACGGCGTGAATTGGCCAGACGGCGGGCCGGGCACCGGCGGCGTGTTGAGGCCCGACGGCGGGCCGGGCCGGGCCGCACCGGGCGGCGGGCCGGGCCGGGGGCCGGGAGCCGGGGCGGGCGGGATCGTCACCGGGAGGCCTCCGTATCGGTCGTCCGCTCGGTCACCGGTGCCGTGTCCGGCGCGGTGCCCGATGCTGCGGTCTGTCCCCCGGTCGGCTGCGCGCTCGTCCGGTCAGCGGCGGGTCCCGTGCTCGCGCCCTCCAACGGCGTCGCCCGGTTCGACGCCGCCGCGGAGTCGATGAACGTCGGCGTCTGCGACGCTGTCGGGGCCTCCGGGGCCTGCCTCGTAGGCTCGGTGGGGTTCGCCGGTGCGGATTCGCCAGGCCCGCCCGCGACCTTGGCGGGTGTGCTTTTCGCGAGGGTCCCGGCGGAGGCCGCCTTCTTGGCCGCCTTGCGGGCGGTCGGCGCTGGCGTCGACGTCTGCGTGGTGGCGGCTGACGGCAGAGCGTTCGGCATCGCTTTCTTGGCTACAGCCTTCTTGGCCACGGCCGCTTTGGCTACCGCCTTCTTCGCGACCGCTTTCTTGGCTACCGCCTTCTTCGCGACCGCCTTCCCGACCACGAGTTCCGATGGCCCGGCGTTAGCCGCCACGGTCTCAGGGGTCACGTCCTTCCTCGGTACGGCCTTCGCGACTGCCTTCTTCGCCACGGCCGTCTTGGCCACGGTTTGTTTCCCCACGGCCTTCTTGGCCACGGCCTTCTTGGCCACGGCCTTCTTGGCGGGTGATGTGGCGGTCCGGGCGCCTGGGGCGTCACCATCGGTCGCGCCGGCGACCGGGGCGGGCACGCCATGGACGGCCCCGGCGGCAGCACGGGCGCGCGCGTCGCGCAGCTGTCGCTCCAGGTCCCGCACGCGGTTGGTCAGGTCGGCGACCTCTTCCGCGGTGGCGAGGCCGACGAGCCCGAGGGCCCGGTCCACCTCGTAGCGCACGATGGTGGTGAGCGCCTCCCGGTTGGCGAGCCCGGCGCCGACCACATCCGCCACGAGGCCCTGCAGCTGTGCGGCCGTCTCGCCGCCTCGGTTGATCAGATCACCGGCCGCCTTCTGGACCTTGCGGCGCGGCTCCTCCGTCAAGCCGAGCGCCATCTCCAGATACGCCCGCCATGCGTCCTGCATGCCCGCTCTCCTCGTTCGCGGCCGCCTCCATCGTGTGTCACGCTACCGGGCGGCCTCGGGCGCCCTGTGCGGTACCGTGCGGTACGCGGTGGTGTCGCGCGAAGGGAGCCCGTATGGCCAGCGTGGACGAGTGCCGGCAGGCGCTGCTGGAGCTCGCCGCCCGCCTCGACGCCAACGCCGAGACTCGCGGCAAACTCGATCTGGACCGCACGCTGGCGTGCCGGGTCCCCGATCTCGACGCAGCCTTCCACGGCCGCCTCGCGGGCGGGCGACTGATCGACATCACCGACGGCGACGACCCGCGGGCGAAGATCGCACTGGTCGCGAACAGCGACGATCTGATCGCCGTGCTGACCGGCCGCCTGGAGGTGACCCGGGCGGTGGCAACGCGCCAGGTCACCATCAAGGCGAATCCGTTCGACCTGCTGAAGTTGCGCAAGCTGCTGTAGGGCCGTCAGCCCGGCAGACCCCAGCTCGTCAGCAGTTCGCGAGCCGCGTCCGAGCCGGCCCGGACGTCGGCGGGCGCCACACCGTTCCACACCCGGCCGCAGAGCAGACGCAACGCGTCGACGGGTGCGCCGTCACCGTCCAAGCGGACCGCCGCGCCGTCGTCCGCCACGCGCCAGCCGCCGGCCGAGTCCTCATCCGCCGTCAGCAGCCGGGCGGCGTCGGCAGGCGCGAACAGTCCCGACAGGTCCGCCGCCACATACCCCGGCCGCCGGGCCGGGGACGCAGCCAGCAGGTCCATCGGACCGGTCACCCCGGTCAGCACGAGCAGACAGTCCATGCCGGCGCCGACCGCACCCTCGATGTCCGTGTCGAGCCGGTCGCCGACCACGAGGGGATGCGACGCCCCCGACCGCGCCGCCGCGGCCCGGAACAGCGCGGGCGACGGCTTGCCGACGACCACATCCGGGTCACGGTCCAGCGCGGTACGCAGCACCGCGACGAGCGAGCCGTTTCCGGGCAGCGGACCGCGCGGGCTGGGCAGCGTACGGTCGGTGTTCGTGGCGATCCAGGTCGCGCCTCCCCGCACCGCGAGGGCGGCCTCGGCGAGGATCCGCCAGCCGACGTCGGGCCCGTAGCCCTGCACCACCGCGACCGGCGCGTCCTCGAGGCGTTCCACCGGTGTCAGGCCCTGCTCGCGCACCTCGGCGCGCAACGCCTCGGCGCCCACCACGAGTACCGGTGCGCCCGCGGGCAGGTCGCCCGCCAGCAGCACCGCGGCCGCCCCGGCCGAGGTGAGCACCTCGTCGGGAGCCGCGGGCACGCCCATGCCGGTCAGCAGCGCGGCGACGTCGGCGGCCCGGCGCGACGCATTGTTCGTCGCGTACGCGATCGCCGTGCCCTCGGCATGCAGCACGCCGACCGCCTCGGCGGCACCGGGGATCGGCTTGTCGATGAGATAGACGACCCCGTCGAGGTCGAAAACTACGAGATCGTACCCGTCGACCAGCCGATCGCTCACGCCTTCTCCCGCCCGTTGTCGCCCTCGTCGTTGGTCACCACGAACTCGTCGTCGAGCACCTTCTGCTCGTCGCGCGAGCCGCCGGTCGCGCCAGCCGGGTTGCCCGCCGACTCGTCCGCCGCTTCAGGATCGTCGTCGAACTCGTCCGTGTCGAGCCCCGGCTCGTCGTCGTCCAGGAAGCCTTCCGGCTCCTCGTCGTCGTCCTCGTCGTCGTCCAGGAAGCCTTCCGGCTCCTCGTCGTCGTCCGGGGCCTCGTCGAGGTCCTCCGTGGAGTCGTCGGCCCGCGACTGCTCCTGATCGGCATCGTCGTCGTCATCCTCGCCGTCGTCGGCGAAGTCGACACCGTCCAGCTCCAGCAGCCGTTCCGCCGCGTCGGTCAGGCCGTCCTCGTCGGAGGCCGCCGACCGCGCGAACCACTCCCGCGCCTCGTCTCGGCGCCCCGCGGCCAGCAGGGCATCCGCGTACGCGTACCGCAGCCGTGGCGCCCAATCCGCCTCGGCGTCTCCGGTCAGTTCCCGAACCTGCAGCATCGCCACCGCAGCGTCGTGCTGGCCGAGGTCACCGCGCGCCCCGGCCGCCACGATGAGCAGCTCGATCGCCCCGGCCTTGTCGAGCGCCTCGCGGTCCGCACCACGGAACAGGTCGATCGCCCGTTCCGGGCGGCCCAGCGCGCGCTCACAGTCCGCCAGCTCGGCCAAGTGGGTCTGCCGGCCCGACATGCGATGGTACGTACGCAGCTCCGAGATCGCGGTCGCCCAGTCCCCTGCCGCGTACGCCGCGAGTCCGACGGCCTCCCGCACGGCGGCGATCCGGGACGCGAGCCGTCGCGCCGCGATCGCGTGCTGAAGGGCCAGGTCGGAGTCTTCGTCGATGATCTGTCCGGCCGCGACCAGATGCCGGGCAACCCGGTCGGCGACATCGCGGGACAGCGACAGCAGTTCCGCGCGAACGTCCTTGTCGAGGTCGGACGCGGCGATGTCCTCGGGCAGTTCCGGCGCCTGGAACGCAGGCTGCTGGTCGTCGCGGCCACGCGAATCCTGGAACCGGTCGTCGCGGAACCCGTCCTCGCGCTCCCGTCGAGGGTGGCGGTCGCCGCCCGCCGATGCCGGACCCCGATCGCCGCGGAATCCATCATCGCGCGGCCCGCGCTCCCGGTCGCCCCGGAACCCACCGTCGCGGAAGCCGCCCTCGCGTGATCCGCGGAAGCCACCGTCACGGGAACCCTGGTCACGGTCGCCGCGGAAGCCACCGACGCGCGGTCCACGGTCGCCGGAGAAGCCACCGTCGCGCGGTCCACGGTCACCGCGGAAGCCACCGTCGCGTGGCCCACGGTCACGGTCGCCGGAGAAGCCACCATCACGCGGCCCCCGGTCGCGGTCGCCTCGGAACCCGCTGTCGCGGGGACCGCGGTCGCGGTCGCCCTGGAATCCGGAGTCACGCGGCCCGCGGTCGCCGCGGAAGCCACCGTCGCGGGATCCGCGGTCCGGACCGCGATCCCGGAAGCCGCCTTCGCGGCCGCCCGAATATCCGCCGCGGTCCCGATCGGGCCGGAAGCCACTGGCTCCACGGTTGCCCGGACGATCCCCGCCGCGGAATCCGCCGCGGTCGTCGCGGGAGAATCCGCCGCGGTCTCCGGTGCGGTCCCGACCGTCCTGATATTCGCGTTCCCCACGGAACCCGCCGCGTCCCTCGCCCGCGGACCCGCGGCCGTCCCGGAAGCCCGGACGGTCACCGCGATCCTGGTAGCCGCCGCGACCACCCTGGTAGCCGGTACGGCCGCCCTGGTAGCTGTCGCCACGCCCGCCACGGTCCGCCCCGCCGCGGGGGTGGTGGCCGCCCTCCCGGTCGCCGCCTCGGAATTCGCCCCGATCGCCCTGGTGTCCACGCGGCCCGGCAGAGTAGTCACGGCCGCCGCGCCCGCCGTCCTGGAAGCCACCACGGTCCCCACGGAAGCCGCCCCGGTCGCCCTGGGCACCACCACGATCGCTGCGGAACCCGCCCCGGTCGCCCCCGGCTCCACCGCGATCACTACGGAAGCCGCCCCGGTCCCCCTGGGCACCACCACGGTCACTACGGAAGCCGCCCCGGTCGCTCTGGGCACCACCACGGTCACTACGGAACCCGCCGCGGTCACCCCCGGCACCACCGCGATCACTACGGAAGCCGCCCCGGTCGCCCTGGGCACCACCACGATCGCTGCGGAACCCGCCCCGGTCGCCCCCGGCTCCACCAGGGTCACTACGGAACCCGCCCCGGTCGCCCTGGAATCCGCCCCGGTCACCCCGCGGCCCGCCCCGGTCGCCGCCCCGATCGCGGTCGCCGCGGAAGTCCTGCCGGCCGCCCGGATGGTCACGGTCACCGCCGCGGGGTCGGTCGTCGCGGAATCCGCCCCGTGCACCGCCGTCCCGGTAGCCGCCACGCTCCTGTCCACCACGGCCGCCCTGGTAGCCGCCGCCGTCGCGCCCGCCCCGGCCGTAGCCCCCCTCGCGGTCGCCGTAGCCACGGTCCCGGTCCCCGCCGAAACCGCGGTCCGGCCCGCGATCGCGCGAATAGCCACCGCGGTCGGAGCGACCCTGATATCCACCGCCCTGGGAGCCCCGGCCACCGCGGTCATCGCGGTAGCCGCCCCGCCCCCGGTCGTCGCGGAAGCCGCCCCGGTCGCCCCCGCCGGTACCGCGGTCGCGGTCGCCGCGGAACCCACCGTCGCCGCCCCGACTGCCGCGGTCGCCCCGGTGTTCGCCGTCGCGGTCGCGGCCGGGACGGCCCTCGTCGCCGCGGTGGTGGCCGCCGCCGTCCTGCGGTCCTGTCGTCACGGGTCGTTCCTTCCGATACGGCGATTCCCGCGGGGTGGCGGGTCGGCTTCGATGCTCACAAAGGCTACTCGGAGAGCGGCCCGGAATGGTGTGGAGGGCGGCCGTCCTGTGGACAACGCCCGAGGGCGCGCTCCCGGCCCAGCATGCAGTGAGGGCCGCCCCTTGTTGGGGGCGGCCCTCACTGGTGGTTTTGGTCCGGCGGCGTCCTACTCTCCCACACCCTCCCGGGTGCAGTACCATCGGCGCTGGAGGGCTTAGCTTCCGGGTTCGGAATGAGACCGGGCGTTTCCCCTCCGCTATGACCACCGGCACATCTGCCAGCGTCACCAACCCCCACCCCTCACGACCCGTCCCGCACCCCCCGGTTTCCGGGGTCGGGGTTGGGTGTGTGTTCGGGGGGGTGGTTGTTCGCTGAGATATCGCACAGTGGACGCGTCGAGCACATTGTTTGGTGTGGTTAAGCCCTCGGCCTATTAGTACCGGTCGACTGAACCAGTTACCTGGCTTACATCTCCGGCCTATCAACCCAGTCGTCTAGCTGGGGGCCTTACCCACTCAAGGTGGTGGGATACCTCATCTCGAAGCAGGCTTCCCGCTTAGATGCTTTCAGCGGTTATCCCTTCCGAACGTAGCCAACCAGCCGTGCCCCTGGCGGGACAACTGGCACACCAGAGGTTCGTCCGTCCCGGTCCTCTCGTACTAGGGACAGCCCTTCTCAAGTATCCAACGCGCACGGCGGATAGGGACCGAACTGTCTCACGACGTTCTAAACCCAGCTCGCGTACCGCTTTAATGGGCGAACAGCCCAACCCTTGGGACCTGCTACAGCCCCAGGATGCGACGAGCCGACATCGAGGTGCCAAACCATCCCGTCGATATGGACTCTTGGGGAAGATCAGCCTGTTATCCCCGGGGTACCTTTTATCCGTTGAGCGACACCGCTTCCACACGCAAGTGCCGGATCACTAGTCCCGACTTTCGTCCCTGCTCGACCTGTCAGTCTCACAGTCAAGCTCCCTTGTGCACTTACACTCAACACCTGATTGCCAACCAGGCTGAGGGAACCTTTGGGCGCCTCCGTTACCCTTTGGGAGGCAACCGCCCCAGTTAAACTACCCACCAGACACTGTCCCTCGACCCGATCAGGGCCGCAAGTTAGATACCCGAATCCAACAGAGTGGTATTTCAAGATTGCCTCCACCCGAACTGGCGTCCGAGCTTCACCGGCTCCCACCTATCCTACACAATTGCATTCAGATACCAATGTCAAGCTATAGTAAAG